>NZ_CP108247.1:4800000-7729880 GCF_045041205.1 Kitasatospora sp. NBC_00070 | reverse complement strand
GCTTGCCCACGGGCCTGACGGCCCGTCACGGCGCTGACGCGCCGTCAGGTGCGGGGGTGCCGCCTGCGGCGTCACCGTGCGTCACGGGGCCGAGGCTGCGCCTCGGCGGGCTGCGGCTGCGCCGGGCCGGGGGTGGGTGGCGGGGGGCAATTCGCCGATGGCGAATTGGCTTTTCTGGGGCGGCCCCTGGCGGGGCCTCAACTCATCGGGTGGCCGATGTCAAAGCGGCACGGGCCTGCGGCCCGCCATCGGGGCCCGTTCCGGCCTGCGGCCGGGAGCGTTAACGATGTGGTGTGAATTGTCAGTGGAGGGGCCTCCCCTGACGGGGTGTCCGAGGCGCGTGCACGATGTCGCGCGAATACCCGGTAGAGGGGCCATCCCTGACGGGGCGGCGGAATCCGGCGGGCCTTTCGTTCACGATATCCCGCGAATTGTCGGTAGCGAGCCATCCCCCGATAGGCCCCGGGGCGCAGCGGCGGGGCCTGGGTGCCCTGCGGCACCCGGCAGGCACTGGGCGGCTCGCGGCCTCCAGGAGGGGGCGGCGCCCTGGCGGGCTCCGCAGCGGGCCGTGAACGGGAGCGGGAGCAGAGGGTGGACATCTGCGGTCGGGGTGGGGCGAGGAGCCCGCCAGGAGCAGCGGGAGGAACAGTCGGTGCGCGGCGGACCGAAGGCCGGCCCCGGCCGCGACGGCGGGTACCAGGAGCTCACCGAACCACCCGCCCGGGCACCACCGGCACACCGCATCGCGCAGCCCCGGCTCCCGGCGGTCCGGTGAGGCACGCTCCCGGGCTTCGGCGGGGGCCTCCGCCGGGACGCGGCAGTCGCTCCCCGGCCCCGCCTCCCGAACCCGTGCCCGGCCACCTCAGCCGCCCCTCGGCAGAGCGCCCCGGCAACCCTCCGACCTGGATCGGATCCGGGATGCAGGAGGTGTCAGGGACTCCAACCCGGGCCACAAGCGCAAGGCGGGGACAGGCACCGCACAGTCGGCGAGCGGTGGAGCGGGCGCGAGCCGGGGCGCAGCCCGGCATCGCCACCCGGTCCTCGAGACGGGCGGCTTGGCGGCCCGGCAGCCGGTGGTGCGGGCCCGGTGCCTGCGGCACCGGGCAGGGGGCGGGCGGCCTGAGGGCCGCGCTGTCCGGCGCCCTGACGGACGCCCATAGACTCACGCGCAGCCCTGCGTCGACCGGCGCCCACACCCCTAAGCGCCGGTCCGTTGTGGAGGGGACCAGCCGAGTTCGAGCCGGGCCAGGGCGGGGACAAGCCAGCAACACGGCGCAATGGCAGCGGCTCGGGAAGTACAGCCGGGCACGACCGCGGTAGAGGAAGTAGTCGTACCACTCGACGGTGCCGGCCCGGTCGCCACCGGAGTATCAGAAGCCCGCCGGACCGGCCACCCCAGCATCACCGGCCGCCTCCAGATTCCGGTGACGCCAGCCGATTCCCCAGTGACAACCAACCGCAGACTCAGGCCGGCGGCCCGCCGTCAGCCCCGACAGCGCCCTCCCCCGGGGCGCAGCGGTGGGGCGCGGGGGCCCTGCGGCCCTCATGGCGGGGCGTCGGCGGCCTGCGGCCTCCAGGGGCGGGCGGAGGGCTGGACGGCGCCCTGGCGGGCACCACAGCGGGCCGTGAGCGGCGGCAGGAGGGAGGCGGGCACCTGCGGCGTGGGTGGGGTGGCGAGCCCGGGAGGGCGGCGGGAGCAGCGGGCGGTGGGTGGCGGTCGGCGGCACGGGCAGCAGGTGCTGGTGCGCGGCAGGCAGACGGCCGGCCCCGCCGTGACGACGACGGGCACCAGGCGCTCGCCGAGCCACCCACCGGGCACCACCGGCACACCCCGTCGGCCCAGTGAACAGCCACGCCGAGCCACTGAGAACCACGCGCCGATCTCAACCCACTGCCGAGGGCGCGACGGCGGGCACGACCGCAGCGCGGCGCGCAGCACCGGACGGGTGCGGCGAGGGCCTGCGGCAGAGCGCGACGGCACTCCCGGCCGAGCAGCCGAACCCGCCCCCTCCACTGTGAGCCGCACCGGCAACCCCTCCGCAAGCCACACCAGCAACCCGCCCACCTGCGGCTGGACCAACATGCAAGAGGTGTCGGGACGTCCAGTGCCGGATGCAAAAGCTGTCAGGAACCCCACCCCCGGCCCCGCAGGCGGCGCGGGGAGAAACACCACACACTCGGCGAAGCAGGAACGAACACGGACCGGGGCGCAGCCAGGCACCACACTGCCCCAGGCACCACCACCCGCTCCTCCAACGGCAACCACCGCGTGTGCGGGCGGCCTGGCGGCCGCGGTCGGGGTGCCGGCCTGGCGGCCGCACCGGTGGGTGGCCGGGGTGCCGGGGCCTGGCGGCCCGGCAGCAGACGCGGGTGGCGGGGCCGGGCCTGCGGCACCGGCGAGGGTGGCGGGCGGGCTCAGGCGGTGGCCTACGGCCCCCCGGCGGGGCGCAGCAGAGCGTGGTCGGCGCGGGGCGGTGTCGGGGTGGTGGTAGCCGGGCCGGGTGGCCTGCGGACCGGCAGCGGACGTCCTCTCCTCGGGGCCGGGAGCAGCGGGGCGCGCGAGGTGTGCCCGGGCGGCCGGCTAGCCCCTTGCCGGAGCCTGAAGGCCCGGCAGCGCGCGGACGGGCGAGGCGGCGGAGGTTGAGCGCGGGATAGGCTCGCAGCGGTGAGGTCGCCCGCACGGTAAAGAACGGGACCCGGGGTGCGGACAGGGTCGTTTGCCTCACCACCCCACAGATCACATGAGCGAGACCGCCAGAAACCTCCTGAAGGCGCCCCGCCGGGGAAACCCGCACTGATAGCAGGCGTGAAAAGCGGCGGTGATTCCAGCACTGCATGCGGCGGCAGGCAAACCGGCTTACGGAAGCCGAACGCGGCCGGGGCCGACAGTGGAACCGGCCAGGGAATCGAGCGGACCACCGGGGATGCTCCAGGCGATCATTCCTGGCGGAAATCCGGGAAGCCTGTCCGTCGGAATCATGGTGCGTTCCGGAGACCATCGGAGCACGTCCGGCAGACCGAATGACCGGGTGTCGGAACAGGGATCACCGACCACTGCTTCACAGCGTGAATCCCGGGACGGCCAGAGAACACCGCAGACGGGCGCAGCACCGCCCCGGACCGGCAGCACCTGAACGGAATTCGCGAGCGGCGCGGGCGGTGGAATTCGGGGCCGGTCTCCGACAATCCGTACAACGCCGAGCAGGGCGGGGCGGGGTGGGGCGCAGCCGGGCACCACCACCCGGTCCTCCTGGCCCTCCAGCTCCTCCTGGTCCTCGCGCGGGCGGCCTGCGGCCGCGTGGGGGTGCCGGCCTGGCGGCCGGACCGGTGGGTGGCCGGGGGGCCGGGGCCTGGCGGCCTGGCGGCCCGGCAGCGGGCTGGTGGCGGGTCCGGGTGCCTGCGGCACCGGGGCGGTGGCGGGCGAGCCGGTGACGGGGCACTGGGGCCGGTGACGGGGCGGTGGCGGTGGCCTGCGGCCCCCCGGGGCAGGGGTGGCGCCTGACGGAGCGGCAGCACCGGTACGCCGGGCCCGGCCTGAGCTTGTTCTTTATGGTCTGATCCGGTCGCGTTCGATGATGGTCTCGGGGCGCCGGGCGGTCTTGCCCACGTCGTAGCGGGTGGCGGGCCGCTGGTTCTTCGAGCCGAGCGGCCTGCCGGGGCCAGGCCGGGTGGGTTTGGGCACACGGGCCGGGCAGGGCAAGGTCGGGCGGAGGTTCCTGAACCCCCGGCGGACCCGGGCCGGGGTGAGCCTGTTCGGCCCAGCCGGTCTCTCCCAGGGCCGGCGGATGTCCTCGGCGAGCGGCCGGACGAGGCGGAGCTGGGTGTGGGCGACGATGATCAGCCATGTCCATCGGTCCGCTGCTTCCGGTGTGCGGAGCTTGGGTCGGATCCAGCCGAGTGTCCTTGATCATCCGGAATGTGTGCTCCAGGTCGAATCTCCGCAGGAACGCCTGCCAGCGCAGATCGACGTCAGAGCCGGTCATGCCGGTGGCGGAGGACCACAGCCACACCGGCAGCGGGTCTCCGCCGCCGGGCAGGCGGTCGACCTGGAGGCGGATCAACGTCCCCTCGATGATGGGGAGTTCACCGTCGTGGTCGATCCAGGCGGAGCGGGTGGTGAGCCTGGGGTGGAGACGGTCCCAGGCCATCGCCTTCGCGGTGCCGTAGCGGTCGGTGACCTGGACGGTCGCGCTGTTGGGCTCGCCCCAGGTGTCGGGCCTGGCGAAGCGGAACTCCTTGCCGTGCTTCGGCGGCCGCCCGCCCTGGGGATAGGCCTTGACGTACTCCAGCTGCGTGGGTGTCGGTCGGCGCATGACGCGGTCCGAGCGCATCCGGCCCAGGATCTCGACGGGCAGTCCGTTGAGAAGGCGGGCCATGCGCGGGGCGTCATAGCCGGCGTCGAAGACGACCAGAACGTCCGGATCGCCCTCGCGCCGCCGTTCGCCTGTGACCAGGTCCTCGACCACCCGGCGCACCTGGACGGCGGTGACCTCGGCGACATCGTCCTCGGGGCCGAGCCGCACGGCGTCCAGCAGCTGGCACCAGGACGTGCGGCCCCTCTCAAGCGCGGCGACGAACGAGTACGGCCAGCCCGGGATCATCAGGTGCTGGTCCCGACCGCGGCCGTAGGTGTGGCAGAACAGCCGGTCCGCGCTGCACTCGGCGTCCGGCCGCAGCCAGTTGCTCACGTCCACCACCAGGACGAGGCGGTCGTCGGCGGCCTTCGGCTGGGGTAGCGCGGCCAGCGTTCGCCGCAGCCGTGCGGTGTCGAGGCGGCCGCGGTTGAGAGCGTCGTACAGCGCGCCGTGCCCACGCCGGTGCTCGGCCGCCAGCGTCAGCTCCACCGGCGACGTAACTGGCCCGTCCGCGCACAGCAACGCGTCCGCGAGCTCGAACAGTTCGTCGCGCCGCGCGGTCAGGCATCCGTAGAAGTCTTCCCGGAAGTGTGACGCTTCAGCGAACGGCTCTCGCTGGACATCGCGGTACAGCAGACTCATTTCCCCCCACGGCCTTCGTCGAGTTCAGGTGCGTTCTTGGTCGGAGCACATGGTCAGGCGAAGGCCGTGTCCACGTCCGGCGAACTCCCGGATGAGTGAACTCGTTCGAGAAGCGCGCGCGATCGTGACACCATGGGCCGCGTGATGACGAACCGAAAGGTCCATGCCGCGTAGACGGCCGACGGACGTCCGGACCAGCCTCCCCCCGCACCGGACACAGGCTTCGAGACCCGCGATCGACGGTGTCTCCTCGCGGGCACTCTCCGAGGTAGCCCACCTCGAACGCACCCGGAACTACCTGCAACCAGGGGATGTCACCGTCGCTGTGCGCCTGTGGCGGGACCACGTTCGCCGCTCCGAGCGGCAGCAGTGGCACGACTACGAGTGGGGCAACGTGCACTGGTACTGCTGCGGCAACCCCTTGGAGGCTCGCGCCCTCCTCGACACGGTGATGAACGCAATGTCACCCCGGGGCGCCCGCGAACTCCGGAAGATCATCAACAAGCTTGACGCCGCCTACAGCATCCCCCTGCCGCCGCATGCCGGCGACGGAGGATAAAGCACAAGCTGAGTACCTGTTCCCAATCCCCATCGCCGCAGCTCAGGGCCCGATTCCAGGGAATCCTTCCAGCAGACGCGTCCCGCATGGATCTCTCGGTCGGTACTGCTTCCCGGGATCGCTCACCAGTGGTGACCACTTCCGTGATGTCCAGCCTGTCAAGCCTCCGGCACCTATCCTGCTTGGCAAGATCGATTCGGTATCAACCCTGAGTTGACGACACGTTGGAGCTTCCCATGATCAAACCCACCAACACGCGCGAGGAAGAAGTCCCCAACTTCGTCGCCTCTACCCTCTCGGCCCGTGACGGCATCACCTACAAGGTCATGGCCATCGGGAAGTGGGATGGCAACGAAGAAGGCCACCAGTTGACCTTGGATCTCGCCAGCGAGTCCGAGGGCCGGATCAAGGTCGAGGCCAAGGTCACGGGCAAGAGCCCGAACCTGCATCTGGCAGAGTTCAAGATCGAATACCCCTAACGGGGCAATGGGAGCCACTGGCGGGCTACCGGCCCACCATCGAGGCCCCTACAGGCTCGGCGTACACCAGAGCTTCCGTTCGGGGAGCGGTCACTGTGACCGCTCCCCGAACGCGTCTCTTGGAGAGGATTCCTAGGATCGGGCCCTGCCCTGCGGCGATGGGGATGAGGAACAGGCACTGACGGCCCGGCAGCAGCAGCTCCGGCACCGGCAACCGGGCGGCGGACCGCAGCGAGTGTCCTCTGACAGGCGATCTTGACCGATTGACAGGTGATCTTGACTGGCCGCCTGCGGCGACGCTGATCCCGCTGCGGGCTGTTCGGACGTAGTGGCGTGCCCTGCGGCTGGCAGGTCACGTTGGTCACGGCATGAAGATGAACCGCGCAGTCCTCGGGGCGGCTGCTCTCGCCGCCGCCCTGCCCTTGCTCATGGCCGCTCCTGCTCACGCCTCGATCCTCAACGGCCTGGGCGGCGCCAGCAGTGTCGCCAACAACGCCAATCTCCTCGGGGCCATGCTCAACAGCGAGCTGAGCAACTACTCGAAGCAGAGCAACGGCAACGAGCACGCCGCCGGCACCGTCGCCGGCGGCATCGGTCACCTCATCGGGCACTGATCGACTGGGTGGTCCGGCCCGGTCGCGGGCCGGACCACCCGCCACCGCTCTCACCAACCACCGGCCCGGGGAGCCAGTCAAAGTCACCTGGCAATCGGTCAAGATCGCCTGTCAGAGGACAGCGAGGCCGTGTCCCAGTCCTGTCTCAGGCCAGGGCCGAAAACGCTCCTACCTGGGGATATGGCCTGAGACTGTCCTAGCGAAACGGACATAACCGGACACGGTGAGACGGCGGTGGGACAGGGCTGGGACACCCCCTGTCCCAGCCCGGGAGCAGGGGCCGGCCGCGGCCCCTGTCGCGGCTGTCGCGGACCGGACCGGCACGGGGGATCCGGCTCTTTCGCCCACGTCACCGACGCGACAGCACCCCCAACGCGACACCCACCGCGACAGCACCTCGCCGGGCCCGGCAGAGCGGCCAGCAGGGCGACCAGCAGCGGCCCGGCAGCGACGACGACGGCCAGCAGCGACGACCAGGCGCAGCCCGACCGGACGACCGGACCGGCCGGAGGGCGGCCACCAGCTCATTCGATGGTGAGCATCCGATAGCCTGGCGCCGGCGAGCTGAGCGCCCATCCCGTTGTCGTGCGCCCACGCCGCGCGAGTCCCGGGAGAAGGCCCTGCGGGATCCAGGCGTCCGGACTTCATGAACCGTCGGATCCTCTTCTTCACCGGCCGATGGCGTGGGCGCAGTGCCGGTCTCCGAGGAGACGATCGTGACGAAGCGCAATACCGACCAGCAGCGCGCCCGGGAACTGCAGCAGGCCGAGGGCATCAGCTACCACGAGGCCCTCAACCGGGTACGGGAGCAGCGGGAGATGCAGCGGCCCCGGCCGGAGATCCCCTCCAGTGTGGTGCTGACCGACTCCACCCTCATCGCCGTCGAATCGGCCCGGGGCGTGCGGTGCATGGCCTGCCACAAGCCGATGGGCTTCGACGACTGGGCGGTGCACCTGGCGGACGTGACCGGCCGCGGCTACTTCGACCCCGCCCTGTGCGTCGGCTGCGCCACGGCGATCGGCAGGGCCGTCGCCCACATCCCCGCGCCGGACCCCGAGGACCCGGACACCCTCCTCGTCCCGAAGAGCGCCGCCGACGGGACCGTGGCGTACCCGGAGCCGGCGGGACGCCGGGTGCGGGGCTTCCGACGGGGGCCGTAATCCGCCCGCATTCGGCGGCTCCGTCTGCATAGGCTCCGGATCATGACAGATCCCGTGATCCGCGAGTTCGAGGACAGCACGCGCCGCAGTTGGTCGCCCGAGGCCCCCACCGACGCCCCGCGTCCGGTCAGGGCCTACCTCTGGGAACCACCCGCGCCATCCGCCGTCGACCCGCCCCCGCTCCTGCTGATGTCGCACGGAACCGGCGGCAGCGCCCGTGACCTGGCGTGGCTGGCGGAGGCACTGGCCGAAGCCGGGTTCCTGGTGGCCGGGGTGGACCACCACGGCAACAACTGGGTGGACGACTACCTCCCGGAGGGCTTCGCCTTCAACTGGGAGCGCCCGCGTGACCTGGGCTTCCTGGTGGAGGAACTGCGGCGGGAGCGTCCGCTGGGTGCGGTGGGCGCGATCGGCTTCTCGGCCGGCGGCTACACCGCCGCCGCGACCGTCGGCGCGCGGATCGCCCCCGAGCGCTTCCGGGCCGTCGCGGAGGGGCTGGTGCCGATGCCGCCGCTGCCCGAGTTCCCCGACCTGCTGGAGGCCATGAACGCCCGTTACACCCCGGAGCAGTTGGAAGCGATGGTCCGGCAGTCCGGCGCGGACTGCTCCGTCCCGGCCGTCGAGGCCGCCTTCCTGATCTCCCCCGGCATCGGCGGGTTGATCGACGAGGAGTCGCTCAAGGCGGTGGCCCGGCCGGTCTCCATCCGCTGGGGCGGCGCCGACGACAACTCGCCCGGCCCCGGCAACGCCCTGTACTACGCCGAGCACATCCCCGGCACCGAGGTGGTCTGCGTGGGCGAGGACGTCGGCCACTACCTGTTCGTGGACGGCAGCGAGCCGGGCGAGCCGGCCCGCCGTCGGGTCGCCGCGGACGCGGTGGCCTTCTTCCGTCACCAGCTGGTGGAGTCCGTGTCCGGCTGAGGGACGGCGGGCCGCCTCGGAGTATCGGGGTGGCCCGCCGCCCCGGGCGCGGACCAGCACGTCGGATGACCGTCAGGAGCGGGGCGGCAGCTGCCGTTCGCCCGGCAAGCATGACGCCGTGTCAGACGACGGCCGCCACCAGCGAGTCGTCCACCGAGCGCCAGGCCACGCCCGCCTCGCGGAAGCCGGACTCGACCAGCTCGGCCGTGTGCCAGGCGGCCGGGTGGACCGCGCCGTCCCGGTGGTCGCGGTAGAGCTCGGTCGTTATCTGGGGTGGAGTGCAAGTCTTCGCAGATCAGTGGCCATCTGATCGGTTGAGGCACATGAGGCAGTGGGTGCTCCATTCCCTGCTGTGCTCGGTCATGCGGCTGGCGCCAGGGGAGTCTCGGTTTGGTTAGGGCGTTCCGCCGTCGGGTGGGCGTTGAAGGCGTGGGGCGCCTGCTCGCTCGCGGGTGTGGGAGCGCGTGCAACCGGCCGGGCAGGGGTTCAGCGTCCGCTGCCGTACAGGGCGAGGAAGGGGGTCAGGCGGGGACGGTCGCCCTGAGGGATCCCGATGTCGAACACGTCGCGGTACGTGCGATTGTTGATCGTCACACCCTGGTCGGCGCGGCCGGCCGCGGTGTTGTGCGCCATGCGGGACAGGGCGCTCCAGTTGAGTTCGAGGTCGGTGCCGAAGGCGCCGATGTGAGCCGGAAAACTCGGGTCGCCCGCGTCGCCGCCGGCGAAGATGCTCTGGGCGACGCGGTTCTGGATCCAGCCGAAGCGGGCGGCCTCGGCGGTGGCGCCGATGAGGTAGGCCATGGCCCGGTTCACCGTGGTCGAGTTGCGGCTGTCCGGCCGGGCGCTGGTGAGGTTCTGCACCTGCTGGTACAGCGTCGTCCGGTCGTAGGGCTGGGCACCCCGCCACTCAGGGGGAGCCGACATCTGCGCGTAGCTGCCGTCGCCGGTGATCTCGTTGAACAGGGGGGCGACCGGCGGAACGGGGCGGGAGGCGCGGCGGAGTTCCTCCGGCAGGTGGTTGGTGTACGCGGCCGCGGCCTGGTTGGCGCGGGGGACGATGCGGTAGTGCTGGCCCCGGGCGGAGAAGCCCAGGAAGTAGAGGTTGTCGACGTTGAAGTACAGCGCGAGGTGCGCGTGGTCGCCGTCCGCCTCGGTGGTCCAGACCAGGACCCGGATGACACGGTTGCTGTTGGTCCGCCTCGTGGTGTCCATGTAGGCCGAGCTCTGGTCGACGTTGTCCATCTGGTGGCCGGCGGCGTTGCGCAGCGCGTTCACCATCGCGTTGTAGTCGTCAGAACTGTCACGCGACCGGCTGCTCCGGTTTTGGTCCCCGTACGCGTACAGGTGCCAGTCGATGGTGGTGAACCCCTGGCTCTGGGGGACCTCTGCGTGGGCCTGGGGGCGGCGGCCCCGAAGAGCACGCTGCACGCGGACACCAGGGCGAGCAGCAGGACCGCGAGCTGCTTTCCGGTTCGGCGCATGGTGGATGTCGGATGCAGGTGCATCGGGTGGTTCTCCTGAAAGTTCTTGCGCGCGGGTGTGGGTCGCGCGGCGAAGACCCTCGTGAACGCCTGCCGCTGCGTCGGGGCAGGGGCGCTCTCGCGGGACGGACGGTTGAGGGAGCGGCTGGCGGCCCCGCCCGCCGCACCCCTGGTCCCGGTGGGATCGAGGGTCGGCGGAAGGGGGTCCCCGGGTGGTTGCGGGGCTGTCTTCCTCAGATCTCGATCCCACCCGGCCGGGCTGGCGTGAACCATGCAATTTCGCCCGCAAAGGTACGTACCGCATACTTTTGCGGGTTGGGTTGGCGGTTCGGCGGGGCCACGTCGAACCAGGGGAAGATCATCAGCATGACCTCGACCACACCGGCCGACTACTCCTTCGGCACGCTGCTGTGCGCGCTACGCCACCGGGCCGGGCTCAGCCAGGAGGACCTGGCGCACGCGGCGGGGGTGAGCGTGCGTACCCTGTCCTACCTGGAGCAGGGCCGCTCCCGTGGGCCGCAGCGCCGCACCGTCCAGGCCTTGGCGAAGGCGCTCGGCCTGGACGCGGCCGGTGCCCGGGGGCTGGAGGAGGCCGCGAGCGCGGGCCGGCCCCGCACCACCCGCACGACGGTCGCCACCGCGCCGGACGTCCCCGCGCCCGCCCTGACATCGGAGCCCACCGTGAACGCGAGCGCACCGGACCTGCTTCCGCGCGCGCCGCGCGGCTTCCACGGGAGGGCGGCCGAGCTCGCCGCCCTGACCCGGGCCACTGCGGGCGATGCCCCGGTGTGCCTGGTGGTGGGGCCCGCCGGAGTAGGCAAGACCGCCCTCGTCCTGCACTGGGCCCACCACGACCCCGCCGGCCTGACCGACGGGCGCCTCTACGCCGACCTGCGCGGCTTCAGCGACACCGGCGAGCCGGCCACGGTCGAGGTGCTGCGCGGGTTCCTTGCCGCCCTGGGCGTTGCGGCCGAGCGGATACCGCACGCGGAGACGGCCTCGGCCGCGATGTTCCGCTCGCTGGCCGCCAACCGCCAGCTCCTCGTCGTCCTCGACAACGCCCGCGACGCCGACCAGGTCCGCCCGCTCCTGCCGGGCGGCGACCGCTGCGTCACCGTCGTCACCAGCCGCCACCGCCTGGCCGCCCTGATCGTCACCGACACCGCCCGCCCCGTCGCCCTCGACGTCCTCACCCCCCAGGACGCCACCGCGCTCCTGGCCCGCGTCCTCGGCACCGACCGCATCGACGCCGAGCCGGCCGCCGCCCTGCGCCTGGCCAAGCTGTGCGGCGGCCTGCCGCTGGCCCTGCGCGTGGCGGCCGCCCGCCTGGCCGGGCGGCCCGGCTGGACCCTGGCCTCGATGGCCGACGAGCTCGCCGACGAGACACGCCGCCTTGGCCTGCTGGACCTGGAGGACACAGGAGTACGCGCCGCGCTCCACCTGACGCTGCGCCAGCTCCCCGAGCCGGTCCGCCACTTGTTCGCCGCGCTCGGCCGTCACCCCGGCAGCCACGTCGACCGCTACACGGCCGCCGCCCTGGCCGCCACCGACCCGACCACCGCCGAGACAGCCCTCGAGCACCTCGCCACCGCCCACCTGGTGACCGAGACGGCGCCCGGCCGGTGGGCCATGCACGACCTCATGCGGCTCTACGCCCGCGGCCTGAACGCCCACCCCGACACCCTCAAGCGCGTCCTCGACCACTACATCACCACCGCCACCGCCACCGCCACCGTGGTGGCGGCGGCGGAGCCTGGCTCGGAGGACTGCTTCCCCCTCCCGCCCGACTTCCTTGCGCCCGCCGCCGTACGGGAGTTCGCCGACCGGGCCGCCGCCGTCGCCTGGTTCACCGCCGAGCGCGACAACCTCACCCAGGCCATCGCCGCCGCCAACACCGCCCGCCTGCACGAGCGGACCTGGCGCATCGTCATGACGATGTGGCCGCTCATCGTCTGGCGGGTGCGCGACGGCTGGGCGCCGCTCCTTCAGACCGCCCTCGCCGCCGCGCGCGCCGACGCCGACCACCACGGCGAGGCCCGGGTGCTCAACGTCCTCGGCTGGGTCCTCACCGAGGAGGACCGCACCCCCGAAGCACTCGTCCACCTGGAAGCCGCCGTCGCGCTCGCCACCCGCGCCGACGACGCCTTCGCCGAGGCCAACGCCCTCATCGTCCTCGCCCTGGCCCAAGCCACCCTCGGCGACCTCGACCAAGCCGCCACCAGCTGCGAGCGCGCCGCCGACCTCGCCCGCCACATCGGCGACCGCAGGATCGAACGCCTCGCCACCCAGCACCTCGCCCGCCACCAAGCCGACGCCGGCCACTGGCACCACGCCCTGGCCACCGCCACCCGCGCCCAGGATTTCGGCTACTGCCCCGGCGCCACCGACATCCCCCACATCCTGCTGCTCATCATCAAGGGCGAAGCACTCCTCGGACTCGGCCACCACACCGACGGCGCCACCCAACTCGACCTCGCCGCCCTCCTGCGCGCAGCATCGGACGCCGAAGTCCAGGCACGGTACGACACGGCACTCGCACGACTCACCACCCGGGTCTGACCGCAGCCGCACCCTCACCGGCGGCCCGGGCCGACTGGAAGGCCGCACCTCGGCGCTGGAACCGGGAGAGCCCGGACCTCGCCGCCGACATCGTCCACGCCGCCGGGCCCGCCCGCCACTGATGTACCTCACGCGCCTGACAAACCCCCAGATATCCACCAGACACGTACCCGGCCGGCGGTCAATTCCCATGCGCCTCACGGCTGCTGGGCACCCAAGATAACTGATGCCGCCGGCCTATCTGCGGAACCTGCTGGTGCTGCTGGGCGCGGTGCTGGTGGCGGTGGGTCTGGCCTGCGCCGTCTCGGTACTGCGCAGGAAGCGCAGGTGACCCAGGGGCACCGCTTGCCGACTGTACATACTAGTAGGTACAGTCGTCTCATGAGCACCCCTGAACGCCTGATCGAGAGCACCCGGGAACTCCTCTGGGAGCGCGGCTATGTGGGCACCAGCCCCAAGGCCATCCAGGAGCGGGCCGGAGTCGGCCAGGGCAGCATGTACCACCACTTCACCGGAAAGCCCGACCTGGCGCTGGCCGCCATCCAGCGCAGCGCCGACCAGCGGATGGCCCTCGCCGAGGAGCAGTTCTCCGCTCCCGGCACGCCCGTCGAGCGCATCGCCGGCTATCTGCGCCGCGAACGGGACGTGCTGCGCGGCTGCCCGGTCGGCAGGCTCACCCAGGACCCCGACGTGGTCGCCGACCCGGCCCTGCGGGCACCCGTCGCCGAGACCTTCCGGCACCTCAGGGGCCGCCTGGCAGCGGTTCTGACCGAGGGTCAGGCGCTGGGCGAACTCGATCCGACCCTGGACGTCGAGGACACCGCCGCCACCGTCGCGGCCGTGATCCAGGGCGGGTACGTGCTGGCCCGCGCGGAGGGCTCGGTCGAGCCGTTCCACCACGCCGTCGAGGGCGTGGTGGCGCTGCTCGCCGCCCGCGCCCTGCGCTGAGCGCGCTGCCCTGCGCCGAGCGGAACCTGCGCCGAACGCCTTACGGAGGCACCTGTGCACGCGATGCAGTACACCGTGACCCTGCCCGCCGACTACGACATGGAGATCATCCGTAAGCGGGTGCGGGACCGGGGGCACTTCACCGACGACTTCCCCGGTCTTGGCCTCAAGGCCTATCTGCTCCGAACGCGCGGGACGGACGGTTCGCAGGTCAACGCCTATGCCCCGTTCTACCTCTCTGGAACGACACCGACGGCCTCGGCCGCTTCCTCTGGGGCGGTTCCGGCTTCGGCGGCATGGTCGCCGACTTCGGCCGTCCGACCGTCAGCCACTGGATCGGTGCGGCTGCGGCGTCCGGCCCGCCCGCACGGACCGCACCGCAGGCCGCCGTGCTGCGGGCGACGCTGCTGCGGACGCGCGTGCCGGACGGCGAGGATCCGGCCGCGACGATGGCGCAGGCGGCCGAGGAGCTGTCCCGTCGGGTGTCGGCCCCCGGCGTCCACACCACCGCCCTCGCCCTGGACCCGCACCACTGGGAGCTGGTCCGGTTCACCCTCTGGGCCGCCGCCGTGCCCGAGGACGAGCCCGGTGACCGCTACGAGGTGCTGCACCTCTCCGCCCCCGGCCTCGCCACACTGACAGGAGTCGTACACCCGTGAACCCGTTGACCGCCGCACCGCTCGACCGCGAGGCCGGCTACCGGATGCTCGCCTCGCTCCAGGACGAGCAGGCCCAGCAGGGGACCCTCGCTGCCCTCGACGAACTCGCCCCGGGCTTCCCGGACTGGATCGTCACCGCCCTCTTCGGCGGCACCTATCAGCGCGACGGGCTGGCCCTCCGGGACCGGCAGATCGCCAACCTCGCTGCTCTGACCGCGATGGGCGGGGTCGAGCCGCAGCTCGCGCAGCACGTCGCCGCGAGCCTTCGGGTCGGGATGGCCCCGACCGAGATCGTCGAGGTGCTGGTGCACCTCGCCCCCTATGTCGGGGTGCCCAAGGCGTTGGCCGGCCTCCGGGTCGCCGCAGGCGTGCTCGCGCAGTCCGGCGAACAGGTCACACCCCAGCCCGCATCTCCGTCCCGGCCGCAGGCGTGAGCACCGGACTGGTACGGACGGTCCTCGGCGACGTCCCGGCCGAGGAGTTGGGCGCGGTGGACTCGCACGACCACCTGTTCCTCCGCAGCGCGGCGCTGCCCGGCCAGGAACTCGACGACGCCCGCGCAGCCGAGGTCGACCTGCGGGCCTTCCGTGCGGCGGGCGGTGGCACCGTCGTGCAGTGGACCCCCTACGGTCTCGGTCGCCGGGCGGAGCACCTCGCTGCGCTCTCCCGGACCACCGGCGTCCATGTGCTGGCGGCGACCGGGCTGCACCAGGCCCTGCACTACCCGCCGGGGGTGGTCCGGGCGGTCCTGAGGAACGCGGCGCGGCTGTTCATCGACGAGCTGACGGTCGGACTGCACGACGACGACGGATCGCCGCTCCCCGCCCGCGCGGCCCTGGTGAAGGTCGCCGGGGGCTTCCACGGGCTGGACGAGCACGCCCGCACAGTGCTGGCCGCCGCGGCGGAGGCGCACCATGCCACCGGTGCTCCGATCGGCGCCCACCTGGAGCAGGGCACGGCGGCGGCGGACGTGCTGGCGCTGCTGTGTGACGACCTGTCGGTGCCGCCGCAACGCGTCATCCTCGGCCACCTCAACCGGTTCCCCGACCTCCGGCTGCACCGCGAGGCTGCCGAGCGCGGTGCGTACCTGGCCTTCGACGGCCCAACGCGGGCCCATCACGCGACCGACTGGCGCCTGCTCGACGCTCTGTCCACCCTGGTCGAGGCGGGCCACGGCCGGCAGCTGCTGCTCGGGGGCGACACCACCACCGCCAGGGCCCGCAGCCTCGCCGCCGGTGGCGAGGGGCCCGGAATGCCGCACCTGCTCGACGGACTACGGCCCCGGATCGCCCGTGAACTGGGCACGGATGCAGCCGAGTTGCTGCTGGTCCACAACCCGGCGCGGGCCTTCACCATGGCCGCCGGATAGGCTTTTCCCGTCCGGGTGCATCGGACCCGATGCGCGAGCGGCCGGGCTGGGATGTGAAGAACCATCAGCGGTGCTGACCCATAACCTCGATGCGAGGAACAGCCGCTGATGGTTCGGGCAATCGAGGTTCCAAAGGCTGAAGGCATGAGAACCGAAACCGCCGTCACCAAGCCGTCCTGGCGACGGCGGACACACCGAGGTCCGTCCTTCCTGCCGTCGGCCACCGGTCCGGCGGCTGCGCGGGCTGGGACGGGGGCACCTCAAGTGGAGGCGTGTCGTGTCCGAAGTAATCGGTACGCGCGTGGTCACGGTGCCGTCCCTGGCCGGCGCGCGCTCGTGCCCCCATGCCGTGATCGGAGTGCCGAATGCGTCTGCCCGCCCGCTACGTTTCCTTGCCGCCCTGCTGCTCGTCCCCCTGGTCTCGGGGCCCGGCGCCTCGGCGCTGGCCGGGCCGCAGACCCTCGCCACCAGGGCCGCCGCGGATCCGGCGCCCCTGCACCGGGTCGCCGACGCCCTGGCGGACCGCTACATCGTCACCGTGAAGAAGGACACCGACCCCGACACCGTGCTCCGTGCGGTGGGGGTGACCCCGCAGTTCGTCTACCGCACCACCCTGAACGGCTTCGCCGCCCACCTCGACGAGCAGCAGCTGCACCGGGTGCGCGCCCAGGCCGCCGTGGAGGCCGTGGAGACGGACGCGGTCGCCCGCGCGACCCGGTCGGTCCGGGCCACCTCGGCCGACAAGGCGGGCCGGGCGGTGGACGGCACGTGGGCCCTGGACCGGATCGACCAGCAGCAGCTGCCGCTGGACGGCAAGTTCAACGTCACCCGCACCGGGGCGGGCGTCAGCGTGTACGTCCTCTCCACCGGCATCGACTACCCCCACAGCGAGTTCGGCGGCCGGGCCGTGCCCGGCTTCGACGCCACAGGAGACGGCGGCAACGGCCAGAAGTGCCAGAGCACCCGCACCGGTACCGCGATCGCCGGAGCGGTGGGCGGTGGGCGGTGCGAGCACCGGCGTGGCCCGCCAGGCCAAGCTCGTCAGCGTCAGGATCACGGGCTGCGACAACGTGGCCCCGGTCGCCAACGTGATCGCCGGCCCCGACTGGGTCGCCAAGAACGCCGCCAAGCCCGCGGTCGCCGACATCTCGATCAGCTCGGACAAGTCGGAGGCCCTGAACGCCGCCGCGGAAGCGGTCAGCAACGCCGGGGTCCTCCTCGTCGTCGACGCCGGCCCGGGCGTGATCGGCAGCGCGGACACCTGCAAGCACTCCCCCGCCGGCGCGCAGCGGGTGATCACCGTCGCCGCGAGCACCAGCAACGACACGCCGGCCCCCAACGAAACAACCAGGACCGGCAACTGCATCTCGCTCTTCGCCCCCGGCCAGGACGTCCTGACGGCCAACCGCGGCGGCGGAACCGCCACGGAGAGCTCCGCGGCCATGTCCTCCGGCTTCGTCGCCGGGGTCCTCGCGCTCAACCTGGAGACCAACCCCGCAGCCACCCCCGAAGACCTGAACGGCTGGCTCTCGGACAACGCCACCCAGCTCGCCCTCACCGAGGTGCCCGAGGACGGCACCCCGAACACGCTCCTGTACACCAGCGGCCTCTGACCAAGCACCACCCCCGCCAACCCCGGGGCCCCTCCCACGCCCACCACGGTGCCCCGCAGTCCTCCGACCGCAGGGCACCGTTGGGTGCGAGGTACGGACGGGAGGTCACCGGCCGATGCGGCCACACGTCAGTAGAGGTGTGGGCCAGCGTCAGCGTTCCAGCCCGGCTGCATAGCCCCACCTGCGGCTCGTCCTCCAGGCAACCGCTGACGCGAAGCCGCATCCCCGCTGACACCGCACCCGAACATCACAATGCGGCGGGTGAACTGGCGTGATGGCGGGTGACGCAGCTCGACGGGTTCCAGATGATCTGGTCGGTGAGCGACACGCGGTTCGAGGCCGGCCTGTCCTGGGCGAAGGTGTGGGCGAAGGACCACGACGGGTCGCTCGCGGCCCCGGCGCGGGCCTCGGTGGGCGGGTAAGCGATCGGGACCTGGCTGGCCGAGCTGCGGTCGGCGGCGCAGGTGCCGGACGGCGAGGCGGGTGCGCCGGCGCCGGAGCAGCGGGCCGCGCCGGAGGAGGAGCCCGTGGAGGTGCCCCGCCTGGCCGATCACCTGGCAGCGCGCCTACGCGGCGGCGAGGCAGTGGTGGCTGGAGTCGGACGGCCAGGTCGACTGGGCACAGCTGCCGGAGTCCACGCTGTTCGAGGGCGAGCAGCTGCGGCCGTGGGCGCTCGCCCAGCGGGCCGGCCACCCGGGCCTGGAGGCCGAACAGCAGGACCTGCTGGTGGCGATCGGCACCGAGGCGGACCTCGAGCTGGTGGCCGCGAAAGCGGCGGCCGAGGCGAAGCCGAGGGCGTCCAGGTCGGACCGGTTCGCGCTCGGGGTGACGGCGCTGGCGGCGTTCGTCGCCGAGCACGGACATGTGCGCGTGCCGCGCCCACACCGGCAGAGGGTGGACGGTGCCGACGGGGAGGACCAGGCCGTGGTGGAAGTTGCCCTGGGGGCGTTCTTGAACAACGCCAAGGCCAGGCGGTCGAAATTGACGGCCGGTCAGCTCGCGCAGCTCGCCGAACACGGCATCGAGTGGGCGGTGCCATAGCCAGTGGGGCCCTCGAGATACTCACGTGATCCCCGCGCGCCCACGAGGTCGGCAGGTGAGGACAGGTCGGCATCCGTCGGGGCCGGTCGGCCGACCGGCCGAGAACAGCACGCCAACAGCGAGCCGAACTTCCCGCCGCACTCACGAACTCAGCAGGTCGGTGCTCATCCAAACCTCACTCGAAAACCTGGAACTCACACAGCTTTAACCATCAGTGGCCGAGGGATTTCTTCGGGACTTTTGACAAGGTAGGACAAAGCTGAGGGCCCCCGATCTTCGGGGGCCCTCAGCGCTTCACTGCCTTCTGCTGGAGAGAGAGCCGCCTACGTACTGGGGGACGGAGCGGTGACTGGCCACGGCGCGCCCGCGCTCGATCCTCTGCCGACGGTCGGCTTCGAACTGGAGGTAGTCGGGAGTAGGCCGGCGGAACTTCGCTGACACCGCCCGCAGCACTGCCGCGAGCCCGGTTAGGAGAGGCTTCATAGGGGTGACGCTACTCCGATCACCGCCGGGCAACACCGGATTCAGCCGATCCCACTGCGCACCCGCCAGATCCCCACCCGCCACCCGGCGAGACCATCACAGACCGCGGGGCCCGCCCCCGGGTCACCAGGGACGGCGGCCGGGCCGCTCCCGGCGCGGCCCGCCGTGGTGGTGGTGCCGGGCGATCGCCTCCAGCAGCGCCTGGCGGGCCTGCCTGCGCCGCACGTCTTCCATCCGGCCGACGCCGGCCGCCCACTCCGGCAGCGCCAGCCCGAGCGCGGCCTCGGTGAGCTCCTGCCCCAGGAGGCCGTTGGCGCGGTCCCAGGCCGCCAGCTGCTCCACCAGGTCCGCACCAGATGGTCGACCGCTGCGGCCGGTTCCTGGCCCGTCTGGCGCGCTTCCTGGGCGGCTTCGGCGAGCACACCTTCGTCCAGCTCGTCGAACGCCCCCACCCAGACCACCTCGACCATTATCTGGGGCTGTCAGTAGCCGTTGTCTTTCCGGATGCGACCGGTTGGTGTCTGCTGGTTAGGCGTGAACTCCGTGGTGCCGAGGAAGAGTCGGGCCGTCGCGTTCGTCCGGGATGACACGGAGGTGGTCGGTGGCGTCGGTCATGGGCTTGTTGGAGGTTCGGGAGACGGCTGCGCGGGTGCGGGTCGAAGAACTCCGTGCGGAGGTCGACCGGGTGCTGGCCGAACTGGCCGATGCTCAGGCCGTGTTGGAGCGGCGGACTATCGCCTGCGCGGAGCTGGCCGAGGCGCTGGCCGGGCCGGGGGTGGAGGAGCCGGTGCGTCCGGTGTCGGTGCCGGTGGTTGTGAAGGTCCCAGTGGCGGGGTCGGGGGTGCCTGTGTGGCGGGAGGGGTTGAGCATGGACGTGCTCGCGCTGGACTACCGGCGGTTGGTGGGCGTGCTGGAGGCGGAGCCGGGAGGGGCGGGGCTGCGGGCCGGGGAGTTGGCCGGGCGGCTGGGCCTGGCGCGAGTGCCGGCGAAGGTCGAGGGGGTGCGATCGAAAGCGAAGCGGCTGGTGGAGCGGGGCTGGTGGGCCGAGGAGCGTCCTGGGGTGTTCACGCCGCGACGCGCGGAGGGGTGACCTTCTTCTCGCGGTGACGGGCGAGGCGGCGGCCCATGAGCATCGTCATGGACCACAGGACGAGGGCCTGACTGCTTTCGGGCAGCGTCTCGTAGTCGCGGGCCAGCCGCCGCGAGCGCATCAGCCAGCCGAGGGTCCTCTCCACCACCTACCGTCTGGGCAGCACCACGAACCCGACCTGATCGTCGCAGCGTTTGACGATCTCCAGAGTGACCCGGAGTTTCTCCCTCACCCAGTCGACCAGGCGGCCGGTGTAGCCACCGTCGGCCCACACCAGCGTGATCTTCCGGTGGCGGGTGCGGAGCCGGTCCAACATGCCGCAGGCGGCGTCGCGGTCGGTGCAGTCGGCCGGGGTGACCAGCACCATCAGCAGCAGGCCGAGCGTGTCCACGATGACGTGCCGCTTGCGTCCGTTGATCTTCTTGTTGCCGTCGAAGCCCCGTGAGGCGTCCGGCACCGATGCGGCGCCCTTGACCAACTGCGAGTCGATGACCGCCGCGGTCGGCTCCGCGTCGCGGCCCTCGCTCGCGCGGACCTTCCCGCGCAGCCGGTCGTGGAACTCGCCGATCAGCCCGCCCGCGCGCCAGCGTCGGAAGAACGCGTAGACCCGGTCCCAGGCGGGAAAGTCGGCCGGCATCGCCCGCCAGGTGATGCCGCCCGCGACCAGGTAGCGGATCGCGTCGATCATCTGCCGGTGGCAGTAGCCCTCCGGTTGCCCGCCCTTGCCGTTCATCCACGCGGGCACGTGCAGGTGGTCGCGAACGGCTGCCCACTCGGCGTCCGTCATGTCGGAGGGGTAGGACCGCATCCGGCTCGGACGGTCACCCGCGTTCCCGTACACATGCGCGAGACAATCACACGATGGGGAAGGCGAGTTGGACTCGCGGGACGCAGGCGCGTAGAACTGCGGCAACGGGGTCTCCCCGCTGCTCGGATGGCTTCGCACCCACGAGCTGTGCAGGAGGCCCCGCCTTCATGCCCGGATCACCGGAAGATCACCCGGTCGGGATGAGGCCGGGATTCCTCGTTCGACCGGCAGGCGTGCTTCTCGGGTGCGACAACGTCCCCAGACTCATGTTGAACATGTTCAATAGTTGGGGGATGATGTCAGCGACAGGTCGTATTGGGGGGCGTGGTGGTGAAGGCCGCACGGAATCGGTCAGTGATGGGGGGCTTCAAGGCGACTCCAAGTTGGGTGCGTCTTTCCTCTGCGGGTTGGGTCGGAGTGGTCGCTGTGGGCCCATGGCTCATCAGGGTCTTCTTCGCCAATGACCTTGCGGGCGCGAGTGTTCTCCTGGGCCTTTTGATGCTGGGCGTAGCTCCGGCGCTCTTGTTCGGCTTCATGCTCGGGCGTGCTCGAGCATGGCCAGTCTTCGCGGCGTCGGCGGCTGCGGGCGCAGTAGTTCTCCTTATCGACTTCGCAGCCCTCTCAGATCCAAACGTGAGAGCGGAAGACCCGACGGCGGCCTTTGTGGTCAGCTACCTGTTTACCCTGTTGCCGTTCATTGAGTGCCCTCTTGTTGCAGGTGCCGGATTTGGGATACTTTGTCGGACTTGGCGCAGCGAGAGGCGACGCTGAAAGCGCCTTCGGTGCAGCGGATGCTCATGGCCGCAGTATGGGAGCCCATGTTCGATCACCAAGCGAACTTCTCGATTGGACAACGGGCTCTCAGCCTAATTTCGCAGGCCAGCGCAGAGTCAGACGTTCTGTCACATGAGGCACATTCAGCGGCCCGGTACGTCTGCAGCCAGCTGTTTGACGCTGCCTGGACACCAACCACTTGACGCTCGATCACGTGCGACATCCACCGGCGGTAGCCCTTGCTCACGAACTCGGCGGCGTCCCCGTCCAGCAGATCCAGAGCGCCGGCACGGCCGAAGGCCTCCACCAGCATGACCACTGTGCAGACCGCCACCGCGTGGACCTGGTCCACACAGTGGTGAAGGCCCTCCACCGCCGCGGCGAGCCCGGTCTCACCCGAGGCGACCCGGCGCACCGCGGTCGTGACCGCGAACTCCGATTCCGGCGGTGCCAGGGCCGCCATCGCCTCGATCAAGAGCACTGGCACCGCCGGCTCCCCCAACTCGGTGAAGAACCAGTCGTGGTCCAGGACCAGCCAGGCCAGCAGCCGGTCCAGCCCATCAGCCTCCACCCCGGCAAGGCACTTCCCCACCGCCGCGCGGTCTTCGGTCAGGTAGGCCCGGGTCAGATCGGCTGCCCGCCACATCGCTGCGACCATCTCCTGCTTCCCCACGTCCGTCACACCCCCCGTTCTACCGGGCCGGCACCGACAGCAGCAGGCGCTCTGGCAGAGTCCACCCCTTAGGGACCGGTCCGACGACACGACCACCACTACTCGTGAGGGGTTGATTCAGGCCTGGCGGCCAGGCTCCTCCCGCTCAGCTGTGCCGCATCCAGATGTTGGGCTCTCGATACACGCCGTGATCGGCGGACCGATCGACTCGAAGCAGGCTCAATCCTCCGGGGATCACGTAGTCGCCCGATTCGGGGAAGGCCATTTCGGTCCAGCGTTCCCACTCGGCAACCGTGCCGGTCATCGTCTGCGAAGCCGGAGCCGCCGCGAGGATCTCGGCTCCGAGACGCTGGTGGGTCCGTATCCATGGGTCAAGGGCCATCCCGTCCTCACGGCCCCACCTCATGAAGGTCTCGATGGGCACCAACGGATACCGGGCCTTCAGCGTCGGGCGGACCGGCGCGATGACCTGGGCCAGGCCGGCTTCCTCGGCGGTCCGACGCAAAGCTCGGAGGACCTCTCCTGCCAGCCCGCGCCCCTTGAGGGACGGGGTGACGACTGCTCCGCAGATGACCAGGGTGTTGGCCTCGGTTCCCTGCTCGCGGCCTTCGACCGCGCGGACGAGGGCCTGGGTGTAACCGGTGGGGAGCGTCTCGGTCAGGCCGTCCCAGTGGATCGGTACACCCCATCCCGATGCGACCGGCACCTCATGCTCGTCCACCAGGGTGAGGTCCAGAGCGGCGAACCACTCACTCACCCTGCCGATGTAGTTCTTCACCAGACGGTCAGCGGTGATGAACTCCGGGAAGCCCTCACTGAAGAGTTCCTTCAGTTGCTCGTCGGGCCACGTACGCGCGTCAGTACGCTCGATCTTCAATGCCATGCCTGTTCCTAGCACACAACCTCCCAGTTGCTGCACCGGTGTGCCGGTCCACCCCCAGCACACCCGCGCCCTAGGGAGCGTATTTGGTTGTGATCAAGTGGAGCTTCGCGTGAGGTCCTTGATCCAGATAATCGAGGCGCGGAGGTGGAGGCCGGCGAGGTAGCTGCCCGGAGTCTTGTCGTAGCGGGTGGCGATGCCGCGCCACGCCTTCATCCTGTTGATCGCGCGCTCGACGGTGTTCCGCTCCTTGTAGAGGTCGGCGTCGTGGCTGACGGGGCGGCCGCCTCCGGAGCCCTTCTTCTTCCGGTTGGCGGCCTGGTCCTTCTTCTCCGGGATGACCGCCTTGATTCGGCGTTTACGCAGGTGGGCGCGGTTTCCGCGGGACGAGTAGGCCTTGTCCCCGGCGACCGCGTCCGGCCGGGTGCGGGGACGGCCGACGGGCCCGCGCACCCGCACCCTCTTCAGAACGGGGATGAACTGCGGGCTGTCCCCGGCCTGTCCGGCGGTCAGGACAAGTGCAAGCGGACGGCATCCGCGGTCCGCGGCGAGATGAATTTTGCTGGTGAGTCCGCCCCGGGACCTGCCGAGCAGGGCGGCCTTCAGTCGGAGTCCGTGCCGACGCCGGATGCGTCTTCGCTCCTCTCGCGCGGGATCGCTTTCGGCCTCCTGCCCGCTTTGTTCTTCGAGGCCGCCCCCTTTGACCTAGCCTTCTCCTCCTCGGCGGCGGCTTTCTCCAGGGCGGTGACGACGTCCCCGTCGAGGTGCATGCCGGCCGCGTCGTGGTGGGCCCGGGCGGTGGTGGAGTCGATGCTGACCAGGGACAGATCTACCTCACCGCGCTTCGCGGCTTCCGCGATCGTGCCCTCCAGCAGGGCCTCGAAGACCCCGGCGTTGCGCCACTGCCGGAAGCGGTTGTGGACGGTCGACCAGGCGCCGAACTCCGTCGGCATCTCCCGCCACTGCCCGCCCGTCTTGAACCGCCAGATCACACCCTCGAACTGCTGCCGCAGCCGCTCGGGGTACGGGCCGTACTCGCCGATCGGCAGGTACGGCTCGATGAACTCCCACTCATCATCAGTCAGTTGAACTCGCGTCACGCAAGACGGTCTACCGGACCGGGCCGTGCCACGAAGGCACATCCCACAGATTGATCACGACTCGATACGCTCCCTAGCCGGCAGCGGACGGCCCCAGCTGAGCAGCTCCGACGGCGGGCGGGTCAGCCTCCACCCGGCACGGCCGCACGGCGTCGGGGTCGAGGGTGTGGTGGAAGCCTCCGCCGGGACGCCGTTCCGCGCCTGGCGATCCAGCTGCTCCGGGCTCGGCGGGGCGGCCGGACCGGGCGCGGAGAAGCGAGCGGGAGGACGACCGGACGGCTCGCCGTGGCCTAATCCCGTGGTCTTCCACGATGGACGGCCTACGGGCGGAGCACGAACGATGGCCTGAGCGGGGAAACGATCTTCGCTGTTCCCCTCAGAGAGGCCTCAGATGTTCGCACGCCCCGCACCTTCTCGCCGTCTGTCCGCCGTGGCACTGACGCTGGCCGCCGTCGCCGGCACCGGCTCGGTCCTCGCCCCAGCCGCACAGGCCGCGCCCACTGCCGCGGTGCACGCCGACTCCGCTTCCGTCGCGGCCGTCACTCCGCTGCGGAGCGTCAAGGTCAACGTCGCCAACGCCTCCAGGCTCTCTCTGTTCAACCCCAGCTGGAGCCTGTCCCACGGCATCTGGAGCAGCGGCCAGGAGCTTCCCTACACGATCGGCTCCAACGGCGGTTACACCGTGGCCAGTTGGCAGACCGAGTCCCAGGGGTTCGCCACCGGGACGGAAGGCCAGGCGGTGTACTCGATGGAGGGTGGCGGCACCCTCACCATTCGCTGGAACAACCCGTTCTCCGGCTCGAACTCCTACGGCTGCGACGCCCCGGCCGGGCGCTCCTGCAGTTGGGAGGGTGGCGGCGGCAAGAACGCCACCGTCCTGTTCAAGATCGCCTGACCGCCTGACGAACCTCGGCGGGCTCCCCGCCGGCACGGCCTTCACCGGCCGCAGGGAGCTCGCCAAGATTGTTAATCGTGGTCGGGCGGGTCAGCGGCTGTCGGCGGAGGCCGGGTCGGCCAGGTCCCAGCGGCACCCCTCGCACAGCAGCCGCAGCGGCCACCCCAGCCCTCCGCCGGGCACCCGAAACGCCCGGCGGAAGTCGTCCGGCGCCTGCGGGCGCAGGTCGCTCCGGCAGGGACAGGTCAGCCCCATCTCGGTGGCCTGCCAACCCAGCCAGTGCGGCCAGTCCGCCGCGTAACCCTGGACCGCCCCGGCCGGCACCGCGACCCCGTCCGAGTCCAGGTCCCACACCGCCAGGTCGAACTCACTGTCCACCGGTGCGCCGTGGGCGGCCGAGCGGAGCAGGGACGGCGCCTGGCGGCGCACCGCCTCCAGCGGCCGGCCCTGGGCGATCCGGACGTCGGCGCCGGGCCGGGGGCGCAGGCCGGGCCGCCGCGGTGGCCCGGGCGACCGGGAGCGCCAGGTGGGGGATCTCCAGCAGCGTGAGGTCGGCGGTCACCTCGTCCACGCTCTGCGGGGCGGCCAGGGTGTCGCACCAGATCACCAGCCCGGCCCCGAGCAGGCTGCCGCGCTCGCGGGCGGCACCGCCGAGCCGCCGTCGGGCAGTGGTCAGGTCAGCGAGCACCCGCCGATCATCCCCTGCCCGGCCGCCCCTGCGGGCGGGAACAGCCCGGACGGCCCTCGATCGGGTGACCGTGCCCGCCGGGCGCGGGGGTGATGGAAGGCTGGGAAGACAGCCTTCGAGCCGAGGAGCGGCAGATGCCGGCGGACCACGTGCACGACCACAGCCAAGACAACGCCCGCAGGTACTCCATCCCCTACCCCTCACCGAGACTGCCGGTGAACCTCGCTGCGGTGGCCGCGCTCTACGACGCGACGATCGACGACTGCAAGCCGTGCATCGAGCAGGGGCTGGAACCGGTCGCCGCCGACCCGGCCACCACCGCCTGCCTGGTCGGCTGGGCCTGCCTGATCGTGTCCGAGACCTACGGCGGCTTCCCCGACGAACTGCTCGCCCACAACAGCCCCCAGAGCACCGCCTTCAACACCATGGCCGCCCTCTACCAACGGGCCTGGGGCTCCGGCCTCCCGGACGAGGCCGTCCACCCCGTCGCAGTCGAACTCACCGAAGCCGAACGCCGCACAGCCTGCGTGTGGGCCCTCGGCCTGGTCCTCGCCCCCGACCCGTACAAAGCAGGCCTGCTCTCGGCCGAGGACTGCTGCCCCGACTGCGCCGGCCAGGACCAGGACGGCAACATCCTGATCGTCACCGACAACGGCATCACCCTCATCCCGGCCGACCCAGCCTGACCCAGTGCTCACCCTGGCGCAGCGTCAGGGAGGGCCGGGCGCTGGGGAACCGGATCGGGATGTTGCAAGAGGCCGTCACCCTGCGGGTAACGGCTTCTTGCAACTCTGATAGTGAGGTGCTCCGGGCGGACCCGGCCTCCGCTTCGTGGTTATCTCCAGGTTCCTTGTGTCGGCTGCTCCGGCATGGTGCTGGGCTGGTTCAGCTGTCCGTTTGCGGCGTTGGCCAGCCAGGTGGGCCACCTGTCGATGAAGGCGTCGAGGTCGGTGATGTCCACCTCAGTGAAGGGCCACGCCACCTCACGCACGTCCATACCGGGCCTCAGTGCAGCCCGGGCTTCCGGGCCCGGTGAGAGGGCGAACGGTTCGATCGCTGGCGCAACCTGGGTCAGGAGCGGGCTCGTCATGAATGCCGTCTCGTACCAGTGGCGGCCCCTGACCTACGACTGACAGCCATAGCAGTACGCGATGCCCGTCCTGGTCGCGGTCGCGGCCTGGCAGCAGGCCCTTGATCGCGGACGGCTGCGGGCCGATATGACTTCTCCCTCTTTGGGGTGGCCCGCCAGCTGACGGGTACTCAAGATCCGTACCAGGGCGATAGGAAGGTCCACGACAAGTCGTCGACGAAGGAGTCACGTTGCGGATCCCTGCCCTGGCCAGGACAGCGCTCACCATCGCCGCGGGAGCGGCCCTGCTCGCCACCCTGGCCGCCGCGCCCGCCCAGGCCGCCGGCGGATCCCCGGCTGGGGCGCGGCGGGAGGACGGACAGATCGTCACCGTGCCGTTGTACGAGGCGATCGAGCAGCTCACCGAAGCCGACGAGGACCGCACCGGATACGTCCGCAGCGCGTTCCGGCACTGGGTGGACGCCGACCGCGACGGGTGCGACGCCCGCAAGGAGGTCATCCTCGCCGAGGCGCTTGTCGCGCCGACGGTCGGCGCCAAGTGCGCGCTGACCGGCGGGCAGTGGCTGTCCCTGTACGACGACGTCACCACACCGACGCCTCGAAGATCGACGTCGACCATATGGTCCCCCTCACCGAGGCCTGGGACTCCGGAGCATCTGCCTGGACCGCCGCCGAGCGCCAGACCTACGCCAACGACCTCGATGAGCCCCGGGCGCTGATCGGCGTCAGCTTCCAGTCCAACCGGTCCAAGGCCGACAAGGACCCCGCCCAGTGGCTGCCCACCGCCACCGCCTACCGCTGCACCTACCTGCAGGACTGGACCGCCATCAAGACCCGCTGGAACCTCACCGTCGACCCCACCGAACACAACGCCCTGCGCAACCTCGCCTCCGACTGCGACAACACCGACCTCACCGTCACCCTCGCCCGCTGACGGAGGTAGGGGCTCAGGGGTCGTCTTCGATCTACCCGGTGGTTGGTTCGGCGTGGTGGGACGGGCATGTCGAGTTGTGGGAGCCGGGGATGAGATGGCGAAGTCGTGCCTGTGCAGCTGAGGGCCTTCCTGCGCGACCGGCCCGACGACCTGGAACACAGGTAGCGGCAGGATCCGGCATCCAGCCCAGTGCGGTGCGGCAAACGAGTGAACACGCCTCATCCGCACCGGCCAATGTCCGTCCGATTGTCCTAGGAATGGTCTTGTGTGCGTGCGACGCCAACCGGGCGGCTGCACGACACCGGCACACGACCCTCTGGGAAACACACCCATGACGCAGAACCACACCCGGGCCCTGGCCGGCCTGGTCGTCGCTGCCGGGCTTCTGGCCCCCGCCGCCGGGACCGCGGCCGCGGCAGTCGGCGACGGACACCGCGAACGCGCCGCGGCGCACGACGCGGCCGTTCCCGTGAAGCAGGTCCTGAGCGCCCCGGCCCGCAACGCCCTGACCAGGCATCTGCCGGCCACCGGCCCGTCGAAGCCGTCCGCGGCCAAGGCCGTCACCGTTCCGGCCACGCTGCAGCCGCCAGCCGAGAAGGCCACCACCACTGCGGCAGCCAGGCTGGCCGCCCCTGTCCGGGCCGCCACCACCGGTGCGGGTACGGCCACCAAGGCCGCCGGGCCGGTCGCCGTTCCGGAGGCCGTCGCAGCGGCCCCGGTGCCGTCCCCGGTGGCGTCCTCGGTGGCGGTCGGGACCGTACCCGCAGCCGTGCCGGCCGCCGGGGTGGCACCCACCGGCCCGAACCCCGCCCTGCCGGCTGAACCCGGAACCCCCCACAAGCCGGACGCCGAGCCGCGGAAGCCCCGGGCCGGGGAGCGGTTCACCCAGGACGCGGTGCCCACCAGCAAACGCCGCGAGGAGGGCACGGCCACCTTCACCCTGAAGCAGGCCGACGGCAGCGCGGTCACCGCAGGCAAAGTCGTCTTCACCGCCCCGGCCGGTATCGGGATCTCCGACGTCACCTGCCCCACGGCCGCGGCCAAGGACATCGCCCCCGACGCCGGTTCCGCCACCTGCACCACCCTGGCAGGGTCTTCGGCGACGGCCTACTCGGTGACGTACTACGTCTCCGACAATTCGGCGTTCGGTCTCCTGCAGGGCCGTGCCGAGCTGTTCGCGGCGGACGGCTCCTCCGCATCGGTGACCACGTTCAACGTCAACGTCCCCGACTCGCTCGGGCGGCTCACCCAGGACGCGGTGCCCAGCACCCGGCGCGGCCAGACCGGGACGGCGGACTTCACCCTGAAGCAACTCGACGGCACTGCGGCATACAACACCCACCGGGTCGTCTTCACCGCCCCGCCCGGTGTCGTCATCACCGACATCTCCCCCTGCGAGGACCGCACCCACGCCAAAATCATCGCCGACGACGGATCCACCGCCACCTGCATGGCCGCTACGCAAAGCGAAACCTGGGCCACCGCCTGGACGGTGACGTACAGGGTCGACCCGGATTCCGCGTTCGGGCTGCTGGTCGGCAAGGCCGAGAATACTCACGGGGACGGCTCCATCGACTCCGCGACCACGTTCAACGTCAACGTCCCCGACCCCAACGCCAAGCCCGAACCGACGCCCGAACCGAAGCCGGAGCCGAAGCCCGAACCCCGGCCGGTTCCCCGGCCCGACCCGGTCACGCCCGTCATCCACCCGCACGTCAACCCCGACGGCGAAACCCGTGACGAGGGCGGGTCCGGCGACGTCGGCCGGCTCGCCGAGACCGGCGCACCCATCGGCGCCTCCACCGGCGCCGGCGCACTCCTGACAGCTATCGGCGCGTTGCTGCTGCACCGCTTCCGCAAGCCGGACGACGCACAGGACAGCTGATGGCACCCGCGTTCCCCTGGGCCATGACCCCGGCCCAGGGAACGCGCGGGCCGCACGGGGAAGTTCGCCCCGCACGTGCCCCTGCATCGCGAACAAATGGACGACGTGTTTCTTCTTCCAGGACTCGCAGGCCCGGACCGTGGTGGCACCCTTGCAGGTCAGGCATCAGGTCATCATCGCGATCGAGTACGGCCTGACCGTGCGCTTCCACAGCGGCGCCGGCGCCTGACGGCCGGAGCAGTACCGCCCCGGAGACGACGTTGGGTCCCAGGCGCTGCCTGGGACCCAACGGTGGCGCCTGGCTACTGCTCGGCCAGACGCCGGCTGCGCCAGGGGGTGTGGGGCCCGCCCCGGCAGTGTGGTGGCGGGAGCCTACCCGCCCCAGTTCGAATCGGTCAGCCCCCAAGAGCTGTCCCGCCCGCTCACGCCCCACACGCTGTCGGCCGCGAAGCCGCCCCAGGCCAAGTCGGCCAAGCCCCAGCTGCTGTCCCCGCCTACCGCGTCCCACTCGGAGTCCGGCACCGCGCCCCACAGGCTGTCCCGCCGCTGTTCGCCTGCCATCGGCCGGCCTCCCCGCTCTCGCTGATCGTGTACAGCGCACTGTAGATCGGCCCCACCTGTATGTCACCGGCTTTGACCTGCCCAGTTCCCGGTCGCCGACGCGGGGGCGACCGAGGGTAGCAGCAGCCGGGAGAGCGAGCGGCTCATCGCCTTCGACTATGGGCCGTTGCGGTACACGCCGCGGGACAACGCGACGGCCTGGGCCGCACGCAGACGCTCCCCCTCCGGCGTGCCGATCGATGTGCAATAGGAAACGAGCTTCTGCAGAAACACCGGCCGGTGCAAGTCAGCGGGGGCGCGCTCCCAGACCTCGTGCGCGGCGTACTCCCCGAGCTCCCGGTAGGCAGCCGACAGACCCAAGCAGCAGGCGGTCACCGGATCGCAGGGCCCCCGTGCGATTCGCCGCAGGTACTCCACGCCCTCCTGCTCCGACCTGCCGTGGAACGGGCGGGCCGCCAGTGGGCGCAGCACAGCGAGCAGCCCCTCCCACAACACCTGGTCGCCCTGGCGGTCCAGCTCGGCAGCCAGCCACCGGCCGGCCGCCAGATCGGCGGTGAGCACTGTGTCGGCGACGACGTCGGCCACCAGGGTGTCCACTGGCATCACGCCGGGAGGGCCCGGGTCGGTGGGAGGAGGTTCGCAGCTCACGTGCGCGACGGTAGCCGGGCCCACTGACGATCCCGGGGCAGCCCCGCGCCGCACGTCCCGGGCCGCTCTCGTGTCAGGAGGCGGCACGCAGGTGGCGGGAGGCACTGGCGACGGCTTTCTGGAGTTCGTCGCGGGTCATGGTGGAGCGGTGGGCGATGCCGAGGTCAGTGGCCCGCTTGTACAACTCCGCCTTGGTGAGAGCACCCAGGTCCTCCTTCGCCCGGCCGGCCGCCGCGCTGCGGCGCTTGCCGGTCGCGCTGGTGGACGGCTTCGACGAGGCGGCCTTCACGGACGTGGTCTTCTTCCCCCCGACAGCCTTCGGCGCCAGACCCGAGGAGGAACCGGCAGAAGCCGTCGAGGCACGGCCGGCGAACTTCGCCGCGCGAGCGCCGCCTCCACTCGCGGTGGTCTTGGCTGCCTTGGCCGGGGTACCGGCACTCTCGAGGCTGCGGTTGAGGACCTCCATCAGGTCCAGCACGTTGGTCGCCTTCTCCGCCGGGCCCTCGGAGACCGCGATCTCCTCCCCCGCCGCCTTGGCCTCCACCAGCGCCCGGACCTGCTCGGCGTAGTCGTCATGCCAGGCCTCCGGGTCCCAGTCCACAGCCAGCATGTCGATCAGCTGCTGCGCCGCGGCGAGCTCCCGGTCGTTGACGGCCGCGTCCTGGTCGGGGAGGTTGTCGACCTCGCGGCGCGGGTCACGGACCTCGTCGGCGAAGTGCATCGTGTGGGCGACCAGCAGCCCGCCCTCGGCACGCACCGCGGTCAGGTACTCCTTGCCGCGCATCGCGAACAGCGCCAGCCCGGCCCGGTTCGACTTCTCCAGGGCCTTCAGCAGGAGGTGATAGACCTTCACGTACTCCTTGCCCTTGGGGCCCATGTAGTAGGTGGTGTCGAAGAAGATCGGGTCCACCTCCGCCAGGTCGACGAACGCGGTGATCTCGATCGTCTTCGAGCGCCCCGGCGACAGGCGCTCCAGCTCCTCGGGCTCGACGACGACGTACTGGCCCTCGGTGAGCTCGTAGCCCTTCACGATGTCGCCGAACCCCACCTCGTCACCGGTGCGCTCATTGACCCGCTTGTTGCGCACCCGGTCCGCCGTCCCGCGCTGCAACTGCCGAAACGACACCGAATGGGACTGCGTCGCCGAGTACAACGCCACGGGCACCGTCACCAGCCCGAAACTCAGCACACCCGACCAGATCGGCCTGGCCATCACCGGCTCCCTCACACTCCGCGGGACCCCCTGAACGAATAGCACCACCCCGCCCGGATCCTCACCACCCGGACGCCTCTGGGTGGTCTCCGCACCGGTCGCCACCGGTCGGCGGGTCGGTCGGGGAGACCAAGGCAACGGCCTTGCCGCACGCTCACCAGCCGACGCCGGACGGGCGTCACGGCTGCTCTACCTGCGGTAACGAGTTGCGATCTTATTCGAACACCTGATCGGATTGGTCGATAGGGGGCTGACTCGGACCTGGAGGTGGTACTGCGTCATGGCACATCGGAGAAACCTGCACAGCGCGCCCCCGCCCGAGGCCGTCGGCCGGCCGGCACCCGGCCCTGCCCCCGCGCCGGCGACGGGCTGTTGCCAGCGAACGGGAGCGGACAGTCGGCCGACCGATGCCCGGATCACCCGGTGCACTCAGGCGCAGATGAGGCGCGCGGAGGCGCCACCGGAGTGAACAGGGGCCAGGGGAGCAATCACGTGCCCGGCTGCACGCCGGCCAACCCCTGGTGGATAAATATGGACAGACTATGATTAATCGATGTCTCGACATCAAGTGCACGGCCTGGACTGGCCACAGGCATATGACAAAGATGCCGCTCCATTCGCGCACATGACCGATTGGCTTCCGGCGATCATCGCAAGGCCCATGTTGCCCAGGATTAATCTTCATAAGTGACATGCATAGATATGTTTTCCGAGGGAAGCTGTACGCCGTCACGGGTACCGCACGGCCCGCACGGCCCGCACGCCCGGGCCCGGCGCATGCAAATCGGGGATACGCGCACCGGCGCACTCGGGACCACGGCCTGTCGAGGACGGGCGACGAACTACCGACAAGGGGTGGGGACCTATGAGCAATCCATTCGATGACGAATCCGGACGCTTCGTCGTACTGGTGAATTCCGAGGCACAGTACTCGCTGTGGCCCGCACAGCTCGACCTGCCGGGGGGCTGGGGGCGCGTGGGGGCAGAGGGTTCGCGACAGGACTGCCTGGAGCTGATCGAGAGCGCCTGGACCGACATGCGCCCCGCCAGCCTGGTGGCAGCCATGGAGGCCGACGCCGGCTGACGCGGGCTGACGCGCCGTCGGACTGGCGCGAGCGTTCGCTGCCGGGTCCAGTGCTCCCCGGAGATTCGAACGCATTTTCCCGGTCGTTGGATTGACCGCCTCGGGGTAGTGCCCGGTCAGCCGTGTGCGGCTGACCGGCGCCCTGCGTCAATCCATCCATTCACCATTGGAAAACCTCACCGAAGGTGTCGTCGGCATGCCCGAAAACAGCCCTGTCCGCACGGTGGAAACCGCCCCTGGCCTCCTCTCCCTGACTGCGGCCCAGGAGGGAGTGTGGTACGGCCAATTATTCGATCCCGGCAGTCCGAAGTACAACATCGGAGAATGCCTGGAGATCAGAGGAACGCTCGACGAGAGACTCTTCGCCGCAGTGGTCGACCGCGTGGTCCACCACTGCGAGAGCCTCAACACGGCGTTCGTCACCGAGGACGGGCAGCCCTACCAGCGCATCGTCCGCCCGGCCCGGGTCACGAACCGGCTGCGCCTGGTGGACCTGGCCGGCGCCGAGGACCCCCGGGCGGCGTCGGAGCGGTACATGGCCGAGGACATGGCCGCCGTCGACGACCTGGCGTCGCCCACCCACCACTGGGCGCTGCTGCGGCTGGGGCCTGAGCTGCACCACTGGTACGTCCGGTACCACCACATCGCGATGGACGGCCTGAGCGGCGCCCTGGTGGCCCGGTCGGTGGCCGAGCTCTACACCCGGGCGGCGGGCGGCGAGGACCTCACGTCGGCGGAGCCGCCCGGTGACTCGCTGCGGGCCCTGGTGGCGGACGAGGCGGAGTACCGCGCCTCGGACCGGTACCAGGCCGACCGCGCCTACTGGACCGAGCGGTTCGCCGGGCGGGCGGGCGCCGGCAATGGAAACGAGGACGGGGGCGGCTTCCCGCTGCTGCGCAGGCGGACCGGCCTGCCGGGCCCGGGCGGGACCGCGACGGCCCTGCACACCGGGGAGACGCTGCCGCTCGCCGTGTTCGACGGCCTGCGGCGGCTGGCGAAGGCGGGCCGTACCACCTGGAGCGCCGTGCTGGTCGCGGCGCTCGCCGCGTACACCGGGCGGGTCACCGGGCGGCGGGAGGTCTGCGTCGGCCTGGCCTCGCACGGGCGCCCCGGCGGGCTGCGGGAGGCGATCGGCATGACCGCCACCGTGCTTCCCGTACCGCTGGCGCTCACTCCCGGGCTGACGGTCGAGGAGCTGGTGCGCGGTGTCGCCGGCGAGATGCGCGCTGCCCTGCGCCACCGGCGCTTCTCCCGGGAGCAGCTGGCACGCGAACTCCACCAGGCGGACGGGGTGGCACAGCTGACCGACCTCGTGGTGAACATCATGGGGTACGACTACGACCTGGAGTTCGCGGGCAGCCGGGCCACCTCCCGGGTGCTGTCGATCGGCCCGGTGGACGACGTCTCGCTGTTCGTGTCGGAACGGTCGGAGGGCACCGGCCCGCTGATCGGCTTCGACACCAACCCGGACCTGTACGACCCCGAGGACGTCCGGCTGCACCAGCAGGCCGTGATCGGCTTCCTGACCGCCTTCGCCGCTGCGGACAGCGCCACCCTCGTCAACGACCTGCCGCTGACGGAGGGCCGGGCCGCGGCGGAGCTGCTGGACCAGGGCCGTGGGACCGAGCTGCCCGCCGACCTGACGGTGACCAGCCTGCCGGAGGCGTTCGCGGCACAGGCCCGCAGCGCGCCCGGCTCCCCCGCCGTGGTGGACGGCCCGCTGACGCTCTCGTACCGGGAGCTGGAGCTGGCCGCCGCCGCGCTGGCCGGCCAACTGGTCGGCTGGGGCCTGCGGGCGGAGGACGGCGTCGGTGTGCTGACCGGCCGCTCGGCCGCCGTGGTGACCGCCTCGCTCGGTGCGGTGACCGCCGGTGCCGGGTACGTGCCGATGGACGCCGCCTGGCCGGACGCGCGCCTGGACCGGGTGGCCGAGATCGGCCGGGTCCGCGCGCTGGTGGTGGACGAGGAGGCGGCAGGGAGCGGCTGGGTGCAAGGCGCGGCCGGGCGGCTGCCGGTGCTGGTGGTCGACCGGCTCGGCACCGTGCTGCGGGGTGCCCCGGACCGACCGGGCCCGCTGCCCCGGCGGATCAGCGCCGACCGGCTCGCGTACACCGTCTTCACCTCCGGCTCCACCGGCCTGCCCAAGGGCGTCGGCGTCTCGCACGCGGACGTGCTCGCCCTGGCGGCCGACAGCGCATGGAGCGGCGACACCTGCACGGCGGTGCTGATGCACTCGGCCTACGTCTTCGACGCCTCCACCTTCGAGATCTGGGCCCCGCTGCTGCGCGGCGGCCGGGTGGTGGTCGCCCCGCCCGGGGTGCTGGACGCCCGGGCGCTGGCGGCGGCCGTGGCCCGGGACGGAGTGAGCGCGCTCTTCCTGACCACGGCGCTGTTCAACGAGATCGCCCGGACCGACCCGGCCGCGTTCGCCGGCCTGCGCGTGGTCGCGGCGGGCGGCGAGGCCGCCTCGCCGGAGCTGATGCAGCGCGCCGCCGCGGCGGCGCCGCAGACCCGGGTGCTGCACGTCTACGGCCCCACCGAGACCACCACCTTCGCCAGCCGCCACCACGTCCGGCCCGGGCCCGACGGGGTGCCGCCGATCGGCGGCCCGCTCGACGGGACCCGCCTGTACGTGCTCGACCAGGCGCTCCGCCCGGTGCCGGCCGGCGTGGTCGGCGAGCTGTACGTGGGCGGCACCGGCGTCGCCCGCGGCTATCTGGGCCGCCCCGGCCTCACCGCCACCCGGTTCCTGGCCGACCCGCACGCCCCGGGCGGCGCCCGGATGTACCGCACCGGCGACCTGGTCCGCTGGACCGGGAACGGCACCGTCGAGTACGTCGGACGGGCCGACGGCCAGGTCAAGCTGCGCGGCTTCCGGATCGAGCTCGCCGAGATCGAGTACGCCCTGCTCACCCTCCCGGGTGTGCGGGACGCGCGCGTGCTGGTCCGCGAGGACGTCCCGGGCAACCCCCGGCTGGTCGGCTACGTGGTGCCCGCCGCCGGAGCCCGGCCGGACGGTCCGGAGCTGGGCCGTGCGCTCGCCCGGGTGCTGCCCGCGTACCTGGTGCCCGCCGCGTTCGTGCTGCTCGACGCGCTGCCGCTGAACGCGAACGGGAAGCTCGACCGGCAGGCGCTGCCCGCCCCGCAGGGCCCCACCGCTGCCGGGGCCGCCGCCCCGCGCACCCCGCAGGAGGAGCTGCTCGCCGCCCTGTTCGCCGACGTGCTCGGGCTGCCGGCCGTCGGTGTCGACGACGACTTCTTCGCCCTCGGCGGCCACTCGCTGCTCGCCACCCGGCTGATCGGCCGGATCCGGGCCGCGACGGGTACCGAGCCCACCCTGCGGCAGGTGTTCGAGCACCCCACCGTCGCCGGGCTGGCCGCCGTGCTGGGCCCGGCCGGGCCGGTGCGGCCCGCCGTCGCCGCCGGGCCCCGGCCCGAACCCGTACCGCTGTCCTCCGCGCAGCGCCGCCTGTGGTTCCTCAACCAGGCGGAGGGCGCGGACGCCACCTACAACCTCCCGCTGGTCCTCGCCCTGGACGGGCCGCTGGACACCGCGGCGCTGCGCGCGGCGCTCGGGGACGTGGTCGCCCGGCACGAGAGCCTGCGGACGGTGCTGCCCGAACGGGACGGCACGCCGCAACAGAGCGTGCTCACCCCGCAGGCCGCCCTGCCGCTGGTCCCGCTGACCGTCGAGGCGCTCCCGCCCGGCGAGCCGGCCGAGGAGTGGACCAGGGCCGTGGTGGACCGGCTGACCGCGGCGCCCTTCGACCTCACCACCGACCTCCCGGTGCGTGCCCGGCTGCTGCGGGCCGGGCCGGACCGGCACGTGCTGGTCCTGGTGCTGCACCACGTCTGCGCGGACGGCTGGTCGCTGGCCCCGCTCTGCCGGGACCTCGCCACCGCCCACCGGGCCCGGACGGCGGGCGCCGCCCCCGACTGGCCGGCCCTGCGCGTCCAGTACGCCGACTACGCGCTCTGGCAGCGCGGGTTGCTCGGCGCCGACGACGACCCGCAGAGCCTGACCTCCCGTCAGCTCGCCTTCTGGCGGGGCGCCCTGGCCGGCGCGCCCGACCTGCTGTCGCTGCCCCTGGACCGCCCGCGCCAGGCGGCGCCGAGCCACCGGGGCGACGCGGTGCCGTTCGAGCTGCCCGCCGAGGCGTACGCGCGCCTGGTCCGGCTCGCCCGGGAGTCGGGCTGCACGCCGTTCATGGTGCTCCAGGCCGCGCTCGCGGTGACGCTGCGCGCGCACGGTGCCGGTACCGACATCCCGGTCGGCGCCGCACTGGCCGGCCGGACCGACGAGGCGCTGGAGGAGCTGGTCGGCTTCTTCGTCAACACCGTGGTGCTGCGCACCGACCTCTCCGGCGACCCGACCTTCCGCGAACTGCTCACCCGGGTGCGGGAGTTCGACCTCGCGGCGTTCGCCCACGCCGACCTGCCGTTCGAGCGCCTGGTCGAGGGCCTCAACCCGGAGCGCTCGGCCGGCCACCACCCGCTGTTCCAGACCATGCTGGTGCTGCAGAACCAGCAGCGCGCGGAGCTGGACCTGCTGGGGGTCACCGTCCGCGACCTGTCCCGGCACCCCGGGACCAGCAAGTTCGACCTGACCTTCTCGCTGGCCGAGACGGCCGGGACGGCCAGGACCGGGGACGGGGACGGCCCGGGCACCGCGCTCGGCGGGTACCTGGAGTACGCCACCGACCTGTTCGACCGGAGCACGGCCCGGGCGCTCGCCGACCGGTTCGCCCATCTGCTGGCCGAAGCGGTGGACGCTCCCGACCGGACGGTCGGCGACCTCGACCCGCTCACCGCGCAGGAGCGCGCGCGGGTGCTGGAGCTGGGGCTCGGCGCCCGCCGCCCGCTGCCCTCGCGGACCGTGCCCGAGGCGGTCGCCGCCTGGGCGGCCCGCACCCCGGACGCCCCCGCCGTCCGGGACGCGCACACCCGGCTCGGCTACGCCGAGCTGGACGCCCGGGCCGACGCGCTGGCCCACGCCCTGCGCCGGCGCGGTGCCGGGCCCGGCACGCTGGTCGCGCTCGCCGTCCCGCCCTCCGTGGACACCGCCGTCGCCATGCTGGCCGTGCTGCGGACCGGGGCCGCCTACGTCCCCGTCGACCCCGACTACCCGCCCGCCCGCGTCCGGCAGATGCTGGCGGACGCCCGGCCCGTCCTGCTGGTCACCGGCGCCGGAGTCCCCGCCGACCTCCCGGCGGGCGACCTCCCCCGGCTCGGCCTGGACGACCCGGAGCTCCGCGCCCCGGCCGCTCCCGGCCCCCTCCCCCGTCCGCGCCCCTCGGACCCGGCCTACGTCATCTACACCTCCGGGTCGACCGGCCGCCCCAAGGGTGTGGTCGTCCCGCACCTGGCCCTCGCCAACCACATGGACTGGATGGCGGACCACCTCCACCTCACCCCGGACGACCGGGTCTTGGCGCGTACCTCGACCAGCTTCGACGCCTCGGTCTGGGAGCTCTGGCTGCCGCTCACCCAGGGCGCCGAGGTCTGCGTGACGCCCGCCGGAGCCAACCGGGAGCCGCGCGAACTGCTCGCCTGGATGCGCCGCTTCGACGTGACGGTGGCTCAGTTCGTCCCCTCCCACCTGGCCCTGCTGCTCGCGGACAACGCCGACGACACCGACGCCGCACCGCCGGCCGGCCTGCGCGCCGTCCTGTGCGGCGGCGAGACGCTGCCGCGCACCCTGGCCGAGGCCGTCGCCGACCGCTGGCGGGCCGAGCCGCACAACCTGTACGGGCCGACCGAGGCGACCATCGACGCCACCGCCCACCGCGTCGGCCGCTCCGACGCCGGGGAGGCCCGCACCGGATCGGTGCCCATCGGGCGGCCGGTCGACGGCATGCGCGCCTACGTGCTGGACCGGCGGCTGCGCCCCGTGCCGCCCGGTGTCACCGGGGAGCTGTACCTGGCCGGCGCCAACCTCGCCCTCGGCTACCACGACCGCCCCGGGCTCACCGCCACCCGGTTCGTCGCCGACCCCTTCGAGGCTCCCGGGGCCCGGATGTACCGCACCGGCGACCTGGCCCGGTTCGACGGGGACGGCCTGCTGCACCATGTGGCCCGCGCCGACGACCAGGTCAAACTGCGCGGGTTCCGGATCGAACCCGGCGAGGTGGCGGCCGCCCTGCTGGAGCTGCCGGGGGTGACGGCCGCCTGCGTGCTGGTCCGCGAGGACCTCCCCGGGCGGCCGCGCCTGGTCGCGTACGCCGTCCCGGCCGAGCCGGCCCCGACCGCCACCGCGCTGCGGGACGCCCTGGCCGAGGTGCTGCCCCACCATCTGGTGCCCGACGCTGTGGTCCTGCTGGACGGGCTCCCGCTGCTGCCCAACGGCAAGGTGGACCGCCGGGCCCTGCCCGTACCCGCCGACACCCCGTCACCGGCCGGAGCCCGCCCGCAGACGCTGCGGGAGGAGCTGCTGACCGGGATCTTCGCCGAGGTGCTGGCGCGTCCCTCGGTGGGACCGCAGCAGAGCTTCTTCGACCTCGGCGGGCACTCGCTGCTGGCCATGCGGGTGGTCAGCCGGATCCGCACCGTGCTCGGCGCGGACCTGACGGTGCGCACCCTGTTCGAGCACCCGACCGCCGCCGCGCTGGCCCGCGTCCTGGACCCGGCGGCGCCCGGCCGGCCCGCGCTCACCCGCACCGGCCACGCCGACCGCCCCGACCCGCTGCCGCTGTCCGCCGCCCAGAGCCGGCTCTGGTTCCTCAACCGGATGGACGGCCCCGGCTCCACCTACAACCTCCCGCTGGTCCTGGAGCTGCGCGGCACCCTGGACCCGGACGCCCTGCGCGGCGCCCTGCTCGACGTGGTGGACCGGCACGAGGCCCTGCGCACCGTCTTCCCCGAACGGGACGGCACGCCCCGTCAGCTCGTCCTCCCCGCCGAGGCCGCCGCGCCCCGGCCACCGGTGGAGAGCACCGCGCCGAAGGACCTGGAGGCGGCCGTGCTGGCCGCCGTCGGCGAGCCCTTCGACGTGCTCACCGACCCGCCGCTCCGCGCCCGGCTGCTGCGCGCCGCGCCCGGGCACCACGTGCTGGTGCTGGTGCTGCACCACATCGCGGGCGACGGTTGGTCGCTCGGCCCACTGACCCGGGACCTCGCCGAGGCCTACCGGGCCCGCCTGACCGGCCCGCAGGCCGCGGGAGCGCTCCCGGCGGCGCCGCTCCAGTACGCCGACTACACCCTCTGGCAGCGCGAACTGCTGCGCGAGGACGGGGAGCTGCTGCCCCGTCAGCTCGACCACTGGCGCCGGGCGCTGGCCGGTCTGCCCGCCCTGCTCGACCTGCCGCTGGACCACCCCCGACCGGCGACCGCAGACGCCCGCGGCGCGGTGGTGGAGTTCGACCTCCCGCCCGCCCTGCACACCGCGCTGCTCGGCCTCGCGCGGGGCACCGGGAGCACCCTGTTCATGGTGCTGCAGGCGGCCGTGGCCGCCCTGCTGCACCGGCACGGCGCGGGCGAGGACATCCCGCTGGGCACCCCGGTGGCCGGGCGCGGCGAGGAGGCGCTGGAGGAGCTGGTCGGCTTCTTCGTCAACACGCTGGTGCTGCGCACCGACCTCTCCGGCGACCCGACGTTCCGTGAGCTCCTGCACCGGGTGCGGGAGTTCGACCTGGCGGCGTTCGCCCACCAGGACGTGCCGTTCGAGCGGCTGGTGGAGAGCCTGAACCCGGTCCGGGCCCGGGACCACCACCCGCTGTTCCAGACCATGGTGGTGCTGCAGAACCAGCAGGCCACCCGCCCCGAACTGCCCGGCCTCACCGTGGAGCAGCGCCTGGTCCACAACGGCCTGAGCAAGTTCGACCTGACCTTCTCCTTCGGCGAGGAGCCGGGCCCGGACGGCACGGCCGCCGTCCTCTCCGCCGGGCTCGAGTACGCCACCGCGCTGTTCGACCGGGCCACCGCCGAGGCGCTGGCGGCCCGGCTGGTGCGGCTGCTGGAGCAGGCGGTGGCCGCACCGGACCAGCGCCTGTCCGGGTACGAGCTGCTCACCGCCGAGGAGCACCGCCGGGTCTCGCACTGGGGCGCGGCGCACCCGCTGCCGCCGGCCGCCACCACCCTGCCCGCGCTGTTCGCCCGCCAGGCGCACCGCACGCCCGGCGCCCCCGCCGTCACCGACGGCGCGGTCACCCTCTCCTACGCCGAGCTGAGCCGGGCCTCCGCCGAGCTCGCGGTCGTCCTGGCCGGTCACGGCATCGGCCCGGAGGACGCCGTCGGCGTGCTGCTGGGTCGCTCGGCCGCCGTGGTGACGGCCTCGCTCGGCACGGTCCGCGCGGCGGCCGCGTACGTCCCGCTGGACGCCCGCTGGCCCGCCGAGCGGCTGGACCGGGTCGCCGCCGTGGCGGAGCCCCGCCTGCTGCTGGTCGACGAGGAGAGCGCCGCCACCCCGTGGGTGGCCGGCCGGGCGGCCACCCTGCCGCTGGTGGTGCTGGACCGTCAGGGCCGGGTCCTGCGGGGCGCGCCCGGGCGGCCCAGCCGTCCGGAGCGGGTGCCGGGCCCGGATTCCCTGGCGTACGTGATGTTCACCTCCGGCTCCACCGGCTTGCCCAAGGGCGTCGGCGTCACCCACGCCGACGTCGCCGCCCTGGCGGAGGACGCCGCGTGGTCCGACGGCGCCGCGGACGCGGTGCTGATGCACTCCGCGTACGTCTTCGACGCCTCCACCTTCGAGATCTGGGCGCCGCTGCTGAACGGCGGCCGGGTGGTGGTCGCCCCGGACGGGCTGCTGGAGGCCCGCACCCTGGACGCCGCCGTCCACGACCACGGCGTCACGGCGGTCTTCCTGACCACCGCGCTGTTCAACGTGATCGCGGAGACCGACCCGGGCGCCTTCACCGGCCTGCGGGTGGTCTGCGCGGGCGGCGAGCTGGCCTCGCCCGACGCCATGCAGCGGGTCGCCGCCACCGCACCCGGGGCCCGGGTGCTGCACGTCTACGGACCCACCGAGACCACCACCTTCGCCACCCGGTACGCCGTCACCGCCGACCTCCCGGCCGGGCCGCCGCCGATCGGGCGGCCGCTGAACGGCATGCGGCTGCACGTCCTGGACGCCGCCCTCGCCCCCGTGCCCCCGGGCGTGGTCGGCGAGCTGTACCTGTCCGGCCGGGGCGTGGCCCGCGGCTACCTGGGCCGCCCCGGCCTGACCGCCGGACGCTTCGTCGCCGACCCGTTCGCCGCCGACGGCAGCCGGATGTACCGCACCGGCGACCTGGTCCGCTGGACCCCGGAGGGACAGATCGCCTACGTCTCGCGGGCCGACGGACAGGTCAAACTGCGCGGCTACCGGATCGAGTTGGGCGAGGTCGAAGGAGCCCTGTCGGCCCACTCCGAGGTGGCCGACGCCTTCGCTCTGGTCCGCGAGGACCTGCCCGGCGACCGTCGGCTGGTCGCGTACGTGGTCCCCACGGCCGGCACCGGCGCCGACCCGGCCGGGCTGGCCCGGGAGCTCGCCCTGGAGCTGGCCCGGGTGCTGCCCGCCTATCTGGTGCCGTCCGCGATCGTGCCGCTGGCGGCGCTCCCGCTCACCCCGAACGGGAAGGTGGACCGCGCCGCCCTGCCCGCCCCGGCCCAGTCCACCAGCGTCCCGGGCCGGGCGCCGCGCACCGCCCGGGAGGAGGTGGTCTGCGCGGTCTTCGCCGACCTGCTCGGCCGCCCGGCGGTCGGCGCGGACGACGACTTCTTCGCCCTCGGCGGCCACTCGCTGCTCGCCACCCGGCTGGCTGCCCGGCTGCGCGCGGTGCTCGACCTGGAGGTCGAGGTGCGGACCGTCTTCGACCACCCCACCCCGGCCCGGCTGGCCGCCGCCCTCGACGGCGCGGACACGGCCCGCGCCCGCCTCGAGCGGGCCGCCCACCGGCCCGACCCGATGCCGCTCTCCCCCGCCCAGCAGCGACTGTGGTTCCTGCACCGCTTCGAGGGGCCGAGCGCCACCTACAACGTGCCGCTGGTGCTCCGGCTGGACGGGCCGCTGGACGGGGACGCCCTCGCCCGGGCCCTGGCCGACCTGGTCGGGCGGCACGAGAGCCTGCGCACCGTCTTCCCGGACACCGCGGGGGTGCCGAGCCAGCGGGTGCTGGACGCGGCGGGCGCCGACCTCGACCTGACGCCCCGCCAGGTCGACCCGGCGCAGTTGGACACCGTGCTGAGCGCCGAGACCGCGCACACCTTCGACGTCAGCCGCGAGCGCCCCGTCCGGGCCCGGCTGCTCCGGCTGGGTGAGGACGCGCACGTCCTGGTGCTGCTGCTGCACCACATCGCCGGGGACGGCTGGTCGCTGGAGCCGCTCGCCCGCGACCTGGGCACGGCCTACCGCGCCCGCACCGGCGGGACTGCCCCCGACTGGCCCGAACTGCCCGTCCAGTACGCCGACTACACCCTCTGGCAGCGCGCGCTGCTCGGCGACGAGGACGACCCCGCCACACCGGCCGCGCGGCAGCTCGCGTACTGGCGCTCCGCGCTCGACGGCCTGCCCGACCTGCTCGACCTGCCGCTCGACCGGCCGCGCCCGGCCGTCGCGAGCCACCGGGGCGAGGCGTTCGCCTTCCCGGTGGACGCCGCGACGCACCGCGCGCTCGGCGAGCTGGCCCGCTCGCGCGGCAGCAGTCTGTTCATGGTGCTCCAGGCCGCACTCGCCGTGCTGCTCCGGGCGCACGGGGCCGGCGAGGACATCCCGCTCGGCACCCCGGTGGCCGGGCGCACCGACGAGGCGCTGGACGAGCTGGTCGGCTTCTTCGTCAACACGCTGGTGCTGCGCACCGACCTGAGCGGCGACCCGACCTTCGATCAGGCCCTGGACCGGGTGCGGGACTTCGACCTCGCCGCCTACGCCCACCAGGACGTGCCGTTCGAGCGACTGGTGGACGCGCTGGACCCGCAGCGCACCCAGAGCCGCCACCCGCTGTTCCAGACCATGCTGGTGCTGCAGAACCAGGCCGGCGCGGCCGTCGAACTGCCGGGCCTGACGGTGACGGAGCAGCAGGTGCGCACCGGCATCAGCAAGTTCGACCTGACCTTCACCTTCACCGAGCGCCGGGACGAGCGGGGCGGCCCTGACGGCCTGGACGGGACGCTCGAGTTCGCCACCGACCTGTTCGCGCCCGCCACCGCCCGCGCGCTCGCCGACCGGATGGTCCGGCTGCTGGGCTCGCTCGGCGCCGACCCCGCACAGCGGGTGGGTGCGGTCACCGTGCTGGCGCCGGAGGAGACGGCCGCCCTGCTGCGGGCCGGGCACGGCGCGGTCCGTCGGGTGCCCGAGCGCACCGTGCCCGGGGCGTTCCGGGCCCAGCGCGACCGCACCCCCGACGCGCTCGCTGTCCGGGACGGCGCCCGCAGCCTGACCTTCGCCGAACTCGACCTCCGCTCCGACGCGCTGGCCCGGCTGCTGCGCGGCCGGGGTGTCCGACGCGGGGAGGTGGTGGCGCTGGCCCTGCCGGGCACGGCCCACCAGGTGGTGGCGATGCTGGCGGTGGCCAAGGCCGGGGCGGCCTGGCTGCCGCTCGACCCGGACCATCCGGCCGCCCGACTCCGGTCGGTGGTCGAGGACGCCCGGCCGGTCCTGCTGCTCACCTCGGAGCAGGTCCGCGCGGCGCTGCCGGTGCTGCCGGTCCCGGTGCTCACCGTGGACGGGGCGCCCACCGGCCCGGAGGCGGACCTCGACACCCCCGGGCCGCTGGACGCCGCGTACGTCATCCACACCTCCGGCTCCACCGGCCGCCCCAAGGGCGTGGTGGTCACCCACGCCGCGCTCACCAATCACATGGCCTGGATGGCGGACCACCTCGAACTCACCGACGCCGACCGGGTGCTGGCCCGCACCTCGCCGGGCTTCGACGCCTCGGTCTGGGAGACCTGGCTGCCGCTGCTGCACGGCGGTGCCACCTGCCCGGTGCCGCCGGACCTGACCCACGACCCGGCCGCGCTGCTGGCCCGGATGCGGGCCGAGGGGGTGACGGTGGCTCAGTTCGTGCCCTCGCTGCTGGCCCTGGTGCTCGGCGAGACCGAGCACGAGGAGCCGCCGGCCGCGCTGCGGGCCGTCCTGTGCGGCGGTGAGCCGCTGCCCGTGGCGCTGGCCGAGCGCGCCGTACGGGCCTGGGGCGTGGAGACGCACAACCTGTACGGGCCGACCGAGGCGACCATCGACGCCACCGCCCACCGGTACGGCGGCGGGGACCGCGAGGGCTCGGTGCCGCTCGGGCACCCCGTCGACAACACCCGCGCGTACGTCCTGGACGGTGCGCTGCGCCCCGTCCCGGCGGGCGTGGTGGGCGAGTTGTACCTGGCGGGCGAGGGCCTGGCGCGCGGCTACCTGGGCCGGCCCGGCCTGACCGCCGGCCGGTTCACCGCCGACCCCTTCGCCGCCGACGGCAGCCGGATGTACCGCACCGGCGACCTGGTGCGGCGCGACGCGGACGGGCGGCTCGGCTACCTGGGCCGGGCCGACGACCAGGTCAAGCTGCACGGCGTGCGGATGGAGCCCGGCGAGATCGAGGCCGCGCTGACGGCGGTCGAGGGCGTCGGGGCCGCCTGTGTGCTGGTCCGCGAGGACCGTCCGGGCGAACAGCGGCTGGTCGCCTACACGGTGGCCGCCTCCGGCCGGGCCGCCGTCCCCGAGGACGGCGAGCTGCGCGCCCGGCTGGCCGCGGTGCTGCCGCCGTCGATGGTCCCGTCGGTCTTCGTCCGGCTGGACGCGCTGCCGCTGCTGGCCAACGGCAAGACCGACCGGCGGGCGCTGCCGACGCCCGCGCTCCCCGCCCCGGTGGCCGACCGGGCGGGCGGACGGCCTCGCACCGAGCGGGAGCAAGCCCTGTGCGAGGCGTTCGCCGCAGTGCTGCGGCTGCCCGGGGTGCGCACCGACGACGACTTCTTCGCGCTCGGCGGTGACAGCATCCTCTCCATCCAACTGGTCAGCAGGGTACGCGAGTTCCGGCTGCGGATCACCCCCCGGGACGTGTTCCTGCACCGCACGCCCGAGGCGCTCGCACTGGTCGCCGAGGACGCCGGCGCGCGGACGGCGGCCCCGGTGGACGACGGGGTCGGCACCATGCCGCTGACCCCGATCGCGGCCTGGTTCCTGGACCGTCCGGGGCCGACCGACGGCTACAACCAGTCCGCGGTGCTGCGCACGCCCGCCGACGCCACCCAGGAGCGGCTCACCGCCGCGCTGCAGGCCCTGGTCGACCACCACGACATGCTCCGGGTCCGCGTCACCCGCACCGCCGGGGGCACCCCCGGACTGGAGACGCTGCCCCGGGGCACGGTGCGGATCGCCCCCCGCCTCGCCCGGATCGACACGGCCGGGTACGCGGAGGACAAGGTCCGCGCGGTCCTCACCGAGGCGGGCGAGCAGGCCCGGCGCCGGCTGCGGCCCGCGCACGGCGAGGTGGTCGAGGCGGTCTGGTGCGACGCCGGGCCGGGGGTGCCCGGACGGCTGCTGCTGCTGGTGCACCACCTGGCGGTGGACGCGGTGTCCTGGCGCATCCTGGCCGAGGACCTGGTCACCGCCTGGACCTCCGGACCCGGGGCCGCACTGCCATCCGTCCCCACCTCCTACCGGGCCTGGGCCCGGCTGCTCGCCACCGCCGCCGAGCAGGGCACCCGGGCGGCCGAGCTGCCCCGCTGGGAGGCGCAGGCCCACGCCGTGGCCGCGCCCCTGAGCACCCGTCAGCCGGACCCGGCCCGGGACACCGCGGCCCGGACCAGGACCCTCACCACCCACCCGGCCGGCGCCGCCACCGAGGCGCTGCTCAGCACCGTCCCCGCCGCCTTCCACGCCGGGGTGGACGACGTCCTGCTCACCGCCCTCGCACTCGCCGTCCGCAGCCTGCGGGCCCAGCGGGGTGAGGCCGGTGACGGTGTGCTGATCGACCTGGAGAGCCACGGCCGCGAACAGCTCACGGCCGAGCTCGACCTCTCCCGGACGGTCGGCTGGTTCACCAGCCTCTACCCCGTGCTGCTCGACCCGGGCCCGCCGGACCCGCGCGACCCGGAACGGCTGGACGCCGCCGTGGTGGACCGCGCCGTCAAGCGCGTCAAGGAGCAGCTGCGGGCGGTGCCCGACCACGGCATCGGGTACGGCGTGCTCCGCCACCTCGACCCGGTGGCGGCCGCCCGGCTGGCCGGGGCGCCCGACCCCCAGATCGGCTTCAACTACCTCGGCCGGTACGCCGCGGCCGGGCAGGGCGGCGACTGGGAGGTGCTGCCCGACGGCGGTGCCCCGGCCGCCCAGGACCGGGACATGCCGGTCCACCACGTCCTGGACATCAACGCACACACCGAGGACGGCCCGGCCGGCCCGCGGCTGGTGGTGCGCTGGACCTGGGCGGCGGAGCTGCTCGACCGGGCGGAGGTCGGCGCCCTGGCCGACGCCTTCGACCGGGCCCTGCGCGCGCTGGCCGACCACGCGGAGCAGCCCGGCGCGGGCGGCCTGACGCCGTCCGACCTTCCCCTGGTCACCCTCGACCAGGGCCAACTCGACCGACTGAAGACCAAGTGGGGTGGACGCGCATGACCGGGTTCGAACTCGAGGACGTACTTCCGCTGACGCCCTTGCAGGAGGGCATGCTGTTCCACGCCCTGTACGACCAGGCCGCGATCGACGTCTACACGGCGCAGTTCGTCCTCACCCTGGAGGGCACCGTCGACCCGGCCGCGCTGCGGGCCGCCGTCGCGGCGCTGCTGCGGCGCCACGCCAACCTGCGGGTCGGCTTCCTGCACGAGGACCTGGACCAGCCGGTGCAGGCGGTGGCCGCGCAGGTGCCGGTGCCGCTGCGCACGTACGACCTGACGGCGGGTGAGGGCCCGGGCGGGGTGGCCGACCGGCTGCGGGAGTTCCTGGCCGCCGACCGGGTCCGGCGGTTCGACCTGGCCGATCCGCCGCTGATGCGGTTCGCCCTGCTGCGCACCGGGGCGGACCGCCACCGGCTGGTGATGACCAGTCATCACCTGCTGCTGGACGGCTGGTCGTTGCCGCTGCTGCTGAGCGAGCTGTTCGAGCTGTACGCCCGCCACGGCGACGACTCCGCCCTGCCGCGCGTCACCCCCTACCGCAACTACCTCGCCTGGCTCGCCGGGCAGGACCGGGCCGCCGCGCTGGACGCCTGGCGCACCGCGCTGGCGGGGCTGGAGGGCCCCACCCTGCTGGCCGGGCGCGGCCCGGCGGAGCAGGGCCGGGTCGGGGGGCTGCCGGAGCGCGTGGTGCTGGAACTGGACCGGGACACCACCGAGCGGCTGCGCGCCACCGCGCGTGCCCACCGGCTGACCCTCAACACCCTGGTGCAGGGCGCCTGGGGCCTGCTGCTGGCCCGGCTGACCGGCCGGTCCGACGTGGTGTTCGGCACCACCGTCTCCGGACGGCCGCCGGAGCTGCCCGGCGTCGAGTCGATGATCGGACTGTTCATCAACACGGTGCCGGTCCGGCTGACCCTGCGCGCCGGGGAGAGCCTCGCCGGGCTGCTGGCCAGGTTCCAGGACGAGCAGGCCCGGCTGCTGGGCAGTCAGCACACCGGCCTGGCCGAGATCAGCGGCACGACCGGGCTCGACACCCTCTTCGACACCCTGGCGGTCTTCGAGAACTACCCGCTGGACCAGGAGGGCCTGGCCGCCGCCGGGCGGCGCCTGCCCGGGCTGGCCGTCACCGGGATCGAGGGCGCCGACGCCGCGCACTACCCGCTGACCCTCACCATCGCCCCCGGCGCCACCCTGCGCCTCACCTTCGCCCACCGCCCCGAGCTGCTGGACGGCGCCTGGGCGGCCCGCACCGCCGCCCGGATGCGGACGCTGCTGACCGCGCTGGCCGACGGCCTGGACGTCCGCGCCGACACCGTCTCCGTCCTGCTGGACGGCGAGGCCGAGGCCCTGCTCGCCGCCGGGGCCGGCCCGGAGCCGGTGGCGGACGTCCGCGCCACCGACCTGCCCGCCGCCGTCGCCCGCCGGGCCGCCGCCCACCCGGACGCGCTCGCCGTCACCGGCTCCGCCACCGGCCTGACCTACCGTCAGCTCACCGCCCGGGCCGACCTCCTGGCCCAGGCACTGACCGGTCTCGGTGCGGCACCCGAGGAGGGCGTCGGCCTGCTGCTGAGCCGCTCCGCCGCCCAGGTCACCGCCCCGCTCGGGGTGCTCCGGGCCGGTGCCGCGTACGTGCCGCTGGACCCGCGCTGGCCCGCCGAGCGGCTCGGCCAGGTGACCGCGGCCGCCGCCCCCCGCCTGCTGATCGTCGACGCCGCCCACGCCACCCACCCCTGGGTGCGCGAACTCGGCCCCGGGGTACGGGTGCTGACGGTGGACGACACCGGCCGCGTCACCAGCGGCGGGCCGTACGCCCCGGGTCCGCTGCCCGCCCCGGCCGGCGGCGAGCGGCTGGCCTACACCATGTTCACCTCGGGCTCCACCGGCCGGCCCAAGGGCGTCGGCGTCACCCACGGCGACATCGCGGCACTCGCCGCCGACCGCACCTGGAGCCGGGACGGGGCGGGCGAGGCCGTGCTGATGCACTCCGCCTACGCCTTCGACGCCGCCACCTTCGAGCTCTGGGTCCCGCTGCTGCGCGGCGGCCGGGTCGTCCTCGCCCCCGACGGCGTGCTCCAGCCCGAGCAGCTGCGCGAGGCCGTCACCCGGCACGGCGCCCGCGCGGCCTTCCTCACCACGGCGCTGTTCAACGTCTTCGCCGAGACCGACCCCGGCGCGCTCGGCCTGCTGCGGCTGGCCGCCGGCGGCGGGGAGGCGGCCGCCCCCGGCGTGCTCCAGCACCTCGCCGCCGCGTACCCCGCCACCCGCGTCCTCAACGCGTACGGGCCCACCGAGGCGACCACCTTCGCCCTGCTGCACCGCGTCCCCGCCGAGCACGCCCCGGGCGGCGTCCCGCCGATCGGCCGACCACTGGACGGCGTACGGGCGCTGGTCCTGGACGGCGCGCTGCGCCCCGCCCCGGACGGCGCCGAGGGCGAGCTGTACCTCGCGGGCCCCGGCGTGGCCCGCGGCTACCTCGGGCAGCCGGGCCTCACCGCCACCCGCTTCGTCGCCGACCCCTTCGCGGCCGACGGGAGCCGGATGTACCGCACCGGCGACCTGGTGCGCCGCGCCCCGGGCATCGGTCTGGTCCACGTCGGCCGCGCCGACCAGCAGGTCAAGCTCCGCGGCCACCGGATCGAGCCCGCCGAGATCGAGGCCGCGCTGCGCGACCACCCGGCGGTGCGGGCCGCCTGCGTCGTGGTGCGGGAGGACCGGCCCGGCGACCGCGCCCTGGCGGCGTACGTCGTCCCGGCGGCCGGCCGCACGGCCGACCCTGCCGCTCTCACCGCCCACCTGGCCCGCCGGCTGCCCGCCCACCTGGTGCCGCCGAGCGTGCAGGTGCTGGCCGCCCTGCCGATGACGGCCAACGGCAAGCTCGACCGCGCCGCGCTGCCCGCACCCGACGCCCCCACCGGGGCCACCACCGCCGCCACCGGACGGGCGCCGCGCGGCGCCCGGGAGGAGATCCTCGCCGCGCTCTTCGCCGAGACCCTCGGCCGGGCCCGGGTCGGCGCGGAGGACAACTTCTTCGCGCTCGGCGGCAATTCACTGCTCGCCACCCTGCTGGTCGGCCGCATCCGCACCGCGCTGGACGCCGAGGCGCAGATCCGCACGCTCTTCGAGCACCCCACCGTCGCCTCGCTCGCCGCCGCCCTGGCGGACGCCGGCCGCCCGGCCCGGCCGCCCCTGACCGCCCGCCCGCACCCCGAGGCGCTCCCGCTCTCCCCCGCCCAGCAGCGGCTGTGGTTCCTGCACCGCCTCGACGGCCCCTCCGCCACCTACCACATCCCCTTCGCGGTACGCCTCGAAGGCGAGCTCGACCCGGACGCCCTGCGGCTGGCGCTGCGCGACGTCCTGCTCCGGCACTCCGCCCTGCGCACCGTCTTCCCGGCCGGTCCGGACGGGCCGGTGCAGCACGTCCTCCCGCCCGAGGAGGTCCGGCTGCCGTTCACGCTGGAGTCCGTCGACGAGGAGAAGCACGCGGACCGGATCGCGGCCGCCGTCGCCGAGCCGATCGACGTCGAGCAGGACCTGCCGCTGCGGGCGGTGCTGCTGCGGCTCGCCGAGCGCACCCACGTCCTGGTCCTGGTGATCCATCACATCGCCGCCGACGGCTCCTCGCTGGCTCCGCTGGTCCGCGACCTCGGCACCGCCTACCGGGCCCGGCTGGCGGGAGCGGCCCCCGCCTGGAGCCCGCTCCCCGTCGACTACGCCGACTACACCCTCTGGCAGCGTGAACTGCTCGGCGACGAGCAGGACCCCGACAGCCCGGTGGGCCGTCAACTCGCCTTCTGGCGCGAGGCCCTGGCCGGGCTGCCGGAGCGGGTGGAGCTGCCCCGGGACCGCCCGCAGCCGGCCGTCGCCCGGCACGACGGCGCCACCCACCACTTCACCGTCGGCCCCGACACCACCCGCCGGATCGAGGCCCTGGCCCGGGCCGGCCGGTGCACCCCCTTCATGGTGCTGCAGGCCGCCCTGGCGCTGCTGCTGTCCCGGCACGGCGCTGGGGAGGACGTCCCGCTGGGCACCGCCGTGGCCGGGCGCACCGACGCGGCCACCGCCGACCTGGTCGGCTTCTTCGTCAACACCCTGGTGCTGCGCACCGACCTCTCCGGCGACCCGACGTTCGGCGAACTCCTGGACCGGGTCAAGGAGTTCGACCTGGCCGCGCACGCCCACCAGGACGTCCCGTTCGAGCGGCTGGTCGAGCTGCTCAACCCGGCCCGGGCCCAGCACCACCCGCTGTTCCAGACCATGCTGGTGCTGCAGAACCACACCCGGGCCACCCCCGTCGACCTGCCCGGCCTCACCGTCCACCCGGTGCCGCTGGATCTCGGCGCCAGCAAGTTCGACCTGTCGTTCACCTTCGCCGAGACGCCGGACGCCGGGCCCGTACCGGGCACGCTGCTGGGGAGCGTCGACTACGCGACCGACCTCTTCGACGCCGACACCGTCCACACCCTGGCCGACCGGCTGGTCCGCCTGCTCGACGCCGTCACCACCGACCCGGACCTGCCCCTGCACGCCTACCAGGTGCTCGACCCCACCGACCGGGCCCGGCTCGCCCGGTGGGGCACCGGCCCCAACGCCGCCGTCGCGACCTTCCCCGAGCTGCTGTCCGCCTGGGTGCGCGACACCCCCGACGCACCCGCCGTCCGCGACCCGCACACCACCCTGACCTACCGTCAGCTCGACGCCCGCGCCGACACCCTGGCCCGGCAGCTGGCCGCCCACGGCGTCGGCCCCGAGGACCGGGTCGCGGTCGCGCTGCCCCGGGACGCCGCCCTGCCCGTCGCCCTGCTCGCGGTCCTCAAGGCCGGCGCCGCCTACCTGCCCCTGGACACCGACTACCCGGCCGCCCGGCTGGCCCACATGCTGGCGGACGCGGCGCCCCGGCTGCTGCTCACCACCCCCGAGCTGCACCACCGCCTCCCCGCCGGCACCGTCCCCCACCTGTACCCGGGCGACGACCACCCCGCCCTGTCCGGGCCGCTGCCGACCGCCCGCCCCGAGCACCCGGCCTACGTCATCCACACCTCGGGCTCCACCGGCCGCCCCAAGGGCGTGGTCGTCACCCACCGGGGCATCGCGGCGATGGCCGCCACCCAGCGCGAACGCCTCCGGGTCACCCCGGCCGCCCGCGTCCTGCAGCTGGCCTCGGTGAGCTTCGACGCCGCCTTCTGGGAGCTCTCGATGGCCCTGCTCGCCGGGGCCTGCCTGGAGCTCGACACGAAGGAGGCGCTGCTCCCCGGCCCGGCCCTGGCCGACCGCGTCCGCGACCACGGCATCACCCACCTGACCCTCCCGCCGGCCGCCCTCGCGGTGCTGCCGCCCGACTCCCTGCCCGCCGGGACGACCATCGTGCTGGCCGGCGAGGCCTGCCCGCCCGCCCTGGCCCGCACCTGGTCCCGCGGCCGGCACCTGGTCAACGCGTACGGGCCCACCGAGACCACGGTCTGCGCCACCATGAGCGACTTCCAGCACCCCGACGGGCCGTTCGCCCCCGACCGCACGGTGCCGATCGGCGCCCCCGTCGACGGCACCCGGGTCCAGGTCCTCGACGACCGGCTGGTACCCGTACCGCCGGGCATGGCGGGCGAGTTGTACGTCTCGGGCGAGGGCCTGGCCCGGGGCTACCACGGGCGGCCCGGGCTCACCGCCACCCGGTTCGTCGCGGACCCCGCCGCAGCCGACGGGAGCCGGATGTACCGTACCGGCGACCTCGCCCGCTGGGACCGCCACGGCGAGCTGGAGTACCTCGGCCGGGTGGACGACCAGGTCAAGCTGCGGGGCTTCCGGATCGAGCTCGGCGAGATCGAGGCGGCCCTCACCGCCCTGCCCGGCATCGCCGCCGCCTGCGCCGTCGTCCGCGAGGACCGTCCCGGCGACCGGCGCCTGGTCGCCTACACCGTGGCCGCCCACGGGTCCGACGACGCCCCGGACGGCGACCGGGTACGGGAGTTGCTGGCAGCCGTCCTGCCGGAGCACATGGTGCCCTCCGCCCACGTCCGCCTCGACGCCCTGCCGGTCACCCCCAACGGCAAGACCGACCGCCGGGCCCTGCCCGCACCCGCCGACCCCCGGACCACCGGACGCGGCCCGCGCACCGAGCGCGAACGCGCGCTGTGCGAGGTCTTCGCGCAGACCCTCGGGCTGCCTGCGGTCGGCGCCACCGACGACTTCTTCGCCCTCGGCGGCCACTCCCTGCTCGCCGTCACCCTGGCCCGGCAGATCGAGGAGCGCTTCGGCCGACGGCTGCCGCTGCGCGCACTGTTCGCGGCCCCGACCGTCGAAGGCGTCGCCGGTCTGCTGGGCGGCAGCAGCACGGCCCCCGAACGGATCGACTGGGCGTCAGAAGTCCGCCTGGCCCCGGACATCACCGGCCGGGCCCGCCCCTCCCGGCCCTCCTCCCGGCCCCTGCTCACCGGGGCCTCCGGCTTCCTCGGCGCGTACCTGCTCCGCGACCTCCTCGACGCCACCGGCGGCCCCGTCGACTGCTTCGTCCGCGCCCGGGACGAGCACGACGGAGCCCACCGCCTGGAGGCCAACCTGCGCCACTACGGCCTCTGGCACGACCGGTACCGCCCCCTGATCCACCCGGTCCCGGGCGACCTCGCCACCCCGGGCCTGGCGCTCACCCCCGAGGTCCGCGCCGCCTTGGTCCGCCGCCTCGGCCCCGTCCTGCACAACGGCGCCCGCGTGCACTTCGCGGCCGGCTACGCCGACCTGCGCCCCGCCAACGTGGCCGGCACCGAGGAGCTGCTGCGCCTGCTCGCCGACTCCGGCTCCCCCGGCCTGCACTACGTGTCGACCACCGGCGTCCACGCCCCGACCGGGGGTCCGGCCCGCATCACCGAGCGCACCCCGACCGGCCCGGCCCACGCCCTGCCGGACGGCTACTCCCGGAGCAAGTGGGTCGCCGAGGGCCTGGTCGGTCTCGCCCGCGAACGCGGCCTGCCGGTCACCCTGCACCGCCCCGGCCGGATCAGCGGCGACACCGGCACCGGCGCCTGCCAGGAGCACGACCTGCTCTGGCAGCTCGTCAAGGGCTGCCTCCAGGCCCACGCCGTCCCCGACCTGCCCCCCGGCTCCACCGGCTGGGTGCCCGTCGACTTCGTCAGCGCCTCGATCGTCGCGCTCTGCACCACCGACCGCGACGGCACCGAGACCTTCCAGCACACCCACCCCGACCCGCCCGCCCTCGACGCGGTCTTCGACGCCGCCCGCACCGCCGGCTACCGGGTGGACACCCTCCCCACCGAACAGTGGCAGCACGCCGTGGCCGCATCCCCCGACAACGCCGCCCAGCTCTTCCTGGGCGAGCCCGGCCGGGCACCGCGCACCACCGAGGCCCGGCACTTCGACTCCCGCGCCACCGCAGCCACCGTCGCGGCCCTGGGCGTCCACGCGCCCGCGCTCACCGCGGAGGTGATCGCCCGCTACCTCGCCTACTTCCGCGACACCCGCTTCCTGCCGTCCCCGGACGCCCGCTGACAACGGCTCAGGCCGATCCACCGGGCCCACCGGGACCATCCGCGGACCCCGCCGGCGGCCACCCCGCTTTCGAGGGGTGGCCGCCGGCGCCGGCTGTGGCCGTCGGCCTGGCCGCCGCCGTCAGGGCCGGGCTGGGTGGTGGTGGGCATCAGGTCGGCCTTCCGCGAGCAGCACGGCCGGAACCGGCGTGGTGGCCGGCCCCGACGCCCGGGCGGGCAACCGGACGCGGCCGACCCTGCACAAGTTCCAGGGCCAGGGGCCCGTGTGCCCGGCAAATGGGCGGAGAGCAGCACCGTCCGGGCCCGCCGCCAGGTCACCACCGCCCCGGTGCCCCTGCGGACGATCCGCAGCAGCCGTCCGCCCTCGTCATCATCGATCTCACGGACTCGCACCCGCTCTGCCGCCAGCACAGCACGGTGGACATGCACCGCCGGTGCAGCCCGACGACGTGACATCGCCGTAGGACCAAGACTTTCTGACGCGGCACCGGATACCGGCCCTCGGGACTCACCTCGCGGCGTGGATGCAACCGCTCGGCTCGAGCCCGGGAACAGTAAGTCGCCGTTGCCCGCGGACCTCGCACGTGCTGCTGAGCGGCGGCTCCATCTCCACGAGCACTGCGGAAGCCCCAGCCCGCCACTCTCGCTCCTCGATCCGCCTCAGGCACAGCATGCCAGTACACCAACGCAGCTGGATACAGTGTCCGTTGACGCCACATCAGGCTGCAGCGGGAGGACCCCACCTGGCCGTCCCCGCTCAAGCGGTCTCCCTGTGGCGCTTCAAGACGGGGTAGAGCTCCGAGTGCAGTTCCCGCACCTCCCACCACGGGTCGTCGAGCTTCTTCTTCCGCCGCAGCTTCATCTCCTTCACGGTGGGCAGCGGCAGCCACAGCGGGCCGAGATCCTCCTTGTCCCGCACCTCGGCGCAGGCCGGGCACTCCGCCACCTCCGGTCCCGCCTCGATGCGCAGCTCCCCCACGGAGCCGTAGGGGCCGCCCAGTGGCCCCTTGCAGGTCCAGCACGGCGGGCGCACCGCGTGCGCGGCCCGGGCAGCGGCCAGGCCTCCTGGTCCTCCCGCAGGGCCTAGGCGGCCTTGCGCTTCTTGTGGCAGAGGTAGCAGGTCCCGCCCTCGCGGTACGTCCAGTACCCGCCCCTCTTGTGGACGTAGACCTGTTCCCGCACCGGGACATCGCCGCAGTCCACGCATGCCAGCAACTCCATCGCCTCGCGGTGCCGGCGCTTCTCCTGCGCGGCGAGCTCCGCCTGGCGCAGCTCGTAGGCGGCGTGGTCGTCGGAGTTGTCGAGCGCATCGGTCAGCGAGTGCAGACCCTCGCGGCCGTAGCGGCCGCCTGCAGAACCTCGCCTTTACCTCGTAAATCAGCAGGTAATAACACATCCGGCCTTCTGGAACAAGCCCTAGCGGCACGGCGGCTCGTACGCTCTGTCGGGCAGGTAGCGCTGGGTTGCATGCCCGCGGTGAAACGAGTGGCTGTCTGCGCGTTGGGTCCGTAGTGTCAGCGCGTGTCAGTTGATCTCGCCGCCGAACTTGCCGCGCCCATTTCCCTGGCCGCGGTAGTGAAGGGGGCCCGGGAAGTCCTGGGAGCCTTGCTCGGCCTTGGCTCGGAGGCGCCAGAGCTGGAGATCATTGACGGGTGGCAGGTCGCGAACCGTCTCAGGGTGTCGTCGGGACGGCCGATGTCGGCCGAGGAGTGTGCCGGCATGCTGATCGGCGGGCGCATCCCTGCGTGTGAGGGCGAGAGCGCAGGATCGCTCACCTTCGAGGTGGGACTCGTGGGGGTAAGGACCGCGCCTACCTGATGGTGATCGACCTGACGGCCTTGCAGGACGAGAAGCCGGGTGTGCAGGTGGTGGTGAGCCCGACGCGGACCTGTGTGGGTGTGGTGCTCGCAACGGCTGTCGCGCTGAGCGCGGCGTCCGCGAGCGGAGGCAAGTTCGTTGACGAGGAGATCGTCATGCTCGACCGGGTCGCTCGGGACCCTGCCAGATTCATCGAACTGGCCCACCTAGCAGATACCTCGGGCGACTTCGGGGCGCGGTGTGAGCAGTTTATGCGGCAGTTTCCGAGTCTCGATGGTTGGCCAAGTCAGCGATCCGCCGACGATGGTCTGTAGGTCAGCGCGCGGCCAGCCTTCTGGAACAAGCCCTAGCGGCACGGCGGCTCGTACGGACTGTCGGGCAGGTAGCGCTTCCACTCCTGCGGGGTGATGGGGTCACCGACCGAGTCGCAGATCTCGCCGATGGCCCGCTCCGGGTTGGTGTCCCACAGCTCGAGACCTGTGGAGGCCCTGACGATCGCGAGGAACTCGCCGTCCGGGGTGAACTGGAGCGCGTAGGCGGCGCGCGAGGATGCCGGCAAGTACGAGCTCCGCCTGGGATTCCTCGTATCGGTCAGGTCCCAGATCTCGGGACGCTCGTCGTCGCCGATGGCCCTCCTCGCGGTCAGGATGAGGTGGGTTCCGTCGGGGCTGAAGGCGATCGGGCCGCCGTCGGTACCCACGGAGACGCGGGAGAGCTCCTCGGTGAGCTGGTCTCCCTCAACTCGCCACAGCCTCAGCGTGCCGTCCCTGTCATAGCCGACCAGCAGCTTCCCATCCGGTCGGAACGCGATCGAACCTGAGCCGGCCCCGGTCGGCCGCGCCCAGCGCTGCCGCGGGTGCTCGGGGTCGGTGAGGTCCCAGCTCTCCAGCTCGTCGGCCCGTACAGGCCTGGTGGCGTCCTTGTCGGCGAAGGGGCTGTCGGTGAGCAGGAGCGACTTGCCGTCCGGTGAGAAGTCGAGCTCCGTAGCCGACGCATCGATCCGTGCGACCTGCCGTGGATGCTCCGGGTTCGTGATGTCGAAGACCCGTACCACTGGTGTCTTCGGGTTACTGTCCCTGAAACCGTTCATGTCGGACACGGCCAGGACAGGTGCGGTGGGACTGAAGGCGATCGCTGCCACACCGTTGTCCAGGTCCTCGATGGTGGCCAGTGGTGAGGTGCCCTCCGGCGCCGTTGTGCTGCGCAGCCGCAGGCCGACAGTCTGCTGCTTCTTGCCGTCCTTGCCCGTTTCGCCGTTCTCGTACAGCTCCCCATCGGCCAACAGGCTCCCGTCGGGGCTGAGGGCGATGCCTCCCACGGTGAACATGTCGGGAGCACGCGTCCGGCTGAGCACCGTCGCGTCGTCCTCTGTGACGTCCAGGAGGTAGTTCAGGCCCACGCCTTGAAAGGCGACCAGCTTCCTCCCGCCGACTACTCGGTAGTCGAACTGGCCACCGGTGCCGGGTACGACCGGAATGACCCTGTCCGCGCCCAGCTGGGCCGAATTGTTGAGGGAGGAGACGCGCACCCCGCGGGTGGTCGCCTGCAGCAGCCGCTGCGGATTGGCGGGATCGAACAGGATCGTCCCCGTTTCTCCGAGGCTCGACTCGCCGCCCGAAGCCCCGGCGAGAAACGCCTCGGGCCGACCGGTCTTCTGGTAGATCAACACCTGCCAGGTGCCGCCGCAGGCCCCGACGACATACTCACGCTTCGGACTGAACACCAAAGAGTTCAGACCCTCGATACAGGAGTGCCCCATCTCTTCGTCCGCACTGTCGTCGATCCTCTGTGGCGTGTCTGGCCTGTCCAACCGCCACAGCCCCGGCACGTCGCCGTTCTTCCGGGCAACCGGAGCCGCAAGCACTGTCCCGCCGGGATTGAAGGCCACCCGATGGAGCGGTCTCGGGTTCCCGAGATAGCTGCGGTCGTAGTGCACCCCCTCCAACTCGGCCACGCGCTCAGGGTCTCCGGAACCAGCCGCCTTCCAGACCTGGATGCGGCCGTCCACACTCATGCTGGCGAGCAGGTCTCGCTCGGACGACACCGCCAGCGAGTCCACCCGTGCGGCATGACCGCTCAGTGGGGCAAGAGCCTTCGGCGTGGCCCGGTCGCCGATGTCCCAGACCCGGATCTCACCTGTCGACAGGCCGCCGTACAGTGTTCTGCCGTCCGTGCTGAGGGCGAGCGCGTGCACGCTGTGGTCCAGCTGCGGCGCGGCGGTCTGTGCCGGATGGCCCGGATCGGAGAGGTCCCACAATCGCACCCACGCCGTCGTCGGCTGCAAATCATCGTAGGTGACCGCCACGAGCGTTCGGCCGTCCCGACTGACCGCCACCGGGCCGACCGCACCCGCTTCGAGGCGGGCGGAGCCCCCCGGGAAGCGCAGCTCGACCGCGTCTCCGACGGAGATCGCGAGAATGCGCCCGTCGCCGCTGTAGGCGAGGTCCTCCGCTGGCTTCTCCGCGTTGATCACCCCGGGTGTGCGCCGGCTGTTGAGCAGTGCGCCGCGCCCAGCGTCCTTGTCCATCCGGTACGAGACCAGGCTGAGTTGCTTGGCCAGGCCGGGCCGCTGTTCGCGGAGGTCCTCGGCCTCGGCGGCGAGGTACCGGGCGAGGTCGCGCTCACCTGCCCGCTCGGCTCGCTGCTGAAAGCTCACCGAAGCAACCAGGCCCGAGGTGGCGAGCACCACCAAGGCCAGCAGGGTCGCCACAGCGACCCGGGTCCGGCGCGCACCCCGGCGCTCCTGCCGCCAGGATGCCTCCACGAACTCGGCGGCCCCGGAGCCTGGTTCGACCTCTCCCGCCGGCAGTGAAGCGGTGCGCTCCCGTACCGCGGCCAGCCTGCTTCCCCGGTAGAGCAGCGAGGAGTCCCTCCCTGCCCGTTCCCATGCCCTGGCGTCGGCTGCGAGGAGCTGGCGGGCGCGCAGCCGCTCCCGGTCCGCGTCGACCCACTCCGCCAGCCGGGGCCAGGCGCGCAGCAATGCCTCGTGGCTGATCCGGGCGGAGTCGTGGTCGAGAGTCAGCAGGCGGGCCCGGGTGAACCGGTCGATGGCCAGTTCTGCGGCCGACGTGTCGGGCAGACCGTGCAGGAGCGCCGAGCGGTCCGCGGGCTGCGCCGTGTCGGCGGAGTCCTCCCCCACCCGCACCAGCCGGGGCAGCATGAGCCGGATGGCCTCCTGGCCCTGCGGGCTGAGTCCGTCGTATGTGTGCTCGGCGGTGGTCTTGATCGCCTCCGCGATGCCTCCGGCCGCACGGTACTGGGCGACGGTGAGTCGCGATCCGGCGCGGCGTAGCCAGGTCGCCCACAGGACATGGGAGAGCAGGGGCAGCGCGCCGGCGGCCGGTTGCCGGTCGGTTGTCGCGCCGAACTCGTGCAGGATCACGTCGGCGAGACCATCGTCGAGGACCAGCCCGGCGGCGGCCGCCGGGCTGTCGATGGCCGCGCGGAGTTCCTCGGGGGTCATCGGATCGGCCAGCAACTGGTTGTCGCGCAGTGCAGCGAGAAGTTCGGGGTGCGCGGCGGCCTGGCCGTAGAAATCCGCCCGAAGCGCGAGTACCACCAGGGCCCCCGGCAGGCCCGCTTCCGGGGGCCGGGACAGCGCCGCGACTGCCCGCAGGAACGCTGTGCGCTCCGCCGGGTCCGGGCACAGCGTGAAGAGCTCCTCCAACTGGTCGACGATGATGATCAGCCGCTTTTCCGGTCGGCCGGCCAGTAATCGGCTGGCCGTCTCGGCCGCAAGGTCCGGATCCTCCCGGAGGAGGTCGGTGGTGTCGGCGCCGGGGGCAAGCTGCTCCGCCAGCCGCCGGAGCGGGCTCCTGCCGGGGGTCAGGCGGAGCGTGAGCCAGGAGGTGGTGCCCAGCAGGCCACGCTGCCGCAGTCCGGCCGTGAGACCGGCGTTGAGCAGCGAGGTCTTTCCCGAACCGGACGGGCCCACCAGGACCAGCGGGCCCGGCTCGTCCGTCCCCGCCGTCTCCGTCAGCGCGGCGAACATCCGCTCCGTCATGCCGTCGCGCCCGAAGTACACGTCGGCGTCGTCCGCCCCGAAGGCATCCAGGCCCAGGTACGGGCACCGGCCGGGTGTGGGCACCTCGTCATCTGCGAGCACCGCTGGCTCCGGCTGTGCGGGCACCGCCGGGTTCGGTGCGATGACGAGCTGCCCCGAGCGGTCCCCCGCCTGGCGTCGGGGCAGCGGCCCCTGACGTTCGCTCATCGTCCTGAAGACCCCGTCGAACAAGGCGTCCAGGGTCAGCTGGCGGAGCCCGCGCGGATCACCGTGCGCCAGCACCTCTAGGAGGGCGCCCGTGAACGCGGTGTGTACAGCGTCGGGTGGTGCGAGGGCCAGCTGCTCGGCGGACCCCATGAGGTACATGCCGTGCGCGGGCGTCATCGCGAACGCGGGCAGCGACGGCCCGCCGCCCAAGGACGCCCGTCCGGAGAAGCAGCAGTCGAGCACGACAACGACGGACGACGCCCGGCTCGCCTCCAGCGCCTGCCGCAGCGAGAAGAACGACAGCGCCTGGTGCCCGGCCATCCCGGCGGTAAGGCGGTCGGTGCCGGTGGCCGCCAGGTACAACTCACCGTCCGGTCCGAGCAGACCGTGCCCTATGAAGTAGACGAGCAGGACGGTGTCCGCCCGCTGCGCCTCCTCGGTGACGGCCCGCGCCATCGTCTGCGCATCGGCCGGGTCAAGCAGCACGCGCAGGCGGTCGGGCCGCACCCCGCAGCGTTCGATCAGGGCTGTCCGCAGATCCCGGCAGGAGGTAGCGGCTGCTGGCACCGAGGTCAGCAGGGGCCCTCCATGGGTGGCGGTCGCCACCAGCAAGACCCGTACCCCGGCACCTGACAGGTTCGTCACGGCAGCTCCCGCTGCTCAGGATCTGCCGCCCCCTCTTGTTGTCGGCTCAACAGGTCGGCGACTTCTGCCACCTGCTGCTGCAGCGCGAGGGTGTCGAGCCCGGACACCCGCTTCGCGTCCAGCTCCAGTGAACTGCTGTCTGGGAGCGTCACCTTGATGTGCACGTCTCCGCGGCGCGTGCGCAGCCAGGCGATGAGACCGGTGGCGAACGCACTCACCGCCCCGGCCGGCCCCAGGGCGACCGACAACGCGTCGAGCACCGGCCCCAGAGTGCCGGCCACCGGCGGCCGCTCCACCCCTGCGACCCGACCCCGCAACTCCTGGGAATCAGCCAGCCAGTCCCGAAGCGAACGGAGGTGGTCCTCCCGGTCCGCCCCTTCCGCGATCACCGAGACATCCATGATTCCCCCGTCCCGACCGCCAGCGATACCCGGCCGTCCCTTACGCCCCTGAGGTTAGCGATGCTCGCCGCCGGGGTCGGGCCGGTCAAGGCCCGTTCAAGCCGTTCGCTCCCAGTCCTTCAGGACACGGCAAGCCCCGACCTTCTCGGGCTGTTCCTCGAGCCGCACACCCGCCCCGCAAATGTCGGCCGCCTTCCCGAGGCGTGACAGGATCGGAGGCGCTCCTCCCGCACACCATTGCCCGCGGGCGGGGCGCCAACGTGGCCGGCTGCCACCTGCTTGCACCAGAGTCCGGCGGCCGGCCGGGACACCGACGGCGGGCCCCGGACGTGACTTGGGTTCCAGGAGTCGTCGCAACATCCCAGCTCAAGGGGTGCGATGGACTTCGAGATCCACAAGGACAAGGCGTTCCCGGGCCAGCGAAGGCTGACCCGGGAGCAGGCGGCATACTCCCAGCTCATGCAGCAGGGGTACAGCAACACCGAGGCGTGCCGAATCGTCGGCATCAACCGCAGGACGGGCAACAGGTGGCGTAGCGGCCGCAGCAGCGAACGGGGCCGGAGGGCGGTGCCACCGATCGACTCGGTGGTACCGCCCTCCGGCCCGTCGCGGTACCTGACCGAGGACGAGCGCGTTCACATCGCCGACCGGCTGCGGGAGAAGGCGACGATCCGGCAGATCGCCGCCGAGCTCGGCCGCAGCCCGTCCACCATCAGCCGCGAGGTCCGGCGCAACCGCACCGTGCTGAACGACTGCGGCTCCTGGTACTACCGGCCGCACGCCGCCCAGCGCCGCGCCGACGCTCGCCGGCCCCGTCCCAAGCGACGCAAGATCACCTCCAACCCGGAGCTGCTCGACGCCGTCCAGGCGATGCTCGACCGGTGGTGGAGCCCGGAGCAGATATGCCACTCCCTACGAGCACGGTTTCCCGGCCGGCCGGAGATGCACGTGGTCCCGGAGACCGTCTATCAGGCGCTCTACTCCCGGGACCACGGCCAGTTGCGTCGTGAGGCGGCCCGCGTCCTGCGCTCTGGGCGGGTCCGCCGCAAGCGCCGCCGACAGTACGGCAGCCGCCAACCGCGCTTCAGCACACCGATGGTGATGATCAGCGAGAGGCCGGTCGAAGCCCACGATCGGGCGGTGCCCGGCCACTGGGAGGGCGACTTGATCATCGGCAAGGACAAGAAGTCGGCGATCGGGACCCTGGTTGAGCGCACCACCCGCTACGTCATGCTCTTGCACCTGCCGGAGGACCGCGGCGCCCAGGCCGTTCGTGACGCCTTGGTGGACACCGTCGGCTCCCTCCCGGCACGGCTGAGGAGATCCCTTACCTGGGACCAAGGCGCCGAGATGGCCGCTCACGCCTCGTTCACGCTCGCCACCGGCGTCCCGGTGTTCTTCTGCGACCCGGCCAGCCCCTGGCAGCGCGGCTCGAACGAGAACATGAACGGCCTGCTCCGCCAGTACTTCCCCAAGGGCAGCGACCTCTCGGTCCACGGCCCCGAGTACCTGGCCGCCGTCGCCGACCAGCTCAACGGGCGCCCCCGCAAGACGCTCGGCTGGGACACTCCGGCCAACCGTCTGCACCAGCTGCTCGCGGCCTGACCAACTCCGTTGTGATGGAGCAAGGTAGTTTGCGAGTGCCGTGACCGAGAGTGACATGGTCTTCGGCGAGGTGGTCGAGGGGCGGGAGGCCGCCGACGCGATCAGGGCCCTCGCCACGGGTTCCCAGGGCGACCACCAAGACGGCGTCATCACGAACGCTGCGGTCATCGGGCAGGGCCCCAGCCCGCCGCCCTCCGGCACCCAGAGGGGGCAACCGAAGGATTGAGCCGCTCCAACCTGTCACTTCACCAGTGGCTCGACTGGCCAAGTGCCCGTTGAAGGTCCAAGGCACGCTCCGCAGCCGTCGCCCCGATCTCCCGCACCACATCTGACCGGTACCACCTGAGACACACCGCAGTCTGGCGAACGCGAATCAGCACCCGGGCGACAGTGCGGCAGCTAGCCTGACCATGACCATGATGGACCGTCAGAAAGGCCACCCATGCCGCAGTTTTCGTTCGCCAAGGAGGCCGGACCGAAGCTGGTCGACCTCCTGACCTCCGACAGCACCAACGCCGAAGAGCAGCTCAAGAAGCACATCGCGAACATTGGCCTGGGCGACCCGAACATCTCGGCGACAGTCGAAGGTGACAAGGTCATCCTCAAGGGTGAGGTGTCGTCGCAGGAGGAGCGCGAGAAGATCGTGCTCGCCATCGGGAACATCGCCGGTGTTGCGTCCATCGACGACCAGCTGACTGTCACCGACCCCGTTGCACAGGCATCCCGGTTCGTGACCGTCGTCAGCGGCGACACCCTGCCCGCGATCTCCCAGCGCGTGTACGGCAGCCCGAACAAGTACCTCAAGATCTTCGAGGCCAACAAGCCCATGCTGGCCCACCCGGACAAGATCTACCCGGGACAGCTGCTCCGGCTCCCCGACTGACCGCCGCAGCCCGTCCGAGGTAACGACCGTGGTTGCCGTGGCCGTCAGCTCACCGAGCCGACGGCCACACCTGTCCCTGAGGCATACGTCTGGCGGTTCGGTTGCGGGCCCTCGCCCGGAGGCCAGGCCGGCGAACCGGACGGGGTGGGTCTGGAACGCGATTGCGGTGTCGGCGCGGCGGGCCGACCGGCGCGCGGCTACCTCGTTCGGGTGAGCGTCCCGCCCGGAGCCACTGACACACGCTCCGACCACACAGCAGCCCCCACTTCGCCGTGAAACGGCGAAGTGGGGGCTGCTGCTACCGTCCGGGAAGACAACATTGACCGCGTGTTGCGACGACCGCTGGAAACCGCCTGATCGCCGTGCAGGCACGTGAGGCAACGTGCAGGCCAACGATCTCAGGGGCCTTACTACCGCCGACGATTTCGCCCGGTCAGCCACAAGCCGAGAATGGCAATACCGACCAGCAGCGACACCACTCCCAGAGCGCGGAATACTCCACCGGTTCCCACAGTCAGGGCGATACCCGCGGGAATGAGTGACACCACCAGCGCCAGGTGGCGGGCATCGGTCAACCGCCCCGTGGCTTTGCCGTCCGAACCGTACTCGTCCATATGCCAAGGGTCTACGGGCGGCCACGGACCCGCAACCGTAGTGGCACCGGCCGCCGGACCGCGCAGGATGCCGGGCTGCTCAGGCGCGGAAACGTGGTGTCGGACGAGAGGATCGCCGGCCTGGCAGTGATACGACGAGCCGATGACGCTCGTCGAGTACGCAGTCTGGAAGGGCATCGACTGGGAGCCCACCCAGGCCGAGGCGTCCGCAGCGGACCTGGTGCTGATCGCCGATGCCCTGGGCAGCACCGTGGAGCAGCTGCTCGCCGGCGACTTCCCCGGCGCGACGGCCTGACTGGAGTGACCGGCGGTCAGAGGGCGGAGCGGCCCCAGGCGGTGACGAGGGTGTAGCCGAGTTCGTGTGTGCCGGGGGCGGTGAGGTGGTTGATGGCGGCGGTGAAGTCGGTGGCGCCGATGAGGCCGGTGGCGAGGATCTCGGTGCGCATGGCGCTGAAGGTGAGTTCCCAGAAGCGCGCCGTGTGGCTGTCGGCGCGCACCAGGGGGGTGTCGGCGGCCATGTCGACGTCGTTGAGGCCGGCGTCGGTGAGGGGGGTGGGGTAGGTGCGGGCGTAGTTGAGGTCGCTGTCGAGGGTGGTGACGAGGGCTTGGTCGTATGCGCGGGTCAGGGCGCGGACGGCGGGGTGGGGTGAGGCGGCGGCCATGGTGTTGATGACGTCGCTGACGATGAGGTGGCCGCCGGGGGCGAGCCAGGACACCAGTCGGGGCAGGACTTCCTCGCGCCGCGGGAGGTGGCAGAGCGTCAGGCGGGCGTGGATGAGGTCGAAGCCCGGCGGGGGGAGTTCGGCGTCGGTGGCGGTGTGGACGTCGGCCTGCCAGATCCGCACTCCGGGGTGGGCGGCCTCGCGCAGCAGGCTGGTGTCGCGGTCGAGGGCGGTGGTTTCGCCGTCGGGGCCGACCTGGCCGGCGAGCCAGGCGGCGACGGTGCCGGGCCCGGCCCCGACGTCCAGGCAGCGGCGGCCGGCCAGGGGTCCGAGGTCGGTGATGCGGCGCCGGGTGAAGGCGTCGAACACGTCGCCGATCAGGCCGATGCGTTCGCGTTCCAGCGGCTGGTCGAAGCCGTACAGGCGGCTTCCGTACTCCTCGGTCTCCACGTCTGTCGTCACGGCCCGCACCCTATAGTGACTCTCCGAATCTGATCAACTACGTTTGGTGGAGGTCCGTGGTGTCCGTGTCCGCTTCCCCTCTCCGGCAGGACGGGAGGGCGCAGGCGCTCGCCGACCTGACGGCGGGCCTGCGCCGAAGGCCCCCGCGGCTGCCGTACCGGCTGCTGTGGGACGAGCACAACAGCGCCCTCTACGACCGGATCCGCGAACAGCCCGAGTACTACCTGAACCGGCTGGAGACGCGGCTGCTCCAGACCCACGCGGCCGACGTCATCGCGGACTGCCGGGCCCGCACCCTCGTCGAACTCGGCGCCGGCACCGGGGACAAGGCACTGGCCCTGCTGCGGCACATGCCCGCCCCGGCCACCTACCTGCCGGTGGACGTCAGCGCCGGCGCACTGGACCACCTCAACCACCGGCTCCGGCAGAGGAGCCCCCACACCAGGGTGCGGCCGGTGGCCGCCGACTTCACCCGCCCCTGGCCCGCCGCGCTCCTGGACCCCGGACAGCGCCCCCTGCTGGTCACCTTCCTCGGCAGCACCCTGGGCAACCTCCTGCCCCCGGAGCGCCACGACCTCCTGGCACTCCTCGCGGACTCGCTCCGGCCGGGAGACGGCCTGCTGCTCGGCGTCCCGCTCCTGGGCGACCCCGCCCTCATGGTCTCCGCCTACCAGGACGCCGCCGGCCTGATGGAGGCGTTCTACCTCCACTGCCTGCGCATCCTCAACCGCGACCTGGGCACGGACTTCGACCTCGACGCGTTCGCCCACCACGTCTCCTGGGCGCCCGGCGGGCAGCGGGTGGAGATCGGCCTGCGCGCACTCACCGACCAGCGGGTCACCGTCCCCGGCCATCCCGACCCCCACCGGGTGGCCTTCGTCCAAGGTGAGGTCCTGCGCGCGGCGGTGGCCATCCGGTTCACCCCCGGCCGGCTCGATGACGAGCTGTCGGCGCACGGCTTCGAGACCGTACGCCACCTGCCGGACCCCAGCGGCCGCTACCTGCTCCTGCTCGCCCGCCTCCCCCGCTGACCGCCTCCCCGGCTGACCCGTGTGGCGGGGCCCCGGGCCGAACCGCGGGCGCGTTCATACGATGACTGCGTCCGTCCGTGTGACCGGCGTCCTCGCGGCTCGCCCACACCCGTCACGGGACGGAAGGATCCGGGCCGACCCGACGCACCACATCCGGAGGCAGTGATGACGACCGCGCCCGATCTGAGGACCCGCAAGTTCGACCGGTTCTTCGACCTGCTGGACACCGACTCCAACGGCTTCATCGAGGCCGACGACTGGGCCCGGACCGCCCAGGCGTTCTCCGCCGGCTTCGGCCACGCCCCCGGCTCCCCGCAGGCGGAAGCCCTCCACCGGGCCTACCAGCTCGTCCACCACAACATCTGCACGGCCATGGACACCGACGGCGACGGACGCGTCAGCCGGCAGGAGTTCCACGACGGACTGCACCGCCACGTCAGCGACCTCAGCCTCCTGGACAGCACGTTCCGCCCCGCGCTCGACGCCGAGTTCGACACCGCCGACACCGACGGCAACGGCGTCCTCGAAGGCGACGAGATCGACCGGATCTGGACCGCCTGGGGCATGTCCGACCAGGACGCCAAGACCGCGATGGAGCAGATGGACCGCGACGGCGACGGCCGCATCAGCCGCGACGAGTACTACTCCACCTGGCGCGAGTACCTGGCCAGCGAAGACCCCAACGCACCCGGCAGCTGGCTGCTGGGCCACCCGTAGCCCTCCCACCGACCAAAGCGACGCCGCGCCCCCACCGTCCGGTCCGCAGGGCAGGGCGATGGCCCGGGCGTGAAGCGCCACCAGCCCAGCACCTCCCCAGCCCGCTGATCCACCCCACCCCCGCCACCGACTCTGACCAGAACAAACAGATTCGGCCCCCAGCGAAGCGGCTGCGGGCCCAATCACGTTCCGGAAGACAATGAGGCTGGTCAAACCGACATACCGTCGGTTTGACCAGCCTCATTTGGTCGGTTGGCCCCCGCTCAACCGGGGTTGCTCACCGCGTTGCCGTCGTCGTCCGGATGGCTCAGCCGTGGGGCGACGTGCCCTGGCCGGATCTAGCGTCGGGAGCAGATCGAACTACCGGCTCCGGAGGTTTGCCATGCCGCTCGACCCACCGATCGCCGCCGTGCTGGAACAGGTCAACGCCGGCGGCCCCCTGCACTTCACCGGCGACAACGCCGAGCAGATGCGTGAGGTGAACCGGCAGATGGTGGCGGCCAACCCACTGCCGTCCCCGATCGAGGTCGGCTCGGTGCAGGACGCCACGGTGGCCGGCCCGGCCGGTGCGGTTCCCATCCGGGTCTACCGGCCCGCCGATACGGGCCCGGTTCCCACCGTGGTGTTCTTCCACGGCGGCGGCTGGGTGACCGGTGACCTGGACACGCACGACGACGTCTGCCGCCGGATCTGCCGCGACGTACGGGCCGTCGTGGTAGCCGTGCACTACCGCCGGGTCCCCGAAGACCGCTTCCCGGCCGCCATGCAGGACTGCCTGGCCGTGGCCCGCCACGTCGCCGACCACATCGACGACTACGGCGCCAGGCCCGAACGCCTGGCACTGGCCGGCGACAGCGCGGGCGCCCACGAAGCCGCCGTCGTCGCCCTGACCTTCCGCGACGAGGGCCGGCCGCTCGCCGCCCAACTGCTGGCCTACCCGCCGACCGACTTCACCCGCGACTACCCCTCCATCACGGAGAATGCCGACGGGTACTTCCTCACCAAGGACCTGCTCAGCGAGTTCCGCACCGGATACGCCGGCGACGACCCCCAGGCACGCCGCAACTGGCAGGTGTCCCCGCTGCTGGCCGACCACAGCGGCCTGGCCCCGGCGATCATCGCCACCGCCCAGTACGACCCGCTGCGCGACGAAGGCCACGCCTACGCCGAGGCCCTGCAGCAGGCCGGCGTGGACGTGTTCTACCGCAACTACGACGGCGTGATCCACGCCTTCCTCAACCTCTTCGGCCTCTCACCCGCCGCCGAACAAGCCACCAACGAACTGCTCACCGAGCTCGCAAAGCGGCTCACCTAGGCACATCGTTCCCGTGTCAACGGACAGGACTTGACGACTACGCGTTGTGACATCCGCGGCCAGATGACTCCCCGTCACGTGGCCGCGAGCGGGGAGTCTGAACTGGCCACCGACACCCGGGAGCGGCTGGCTGGGCGGGAGCTGACGAGCGGCCGATGTCACTGAGCGTGAGTGAAGTCTGGTGGATCGGATGGGTCCGGGGCGGTGTGAGTGGGCAGTGGCGATCAGCGAGAAGTCGCACACGGTGAACGCGAAGTCGCTGATCCGTGTCGGAGTCCCGCTGCTTCGGGGCCTGGCGGCCGTCGCCATGATCAGCGTTGATGGCGATCATCTGGGGTGCTCAGGCGTACGGCACGTCAGCGGCGGGCATGCTCGGCGGTCTGGGCGATCTCAGCCACCGTCAGGCCGCCTTCCCTCCGCGGAGACGGGACCGGCAGGAGGGACGTCGCATGCATGCAGACGGCTCCTGGAACCATGACTGGTTCCAGGAGCCGTCTGGTGGCGGGTACCGCCCGGGTGCGATTCGCTCCGAGTCGCACGGTCGGGGGCGTCTGCCGTTGTGCGCGCTTGCTGGACTACTTCTTGGGGCGGAAGGGGTCCTCGCCGCCGGGCCCGGCGGAGCGGCGCCCATGGGTGGTGGGAGTCGTGCTCGCCTCCGGATCGACCACGCCGTCGGCCTTGGCGTCGGTATCGGCGTCGGCCTCGGCGTCAGGGGCCGCTTTCTTGCCGAAAGTGTCTAGGAACTTGCTCAGGTCCTGGTCCGACATGCTGTCCTCCGTGTGGTCGCAGTCCGTCTTCGGGCTGGCTGCTGGGGACCCGATCGACGTGGCACACGTCCCAGGCCTCCGAGATGAGTCAGCCGGCGGTACACCCGCACCAACGATCAAGCACGCCGAAGGAAACGGGCGGACAGTCGTCGCCGCTTCGTCAGCAGTCACGAGGAGTGATGACTCAAGTGGTCGTCTGCGGGAGATTCGTGCTGGCCCATGCCACGAAAGCTGGCCACCATCACGACTCCGAGGGAGGCCCCAGCGCAGCCGAGCCGGAGTCAGATCCCATCCGGAAACTGCGATCCAAGATCGCCTGGCGGAGTCAGAACTGACCTTCCGACGGAGTCAGTTGTCACTGACGCAGCCAGTGGGGTAAGTCCGGCGGTTCGGGCCCTCGGCCGGAGCGCCAGGCCGGCGAACCGGATGGGGTGAGGCTGGAACGCGGTGTCGATGCGGCGGGCCGACCGGCGCGCGGCTCACTCGTTCGGGTGAGCATCCCGCCCGGAGCCGGGAAGGTGCGCAACGCTGAGCCCGTAGCGACACCTACGGAGGCAGACATGTACCCCACCAAGTTCAAGTACACCCAGGACCACGAGTGGATCGAGGTCACCGGCAAGACGGCCGTTGTCGGTATCACGGACTGCGGGCAGAGGGAACTCCAGGACCTCACCTCGGTGGTGATGGAAACGAAGGTGGACGCCCAGCTCGAACAGGGGGACCACTTCTGCACCGTTGAGTCGGTCCTCGCGGCATCCGACATCCACATGCCGGTCGCCGGCAAGGTCATCGAGATCAACGAGAACCTCGCCGACGATCCGGAATCCGTCAACACCGAACCCCACACCACCTGGTTCATCAAGATCGAGGTGTCCGACGCCAAGCAACTGGACGAGCTGCTCACCGCCGCCCAGTACGAGAAGTTCCTCGCCGAATAGCACCGGCCGGGCGGCACCCTCGCGGGAAGGCGCCGCCCCGCCCCGCGCATCCGGGTGGCGCGCTCACCACGTCGGCCCGCCCCTGAGCCGGGCGGCCTTCGCGAGCGCCCGCCCGGCGCCCGGTGCGACGAGCCGAGCGCAACGAGGCCCAGACGACTCCTTGGCGCCAGCCGTCGCACCGTTGCCGTTGTCAGATCACCGGGCCGAAACGGCTCGGCGCCTGCTTCCCTGCTGCTACCGTCCGGGAAGACAACACTGACTGCGTGTTGCGACGACCGCTGGAAACCGCCTGAAGTCCGGGGCCCGCTGCCGTACGCCCGGCTCGGCCCGGTGAAGTGTCAGAAACCGCTGCGGCGTACGACGGGCCGGGTGGGCGCGGCCTGCTCGCCGCGCAGGGCGAGAGCCGCAATACGGGTGCGCTCCAGCCAGTCGATCACCTGGCGCAGTGTGGCGGGGTCGAGGTGGCGGGTGATGTCGCGGACGGCCTGGTGGTCGGCCTCGTTGAGGAAGTAGAGGCCGGCGCGGTCAAGGGCGGTGCAGAGGGGTTCGGCGGCCGCTCCGGCGAGCTGGCGGTGCGCGGCGTCGGTCCGCTGCCGGGCCTGGTAGGCGGCCTCGGCGGCGCGGTCCGCGACGTCGCGCCGGTGGCGGGTGGCGGTCTGGGCGCGCTGGAGGCCGAGGTCGTGGTCCTGGTCGTAGGTCTCATGGCCGGTGGTGGCGGCCTCGTCGCGGATGCGCTGCCACTCCTGGTAGACGAGCGCGGCGTGGGCGACGGCGCTCTCGACGCCGTCGGCGGCGTACCGGCCGGCGGCGCGCAGGTCGATATGGGCGTCGGCGAGAGCCTGGTCGACGGCAGCCAGGGTGAAGCCGGCTGCCTGGCGGCGGATGCGGGTACTGGTCTCGCCGAGCAGGCCGTGCTCCTGGCCCTCGCTCTCGTCCTCGTCGGTGCTCTGGTCGTCGTCGGGGCGGGCGGGGTGCTGGGCGAGGGCGGCGTGGAGCGTCGCTCCGGCCTCCCACGACTCGGTGTGCAGAACCGGCTGGCTACGGCCATCGCTGTCGCGGGTGACGACGAGCCGTCCGTCGACCAGGGCCGCCCAGCCGACCAGACCGTTGATGTCCTTCTCCACCCAGCCGCGCGCCAGGCTGGCGCCATGGTGGAGGGTGCGGATGCCGTCGTGGCCGGACCAGCGCAGCCAGATCGCCCCGCGCACCAGCGCCGAGTCGAGGATCGCCCGGCCCAGGTCCCGGTGGGCGGGCAGCGGCTGGCTGCGGGTGGGGAGCAGCTCCAGCGGGGCGGATGGTGTCGGTCATCGCGGGTGCTGCCTTCCGGCTCGGGTGGGTGGGCGGGGGCGGCCAAGTGGGCCGGGCCGCCCCTGTGGGTGGTGCTGCTACTGGTCGCCTGCGCAGTCGTGGTTCGACTCGATGTACTCGCCGTCGGTGAAATCGGTCTCGGTGGCCCAGCCGCAGGCGGAGCACTCGGCCCGGCCCTCCCAGCCGATCTCGGGACCGTCGCCCCTGTCGCAGTCGTGGTCGGCGTCCACGCTGGTGCCGTCCTCGAACTGGGCATCGCCCCCTTCACCGCACGCGCCGCACATCCAGTCGGCGAACCAGGTGACCGAGGCGTCCACCGCGCCCTGGCGCTGCTCCTGCACCTGCTGCTCGGCCTGGACGGTGGACAGCGCGTCCAGCAGGGTAATCTGCTGGACCGTCAGCTTCCCGTCGGCGGTGGCCTTCTCCTGCTTGCGCAGCCACGCGCCCGGGCGGAACGTCGGGTCGGCTTCGCCGCCGGTGCGGTTGGCGGGGCCGTCCAGGGTGCCTCCGGTGGCGAGGTAGGCGAGCAGGCGGCGGTAGGAGCGGTTCCAGTCCGGCTCGATCCGCCACATCGCGTCCAGCGCGGTCAGCTTGGCGTCCTGCGCGGCCGTCAGCTTCGCGTTCTTGCGCTGGCGGCCGACCCACGCACCCACCGCGTGGCCGTCGAGCTTCTCGGCGGCCGGGACCGCAAGGTGGCCGTGCGTCTCGGCCCAGGCCCGGGCGTGGGCGAAGCCGCGGTCCCAGGAACGGGCGTGCTTGTCCCAGATCATCCCGAGCTGGTCCAACTCGTTGATCCGCACCGGGGCGAGCAGGCCGGCGCCCTTGAGGTAGCGCTGGCGGTCCAGCCAGGAGACCAGCACGCCGTCCCGCGTCTTGTCCGTCGGGTCGAGGTGACGGTGCCCGGTGTGGAACGCGGCGGCCAGGCCGAACATCCGCTGCCACTCGGTGGCGCGCGGGTTGAACGCCCGCAGCTTCACCGTCTGCAGGATCTGGGCAGCGTGCTTGCGGGCGTTGATCCGCAGCCAGTCGACCGGGGACTCCTGGGCGGGCTGCTCGGCGTCCCCGGCCTCGCCGGACTCCTCGCCCGCCTCGGACTCGGCGACGTCCTCCTTCTCGCCGGCCCGCTTGGTGCGCAGCTCGGTGATCCGGCCGACGACCCGGGCGTCGTGCGCGGCCAGGGCCCGCAGGACGCGCCAGATGGTGCGGAACGAGCTGGCTTCGATCTCGTCGTCGGCCTCGGCCTTCACCGCTTCCCCGGCCTCGGTGACCTTGGCGGGGTCGGTGGTGGCGGTGTCGTCGCCGATCTCGGGGGTGGGGAGGTAGACGGGGATGATGACCCACGACACCTTGCCCTGGCGGTACGCCTGGCGCAGGGCCCGGCCGACGGCCTGGACCACGTCGATGACGCTCGACTTGGGGTCGGCGAAGACGATGGCGTCCACGGCGGCCACGTCGATGCCCTCGTTCAGCAGGCGGGAGTTGCAGATGATGCAGCACTCCTCGCCCTCCTCGCCGGGCCGCTCGCCGGTGGTGGCAGTGAAGGTGGCGAACGCGGCCCGGCGGTCCTTGAGCTTGTCGGAGCCGGCGACCGCGAGGGCGGTCACCCGCTCGGGCCGGTCCGCGACGGGCAGCAGCTCGGCGGTGGCGTTCATGGTCGCGGCGAACTCCCGGGCCGCCTGCACCCGGGAGTGGAAGGTGATGACCCGGCGCAGCTCCAGGTCGGCGACCGCGCGCAGCACCGCGATCTGCAGCGCCAGGCGCAGGAGTTCCTCGTTCGACCTCTGGGAGCGCAGGTCGGCGACGGCGGGCAGGTTGAGCAGCTCCCGGAGGTCCTCGTCGGTGACGACGGGTACGAGTACCCGGTAGTCGGCGAGGTAGCCGTGCTCGATTCCCTGGCCCAGCGTCCAGGTGAACACCGTCTCCCCGTAGATGCGGGTGTCCGACATGGAGCAGAGCGCGGGCAGCCGCTCCACGTCCTGGCCGTCGCCTGCGGCGGTGAGGTCGGCCAGGCCTGGCTTCGCCTTCGAGTCGTCGGCGATCTTCGGGGTGGCGGTGAAGTACAGCCGCCGGGTGGCCGGGACCTTCTCGTCGGAGTGGATCGCCGCCCACGCCTTACCTTCGGAGCCTGCCGTCCGGTGCGCCTCATCGATGATCACGGCGTCCCAGGCCGGGAGCCCGAACTCCTTGTGCGCCGTGACGATCCGCTCCAGCGACGCGTAGGTCGCGTAGACGGTGACCGGCTCGCCTGCCTTCATCTTGGTCACCAGGTCGGCGATCCGCGCGGCCTGAGTGGTCACCCGGGCGTGGAGGCGGCCGCCGGCCTCCGCGCTCTCCAGTGCCTCCGCCCGCGAGCACGCGGCGATCGCCAGGCCGCGGCGGCCGCCCTTGAGCGACCAGGCGGTGGCGGTCTGCTCCAGCAGCTCGATCGTCGGCACCAGCACCAGCACCCGGCCCCTCGCGGCCAGGCGGCGGGCGCAGCCGGCGGCGATCAGCGTCTTGCCGGAGCCGGTGGCGGCGACGATCGTGGCGCGGCCGCCGTTCTTCACGGCCTTCACCGCAGCCGCCACCGCGTCCTCCTGGAACCAGTGCAGCGGCAGCGGGTTCACCAGGACGGGCGGCTCGGCCTGGGCGGGCAGCGACGCCGGGCCGCGCAGCCCGGCCGGGACGTCCTGCTCGGTGGCGGTGGCGGTGGTGGTGGTCGTGGTGTCCACGGCGCGGAGTCTCCTTCGTCTGCCGGGTGATGCGGGGGGCGGGTCAGTGCTCGTCGGGGTAGGCGTACTGGTGGAGGTAGCCGATCAGTTCCTCCACCAGGGAACCGAACGCGTTGATCGACCAGTCGGCTTCGAACCCGCGCCGCAGCAGGATCGAGGCCAGCGCCTCCTCCAGGCCCTGGGCATCGTCGACCGAGGGCTCGATGTCCTGGTGCAGGGTCACTTTGGCCTTGGCAGCCGCCTCCTTCAGGACAGCGAGCTTGTCGGCGGAACCCCAGAACCAGGCCGGCCTCGGCTGACCGAAGATCGGATGCTCCGTCATCCGGCTGTCCTTTCATCACCGCGGCCGGGCGCGGTGCTGTCCTGGGCCCGGGTGGCTTCGGTGAGGAGCCGGCGGGCGGTGCTGGGTGAGGTGCGCAGGTTCCAGGCGATCTGGCTGACGGTGTGGCCGCTGTCCCCCAGCTCAAGCGCCATGGTGCGCAACTCAGCCCGCCTCGCGGCGCTGAGCCGCCCGTTGTGCTCGGTGCTCATCCGTTGTCCTCAGGGACCCAGGCGCGAACCTCGAGGTACGCGATGTCGGCGTCCTCGACCGCGCGGCCGGTCTCCACCAGCCACTCCTTCATCGCCTCGGTGACATCCCCGTGGTGGTCGGCGACGCGCTGGGACCACTCGGCTGCGTCGAACCCACCGGACGAACTGGAGCCGTAGGTGCGCTCCTCCGTTCCGTCCGAGCGGGGGATGAAGCCGCGGCGCACACCGCCGGAGTCCTTCTCCGATCCGGCGGAGTAGACGTACTGGTCGGCCTTCATCCGCACCGTGAAGGCGAGCTTCCCGCCGGCCTGGCCGGTCTCGTGGACGACCGGGGCGAGGTGGGCGGCGCCGGAGCGGATGGCCTGCTTGCCTGCGCGGCCGGCCATGCTGCCGCCCGGGGTGCCGATGGTGTCCTTGCCGCGGACCCGGGCCTTCTGGCCGCCCTTGGTGGTGCGCCGCTTGGTGTTCGCCCCGGCGATGCCGGACAGCGCCTCCTCGTCCCGCTCGCCGCCACGCACCGCGCGGACCACCTGGCGCAGCGCGTTGACCATGCTCGCGCCCTTGCCCTTGGTGAAGAACTGCGAGATGAGCGAGGCGTCGCGGCCGAGCATCTTGGCGACCTGGCGCTTGGTGTAGCCCTGGTCGATCAACTGCTGGGTGAGCTGCGCGGCCTCGTTCGGGTTGGTCGGGTCGGCGGGGCTCACCGGTCACCTCCCTGGGTGTAGTGGGTGCGGCCGAGGTCGCGCAGGGCCATCAGGTCCTCGACCGTGGCCGGGGGCGCGACGGGTCCGGGCAGGTGGCCCTTCTTCAGGAAGTCGCCAGGCTGGCCGTGGTAGGGCCAGGAGACGTCCTCGGTGGTGTAGATGGCGTCGGTGCGGAACGCCACGATGCTGCGGGCGGGCAGGTGGAGTGCGCCGACGTGGACGTCGTCCTCGCGCATCCGGGTGGACAGCAACGCGGCCCGCGCCCCGGACCAGACGCGGGCCGCCCACTCCGGGTGCGCATTGGGGTCGCGGGAGAAGCCGGTGGAGCGCTGCCACGTGACCAGGCCGCCGTCCTGACCGAGGATCTCCGCCCCGGCCGGAAGCGGCTCGCCCGCCGGAGTGGAGCCGGAGACCATCCGGGGGCGCTGGGCGAAACCGCCGAGCCCGAACAGCAGGATGGCGCGGACCGCGCGGGAGGCGAGAAAGGCCGCCTTGCGCTGGCGCTCGTCGCCGTGCAGCTTCGAGAGGTTGGTCAGGTCCGCCCAGGCCGACTTGAGCTTCTTGCCCCAGTCGTCCAGCGGCTTGCCGTCCTCCCAGACCAGGCCGTCCAGCACCTCGATCTTCCACGGCATCAGGTGGTTGGACAGGGCCAGGTGGATCTCCGCGCCGCCCGCCCAGGTGGTGAACGTCGATCCGGGCTCGGCCGGATAGGCCCACGCCTTCTCCCCCGGCACCGGGGCGGGCAGCAGCCCGACGTGCTCCCAGCCGTCGGGGACGGTGACGCGCACGTTCCAGTGCGAGCAGGACATCAGGGCCTTCGCCTGCTCCTTCTCCGCCAGCGCGGCGAACCGGCCTGCGGTGAGGCGCTCGGGGGGGCCGACCCCGCTCTTCCAGGTCTGCTTGCCGTAGGCGAACGTGGCGTCCAGCTCCACCAGCCGGTCCAGCTCGGCCGGGACCCGGGGCGGCAGGATCAGCTCGGTGCGGCCCTGCCCGGCGGTGGCGTGCAGCAGGCCGCGCAGCTCCTCGCTCATGACGGGGTAGCCGCCCGCCCACTTCCCCTTGAGCGGGATCGTGCGGGTCCACAGGTCCCGGCCGGTCTGCGACGGCGAGCCCATCAGCACCGCGTCGTCCCAGTGCCGGCGCAGCGCCTGCCACAGCAGCCGGAACGCGTCCCGCACCGTCGCCGCGTCCGCGCCGGCCGGGTCGAACCACTCGACGATCGAGCGGATCTCCACCATGTCGCCGTCCGGCTGCGCGTGGGGGGCGTAGCGGCCGACGGGCTGGCGCTGGTGGACGAAGTGCCCGGCGAGCTGGTCCCGGCCCCGGCCGGTCGCGGTGGTCCAACGCTCGGAAGGGGTGTTGAGCCAGGCCGCCACCGCGTCCTTGAGCGTGGAGTACCGCTCGGCGCCGTCGTGCCAGGGGTCACCGGTGGTGACGTAGATCCGCTCGGTTCCCGGCGCGGCGGCCAGCACGGCATCAAGGATCTCCCCCGGGGTACGGGCACCGAGGGTGAGCCGAACAACCTGGTCGCGGGCCACCAGCTCGCCCTTCGCGGCGTCCAGAAACACCGTGGAGCGGGCCTTCTGGGTGAAGGCCGGGCGCTTGGACACCAGGCCCGTGGTCACGGCCTCGAAGCGAGCGCCGTCCGGGCCCTGCGGCAGGGACGGCAGCTCACGCACCCCCGATTCGTCCACCGGACGTACCGGTGTAGGGACCGAAGCGACCGGCGCAGCGGGAACCTCGGACGGCTGCTCGGCGACGACGGCCTGGTCCTCGACCTCGTCCGGGGTCTCCGCCGTCACGGCGGCCGGGGCCGGCTGCTCGGCAACAACGGGAGCCGGGCGGGTCAGCACCGGGGCGAGGGCACCGACCGGCGGCGCGGGCTCGGCCACCGGGACCTGCACGGGCGCGGCGGCGGGAACGACGACGGCCTGGTCCTCGGCCTTGGCCGTGCGCAGGGCGGCCGGGGTCGGGTCCAGAAGCGGCGCGATCCGCACCACGTCGGCCAGGGTGAGGCCGGACGCCTTGGCAACCGCGTCGGCCTTGGCAGCCTCGTACCCCGCGAGCCCGGCAACCCTGCGCGAGCGCTGGGCGGTGAGCTTGTCCAGCTCCTTCCGCGCGGTGGCGACGGCCTTCTCGGCCTGGCCGATCTCGGTGCGCAGCTCGCGCAGGCCGGCGAGCTCGGCGGTGTACGTCTGGCGGTCCATCAGGGTGTCACTCCCCTTCCGTGGTCGCGGTGGTGTCGGCGTCGAGGGGGCGGGCCTGGCGGGCGGGGGTCAGCCAGCCGTCCGGGCCTTCGGTGCCGTGGATGTCGGCCAGGCCCGCCAGCAGGAAGGCGTAGGCGCCGCGTTTGGGGGCCCGCGGCTGCGCGGTGCCGTTCTCCCACTTGGCGAAGGTCTCCCGCCGGGTCTTGAGCGCGGCGGCCATCTCGATCTGGGTCAGGGCTGCGGCCTTGCGCAGCCGCTCCCGCTCGGCGGGCACTGGCAGGTCCCCGCCGTCCCGGGCCTTGGCCAGCAGCGCGTCCACCGCCGCGTAGATCTCACTCATCACATACCTCCATGCGGGAAAGGTAGCACAGTTCACCGCATCTAGCGCACATAATTAATCGCATATACACCGCAATATAGCCTCATTCGAGGCGAGTGCTGCTTGGACACTCCGAACGCAGGTGGTCTAGACCCATTCCAATGGTCTAGTCCTCCGGCTGTAGATCGTGATCTTCACGGTAGTTGGGCTGTTTGTCGCCGGTAGTGGCTGGTGCGGGCTCGTGCTTGGTGTCGGCGGCGCCAGGTCGACCAGCGCAGTCGATGGGCGAGATCGCCGGCGTGGCGGGCGAGCAGTGCCGCGAACAGCCGTTGGATCTCGTTACAGGTCAGCGGGCCGAGTTCTGCCGCCGCGGTGTTCGCGGCCCGTTCGATGGCTGCGGTGACGGCGAGGAAGGCGTGCGCGAGCATGGCCAGGGTGGTCCAGCGATGCCAGGAGACCCAGCGGCGGACCTGGTGCTCGTCGAGTCCGGCCAGGCCCTTGGCGGCCTGGAAAGTCTCCTCCACGGTCCAGCGCCGTCCGCCACCCTGACCAGGGCGCTCAGCGAGATAGGGCAGGGCGAGTAGCAACGGTAGAAGGCGAGTTCGCCGGTGCGTCGGTTCCGTCGGACAAGCAGTCACCAGTGGCCGGGGCTGCCGGGCGGGCTATCGATGTCAACCTGGGCCCAGTCGTAGAAGCGGTGCCCCTTGGCCCCGGCCCCCGCCGACAGCCGCTGCCAGGCCCGTTTCGGCAAGCCGTGGGCCAGCACGCCCGCATGGAAGATGCCCGCGCGGGTGGCAATCGGCCGCTTGCGTGAGACCGCCAGCACGTAGCCGATCTGACGTCGCTCCAACTCGGTACTCAGGTGCGGGTCGCCCCCGTAGACCTCGTCGCCAGTGACCCACGCGGCCTGGACGCCGGCGTCCAGGGCCTTGGCGATCATCTCGGTGGCCAGGGCGGGCTTGGTCGCGAACCGCAGGTCGTCGGGGATGCCGGCCGCACGGCACCGGTCGGGGTCCTGGGTCCAGGAGCGGGGAACGTAGAGGCGGCGGTCGATGGCGGCGTGCCCGACCGAGGCGGAGTAGACGAGGTAGACCCAGACCTGGGAGTTCTCGATCCGGCCCGCATTCCCGGTGTATTGGCGCTGGACACCGACACTCTCGGCGCCCTTCTTCAGGTCGCCGGTCTCGTCCACGACCAGCACGGCAGTCTCGTCGCTGAGGTTGTCTACCACGAAGTCCCGTATGTCGTCTCGCACTTGGTCGGCGTCCCAGGGCGCCCGGCTGAGCAGGTGCTGCATGCCGGATGGACTAGCGTCACCGACGTGCTCGGCGATCGTCCAGCAGTTCTTTCTCGGCAGGTCCGCGAGCAGGCCGAGCACGAACGCCCGCGCCCGGCGGCGCGGTTCCACCCGGGCGAACCGGTCCGCCACCTTGGCCATCAGGCCCTCGCATACCGGTTGCCACCGGGCAGGGTCCACGTTGTGGCCCACGGCCACCGGCTGATCTTCATTTGCCGACACAACTTGCGATGATCAACGGAGGCCTTCTCCACGTGCGGACCGGTCTCACCCAGCAAGACCAAGACCTGCGGCTGGAGTGCCGGCTCACCGACCCCCTTGACCAAGCACATAGGCGCGCGCCCCGTAGTACAGTCCGCGCAGACGATCACCCGGGGGAACGGATGGCAGCGACACGTCGCAGGTGGATCGCGTGGTGGCTTAGAGGTCTGGCGTTGGTGGCGCTCCTGGCGTACCTGCCTGGCTTTCAGGCCTCCCACTCGGGCGGACTGGTGGAGGTCGAGCGTTGGTTCGACCACCCGGTGCTGCTGCTCGGGGCCGCAGTCGTGCTGACCGTGGCCTCGGCGGTGGTCGGGTTCGAGTTCCGCACCAGGTGGTCGCAGATCGGCTGCGCAGCCGCCGTGGTGGCCCTCGGTGTCGTCGGGCTACCGATCGCCTTCCTGTCGTTCGCGTTGAACGGTGAAGGACGGGCAGTCGACCAGAAGGCCGGCCCGGACCGCCCGGACCATGTGCTGACCGTGACCAACGTTGCCTTCTCGATCGACCCGGTCTACCGCGTGGAGCTGCTGACCGACAGCGGCTGGTCCGCCCGCCACTGGGATCTGGGAGTGTGGGAGGAGGGAGACGGACGCGGCTACTTCAAGAGCGCCGAGTGGTCCGGGCCAGACCAGATCATGGTGACAGCGGAGAAGGAGATCACGGTCTTCACCGTCGACCCGGTCAGCGGCCGGCCGAGTGAGCCGAGGGTGGCGCCCCGGTAGTCCGCCTGGCCGGCCCGCCGCGGCAGGTAGAGACCGGGCACAGCGACACCGCCAAGCCGAAGCCGCAGCGGACCGCGCTCTCGACCCGGCCGACTGCCCAGACTCTGAGAGGGCGTTTGATGTGGGCGGATTGCCCTTTATGCCCTAGTAGGTCCCTCGCCAGGTTGGTGTGGTCTCGTCCGTTATGCGTTTGGTGAGGTTGTCGATCGAGGCGATGTGGATCATGGCTTCGGAGCTGGCTGGCAGGGTCTCGTAGTCGCGGGCGAGCCGGCGGCGCAGCATGAGCCAGCCCAGGCTTCGTTCGACTACCCAGCGTCTCTTCACGACGTGGAAGCCGCGGACGTCGGATTTGCGGTGGACGACCTCGACGTCGATTCCGAGGCCGGCTCCGTGCTCGATCACGGCATTCTTGAAGCCGGTGTCGACCCAGCTTTTGGTGAGGTTCGGGTAGGTCTTCTTGGCCTGGTTGAGGAGGTGGATTCCCAGGGCGTTCTCGGACAGGCTCGCGGCGGTGACGGTCACGGCGAGGATCAGTCCGATCGTGTCGGTGATGATGCCTCGTTTCCGGCCGACGATTTTCTTCGCGGCGTCGGTGCCCTGGCTGGTCAGAGGCACGTTGGTGGAGGTCTTCACGCTCTGGGTGTCGATCACGGACGCGGTCGGTTCGGGATTGCGTCCTTCCTTCACGCGGGCCAGGCCGGTCAGGTCGTAGTTGAGTTCCGCGAACACGCCCTCGTCGCGCCAGGCCGCGTAGTAGGCGTAGACGGTGCCGTGGTTGGGGAAGTCATGGGGGAGGTACTTCCAGGGGATTCCGGTGCGGTTGATGTAGAGGATCGCGTTGAAGACGTCGCGCAGTTCAACCTGGGCGGGTTTGCCGGTGGGCCTGCGGTCGAGTCGGGCTTTCCTCCAGGCCGTCAGTTTCGGTTCGATCAGGGCCCATCGGGCGTCGGACAGGTCGCTGGGGTACGGCTTCCGCTGGCTCACGCCACAGCGTCTGCATGAGTGTGGCGGAAAGCTCCGTTCCGCCGCCCTGCGGGCGGTTCTATGACTTCTTCAAACCAGACGGACTTCCAGGCATAGAAGCGGATGAGACGGACAGTCATGTCGGCGGCCGAGGTCAGGACAGACTTCCGATATCGGGCAAGCAGCACGAATATGGTCAGGGCTGAAAGTCGCATGACGGAGCAAAGCTCGCTAAACGCCCACTGAGACCGTCCCAGCGACGGGAAACGGCGACCAGGGGCAGCCGCTCGACACCCCGGACGACGGCACGGCGGCCAGCAGCCCGGCCCGGACAACGGCCTGACGCACCGGCGCCCGCTACGGCCGGGCCCCGGGCGGCCTGACCCACCGACAACAATCCAGACCGGGACGACCCTGACCCGTCTCAATGAACTTTGACGAGTCTCCGCGGAGTTTGATTGGCACCCCGACCGCGCAGCCCGGCCTGCTCCGCTAGAAGATCCGGCGCCACCAGGGCTGTGCCGCTCGGCGTACTGCGGTCTCGGTGACGGCGGGGCCGGTCCGTCCCTCGACCTGGGTGTCCCATTCGACCAGGGCGGCGGGGAACCATGTGACGGGCTTGGTGTCACCGCGGGCGTTGGCCCAGGCCGCTACCCGCACGGCGGCCTCCCGATCGGGTAGCAGGCCACGGTCGTCGTCGGTCGCCACGCCGAGCTCGCGCACGCCGTCCTCGTACAGGTTGTTGCAGAGCCAGCTGTGCAGCATGCCGATGTCGTAGCCGAGCACCTCCCAGCCCAGCTCGCGCCCGCCTTCGGCCACTTCCCGGGCGGGCCGGCCGGCCCGGCGGTCAAGGTGTGCGAGCAGTACCGGCTCGTCCGTCCCGGCCGCGACCATGTCGGCGACGAAGCCACCGACATGGTCGGCGGGCACCAGCAGGGCGTACAAGCGGGCCGTGGCTGGCACCTGGACGGGCAGGCAGGCCTCCAGCGCCTCCGAGGCGGTACCGAACCAGCAGCCGTCCTCCGGGAGCCGGTCGGCCAGGCAGCCGGACGCCGTGGTCAGCCCCGCCGCCCGGGGCAGGCCCGAGCCGTTGAGCGGCTCGGGCACCGCGACGAAGTAGCCGGCCAGCAGCATCTCACCGGGCACAGCAACGTCAGGAGGAAGACTGTCGATCATGCCCGAACCGTACCTGACCTGCGACATCAACCTCCGATGAGACGAATCCCTGGCAGTCGAACTCCGGTGAGACAGATCAAACTTCGATGGGACGGGTCAGCCAGGGCCGGGACGGCCCCGCCGCGAGGGCATGTCCCAGCCCCGTCTCAGGCCGAGACCGAAAGCACTCCGACCTGGGGATATGACCTGAGACCGTCCCAGCGAAACGGACATAACCGGACACGGTGGGACGGCGGTGGGACAGGCCCGGGACACCCCTGTCCCGGGCCTGTCCCACGCCCGGGAAGCACCGCCTCGGGCCCGGGAAGGAACCGGACGCCGACCACACCCCGGCGCAGCAGCACCCGCCACAGCCGCACAGCGGCGAGCCCCCGCCCGGCGCAGCCACGGCGGCCAGGAGCCGGGAGCCCGAGCACAGGGCCCAGGCCGGGACGCGGGGCCGGCCACTGACCTGCGGGGCTCAGCCCGTTGGCGGGAGGTGGTTGTCAGGCCGGAAGGACGCTCACAGCGAGCAGCGTCTGCCAGGTCCAGCCGATCGTCAGCGAGAGGCGCTGGATCAGTCCGCCCCGATCCACCCAGCGTTGATGCTGGCCGAACGCGGTACCGGCCAGCGCCATCGTGGCGGCGAAGAGCACGCTGCTGGCGATCGAGTAGAGGGCCCATCCCGGCGAGTTGGACCAGGCGAAGACGAGGCAGGCCGCGGCGAGGGCGAGGAACCCGGCGAAGGAGAACAGGTCGTGCAGAGATCCGGTGCGGCTGGGACGTCGGAGCTGATCGGGAGTGCCGACGGGGTAACCGCCCACCGGATCCGTGCGGAAGGTTCCCGCGCCGAGCAGGCCGACCGCCCAGATGCCGATCAGCAGTGCACCCCAGGGAGGCCCGGCGCGCCACAGGCCCACGGCGAAAGCCAGCGTCAGCAGACCTGCGACGAGGAAGTTGAGGGTCTGCGTCCACCCGGCGCGTCCCAGTGCGAGGGAACTGACCGGATGGCGTGCGGACTTGTAGTCGGTGCGGCCGGCGCCCTCCAGCAGGTACGCGACGGTGAAGAGGGGGCCGGCGGCCATCCCGCAGGCAAGCAGCGTTTGATTACCCATGTCGTCAACCTAGGTTGACGACATGGGTAATGTCAACCAAAGTTGACAAACATCGACACCTACGGCGGCCGGGCGCGGTCCGGTGGCGGGCGGGCGGGCCGGGGACGACGGCCACACGCCCGACCCCGAGAAGCGCACCAGAACCCGAACCGCGCCCCACAGAATCCCCGGCCGACCTTCCCCGCGCACACCCAAGACCCGCCACAGCGACCTCAACCAGCGCGCCCGCGCCGAACAGCAGGCCGTCGGCTGAGACAGTGCGGGGACGGGCCGACTGTCAAGGACCTACTCCTCGCGCAGGAACTCCCGCAGGTCTGCGGCTGCAGCCGTCATCCCCTCGCCGGCCTCGATCACGGTCGTCACAGCGCAGCTCCAGTCACCGGGGAAGAATCCGGACCGCAGGGTCCAGCCCAGATACACATGACCGCCCGAGCCGAACGTAGCTGTCACGACCAGGTGGTTGTTGGCCCAGACCCGCTCGCCCTCCCAACCACCGAAGTCGCGCGCGAGGCCATCGAAGAACTCGGACATGTTGTCCCAGACGGTCACCGTCACGGCCTCAAGCCGCGCACGCACACCGTCATCGATGGCCTCCACGGCGAAGGCGACCTCGTACTCTGCCCGCGACCAATCGAGCATCCGGACAGAGGCCGCCGACGCACCTGCCCCCTGAACGACGAGCTCGACCTGCCCTGGAACCATCTCGATCAGACTCACCTGGCGAAGGATACGGACGCCCCAGGTCGACGTCACCACCATTTCCAGGCGCCGGAGCCGCTGCCACTTCTCATCAACATCTGGGACTCCATCAGGCACCTGGTGCTGCCGGCTCTGACCAACAAGCGCTCTTCGTTCTCGCCTACGCAGCCACCCAGCCGATCGGGGCGCAAGGCAACGCGATCCGCCCCGACGTGGCGCGGCACATGAACCACCATCAGCACCGCACAGGGATGAAGCGCCCTCCTGGAGGCAGCTGAACTCCCGCAGGGGGGCCAACCGCACCGTCCCGGGCGGGCGGGCGGGCGGGCGGGCGGGCGGGCGGCTCACCCTCGCCCCTCCGTCCTGGCCCGGCCGCCTCGACGCGCCGACGGTCAGTCAGCTCGGCCGCCGGGCAGCACCCGCTCGCCGTCAACCTCACCGCGGACGCCCGATCTGGCACCGGCGCCGTGATTCAGTGTCGACCGCGTTCCCATCGCGTCTTGACGCGGGGAGCCATCTCCTCCAGAGTTCACATGTGAACTCAACGAGAGGAGTGTGGTCGTGAAGTTCCTGGCCAGCACGTTGGTCCCGAGGAAGAGCAGGGGACTGGGAAGCCCGCCGCTCAGCCGGACGGAGCGGTTCACCGAGCTGATCGATCTCGCGCTGTGGGCCGAGCGGGTCGGGTACGACGCGTTCGGGATCGGCGAGCGGCACAATCCGGAGCTGCTGTCATCGTCACCTGCGGTGATCCTGTCGAACATCGCCGCCCGGACGTCCCGGATCCGCCTGGTCACCACGGTCGCGGTGCTGTCGCTCACCGATCCCGTCCGCTCCGCCGAGGACTACGCCACGCTCGACCACCTCAGCGGAGGACGGCTCGACCTGATCATCGGCAAGGGCGGCGACGCGGTCGCGCCGAGCGTCTTCGGGGTCGACCCGGCCGACCTGTGGGATCGGTTGGAGGAGGGGTACGAGCTGCTCCGGCGGCTGTGGCGGGAGGAGAAGGTCACCTGGGAGGGCCGCTACCGTCCGAAGCTGACCGAGGCGTCCCTCGAACCCCGGCCGCTCCAGCAGCCGGCGCCCCGGGTGTGGCACGGTTCGGCCACCGACAAGCGGTCCACCGAGCTGGCGGCGCGCTGGGGGGATCCGCTGTACTCGGCGAACGGCACGGACCGCGTCGACCACTACCTGGATCTGGTCGCCCACTACCGCGAGCGGCTCGCCTTCCACGGCCACGATCCCGACCACGCACTGGTCGCCGTGGGCGTGCACTCCCCCATCATCACCGACCGCTCCCAGGACGCCCTGGCGATCGCGCGGCCGATGTTCGAGGCCTCGGTGGCCGAGCACTACCGCGTGCGCGCCCGTTTCCCGTTCGAGTCCCTGGAGGACTTCGTCGAGAACGGATCCGCGCTCGTCGGCACCGCCGAGCAGATCACCGAGAAACTCCTCGGCCTGCAGCGGAAGTTCGGCAACCAGGTGTTCGGCGTCGGGGTGGAGGGGTTCTTCTCGACCTACACCACCGAACTGGCGGTCACCCGCGGCTACCTCGAACGGTTCTTCGCCGAGGTCGCCCCCGTCCTGCGGGCCGAGATCCCCACCACCGTCTGGGAGTGATCCTCAGCCCGCCTGGTCGCGGCGCACATGAGCACGGATCTTGTCGGAGATGGCGATGAGCTGCTCCACCTCGTCCGTGGTGAGGCCGCCGATCAGCTCCTCCCGGATGTGCCGGGCACGGTACGCCCGGGCCCGGCGGGACACCGACAGGCCGTCCGGGGTGAGGGACACCACCGTGGCGCGGGCGTCACCGGGCACCGGCCTCCGCTCCACCAGACCTCGCTGCTCCATGCGTCCGACGTGCTGATGGAGTCGGCTCTTACCGAACATCAGCGTCTTCGCCAGTTCGAACGAGCGGAGCGTGTGGCCCTCGGCGTTGCCCAGCGCATCCAGAACCTGCCAGTCCGGCTCGGACAGCCCGGTGTCCGCCTGGAGCCTGCGGGTCAGCACCTGCCACAGCTCAACGTCCATGTGGAAGAAGGCGTCCCACAGTGCGCGTTCGCGCTCTCGCTGCCGCATGGCTCCACACTGTACCGAGCCACCGGCCGGAGCACGTCGGCGGAGGCCTGGGTTCACGGGCCCGGGCCGCGCCTCAGGTGGAGCGCATGGCGCAGGGGGTGCGACGGCGCCATGCGGCTGGCTGCTCGCCCAGATCGCCCAGGCCGCCGGAGAGCTGCCACCACGCCGGATGGCCCGGGTAGGCGCGGGCCCGGTACAGCATCAGGATGCGATCCTCCGCGTCAGTGAGCAGCACGGTGGCGGAGACGGCGTGCGGCGGCAGCGTTGCGGCGAAGTCGGCGGGAGCAATGGCCGGGGCGGTCATCGGGCCGCCCCGTCCGGGCAGGTCGGCTGGTGCCAGGCGGTGCGCACGACGGTGCCACCGAGAAGGCGGTGCTCGCTGGTCCAGGTCCGGCAGCACGCGCGCAGCCGGTTGGGCGCGGCCGGGGCCTGGTGCTCGGTGGCGAAGACGGTCGTGGTGCCGGCCGGGGTGGCCGAGCGAGGGCGCCGACGGCGGGCGCGCCGGTGGATGCTCGAGGAGTCGTCACCCCGCACCACTGCCCACCCACTCCTGCCCAGCAACCGCTCTCACCCGAACAGCCCACCCCACCCGATTCTCACCAGCGCAGGCCGGTCCGGGGCCGCCGACCTCGCCGGCGCTGCGGACCGAAACTCACCCGGCCCGACAGTAAACTCACCGGCGCAGGTCAGACGGGGTGCCCAAACTCCCCAGTGCAGGTCAGCGACCCGCACCGGGGAGCAGTGGGCGGCGGCTGGTCAGCGGCGCCACCGCGGCCTGGTGCGCTTCGCCTCGGCGGCGGTGGCAGCTGCCGCGGCTCGGCTGCGGCCTGCTTGTGCTCGGCCTCTTGGCGGGCCCGCTGGTCGGCGTCGGCCTGGCGGCAGTCGGCGCAGAGCCTGTCATCGTTGTGGGCTCGTTCCCGCTCGGCCCACCGCTCGTCCGAGAACTTCGCCGCGCAGCGGGCGCACACCGGGCAGCGGCGCCCGCGCTCCTCCTGCGCCCGCTGGTCGCGGGCCCGCTCGGCGGCGGCCCGCTCGGTGCGCAGCAGTTGGTCGCCGTCGGGGTTGTCGAGCGCGTCGGTGAGAGTGTGCCAGCCGAGGCAGCCGAAGCGGCGCCAGATCGGGGCATCGGCCCTGCGAGTGCGCAGCAGTGGCAGGGTGGGTGGCCACGACCGGCAGCGCGCGGTGGTGGTCGCGGGCGGTGATCCCCTCTCCCCGGTACGGGGGCACGTACCAGGTGGACTTCGAGGTGGTCTCCACCGTGTAGCTGCGGTGCTTCAACCGGTCGTTGTCCGGCTTCTGCTTCTCCTGTCGCTGTTCGGCGGTGAGGGGCTTGGTGCCGGGGCGGGCGCGCTTGCGGCCGGCTTCGAAGATGAGGGCGACGGTGGGGGCCCTCGTGGCCGGTGGGCGGGTAGAGGGCGGGCCACAGGCGCAGGTCGTGGGTGCGCTCGCCGTCCCGGGCCAGGGCCTTCTCGAAGGCGGCCTTCTGGATGATCTGGTGTCGCCCGTTCGTGGGTACGGAGGCATTTGGACTGACTTGCGTGTCGTGTGCATGATGGGGTCGGGGCGTGGAACGGATGCCGTACTCAACAGACTTGTCCGACGGGCAGTGGGCCTTGATCGAGCCGCTGGTCACCGCCTGGAAGCTGGAGCGGGTGTCGCGCTCGGCGACCGGGGACCCGGGCTCCTGCGACCTGCGCGAGGTCGTGAACGCGCTGCTGTACCAGAACCGGACGGGCTGTCAGTGGCGGCTCCTGCCACACGACCTACCGGCCTGGTCGGCGGTGTTCTACTACTTCACCCTGTGGCGCCAGGACGGTCTTGACCAGCGGATTCAGGAGATCCTCCGCTGTCAGGTGCGGGAGCGCGCCCGGCGATTAGAGGACCCGTCCCTGGTGATCATCGACACCCAGTCCGTCCGCGTGGCGGCGGGAGTGCCGAAGGAGACGACGGAATGGACGCGAACAAGAAGACGCCCGGCAGGGAGCGAGGACTGGCCGTCGACGTGCTGGGCCTGGTCATCGGTGTGGTGGTCCTGGCCGCCGGTGCGCACGACAACGAGGCCGGCATCGCCCTGCTCGACCAGGCGGCCGAACGGTGCGGGATGCGCCTGGAGAAGGCCTTGGTCGACCAGGGCTTCAAGGACGCCGTGATCATCCACGGGGCGTTGAAGGACAGCACCGTCGAGGTGGTCCGGCGCAACCCCGACGACGGGGGCAAAGGGTTCGTTCCGCGACAGCGGTGGGTGGTCGAGCAGGTCAACGGCACCCTCATGCTCCACCGGCGCCTCGCCCGTGACTACGACCACCGGCCCGACAACGCCGCCTCCCGCATCTACTGGGCCTCCACCGCCGGCATGCTCCGCCGCCTCACCACCCCCAGCCCCGCCTGGCGCGACGACGTCGAGCTGGCCGCGTGAACGTCACCGAACTCCTGCGGCTGTTGCAGGTCGAACACGACGAGACCGCCGCACGCGCCGACGGCCTGCGCGCACAGATTGACCAACTCACCGGCGCCCTGGCCGAGGTCGAGGCCCGCCTCGCCGAGATCGTCAACACCGGCAAGGTCATCAACGGCCTCACGCCGACCAAGTAGTAGCGATCAGCGGCCCAGCCTGTGCCGGATGTATTCCGGTTGGGCCGCACCTCTCTCGATGCGGTTCTCGTCGAGGCCGTTGACGATCCGCAGACAGCCGTCGGCGAAAGCGAACTCCACTGCCACCGTTCCGGCTGCCAGGTCATGCTCTGTTGGCCGCCACTCAAGCAGCGCGACCTCGCACAGTTCCTGACCGACGAAGGGTTCGAGGCGTTCATCGCCGTGAGACCACTGGGGCGTGAGCTCGGACCACTCCAACCCGGCGATGGGCGCTGCGGTGTCGATCGTGTTCCAGCCGATCGAGAGCTCGTCGAGCTTCGAGTGGCAAACCTCCACCTGGAGGTCGTCAAAGTCCAGCACCACCGGGCAGTCGGCGAACCAGTCTCCGTCCTCGATGAAGCGCACCAGGGCGCACCGCGCCAGCCGCCTACCAACGAGCGTCGTCAGACGTGATCCGTGTGCCTGCCGGACCGCCTCGATCCCGATCAGGAAGGACGGCTTGAAACCGGAGATCCCCATGTTCACAGCAGCTGAGTCTTCCGGCCCGCGGCCCAACCGGCCAGCAGTTATTCGAAGCGGCAGGCTCCTCGGTGCCACTTGAGAGCTTGGATTCCACAGAATCACTCGCGTCACCTGACCTTCGACCTGACCCGAGCCCCAGGGAAGGGACAGGCCGGCGATGACGGCTCTCTCGTCGTAGTGGAGTCCCTGGGCGCCCACCCGGATTGCCGGCAGACCGTCGCGCAGGACGCCGCTGATCCAGTGGGGCAGTTCGTGGCCGCGGAGGTTGGTCATCATGTCGGCAAAACCGCGGACGTGGCCGGTGGCGGCCTCCAGCTCAGGGCAGACGGCGTGGATCTCCTTGAGGTCGAGGGCCTCGTCGAGCCGTAGGAGCTCTGGCCGGATGGTGATCCACTTCAGGATTCGGCGGGGCCTGGAGGCGGAGCGAGGTGCTGGTGGCACGACGGTGGTTCCCTTGAGCAGGCGGATGTAGCGGCCGACGCCGTCCCGGCTGCCCTGGTAGCCGAGGGCCTGCACTTCCCGGTAGAGCTGGCTGGCGTTGCGGAAGCCCTCGTTCCAGCGCCGGTGAAGGTAGGACTTGCAGTCGTCCAGCAGGGTGGTTCTGTTCACCATCTTCACCGGGACTTCGTCCCAGGCGGTGGGCGCCGAGCAGACCCGTGCCTTTGCGGCGCGGGCCTGCTCGTGAGGGGTCGTCAGCTCAGGGCGTCAGGTCGATGATCCGGATCGGCTGGCCTTTCCGGCGGGCGAGGTCGGCAGTGGCGACGACCGCGCCGTCAGGGCGCTCCGGAGTGGGGGCTGCGGCGTAGCGGGTGTGGGCCTCGGCCCAGGTGTTCTCCTTGGCCGGTGCCAGGGAGGCGGCGAGGTCGAGATCGAGGAGGGTGACCCCTCACCAGGTCACGGGCAGTGACCGCATCCCGTAGATGAACGAGTCGGTACGGAACTCGCGCTCGCCGGTCAGCCGCAGCCCCGGCAGCCGGCGGAACAGCGTCTCCAGGGCGATCTGGAGTTCGGCGCGGGCCAGCGGCTGGCCCAGGCACTGGTGCACCCCGAAGCCGAACGCCAGCTGCCGCCGGGCGTCCCGGTGCAGGTCCAGCTCGTCCGTCGCCCGATGGTCGGCGCCGCCGAACACCGCCTCGTCCCGGTTGGCGGTGGAGAGCAGCGCCATCACGCCCTCCCCGGCCCGGACGGTGACGCCGCCCAGCTCCACGTCCTCCAGCGCCACCCGGGGCAGGCCGGTGTGCACGATGGTCAGCAGCCGCAACAACTCCTCCACCGCGCCCGGCAGGGTGGCCGGGTCGGCCAGGCCGGGGATCTGCTCGGGGTGCTCCAGCAGCAGCGCGGTCGACAGCGAGATCATGCTCGCGGTCGTGTCGTGCCCGGCGATCAGCAGCAGCACGCCCATGCCGGCCACGTCGTCCGGGGTCAGGTCGTCCCGCGCCGCGAGTCGGCTGAGGGCATCGTCCTCCGGCTGTGCGCGCTTGCGGTCCGTCAGGTCGCGAAGGTAGGCCCGGACCTCCTCCTGGGCCTCCCGGAGCTGCTCCACGGTGCTCTCCCGGCTGAGCATCGTGCGGCTCAGGCTCTGGAAGCGGTCGTGGTCCTCGTACGGCACGCCGAGCAGCAGGCAGATCACCAGCGAGGGCACCGGCAGCGCGAAGTCGGTGACCAGGTCGGCCGTGGTCCGGCCTGCGGTCATCCGGTCCAGTGCCCCGTCCACGATCCGCTGGATCTCCGGGCGCAGCGCCTCCACCCGCTTGACCAGGAACTCCCCGGTGATCATGCGGCGCTGGCGGGCGTGCTCGGGGTCGTCCAGCCGCAGGAAGTCCGGATTGTCGGTGATCAGCGAGCGGGCGCCGGCGATCAGCAGCGGGAAGGTCGGGTGGCGTATGTCGGCGCTGAACCGGCGGTCGGACAGCACGGTGCGGACCTCGGCGAAGCCGGTGACCAGCCAGCAGAGGTCGCCGTCGGGCAGCTCGGCCCTGGTCATCGGCCCGGTGGCGGCGGCCTCGGGGTACGCGGGCGGCGGGCTGAACGGGCAGCCGCCGGCGGCGTGCGGGGCCGGCAGTGGGAGGACGGGGGTGGTGGGTGCGGTGGTCAAGGCTGGGGTCTCCTCACGTCGCGGGTGTTCTCGTGGGGTTCGCGGCCCGGGACGGTTCCCGGCGCGGCCTGCGGGGCCGGCGGCGGGGGTCCGTCAGACCCCGGTCCGCGCGGGCTCGTCCCCGGTGACGGTGATCGCCCGGCCCGGACAGAGCTCGGAGGCGAGCAGGACGTCGTCGAACTGCTCGGGCAGCAGGACGGTCTGACGGAGCCTCACGAGACTGTCCCGGTCGTCCTGCTCGAAGACCGCGGGGGCGTTCGTCACGCACATGCCGGAGCTGCAGCAACGGTCCCGGTCGACGCTCACCTGCATGTCGGGCACCTTTCGCCAGGGCGGCGCCGGCTGACCGGCGGCCGCCTCTCGTTGTCACGGTCAACCTAACCGTCACTGGTCCAACCACGGTGGCCGGATCGGGAATGGCTGATTCGACCCCTGTGTGTGAACCCCATTGCGGCGCAAGGCGTTTCAGTCCGTGAGTACTTCGCCGGACAGGTCGGCGGACCCGGCCGCGCGGACGGCCTCACAAGCCTTCGACGGTGGCCAACTCCCGTACAGAGGAACCCGTTTCGGCCTCGGCGGCGCTCTTGTCCGGCCGGTAGCGCACCACCCGGGCGAACCGCAGGGCCGGCCCGGCGGGATAGCGGATACTGCACTGGCGGGGCAGCAGAGACTGCGCTGGCGGGGCAGCAAGGACTGCACTCGCAGGGTAGCGGGGACTGCGCTGGAGGCCGTCGAAGGCGACCTCGACGACCAGTTCCGGCCAGACCAGCAGCGCCCGGGCGTCCCGCCCGGTCTCCCGGGCGGGCAACTCGGCGGCCTGCCGGGCGAGCGTCCCGGTCGGTCGGTCCCTTGAAGGTCTTGCCGAGCATCACCCACGGGCCGCGCCCCGGCCCGCCGCCCGCCCGGGCGGGCGGGCGGCGAGGCCCACGGACGGTCCCGAGGCGGTCGCACCACCAAGATCCACCTGAGCGCGGAGGGCCACTGCCGGGCGTTGTCCCTGGTCATCACGCCGGGACAATGCGCCGCCTGCACCCAGGTCGAGCCCGTCATGGACAAGATCCGGGCTCCGCGTCTCACGACCGGCCGTCCTCGCACCACGCCTGACAACATCACTGCCGACAAGGCGTACAGCAATTGCCGGACCCGCCGCTACCTGCGGCGGCGAGCGATCCGGACACGTCATCCCCGAGAAGGCAGACCAGGCGGCGCACCGTCGCAAGCGGGGAAGTACAGGAAGGGGCTGTCTGGCTTTCCGGTCTCGGGCAGAGCTGCTCTGAACTGTGGAAACGTCGCGGGCGCCCGGGTGGGCAGGGCGAACCTGCGGGACAACCTACGTCGAACGCCCTTCGCTCCCGGGCTCTGGCGGTATGCCTTTGCACGGTAGGTGGCCATCGTTGCGGGCTGGTCGGCCAGGCTGCTCAGCCTTGTTGGCCGACCGCCGGCGGGCTGTGCCGGGACCGGCCGGCCGGACGGCAGCGACCCGCGAGGATGGACCCATGTCTGCCGTGCCCATCGAACCTCGCCCCCTCAACGCCTCCGAGCGAGCCGTGCTGGAACACCTCCTGAAAGCCGACTTCGCCGGTGCTCCGGCTCTGCTCGGCCAGTTGGACCGCACCGAGGTGGTGGCCACCTGGGGCCCCGGGTCGGTGAGCGTCGACCTCCGGGTCCTCGGACTGGAGCAGCATCCGGCCGCTCCGTCCACGCTGCTGCCGGCCGGTGCCAGCGTCTACGACCGCTCCAACGAGTACATCGGCGAACTCCTGCTCTGGGCAGAGGGCGGCACGACCCTGTCGGCCCTGGAGTACGCCTGGGTCACCGACGACATGCCGACCTCCCTGCCGTCCACCGACCAACTCCGCTGAGCAGCTGACAGCTGCTCAGAACCGGAACCACCGGCCTGTCCGACTACGGTGCACCGTTTGGCCACGTACCGCGAAACGGCACATCTGGCGGTTCGGCAACGACCACCGCCTGGTGGTGGCCAAGGAGGTCAGTGCGGGCTCGGCTGCAGGCCGGTGTCCGGGGCCGGCGGCCTGACAGGGGTGAGCGGCTGATCGGTGGTGCGCTCGATCCGGAGGCTGCGGACGGCGCATCCGGGGTCGCGGTCAAACGCGACGACGTACGGGAACAGCGTGGGGTAGCGGCGGACCCGGGTGACGACGCCGAGGGTGCCGACGGGGACATCCGCGTAGGTGCAGGCGTCCTCCTCCCAGTGCTCCTCGGCGGCCAGGTCCTTGTCGATCCACGTCGCGTGCACCGGCTCCAGCAGCCGGACCCGGTCGCCTTCCCCCAGGCGCAGGTGACTGGTGAGGACCTGGGCCTGAAAGCGGAGCAGCCGGGCCAGCGCCCGCTCACGCTCAACGGGATCGGTGATGGCGCCGGGGTCCAGGACCAGAGCCGGCTGCGGGTCGGGGGCGGGGCGGGCCTGGGTGGGAAGGCGGGTGGGCGTGGTGGTCACGGCCGGCCTCTCGATGGGTCGGGGCCCGGCCTGGTCGGCCGGGCCCGGGTGGTGATGGGTGGTCAGGCGCCGAGGCCTACGTGGGAGACGTACTGGTAGGCGCCGTAGTCGCTGTCCAGTTCGCTGATGATGTCGTCCCAGATCTCTTCGAGCTTGCCCGCGTCGCCGGGCAGTGACGGCACCGGCCGCCCGGACGGGCTCGGCATAGTCGACGGCGGCGTCCTGACGCTCACGCGCGACGGTGCCCTGCTGGATTTCCTGTGGCTCGAATAGGTGGGTGGCACCGAGTTCCTGGCCATTGGTGGGATCACAGGTCCGCGCCCTGAACTCCTCGGTCAGGCGGACCGGCGGCCCGAGCGGCAGGGCCGCGGCCCCGGACAGCCGACAGACCACCGCTGAACACCGGACCACCCGCACCGCGGCGAGGCTAAACGACGGTGGCCCACTCCCGGCACGCCGAACAGAGTCCCCTCGCGCAGCCGTTCCCTGCGAGCCGTCACCGCGACGGCGCCCTCACCGGCAAGGACCGCAGCACTGTTGCCCAGGCTCGACGACGCCCAGCCCGGACACCACCCGCGGCCGCCCGGCCGGCCAGCGGCTGACCACCGCGCACGAGGAGCACGCCGGTGGCACCCACCAGCGTGAACGCCTGGCGAGGACGCGCCGTCTTCCCCGCGACTCCCCACACGGACAGAGACTCGCCACGACAACCCCGCCGCGAGGTCCGCCCCCTCAGCACGGCTGCCCACCGCAGCTGCCGGCTGACTCGGCGTCATAGACCACTGCCGCACCACCAAGTAACCTTCCGAAGGAAGATCGGGTGGTGAAAAAGTTGCCGGGAATGCCTCGGTGCGCTACGAACAATAGCCGCGAGCCGCGAGCCGCGAGCCGCGAGCCGCGAGCCGCGAGCCGCGAGCCGCGAGCCGCGAGCCGCGAGCCGCGAGCCGCGAGCCGCGAGCCGCGAGCCGCGAGCCGCGAGCCGCGAGCACGTCTGACGGGCTGTGTGCGATTCTGCCTTAGGGCGGAGGTGTGCGATGGAGCCTGACGGACGCGTTCTCGTCCCGGTCGGTCCCGAGGCCTGGCGTTGGCGGACCTTCGGGAGTACCAGGACCCTGGTGGTGGCCGCCAGGACCGTCACCTCGCTCGTCCGGGTGCTGGACGTGCTCCCCGCGGTGGTCCACGACGACCCCCGGGTGGCGACCGTCTTCGCCTACGATCCCTCGTCGGCGTTCAACGACGGTGTGCTCGCGCTCCTGAGGTCACTCGGCTGCCGGATGCTCCCGTGGGCGCAGCTGGAGGACATCAAGCCCGACCTGCTGCTCACCGCCAGCGAGAACATCGGTGTCCCCACGGGCGACTACCCGGTGCTGGTACTGCCCCACGGCGTGGGGTTCCAGAAGTTCGTACCGGACTCCGCAGGCCCCGGAACCCGGCTCTCGGGGCTGGTGGCGGACGAGTTGCTGACCACCCGTCGGGCCTGGCTCACGCTCTCCCACCCCGAGCAGGAGAGGCAGCTGGCCGCCGCCCGTCCGAACACGGTGGGGCGGACCGTCCTGGTGGGTGACCCCTGCTTCGACCGGTTGCGGGCCAGCGTCCGGTGGCGTGACAGGTACCGGGCCGCGTTGGGGGTGCCGGACGGTCTGCGGCTGGTGCTGGTGAGTTCCACCTGGGGTGCCGGCTCGCTCATCGCGAACCGTCCCGACCTGCCGACCGAGCTGCTGTCCCAGCTGCCGGCCGACGAGTTCCGGGTGGCCCTGGTCCTGCACCCGAACGTGTGGGCGGCGCACGGCGCCTGGCAGATCCGGAGCATGCAGCAGGCGGCGACGGAAGCCGGCCTGCTCGTGGTCGACCCGACCAACGGCTGGCAGCAGGCGCTGGTCGCCGCAGACCTGGTGATCGGCGACCACGGGTCGGTCACGCTGTACGGCGCCGCCGTCGACCGCCCGCTCCTGCTGGGCGCGTTCGGCACCGAGTCGGTGCCGCGGACGGCGGGGTACGGGCTGCGCGCGGCGGCGCGGTGGCTGGACGCCGGCCCGTTGCGGGCCCAGGTCGACGCCGCCGTGACGGAACACCGACCGGGCCGGTTCGCGCAGATCACCGCGCGGGCGTTCGCCGATCCCGGCGAGGCGCAGCCCCGTATCCGCCGGCTGGTCTACGACCTGCTCGGGCTGCCGGTCCCCGACGGCCCCGTCCGAGGGACCCATGCCTATCCCGCACCGCCGACCACCGGGGCCCCGGTCACGGCGATGTCCGTGCGGACCGTGGTCGGGCAGGCGACGGACCGGGTCGAGGTGGAGATCCGCCGGTACCCGGCCCGGCTGGCCGTGGAGGGCGCCGAGCAGGAGCACCTCTTCTGGCATCTCGCCTGCGACGTGGACGAGCCGGACCCCCGGCTCAGTGAGAGCGCGTCCGTCCTGCTCCGGGCGGGGGCGGCGGTCCCCGAGGAGACCGGGCTGGCCCGGATCGCCGGCCTGCTGGCCGACTTCCCCGGTGCGCAGCTCGCGGCGCTCGCGGTGGCGGACGGCTGCCTGCTCGGCCTCCGGGACGGCAGTGTGCTGCTGGCCACCGCCCCCTGCGGCCCGCCGCCGGATCCCGGGCTCGCGGCGGCGGGCGTCTACGCCTGCCTGCGGCTGGGCCGACGCGCCGTCAGCTCCGTCCACCTCCGGGTCGGGGAGCGTGAACAGGAACTGCGGCTGCGTCAGGTCCTGCCGCCCTCGGAGCCGTCCGCGAGGCGGGCTCGGAGCACCTCCGCACGGGGGCTGCCGCCCGCCTCGTAGATGACCAGCGCGCGCCGCAGGAGGTCGTCGACCCCGCCCGGGTCGGTGAGCAGGCCGGCCAGGTCCTCCAGGGCCTGCGCCTCGTAGTGGCGGGCACTCTGCCGGTGAAGTTCGTCGACGGCGGTGGTCAGCGCCGCGATCGCGGCCGGCCCCTCGCCGGCCCGGGCCCGGGCCCGGCCGAGGTCCGCCAGGGCCCGAGCCGCCATCCGCGTGTCCCGAAGGTCCAGGAAGCTGTCCCGGGCCGTGGTGAGCTCCCGCGCGGCGGTGCCGTGTTCTCCGGCCGCGCTGTGGGCGCAGCCGAGGAAGTACCTGGCCAGCGCCTGGCCACGGGGTTCGCCGGCCTGGATGTTCATCGCCAGGGCGGCCCGGTAGGCGTCGACGGCGCGGGCCGGGTCGTGCCGGTCCCAGTACCGCCCGAAGAACTCCTGCACCGACGCCTGCAGGACGAGGTGGCCGGATCCGGCGGCGAGCCGCTGCGCCTGCTCCAGCTGCTCCCGGGCCTGGTCGTCGCGGACGAGGTCGAGCAAGGGCCTGGACAGCAGACTGCGCAGCCGGGCCTCGGCGGCCGCCTGACCGTCCCTGGCGGCGGCCGCCGCACCGAGGTCGAGTGACTCCCGCCAGTCGGCCAGGTGCCGGTGGTGCAGGAACAGGACGGTGAGCACCTCCGCCAGCTGCCAGGTCTGCCGGTCGAAGCCGAACCGGGCCGCCGCGCGGAGCACCGTGAGCAGGTTGGCCCGCTCTGCCTCCAGCCACGCGATGGCGTCCTGCCCCGGGTCGTCCGCGCGGGCGAACGGATCGTGCGGGTCCGCCCGGCCCTCGCCCCGGTGGCCGAGGAGTCCGGTCACCTCGGTGATCCTCAGCCGGTCGGCCCGTACCGCCAGGTCGGCGAGGGTGGTGAGCACCAGGTAGTGCCCGGCCACCCGGCCGACGACCTGCCGCTCGGTCTCCGGCGGGTCGCTCTCGCGGGCCGCTTCCAGGGCATGCAGCCGGACCAGCTCGTGCAGGCGGTAGCGGCCGTCGTCGGTGCGGCTGAGCAGGCTCGCTGATTCGAGGACGTCCAGCAGATCCTGGGTCTGCGGCACGGGGAGTGCGGCGGCGACGGCCGCCAGTGCCGTGTCGAAGGTGCGGCCGGGCAGGCAGCCGAGCACCCGGTAGAGCCGGGCGGCCGGCGCCGGAAGGTCGCGGTGGGCAAGTTCGAGTGCAGCTGACACGGGGCGCTCCTCGTGGGCGGAGGATACCGAGAGCCGGCTCAACCGGCTCCGCTCGTCGGCGAGTTCGGCGGCCAGCCCGGCGATGGTCAGCCCGCCGTGGATCACCAGCCGCGCCCCGGCGATCCGCAGCGCAACGGGCAGTCTGCCGCACAGGTCGACGAGTTGGGCCGCGGCGGCCGGCTCGGCGTCGACCCGGGCCCGGCCGCACAGTCCGGCCAGCAGCTCGACCGCGCTCTGCCGGTCGAGGACGTCCAGTTGAAGCAGAGCGGCACCGGCCATCGCGAGCTCGCCCAGCCGCCTCGTGCTGGTGGCCAGGACGGCGCTGCCGCGCCCCTGCGGCACCAGCGCCGTGACCTGGCCGGGCGAGGTGACGTCGTCGAGCACCACGAGCATCCGTCGGTCGGCCGACAGGCTCCGGTAGAGGCCGGTGCGGTCGGCCAGGCCCGTCGGCAGGTACTGCTCGCTCACCCCCAGTGCTCGCAGGCACATCGCGAGGGCTTCCGAGACGTCCGCTCCGGCGCCACCGCGCAGCGCGGTGAAGTCCACGAACAACTGCCCGTCGGGGAAGGCGTCCTGACGGCGATGGGCCCAGGTGTAGGCGGCCGCGGTCTTCCCGACCCCGGGGAGTCCGCTGAAGACGCCGACGGGGCATCCCTCCCAGTCCGCCCCGGAGGTGAGCAGTCCGTCGAGATCCGCGAGCTGCTGCTGCCGGTTCACGAACGGCCGAGGCGGGCGGGGCACCTGGTCCGGCCTGCTCGGGACCGGGGCCGCCGCCGCCTGGTAGTTGAACGTGATGCCACCGTGCACCGCTCCCGCCAGGACGGCCGGACCGTTGACCGTGCCACCTGACAGACTGTTGGCGGTACCCGGCGGCCCAGTGTTCGACCTGCCGTCCTCCAGGCTCATGACCCCGCCTCTCCGGCTTGCTGACCGACAGCCACGGTACTGGACAGCGGCGCCCCGGACAGCAGGATTCCGCGTGTCCCCCGCAGGGCGCCCCCGGACGAACGCGGGCAGGACGTGTGACGGTCACCGGAACGGCCACCGTCATCCTGGCAGGCGATGCCGGAGGACTTTCGCGCGCGGGAGCGCGTCTGCGCGTTCTTCCGGCGCTCGGGGAACGGAGACCTGGTCGCCGGGCCCAGGGCCTGCGAGAGTTCTTCGCGCAGCGAGCCCGAGGCGATCGGATGAATGCGTACCGGGGGGCGGCGTGGCGCTGCGGACGAGGACCCGGAGGGACCTACCAAGGACGCATGTACATCCGGACGGGCCGAACTGCCCTGCTCAGCATCGCGATGGTCGTCTCTGCGTGTGCGGCGGCCTCCCTGTCCCCGGTTGCCGCTCCCGCGGCGGCCGTACCCGTTCCCGGGCAATCGGCAGCCGCGTCACGGCCCTGGGACGCGACCGCGACGGAACTGGACCGGGTGATCCAGCGGACGGCCACCGACGCCGGTGTCCCCGGAGTGATCGTGGGCCTCTGGAAGCCCGGACAGCCACGCTACGTACGGGCTTTCGGCGTCGCGGACACGAGCGACTGCGCCCCGATGCGCACCGACCTGAACATGCGGATCGGCAGCGAGACCAAGACCTTCACCGTCACCGCGCTGCTCCAACTCGTCGACCGCGGGCAGGTCGGCCTGGACGACCCGATCTCCGCGTACGTCGACGGCGTGCCCGACGGAGAGCACATCACGCTGCGTCAGCTCGCGGATATGCGCAGCGGCCTGTTCGCCTACAGCAAGGACGAGGGCTTCCAGCACCTGCTGGCGACCGAGCCGCACCGCCAGTGGTCGCCCAGTGAGCTGCTCGGCATCGCCTTCGAGCACCCCAACCAGTTCCCTCCCGGCACGCAATTCGACTACTCCAACACCAACACCGTGCTGCTCGGCCTGGTCGTCGAGAAGGTCACCCACCGCCCCCTGAGCGACGTGATCGGGGACCTGATCACGCGGCCGAGCGGCCTGGAGCACACCTTCCTGCCGCAGGCCGCGGAGTTCCCGCTGCCGCACGCCCACGGCTACACCGACGTGACGCCGGACGGCACGGTGGCGGACGCCACCGACTTCAACCCCAGCTGGGGCTGGGCGGCCGGCGCGATGATCTCGAACCTCGACGACATGCACGCCTGGGCGGAGAACGTCGCGACCGGCCGACTGCTGGCCCCGCAGACCCAGGCGGAGCGCCTCGACGCACACCCCACCGGCGCGCCGGGTGACGCCTACGGACTCGGCATCGACATCAACCACGGCTGGATCGGCCACGCGGGCTCCCTACCCGGCTACCAGAGCCTGACGGTCTACCTGCCCGCCCAGCAGGCGACGATGGTGATCCTGCTCAACACCGACATCCCCTCGAACGGCGAGAACCCCAGCACCCTGCTCGGCCGGGCCATCACCCGGATCGTCAGCCCGGACAACGTCTACGGCGACGCATCCGACCAGAACTGACACACAAGCCCGCCGACCGGACACTGTCAACGACGATGAGCGGTCTTCTGTCTCGTGTCCGGGTCCAGTACTGCCTGGAGCGACCGGCACATGAGCGTTCCAGCCCGTCCGGAGCGACTCCCGGTCCGGTCGGAAGCCCCCCGAGCGCGTCCGCAACCTCCACGACGCCGTCCCGGCGCAAGTCATCAAGGTCAACGCAGCGCACCCCGTCAGGGAAACCGTCACTCAACTCGCGGGCCATATCGAACACCAACACGGTCTCGCCGGTCCCTCCGATACCGGTCAGCGGCCCACCACTGCTCGGGTGGCTCTCCGTGCCCCGCAGAGTGCATTCCCGCTCAGCCAACCGGTCCTCGAAGCAGCCCAGTTCAGGCGGGGCCCGAAACGGAACAGGCCGATCCGGCGCAGCCGGTGCGTGCACGTGACGATGTACCCCGCCGATGTGCCAGGCCCGGAGACGGCACCACCCCGAGCCTGGCCACCGACGTTGTCGTACATCTCCCCCTCCACCCTGCGCCTGCCTGTGCCTCATATCTCCCAGCCGCCAACCCTCCTGACGGGGCGGTGGCACATCACAGGCAGCCCCAGGGTCCTGGGACGCGCGCATCCACAGATCAGCGGAGTACCCGCACCGGGCCACCGAGAACTCCTAGGGTGGGACCGACAACGGAACCGCACAGGGGGACATCATGGATCCGATCTCGGCAGCAGCTCTGGTGGCTCTGGCCGGAACGGTCGGCGGCGAAGCCGGCCGACAGATGTGGCAGGGGTTGTCGGCCCTGGTCCGCCGCCCCTTCAGTCATCGGGATCCCGGCGACGTTGCGGGCGCTCCTGGCATCGGCTCGGGCCAGGAAGAGCTCGCCGCGTTCGAGGCCGCCCCGGCCGATCCGGTGCGAGCGCAGCGGCTGATCACGATGCTCGAGGTGAGGGCCTCCATGGACGCCGAGTTCCGCACTCTGCTCGCCAACTGGTGGGACCTGGCCCGGACCGGCGACACCGGCGGCACGGTTCACAACCACGTCGAGGGCTCGCAGAGCGGCCCTGTCGTCCTGGGACGGGACTTCTCCAACATCACCTTCAACATCCACCCGACAGCCACCCCCACCGACTGAGAACAACCGGCGCATGGACCATTCGAGGCATCGCCTGGTGGGGCGCCCGTCCCAGCGGTAGCAGCTCGTTGCCCGGCGGATCGGCATGCGGATCGTGACGAGAGTGGCGGCGAGGCAGAGGAGAAGTCCACAACCTCGCCGCTCTTCCCGGTCCAGCGCCGAAGCTCGCCGCAGTCGTTCATCCACGAGTGGGTACGCTCGATCACCCACCGCTCGCCGGCCTGAACAGGGCCGACACGCCCCTGCGGGCGATCTCGGCGCTGAATACCAACTCAGCTTTCAGCGCACGGAACTTGGCACTGCCGCAGCCGCCGCCGAGGTTGACAATGGCGGGCACCGCGCCGACCTGTCAGGGGCGGCCGTAGCGCGCACACTTCAGGTAGGCGACGGGAGGGTGCTCCGCGCCGTTGTCGAGGCAGATGCGGACGACGCCGACTCCGGCCTGGTAGAAGGTCACGGGAAAACTGAACTTCGCGCTGGCACCGCACACCCCGTGGTCGCTGAAGTTGACCGCCACGTCGTGGTTCTGGGAGTCGACACCGAAAGCCGTGGTGCCGCGGCAGCTCGTCGCACTGACCGACTTGTGCTCGCCGGACACGACGACCTGCCGGTTGTACCAAGTGATCGTGCCCCGGGTGTACGTGTTCCCGTAGGTGACGTCGAAGGAACTGGTCGGATACGCGGCGGCCTGGGCACCAGCGGCAGGAGCCCCGAGAAGCAGGCCCGCGGTCAGTGCGGCGGTACTGAAGGCCGTGGTGAGGAGCTTGGGCATGTCGTCTCCGGAGCGTGGGACCCTGCAGGGCCAGCGGAAATGTCCGCCTCAGTATCCCCGCCCCATGCAGGGGAACACCGCACGGGAAACCCAGAAACAGGCATTCAGGCCAAACACGCCCCCGACCGGCCGCCAACACCTCAGTGTCGATCTCGTCCAGGTCCGCCAAGCCGCTCAGGTACCGGCCCAGCCCTCGGCTTTGAGGCCCGAGGCCAGGGAAATCAATCCGAGCGCTACGAGCGCTGGCCCTGCGACTGTCACCACAGGGCCTGGCCGGCAACGCGCTCCGCATCGGCGAGCATCTCTGACCTGGCCGGTTCCGCAGGCGGAAGCGCGGCGGGCCGACAACCCCGGTGGGCGGCAGCGACTTCCTCAATGCGGCGAGACAGGCCCTGCCGCAGGTGGAACCGGTCGCTGACCTCTGGAAACGTCGCGGTTCGGTGGAACGCCGCTTGTCCTCTTCGGGGCCTCTGTGCCCTTCCACGGTAGATGGCCAGCTTTGCAGGCAGGGTGGCCAGACTGTTCAGCCCCGTTGGCCGGCGCCTCTCACCCTGCTGATCGGCGCACGTACGGTAGGCGCGAGCAGCGGGTCACCCGCAGCTCGAAGCGTGACGACCGCGTCACGCCGGTGCGAACGAACGGTAGGGAACCCATGGGAGCAGGCGCGGAGCAGGTGGTGGACATGGAGACGCTCTCGGCCGCGTGGCAGGTTCGCTGGGGGACGTGCCATCCGGTTGGGCACCTCCTGTCTGAGGCGTTCAGAGAGCGGTGGGTGCGGTTCCACTACCTGCCGGGCTCGAAGCGCTACCCCGACAGCGAGGCCGAGTACCGCCTTCTTCTCGGGCGGCAGCACACAGTCCTCCGGGACCTGGGCGCTCCCGCCGAACTCATGGTCATCACCATGCAAACCCTGGCCACTACGGAGCGCAGGCACATTCACCCCCTTCGGGGCGTCGCGGCGGCTGTGCGCCGTCAACGGCCAGGCGCGGCACAACAACCTGTGTGCCATGAGGGTCAGTGTGCTGTTTCAGGAGCAGGGCGGCCAGGCTGTGTACAGGCCCGGCCGCCCCGACGTCTTCACCCTGTGGTGCCCGGGCCGTGGGGACATAGGTACCGGACGGTGTGGAGCAGGAGCAGCCGCGCGCCCTGATCGGGGCGCTCGCCGTGGCCGGCGCCTGGTGCCCGGCCGCTGCTCCGTTTCACCTGATCACACCGCCCGGGTGCACGTCACGGGTACGACGGAGCCTCCCTTCGCTGACCGAGGTCAGGGAAGGGAGGCTCCGTCGTACCCGTGTACCGACCGTCAGGTCAGATGCTCAGCACCTGGCCGGGCAGGATCAGGTCGATGTCGCCACCGATGACCGCGGAGTTGTCGGTGTAGAGGGTGTTGACGTTCACGCCGTGGGCGGCGGCAATGGCGTTCAGGGTGTCACCGCTCTTGACGGTGTAGCTGCCACCGGTGCTCTTCTGCACGGGGGCGGCCGGAGCAGCCGGGGCGGTCTTCTCGACGGGCTTGCGCTCGGTGCCGCGCGAGGCCGCCGAGGTGTCGTTCTTCGGAGCGGCCTTGGTGGTCTGGTCCGCCGACTTGGTGGACTTCGCCGGGGCGGCGGCCGCGGAGGTGTCGACCTGGGCCGCGGAGCCGCCCTTGGTCAGGCCGGCCTTGACGGAGCAGACCGGCCAGGCGCCGGGGCCCTGGGAGGCGAGCACCTTCTCGGCGACGGCGATCTGCTGGCCCTTGCTCGCCTGGTCGGCGGAGCCGGCGTACTGGGTACCGCCGAACGCGGCCCAGGTGCTCGGGGTGAACTGCAGGCCGCCGGAGAAGCCGTTGCCCGTGTTGATGTTCCAGTTGCCGGTGCTCTCGCACTGGGCGACGGCGTCCCAGGTCGAGCTTGACGCGGCAGAGGCCGAAGTGGCCGTGACGAGGCCCGCCACCGGGAGAGCGGCCACAGCGCCGCCCATCAGGACCATCCGCAGGCGGTTGCGCTTGGCGGAGGTGGTGGCAGTGGTGGTCTCGTTACGGAAGGTCATACAGATCCTCTCGGAAGCCCCGGGTGGACAGCACGGAGCGGCCCCGCACGGGGGTGTACTCCGGGATGTCGCACGCAGCGGGCGGCTGCTCACGTGTCCGACGCGGACTGCCGCCCCGGTCACCTTCACCGCGTATACCCGGCCGCCTCGTGGGCGGGGGCTGCGGGTGGTGGACCCGGGTGGTGCGCTGTGCACTGGTTACGAAGCTACGAGCCATCGGGGGCTCCGGGCAAGCATTTCGGTGAAAGGGCAGCTCAGAGCGGGGTTACCGAAGGTACGGCCGGGACCGGACCCCCGATTTCAAGGGCCTGGCAGGTCCTCCGGACGATCGTTCAGGGCCCCACTGTGCCCGCCGTCACCCCTCGCGGCTGGTGACGCCGGGCACATCGTCGACCCAGCGCGAGGACGCGGGCACGGATGGTCGGATTCGCGGTGATCACGGCGGCGCCCGCAGTGGCCGCCCTCACAACCGTCTCCCCGGAGCCCGGTCAGGGAGTGCGGTCGCCATGCTGGAGTGTCCTTCTGGTCTCGGATCGGGAGGGCCCGGGACGTGGCCGGTTTGCTGTGAGAGGCGTTGGCCGTGCCCCGGGAGATCCGCAGTGCTGCGTGCAGGAAGTGGGTCAGCCCGGGTAGTCGTCTGCGGTGTGGCGCTGCAGGCCGGTGACGTGGGAGGCGGGCATCATGAGCTCGCCGTCGGTGTGGCGGTGGAGCACCAGCGGGAACGGCTGGTCGGGCTGTCCTCGTCCATTGGGTTCCCTTCGGGCGGTCTGGGCTTTCGGTCAGGGCGGAGCGCGTCCAGCAGGGTGGTCTGCTGGGCCGTCAGCTTGCCGTCGGTGCGGGCCTTGTCCAGCTTGCGCAACCACGCGCCGGGCCGGAACACCGGGCCCGCGTCGCCGCCGGTGCGGTTGGCGGGGCGGCATCAGGGAGTGCCCTGCCCTCGACCCGCCGCCACGGGCACTGCCGCCGCCAGTGCGAGCCCGGAATACGAGTCCGTCCGTGACCAGCCGCGTACGTGCGGCCCGAAACCCGCGCCGCTCGTGGGCCCAGACCCTCCTTCAGGTGCGGCGACGGGATGGGCCGGCCGACCAGGACGTCGACCGACCTCTTGCCGTGGTCAGTTCGTCGTGGCATCCAGCGGGATGGCGACCGCGGCCGGTTGCCTGCGGCGTACGGGCTCGAGGTGGCGCCGGTCTGTCGTGGTAGCCGGCGTCGGCGACGACGGGCGCGGGCAAATGGCTGCTTCCCGGCCGGTGGTGGTCGGTGCCCCATGGTCGTTGATCGAAACGGCGAGGACGTAAGGGTGAATCGGTGGTGCGGCCCTGCGGCCGGGGACGAGCGGGCGTGAGCCACGGTCCATGGCGGTGTTCATCGAGTCACGGCTGTCGATCCACTCCCGCAACAGGTCAGCGAACGGCCCAGGGCAGCGGATGTCGCGGGTCACCGAGCCGGAGGAGCACCTCACCGCCCGGGTGACGTCGTCGAGGGCGGGTCACACGACTCGGGCACGTGGCTCAGCACCGATACATAACGCGGGCTGCGGCCACTCGGATCCCGGCGACAGGTCACGGCCGATGACGAGGCGAGCGAGGCTGCGAAGCCCGGCCCGGCGGACTCGGATCGCCACCGGAGGCGTCCGGGCCGCCGGGATCGAGGTCGGCGCGGTGCGTGCCGACCGGGCCCCGCCGGTGACTGCCAATGCCTATGGCTGGCAAGACGGTTGGCGGCGCGCCCGGCCGGACAGGGAGCGTCGGACGCGCCGCCGCCGGTCAGGCCGAGGGGTGGGTACAGAGGGTGCTCTGCTGCTCCGGGGCCAGCGCCGGGGCGGTGGTGACGCAGACGATGCTCAGCTCGTTGGTGACCACCTTCGGGGTGGTGAGCACGGCCGGGCCGGAGCGCAGGGCGGTGGTCGAGGCCACCGTCAACCACGGGCTCCCCCAGGCGCGCTGGGTCTTGAGTTCAACCTTGGCCAGGACCGGCTGACCGGTGGTCGACGTGAGCCGGGCGAGGCCGGCGAGACCGGCGGCGTCACGTTCGTGCCAGACACAGGGTTGGCCGGTCACCGAGGCATCGGTGGTGCAGGTGACCGGGCCCGTGATCGTGGCAGGGGCGGCGAAGGCTGTGGCGGGTACGGCGAGAAGGGTGGTCATACCGACAGCAACGGCTGCGATGCGGGTGCGCATAACGGTGTACTCCCTAGGAATTGAAGGCTTTTGGCCCGTTGGGGTGAGTCTTGCACACCGTGCACGGATCATCACTGTGTGGAGCGTCACACGGCTCGTAGTCGAGTAAACACCCAGGGCTACCGGGATGGACGGGCCGCGTCAACCGAGCGACAGGAGCCGCCAGACATCCGGCGCCTCCCTGCCCGGACCACCCGCTCAGCGGTGCCGAGGCGCCTCCGGGAATGCGATGTCACCCCGGGGCGCCCGCGAACTCCGGAAGATCATCAACAAGCTTGACACTGCCTACACCCTCCCCCTGCCGCCGTATGACGGAGGCGGAGGCGGAGGTTAAGACGCAAGCTCAGAGGAGGCATTGCGCGAGGTGCGTCGGCGGCCGGGCGCGGCACCCTTCCAGGAGTTGTCCGAGATCGTTTCCGGCCCGCTGACGCAACCTTCGACGCCCGGAGTGAGCTGTCGCAGATGGCGCACGGTCGCCTTCGACAGCCGCAGTTCCCTGAGCAACCCGACAGCCGGCGCCTCCGCAATTCCCCGGGAAAAACCCGTCACCACCGAGGAATTCCACTGACGCCAACTCAGAGCACGCCGGACCACCGGATGGGCTCGAAGGTGGCCCGGTCCGGGACGAACTCGACCTGGACCAGGCCGAAATCGGCGGACTGAAGCGCGAAGGTGCGATTGCCGACCACCTGCTGACCGGGTTACAGGGTTCCGTCGATCGACATGTGGCTCCCGGGACCACCGTAGAGGTCCTCGGCGTCGCCGTGCGGGCCCTTGGGGTAGAGCAGGCCCGCGCGCATGGTGCGCGGCTCGGCCGTGCTGTTGACCACCGCGACCGCCACCCGGACGGCCTGCACGCCAGACTCGGCGGAGGGGACGTTCAGGCGCGGGGCCCCCGTCTCCGGCTTGGCCACGGTGGTCTTCAGGCCGTCGGCGGTGGTGTAGCTCTGACCGAAGGTCAGCTGACGGGCCTTCTCGGCGGCCACCCGGCGCTGCTGCTCCGCCCGGTCCGCCTGGACGGACTTGTAGACCGCCATCCCCACGAAGGTGCCGACTCCGCCCGAGACCAGCAGCGCGAGCACCCCGAGGATGCCCCGGCGGCACAGCCCCAGCCCAAGCACACCGAGCACCACCGCGACCAGGGCGGGAAGCCAGGCGAGCCAGAAAAGGATCACCGTGAGCGCCAGCATGCCGAGCACCATCGCGGCAATGCCCAGCCCGTTCCGCGGTTCAGGGCCAGGCACCGGATGTGGCGACCAGAGGACGGGGGGCAGGCACCGGGTACGGCGCCGCCGGCGCCTGGGCGGAGTCCGCTGCCGGGGCATGCCAGGGATCGGTGGACTCCGGCGGCGGGGCTTGGGTGGTCACGTGCAGTCCTTCAGGTGATCCCTGATCGGACGGACGAACGTATCAGTCACATGAACGGCACATCTCCGCTGCCCCGCCCCTGCCGCTTCGGTCCACCCCCTGACCGACCTGGCCGCCCGCTGCGCGGGACCATGCCTGATGTGAGCTACGGACAGGTAGTCACAGGCTGATGCGGCCACACGTCCATGGAAGTGCGGGTCCAACGTCAGCACTCCAGCCCGGCTACACCGCCCCGCCCTGCGGCTCTTACCCCGAGCAGCCGCTGACATGAAGCCGCATCCCGCTGACACCGCACCCGAACATCACAGGGTGAGGCCCTCCAGCGACTGCATCGCACGCGTCCAGTGGGAAACGGGAACTAACCTCTGCCTGACAGATAACCATCAGAAACAGTGCAGCTGGCCGGCGGCAGCGTCTGGTGCCGGTTGATCTTCAGCGGCGCTCTCCATAGGGTCAGGGCCTGCCGGTGGCCCGTCAGTGGATTCGCCTGCACCGCCGCCCCCGCCTGGCCGATGATGTTGTCCGCCTGGCGGAGAGTTGGCTCGGCCGGACCGGGGATGGGCCCGTCCATGGAAATCATCAGCGGCCCCGGCCTGCGCGGCCGGCCGTGGCCCGAGCTGATGCCCGACCACCAGCCCGTCCTGGTTTTTCCCGCTGACGTGGGTCGCCCGCTGGTCCTCGAAGACGGCTGGGCCGAGCGCGGCACCACGCCCGCGCTCGCGACCGGCCCGCATCCGGGCTGGTCGGCCGTTCTCGACGGCTACCGGCTGACCGTCCGCCGGCCCGGCGGCCCGGCCTGGTTCGACGGTGAGGTCGCCGCCACCCGCGAGTGGAGCCGCTCGGGCCGGGCGTACCGCACCATGCTGCTGATCACCGGCCCGTTCACCAGCGTCTTCGACTTCCAGCCCACCGCCGCAGCCGGCTGGCTTCTCCTCATCACACCGATCCGGCTCACCAACGGCGGTGTGATCCCGCGCGGCCGCCACCAGGCGGATGCGAAGCTACTACCCGATCTGTAGGTGGCTAGGGTGGTGCTTCTCATACAGGGCCAGCAGGTCCTCGTGCCGGCTGGCCTCGTGCAGCTCCTGGGCTTCCTGTTCTTCGCCAAAAGGCACTAAACCCAGACGATCAGGGCAGAGCGCGGACAGGTCCTGAGCAGCGACGAAAGGGAGACCAGCTGAGTCAGGCGCCAGAAACGCCGGCCCGGCGCGTCCTTCATGGCTGTCGGACACCGTGAACCACCCGGGCCTCACCTCGGCCAGCAGATCCCCCAGGCTCTCGACCGCCACCCGTAGCTCCTCGTCCGTGGGGTCGACAGGCGCAGGCAGACTCTGTCCGTAGCAACGCAGGCGCCAGAAGTCGAAGACCTCCGCCGCGTCGACGAAGTCCACATCGATGTCGATCCCGCCCGGGCCTGTCATCCGACAGCCCGCACCGTGAACCAGGTACGAGTACTTGCCGGCCTCACCGCCGCGGCTGACCTGTCCCGAGCGGGCGAGCACCAGCACATCAGCCAGCCGCTCCAGCGAAGGGAACGCCTCCCGCATCGCGGCGCCGGCCGCGCCGAGATCGCTGACGAAGCCGAGCACCAAATCTCGCGACGAGTGCGCTGACACCGCATCACTTCCCAACCTCCGCAACGCATCCTCCCCGGCATCATCACGTGATCGAGAACCGCTCGCCCTTCCCTGCAGCAACACCGTGGAGGTCAGCCTCGGCCTGCTCATCACCAACAGCCGCAACAGACGAGCCGACATCCCCACCACCCACGCCACCCATCTCACCGAACTCGGCATCCGCTGGAGTAGCCGATGCCCCCGGCCGGGCTGTGTGCGACATGGGGTTCCATAGCGCACCAAGAGGCGGGCCCGTCAGTCCTCTTCCGGCTCCATGAGCGCGTCGATGAGAACGGGGCAGTCCTCCTCACGGAGCAGACGCTCCAGACCACGGCGCCCCACAGCCCACCTCCCGCACTCCCCGGGCACACCACCCATCCGTCCACCAACAGCACGCAACCTGCGACCTGCTGGGAGCCCGACACCAGGCCCCCGAGAAGCTGTCGCGCCCGGACCAACTACGGGGGGATGTGCCCACCCGTGCAGGTCACAGCCCGCGACAGCCTTCAGCAACAGGGGTCGCGACAACCCGCCGCGGAAGGCCCCGGACGGCGCTGCTCAGGCGATGCGATCCTTGGCCGGGTAGAGCTTGGCGTGCTGCACCCGGAGCGTCCACCACGGGTCGGCCGGAGCGGAGACGCGAGCGGCCAGCTGCGCACGCAACGGCCCGAGCGGGTCGTAGATCTCGGGGAGCAGCCCGCCGATCGGTTGCCCGCGACGGACTGCCGCGCCTTCGTCGTCGGTGCCCCCAGCTTCAGCACCTGCGCTGTCGGTGTCGTCCTGCGGCTCGTCTTCGTCGTCCTGGTGTTCCGGGTCGTCCGTGGTCATCAGGATCCCGCATCCGTCCGGCACCGGCTTCGGATTCTCGAGACGCGACACCCCCGAGCGCATGACCCGGGACCGACCAGTCAGCGGACGAAGGTGAGCACCGTCTCGTTGACCGCCATCGCGTGCTGCGCGGTCAGCGCCGACCGCCGCCGATGCGGCGGTCGTCGGCCAGCGCGGTCAGCGGGCCGTACTCGCAGGCAAGCTGGTTCCACGTGAGAACCTCACCACAGCGCGCCGGGAACTCCTGCGGGTTGAACTCGGGCATGGTCCAGGTGCCAGTGCCCCGGTCCCGCAGCCACAGGTCCCCGTCGGTCCCGCAGCCACAGGTCCCCGTCGCCGTCGACCACAGTCGGCGGGGCCGGTACGGGCTCGGCCTGATCGACGGGCTCCCAGGTGACCCGGCCCGGGTGGGAAACGCGGCGCAGCTCGGTGGTGGCCAGCCGCGCGGCCAAGTCACGGGTGGACTCTTCGGCGTCCTTGACCGACGCCAGTCGGAATGCGTCGTCAAGTACGGGCAGGGCTGGATTCTTGCTGCGCTTTGAACTCATACGCTGACTACCTCCGGTGGGGGCGTCACATCCGTTATGGCACCCCATGGGGAACACGATATCCGAGGCGGGAGCCGGGCCGAATACGACCACTGTCCAGGTGGAGGCGCTGGAAGACACCGGACGGTGGGGCTGGGTGGCTGGCTGGTCCTGGACGTGGCGCAACCCGCGGTGGTAACGCCCAGACATGGCGGTCCGGGTCTGAGAAGGTGAGGCCCCCGGGGACGCACGGACATCGGGGCCCTGGGTCCGGCCCACCCGGTGCCATAGGTGGCCTACCGATCCGCGGCGGTTTGCGCATTCGGCTGACCGGTGGGCAAAGCACCGTGTCAGCAGCGGTGACGCGGTCCCAGGCTGCGCCTCGATCCGCGCCTGGTGCCGGGCGGGGTCCAGAACGAGGAGGTCGCGTTGCAGGTCGACGACGGCCGCTCGCCGACGGGCGCGCTGACCCTCGCTCAGACCAGAAGGGGCCTGTGTGGTGAACAGGTCGAGGTCGGCCAGGTGGGATCATCCGGTCACCGCTCCCACCTGGCGGGATCACGCGCACCCCTGCCGGACCCAGTTAGCCGGGGTCGGCTCAGGGTCGGCCGTGCGCACAGCGCCATGCTGTCTTCGACTGTTCGAGTACCCGTGCTCCCGAAGAACGCCGTACTCGTCGAACGCTCCTGGGCGCAGGCTGCCGCCCTGACCGAGGTCAGGCCGATTGTTCTTCGCGCGGGTGCCCACCGCATCCCGCTGCACCGGCCGATGCTGCGAACAGGAGGTCCCTACATCGAGCTCGCGTTCCTGCCTGTGGCTGTTGGCTACGGCGTCGTCCTCGACGGCACTCTTCCCAGATTCCGGCTCACCGCGGCGGAGCTGACGGAACTGGGCCACCAGCTCTACACCCTGCTCGCGAAGTTCCACGGATACGTCGCCGCCGTGGTCGGCTGGGATCCGGAATCCCTTGTGGACCCCGTTGACCTCAAGACCGACTGCACGGACGAACTCAACGACGGCACCATCCACGGGCTCGTCCTCTGCGAGAGCCTCCACAGCCAACTCGGCCTGGGCGCCGACTACGTCGAGTTCCTGCCCGGATATCGATGGATACCGTACCGGGGGCAGAAACCCGGCAGCCTCACCGCCGGGAAGGACCGGTGAATCCCGGCGCGCTTCCCGTTGGCCTGCTCTTCAGCCGATGACAGAAACGCAGCCCGGTACGCAAAGCCCAGCCTGTACAGGGCGGGCACAGTCCGTCCGCGTCAGTGGTGGCAGGCAACCGGGGGTCACTGCGGTCGTGTCTGAGGAACTGTCACGGTCCGTATCATCGAGACCGGCGCCGGCTCCCGCCGCTCGCCTCCACCACCGCCAAGCACAAGGCAGCAACCTCGTGACCCGCCACCGTCAGGCCCGCCACAGCGCAATGCCCCGGGCAGCGGCATGCCCGAGATGAGCACGCCCATCGGCGTGGTGTTCGTCTTCGATCAGGAGGAGGACGCCATGGTGTTCACGTCCATGACTGATGCCGCCTGCTGGATGGAGGCCGTCGACGTCGAGGCCGGCGAATACACCGCGGCCTTCACCGTCGACGGTCACATCATCACGATGACCGGCAGGGGCGAGGTGGTGGTCCTGGTTCGAACCGACCAGGAGAACCATGCCGACCTCGAACGGCGGCTCGCCCGCCACTGGCACTTGAACGGCCTGGGTCAGACCCCGTCAACCCCTGCGGAGGCGGCCCGCCTGCTGTTCGACCGGCAGAACGAGCCCAGGCCCACAGTCTTGCGACGCATCACCACGTGGTGGCGAAAAAACCGGATCGGATGAGAAGTAGCAGGGGGTCCAGCGCCGGGTGTCGACGTGCAGGTGAACATCGTGTCGGCCGGCGGGAGCTACGGTGGCTGCCACAAGCCGCGTGATAGCGTCGCTCCCTTCTCCGGTAGGCCGGATGAGGTCCCCAGCAGGTGCCCGTGACCACGCCTTCCCAGCAACTCCAGATCGCTCTTGACGCGCTCGACGCCGCCTTCGCGCCGCTGTCCGAATCCCCGTTCGCCGTCGGCGGATGCACCTACTGCTACACCGGCACCGATCTCGAAGCCCTCTCGGGCCCCGCACACCAGGTACCGGACGACTTGATCTCCTCCGTCGCCGCCGAAGCAACCGACCACTGGGACAACTTCTCCGCCCTGTACCGCCGAATGACACCGCAGATCGTCCGCCTCCTGGCCGCGGGCCAGCTGCACATCGACCACGGGCTGGTCGCCTCCCGATTGCTCGAGGCAGGCTGGCGGGACTGGACCGCGCCGGAGCAGCAGGCGCTGGAGTGCGTCTGGGGCGCCTGGTGGCGGTCGGCCCTGCACGAGTACCCCGGCACCGACCGCGTCGCCGGGGTCCTGAAGACGATCTCCGTCAGCACGGGAAGCCTCTCGCCGTGGCTGGTCCTCTGGGCCGAAACTCGCACCGAGGCGGCCGACCGCCACCTCGGCGACGCACTCGGGGGCTGGCTCGTCGGGTGGGGGCTCGCTGATCTTCGGCTCGGCTTCTACGACGAACTGGCAGCTGGACCAGAGCTGTTGAGCTGGCTGCTCTCTCTGGAAGAAGGCCGCATCGGCGCCGCCCAGCTCTTCGAGGTCGAACGCATCGCCTACAGCTGAGGCTGCGGCTGCGGCTTGGCAAGGATGTCACCTGCCCGCCGGTGGTCAGAAAGAACCCCCGGGTGCTGTGGAGGCCCGGCAGTGTTCACCGGCATCGGCGGCCGCCGGGGCGGCGTGGGCGTGCGGAGCGCGGGCGGGCCGGGGCGTCGGCGGGGGCCGGGTCCCGGCCTCGGCGGCCTGCCGCGCGGCAGCTTCCAGACGTTCGCGGTCGGCTTCGCGGCGTACGCGCAGCAGTTGCAGGCGGTCGGTGATGCGGGCGGTGCGATAGAGGTCGAGGGCCTGGGAGAGGTGCTGCCACTCGGGGGGCGCGGTCGTCTTCGGGGCTTGGCCGAGCGGGTCAGTGCCGGTAATGCCCTGGCGCAGCCGCCAGTCGGCAACGGCTGTCACCAGACGTCGGTAGAGGTGTTGGTGGCCGGTGTCTTCCTCGTCGGGGACGGGGACCTGCTCGATCCACTTCTGGGGGGCTTTCTGTCCAGCCAGGGCGGCGGGCAGGGCGTCCTGGCCCAGTCGCTCGGCCTGGGGCAACGGAAGCGGCGGCGCTGGGCAGCGCTGCGCCGGCGCAGTGGCGGATGCGGCCCGGCGCCGGTACGTGGAGCTGCCTCGCAAGGCTCAAGTCCCCAGCGGGTGAGCTGTTCGGTCGGGACCAGCGGCGGGGCATGTCGGCGGCCAGTTGGGCGCCCCTGGCGGCGAGGTGACGGCCGACGATGCCGCAGCGCGTGGTGGGGTGGCGGCGCCAGTTCTCGGGGGTGTGCGGGTCGTTCAGGGCGGCGGTGGGAGTGAGCCATTCGGGCAAATCGCCTTCGTGGTCGGTGTCGGTGGATGGGCGATCGGGGAGCAGGCGGCTCAGGTGGCGCTCCGCGCCGGTGCGGGCGGCGACGGCCTCGGCCCGCTGCCAGGCCTCGCGGGCCGACCGCTGGCGCTGCGCCGCGTGTTCGGCGTCGGCGGCGGCCGCCGCAGCGGGGTCGGGGGCAGTGGCCGGTGAGTGAGGGCGGGTGCACTGGTAGTCCTCCCGGGAGCAGTCGCGCCAGGGCATCTGGCGGCGCATCTGCTCGGCGCGCAGGGCCACCAGGTCTTCGAGGGCAGCGAGTTCGGCCTGGTGGTCGCCTTCGTCGGCGGCCCGCAGGCAGCCGCGGCGCTTCCCGCGCAGCTGGTCGGCGCGCTGGCCCGGGGTGAAGGTGCCGTAGGGGCAGGTGGGCCACGCGGGGTGGCGGAGTCCGGCGGCGGTGACGGGTTTGGGAGTCGGCGTCGGCCTGGGCTTCGGCGGCGCGGGCGGTGCGCAGGCGGCGGTCGATCCGCCAGGCCAGGACGGCGCCGGGCACGTCCAGGCCTGCCAGGGTGCCTTCGCGGTGGGCGGCGACGATCCGCCCGGGGATGAACCCGACGCGCTCGGCGCGGCCAAGGGCGTTGGCGATCGCGGTGAACGCGTCGTCGGCGATGAGCAGCTCGGCGGCCTCGTCGAGGGCGTGGCGGGCGGCTGCGGCGTAGCGCTCGCGGGTGGCCCGCTCGGTGGCGTCGGCGTACTCGGTGGCGAGCTGCCCGATACCCCAGGCGCGTTCCTGCTGCTCGCGGATCGTCTGCCGGGCGGAGGGCCCGAAGCTGCTGTAGGTGGCGATGCGCAGCAGGGCCTCGTCCAGGCTCTGGTCGTCCTCGAGGGCGATCATCGAGCTTCCCCTCGAACTCGGCTGATCCCTCCTATGCTGGCCGGGTGAAACTTGAGGCGGTCGGCCTGCGCTACGGGTGGCGCGGCCCATGGGTACTGCGCGACGTGCGTCTGGAACTGCCGCCCGGTCGGCTGATCCGAGCTCAGGGTGGCAACGGTTCCGGGAAGTCGACGTTGTTGCGGGTGATCGCGGGTGCCACTCGGCCAGGTCGGGGGCGGGTGCTCGGACGTCCGGCGCGCACCGCCTACGTGCCGGAGCGCTTCCCGCCCGCGTTGCCCTTCACCGCGCTGGAGTACCTGCGGCTCATGGGCCGGGTACACGGGTTGCCGGGCGTGGAGACGGAGCGGCGCGGTGTGCAGCTGCTGGCACGGTTCGGCGCCGAGGGGCACGCGGACCGCCCGCTCGCCCGGCTCTCCAAGGGGACGTGCCAGAAGGTGGCGGTGGTACAGGCGCTCCTTGCCAATCCGGGGCTGCTGGTGCTGGATGAGGCGTGGACAGGGTTGGACACCGAGTCGCGGACCGCCCTGGACGAGTCGGTGGAGGAGTTGCTGGCAAAGGGCACGACCGTGGTCTTCGTCGACCACGACCCGGCCCGACTCGCAGAGCACACCGACCTGCGGTGGGACGTCGGCGGCGGCACGGTGGCCGTGACACAGCAGGTCGCCTCAGCTGCGGTGCGGATCGACTGCACGGGCGTGACGGGCGGACCGGGGGGTCTGTCCGGCCTGCCGGGCGTACGGGCGACCAGCACGCTTGCGGACGGCAGCATCCGGCTGGAGACGGACGAGATCCACTCGGACGCACTGCTGCGGGCACTGCTCGCCCAGCCGGGCACCCATGTCCGCCGCGTGAGCGGGGGACGGCGATGAGAGCGCTGCTCCGCTATCACGGCGTACTGCTGCTGCGTTCCCAGCGCTGGCTCCCGCCCGTACTGCTCTACGCCGCGCTGGTGGTGATCTCACTGGACGGCCAGTCTCAGCTCGGCAGCCAGCTCGGCTGGAACGCTGCCATGCTGGTGCCCACTCTTGCCTGGCTCACCCGTGCCCAGCTGACCGCGGAACCGCCCGCCGCCCGCGCCTGCCTCGCCGCCGCGACCGGAGCCCGCCGACCCCAGTACGCCGCGCTCGCCGTCCCCCTGGCCGTAGGTTTGCTGCTCGTGCTGCTCGCGGCGGCAGGCTCGCTGCTGACCTGCCCGGTGCCGGTGGGCGTCCCGGTGGTGGCAGTGTTCGGCGACGGACTGGCTGTCGGGCTGATCTGCTCCCTGACGGGCAGCGCGCTCGGGGCGGTCTGCACCCCACCCTTGGTGCGCACGACAGCAGGCGGGGTAGGGGCGCTGGTCATCGGCTCGACGATGCTGTTGGTGCTCTCCGCCTCACCGGCGAACGCCGCCGTCCGCGAAGTCTTCTCCTCCGGCCGGACCGGTGTACGTTTCCCGATGCTGCCGTTGCTGGCCGCGCTTCCCTTGGTCTTGGCCTGCTGGTGGGCCTCTGCCTGGGCGGTCGGCCGAGCCGGCGCCGCCTCCGATCGGGAGTCCGGTTGACCTTCCGTGCGAGGCATGAGGATCGGCCCGCTCTCCGGCACTCCAATGCCCGCTGGAAGAGTCCCGGCATGGCCGGTCGCCGTCTGGTGGCAACCGGTCAGGCCCGGGGCGTTCGGTGGGCGGAGAGGGCAGGATTCGAACCTGCGCGGACCCCGGGAGGTCCTGCTCGACCGTTACCGGCCAGGCACCCGATCAGCCACTCCGGGCACCTCTCCCAAGCCTCCGGGGCGGTGCGTTGCCCCTTCGGCGTGACACCACTCTGCCCGCCCGACCTGACCCCGGCCTGACCTCCGCCTGACCGGGTGCCACGGGCACCGCGAGCTGCACGAACTCCTCGGCCTGCCCACCGGCGAAGCCTCCGTGCGCCCCTCGCCCGGCCCGCACCACCCCGGCGGGGTCCGCACCGAGATATCGTGCGGACCCCGCCGGGGTGGTGCGGTCGCGGGTCGTGACGGATCAGGGCGGCAGATGCCGCTGTCATGAAGCACCGCCGGTCCGGCCCGCAGGAGTCACGCGGCGGGGTCCGGACAACCCGTCAGGTCGGCGGTGGCGGGCGGGCGGACACCCGCACCGGCGGCGGTCGCCACCGGCCGGTGAGCACGTGGTCCGGCCAGCCGGCGACGCGGTGGACGGACTCTCCCTCTGACGCCCGTCCATCATCTCCCGCGAACAGCTGATGCCTGGTCAGAGTGCCCACAGGAGCGCCGACAGGGTCCGCCACGAAGGTCGGAGCTGTCGGTCACAACCGCCCGTCCCATGTGCCGACCCGGGACATCACCACGCTCCACGGCCCCGGTCTGGATCAACGGAGCCGGAAGCGGAGCCCACCCGACAGTCCGCAGGGTGACGGATCGTCCCATGTGACTCGACGACCTCCGCGCCCGCCGACCGCCCGCACCGGGGCGCCACCAAACGCGGACGGACGTAGTCGGCGCGAGCGGAACTGTGGCCTGGCTGTCGCAGGAATTTCTGTTATCCGAGACCCGGCGGGAAGCGCGTCGTTCAGATCGCGAAAACCCCCGGAAAACCTCGCCAAGAGGCCTTCCAACGACCGCGGCGAGCATGCAATGGTACATGTCACACATCCCCCACGGTGTGCCGCGCGGACGGGCTTCCCAACTCCCGTTCCTGCCACTCCCCCATGACCGCGCCCTTCGGCGTGGCCGCAGAACAGCCGGAAGGCCCCCACATGCGACGTTCCTCCTCCATGCCCACGGACCTGCTCAGACTGCTGATAGCCGCACTCGTCTGCTGTCTCGGCGCGACCCTGTTCGCTTCCACCGCACAGGCGGCAGCCGGCGGCCGGACGCCCGCTCCGACAGCCAAGCCCGCAAGGCCGGGCGTGCCGCCGCTGGCGGCGGCCACCCGGCTCTCGGTCGACGCCGAGGCGGAGTCCGCCGAGCAGTCGGTCAGCCTTGCGCAGCGCGCTCCGTTCCGCGCCGCCAGTCCGGCCGAGAGGGCCGTGGAGAGCAAGTACGGCCTGCCAGCCCAGCAGGGGCCGGCCGCTCTCGCGGTGTGCAGTGTCGGCGACTTCACCAGCCGCACCGGCAGCGCGCTCGTCGCGCAGATCAAGTCCTCCAGCACCGACTGCGTGAACTCCCTCTTCGGCCTCAAGGGCGCCGATGCCACCGCCGCCTTCGGTGAGACGCAGATGGTCACCGTCGCCAACGCACTGCGCGCCGTATCGGTCAACTACCCTGGGAACAACAGCACTTCGGCTGCCCAGTTGGTGACCTTCCTGCGCGCGGGCTACTTCGTCCAGTGGTACAACCCCGAGACGGTCGGCAGCTACGGCAGCACGCTGCAGACCGCGATCCGCGGCGCCCTCGACGCCTTCTACGGCAACGCCCACTCCAGGGACGTCACCGAATCCAACGGCGCGACCCTGGCCGAGGCCGTCACCCTGATCGACAGCGCTCAGGAGAACGCCCGCTACCTGCCGGTCGTCAAGCGGCTGCTGTCGGGCTACAACAGCTCGTACGACAGCTCCTACTCGATGCTCCTCGCGGTCAACAACAGCTACACGGTGCTGTGGCGCGGCCACCAGGCGGACGGCTTCGTCGCCGCCGTGCAGGCCGACCCGAGCGTGCTGACCACCCTGCGCGACTTCGCCGTCACCAACGACGCGCTGCTCGGCACCGGCAACGGCTACCTGACCGCCAACGCCGGCCGCGAGCTGGGCCGCTTCCTCCAGCACAGCGAACTCCGGTCCACCGTCCGCCCGTTGGTCAAGGAACTGCTCGGTCGCAGTTCCATCACCGGCCGGACCGCCCAGCTCTGGGTGGGCCTCGCCGAGTCGACCGACGACTACGACGCGGCCGACTGTGCCTACTACGACACCTGCGACCTGGCGTCCAGGCTCCGCGACAGGGTCCTGACGATCCACTACACCTGCAGCCCGAGCATCGACATCGTGGCCCAGCAGATGACCGACGCCGAACTGGCCGCGAGCTGCACCAGCCTGCGCAACCAGGACGCGTACTTCCACAGCGTGGTCAAGGACCGCGGACCGGTCGCCGGAGACCTCAACTCCACCATCGAGGTGGTGGTCTTCGACTCCAGCGCGGACTACAAGACCTACGCCGGGAAGATTTTCGGGATCAGCACCGACAACGGGGGCATGTACCTGGAGGGCAACCCCGCGACGGCCGGCAACCAGCCCCGGTTCATCGCCCACGAGGCGGAGTGGCTGCGCCCCGACTTCCAGATCTGGAACCTCAACCACGAGTACACCCACTACCTCGACGGCAGGTTCGACATGGCCGGCGACTTCAACGCCGGTGTCACTACCCCGACCATCTGGTGGGTGGAGGGCTTCGCGGAGTTCGTCTCCTACACCTACCGGGGCGTCGCCTACGACAACGCCGTCACCCAGGCCGGCCAGAACACCTACAAGCTGAGCACGCTGTTCAACACCACCTACGACAACAGCGACAGCACCCGGGTCTACAACTGGGGCTACCTGGCGGTCCGTTACATGCTCCAGTCGCACCGCGCCGACGTGGACACCATCCTCGGGTACTACCGGGCCGGCAACTGGGCGGCCGCCCGCACCCTGCTCACCTCCACCATCGGCACCCGCTACGACGCGGACTTCGCCGCCTGGCTGGCCGCCTGCGCGGCCGGCAACTGCGGCACCGTGCCGCCGGCCAACCAGGCGCCGACCGCCGGGTTCACCGCCGCCACCACCGGCCTCTCGGCCGCCTTCACCGACACCTCGACGGACCCGGACGGCACCATCGCGGCCCGCTCCTGGAACTTCGGCGACGGCACCGCCGCCGCCACCACCACCACCAATCCTGCCAAGTCCTACTCTGCGGCCGGTACCTACACCGTGACGCTGACCGTCACCGACAACAACGGGGCCACCGCCACCACCAGCAAGGCGATCACCGTGGCGGCCCTCGGCGCAGCCGAGTGCGCCGCGCCCGACTCCCGTGAGCTCGGCCGTAACTGCAAGCGCAGCAACCTGTCCGCGACCACCGGGAACTACAGCCACCTGTACCTGAACGTCCCGGCGGGGACCACCCAGCTGACGATCACCACGACCGGTGGCACCGGCGATGCCGACCTCTACTACAGCGCCAACGGCTGGGCCACCACCGCCAACCAGACCGCCAGTTCGCGTCGGTCGGACAACAGCGAGACCATCACCGTCACCAACCCGCCGACCGGCACCGTCTACCTCAGCCTGTACGCCTACGCGGGTTTCGGGGGCGTTTCGGTGACGGCGTCCTTCTGAGCAACCAGCGGGTGACCGAACCGAATTGACCCGCTGTCCGGTGCGCCAAGGTGGCGCACCGGACAGCACTCTTCGCGCACCCGGCTCGCACGTCGGGCCATGGACCCCGGGGCAGCCCGTCCGCACGGTCCCCGCCCATCCTGCGGCGCACCTCACACTCGCAGAGCGTGCTCCGGGCCTGGCAGCAGCGCTACCCGACCTCCCCACGGCTGCTGCTGCCCGAGGGCCGAGGAGGACCTGGCACTGCCCGGGGTTCGGCAGGAGCCACTCACCCAGCACATCGACGAGCACGCGACGGGCCGGCTCCCGGGCTCGACCCCAACCTGGATCGACCGCGATGGCCTCTCTGCTCCACCGGTCCGATTTCTCCTGACCACTCATCCTGTTCCGACCTCGGTCGGTCACCGCCCCGTGGCGGTGACCGACCGACGGCCCAGAGGTCCTTGCGGCGGTAGAAGCCGTACGTGTCGCCTATCGTGGCCACCCGGGAGACCGTGCCGTCCGAACCGGAGTTCTCGATGCGGCGACAGGCTCAGAAGCTGGCCAGGCGTTCGACCGCCTTGCTCAGTCCGGTCAGTTCGTCCGCCACCCCGGCCATCTCCCGGACCCGGCCCTGGGCGTGGGTGGTGAACGCGTCGGCGGCCTCGCCGTGCCAGGTGAGCTTGCCCAGCGCGGAGTTGACCTCCGTGCTGAGCTTGTCGAACTCCTCGCCGAGGTCGGCGAGCTCCTTGGCGATCTGGCGCAGCTCGTCCTCGCCGCCGCCGAACATCTCGCCCAGGGCCCAGCGGGCGATCTCGGCGGGTGCCATGACGATGTCCTTGACCACCCTGGCACCCGCACCGACCAGGTCCTTGGCGTCGTCCCATGCCTCGCTGATGAAGTTCAAAATGGCTCCCCCGGAACCTCGCACCTGCAGGATGACAATCCGTCAAAAGTTCAGTGAATGCCCCAGCCCTCGGCTCCGGTCAGTACGGTGGCGATGGCGAGCTTTCCACTCCTGCGCGTGACGTGTCCCCTTGTCCGATACGGAAGATCTCTTCTGCGGACAGCCGGATGGGCCCGGTGGTCTCCCCTGTGGACCACCGGGCGGTCCGCCGCCTCGGAAGGATCTTGGCGCGGTACCGGGTGTGCCGTCTTGTAAAAATGCGCACCGCCGCTTGTGTCAACGCAGCTGCGGGAGGACAGCGCTGGTCACACGGTCGGGAACCCGGTCGGACGGCTCGGCGGCAGGTTCGGCGGCAGCACGGTGGCCGAAGAACTGCACGGGTGAGCAGCCCATCGTCGCGCGGAAGGTGTTGCTCAGGTGCGCCTGGTCGTAGAAGCCGCAGACAGCCGCGGTCTCGGCCCAGCTGCGGGTGGCGCCGCGCTGGTGGCACGACAGCGCGCGCTGGAGCCGCAGGACCTGCCCGGCCTGCTTCGGCGCGAGCCCAGTGGCTTCGCGGAACCTCATCTCCAGCCGCCGCCGACTCCAGCCGGTGCCCTGGAGGAGGTCGCGGACCGAGACGGTGCCACCGGTGCGCCGCAGTTCGGCCCAGGCCCAGGAGACCTCGGCCGGCCACTGCGGCCCCTGGTCGATGCGGGCGGTCAGGAAGTCGTCGAGGAGACGGAACCGTTGAGCCCAGCCGGGTTCCTCGGCCGTCCGCTCGGTCAGGTGCTGCGCCGGCCGGCCGAGGAGATCGGGCAGGTTCGCCCAATGGTTGTCCAACTCGCCCAGGACCGGGCCGAAGAGCCGGTGGGCATCTGCCGGGTGCAGCGAGACGGAAACGCCTTCGAGTCGGCCCTGGTGCTCCGCGACGGTGGCCGTCCGCCGAAGCCCGCCAACCGGGGAGGCTGCGTCGAGCACGACCCGGCTGTCGATCGCGTCGGTGAGCCGCAGAGGCTCGGAGAGCCCCACGACCACGGTGACCACGTCCGTCGGCACCTCCAGCCGCCGCCCACGGCGCAGGTCGAGCCGGTACCCGCGGTACCGGCGGGCATGCGCCGTCTGCCACGTTCCACCGTCCGGCATGACCCCGTCCGCGATTGTCAGGTGTCCATCAAAAGACGTCATAGGTCATCGCACCCCGAAATCAGCACCGTGGCAAACCCCGCCCCGCGCCTCCCCAGCGGAGCCCCCGTCTCAACCTCTGCACGCAGCACGTCCCGCCTGGGCTGCGCCCACACGCTCCCGACGGCGTGTCAGGGGCACGGAACAGTGGATCGGCGCAAGGACTGCCGCACACCGGGCAAGCCGACGCCGCAGCCTCCTCCTTGTTCCCACGTGTCGAAATTCTGATCCATGATCGACATCGTAGATCCCGGCCCGGCCGGCCTCGCATGCGGGGATCGCCGGCAGTCTCGCCACACAGATCGCCAGGGGCGTTCCGGCGGGCGGTCGGTGACGGTCCGTGGGGCCGGCGGCGCCGGCCGGATGAGTACCGCACCGCACCGGTCGTCGCCGCACACGACCCGCCCCCGATGACCACGCCCAGGGCGCCGCCGCTGTGGGCGCCATCGCCCGCGAACCTGGGCGCGTGGTGTGTTGCCCTTGGCGCGGGCTGGAATCTCCCCCTGGGGGAGCTCATAGCGTTCCACTCGGCGCCGCAGGGTGCGGCCGCCGAGAAAGGAAGTGCGTCATGGCGACGTTCGTACTGGTGCCGGGTCTGTTCATGGGGGCCTGGGCGTGGGAGGCGGTGGCCGCCGAGCTGGAGGCCAAGGGGCACCGGGCGGTGGCGGTGACGCTGCCCGGGCTGGCGGAGCGCGCGGGCGATGACGCGTCGGACATCGGGCTGGCGTCGCACGTGGACGCGGTGGCGGAGGTGCTCGTCGCCGAGGGCCCGGGGACGGTGCTGGTGGCGCACAGCTACGGCGCGTTCCCGTGCGTCGCGGCGGTGGACCGCCGGCCGGAGCTGGTGTCGCGGCTGGTGTTCGTGGACACCGGCTCCCCGGAGACGGGTGAGTCGGTGGTACTGACGATGCCGCAACTGGACCTGCCGGCGGCGGTGACGGGGGACGTGGTGCCGGTGCCGAAGGAGATCCCGGCGGTGCACGGCGTGCCGGAGGCGGAGCACGAGCGCTGGCTCCGCCTGGCCACCCCGCAGCCGGTGCGGACGGTCACCGAGCCGGTCGAGCTGACCGGCGACTGGCTGCGGGTGCCGACCACCGGGGTGTTCTGTCTGTCGAGCGGCTTGAACCTGGAGTTCGCCCGTTCGCTGCATGCCACCGGGATGCCCCGCTTCGCGAAGCTGGCCGAGCCTGGCGTGACCTTCTTCGAGCTGGCGACCGGTCACTACCCGATGCTCTCCGCGCCGCTGGAGCTGGCCGAGGTCCTGGAGCACGCCGCCGACGGCGGAGGCCGCAGCCTCTACGACAACTGACCGAGGATGACCTTGAGCGGCTCTGCGCCCGCGAGAGCCAACTCGTCCGAGGCCGGATCAGTCGGTACGCAGGGCGCGGGAGAGGTACCTGCTGGGCGGACTGCAGCCCCGGGACGGGAGACTGCCCCGGTGCTGCTGACAAGGGCCGTCACGCCCAGGTGGTCGGAACGGCCGGGCCTGACGGAATCTCAGGCGTACGAACGGGGAGTGATCTATCGGCTCTCTCCCCGTGCCGCAATCGCGTGCTTTGCGGGCAGCGACGGAGCCATGCCTTTACGGCGTTGCGAGCCCGTGCGCCCCGCCACCGTTCCGCTCCCCTGGCAGACCGTCAGGGACGCGCCGCGCGGCGGCTGGTGCGCGCGGGCCCCAGTCACATCCTCCAGACGGGTGGTTCTGCGCAACAACAACCGAGATGTCGAGAATATCCGGTTCCTCGCCGTAGATTGCCGGTCGAGACTCGAATCACTGGAAGGAACCACGGTGAACCGCAAGACAGTCGGCGGCTGGCTGACCGCCACCGTCATGAGCGCGGCGGTCGTGAGCGCATTGATGGCTGGCTCGCTCACGGGGACGGCGAGCGCCGGGGAACCCGTCCCCGCAGACGAGCCGTCTCCGTCGGCCAGCGCGTACGTGTGGTGGGGAGCCGGCCACCCCGGCTCCGGTGACCCTGGTGACCCGAACCAGAACGACTGGCACTGCGACCGCGCCGGCAACTGGCACAACACCGAGGACGACCCGGACGGACACTCGGACAGCCGCTGCCAAGCCTGGTGACCGGCCACCAAACCCACCGTCACCGCATCGCCCCCACCCCTGGGGAACCTTCGCGTACCAACCGACCAGGCCCAGCCAACTGCGACGCGTACACACTGAGGCGCCGCAGCCGGTAGCCGCGCGCCCCGCACCGCCACCTACCGCGCCGGTCGAGCGAGGCGCCGCCGCAGGGCCGTGCACAGGAGAGTGACCGCGAACCGCTCGTCCTACCGCCGGCGTCCACCAGCGCCCGTTCACGCCCAAAACCCGGAAGCCACAGGCAATCCCGGGGAACCCGCCTGAGCGCCGAAGGGGCGCCACCTCCGGATGGCCCCCCTTCGTGCTGTGGCGAGCCGTGCGTCTACTCGTCGGGATCCTGGTCGCTCTCGTGGAGGCGGAGGGCCCTCAGGATCTGGTCTGCGAGATCTTCGGCGCTGATGTGGCCGGTGACCTTGCCGGTGTCGGCATCGTAGGTGTTCAGGGTGAAGCTCTCCCGGTCGACGATTCCGGTCCTGCGGAAGACGTCGAACAGCGCGGAGCGGGGATGCGTGGGCATGGTCTGCTCTCCTCCGGTTGGTCGGTGGCGGGGTCCCGGAGTTCCGGGATCACGGTCGTGCTGACGGTTGGCGTCCTGTGCCTCAGCGCTTCAGCTCGCGAGCTGGGCACCTCGTTCGGAAGCCATGGCCGGAAGTGGCAGCCAACTGGCGGGGACGTCGCGCATGATCAGAGCGCAGTCAAGGGTCGCACTGCCCGGTGGGAACCGGTCCGGGTCGTCGAAGAAGGACGACGCGGCGGAGCGGACCCGGCCGGCCTCCACGTGCCAGGCATCGGTCCACAGTTCCATGCCGTCCAGATGTCGGCCGGAGCTGGTGGCCGAGAAGCCCTTCGCCCCGCCCTGGAAGAAACGGGAGGCCTCGGCAAGATCCGTGAAGAGCTCGCTCCCGCGCAGTTCGTCGGACAGTTCGACGGTGACATCCACGCGGATGTCGCCGTCCGATGTCGCCAGTGCGACGCGCATCTGACCGGGTGTCTCGCGCACCTCGAAGTCGGCGCGGCCCTGTTCACCGGGGAAGAGTCGGCCGCCGGCCCAGGCGTTCAGCCGCGAGGCGGTGTCGCGCCGTGGGATGTAGACCCCGGTCTCGACGCCGTCCGGCCCGTCCCATTCGACGGCGATCCGATGTGCCGCGTTCTCGCTCCGCAACCCGAACGCCTTGGGTGCCCAGACCGGCCGGACACTTCCCAGGCGCAGCAGGCAGATGCCCGCGACCGCGTGGCCGTTCACCAGTTGCGGGCGCAGTGGCCGCGGGAGCAGGCGTACCGCGGCGTCCGGTGCGACTCGGTAGTTCACCAGCAGCCGTCGTTCGACGACGCTGGCCAGCTGCGGCAGCCTCATGATCCCTCGCTCTGTGCCCTGGGACGCCATTTGGTGTGGCGAAGCACGACCTGCTCGGGGCAGACGGCGCTGAGGAACCGACCGACGCAGGCAGCCAGGCGATCTTCAGCCAGTGTGTAGAGGATTCGGTTGCCATGGCGCCGTTCGGTGACCAGTCCGGCGGCCTTGAGCACGCCGAGATGGCGTGAGATGGAGGGCGCGCTGATCGCGAACCTGCTCGCGATCTCGCCGGCCGCGAGCTCGCCGCCTCGGAGGTCCTCGAGGATCTGGCGCCTCGTCGGATCGGCGAGAGCCCGGAAGACCCCCGCTTCGTCCTGAACTTCTGTCATGCCTGATATTTAGCAGATTAGCTAAACAGCTAACAAGAGGGGGTGGGATGAAGCTCGGGGGCGTGGCTGTCGAACACCGAGCGCCGTCGGGAGCGGCTCGGTGGACAGCAGTTGGCGCGGTTGGCCGGGTTGGGGTTGCCGTGGGGGGCGGTTGTTGCCGAGGTGCAGGGCTGAGGTGAGGTCAGTAGCTGCTGGCCGCGCTGGTCATGCTTGAACTACGGCTCTGTGCTTGACCGGCTTGGGGTTCACCTTGCGGCGTGGATGCCCGCCCGGCGCCGGTGACGTGTGGCAGCACCAGCGGCATCCCGTCGATCCAGTCGCCGGCGCGCCCGTGGCCGGTGAACACGCTCTGGCCGTCGGTACGTCGTGACCACTCGGACGTGGAACCAGCCCCCGTCACCGCGGCCCCCGTCGCGGGCAGCCGACGCACCGGTTCTCCAGGCAGCTCCGCCATGCGCACCCGCCCATCCCCAGGATCCGGAACACGGAGACCACGCCCTGACAACCGGCCATACCTGGCCGGTGCTTTGACCTGTCCGAATGCCTGGCGGCACGTCAGCATCGAGCTGTGGACGACCGGTTCTACGGCCCCGGTGCCCCGTGCGCAGCCGATCGGGCTGCCACGTCCGCAACACCCGTGCGCGTACGTGAGAGAGGCGGTTTTCCGAGGGCGGAGGGGGCGTCCTGCTACCCGCCTGCATGGTGGCCGACGAGCCGAGTGACGGGGTGACCCTGTGCGAGGGCCCGCGGGCGGAGCCGATCGTCGCGGCCAAGCTCCGGCCGGCCGTCCTGGGCTTTCTGGGCTTCCGGTCCGACCGCTACCGCCGTGGCGGTCGTGGTGTCCCTCCTCGCCGTCCCGTGCCACCGATGAACAGCGCCGACCCGAACCCCGCGACAAGGAGGACGCCATGACGGAGCGCTACTTGAACCAGGACCCAGTTGCACCGACACCGCCCACGAGGCAGCAGACGCCCCGCGCGGTGCCGCCCCGGCTCGACCACAGCGGCGGCGCCGCGGCATCGACCCCGGTCGGGCCGGTGCCCGCCACGTCGCCTGCCGTGGCGCCGCCCGCCCTCGCGCTGCCGACGCAACCACCGGGCTGGGGCACACCGCAGCCCACCGAGGCGGCTACGCAAGCGGCCGCCGGGCCGGGCGCGCAGCCGCCGCCCGGGGCGACGCCGCCGCCCGGGGTGCGGGGAACGCGCCGGGGAGCCGGGGTGCTGCGCCACTGGCCGCTGCTGGTGGCCGCGCTCCTTCCCTGCCTCGTACTCGCCGGCATCGGGTGGTGGGTGTGGCCGCAGCAGCCCACGGGGCGTGCACCGCACATAGCTGAGGGGACGGTCCAGGCGGACCTCCTCAGCGCCGACAGCGTCAGCCGGCTGGCCGGGACGACGATGGTCGCCGGCCCCCAGTCGAACCGGCCCCACGCCCCGCTCACCGTGGCGCCCTCGGAGTGCGCGGTGACGGCGGGGCCGACGACGCAGGCGGTGTACGGGCAAGGGTGGAAGGCGTTCCTGTCGGCGACCTACCAGGACTCCGCGGGCGACGGCGCCTACACCGTGAACCAGGTGCTCGGCGTCTTCCCGGACACCGAGAAGGCCGGGGCCGCCTTCCGGACGCTCACCGACGGTCTCGCCAAGTGCCCGTCCGCCACGGTCACCGGTCAGGCCGGCCGTAGCTCGAAGTGGATCTACACGGCGCGCCCCGCCACCGAGGTGGCCGTGGCGTGGACTGCGGCGCAGGACGGTGGCGCGGGCTGGGCCTGCTATCACCAGGCATGGGTGAAGGGCACCAGCCTGCTGCAGGTCTCCGTCTGCCAGGCCGGTGACGGCGAGCCGACCAGCTGGAAGATCGCCGAAGAGCTCACCAAGAAGGTGACCGGATGACCACACATCACTTCAGGCCGGCTGCCCGCCTCCGGCGGGCGGTGAGGCGTGGCGTTGCCCTGGTGCTGGCGCTCCTGCTGCCGGTCATCGGCACGGCGGCTGCGACGAGGGCCGCCGCCGACACGCCGGTCCTGACCCCGTCCGGCACCGTGGCCGCGCTGTCCCCGTCCAGGGACATCGCGGCCGTCGCCCCGGCGCTCGCCCAGAGGATCGAGGCACAGAAGCTGACGGAAGCCGAGATCGACCAGCTGGCGAAGGAGGTGGTCGCCGAGGCCGAGCGGATCACCAAGGAAGCCGCCGAGGTGGGCAGCGCCGATACCGCGCTCCAGGCCAAGGCCGCTGCGGTGAACACGGAGATCGACGCCCACAACACGCGCGCGAGGACACTGAGCGGCAAGATCGACGCCCACAACGCGGCCAAGCCCCCTGCCGACCAGGCTGCCGCGGTCAGCCGCTACAACTCCGAAGCCTCCCAACTTCAGGCCGAACAGAACCAGGTCAAGGCCGAGGAGACCAAGCTCCAGGGCGAGCAGGGCCAGATCAAGCAGGAGGAAGCCCAGCTCAACTCACGCAAGTCCCAGCTCAACGCCGCCTCCAAGGCCAATGACGCGAAGGCCTCCCAGGCCAAGGCCCGGGCCCAGCAACTCCAGCTCCAGACCCAGCAGTTGCTCCAGGAGATGGCCCAGCTGCTCCAGAGCCTGGCCCAGTCCCCACCCGACCCGGCCGCGACGATGGATCAGGGCGGCGACGCACCCGCGCCACTGGAACACAACGACGAGGTCCGCGGTCTGGAAGCCGACACCGCCGACAGCCCCTACCGACAGCCGCAGACCTCCGCCATGAAGCAGTACGCGCAGCAGACCGGCACGACCGTCGACCCGCGGCCGGGCACCGCGTACCTGACGCCCGAAGCCGTCAAGCGACTGCCGGCCTCGCAGGCCGCCACGCTGACAGGACCCGCCATCACCTACGACGGGCTGGTCCGCAAGCCCAACGGGCACTACACGGCGCTCCGGGTCCGGGCGCCCACCACCACCGCATCCCCCGCCCCGGCACCCGCTCCGGCCCCGGAGGTCTTCGACTCCGGCGGGCTCGTTGCGTACCGCAACGGCGAACAACTCTCCATCGACGGGATCACGACGGTTCAGGAAGTACCCGCCTCCCCGGCGCCCGGCCCCGCACCCGGCAACACGGGCACCGGGGAGAGCGGCAACCGGCGTGTCCCCACCTGCAAGGACGTGGAGCCGTCGGGGGCTGTACCCCTGAACGGCGGCGGGTGGGTCGCCTACCTGCCGTCGGACGGTCAGGGCCGTAACCAGGGAGTCAACGCCTGTCTCGAAGGCAAGCCCGATTCCGGCAGGGGGCAGTCCGCGACCGCGGCCGGCGATATCCGGGGCTGGATCGACGCCACGGCGCGGGCGACCGCCCTCGGGTTCACTCCGAGGTCCGACCTCGCCCGCTGCCACTCCGTACCGCGCATGGCCGGCGGAACAGCGGACGAGCGGAACCTGACGCCGTGCTTCCAGCTCGGGGCCAACACCAACCAGCGAACCGGCGGCACGATCACCAACAGCATGCGGACGTTCGAGGCCCGAGCCGGAGTCGACATGGGCAAGGGCCCCGTGCTGTACAACGTGTTCCCGCAGTACGACAGCACCGGCAGCACCATCCCGAACAAGTGGCAGATGTCGCTCAACGCCTGGGACGCCACCACCGGCTCGACCACCGACTCGGCCCGGACGACCGTCGACAACGGGAGGTACGGCTCCATCGGATATGTGAACCTCGGAAACTAGCACCCGGAGAACGGACGGCTGACGGGAGTGGACGTGAACATCGAGGAGTTGCTGGACCGCCTCGGCGCGGTGATCGGGCCACCGCCGGTGGGCGGAGTGGTCCCGGTCCCGTGGGAGCTCGCGCCCGATGCGCTGGGCTTCCAACTGCCTGCGGACTACCGGTCGTTCGCCGACCGGTACGGGATGGTCAGCATCAGGGACGAGCTGCACGTCTACACACCGTCGGCAGCGCCCAGTCCCAAGACCGAGCAGCCGCTCGGCTTCGAGGGATTCCTGTACTACACGACGGACCCCTACGGATACTGCGCCATGCTGGCCCAGGCCTACCGGGACGGGGACCACGACGAGTGCCCGTATCCGCTGTGGCCGGCCGAGGGCGGCCTTCTGAAGTGGGGTAACAACTGGAGCTCCGACCAGTTCTTCTGGCTGACGCGGGGTCCGGACCCGGACCGTTGGCCGGTCGCCGCCAAGTTCGACTCGATGCGGGAATGGGACCTGTTCGAGGGCGGCTTCCTGGAGTTCCTGCTGGCGGCGGTGACGGAGCAGTACCCGTACCACGAGGACGTCGTTCCCGGTGGGACGGAGCAGGTCGGTGACGGCCGTGCTTACCGCGTTTGGGGTGACTGGTCGAAGCAGCTCTGGCAGTGACCCGCGAACACGGTCGACCGCCGGGCCGGGCAGCGTCGGCACGGCGGCCGGCGCTGCCCGCGACTTCGTGAAGCATGGGACCGTCCCGGTCTCCCACTGATCACTCGTCCACGGGGTGTCCGGCGGGGCTGTCCCACACTCCTCGGCGGCGGCGCAGGCTCAGCCGCAGCCGGCGGTGGACACCGATCAACCGGCGCCTTCGGCCCTGGGAGCAGGAGGCGGGGGTACGTGATGTCGCCTGCCTCGTCCGCACCAGGACCACGTCGCGCAGCTGACACTTACAGCCTGAGCGGCGGAACGATCGGCCCGAGCCGGACGCCCGCCCGCCGTCAAAGGCCGACAGCGGTGAGCTCTCGCAGGAACGCCTTCTTGGTCCGGTGGCGCTGACGGAGGTCATGGAGCCGCTCGTCGAACTCGGCTGTCGCGCCGTCCTGTTCGGCGAGCGCGGCGAGGTCCGCCAAAAGCTGCACAGCGGTGGCGTAGTCCCGCCCGACCCGACGCCCGATCAGGTCCTCCGCCCGGGCCCAGGCGCCCTCACGGTCGCCGGCGAGCACGGTGACCCGACCCCGCCGAGCCACCACGGCGGCCTCCCGAACGGCCTCCTCTCGTACGTGCCGCTCAGTCGCCTCTCGGGCCAGGCGCCCCGCTGTCACATCGGAGACGGCGGCACGCAGCTGACCGGCCGTCCGGACACCGGCCGTAGCCCCATCTGCGGCCGGTTTCGGGCAGTCCTGACGCAGCCTGCGCCGCAACGCTGCGGCGACCTGCTTCGGGTCCTCACTCAGCAGCCTGCAGAGCAGGGCGTTCTTGTCCTCGTCGGGCAGCGCGGCCACCCGTTCCCCGGGGAAGCCGGGTTCGAGGACGGGGTCCGGCTGCGGCCGGCCCGTGGCGGCGGCTGTGACGAGGTCGGCGTCGATCCTGAGGAACGTGGTCAGGTCGGCGAGTGAGTCCGGCAGGTCCTCCAGGCCGGCGGGCAGCGGCGGTCCAACGGCGTGGTCGGCCACTTCGCCGCCTCCGACGCACAGCAGCCAGGCCAGGTACAGCAGGCGAAGGTCACCGGCCGCGACGTCGTGGCGGGCCTCGGCGATGGAGGGCAGCCAGTGCTCCTCGGCTCCGTGTTCGTCGCCCCAGTCGCCCCAGTCGCCGCGGTCGAAGAGGTCGTCGAAGTCGTCGTGGTCACCGTCCTCGTCCTCGGACCTGAGGGTCAGGATCACCCGGTCGCCTGCTTGGCGGACCTGTGCGGACGGTCCCGCGCAGTAGCGCCGGGCCACCTCCAGCGGCAGGTCGTCCGCGCTCCAGCGCAGGACCACCTTGCGGTCCCCCCAGTTCGCGAAGTACAGGTGAGCGTCGTAGCAGGACTCCATGAGCTGCTCACAGCTCCCCTTGAAGTCACCCCACTGGTAGGTGTTGACGAACGACGTCGGCGTGATCTCGGCCCTGGTCGAGGTGCGCCGCACCTCGACCATCTGTTCAGCCGTCAGAGGCCGCTCCATCGCCACGAACTGGTAGAACTGGAACTCAGACACGGTGCCCCTCACTTCTGCAGTACTCCCCCGTACCTACCCCACCCCGGCCGCCGAGCACACTATCCGCACCTGAGGTCAGCAGCCGTTGCCACGCCCGCCTGGCGGCGACGTGGCAACGGGTGCCTGGTGCGGCGGCGAAGCGGGCTCAGGCGTCCAGTCAGCCCGCGGAGAGGGGCCCGTTCGAACCAGCGGGACGGGCGGACCGCGCCCGTCAACCCGCCCGGACCCTCGGCAGCTCCGCGCAGCAGGTCTCCACTGGCTCCGACCACTCCGGCGTTCGACATAGAATCATCGCTTGCCCTAGCGATGTGGTGTCCGGGACCTCGGCCCTGAGGAGCCCACGGCAAACCCCAGGGAGAAGTGAGGAATGCCAGTGATCTGCGTCGGAGGCATGATCGGCATCGGCAAGACCAGCGTCGCCGAGCTGCTCGCCAAGGAGCTCGGCAGCGAGGTCTTCTACGAGAGCGTGGACGAGAACCCGATCCTGCCGCTCTTCTACACGGCCAGCCCCGAGGAGATCCAGGCGAACCGATACCCCTTCCTGCTCCAGCTGTACTTCCTGCAGACCCGGTTCGCCGCGATCAAGGAGGCGTACCGGCAGGGCGACAACGTCCTGGACCGCTCCATCTACGAGGACTGGTACTTCGCCAAGGTCAACCACGACCTGGGCCGGATCAGCGCCCTGGAGATGCAGGTCTACGAGGGCCTGCTCGCGGAGATGATGCGGGAGATCGACGGCCTGCCGTACCGCAAGGCACCCGACCTGATGGTCTACCTCAAGGCGGACTTCGAGACAGTGCTGCACCGGATCGGGCTGCGGGGTCGCGACTTCGAGCAGGACGAGGGCCTGGTGGAGTACTACCGGACGCTCTGGTCCGGGTACGACGACTGGGTGCACAAGTACTACTCGGCCAGCGAGGTCCTGGTCATCGACATGAACAACACCGACGTGGTGCACGTCCCCGACGACGCGGCCCGGGTGGCCCAGCAGGTCAAGGACGCCCTCGCGGCTGTCCGTCAGCCGGCCTGAGCCCACAGCCCCCGCTCCTCCCCGGGGCGGCGGCAGGCGCTCACGCCCCGTTGCCGGCGGCGGAGCCGCTCACCGCCGCCCCTCCCCCAGGCTTCGCGGCGAGAAGTCCACTGCCACGGACCGTCACTGTCCACACTGATCGCTCATCGCGCTCCACCCACGGGTGACAGCCGGTCGAGAACGCGTGAGCGCAGCCGGACGGCACGCGCCCGCAGCGGAAACCTGCGGCGACCGGCGGGCCTCAGGCCCGTGCGGTTGGTCAGGCGGTGCTGCACCGGCCGGGCGCCGCAGTTTCCCAAGGAGATCTGACCGTGCGTTCGCGGATTCGCCGGGTCGGGGAGACAGGGCAGGAGCCCTACACGGCACCCTCCCGAACGAGATGCTCGGATTCCGGTTGGCCCGGACCGCCGGTCGACGCTGCGGCACGCAGGGCCGCCTCGACCCGGCGGTTGCTGGTCATGGTCGCGGTGACGGCGGTCATGGTCAGGAGGAGGCCGGCAGCGGTGTAGAGCGGGGTGCGTACGTCGTAGGTGGTGGCCAACCAGCCGCCGAGGAAGGCGCCGAACGGGGCGGCGCACATGGCGAGCATGCGGGAGGTGGAGGCGACCCGGCCCATCAGGTGGGCGGGGACGATCGTCTGCCGCAAGGAGGGGGCCAGCACCATCGTGGCGCCCATGCCCGCTCCGCAGACGGCGAGCGCGAGACCGGCGACGTACGGGTTCGGGGCGGCGGCAAGGACCAGGATGGCGAGTCCCTCGACTGCGGCCGTGCAGGTCAGCGCGGTGCCGGTGCCGAGTCGTCGGCCCAGGAAGGAGGCGATGCCCGCGCCGAGCAGACCCCCGGTGGCCTCGGCGGTGAGGAGCAGGCCGAAGCCGAAGGTGCCGATGCCGAGGCGGTCGTGGGCGAAGAGGGCGAGGACGGTCTCGATGGCGAGGAAGGCGATGTTCCCGACCGCCGGGCGCAGCGCGAGCCCGAGCAGCAGCCGGTCGCGGAAGACGTAGGCGGCTCCGGCCCGGGCCTGCCGCAGCAGCGACTCGCGGGCCTGGGGTGCGGGCCGGGGTGCGGCGGGCAGTGACCGTACGAGCAGTGCCGAGAGCGCGAACGAGACCGCGTCGGCGAGCAGCGGGACCGCCCGTCCGAGCACGAGCAGGGCGCTGCCCGCGGGTGGCCCGGCGAAGCCGGACATGGCGGTCTGGGCGCCGCGCAGGCGGGAGTTGGCGCGCTCCAGGAGTGCGGGGTCGCGGCCGAGCAGGTCCGGCAGGTAGGCGGTGGCGGCGGTGTCGAAGAAGAGTCCGCCGAGGCCGAGCAGGAAGGCGACGGCGGCGAGCAGCGGAATGCTCAGCGTGTCGAGTGCGGCGGCGGCCGCCGGTATCGCGAGCAGCGCCGCACGCGCCGCGTCCGCGATCCACATCGTGCGCCGGCGGTCCCAGCGGTCCACCAGTGCTCCGCCGAGCACCCCGAAGAGCAGCCACGGCAGCGTACCGGCGGCGGTGACGACGGCGAGCGCCATCGGATCCCGCGTCAGCGTCAGCGCGAGCAGCGGAAGTGCGGCATGTGTCACCCCGTCACCGAGCGAGGAGACCGTCTGGGCGGTCCACAGTCGTCCGAACCCGGTCGGCAACTTCGTTGTGTCCGAGCTCACTTGGCGTCTCCCTCGATCTGCCGGACCGGCGCCGGGTGGAACAGTGCGAAGACCAGCGAGGCGTCCGGCAGCGAGGGGTCGGACAGCTCCCGGTACTCGTCCGCCAGGGCCTCCAGTCGGGCCCCCAGCTGCGCGAACTGCTCATCGGTGAGCCGCAGATGCGCCATCCGTACGTGCCGCTCGCCGTCGGCCGGTGCTGCCTCCAGGTCGGCCACCGCGTGCCGCATCAGCAGGTCCGGGCCGCCCTCGCCCGGGTCCGGCAGCACGATCGACCGGGCGGCCATCGCGTAGTACCGCTCGGTGACCCCCCGGACCTTCCGCGTCCGTACCACCGTCACCAGGCCGGCCCGCTCGAGCAGCCGTACGTGATAGCTGGAACTGCCCTTCGCGAGGCCCACCCGTTCGGCGATCTGGGTGATGGTCGCGGGCTCGAAGCGGAGCACCGCCATGATCCGGTGGCGCGTGAGATTGGAGACGGCGCGTAGCTGCTCGTCCGTGGTGACGTGGAACGTCTCGGGAAGATCATCGGTAGGCACGCGCTCAATGGTCAACGATTCTTGACCATTGCGCAAGGGGGTTCCGTACGGTCTTCCGGAATCGACCCTCCAGCAGGTGAACCCGTCGCTCCCGCACCCTCCGGTGCAGCCGCCGTACGAGCTGATCCAGCCCGGCTCGCCGAAGCGGCCGAGCCCCGGTCACCGGCCGGGACCTGACGCGGTTCCGAGGCGGCCCGGGAGATGCTGACGTCCCGTCACTGGCCCCGGCGGGTGATCGCCGACGCCCCGGGCTGGAGCCGGCCGACGAGGCCGGCAACGGCGCCGAGGCCGTCGCACCGGCCCAGGTGCTGCGCCCCGACGTGGCGGTGACGGACCCTCGGATACCGGCGCTGGACGGCATCCAGACGTCCCGACAAGCGCCCCGTCCGGGCCCGGCCGACAGGCTGGCACGGACCACGAGGGCGCCGTGCCGGGGTCGCTGCCGCCCTCGACGTGCACAGCGGCGAGATGCTCACAGAAGTGATCGCCCGCAACAACGCGGAGCCCTTCAGCCCGACCGGACGACCACCCCGGCAAGAAGATCCACGTGGTCCTCGACAACGGTTCCCCACACACCACCGACCACACCAGAGCCTGGCCGGCCGCGCACTGCACCGCACCGCACCGCACCGCACCCACGTCCGCCGGACCCCGCCGCACGCATCCTGGCCAACCAGGCCGAGATGTTCTTCCCCGCCCCCACCCGCCTGGTCATGCGGCACGACGACTTCGCCGGCCGCGACGGCCCGATCGAGAAGCTGGATACCTACGTCATCGGGCACAACGAGGCCGCCAGGCCATACCGGTGGACCTACGAAGGCAGCCCGCTCAAAGCCCGATGCGCCCGGCCGCGGTCGGCCGGAATCCGCACTGACCGTAGAAGGACTCCAGGCGCGGCTCGTAGTCGACATGCAGCCGCTCGGGCACCGCGAGCCTTCGCCTCGTCAGCAGCCGCCCTCACCAGCCGCCCTCACCAGCCGCATCCCGATCCCCCGCTGGCGCTCGTCCGGATGCACCGTCATATCCAGAACGAAGCCGCGCGAACCACCATCGCCGACAACGTTGACGAATCCGACCAACCGGCCCCTCGACACGCCGTAATCCAGGTCAGACTCTGAGAGAGCATCGGCGCGAAGGAGATCGACTTGTGAGCCGGCCACGACGCACCGAACAACTCGTTGAGCTCAACATCCGGCAGATCAGGGCTCACTACCGACACCTCGTCGCCGGCCCGCGACGAATCACTGACCACCAGGCAGAGCAGCCTGCCACCCACCCAAAACTGTGATCACCCTCCACGGACTCCTGCGGAGCATCGCCAGCACCCACGATGCCCCGACCACCGGGCTGGGCTCAGCAACACCCGCGAGAACGGTCCGGCGGCCGCCCTGATCTTCCGCCCCAGCAACCCGCATCGAGCGTGTGCCGCATCCGCCTTCGCCGACGGAATGGACACGAGTGCCGCCTGCCGGCCCCGCACGGAGCCGTCTGCAGGACCGAACATCGGGTGCGTCAGAGCCGTCTCGTGGTGAACAGGGTGGTCCCGTGCACCGCGTCCACTTCCTTCCGCTCGGTCTCGGTGAACCCGACCTTGGCCAGCACGCGGCGAGAGGCCGTATTCCAGTCCCAGACCGTGGCCCACAGGCGATCGTGGCCCAACGCTCTCGCCCATTCCAGAACCGCCAACGCGGCCTCGGTCGCGTAACCCTGACGCCAAACCCGGTACAGCAGCTCGAAGGCCAGCTCCGGCTCCCCTGCCGACCCTCGCCCGCTGTCGACCAGCCCGCAGTAGCCGATGACGTCACGAGAGGTCTTCCGCTCGACCGCCAGCAACCCGATCGACCACAACTGGTTGGAGCGGATCGAATCCTCGAGTTCCGCGACCGTGGGGTGTCCGTCCGCGTCGATCCGGCGGTGCGGCGGCACTCGTGGATCACGTTCGGTCCACAGCTCACGCTGGACGGCAGCCTCGGATACCCGCCAAGGTCTGAGCAACAGGCGACTCGTCTCGAGTACAACTTCGCTGCCTGGAGTCGCGCCAATTGTCATGGCAGCAACCATCTCACGGGCGAACGTCCGCGCCGCCTCCCGGGCCTCCGGCGTGACCCTCTCGATCAGGCCGCCGGAGCAGTGGACGGTCGCCCCGCTCCGGCTCGTCTCAGCGAGGATCACGTGCTGGTACACGCCGAGAGTCAGGAACAACCCCAGAACGGAAGCCTCCTCCAGCTCACACAGGCCGACCTTCCCGAGGTCTGACCGGACGCCAACACCCGTGCCCCCCGGCCTCCGACGGGGTGTCAGCCGCAGCCAGGGGCCGGGGCGCAGACCGAGAGCGGGCTGCCCGCCGGGGCGAGGTAGGTGGCGAGCAGCACCACCGGCTCGGTGCCGTGGTTGTACCCGATGTGCACGTGCCGGGCCCCGGCCGCCTCGACCACCACGCCGCCGGCCGGGGTGACCTCGGTGGAGCGGTCCTCCAACACCCGGGTGAGAGTGCCGGACTTGACCACCACCAGCACCTGACCCGGGTGGTAGTGCCAGCCGGTGTTGCCGCCGGGGGCGATGGTGATCTCGCGGAAGACCACGTCGGTGCCGCCCTCGGTGCCGAGCGCGAGGCCGTTGCCGGTGGTGCCGATGGCGAGGTCGGTGGCCGCGAGACCGCTGCCCTGGTAGGCCGCGGTGACGGCCGGTGGCGCGTCGAGTACGAGTCCGCCCATGGCGCTCTGGCTTCCGCTGCTCATATGTCCCACCCCGTTGGTCGATCCGACTAGATGATGATCTTCGTTACGGACCCTATCAGCGCCCCTTTGCACAGGAGCCCTCGCGCGATGCGGTCCCACGGGTGGTGGTCAACCGCGTCCGAGGTCCTCTTCGACACGCCGTAGCGGGGGTGGTTCACTCGCCAGGAATGTGGCCCGCGACCGGTCGAGGACGTCTCCGTAGGTCCGCTCCGTGTGCAGGGTCTGAGCCGCGCTGCCGGTCCGATGTCGAGCTCCTCACCGCCGGGTCGCCACCGGCGGAGGTGGAGCCGGATGGCGCGCCTCCGAGCCTCGACGGCCGTTGTCGGTCGACCCAGGAGGAGATCTGACGCAGTGCCAGTCATCCGAGTCGGGGGTGGACCGGGCGGTGAGCACACGATAGGTTTGAACGTGTTCAAACGAGGAGGCATTGTGAGCTCACCAGCTCAGAGCGAGCCAACCATCGCCCCATCCACGTCCCTGGCGAACCGGGTCAGGCGCGTGGCCGCAAACCGGGCCCTGGTGACAATCGCCGCTGCACCACCTGTGCTCATGACCGTGCTGTTCCTCGTGTCCGCCCCCGACTACGTCGACGAGATAGGCTCCGCACTCTCGTGGGCCGGTGTCGCGGTGCTGGTACTCCTGGCCATCCGCGGTGCCATTCCCGGCCGGGCGGCCGCTTTCAGGGCGGAGATGCGCTGGCTCGCACAGGCAGCGACGCGGTACCTCGCCATGTGTTCGACACCGTTCCTCCTGGTGATGCTGCCCGCATCGCTCCTCGTACCCGGCGCCCCGGGCCAGATGGGCTTCATGGAGTTGGCCGCCATCACCACGCTCTGGACCGCCGGCCCCGCGCTCATCGTCCTCCTCTGGATCTCCCGCCGAGCCGCAAGAGGCAACAAAGGGCACACGACCGCAGCCGTACTGATCAACATGGGCCCGGCACTGCTCCTGCTCGGCGGATTCGTACCGGTCATCTTCTTCATCGTCCTCCAGATCTCCTTCGCCATGCTCTGCCTGCCAAACCCCACCGTCTCCGGCCCCCACCCCGAACCCGTCACCGGAGCCCGCTCCAACCCGGGCGAGCAGACCACACTCTGACGGCCCGTCCGCCGCGCCGCCCGCGCCTGCCGGTGTCCCCGTTCGGTCCACCGGCAGGTGCCGCACCTCCAGATCACTGGTTGGCGCCCAGGTGTGCGGCCCGGGGACAGCCTCCCGAGCCCACCGGACCCGAGCGGTTCCGTCGGTACGAGATCATGTACCAGCCGATCTGGGCCGGCGGGGCGGCCGGTCAAGGACCGGACCGTGATGTGGACGTCCCGACGGACCGCTGCCGTCCGGGCAGGCGACCGGCTCGGCCAGGGCGAACTCATGCTGGCCTTGATCGCCCTGGCCGTCTTCTGTGTGGTGTTCCGCAGCCGCGCCTCCGCAGTACCGGACGCCATCGTCGAACGCCTGTCAGGCTGAACCGGTCATCAGCGGACCGATCGCCCGAGAACGTGCGGAATCACGCCACACCGCACGGAACGAGGTCACGGCCCCGGAGACGGACACCGAACGATCCGCAGCGCGGCGATCCCTCCACGACCCGCGACCCGCACCGCGGCGGCCAGGCGGTGTCCCCCAGGTGGTGCTCCGCGCTGCTGGGTAGCCTGTGGTTCCGTTCGCACAGTCTGGGGGCCTGAAGGTGAACGACGAGCAGGTCCATGGCGCGATAGAGCTCCCCGCGGGGTCCTGGTGGGACTGGGACGTTGTCGCCTGGGATCGTGGCCGGTTCCTGCTCGCGGCCGATTACGACCTCACCTATCACCACGCGCTGGAGCTGGTGTTCACCATGCCGACGTTCGTCAGCTGCCCAGCGAACTTTCACGATCCTGAATTTCGCGCTCCCACGTCCGAGGAGTTGGCGACGGTCACCCGCCGACTTGGTGAAACGCCGCCCGTGCTCGTTGCCTTCGAAGCGGACGCGGGTGGGTCGGAGCCTGTCTCGTGCCTGATCGCCGCGGATCGCCTGGATATCGTGCAGGGCATCGTCTTGAGGTACTGGCGCGAGGACGTGGCACCTGACCAGCGGTTCGCTCCATGGGTGCGGCCGGGCGAGTAACGGCGTCGAGCCGGGCGGCCTCCGGGCCCGGCCCTCCTGCCCGGTCGGGAGGGCCGACACCTCGTCACAGTGGTGGCTGTCCACCTCCGGCCAAGACGCGAGGCCGGGGCGGACACGCCGAGGCACAACGCCACCATGAGCGCGGGCGGCGTCTCAACCCCGCAGCCGGCGGACGGCTCGGACACCACTCCCCGGCCACCCCACCGAGTCTGCTCTCCCGGCCCGAGCCGACCGAAACAGATCAGGGGCCCGGGCAGGGTTCACGACACCATGTCGTAGACCGCCAACCCCAGGAGGAGCAGGAACAGGGCCAGCATGACCGCGCAGGTGAGACGGAACCGGAACCTGCTCCAGTACTCCGCCCGCCGACCGTCGGGAGTGTCGGTGCGCCAGACCGACGGGATGTCGACGCGGCCTTCGGCGATCGCCGCGGCGGCCCGCCGCACATCCCCGGGGTGATAGTGGTAGTACGTCGGCGCCGCCCCGTACGTGCCTCGGCTCTCCCCGCCGAACTGGCGGATGCGGACGTCGGCACGCCCAGCGGCGCCCCGCAACCAGTCCTCACGTACCGGCCACAGCGCGGCGACCTCGCGACTGTCCAGCCAGGGCTCCTCCTCCTGCGGCGAATCGGGCCCCTCCGGATCCGGCGTGTTCGGCATACGTCCCCCTCGCAACGGCAGGCCCCCAGTACACACCCGCCGCCCCTCGGGCCGACAGAGCACACCTACGGCGCGTGGCCCGCCGACGGGCAGCCCTCGCTGCGGCCCTGCCAGGCCGCGCGTTGGCGCAGCGAGATCCGGTTGCCGTCCGGGTCCACGGCCTCGATGCGGACGCCGAACCCGTAGTCCTCCGGTTCGGGCTGGTCGAAGGTCACTCCGCGGTCGCGTAGCACCTTGAAGTCCGCTCGCAGGTCGTCCGATTCGAGGAAGACCGGCCCTGGGTGCCGCCCGGCCGTCCCGCAGCCTCCGGCTGCGGCCACAGAACGATCTCCACCGGGGCTCCGGGCACCCCCACGGTGAGGAAACGTCCGTCGGGCCCCGGGTGGTCGATCCGCTTCTCCAGGCCGAGCTGCTCGATGTAGAACCTCAACGCGCGCTCCTGGTCGGTGACATGGAGCGTTACGTACATGATGTTCGTCAGCATGATGCGTCCGTCCGTAGGTCTGTCGGTCGGTACTGCTTCACCGACGGACACCGACGGGAGAATGTGAAGGACACGCGAAGTACCTTTCCCACCACCGGAATCGAGGTGCACCGCGTGCAAGTGGGTTCCGAGGTAGCGGACGTAGAGGTGATCACGTCGAACGTACCGGCAGCGAACGGCAGTTGATTCGCATCACCCCGAGCCGGCGGGACCTCCGGCTCGGCCTGGCGCAGCACCGCACGTCCGCGTCGGCCGGATACCGGCGTGTGCCAGGAGTGCCGCCGAAGTCTTCGCTGTTTCGAGGCTCAGCCGCGCAGGGTGGCGATGGCCTTCTCGATACGCCGTTGGCGCGTCTCGGGCCGCTTCGCGCTCTCGACAGCGCGCACGTGCTCCTGCTTGCGGCCAGGGGCGAGGTTGTCGTACGCGGCGCGGGCGACCGGGTCGTCGTCCAGGGCCCGGGCGAAATCCGGGGGCTCGACGACGACGCGTGGCTCGGTGTCGAGCACGACCTCGACCTCGACCTCGTCGCCGATCGCGACACCTGCGGCCTGCCGGTTGGCGTTGCTCAGGCCGATCAGGTGGCGGCCCCGCAGGATGGCGACCCGGCTCCGCCACGAATGCCCGTCGACCGTGATCGTCACCGGCGGCCGCGCACCCCCGCCGAGTGCCGCCACCACCTCGGGCGGAACCTCCAGGCCCCGCATGGGCTCGGGCGGCTCGACGCGTGCGCGAAACTTCATGATCCTTCTCCTGTCGTTCTGCGGATCCGGCCCACCCGGCTCCGACAAGCGGCTCCCACTCCCACCCGGGAGCATCGCCGTGCCCGGGACGGCGGCGGTCCGCGCGCGCCGTCCCGGGAGGCTGCGAGGCAGGAAGTCGCGGCTACTCCGCGTAGGGCTGGTCGGTTCCCTGGGCGCTGTAACCGACGCTCCAGACATAGCCGTCCGGGTCGGCGAAGGTTCCACCGTACCCGCCCCACGGCAGCGCACCGGCGGGCTTCAGGATCGTGGCACCGGCCTCCCGGGCCTCCGCGATGATCTCCTCGACCCGTGCCTCACTGCGGACGACGTAGGTCAGCACCAGCCCGCTGAAGCCGCTGCCCACCGGGTCCGTGCCCACCTGGCCGGCCAGACCCTCACGACTGTAGAAGCCCACCGGCGACGCGCCGTCGGAGTCGAAGAACACCGAGATGCCGTAGTCGTTCTGGATCTTCCAGCCGAGCCCCTCGACGTAGAACCGCTTGGCCCGGTCCATGTCCCGGACACCGAGGAGAATCGAGCTGACGTGCGCTTTCATATCGTGCTCCTTGCACTGTGGATGGATGTGTACCCGGCATCCGGGCCGGGGGCCGGCTGCCGCACCGGCGCGTGTGCGCCGGTCAATCGGTAGGACCCGAGGGTCAGTCGGGGCCCGAGCGGAGGCCCGGAGTCAGGACGGCGTCGGGGCGAGCGATGCGGCAGCCTCCCAGGCGAACCCGTCCGGGTCGGTGAAGGCGTCGGCGGTGCTGCCGAGGACGATGCGGTGCGAGCCGGTGCCGTCGACCGGCACCCCGAGGTCCTTGGCGAGGGCACGGCGCTTGTACAGCGCCAGCGTGACGGCGCCGGACCGACCGGGGGCGAACTCGGTGTACTTGCCGCCGAAGCTCTTGGCCACGGTCATGCCCCGGCTGACGTAGAGCTGCTTGGTGGCCTTCACGTCCTCGACGCCGATCAGCAGGACCACCTCGCCGATCTCGCGGGTGGCGGGGCCGGTGTCCTTCTTCGCGGAGGTCGCGATCTTCCAGATCGTTCCGTCCGGGGCCTGGACGACGCCGCTGTAACCCCAGAGCGACTTCGCGGCGGGCTTCAGGACCGTGGCGCCGGCGTCCACGGCCGCACCGACGAAGCCGTCGACGGTGGCCGGCCCGGCCACCGTGAGCGCCAGGGTGAAGCCGCGGAATCCGGCGGAGTGCGCCTCGGAGGCCCGCAGGCGTATGTACGAGTCCACGCCGAAGGCGCTGTAGAAACGGCGAGCGGCCTCAAGGTCGGCCACCTCGAGGGTGACGGACGCGAGGGACGTGTTGGCTGCGGTGGAAGCGGTGGTTGCCATGACCATCACGCTAGGGGCTGGGCGGCAGCCGGGGCTTCTCGATTCCTGACCGGTCCTGAGACCTGTTCCCCCTCCCACCCTGCCCGGTCGTGCCGGGCCGGGCCGCTCCCCGGCCCCCGGAAGGAACGGGACAGGCGCGAACTGCCGGGCTTGAGAAGGGTGTTCGAGGGCGAGCAGCCCGGACGGCAGGTGCTTGCGCAGCGGGCCAGGTGGCTGGGGCCGGCGCCGGCTGTGTCAGTCGCCGGCGGTGGTCGTGCTGCGGATGCCGGCCTCGTCGAGATAGCGCAACCGCCGCACACAGGCCCGGGCACCGTCCTCGGTGACGTAGAAGTCGACCTCCCCACCGGCGTGCACCCACCCGCCGGTCGACCGGTTCAGGACCGCCCACGGCCGGTGGCCACGGTCGTCCGGCGGCAACCGCACCACCTCGTACCGCGGCAGCGACTCCGGCCACCCGTCCGGCCCGGACTCCGCCCCGGCTCCCTGTAACGACCGTCCCGGCCCCGCCCCCGTCATGGGTGCCACCCTACGGGCCCCACCAGCCGAAACAGCGTCAACTGATCGATCAGCGCAGCCGAATCAGCCTCCCGAGGAGACCCGAAAGGAGCCGCCCCGGCGTACCCGGGGGCGCGCGCGTACCGGGAGCCGACGCTCCCACCCTGGCAAAGGACCGAATGCCCCGAGGGCCGCCGACCCTTCCGCGTACCGTTGCCACCTCGGCAGTCCGGGCGCCCGACCGCGAAGCCGTTCCTCGCCTGGGCGCAGGCCGCGTTCACGTTCCCGGCTGAACGAACGTGAACACCGCCCAGGCCGATTTGACGCTCGGTCAGCAGCCACAGCCGGCCGGGCGCGGCGTGGAGTCGACCTGGGTACGGCGTCGGAATCCCCGAGCGCTCACAACCGGTGGCATGTGGTGGGGCACGACGATCGAGGCGCCGGACCCCAGCGCCCTGGCCAGGTTCTATGCCGAACTCCTGGGTTGGCACATCGGGCGCGAGGGTCGGGAACAGCCGTCGTCGCCGCTTCACCGCAAGGACCGTTCTTCGTGTTCCAGCAGGCGGACTGCTACCTGGCTCCGGTCTGGCCACCTCGCAGAGTGGCGCCTCGACAGCAGTCCGGGAGGCATCACCTGAACCGGCTGCTCATCAGGAGAGGCGCCGCCCCGAAGCCAGAGCGTCGGCGAGCCGCGCCCCCGGATCGCCCGTGACCTGGTGTACGGAGTCTCCGGTCGGCCAGGTCGAGATCCCGTCGTCCGGCCACCGCGGAACCACGTGGAAGTGCAGGTGGGGCACCGACTGCTCCGATCCGGGGCCGCTGGCGCTGAGGATGTTCACGCCTGAGGCGTTCAAGCCGGTCCGCGCGGCCTCGGCCACACGCTGGACAAGTGCCGTCACCACGGTGAGGACCTCGGGCGGGGTCTCGAAGACATCCGCGTGGTGGAGCGTTGGAACCACCAGCGTGTGACCAGGCGCCAACGGGTTCAGCGGAGTGAACGCACAGGCCACCGGACCACGAGCCACCCAGCGCGCAGTGTCCTCACGGATGAGCCTGCAGAAGATGCAATCCATACGACCCGACCCTGTCAGACCCGGAAGCCCGATCGCCAGCCGGTTCCGGTCGGATCCGGCCCACAGCCGAGTAGCCGGCCCGCAGTGCTCCCGAGCGCAGGGACCTCACGCGCTACCGGCAGACGGCTGCCCACGACACCGAACTTCTACTTCTGCGCCGGGGCACACCCGCCGCCGGCAAGCATCGCGCGGCCCAGCAGGGGAGTTGCTCCCCTGACCGGCTGGGACGGACTCACGGTGCCGGTGCCGACGGCAACGTGGAGCGGATCGTACTCGGGGTCACGGACCCTCCACGGGACGGTCGAGACTCTGGATGTCAGCAACCGCTGAGTTCTCCACGCCCGCGTCCGGAGGACCGGGACGCCCTGGCCCTCCGGATGCCCGTCCAGCCCGACGTGTGCGTCCCCGGTCCTGTTTGACGTTGTTGTCGCTGGGCCGCGGAGACGGTCGCGGGCGATCTCTGACGGCCGATCACGGCCGCCGGGGTGAAGGTGGCCCGAGCCAGTGACCGTAGCGCCCTGTTCACTGTCGCCCCGCTGAGGTCTTCGACTGGACGGTTCAGAACAGGCCGTTGCTGTGCGGCAGTTCGGCCGGGACGGGCATGACGATGTCCCAGTGCTCGACGATCTTGCCGTCGGCGAGGCGGAACAGGTCCCAGTAGGCGACCGGGACACCGAACTCGCCCTCGGACTGGAGCAGTACGAAATCGCCTTCGGCGACGACCCTGTGAACGTCCTTGTAGATGAGGTTCTTGCCCTGCTCGCCCCACGTCGCGGCGGCTGCGCCGAAGCCGTCCAGGCCGTCGGCGGCCTCCGGGTTGTGCTGGTGGTAGGTCTCGGTGGAGATGTAGTCGGTCAGAACCGAGTAGTCGGCGCCCTTGAACACCTTCTCCGCGAACTCCAGGACGAGCGCCCGGTTGGCCTCGGTCCTGCCGAGATCGGTCGGCTCGGTGGGCCCGTCCGTCTGGGTGCGGCCGGACGCGGTGTCACTCACCAGGGGCGTCAGCGCGTCCCAGTGCTCGGCGATCTTGCCATCGGCATCGACACGGAACAGATCGAAGGCCACCAGCGGATCGGGACCGAAACCGTGGTAGATCCCGTGCAGAACCACCAGGTCACCGTCGGCGATCACCCGGACGCCCTCGTAGCGAAAGCCTTCCGGCAGTCCCGCCACCAGTTGCCGCAGGGCCTCAGGGCCGTCCGGGGCGAGGCTGCTGTGCTGGCGGTAGTCGGCGGCCACCCAGCGGTCGACCGCACTGGGGTCCTTGTGGCCGAACAGTTCCGCCGCGGCCTTGGCAACGATGTCCTTGCTGCTCACGGTATGACTCCGATCCGGGGTTCAGTGACAGGCTGTCCACCTGCCTACACCACACTGTTGCCGTCCCGGGTCGTCGCCGCACGCCGGAATTGCCCCTGGAGACTCACGCCGCAGACCCATGGGAGAGGAACCAGTGCTCTCCGCCGGTAACGATGATCGGACGGTCAGCGCCACCGCCGCAGGGCCCGGCAACCTGAAGTTGCCGGGCCCGCGTGCAAGGTGGTTCAGCGCTTGAACACGTCCTTGATGTGCTCGCCGGCCTGCTTGAGGTCGCCCTTGGCCTGGTCCGCCTTCCCCTCGGCCTCAAGGCGATCGTTACCGACCGCCTTGCCGGCAGCCTCCTTGACCTTGCCCTTGGCCTTCTCACCACTGTTCTCGATCTTGTCGCCCGCACTCATCACGATCTCCTCGCCTTCAGTCAGTACGCCGTCGTCCTGACGACGAAGCGCCTGCCCACCCGGCTCTGGAAGATTCCTGCGAATATCTGCGCCGCACCAGGGCAGAAGCCTCCGTCGACGACAGGCCCCTGCTGGTGAGCTCGTCGCCTGCGGCACCCACTCGGCCCAGCACCTACCACCACTGGTAACGACGCGCCCCCCTTCACACACACCGGAGGGACACTCCCGCAGTCGGCGCCGGTCTGCAGCGCTGGCCGTACCCGCCGTCGACAACGGCGTAATGAGCTCCCTGGGCTCCGGGTCCTTCGAGCTGGTGGATCAGGGTCTTGAGGGTCGCGAACGTCAGTCTGGACCCGGAGTTCCTGCCTCCCTGGCAACGCCGGACTCATGCGGGCGAGCCGGTCGTGGTCACCACCCGGCTGACGGCCGAATCGGTGGTGGCGGCGGCAATCGAGTGGGCGGCCGAGATCGAGCCCTACCCGCCCTTCTGAACCCGGCGGTCAGACTCCGGTGAGACACCGACCGTGGTCGGGGGTGGTCCATGCCGCCAATGCCTCGAAGTGCGGGCACCACCATCGGACAGAACGACCTGGGACGTCCCAGCAAGACGGTCATACCCGCCGACCTGCGACGCAGCTGGGAGGGCGCGAGGACAACGGGGTTCGACCGCCGGACAGACCGCTCGACGGAACACCACTGCGGGGCTAACCTCGCGCGGTGACGAACCTGATGACGAACACGGTCGAGACCGGCGAGGACTTCGTAGAACTGTTGCAGCGCCTCTCCGGACACTTCGAGGACCTGGGGCCGGACGCACCCGCAGTGGACGACGTCCTGCTCCGGTGGGCCGCCACCCTCCCGGGCGGGGCACCGGATCCCGGCTGGACCGGTCTGGCCGACCAACTGCTCGGCGCGCTCGCCGCACCATCGGCCGGGCTCGCCGATCCCGCCCCGTTGGGCACCGTGCCGCCGGTCGCCACGTCGGGCGAACTACGGTCCCGACTACGTGACTTGGCGGCTGACCACGCCCGCGACCGCGCCTGGACGGCGGACCGGAAGGCGCGGGGCCTGTGGGCGGGCGACGGCGGTGGCTGGGCGAGCGGCTCACTGGCCGGATTCCTGGAATCGTGGGAGAGCTGGCTCGGCTCCTCTCTCGACCGGCGGTCGGACCTTCCCGGCGTCCCACCCATCGAACCCGTGAACTGGGCTTCGGTCGCCTGGCAACTGGGGGCGGCCCGCATCTACGAGTGACACCGTCCCCGCCGGACGCCCCGGGTCGCCCGCGAGCAGGGCCGGCCACGGCCGGAAGGTCGAGATCACCGGCGAACGGTCAGAACCATCTGCCGCAGGACACCGACCCGTCCGACCGGCGCCGTCCGCACCGGGGCGGGTGAGCCCAGCCGCGTACGCTCAGCACCGTGCCCCGCCATCCGAAGAAGCCCCGCCGCCTGGTCGCCGACGGGCGCGTCTACCTGTGGACCCTCGGCCACAGTCACCGCCCGGCGGGGAACGGCTCGCCCTCGGGCTGCCGCGAGACCCTCACGCTGTACCCGCAACCGGTCGGCAGCGGCGGCCCGTTGCGCGTCGTCTTCGCCGAAGGCCCTGGCCGGTACGTCCCGGGCGGCTTCCCCACGGGATCGGGGGACGTGGGCCTCACCCACGGCAGCGCCCTGAACCTGCACGAACCGGGCACCGTCCGGGCCCTGCTGGATGCGGCGGTCTCCCTCGGGTGGCAGCCCCAGGACCCACCGGCGGTGGAGGTCGACGGCTGGCCCCTGCTGGAAGCAGTGGCCGACCTGCGGCATCCGATCGAGCCCCACTGACCGCGGCCGACGCCGTACCCGCCGCCAGAACAACGTCCCCCGCCGCGTCGCCGACGGACGTCGTGCCGCCGTCCGTCACCTCTGCGCCGCCCCGCCGACCGTCCCCCGGCAAGCGGTCACCCACGGCTGGGTAAAGCTTTCCCCTGACGTTGGATCAACCTGCTTCCATCACTGGGGAATGCGACAAGTGGTCGATACGATCCGCACCTGACAATCCGCCAGGACATCTCAGGGGGGATCGCTCCATGACCACCGATCACATCCGACGGCGTACCGGCCTGCGGGCCGCGGCAGCCGTGTCACTGCTGGCCGGCACGCTGGCCATAGGCATTCCGTCCGCACAGGCGGAGACCGTCCCGAACGGCCGGGCCACCCTGGAGGGCACGGCCCCCGAGTGGACCGGCGGCGCCACCGACACCGGGGCCACGGCCGGATCCACCCAGGTCGGTGCCCGCGTGTACCTCGCCGGCCGGGACGCCCAGGGGCTGACCGCCTACGCCACCGCGGTCTCCGACCCGGCCTCGCCCTCGTACGGCAAGTACCTGACGCCCCAGCAGGCCGAGGAGCGCTTCGGCGCGAGCCCGCAGCAGATCGCGGCGGTCACCGCGTGGCTGAAGTCCGCCGGTCTGAGCGTCACCGGCGACGGCCGACACTACCTCGCGGTCACCGGTGACGCCGCGGCCGTGCAGAAGGCGTTCGCCACGCCGCTGCACGACTACCGCAAGGACGGCCGTACCTTCCACGCTCCCGCGCACGCCGCCTCCGCCCCGCGCGAGCTGGCCGACGCCGTGCTCACCGTCACCGGCCTGGACAACGCGCCGCACCGCGCCGAGCCGAAGGACACCCTGCCGGGCCCCGGCGCCGGCTTCCGCAACGCGGGGCCGTTCTCCACCTACTACGGCTCGAACACCGCCGCCACGCTGCCGGACGCGTACGGCGCGAAGATCCCGTACGCCGTCCACGGGTACACCGGCACGCAGCTGCGCGCCGCCTACGGTGCGGGCAAGTACACCGGCAAGGGCGTGACCGTCGCGATCACCGACGCCTACGCCTCGCCGACCATGGCGGCCGACGCGGCCGCGTACGCCAAGCGCAACGGCGACCAGCCCTACCGCAAGGGCCAGTACACCGAGGTGCTGCCCGCCTCCTACAACAGCGTGGAGGACTGCGGCGCCTCCGGCTGGTACGGCGAGGAGTCCCTCGACGTCGAGGCGGTGCACGCGCTCGCCCCGGACGCGAACATCGTGTACGTCGCCGGTGCCTCCTGCAACGACCCCGACCTGCTCGACGCCCTCAACAAGATCGTCGACAGCCGGCTCGCCGACATCGTCTCCAACTCCTGGGGCGACATCGAGGCCAACCAGACCTCGGACACCGCGGCCGCCTACGACCGCACCTTCAAACTGGGCGCGATCGAGGGCATCGGCTTCTACTTCTCCTCCGGCGACGACGGCGACGAGGTCGCCAACACCGGCAAGAAGCAGGTCGACATCCCCGCCAGCTCGGCCTGGGTGACCGCCGTCGGCGGCACCTCGCTGGCCGTCGGCAAGGGTGACCGGTACCAGTTCGAGACCGGCTGGGGCACGCAGAAGGCGACCCTCTCCGCCGACGGCAAGAGCTGGACCGACTTCCCGGGCACCTACACCGGCGGCGCGGGCGGCGGCACCAGTGCCACCGTCAAGCAGCCCTTCTACCAGCGCGGGGTCGTGCCCGACTCGCTGGCGAAGGCCAACGGCCCGACCCGGATGCGCACCATCCCCGACATCGCCGCGGTCGCCGACCCCAACACCGGCTTCCTGGTCGGCCAGACCCAGTCCTGGCCCGACGGCACCGTCTCCTACGACGAGTACCGGATCGGCGGCACCTCGCTGGCCGCCCCGGTGATCGCGGGTGTCCAGGCGCTGGCGCAGCAGGCCCGGCACTTCCCGATCGGCTTCGCCAACCCGGGGATCTACGCCCGCTACGACTCGCCGCTCTACCACGACGTGACCGACCGGCCGCTCGGCGCCAACCGTGAACTCGCGGTCGCCCGCGTCGACTTCGCCAACACCGTGGACGCCACCGACGGCCTGCGCACCTCGGTGCGCAGCCTCGGCAAGGACAGCTCGCTGCACGCGGTGCGCGGCTACGACGACGTCACCGGCGTCGGCACGCCCGCCCCGGGCTACGTCGCCTCGTACGGGAGCCTGTTCCACTGATCCGGAGCCCCCACAGTCCTGCCCCCGCCGCCGGTTCGACCGACGGCGGGGGCAGTCTGTACGGCCTTTCAGCCGCGCCCGTGGCTCAGGTGCGGCGGGCGTGCTACCAGCGGAAGGTCTCCCAGGCGCCGCGCTCGGTGGCGCGCGAGCGCAGCTTGGCGTATCCGTCGCCGGAGTAGGCGAGTTCGGCGGAGACGTAGCCCAGGTTGGCGTCGGCGAAGAAGTACGTGTTGCCGGAGCCGGGCGTGTTGGGTGTGTAGAACCTCTCCCACGGACCGATCTCGGTGGCGCGGGCCCGCAGTTCCGCGTAGTCGGACCCACCGTAGGCGATCTCCGCCGAGACGAAGTCGCCGTTGGCCTCGGACCACAGGATCGTCTCCCCGGTGCTCCGGTTCCGGCAGAGCCCGAACAGCTCCCACGGGCCGACCGCCGTGGCGCGGGCCCGGAGTTCGCCGTAGCGCGCTCCCGCGTATCCGAGTTCGGCGGAGACGAACCTGTCGTTCGCTCCCATGATCACGATGTTGTCGTAGCAGTCGACGGCGACGAGCGACTGGGTCGCCCCCAGGGCCGACGCCGCTGCCTGACGAGCGGGGCCGGCCGACGGTGCGCTCGCCGACGCCGTACCGGTCAGGGTGAGCGGCAGGGTGGCGGCCAGGCCGATGAGAAGGGTCTTCCAGAGCTTCAAGGCTGGGTGTCCTCTCTGAGGAACGGGTGACATCGGTTCAGTGGTGCGGTGATGTGCTCGGACGCGTCCCGGCGCGGCGGAGGTGAACAGCCGTCAGGCTGTGCATCACGACGGCCGGGTGGGCCCTGATCACCGCTGGTCGCGGCCCCCACCCCCGTGGGAGGCCGTGCGAGGTCCGCGGTGTTCGGTACCGGTGGCGGCGCGGCCGGGGCGGAGAGGCCGGGGCGGCCGAGTCGCGGTGGGCCCGTCAACGTTCGCGGGTCATCAGGGCGCCTGCGTCTGCTGGACGGAAACAGCCTGGACTGTGGCTGCGGCACCATGTCTAATCGGGCCAGGGGTTGTCCGGCAGGGGCCTGGGGGCCGGACAAACAACCGTGGTCAATGGGGGGTTGGCGTGGGGCGTCCCGAGAAGCCGCTGGACCCGGACGGTGGTCGGACCGCACTCCTGGCGGCCGGGCTCCGCGAGCTGCGGGAGCGGGCGGGGCGCCCGGGCTACCGGCTGATGGCCCAGCGCGTCCACTTCTCCGCCAGCACCCTCGCCGAGGCGGCCAAGGGACAGCGGCTGCCGTCGCTGGAGGTCACGCTGGCGTACGTGACGGCTTGCGGCGGCGACGAGGCGGAGTGGCGGACCCGGTGGGAGTCGGCGGCCGACGCCGGAGGTGTGCCGGTGCGCGAGAGTTCCGCGCCGCCCTGTCCGTACCAGGGCCTGGCGGCGTTCCAGCCCGAGGACGCCCCGTGGTTCTTCGGCCGGGCGGAGATGGCCGGGCGGCTGCGCGAGCGGGTCGAACGGCTGCCTCTGGTAGGGCTGTTCGGGGCGTCCGGCAGCGGGAAGTCCTCGCTGCTGCGGGCCGGGCTGGTCGGTGCGCTGGAGGCGGACCAGGCGGCTGCGAGCCGCTGGCGGACCGTCCTGATGACCCCGACGGCGCACCCGCTGCGTGAGTTGTCCGACCGGCTGGCGAAGTTGTCCGACGGCGATGCCGCCCACCTGTACGAGGAGTTGACGGCCGATCCGGCTGTCCTGGACCTCGCGGTGCGGGGCGTTCTGGCCGCCGGGCCCGCCGAGACCCGACTGCTGCTGGTGGTCGACCAGTTCGAGGAGGTCTTCACGCTCTGCGCGGACGAGGGCCAGGCGTTCCGGTTCGTCGACGCCCTGCTGGACGCGGCCCACGGCCCGGGCCGGCGGACCACGGTCGTCCTGGGGGTGCGGGCCGACTTCCTGGGCCGGATCACCCGGCACCCCGGGCTGACCGAGGCGCTGCGGGACGAGGCCCAACTCCTGCTGGGGCCACCGTCGCAGAGCGAGCTGCGGGAGATCGTGGTGCAGCCGGCCGCGCGGGCGGGCCTGCGGCTGGATCCGGAGCTGGCGGCGGTCGTCCTGGCGGACGCGGCGGAACAGCCAGGCTCACTGCCGCTGGTCTCGCACGCGCTGCTGGAGACCTGGCGCCGGCGCACCGACGAGGAGCTCACGGCGGCCGCCTACCGGGCCTGCGGCGGTGTACGTGGTGCCCTGGCTCAGACGGCGGAGGAGGTGTACCAGCGCCTCGGTCGGCAGCAGGATCTCGCCCGGCGGATCCTCCTCCGGCTGGCCGTGCTCGGCGACGGCTCCGAGGACACCCGTCGGCCGATCACCCGGTCCGAACTGAACGGTCTGGCCCCTGATCCGGCGCTCGCCGAGGTGTTGGACCTGCTGGCCGGGGCGCGGCTGGTCGTGCTGGACGGGGATCGCGTCCAGCTCGCGCACGAGGCGCTGATCCGGGCCTGGCCCCGGCTGCACCGTTGGCTCACCGACGACCGGGCGAGCCTGCTGGTGCACCGCCGGCTGACCGACGCCGCCCAGCACTGGCGGGCCCTCGACCGCGATCCCGGGGCGCTCTACCGGGGTACCCAACTGCAGACCGCACGGGCCTGGGCAGCGGAGCACCCCGGCGAGGTCAACCGGTGGGAGGCCGACTTCCTACGGGCGGGTGGCGACCTGGCGGCGGCCGAGCTGGGGGCGGTGCGCCGACGGACCCGCCTGTTGCAGCGGCTGGTCACCTGTACTGCGGTGCTGCTGGTGTTGGCGCTGCTCGGCGGCAGTGTGGCGCTCAACGAGCGGCACACCGCGGAGCAGCGTCAGACAGCGGCTCTGGCCGGGGAGTTGGCCCTGAAGTCCCGCTCGCTGCTGTCGAGCGACCCCGTCCTCGCGGGTCTGCTGGCCGTGACGGCCGCCCGGATGCACCCCGACGCCGAGACCCGGGGCGCCGTGCTGAGCGCCGCCGCCGCGACGCCCCACCGCACCGAGTTCGGCACCCCCGGTGTGCCCGTGTACAGCGTCGACTTCGCCCCGGACCGCACCCTGCTCGCCTCGGGCGGGGTGGCCGGATCGGTGTCCCTGTGGGACCCGGTGACCGGCACCCTGGTGGCCGAACTCGCGGGCGGCCAGGGCGTGGTGCAGCAGGTGCGGTTCAGCGGGGACGGCCGGCTGGTGGCCTCGGCCGGGGTCGACGGCACGTCCGGGTCGGTGATCGTCTGGGACGTGGCGCAGCGCCGCCAGGTCGTCCGACTGGTGGAGGAGGGCGTGAGCCGGGGCATGGCGTTCAGCTCGGACGGGCACCTGGTCGCGGTCGGCGCGGCAGGCGGCTCGATCGCGCTGCACGACCTCTCCACCGGTGCGCGGACGGTCCTGGCGGCGGGTCAGGCCCAGGTCACCTCGCTGGCCTTCAGTCCGGACGGAGGTCTGCTGGCCTCCGTCTCCGGCGCCGACGGACCGCTGGTGTGGGAGGTCGGTACGGGCCGGCGGATCGCCCAACTCTCCGCCGCCCGCTCGGATTCGGTCGCCTTCGGGACGACCGGCCGGATCCTGGCGACCTCCGCCGACGACCACGGCCTGAGCCTGTGGGACCTGAGCGGACCGGCCCCGGTGGCGATCGCGCCACCCGCCCTGGCCGATTCGTACGCCTGGACACCCTCCGCCCCCGCGGGCGACCGGATCGCGGTCGCCGACGAGACCGGCACGGTGCACCTCTGGGACTTCCGGCGTGGTGTGGCGCTCGGCTCCTACCGGGACCGGGGGCGTAGCGAGACGGTGGCGGTGGCGCTCAGCCGGGACGCGGGCATGCTCGCCTCCGCCGGCTACAACGGCGGCGTCGTGGTGCACGACCTGGCGGCCGAACCGTTCGGCGGTTTCAGTGCCGAGGTGACCGATGTCCGGACCAGCCCGGACGGTGCCACGGTCGCCACCGCCGGAAGCGACGGCGCGGTACGGCTCTGGACCCGGGACGGCAGGCCGACGGGAGTGCTGGACGGCCAGGGGGACGAGGTGGCGGCGGTGGCCTTCAGTTCCGACAGACGGCTGCTGGCCGCGGTGACCCGCAACCGTCTGGTCACCCTGTGGGACGTCGCCCGGCGCCTTCGGGTCGGCGGGCCGCTGGGGCCGTTCGGTTTCGGTTCCGCCACCGGCATCGCCGTCGCGCCCGACGGGAAGCTGTTGGTGGTGGCGGCGCTGGGGCTGTTCGCCTGGGACGTCGGTGCCCCGGCCGCCCCGGTGGACGTCACCGCCCGGTTCGCCTCGCGACTCGCCACCTCGGTGGTCTTCACCCCCTCGGGTGAGCGGCTGCTGGGTGTCGGGCCGTCAGGGAAACTGGCCGGCTGGGACCCGACCTCGGGGGCGTTGCTGAGCCGTGACGACACCGGTCAGGGAGCCGTTCAGGTGCTGGCGCTCAGCCCGGACGGCAGCGTGCTGGCCACCTCGGGCGACGGTCGCACGGTGGCGTTGCGCGACGGCCGGACAGGTCGGCAGACCGCGCTGCTGAAGGGCCACGCCTCGGCCGTCCAGACGCTGGCCTTCAGCCGGGACGGGCGCCTGCTCGCCTCGGCGGGCGACGACGGAAGCGTGCTGGTGTGGGACGTCGCGGCACGGCGCAGGCTGGCCACCCTCACCGGCCACACCGCCCGGATCCGGGCACTCGCCTTCACCGACGACGGCGCGCTGCTCTCCGGCGCGGAGGACGGCCGGGTGGTCCGCTGGCCGCTCGACCCCGACCGCGCGGCGGGCGACATCTGCCGGGGCGCGGGCAGGGGTCTGAGCGCGGAACAGTGGGACGACTACCTGCCGTCGCTGGAGTATCGGGGTACTTGCCGGTGAGCTGCGGTAGGTCCGCGACCGTGAACAACCCGCCGCGGCACCGCGCGAAGTCACCGGAGTACACCGGCCGGGTGGCCGGACGGGCACCGCGCACCAAGAATTCGGGCACGATCCGCCACCCTCCGACCGATTCGTCCCCCGTCGGCGTGTATACAGACGATACTGATCAACCGCCACCCGGAACACGCGCTCACAAGCGTCCCGGCTGCACCTCCGTACCGAGATGAGACACCGATGCACCACCACTCACCCGCCGTCAGCCGCCGCACCGTGATCGGCACCATCGGCGCCACCGCGGCCGCCGTCGCCCTCACTCCCCTGGCCTCCGCCGCGGCCGCCCCCTCGTCCGGGACGGCCCCCGCGACCGGGCAGCGGATCACCGAGGTCCCGCGGACCCGGGCCCGCTCGGCCACCGGTGCGGCGGCCACCGCGGTACGGACCGCGTTCCCGATCGGGTACGTCGGGGTCAGCTGGACCGGCTCCCAGCGCGGTGCGGAGATCCGTCTGCACGGCACCGACGGGACTCCCGGCGCCTGGCGGCAGTTGGTGACGGGCTGCGCGGCCGGCCCGGACGGGGTCGCAACGGACCCGGCGCGCACCGCCACCGCGCTGATCGCCGCGGCCGGCGCGACCGGCTACGACCTGCGGCTGCCGGACGGCGCCACCGACGTCCGCTCCGCCGCGATCGACACCCGGCAGGGCCCGGTCCGCAGGGTCGCCGTGGCCGCCACCGCACCGGGGACCTTCGGCGGGATCGAGTACCTCACCCGCGCCGCCTGGGGCGCGGACGAATCCAAGCGGTTCAAGAACGGGGCCGAGAACACCCCGCCCGCGTTCTACCCGCTGCAGACGCTGACCGTCCATCACAGCGCAGGCGTCAACGCCGACCCCGACCCGGCCGCCACCGTCCGCGCGATCTACGACTACCACGCCATCACCCTGGACTGGGGCGACATCGGCTACCACTTCCTGATCGACGAGGCGGGTCGGATCTACGAGGGCCGCTACTCGGGCACCGACCCGTTGCCCGCGCACGACAGCACCGGCAAGCTGGTCACCGCCTTCCACAGTGCCGGCTACAACTCCGGCAACCTCGGCATCTGCCTGCTCGGCACCCTCACCGGCCAGCAGGCCACCGCGGCCGCCCGCCAGTCGCTCACCGCGCTGCTGGCCGAACTGTCGCGCCGGCACAACCTCGCCCCCGAGGCGGACCTCACCTACGTGAACCCGATCAACGGTGTCACCAAGGCGGTCAAGACCATCAGCGGCCACCGCGACTGGCTGGCCACCGACTGCCCCGGCGCCCAGATGTACGACGCCCTCCCTGCGCTCCGCTCCGATGTCGCCAGGATCGTGAGCGAGGCCGGCTGAGCCACCCCGCCAACTCGGCGCACGCGCCCGGGTGGTGTCGGCACGCCACCAGGACCACCCGGGCCTCCTCATGATTCGCGCAAGACCCTTCCCGTGACGAACGATCTCTGACAGAGTCGTCCGCTGTCCGGGACGGGTCTTACGGGGGAACGCTCAAGTTCGTACTGCGCAGCCTGCGAGCAGGGCAACTGCCGCTCGCCGCTGCGGTGCTGACCACGGGCACTGTGCTCGCGCAAGCGGACTCGACGGTCCCGGCCACCGACCTGCACCGCACGGAGGAACCATGAGCACCCGTCGGACCGTCGAGCCGGGGACCCCGGAGCAGCCGGACCCCAGGGTGCTCCGGCCGACCCGCGCCGGAGCGCCCTGGATCCGCACCCGGCTGCGCGCCATGCCGGCCGCCGCCCTGCTGACCGCCCTGCTCGCGCTGGTCACCGCCTTCCTGGCCGCCGCCCTCCCGCTGACCGGGGACCGCGGCGCCGACCGGGCGCTGCGCGGCTACCTGGCCGACGCCGGGCTCGACTCCACCGGCCTGCACGCCAGTGCGCGCAGCCAGACCGGGAACGAGATCAGCGGTCTCGACTCCACCGCCGAGCTGCTCACCGAACGGATCGGCACCCGGCTGCCGCTCGACCCGGACGGCCTGGTGTACGGCACGGCCGGCGCCCGCTGGACGAGCCTCGCCACCCCGGGACTGGCCGCCCCGGACGGGGTCCCTCCGCAGCTCTCCCTGATGTACCTGCACGATGCCCCGGCCCACGTTCGGCTGACGGAGGGTCAGTGGCCGACCGGCCCGCCAACGGAGGGCGAGCCGTACCCCGTGGTGCTCTCCGAGGAAAGCGCCAGGACCCTGGGCGCCCGCCTCGGCCAGGTGCTGGACGAGGGCCCGGATCCGAAGAAGCCCGGGCCGCCCCAACGGGTCAAGGTGGCCGGCCTCTTCACCGCCGATCCGAAGGACCCGTTCTGGATCGGCCACGGCTGCGCGCTGACTGCCTGCCAGCGGTTCACACCGCTGCGGCCACCGGACCGGTACTGGCAGGCCGCCGCACTGGTCAGCCCCGAGTACGTCCGGACGGTGGCCGCCTGGGGACAGGGTGCCCAGGACTTCTGGCGGCTGCCGGTCGACACCCGGACGCTGCGGGCCGACCGGCTCCCGGACACCTCCGCCGCGCTGGCCACCGTCACCTCCGGACCGGTCGCCGCCGCCCTGGCCACCGAGAGCCGACGCCCCGACCTGCGGCTGCAGTCCCAACTGCGCACCCTGATCGACCAGGCCAGGGACCGGCAGGCCGCCGCCACCACCCTGACCTCGGTCGGCCCCGCCGGAGCCGCTGGCGTGGCCGCCGTGGTGCTCTGCCTGGCCGCCGCGCTGGCGGCCGACCGCCGGATCACCGAGCTGCGACTCCTCCGGGCACGCGGCGCCGGTACGGGCTGGCTGGCCCGTCGGCTGCTCGCCGAGGGCCTCCTCACCGTGCTGCCCGCCGCCGCGGTCGGCACCGCCACCGCCCTGCTGCTGTTCCCGACCCACCGTCACACCACCGCACTGGTCGCCGCGGTGACGGTCAGCCTGCTCGCCTGGCTGGCGTTCCCGGTCCGGGCGGTGCTCGCCCTGCGGCCGCCCAAGGCCGCCGCCCGCCGCCGTCCGATGGCCGAACTCGTCGTCCTGGCCCTGACGGTGGCCGCCGTGACGCAGGCCCGCCGCCGGGGCGTGACCCCGGTCGGCGAGGGCATCGACCCGCTGCTGGTGGCCGCCCCGCTGCTGCTCGCCCTGACCGGAGCGGTGCTGCTGGCCCGGCTCCAGCCGCTGCTGGTCGGGTTGCCGGCCCGCTGGTCCGCCCGCCGCTCGGGCGCGGTGACCTTCCTCGGGCTGACCCGCGCCGCCCGGGGCGGCCCCGGCGGCCGGCCCTCGGTCCTGCTGCTGCTCGCCCTGCTGCTCGCGGTCGGCTGCGCCGCCTTCGGCTCCACCGCACTGGCGGGGGTGACCGCCGAGCGCGCCGCCGCCGCCCGCTACCGGGTCGGCGGGGACGCCGTCGTCCGGTCCACCGCGCCGGGTACCCTCCCGGCCGGCTTCGCCGAGGCCGCCGCCCGGCTGCCCGGCGTCCGCACCTCCCTCCCGGTCCGCACGGACGACGGCCTGACCCTCACCTCGGAGAACGGCGGCTGGTCCCAGGTCAACCTGGTGGCCGCCGACCCCGAGCCGTACGCCGAGGTGGCCAGGACCGCCGGGCGCGGCACCTTCGACCCGGCCCTGCTCGGGCCCGCCAAGGACGACCTGGTGCCCGCACTGGTCAGCCCCGACCTGCCGCAGGGCAACTACCGCCTCTACCTGCCCACCGGAATGCTGCGGATCCACACCGTCGGCACCGTCACCGCCAGCCCGGCGGCGGTCGGCAGCGCCGTCCCCACCGTGCAGATCGCCTTCGTCGACACCCTCGACCCGCCGAACACCTGGATGGCCACCGGCCCGGTGGACGAGTCCGCCCTGCGCGCGCTGGCCGAACGGAGCTTCCCCACCGTCGACGCCCCCGACCTGCCCGAGGCCAAGGCACCCGGCTTCAGCCTCCACACCAGCACCGAGGCGCAACGCGAACTCGGCGAGGAGCCGCTCCAGCAGGCCGCCGAGCGGACCTTCTGGGCCGCAGTCGCCACCACCGCTCTCTACGCGGTGCTCGCCGTACTGCTCACCCTGGTCCGGGCCGCACCCGAACGGGCCGCCCTGCTCGCGCGCCTGCGCACCATGGGCCTGAGGCCCCGTCAGGGGATGGCCCTGGTCCTCGCCGAATCGCTCCCGCCGGTGCTGCTCGCCGCAGTCGGCGGAGCCGGGGTCGCAATGGTCGCCGTACTGCTGCTCGGCCCAGCCGTGGACCTCTCCCCACTCGTCGGCACCGCCGTCGAGCCCGGCCTGCGACTGCTCTCCGCCCCGATCACCACCCAGGCCCTCGGCCTGGCCGTCCTGGCCGCCCTCGCAGTCCTGGCCGAAGCCGCCGTCACCGCCCGCCGCCAGATCACCACCGAACTGCGAGCCGGTGACCGGTGACCACCGCCCCACCACCGCACCCGCGCCCTGGTCACCGGGCGGCTGCAGAGCCGGCGTCGGCCGGTGGTTCTGGCAACGGCCAGGCGGGGTCCGGCGTCCAGGTGCGCCAGCCGCCGAGGAACGACCCCCGGCGGTCGTCGGAGCATGGGCACCGCCCGGCCCGGGAGCGGACGGGGCTCTAGGCTTCCCTCGTCACCCGGACCGTCGGCAGACCCAACCTGAGGAGCGCACACCGTGTTCGACCCCGCACCGGAGCACCCGTACCCGTACCCCGACGCCCACCGACCGGACGAGGCGCCCGCCCCGCACCCGCTCCTGCAACCGGTGCTCGGTCTCCTGGGAACCTGGCGCGGCCGGGGACGCGGCGAATACCCGACCCTCACCGCCGAGTTCAGCTACGCGCAGGAGGTCACCTTCAGCCACGACGGCCGGCCCTTCCTCCACTACGAGACCCGGGCATGGCTGCTCGACGCCGACGACGCACCGCTGCGCCCGTCGGCCCGGGAGAGCGGCTGGTGGCGGCTCCAGCCCGACGGCAGGGTCGAGGCACTGATCACCCAGCCCACCGGCATCGCGGAGATCCTGGTCGGCCGGGCGGACGGCACCGCCGTCGACCTCGCCACCCACGAGGTCGCGCTCGCACCCACCGCCAAGGAGGTCAGCGCCACCCGGCGGCGCTACACCCTGGCCGACGACGGCTCGCTCACCTTCCTCCACGACCTCGCGGCAGTCGGCCAGCCGCTCCAGCACCACCTCTCGGCACAGCTGTGGCACCAGGGCCGGAACGTGTCCCGCGAATGAGGCGGGTCACCGCACCTGCGGATGCACCGGCCGCCGAACTGATGAAGCGTCTGCTGCCACCGACCGCGGTGCGGGCCCTCAGCGGCGCCGCGCCCGGGGCAGGCGGGCCGGCCGACCTGCCCGGCCTCGAGGCGGAACGGGTACGCGGCGGCGCCAGTACGTGAAGATCCCGTCCAGTTTGAGTGCGAAGTCTGGCGCCGGGCGCCCGTACGCGATGAACGGATGCGGCAACGTCAGGGCCGAGCGGCCGAGCGGCCGAGCCGCTCGACGACGATGCGCTGGTAGCGGTAGTCAGGAAAGCGAGGGTTGTCGGAGCGCCACTTGATGGACCGGATGTCCTGGATCTCGTCCCAGGGGCAGAAGTGCACTGTGACGAAGACCTGTTGGACCCTCAGCCCCGCCGGGCTCAACGTCACCCGCCCGCCGAAGCTGACCAGCAGCGACACCCCCGCACTCGGCACCCCCGCGATCAGCGCCGCCGCAACCGGACTCGCCGGGAACCGCGCCACCGCGACCACACCGGCGAAAGCGCCCAGCACCAACGAGATCAGCACCGCGCGAAGCCGCCATTCGACCGGCAACCCGAAGACTGTCTTGTCCGCCCCGTTGTCCACAGCCACCGACGGTACGCCCACCGCACGCACCCGTACAGAAGTTTGAAGCGAACTCAGCTAGGCCGTGTTTTAGAAGGCGTCGAAGGTGTGTCTGGTTGGTTGTCCGGGGGAGCTTCGGGTGGCCAGCCAGAGGATGAGGTCGCGCGCGGTCGTGTGGATGCTGGTCTCGGTGACGATGTGGTGTTCGTGTCGGCTCGCGTCGCGGCGGACGATCTCGTATTCGCCCTTGTCGAGGACGGCGACCGAGACGTACCAGGCCGGGTCGTCCTCGTCGGGCTGGATGACGACGAAGGTGTTGTCGGTGTCGTTGAGGTCGTCGAGCAGCATGAAGATGGCGTCTTCGGACGGGTCGTCGATGTGGTCGCCGTTCTCGCTGTCGGCGCAGTAGTGGGTAGCGGCCACCGGTTTCTCCCCTTGTGCGACACCCCGCTCCGGGCTCGCGGCCAGCATGGCACGCGAGCCCGGCACGTCGACTCTCACAGCCACTGGTTGATCGCGGCGACGAGGACGGCCGCCTCGAAGCGGACGGCGAGTTTGTCGAAGCGGGTGGCCACCGCCCGGTGCTGCTTCAGCCGGTTGATGCCGCACTCGACAGCATGGCGGGCTTTGTAGTCCTCGCGGTCGAAGCGGGGTGGACGTCCACCGCCCGCACCCCTCCGCTTGCGGTTGCGGATCTGGTCGGCCGGCTCCGCGATGGTGCACCGGATGCCGCGTCGACGCAGGTAGGCCCGGTTCGCCTTGGACGAGTACGCCTTGTCGCCGCGCACCCGAAGCGGGCGGGTGCGGGGTCGGCCCGGACCGGTTCTGGGCACACGTATCGCGTCGAGCACCGCCTCGAACTGCGGCGAGTCCCCGCGCTGGCCGGCCGTGACGAGCAGGGACAGCGGCTTCTGCCGTTGCTCGCACGCCAGGTGAATCTTGGTCGTGAATCCGCCTCGTGACCGGCCCAGCCCGTGGTCCGCGGGCTCCTTGCCCACGCCGCCCGGCGGCTCCTTCTGCGCGGCCCCGTCACGTCGGGCGCCCGCGGCGTGTTGGTGGGCCCGGCAGATCGTGGAGTCGACGTTCACCTCCCAGACGATCATCCCGGCCGCATCGCCCCGCGCCTGCAGGCCGGCAAGGAGCTGCTGCCAGACACCTTGTCGCTGCCAGCGGCGGAACAGGCCGTAGATCGTCTGCCAGGGTCCGTACTCCGGCGGAACGTCCCGCCACGGAGCTCCCGTCCGTACCCGCCACCGAATCCCGTTGACCAGCCTACGACGCGACCTCGCCGGACGACCCACCCCGGCCATCGGCAACAACGGCTCCAGCACAGCCCACTGATCATCCGACAGATCCCCACGCCCCATCCACACAGCCTGGCATCACACCAAACCACCTTCCAAAACACGGCCTAGCCCGTCACGTACTTGAAGTGAGGCCGGGCGGCAGGTGGCGTACGGCCATCGCCACGGCTTCGCCTGCCGTGGCGAACCGGCCGAGGTCGGGGGTGATGAAGCCTCTGCCCAGCCCGTACGTGCCGTCACCACCCGCCGTCAGGCTCGGCCCCACGATGGTCAGGTCCGGGCGGGTGGTGCTGGAGAAGCGCAGCGCCCAGTGGCTCGTGAACGGGTAGAGGGCGCGCAGTGCCGGCTCGGCATACGCCGCCTCGATCAGGCATTGGTACGGCTCCTGCCAGTCGTACTCGAGCTCGGCCGCCGCCTGGCGAAGGTGCTGCCACTCGGAATCCGTCAGGCGCGCCGGCTCTCGGTCCGGCACATCGAACCGGCCGGTCGGGTGCACGAAGGGGGCGGCCCGGCGGATGGCCTCCAGGGCCGCCCCGTCGTGCCACGCCCGGGCCGCCTTCGCGACCTCTGCCAGGTCGTCCGTCGTGCCGTCGACGAGGGACAGCCCCTGGAAGACATCCGTACCGCGGATCGTCCACCGTCGTTCGTGGGACCACGCGCTGATCTCCAGCAGGCCGCGGTGCGGCAGGGTGCTCGCGACGGCCGCATGGAGCAGCGGGGCGGAGTTGGAGGAGATGGCGGGGACAGCTCCGAGGCGGTCCTCCGCCGCAGCCCGGAGCGCTGCGGCGAGGCTGCCGTAGGCCGCGACCTCGGGATACAGAAGGGATGGATCAGGAGGAGTGGGCACGGCATGTGATTGTGCCCGAAGCCGACACCCGGCCCACCCCCGGGGCCTCGAAGCTCTCGCCCGACCGCACCTGGCCCTCGCTCACGGACCACGCTTCCGGCCCGGGTGTGCTCTGCGCAACCCTCCTGCCCATGGCGGATGGAGGCGACCGCAAGTTCGGACCCGACGGCGTCAAGGAGGTGCTGAGGGAAGACGTGCCTGGTGCCAATGCAGTCCTGTTTGCCGGCCCGGACGGTACCCCCTGGTTACGGATGCCCCTGATCGAGGACGATGCGAACCAAGAACCCGGCACGGTTCTACCGCTGCGGGGACAGAGCGATTGGGACCGACCCCCGCGTACGTCCGCCTTCGCCGGTGACCTCGTGGGCCGGATCGGCGACCGCGCGTTCTGGCACCTCGACGTGGTCATCGACTAGCCCTGCTGTTCAACTGACCGGGCCGGGTTACCGACCCACAGTCCCGTGGCGGGCGAACACCCTTGAGCTGGCCTCAGCGAGCCGTAGAGCGAGCCGACTTGAGAGCGATTCGGGGGTGGTGGGGCCGGGTTCGGGCGGCGCCGCCAGCGGGACACTGCCGGAGTGGTAGCGAAAGAAGAAGCTCAGGTCGCCGTCGACAGGGGCGAGGGTGGCCAGGGGTACCAGCGGGTCGACTCCGGACATGAAGCGAGGGATCGCCCACTCCGGCGAGATCTCGGCGATCGGGGAGCCGTCGGCGCGGTTCCCGCCAAGGAACACCACCCAGCGGGCGCCGCGCATGCGAGGAGGGTAGTCCGCCACCTGGGTCACGAAATCGCCCAGCGTGGTGGCGGCGTCGAAGGTGGGGGCTTGCTGGTGCGGCGCATCGCAGTCGTCCCCCATGCACACGCTGTCTCGCGTCAGGACCACTTTCACTCTCATACCCGGCAAGGTAGCCCCATGGCACAGTTATCGTCAATCTGACATTAATCGTCGAGGTCCCGCCCCTGAAGGCCGCCGGGTTCCGAGGGCACCCATACCGCGCGTCGGAGGACGGGAAACAGCTGGGGCAACTTCGACGCCCGCCACGTCAGTTCGGAGCGCAAACCATCGCCTCACAGCAGACGGCGAGCTCGCCGTGGCAAAACTCGATCGCCGTCGACACGAGGTTCGTGGAACCCTGGCCGTCATGACCTCGAACCCCGTCGACCAGGCACGACGTCTCGTCCGTGACCGTTTCCCCGATGCGCTCGCTGCGATCCTTGCCGGGTCGACGGCTTCGGGGCGGGCCACTGCCAGTAGCGACCTGGACATCGCGGTGCTCGTCGGAGACGGCGGCGCGACCTACCGGGAGACGATCCGGTTCGAGGGACGCGTCGTAGAGCTCTTCGTCCACACCCGTGCCGGCCTCAGGGACCTGTTCGCCGCAGACGTCGCCGCACGTCGCGCGGTCCTGCAGAGCATGTACGCCACCGGTCTCGTCCTGTTCGACACCGACGGCGAGGCCGGACGCGCCCGTGCCCTGGCCGAGGCTGACCTCCGCGAGGGCCCGCCGTCGCTGGAACCGGCGACGGTCGAAACCAAGAGATACGGGCTGACGGACGCCCTGGACGACCTCGCCGACGCGGACGACCAGATCGAGCGCCTTGCGGTGGCCGGCGCCGTTCTCAGCTCCACCGCCGATCTGCTCCTCGACTACCACCACGCGTGGATCGGCGGCGGGAAGTGGCTGCCGCGGCGCCTCCTGGAGGCGGACCCGGAGCGCGGGGCGGCCCTGCTCGACGGGCACCTGCACCTGGGTCGGACGGGAGACCCGGCGCTCATGATCGACGCGGCATCAGGAATTCTCGACCTGGTCGGCGGGCCGCTCCGCGAGGGCTACCGAAGGACCTGGCACGGTGTCATCGAATCGATTGCGACTGGCTCCGGGCAGTGACGGGCCGAAGCCGGTGACGCCTCGGCGGCAACTGAGGCGACCGCCATCTCCCGCCCTGCGACGATTCGTTGGAGGCAACGGACAGGCAGCGGGTGCAGGTGCTGCCGGCGTAGCAGAGGCACCCGGACCTCCCGACCCACCACGCACCCACCGCCCGGACCACCTCGACTGCCGAACCCCCGCACCGAGACGATCAGTTGCTCACGGGAGAAAGGTCACCGCCGGAAAGGCCGCGGACGGCCCGTCGAGCAGGTGCCCACGCCGGTGGCGCAGGTGCTCGTCGAAGAACGCGAGCGGGTACGCCTGCTGGATCCTCACCGCCTGCTCGGGGTCGAGGGTGCCGATCACGTCCTGGAGTTGCTGCCCGCTCCACCCGAGCAGCTTCGCCACCTGGGCGTACAGCGCCTCGTTGTCGCCGTACGAGATGTGGGCGGCGCCTTCGGCCTGGATGTTCAGCCGTCGGCCCCGCAGGTGCGACCAGAACGCGGCGGCCTCGGGGTCCGTGGCCCGGGTGAACTCGGCGGACATCATCATGAACGGCCGGTCCAGGTCACCGGCCAGCGGCGGGTTCATCTGCATCGGGCCGTCGAGGCTCAGGCCGGCCCGGATGCGCTCGTCGGCGAGCGCCGCGCAGGCGGTGGCCGTCCCGCCCTTCGACCAGCCGAACGCGCCCATCCGGCGCGGGTCCAGGGAGCCGAGCAACCCGGTCGGCAGCTTCCGCCGGTCGACGTCCGGATTGCACCCGGCGGCGAGCTGCTCGACGCACCCCAGGACGAAACGCAGGTCGGCGGCGAAGTCACCGGGCAGCGTCGGCGCGTCGCGGTCGCGGAGCGGAACGGCGACCCGGCCGTCCGGGAACTCGGTGTACGTGTCGTACTGGTGAGCCACCGTCACCACCGCGTAGCCGTGGCTGGCGAGCTCCTGCACCATGACGGTGTGGTCGCCCTGGTGGCTGTGCGCGCCGTGCGAGAACACCACGACGGGCAACCGCCGCCCCGACCGCAGCACCGGTGCACCCACATGGCCGACGGTGAGCGGCGCGAGCGGGACCAGCGCGCCGAACCCCACGTCGGCGAGGAACGCCTGAAGGGCGCCGGCCGGCATCCACGGCGCCACCGGGTGCCGTTGGACGTCCTGCGCGGGGTACCAGACCGTGGCCATCAGCTCGCGGAAGTGCCCGGGGCCCGCGATGGCGTCCGGGCGCGACCGGTCGACGAGATGCAGCTCGACCGTTCCCACGGGGTGCGGGCCGGTGGGCGCCGGAAGCGTGAGCCGCGTCGGAGTGGGGGTGCCCGGGTCCGCCGACGCGGGGCCGGCGATCGAGGCGAGCGGCACGGCGGCCAGCGCGGCTCCCAGCACCCGGCGGCGCGTCATGCCCTTCCGGCGGATGAACGGCGTGGTGGTCATGGGCCCTCCCGTGGTCACGGATCGTCAACTGTGCCGCGACGGGCGGTCCGTGGGCACGGGTGAACGCTGTCACGGGCCCCTCCCCTGCGGCATCGGCCCACGGGTTTACACCCGGGGGCGGATGCGGCCGACGGTGTCGTCCCCCGGTACCAGGTCACGGCCGGTTCGCCGCAGCACACGACACCGGCCGCGCGGCAGACGGCCAGGGTCGGCCGGCAACTCCCCATCCTGTACAGCCGACACGTAAAACTGACAGGCTGTCAGCTTTACGATCCGATTCACCCACGTCGAAGGAAGTGTCCGCATGCGTTCGAAGATCCGCCCTCGTCCGGCCCTACGCGGTGCGCTCGCCATCGGCGCCGCGGCTCTGCTGGCCGTCGGACTGACCGGCTGCTCCGAGGACAAGGACACCGTGGCGAGCTGGTCCACCCAGGGCGGCCGGGAGCACATCCGGGTGATCGGCGACGACATCCGCACGCTGATCCAGTTCTCCGGCCAGGCGGCCGGCAGCGCACCGCGCTGCCAACAGGTCCTCGACCACGTGAAGTCGGCCACGGCGTACCGTCCGCTGCCCGACGAGATCGCCCGTGAGCGCTGGGAGAAGGCGCTCGACCAGGTCAAGACGGCCGCCACGACCTGCATCCAGAACACGGACTCCTTCTCCGGCGGCCCGACCCTCTCCGAGGCCGCTGCCGCCCAGAGCGCGTTCGGCCAGTTGGCCGACCGGATCTCACAGCTCGCCAAGTCGAAGTCCTGACTTCCGGGCCGGGCGAAGGCCCTCCGCCCGGCCCCGCACACCCACCGGCCGTTCCGAACCCGGATCAGCCCGCCCATCCCCAGGAACCCGCGCCGGGAACACGGTCGATCACGGGCCCCAGGCTCACGGCAGCACACCCCGGCTTGCGCGGCGCACGCACCCGCCCGCGCATCAGCCCGGACTCCGCGCGCCGATGTGCGGAGCGCCGTCAGCCGGGATGGTGGCCGAGACGTCCGTCGCATCGGTGCGGTGTGGCCGTGGCGAGCGGTCGGGCGGCGGAACAGGGGTGCGGGATGAGGGACTTCGAGCTGGGGGGAGCCGGCATCGGTTCGGCCGATGCGGCACTGCGGAGGCGGATTCGCAGGCGGGAATCCGGGCGGGCGAGCGGACGGTGGCGAACCCGTCTTGCCACCGCCCTGCTGGGCGTCGTCGCGCTGGCCGCCGGATCGCTGGCCGCGATCGGGCCGGCCGAGGCGAACGCGCCCGGGAACCCCGGCACACCGAGTGCGCCGACCACCGTGTTCGTCGAGGGCTTCGAAAACGGCCAGGGCTCGGCGGTGACACTGCTGACCGACTACACCGGTCCCGCGCCACTGGCGGAGGGGTACACCGCGGATCCGGCCTGGCTGACCGCCTGCAACGGCTTGATCGTCTCGGCGCAGGGCCCCGCCTCCCCGCCGCCAGGGGTCAACTGCGGCGGGTTCTGGGCGGCCAACAAGCAGATGGCCGCCGCGCTGGGTACCTGGGCGGGCAACAGCGCCGCCACCAACCACTCGCTCACCGCCTACACTTCGGCCAATCCGGGGGCGGGGCGCACCGAGCTGCAGACCGTGCAGCCGATCCCGCTCAGCGCACAGAACCGCTTCCTGACCTTCTCGGTGGACGCGGCGGCCCAGAACTGCTTCGCCAGCCACCCGTTGCTCGCCTTCTACCTGCTCGACGGCGGCACCGCGCGCCCCGCGTTCAGCTCCCCCATCGACCCCTGCAACAACCCCGGCCAGGTCATCAACGGCACTGCGGTCGGCACCTACGCCGGCAACGGCTCGGTCCTGTTCACCGGTGACTCGGCCGGCATCCGGCTGGTCAACGAGCAGGCCAGCGGCGGCGGCAACGACGGCGCGATCGACAACATCCGGCTGCTGGACGCCACCCCGCAGCTCGACCAGGGCTTCGCGCCGGCCACGCTCCCCGTGGGCGCGCCCACCACGCTGACAGTCACCGTCACCAACACCGCCGAACTGGCCGCGAAGAACGGCTGGTCCTTCACCACCCAGCTGCCCGCCGGGCTGGTCCTCGACGGCGCGAGCGCCGCCACCGGCTGCGGCTCCGGTACGGCCACCGCGGATGCCGCGCAGGGCACGCTGACCGTGCACGGTGACCTCGCCGCCGGCCAGCAGTCCTGCACCGCCACCGTCCGGCTCACCTCCACCACCGGCGGCAGCTACCAGGTGTGCGGGTCGGCGATCACCGCCCGGGTCGGTGTCGACCTGCCCGGCTGCTCCTCGGTGACCTTCACGGCGCCCGTCTTCGACGCGCGCGCCCACGGCGTACGCCTCACCTCGCCGCTGACGGGCATCGGGCCGCTGGCACCGTCCGCCCACTCCTGCACAGCGCTGCCGGGCGAGGACGACCACACCGTGCTCGGCGCCGGACTGGGTGGCGTAGGCACCCTCGGCGTACTGACCACCGACGCCTCCGGTGCCGTCGACCCCGACGGCACCCGCACCGCCGCGGCCCATGCCCAGGTCGCCGGGGTCAACCTGCTCGGCGGCCTGGTCACCGCCGACCTGGTCGGCACCTCGGCCCAGGCCCGGCAGCCGCTCACCGGCACCGGCCCGGGAGCGATCACCCTGACCGGCGCGACCACCCTCACCAACCTCCGCGTCGCGGGGGTGACCGTCTCGGCCGACACCGCACCGAACACCACCATCGGTCTGCCGCTGGTCGGCTCACTGGTCGTCAACCAGCAGACACCCCTCGCGGGAGGCAAGGGCATCACCGTCACCGCCCTCTCACTGACGCTCCTCAGCGGGGTGCATCTCACGATCGCCCAGAGCACCGCGGCCCTCCTCACCAGCACCGACGCCTGCCCCGCGTCCTGACCTCCACCGGGCAACCGCCGTCCCCGTCACCGGCACCCGCCGGTGACGGGGACGGCGCTCTGCTACCACCTCACGGGTACCGCCGCACCGAATCCCGGCCCGTCGTCAGGCCCGTTGAGCTCCAAGGCCACCACGTACCGGACCCGCTCGTCCTTCCCGGTCCGCCGGAGACGCTCCGGCGCGGCGCTGATCAGCCGACCAGCACAGACTCGTGTCAGGACAGGACGACGAGGGGCCGGCCCGGCACGCGCTGGTGACCCCCGGTCAGCGGCGGCCGGTGGACAGGATGACGAGGAACTGACCGCCGCCCGGCTCGATGTCGGCGGTCACCGGCAGTCCCGGTACCAGCCGGGAGAAACGGTCCACCAGCCAGTCCGCCGCAGCCTGGGCGTCCTTCCTGGTCGGGCAGCGGCCCACCATCTCGCGGCCGCCCTTGCGCTCCAGCCTCCCGGCGACGGTGATCAGCGGCGCCGGCTCGACCACGTACAGACGGTCCGGCCAGGCGATGACCACCTTGACCGCGCCCTTGCGGGTGTTGCACCCACGGTGCGCGAGCCGCTCCGGGATCTTGGCCTTCCGGTCCGCGGTGCGGCTGTCCACGCTGGGCCCTCGCGGATCGTTCACCGACTCGTCCGGATCGACCGGTTCGTCGCACACCCAGCACAGCCAGCCATCACGCTCGGCCACATCATCAAGGAGACTCACCCGAGCAAACTAGCCTGCCCTGCCGCCCCCGCGCACACCAGGGCCTGCTGGCCGACGTCCCGGGGCACGAAAACTCGTCTGTAACGTCCGGACCATCCTGGGCCCTCTCTTACCGTGTACGGGACCACAAGGGGGGAAAGCAATGGCCGGCAGTCGCGTAGCTGCAGAATCCAGGGATGCCGAGTTCCTGGAATTGACGGCTGGGCGGACTGCACAGCTGTACCGATCGGCGTGCCTGCTGACCGGTGGCGACACCCACCTGGCGGAAGACCTGGTCCAGGACACGCTGGCCCGGATGTACACGATCTGGCGACGGCAGAATTCCTGGCTGATGGGTCATACCCGGATCGAGGCCCCGGGCGCGTACGCGCACCGGGTCCTGGTCCGCACCTTCCTCGCCCACCGGAAGCGACGTTCCAGCGCTGAGCTCCCGGTCGGGGAGCTGCCGGAGACCCGGGCCCAGGGCCCGGACAGCGCGCTCCGGCTGACACTGCTCAACGCGCTCGCGCAACTCCCGCCGCACGACCGCGCGGTGTTGGTGCTCCGGCACTGGGAGGACCGCAGCATCGAGGAGACCGCCGAGGTGATGAGGACAAGTCCGGGCGCGGTGCGCACCAGGACGACCCGCGCGCTGGCCAAGCTGCGCCTGCTGCTCGGCGACTCGCTCGCCGAGCTGGCGGCCCGCTGACCCCGCCCGTTCCGCTCCGTTCCGCTCCGCCCGTTCCGCTCCGACGACGACCATGACGACAGTGATGAGGCTTTCGCGTGTCCAGTGACAGCAAGTTCGAAGAGGATCTGACGTACGCCCTGTCGCGGACCGCAGAGGCGTTCCGCACCGAGACGACGCGGCTGGACCTGGTCGGCCTCGAACGCGGCCGCCGCGCCTGGCGGCACCGCCGCACGACCATGACGGCGGCCGGCGCGACCACCCTGGCCCTGGTCGGCGGGAGCGTCTACCTCATGGCCGGGATCGCACCGACCGGCGGTGCCGCCGCTGCGGCCTCCGACCGGTCGGCCACCCCCTCCCCGGCCGGCCTGGGGCGGACTTCGGGTCCGGCGCCGGTCTCCAGCGCCCGCATGCTGACGGCCCTGCAGACGGCCCTGCCCGCAGGCTCGTTCAGCAACACCGAAGGGCTCGAGGATGCCGACGTCCCGATCCCGGGCGCGATGCTCACCGCGCGCTTCGACGACGGGCACGGCCTCGGTGTGGTGTCGGTGCGGGTGGAGCGCTGGGCCCAGCAGCTGACGGCCGGCGCCCAGGAGGTCAGGTGCCCGGATCCGGGGCTCCGGGCGTACGGCTCCTGCCAGACCAGCACCCTCGCCGACGGCTCGGTCCTGACCCTGTTCCAAGGACCGGAGTACCCCGACGGCCGGCTGGACACCAAGCGGTGGGCAGCCACGCTGTCGGGCCGGGACGGCCGGCTGGTCGAGCTCTCCGAGTGGAACTCGTCCGCGTCGAAGGGCGCCCCGAGCACCCGCCCCACTCCCCCGCTGACTCCCGCTCAACTGACCAGCGCCGTGACCTCGCACGTGTGGGACGCCGTCCTGGCCGACCTCCCCGTGACCGAAGCGCAGCAGACCCGCCCGGCGGCTTTCCCCACCGCAGAGATCGTCGCCACCGCAGCCCGCCTCCTCCCGCCCGGGCTCACACCGGCCAACGTGAGCGCGAGCGAGGACGGCTACGCCGGCTTCACCGTCGACGACGGGAAGGGCGCGAGCCTGGTGGAGATCAACGTCCAGGACTGGAGCCGCAGCATCAACACCATCTCGGGCCAGTACTCGACCGGGGAGACCCTGCCGGACGGCACCAGGCTCCTGACCAGCCAGGAGGGCTCCAACCCCGGCCACTGGACGGCCGAGGCACTGCGTCCGAACGGCCTGCGGGTCGTGGTGTCGGTGTACAACAGCGCCGGCCTGCACCAGCCCGCGAGCCGGACGACCCGCGCACTGACCACCGAACAGCTGAAGGCGATCGCCACCAGCCCCGAGTGGAAGCTGCCGGGCTGACCGCGCGTCCCTCAGCCCACGCGACGGTTGTCCCTCCCGCCGGGGTCGGCTCAGCCCGGCAGGAGACGGGCTGCCGTGTCGCGGAGCCAGGTGCGCTCGGTGGAGACGAAGCGGTGCAGGGTGCGGGAGGCGAGCGCCGTGCGCTGGGCGGTCCGGCGGCGTTCCTGGTCGTAGCTGCGCAGGGCCGCCGGCAGGCCCGAGCGGCCGTGGTCGGCGACGGCACGGGTGAGGGCTTCCGCGTCGAGGATGGCGGTGCAGGCGCCCTGGCCCAGATTGGGGGTCATGGCGTGGGCCGCGTCGCCGACCAGGGCGACTTTGCCGCCCTGCACGAAGGTGGGGAGGGCAGGGAAGAGGTGACGCATCTCGTAGCGGAGCCAGGTCTCGGGGTCGGTCTCGGTGAGGATCCGGGGGATGGGGTCGTGCCAGCCCTCGAAGAGACCGCGCAGGTCGGCGGCAGTGGTGCCCTCGGGGACGGCGGCGTACCAGTTGGTGCGACCCGGTTCGACCGGGGTCAGGCCGAAGAAGCGGCCCCGGCCCCAGGTCTCACCATGGATGTCGCTGTCGAAGTCCGCGATGCCGATCCAGGCGACCGACCCCACCTTCCGCGGGCCGCTGCCAGCGCCGAACCAGGCATCCCGTACGGCACTGCGCAGGCCGTCGGCCCCGACCACCAGGTCGTACCCGGCTGCCAGGGCGGCCACGTCGGTGACGGCCTCGCCGAGTTCGACGGTCACGTCGCCCACGGCGTCCAGCTCGGCCAGCAGCGCATCCATCAAGTAGGGCCGGGAGATCAGCAGTTCGGGGCGTCCCGCCTTGCGTTCCAGGCGCTCCAGCGGGAGTTGGGCCAGCACCCGCCCCTCAGGAGTGCGGACCTGCGCGGAGCGGTACGGCACCGCCCGGCCGCGCATCGCCTCACCCACGCCGAGCCGGTCGAGGGCGTCCTGCGCGGTGGGGTGGAGGGCGAACGCGGTGCCGTAGCGCTCCAGTTCGGTGCGGCGCTCACGGACGGTCACCTGCCACCCCGCCCGGCGCAGCCCGATCGCCGTCGCCAACCCACCGACACCCGCCCCCACCACAACGGCCGTACCCGTCATCACGCCCCCCGACATTGCGCCCCCCGCTCACCGCGTCCACCGACGGCAGACCACTACAGCTGTGGTACCACGGCTGGGGTATTCTGGGCAACATGCTGAGGAAGAACGGGAGTTGACGGTGAATGGGAATCGTCGGGATCTGCTGCGCGACGCCGCGATCGAGGTCCTGGCCGCCGCAGGCGGACGAGGACTGACGCACCGGGCCGTCGACGCGGCCGCCGCCGTGCCACTGGGCACCGCGAAGAACTACTACCCGACCAGGGACGCCCTGCTGCGCGCCGCAGCTGAGCGCTGCGCCGAGCAGTACCACCGGCTGACGGCGGAGCTGGCCGCCGCCGGAGCCGGCCCCGTGGACCGCGAGGGCCTGGTGGCCCTGCTCGCCGGCCTGCTCCGCAACGTCGCAGGCCCCGGCCGCCCCCGGATGCTCGCCTACCTGGAGCTGCAGAACGAGGCGGCCCGCAGGAGCGAGCTCACCGCCGTCCTCGACCAGATCGCCGCCGCCGACTTCACCGGCTTCGAACAGGCCCAACGCATGGCCGGACTCCCCGTCACCCCGCAACGGGCCGCCACCGTCACCCTCGCCCTGCACGCCGCCATCCCCCACCTGCTCACCGGCGGCCCCGGCACCCTGACCCACGCCGGCCTCGACGACCTCGACCGGTTCGTCCGCGACCTCCTGGACGTCGTCTACCCGCCGTGAGGTCCCAGGCGTCAGGGCACCCGGGCATCAGTAGGGCACGTCGAAGCAGTAGCGCTCGCTCCACGCGGAGGCTCCGTACTGGTTGGCCGCACGCACGGCGATACAGACGTGGTCGCCGGAGAACGGGCCGGTGACGTGGTAGCTGGTGCCTGCGGTCGAGTAGACCTTGTTCACCTTCGAGGTCTGGTTGTCGTACTGGACGTCGTACCGGGTCGTGTCCGGCTGCACGTCCCAGGTCATGGTGAACGGCATGTCGCAGGCACCGACGCAGCCATGGTCGAAGGTCGCCCGGTAAGCCGTCATGGCCGCGGGCGGAGTCCCCTGCGGCGCGGGGGTCGGCGTGGGCTTGGGCGCCGGAGGCGGCGGGGTCGACGGCGAACCCGCACTGCTCCCTCCCGGCGTACCGCCGCCGCCACCCCCGCCACCGCCACCGCTGGCGGGGGTGCTGCCCGAGGAACCACCGGAGCCGCTCCCACCGGCGCTCCCGTTGCTCTTGCCGCCGACCGTGGCTCCTGACGATCCGTCACCGCCGCCCGCCGGCGGCCCGGTGACGGGTGCGACGTCGGCCGTCGGGGGCGCCGTCGACGGGGGTGGCGACGTGGCCGGGGCACTGGGCTGGCCGGTGGTACTCGTCGGTGCGACGGGCGTCACCGGCGCCGACGAGCCGGTGGGGCTGCCACTCTGGGAGCCGAGGCCCTGGGCCTCCGGCGTACCGCCCCCGCCCGGGCCCAACACGACCGTGACGGCCGTTCCGATGGCGACCGCGGCCGCCAGGAGGATCAGCGCCAGGCGTCGCCGAGGCGGCCGCTCGACGGTGTTCCGCTCCGTCGGGGTCGGCGACAGGGTCGGTATCGTCGTGTCGCCCGCGTGCCGGATCAGCACGGCCAGGCCGGTCCGGTCGAGGGTCTCCTCACCCAGGCTCAGCTCCGCACCCAACTCCGCGGGCGTCGGCCGCTCGTCGGGGTCCTTGGCCAGACAGCGGCGGACCAGACCGGCCAGTGCGGCCGGGACTTGTTCGAGGGCCGGCTCCTCGTGGACGATCCGGAAGCCCAGGCCGAAGGCGTCCGTCTGGCCGAACGGGTGCTCCCCGGTCGCCGCGAAGGCCATCACCAACCCGAGCGCGAACACGTCGGCCGCCGGACCGATCCGGCCCCGCATCTGCAACTGTTCCGGCGCCATGAACTGGGGCGTCCCCAGCACCACCCCGGTCTGCGTGAGAGTGGTCACCGCCGCGCCCCGCGCGATCCCGAAGTCGATCAGTCGGGGACCGTCCCGCCCCAGCAGGATGTTGCCGGGTTTGACGTCCCGGTGCACCAGTCCGGCCGCGTGGATCGCGCTCAGCGCCTCGGTCAGACGCACGCCCAACGCCCGCACCGACACGGTGTCGAGGGGCCCGTGCTCGGCGATGACCGCGTTCAGCGTGGGGCCGGGCACGTACTCGGTCGCCAGCCAGGGCTGCTCCGCGTCCACGTCGTGGTCGACGATCGCGGCGAAGTACGGCCCCGACATGGCCCGGGTCGCGGTCACCTCACGACGGAACCGGGCGATGAAGTCGGAGTTCTGCGTCAGCTCCTCGTTGATGACCTTGACCGCGACCAGGACCTCGTCGTGCCGCCCGAGGTAGACCCGGCCCATACCGCCCACGCCGAGCACACCGAGCAGCTCGTACCGGCCGACCTGTCGCGGATCGCTGTCCTGGAGCGCCTTCAACGCGCCACCCCCGACGCAGTCGCTGCGGGCACGAGCAGCGGGTCGGGCAGCACAGTCAGCATGTCTCTCTCACGTTCGACGAGGGGGGAGGCGCAGGCGCGCGGTCCCGGAGGCTTCGACGGTGTGAGGTCTCGCGGGCCGCCACCGCGATGATGGCGGCTCGGCCGCCCGCAACGCCAGATCAGGGCACCGGCCATTCATGGCCGGTCGCGCCGACGGGCCCCGCCGCTGACGTCTCGCCAGGTCACGGCCTCGGAGGGCTCGCGGGCCCCGCTGAAGTCCCGGGGTCTCGTACACACTGGCACCATCACAGCAGCCGGGAGCCGCTCGCGTGGACGTGCCCGAATACTCGTGGTGGGTGACCTGCTGACGGCCACTCAGGCACCCGCGCTGGGTCAGCGGGCGAGCTCGGGCCATCCCGCCGTGTTCGAGCAGGTCTCGTAGTCGTGGACAGTGAGGTGGTCGCACTCCTCGCCGGTGGCCTGCTCGTACGCCTCCTCGTGGATGTGGAGGACGGCCTCGGCGTGCAGGTCGGTGAAGGGGGCGAAGCGCTCGGGGTGGCCGAGGACGCTCTCGTAGGTGCGGCGGCCGGCGGCGACGACGGCGGCACGCGAGTAGAGGAAGCCGTCATCGGACTGCGGGAAGGGAGAGCCGCCCGGCGCGGTCAGGCCGAGGACCGGAAGGGTGCCGAACTCCGCGCGGTCGAGGGTGAACAGCGCCTCCGCGAGGCGCTCGCCGAAGCCGAGGATCTGCTCGACCGGCTCCTCGGCGAGGGTGGCGGCGAGGTCCTCGCACGCATCGTCCAGGTCGGCGCAGTCCACCCGGCCGTCCTCGGTCACCCCGAGCCGGTCGATCAGCTGCCAGAAGCGGTCCCAGGACATGGCCGGGCGGTACTGCTCGGAGACGGGGTCCATGACGTGCGCTTCACTCCTGGTCGGACGGTCGGACGGGCGGACGGGCGGGCTGTTCGGACACAGATCCTGCCACGCCGGTCCGACACGCAGGTCGCGGCTACCGGGACTCGGCCTCGGCACCCGCCGTCAGGAGCCCCAGCGGGAGGCCCTCGCCATGAGTTCCACGGCGGTGACGGCACCGGGCCCGCCGCGCTCGCGGAGGAACTCACCGGGGAGGGTGTAGCGAGCACCGGCCTGCGGGGAACGGGCGGCCTGCCGGACGATGTCGTCCACCAGCACGGTCGCCATGTCCAGCCTCGGGTAACGACCGTGGAGCGCCTCGCCCTGGGCATCGCTGAGGAACGCGCTGCCGACACCGAAGTCCATGCCGACGCCCCGCCGGGTCAGGTAGGCCAGGACGCCCCGGCGTTCGGCGATGCCGTCCGAGGTGTGCAGGGCGATCGCCTCCCAGACCAGGTCGGTCCGGTCGGCGCCGAAACCGTGCTCGGTGAGGAACCGGGCGGCCAGGTCGGCGCCCTCGACCTCGAAGCGCGCCCGGCCCGGAGCGGACGGCGAGGCGCCGAGATCGTGCAGGACGCAGGAGTGGAAGAGGAGTTCGGCGTCGAAGTCGGTGCCGGGCGCCAGCCCCTCGTGTTCGGCCAGCAGCGTGGCGAACAGGTAGCTGCGGATGCTGTGGTTGGCGACGGGTTCGCTCTCGCACGACCGGACGAGTTCGACGGCGGCCCGGGCGGCGGGGGTCTCCGGGAGCAGCGGCAGGATGCGGTCTTCGGTGTCCATGAGCCGACCGTAGGTGCGGGTCGGGCCCGACCGTCAGTGGCACGGATGCCAGGGAGCGATAGCATCGTGCCATGACGGATCGGGCTTCGGGCGGGGCACACCACGTGGTCGTGGTCGCCCTCGAGAACGTCCTCGCCCTGGACCTCGGGATCCCCTGGCAGATCTTCGGGAGCTGGCCGGACGGTCCCTACACGCTCTCGGTCTGCACCGACCGGCCCGGCCCCGTCCAGGTGCACGGCGGCCCCGCGCTGTCCGTCGAGTACGGACTGGACCGCCTGGCGTCCGCCGACACCGTGATCGTCCCGGGCTACCTGGACCCGGCCGCACCCGGCGCCGAGGTGACCGCCGCACTCGCGGCGGCGGCCGCCCGCGGCGCCCGCATCGCGTCCATCTGCACCGGTGCGTTCGCCCTCGCCGCCGCCGGCCTGCTCGACGGCCGCCGGGCCACCACGCACTGGCTGTACGCCCGGGCGCTGGCCAGGCAGTACCCCAAGGTGACGGTCGTGCCCGAGGATCTGTACATCGACGAGGGGCAGGTACTCACCTCGGGCGGCGTGTCCTCCGGCCTGGACCTGTGCCTCCACCTCATCCGCCGCGACCACGGCCCCCACCTGGCGAACCGGCAGGCCCGCATGCTGGTGGCCGCCCCGCACCGCACCGGCGGCCAGGCCCAGTTCATCGACCTGCCGGTACGCCCCGAGCCCTCCGCCAGCCCCGCCCTGTACGACTGGGCCCTGCGCAACCTCCACCAGCCGCTCACCGTCGACCAGTTGGCACGCCGGGCCGGCATGTCCCGCCGCACCCTGATCCGCCGCTTCCACGCCGACACGGGGCTGCCGCCCATGCGCTGGCTGCTCGACGCCCGGCTCGCCCGCGCCCGCGAACTCCTCGAATCCGGCGACTTCACGGTCGAGGCCGTCGCACGCCGCTGCGGCCTGGGCACGCCGGCCAACTTCCGCACGCAGTTCAAGACGCACGTCGGAGTCCCGCCCAGCGTCTACCGCGCGACCTTCCTCGGCTGACCGGCAGCCCCTCCCCGGCCAGGGCCGCGCTCGGTCCGGTGACGGCCCGTCGGATCAGAGGTCGCGCCACCTGCCGACCCAACGAATGTCCGTCCCACGGCCGATCACCACCCCGCGAGCGGCTCAGCCTGCGCCCTGCGGCGGCAGCGCCGCCACGGTCGGATGGTCCCGTCCGATCGGACCGATCTTCGCGCTGCTCCCGGGGGCGCCGAGCTCGGCGAAGAACTCCTCGTTCACGGCGGTGAAGTGCTGCCACTCCTGCGGGGTGTCGTCCTCGAAGTAGATCGCCTCGACGGGGCACACCGGCTCGCAGGCCCCGCAGTCGATGCACTCGTCCGGCTGGATGTAGAGCATGCGCTCCCCCTCGTAGATGCAGTCGAGTGGGCACTCGTCCAGGCATGCCTTGTCCTTGACGTCCACACAGGGCAAAGCGATCACAAACGTCATCGAACTGCCGTCCTCTCCGGAGCGTTCCTGCTCGTCGTTCTGACGCAGCCGAACGTAGGACCTCAAGTAAGCTTGAGGTCAAGAGGGGGTTCCGGCGTGACGAGTGATCAATACGGCGAAGTCCTGGCCGGCCCGGACGACTGGCTGAGCATCGGCGAGGTGGGCGCGCGGACCGGGGCCGCCGTCTCCGCGCTGCGGTTCTACGAGGAACTCGGCCTGATCGCGTCCGAACGCGACGGTCGCAACCAACGCCGCTACCCACGGCACATGCTGCGCCGGGTCGCGCTGGTCTCGGTGGCGAAACGGATCGGCATCCCGTTGCAGGACCTCCGGGAGGCGTTCGCCGATGTGCCGCTCGACCGTCCGCCGAGCCATCAGGAGTGGCAGCGCGCCTCGCGCGAGTGGCGGCGTCAGCTGGAGGAGCGGCGGCTGACCATCGAGCGGCTCGAGGCCGAGCTCACCGGGTGCATCGGCTGCGGCTGTCTCTCGATGAAGGCCTGCGCCCTGCTGAACCCCGGTGACACGCTCGCCGGGGACGGCGCCGGGCCCCGCCGCCTCTGAGCGACCCACGGTCACGACGGTCGGTACTGGCTACCGGACGGGCCGTCAGCACCCCACGGTGGCCTCCTCGTTCTGCCGGATCAGCTCCAGCACCTGCTCGGCCTCCTGGTGGTCCAGGTCGCTGAACAGGGTGTGCGCCCGCCGCAGCGCGCCCAGCGCCTCGGCGGTTCGGCCGAGGGCGAGCTCGGCCCGGCCGAGGGCGTGCAGGGCGGAGGCGGTGGCTTCGGGGTCCGCCATGGCCTCGAAGCCGGCGAGCGCGGCTTCGAGATGGGGCAGCGCCTCGGACGGATGCGACCTGGCGACGTGGAGCCGGCCCAGGTGGAGCCGGGTCTGGTTGAGGTGCGGTACGTCCTGAGCTGCCTCGGCCAGGCTCAGCAGCCGGTTCAGGAGTTCGAGGGCGGGTCCGTGGCGTCCCACCGCCGACAGGGAGATGCCCTGGCACAGCATGATGGAGCGTCTGATCCGTCGGCTCATGGCCGTGGGTTCGGTGCTGCGCTCGTGCTCGTCCAGCGCCTTGGTCGCCTCGTCGAGTACTGCCAGGGCCTGCTCGGGCAGGTCCCGGTGCCGGGCGGCGATCGCCGTGTTCAGCCCGGCCTGGGATTCGCGGAGTCGGTCACCGGAGGTCCTGGCCAACGCCATCGCCTGGGCGAAGACCGGCAGCGCGGCGTCGAACCGCTGCTGCACCGCCAGCGAGATGGCGTGGTCGTTGGTGGCCGCGATGCGGACCTCCGTGTCACCCACCGCGTGGGCGGCGGCCAGGCCGAGGCGGGTGAGCTCCTCGGTCTCCCGCCACCAGCACCGGAGCCTGCCCGGATACGCCGCAGCGAGGCTGAGCACCGCCAGCGGCTCGTGCAGCCCGGCCGCCGCCCCGGCGCGGGCCGCCGCCAGCAGGGCCTGCCATTCCAGGTCGAACCAGGCCCAGGCGGACTCGGCGTCCTCCGCAGCGCCCGGCTGCCACTCGGCGTGCCGGATCCAGTCCTGTTCGAAGGCGGTCGGTCGGCGGCGGGCGTTGGTGAGACGTTCGGCGTGCCAGGCGGTGCCGGCCGCCCAGCCGACCCAGCGACCGAGGGCCGCCGTCCGGGTGCCGGCGTCGAGTCGCGAACCGGCGTGCTCCCGGGCCACCTCGAGCACCAGATCGTGGAAGCCGAAGCGCCCGGGCCCGGCCATCGCCAGCAGGTGCAGGTCGACGAACTGCTCGACGACGTCCTCGGCCTGACGGGCACTGATGTCCAGCACCGCCGCCACGGCACCGGTGCCGAACGGGGCGCCGCCGATCAGGCCGAGGTGCGCGAAGGCCGCCCGGACGTCGACGCCGGACAGCGAGGGGGCACCGGCCTCGGGGAGGCTGCTCTCGATGGTGCCGCGCACGGTCCGGTCTCCGGTGCTGAACTCGTCCAGCCGGAGCCGGGCCTCGCGCAGGCCCCGGAGAAAGGACCGGACCGTCCAGGTGTTGCGCGCGGACAGCCGGGCGCCGGAGATGCGCAGGGCCAGGGGCAGGTCGGCGCACTGTTCGGCCAGCTCGACGAGCTCCTCGGGTTCGGCGTCCGCCCTGGCGTCCCCGATCGCGTGGCGCAGCAGGGCCACCGACGCGTCCCGGGGCAGGGTCGCGACCTCCAGGAGGCGACGGCCCGTCAGTCCGGGCATCCGGTTGCGGCTGGTGACGAGCACGGCCCCGCCGCCCGGGCCCGGCAGCAGCCGGCGGACCTGGGCGGTGGAGCGGGCGTCGTCCAGGACCAGCAGCAGGCGGCGGCCGGAGCTGACCCTGCGCCAGAGTGCCACCCGGGCCGCCGGCTTCTCGGGCAGCGCGGTCTCCCGCCCCGCGACCGACGTGATCAGCTCCGACAGTACGTCCTCGACCGGGCGCTCCCGGCCGCCGGTGCTGAGCGGCACGAAGACCTGCCCGTCCGGGAACTCCGCCCGCAGTCGGTGTGCCGCGTGCACGGCCAGCGCGCTCTTGCCGACGCCGCCCGCACCGGACAGCACCATCACGGGCACCACCTCGTCCGGGGCGGGCCGGAGCAGGTGGGCCGAGATCTGTGCCAGGCTCTCCGAGCGGCCCACGAAGTCGGCGACTGCGTCGGGCAGTTGGCACGGGGCGGGTGGCGGGGAACCGGCACCCGGGTCTGTCCCGCCGAACGCCGGGAGCGTCCCGCTCAGGATCGCCTGGTGCAGCTCCGTCAGCGCGACGCCTGGTTCGAGTCCGAGCTCCCGCACCAGGATTCGGCGCCCTTCGCGGTAGCACTCCAGCGCGTCGGCGGTACGGCCGCTGCGGTGCAGGCCGAGGATGAGCTGCCCCCGGAACCCCTCGTGCAACGGGTGCAGACCGACCACCTCGGTCAGTTCACCGAGCAGCCGGGCGTGGCGTCCCAGCGCCAGATCGGCGGTGATCCGGTCGGACAACGCCCGGATCCTGCGCTCCTCCAGCCCGTGCACGACCGTCTCGGTGAGCCGGTCCGCTGGGATGCCCTCCAACGGACGTCCGCGCCACAGGTCCAGTGCCTGCGCGAGGACGGCACCTCCGGTGCCCCAGTCCTGCCGCGCGCAGGCGTCGGCGCCCCGGCGGCACAGTTCCTCGAACCGGTGGAGGTCCAGTTCGCCGGGCCGCGTCTCGATCGCGTAGCCGGCCCGCACCGCGCGGACCCGCGCGGCCGGGCCGGGACCGAGGTGCTTGCGCAGCCGCACCATCATCACCTGGAGCGCTTCCCGGGGCTGCTTCGGCGGCAGCGAGTCCCAGATCTGCTCGACCAGTGCCTCGGCGGACACCACCGCGTTCGCCTGCACCAGCAGCGCGGCGACCAGCGTCCGCAACCGCCCCTGCGGCAGGTCGATCGACGCGCCGGCGTCGTCCCGGATCCGCAAGGGACCCAACAGCCCGAACTCCACGTTTCCCCCAGAACGGATTTCGCACGCTGTGATCTTGTAGGGGGAGTGTAGGGGCGAGCCGCGAAGGTGGTGTAGACCACCCGCCGGACCGGCCGCCCGGCCCACCGGCGGAGGTCCGGTCTCCCGGCACCCGCCGGGCGCCGCACACCGTCCTGACGCCCCCTCGGTATCCACCGGGCCGAGCGTCGGGGCGAGCCGACCCACTCCCCTGCGAAGGACACCCCATGCGATCCAGACTCCTGAGCGGTCTCGCCGTTGCCGCGGCCGGCCTCGCGACCCTAGTGCTCGGCGCCGGCCCGGCCAGCGCGTACGCCAGCTACACCGTCGCCCTGCACGGCCCGCACAACATCGGGATCTACGCCGGCCCCGGCAGCGCCAACCCCAAGAGCGGCCCGGACCTCTTCTACGCGGACCACGACTCGGTGATGATCGTCTGCTACGCCTGGTCGACCGACACCCTGGGAACCGCCAACCGGATCTGGTTCGGGCTCGACGGCTACATCAAGAAGGGCGCCTGGACCGGTCCCACCTACACCAACCACCCGACCCAGTGGGTGTCCGGCGCCTACCTGTACAACGAGAACAACAGCAACTCCCATGGTTTCCCGCTCTGCTGACCCGACCCGCCCGGTGACCCGGGCCCGGACCGAAGCGCGCCCGTGACACCGTCCTGCGGTCGGGCGTACACCGGAGGCCGTCCAGCGGTCCGGCGCGGCCTGCGCCCTGCTGGACGGCCTCCGGGCCGGGACGGGACGAGATCGTCGTCCCGGCCCGGGCCGTGAACACCCGTGGGTGGCGCCGGCCGTACCGGCGCCCGGCGCGGGCCGCGCCTACCGGGAGCGGCCCGCACCGGCCGACCCCGCCTGCGCCTTGCGGGCGGGCAGGCCCTCCGGCCGCCTGCGCCGGCGCCGCCGGGCCGCGCGGGCTCCCGAGGTGTCGTCCTGCTCCGCCACCGTGACGCTGTACAGGTCGAGTTCGCGGAACGGGTTGGGCTGGACCGTCCGCAGCCGCGTCGACCAGGCCGACAGCGTGCTCTGGTACCAGATCGGGACGGTCGGCATGTCCTGCAGGATCGCCCGCTCCGCCTGCTGGTAGAGGTCCCACGCCTGCTCGCTGGTCGGTGCGGTGTCGGCCGCGGTGAGCAGGGCGTCGACGGCGGGGTTGCTGTACCGGCCGACGTTGTCGGACGCGCCGGTCCGGAACATCGGGCTGAGGAAGTTCTCGATCGACGGGTAGTCGGCGATCCAGCCGGAGCGGAACACCGCGGTCACCTCCTGGGCGTTCAGCCTGCGCCGGAGCTCCCCGAGGGTCGGGATCGACACGAAGCGGCAGCGCACGCCGAGCGTCTCGGTGACCGAGGCACAGACCTCCTCCATCCAGGGCTGGTTCGGCGAGTCGATGTTGGACGTCAGCTCGATGTCACCCTCGAACCCGGACGCCTCGAACAACTCCCTGGCCCGCGCCGGGGAGTAGCTGCACAACTCGCCGCCCTGGTTCTCGGCCCGGCCCGAGACGGCCGGCGGGACCAGGCCGTCGGACGGTGCCTGGTGACCCTGGAAGATCTTGTCGATCAGCTTGACCCGGTCGATCGCCATCGAGATCGCCTGCCGCACCCGCCGGTCGGCGTACCGCGGGTCGTAGAGCGGGAAGGTGATGGTCTGGATGCCGAGGTAGGTCCGGTCGTACGTGCGGTTCGGCAGGTCGTTCAGGTACCGGCTGCCCTCCAGCGCCCAGAACGGGGTGACGTCCAGGTAGTCGAGCCGGTCCGCCACCACGTCGTGGTAGGCGTCGCCCAGGTCCGCGTAGATCCGGAAGTCGACGCCGCCGATCTGCGGCTTGTCGTCCCCGGCGTAGCCCTCGTAGCGCTCGAGCAGGATGTTCTTCTCCACCTCCCGGGAGACGAACCGGAACGCGCCGTTGCCGATCGGGTGCGCCTCGTACGCCGCCCGGTCGTCGAAGAAGGCCTTCGGCAGCGGGAAGAACGCGCTGCAGCCGAGCGTGACGAGGAATTCGGAGAACGGCGCCGACAGGGTCACCACGAAGGTGTGGTCGTCGACCACCTTCAGGCCGGACAGCTCCGTGACCGTCGAGTCGGGGGCGTTCACCTCGCCGAAGCCCTCGATGTGCGCCAGGAAGCTGGCCGCCTGCATCTTGTTCGGGCCGTGCGCCGTGTGGTTCCAGGCGTCGACGAAGCTGCTCGCGGTGACCGGCGTGCCGTCGTGGAACGTCCAGCCGCGCTTCAGCTCGATGGTGAACACCGTGGAGTCGGTGGTCGTGATGGATTCGGCGACCGCGTTCCTCGGGTGGGCATCGACGGGGTCGTAGGAGACCAGGCCCCGGAACAGCGCCGCGATCACCTTGACCCCGCCGGATTCCGTCGTATGCCCGGGTATCAGCGCGTTCTCCGGCTCAGTGCCGTGATAGCTGATGACCGTGCCCCGGGCGGCCCGGGTGGACGCGCCGTTCGCGCCCGGGACAGTCCGGCCGGGCAGAGCTGCGTTGCGGGTGGTCAGGGTCGATCGCATCGTTCCTCCGGGAGATCTCGTCTGGCGGGTGCGGCCGGATTCGCACACAAACCGCTGGGCGTCCGCGCCAGTTGGAGTTCATCAGGGCGCGGAATTGGTCGCCAGCGTCGGACCGCCGAAACAATCAACCACCCCGGACAGCAGCGGGGGCCGGCTCCGGGCGACTGCCCGGAACCGGCCCCTGACGGATCGTCGGTCATCCGCGGTGGTGCCGCCGCAGACACCGGCTACCGGTGCGCACCAGACCTGCGGCGGCGGGCGACGACGACCAGCAGGCCGCCGCCGAGGGCGACCGCACCTGCGCCCGCCATGGCGATCGGTCCGGCCGCGGAGCCGCCGCCGGTGGTGGCGAGCGAACCGGAGCGGGTGACGGTGGCACTCGGAGTGGGGGTGGAGGTGGGCGTCTCCGAAACCGTCGGGGTCGCGGTGACGGTCGGGGTGGCGCTCGGCTCCCGGGTGGGCGTCGGCGTCCCGGACGGCGCGGGGGACGGAGTGGTGGCGGTCTTCCCGAGCAGCACCTTGGTGAGGTCGTTGTCCCGATTCCGGTCCCACGGCAGGTCGGTCAGGCCGGGCGCCAGCCGCACGGTGACGGCCGCGTCCTCGGCCTCGGCCGGTACGTCGAGCTGGAACTCGTAGGTCTTCACCAAGCCGTTGGGCGCCCAGTTGCCCACCGCGCACTGGAAGTTGCCCTTCTCCGGGGTCGAGCTGCCCTCGGATGGCACCTCGTAGCAGGACGGGGGCACCTTGGCGGCGGTGACGCCCTGCGGCAGCTTGAACCGGATCATCGGCATCTGGTCGCCGCCGCTCCGGTCGAGGATCGAGGCGGGACCGTGGTTGCGCAGGCCGACGGTCAGGGCGCCCGTACGGCCACCGGCGACCGGTGCCCAGGTGCCGACGACCTCGAAGTCCGCGCTGTTGTCCGCCTTCACGTCCAGCGAGGTGAACTCCCGGTGGTTCCCGACGAGGTTCGGGCCGCCGATGTCGGCGACGGGGGTCTCGGGCTTGCCGAACGTCAGCCGTGGGCCGGCGCCGGGTTCGAGGGTGAACCCTTCGAGGATCCTGTCGTACGTGGTCGTCAGGTTGGCGAACACCCGGAAGAGGACCTGGGCCGAATAGGCGCCGGGGGTGACCCCGACCCGGATCGGGTCGACCGTGACGGTCTCCCCCGGGTCGATCCGGCTCTCGATCACGCACACCATCCCGGTGGAGTGCACCCAGCCGTCCGGGTCGTTGACCCCGTACCGGCAGTTGGCGAACCGCTGCTCGAACCGGAGCATCTCCTCGGTGGAGAACTCCAGGACCACCCGGTTCGCGGGCAGCGTACCGGAGTTGGTGATCTCCAGGGCGGCGTCGATCGTGCTGCCGGGCTTGACGCCGCTCTGCTCGGGAATCCGCTTGAGCTCCAGGCGGGGACCACCGATGACGACCTCGATGTCCATGGTCGCCGGGGCGGCGTTGGAGCTGGTGGCCGTGATGTGCAGGACGCCCTTGGTGCCGGTCTTCGCGCCCTTGGCCGCGTTCACCACCGGGCTGTCGGAGACGTACAGCGGGCTGTCGATCTGGCCGACCGAGCTGCGGCAGGTACTGACGGTGTCCTGGGTGGTGCAGTGCGGAGCCAGGGTCAGCTCGGCGATTCCGGTCAAGTCCCGGGTGTCGTACCGGAGAACGGGGTCCTTGGCGAAGCCCTCGCCCACCTTGTCGAGGACCAGTTTCAGCTCATCGCCCTGCCACGGCTCGTACTTGACGTCGGGGTCGACCGAGACGGTCCTCGGCCCGTCGAGCTCGAGCTTCAACCCGTCGGCCGCGGCAGCCGGAAGGGTACTGCCGGCCGCCGCCAGGGCGAGGGCGGCGGCGATCCCGACGGGTCGGGCCAGACGTATGGAGGCCACAGGTGTCCTTTGGTCACGGGGATTTACCCGCACCCTAGGTTCTCCACAGGACGCTTTCGGCATGTTTCAGCCCTGCCTGAAATGCTCCGCGCCGGACGTGATTCGCGAGCCCCACGGGCACCTGCGCCACCGTCGGATTCCTCCCTTGATCCGGGACTTCGCCGACTGCTCCGAACCGTCGCGCACCGTCCAGAGCTTCGTGCCGCCAGGACGGCGGAACCCGCCGGGCAGCAGCGAACCTCCCGTCAAGATCATTTGCCGTGGGACAGCCTCCCCCTGTCCCGCCCGAAAGCGTTTGACGCCGGCTCAGCCCGCTGAGAGAGTGCTCCCGCCGCGAGATCGAACACGTTCGAATAGAGGGAGAACCGCATGTCAGAGACCATGGGCGGGCGCCTGGCCGCCACGCTCGGCGCCGCCGCCGTCGTCCTGATGACCATCGGTGTGCCCACGGCCACGGCCACGGGCGGGCAGTCGGCCGTGACCGACCCCAAGGCCGTCCCGAGCCCCGGCTCGCTCGCCACCGGTGCGTCCACCGACGCGTGCGACGACACCACGGCGCCGGGCTGGATCACCACCACCGAGCCCACGCTCACCGCACGCACCACCGCACCCGGCGCGCGCTTCAAGGTGTGGAACGCGGCCGGCGCCAAGATCTTCGACCGCACCGCCCGGACGGCTGCCGACGGCACCGTCCAGGTCCGGCCCACCGGCCTCGTCGAGGGCGCCGGCTACTCCTGGCAGGTCTGGCCCGACTACGGCCCGGGCGGCGGGAAGCCGACTGCGGCCTGCCACTTCGGAGTCGACGCCACCGCGCCGCAGTTCACCGTTGGCTCCACCGACTTCCCGGAGTCCACCAGCGGGGCGACCCCGCTCAAGTACGCCGGCCAGACCGGAACCTTCACCGTCAAGGGCACCGACCAGGGCTCGGGCGTGGCCTGCTACCGGTACGTCCTGAACGGCACGTCGAGCGTCGGTTCGCCGTGCCAGGGCCCGGGCACCGTGGCGGCCGGCCCCGACGGCACCGCGACGTTCCAGCTGAAGCCGACCCAGTGGGGCACCAACATCCTCACCGTGCAGGCCGTCGACAACGCGGGCAACGTCACCCCGCCGGTCACCTACAGCTTCTACGCGCCCTCGAACCCGAACCCGCCGGTCGCCCCCGGCGACGTCAACGGTGACGGCATACCGGACATCCTGCTGCCCGACGCGGCCGGCAACCTCCAGGTCATCAGCGCGGACGCCACCACCACCGTGCCGACCTCGACCGTCGCCGCCGTCCGCGCGCCGGGCGATGCCGGGTGGAACGGCGTACAGCTGCTGCACCGCGGCTGGGACCGGTCGCACGCACCGGTGGACGACCTGATGGCCCACCAGCCCGGCGGCGCGGGCCTCTCCCTCTACCGCAACTTCGACATGGGCGCCTTCGCCCGCGGCTCCTCCTCGGTCGAGCGGGCCGTCGACCCGTTCGACCCGCCGGTGCTCCCGGAGGGCTTCAACCCGGACTGGTCGAAGGCCACCCAACTGGTGCCCCTGGGCGCGCTCGGAGCGGACCAGCGGACCTCGATCCTGACGGTCGAGGACGACAGCCTCTGGCTCTTCACCGACCCCGGCTTCCTGTACGGCTACCAGACCTTCGTGAGGATCTCCACCTCGGCCGCATGGACGGGGTACGACCTGATCGCCCCGGGCAGGGCCGCCGACGGCACGCTCGCGCTCTGGTCGCGCAACCGCGCCACCGGCGAGCTGCGGACGTACCCGATCGCCAAGGGCGCCGACGGCACGTACGACTTCACCGCGCTGGCCGACCCCGCGACCGGCACGGTGGTCGGCACCTTCCCGGTCGCCCAGTACCCGACGCTCGGCAGCTCGGGTGACGGCAACGGCGACGGGCAGCCCGACCTGTACGCCGTCACCGCCGATCGTCACCTGCTGACCTTCAGCGGAGCCACCGCCCCGAAGGACCTCGGCGCCCTGCGCTGATCAGGAACCCGGACAAGCCTGCCCTGACCAACTGGGCGCCGCTGCACGCCACCGACCCGGCCCAGCGCAGCAGTTCCGCGAGGGTCCGACTCCAGCCGTCCAATCCGGTAGATCCCGCCCGTGTGGTGCGGCGAGCGTCCGACCGGCGGCCTCGCGGTGTGCGGACCCGCGAGGTCGTGACCCTAACCGCGAGGTGTACCACTACGTCACCGTGGTCGGGTACTTCGACAGCGGCCGCCAGGTCCGGGTGGTCGACAGCGCTGCGGGGGCCGGCGGCGGCCTGCGCGACGACTGGGCCCAGACCGAGAAGGAGTGGACCGCCCCCACCGACGACCTCGGGGTGTGGATGCGCGGCAAGGGCTACTCCGCCCATCCCGCTCCGGGGTCCGCACCGGGCACCGGACCGGAGGTCGGACCGGTCGTACCTTCCGGTGGCAGCTTCATGATGTGGGGCGACAGTGCCAACGTCCGCTCCGCACCGGGCACCAACGGCACCGTCGTGCGCACCCTCCAGCACAACGCCGCCGTCCGGGTCCAGTGCCAGCGCCACGCACAGGCCGTCACCGCCGAGGGCACCACCAACGACGCCTGGTCGTACCTGCCCGATCTCGGCGGCTGGATCACCAACATCTACGTCGAGGGACCGGGCTGGATCCCGGGCGTGGCCGAGTGTGCCGGCAGCACCGGCAGCGGTGGCGGCGCGGTCCGCACGTGGGGCTCCGGGACCAACGTCCGGTCCCAGCCCAGCACTGCGAGCAACGTGCTGAGCACGCTTCCGGGCGGTAGCACCGTCAACGTCCAGTGCCAGAAGCACGCCCAGTCGGTGTCGGCGGAGGGAACCACCAACGACGCCTGGTCATACCTGCCGGACCACGGTGGCTGGATCACCAACATCTACGTCGAAGGGCCGGCCTGGCTCGCAAACGTGCCGGACTGCGACACCCTGACGGTCAACCGGCTGGAACCCAGGCCCTGACCCCGGCCCGTAGAACGACCCTCCCCCGGCCCGCCCCGTACACCGGCGGCGGGCCGGGTGCGCCGACGGGCCGAAGCGGGGAGGCTCACGCCGCTGCATGCCGGAGCACGGGGCCGAGGGGCTTCGGGCCAGCCGCGTGCTCCGCATCCCGTGGCAGACCGCCCCGTCGGCTGACTTGCTACCAGCCGTACCGGTAGAGCGAGCAGTTCGGCACCGAGTTGGTCTCGTCCGAGATGTCGGTGTCCTTCATCCAGCCCCAGTGACCGTTGTCCGCCTGGGTGAGCAGCCACCGGTACGGGTGGGTGTCGTTGCCGTTGTACTGGCCGTCGTCGATCTTGCAGGCGAACCAGCTGGTACTTGAGTACATGTAGCCGGTCCAGCTGTTCTGGACCTCAGTGTCCTTAGTGGCCGCCCACACCGTGGCACCGGAGCGGCGCCGACCAGCGCACCTCCCAGGAAGGTTGCCCGGGGCCCGACGGCGCGGTAGAGCTGTCGGGGCTGCCCGGCTCGGGACGGACCCTGCCCCGCCCCGAGCCGGAATGGTCTGTCCCTCGTGATCAGCAGTGCCGCAGGCCGTAGCCGGTCGGATTGGCGTCGAAGGCACTGGAGGTGTCCAGGGCGACCGCAGGCACGTAGCCCAACATGCCCGAGTCGCCCCCCTGGGTGTGGTACCAGGTCGTGTTGCCGCCTTCGTGGAGCCGGCCGGTGGTCCAGCAGGCGAACCAGCTGTACGTGCTGCGCAGCACGTCGCCGGTCTCGGAGTAGGAGCTGGGCCCCACTTGACCGGTACGACCCGGTTGCTGCACCAGCGCTTGCCGCCGCTCACCCCGCAGCCGGACGCCTGGGTCGTTGTCGCGGGACCGGCGATGACCACTGCTGCGGAGACGGCGGCCGGGGCGAGTCCCAGAGCGCGCTTGCCGAGCAGGTCAGAGAGGGTGAAGCGGCACCCGTAGAGGTGGACCAGCCTCTCCTCTCGCAAGCTCGGCTGTGCACGTCACCTCTGCCCGAGGGCGATTGCCTTGGGGAGATCGGCCCAGGCCGGCCGCACTCGCAGTGCCCCCCCCCCCCCCCGGGGAGGGGTGGGCCCGCTCAGCCTCGTCCGACCTCGGCCGGGCGGTGGCTGTAGTGCGGGGCGCCGCGTTCGAGGGCGACCTGCGTCAGGTCCGGATGGTCGGTCAGGGGGACCAGGTCGCCGTCGGCGATGACCGTGCTCCCGCAGACGGTGATCTCGCGCAGGGCGGGGTGGCCTGCCAGTGGGGCCAGCGAGTCGATCGGGCCGCAGTTCTCGAGCAGCAGGGTCCGCAGCCTCGGCAGGCGGGCGGCGAACGCGAGGGTGGAGGTCTTCGCGCCCACCAGGCGCAGTTCGGTGAGCTGCTCGGCGTCGCACAGCCGGTCGGTGTCGGTGAGGACACCGTCCTCGATCCACAGCAGGTCGAGGGCGGGCAACTGGCCGGCCCCCGCCATCGAGAGACCCCGGCCTCGGACGCAGGCGATCCGGAGGAACGTCAGGTTCGGCTTCGGGCCGAGCTCGGTCAGCGCCTGGTCCCGCCAGTGAACGACCGTCAGCTCGCGCAGCGAGGTGACGGAACGCAGCGTCTCGAAGCCGGGCAGGACAGGAGTTTCGAGCACCTCCAACGCGGCCAGCCGAGAGAAGTCGAAGCCGCCTCGCCGCCCGTGGAGGGGAAGCCACAGGAGGGTGAGGGAGGCGCAGTCGGCGGCCGGAGCCGGCGCACCGGTCCCGCTCCCCAGCCGCAGCCGCTTCAGGCCGGGCACCGTGGGCAGCCACCCGAGATCACCGTCCCCGACCAGAAGTCCGTCGCACTGACCGGTGCGGAAGTACTCGGCGTACTCGGACTGCCAGGGATGGTCCAGCAGCTGCATCTCCCCGCCCCGGATGAGGACGCCTGGCGCGACCGGGACGACACGGGAACTCATACGGATCACCCTCCGGGCAGGTGCTGGTCGGTCGGTTCGGCCGCCCGGGCTCGATCATGCCAGCGGCCCGGCGCAGAAGCACGCAGGCAGCTACGCGTGGGCGGCGGCGCGCTGAACACCCCCGCCGCCGCACACCGGGCCGTGAGCAGCGCCCCGCCGTCAGCGGGCTCGACCGCCAGGGTGCCGCCGTGCGCGGTGGCGATCTCGCGCGCTATGGCCAGGCCGAGACCGGAGCCGCCGACCGCCCGGGTGCGGGCGTCGTCCAGGCGGATGAAGCGCTCGAAGACCCGCTCCCGGTCGTCCGCCGGGATGCCGAGGCCGTCGTCCTCGACCTCCAGCCGGACGCCCGGACGGCGCGGTGACGCCTCGAACTTCCCCGCACCGCCGGCGGCCGTACTGGACACCGCCACGGGTTTCCACCTCGTCTACGCGGCCGAGGGCTTCACCGTGCTCCGCCGCTGAGGCGACACCGTCAGGCGGACTCGAGATCCGCGGCTGCCGTCACAGAGTCAGCACCAGGTCCCGGAGCGCCTCGGGTCGGGACAGGAACGGGTGGTGGCCGGCGTCGAGTTCGACGACGGTGCCCGCCCGGCGGGCGTACTCCCGCTGGAGCCGGGCCGGGGTGCCCCGGTCCTGGGCGCAGACGAGGTACGTCGAGGGCAGGTGTTGCCAGGCGGCCGCCCCGACCGGTTGGCCGGTCACCTGCACGCTCTGGCGGGCGAGGTGGCCCGCCGCCCGGGCCTGGATCTCGGGGGCGCAGTCCTGGAGGAAGGTGTCCACGAGCAGCTCGGGGCGGACCCCGAAGGTGCCGGCCTCGGGGTCGACGTCGAGGAACGGGGCGGGGCCGCCGTCCCCGAAGTCCGACAGGCTCTGGCCGACTTCGGGCAGGTAGCTGGAGATCAGCAGCAGGTGGCGTACCGACCCGGCGCCCGCAGCGGCTTCCGCCGTGACGATGCCGCCGTAGCTGTGGGCGACCACCACGGTCGGTTCGTCGTCCGCCCCCAGCACCTGCCGCACGGCGGCCACGTCCTCGGGCAGGCCCGGACCTCCGACGCCACCGGGCGGCCCCGCCTCGCCGCAGCTCGGCAGGGCCGGGGCCACGCTCGACACTCCCCGTTCCGCCAGCAGTTCGGCGGTGCGGTGCCACCACCACGACCCGTCCCGCACGCACGCCCCGTGCACGAAAACCACCCTCATCGGCACCTCCACGTCGACCGGACCCCCGAGAATCCTCCGTCGCCCCGGCAGCCTGATCAACCCCGCAGCGGCGCGGCGGTGCTGGACCGGCCCGGACCGCTGGTCTCGGGCCACCCGAGACCTGAGTCTTCCCCACCTGACAGCAGCGTCCGCGGCGGGCCTTGCACGCTCGTGACCTCCGCCGACCGTTCATCGGACCGTGTCGGGGACGCCGCCACACCGACGCCTGGCCTTTCCCACCGCCCAGGGCCGGGCGGTACTTGCGTGATCACTGACAGGCCGTTCAGGCCATTCGACGGCGGATACCGGCAGGAGATCGCGCTTCGCCCCGGAACCCGGCACCGACGGACCGTCACCTGTCACCATTGGAGCAATGTGACATTTCATATTGCCCTCACCCTGCGGTGAAGGCACGCTACGAAGGAGAGACCATGAAGAAGCTCGCCGCCGTCCTGGCAGCCACCGCGTCCCTGGCCGCCCTGGCCACCGTTCAGGACGCCGTCGCCGCGCCCGCCTTCGGCCCGGTCGGCGCCGCCGTGACCTGCGGCGCCCCGGGTGCCCCGGGCTACCTGCTGACCAGGACCTGCATCGAGGTGACGGGCAACCAGGTGCGCGTGTACGGCTGGGCCACCCCCAACAGCCCGGCCTGGCAGCCCCAGCCGGTCGGCTTCACCGTGGCCGCCACCGTGATCGGGAACGCCCCGATCCCGCCCATCAACCCGACCGTGCTCGTATCGGCGGGCGGGACCCAGGTCGGCAGCGTCTTCACCACCGCCCCCTGCGGCTCCACCGTCATCGCCAACTTCGCGGTCAACCAGCCGGGGTGGCCGTCCTCCCCCGCCACCGTCTCCACCGTGGTGAACTGCTGACACACCGGCGGGGCGGCCCGACCGGCCGCCCCGCCTCCCCATCCGCCCAGGCCGACGGCTCACGAGAGTTCGGGGTCGACGTGCGCCGGAGCGCCGTCGGCGGCCTTCAGGCAGGCGATGACGCGCGCGTGGGTGTCGCCGACGCGGTCGACCACCTGCATGGCCCGCCCGGTGGACCAGCCCAGGAAGCGCCTCCCCTGCGCGGGAAGCGGCACGTCCAGACCACCACGGTTCCCCCGGCTCAGCGGCGGGCCGGGCAGCTAGGCCGTTGCCCGCCGGACCCGGTACTCCCAGCGGGTGAGCGCCCGAACCACGGTCGCGGCTCCGGTCGGGTTGGCGCTGTGCACGAAGACCGTGCCGATCCGGAACGGCCGTGCGTTGAAAGCGGCTTCCTCCAGCACGGTCACCACGGGCAGGATGTTGTCGTCGCCGCCGAGATCGTGGTCGAGCCAGAGCTCGTCGATGAAGCTGTCCCGGTGCTCCGCCAGTAGCCGGACGCCTTCGCTGCTGGTGCGGGCGATCCGGGTGGCGCGAGGAAGCGGCCGGAGGTCGTCGATGCCGAGAATGACCGGCGCCTGGGTGGGTTGATCCTGGTTCACCCGCCCCATCATCGCGGTACGGCCCCCGCACCGAAACCCGTTTGTCCCGCCCTCCGGACCGTCGGGCTCGCCGAGCGGGCCGATCTCCTCGTCCGGGTCGTCCGGACCGGCTAGCAGCAGCGAACTGGTCGACAGTCGTTGACAGTTGCTTTCGGCTCGGGCCCCACACCGGGACACCCGCGACCACCCCCGTCCCACCCGCACCGGCCGGGTGACCGTCCGACCGATTCCCTCCTTGCCACGCACCTGATGTTGCGTCAGTCTTCTTCGATGGCAGGCGAGTTGGGGGAGACAGCGGCCGTGGCCGATGCGCCGGGCCGCGCCCACCGTCGGGGGTGCGCCGCACCACACGCCTGAGGGTGCGAGGTGCGGCCGCGATCGCCGGGCGCGCACCTCGCGGGGGGATGGAAGGAACGCCATGACAGCAAGGCGGCAGGTTTTCCGGGGGTTGGCCATGGCCGTACTGGCCGTGGCACTCGCGGCGGGCGGAGCACTTCCGGCCGACGCGAGCAGCCCGGAGGGGGTGGTCCGGGGGGCCGGGACACCGGGCACCATCGCAGGCAGCTACCTCGTCATGCTCACCCCGCAGGCCGCTAAGTCGGCTGCTGGGCAGAGCAGTTCGCTCGCCGCCCGGTACGGCGGCAAGGTCCGGCGGAGCTTCGACGCCGCACTGCACGGCTTCTCCGCCGAGCTCTCCGAGCGGCAGGCACGCCGCCTGGCGGCGGACCCGGCGGTCGCCGAGGTCGTCAAGAACCGCAAGGTCCGGGTCGACGGGAGCCAGTCCGCCCCGCCCTCCTGGGGGTTGGACCGGATCGACCAGCGGCGCCCGCCGATGACCGACCGCTTCGACTACCCGACCACGGCCGGGAAGGGCGTGACGGTGTACGTCGTCGACACCGGCGTCCGGATCAGCCACGAGGAGTTCGGTGGCCGGGCCTCCTACGGTTTCGACGCCGTCGACGGGGACGCCGAGGCGGACGACGGCCACGGCCACGGCACCCACGTGGCCGCCACCGTGGCCGGCGCGACCTTCGGGGTCGCCAAGCAGGCCAAGGTGGTGGCCGTCCGGGTCCTCGACGACGGGGGCGAGGGCACCACCGAGGAAGTCGTCGCCGGCCTCGACTGGGTGACCTCCCACGCCGTCAAGCCCGCCGTGGTCAACCTGAGCCTGGGCGGCGACCCCGACGACGTGCTCGACACCGCCGTCCGCAACTCGATCGCGTCCGGCCTGACCTACACCGTCGCGGCGGGCAACGGCAGCGTCGACGCGTCACAGCACTCTCCCGCCCGGGTGGCGACCGCCATCACGGTGGGGGCGACCGAGAGCGACGACAGTGCCTCCTGGTTCTCCAACTACGGTCCCCTGGTGGACATCCACGCACCGGGTTCGGACATCGTCTCGGCCGGGATCGCCTACGACGAGGACTACACCACCATGTCCGGCACCTCGATGGCCTCCCCGCACGTCGCGGGCGCCGCCGCCCTCTACCTGGCCGACCACCGCACCGCCACACCCGCCCAGGTCACCACCGCCCTGACCTCCGCCGCCACCGTCGGCTCCGTGCAGGGACTGGAGGACGGCACGCCCGACCGGCTGCTGTACACCGGCAGCATCCCGAACCGCCCGCCCGGCCCCCGCTTCACCAACGCCACCGACCTCCCGATCGAGGAGGCCGTGATCGAGTCCTCCGTGACCGTCACCGGCGTCGCCGGCCGGGGCCCCGCCAACCTCGACATCGCGGTCGACATCGTCCACCAGTGGCCCGACGACCTGGTCATCGACCTGATCGCCCCCGACGGCACCGTCTACCGCCTCAAGGACCCGGTCTTCCTCGGCTCCTTCAACGCCGGCGTCCACACCACCTTCGGCGTCGACGCCTCCGCCCGGACGGCCAACGGCGTGTGGCGCCTGCGGGTGGCGGGCGGCTCCGAGTACTTCGAGGGCTACCTCGACCGCTGGGCCCTGCAGTTCTGAACCTGACGACCGGCCCCGCCCGGACACCGGGCGGGGCCGCTCCCCCGTACGACCGCCGTCATGCGCGCAAGGGGCGGACGGTCGACACCACCTGACGACCTGACTAGGGTCGCTGGTGTGACGACGATCGAGTTGAACGATGCCGCCCGCCGGCTCCTTGACGATGTGAATCCCGCAGTGCTGGCCACCCTGAACCCCGACGGCAGCCCGCAGACCTCCGTGGTCTGGGTCGCCCTCGACGGCGACGACCTGCTGATCTCATCGGCGGCCGGCCGCCGCAAGGTCACCAACGTGGAACGCGACGCCCGGGTCAGCCTCACCGTCTACGACCGCACCGACCCGCTGCGCTACCTGGAGGTGCGCGGCACCGCGACGGTGACCGAGGACCTGGGCCGGAAGGTGGCCGTCGCCCTGGCCGAGAAGTACGCGGGGCCCGACGCGGGCGAGGAGTACCTCGCCCTACCGCCCGAGGTGGTGCGGGTGGCCGTCCGGATCACCCCGCAACGCCTGGCCGGCAACCTCGCCCGCTGACCTGACCGCCGGTGTCCTCACCGCTCGCGCCGCTGCGCCTCGGTGAGGACACCCAGCTCCAGCTCCTCCAGCCCGGCCAACAGCCCTTCCACGTCCCCGGCCTGAGTGACCAGCAGCTCGGTCAGCACCGCCACCAGCACCCTGCACCCCTCGGCCCCGAACCGCTCGACATACGCATCCAGCAACCCGACCTGCACCTCGGTGGCCGCAACCGCCGACCCCGCCGCCGCCCTGGCCCGCACGAGCGCCGCCGCGACCAGCGAAGCGTCGTCCAGCAGATCATCGGAACCGTACGAAGCACCCATCCCACCAGCATGCCGGGCCCGCACACCAAACATGGGCACTTCGCCCAAGTCACCTGCCGCGCCCTGGACCACCTCGTCGGCCTTCGCCGTGATCCGGGCGGACGCCCGCCAGGCCCCTGACGGTCAGTCGTGGTCGGCGGCGAAGGGTCCCTGGTCGACGAAGCGGCGCAGGAGACGGGCGAAGGCCTGGGCGTCGGCCTGCGGCCAGGTGGCGAGCGAGTCCTCGATGGCGTCCGCGAGTCGCCGCCGGGTGACGGCCAGCACGGCCTGCCCGTCATCGCTGAGCGCGAGCAGGGTGGCGCGGCCGTCGTTCGGGTCCGGCTGGCGCTTGAGGAGGCCGGCCCGTTCCAGGTGGTCGGCGCGCCGGGTGACGGTGGTGCGGTCCAGTCCGACCTCGCGGCCGAGGTCGGCCGCGCTGCGCGGGCCGGTGCGGGCCAGGCCGCTGAGGACCGGGTAGGTCAGGTCGTCCACCGCTTCGAGGCCGTCGGTGAGACGGGCGTGGAGACGGGCGCGGGCGCTGCGCCGCAGGAGCAGCCCGAGGGCGTCGGCGATGTCGTCTCCGGTCGTGTTCGTCATGACTCCAGAATAGCGTGCGCGGAGCACGCTTTTCCGCTATGGTCATAAGCGTGCTCAAGGCACGCATCTCCGAATCGAACCCGCCGGGGCACTCCCGCATGCAACCGAAGGAATCCCCATGAGCCGCACCGACATCCGCACCGCCCTGACCGACCTGCTCCTCACCCCGGGCCTCGACCTGGACGAGGCCGCCGACCGGCACTTCGCCCCCGACTACCGCCAGCGCACCGACGGCCGCTGGGACGACCGTACCGAGTTCCTCGCCCACATCGCCCACCTGCGCACGGTTGTGGCGGACGGCTCGGTCGAGGTCCACGACGAGCTCACCTCCGGCGACCGGTACGCCGACCGCCACACGATGGAGATCACCAAGACCGACGGATCCACCGTCCGCATGGAGGTCTACCTGTTCGCCGAGTTCGCCCCCGACGGCCGCTTCCGCCGCATCGAGGAGACCACCCTCCTCCTCGAAGGCGCCGACAGCGACCGCAACCTCGGCAGCGCCCGCTGAGAACCCCGGCCCGCTCCCACACCCCGGGAGACCTCCCATGAGGCAGTTGCTGTTCCCCGAGAACCCCCAGTTCTGGTTCGAGACCCTGCGCTACGGGCGTCGAACTACTACCGGTCGGCGAAGTTCTTCCTGCACGGCCACCCGTACGACCCGCGGCACGATCACGCCTACAACCGCAGCGGGGCCTACTTCCGGACGGCGGCGGCCCTGTACACACCGCAGATCGAGCCGGTCGCCATCCCGTACGAGGGCACCACCCCGCCCGGCTACCTCCACCGGGACGACAGCACCGGGGCCCCGCGGCCGACCCTGATCATGCACACCATCAGTGCTGACCTCATGCGCCCGTACCTGCCGCGTCCCGCGGACAGAGGACTGGTGGCACGGGGGCGGACCTGCCAAACCGACACGTTTCACAGGCGGCGCCAGCGGGCGGCCGCGAAGGAGAAGCCGCCGAACAGCAGCAGGCCCAAGGCGACCAGGGCCAGCAGCCAGGGGCCGGCCGGGGTGGACGTGAAGGAGCGCAGAGTGTCGTCAACTCCCTTGGCCTGGCCGGGATCGAAGCGGACGGCCGCGATCAGCGCGAAGACGCCGGCGGCGGCGAATACCGTGCCACGGGCGACGTTGCCGGCCACACCGCTGACGGTGACCGTGGTGCGGGTCCTGGGTCCCATCGCGGCCGTGTCCAGCTTCCGCAGGAACTTCCGCAGGGCGGCGCGGACGGCGATGCCAATGCCGATCCCGATCACGACCAGCCCCGCCGCCCCGACCAGGAAACGGCCGCCCGGCTTGCCGAGGAACGTCGCCGTCCAGTCCCGGGACTTGGTGTCGCTGCTGGACGAGGCCCCCGCACCGGCAGCGAACACGGCGGCTCCCCAGCAGGCGACCGCGTAGAACGCGGCCCGGCCGCCGTTGAGAATCCGACTCCCGACCTTCTTCCGCTCCCAGCCACCGAACACGGCCACCGACGCGCGCCAGATCGCCATACAGGCGAAGCCCACGACCAGCAGCCAGAGCGCCACCCAGCCGAACGGCTGCTCCACGACCTGCTGGAGCGCACCCTGACGGTCGGCCTCCTTCCCACCACCCTGTCCGAACGCGATCTTCAGCGCCAGGTAGCCGACCAGGAGGTACACCACCCCTCGCGCCACGAAGCCCGACCGGCCAGCGATACGCAGCCATCGGTCGCGCCGACCTGCGTCCCTCGGTACGGCATCCACCAGGACATCCCCCTCTTCATGCGGTACTCAACCGCACCTCGCGATGACCGCGCGTATGCCCGGCATCAGGGGGTCCCATGCCCTCGACCCGCCGCCACGGGCACTGCCACCGTCAGTGCGAGCCGGGAATAGGGGTCCGCCCGAGATCGGCCGCGTACGTGCGGCCCAGATCCCGCGCCGGGTGTCTGGCTGGACGGCCAGCATGTCGGCGGCTCCGCCCGTCGCCTGATGACCGTCGCGTCCCGGCCCAGTGGCCACCTTTTTGTGCGTACTGGGCAGGGGCCTGCGGGTGCGACGAGACTGGTGCCCAGAAGGGCGAAGGGAGATGACTGCGGGTCAGGACGCCGACAGTTCGGCCGCTCCGGCCTGCTCGGCCGCCATGCGGTCGAGGCGTTCGTGGCCCAGGTCGGAGACCGGGCCGAGGGCCTCGGAGAGGCGGCGGGCGAAGTCGGTCAGTGAGTAGACCGTCTTCAGCGGCAGGACGTCGTGCACCTCACGGTGCACCAGGCCGTCGGACTCCATCTCGCGCAGGGCCTGGGTGAGGACCTTCTCACTGAGGCCGGGCAGCCGTCGGCGGAGTTCGGCGGGGCGGTGCGGGCCGGCCTCCAGCAGCCAGAGCAGCGACGTCTTCCACTTGCCGTCGATCACCGCGATCGCGGCGGTCACCCCGCACACGTTCGGGTTCACGGCCTGACTGCGCGTCATCTCTTCCCCCGGGCTCATCGTTGTCCACCACCATGTCTACAGGAGCTGAAGTATGTCCACCAACCACACCCGACCCACCGTCACCGTGCTCGGCCTCGGGCCGATGGGCCGCGCCCTGGCCGGTGCCTTCGCGGACGCCGGCGTCCGCACCACGGTCTGGAACCGCACCCCGGGCCGGGACACCGAGCCGGTCGCCCGGGGCGCGGTGAGTGCGGCCACGGCGGAGGAGGCCGTGGCCGCGAGCGAGCTGACCGTCGTCTGCGTGGTGAACTACGACGCCTCGGACGCCGTGCTGCGCCGCGAGGAGGTCGAGGCCGCGCTCAAGGGCCGGGCGGTGGTCAACCTGACCGCCGACTCGCCGGACCGGGCCCGCTCCACGGCCGTCTGGGCGGCGGAGCACGGCGTCGGGTACCTGGACGGCGCCATCATGACGCCGGCCCCGAGCATCGGCACGCCGGAGGCGGTCTTCATCCACAGCGGGCCGGCCGAACTCTACGAGCGGTACGCGCCGGTGCTGGCGCTGCTCGGCGGCACCCACACCCACCTCGGCGAGGAGATCGGCCGGGCGGCCGGCTTCGACATCGCGCTGCTGGACATCTTCTGGACGGCGATGGCCGGGTACGTGCACGCGCTCGCGCTGGCCAAGGCGGAGGGCATCAGCGGACGGGAACTGGCGCCGTTCGCCCAGGGGATCGGCGCGATCCTGCCCCCGCTGTTCGCGGAGTTCGCCGAGGACTTCGACAGCGGCAGCTACTCGGGCGCGATCAACCCGCTCACCTCGGGGGTCTCCACCATGGCCCACGTCGTGCACACCGCCGAGTCGCACGGCATCGACTCCGGGGTGATGCGCGCGGCCGAGGGCCTGGTCCGCCGGACCATCGCGCTCGGGCACGGGCAGGACGGCGTGAGCCGCCTCGCCGAGGTGCTGGGCCGCCGCTACCAGCCCGAGCAGGCGCCGAACCCCTGACCCCTGCTGGGAGGGCCTGCGGCTGGGCAACAGCCGCAGGCCCTCCGCATGTTGGCCTCGGGCACCCCCACCGTCTGCCCTCAACGACGGGCACCGGCAGTGGCCGGGCGCCATCACCCCCTGGCTTCCCGACAACTGACCAACGATCACGGTCTCCTCCGCCGTTGCCCCCTCACTCCCGGCCACAGTGCGGCAGGATGGCGCCGCTGCACCACCGTCCGAGGAGACCACCGTGGAACCCTGGCACTACGTCGTCATCGCCCTGGCGCTGCTCACCCCCGCCGTCGTCTGCATCGTCAAGAGAATTCGCCGCAGGTAGCTGTCCCACCCAGCCGCCAGTCGGCCCCGCACATGCGGCGGTCGGCTGGCGGAGGTCGAGCAGCGACCCCGGAGGACCACAGTGACCTCGGATCGCGCACCCGCGCGCCGGTCCGTACGCGTGGGACCGACTCACGGAATGCTGGCGCCATGCGGAAACTGATCTACGGCATGAACCTGAGCCTGGACGGCTACATCGCCGCGCCCGGCGACGACATCGGCTGGAGCGTGCCGAGCGACGAGCTGTTCCAGTTCTGGTCCGACCGGTTGCAGGCGACCGACCTGTCGCTGTACGGGCGCAAGCTGTGGCAGACGATGAGCTCCTACTGGCCGACCGGCGACCAACTGCCCAACGCCACCCCGGCGGAGATCGAGTTCGCGCGCCGCTGGCGGGACATGGCGAAGGTGGTGTTCTCCTCGACGGTCGACACGGTCGACTGGAACACCCGCCTGGTCACCGGCGACGCGGTCGCCGAGATCGCCCGGCTCAAGGCCGAGGACGGCGGCGCGATGGACATCGGCGGTGCGACGCTCGCCGGGGCGGCCATGCGGGCCGGCCTGATCGACGAGTACGTGCTGGCCACCGCACCGGTCCTGGTGGGCGGCGGCACGCCGTTCTTCACCGCGCTGGACAACTGGGTGAACCTGAACCTGGTGGAGACCCGGACGCTTCCCTGCGGCGTGATCCTGACCAGGTACGAGACCAGGCGCTGAGCGCCCCTCCCCGTGTGGACCCGCAGGATCGGATCGGCACCGCGCTGACGGGTGGGGACGGACGCCGTCCCCACCCGTCAGCGCCCACTCCTCCTACAGGAGGACGAGCAGCTTCGTGCCCGGGACCAGCTTCCGGTTCACCGAGGTCGACTGGACGAACACCGTGTACGCCGGGTTGTCGCCGGGCTTGACCGTGGCCTCGGAGGCCGGCAGGCCGAGGAGTTGACGGGCCGCCGGGCCGGAGAACACCCGGCCCGTGAGCTGGCCGGTGGTCTGGTCCTTCTCCGCCACGGCGAGCTGCTTGCTGCCCTGGATCTTCTCCCGCTTGGAGAGCTCGTAGAAGGCGCAGCCGGTCTGGTACGGGTGCCCGGAGCGGGTGACGAAGTCGCGGATCGGCGTCGGCTGGTCGACCGGGACCAGGATGTACTTGCCCGCGTCGAGAGCGTCGAGGTTGGCCTTGACCTCGGCGGTGCTCAGGTCCTGGCCCATGGTGAAGAGGTTCTTTGTGCCGCGCACGCCCTGCTCGCGGCCGCGCAGGAAGCTGGTGGCGGCCGCCTTGACGGTGCCGATGGCCTCCTCGACGCCCTGGCTGGAATCCGCGTCCCAGATCGCGATGTTGCCGGCCGGGAAGCCGTAGCCCTGGGCGGTGCGCTTGGCGAGGGAGTTCGGGACCAGGATCGCCGATGTCCAGTGGTCGGGGAGATTGTCCATCGCACTCCGGACCCGCCCCACCCAGGTGCCCAGGACATCCGCCCCCTGATTGCCGCTCAGCCGCGTGTGCATACGGCCGGTCTCCGAAAAGCCGGACGCATTCTCCTCGCCGTCGGTGACCACGACCTGGAGGAAGGAATGCTCCCCGTACCCCTCCCAGATGTTCGTCAGGTCGTCGAGGGATTTCACGGCCGCCTCGATCAGTGCCGTCGCCCCGTTGTTGACCTTGTAGAGGCCCCGCAGGGACGGGAGGTGCTTGACGTCCATGTCCCAGACCAGGTTCTGCACCACGTGGTCGAACGCGTAGAGGCTGATGCGGGTCTCGTGGCCGAGCCGGTCGGACTCCTCCTGGAGACCCTTCACGAATTCGTCCACCACGCGGACCAGCTGCGCCTCGTGCTTATGCATCGAACCGGAATTGTCGACCACCAGTGAGACGTGGTTGACCTTGTGCTTGATCCTGTTCGCAGACATAGTGCCACCCCTTTTTCGGCGCGTTGTCGACGCCTTTTCGGCGCCCCCTCCAACGTTGATTACAGAATACGAGGAGGCACTGACAATCCACTCCGGAGCCGGCCGACCCGGCCCCGGCCACGACCCCCTTGCCTCGGGAGCCCCCCCGGCCGATAGTTAGCTGAAGGCAACTAACGTCTTGGGGAGGCCGACATGCAAGCGGTGGACCACGACCATCCGCGCTACAAGTGGGTGGCCCTGTCGAACACCACGCTGGGGACGCTGGTGGCGACGATCAACAGCTCGATCGTGCTGATCTCGCTGCCGGCCATCTTCAACGGGATCGGGCTGAACCCGCTGGAGCCCGGCAACGTCAGCTACCTGCTCTGGATGCTGATGGGCTACCTGCTGGTCACCGCCGTGCTGGTGGTCACCCTCGGCCGGCTCGGCGACATCCACGGCCGGGTGCGGATCTACAACGCCGGGTTCCTGGTCTTCACGCTCACCTCGGTGGCGCTCTCGCTCGACCCGATGGCGGGCGGCGGCGGTGCGCTCTGGCTGATCGGCTGGCGGGTCGCGCAGGCGGTCGGCGGGTCGATGCTGATGGCGAACTCGGCGGCGATCATCACCGACGCGTTCCCGGCCCGGCAGCGCGGGATGGCACTGGGCGTCAACATCGTGGCGGGCATCGCCGGTTCGTTCGTCGGCCTGGTGCTCGGCGGGGTGCTCGCCGAGTGGAACTGGCACTCGATCTTCTGGGTCAACGTCCCGATCGGCCTGCTCGGCACCCTGTGGGCCTACCGCTCGCTGCGCGACACCGGCCTCCGCCGACCCGCCCGGATCGACTGGTGGGGCAACCTCACCTTCGCCGTCGGCCTGACCGCCCTGCTGGCCGGCATCACCTACGGCATCCAGCCGTACGGCGGCCACACCATGGGCTGGACCGACCCCTGGGTCCTGGCCGGACTGCTGGGCGGCACCGCGACGCTGGTCGCCTTCTGCCTGATCGAGCGTCAGGTCGCCGAACCGATGTTCCCGCTGCGGCTGTTCCGGAACCGCACCTTCACCGGCGGCAACGTCGCCACCCTGCTCGGCTCGGTCGCGCGCGGGGGGCTGCAGTTCATGCTGATCATCTGGTTGCAGGGGATCTGGCTGCCGCTGGACGGCTACGACTACGAGTCCACCCCGCTCTGGGCGGGCCTCTACATGATCCCGCTGACCGTGGGCTTTCTGGCGGCCGGGCCGCTGGCCGGGCACCTCTCCGACAAGTACGGCGCCCGGCTGTTCGCGGCCGGCGGGCTGGTGGTGATGGCGGTCTCGTTCGGCGGGCTGCTGCTGATCCCGACCGATTTCGGCTACGGCTGGTTCGCCTTCCTGATCTTCCTGAACGGGCTGGGCGGCGGGCTGTTCGCGGCGCCCAACACCTCGCTGATCATGTCCAGCGTGCCGGCCGAGGCGCGCGGCGCGGCCTCGGGGATGCGGGCCACCTTCCAGAACGCCGGCATGGTGCTCTCGATCGGGATCTTCTTCTCGCTGATGGTCGCGGGGCTGGCCGGCTCGCTCCCGGCCGGTCTGGACAGCGGGCTGACCGCCCAGGGCGTCCCGGCCCCGGCCGCCCGGTCGATCGCGGGGCTGCCCCCGGTGGGCACGCTGTTCGCCGCCTTCCTCGGCTACAACCCGGTCCGCGAACTGCTCGGGCCCGACCTGCTGGCCCGGCTGCCGGCGGGCAACGCGCAGACCCTCACCGGGCGCGAGTTCTTCCCCCAACTGATCTCCGGGCCGTTCCACGACGGCCTGGTCGTGGTGTTCTGGTTCGCCATCGCGCTCTCGCTGCTCGGGGCCGCCGCCTCGCTGGTGACGGACCGTCCGCAGGCGCGGGGCCGTACGACGGGTACCGTGAAGGCGCCGGACGGCCCGGACCGGGCAGCCGCCCCGGTGCGGCGCGCCTGACCGGTGCGCCGAACCAGTACAGCCCCACAGGCCGGGCGCGAGGACCACGAGAGACCGGAGGACCCATGGCGACCCGACCCGAGCTGCCTCCGGCGGAGCTGTCCCGACTGCGCCTGGCGATCTCGCGCCTGCACCGCCGGATGGTGCAGGCGTCCAGTCGGCTGGATCTCACCTTCGCCCAACTCTCCGCGCTGGCCCGGATCGAGGAGTACGCCCCGATCCGGCTCGGCGACCTGGCGGCCCGTGAGCGGGTCGCCCCGCCCTCGATGATCCGCACCCTGGCCCCGCTGCACGAGGACGGGCTGATCACCAAGGACCCGGACCCCCGGGACCGCCGGTCCGCCCTGATCGCCGTCACCGACCACGGCCGCGAGACGATCGCCCGGATCCGCGCCGAACGTTCGCAACTGCTCGCCGACCGGGTGTCCCGGCTCACCCCGGACCAGCGGGCCGCGCTGCTCGCCGCGCTCCCGGTGCTGGAGCTGCTGGCGGAGGAGCCGGAGCAGGACTGAGCGGGCCGCTCCAAGCGGGGAACCGAGGGGCGGTTTCCCGCCATTTCCAGCGCGGGGCGCGCCACCTCTTCGTGTGCGATGCGCACTGGGTTACGGTGAATTGGTTGCCTAGGGAAACCGATTCACCCCTGAGACCGAGGTGCCCACCATGCAGGTGACCATCGATCAGGACCGGTGCTGCGGCTCCGGCCAGTGCGTGCTGACCGCCCCCGGCGTCTTCGACCAGAGCGAGGACGACGGCCTCGTCCGGCTGCTCGACCCGAACCCCGGGCCCGCCTCCGCCCCCGACGTACGGCTCGCCGCCGCGCTCTGCCCGGGCGGCGCCATCACCCTGGCGGGCCGGCCCGGCTGAGCCCCACCGAGCCCGACCCCGCCAATCCAGCTGACCCCGTTGGACGTTGGAAGGACCGCTGCCCGATGAGCATCGACACCCCCACCGCACGGCCGAGCCACCCCGGACCCGCCGTCACCGACCTCCCCGCCACCCCCGGCGGCTGCCCGTTCGACCCGCCGCCCGCGTACCGCGAGGCGCACCGCAGCGCACCGATCGGCGAGGCCCGGCTCTGGGACGGCACCGCCTGCCGGCTGCTCACCGGCTACCGGCAGGTCCGCGCCGTCCTCTCCGACCAGCGCTTCAGCGCGGACGCCCGCCACCCGGGCTTCCCGTTCCTCTCCCCCGGCCGGCGCGAACTGGTGGCCCGCACCACGCCCAGCTTCATCCGCCTGGACGACCCCGAGCACGCCCGCCAACGCCGCCTGCTCACCGGGGACTTCATCATCAAGCGGGTGGACGCGCTGCGCCCGCAGATCCAGCGGATCGTCGACGAGGCACTGGACCGGATGACCGCCGGCGGCGGACCGGCCGACCTGGTGGCCGAGTTCGCCCTGCCGGTCCCCTCGCTGGTGATCTGCCTGCTGCTCGGCGTGCCGTACACCGACCACGACTTCTTCCAGCGGCACAGCCGCACCCTGCTGGACCTGACCGCCGACTTCGAGGACGTCGCCGCCGCCCAGCAGGAGCTGAACGGCTACCTGGTCGAGCTCGCCGAGACCAAGCGCCGCAGCCCCGACGACAGCCTGCTCAGCCGCCTGGTGGCCCGCGGCGAGGTCACCCTCGCCGAGGCCGCCGCGATGGGCCTGCTCCTGCTGGTCGCCGGGCACGAGACCACCGCCAACATGACCGCGCTCGGCACCGTGGCCCTGCTCCGCAACCCGGCTCAGGCCGAACGCCTGCGGGCGGAGCCGGAGTTGATGAACGGCGCGGTGGAGGAGCTGCTGCGCTACCTGAGCATCGTCCACCACGGCGTCCCCCGGGTCGCGTTGGCGGACGTCGAGCTGGACGGGACGCTGATCCGGGCCGGCGAGGGCGTCATCTGCATGGTGTCCACGGCCAACCGGGACGAGGAGATGTTCACCGACGGCGACGAGCTGGACGTCACCAGGGACGCCCGCCGCCACCTCGCCTTCGGCTTCGGCGTGCACCAGTGCCTGGGGCAGCCGCTGGCCCGCTTCGAACTCCGGATCGCGCTCGGCACCCTGCTGCGCCGCCTGCCCGGCCTGCGACTGGCGGTCCCGTTCGAGGAGTTGGAGTACCGCACCTCCTCGGTGGTGCACGGCCTGCGGGAACTGCCGGTCAGCTGGTGAGCGTCCCCGGGCCGGCCGCGCAGAGCGCGACGGCCTGGCGGAGGGTCAGCACCGCGCACTGGGCCCGCGCTCCGTCCGGAAGGGTGTCCCGCTCGGCGCCGATCACCTCGACCGGCTCCAGTCCGAGCTCGGCGAGCCGCGCGTTGACCCCGATCCAGGCGGCCAGCCGCTGCTCCAGGGTCCGCTCGGCAGCGACCGGGCAGCGGAGCAGCGCCTCGGTCTGGGTCAGGGTCAGCTGCCCGATCTGGGCCAGTTCCTCGGCGGTCATCCCGGGGCAGTCCTCCGGTTCGGCCGGGCCCGCGCCGAGTTCCGCGAGCCGGACGTTCACCGGTTGCCAGGCCGCCGACCACAGGTCGGCGGCCTCCTGCTCGGCGCGCAGCCGCTGCATCGCCCGCTGCTCGCTCTCGTGGTTGCCCCGGGCGAAGTACGCGTTGGTCTGCACCGCGTCCCAGCGGGTCGGGTCGTAGCCGGGCCGGTCACGCCAGGGCCTGGCGACCCGGACCAGCTGGTTCCACTCCCGGCGGATCGCCTGCAGGTGGGCCAGCTCGGTGAAGCCGTCCTGCGGCCGGGTGGCGTCCCGCAGCTCGATGCTCAGGTTGAGGACGGCCGCGCTCTCGCCGAGGAACACCTCCAGCGCCCGGGCGGTGGGGTCCGCCTGGTCCAGCCGGTCGCGCACCCAGCCGAGCAGTTCGGCGACGTCGGCCTTGCTCAGGTCACCGGCGAACCGCTCCGCGGATGCAGCGCTCTTCTTCGGCACAGTGGTCCCCCTCGGTCTCGGGCGGCCGGACCGACGGGTCGTCAGGTCGGGCTCGTCGCCCCGGATACGTGACGTTATCCGAGGCGACAACGCGACAGAAGGGGCTCCGGTGAACCGGCCGGTCGTCCACCACCGACCCCGCCCCCACCGCCCCGCCCGACGAGGTCAGGTGCCCGGCGGACCGGCGCTGGTGGTGCCGGTGTACGCGACCGGGTCCAGGCACTCACCGCTCTCCAGACTCCGCAGGGTGCTGCCGCTCCAGACCCAGACCTGCTCGGACCACCCGTTGCAGGCCGCGGCCAGCGGCGCATCGGCGCCGGGAGCGGGTTCCCCGGTGTCCAGCTGCTGACCGACCAGCACCCCGGCCAGGACCAGCACCCCGGCGGCCGCGACGGCGGCCCCGGTCCGCACCGCCCGCAGCCCGGCGGCGGGCCGGCTGCCGCGCGCCGGCGGGGTGACCGCCGGTTCCCGCTGCTGCCCCCGCAGTTCGGCCACGGTCGCCACCAGCGCGCGGATCTGCCGGTCCGCCCCCGCCGCCTCCTCCTCCGCCTGCCGCTGCGCGCGGCGGGCACCGTCCAGCGCCTCTTCGGCGGCCGACCGGGCCTGCGCCCGTGGCTGGATCCCCGCCGCCGCCCGAGTGGCTTGTTCGTGCAGGGTCCGACCCCGGTCGAGCAGCGCCGCCCTGGTGTGCGGATCCCTGGCGTGGTCGCGGACCAGCCGCTCCAACCAGTGCCACGGGATGTCCTTCCCGGCCGAGCGGTACTCGCTCCAGCTGGTCCGGCCGACGGGGTACCGCTGCGCGAGCTCGCGGACGGTGACCCCCGCGGTGATCTCGCGCACGAACCTGGCCAGCCCGTCCGCCTGCTCCGTCTCCCCCTTGAGGTGCCCCTGCGGGCGTCCGGCGTTTCCCACCCCTGTTCCCCCCTCTGCGCCTCGGCCGGGCCCTGTCCGCGGTCAACCCACGTTGTCCGCTGCTCACTTGGGCACCGGCCGGCTTCCGGTAGATGGACAATCAACCAGTTGCCACGGTGGGACCTCCACCGGTTCTTCGGACAACTTGGCGGGCGCCGCGCAGGCCCTGCCGAGCCGGGGGGCCGGACACCGACTCCCTTCCAGGAAGGCACCACCATGCGTGCACGCAAGGCGATCACGGCCCTGGGCATCGCCGCCCTCACCTCGTTCGGCGCGATCGCGGCCGCACCGGCGGCCCAGGCGGGCGGCTACGGCTGCTCGGGGAGCCACGTCTGGTCCGGCGACGTGGCGGGCGCGGGGACGGTCCACACGTACTACAACGGCAGCACCAACTGCTCGGTGTTCGTGAAGTCCCTCTACTCCGGCACCCGGACCTACACCGACATCTACGTCCAGAAGGCGGGTGACCCGGGCTGGATCGACGGCGGTGGCGGCTACTTCACCACCTACGCCGGCCCGGTCACCATCTACGCCCCCGGCAGCTGCATCCGGGAGTGGGTCATCGAGCTCGACCCCAACGGCAACACGATCGTCAACCAGCCCACCCCCTGGCACTCCTGCAGCTGACACCGGCCGGTGGCCGCCGACGCGAGCGCGCGTCGGCGGCCACCCGCACCGTCGCTCGCCCAACCCTGCTGTCCAGCACCGGAACTGATGGCGCGTCACTATACTCACCGGCGGTGGACGGCACGCCGTCGTGACGTGCCGCCATCTCGAGGCGAGGGGTCCCCATGACCACAAGCACCGAGCGCCCGGTGGCCGACGTCGAGTCCGCCAACATCGCCCGGATCTACGACTACTACCTGGGCGGGCTCTACAACTTCGAGGTGGACCGGCAGAAGGCCGAGCGGATCAGGTCGATGCTGCCCAGCGTCGACCTGCTCGCGCGCGCGAACCGGGACTGGCTGCGCCGCACGGTGCGGTTCCTGCTCACCCAGGGCGTGGACCAGTTCGTCGACCTCGCGTCCGGGCTGCCCACCATGGGCAACGTGCACGAGGTGGCACACGCCCGGAACCCGCAGGCCCGGGTGGTGTACGTGGACCACGAGCCCTCCGCCGTGCTGCACGGCGAGGAGATCCTCGCGGACGAGCCGCTGGTGGCGATGGTCGAGGCGGACGGCCGGTTCCCGGAGCGGATCTGGGAGCACCCCCGGGTCCGCGAACTGATCGACCTCAGCCGGCCGGTCGGCGTCCTGATGGGCGGCCTGCTGGTGTTCGTCGACGACAAGGACGACCCCGCCGCCCTGGTGGCCCGCTACCGGGACGCCTGCGCGCCCGGCAGCTACCTCGCCATCTCGCACCTCTCCGACGACCTGGCCGACCCGGAGACCCGGACCCAGGTCGGGCGGATGACCGACGCCTACCTCGCCGGCGTGGGCCAGCAGCTCTACGTCCGCCCCAGAGACGTGATCGCGTCCTGGTTCGAGGGGATGGAACTCGTCGAACCGGGTCTGACCCTGATGGCGGACTGGCGCCCCACCCCCGGCCACGCGGTGGACGCCCAGACACCGTCGAAGGCGCTCGGCTACGGCGCGACCGCCCGGATGCCCTGACCCGCACGCAGGTGGGCGGGCGGGCGGCGCAAGCACCTGCCCACCGGGGGCGCCCGCCTCGCCCGGGCGCAGCGGGCGCCCCCGTCGCCCCCGTCGCCCGCGACGTCCGGGCTACTGCGGCTTCCCGCCGGTGAGCACCCAGCGGACGTCCACGAAGCCGCTCTGCTGCTCCGTCAGCCGACCACCCTTCACCTGCTGGAACGTCACCCAGGTGTTGGTGAGCCGGGGCGACTCCGCGCTGGGCAGCATGTCGGTCTGCCCCCAGCTCAGCGGCGGGGTGACGCCGCCGGTGTCGATCGAGTCGCCGCTGTCCAGCTGGCCGCGCAGGCCCTTCGCGGTCAGCGGCTGGCCCGCCGAGGCGATCCGGTCGACCGCCTGCAGGAACACCTGGTAGGCGACCCAGGTGGTCTGCACGGCGAGGTCGGTGGTGTCGACCGGCGCGGCGCCCGCGGTCGCCGCGTCGGCGGCCGCCGTCCGCAGGTCGTCCCAGCTCTTCGAACCCTCCGGCGGGAACCACCCGGTGGCCAGCGCCCCGTTGAGCGGGCCGCCCGCACCTCCGGTGGAGTCGATGACCCCCTGGTGGACGCTGCCGATCACCGAGGCCAGCTGGGTGCGCTTCGGCGCCGCCTTCCGGTACGCGTCCAGCAGCAGCAGCGTCTGCTCGGGGCCGAGCGCCACCGACACGCAGCTGCCGGCCCGGTCCTCGCCGACCGCCTTCTGCACCGGCCCCGCCATCGCGCCGGCTCCGGCGCCCTCGGGCACCGTGACGTCGACCAGCTTGATCCCGGCCGGGGTGACCGCCGCGGCGAGGTACCGGGTGAGCGTGTCGCCGTTGCCGGTGTCCGGCCGGACCAGCGCGACCGTCTTGCAGCCGGCCGCCGCCAACTGCCGTCCGCTGCCCGCGATCAGTGCCGGTGTGCCACCGGCCACCGGGTAGGACAGCGGGCTGCTGAAGTCCGAACCGGAGACACCGTACCCGCCGAGATAGGGGATCCCCGCCGCCCCCAGCACGGGCATGAAGGTGTCACCGAACTGGCTGTACGAACCGATCACGGCGATCACGTGGGCGGCCACGGCCTGCTGCGCACAGGCGGTGGCACCGGCCGCCGTGTTGTGCTCGTTGCAGGTGAGGACCTTCAGCTTCCGGCCTGCCCGGCCGCCCTTGGCGTTGACCTCGCGGCCGATCTCCTCGGCCAGCGCCGTCACCCCCGGCCGGTCCACCGAACCGGTCCCGGACGGCGCCCAGGTCATCACCACCAGTGCCTCGCCGTCGCCCGCCGCACCGGCCGGCCCGCCGCAGCCCGCCACCGCCAACAGCGCGGCGGCGGCCGCCACCGACCCCACCCGACGTCCGCCCGCCCGCCGCCCTTCGGTGGTCTCTCCCCCGGCCGCCGCGGTCTGCCTGCTCATGCTTCCTGCCCTCGTTGGACTGCTCGCGACGCGGAACCGCGCTCACTCGCCCGACAGCAAAACGCCACCGCCGCACAACCAGAGGGACAACGCACGAACACCCAGCGGACACCCACGTAACAACAGCCCCACCGGCACCCGCACGATCGTCCCGGCGGTACTGACGCGGCATCAACCCACCCGCCCACTCCGGCGATGCCAGTCCCGACAGTGTGCCCCGGCATCGCCGCAATGGTCCAGACCTATTGACGGGCCCCGCCGCCCCTTCTACGATCCGGTCCGGCACATCCCCACATGTCCCCACCTCACCCACAGCCGGGCGTCACGCCCCCACGCACTGGTCCTTTCCATGGCGTTCGGCGGGAAGGCAGCACAGCATGTTCCGTCGGAGGTCACGTACTCCACGCCCGTCGGGTGCACTCCACCCCAGCTCACGCGCGGCACAGCCGAACCGGACCAGCCACGCCACGCCCGGCCGGTCCGTCCTGAACCGCTCCGTCGCCGGGGTGAGCGCCGCCGCCGTCATCGGTGCCGGCCTGGTCATGGCCGGCTCGGTCACGGCCGGGGCCGCCGCCACCAACCTGGTGGCCAACCCCGGCTTCGAGAGCGGGCTCTCGGGCTGGACCTGCACCGCCGGCTCCGGCGCGGCGGTGAGCAGCCCGGTCCACGGCGGCAGCTCCGCGCTCAAGGCCACGCCGAGCGGCCAGGACAGCGCCCAGTGCACCCAGACCATCAGCGTGCAGCCCAACTCCCAGTACACGCTGAGCGCTTACGTCCAGGGCAGCTACGTCTACCTGGGCGCCACCGGCACCGGTCTCACCGGCACCACGTCCACCTGGACGCCGAACAGCGCGACGTACGGCCAGCTCAGCGTCAACTTCGCCACCGGGGCGAGCACCACCTCGGTGACCGTCTTCCTGCACGGCTGGTACGGCCAGCCGACCTACTACGCCGACGACGTGTCGCTCACCGGCCCCGGCGGCAGCAGCCCCTCGCCGAGCTCCAGCCCGTCGGGCAGCCCTTCCGCCAGCCCGTCACCGAGCAGCAGCCCCTCGACCAGCCCCAGCCCGTCGAGCAGCCCGTCGACCAGTCCGTCGCCGAGCACCAGCCCCACCTCGCCGGGTGACACCTGCCCGACCAAGCCCAAGCCCGCGGGCAAGGTCCTGCAGGGCTACTGGGAGAACTGGGACGGCGCCTCCAACGGCGTCCACCCCGGCATGGGCTGGGTGCCGATCACGGACAGCCGGATCGCCGCACACGGCTACAACGTCATCAACGCCGCGTTCCCGGTGATCCTCTCCGACGGCACCGTGCTCTGGCAGGACGGCATGGACGCCGGCGTCAAGGTCTCCACCCCCGCCGAGATGTGCCAGGCCAAGGCGGCCGGGGCGACTCTGCTGATGTCGATCGGCGGCGCCGCCGCGGGCATCGACCTCAGCTCCAGCACCGTCGCGGACAAGTTCGTGGCGACCGTCGTCCCGATCCTGAAGAAGTACAACTTCGACGGGATCGACATCGACATCGAGACCGGCCTCTCCGGCAGCGGCAGCATCACCACGCTGTCCGCCTCCCAGTCCAACCTGATCCGCATCATCGACGGCGTGCTCGCCCAGATGCCGGCCGGCTTCGGCCTGACGATGGCCCCCGAGACCGCCTACGTCACCGGCGGCAGCGTCACCTACGGGTCGATCTGGGGCTCCTACCTCCCGATCATCAAGAAGTACGTCGACAACGGCCGCCTCTGGTGGCTGAACATGCAGTACTACAACGGCAGCATGTACGGCTGCTCCGGCGACTCCTACCAGGCCGGTACCGTCCAGGGCTTCACCGCACAGACCACCTGCCTGAACAACGGTCTGGTCATCCAGGGCACCACCGTCAAGGTGCCCTACGACAAGCAGGTCCCCGGCCTGCCGGCCCAGTCCGGCGCGGGCGGCGGCTACCTGGCGCCGAGCCTGGTCAGCCAGTCCTGGAACGCCTTCGGCGGCGGGCTCAAGGGGCTGATGACCTGGTCGATCAACTGGGACGGCTCGAAGGGCTGGTCCTTCGGCGACAACGTCAAGTCCCTCCAGGGCCGTTGACACCCCACTGACGGGCGGGGCCCCGGGAGCGTTCACCGCTCCCGGGGCCCCGCTCCGGTACCCGCCACCGGGCCGGGCCCGGTCAGGACTGCGGACGGCGGTGCCCGCCCCGGAGCACCAGCGCGGGCGTCCGGTCGTCGTACGCGCCGCAGGCGGTGGCCGACCACGGCGAGTACTGCTGCGGGACGGTGTAGTACGGCACCAGCACCGGCCCGCCGCGCCGACCGCGCGCCCCGCGCGGCATCAGCGCGGGCAGCACGTCCAGGCTCTGGCCCGCCAGGATCGCGTTCCGGCAGGCCGGACAGGCCGGCCGCCGCTCGGCGGCGGCCTCCCGGACGCTGACGGTGGGTCGGCGACGGGCCTTGCGGCCGGTGCCGGCCGGCCCCGCGGCCGGGCGGACCGCGGCGCCGTGCAGCGGGTTGTAGAAGCACCGCACCGCGAACGGCCGGGGCCGCCCGCCCGCGTGCGCGACGTGCGCGGCCGCCAGCCGTTCGACCGCCTGCTCGGCCAGCACCACGGCGGCGGTCAAGTCCGGCAGGTCGGCGGCCTCGTCCAGCAGGCGCCCCGCCGCGTCGTACGCCTCCAGCGCCCACAGGTAGTCCCGGCGGGCCCCGGTCTCCTCCGGCGGGAGCTGCAGCTCGGCCGCCCGGAGCACGTCACCGGCCGCCGTCACCCGCTCGGCGGCGATCTCCGCGAGCCGGTCGCGGAGCACCTCCCACTCCCGCAGCACCAACTCCCGGGCCTGCTTGGACTCACGCCGGCCCGGCCGACGCGCTTCCTGCTCCTCGGGCCGCAGCAGACGCAGAAACCACCAACGGCGGAACACCCGACCTCCTCGACCGATCGGACGCAGCCTAGTGCCATGCCCCAGCGACCGACGGGGGCGGGGCCGGGCCCGCCTGACGGCCGCTCAGGCGCCCGGCACCAGCCCGTCGGCGACCAGTCCGGCCAGCACCGCCTCGCCGAGGGCGTGCACCGCCGACTGCGGGCGCACCATCACGGTGAACTCCTTGATCAGGCCCGCCTCGTCGAACTGGAGCAGGTCGATGCCGTGGATCTCCCGGCCGTTCACCGTGACCCGGAACGGCAGCACCACGGACGGGGCCTCGGCACCGTCCCCGGTGGTCTCCACGGTGCCCGCCAGGCTGCCGAGGTAGCGGAAGTCCTCGAAGATCCGGAGCAGCACCCCGAACAGCCCGAGCACCATCGGCCGCCCTTCGAACGGGGTGAACTTCACCGGGCTGTAGAACCGGATGTCCTCGGTGAACAGCTCCTCCAGGGCGGCGAGTTCACGCTTCTCCACTGCGGCGCGGAAGCGTTCGGCGGTCTCCATGGCTCTCCCGGGTACTCAAGAAGGTGACTACTCAATTTCTTGAGTATGATGCAGCCACGGACCGGAAAAGGGAAGGGGAATCGGATGGCCCTGCGACATGCCGTCCTGGCGGCGCTGCTGGACGGCGAGTTCAGCGGTTACCAGCTGGCCAAGGCCTTCGACATCGGCGTCGCCAACTTCTGGCACGCGCTCCCCCAGCAGCTCTACACCGAGCTCGCCAAACTGGAGCAGGCCGGGCTGATCACCGGCCGCGGGGTGGTCCAGGAGGGCCGGCCCAACAAACGGGTCTACCAGGTCACCGCCACCGGCCGGGCCGAGCTGGAGACCTTCGCCGCCACCCCGGCCAAGCCCTCCTTCATCCGCGACGACCTGCTGGTGAAAGCCCAGTACGCGGACCGGATCGGCACCGCCGAGGTGATCGGGCAGCTCGACGAGCGGGCCGCCGCGGCCGCCGCCAAGGTCGAACTGCTCGGTGAGCTGCTCAGGAAGCTCCGCGGCGACCTGGACGAGGACGAGTTCCTGCTCCACGGCGAGCGGATCGGTCCGTACCTCACCTGCCTGCGCGGCATCACCCACGAGCGCGAGACCCGGGACTGGTGCCGCCGGATCGCCGCCGTCCTGAGAGCGAGAGAGCACGCCGATGTCGAGAACTGACCACCAGCGGTACGTCGCCCTGGGCGACAGCCAGACCGAGGGCCTCGGCGACGGTGACGACACCGTCGGCCTGCGCGGCTTCGCCGACCGGCTGGCCGAGCGGCTGGCCCGCGCCAACCCCGGCCTGCAGTACGCCAACCTGGCGGTCCGCGGCCGGCTGGCCGGCCAGGTCCGGGCCGAACAGCTCGCCCCCGCCCTGGAGTTGCGACCCGACCTGGCCACCGTGGTGGCCGGCGTGAACGACCTGCTCCGGCCGAAGTTCGACGCCGAGGCGGTGGTCGGGGAGCTGGAGCAGATGTTCGCCGCCCTCACCGCCGCCGGGGCCACGGTGGCCACCGCCACCTTCCCCGACCTCAGCCGGCTGGTCCCGATCGCCCGCCCGCTCAGCGGCCGGATCCACGAACTCAACGACCGGGTCCGGGCCGCGGCCGCCCGCCACGGCGTCCTGGTCGCCGACACCGCCCGGCCGGCCGTCTCCACCGACCCCCGGCTGTGGAGCACCGACCGGCTGCACGCGGGGCCGCTCGGCCACGCCCGGATCGCCGCCGCCCTCGCCGAGGCGCTCGGCCTTCCCGACAGCGACGACAGCTGGGCCGATCCCCTTTCCCCCCTCCCGCCGGCCGGCTTCCTGCGCACCGCCCGGGCCGAACTCCGGTGGACCGCCGACTTCCTGGGCCCCTGGCTGGCCCGCCGGGTCCGCGGCCGATCCTCCGGGGACCACCGCACCGCCCGCCGCCCCCACCTCGCGCCGTTGGCCGGGTGAGCCGCCCGGATGTCTGATCGTGCACGGAGCTTCGGGGCGATGGCGGAATCCTACGAACGGTTCCGGCCCGGGTATCCCGAGGAGCTCTTCCGGCTGGTGACGGCGTACGCGCGAGACCCCGTCCGGACCGCCCTCGAAATCGGCGCCGGGACGGGCAAGGCGACCCGCCTGTTCGCCCGCCCCGGGCTCACGGTCACCGCCACCGAGCCCGACCCGGCCATGCTCGCCGAGCTCCGCAGGCACCTGCCGGCCGAGGTCCGGACGGCGCAGCTGGCGTTCGAGGAACTGCCGACGGACCAGACGTACGGGCTGGTCTACGCGGCGGCGGCGCTGCACTGGACGGCTCCGGCGGGTCGGTGGCCGCGGATCGCCGCGCTGCTCCGGCCCGGTGGGGTGTTCGCCTCCTTCGGCGGTCCGGTGCAGCTGGCCGACCCGGCCGTCGAGGAGGCCGTCCGGCTGGCCCGGGCGCCGTTCCTGGCGACCGACGAGATCCCGTCCCCGGACGGCACGCCCCCGGAGCGGGCCATGCAGTGGCCGGGCACCGAACTCGAACGGTCCGAGTGGTTCACCGACGTCCGACAGGCCGTCCTCGCCCGGCGTCTGACGGTGAGTGCCCACGACTACCTCGGCCATCTCTCGACCGTCTCGGCCTATCTCGTGCTGCCCGCACCGGACCGGGCGGAGGTGTTCGACCGGATCGGCCGGGTCCTGCCCGCCCGGGTCGAACTGGCCGCCGACATCACCGTTCATCTCGCGCGCCGCCGCGACGAACGGTGACGCCCGACGATCCGGATTCCGCCCCTCGGGGCGCAGTCGGTATCAATCCGATGAACAATTCGAAGTTTCGTACAGATGCCCCGATTTGGCCGTTGAAGCACGCGTTCGATCGCCGCTAAGGTCCCGGCTCCGAGCGCATCGAACTCCGGTGCCGGAATTCAACGGGGAGCACACGCCAGATGGCGATCCGCAAGTCCACCATGCAGGAGCAGGTCGCCGAGGCGATCGCGGCGATCGAGCCCACCGACCGGGCCGTCGTCACCTTCCACACCATCACCGGGCCGAGCCCGTGGATCATGAACGAGCTCGGCCTGCTCGGCCAGTTCTTCGTCAAGTACTACTTCGTCACGCTGACCGAGCGCGTGGTCGTGGTGCACCGGGCCGGCCGCCTGGCCAACCGCCCGAAGGAGCTCGTCCACGTCATCCCGCTGGAGCAGGCCCGCACGCTGGTCACCGAGGTCAAGCGCCGCACCCTGTGGAGCTCGCTGCGCTTCCAGTTCCCGGGCGAGGCCAAGCCGACCCGGCTGAACATCGCCCGCTACTGGCGCGCGGAGCTGGACCAGTTCGTCCCGGCGCTGACCGGCGAGCAGATCGCCTCCTGACCGAACCGACGCCGCGCCCGGATCCCCTTGCGGGGTCCGGGCGCTGACGTTCGGTCAGCCGGACTCCCGAGACGTCACATCCGGGGATCGGGCTTGAGCACCGCGAAGACGGCCCCGGCCGGGTCCGTCAGCCAGGCGATCCGGCCGACCTCCGGCACGTCCGAGCCCGGCATCAGGACCGCACCGCCGCTCGCCTGCGCGGTGTCCGCCACGGCGTCCACGTCCGCGACGGTGAAGTACGGCACCCAGTGTGCCGCCGTCTCACCCTCCATCAGCGGCGCCACACCGCCGAAGGAACCGTCCTCCTGGTCGCCGTCGGCGATGCTCACCACCCGGTAGGTCATCCCGGGCACGGACATCTCCTTCGAGCGCCAGCCGAACAGGCCCCGGTAGAACCCGAGGGCCGCGACCGGGTCGGCCACGTGCAGCTCCACCCAGCAGAGGGTGTTCTCGGCGGAGGTCAGGTCCAGCCCCCGCGTCCTGGCCGGCTTCCAGACCGCGAAGTCGGCGCCCTGCTGGTCGGTGTACTGCGCGAGCCGACCCTCGCCCATCACGTCCATCGGCTCGACCCGGACCGTGCCGCCGCCGTCCCGCACACCTTGCGTGGTCGCGTCCATGTCCTCCGTCTGGAAGTACACGGTCCACCCGGAGCTCGCCCCCGCGTCCAGCTCGCCGACGGCCCCGACGGTCTTCCCGTCCACCTGGAAGAAACCGTACCCACCCGTGTCGGGCCCCAGCAGCTGGAAGTCCCAGCCGAACACCGCCCGGTAGAAGGCGGCGGTCCGGGGGATGTCCGGACTCCCCAGGTCGATCCAACTGGGGGATCCGGTGCGGAAGTCGGTACCGAGCATGGGGGCCTCCTGGGACGGGGTTCGCGAGTCACGCGTATGTACGACTACACGCCCCGGCACCCGCACGACGGCGCCCTGCCCTCCCGGCCGTCCGTGTTCACCCGCCCGGAGGTACCGCCGGTCGGTCTTAACCGAACATACATCCGGCCAATGCCGGGGCTTCACCCTCCGACACCCGGCCGGTCACGGTGACCGACGAGCCTCACCGGGGCGGAACGCGCCCTTCCGAATCCCCGCACCACCGAGAAAGGCAACCAGGTGGACCTCCCCGGGTTCCGGGTGTCCCGTCGCCGCGCCGACGAGATGACCATCGCCGAGCAGTACGACTACTGGCAGGACGTCAGGAAGAGCGTCTCCCGCCGCCGCTTCCTCCAGGCGAGCGCCGTCGGCGCCGCCGCCGTCGCGGTCGGACCGACCCTGCTGACCAGCTCCGCGCACGCCGCCTCCGGCGACGCCGTCACCCCGTTCGGCCGCCACCTGGCCTTCGGCAACGACCCGACCAAGCAGATGCGGGTGGCCTGGCAGGTCCCGGCCGCCGTCTCCAACCCGGTGCTGCGGCTCGGCACTTCGGCGAACGACCTGAGCCAGCTGGTCCAGGGCGACCTGCGCGGCCTGCACAGCGAGTACGGCACCGCCGCGCCGCTGGACCAGTTCTACGGCCACGCCGCGCTGGACGGCCTCGCGCCGGGCACCACCTACTACTACGCGATCGGCCACGACGGCCTGGAGGCCGCCGGCGGCCCGGTGAACAGCTTCACCACCGCCCCGGCCGGCTCCGGCGGCTCGCTGGAGCCGTTCACCTTCACCGCGATGGGCGACCAGGGCGCCAGCACCCAGGCGGCGCTGGAGAACACCCAGATCCTCGCCCAGAAGCCGGTGTTCCACCTGCTCGCGGGCGACATCTGCTACGCCGACTCCAGCGGCCGGGGCACCCTGACCGACTCGTACAACCCGAAGGTCTGGGACAGCTACCTGACCCAGATCGAGCCGGTCGCCCAGTCGGTGCCGTGGATGGTGGCCACCGGCAACCACGACATGGAGCCCTGGTACTCCCCCAACGGCTACGGCGGCCACGCCAAGCGCCTGGACCTGCCCACCAACGGCCCGGCCAACTGCCCGTCGGTGTACGCCTTCACCTACGGCAACCTCGCGGTGCTGTCGCTGGACGCCAACGACGTCAGCAACGAGATCCCGGCCAACCGGGGCTACTCCGGCGGCGCCCAGACCAGCTGGCTGGAGCAGACCCTCAAGGACCTGCGCGCCAACCCGGCGATCGACTTCATCGTGGTCTTCTTCCACCACTGCGCCTACGCGGTGACCACCAGTCACGCCTCCGAGGGCGGGGTGCGCACCTCCTGGACCCCGCTGTTCGACAAGTACAACGTCGACCTGGTGGTGAACGGCCACAACCACATGTACGAGCGGACCGACCCGATCCGCGGCGGCACCGCGACCCGCGCGGTCGCGGTCGGCGACACCGTCGACCCGGTGGCCGACGGCACCACGTACGTGGTGGCCGGCGGTGGCGGCGCGAGCCTCTACAGCCTGCCCGCCAACGGCCCGGAGAGCTACGCGGGCAACGTGCACGACTCCGCCGGGGTCACCGGCTACGCCTGGAGCGGCTCCGGCGGCAAGACCGCCGAGACGGTCGCCTGGTCCCGGGTCCGCTACCGCGGCCACAACCTGATCGCGGTGGACGTCAAGCCCGCCGCCCCGGGCGGCCGGGCCACCCTGACCATGCGGGCCATCTCGGTCGAGGGCGCCAAGGCCGGCACCGAGGTCGACCGGGTCACCATCGCCCGCACCACCTCCGTGGTGGACACCCCGGCGTTCGGCATGCCGGCCGTCCTGACCGGCGCCGCGCTCGCCGCCGGTGCGGGCTACCTGGCCTGGCAGAAGCGCCGCAGCGGCCTCGAGGTGCCGTCCGCCTGATGGACACTCAGAACGAAGGCCCGTCCGGGGCGGCACGCCCCGGACGGGCCCTGCGGGCCACCCTGTTCGCGGGCACCCGCCCGGAGATCGTCAAACTCGCCCCCGTCGCCCTGGCCCTGCGCGCCGCCGGCGCCGAGGTCCGGGTGGTCGCCACCGGGCAGCACCACGACCAGCGGATGGCCGGGTCCTTCTTCACCGGCCTGGGCGTCGAACCGGACCAGCGCTGGACACTGGCCGGGGACGAGTCCGAGCGGGTCGCCGCGCTGCTCGGCCGCGCCCTGGCGCACTTCGCCGCCGACCGGCCGGACGTGGCCGTGGTGCAGGGCGACACCTGGACGGTGCCGCTGGTGGCGATGGCCGCTCGCCGGCACGGCGTCCCGGTGGCCCACGTCGAGGCCGGGCTGCGCTCGGCCAACCCGCTCTCCCCGGAGGAGTCCAACCGCAAGGTGGCGGCCGCGCTGGCCACCGTGCACCTGGCACCCACCGAGGGTGCCGCCGCCAACCTGCGGCGCGAGGGCGTCCCCGAGAACGCGGTGCACCTGGTCGGCAACACCGTCTGCGACGTGCTGCGGGCCTCCGGCGTCGAGCCGGTGGCACCCGCCGACCGCGGCGGCGTCCTGGTCACCGCGCACCGCCCGGGCACCGTGGACACCCCGGAGCGGCTGGCCGCCCTGGTCACCGTGGTCCGGGCACTCGCCGACCGGCACGCGCCGGTGGTCTTCCCGGTCCACCCCCGCACCGCCGACCGGCTGGCCGTCTTCGGCCTGACGGACCGGCTGACCCACCCGGGCCTCACCCTGCTGGAACCCCAGCCGCACCGCCGGATGCTGGAGCTGATCGCGGGCTCCGCCCTGGTGGTCACCGACTCCGGCGGCCTCCAGGAGGAGGCCGGCTGGTTCGGCGTCCCGGCCGTGGTGCTCCGCGAGAGCACTCCGCGCCCCGAGGGCGTCGCGCTCGGCCAGGCCGTCCTGGCCGGCCTCGACCGGGACCGCGCCCTGGCCGCCGCCGGCACCCTGCTCACCCCCGGCGAGCAGCGGCGGATCGCCGCGATGCCCTGCCCGTACGGCGACGGGCGTTCCGCCGAACGGATCGCCCGGCTGCTGACCGACCGTCACCGGCACGACCTGCTGGCCCTGCGCGAACCCGGCACCCGCCGCACCGTCGAGGAGGACTCCCCGTGACCCGCGTCCTGGCCGTCGGAGCCCACCCCGACGACATCGAACTCGGCTGCGGCGGCACCCTGTTGCGGGCCCGCCGGGACGGCGCCGAGGTGACCATGCTGGTGCTCACCGACGGCCGGCTTGGCCCCGGCGACCCGGGCCTGCGGGCCAGGGAGCAGCGCCAGGCCGCCGAGTACCTCGGCGCCGACCTGGTCGACGGCGGCTTCCGGGACGGCGAACTGGTGCACGGCCCGGCCCTGGTGGACCGGATCGGGCAGGTGCTCGCCGACGTCCGCCCGGACCTGGTGCTCACCCACGCCCCGGCCGACTCGCACCAGGACCACCGGGCCGCCGCCGACGCCACGGTTGCGGCCGCCCGGGCGCTGTCCAGCGTGCTGCACTACGAGTCGCCCTCCACCCTGGAGTTCCAGCCCACCGTGTTCGGCGACGTGACCGGGCTGCTGCCCGACAAGCTGACCCTGCTGCGCCACCACGTCTCCCAGGTGATCGGCGCGAGCCGGGTGGACCTGGAGGCGCTGTCCGCGCAGGCCAGGTTCCGGGGCTTCCAGGCGCGGGTGACGGAGGCGGAGGGGTTCTCCGTGACCCGCGCGCTGCTCAGCGTCCGGTCCCTGGCGATCCCTCAGCCCCGCCGCACCGCCGGGTCCGAGGGCCGGGTGTGAGCGCGGACCGGGCGCCGCTGGGCGTCCTGCTGGACCTGGACGACACCCTCTACCCGCAGGCCGAGTTCCTCGCCCTGGCCTGGGCCGAGGTGGCCGCCGCCGGGGCCCGGCTCGGGCTGGACGGCCCCGCCCTGCGGGCCGCGCTGCACGGCGCCGCCGAGGCGGGCAGCGACCGGGGCGGGCTGATCGACGGCGCGCTGGCCGAGCTGGGCGCCGACCCGTCGGCCGCCCCCGCGCTGGTGGCGGCGTTCAAGACCTTCCGCCCGACCGTGCTCGCCCCCTACCCGGGCGTGGCCGAGCGGCTGCCCCGGCTGGCCGCGCTGGTCCCGGTGGTGCTGCTGACCGACGGCAACCCGGACCAGCAGCGGGCCAAGCTGGCCGCCACCGGGCTCGGCCCGGCGCTGCGGGCGGTGGTCTGCACGGACCAGCCGCACGGCCGCAGCCACCGCAAGCCGCACCCGTCCGGCTTCCTGGACGGCCTGGCCGTGCTGGGCTGTCCGGCGGCGGACGCGGTGATGGTCGGCGACCGCCCGGACAAGGACGTGGCCGGGGCGCACGCGCTCGGCATCCGGGCCCTGCGGGTCCGCCAGGGCGAGTACGCCGGCCGGCCGGACCCGGCCGGGCTCTGGCGCACCGCCGCGACCACGGCCGAGGCGCTCGACCAGCTGATCGCGCTCTGCGGCGGGGAGGCCGGCCGGTGAGGCGGACCGTCCTGCTGCGGCTGGCCGCTGCGGCCCTGCTGGTCGCGGCCCTGGTGCTGGTACCGCGCTGGGTGCACCGGGCGGCCGTGCTGCTGCTCACGGCGGTGTTCGCCGCCTACCTGCTGCGCCACCTGGTCTTCCTGACCGCCGCCCTGCGCCCGGCCCCCGCCGAGCCGGCCGGGCCCGTACACCCGCCCCGCGTCACGGTGCTGATCCCCTGTCACAACGAGGCGAAGGTGGTGGACGGCCTGACCACCGCGCTGGCCGCGCTGGAGCACCCGGCCGACCGGCTCCAGGTGATCTTCGTCGACGACCGCTCCGCCGACGGCACCGGCGACCTGCTGGCGGCCGCCCTCGGGGACCGGCCGAACTGGCAGCTGCTGCGCCGCGCCGCCGACGCGGTGGGCGGCAAGTCCGCCGCGCTCAACGACGCGTTGGAGCTGGCCACCGGCGAGATCGTGGTGGTCTTCGACGCCGACCACCAGCCCGCCCCCGACTGCCTGCGCGAGCTGCTCCGCCCGTTCGCCGACCCGGAGGTGGCCGCCGCACAGGGCCGCTGCGTGGTCCGCAATCCCGGCGACAGCGTGATCGCCCGCCTGGTCGCGGTGGACTACCTGTGCGGCTACCTGGTCAACATGGCGGGCCGGGCCCGGGTGTTCGGCCTGCCCGCGTACGGCGGCGCCAACTGCGCGGTGCGCACCGAGGTGCTCCGCGAGCTCGGCGGCTGGAACGTCGCCTCGGTCACCGAGGACACCGACCTCTCGCTCCGGGTCTGGCTGAGCGGCCGTCGGATCGGCTACGCCGAGCGGGCGGTCGACACCGAACTGGCCGTCACCGGGCTCGGCGCCTACTACCGCCAGCGCTACCGCTGGGCCCGCGGCCACCAGCAGGTCTGCCGGGACTACCGGGGGCAGCTGCTGCGCAGCCCGCACCTGGGGTGGCTGGAGAAGGCGGAGGCCCTGCTGTTCCTGTACGTGTTCCACGTGCCGGTGCTGTGCGTGGCCGCCGTGCTGCTGGCGGGTCTCGAACTGAGCCTGCCCGGGCTGTCCACCGTCGGTCTGCTCTGGCCGGTCGCCCCGCTGATGGCGGCCGGGCCCGTGCTGGAGATCGGCGGCGGCCTGATCCGGGCCGGCGCCGGCCGCCGTGAGGTGCTGCCGCTGCTGCTGTTCCCGTTCCTGTTCGTGGTCTCGATGCTGCTCTGCACCCGTGCGCTGCTGGACGGTTGGGCCGGCTCGCGCTACTCCTGGGTGAAGACCGAGCGCACCGCCCAGGCGCCCAACGCCCGGGGAGCGGCCGCGTGAGCGCCCGCCGGGTCCGGCTCGGCCACCCGTTGGTGCGGGTGCTCGCGGTGGTCGGGCTGACCGTCCTGCTCGGCTGGTATGCGGCCGGTCCGGTGACCGGTCTGGAGGCGGCCGCGACCGCCAGGCTGGCCCGCTGGACCGGCCTGGAGCTGACCCGCGCGGTGCCCGGCACCAACCTGGTCCGGGGCTTCCACGGCTACCAGCCGTTCTACATCCGGGTCACCCCCTCCTGCTCCGCCCTCACCGTGGGCGCGGCGGCGGCCGGGGTCTCGCTGCTGATCCTCGGCGGCAGCCGGCGCCGGCGGGTCGGCGGGGCAGTGCTCGCGGTGTCGGTACTGGCCCTGGGCAACCTGGTCCGGCTGGCCGCCGTGCTCTGGGTCGGCCAGGGTGCGGGCATCCCCGCCATGGTCACCTTCCACGACTGGGGCGGCACCGTCTTCTCGTACGCGCTGCTGCTCGCCGCCGTCCTGCTGCTGATCGCCGTCCGGCTGCCCGGCCGACGGCGCGCCCGCTCCGCCGAACCCCCGCTGACCGAAGGACCCCGACCGTGAACCCGACCGACCGACCCACTGCCCCCGACCTGGCCGGCCGCCGGGTCCTGGTGACCGGCTGCGGCGGCCCGGCGGGCGTCGCCGTGGTCGAGGAACTGGCCGCGCTGGGTGCCGTCCCGGTGGCCGCCGACTGCGACCCGTACGCCGCCGGGCTGCACCTGGGGCACCCGGCGGTGCTGCTGCCGTTCGCCGACGCGCCCGACTACCCGCGCCGCCTGCTGGCGGCGGCGGTGGCGCAGCGGTGCGCGGCGGTGGTCGTGACGGTGAGCGAGGAGCTGCTCCGCGTGGCGGGCCTGGAGGCCGAGTTCGCCGCCCAGGGGGTGGCGGCCTGGTTCCCCGCCGAGCAGGCGGTGGCGGCCTGCCTGGACAAATGGGCCTTCGCCGAGCGGATCGAGGCGGCGGGCGTGGCGGGCCCGCGCAGTGCGCTGGGGGCGCCCGGCGAGCTGCCGGGCCCGTGGATCGTCAAGCCACGGTTCGGCCGGGGGTCCCGGGACGTGTACCCGGTGGACGACCCGGCCGACTTCCCGACCCTGCTGCGGCGGGTGCCGGAGCCGCTGGTGCAGACCCGGCTGACGGGCCGTGAGTTCACCGCCGACTGCCTGATCGACCGGGACGGGACGGTGCTGGGCAGCGTCCCGCGCTGGCGGTCGCAGACCCGGGCGGGCATCTCCACCCGGGGCACCACCTTCACGGACGCCCGGATCGACGTCCTGGTGGCGGAGTTGGCGGCCGCGCTGGGCCTGACCGGCGTGTGCAACGTCCAGGGTTTCCTCGACGAGGAAGGACCGGCCCGGGTGGTGGAGGTCAACCCGCGCTTCTCCGGCGGGCTGCCGATCTCGCTGGCGGCCGGCGCCGACCTGGTCGGCCAGTTCCTCCGGGGCACCCTCGGCCTGCCGGTCCGGCCGGACGCCCTGCGGGGCCGGGACGGGGTGACCACCGTGCGGTGGTTCGCCCAGCGCGAGGCACTGGTGGCCGCCGGCCGGTGAGCCGGGCCGTGGGCGGCTGCCCGTTCGGGCAGCCGCCCACGGCCCGAACGTGCACGAAACGCCCGAATTCTCTGCATCTCCCGTCAAACGTCTGGATATTCCCGACTTCCGCGATGAAGCATCGAGCTGACGCACCGTCATCGATCCGACTTCCGTGGAGGACCTCCGTGCCGCACCCGTCCCGCTCCCCCAGGGCGCTCGGCCTCGCCGTGACCGCCGCGCTGAGCCTGACCCTGGCCGCACCGCCCGCGTTCGCCGCACCGACCGCCGACCCCGACCCGGTGCCGGGTCTGGTGGCCGGTCGGGACACCGCCGCCCCGCAGCTGGTCACCGGCCTGGCCGAGCGGGCCGAGGGGACCGCGGCCGCAGCTGCCCTGGCGCATCTGGCCGAGCACCGGGACCGGTACCGGATCGACCCCGGGCAGCTCACCGAGGTCGGCACCGAGCGGGCGGCCGACGGGCGACAGACCGTCAGGTTCCAGCAGAACCACGGCGGGGTGCCGGTGCTCGGCGCGCAGTACCTGGTCCACCTCACCGGCACCGGCGCCGATCAGCGGGTCGAGTCGGCCGGCGGCAAGTACTTCACCGGGCTCACCGCGCCGACCACCGCCGCCGTCCCGGACGCGGCGCTGCGCGGCTTCGCGCTCGGCGCGCTCACCGACCCGCGCGCCCGGTCCGGCGCCACCGCCGAGGACCGGGGCGCGGTGCTGCTGCCCGGCGGCGCCGGGCGGCTGACCCGGCACTTCACCGTGCGCGGCGGCGACCGCTCCGGCGGGCAGCCGACCACCCGCGAGGTGTACGTGGACGCCACCGTCGGCGGGATCGCCCTCGCCCACGACGCCCGCACCCCGTACCCGCCCGGCACCGGCGCGGCGTCGGCGTCGGCCGCCTCGGCGCCCGAACCCGCCACCGGCACCGCCCCCGACTCCTACGGCCGCCGGGTGCCGGTGCACACCACCCGGCTGCCCGACGGCAGCCACCAGCTGGTCGACCGGACCAGGCCCGCCACCATCACCACCTACGACGGCGCCGGCCGCGACCTGCTGGACTTCATCGGCGGCCTGCCCGCCGACCTCCGCCCGGCCGCCTCACCCACCGCCGACTTCCCGGCCGCCACCGGCACCAGTGGCGCCACCGACGCGCACCGCAACGCGGGCACCGTGTACGACTTCTACCGCGACCGGCTGGGCCGGGAGGGGCTGGACGGCAAGGGGGCCCCGATCGTCTCGCTGGTCAACATGACCAACGACGGCGCGCCCATCATGAACGCGTCCTGGGACGGCACGATGATGACGTACGGAGGTGGCGGCCCGCTGTACCACTCGTTCGCGGTCGCGCTGGACATCGCCGGGCACGAGATGACCCACGGCGTCATCGACCACACCGCCGGGCTGGTCAACTTCGGCCAGAGCGGGGCGATGAACGAGGGGCTGGCCGACTACTTCGGCAATGCCGTCGAGGTGACGGCCCACCAGATGTCGATGACCGACCCGAAGGCCGCGCTGCTCGGTGAGAGCCTGTGCCGCACCGGCACCCCGGAGAGCTGCGCGGGGCGTCGGCTGGACGACCGCCGCACCACCGTGGACGACTACCTGGGCACCGACTCCAGCCTCGACGCGGGCGGGGTGCACCTCAACTCCACCATCTTCTCCGGCGCGCTCTGGGACCTGCGGCGCACCCTCGACCCGCTCACCGCCGACCGGCTGGTCTACCGCGCGCTCGCCGAGTACCTCACCCCGCTGGACGACTTCGTCGACGGCCGCAACGCGGTGCTCGCGGCCGGCCGCTCGATGAACCTCGACCGGGCCCAACTCCGCACGGTGGCAGCCGCGTTCGACGCGCACGGGATCCGGGCGGGCTGGGAGTCCAGGCTCGGCACGGACAGCCACGCGCTGGTGCGCGGCATCCCCACCTCGATGGCCGCCCCGGCCGTCGCGGGCGGCCGCTGGGTGATGGGCAACTCGGTCGGCGGCGGCGACCCCGTCCTCTACACCGGCTCCACCACCGGCTCCACCACCGGCTCCGCCGCGCCCACCCGGCTGAGCCCGGCGGACGGCCGCCGGCACAGCTGGGCCGCCACCGACGGACGGTCCGCCGCCTGGCTGGCCGTCGGCCCCGACGCCGAAGGCAAGTTCGGCATGGAGGTGCTGACCCGCTCGCTGGCGGGCGGACCGATCCGCAGCCTGCTCGCCTCCCGGACCGAACAGCTCGGCGAGGTCCGGATCTCCGGCGGCGACATCGCCTTCCTGGTGGACGACTACCGGACCGGCCGCAGCACCGTCCGGGTCTCCCACGACGGCGCCGCGCCGGTCGAACTGCCGCTGCCCGACGGCCACCAGGCCCGCAACCTCACCCTCAAGGACGGCCTGCTCGGCTGGAGCGAGCAGTGGACCGCCGGTGACCGGCAGCGCTCCGCGGCAGCCGTCCACTCGCTCACCACCGGCCGGACCACCGCCAGGTACGAGTCGGCCGGCACGGTCGGCGCCACCCTGCTCGCGGGCGGACGCCTGCTCTGGGTGGAGACCACGGCGGGACCGAACCCGCGCAACGCGATCCGCTCCGGCGCCCTGGACGGCTCGGGCGTGACCGACCTGCTCCCCGCCGACTCCCCGTACACCCCGGGGCTCGTCGGCCTGACCGCCTCCGACCAGGCCGTCACCTTCCGGACCGAGAGCGGCGAGCCGGCCGGCGGCTGGACCAACGCGGCCCTCCCCAAGCTCTGGCAGCTGCCGATCACCGGTGGCACCCCCGTCCGGGTCTCCTGCAACCGGGGCGGCCAGTACGAACCCGCCGCCGACCGGGGCACCCGGGTGCTCTGGCTGGACGGCACCCTCGGCCGCACCGACCTGGTGGTCCGCGACCACCCGGCCGGCCGCTGCTGACCGGCCCCGGCCCCGGCCTCCCGGCCGACTGACCGGGCGTCACGCACCTCGCAGGGCCACCGCCGGACCCCGGCGGTGGCCCTCAGTGCTGCGGCGTCGGGGCGTGCTCCGGCAGCAGGCCCGCGCCCTTGAGGTCGGCCCAGAGCGCTCCGGGGACGGGCAGCTCGAACATCGCGACGCTGTCGTCGACCTGCTCGGGCGAGCGCGCCCCGACCAGGACGGACCGCACGGCGGGGTGTCCGAGCGGGAACTGCAGGGCGGCGGTCCGCAGCGGGACGCCGTACCGGCCGCAGACCGCCTCGACGGCCCGCGCCCTGGCCAGCACGGCGTCGGTGGCCGGCTCGTAGTGGAAGTGCGAGCCGGCCACCGGGGCGGCGAGCACCCCGGAGTTGTACACCCCGCCGGCGATCACCGTGATCCGCCGGTCCACGCAGAGCGGGAGCAGCTCGTCGAGCGCCGACTGGTCGAGCAGCGTGTACCGGCCGCCGACCAGCACGCAGTCGAACGGCGGGTCGGTCGCCGCCTCGGCGAAGCGGGCGAGCAGCGGGGCCTGGGTGAGCCCGACGCTGATGGCCCGCACCACGCCGGCCGCCCGGAGTTCGGCCAACGCCCGGTAGCTGCCGGCCATCGCCTGCTGGTAGTGCCGGTCGGCGTCGTGGATGTGCAGGAGCTCGACGTGGTCGGTGCCGAGCCGGGCCAGACTCTGTTCCAGAGCCTGGTGGGTGCCCCGGTAGGAGAAGTCGAACCGTGGTGCGACGCCGGTGAGTTCACCCTCCGGCCAGCCCTCCTGGGTGTCCGGGCCGCCGGGCTCCAGCACCAGGCCGACCTTGGTCGAGAGGGTGAACCCGGCCCGTGGCCGTCCGGCGAGGGCGCGCCCGGCCCGCTGCTCGGAGAGCCCGTAGCCGTAGAGCGGCGCGGTGTCGAAGAACCGGATGCCGTGCTCCCAGGCCCGGTCCACGGTGGCGGTGGCCGACCGGTCGCCGACCGCTCGGTACAGGCCGCCGATCGGGGCGAGCCCCAGGCCGAGTTCGGTCACTTCCACGTCGGTCCTGCTGCCCAGCCGGATAAGTCCGGCGGCCCGTGCGGTTCCCATGGGCTCCCCCTGTGCCTCGATGCGCCCTTGCAGGACTCTTCTGCAAATCATGCGTCAGACTTCCATCGCTGCAAGCAGATCGGCAATGAAACTTTTCCTAATCTGATGGCAAGTCACCTGATGACGTGGATAGCCTGACGCGGCGCGGCCCGATCCGACGGGCCCGCACCCGTGCCGAGGAGGAGCCAGGATGCTCAGCGTGACGACGGCGGAGCTCGCCCCCGCCGAAGTTCGACCCCTGCTGGACGAGATCGGCATCGCGGTGCTGGGGGACGGCGCTCGCTGGGAGCTGACGCACGAGTCCGACGAGGTCTCCCTGCTCACCCTCCGGGGCGACGGCGAGCTGGAGATCCGGCTCTCCGTACCTCTCGGGGACGCGGCCGGCTTCTGGCACCCCGAGTGCCACTGGGAGCGCACGATCGTCGCCGACTGGGGCGGGCGGGCCACCGCCTCGCTGGTGGACGGGACCATCGCCGGCTGCCTCTACGGCGCCGCCGGACAGACCCGGCTGACCTTCGTGACGCTGGATCACCTCCCGGGCGGCCGGATGCTGTTCGGCGTCTCCGAGGAGCACAAGACCTACGTCGTCCACCTGCACGTCGACCCCGGGGCCCGCCCGTACCGGCTGCTGCTGGCCCGGACCGCACCCACCGTGGCCACCGCGATGCGCCGCCTGCGCGAGCGCATCCGGCGGGACGTCACCCTGCCCCCGCTGCCGCCCGGCGGCGACGGTCCGGCCTACTCGACCTGGTACGCCTTCAGCCAGCACGTCGCCGCCGCACCGGTCGAGGCCGAGGCGGCGCTCGCCGCCGAGCTGGGGTGCGGGGTGCTGCTGCTCGACGACGGCTGGCAGGAGCACGGATCGGGCCGCGGCTACGCCGGTGTCGGGGACTGGCTCCCCGACACCGCCAAGTTCCCCGACCTCCGCGCGCACGTCGCCGCCGTCCAGGCCCTCGGCCTCAAGTACCTGCTCTGGGTGGCCCCGCTGCTCCTCGGCCCCCGCTCGGCGGCCTTCGGCACGCTGGCCGGCTCCGCACCGCTGGCCGCCCCGGCCCCCGGCGCGCACGTCCTGGACCCGCGGCTGCCCGCGGTCCGCGACCACGTCGTGCGCACCGGCGTCCGGCTGGTGACCGACTACGGGCTCGACGGGCTGAAGTTCGACTTCCTGAACGACGTCATGGTCTACGCCGGGACGCCGCCCACGCCCGGCGCCGACACCGCCGACGTGGGGGCCGCCATGGGCCTGCTGCTCGACGAGCTGCGCACCGCGCTGGAGGCGGTCCGCCCGGGCGTCCTGATCGAGCTGCGCCAGCCGTACGCCGGCCCCGCGATGGCGCCGTACGGCAACCTCTTCCGGGCCGACGACTGCCCGGCGGACGCCGTCGACAACCGGGTGCGGACCATCGACATCTCGCTGCTCGGCGTCGGCGGCGCCGTCCACTCCGACATGCTGATGTGGGATCCGCTGAGCACCCCGCAGATCGCGGCCCGGCAGCTCATCGCCGTCCTGCACGCCGTCCCGCAGCTCTCGGCCCGGCTGGCGGACCTGTCGGCCGAGCACCGGCGGATGCTCACCTTCTGGCTCGGCCAGTGGCGGCGCCTGCAGCCCACCCTGACCGGCGGCGCCCTGGAACCGGGGCGCCCGGACGGCCTCTACCAGCTGATCACCGCCGTCCGGGACGACGAGTGCGTGGTCATCGTCCACGAGGACCGGGTGGTCGGCCTGCCCCGCGCCGCCCGCACCACGGTGGTGAACGGCGGCACCGCCGACCGGGTGGTGATCGAACTCACCGGCCCCGGACGGGACTTCCGGCACCGGACGTTCGACGCCTGCGGCGACCTGGTGGCGAGCGGGCCCGTCAGGCTCGGCAGCGGCCTCACCGCCCTCGCCGTCCCGCCGTCTGGCCTCGCCGTGCTGGACGAGGTGACGGCGTGACCGACCGACACCCCGAGCATCCCGAGCACGCCGACGTCGTGATCGTCGGCGGCGGGATGGCCGGCCTGGAGGTCGCCAAGGAGCTGGACCTGCGCGGGGCCCCCGACGTCCTGGTCCTGGAGGCCGGCCCGGCGGACGACCTGACCCACGTCAACGCGGCGCACGACGCCGACACCGCGCTGCGGATGTGGCTCGCCCCGGACGGCGACCCGCACTTCTGGCGGCCGTGGAGCTCGCACTCCGCACCGCACTACCTCGGGGTCGCGGGCCTGCGGCGCCGGCTGGGCGGACGCTCGCTGTACTGGCACGGCGTCACCCTGCCGGTCGAGAACTGGGCGCTGCGGGAGCCCTGGTGGCCGGCCGCCGTGGTGCGCGACCTCACCCGGTCCTGGCAGGACGGGCCTTCGCTGCTCACCCGGGTCGGGACCGACCTGCGGGACTGGGCGGCGGCCGACGGCCCCGCGCCGGCCGCCGGGCCGGACACCCTCGGCCTCGGATCGGTCCGGCTGGTCCGTGCACCCCAGGCCGTCCGCGCCGTCCCCGGCCCCGACGACCACCGCTGGGAGGCGTACAGCCCGCTGACCCACTGGGAGCAGGGCCTGGACTCCCGGCGGACCCGGTTCGCCACCGACACCCGGGTGCTGACCGTCCGACTGACCGAGGGTCAGGTCACCGGGGTGACCGTCCGCTCCGGGCCGGCCGGCGCCGTCCGGACGGTGAGCTGCCGCACCGTCGTGCTCGCGGCCGGCACCGTCGAGTCCACCCGGATCGTCGCCCAGAGCCTCGGGCGGCGGGAACCCTTCGACGGCCTGGTCGACCACCTGGCGCAGGGCTTCGTGGTGGCACTGCCACCGGACGGGATCCCCGCCGGGATCGCCGCGGCCGCCGACGCCGGCGCCTTCCTGTACGCCCCCGGGCCTCCGGCCGCCCGCTCCAACCTGTTCGTCCGGCTCTACCGCAACCGCACCGGGGCCGTGGTCCTCGACACCTGGCTGATGGGTGAACAACTGCCCGGCGCCGAGGGCGTGTTGCGGTTCAGCCCCGACGCCGATCCGCAGGCCCCGTGGACCACCGCCGTGAGCTGCGGCCTCGGGCCCCGGGACACCGAGGTGGTCGCGGCGCAGCGCACCGCGCTCCGGGAGTTCTGGGAGCAGTTCTGCCTGGCCAGCGGCCGGACCGCGACGCCGCTGGAGTTCCCCGACTTCGAGAGCGCCGAACGCATCCTGGAGGACGTCCTGCCCGGGGTCGACGAGGCACCCGCCGACGCGGTGCCGGTCACCTGGACCCGGCCGCTGGGCACCGAGTACCACGAGGCGGGCACGCTGCCGCTGAGCCGGTGGCTCGACGACGGCCACGCGCTGCGCGGCACCCGGGGGCTGTACGTGGCCGGCCCGGCCTCGTTCCCGCGCAGCGGCGCCGCCAACCCGTCCCTGACCGTGCTGGCACTGGCCCGCCGCCTCGCGGCGCTGCTCCCGCTCGGCCCGCCCGCACCCACCGCCCCGGCCGCCGGGGCACGAGAGGTCCGCCCATGAGGCTCGCCCTGATATCCGGCGACGGACTGCCGGTGAGCGGCCTGCTCACCGTGTTCCGCAACGTCGTCGCCCTGGCTCGGCAGCAGCACGAGCTCACCCTGCCCGTCCCCGCCGATCTCGGCTTCTCCTGGCGTCCGGACAAGCCCGCCTTCTACCCCGAGGGCATCGACCCGGCCGGCCACCCCGACTGGCTGGACGTCACGACCGCGCGCCCGGTCGCCGACAGCGCCCGGCTCGCCAAGGAACTGACCTGGATCCGTGACCGGGTGGCGATCGGCGAGACCCTCTCCCCGGACGAGAGCCGGGAGCTCGACGCCCGGATCGAGCTGCTGGCCGGCCCGTACGAGGAGCACTTCACCCGGCTGCTGACGGACCACCGGGTCGACTGGGTGGTCGCCGTCAACATGACCCTGTCCGACGCCGTGCCGGTCACCCTCGCCCTGCACCGCGCGGCGGCCCGGTACTGGGCGGCCGGCCGGCCCGGCGGCATCCTGTTCTGGGACCACGACCTGTTCGGCAGCTACGCCGTCCACGAGGGCACCACCCGGGTCTACCCGGTGCGGCCGAACGCGTTCACGCCGCTGCCGGGCGGCCACCCGTCCCACCGCTGGGCGGTGGTCTCGCCGGGGCTCGCCACCGAGGCCGACGGCTACCCGACCGCACTGCGGCCGACCACCGTGCCGAACGTGCTGCCCGTGGTCAGACCCGAACCGACGGACCGTCACCGGGAGTTCCTGGCCCGGTTCGGGATCGGCCCGGAGCGTCCGGTCGTGCTCTGCCCGGTCCGGGTCTTCCGGGTCAAGGGCGTCGAGCTGTCCGTCGAACTGCTCGCCGCCGTCCGGGCCGAGACCCGACGACGGGGCGAGCCCGATCCGGTGCTGCTGGTCTTCGGCTCGCTCGGCGAGGATCCGGAGTACGCCGCCGAAGTCCTGGCGGCGGTCGACGAGTTCGACGTCGCGGCGGACGTCCGGTTCCTCGACGGCGTGCCGCTCGCCAGCCACCGGGACCGGCACGGCCGGTGGCACCTGGACGAGGCCGACCTGCTGGCCCTCTGCGCGGCCTCGCACGGCGGCGTCTTCTTCACCCCGAACCGCCCCGACGTCGAGAGCGTCGGCCTCGGCCCCGCGCTCGCGGCGCTGGTCCGGGTGCCCTGCGCGAGCACCGGGTACGGCGTCCTCGACGAGGTCTACGGCCCGGGGTTCCGCCAGGTCCGGGTCCTGCCCGGCGCCTACCCGGAGGCCGGCGCCGCCTTCGCCGACTGGATCGCCCGCACCCGCGACGGCGACCGGGACACCCTCGACGCCCTGACCCGCAATCAGGAGATCGTCGCCGAGCGCTTCCCCGACCTGCCCTGGACCACCCTGCTGTCGCAGCTGGCGGCGGCCCTGCACCCGGAGGTGTGAACGATGGCTCCGACCCTGCCCCCCGACATCGTGGAGACGACCGTCGACCCGGCCGACCGGCCCGGCCTGCGGTCACTGCTCGACAGCCTGGTGCGCCGCTACGACCGCGCCGACGCCCCGGCCTTCCTCCACGACGCCCCCGGCCTCGGCGCCGCCCTCCCGTTGGCCCTGCACGAACGTCTCTTCCAGATGCGGGAGTCGGACGACACCGCCGCGCTGGTGGTCCGGGGCGGACCGGTCGGCGACGGCGTGCCCCCCACCCCCGGCCACTGGCAGGACCGCGTCCCCGGCGCGACCCGGTACCAGGACTTCTGGCTGACCCTGCTGGCCTCCCAGCTCGGCGAGCCGGTCTGCTGGAGCACGCTGCAGGGCTCCCGACTGCTGGGCGACGTCCTCCCGATCAAGGGCGAGGAGGAGGAGCAGACCGGCCACGGCAGCGCGACCGAGCTGGCGTTCCACGTCGAGGACGCCTTCCACGACCGGCGCTGCGACCTGCTGGCGCTGCTGACCCTGCGCAACGTCGACCGGGTGCCGACCACCCTGGCGACCACCGGATCGCTCGACCTCGCCGCGCTCGACCTGGACGTCCTGTTCGAGCCCCGCTTCCTGATCAGCCCGGACCCCGAGCACCTGCGCGGCCTCCCGGCCGCCGACCGGCCGCAGCCCCGGCTCAGCGCCGTCCTGCACGGCCGCCGCGACTCCCCCGCCCTCCGGGTGGACCCGGCCTTCACCCGGGCACCCGAGGCCGATCCGGCGGCCCGGCGCGCCTTCGACGGACTCTGCGCCCAGCTCGCCGACCGCCTGGTGCCCGTCGAAGTCCCGGTCGGCGACGTGCTCCTGATCAACAACCACCGGGCGGTGCACGGCCGGCGGCCGTTCCGGGCCCGGTACGACGGCACCGACCGCTGGCTGCGGAAGGCCACCGTGCTGCGCGAACTGTCGCCCCCGGACACCGCCCTGCCCTCGGCCCGCGCCCGCGTGCTCAACCCGTTCTGAGCCGCTGACCACCCCGAGCCGACCACCACGAGGAGTTCCACCATTCCCGCCGCCCTTCCCCTTCCCCCTTCCACCGGCCGCACCGTCGTGGCGGGCCCCCGATGAGCGCGCCGGCCCAGCTCCGGCTGCTGGCCAGGTACGGCCGGCTGCGCCGGATCCTGCTCTGGTCGTTCGTCGCCCGGATCCCGCTCGGCGCCGTGACCCTCTCGCTGTTCCTCGGCACCAGGATCAGCACCGGCTCCCTCGAGTTCGCCGGCTGGGTCAGCTCCGCCGCCGTGGTCGGGATGGCGGCGGGCGCGCCGGTCCAGGGCCGGCTGCTCGACGCGTTCCCGCTGCCCCGGGTGGTGGCCGGCTTCGCGGCCGGCCAGGTCCTCGCCCTGGCCGCACTCGCCCCGGCGGTCACCGGTGACCGCCGGGACTGGGTGGTCGTCGCCCTGGCCTTCGTCCAGGGGGCGTCGGTGCCCGCGCTGTCCTCCTGCACCCGGCTGGTGACCAAACGGTCCCTGCCGCCGGAGGAGCTCGGCACCGCGTTCGCGCTGGACTCCGTCCTGCTGGAGGTCGTCTACCTGGGCGGGCCCGCACTGGCCGCCTGGGCCGTCACCGCCGTGGGCGTCCGGCCCGTCCTGGTGGCCGCCGCACTGCTGACCGCCGTCGGCACCGTCCAGTTCCTCCGGGCGGCCGGCCTGCCCGCCCTCACCGGTACGGCCGACGACGCACCCGTCGGCCCCGGCCCGGAGTCCACCGACCAGCCTGCACCGGCGGCCCCCGGCCTGTTCACGGCCGGCAGCTTCGTCCTGGGCATGGCCCTGCTCGCCGCGCCGTTCGGCCTGATCGAGGTCGCCCTCACCCAGCGGGCCACCGAGGAGGGTGCCACCCTCGCCTCGGTGGGGACCTACCTGACGATCATGGGCGTCGGCAGCGTGATCGGCGGCCTGGTCCACGGCGCGCTCCGCTGGCGGGGCGGAGTCTCCGTCCGCTTCGTCCTGCTCGCACTCGGCCTGGGCGCCGGCCTGGCCTCCGTCGCCGTGGTGTCAGGACCCGCGCCGGTCGGCCTGGCCTTCGCCCTCGCCGGGCTCTGCGTGGCCCCGCTGGCCGCGCTCGGCTTCCAGATCCTCGACCTGATCAGCCCCCCGGGGGCCTGGATGCAGCTCCAGGGCTGGGGCTCGGTGGCGAACACCGCCGGCCATGCCGTCGGCCTCACCGTCGGCGGCTACGTGGCGGCCGCCCAGGGCTCGTCCGCCGCCTTCGGGCTGATCGCCGTGGCCGTGCCACTGGCGGTGGCCCTCTCGCTGCCCGCCCTCCGGACACCGGCCCGCAGCCGACCGGCGGCCACCGTCGGAGCGGCCTGACCCCGGTCCGCCGGTGCTCGGCTGCTCGGCTGCTCGGCTGCTCTGCGGGGCCATGCGGTGGATCGGGGGCGGCGGTTGCGGAGTTGACGGCGCGTCACCGTGTCCGCCGATGGCCCGACGGTTAGCGTGACCTGGCGAATTGACCGCATTCCCGGACCGGAAGGAGTGCAGGACGATGGACCGACGAGGGTTCCTGACCGCCCTGGGCATCGGCGGCACGATGGCCCTGACGGGCGCCGGCCGGGCCTACGCGACCGGACCGATCCGGCCCCGGGCACCCCGCGACACGACCACCCCACCGGACTGGTCGGCCCTGAAGGCCCGGCTCGACGGCCGGCTGCTGCTGCCGCAGGACCAGGGCTACGCCGTGGCCCGGCTCGGCTACAACGAACTCAACGACGCCCAACTCCCGGCGGCGGTCGCCCGTTGCACCTCCCCGGACGACGTACGCAGCTGCCTGGACGCCGCCCGGGGCCACGGCGTACCGATCGCCGCCCGCAGCGGCGGCCACAGCTACCTCGGCTACAGCGTGCCGAACGACGGGCTCGTGATGGACCTCCGCCCGATGGCCCGGGTCCGGGTCCGGCCAGACGGCACGGTACGGGTCGGCGCCGGCGCCCGGCTGATCGAGGTCTACGCCGCCCTGGCCGCCGCCGGACGGCTGCTGCCCGCCGGCTCCTGCCCGACGGTCGGCATCGGCGGCCTCACCCTCGGCGGCGGGATCGGCGTGCTCAGCCGCCGGTACGGACTCACCTGCGACCGGCTGGTCTCGGCCCGGGTGGTCACCGCCGACTCCCGGCTGGTCACCGCCTCCCCGTCCTGCGAGCCGGACCTCTACTGGGCGCTGCGCGGCGGGGGCGGCGGCAACTTCGGCGTCGTCACCGAGTTCACCTTCAGCACCGAACCGGCGCCCGACCTGACCGTCTTCGCCCTGCGCTTCCCCGCCGAGGCGGCCACCTCGGTGATCGGCGCCTGGCAGGAGTGGATCGCCGACGCCCCGTCGGAACTCTGGACCAACTGCGTGGTCTCCGGCGCCGATCGGCCCACCGCCCGGGTCGGCGGCTGCTACGTCGGCGGCCCCGGCGACCTGGACCCACTGCTCGACCGGCTGGTCACCGCCGCCGGGACGCAGCCCGCCTCCCGCACCACCCAGAGCAAGAGCTACCTCGACGCCATGAAGTACATGGCCGGCTGCGCCAACGACACCATCGCCCAGTGCCACCCCGTCTCCGAAGGCGGCCGCCTGCCCCGGGAGGGGTTCGTCGCCGCCTCCCGCATCCTGACCACCCCGCTGGACGCCCAGCAGGTGACCCGGCTGATGACCGGTCACCCCGGGATCGACCTCCTGCTCGACTCCCTCGGCGGCGCGGTCTCCCGGCTCGCCCCCGACGCGACCGCCTTCCCGCACCGCTCCGCGCTCGCCTCCGCCCAGATCTACGCCGGCGCCACCCCGGCCGGACAACAGGCCGCCACCGCCGCCGTCGACGCCATCCGCGACGGTCTCGGGGCACTCGGCGCCACCGGCGCCTACGTCAACTACATCGACGCCACCCTCCCCGACTGGGGCACCGCCTACTACGGCGACAACCTGGCCCGCCTGAAGTCGGTGACCCGGCAGTACGACCCCGACCAGGTGTTCACGTTCCCCCGGTCCGTGGCCCGCGCCTGACGGTGCCTCACCTCTCAGGCCGCCTCCCGCACCTCCCGGTCCTCCCGCCGCCGGGTGGCCCGGACCGCCACCACCGTCACCACGAAGACCGCGGCACCGCCGAACACCAGGGCCCGGTCCACCGGGACCGAATCCGCCAGGCTCCGCTTCGTCTCCTCGTACGTCCGGGTCGACCCGCCTCCCCGCCCGACGGTCCGGCAGCTGTCCCCCGGCTCCATGGCCTTCCCGTCACACTCCGGGACACCCCTGCTGTGGTTCGACCAGGCACACCCCCCGAAAAGGCTCAGACCCAGGGCGATCACGGCAACTACCTTCAGCAGAGTCCTCATTCGCGGGAGCGTACCGACCGGTACCCCACCGACCGACCCGGGTTCGCCAGAAGGTCGCACACGGTTCCACCGCAGTTCACCGCTGCCCCTGCCCCGCAGGTTGCTCGGCGGAGGATGTCGAGAACGTGCCACCGGCTCCGTCCCAGGGACAGCAGCGGCGGCCGGCCCCGGCCGCACCAGACAGAGGGAGAGACCAGCATGGCGATTCAGCGGATGGACAACGTCGGCATCGTCGTCGAGGACATGGATGCCGCCATCGCGTTCTTCGTGGAACTCGGAATGGAACTGGAGGGCAGGGGCGAGGTCAAGGGCCTCTTCGCCGACCAGTGCACCGGACTCGACGGCGTCCACTGCGAGATCGCGATGATCCGCACCCCCGACGGCCACAGCCGACTCGAGCTCGCGAGGTACCGCAGCCCGGCAGCGACCGGCACCGACCCCCGCAACCGCCCGCACAACATCCTGGGCACCCACCGCGTCATGTTCGCCGTCGACGACCTCCAGGACACCGTCACCCGCCTACGCCCCCACGGCGCCGAACTCCTCGGCGAGATCGCCCGCTTCGAGGACAGCTACCTGCTCTGCTACGTCCGCGGCCCGGAGGGCATCATCGTCGGCCTGGCCGAGCAACTCCACTGAGCCGGTCGGGCATCCGCGCGAACGGAGGCCCGACCGGCAGGATCAGCGCAGCGCCTCGGCCAATGAGCGAGAGGCTTCCATCAACCTCGGTGCAGAACCCGAAGGTCGCCGTCAGCGATGCCGTCCGGCGAGGAGCTCGTCCAGCGGGACCAGGGCGCCGTCGCCCTCGCCACCCGTACGCCGCCACAGCTGGACGCCGTCGCCGGGGCGCAGCTGCTGGCTGTTCTCCCAGCCGGTGATGATCAGTTCGGCCAGGCGTTGGGCGTTGACGCGGTTGCGGCCCAGGGTGGGGCTGGCGAGCTCGGCCTGGGGCCGGCCCTGGCCGTCGTCGGCGTGGAGGTACCAGCGCTCGTAGGGGCTGTAGCGGCCCTGGTCGTCCGGCGGGCTGAGGTGCTTCGACAGGTGCCAGGTCCGGCCCTCGTGGACGGTCGTGGCGTTGCCGGCGGTGTGGCCGGTCCAGGTGAGCTGGGACTTCCAGGGCACTACGGGGTCTCCTTCGGGGTGCCGTCCGCGCTCCGGGCCGAGCCGGCGCGTGCGGCGCTTGGTGAACAGCGGGCGGTGATCCAGGTAGCCGGGCGCACATACGCCCGGACGTCGTCAGCGCCCGCGGTAACCGCTCGCGCCACACTCCCGCACACTCTGCCCTGCCGATGCCGATCATCGTAGTCGGCCGCGCCCTGATCCCACGCCGACGCCAGGCCACCCAGCGCTCAATCGCCGCAGTCGGTACGCGCACCCGGCGACCGACCGTCCGGACCACCGCCCCGGTCAGGGCGTGCTGATGCTGCAGTCCTTCACGGTGTCGTCGCAGCTCTCGGCTCCCCTGGCTATCCCGTAGAACAGGGCGGCCATCAGACCCACCACCGCGAGCGCCCCGACGGTGCGCAGTACCGCGTTCCACCAGCCGGTGGCGTGCAGGCAGAAGTCGATCAGGACCACCCCGATCGGGAACGCACCGAAGAACATGAACATCCCGAAAATGAACCACCCTTCGGCCCCCATGCAAGCATGGTTGCCCCACCCGGTCCCGCCTACACCGGCAGCGCGGACTCTTTCCGCATCCGCCGCAGCCCTGCGATCCGCACCATCGGGCCCTGACGTGCATACTTACCGGATGATCAGCAGGACGTTGAGGTGATGACGCGGTGAAACTGGCTGAAGCGCTCGCGCAGCGCACGGCTGCGGTACGGCGGGTCGAGCAGCTGCGGGCGCGCGTCGTCGGCAGCGCCCGCTACCAGGAGGGCGAGGAACCGGCCGAGAACGCGGCGGAGGTCCTGGCCGAGGCGGGCAAGGTGCTGGACGAGCTGGAACGGTTGATCCGTCAGATCAACCTCACCAACTCCACCGCACGCATCGAGGGCGGCGGCACCCTCACCGACGCCCTCGCCCGCCGGGACGTCCTGCGGATGCGCCACTCGGTGATCACCTCGGCCGCCGACGCCGCCTCCGGGCACGACCAGCGCGGGACGGTGCGTCAGATGCGGTCCGAGCTGAGGATCCTCTCGGCCCTGCCGGTCGCCGAGCTCCGCGCCCGGGCGGACGTCCTGGCCAAGGAGATCCGCGAGGTGGACACCCTGATCCAGCGCACCAACTGGGAGATCGACCTGCTGGAGGGCTGACCCCACGAGCCGGGTGTGGGAAAGCAGGTAGTCGCCACGGAGGCGTGCACACACCGCGGGCCGGCGGTTTATCCGGCCCTTGGTGCGTGAAGAGCAACGCAGGGGTTCGACTCCCCACTCACAGTGCAGCTCAGCACCGCGTACAAGTGACAGTGCACACCGCACAGTTCATCACCACGTGCAGATCCGGACGACGAGGGCGGGAACGGGGCGCCCCACACCCGGATGCGAGGGCCGTGCACACCAGCACGGCCCTCGCATCCACAACACCCAGAGCCAGGTCGGACAAGCGATCCTGATCCTCCCTGTCGGTCGTGCTCGGAACTCGCCGGCCGGCGTGCCGGACCTGAGGTGCCGTGAGGAACTGGACGTTCCGGTGGTGACCGCCCCCGTCCATGACCGGGCCGGGTGGCGCGTATTCGCCTGTGCATGTCACCACCCGTTGACAGCCATCACAGGCCGCCGCAAGATTCACCCGCCCTGCACAACCCGGGAACCTCAGCCCGCCTCCCGGATCCGCGGGCGCCCCGTGCCACCGCCGCCTCCGAAGGGACCACCCCCGATGCGCCGCACCGCAGCACTCCTGACGACCGCTCTGCTCCTCGGCACCGGCGTCCTGGCCGCCCCCGCCGCCAACGCCCGACCCACGTCGGTCCCCAGCCCGGGCGGCGGCTCGTGTTTTGCGTACCCTTCCGGCCCTTTCGGGATCGGTGTCTGCTCCGGCATCGAACCGCGCCGCGCCTGGGCCGTCCACGCCACCTGTGAGTCCGGCATCAACGTCACCAGCGGCCTGCGCCTCGGCGACGGCACCGCCACGGCCAACTGCGGCAGCGGCCGGATCCGGTCCACCTCCGTCGCCATCGGCCCCCTCGTCCCGTAGCGCGCGGCCGTCACCCCTGTCGCCCCCACCTCCCACGCCGCGCCGCGCGGAACGGGGCGGGTGGATCCCGTAGAGTCGGCCAATGGCGAAGTACTTCGACGTGCACCCGCAGTCCCCCCAGGCCCGCACCATCGGCACCGTGGCCGACAGCCTCCGCTCCGGAGCCCTGATCGCGTACCCGACCGACTCCTGCTTCGCTCTCGGCTGCCGCATGGGCAACCTCGAGGGCCTCGAACGGATCCGGTCGATCCGCCGTCTCGACGACCGCCACCACTTCACCCTGATGTGCGAGAACTTCGCCCAGCTGGGGCAGTTCGTCCACATCGACAACGCGGTCTTCCGCGCGGTCAAGGCGGCGACACCGGGCAGCTACACCTTCATCCTCCCCGCCACCAAGGAGGTCCCGCGCCGGCTGATGCACCCGAAGAAGAAGACGGTGGGGGTCCGGATCCCCGACCACGTCGTCACCCGGGCCCTGCTGGCCGAACTCGGCGAACCCCTCGTCTCCAGCACCCTGCTCCTCCCCGGCGAGGACGAGCCGATGACCCAGGGCTGGGAGATCAAGGAGCGGCTCGACCACGTGGTGGACGCCGTGATGGACTCCGGCGACTGCGGCACCACCCCGACCACGGTCATCGACTTCTCCGACGGCGAAGCGGAGATCGTCCGACGCGGAGCCGGCGACCCCACCCCCTTCGAATGACGACACCGCCCGGCTGACGTACCGTCACCCCGCTCCCCCTCCGGGAGCGGAAAGGCTTGGCCGGGGGCGTCAGCGAAGTCCTAGGATCCCACCATGAAGATCTGGACGGAGCACCCTGCCCAGAGCGAGGTCGAAGCAGTCGTCCGTCACTACTTCGACCTGCTCCGGGCCGGGCGGATTCCCGAAGCCGAGCAGCTCGTCGATCACGCCCCGGTCCGGCACGTGCTCAGGTCGCTGTGGGACGGCTCGGTCGAAGCGAACACCGACGAGGACGAGGCGAGTTCCAGCCCTGCTGCCGACGCGTGGGCGCAGGACCTGTCCTGGCTCGCCGAACTCGAACTCGCGGACTTCCACTGGGGCCACTCGGGCACCAACTTCTACGTCGAGATCAGCTACCGCACGCAGATCATCGAGGTGTCACTGAACTTCCGGGTCAAGCCCGTTGACGCCGGCTGGGTCCTCTCGGGTCCGGCCACCCTCTGGTAGGGCGGAGTCACCCGCTCGTACGGACAGCTGATGTGCACGAGGGATCAGCTGCCACCGTCCGTCCCGTCCGACGGTGCGAAGAGAGCCCGGACGGTTGCGGTGGCCAGGTCCCGCAGCCAGGTGTGGGCGCGGTCGTCGTCGTACCGCTGGTGCCACAGCAGGTACAGCGGGACCTCGGGCAGCGGAAGTGGCAACGGCAGTGTGGCCAGGCCGAGTTGTTCCCGCGCTGCACGGGTGACCGCGTCGGGGACGGCGACGACCAGGTCGGTGTCGCGGGCGAGTTGCAGGGCGAAGGCGGCGGTGGGCCCGGCCGCGACGACGCGTCGTGAGAGGCCACGGGCCGTCAGGGCGTCGTCGATCGGGTCGTGCAGGCTGCCACGGCGCGAGATGGTGAGGTGCTCGGCGGCGGCGTACCGCTCGATGCCCAGCGGGCCTTCGGTGAGCGGGTGACCCGGTCGGACCGCGAGGACCAGCCGGTCGCTGCCGACCAGGCGGTGCCGGATGTCGGGGAGCGCCGGAGTACCGGAGCTCGATTCGAGGTCGACCTCACCCCGACGCAACTCGGCGTCGTCCGTACCGGGTTCGGCCGACAGTCGCAGCCGTACGCCGGGTGCCTGGCGGTGGACGGCGGTGATCAGGGCGGTGCCGCAGGCGGCGGTGAGGGCGTCGTGCCAGCGCACGGTGAACACCCGGTCCAGGGCTGCCAGGTCGAGTTCCTGCTGCGCGGACAGCAGCTGATGGGCCTGCTGGACGAGGGCGTGGACCTGGGCGCGCATGGCGAGCGCGCGGGTGGTGGGGACCATGCTGCGGCCGGTGCGGACCAGGATCTGGTCACCGGTGACCTTGCGGATGCGGCCCAGGGAACGGCTCATCGCCGGTGCGGTGACGTGGAGACGCGCGGCGGCGCCGGCCACGCTGCCCTCCTCCAGCAGTGCGTCCAGGGCCATGAGCAGGTTCAGATCCAGTTGCATGGCAGTAACTCTACAAGTGAACAGCATGCACTTGTCGTTAATGACCGGGGAGCCTACCTTCGAAGAGCAGGCGCGAGACGAACCCTCCGCCCACATCGAATCCAGGGAGCCCACCATGAGCAGCACAGCCGTGCCTTTCGCCGCCGGCCCGACGCTCCTGTCCGAGGTCACCGCCGCGGTGCGGACCGCAGGGCTCACCCTGCGCGACCGCCACACCCCGCACGCCCGGGGCGTGAGCCTGGAGGAGATCGTCGCCGAGATCCACGCCAATGACGCCGCGGTCCTGGACGTGCTGCGGGAGCCACTGCTGCGGGCCCGGCCGGGATCGCGGTGGGCCGAGGACGAGTTGGCCGGGGGTGCGCTCCCGGCGGGGGAATGGTGGGTCGTCGACCCGGCCGAGGGAAACATCAACCACGTGCACGGCATGGAGGACTGGGCCGTCACCGCCACCCTGGTCCGCGACAACCAGCCGGTGCTCACCGTCGTCCACCTGCCGCTGACCGGCGACACCTACACGGCGGTCGCCGGCGGCGGTGCCCACCTCAACGGCCGGCCGCTGAAGGTGTCCGCCAAGACCGATCTCGGCGCCGCCCTCGTCGGCACCGGCCAGGCCAGGCCCGGCGAGGACGAGCGCACCTTCCGGCGGATCGGCGACTCGGTCACCGCCATGCTCGTCAACGGCCTGGTCGTGCGGGTGTCCGTGCCCGCCACGATGCAGCTCATCCACGTCGCGGCCGGACGCACGGACGCCTTCTGGCAGTTCTCCGACGTCCGCTCCGGCCTGGTCGCCGGCGCGCTGCTGGTCGCCGAGGCCGGCGGCACCGTCACCGACCTGGCGGGCGCGCCCTGGAGCACGGCCAGCCGCGACTTCCTGGCCACCGCCCCCGGCATCCACACCGCCGCCCTCGACGTCCTGTCCCCGATCGCCTGACCCGCCGCCCTCCGCTCTCCTCCCCACCGCAAGGAGCATCACCACATGACCAGCATCGGCATCCTGGGCGCCGGCCGCGTCGGCGCCAACCTCGCCGGCAAGCTCTCCGCCGCCGGACACCACGTCACCCTCGGCGTACGCGACCCGGAGGCGGCCGCAGCGCTTGCCACCGGCACCGCTCCGCAGATCGCCTTCGCCGACCAGCGCACCACGGCCCGCACCGCGGACATCGTGATCAACGCGACGCCCGGCCACGACTCCCTGGAGCGCCTGACCGACCTGCGCACCGAGCTCTCCGGCAAGCTCCTCGTCGACGTCTCCAACGCCACCCGCGACGCCGGTGACGGCCTGCCAGGTGACCTCTGCTACCCCGGCAGCAGCCTCGCCGAACAACTCCAGGCCGCCCTCCCCGACACCCGCGTGGTCAAGACCCTCAACACCATGCTGTTCATGGTCATGACCGCTCCCGAAATCCTCACCACTCCCCCGACCGCCTTCCTCTCGGGCGACGACCGGAACGCCAAGGAGACCGTCACCGGCCTGCTCGGCGACCTCGGCTGGCAACCCGGATGGATCGAGGACCTCGGCGACATCACCACGGCCCGCGCCACCGAGGCCATGATCCTCCTGGTCCCCCACGTCCTGCGCCGAAACGGCTTCAAGCCCTTCGCCGTCTCCCTCACCCGCTGACCGTCACGCCCGGGTCCGGACCAGAACCGGTAACGCCGCCGTCCCGAGCGCCGATCCCACCCTCGTACGTCGGCCAGAACGCCCCGGGCGACGCGGCCACCGGACTTCGACAGGTACCCGGGGTACCGCCGTTGTGGCAGGCTTCCGTCCCAAGCCGGCCGTGAGGAGCGACGGTGACACTGCCTGACCCAGCGTCAGCCGACGACGCGGACCGGGACCCGGACGAGCACGTGCGGTTCGCCCGCTACCGCAAGGCATTCGACGAGGTGGCCCTAGGGAGCGTATCGAGTCGTGATCAATCTGTGGGATGTGCCTTCGTGGCACGGCCCGGTCCGGTAGACCGTCTTGCGTGACGCGAGTTCAACTGACTGATGATGAGTGGGAGTTCATCGAGCCGTACCTGCCGATCGGCGAGTACGGCCCGTACCCCGAGCGGCTGCGGCAGCAGTTCGAGGGTGTGATCTGGCGGTTCAAGACGGGCGGGCAGTGGCGGGAGATGCCGACGGAGTTCGGCGCCTGGTCGACCGTCCACAACCGCTTCCGGCAGTGGCGCAACGCCGGGGTCTTCGAGGCCCTGCTGGAGGGCACGATCGCGGAAGCCGCGAAGCGCGGTGAGGTAGATCTGTCCCTGGTCAGCATCGACTCCACCACCGCCCGGGCCCACCACGACGCGGCCGGCATGCACCTCGACGGGGACGTCGTCACCGCCCTGGAGAAAGCCGCCGCCGAGGAGGAGAAGGCTAGGTCAAGGGGGCGGCCTCGAAGAACAAAGCGGGCAGGAGGCCGAAAGCGATCCCGCGCGAGAGGAGCGAAGACGCATCCGGCGTCGGCACGGACTCCGACTGAAGGCCGCCCTGCTCGGCAGGTCCCGGGGCGGACTCACCAGCAAAATTCATCTCGCCGCGGACCGCGGATGCCGTCCGCTTGCACTTGTCCTGACCGCCGGACAGGCCGGGGACAGCCCGCAGTTCATCCCCGTTCTGAAGAGGGTGCGGGTGCGCGGGCCCGTCGGCCGTCCCCGCACCCGGCCGGACGCGGTCGCCGGGGACAAGGCCTACTCGTCCCGCGGAAACCGCGCCCACCTGCGTAAACGCCGAATCAAGGCGGTCATCCCGGAGAAGAAGGACCAGGCCGCCAACCGGAAGAAGAAGGGCTCCGGAGGCGGCCGCCCCGTCAGCCACGACGCCGACCTCTACAAGGAGCGGAACACCGTCGAGCGCGCGATCAACAGGATGAAGGCGTGGCGCGGCATCGCCACCCGCTACGACAAGACTCCGGGCAGCTACCTCGCCGGCCTCCACCTCCGCGCCTCGATTATCTGGATCAAGGACCTCACGCGAAGCTCCACTTGATCACAACCAAATACGCTCCCTAGCGGACGCGGCCGCCCTCGTCATCCGCACCGCCGAAACGTCCCCGGCCACGGCCGCGCTCGCCGTCCTGGCCGACAACGGCCACACCCGACGCATCCGCACCGTCGCGGGATCCCGGCTCACGGCCACCCAACGGCCCACGGCAACGGGCCGGTGCTGACAGCGTTCCCCTCGCACCGGAGCCCCTGACGGATCGGCAGACCGTCTGCCCGGCGGGTCACGCGGTGGTGGGCTGCCAAGTGAGGTCGAGTGCGGCGTCGACGGTGGCGGTGCACGGCTCCTGGGAGCCGCCGAGGGCTGCGTGGGGCAGCAGTGCGGGCGTCCCGGTCTCCAGCGCATGGGTGATGTCCTGGAGCATCGAGGTGACCGAGGCCCACTGGGGAACGTCCAGGATCCAGGTCTCGTGGTCCCAGATGAGCACCGCGCCGTGGGTGTCACCGGGGCGCAGGTCGACGATCAGTCCGTCGCCGCCGGGGTTCAACGCGATCGGCATGAAGTCCCGCAGGTAGCGGGGCTCGGGCCGGCCGTTCTCGTCGAACGAGTCACCTTCCTCCTCGGCGACCAGGAGCCAGATCTCGTGGGTCTCCAGGGCCTCGTCCAGTGGGACCGGAGCGAACTCGCCCGGAATCCAGTAGCCCGCGTTGACCTCGGGCAGCAGCCACCACGCCCGCAGGTCGGCCGGCAGCGACCGGCCGAGGTCCGCCTCGAACGCGTCCAGACGCGCGGTATCCGACGCCCGCCTCGCCGGGACGCCTCGGGTGTGTGCAGTGAGCCAGGTGCCGGCACGGCGGCTCCACGAGGTCAGAACGTCGTGATCAACAGTTGCCATGACGGGCAGTCTGCACCACCGGGGTGTCAACAGCCGACGCCGTGCGGCACGCGGGGACGACAGTCTCGGGAAGCCCGACTCCGGAAGCCGTCGCCCCCCGAGCGGGCCCTGACCACACCGCGCGGGCCCCGTACTCCGCTGCGATGACCGCCACCTCCTCCCTCGACGGCATGCTGATCACCACGATGACCGGGCGGGCCAAGAGGGGTGACACATGATCATGCGGGCGGTGGGGGCGACGTGGTGGAGCCCGGCCATCTTGCCGGCACCACCCCGGGCCGGCCGGCTGCCTGAGTCGACGGCTACCGCGTGACGACGGCGATGCAGCGGCGAAGTTCCTCGACCGCCTCGGTGGCGCCGTCGACCGTGACGCCACTCGGCTCGCCTGCGACGGTGCGGTTCCATACCCAGCGCAGCACGTCGGCGGGTGCGCCGCTGATCGTCACGTCGGCCTTCTCGTCGGCGCCGTCCTCGACCGTGAACCGGCCGGGGCCGGTTCGCACGTGCCAGGACGCGTCGTCCGTGCGTACGGCGTACGTCCGCCCGGGCGAATCCGCGAGGATTTCGGTGAAGGAGTCACCCCAGGTGCGGACGCTGAAGGAAACGTAGACCTTGAGCAGTTCGTCGATGCCGTCGACAGCGAGGTCGGCCGGGATGGGCGCGATCGGCCGCCCGGTGGCGAGTTCGGCGTCGATGCGGTGGATCACCGTCTCCTGTGCCATCCGCCGGATCAAGAAGCGGACTGACCGGTCCGGGGCGTACCAGGTGTCGGCCGGGTCCTCCGGTTCGTGTGCGGCGAACTCGGCGAGCAGGTCGGCGTAGGTGCGGTCGAGCAGGGCGAGGGGTTCCTCGTCGGCGAGCCCGGCCGGCGGCCAGGGATCGGGTTCGGCACCTTCGCGCATGGTGACCGTCTTCTGCAGGTAGGCCTGGCCAACATGCCGGGCCAGGTCCGCCACGGTCCAGTCGGGGCAGGTCGGCACGGTGGCCGCCAGGTCGGTCGAGGCGACCGCGCGCAGCCTGGCGAAGTCGGCCGCGAGGCATTCGAGGAGACGGGGAACATCCATGCCGGCCAGTTCAGCACACGCGTTCGCCTGAATGCCGTGATTATCGAACGCCCAAGTGCGGCGCCTGCGCTGCCATGTGCGCGGCCTGGCTGCCGACCCCGCACTTCACGGGTCGCTGAATCAGGTCCGTAGCCGGCGGGTTCGGGCGGCTTCGATGCCGAGGAGGTCCAGGAGGTGGAGCCGGCAGGAACCCCTGTACGGGACTACTCCGCCAGCAGCTTGCGGACGAAGTCCTCCTGCCCGGCGCGGAGTTGGGTGACCAGCTGAGGGGTGGCGGGGTCGCCCAGCTGCTTCGTGATGGAGAACGAGAGGCTGCGCCGGGGGTGCCCACCGCGAGCTGCGTGTAGCACGGTGATCGCGCCGGGCGGCCCGTCCTGCGCCCCGACGAGCTCGGCCAGTCCCCGCCACAGCTGGTGCTCCCCGCTCGATGACGGTCCGCCATGAGCGAGGGCGGGCGCAGGCGCGGCACCGACGAGGGCGAGGGTGGCCGGCGGGACGACGACGGTGGAGCTCAGCCGAGGGCGTCGAAGGGCGGACGGGCGTGACCGTGACCGGCATGGTGTCACCCTCTCCAGAGGCTGCCCGCGCGAAGCCGCGCCCGGGCTGGAACGGACCTGATCGAGGTAGCCATGACCGGTCGCCGGCCCGGCGAACCGAACCGGCCCGACCAGTGACCTGGTCGGGCCGGCAACTGGACCGTCAGGGCGTGCGGCGCGGCGCTCTAAACTGCTGCCGAGGAGGCGATCATGGGGATTGAGCTCGAAGTGCATTCCGTTCGACCGGCGCGAAGCAACTGGAACATGTCCAGGGCCTCGCTCCTGCAGGGCTCGTACGAGCACGGCGAGGCGCTGGCGGAGGTCCTCGGACGGCTCAACGTGAACGGCCCCGGCAAGCTGTGCTCGGTGGATCCGTGCGGCAACACCCAGTTCAACGAGCAGGAGGCGCACGCCGCGCTAGGCGAGATCGCCGGACTGCTGAAGCAGTGCTCCGACGCCACACAGACCGCTGCCGTGACCGACCTGGCTGCCCTGCTGAAGGCCTGCGCGACGACGCCGGGAAGCTACTTGTGGTTCATCGGGGACTGATGTGGTAGTGCCGGAGTTGAGCCAGTAAGGATGTGACTCAGTGCACTAGTTGTCGCCAACAGTGGTACTTGACGCGGTTCTCTGCTCAGGTCAGCACGACAACTGCCGCTGAATTGGCGAGGTATCTGGCGGCTGGCGATCGTTCGGCAGGCAGACGCTATGAGGGGCTGGCCTGCTGGTGTTGACGTTCGCTCACATCGAGCCACGTCAGATACCACCGAGCAAAGGTCGTCGGCTCGCCGCGCTCGTCCAGCAGCGGAGTGAGGTCCTCGTCGTCCACCCGGTTGTCGGACCAGATCCGCCCCTGCTCGGAACCGCTGATGATCAGCCACTGGCGGGCGGCGCAGCCCAGGTGCGAGATCACGACGGCGCCGACCGTACGATCCGGTGAGAACATCACAGGTTCCCATCGCTCGTCCCAGGACTCGATGGCGTGCTCAGTCACACCCTGGACGACAGATGCCGTGCCGACACGACAGGTTGCCTGCCGAGTCACAGCGGACGACCACAGACGACCGTGGCGGCTCATAGGCTTGGCAGGTGGACCGACACGACGAAATCCTCCAGCCCGGAGCAGAGTTGAAGCAGCCGAAACCCACCGTAGGACCGCCGGGCGACACCAACCCGCGCCCCGCGAACGAACCCGTCACCCCCCACCCGACTGATCCGGTTCGGGAAGCGGACGGCGAACCTGCAGTGCACGACCTGCATCTCCTGCCCCAGTACTTCGATCTCGTTGCAGACGGCACGAAGACCATCGAGGTCAGAGTCGCTACGCCGAGGAAGCTGACGATCCGGCACGGGGACCTCCTCCGGTTCACCACCGACGAGACCACCCACATCGAGGTGCGGGTCACCAGGGCTACCCGCTACGACAGCTTTTCCGAACTCCTCGCCGCCGAGCCGCTGCCTGCGGTGAACCGGCTCACTGACCAGGCCGGGGCGCTACGCGCCCTGCGCGACATCTACTCCCCGGAACGGGAAGCCCTCGGTGTGCTCGCCATCGAGTTCACCAGCCAGCCGACGCCCTGAGCCGGTCCGGCTCATGCAGGCGCTACGGTCCGGTTGTTCCACCGATCCTCTTCGGTGCGGTCCCGGAGCGGAGCGAACACCCAGGGCGCCAGGCGCGGGGCGGGCAGGGCCGCGACCTGCTCGATCGGGTGGACGAGCCCGCGTGAGCACATCTCCGCCTTCCAGACGGTCACGGCGGCGGTCGGGTGGGCAGGGTTGATGCCGATCTCGCCCTTGGGGCCGCAGGTGCCGTTGAACGGCGTCGCGATGCCCCGCTCGTTCCAGTACGCCCATGCCTCTCCCGCCTTGGCGCGCTCGAACAGGTGGAACAGCTGCGGGTAGCGGTCGAGCAGCCGGACGTCCCGGAAGAGCAGCTGGCCGAGCAGGTGCGGGGCCTGCCTTGCCAGCACGTCGGTGTCCGCGCTCCGGAAGGTGAACGTCATGGTGTCCGTCGCGGGCGCGAGCGCGGTCACCGCGAAGCGGTAAGCGAGGCGGTCCCGAACGAACTCGCCGGCTCCGTCGGCCAAGCCGGGCTCGACGGAGGCGACGAGTTCGAGGAGCCGGTCGTGGTCGGGGCGGAAGCGGCCGACGTCGAACAGGGTGCCCGTGCCGTCGACGGCGGTGAAGGCGAGCTTCTTGTAGAGGTGGTTGTTCATCTCGCCTCGGGCTGCGAGTTCGCGGCTGGTGCGGCTGGTGGAGTGCAGCATCAGGTACTCGGCGACGGTCTCGAAATAGAGGTACCCGAGGTACGGCATCACCGGGACCGTATCGGCGAGCGCGTCCAGGAGCAGCCGCTCGAGAGAGGGGTGACCGGTGGCGGTGCGCAGCAGGAGGTCGAGCAGCGGCGCGGCAGCGTGCACCCGGTCGGTGACGGAGCGGGTGACGTGATCATCCTCGGCCTCGGTCAGGGTGTGCCGGTGGGAGGTGTAGGCGCGCAGGTGGACGGCGCCCAGACGCAGGTAGTCCAGGCCGACCGGCGGGGCCGGGCGGTCGGGGGTGATCTCGATGACCAGCGGGGTGCTGCCGCGCCTGCTGTCCAGGTCCCGCGTGTTGTCGAGGAGGTGGGCGCCGAGGTTGTGGGGAAGCAGAGCGCCGCCAGGCAGCGGGGTAAGCGGGGAGGCGTAGACCGCGCCGACCAGGCAGCCGGTGGAGGCGAGGAGCCGGCCGCTGTCGCGGATGGCGTCGAGGGAGCGGGTCAGGTGCAGCAGGTGGACCGGGCCGCCGGAGGCCAGGGTGCGGAGCATGGCGTTGCCGTCGGGCCGCAGCAGGTGGCCGTTGGGGGCCGGGTCGATGCGGTGGTGCCAGTCGGCGTCGGCGAGCCCGGCCGGGACCGGCCGGTCGGTGGGCGGGGTGCTGAAGTCGGTGTGGGCGTGGTCCCACGAGGTGCGCACGGGGTGTTCTCCTAGTCGGTCGTCGTGGCGGGGATGAGCTGGAGTGCGTGGTTGAGGGCCTCGGTGGCGTCCGCGCCGTCGAGGAGGGCGCGCTCGCTGCGAACGACCAGGTCGTGGGCCAGCCCCGGGGCCCACGCGGGGACCTGGCCGCGCAGCAGGGCAAGGTCGGGCCACCAACGCAGGAGGGGGAGGCGGTAGCGGTCGAGCGCATCGGCGGCCTTGAGCAGGTCGACCGCCGTCCGGTGCTGTCGGTACGCGTTGGCCTGCTCGGAGGTGAAGTCGTGGAGGGGCACGTCGTGCAGGGCGACGGCGGTGATCGCCTCAGGACTGGCGGCGGACCCGAACGCCGCCTGCGGCACAGTGGGGTGCTCAGTGAGCCAGTGGGCGGCCCGCTCGCCGTGCCCGGGGTCGGCCCGGTCGTGGCGCCGGCGGCAGTCGTGACAGGCCGCAGCGGCGGCCATCGCCACCGCCCACTCCGGGGCGATGCCCTGGTCCGCGGCGAGCAGCTGGAGCAGGACGGCGACCCGCCCGCCGTGCAGCACGCCGTGGATGGAGGTGGCCGTCTCCGTGCGGGCGAACCAGGAGACTTCGGGTACCAGCAGCACCGGCCAGTGTGGCAGGGTGGCCCCGACACCCGCGTCGACGGGCCGGTGGCCGGCGATCCAGTCCACGGTCGGACGGTCCATCACCTGGTGATCGGGGAGCTGCCCGGCCTCGGCCAGCTCCCGCAGCGAGCGTGGTGTCGACGTGGTCATGGATTTCCCCTTGGAAGTGGAGTCGGTTCGATGGGCGTCACGCTGGGCGTGGTGGTGCTGACAATGGGCAACCGTCCTACGGAGCTGCTCGCGCTGCTGGACTCGGTGGCGGCCCAGGAGGGTGCCGATACCGGCGTGCGGACCGTGGTGCTCGGCCAGGGCGTCAAGCTCCCCGAACTGCCCGGGTGGGTGGACGTGGTGGAGCTGCCGGAGAACCTCGGCATCCCGGGCGGCCGGAACGCCGGCGTCGAGCGGTTGCGCGAGATCGGCGGCACCGACGTGCTGGTGGTCCTCGACGACGACGGCCTCCTCCCCAGGACCGACACCCTCGCTCTGGTCCGCGAGGCGTTCGAGCAGAACCCCAAGCTGGGCATCGTGTCCTTCCGGATCGCGGACGAGACCGGCTTCACCCAGCGCCGCCACGTCCCCCGCCTCGGCAAATCCGACCCGATGCAGTCCGGCCCCGTCACCACCTTCCTCGGCGGCGGCCACGCCATCCGCATGCCTGTGATCGACCAAGTCGGGCTGTTCCCGGCGGAGTTCTTCTATGCGCACGAGGAGACCGACTTCGCCTGGCGCGCACTCGACGCCGGGTGGGGCATCGACTACCGGGCCGACATGGTGCTCCAGCACCCCCGCACCGACCCGGCCCGGCACGCCGCCTACTACCGGATGACCGCCCGTAACCGCGTCTGGCTTGCCAAGCGGCACCTCCCGGCACTCCTCGTGCCGGTCTACCTCACCTCCTGGATCGCCTACACCCTGCTGCGCCGCCCGCCGATGGACGGGTTGAAGGCATGGTGGGGCGGGTTCTTCGAGGGCGTGCGGGTGGCGTGCCCGCCGCGCCGTCCGATGCGGTGGAGCACCGTGCGCCGTATGGCGCAGCTGGGCCGCCCGCCGATCTTCTGACCGGTGTACCGGGGGCTGGTGGGTCGACGGGCAGCTGTCCGTCGACCCACCAGTCGGTTTGCCGGTCAGGCCGCGAGCGCGGCCGGGGTGCTCGCTTGGGTGAACCAGTCCGGGACGGCGTCCGGGGTGGCTTTCAGCCAGGCCACGTAGCGGTTGATGCCGTCGGCGAGCGTGACGGTCGGGCTCCACCCGAGGAGGTCGCTCGCGCGCCGGGTGTCCGCGTAGCCGCCGCGCGGGTCCCCCTCGGGCATCGGCGTCTCCACAAACCGGGCCCCGGGGTAGTGCGCGGCGATCTGCTCCGCGATCTCGCGCACCGAAGTCGGCTTCCCGGTACCGATGTTGACTGTCCGCCCGGCCGCCTCCTCGGCGACCAGGGCGAGGATCGTCGCGGAGGCGATGTCGTCCACGTGCACCATGTCCCGCACCTGGTGGCCACCGCCGTTCAGCCGCAGCGGCAGCCCGCTCTCGGCGGACATCGCCATCCACAGCACCATCCACGAGTGCGACCCGGGCTTGGGCACCTGCGGCTCGCCGTACACCGAGAAGTACCGCACGATCGCGTGCTCCGTGCCGGTGCCGGGCAGCATCAGCCGCACCTGGTGCTCCCCCCAGAGCTTCGTGTTGGCGTAGACGGAGATCGGCGTCAGCGGCTGCTCCTCGGAGAACCGCGGCACCGTGCCGGGCGCGCCGTCGCCGTAGACGGAGGCGGAAGAGACGAACACCAGACGCTTCACCGCCGAGTCGGCGACGGCGTCCAGCACGGTCTGGGTGCCGTGCACGTTGGCGGCGAACGCCGTGTCCGGCCGGCGGGTGCACGCGGCGACATCCGCGAAGGCGGCGGCATGGATCACGAAGTCGGCCCGGTTGGCCAGCCAGCGCACGGTGGCCCGCTCCCGGACATCCCCCAGCACGACCTGGGCAGCGTGCCGGTCCACCCCGAACCGGTCGCGCACCGGGTGCGGGTAGGCGTCGAACCGATCCAGGACGACCGGCTGCGCGCCCAGAGCGGAGAGCTGGGCGACGATGCGGCTGCCGACGAGGCCGCCTCCGCCGGTCACCAGCACGCGGGCATTGTCGAGTTGACGCAGACGGGGGTCCGACGGCATCTCAGGCATGGATCTCCCTCTTCGAAGGGGTGAGTTGATGCCCTCAGTGAAGCGCCGGGAGGGTGAGGGGCGGTACGGTGTTTCCTCCCCCACCTCGTTCAATCCGTTCAAGATCACCTGTGGGAGCGGAAATTGACGGTGCGTAAGCCGCCGAACGCTGCCCTCGCGGCAGTCATCGAAGAAGCAGGGTGCACGTACCAATCCCTGGCGAAGGCGGTCCGGGCGATAGCTACCGAAGCAGGCCAGACCCTGTACACCGCGCCCTCGGCCGTTCACTCCTGGATCGCGGGCGGGTCACCAACTGACCGAACAGCGACGTACATTGCCGAAGCCCTCACCAGAATGCTCAACCGGAAGGTCACCCTCACCGAGATCGGTCCAGGCTCCGACAGCATCGGGGAGGCCATCACGGCCGACCCCCTGGCAACCGCCGCCGACCTCGGGAGGCTGGTCATGCACCGCCGCCGCGACTTCCTCGCCCTCGCCTTCTCCGCCACTGCCGTCGGACTCCCGCTCACCTACGACCACCAGGCCGCCGCCGCTACCCTGCGCGCGGCCCGAGCAGGCGGACGAGTCGGCACCACCGAGATCGCCACCGTCCGCCAGCTCACCGAGTCCTTCCGCACCGCCGACAACCGGCTCGGAGGCGGCCACGGCCTCACCACCGTCACCTCCTACCTCACCGACACCGTCATCCCCATGCTCCAAGCCACCTACCCCACCGACGACGTGCGCCGCAGCGCCTACGGAGCCGCCGCCGAACTCGCCACCCTCGTCGGCTGGAAGATGCACGACGTCGGCCGCGAAGGCGCCGCCCAACGCTTCTACCTGCTCGCTTTCCAACTCGCCTGCGAGGCCGACCCGGCAGGCCACGGAGCCTGGATGCTCCGCGCCCTCACCCACCAGGCCCTCGACCTCGGGCAGCCCCACCACACCGTCGAGCTCGCCGAAGCCGGGCTCGCCCGCGCCCGAGGAGAAGTCGATCGCCAGACCGAGGCCCTGCTGCTGGTCACGGCCGCCCGGGCCTACGGCGCCAACGGGCAGGGGCGGGACGCCGCCCGAGCCCTGCTGGCGGCCGAGGACGCGATGCTCGCCGGAGCCGGCAGCGCAGCGCCCGGCTACGCCGCCGCCTCCGGCCCCGTCTCCGCCACCGTCGCCTCCCACATGGGCAAAACGCTGACCGAGATGGGCGACCACCGTGCCGCCGAGCGGCACTACCGGTCCGCCGTGACCGGCCGCGCCCCGGAGACCTACCAGCGCACCCGCGCGCTCACCATCGCCAACATCGCCAAGTCGGTTGGTGCGCAACGGCGTCACGAAGAAGCCGTCGCCCTGTGGGCCCAGTTCCTGGACATCGCGGGCGACGTCACCTCCGACCGCAGCCGGAAAGAACTGGCGACGCTCCGCTCGACCATGACCTCCTACGCCAAGCGCCGAATCGTCGGTGCCGCCGCGCTCGCCGAACGCGCCGCACTCGTCCCGCCCAGCCCGATGCTCGGCTGAGCCGGGCCGAACACCCCCAACTTACCGACCGTGAGAGAGAGTTCTCCATGCCGCAGCGCGTCCGCGCCGTCCTCGTCACCCCGACGGGCACCACCCTCATGATCAAGCGCATCCGCCCCGGCGTCGACCCGTACTGGGTCCTCGTCGGCGGTGGCGTCGAGGACACCGACACCAGCAACGAAGCGGCCCTGCTGCGCGAGGTCCGCGAGGAGATCGCCGGCGACGCCCAGGTCCTGCGCCACCTCCACCAACTGACGAACCCGGCTGGCGAGACGGAGCACTTCTACGTCGCGCGGGTCACCGCGTGGGACTTCGACAACCGCACCGGGCCCGAGTTCGAGCGGGACGACCGCGGCGAGTACCTCCTTGAGGAGGTCCCCCTGACCCCCGAAGCAATCGGTGCCCTCAACTTGATGCCGCCTCAGATCAAGGACGTGCTGGCTGCTGCGACCGGACCCGGCGGCCTGCTGGCCACGGCGTAGCGTCGCGGGCTCCCGCAAGGGACGGGTGCGAGCCGCTGCTTCCAGTCGAGAGCACCGGCCACGCACCCACGTCGTACAGCCAGGCCACCGATCAGACGAGGGCAGGAAGTGCACGACCACGACGAGGAACCGTCGGAGCAGTGGGTCGCGCGCCGCAAGGCCGAGCTCCGACCGGTCGGGAGACTGAAAGCCGTCTCCAGGAACGGCAGCAGCGGAGGCGGTGCGCACGTCCGCCGAGACGCACCCCCCGTCTGATCATGAGCTGGGATGGATACCAGTGGCTGCCTGCGGCAGATCGACCAGCACACCGAAGCCAAAGAAGGCCGGCCGGCACCGTCGCACCCCCTGAGGCAGCGCACCCCAACGGCGCGAGACCTGCCGACGAACGGCTCCGCATCAGCTCCCGCAGCTGACCGCGACGGCGGACCCGACCTCCACCTTGACGAGGACAGCTCCTACTCCGCGATGGGTGAAGCCGTCAACGGGCCCGGCGGATACTTCGGTTGAAACCTGGACGCCCTGGACGCCTGCCTGACCGGCAAATGGCGCGCAGCCCCGCCACTCACCTTGCAGCGGGCGAGGCATTGCTGTTCGACCTCATCGCGGAAATCTTGGAGAGCCGGGGTGTCTGCGTAGTCCTGCGATGACGGCTGGTCGCTGGGTGCTTCCCGGAGTTGCTCTCCCATGCGCGGACCACTGGCACCTGTCGCCACGGTTCCGGTGCTTCAGCTGTTCGACGACGGGTACCTGCCTCACACGCCCTTGGCGTCCTTGGCGACTGGTGGGACCAGCGCGTGGCAGCCCCTACATCTGCTCGAAGTGGAAGGAGCGGATGAAGCAGTCGCGCGGCTGGCCGATCGCGAACAGGACGCAGTCGAGCACGGATCGGGCGGTCAGCGGGTCGCTTCCGGTCCGGGAAGCCTGGTCCCAGCCGGGGTGGAGCGGGTCGCCGTCCGTGAAGTCCGGAGGGTAGAGCGAGATGACGCGGATGCCCTCGGGGCGGAGCCGGTGGGAGAGGATGTCGGCGAAGCCGGCCTGGGCGGCTTTGGCCGCGTAGAACGCGGGGTGCGCCGGGGAGCGGTGGTTGCCGGTCTCCGCGGCCGAGGAGACCAGATTGACCACGTCCGCTCCGACGGAGGCGCGCAGCAGCGGCAGGAAGTGTTTGACCGTCAGGACCGTGCCGGTGGCGCCGGAGGCGATGGTGTCGGTGATCGCGACGTCGTCGGCGTCCAGCAGGTCGGGGCCCACCAGGTAGCGGGCACCGTTGTTGACCAGCACATCCACCCGGTCGGCACGGGCCGTGACCCCGTCGGCGAACGCCCGTACGGAGGCCGGGTCCGCCAGGTCGCAGGCGAATGCGTCAGCCTTCGCGCCGCTGTCGGCCGCCACCTCGTCGGCCACCGTCTGAGCGGCAGCCGGCGAACGCGCGGACACGAACAGGTGCGCACCCGACCGACCCGCCTGCAACGCCAACGCCCGCCCGAAGCCACGCCCGGCCCCGGTGATCACCACTGTGCGCCCGGTGAGATCCACCCGCACACCTCCTTCTGCCCGGTCTTGATCATTACCAGCCTAGCCGTGCGGTCCGAACGGCTGAACCCCTCGACCGAAGCAGGAGTGGGAGACCGGATGCGACCACTCGTTGCGGCACTCCCAGGACTGGGCCGACTGTGACGTACTCGCGAACCTCGATCCCGATGAGCGGCTCTGATGTTCGCTCAGGCCACGTTGGCGAGCGGGCTCCAGGAGCACCTACCGCCGTGGAATCGCCGCAGCACGGCCCGGGCGGCCGCTCCCGCTGCGAGCGGCGACCCTGCGGCCGACGGCCCCGGACCCACCGACGCGCCCTGCTGCTCCCGGCGCCGGGGCAAGTACCATCGGGCCATGACGGTTGAGCTGACGACCCATCTGGACGACGCGCTGGTCGCCCACCTCCAGCAGGAGGCGGAGCGTGCGGGTATCGACCTCGACACCTATCTGTCCAGGGTCCTGACGGCCGATCACCTGGCCGCCCGGGGCACCCGCGAGGCGCAGATCGCCCGTGCGGCCGCTCACACCGCTGCCGCGTACCACTCCTGGGACCGGGCCGGCCGGTCCGAGGACGGCGCGCTGAGCTTCGAGGACGTCTTCGGCCGGTGAGCGCCGACCACGGCTTCGGCGCCCGCTTCTCCGCAGAGGCCGGCAAGCTGATCCGCACCGCCCTGGGCGACGAGCAGCGCAAGCAGCTCCAGACCGCGCTGGAACAGGCGATGGCCGACCCGTGGTCCTGGCCGCCGAGCGACCGGGAAGACCTGGACGACAGCATCCGGCAGATCGTCCTGCCCGAGACGATCGCCCACTACGTCGTGCTCCCGGACCCACCCGTGCCGCACCTGTGGATCATCACCCTCACCATCCTGTGAACACCCCTCCGGCTCACCGAGAGCCGGCCCTGACCGGGGCGGCGGCGTCGTAGACCCACCGGGCGTCGACCGTGCGGTGACCGGTTCCGTGCACTGCTTGCCCACCTGCTGGAGCATCGAGCACTCGACTCCTCGGCAGCCGGTCCCCGACGGCTTGGCGCCGGTCACCCGCAATCGGCTCTGGTCGGTCCGCTCCGTCGTCCACAACACGGCGGTCATGCCCACCGTCAACCGGCCTCGACTGCTGGACGCGATCCGGGCGCAGCCCCTGGTACGGCGGGAGGGTCGATGTGGGGTCCACCGGCCGCACCACCGGTACGAGCCTGGTTCCGGCGCGGCCCTGGAGGCCCGGCGTCTGACCACCGCTCAGCTCGCCGAGATCGAACTCGCCTCCCGCCACCTGGTCGGCCGCTGACCGAACCCCCGGCCGCGTTGCCCTCTGCCCCCGAGCTTTGCCGGCCCCCGGTGAGCTGCGGTACGCCGTCACGCAGAGCAAGCGGTTGGTCCTATGAAGTTATAGGTTCCCACGAACTGATGCGGTCGTCAGACTCACACCCGGCAGGTCAACTCCTGGGAGCCTCGATCGAATTCTCACCGCCTCCGCGCCCCCAGGTCTGCCGCACACATCCGTGCCCGCACCTGATGGCCGGGGACGGGTCCTGACCCGCCGGGACGACCGGTGACCTGAGGTCGCAGGCGAGTCAGCGGCAACGGTGCCGTCCCTCCGTTGCCCGATCGAGCCGCACAGGCGCCGACGGTGCGGTCAGCCGCGACTGGTTGCGTCCGTCCTGGAATACCGACGATGGGAAACATGTCATGCGTAAGACCTTCCGCTCCGCGATAGCCCTGGGCTTCGCCGCCGCCTCGCTGGTGCTCGGCACCGTCTCCGCCGAAGCCCGTTCCGCCCCTCCGACCTCCCAGGGCGACTTCGCCGGGTGCCGCACCGGCTGGGTGTGCATCTACGCCGACGCGAGCTGGAACAGCCGCATCGTCTACCAGTGGCAGAACTACGGCGCCCACAACCTCGCCAACATGGAGGGCTCCCACCGGGTGTTCAACAACCAGACCGGTGGGGCCGTCGCGTACCTGTGTCTCGGCTACGGGGCCTCCAACTGCCCCGGCGGCAACGACGTTCAGCCGTGGGAGTACTGGGACACCAACCTCAGCCCGATCAACTCCGTGTGGATGCCCGCGCCGTAACCACAGCGTCCCGAAACCGGCCAGGCCCTCGTACCGCAACGGCGGTACGAGGGCCTGGCCGGTTTGTCACGCCATCGCAGGCGCCCACCGCCGGGTCGGGTCGACGCACCGTCAGCCGCCCGCAGGGATGCTCCCGTACCGGAATTCCACCGGCCAACAGCGGATCCGCGCAGGTCGGGCCTGCGGTCCGGCGCCGTCGCCCGGTCCCGGACCCTCTGACCCGCTCAGCGGCGGGAGCGGTCGGCCGGCCGTCGGGAACGGCCCGAGGTCGCGTGCAACCTTTCGACGGTCCGACGACATCAGGGTGGCAGGGTGCGCCTGTGTGCCGCCCGAAAGGGGGGAGTCTCGATGGCGAAGGTGTCACGCGACGCCGAGTTCACGGCATTCGTTACCTCGAGAAGCGGGTGGTTGCGCAAGGTGGCCTACCTGCTCTGCACTGATTGGCACCGGGCGGACGATCTGGTGCAGGAGTGCATCGCCAAGCTCTATGTGAACTGGCACCGGGCCACACGGGCGGACAACCTGGACGGCTACGCCAGGACGGTACTGGTCAACACGTTCCTCGCCGAGCAGCGCACCTCGTGGTGGCGGCGGACCGCACGGGGTCAGGCGGTGGTGGACGGCGCCGCACCGATCGGCGAGTTGGAGGCCTCCCTGGATCTGCGGCGGGCACTCGCGGCGTTGCCGGCCCGGCAGCGGGCCACGGTGGTGCTCCGCTACTACTGCGACCTGACGGTGGACCAGACCGCCGAGGCGCTGGGGTGCTCGGCGGGCAACGTGAAGAGCCAGACCTCGCGCGGCCTCGACACGCTGCGCCGCACCCTGACGGACGAACCCTTCAGTGCACCCGGAGGAGTGGCGTGATCAACGACGAAATGCCGCAGCTGGCGGCGCGGTTGGCCGAGCTTGCCGAGGAGCCCGCCCCGGAGATGCGACTGGACCTGGAGCTGGGCCGACGCCTCGGGCGGAGCCGGTTGCGGCGACGCCGGCTGTCCGGCCTCGCCGGGACGCTGGCGGTCCTGGTGACGGTCGGCCTGCTGGGCGCCGGACTCCGGGACCGGCACGACGGGACCCCGGCACCGGCGGTCAGCCCGACCGTGGGGCCGAGCTCGATCACCATGAACGTACGGTTCGGCTGGCTGCCGGACTGGGTGCACTCTGGCCTGGGGTACACCGTCGAGGACGGCCGGGGGCACGCGAGCGTCCAGATGGACGGCGCCACCGAACCCGCCTTCTCCCTGACGCTGACGCCCCGTGGGTCGGAGCCGGAGAGCAAGTACGAGTTGCAGGACGCTCCGAAGGTGAACGGCCGACCCGCGTACTGGCTGATGCACGAGAGTCTCACCGCCGTGCCGGATGAGCGTGGCTACCTGCTGCGGTGGCAGGTCCGGGATGGACGGTGGGCCGAACTCAAAACGGTGTACCTGCCGCGGACCGCGGCGTCGGAGCGGGACGTGCTGCGCGTCGCGGCGGGCATGACCGTCGAGGCGGTGCAGGTGCCACTGCCGGTGCACTTCGCCGACGCGCTCGGCCCGGTCCGGGCTCGCGGCGCGAGTCTGATCCGCTCCAACAGCGCCGGGGAGATCCACTGGTGGATGGGGCTTTCGGCCGACGTGGACGGGCAGCGGATGTCCGTCGTGGCCACCCGCAGCACCCACCTGCAGCCGGACGGCACGCCCTCCTCCGACCAGATCGAGCCGTCCAACGGCGAGTGCCGGATGGTGGGGGACGTCCACCTCTGCCTCAGCTCCGATCAGGCCGCGTTCAGGGGGCTGACGCCCGAAGAGCAGGAGCTGATCCGGAAGGTGCTGGACGGGATCGAGGTGACCCCCGACTTCAAGTAGCGCAAACGCCAGTGCGGCCGGTGCCCCGGGGGACACCGGCCGCACGGTTCGTTGCCGACGCAGGTTCACTGCGGTCAGCGGCGCCCGGCCCGCTCCGTCAGGAGGCGAGGTCCTCGGTGCCGGTGCAGCAGTTGCCGGGGGCGCTCTTGCCGAGGGTGTCCGCGTCGGCCTTGACGACGTAGACCTCCCAGGGCTCCCGGCCGGGGCCGGTCACCCAGACCTTGTCCTGGAGGGCGTAGCAGCAGGAGGTGTCGTTCTCCTCGGAGGTGGCCAGGCCGGCGTCCCGGAGGCGGGTGGCGGCGGCGGTGACCTGCCCGGTGCTCCCGACCTCGACGCCGAGGTGGTCCAGCCGGGTGTCCTCGCCTTCCTGACCCTCGATCAGGACGAGCTTGAGCGGCGGCTCGGCGATGGCGAAGTTCGCGTAGCCGGGCCGGCGCTTGGCGGGCCCGGTACCGAAGAGCTCGGAGTAGAAGGCGACGGAGGCTTCGAGATCGGCGACGCGAAGGGCGAGCTGAACGCGGGACATGGTGGTCTCCTCGATCCGGATCCTTGATTCGACAGCTGTCGATTCAGCGAGCTTGCCTCCCGGGATAGATGAATGTCAACATAGACACATGTCGAATCTGGAACTGCCGGTGCTCGGGCCGGACGACGCCACGGCGTGCTGCTCGCCGCTGGTCCGCGAGCCGCTGGACGAGGCGGCCGCCGTCGACCTGGCGAAGATGTTCAAGGCGCTGTCGGACCCGGTACGGCTGCGGCTGCTGTCACTGATCGCCTCGCACGAGGGCGGCGAGGCGTGCGTCTGCGACCTGACGGGACCGTTCGACGTGTCCCAACCGACGATCTCCCACCACCTCAAGGTGCTGCGCGAAGCCGGGCTGGTCGGGTCCGAGCGGCGTGGGACCTGGGTCTACTACTGGGTGCTGCCCGCCGCACTGACCCGCCTGTCCGCGCTCCTGGAAACCCCGGCCACCCCGGCCACCGCAGGCGGATCCAGATGACCGGGACACCGCCGCCGGCCCGCCGGGCCGTGGCCGAACTGGTCGGGACCACCGCCCTGGTCGCCGTGGTGGTCGGTTCCGGCATCCAGGCCACCGAGCTGTCCCAGGACGTCGGCGTGCAGCTGCTGGCCAACTCGCTCGCGACCGTGTTCGGCCTCGGCGCGCTGATCCTGCTGCTCGGCCCGGTCTCCGGTGCCCACTTCAACCCGGCCGTGACCCTGGCCGCCTGGTGGACCGGCCGCCGGAGCGGGGACGGGCCGAGCCTGCGGGAGGTCGCGGTCTACGTCCCGGCCCAGACCGTCGGCGCGATCGGCGGTGCGGTGCTGGCGGACGCGATGTTCGCCGAGCCGCTCGTCCGGTGGTCGGCCCACGACCGCTGGGCTCCGCACCTGTGGCTGGGCGAGGTCGTGGCGACCGCCGGCCTGATCCTGTTGATCTTCGGCCTGACCCGGACCGACCGCGCGCGGTTCGCCCCGGTCGCGGTCGCCTCGTACATCGGCGCCGCCTACTGGTTCACCTCCTCGACCAGCTTCGCGAACCCGGCGGTGACGATCGGACGCGCGTTCACCGACACCTTCGCGGGCATCGCTCCCGCCTCGGTGCTGCCGTTCGTCGCCGCCCAACTCGCCGGACTGGTGGTCGGCCTCGCGCTGGTCGCGGCCCTGTTCGGCCGCCCGGCGCCCGCCGCCGAGGACATCCCCGTCCCGCGTGGCGACCACCACCCGGCCACGGCCGCCCACTGACCCCGCAGGCTCCGGCCCGTACCCGAAGGACAGTTCCGTGAGCAGTTCCGCCGTCCCGTCCGTGCTGTTCGTCTGCGTTCACAACGCCGGGCGGTCCCAGATGGCCGCCGCGTTCCTCACCCACCTCGGCGGCGGACGGGTGCAGGTCCGCTCCGCCGGCTCCGCCCCCGCCGGGAGCGTGAACGCGGCGGTGGTCGAGGCCCTCGCCGAGGTCGGCATCGACATCTCCGCCGAGATCCCGAAGGTCCTGACCGTCGAGGCGGTGCAGGCCTCCGACGTGGTGATCACCATGGGCTGCGGCGACGCCTGCCCCTTCTTCCCGGGCAAGACCTATCTGGACTGGAAGCTGGACGACCCGGCCGGCCAGGGCGTCGAGGCGGTCCGGCCGATCCGCGACCAGATCGAGGCCCGGATCCGCGACCTGCTCACCGACCAGCTCGGCATCGAACCCGCCGCCTGACCGGCCGCCCTGCCCTCCCGCCCCCCGCCCTCCCCCAACGGCGCGAAGCGGTCAGCCCAGTCCGCCGAGCATGATCCGGGCTATCAGCTCACGACGACTCGCCACCCCGGCCTTCGCGAACACCGACTTCAGGTGGTCCTGCACCGTGTACGGCGTCATGGCCAGCAACCGTGCCACCTCCTTGGTGTCGCAACCGCGCACCAGCAGCAGGGCCACCTCCTGCTCACGGGCCGTCAGGCCGTACGCGGAGAGGTAGAGCGGTATCGCGTCCGCCGGCGTGGCCCGGGTCACGACCACCGTGACCTCGCCGCCCGCCGAGCCCCGCAGCGCCGAGGCGTGCAGCACGAACCAGTGCCCGTCCCGATCCTGCACCCGGATCTTCGCCTGCGAGACCGGCAGCCCGGCGGCCGCCCGCCGGGCCCCCTCGGCGGCCATCGCGAAGGCGATCGGCACCGCCAGCGAGGTCCGCGACGGATCCGCCAGCCGGGCGAGCAGTTCCTCCGCCGGTCCCGACACGGCGATCGGACGGTTCGTCATGCCCAGCACCATCACGGCCGGCCCGCCGCCCGATCCGCCCGGTCCCGGCGCCTCGGGCGGCGGGGCGTGGCAGGCACTCAGCGCGCGGCCGAGGTGCCGGGCGGCGGTGTCCGCCAACTGACGCTGACGGGCCAGGTACGGACCCCGGTCGGGCGCCCGCAGGAACGCGGCGCAGCCCCACATCCCGCCGTGCGCGTCGAACACCGTCCGCAGTTCGTCGCCGAAGCCCGCCGGTGCGACCTGCTCCCGGTACCGGACGCTGTGCTCCGGTCGGCCCCTGGTCGCCCGGCTCAAGGTCTCGGCCCGGAAACCACTGCGCCGGATCTTCGGAAACGTGGCGAGGTCGTCCGCCCACACCTCCAACCGGACCGCCTCCTCGAAGGCGCCCAGGCCCAGATCGTCGCTGAGCACGGAGTTCACCAGCCCGGTCGCCGGATCGGCCGTGTGCCAGCAGACGGCATCGAACTCCAGCACCTGGCGCAGCAGTTCATCCGCTCTGCGGAACACCGCAGCCACCGGAAGCCCGGCCCCCGCCAACTCCCGTAAACCCTCGATCGCCTGCCGCGCCGCCACCCCGCCCACCCCGCGCACTCCCATGGCCGGAAGCTAGCACGCCCGCCGGGACCACCCCCCTGACCTGACGTCAGCCCGTCCGCTCCGGTGCCTGACCCAGCCTGCGGTGAAGGTCTCCCAATCCGATTGCCGTCCTCGCGGCGGGTTGCGCACACTGCTGGGATGCGCTTCTCCATCAACATCCCGAACTTCGGTGACTTCGCCGACCCCCGGAACGTCGCGACGGTGGCGGCTGCCGCCGAACAGGCCGGCTGGGACGGGCTCTTCGTCTGGGACCACGTCCTGCACCGCCGACACCAGGGACGCCCCTTCGGCGATCCCTGGATGCTGCTGACCGCAGCCGCACTGGCCACCTCGCGGATCCGACTGGGCCCCCTGCTGACGCCGGTCCCCCGTTACCGTCCCGAGCAACTGGCCCGTCAGGTGGCCACCCTGGACGGTCTCAGCGGCGGCCGGGTGATCTTCGCGGCGGGCCTGGGCGGTCCGATCGAGGACGAGTACCGCAGCTTCGGCGACGCCGCCGAGCCGCCCGTCCTCGCCGAACGGCTGGACGAGGGACTGGAGTTGTTGCGGCGCTTCTGGTCGGGCGAGTCGGTGGACCACCGTGGCGGGCACTACGAGGCCCGGGACGTGACACTGCTGCCGGCAAGCGTTCAGCAGCCCGGTCCGCCGGTATGGATCGGCGGGTTCTGGCCGCGTCGTTCGCCCATGCGGCGGGCAGCGCGCTGGGACGGCGCGGTGCCGCTGTTCGAGACCGCCCGGCACGGACAGGTGCCGGATGTGGCGGAGGTACGGGACCTCGTCGACTTCGTGCGCAAGCACCGCACGGCCGAGGCCGGGCGCCCCTTCGAGTTCGTGCTCGGCGGTGCCACGCCCCTGGACGCGGCGAGGGCCAAGGACGTGATCGGTCCGCTCCACGACGCCGGCGCCACCTGGTGGGACGAGCGACAGCTCCAGCTCGGCCCCGACCTGGACCGCCTGCCCCCGGTGCTGCGCCGGATCGAGGCGGGGCCGCCGGTGATCTGACCCGATTGCCGGGGCTCTCGATCGACCTGCCTCACATCCACCCCCGTGACCTGCAGTAACAGCATCAGATCGAACTGGTGACCGATTCACGTGAAGTTGAATCCCGGCTTCCCTTTTTCGTTCATTTGTTCGACAGTGGGGGCATGGAGGCATCCCTGACCGCTCTGGCACCCCGGCTCCAGCTGTCCCGTCCGGGGCAGCTGGTCCCGGTGCTGCCCGCGCTCGAAAGCCTCCTCCCGGAGCGCGGTCTGCGCCCGGGCGCGGTGGTGTCGGTGACCGGCGGCGGAACCGCGCTGCTGCTGGCGCTCGCGGCCGCCGCGTCGACCGGCGGCACCTGGTGCGCGGCGGTCGGCGTCGAGGGGCTCGGCCTGCTGGCGGCGGCCGAGCTCGGGGTCGACCTGTCGCGCCTGGTGGTGGTCGAGGACGCCGGCGACCAGTGGGCCCGGGTCGCGATGGCCCTGGCCGACGGCGTCGGTGTGCTGCTGCTGCGCCCGTCCGGCCGGGTCTCGGACCGGGTGGCGGAGCAGGTGGTCACGGTGACCAGGAACCGCGGGTGTGCGCTGGTGGTGTCCGGGGAGTGGCCCGGTGCGCGGGTCCGGCTGCGGGTGGCCTCCCGGTCCTGGGAGGGCGTGGGTCAGGGACACGGCCGGCTGCGGGCCCGTCGCCTGGTGGTGGAGACCGGCGGCCGCGGGGCCGCGGCCCGTGAACGGCAGCACGAACTCTGGCTGCCGGACGGTCAGGGCGCGGTCCGGACCGCCGGCCCGAACACGCACCGCCGCGAGGCGGACGCGACGCACGATCCGTTGGCGGTGGTCTGAGGTGCCACGGACCCGAGAGGACGTCCACGGGGAAGCCGTACCCCCGCGGGTGCTGGCCGTCTGGGTGCCCGACTGGCCCGTGATCGCCGTCCTGGGTGCGGAGCCGGGGCCGGACCGGCCGGTCGTCGTGGTCGAGCGCGGCCGGGTGCTGGCGGCTTCCGCCGCCGCCCGGCGCGGTGGGGTGCGGCAGGGGCAGAAGGTGCGCTCGGCCCAGTCGCTCGTGGCCGGGTTGGCGGTGCACGAGCGCCGGGCCGACACGGAGGCCGGGCTGTTCGAACCGGTGGCGGACGCGGTGGGTGTGCTGGCCGCACGGCTGGAGGTGGTGCGCCCCGGGATGCTGGCACTTCCGGCCACGGGCGCGGCCCGGTTCCACGGCGGCGAGGACGCGCTCGCGGAGAAGGTGGTCGACGCGGTGGAGGCCGTCGGCCACGCGTGCCGGATCGGGCTCGCCGACGGCCTGTTCGCGGCGCAGCTGGCGGCCCGGGCGGAGCGGGTGGTGCCGACCGGGGAGAGCGCCCGGTTCCTGGCGGCGATCCCGGTGTCGGAGTTGACGGAGCCGAAGCTGGCCGAGCTGCTCGGGCGGCTCGGCATCGTGACGATCGGTCAGTTCGCCGGCCTCCCGGTCGGCAGTGTCGCGGACCGCTTCGGCCGGGCCGGCGTGGTCGCGCACCGGCTGGCCCGGGGGTTGGAGGCCCGTCCGGTCGTCGCCCGCCCGCCCGAGGTGCGACTGACGGTGGAGCAGCGTTTCGACCAGCCGTTCACGGTCATGGAGCCGCTGGTGTTCGCGGCCCGGGCGCTGGCCGAGCGTCTGCACGCCGGTCTCGCCGGGGCGGGCCTGGCCTGCGGGCGGGTCGAGATCGAGGTGGAGTGCGCCGACGGCACGGGTGCGTCCCGGGCCTGGCGACACGAGGGCCTGCTCTCCGTCGGGGCGGTGGCCGAGCGGACGCGCTGGCAGTTGCAGGCGTGGCAGCAACGGCAGTTGTTCGACGAGACCTCCGGCGGGGTCGTGGTGCTGCGGCTGGTCCCGGACGGGCTGGTCCGCGATCCGGGCCGCCAACTGTCGCTGGCCGACGGGGATCAGGAGGCCACCGAGCGGATCGAGCGGGCCGTGGCCCGGGTGCGGGCGATCCTCGGCCACACCGCGCCGGTCACCGTCGAGCTGGCCGGCGGCCGCACCCCCGCCGACCGGATCGTCCGCACGCCCTGGGGGGACGCCCACCGGGAGCGCCGCGCGGACGGGCCCTGGCCGGGCCGGCTGCCCGCGCCGTCCCCGACCCGGGTGCCGGCCGGGCCGGTACCGGTGCGACTGCTGGACGCCGAGGGCCGGGAGGTCGAGGTCACCGCGCGGGCCGAGATCCGCAGCACCCCGGCCCGCCTGGTCCTGCACTCGGGAGCCGTCGAGGTGACCGGCTGGGCCGGACCGTGGCCGGAGCAGGAACGCTGGTGGGCCCCGGACGAGGCCCGGCGCACCGCCCGGATGCAGGTCACCGTCGCCGACGGACGGGCCTTACTGCTCGCCGTCACCGGCGGCCGCTGGCGCCTGGAAGGCGACTACGACACCTGACCCCCGATCACCCCTCCCCCCCGCAGGACCGGACACCGCAGCATGGGTTTCACCAACCACCCGAAGACACCGTGGCGCGACCTGCACCGCGCCATGACCGGCACCCGGCCGGGTGACCGTACGGTCATCCCGTTCCCCGGCTCCGAGCCGACCCCGACTCCGCCGCCGTCCCCACGTGCGAGCAGCCGCCCCGGCCCCGGTTGGGCGGAGCTGCACGTCCACACCAGCTACAGCTTCCTGGACGGCGCCAGCGATCCGGCCGAACTGGTCGACGAGGCGGCGAGGTTGGGCATCGGCGCGCTCGCGGTCACCGACCACGACGGCCTCTACGCGGCCGCGACGTTCGCCGCCGAGGCCCGTCGCACCGGCATCGCCACGGTCTTCGGGTCGGAGCTGACCCTGGACGCCGCGCTCGCGCCGACCGGCGTCGCGGACCAGGACGGTGAGCACCTGCTCGTACTGGCCCGGGGAGTGGAGGGCTACCGGCGGCTGGCCAAGGTGATCGGCGACGCCCACCTGGCCGGTGGCGCCAAACGCCGCCCCCGGTACGACCGCGACCGGCTCACCGACGCGCACGCCGGGCACTGGGCGGTCCTGACCGGCTGCCGCAAGGGCGCCGTCCGCCGCGCCTTGGACACCGAGGGGCCGGCCGGCGCCGAGCGCGAACTCCGGCTCCTCGCCGACCGGTTCGGCCCCGGCAACGTCTTCGTCGAGCTGACCGACCACCACCTGCCCGGCGACGACGACCGCAACGACGCCTTGGCGGCACTCGCCGCCCGAACCGGGCTCCCGCTGGTGGCCACCACCGCCGCCCACCACGCCGCCCCCGCCCAGGGCCGGCTCGCCCAGGCCCTGGCCGCCCTGCGCCAGGGCCGCTCGCTGGCCGACGCCGAGGCGTACCTCGCAGCGGCCGGCACCGCCCACCTGCGCTCCCCGGCCGAGATGGCCCGGCGCCTGGCCCCCTGGCCCGGCGTCCAGCAGGCCACCGTCGACCTCGCCCGCGAACTCGCCTTCGACTTCAAGGCCCTCGAACCCGAGATGCCCGGCTTCCCCGTCCCGGACGGCCACACCGAGAGCAGCTGGCTGCGCCGCCTCACCCTCGACGCCGCCGCCCGTCGGTTCGCCCCCGGCAACCCGAAGGCGCACCGCCAGGTCGCCCACGAGCTCGACGTGATCGAGCAGTTGGAGATGGCCGGGTACTTCCTGATCGTCCACGACATCGTGGCCTTCACCCACCGGTCCGGCATCTGGTGCCAGGGCCGGGGCTCGGCCGCCAACTCCGCCGTCTGCTACGCCCTCGGCATCACCGCCGTCGACCCGATCCGCTACGACCTCCTGTTCGAGCGGTTCCTCTCCCCGGAGCGGGACGGCCCACCCGACATCGACCTGGACATCGAGCACCGCCGCCGCGAGGAGGTCATCCAGTACGTCTACGACACCTACGGCCGCGACCACGCCGCCCAGGTCGCCAACGTCATCACCTACCAACCCCGCCTCGCCGTCCGCGACGCCGCCCGCGCCCTCGGCTACGCCCCCGGCGACCTGGACCGCTTCGCCACCGCCACCGGCTGGCACGAGATGCCCCCGGCCGACGCCGGAGTGCCGGACGACGTCCGGGAGTTGGCCGCCGGGCTGCGCGGCCTGCCCCGCCACCTCGGCATCCACTCCGGCGGCATGGTCCTCACCCACCGCCCGATCGCCGAGACCTGCCCCACCGAGTGGGCCACCATGCCCGGCCGCTCCGTGCTCCAGTGGGACAAGGACGGCTGCGCCGAGGCCGGACTGGTCAAGATCGACCTGCTCGGCCTCGGCATGCTCTCCGCCCTGCACGACGCCTGCGACCTGATCGAACGTCACCACGGCCTCCGCTACGACCTGGCGACCATTCCCAAGGAGGTGAAGGAGGTCTACGAGATGCTCTCCCGGGCCGACACCGTCGGCGTCTTCCAGGTCGAGTCACGCGCCCAGGCCGGCGCCCTGCCCCGGATGCGCCCGAGCAAGTTCTACGACCTGGTCGTCCAGGTCGCCCTGATCCGGCCGGGCCCGATCCAGGGCGGCTCGGTCCACCCCTACATCCGCCGCCGCAACGGACACGAACCCGCCACCATCGCGCACCCGTCGATGGAGAAGGCCCTCACCAAGACCCTCGGCGTCCCGCTGTTCCAGGAGCAGATGATGCAACTCGCCATCGACTGCGCCGGGTTCACCCCCACCGAGGCCGACCGGCTCCGGCAGGCGATGGGCTCCAAACGCTCCCACCAGCGGGTCGCCGAGCTGCGCGAGCGCCTGCTGACCGGCATGGACCGGCACGGCATCCCGCCCGACGTGGCCGAAGACGTCTACACCAAGATCGACGCCTTCTCCGGCTACGGCTTCCCCGAGTCCCACGCCGCCTCCTTCGCGCTGCTCGTCTACGCCAGCGCCTGGCTCAAGCTGAAACACCCGGAGGCGTTCACCTGCGCCCTGCTGGCCAACCAGCCGATGGGCTTCTACTCCCCGCTGAGCCTGATCGCCGACGCCCGCCGACACGGCGTCACCGTGCTGCCCGCCGACGTCAACCACTCCCGCCCCGCCCCCACCCTGGAACCCGTCCCGGGCACCCGCCCCGCCATCCGGCTCGGCCTCGCCGCCGTACGAGGGCTCGGCGACGACCACGCCGCCACCATCACCGCCGGGCAGCCCTACACCGACCTGGAGGACTTCGCCCGCCGTACCGCCCTACCCGCACCCGCCCTCGAAGCCCTCGCCACCGCCGGCGCCTTCGCCGGGCTCGGGGTGACCCGCCGTCAGGCCCTGTGGTCCGCCGGACTGCTCGCCCGCACCACCGGCGACATGCTCCCCGGCACCGCCCTCGCCCTGACCCCACCGGACGGCGTGCCGGAGATGACCGCGATCGAGGAGACCATCGCCGACCTGTGGTCCACCGGCACCTCCGCCACCACCCACCCCGTCCAGCACGCCCGCCCCCACCTGGACCGGTGCGGCGCCCTGACCGCCGTCGGCTTCAAGGACGAGGCGGTCCACGGCACCCTGGTGAGCGTCGGTGGCCTGGTCACCCACCGCCAACGCCCGCCCACCGCAGGCGGGGTCCTGTTCATCTCCCTCGAGGACGAGACCGGCCTGGTCAACATCGTCGTCCAGCCGCACGTGTGGGAACGCCAGCGCAAGGTGGCACTCGGCAGCGCCGGCCTGCTCGTCCACGGCACCGCCGAGCGCCGCGACGGCGCCATCAACCTGGTCGCCACCCGTCTCGTCCCGCTCACCCTCGCCCCCGGCGCCCGCAGCCGGGACTTCCGCTGACAGAACGGACCACACCGGCCACAGCCGGAGACCTGACGGCACGTCAGTTGCCCGGCCGTACGCCGACCGGCCGGCCGGCCGAGGAAGTCCGCCGGTCGATGACGGTCAGGCCCCAAGGTCCGCACCGTCAGGTCGGCGTCGGCAGCTACTGCCACGGACCGGTTGTCAATCGCCGTACAGGCAAAGCCTCCTGGGCGAATCCGATCGAGGCGCACTTCGGGCCGCTACGGCTCCGGTCAGAGCACTAGCGTCGGCCCCAGTGGAGGTGGAGGACGGCGAGGTCGTCGGTGTGGCGGCCGGCGTTCAGGGTGTGGGTCTGCTGGATGAGCAGGTCGACGTGGGTGGCCGGGTCCGCCAGGGCCGAGGCGTTGATCAGCGCAAGCAGTCCGTCGACGCCGAGCCGCTCGCCGGTGGAGCCGTTGTGCCCCTCGGTGAGGCCGTCGGTGTAGATGGTCAGGGAGCCGGTGTCCGGGAGCGGGACGACCGTGCGGGGCCAGTTCCGGAAGCCGGGGAGGATGCCGAGCGCGATGCCGTGGGCGGCGGTCACCTCCCGGGTGCCCTCGGCGGTGGCGAGCAGGGGTTCGTGGTGACCGGCGAGGTGGAAGGTCGCGGTTGCCCGGCCCTCGTCGAGGGTGAGCAGGGTACAGGTGGCGAACTGCGACTCGCTTCCGCGTTCGGCGACCAGGACGCGTTCCATCAGGTGGAGCAGGTCCTCACCTCGGTGTCCGCCGAGGATCAGGGAGCGCCAGGCTATCCGGAGCAGGACGCCGAGGGCGGCGGCGTCGCGACCGTGTCCGCTGACGTCGCCGACCACGGCGTGCAGGAGTCCGTCGTCGCCTTCGACGACGTCGAGGAAGTCGCCGCCGAGCAGGGCCATGGCGGTGCCGGGCAGGTAGCGGCTGGTGACCGTCACGGTTGAGGTGCCGAGGATCGGCGGCGGGAGCAGCCCGCGTTCCAGGCGGGCGTTCTCCTCCGCGCGCAGGCGGATCGTCTGGGCCTCCATGCTGGCGCGCTCGGTCTGGCTGCGGTAGACGGCGTAGCGCAGGGTGCGGCGCAGCAGTTCGGGGTCGACCTTGCCCTTGACGAGATAGTCCTGGGCGCCGGCGGCCATGGCCTCGGTGCCCGCCCGGGCCTCGGAGAGGCCGGTGAGGACGATGACGGCGTTGTGGGGTGCGAGGTCGCGGACCGCGGTGACGGCGGCGGTTCCGGCGGCATCGGGCAGGTGGAGGTCCAGCAGGATGCAGTCGATCTGCCGGGCGGCCAGGACCGCCTTGGCCGCGCCGAGGGTCGACCTGACGGTGAGTTCGAAGCGCAGGCCGGTGTCGAGCAGGAGCTCCTCGACCAGGACGACGTCGGCGTCGTCGTCCTCGACCAGCAGGACGCGGTAGGTCGGCTCGTCCTCGGCCGTGCCGGGCTGGGTGGTGGTGACCGAGGTCATCGTGTCTGCGGCTCCGTGTCTGCGCGACCGGCCTCCGGCATGGTGGAGTGTCCCGGGGTCTCGAGTGGCTCGGGGGCGAGGGTGAAGCTGATGCGAGTGCCGTCGCCGTACTGCGGGTCCACGGTGATGGTGCCGCCGTGGAACTCGACGATCTTCCTGCACATCGCCAGACCTATGCCGCTGCCGCTGTAGGCGTCCTTGGTGTGGAGGCGCTGGAAGATGACGAAGACCTTGTCGACGAACTCCGGGGCGATGCCGATGCCGTTGTCGGTGACGGCGAAGTGCCACAGCTGGTCCCCGCGCGTCGCGGAGACGTGGATGCGGGGTTCCTCATCGGGTCGGCGGAACTTGACGGCGTTTCCGATCAGGTTCTGCCAGAGCATCCCCATCTGGGTGGGGTCGGCCACCAGGGCCGGCAGCGGGTCGTGGGTGATCCGGGCGCCGGCCTCCTCGATGCCGACGCTCAGTGCGTCCAGGGTCCGTTCCAGCGTCTTCTCCAGGTCCACCTCCTGGTGGCTCTGGTGGACCCGGCCCACCCGGGAGAACTCGAGGAGGTCATTGATCAGGATCTGCATGCGGTTGGCACCGTCGACGGCGAAGTCGATGTACTGGTCGGCCCGGGCGTCGAGCTGACCGCCGTAGCGGCGCTGGAGCAGCTGGGTGAAGCTGGAGACCTTGCGCAGCGGCTCCTGGAGGTCGTGCGAGGCGACGTAGGCGAACTGCTCCAACTCGGTGTTGGAGCGCTGCAGATCGGCCGCCTGCGCGTCCAGGCGCGTCCGGGCCTCCTCGATGGAGGACAGCTCCCGCACCAGGCGGTGGCGCATGGAGTCGATCTCGCCGCTGAGGCGCCGCAGGTCGGCGGGGCCGGTCGCGGTGATCGGGTGTCCGAAGTCACCGCCGGTGATCCGCCGGGCGTCCTCGCCCAGCTGCTCCAGCGGCCGGGTGATGCCCCGGCGCAGCCCTTCGAAGACCAGCACGGTGAGCAGGGCGATGACCACCGCGATCGCCGTGAACACCCAGTTGCGCACCCGCATCGTCGTCAGGAGGTCGTCGCGTGCCTGGGTGCGGTCGGCGCGCAGGTGGTCCTGTTCCCGCAGCAGTTCGGCGCGGACGGCGTCGAAGGCGACCTTGCCCAGGCCGGCGGTCGCGGCGGCCTCCGCCGAGGGTGCACCCGGCGGGGACGCGGCGATCGGACGGGCGATCTCCGCCTGCCACCTCGCGATCGCCGCCTCGACGGAGGCGAGGTCCTCCTGTGCGGCGTCGTTGCCACGCAGGAGTTCGGCCAGGCGCGCGGCGTGGGTCTGCTGGTCCGTCACGCCCTGCTGGTAGGGCGTGAGGAACTCGACGTTCCCGGTGAGTCCGTAGCCGCGGATCCCGGTCTCCTGGTTGAGCAGGGCGGACTCCAGGCGGAACGAGGTGGACATCGCCGGGGAACGCACGTCGACCAGGTCGGTGCTGATGGTCTGGGTCCGGTCCAGCACCCAGAACCCCGCCACTCCGAGCGCGGTTAGCACGGTCAGGGAGAGCGCGACGCCGGCACGCAACCAGCGCCTGGTCGTCCACGCGGACAGGCTCCGCTCACGCGGCGGCCTGCGGTCGTCCTGCATCGTGTTCGCCCTCTCCGGTGGCAGCCGTCCGGCGGAGCGGCGCAGCGCATACTGTAGAGGCATCGCGACAAGCGTTGTTGTCGCAGGGTCAGATCCGGCCTACTGTTCCGGCTATGCCTGGCAAGAACTTCGTACTGCGGTCCACCCCGCAGGAGACGGCGGCGATCGCGGATGCGGCGGTGGGCCGGCTCGCACGGCGCATGGTCCTGCAGTTGCTGGAGGAGTCCCCGACGCCCGGGGCGGGCGGTCCGGCGCCGGCGCTGGGCATGCTGCACGTCCTGGACCACCTCCAGCGGGCCGCCGAACGCCTGCAGCGTGAGGCGGCTGTCACCGCCACCCGGACCGGGGCGGGTTATCCCCAACTCGGCTCGGCCTGCGGCCTGACCCGCCAGGGTGCGCGGCAGCGCTGGCCGGGGATCCACGACCATTCCGATGAAGCACCTACGGAGACCTTGATGATGACCAGCCCCGCCCGCGCCTTCGACGTCCTGCTGGTCGAGGACGACGCGGCCGACGCCATCCTCATCGAGGAAGCCCTGGCCGAGCGCGGTGCTCGAAACCTGGTCCAGGTGACCGACGGGATCGCCGCTCTGGAGCACCTGCGCGCGCCGGGCGCCGTCCGGCCGGACCTGATCGTCCTGGACCTCAACATGCCCCGGATGAACGGCCGTGACCTGCTGCGCGTCCTGAAGGCGGACGAGGACCTGCGGACCATCCCCGTCGTCGTCCTCACCACCTCCTCCGCACCCGACGACGTCACCGACGCCTACAGCAGCCACGCCAATGCGTACGTGACCAAGCCCGTCAACCTCGAGGAGTTCGAGCAAGCGGTCCAGAGCATCGACGCCTTCTACCTCGACACCGCCACCCGGCCGCCCCGCGACTGACCCGCCGACCGGCGTCGTGGTGGGGCGGGCCGCTGAGCCCGCTCCGTGAAAGCACGGAAGGGGCGGCCCGGGCACCGGGCCGCCCCTTCTTCGCGGGTCGGCCCACCGACCGCCATCGCGCACGCCGCTGGCACGGCCTGCTCCCTGACACCGCGTGGGGTCCGCCACGGGACCTTGACGACCTCCGGCCGAGCGCCTCGGGCTGCCCGTGCCGACGCATCCGGTCCACGCGGGTGTGGACGGTCGCGGTGCGGGCAGTCGCTGAGTAGGCAGCGCGCCGCGCGAGCTGAGCCCGCGCGGTAACGGAGCGAGGAGGCGTCGGTCATGACCGGCATTCCGATCTGGGAGTCCACGAGAACGCCACCACGGTGCACGAACGCCGGAGAAGGCCATGACGCGTAGTCGCGGGGATGCCCGCCTCCGCCATCCCCGGCACGGGCGGCGTGGCGAGGCCCGGCTTCCCGCCGTGCTCGCCACGCTGGCTGCCGTCCTTCTCTACGTGGCCCTCCCCCAGCAGCTGCTGGTGGCGCCCCGCTACGTCCTACCGGCGCTCGAACTGCTCCTGCTGATCCCGCTGATCGCCGTCAACCCCCTGCGGCTGACCCGCCAGAACCGCGTCTCGCGCGTCCTGTCGCTCACCCTCGTCCTGTTGATCGGGGCCAGCAACCTCGTCTCCCTCGGCATCCTCGTCCACGACCTGGTCACGGAGGGGGTGGAGGACGGCGGCCAGCTCCTGGTCGCCGCCCTCCAGGTCTGGCTGACGAACATCATCGTGTTCGGACTCGCGTACTGGGAACTCGACCGCGGGGGCCCGGTCAGCCGTACCCAGGCCCCACGCGCCGAACTCCCCCTCGCGGACTTCCGGTTCTCCCAGGACGAGAACGACGACGCTGTCGAGGAGGTCGCCGACGGCGCCAGCGGCTCGTCCGACTGGGTCCCCACCCTGCCGGACTACCTCTACATCTCGGTGACCAACTCCACCGCCTTCAGCCCCACCGACACGATGCCGCTCTCCACCCGGGCCAAACTCCTGATGAGCATCGAGAGCATCGCCGCCCTGATGACCTCCCTGCTCGTCATCGCCCGCGCCGTCAGCATCCTGCACTGAGCGACACGTCGCCCCGCACCGCCCGCCTGACGGGAGCGCAGATCCGCGCCACCCCGGCCGACCGACGGCGCCCGGCGAGTCGCCCGGCGGTCAGACCAGCAGCTGGGCCAGGCAGCCGTCCAGGTCGAGGTGATCGGTCTCGGTACCGGCGGGGACCAGGGCGAAGGCCTCGTCGAGGAAGGCGCCCACCTGCGTTCCGGGGACGCCGAGGACCGCGCTGCCGGCGGAGCCGCGCAGCTCGATGAGGACCAGGCCGTCCGCGCCGGGCGCAACCCGGACGTCGCCCGCTCCGGCCGGTGCGCGCCGGCCCCGGTCGAGCAAGTCCCGGCCGAAGGTCCAGCAGACCGGCGGCTCGCCCCCCGCGAACGGGTACACCTCGGCCACACCCAGGTACACGGCGTAGGGCAGCGCGCTGTCGTAGGCGAGCCGGCCCGCGAGGACCAACTCCGGGTACGGGCTGCTGAGGACCCGCACGGCCAGGCACTTCAGGGTGGTCTTCGAAGCTTCCATCGCTCCCCCTCGGGACGGGCGGAGCGGCCGGGCGGGTCGCCCTGTGCCGTCTCGGTGAGCGGCTGCCCCGTCCGGACCGGCTCACACGCGTCCGCGGACGGCCCTCGCGGCCCGCCGGGCCCCGAAGCCGGACCAGCGGTGGTGAACCACCGATCCGTGGACATACTGGTGACATGACGGATCATCACGGAGCTTGCACGGAGCGCTGGTTGGGCCGGGCGTCCACGGACGGGCGGGTGCCGTGAGCGACGCGTCCGAGCCCTACACGGTCTCCGCCGAGTTCTACGACCTCCTCCAGGCGGAGCCCGACCGGCGGCGGGCCGAACGCCGCTTCGCCGGGGCGGCCCGCCGGGCGACCCTGGCCGTGGTGGAGGTCGGTGCGGGCAGCGGGATCGTCACGCAGGTCCTGCTGGCCGCCGCCGCGGTGCCGGTGCACGCCGTCGAACCTTCGGCCGCGATGCGCTCCCTGCTGCTGAGCCGGCTCGCCTCCGTCGGGGCCGACCGCCGCGCCCGGGTCACCGTCCACCCCGATCCGCTCCAGGAGGCGGGCCTGACCGAGACGGCGGACCTGGTCGTCGCGTCCAACGTCGTGGCCGGCTTGGACCCGGCAGCGCGCCGCGCCGTCTGGAAGGCCGTCGCCACAACGCTCGCCCCGGGCGGCCTGCTGCTCTTCGACCCCCCGCCCCCGGCGCTCCCCGCCGACCGCGAGAAGGTCGGGACGCTCGGCCCGGTACGCGTGGGCCCGGACCACTACCTCGCGGACGTCTCGCGGACACCGGACCGCGGCATCATCCGCATGGAGTTCAGCTACCGCGTCGAACGGGACGGCCGCGTCCTGCGCCGGGAGCGCGAGGCTTTCGACCTGTGGCCCGCAGCGCCCGACCTGATCGCCGAGGAGCTCACGGCCGCGGGCCTGCGCCTGGTGCAGGCCCCGGAGCCCGACCTGATGGCTGCACGGCGTCCGGGCTGACCCGCACGCAGGATGCCGGGCGGGTACGGCGTGAGGACCTCGGTGACGATCCGACCCGGCGGCAGACGTCGTCGTGCGTGTCCAGGTCCCCGGTCACCCAGCCGCCACCATCGGCCGGTTCACCTCGATGGCGAGCTCAACGGGTGCGGGCCCTGGGGAGAGCGAGGGAGGTCAGGGCCGCAGCCGCGGTGAACGCGGCGGCGGCGAGCAGCGCCCGGCCGTAGCCGTCGGTCAGCGCCTGTGCGGTGGCTGCGCCGTGGGCGGCGGTGGTGTGCGAGGCGATGCTGGCCAGCACCGCGAGGCCGAACGCGCCGCCGACCTGGCGGGAGGTGCTGATCAGGCCGGAGGCGAGTCCCACCTGCGAGGGGTGTGTTCCGGTGGTGGCGGCGATGGTGAGGGGCATCATGGCCAGACCCATGCCGAGCGTGCACAGGACGAGCGGGGTCAGCACGTCGGCGGCGTAGCTCCCGTCGGCACTGATGCGCGACAGCCACAGGAACCCGACGGTACTGAGCACCGCACCGGTGAGGATCAGCGGACGCGGTCCCGTGCGGCGGACCAGCCGGGTGGACAGCTGGGCGCCCACCACGATCGCCAGGCAGCCGGGCAGGCAGCTGAGGCCGGCGGTCAGCGCGCCCTGGCCCAGGATCTGCTGGAGGTAGAGGGAGAGCAGGAACCACATCGCGATCACCGCGGCTCCCAGCCCGAAGCCGGCGGTGTTGGCGATGGCCAGGCTCGGTTGGCGGAACACGCTGAGCGGGACCAGCGGCGCGGCGCTTCGCGTCTCGATCCGCACGAAGGCGGCGAGCAGGAGTACGGCGGTGGCGAGCGCTCCCCAGACGGTGGGCGATTCCCAGCTGTGGGTCTCGGTGGAGATGATCCCGTAGACGAGCGCGGTCAGCCCGGCTGTCACGGTCAGTGCGCCGGGCAGGTCCAGGCCGCGCAGCCCGCCACCGCGCCCGTGTGCGGCGGGCAGGTAGGTGAGCGCGGCGCCCAGCAGGGCGATGCCGAGCGGCACGTTGACGATGAACGCCCAGCGCCAGTCGACGTACTGGGTCAGCACACCGCCCAGGACCGCGCCGGCCGCACCGCCGCCGGCCGTGACCGCGCTCCAGGCGCCCAAGGCGCGGGTCCGGACCCGGGGTTCGGTGAAGGTCGTCATGACCAAGGTGAGGGTCGCGGGCGCCAGGAACGCACCGCCGGCGCCCTGCGCCGCGCGGGCGCCGATCAGCAGGGCACCGTTGGAGGCCAGCCCGCCGACGAGCGAGGCGAGGGTGAACACGATGAGCCCGCCGAGGAACGCGCGTCGGGTGCCCACCAGGTCGGCCAGTCGACCGCCGAGCAGCAGGAGGCCGGCGAAGCCGAGGGTGTAGGCGTTGACGATCCACTGCTGGCCGGCCGGGGTGAGGTGCAGCGCCTGGCGCATGTGCGGCAGGGCGACGTTCACGATCGACGCGTCGAGGTTGATCATGAACTGGGCCGCGCAGACGATCAGCAGGATCGCCGTCGGCGCGTGGCGCCGCCGGGGCGGCCTTGCGCCTGCTCCGAGCGACCGGGTGGTCGCGGACGGGGCGGGGGCGATGGGCATACGGGCTCCTGGGGAGGGGACGGGTCGGCAGGCGATTTCGGATTTCGGTCGGTCCCCACGGACTGCACAGCGCGGCGCCACGCCCATTCGCCCGCCGTATTGGGAGCCGGCCGGACGCCGCGCGCTGCTCAGTTGAGGAAGTCGACGCGGTCGATCAGTCCGTCGCGCACCCGGTAGGCCACCAGGAGGCGGACCGGCTCGTCGGCGAGGCCGTGGGCGATCTCGTGGTCGACCACCCGGTCGCCTTCGCTGAGCCGCCCCACGATCTCGGCCCGGCAGCGGCCTTCGGCGAACTGTCCGGCGTACCTGTCCCGGAGGGCTTGCCGGCCCTGCAGTCGGTCGCCGTTGGCGCGGTGGACCGTGACGTCCTCGGTGTAGGTGGCGACGAAGGCGTCGAGGTCGTGGCTGTTGTAGGCGGCGAGTTGCTGCTCGACCACCTCACGCGGGTCGGTCATGTGCTTGGTCTCCTGCTGGGGTGGACGGGTTCAGGCGGCCAGACGGCGGGCGGCCTGTGCGGAGCGATCTTGTTCCGTGATTCTGGCGCCGCAGGCGGGAGTTTCCCGCGATTTCGCAGGATCACGTCACCGATGGGCCCTTCGATGAACGAATCCACCGGCAGGCGGCCGGTGGGCGGCGCCGATGTGACGGTGTCCGTGGTGCCGCGTGGTGCCCGCCCGGCCGGAGCCTTACCGTCTCGGGCCGATGGAAGCCTGCGCCGTCGAACGGACCAGCCCGTGGTGCGCCACCCGTGATCGTGTGAAAGAACGGTTCTGACACTTCCCGGTGAGCGCCGACACCCTTCCGGAACAATGAGGGGGTACCGACGTCCGCTGGAGCAGTCACAGCTCGGTGAGAGCCGAGATCCAGGAGGGGCACCAGCGGTACATGGCGCTATCGGGATTGCTGACCGTCATTGCCGGGGGAGCTGCCGCAGCACTTCTCGCCTGGCTGAGCCACCGGTTCCTGCACCGGCACAACCTGCCGGACACCGGGCCGGCCGTCGGCACCGCCGCCGGAGCGGTCTTCTCGTTCTTCGTGATCACGATAGCTTTCCTGCTGGTCAATTCGACCGGGAGCCTCGTGTCCGCGCGCCAGAACAACTACGCGGAGGCCGGGGCACTCGTCGACCTCTACCTGGCGGCCGGACGACTCCCCGAACCCACCAAACACCAGATCCGCAGCCATACCGAGGAGTACTTCCGCCAGGTCATCACCGAGGAATGGCCGCAGATGGCGCGCGGGTCGATCGACCTCGACACCTGGGGCACGGTCTACCAGCTCAAGAACATCGTGCAGGACCTGCCACCGGACGCGCCCGCGAGGGCCGCCGGTGACGCCAACACCGCGGTCGCCAAGCTGCTCGGCGAACGCCGGACCCGGGCCGCCTCCACCCATGACGAAGCCCCGGATTTCCTTCTCTACACCCTGGTCGGGGCGGCAGTGCTGTCCATCGTGTTCCTGGCCCTCCTGGGATGGCCCAGGGGACGACGTGGAGTCATCATGATCGCCATCGTCGGCGGGATGTTCTCCTTCGGAATCTGGCTCGTGCTTCAGATCAACCACCCCTACGGATCCGGCGTCCGGGTCGCCCCCACCGCTTTCGTCGAGGCAGTGCAGCGCATCGACCTGATCAAGAGGGACGGCTACTGAGCAGCTCCTCCGGAGCGGCCACCGATCGGGTGCCGGCCGGGAGGTCGGGGCAGCGCAGGACGGGCGACGAATCCGGGCAGCCGGCCGAGCGGCCTGGTGCTCCAACTCTCCTATCGATGCTCATAGTTGATCGCGCGACCTGCCGCCCTGGGCCTACCGTGGGCGCTCATTGAACGGGTTGCCCATCGGATGGCCGGGGTCGCCTGCTCCGGGGCACCGACGTTGCGATCTGACGGGCAGCTGCTGGCGGCCGTCCTGACGGAGCGCCGGCCGCACACCGCACCGCGGTCCCGACCCCGACGCGGGCTTGAGCTCGCCGGCCGGAGGCCGCGTACCGGGTGCGGCGTGGCGACGGACCTGGTGGGGTGCGACTCGCTACGGTCGGTTGTGGCGGCGTCTCTTCCCGGCCTTGAGGTGACCACGCACTCATGCCCGCAGACTCCCGGCACAGCGCGTTCTCCCACCCTGCCCGGCCGGCAGACGTTCCGGCCGCCGAGAAACGGGCCGCCACGCCCCGAACGCCGCGGTCCACCTCATGCGAAGGGATTCCCATGTCCGAGAACGATGATGCGATCGTCACTGACCCGAAGACAGGGGACGACGACGGCTGCCCGGTCACGTCTCCACGTGCGCCGGCGCCGGTCCAGGGCGGCGGAAACCAGCAGTGGTGGCCGGAGCGGCTCAACCTGAAGATCCTCGTCAGGAATCCCCCGGCTGCCAGCCCGCTCGGCGAGGACTTCACCTACGCCGAGGCGTTCGCGACCCTCGACCTTCCGACGGTGAAACGGGACATCGCGCAGGTGCTCACCACCTCGCAGGACTGGTGGCCGGCCGACTTCGGGCACTACGGCCCGCTCATCATCCGGATGGCGTGGCACAGCGCGGGGACCTACCGCATCAGCGACGGCCGCGGCGGGGCCGGAGCCGGCCAGCAGCGCTTCGCGCCCCTCAACAGCTGGCCTGACAACGTGAACCTCGACAAGGCCCGCCGACTGCTGTGGCCGGTCAAGAAGAAGTACGGCCGGAGCCTCTCCTGGGCGGATCTCATGGTCCTCGCCGGCAACGTCGCCCTGGAGTCCATGGGCTTCAAGACCTTCGGCTTCGGCGGCGGCCGCGTGGACGAGTGGGAGTCCGACGAGGACGTCTACTGGGGCCCCGAGACCACCTGGCTCGGTGATGAGCGCTACACGGGTGACCGTGAGCTGGAGGATCCTCTCGGCGCGGTCCAGATGGGCCTCATCTACGTCAATCCGGAGGGCCCCAACGGCACCCCCGACCCGCTCGCCGCAGCCCGCGACATCCGTGAGACGTTCCGCCGGATGGCGATGGACGACCAGGAGACGGTCGCCCTCATCGCAGGCGGCCACACCTTCGGCAAGACCCACGGCGCAGGCCCCGCGGACCACGTCGGCCCCGCCCCCGAGGGCGCCGAGCTCCAGGAGCAGGGCTTCGGCTGGAAGAACTCCTTCGGCACCGGCAAAGGCGGCGACGCCATCACCAGCGGCCTCGAAGGCACCTGGACGAGCACCCCGACCACCTGGGACAACAGCTTCTTCGAGACCCTGTTCGGCCACGAGTGGGAGCTGACTCGGAGCCCTGCCGGTGCGCACCAGTGGACGCCCAAGGACGGCTCGGGTACCGTCCCCGACGCCCACGACCCGTCGAAGACCCACCTGCCGACGATGCTGACGACCGACCTCTCGCTCCGCTCGGACCCGGTCTACGGGCCGATCTCGCGGCACTTCTTCGAGAACCCCGGGGAGCTCGCGGACGCGTTCGCCCGGGCGTGGTTCAAACTGACCCACCGCGACATGGGCCCGGTCGTGCGCTACCTCGGCCCGGAAGTCCCGGCCGAGGCACTGCTGTGGCAGGATCCGCTGCCGGCCGTCACGCACGACCCGATCGACGCGGACGACATCGCCTCCCTCAAGCGCCAGGTCCTCGCCTCGGGGCTGCCGCCGGCCCGGTTCGTGTCCACCGCGTGGGCGTCGGCTTCGTCCTTCCGGGGCAGCGACAGACGCGGCGGTGCCAACGGCGCGCGCATCCGCCTCCAGCCGCAGAGCGGCTGGCCGGTCAACGATCCCGGGCAACTGGCCACGGTGCTGCGCACCTTGGAGGGCATCCAGGAGACGTTCAACGCCGCGCAGCACGGCGGAAAGCGCCTCTCGCTCGCCGACCTGATCGTGCTCGCCGGGAGTGCGGCCGTCGAGCGGGCCGCCGGGGACGCGGGCTTCGACGTCGAGGTCCCCTTCGCGCCGGGCCGCGCCGACGCGTCGCAGGAGCAGACCGACGTGGAGTCCTTCACAGTGCTCGAACCGACCGCCGACGGGTTTCGCAACTACCTCGGGGCGGGCAACCGGATGTCGGCCGAGTACCTGCTGCTCGACCGGGCGAACCTGCTGACCCTGAGCGCCCCCGAGATGACGGTCCTCGTCGGGGGCCTGCGCGTCCTGGGTGTGACCTCCCCGCAGTCGCAGCTCGGTGTCTTCACCGCCAACCCCGGGACCCTGACCAACGACTTCTTCGTCAACCTGCTCGATCTCGGCACGACGTGGACGGCGACGTCCGCGGACGCGAACACGTTCGAGGGCCACGACGCCACGACGGGCGAGGTGAGGTGGACCGGCAGCCGGGTCGACCTCGTCTTCGGGTCGAACTCCGAACTCCGCGCACTCTCGGAGTTCTACGCGAGCGATGACGCGAAGGAGAAGTTCGTGACCGCCTTCGTCGCGGCGTGGGTCAAGGTGATGAACCTCGACCGCTTCGACCTGGTCTGAGCGCGGCGACCTGGCCTGCCCGAACCGGCATGCCCGGACGCCCCCGCCCCGGCACGTGCTGCGGCCGCCGACGCACCACGGGTGACGCCCGTCGCGGACCTGGAGACTCAGCCCTGGGCGAGTTCGGCCAGGGCGTCGAGACGGGTGGGTGTCCAACCGAGTTCACGGCGCGCCCGAACGCCGCTGAACTGCTGGTCGAGGGCGAATGCCTCCGCGATCGGGCCCATCCGCCCCACGGCCTCGTCAAGGGTCAGCGAGTCGATCCTGCCCGGGCATCCGGCGGCGTGGGCGAGGGCTCGGGTGATGTGCGCCAGCGGAAGGTTCTGGCCGCCGGCCCCGGCGTAGACGGAACCGGCCCGGGCGTTCAGGGCCAGCACGTACAGCTCGGCGATGTCGTCGACGTGGACCAGCGCCCAGTGGTTGGAGCCGTCCCCGATGCAGGGCACCGCACCTGCGATGCGCCCCGGGTCGACGAAGAACGACTGCGCCAGACCACCGGAGCGGCCGTGGACCAGTCCCGGCATCACCACCACCGGGCGCCCTCCGGCGGCGGCCCGGGCGAGCACCCGCTGCTCGTTCTCCGGCCGCCAGGCGGTGATGCGCGGCGGGCTCAGCGGGGCGTCCTCGTCGGCGACCCCGTCGGTGTCGCCGTACACCCACACCCCGCCGGTGTGCACATAGGGGCCGCTTCCCACGCCGTCCTGCAGTGCCTGCGCCGCCGCGCGGTCGATGTCGGCGGTGCCCTCGGCGTAGTCCACCCCGAGGTGGATGACCCCGTCGGCCCGGCCGGCCGCCGCACGCAGGACGTCGGTGTCGGTGAGCGCCCCGGCAACCGGGGTGGCACCGAGCTCCGACACCGTACGCGCCGCGTGCTCGCTGCGCGCCAGCGCCGTCACGCCGATACCGCGCGCGACCAGTGCGCGGATGGTGGAGCGGCCGAGGTAGCCGGAGCCACCGGTGAGGAAGATCTGCATCTCTCGCGGTCCTTGTCAGAAGGGACGGCGGGGGTTTCCGCCGCTCCCCCACCCTGACCCCGCGTCACTCCCGGCGTCCAAGACCTCTTCCGTCACCACTGATGCCCCTGGAGCATCAGCGCCGGCCGGCGGCGATGTCGGCGAACTCCGGGAGCAGCGGTGACCGGCGGTCGGCACTCCAGGCGAGGCAGACCTCGCCCGGGCCGATGTCATCGATGGGCACGTGCGTGACATCGGCGTGGGTGTAGTAGACCGCGGTGGACAGCGGCAGGACGACGACGCCCCCTGAGGTCGCGACGTGTTCCAGCTTCTCCTCGACGGAGGCGAACGAGGGCCGCGGCCCCGCTCCCTGGCCACCGGCCCGCCCGGGGAGGTCGCGCCACTCGGGGGCGGCGTCGGGGTCCTGCAACAGCCGCTCGGACGCCAGATCCGCGATGACGATGGACTCCTTGCCCGCCAGCCGGTGGTCCGCCGGCAGTACGGCGACGCGCGGCTCCTGGAAGAGCGGGCGCAGTTCCAGGCCGCGACGGTCGACGGGCAGCCGTACGAAGCTCACGTCGAGAAGGCCCTCGCGCACCCCTTGGACCTGGTCGTCCCAGGACGTGCGCACCACCTCCACACTCAGCTCGGGATGCCGGGTGGCGAAGGCGCGCACCGCGCCGGTCACGGTGATCCCGGGCATGAAGCCCACCGTGAACGCCGAAGGTCCGTGGGCGGCCTGCCGGACCCGGTGGCACAGAGCCTGCGCGGCGGCCAACAGGGGGCGTGCGTCCTCCAGGAGTTGACGGCCGGCGGCCGTCAACTCGGTGGTCCGCCTGTTCCTGGCGAACAGCTGCGCGCCCAACTCCTGCTCCAGCGCGCGGATCTGCCGGGACAGCACCGGTTGCGTGACGTGCAGCCGCTCGGCGGCCCGGCCGAAGTGCAACTCCTCCGCCACGGCCACGAAGTACCGCACCTTGCGCAGATCGACATCCACGACATCTCCCACCGTACGGACATCGTGCGCCAGCGTAACTCCTCCCGGCCCCGTCACCGGGGAGGCCACCGATCCCTGGCGGGACCTGGCTTCCGCCCCCCTGCCGGGATTCGGGTCGGTGACCCTGACCTGCCGTGCAATCAGCCTGCAAGGTTTGTGCACTGCCGAATCCCTAGATTGTCCGTACCTCGTCAAACGATTCGGATGACGGGTAACTGAAGGGAAGTTCGGGATGTTGACGACCTTGAAGAGCAAGATGACGGCCGCCGCCCTGGCGGCGGTCGCCATCGCGTCACCGGTGGCCCTCGCGAGCGCGGCCCAGGCCGCGGGCGGCACCGCGCCCGCCTGCGTCAGCCGCAGCGTCGACACGTCGCTGAAGAAGGTCTACCTCGGCAACTCCTGCGGCAAGACGATGTACATCACGATCGTCTTCACGAACGGCAGCGAGACCCAGTGCCTCGCCATGCCTTCCGGGCGCACCGCGACGATCAGCTTCAGCCCGTACACCTACAAGCGCACCGCGGTCTGTTGATCGTCACCAGCTGAAGGAGCGGCCCGGCGACGGCCGGGCCGCTCCCTACTCGCCGGCCGGACCCCGGCCTGGCAGCCCTTCTCGGCGGTCGAGCCGCGGCGGACGAGCCGGCCATGACCCGATGAACCCTGCTTCGTACAGCAGCCCCTGACGACCTGTCAGCTGCCGGCCCGCCGTACCCTCAGGCTTCCAGTACCTGCCGTACGGCGCCGCGCAGCCACTGGTGCCCACCGTCCGCGCTGTGGCGTGGGTGCCAGGCCATGCCGATGGTCAGGGGTGGCAGCGGCAGCGGGATCTCCAGCAGGCGCAGCCCCAGCGCGTGTGCCGCGTCGCCGAGTGGCGAAGGAGGCTCCCCCGGCAGGGCGGTCGGCACCAGGCAGACCACGTCGGCGGCTGCGGCCAGGGCCATCGCCGCCAGGTGTCCGGGCAGGACGGCGCTGACCCGGCGGCTGAGTCCCCGCTCGGCCAGGGCCGCGTCCAGCGGGCCGGTGAAGCGTCCCCGGCGGCTGACCGCCACGTGCTCGACGGCGGCCAGCCGGGCGGGGGTCAGGGGTCCTTCGGCGAGCGGGTGGCCGGCCCGGACGCCGGCGGCCATCCGGAGCGTGACCAGTTCCTCGACCCGGGTCTCCGGGTCGACGTGGTCGATGGACCCGATCTCCAGATCGATCCGGCCCTCGCGCAGCGCGGGGCCCGCCTCCCACTCCTCGGCCAGCACCCGCAGCGAGACACCGGGCGCCCGACGGCCTGCCAGCCCGAGCAGACCGGGCGCCAGGGCCGCGCCGACCAGGTCCGAGGTCTGGACCGTGAACGTACGCCGCAGTGCGGCGGGGTCGATCCCACCGCTCGGGGTGAGCAGTGCCTCCAGCCGGCGTACCACCGCGGCGGCCTCGTCCCGCAGTTCCTCGGCGCGGGGTGTGGGCACCATCGCCTGCCCCGCCCGCACCAGCAGCGGGTCCTGGAGCACCCGTCGCAGCCGGGCCAGGGTGCGGCTCATCGCCGCCGGAGAGGTGTGCAGCCGCGCGGCGGCGCGGGTGACGCTCTGCTCGGTCAGCAGGGCGTCGAGGGCGACGGCGAGGTTGGCGTCGAGGTTCGGGACTGGGCTGCTCACCGGCATGATTCCGTTTCGGGCAATGATCTGTTGCTGGAGTTCCCATTGTGGCAACACGACTCGGATCAGCAGGATGAGGGGGCCCCACCGATCCGACCCAGACCGCGAGGTTTTCATGATCGTCATTACCGCCCCCACCGGGAACATCGGCCGACGGCTGCTGTCGCTGCTGGTCGAGGCCGCGCCCGCACGCGGCGAGGAGCTGCGCGTCGTGGTCCGCGACCCCGCCCGGCTCCCCGAGGCCGTCCTCAGCCGGGTCGAGGTGGTCACCGGCTCGCACGGCGACGCCGAGACCGTCGACCGCGCCTTCACCGGGGCCGACGCCGTCTTCTGGCTGGTCCCGCCGGACGGCTCGACCACGCCCGACCAGGCGTACCGCGGCTTCACCCGCCCGGCCGCCCGGGCCTTCGCCGCCCACGGCGTCGGCCATGTGGTCGGGGTCTCGGCGCTCGGTCGCGGCACCCCGCTGGCCGCCCGGGCCGGGCTGGTCACCGCCTCCCTGGCCATGGACGACCTGATCGCCGACTCCGGCGTCGCCTACCGCGCCCTGGCCAACCCGTCCTTCTTCGAGAACCTGCTGGAGGACGCCGACTCGATCCGCGAGCACGGCGTCTTCACCGACACCGCCGCCGCGGACCGGCCGGCCCCGCTGGTGGCCGTCGCCGACATCGCCGCGACGGCGGCCGAGCTGCTGCTCGACCGCTCCTGGACCGGCGTCGACAGTGTCCCGGTGCTGGGCCCGCAGGACCTCTCCCCCGACGACCTGGCCCGCATCATGACCGAGGAACTGGGCCGCCCGGTCCGCTACCAGCGCCAGCCGTACGAGGAGTTGCGGTCCGCCCTGCTCGGTTACGGCCTCGACGAGGCGTTCGTCGAGGGCATGGTCGAGATGAAGCGCGCCAAGGACCAGGGCCTCGACTCGGGCGGCACCCGCGCGCCGCAGGCCGGCCCGGGCACCGGGTTCGCGCAGTGGTGCGCGCAGACCCTCAAGCCCGCCGTCCTCGCCGCACCGGCGGCAGGCGACCCGCACTGAGGCCGACGGTCGGAGCGGCCCGCGCGAAAACCCGTTGGCGGGCGGCGGCGACCGCTGCTACGGTGCCGGTGGCCGTGCGAGAGAACAAGGAGGTGGTACCCGTGAACACAGTGACGACATGGGTGCTCCTCTCCGGGGTCATGGTCGGGCGATAGGTCGTCCGGGAGCGCCGTTCCAGAGCACTCCCGAAAGGCACCACCATGCAGTTCATTTCCGAGCAGCGCTTCGACGACGGCGTCCTCGAGCGCGAGTTCACCCTCGGCGAGATCCCCGGCACCCTGTGGACGACCGGGTCCGCACCGGCACCGCTGATCCTGATGTCCCACAACAACGGCCTGCCCAAGGCGGATCCCCGCCTGATGGCCCGGGCCCGGTACACGGCGGCGCGCGGCTACGCGGTGGCCACCATCGACGCCGCCGGGTGCGGTGACCGGCCCCGTACCGCTGCCGAGGACCAGGCCCGCGCCGAGCTCCGCCGGGCGATGCAGGCGGGCGAGCCGGTCGACGAGATCTTCGAGTCCTTCATCGGCCCGATGGTCGAGAAGGCGGTCCCGGACTGGCGGACCACCCTGGACGCCCTCCTCTCGCTCCCCGAAATCGGCGGCCCGGTCGGCTACTCGGGCGGGTGGACCGCCCTGGGCATCCGGCTGGCCGTGGTCGAACCTCGGATCGCCGCCGCAGGCTTCTTCGCCGGGGGCTACGTGCCTCGCGCCCAGCGCGAGGAGGCCCGGCAGGTCACCATTCCGCTGCTGTTCCTGCTGCAGTGGGACGACGAGGGGAACCCCCGGCAGCGGGCCCTGGACCTGTTCGACGCCTTCGGCAGCAAGCAGAAGACGCTGCACGCCAACCTGGGCGGGCACGTCGGCACCCCGGCGTTCGAACTCGAGGACGGCTGCCGGTTCTTGGACCGCCACCTGAAGTGACACCGGGCCGTCAGGCCACCTCCCGACGGTGAGCGGCGTCGGCCACGACACTGCTCACCGACGGGCGCTGTGGGCCGCCGCCGAGTTGGCGGCGGCCCACAGCGCCTGAAGCATGAACGCGCCCACCTGGCAGAGCGGTTGACCGTGCCGTGCCGGGCCCCGCGCGAGCCGCGAGCCCGCCGGCCGGCAGACCGAGGACAGACGTTGCGCTCCTTGTCCGGCGCTGGTGCCGTCGGGCGCCCCACCACTCGCGGCGCGGTCTCGCTGTCGGTGACCGGTGCGAGGATCCCCGAACGGCAACGCGAGGAGATCGGCATGGGCACCTGGGGCATCGGCCCTTTCGAGGACGACACGGCGGCGGACTTCGCCGGTGACCTCGACGAGGCGGAACCGGACGAGCGGGAGAAGCTCGTCCGGCGCGCGCTGCTCCGCACCGTCGAGGCCCAGGACAGTCTCGACGCCTCGGAAGCCGTGGAGGCCGTCGCTGCCGCTGCCCTCATCGCGGCGCAGTGCCCGAACGGCGAGCCGGTCACCACTGGGTTCGGCCCCCACGAGGCGCTGCCTACCTTCGCCACCGACCTAAGGACGCTCGCCGCCGAGGCACTCGGCAGAGTCCTCGCAGCGGAATCCGAACTCGCCGAACTCTGGGACGACACCAGAGACGGCCCACGGTGGCGCCGGAGCGTCGGCCACCTCCGAGAAGTCCTCGCCCCCCGGACCGAGCCCCAGGAGGACGCACTGTTCGAGCTCTGACGTGTCGACTCGGCGTCACCGACCTCGACCGGCCCCGGGTGCCGGATGGCGTCGGCACATGAGCGGTGACGAGACCCCGACGCCCGGCCGTACGAGTGTCGAGGACCGGGCGTACCTCTTCACCTTGCACAGCCGTTTCTGGCTCGCGGTACTGCTGGTCACCGTACTGGCCGTGGTGCTCTTCACGGGGATCATCCGAGGCATGGACGTCGAGACGGTCAGCGCTTATGCCTCACCGATCAGCGGCTTGGCCGCCATTGCGATCGGGCACCTCTTCTCGCACCGCGACGGGAAGCAGTCGACCCGCCTCACCGAGCCGGCCGGGTCGGCTTCGCGGCCCCGCGCGGCTCGGCCAGAACGGGCAACGGCATCCCACGCACCCCACAACAGGTCGCCACCGGACCATCAGTGACGCCTCGTCAGCGATTCGCGTCGAGCAGAGCCTCGCCGAGGTCGGGGAGGACGTGCCGGACGGTTCCCCCGGTCCGCAGGCGCTGCGGCCCGTCACTGTGTACCCGCCCGGCCAAGGGTCTTGAGGCCGCCGTGAACAGCGCCCGGAGCGGGCGCCGACGGTGTGACGGCGGGACCTGACGTCAGGTCAGGCGGTAGCCGCGACCGACCACGGTGGTGATCGGGTCGGGGCCGCCGAGCTTGTGGCGCAGCGTCTTGACGGTGGTGCGGACGGCCGTGGTGAAGGGGTCGGCGTTCTCGTCCCAGACGCGGTTGAGGAGGTGCTCGGCGCTGACGAGTTCGCCGTCGGCGCGCAGGAGTTCGGTCAGCACGCCGAACTCCTTGCGGGTGAGGGCGACCGGGCGACCGGCCCGGCGGACCTCGTGCCGGCCGATGTCGAGGTGCAGGTCGCCCCGGGTCAGGACGGCGGGCCGGCGGTCGGGGGCCCGCCGGCCGAGTGCGGTGACCCGGGCGATCAGCTCGCGGAAGGCGAAGGGCTTGGCGAGGTAGTCGTCGGCGCCCAACTGGAGGCCCTCGACGCGGTGGTCGAGGGTGGCGGCGGCGGTGAGCATCAGGATGCGGGCCGGGGAACCTTCGCGGATCAGGGCCCGGGTCACGTCGTCGCCGTGCAGGACCGGCAGGTCACGGTCGAGGACCAGCACGTCGGGGACGACGTCCAGCGCGCGGCTGACGGCGGCGGCACCGTCGTGCACGACGTCGACGACCATCCCGTGCTCGCGCAGGCCCTCCGCCACGAGGCCGGCCAGGACGGTGTCGTCTTCGACGACGAGGACTCGGAGCATGGTGGTCACCTGACGGGGAGGGTGAGGGTGACGGTCAGTCCGCCACCGGGGCGTGCGGCGGCGGTCAGCCGGGCACCGTGGGCGTCGGCGATGGCGTCGACGATGGCCAGGCCGAGGCCGGCACCGGTGGTGCCGGTACGGGTGGCGCCGCGTTGGAACGGCTCGCGCAGCGCGGGCACGTCGCCGGGCCGGACGACGGGGCCGGTGTTGTCCACCCGCAGCCAGCAGGTCCGGTCGCCGCGTCCGGTGGCCAGCCAGACCTCACCGGGGTCGGTGTTGTACCGGACGGCGTTGTCCAGCAGGTTGCGCAGCAGGAGCTCCAGCTGGGTCGGGTCGCCGGTGCAGGGGGCGGCGTCGAGGTGGGTGCGCAGTCGCGGCGCGTCGGCCGGCCAGGCGGCGGCGGCGTCGGCGGCCAGGCGGTCGAGGTCCACCGGGGTGCGGGTCGGGCTGTGCCGGGTCTGGGCGAGGTGGAGCAGGCTGGTGAGGATCGCGTCGCTGCGGGTGGCGGCGGTGGCGATGGTGGCCAGCGCCTGGCGGTACTGGGCCTCGGGTCTGGTCTCCCGGTCCAGGGCCATCTCGGCGGCCGTGCGGATGATGGTCAGGGGTGTGCGCAGTTCGTGGGAGGCGTTGGCGACGAACAGGCGCTGGCTGCGGAAGGCGCGTTGCAGGCGGTCGAGCATGGCGTCGAAGGCGTCGGCGAGGGTGCGGATCTCGTCGCGGGGGCCTGGCAGGGCGATCCGGGCGTCCAGGCTGTCGTGGGACAACTCGGCGGCGGTGGCGGTGATCTGACGCAGCGGGCGCAGCGCGCGGCGGGCGACCAGCCAGCACAGCAGCAGGGACACGACGGTCAGGACCGCGAACAGCGCTCCGGTGTCGAGAACGATGGTGCGCAGGGCGTCGGTGCGGGCCTGGGTGGTGGCGGCCTCGACGTTGGCCGGCTGTGCCGAAACGGAGGGCAGCGGTGTGCCCGCCATCGCGCTGGGATGGGCGCCGGGGCCGCTGGGAGCGACGCCGCTGGGCTCGACCGCGACGGGGGTGCCGATGCCGTCGATCACCGCCTGTCCCGCGCTGATGAACTCCCGCCGCACCAGGTAGTACATCGCGGCGAGCACCGCCGCCCCGGTGGCCACGAACACGGCGGCGTACCAGAGGGTGAGGCGCCCACGGATGGTGATCATGCTCATCCGCCCATTGTGACCACACCGGGTGTGTGATCCGTGTGTGGCCCCACCACACGGGGCTGCCACCGTGTCGCGGCGAGGGTGGCGGCATGAAGAGGACATTGCGGGCTCTCGGGCCCATCGTCGCCGTCGGGGTGCTGCTGCTGACCGGGTGCGCGTCCGGCGCGGATCCGGACGGTGCGTCAGCGGGCGGGGACCAGGAGCAGGTACGGAAGTTCGCGCAGTGCATGCGCGAGCACGGGGTGGACATGTCCGATACGCAGGACGGTCGGATCGGCACCGGTCCGGACCCCGCCGCGTCCACCGGTCCGCAGGCGCTGAGCAGCGGGGGCGCGGTGGACCTGCCGGAGGACGACAACGCGTTCGAGAAGTGCCGGGCCTTCCTCCCCAACGGCGGGCAGCCGCAGAAGCTCAGCGCCGCCGACCTGGCGCAGCGGGTGAAGTTCGCGCAGTGCATGCGGTCCCGGGGGATCGACTACCCCGACCCGACCGCGGACGGCCAGGCGCAGGCCGTGCCGATGAATCCGAACGACCCGCAGGCCGTCACCAAGTTGGACGACGCGTCCCGCGCCTGTGACGCCGACGGCGCGAGCGGAGCGGCGAAGTGAGCCGGCGTACGGTCGTCGTGGCGGCGACCGGTGCGGTGGGCGTCGCGGTGGCGGTCTTCGCCGGCCTCGGCTACGACGGCGGCGGGCCCGCGCCCGCGCCGAAGCCGCCGGCCCCCTCGACGGCGCTGGTCACCCGCGCCACGCTCGTGGACCAGGTACGCCTGGCGGGCCGGGCGGACTTCGGGCCGGCGCAGCCGCTCGCGGCCCGCTCGGCCGGCACGGTCACCGCGCTCGCCGCCCCGGGCACCGTGCTGGACCGGGGCGACGCCGCGTACCGGGTGGACGACCAGCCGGTGGTGGTGCTGCTCGGCGCGCTGCCCGCGTACCGCGCGCTGGCGGACGGCGTGAGCGGCCCGGACGTGCGGCAGTTCGAGGAGAACCTGCGCGCGCTGGGCTACGGCGGATTCAAGGTCGACACCGTCTTCGACAAGTCGACGGCCACCGCCCTGAAGAAGTGGCAGAAGGCGCTGGGCCTGCCGGAGAGCGGCACCCTCGACCTGGGCCGGGTCGTGTACGTCGCGGCGCCGGTGCGGGTCGCCGAGCACAAGCAGCGCGTCGGCGACGCCGCCGCGCCCGGCACGGCGGTGCTCACCACCACCGGCACCACCCGCTCGGTGACGGTGACGCTGGAGGACCGGCAGGTGTCCCTGGTCAAGGTCGGCACCAAGGTCCGGCTGCAGGCCCCGGGCGGCACACCCCTCGAAGGCACCGTGACGGCGACGGGCCCGGCGGACACGGCCGACGGCGACACCGGGCAGAAGGGCGGCGGCAAGACCCGGGTCACCGCCACCCCGGCCGACCAGGCCGGACTCGGCGGCGGCGACGCGGTCGAGGTGACGGTGGTGCGCGGGGAGAAGAAGGACGCCCTCACCGTGCCGATCGTCGCCCTGCTCGCCGTCGGCGACGGCTACGGCGTGGAGGTGTTCGGGCCCGGCGGCCGGCACGTGGTCCCGGTCCAGGTCGGCATGTTCGCCCAGGGGCGGGCCGAGGTCAGCGGACCCGGCCTCGCCGAGGGCACCCGGGTTGGGGTGGCCGGCCCGTGACGATCCTCGCCCTGGAGGCGGTCCGCAAGGAGTACCCCGGCGGCGTGGTGGCCCTGGACGACGTCAGCCTGGAGGTCGCCGAAGGCGAACTCGCCGCGATCGTCGGGCCGTCCGGCTCCGGCAAGTCCACCATGCTGCACCTCGCCGGCACCCTCGACCGCCCGACCGCCGGCCGCGTCCTGGTGGCCGGCCACGACGTCTCCACCCTCGCGGACCGGCGGGTCGCCGCGCTGCGGGCCCGCACCATCGGCTTCGTGTTCCAGCAGTTCCACCTCGCCCAGGGCGTCAGCGCGCTCGACAACGTCGCCGACGGACTGCTCTACCTGGGCGTGCCGCTGCGCCGCCGCCGCGAACGGGCCGGGCAGGCGCTGGAACGGGTGGGCCTGGGGCACCGGCTGACGCACCGTCCGCACGAGCTGTCCGGCGGCGAGCGCCAGCGGGTCGCCATCGCCCGCGCGGTGGTCGCCGCCCCGCGACTGCTGCTGGCCGACGAGCCGACCGGCAACCTCGACAGCGCCTCCGGCGCGGGTGTCGTGGCCCTGCTCAAGGAGCTGAACGCGGCCGGGACCACCGTCCTGGTCATCACCCACGACCACGACCTCGCGGCCGGCCTGCCCCGCCGGATCCTCATGCGCGACGGCCGCGTCACCGACGACCACCGACCCCTCGCCCGCCCGAGTGGCGGCGCGGGGGCAACTGCCGGGAGCCGGCCATGACCGACCGTCACCCCACCGCCGACGCCCCGGGAACACCGCCGCGCTCGGCCCTCAAGCCCACCCGGCTGAAGCCCGCCGACGTCGCCCGGGTCGGCGCGGTCGGCCTGCGCACCCGCCCCGTACGGGCGGCGCTGTCCGCCCTGGGCATCGCCATCGGCATCGCCGCGATGGTCGCCGTGGTCGGCATCACCTCCTCCAGCCGCCTGGACCTGGACCACCGGCTCGCCCGTTACGGCACCAACGTCCTCACCGTCACCCCCGGCACCGACTTCGCCGGCGCGGAGGCCGCGCTGCCCGACACCGCCACCGCCATGACCGGCCGCATCCCCGACGTCGAACACCTCTCCGCCACCGGCCGGACCAAGGCGTCCGTCTACCGCACCGACCGCGTCCCGGCCGCCAACACCAACGGCATCGCCGTGCTGGCCGCCCGGGCCGACCTGCCCGCCACCGTCGGCGCCACCTTCGCCGCCGGCAGCTGGCTCAACAGCGCCACCGAGCACGGCGAGGCCGTGGTCCTCGGCGCCACCGCCGCCCGCTACCTGGGCATCGACACCGCCTCCCCCGACACCCGGGTGTGGCTCGGCGGCCAGTGGTTCACCGTCATCGGCGTGCTCGCCCCCACCCCGTTGGCCCCCGACCTCGACGGAACCGCCTTCGTCGGCTGGAGCGCCGCCCAACAGCACCTCGGCTTCGACGGACGGATGAGCACGCTCTACGTCAGGATCAACCCCGCCGCCGTCGACGACGTACGGACCCTGCTCGGACGCACCGTCAACCCCGAACACCCCAACGAGGTCCGCGTCGACCGCCCCTCGGACGCCCTGCGGGTCAAGCAGGCCACCAACCAGACCTTCACCGGTCTGCTCCTCGGCCTCGGCGCGGTCGCCCTGCTGGTCGGGGGCGTCGGCGTCGCCAACACGATGATCATCTCGGTGCTGGAGCGCCGGGGCGAGATCGGCTGGCGCAGATCCCTCGGCGCCACCAGGGGCCAGATCCGCGTCCAGTTCCTCACCGAGGCACTGCTGCTGTCCGCCCTCGGCGGCGCCGGGGGTGTCGTCCTCGGCACCGCCGTCACCGCCGGCTACGCCGCCACCCAGCACTGGCCGGTCTCCGTCCCCGCCTGGGCCCAGGCCACCGCCGTCGGCTCGACCCTCCTGATCGGAGCCGCCGCCGGCCTCTACCCCGCGATCCGCGCCGCCCGCCTCTCCCCCACCGAGGCCCTCGCCCAGCCCTGACGGCCCGCCGCCGGGTCCGTCCGCCCCGTTCCGATCGGACGGTCGGACCCGGCCGGATCACTGCCTCCGAAGGGTCGGTTCCGCTACGCTCCTCGTCGTGCCGGACTCCGTCGAACACCCCAGCGACTACGCCGACGTCATGGTGCTGATCGAGCACCCCGCCGGCGACGTCGCGTGCCCACTCTCCCGGTGGATCAAGCTCGGCCCGGGGCGCCGGACCTACCTCCGACCGTCCCGGGCCTGGTCGGACAGCACGGGCGCGGAACTGCCCCTGACCCTGATCCCGCTCCGGTACCGCAACACCCGGGCCGCCCGCCGGGCCATCCGGGACGGCCGGGTCCCCAACCCCTGGCCGGGCACCTGGAGCCCGCCGAGCCAACAGGAAGAGGACGGCCGGCTGCCGCACGGCGACCCCTACGAGGAAGCACTCTAGGACGACGGCCTCGCACCCGGGCTCGCCCCGGGACGGCCGCCGCAGGACCGTCGCTCAGGCCCGCACGAACGCCAGGTCCTCCGGCCGCACCCGTTCGCGCGGCCCCGCCGCCCGCAGCACCACGTCCAGCACCCGCGCCGGCTCGGCGGCGTACGCGTGCGAGAACCACGCCATGTTGGCCTCCACCACGGCCCAGCGGTGGCCCGGGCGGTACGGGTCGAGCAGCTGCCCGACGTCCACCACGACGGCGCTCGGCAGCGTCGGCCCGGCCGCGGCGACCAGCCGGTCGGTGAACTCCGCGATCTCCCCGGCGACGACCCGGTCCGCGCGGTCCGTCCCGGTCCCGAGGAGCGGGCGCGGGTCGAGGCGGCCGAACACCGCGTACCGGCTGCCGGTGGCGATCCGGCCGTCCAGCAGGAAGAGCCGGTACTCGGCCGCGAACGTCACCACCTCCGACAGCAGCACCGGTGTCACCGGGTCCAGGCCGGCGGGCAGCCGGGACCCGTCCGCGTACACGTCCGCCGGAAAGGACTTCTCCCGGGGCGGCTTGACGAACGTCGGCCGGTCGAGCGCCCACGCGTCCACCACGGTCCCGGCCCGGACCTGACGGCCCGTGAACTCCTCCGGCAGCTCGGCGAGCCACCCGTCCGTCGGTTCGAGCAACGCGAACCCGAGCCGGTCCGCCAACCCCGTACCCGCGACCGGCCCGCCGTACCAGTACGCCGGCCCCGTCACCGGGCCCGGATCCTCCGCAGCCCGGACGGCCATCCCGCGTCCCGCCGCCTCGACCGCCAGCAGCTCCATCGTCGACGTCCGCCGCCCGGGCATGACCAGCACCACGACTCCTCCACTCCGCAAAACCACCAGGCTAGTGCCGACGCACCGTCAGCCGCAGCCGAGAAATCCGGCGGCCGGAGAACCGGACCGTCAGACGGCCCCGGAGACCGGTTGCCTGCGGCCGGTGCGCCGCGCCGCCACGACGGCGTAGGTCCCACCGACGACCGCGCTCACCCCGAGGACGCTCACCAACGGGTTCACGTACCCGGGCACGGCCACGGCGTAGTCACCCCCGGCGCGACGCACGCACGTGTAGCGCAACGGCAGGAAGCTCACCCGGTGGTCCACGACCGTCTCCGCCCGATCGATCCCGCCCTCGCGGCACGGGCGGATCGGGAAGGCGTCGGCCCCACTGTCATCCGTCGTCAGAACGGCACCGAGGAGGTTGACCGCCCCCCACAGGTACGCCACCACGGCCCCGGCGGCGGAGAGGAGAGCCACCGCCCGCACCCCGTCCGCCCGGCCGGAAACCCGACCGCTCCGAACCACCGCCCTGATCCCGAGGATCGTCAGCACCGGCGCGGCAACGAGGCAGGCCAGCAGGCCGAAGACGAGCGCAAAGAACGCGTACACGATGTTCCCCCAAGGTCCTGCCGTACGACGACGAACCACCGCACCGCGGTTCCACTCCGGGGCCCGGCGGTCCGAGAGCTGGGAGCAGCTGAACCTGCCGCAAGCAGTGGACTGCGTCCTCGCCCTCCGCGATGGCGCCGAACTCCCGGACGAGCCGGTGCGCCTCGTCCGGGCGGAGGGGCCTCCGTCCACGACGACCGGCAAGGGCTGAGCGTCACGCAGGCGGTGGGCTCAGTCTGGCCGCCACGGCGTCGAGGACCCAGTCCAGGCCGGTGGCGAAGGATGCCTCGGCGTCCACGTCCGTGCCCTCGTGCACGGCCTTGGCCAGTGCCGGGAAGCGGCCCGTGGCCAGCGTCCTCGTCACGTGCGGGCCGGAGGCGCGCTGCCAGTCGCGCTTGGACAGGCCCGTGGCGCGCTCGGCCCGCAGGTTCGCGATCTCGCGCCGGATCGCGCCGGTGACGTAGGCGCTGACGGTCTCCACGGCGCGCAGGGCGGTGTCGACGTCGGCGAGGCCGTCGAGGGCGGCCAGCTTGGCCTCGGTCACGGCGAGGCCGTTCGGGCCCAGGGTCGGGCGGCCGCCGAGCAGGTCGGCCAGCCACTCGTGGCGGAGTGCGGCCTGTCTGGTGCGGTGGGCGAGGACGTGCAGTGCCTCCCGCCAGTCACCGGGCTGCTGCTCGGGGAGGATCTCGGCCTGGACCTCGTCCACCAGGAGGTCCAGCAGCTCCTCCTTGGTGGCGATGTAGCCGTACAGCCGCATCGGGCCGGCGTTCAGCCGGGCGGCGACCTTGCGCAGGGACACCGCCTCCAGCCCGCCCTCGTCGGCCAGCGCGACGGCGGCCGCGACGATCCGCTCCCGGTCGAGCGGCACGGGGCGTGCCGACGGCTCCGGCCGGTCCCACACGGTCATGGTCACACCGTTCTGCTGTGCTGGATCACCCTGACGGAATACAGTGTATCGGTATGAGACATCGTATCGCCGTCGTCGGGAGCGGACCCGGCGGCCTCACCTTCGCCCGTGTCCTGCACCGCCACGGCCACCCCGTCACCGTCCTCGAACGCGACCCCTCGCCCGACGCCCGGCCCCCGGGCGGCATGCTCGACCTGCACCAGGAGCTGGGCCAACTCGCGCTGGACAAGGCGGGGTTGCTGACGGACTTCGAGGCGCTGTCCCGCCCCGAGGGACAGGCCATGCGCATCCTCGACCCGGGCGGGACGGTCCTGCGCGACTGGCCGGCGCGGCCGGACGACCGGGCCAATCCGGAGATCGACCGCGGACGACTGCGCGACCTGCTGCTCGGCCCGCTCGACGTCCGGTGGGGCCGGGACGTGACACAGGTGGTGCCGTGGCAGGACCGGGGCGGCGTCCTGGTCCGTTGCGCGGACGGGCGGGAGGAGACCTTCGACCTCGTGGTCGGCGCGGACGGCGCCTGGTCGCGGACCCGTCCGGCGGTCTCACCGGTGACGCCGCACTACACCGGCGTCACCTCGGTCGAGACCTCCCTCGACGACGTCGACACCCGCCACCCCGACCTCGCCCGGCTGGTCGGCGACGGTTCCCTGGCCGTGTACGGCGTGAACCGGGCGCTCGTCGCCCAGCGCAACAGCGGCGGCCACGTCAAGGTGTACGCCCAGTTCCGCGCGCCGCTGGACTGGCACACCGGCCTGGACCTGGCCGACGTCGACGCCGTGCGATCGAGCCTGCTGGCGCTGTTCGACGGCTGGGCCGCTCCCGTCCGCGACCTGCTCCGCCACGGCGCCGCTTTCGTCCACCGGCCCCTCCACGTCCTGCCCGTGTCCCACACCTGGACGCACGTCCCCGGGGTGACGCTCCTGGGCGACGCCGCCCATCTGATGCCCCCGTTGGGAGCGGGCGCGAACCTCGCGATGCTGGAGGGCGCCGAACTCGCCGAGTCCGTCGCCACCGGCCCCGAAGACCTGGACGGGACCGTCCGCGCCTTCGAGGAGCGGATGTGGGCGCGGGCCGGCCGGTGGGCGAAGATCACGACAGCCGGGCTGGAACGCCTGGTGAGCCCGGACCCCGCCCAGGCCCTCGCCCTCTTCGACCGGGTCCACCCGTCCTGACCGCTCAGCGCACCAAAGCCTCGGGCCCGCCGAGCCGGCGGGCCCGAGCCGTTGACAGTGCCACGACGGGCTCCTAGCGTGGCGCCGTCGATTACCCGCGAGTAGGGACTGCAGATGGCCACGGCGCGCCCGTACGACCTCGTCCTGTTCGGTGCCACCGGGTTCACCGGCGGGCTCACCGCCGAGTACCTGGCCGGGGCCGTGCCCGACGGCTGCCGCTGGGCGCTCGCCGGGCGCAACGAGCGCAAGCTCGCCGCCGTCCGGACGAAGCTCGCGGAGGCCGACCCGCGCTGGGCCGACCTGCCGCTGCTGGTCGTGGACGCCGCCGACCGCGAGGCGCTCCGCGAGGTGGCCGCCTCGGCCCGGGTGGTGCTGTCCACGGTCGGGCCGTACCTGCGGCACGGCGAACCGCTGGTGGCGGCCTGCGCGGAGAGCGGCACCGACTACGTGGACCTCACCGGCGAGCCGGAGTTCGTCGACCGGATGTACCTGCGCCACCACGAGCGGGCGGTCGCGACCGGCGCCCGGCTGGTGCACGCCTGCGGCTTCGACTCGGTGCCGCACGACCTCGGCGTGCTGTTCACCGTCGAGGAACTGCTGCGCGGCGGCGGCCCGGTGGCCCGACTCTCGGTGGAGGGCTTCGTCCGGGCCGGTGGCACCGTCTCCGGCGGCACCTTCGCCTCGGCGATGACGGCCTTCTCCCGGCCCCGGGCGATGGCGCGGGCCGCCCGGGCCCGCCGCGCGGTCGAACCCCGGCCGAAGGGGCGGCTGGTCCGGACGCCGACCGGCCGGCCGCACCGGTCGCGGGCCGCGCGGGCCTGGGCCGTGCCGATGCCCACGATCGACCCGCAGGTGGTGTCCCGCTCGGCGGCCGCGCTGGACGAGTACGGCCCGGACTTCGGCTACACGCACTACGCGGCGGTCCGCCGGCTGCCGATCGCCCTCGGCGGTGCCGCTGCGGTGGCTTCCCTCGCCGTCGCCGCCCAACTTCCTTCGCTGCGCCGGGCGTTGGGGAAGCTGCGGAAGCCCGGCGACGGGCCGAGTGCGGAGCAGCGGGCCCGCTCCTGGTTCACCGTCCGCTTCCTGGCCCGGGCCGAGGGCGGGCGGACGGTCTTCACCGAGGTGTCCGGCGGCGACCCGGGCTACCAGGAGACCGCGAAGATGCTGGCCGAGTCGGCACTCTGCCTGGCGTACGACGATCTGCCGCCCGTGGCAGGGCAGTTGACCACGGCGGTGGCGATGGGCCGGCCGCTGATCGACCGACTGGTCGCGGCGGGCATCTCCTTCCGGGTCCTGGACACCCCGCCGCCCTCCAAGTGAACACGCGGGCCGGGAGCCGCCCACCCGGCTGAACGCCGAGTCGGTCACCGGCGAGTCCACGACTACCGGGACGACAGCGCGGCCCCGTGCCGGGGAACGAGGGGAACCGCCACGGGTCAACGGTCCCGGCGCCGTTGCACGACGCCCAGCGCCAGGTCCACCACGCTCACCGCCAGGAAGACCCCCACCAACACCGTCTGCCAGAACGGGTGGTGTAACAGCAGCCATCCCGCAGCCGTCACCACGGCCGCCACCCGCCACCACAACGACCGCGCCTGCGACCGCACCGACCGAACCCGCATCCGACAACCACTCCCCCACCAGGCGAAACCAGCACCACGCCGGCGCACACTACGCCTCCCGGCACCGGCCCGCGACGCCGCCCCCGGCAGCGTCGCGGCCCGGCTCAGCGCACCGGTCGGTAGGTCGCGATGATCACCCCGCTGCTGGTCGGCAGTGCGCTCACCAGCTCCAGCTTCTTCATCGCACCGTCGGCGGCGAACAGCCTGCTGCGACCCTCGCCCGCCACCACCGGGTGGATCAGCAGCACCAGCTCGTCCAGCAGGTCCAGCTCCAGCAGCGAACGCACCAGGGTCGGGCTGCCCGCGACGGTGATGTCCTTGCCCTCGCCCGCCTTGAGCTCGTTCACCGCGGCCACCAGATCGCCCTTGACCAGCGTGCTGTTCGCCCAGTCCGCGACGCTGTCCAGGGTCGAGGAGACCACGTGCTTGGGCGAGTCGTTGATCCACTTGGCGAAGCCGGCGTCCTCCCCGTCGGTCACCGTCGGCCAGTACCCGGCCCACTCGGTGAACGTCACCCGGCCCAGCAGGATGGTGTCGGCGGACTCCAGCGTGCCGGAGAGCGCCGCTCCCATCTCCTCGTCGAACGCGAACTGCCACTCGTTCGGCGACTGGGCGACACCGTCGAGCGAGACGAACAGACCCGAGACCACCTTGCGCATGATTCCTCCACGATGAGTGCGGGACCCACCGCCCGTCCCGGTCGGGACGGGCCGGTCCCGTCGGCCACGTCGTGAACACTAGGCGGGCCCCGAGGTCAGGTCTTGTACAGAAGCGACAGCGGCTCGGCCGTGTCCCGGCTGCTCAGCTGCGTGGCCGTCCGACCCACGTACCGCTTCAACGACCGGGCCAGGTGCGGCTGGTCGAAGTACCCCAGCCGGTGCCCGACCTCCAGGGCCGGCTCCCCCTCCCGGATCAGCACGGCGGCCTGGCGGGCGCGCCCGATCTGCCGGACGGCGCCCTGGGTCAGGCCGGTCGCCGCGACGAACCGCCGTTGCAGGGTGCGGTCGGAGACCTCCGGGCCGGCGCCGCCGAGCACGGCGGGCACCACCGGGTCCAGGTCCACGATGCCCTCGCGCACCATCCGCAGCACGAACGCCTCGGCGTTGTCGTAGTCGGGAACGTGCCAGGCGGAACCCTTCAGCCACAGCGAACGCCGCGTCACGTCCGGGATCGACGCGTTGCCGCCCACCAGCCGGCTGACCGGGATGTGCGGCATCGACGTGCCCAGCGCGAAACTGATCCCGAAGAAGGCCGCGTCCCCCGGCACCGGCGCCCAGGACGCCTTCGCCTCCGGCCCCAGCACCGCCGCCTGCGTCAGGCCGTGCCGCTCCCAGAACACCAGCTCCCAGTGCGACGTCGCGACCGACATCATCCGGCCGGCGTCCTCGCTGCGACTGCGCCACACCCGCTCGACGTGGGCCAGCTCCGACGGCCGGCTCTCGATCACCAGACCCATCCCGCACTCCTCGCAGACCACCCGGCCGACCCGGCACCTCCAGTCTCACACCTCCCTCCGACAACGGGCCCGGCCGGCATCCGCAGCGCCACCCGGTGGCCTTGCACCCGGCCGATAGGGTCTCCCTCATGGACCGTCATCTCGATCTCGTCGTCATCGGCACCGGCTCCGGGAACTCGATCGTCGACCAGCGCTTCGACGCCTGGCAGGTCGCCCTCGTCGAGCAGGGCGTCGGCCCGCTCGACAGCTTCGGCGGCACCTGCCTCAACGTCGGCTGCATCCCGACCAAGATGTTCGTCCACACCGCCGACACCGCCCGCGCCCCCGAGCACGGCGCCGTCCTGGGCCTCGACCTGGCGCTGCGCGGCGTCGACTGGCCTGCCGTTCGCGACCGGGTCTTCGGCCGGATCGACCCCATCGCGGCCGCCGGCGAGCGCTACCGCGCGACCGGGTCCGACAACGTCACCCTCTACCGCGGCACGGCCCGCTTCACCGGCGTGCGGCAGTTGCGGGTGGACACCGCGGACGGTCCCGTCACGCTCACCGCCGACCGGGTCGTGGTGGCCGTCGGCAGCCGCCCGGTGATCCCCGACGTGCCCGGCCTGGACGACGCGCTCGGCTACCGCACCAGCGACACCGTCATGCGGATGGACCGGCTCCCGCGCCGGATGACCGTCCTGGGCTCCGGCTTCGTCGCCGCCGAACTGGCCCACGTGTTCTCCTCGCTGGGCGTCGAGGTCACCCTGGTCGCCCGCGGCGACCTGCTGCTGCGTCAGGAGGACACCGACCTCGCGCGCCGCTTCACCGAGCTGGCCCAGGGGCAGTGGGACGTCCGCCTGAACCGCACCCTGCGGCGCGCCGCCCGCACCGGGGACACCCTGCTGCTCCACCTCGACGGTCCCGAGGGCCCCGAGACCCTGGAGACCGACGAACTCCTGGTGGCCACCGGCCGCCGGCCCAACGCCGATCTGGTGGACGCCGCCGCGGGCGGGCTCGCCCTGCACCCGGACGGCCGGATCGTCGTGGACGCCCGGCAGGCGACCACGGTGCCCGGTGTCTGGGCCCTCGGCGACGTCTCCTCCCGCCGGCAGCTCAAGCACGTCGCGAACCACGAGGCCCGCACGGTCCGGCACAACCTGCTGCACCCGGACGCCCCTCGCAGCTCCGACCACCGCTACGTCCCGCACGCGGTCTTCTCCGCCCCGAGGATCGCCTCGGTGGGGCTGACCGAGCAGCAGGCCCGGGCCGACGGACGCCGCTACGTGACCGCGACCCGCGAGTACAGCGGCATCGCCTACGGCTGGGCCATGGAGGACACCACCGGCTTCGCCAAGATCCTGGCCGACCCGGCCACCGGGGAGCTGCTCGGCGCCCACATCATCGGCCCGGAGGCGCCGACCCTGATCCAGCCGCTGATCCAGGCCATGTCCTTCGGGCTGGACGCCCGCGCCATGGCGGAGAACCAGTACTGGATCCACCCGGCCATGCCCGAACTGGTCGAGAACGCCCTGCGGGACCTCCCGCTGGACTGACCCACCGTCAGCCGGCCCCGAGCCGCCACGCCTCCAGGTCGCGGTACCGGATCGGCCCGGGCCCCCGGCCGACGTTGCTGCCGACCAGGTGGAGCCGTTCGGCCCGCCACGGCCGGCCGGCGAACCCGGCCAGGGCGGCGGCCACCTCCGGCACGCTGGTGGGATCGTCGCGGCGGGCCCTGGCCAGGGTCAGATGGGGCCGCAGCGGACGCTCGTTGAACGCGATCCCGCAGGACCCGACCACGTCCCGGACGTCGGCGGCGAGCCGGTGCAGTCCGTCCAGGTCCCCGTCGATCCCGCTCCACAGCAGCCGGCCGTCGAAGTGGCCGCCGCCGCGCAGGCCCAGGTGCAGCGCGGCGTGCGACGCCGCCAGGCCGGCCAGCGCCGACCGCAGCGGCGGGACCGCCGTGGCGGGGAGCTCACCGAGGAACGCCAGGGTGACGTGCCAGTCCTCGATCCGGTTCCACCGCAGCCGCGGGTACCCGGCGGTGGCGGCCCACAGGGCCTCGGCCAGTTCGTCCTTGGCCTCGTCCGGCGGGGCCAGCGCCACGAAGACGCGGATGGTCGAGGGCTCGGGAAGATCGTTCACCAGGGATTTCTAGCACCTCCCCGACGCCCCAGGCCCCACCGCGCTAGGCGGTGCTCTCCCCGGGGCGGGCCTTGCTCATCTTCACGGCCCTGGCCTGTGCCCAGCGCAGCAGCAGGACCGCGATCACCAACGCCATCAGGGCGGCCCTGCCGACCGGTCCGGCCGCCCCGGCGCGCAGCGCCGAGGAGAACAGCGGCGTCAGCACCGCCACGCCGACGGCGGGTCCGGCCGCGTACCAGGCGGCGAACAGCACCGGGCCCGTCCCGCCGCCCGCACCCTGCGCCGGGGAGAACATCAGGTCCTTGCGCAGCACCCCTCGGCAGGCGTTCACCAGCCCCGCCGCGACCAGCGCCGGCGCGGCGGCCGGGGCGAGCCAGGCCGCCGGACCGGTGCCCGCCGCCAGCAGCGCCCCGGTGCAGGCCAGCCCGAGCAGGACCGCGGCCAGCGTCGGGACGATCGCATGACGCAGCATCAGGCCGGCGAACGGGTACGGCGACCAGGAGGCCCGCCGGACGTCGTCCGTCTCGATCCGGGCCGGCTCCAGCAACTGCGCGACGGCCAGGTAGCCGAACACCAGCGCCACGGCGGTGGCCAGCCAGGACAGCCCGCCGGTGGCACCGTGCGCGAGGACGGCGCAGAGCGCCGCGGGCACCGTCAGCACCACCGCGCGGCCGAGCCGGGCCGGGGAGCGGAGCAGCGCGAGGGTGTCCCGCCACGGCACCACCAGCCAGGCCCGCCGGGGCGCCGGCAGCCGGACCCGGCGTTGCCGGGAGCTGCCGTTGGCGCTGTTCACCGCCAGCCGCGCGCTGCGCAGTTCGACCGTCCGGAGCGCGGCAAGCACCCCGGCGGCCGTCCTGGCCCGCTCCCGGAGCCGGGCCAGCGGCACCGTGGCGGCGGCCCGGTCGGCGAGCACCAGGGCGGCGGCGGTCGACACCAGCAGCAGTCCGGCGGCCACCCAACCGCCCGCCACGGCGGCCGGGGTCGGCGCCAGGGCTGCGATCGCGGCCCAGCCCCACGGGCCCGACCACAGCTCGACCGACTCCAGCCACCGCACGGGGTGACCGGCGACGGCCAGCCCGCTCTGCACCGCGAGCGCGACGATCAGCAGGGTCAGGTACGGGGTCAGCCGGCGCACCCAGCGGGCGGCGCGGTCGCTGCGCTCCACCAGCAGCGCGGCGCAGGTGGCCAGCAGCGGCACCCCGAGCCCGCCGAGCAGGCACCAGCCGAGCGCGGCCGGCAGGCCGACCCGGACGGTCAGCCCGAGCGCGACCATGCCGCCGACCGCCGCCACCAGGCCGGGGAACGCGGCCACCGCGCAGGACAGCCAGAACCACGGCCGGAGCACCGGGCGCGGCCGGACCGGGTGGATCAGCAGCCAGTCGGCCGCCGCCCGGGGCGGCACCACCGGGCCGCGCCACAGGCCGTCCCGGACCAGCAGCAGGAAGGTGGCCAGCCCGATCGCGGTGATGCCGGCGGGCATCGCGGCGAGCAGGTCGCCGCCGTGGCCGGTGTAGTCGGCGCCCATCGACGCCTGCAGGAACAGGCCGAGGCTGGGCACGCCGCCCCAGATGATCAGGATCAGCACCACGCAGTAGACCGCGAAGCCCACGGACTTGGCGCGGCTGCGCCGGTGCGGGGCGCGCAGGGCACGCAGCAGGGCGAGGGTCTCGTCGGTCCAGTCGTCGTCGTCCGTCCAGGGCTCGACAGCGGACTCGGAATCGACGGCGGAGTCGGCCTCGGCCGCCGGGTGGGCGGTGGTCACCGGGCACCCGCCGAGCCTGCGGCGGTGCGGGCGGCGAACTCCGCCGCCAGGACCTTGCGGGTCGCACCCTGCTTGAGGATCTTGCCGTCCTCCAGCACCACCACCCGGTCGGCCACGTCCAGCGCGAGGTCGGTGTGGTGGGTGACCAGCAACACCGCGACGCCGTCCGCCAGTTCGCCCTTGAGCAGCTCGGCCAGGTGCCGCCGGGCGTCCGGGTCGAGCCGCTGCTCGGGCTCGTCCAGCAGCAGCAGGTCGCGCGGGCGCACCAGCGCGCAGGCCAGCAGCAGGGCCTGCATCTGCCCGGAGGAGAGCGCCGAGGGGAGTGCGTCGGCGCGTTCGGTGAGCATCCGGTCGGTGAGCACCTGGGCGACCCAGTCGGGCGCGTCGGCGACGCCGTGCGCGACGGCGACCAGCAGCAGGTGCTCACGGACGGTCAGATCCGGGTAGCAGGCGACGGTGTCGCCGACCACCGCCACCCGGGCCCGGACCCGGGGGTCGTTCTCGTCCATCGGGATGCCGTCGAAGCGCACCGTGCCCTTGCTGGGTGCGTCGCGGCCGGCCGCGACCCGGAGCAGGGTCGACTTGCCCGAGCCGTTGTGCCCGAGCAGCGCGACGCACTCGCCGGCGGCCAGCGACAGGCTCACGGGGTGCAGCACCTCCCGCTCACCGTACGAGCGGCTGACGCCGGTCAGTTGCAGCAGGGCCTTGCGGGCTGCGGCGCGTGGTTCGGCGGCGTTCTTGACCATGGGGGAGGGCGCCTCTCAACGGGTTGTCCGCCCACAGTACCGACCGGCCGCCGGCCGGCCCGACGAGGGCCGCACCGACCCGGATCCGGCGGGACGCCGCGTGTTCCGCCGGTGACGCCCCGGATCCGGCTGTGAGATGGGCCACACCCGCCCGTCGCCCCCTGCGCCAACTGCCGCCGACCGCAGCCGAATCCACGGACCACCGGTGCGGCCGGAGCCGGAAACGATCTGGCTGCGCGCGGCGGATCGGGCCTAGCCTGCCCGCCATGTCCCAGAACACGAACACCCCGGGTGTCCCCGGGCAGCCGGCCGCCCCGGCCGGCGACCCCGCCAAGGTGCAGCGCCAGGTGCAGCAGCAGGCGGGCGTCGGACCGGTCTCCGGTGGCGGCGGCACCCTCTTCTCCGAGCCGGTCCTGGTGGTGAACCAGAAGGCCAAGCTGATCGAGCTGACCAACGAGTACGCGGTCTTCGACCAGCAGGGCGCCACCCTCGGCTCGGTGGTCCAGGTCGGTCAGAGTGCGCTGCGCAAGGCGCTGCGCCTGGTCCTCTCGATCGACCAGTACCTGACCCACAAGCTGGAGATCCGCGACCCGCAGGGTGCCCCGGTGCTGCTGCTGACCCGCCCGGCGAAGCTGATCAAGTCGCGGGTGATCGTTCAGCGTCCGGACGGCCAGGAGGTCGGCCAGATCGTCCAGCAGAACGCCATCGGCAAGATCAACTTCGCGCTCGTGGTCGGCGGCCGGAAGATCGGCGCCGTCAAGGCGGAGAACTGGCGGGCCTGGAACTTCTCCATCGTCGACGAGACGGACACCGAGATCGCCCGGATCACCAAGACCTGGGAGGGCCTGGCGAAGACGATGTTCACCACGGCCGACAACTACGTGCTCCAGATCCACCGGCCGCTCGCCGACCCGCTGCTCAGCCTGGTCGTGGCGACCGCGCTGACCGTGGACACCGCCCTGAAGCAGGACGCCCGCGGCTTCGGCTAGCCACACCGCGCGCCGGTCCGGGCCCCGTCCTCCGCACGTCGGAGGACGGGGCTCCCGCGCACCTCGAACCGTCTCCCGAAAATGCATCCGATCTTGTCGTTCCGGTCTGGCATGATCTCGCTCCGTGCCCACAACGACCCCCACCCGGTGCCCCGACTGCTCCACCGTTCTGGAGTCCGACGACCGGTTCCCGACCTGGTGCCACGCCTGCGAGTGGAACCTGGTGCCCGCCGGGCCGGCCCCGGCGCCGAACCCGAAGCGCCGCCGCCGGGCGGCCCGCGCGCAGGCCAGGGACGAGCGGCGCAAGCAGCTGGTGCGCTACCGGGTGGAGCAGCTGTACCAGTCGCTGGAGCGTGGCGACAGCGCCGTGCAGGACCGGAGCTGGATCGCCGCCGCCGCACTGGCGGGCCTGGTCCACCTGGTGACCCTGACCGTGCTGCTCGGTTCGCTGTGGCTCGTCGTGCTGTCGAGCACCCTGCCGCTCCGCGTACTGGGCGGGTTCGGCCTGCTGCTCGCCCTGCTGGTGCGGCCCCGCCTCGGCCGGATCAGGCCCGACCACACCTTCCTGACCCGCACTCAGGCGCCCGCGCTCTACGCGCTCGCCGACCGGGTGGCGGCCGCCGTGGGCGCCCGGCCGGTCGACTTCATCCAGGTCACCGACGAGTTCAACGCCTCCTTCGGCCGGCACGGGCTGCGCCGCCGCAGTGTGCTGAGCATCGGTCTGCCGTTCTGGGCGGTACTGACCGCGCCGCAGCGCGTCGCCCTGCTCGGGCACGAGTTCGGGCACGACGTCAACGGCGACCACCGCCGCGGCCTGTGGTTGCACTCCGCGCTGACGGCGCTGCAGGAGTGGCACCTGCTGGCCCGCGAGGGCGGCAGTCGTTCCGGCGACTCGCTGGTCGACCTGGCGCAGGCCCTGCTGGTGCTGCCGCGGCAGCTGCTGCTCACCCTGACGGAGCGTCTGCTGTCCCTGCTCGACCGGCTCAGCGTCCGCTCCGGCCAGGGTGCCGAGTACCTCGCCGACCAGCTGGCCGCCACCGTGGCCTCGCCGGCCGCGGCCCGCAACATGCTCGGCACGCTCCTGCTCGGCCCGAGCGTGGAGAGCGCCGTCGTCCGGGCCCGCAGCCGGTCACAGCGCGGTCCCGGGGGCCCCGCCACGGCGGACCTCTGGACCGAGCTGTCCACCCTCACCGACAGCCTCACCCCACGCGAGCGGGAGCGCCGGCTGCGGCTCTCCGCCCGGGAGTTCGGCGCGGTGGACGTCACCCACCCGCCGACCCACCTGAGGATCCAGCTGCTGCTGGCCCGTCCGGTGGAACCGTCCCCGGTGCCGTTCGACCAGGCCGACCAGGACCGGGTGGAGGCCGAACTCGCCCCCGCCCGGGACCGGGTGGGCCGGGACCTGCTGACCGGCTGACCCGGTCCCGGCGGAGCGGCGGCCGCAACCGGAACAGCGTCGGACGCGGCGGATAATGGCAGGGCAGCGGGCCGGCCGGGCCGGCGGTACCGAGCGGGTGGAAGGCGGAGAGCGGATGGGCGGGCTGACGGAGGGTCGGCGGGTACGGCTGGCGGTGGACCTCGGGATCGGCGAGGCGGTCTCCGGATCGGCCGTGGTCGGCTTCCTCGCCCTGGGCGCCGGGGTCGAGGGCACCGTGGAGCGGGTCGACGGCGAACTCCCGGAGCGCGAGGCGGTCCGCGAGTACCGGCGGCTCAAGGCGCTGTTCGAGGACTACGGCCACACCATGCCGACGGAGAGCCGCAGGCGCCTGGAGGGCGGGATCGCCGCCCTGGAGCCGGAGTGGGCGGCCTTCCGGGAGCAGGGGAACCGGGTGACGGTGCGGGTCCGCTTCGACAACGGCTTCGTCCTGGACGGGGCGCACGAGGACGTGCTCGTCCCGCTGTGACCCCGGACGCGGCCCCCGGGCCGCGTACTGATCGACTGACCGGACCCGGCCGCCGACGCGGCGGGCACCATTCGAACCGGAGGATGTCTTCCATGGTTGACCGGCCCCTGACCCTGATGGCGGTCCACGCCCACCCCGACGACGAGGCCACCGGGACGGGCGGCGTCCTGGCCCGCTACGCCGCGGAGGGCATCCGCACCGTGCTCGTCACGTGTACCGACGGCGGGTGCGGTGACGGACCGGGCGGCGTGAAGCCGGGGGAACCCGGGCACGACCCGGCGGCCGTCGCGGCGATGCGCCGCCGGGAACTCGAGGCCAGCTGCGAGGTGCTGAACATCGGTCACCTGGAGCTGCTGGACTACGCCGACTCCGGGATGATGGGCTGGGCCGCCAACGACGCGCCCGGTTCCTTCTGGCGGACACCGGTGGCGGAGGGTGCCGCCCGCCTGGCCGAGCTGCTGCGGCAGTACCGGCCCGACGTGGTGGTGACGTACGACGAGAACGGCTTCTACGGCCACCCCGACCACATCCAGGCGAACCGCATCACCACGGCGGCGCTGGAGCTGACCGACCTCACCCCGAAGGTGTACTGGACCACGATGCCGCACTCGACGATGCGGCGGTTCGGCGAGGTCATGCGCGAGCTCGGGGACACCGGCGGGCAGCCGGAGTCGGAGGAGGACTTCGAGTTCCCCGAGATCGGGCTCCCCGACGAGGAGATCCGCACCTGGGTGGACACCGCGGCGTTCAGCGCCCAGAAGTTCGACTCGCTGGCCGCGCACGCCAGCCAGGGCGAGAACATCTTCTTCCTGAAGATGGGCCTGGAGCGGTTCACCGAGCTGATGGGTGTGGAGACCTTCGTCCGGGTCCGGGACACCACCGGCGCGGCGCTGCCCGAGGACGACCTGTTCGCCGGTCTGCGCTGATCCCCCGTCGACCGCCCGGCCCCGCCCGGGCCGGGCGGTCGTCCCCCAACGCCTGCGGCCGGTACCGCTGTTGTAGCGTCTGACCGTGATCGACTCCCCGCCGGTGCGCCTGGCCACCTTCAACGTCCTGCACGGACGGCAGGCCGGTGCCGACGGCCGGCCGTCGACCGCCCCCGGCACCGCCACCGTGGGCCCGCTCGTCGACGCCGTCGCGGCCCTGGACGCGGACGTGGTGGCACTTCAGGAGCTCGACCGCTTCCAGGACCGGTCCGGCTCCGTCGACCAGGCCCGGGCGATCGCCGAGGCGACCGGCGCCACCGACTGGCGGTACGTCTCGGCCCTGCACGCCCGGTCGCGGCCGGGCCGGGTCTGGGAGCCCGACCGGTCCGAACCGGGGATGCGGGTGTACGGCCCGCCGGGTACCGGGCACAACGGCACGGCCCCCTCCCACGGCGTGGCGCTGCTGACCTCACTGCCGGTCCTGCACTGGCGGGCCCGCCGGTTCACCGCGCCTCCCGTCGCCCTGCCGCTGCCGGTGGCCGGGCGGGCCGGTCTCACGGTGATCCGCGACCGGCCGCGCGCGGCCCTGGCCGCCGTGCTCCAGGGACGGCGCGGCCCGTTCACGGCGGTGGCGCTGCACCTGTCGTACGTCCCGGGGTGGAACGTCCGTCAACTTCTCGCCGTACCCGGCTGGATCGCCGACCTGCCCCGCCCGCACGTCCTGCTGGGCGACTTCAACCTCGGCGGCGCGATCCCCACCGCCACCCTCGACGCGGCCGGCCTGCTCCCCCGGTCGCGGTCCGCGACGCCCCGGGCGGGCTGGCGTTCGGCCGGCCGGGTCCGGACCTTTCCGGCGCACCGGCCCCTGGTGCAGCTCGACCACGTCCTCGTGGCCGGCCTCGATGTGTTCCGGCCCGATCCGGTGCGGGCACCCGCAATGCCGATCTCGGACCACCGGCCCTTGGTGGTCGAGCTGCCGCTTTAGCCTCGGCCTTTCACGGCGGGCACTGTCCGACGGGTGATCAGAAAAGAGAAAAGTGCTTCTGACCTGCAACGATGGGACTTGTCTAGGGTCCAGTCAGCTGCGTGGAAAGAAGCACTTCTCAGGTGAACAGTATCGGGTCGTATCCGCGTGTTCGCGTCGAGGGCAACGGTCGTGGGGTGGTCTCGCAGTCCGGTGCCGTGCTGCTGGTCGAGACGGCCCGCAAGGTGGGGCTGGATGCGGCGATATCGACGGCGCTGGTGCCGTGGCGCAAGGCGCGTGTGGTCCATGATCCCGGCAAGGTCCTGCTGGATGTCGCGCTCGCGGTGGCCCTTGGCGGGGACTGCCTGGCTGATGTCGCGATGCTGCGGGCCGAGCCCGCCGTGTTCGGCCCGGTGGCCTCCGACCCGACCGTCTCCCGTCTGGTCGACACCCTCGCCGCGGCCGGGCCCCGCGCACTCGCGGCGATCCGGCGGGCGCGGGCCGAAGTCCGCGAGCGGGCCTGGCGGTTGGCCGGCGAGGCGGCCCCGGACGCGGGCGGCGAGGTGGTCGTGGACATCGACGGAGTGCTGGTCCTCGCGCACTCCGAAAAGCAGGACGCGGCCAAGACCTGGAAGAAGACGTTCGGGCACCACCCACTGTTCGCGTTCGTCGACCACGGCCCAGGCGGGTCTGGAGAGCCGGTCGCCGGGCTGCTGCGGCCGGGGAACGCCGGCAGCAACACGGCCGCAGACCACATCGAAGCGGCCCGGACGGCACTGGCCCAGCTACCGAAGAAGTACCGGCGCGGACGCCGAACCCTGATCCGCACCGACTCCGCCGGCGGCACCCACGACTTCCTGAACTGGCTCACCACACGCGGCCGGTGGCTGTCCTACTCGGTGGGGATGACCATCACCGGCGGCATCCACCAGGCCGTGCTGAAGATCCCGGCCTCTGCCTGGACCCCCGCAGTCGAACCCGGCGGAGAGATCCGCGACGGCGCCTGGGTTGCCGAGCTCGCCGGCGATGTCCTCAAAGGCTGGCCGAAGGGGATGCGGCTGATCGTCCGCAAGGAACGGCCGCACCCCGGCGCGCAGTTGCGCTTCACCGACGCCGACGGCATGCGGCTGACCTGCTTCGCCACCAACACCACCCACGCCCCGATAGCCCGGCTGGAGCTGCGGCACCGCCAGCGGGCCCGCGCTGAGGACCGCATCCGCGCCGCCCGCGACACCGGACTGCGCAACCTGCCCCTCCACCGGTTCGCGCAGAACCAGGTCTGGCTGGAGATCGTCCAGCTCGCACTCGACCTGCTCGCCTGGATGCCCATGCTCGCCCTGACCGGCACCGCCCGCCGCTGGGAACCCAAACGCCTACGGCTGCGGCTGTTCTCCGCCGCCGCCCAGCTCGTCACCACCGGCCGCTGCCGCTACCTCCGCCTGGCCCGCCACTGGCCCTGGACCGACACGATCACCAGCGCGTTCGCACGCCTACACGCCCTGCCAGACCCCGGCTGACCAGCGATAACGCCCCACCCCGACGAGCACTCGACCACTTCCGGAGCTGTGGAACCCGGCGCCCACCCGACGCGACAGCCGGGCCCTCGGCATTTCTACAGGCAGAAAACCCAGCCCGGACAAGCAGAAACGACCCGCCAGCCAAACTGACGAGCCGTCATGCAAGATCGAGGTTAGTCCGGTCGGCCCACTCACCGCGATCCGGTCAGATGGGCGAACAGGATGACATTTCCGGTGTATTCACGTTCCGCGCGGTTGAAGCGCCCGCCGCACGTGATGATGCGCAGTTCGGCGGCCGATGTCGGACCGCGGACCAGGGAATTCGGAAATTCCTGCCGGGAAAACGTGCGGACGTCGTCCACGGTGAATACGGCCGTACCACCGTCGAGCCGGGTGATTTCGACGACGGCGCCGGCCGGGACGCTGGCCAGCGACCAGAAGACGGCGGGCCCGTGCAGCGTGTCCACGTGTCCCGCCAGCACGGCGGCGCCCGGCGCGCCCGGGGTCGGGGAGTCGCGCAGCCAGCCCACCGTGCCGGGCAGCGAGTACGGCGGCAGCTCCGGCCTGCCCCGGTCGTCGGTACCGAGCGCCAGCAGCGGCGCATCGACGCCGATCGCGGGGATGGCGAGGCGCAGCGGGGTGGACGGGGCCAGCGGGGCGAGCCCGCCGGGCGGGGGCGACGCGCCCTGAGGGTCCGTCACCTGCGCGGCGGGCCGCACCGCAGCGGCCACCGGGGCGCCGGAGACCTGCGCCTCCGGCCCCGGATCGTCCTCGCCGGCGGCTCCGGCCAGGGCGACCAGGAGCACCACCCCGGACAGTGCCGCCATCGCCCGCCGACCACGGCGCGGCCCCCGTTCAGGCACCGGGCACAGCTCGGCCACCGCCTGCGGCCCGGCCCCGCCGGTGCCGCAGCAGCCGCAGCGCGGCGGCGCCGACGGCCCCACCGGTCAGCGCGATCGCCCCGTACCCGGCCAGGGTCGGGGGACCACCGACCGGCCGGGAGCCACCGCCACCGCCGGTGGCGGGCGCCGCCGGGGCCACCACGGTGACGGTCCCGGCCGTCACCGGACGGCCCTGGCAGGTCGCGGTCACCGGGTACGTCCCCGGGGGCAGGTCGGCGGGCAGCACGAGCTGGCCCCCGGGACTGCCGGGCGGCAGCTGCACCGGCGCGGGCACCGCCGGGGACGACAGCGTCACACCGCCGTCGGGGCAGGGTGTCCCGATGTTGACCAGCACCGTCCCGCCCGGGTGCGTGGTGGGCGGGTCCACCGTCATGGGCACCGGCGCGGGCGGTACCGCCGCGGCGGGGACCGGCCCGGCCGCCCCAGGGCCGCCGGGATCGGCCGGATCGGCCGGATCCGGTTCGGCCGACTTGGCCTTCGGCGGCTCACCGCACCGGGTGGGGTGGGTGGCACACCACCCGGGCGGCATCCCGTCCCGGGGCACCGCGAAAGCCGACCCACCCGTACCCAGGAATGCCGCGGTCACCGCGGCACCCGCCAGTCCCATAGCGAACTTGGCCATCTCCGAGCCCCTTTCACAACCGAAGCCGAGTCCGACCCGGGGTCGGACTCGGCTCGCGTATCGGACATTTACGCAATGGTTGTGAAATTACCGCCCCCGCCAAACCCCGGCTCCCTCGGCTGCCGATGACCGACACCCGGCTGGAGTGACCGTTCAACCCGCTCGGCTCAATCCGTCCGCGCGACAGAACTCCATCATCTGATTCGTTCACGAATCATTGACCAGCGGGCCCACTCTGACCTCCTGGGCGAAGCAGTGGGGGGTTACCTCACTGCGAACCAGGCCACCACCAGGGTGCCGAGTGTCGCGAGCGCGGAGAGGGCGGCCCAGACGACGGTCGTACGGTGCCCGATCGGGACGGGCGGGTTCGCGGGCGGGTGCTCGCCGACACCGGCGGCGGCTCCCCGGTCCGCAGTGACGATGTTGATCGTGGCATGGGCCCCGGCGGTGACGTTGAGGGCCTGGCGTGCGGCGAGGTCGATCAGCTCGGGGGTGGGGCACTGCTCTTCTTCGGGCATGACTGCTCCCGGACGACGGGTCAGGACGTGCGGTGCAGGTACAGGATCGCGCGGAGCCGGCGGGCCTGGTGGCGGCGTTCGGCGGTGCGAGCCGATCGGGCGGCGAGCGAGATGGCGGCCGGCGCGGCCGCGTACCCGAGGCCGAGGACGGTCATCGCGAGGATGCCGGGCTCAAGGATGAACATGGTGGTGGTCCCGGTGGTCGGAGGTGGTGCCCGGCGGACGGTCGGTGCCGGGCACCACCGGGAAGGGCCTCAGCAGTGGCCGACGAGGTCGGCGAGCTGGGGGGCGATCCGGCGGTCGGGCCGCTCGGCGATCTCGTCGAACCAGCCGGAGTCCCCGCAGACCACCAGGTTGTTGACCATCTCGGCGATCACCACGGGCGAGCACTCACTCCCACCGTGCTGCTGCTCCGTCACGGCGGGCACGGCCCGGTGGTAGCCCGGCACCGCAGGCAGGCTCGGCGGCAGGGCGTCGCCGATGCCGTCGGTGGTGCCGCACGCTTCGACGAACCACCACGCGGCGTCGGACATCTCACCGCGCTGGAGGTGGTGCAGGTGCATCGCGAAGGCGGCGTTGCGGTCCCCCGCCCCGGCCGCGATCTTCCACCAGAAGCTGGCGCTGACGGGGTGTCCGGCCAGGTGGAGCAGGTAGCCGAAGAGCAGTGCCCCGCTGATCTCGGTGTCGAGGTCGTCGTCGCTGAAGATGGTGTTCTCGGCCTGCACCTCGTACGGGTCGTCCTGGTCGCGACTGGCGAACCGGGACAGCAGGTTCAACGCCTTGGGCCTGGCGATCGCCTGTCGGGCCATCTGGTTCAGGCTCTTCCGGGCGCGGTTGTACTCGTGCCACCAGGCGGGCCGCTCGTAGCTGCCGGCCTGGTGCCGGGCGACGTTGGCGGAGATCCGGCGCAGTGCGTCGCCGATCCGGTCGCCACCGGGGACCGGAGCCGGCTCGGGCAGCTGGGTGAGGTTGAGGAACTCGCCGACGATCTGGTCGCGTTCGGCCGGGCGGGTGCGGTGACCCGTGTCGAGGAAGCCGGTCTCCAGCAGGTGCTCGACGTCCCGGTCGTGGTCGGCGAGACGGTTGTCGGCGGGTCCGCCGCTGTTCGGGTCGATGGTCACCGGCGGGCTCCTCTGCTGGGGCTCTCGGGCTGGGTGGGCTTGAGCAGCTTGCGGCGCTGCAGGACGGTCCTGAGGTGCGTCATGGCCTTGTCGTAACTGCGGTCGACGGTGGCGGGATGGACGGCCAGGACGCTGGCGGCGAACAGGGTGGTGCGGCCCATCAGACGCTTGAGCACGACGGTGTCGAACTCCCGCTGGGTCAGCCGGCCGAGCGCCTGGTAGAGACCGACGTCGCTGTCCTCGGCGTCGGGGTCGTACAGGAGTTGTCGCATCTGGTCGAGAATCTGCCGGGCCCGACCGAGCCGGTCACGGACGTCCGTCTCGATGCCCCGGCAGATGACCCGCACCCGCACCGCCGAGGTCAGCATCGACCAGCAGTGGTCCTCGAGGTTGGGCGAGCGGAGGATCCTGGGCCAGTCGATCGCTATCTGCGAGAACACCTCGACGGCGACCTCGGTCGCGGTGTGCCGGTCCGCCAGCATCTCGATGGCGAAGCCCACGAAGACGTCGTAGTTGGTCAGCACGTAGGCTTCGAAGTCGACGGGCAGGTTGTCCACCGGGTTCTCCACCCGGGCACCCCACACGGTGACCTCGGGCTCGGGGTCGGGCGCGCGGAAGGGACCAACCGGGGTCGGGTCGTCGGTCACTTAGGCCTCCCAGCCCGGGTACCCGCTGCGGGTCCTGCCCGCACCACCCGACCGGACCCGCAGCTCGTTCGTTCTGCGGTGCCGCTTCCATCGCTGCGGACCGGGCTTGACCGAGTAGGTGTTCATAACGTCCTGATTCGTCGAGGGTTGACGTGCGATCGGTTCGTTCCGGCCTTGTTTCGGCCTGGTTCCAGCAAACCAAGCGACCGTGTCTGTTCACGCACGCCGAAACCACCGATTTCGCCGATCAGCCAACGATCATGACGGGCCGTCAGGTAACCGGCCCGTCAGATCTCCTCGCGCACTGGGGTCTGCGCAGCTCATGGGAGTGCCCGGCGACGGTCACGCAGACCGCTCGCCCGGCCACCTCGGACGCCGGAGGTGACGGGAGTCACACTCCCCGGGCCGGGCGGCGGTGTGCGCACGACGGCGGGCCCGCTCAGGGACCGGTGATCACCTGCTCGGAGCACGGCTCCGGTCCGCCGCCCGGCCGATGAGGTTGCCGACCACCACGTAGACGACGGCCGGGATGCCGTAGTCGAGCAGCACCTGGAGGGTGTGCCCGGAGACCGTGAACAGCCCGCGCGACCAGCCGGCCAGCCAGTCGGCGGCCGAGTGGAACCAACTGACCACGGTGTTCCCCTGGTTGGCGTCGAGCAGGTCCATCAGGATCCAGATGACCAGGATGCCTGCGACGATGTGGGCGACTGCTCTGATGATCGAATGGATGCCTCTCATGGCCCCCGTCTGCCCGCATCGGCGCCGACGAACCAGCAACGGCACGGTCAACTCGCCTGACCCACCCGGGCGTTGTCGTCCCACGGACGCAACGCGGAGCCTGCCGCGCACGGTCCGCCGAAAGTAGGGCAGGCTGCTGGGGAGCGAACGCTACGAGTGGAGGTGGCCGGGTGACCGGCAGCGAGGTGTTCTGGTGGGTGGCGGGCGGAACGGTGGTCGCGGTCACCCTGGCGACGGCGGTCGTGCTGGTGGTCAAGCTGGTCCGGGCCAAGAAGGCGCTGGGGGCGACCGGCATCCCGATGTCGAAGAAGGTCCTGTTCTGGGCGGCCGTCGTCTACCTGGTCAGCCCGGTGGACCTGTTGCCCGACCCGATCCTGCTGGACGACATCGGCTTCCTGCTGTTCGCCCTGCGCTCCCTCACCCAGGCCGGCGCGGCGGGCGCCGACGGCACCGGGGCGGCCGCCGTCCCGCCGTCGAAGCGGCCGCCCGAGACCTTGGCGTAGCGGCGCTCAGCCCAGCAGCGCGGCCGCCTCCCGGCGTACGTCGGCCAGCCAGGCCGCCCGTTCGGCGGCGGTCGAGTCGCCGACGGTCCGCAGGACCACCCGGCGCACCTCGCCGACCCCGACGTACGGCAGCACGCAGGCCGCCCAGATCCGCTCCAGCGGGTCGCCGAACTCGTCCCGCTCCCGCTCGGCGGGCGTGTCCGAGGTGTTGAGCACGAGGGCCCGGCCGGCCTTCAGGAGTCCGGCGGGCTCCCCCTCCGCCGTGCCGAGCTTGTAGGCGACGCCGGGGGCGAGCACCCGTTGCACCCAGCCGGTGAGGACGGCCGGCGGCATGCCCCACCAGTTCGGGTGGACGAAGACCAGGGCGTCCAGCGTGCCCACCTCCGCCCGGTGCAGCGCCACCTGCGGGTCCTGCGCGGCGTCCGCCGCCCCGACCGTCCCCGTCTCCTCGGCCGACAGCAGCGGTCCGAACCCCTCGCCGTACAGGTCGTGCGCCACCACCTCGGCTCCCCGCTGCCGCAGTTCCCCCACCACCGCGCCGTACACCGCGTGGTTGAAACTCCCCGGTCGCGGATGTGCGAGGTACACCCCGATGCGCATGTCTCTCCCCCGGTGGCTCGGACGTCGTCGACCACCGTACGGACCGGCCGCGTTCCCGCCCCACCCGGGGTCGGCCGCAGCACGTCCGCACCGGCCCGACGGACCGTCACCCCCCGCGCACGGCCCGGCCCAGCAGGAGGTCCCGCTCCCGGGTGTTCCGGGCCAGCGCGGCGGCCCGCTCGAACTCGGCCCGGGCCTCGGCGGGCCGGCCCAGCCGCTCCAGCAGGTCGCCGCGGACGCTGGGCAGCAGGTGGTAGTCCCGCAGCGCGGGCTCCGCCGCCAGCGCGTCCACCAGCTCCAGGGCCTGCGCCGGCCCCTGGGCGTAGGACAGCGCGACCGCCCGGTTCAACTCCACCACCGGGGACGGGTTCAGCCGGGCCAGCCGGGCGTACAGCCCGGCGATAGTCACCCAGTCGGTGTCCACCCAGTGCGGGGCGAGGGTGTGGCAGGCGGCGATCGCGGCCTGCAGGGTGTACGGACCGGCCTCCGGCCGCGCCACCCCGGCCCGGGTCAGGGCCGCCGCTCCACGGCGCATCAGCAGCCGGTCGAACCGGGCCCGGTTCTGCTCGGCCAGCAGCACCGGCTCGCCGTCCGGCCCGGTTCGCGCCGCGAGCCGCGCGGCCTGGAGCTCCACCAGCGCGGCCAGTCCGTGCACCTCGGGCTCCTCGGGCATCAGCCCGGCCAGCACCCTGGCCAGCCGCAGTGCGTCCTCGCACAGGGCCGGCCGCAGCAGGTCGTCACCGGCGGTGGCGGCATAACCCTCGTTGAAGATCAGGTAGATGACCTCCAGCACGGAGGCCAGCCGCCCGGCCCGGTCCGCGCCGACCGGGACCTCGAACGGCACCTTCGCGGCGGCGATGCTCCGCTTGGCCCGGACGATCCGCTGCGCCACCGTCGGCTCGGCGGCCAGGAAGGCCCGGGCGATCTCGGCGGTGGTCAGCCCGCCGACCAGACGCAGCGTCAGCGCGATCCGGGCCTCCGCCGACAGGACCGGATGGCAGGCGGTGAAGACCAGCCGCAGCAGGTCGTCGTCGATGTCGTCCGGCTCGGCCACCTCCGGCGGCGGCACGTCCTCCATGGTGCGGCCCACCTCGGCCAGCTTGCGCGCGTAGACCTCCCGTCGGCGGACCAGGTCGATCGCGCGGTTCTTCGCCGCCGCCGTCAGCCACGCCCCCGGCCGGTCCGGGACGCCCGTCCGCGGCCACTGCTCCAGCGCGGCGACCACCGCGTCCTGGGCGATCTCCTCGGCGATGCCGACGTCCCGCACGATCCGGGTCACGGCGGCGATGATCCGCGCCGACTCGATCCTGAACACCGTCTCGACCGCCGTCGCGTCCCACTCCGTCACGGTCACCCATCAGAGCAGCCCCCGCCGGGGTGGGGCAAAGCGGCGCGCGGGCCGCTCTGCCCCACCCCGGAACCGCACGGGTCAGGCCGAGGGCAGCTGCGGCGCCTCGTCGAACTGCCGGACCTCCGCGCCGACCTCCCAGCCCACCGGGTGGGTGGCCAGGAAGCGCCGGGTCCACTCCACGGCCTCCGCCATGTCCTTGCACTGGAGCATCGCGTACCCGCCGACGACCTCCCTGGCCTCGGTGAACGGGCCGTCGGTCAGACTCAGCGCACCACCGGCCCACTTCACCCGGACCCCCTCGGAGGTCGGCTTCAGCCCGTTGGTCTCCAGCATCACCCCCGCCTTGGTGATCTCCTCGAACAGCGCGCCCATCCGCTCCTCGAAGCCGGGATCGGCCTCGAAGGCCGCGGCCTTCTGCTCGTCGATACGGATCAGTGTCAGGTAACGCGGCACGGTGCACTCCTCAAGCCCGGAAGCGGGGCCGTTCCCCGCCTCTCATCCGTACGTCGAACGGGGACCGACCGAATCGACACTCCACCGGAAAGAAATTTCCCGCCACCCAGCGGGCGGCCTGCCCTGTGCCGGTCCGGAAGGGAAACTCCGCGTGCCCGCCCGGGCAGACCTGGCTGCCCCCGCGGTCCACCCCGATCGCTGACGGCCCGTCACCTCTCCCTCCGGCAGGACCGGTTCGAGAACCGGAGTGGACGCGAAGCAGGGACTTCACTACGGTCAGACGTCAACCAGCGATCCGGATCATCACTCGAACGGGTGAGGCCGGCCGGGCAGAAGGAGCACCTCCCTTGGCTTCCCACCGCCGCCCCAAGCAGCCGAGCCGGGCCCAGGTCTCCGTGCTGACCGCTGCCGCGGCGACCGTGGTCGCCCTCTCCGCGCAGTCGGGCGCCCAGGCGGCGCCGGCCAAGCCCGGCAAGGACGAGGTCAAGGTCCAGGTCGACGCCCTGTACGAGCAGGCCGAGGCGGCCACCGAGCGGTTCAACGGCGCCAAGGAGCGGACCGAGCAGCTGCGCAGGCAGGCCGACCAGCTCCAGGACCAGGTGGCCCGCAGCCAGGAGCAGATGACGACCCTGCAGAGCGGCCTGGCCGCCGAGGCCGCCCAGGAGTACCGGGACGGCGGGGTGGACCCGACCATCGCCCTGATGCTCTCCTCCGACCCGGAGAACTACCTGACCAAGGCCTCCAGCGTCGACCAGGTGAACCGGACCCAGGCCGAGACCCTGAAGTCGCTCCAGGACCAGCAGCGCCGCCTCGACCAGCAGAAGCAGGAGACGGCCGCCGTCCTGGCCGAGCTGGACCGCAACACCCAGACGCTGAACAGCACCAAGACCGAGGTGCAGCAGAAGCTCCAGGAGGCGCAGAAGCTGCTCAACCAGCTCAGCGTGGCGGACCGGACCGCGATCCTGCGCGGCTCCGACGGCGCCGCCTCCCGCAGCTCCTCCCGGGTCGACCCCGCCTCGCTCCCCCCGGCCGGCGGCTACGCCGCGGTCGCGGTGCAGACCGCGCTCGCCCAGCAGGGCGACCCGTACCTGTGGGGCGCCGGCGGCCCCGACAAGTTCGACTGCTCCGGCCTGATGGTCTACGCCTACGCGAAGGCCGGCGTCTCCCTGCCGCGTACCTCGCAGGCCCAGGCCGGGGTGGGCACCAGCGTCGGCACCGACTGGCACAACGCCCTGCCCGGCGACCTGGTGATCTACAAGTCCGACCGGAGCCACGTCGGCATGTACATCGGCAACGGCCTGGTGGTGCACGCCCCGCGGGCCGGCGACGTGGTCAAGGTGATGCAGGCCGACGCCATCAAGATCAACACCATCCGCCGGGTCTGAGAATCCCCCGACGCCCCGGTTTGGACACCCCCGACGGCCGCTCGGCGGCGCCGGTACCATCGGCGCTCCTGAACGGCACTAGCGAAGGCACGTCCATGATCCAGCGGTTCGGCAGCAGCAAGCGCATGAGTGAAGCCGTGGTGCACAACGGCACGGTGTACCTGGCCGGCCAGGTGGCCGACGACCTCACCCAGAACGTCGAGCTGCAGACCAAGACGGTACTGGCCGACATCGACCGCCTGCTGGCCGAGGCCGGCAGCGACAAGAGCCGGATCCTCCGCGCGGAGATCTTCCTCGCCGACATCTCCGACTTCGCCGACATGAACCTGGCCTGGGACGCCTGGGTGCCCGCCGACGCCGCCCCCGCCCGGGCCACCGTGCAGGCCGCGCTCTACCGCCCCGAGGTCCGGGTCGAGATCGTCGTCACCGCCGCGCTCTGAGCCACCCGCCCCGGGGCCGGCCACCGCCGGTCGACCCCGGGGCGAGCCCCGACCCGGGCGCGCCGTCCTGGTGGTGCCGACCGGGCGTCAGGTCTCAGCCGGTGCGCAGGTCGTGGACGCGGCGGATCTTGCCGACCGAGCGCTCGATGGTGTCCGGGTCGACCACGGTCACCTCCACCGAGACGCCGACACCGTCCTTGACGCCCCGGGCGATCTCGGCCGCCGCCGCGGTGCGCTGGTCGGGTGTGGCGCCGGGACGGGCCTCGACGACCACCGCCAGGTGGTCCAGCCGGCCCCGCCGGGTGATCCGGAGCTGGAAGTGCGGCGCGACGGCGGGCGTCCGGAGCACGATCTCCTCGACCTGGGTCGGGAAGATGTTGACGCCCCGGATGATGATCATGTCGTCGCAGCGTCCGGTGACCTTCTCCATCCGCCGGAAGGCCGGACGGGCGGTACCGGGCAGCAGCCGGGTCAGGTCACGGGTCCGGTACCGGATGACCGGCAGGGCCTGCTTGGTCAGCGAGGTGAACACCAACTCGCCGCTCTCGCCCTGCGCGAGCAGCTCGTCGGTGAGCGGGTCGACCACCTCGGGGTAGAAGTGGTCCTCCCAGATGTGCAGCCCGTCCTTGGTCTCCACGCACTCCTGCGCCACGCCGGGGCCGATCACCTCGGAGAGTCCGTAGATGTCCACCGCGTCGATGTCCAGGCGCCCCTCGATCTCCCGGCGCATCGCCTCCGTCCACGGCTCGGCCCCGAAGATGCCGATCCGGAGCGAGGTGCTGCGCGGGTCGACGCCCTGCCGCTCGAACTCGTCCAGCAGGGTCAGCAGGTAGGACGGCGTGATCATGATGATCTCGGGACGGAAGTCCTGGATGATCTGCACCTGGCGGGCCGTCATCCCGCCGGAGGCCGGGATCACCGTGCACCCGGCGCGCTCCGCGCCGTAGTGCACCCCGAGTCCGCCGGTGAACAGGCCGTAGCCGTAGGAGATGTGCACCTTGTGCCCGGGGCGGCCGCCCGCCGCGCGGATCGAGCGGGCCACCACGTCGGCCCACATGTCCAGGTCGTCCTGGGTGTAGCCGACCACCGTGGGCCGCCCGGTCGTCCCGCTCGACGCGTGGATCCGCCGCACCTCGGCCTGCGGCACGGCGAACATCCCGAACGGGTACGACGCGCGGAGGTCGGCCTTGGTGGTGAACGGGAACCGCCTCAGGTCGTCCAGCCTGCGGCAGTCCTCCGGCCGCACCCCGGCGGCGTCGAACTTGCGGCGGTACAGCTCGACGTTGTCGTACGCGTGCCGCAACGTCCAGCGCAGACCGGCCAGCTGACGCTCGCGCAGCTCGGCCGGGCTCAGCCGCTCCCCGGCGTCCAGCAGCTCGGCGGGCAGCGGCTCCCCCAGGCGGGGTGCAAGGGCCGGGGCGGTCGGCTCGACACTCATGGTCTCCATGCCTTTCTCCGTCCCGGCCACCGGATTCCGCCCGATGAACCGACCGGACATTCGGTTGGCCTGCTGCCTCGTCAACCAATCAAGCTTTCGAGCCGCCTGTCAAGGGATGACGCATGTTCACGCCCGGAACACCGGGCCTTGCCCCGAGGCCACTACAGTGGCCCACCGGGGTTGCCCAGCCCCACCCCGTGGCACCTCACCACCCCTTCCCCGCCAAGGAGTTGATGTGCGCAGCCCGCTCTCACCGACCCCCCGTCCGGCCCGGCGCCGGAAGTCCGCAGCCGTGTGCCTGCTCAGCGCCGCCGCCCTGGCCCTGGCGGTCCCCGGCGTCGCGCACGCCGGTGTCATCCAGTCCCTCCCGCAGAACGCCGACGGGCTGGAGCAGTCCTTCTCCCCCGCCTACGACTACGACCGGGACGGCTGCTACGCGACCGCCGCGATCAGCCCCGACGGCACCCTCAACCCCGGGCTGAAGCTCGGCGGGGACGTGAACGGGCACTGCCGCGACTACGCCCAGCTCGCGAACTCCAACACGTACTCGCGCGAGAAGTGCAACAACGGCTGGTGCGCCGTCGTGTACGCGAGCTACTTCGAGAAGGACCAGGCCACCCTCGGGCCGGCCGCCATCGGGCACCGTCACGACTGGGAACACGTGGTGGTGTGGATCAACGACAACCAGGTCCGGTACGTCTCGACCTCGCAGCACAGCGGCTGGAAGTGGTACCCGAGTTCGCAGGTGCGCTTCGACGGGACGCACCCGAAGGTCGTCTACCACAAGGACGGCGCCTCGACCCACTTCTTCCGGCTCGCGAACGGCAACGACGAGCCGCCGGAGAACACCACCGGCGGCTGGTTCCACCCGCGCCTGGTCGGCTGGGGCGGCTACCCGGCCGGCCTGCGCGACCGGCTCACCACCGCCGACTTCGGCTCGGCGACGATCAAGATCACCGACAGCACCTTCGACGACGCCCTCAACAACGCCAAGCCCGCCGGCCTCCCGTTCGACCCGTACGCCTGAGCCCGGCCGGGCCGCTGCCGTACCGCGCCACGGCAGCGGACCCGTCGGCGTTCCGGCCTCAACTCCCCAGCGGCCGGAACCCGGAGGTGACCCCGCCGAGCGACCAACCACCCCAGCCCGGTGCACACTTGAGCACCCCCTCCCGTACGACCAGCTGCTCAACGAGCACGCACGCCCGCCGTCCCCCGGACCCAGCGCAGCAGCAGGACGCTGACCAGCGCGGCCAGCGCGCACCAGGTGGAGGCGAAGGCGGTGCGCCAGAGGACCGCACAGACCAGCGCGCCCGCCGCCATCGCCCACCCGAGCCGGCGCAGCTCCGCGTCGGGGCCGGCCACCAGCGGGCCGAGGGTGGCCACCAGGTAGCCGGCCAGCAGCAGGGGTGCCAGCGGGAGGCCGACCGCGTAGCTGAGGGTGTGCCCGTGGGCCTCCGCCGTGACGGGGCCGGTCAGGATCGCCGCGGTGAGCGGCACCGCGGTGGCGACCCCGAGCACCAGGAACGGCAGCAGGCGCCGGGGCCGACCGGCGGCGCACCAGGCGCCGAACGGCACCAGCACCGCCAGCACCGGCATCGCGATCAACGCCCAGACGAACCGCGCGGCCTGAGCGACCGTCGGGTCGACCCGGCCCTCACCGCCGAGCCAGACCAGGGCCTCCACCAGCTGGTGCACGCCCAGCAGCAGCGGCAGTGCCGCGAGCGCCAGCTGCCGCCGGTGCCGCACCCCGCTCAGGCACGCCACCCCGAGGCCCGTGACGACGGCACCGGTGACCAGATCCGCCTCGGCGCTCCAGCACATCGGCTCCTCCCAGCGGCCATGATCGCTGGTCCACGGTAAGCCGACGCCCCGCCCCGGGCGGTCCGACCCGCCGACCGGGACCTCCCCCTCCTTCGCTGCCGCTCCCCGGCAACCATCTCGCCACTCGTCACCCGGCCGCACCACCGGCCCCAACTCTTCACCGGCAGAAGCGATCTGACCCGGCATCACCCTGCACAACCCACCGTCCGGCCACCCCCACCTCCCCTAGCCTGGTGGCCGGACACCCCGCGTCCGCCCGGCCGGCGACCCGGCCCCGGGATCGAACGCAACCGCCGCGCCACGTCCCCACCCCTCACACCGGAGGCTTCACCATGAGTCGAACAGGCATGTGCCCCAGGGTGCTCGTCGTCGGTGCGGGCCTGGCCGGCACCGCCACGGCGATCCGCCTGCTCCGCTTCGCGCGCAGCCCGCTCGAGGTGGTCCTGCTGGAGCGGCGGTCCGACTACCGGAACGCCGGGGTCGCGTACCACCGGGACGGCAATCCCTGGGACCACGTGTTCAACATCCAGGCCGGCCGGATGTCGGCGTTCCGGGAGGACGTCCTCGACTTCGTCCGCTGGGCCAACCACGAGGCCGACCGCCGGAGCTGGCCCGAGCCCTGGGCCGGGCTGCAGTTCGTCGAACAGGGGCCGGCACCCCGGCGGATCTTCCAGGACTACCTGGCCGACCGGCTGGCCGAGGCCCGCCGCGAGGCCGGTCCGGGTGTGGTGCTGATCGAGGCGGACGGCGAGGCGGTCGACCTGGAGGTCCGCCCCGCCGGGGTCGAGGTGACGGTCCGGCAGCTCAGCACGGCCGGCCGACCGGCCGGCGAGGGCCCGGAGCCGGCGGTGCTGCTCGCCGACCACGTCGTGCTCGCCACCGGTCTCGAACAGCGTGATCCACCCTTCGCCACCGGCGTACGCGGCCACGCGGCCTTCGTCCGGAACCCGTACTCCGCCTCCGCCGTCCGCCGGCTGGAGGCGCTGCCACCGGAGGCCACCGTCGCGATCGTCGGCTCCGTGCTGAGCGCGTACGACTCGGCGGGCCTGCTGCTGCGGCGCGGCCACACCGGGCGGATCCACCTGATCTCCAGGACGGGCACGATGTTCCGGACCTACCCCGGCGGTCACGAGCACGGGGTGCTGCAACTGCCCTGCCCGAAAACGCTGCTGGAGCCGTACCGGAACCGGGAGGAGTTCCTCGGCCGGGTCAGGACCGAGTGGGAGACGGCCTGTTCGGCGGTGACCCGGGAGCACCCCGAGGTCGACCCGGTGGTGGTCGCGGAGCGGGTGGCCAAGGCGTGGGAGCCGCACCTGCCGGAGGCGATCGACCGGATTCCCTCGGCCGAACTGCGCGGCCTGCTGGACGAGTTCGGCACCGCCATCGCGGCGTTCCGGGTCGGTGCGGTGGAGTACACGATGTCCGTCATCGAGCGCGCCCTGCACCCGGCCGACGGGCCGGTGCGGCTGGTCGTCGGCCGGGTGGCCGAGATCGCGCCGACCGGCTCCGGGCGGCTGGCCGTCTCGGTGGTCGCCCCGGCCCGGCGGCAGACCATCGAGGCCGATCTGGTGGTGGCCAACTTCGGCCGGGAGTCGGACTACCTCCGGGTCGGCCAGGCCCTCTGGCGGAACCTGCTCCGGAAGGGGATCGCCGTCCCGCACGCCCGCACCGGGCGCGGCCTGGAGGTCGACGACCAGGGCGCACTGCTGACCGCCGAGGGCGAGCCGGCCGGGCCGATCTCGGCGGTCGGCGTCCTGCGGGAGGGTGACGAGATCGTCCGGAACGGCCGTACCGGGGCGTTCACCTTCAATCTCGCCGCCATCAAGAACCATTCGATCGCGGTCGCCGCGCGGGCGATCGAGCAGGTGGAGCTGCGCGACGAAGGTCTGGCCCGAAACATGGCTCAATTGCACGGCCATCTCGGCAACATCGAGGAAGCGACCCGGGTGGGCTTCGAGGACGCTGTTCTCCTGGAGGCGAAGAGGTTGGCCGCCCGGACCCGAAATGAGCGGGAACTGCTCGACGCACACCTGGACGCCCGACTCAGGTCCGTGGGCGAACTCCTGACCCTCCCGATGGACGCCTTCCGGTCCGGCCGCCTGATCAGGGCGGCCGTCAACCGGGCGGCCGTCGAACGACTCACCGACATCTCCGTGACGCCACGACAGCTGCGCCGACAACTGGGACTGGCGGACGCCGAGGATCTGGAGGACTAGTTGAACGGGCGACGGATTCAGGGATTCCTGCTGACCGGTGGCACGCAGAACGTCCTGCACGGCACCTGCAACCGCACCAGAACCCCGCGCGAGGGATCCATCCTCGTCGCCCCTTCCCTGGAAGCCGGCCTGTACGAGGCGATCGTGGCGGCGAGAGCGGTCGTCTGCGGTTCCGGTGGGCTGACCGGCCACATGCAGTCGCTCTGCCGGGGCCGGGGAATCCCGGTGCTCCGGGTCGACCAGGCCGATCTCGCCGACCTGGTCGGTGAGGTGACGCTGCATCTGGAGAGCCAGTCGATCGTCCTCGGCTCCGCCCCCGGCACCGGGGACGCCGGCCCCGGCGGCGGCACCCCCTCGGTGGACGACCTGGGCTCGGCCTGCGCGGTCATCGCCGACCTCCAGGACATCGAGACGGTGAACGCCTGCGGCCCGAACGCCAAACGGGTCGAGTCCTTCTTCATCCGGGAGGAGTTCCTCTGCCTGGCGGCGGGTCTGCGGCCGCTGGACGCCCTGGCCGGCGGCCCGGCCGCGATCGCCGCCTACGGGCGGGCCGTCGCGGACCGGCTGTGCGCCTTCGCCGAGGTGCTGCTGCCCGACCAGCGGCTGGTCCTGCGACTGCTGGACCTCCGCTCCGACCACGCGGCCGGCGTCACCGAGCTGGCGGCCGTCGCGGTCGAGCCCAACCCCGAGCTGGGCCTGCACGGCGCCCGCTGGCTGCTGGGGTCGGCCGAGTACCGGGACGCCCTGCACACCGTGCTCGGCGCACTGCGCGAGCGGCTCGGCGAGGACGCCCGCCGGGTGCACCTCTCGGTGCCCTTCCTCAACGACGCGGAGGAGTTCGCCCAGCTCAGGGCCCACCTCCGGCTGCCGCCCGAGGTGGCGCTCTCCGCCTTCATCGAGACGCCCGCCGCCGTGCACGCCACTCCCGCGATCTGCGCGGCCGGCGCGGGTGAGCTGTTCGTCGGGGTGAAGGACCTGGTGCAGTTCTACCTGGCCGCCGACCGGGGCAACCACCTGGTGGCCGAGTCCTACCAGACCCGCCACCCGGCGGTGCTGGACGGCGTCCGCCGGGTGGTGGAGTCCGCCCGCGCCGCCGGCACCCCGGTCCGGGTCTTCGCCCTCGGCGCGGACCTCGCCCACTACCTGCAGAACCTGCCCACCCCGGACGGCTTCATGATGTGCACCGCCGAGCTCCGCCAGGTGCTGCTCAGGTCCGCCCCCGACTTCTCCACCCCGACGGGACGGGCGGCCTGACCGGGCCTCAGCCGTCCGCTCCGGAGCGTCCGCCCCCGCCGTCAGGCCCCCGTGGCCTGCGCCGAGGGCGGACGCACCGCCGCCCGCGCCCCGGCACCGCCCGACGGCCCGCGCAACACCCGGCGCAGCACCTTCGGCGCGAACAGCCCCTGCGGCGGCGAGCTGAGGTTGGCCACCGTCAGGAACGCCCGCGCCACCTCCGGGTCCACCGCCGCCACCCGGTGCAGCCGGGCCACGTAGCGGTTGAGCAGCCGCACCCGCAGCGTCCGCCGGCCCTCCACGAACGGGAACCGCAGGTCGCCGCCGACCGACATGTCCCACGGCACGCCGACGGCCTGCGCCGCCCGCCGGAAGTACTCCCGGACCGCCGCCGGACCGCTCCCCCGGGCCAGGCAGTCCCGCAGCGCGACCGCCTGCAGGGCGGCGGCCGTCATGCCCTGCCCGTACGAGGGGTTGAACTGGCACAGCGCGTCGCCGAAGACCAGGTAGCCCGCCGGCATCCGGTCGATCCGCTCGTAGCGGCGCCGTACCGACACCGGGATGCGCATCGCCAGCGGCTCCGTCAACGGCTCCAGCCGCTCCAGCAGTTCGTGCAGCTCCGGCACCGGCAGCCGCTCGGCGAACCGGTGGAAGCCGGCCGGATCCACCGGCGGGACGTCCCCGTTCATCCCGAACAGCGTCACCAGCCAGCGGCCGCCCTCCGCGCTCAGCGCGACCCCGCCGCGCGGCACCGACGCCGAGGCGCCCACCAGGTACGCGTCGGCCGGCGCCTCCCCCGGCCGCCGCCGGTACTCCCGCGACACGTACACCACCTTGGAGTCGACCCGGTCCTCCGGTGCCGCCTCGTACCCCAGCCCGGTCAGCCAGGCCACCCCCCGGTTGCTGCGCCCGGTGGCGTCCACGAACAGGTCGGCCGCCACCGTCTGCGGCTCGGCGTTGACCCGCAGCAGCCGGACACCGGTGATCCGGCCACCGGCCTTCTCCGCCACCGGCTCCAGTACCTCGCAGCGGTCCTGGATCTCCACCCCCTCCAGCGCCGCCACCCGGGAGCGCAGATACGTCTCCAGCGCGGGCCGGCTGACCATCAGACAGGGCAGCGCCGAGTCCCCACCGCTCATCCGGTGCCCGTCGTTGAACCACCGCACGTCCGCCTGCGCGTCCCGGACCAGTGCGCCCTGCCCGACCAGGTCGTCCCCGAGACCGGGGAAGAACTCCTCCAGCACCTCGAACCCCCGCGACAGCAGCCCGTGCGCGTGCCGGCTCTGCGGCACCCCCCGGCGCGGCCCCCCGCCCTGCGGCAGCGTGTCCCGGTCCACCAGGGTGACCCGCTCGTACGTCTCCGACAGCACCCGGGCCGCCAGCAGCCCCCCGATACCCGCCCCCGCCACGACCGCGTGGCCACCTGGTCCGCTGCTCTCCGGCATGCTGTCCTCCTCGTCCCCGGTGTTACGGGGACAGCATGGCGGTCCTGACTCGGCATCCGATTGCCATCCGATTGCCGCGCCCGTCGGAGCCCTCCCGGACAGCGGTCGGCCCCCGGTCGCGGACAGTGCCCGCGACCGGGGGCCGACCCGGCGGGGCGGTCCGCTGCGGCGCCGTCAGCTGCCGCCGGGGACCGCCCCGCCGTCACTCAGCACTGGGGACGACGACCGTGGTTCGCCCCGCGCTTGGCACGAGCCTTCTTCTTACGACGACGCTTCGACGACATGAGCGCTCCTCTCGGGACAACTGGACCCACGTTCGCACACGACGCTCCGCCCTGCCTCCCGACGCCCGTCGCACGGTTCACTCCTCCGGGCGGCCGGGCCCCGGCTCCACCGGCTCGTCCACCGGGGGCACCGGCTCGTCCACCGGCGGCGCGGCCGGTACGGGTGCCGGCGCCGGGGCGAGGGCGTTCTTCCGGGCCACCCGGCGGAGCTGGAGGATCCGGGCCGTGCCCGGGATCGCCACCAGCAGGATCCCGCAGACGGCGGACAGCAGCAGGGCGACGCCGAGCGGCAGATGGGTGTGCGTACCGAAGAACGCCACGTCGACCTGCTGGGTGTTCTCCAGGATGAAGATCAGGAGCACCAACAGGACCAGGGCGAACAGCGCCACCCCGATCCAGGTCGCGCTCGTTCGGGTGCGCTTCGGCATCTGACGATCCGTGCGGGCAGACCGGGAACCCATCGGCTGGCCTCTTCTCTCGCGCTCCGGGGCGGACAAGATCCCTTCCAGCATGCGGGCCGACCCGGCCCACCGCCCGACGGCCGGTCAGCGGTACGGGTCGAAGTCGTCCCGGTGGGTGACCCCGGTACCCGCCGGCCGCCAGTGTCGGTGGTGACCGGCCTGCCGCCAGGTCTCCGGGGCCGCAACCGCCCGGTCGATCCAGGCGGCGACCTCCGGCAGACAGCACTGCACCAGCACATGCCGGGCCACGGCCCGCTCGGCGGCCGGGAGCGGGACGACGGTCATCGACAGCCGTTGCCGCAGCGAGGGGTGGACGGTCACGCCGTACCACTGCACCGCCAGCAGGCTGCCGTCCTCGGCCGGCCGGGAGCCGAAGTACAGCTTCTCGACCCGGGACATCCGCTCGCCGAGCGCGGCGTCCAGGTCCGAGGGGGTGAGCGGCCACGACAGGTGGCTCGGCAGGCGGCGGTTCCGGGCTGGCATCCCCCGAGCCTGCCAGATCCGCCCCCGGGGCGCTCCGTCGCCGGGCCTGCCGACCCGGCCCCGGCCGGAAGTTGAGTACCCCTACTCATGTCGCCGCCGCCGGGCGGCCGCCACAATCACCTGCATGAACACCGGTTCACCCGCCTGCCCGGGCTGTGCTTCGCCCCTGGGGCCCCCGCCCGTCACCCGCTGCCCGCAGTGCCGCCTCCCGCTGCTCGGCCAGGACGCGGCCGCCCTCTGGCAGGTGACCCTCGCGCTCGCCGGTCTGGACGCCCAGCGGCACTCCCTGCTGCTGCACCGCGACCACCTGCTGGCCGGGCTGCGCGCCCGGCAGGACCTGCCCGACCCGCCGCCGCACGCGCCGTACCACCCGCCGCTGCCGCCGCGCCAGGAGGTCTCGGGACCGTCCGCGCAGACCGTCCTGCTGGCCCTCGGCGGACTGCTGGTCGCCGTCGCGGCCCTGGTGTTCACCGTGGTGAGCTGGGGCCGACTCGGCCTGGGCGCCAAGGCGTTGATCCTCACCGGCATCACGCTCTGCGCCCTGCTGGCGCCTCTGCCGCTGCGCCGGCGCGCGCTGACCGCCACCGCCGAGACCTCGGCGGCGCTCGGCCTGTCGCTGGTCCTGCTCGACTGGTACGCGGCCCGGGCCGTCGGCCTCGGCGGGCTGGACCGGCTCGGCGCCGCCGCCTACTGGGCGGGGGCCACCGCACTGACCGCCGCCGGGGCGACCGCCTACGGCCGGGCGCTGCGGCTGCGCGGGCCGCTGCCCGTGGCCCTGCTGCTGCTCCAACTCCCCTTCCCGCTGGCCGCGGTGGCCACCGGCGGCGGACCGGCCGTGATCGCCACCGCCTGCCTGCTCACCGCGCTGCTCGACCTGGCCCTCGCGACCCGCACCACCGCCCCGGTACTGACCGTCACCGCCACCGGCTGGGCCCTGCTCGGCGGCGGGTCGGCCGCCGGCCGGGTGGCCGACGCCACCACGCTCGCCGAGGCCCGGGCGCACTGGCTGCCGCTCGCCCTGCTGGTGGCGCTCGGCCTCGGCGCCGCGCTGCTCCCCGCCGGCGTCCTGCCCGTGCCGCTGCGCGCCGTCGGCCCCCGCTGCGCCTCGGCCGCGCTGGCCGGGATCGCACTGCTGGCCGGGCTCGGCGGCAGCCTGCGGTTCGCGCTCTCCACCGACTGGGGCCCGGCCGCCTATGCCGTCCCCGGCGCCCTGCTCGCCCTGGCCGGGGTCACCGCGCTGACGGTTCCTCAGCCCCGGCACCCCGCCGCCTGGCGCGGTCTGCTCGGCAGCGCGGCCGCCGCCCTGCTGCTCACCGGACTCGCCTGCCTGCCCGCCCTGCTGACCGCCTTCTTCGCGCCCACCGCCCAATGGGGCGGCACCTGGTTCGGGGCCGACGCCACCCTCCCGGCCTGGCAGCTCGCCCCGGCTGCGGCGGTCCTGCCGTGGCTGCTCGTCGCGGTCCTCGCGGCCGCCGCCGCCCGCTGCGCCCGGACCGGCCACCGGCCGTGGGCCCGGCCGCTCGGCCGCTCGGCCCTCGCCGTCGGCGCCCCGGTCGTCCTGCTGCTGCCCGCGCTGCTGCACCTGCCGCTGCGGACCGGCGCCGGCTGGGCCGTCCTGCTCACCGTCGGCGCCACGGCCGCCCTGCTCCGGCGGCCGACCGCCCCGGTTGCCGCGCTGGTGCTGCTCGCCCCGACCGCCCTCGCGGCGGTGCTCTGGTCCGGCACCGACCGGCCGACCACCATCGCCGTCTGGTCCGTACTCGCCGTACTGGCCGCCCTGTTGGCGGTCGCGCTGCCCGCCCCGTGGACCCCCGGTCCGGCCGTCGCCGCCGTCCTCCTGCTCGCCGTGGTCGCGGTCACCGCCGGCGCCACGGCCGGGCTCGCCCCGCACGAGTACGCCTTCGCCGTCCTCGCGGTCACCGCGCTCTCCGTCCCGGCCGCCGCCCGGACGGACCGGCCGGCCGCCCTCCCGGTCGAGCTCACGGGGTACGCGATGGTGCCGGTCGCGGCGGCCCTGACGGCCGGTCACCCGGCCGCGCTGAGCCTGCTGCTGGCCGTGGCCGGTCTGCTCGCCCTCGGCGTCGCCGCCCTGCGCCCGGGCCGCCGACGGCGGGCCGGTGCGGCGGCCACCGGGCTGCTGATCCTGTCCTCCTGGGTCCGGCTGGTGATCGCCGGGGTGACCGCACCCGAGCCGTACACGCTCAGCGTCGCGGCGGCCGCCCTGACGATCGGTCACCTGCACCGCCGCCGCACCCCGTCGGTCTCGTCCTGGACCACCTACGGACCGGGTCTCGGCACGGCGCTGCTGCCCAGCCTGCTCGCCGTCTGGGCCGACCCGCACTGGCTGCGCCCGCTGCTGCTCGGCGGGTGCGCGCTGGCCCTGACCGTGTTCGGCGCCCGCCGCCTGCTGCAGGCCCCGCTGGTCCTCGGCGCCGGCACCCTGCTGCTGGTGGCCGGGCACGAACTGGCCCCGCTGCTGGTGGAGTTCCTGGACGTGCTGCCCCGCTGGCTCCCGCCGGCCGCCGCCGGGCTGCTCCTGCTGGTGCTCGGCGCCACCTACGAGCAGCGCCTGCGGGACGCCCGCCGGGCCCGCGACGGACTGCGCCGGATGGCCTGACCGGGGCCGGGGCCGGCGGTCAGATGCCGTGCGACGGGAGCAGGGTCACCCGGTCCGGGTCGTACGGCTGCCAGTGGGCCGACGAGCCGTCACCCATCACCCGGAGCCGGCACCAGAGCCGGCCGTCGGCCGCCTCCCACCAGGCGTTGATCCGGCCGACCGCCCAGCGGCCGTCCTCGTACCGCACCTCGACGGGCTGGAAGACCGGTCGGGTCTCCTGCTCCGGGGGTGACCACCCCGTGCTGCCGGCCGGCCGGACCGCGCCGGGTTGTTCCTGCGGAGCGTGCACCGCTGTCCTTTCGGGCACCCGACGTCCAGGGGCGGGCAGGGGGCGGAGGGGGTCAGACGTTGACGCCGAAGTCCTGGGCGATACCGCGCAGCCCCGAGGCGTAGCCCTGGCCGATCGCCCGGAACTTCCACTCCTCGCCGTGGCGGTAGAGCTCGCCGAAGATCATGGCGGTCTCGGTGGAGGCGTCCTCGGTGAGGTCGTAGCGGGCGATCTCCGTGCCGTCGGCCTGGTTCACCACCCGGATGAAGGCGTTGCGGACCTGGCCGAAGCTCTGCTGCCGGTTCTCGGCGTCGTAGATCGACACCGGGAAGGCGATCTTGGCCACGTCGGCCGGGACGGCCGCGAGGTCGACCTTGACCTGCTCGTCGTCGCCGTCCCCGCCGCCGGTGAGGTTGTCACCGCTGTGCTCGACCGAACCGTCCGGGCTCTTCAGGTTGTTGAAGAAGACGAAGTGCTGGTCGGTGAGCACCCGGCCGTTGGCGTTGCAGAGCAGCGCGCTGGCGTCGAGGTCGTGGGCCGCGCCGGTCGTCGTGCGGACGTCCCAGCCGAGACCGACGATGACCGCGGTCAGGCCGGGGGCCTCCTTGGTCAGCGAAACATTGCCACCCTTGGCGAGCGAGACTCCCACGGTGCCCCTCCTGAAGTTCCCGGCCGGGTTCCGAGCGTCCCGGCGGCCGATCTGTGAATCTACAGCACTGTAGAACATCGACCGAAGCCGAGCCCCTCCCCGGGCCCGCCGGTCGGTCTCAGCCCAGCGGGTTCATCGGCACCACGTGCAGCACCAGCAGCAGCGCCGCGCAGGCGTTCAACGAGGACACCGCCGACACCGTGGTCCCCACCGCCGCGACCAGCGCGGCCAGCCCGGTCCGGCTGTGCGCCGGTGGCCAGCCGTGCAGGCCGGGACCGGGGGCCAGCAACGCGGCGATCCGGCGCGGGACGGGGCCGGGCGCGGCGAAGCCGGTCAGCCCGACCGGGACGGCCGAAGGTCCGGCGAGCGCCGCCCGGCCGACCGCACGGGCCGTCAGCCGGCGGTCCCCGACGGCCTGCGCGGCCTCCTCGTCCGCCCAGCGCTCGGCGCTGAACGCGACCGCCTCGCGCAGCGGGCGCAGGAACGGGTTCACCGCGGCGGCCAGCCGGACCAGCAGCAGGTAGCGGTGGTGACGACCGCTCAGATGGGCCCGCTCGTGCGCGATCAGCGCGCCCCGCTCGTCCTCGTCCAGGCAGGCCAGCATGCCGGTCGAGACCGCGATCCGGCCGGGCCGGCCCGGCACCGCGTACGCGTAGGGCACCTCGTCCGGCAGCACCACCACCTCCGCGTCGCCGGGCAGCGCGGCCAGGGCGCGCCGGGCGCCGGACTCGACCCGGCGGTGCCGCCACCAGACGGCCGTCGCCGCGAGGACCACCGCGAGCAGCGCGGCGATCGAGGCGGTGCCCACCGCCTCGTCGTACGGCACCGCCGCCCGCACCTCCGGGTCGGCCCAGGCGTCGGGCAGCGGGTTGCCGGGGATCTGCGCGGTGCCCACCACGCCGAGCAGCACCAGGCAGAGCGTGCTGCAGAGGCCGAGGATCGCCGCCAGCCCGGTGAGCAGCCGGGCCGCGGTGCGCGGGTGCAGGTGCTGCTCGGCCAGCCGGGCGATCGGCAGTGCCGTCAGCGGCAGGATCAACGGGAGGAAGACGAAGACCCCCACCGCTCAGCCCTCCCGCCCGCTCGCCGGGGTGCCTGGCGGCGGCTCGGTCCCGGCCAGCAGGGCGCGGATCAGTTGCTCGTCGTGCGGCGACAGCGCGGTCACGAAGCTGGCCAGCACCGCGTCCCGGTCCGCCTCCCGGTCCAGCACCCGGCGCATCCGCAGGGCGGCCAGGCCGGCGCCGTCGGCCGCCGGGGTCCACCGGTAGGAGCGGCCGTCCCTGACCCGGGTGACGGCGCCCTTCCCGTGCAGCCGGGACAGGATGGTGATCACCGTCGAGTAGGCCAGCTCGCCCTCGAAGTTCTCCTGCACCCAGGCCGCGGTGACCGGCGCCCCGGCCCGGCCGAGCACCCGGAACAGCGCGGCCTCGAGCTCGCCCTGCCCGCGCCTGCGGCCCGGGTCGGCTCCGTCCACGGCCTGCGTCATGGCGTCTCCCTCCGGTCCGGTACCGCGCGGCACGGCGGCGGCCGTTCATCCTAACGGCCGCCCCGAGATCTACACTGCTGTAGATCCGACCCGGACAGCGGCCGGGGTGCAACGGATCGCGCCCGTCGGGAGTTGACTGGGCGGAGTACTCGGCGGGGTCCCGCCCCGGACGTGTCCACGAAGGAGAGAGCCACGTGAGTGTGAACCTGGCCAAGGGCCAAGGAATCAGCCTGCGCAAGTCCGACGGTGGCGCCCTCAGCGTGGTGCGCATGGGTCTGGGCTGGCAGGCGGCGCCCCGCAAGGGCTTCCTCGCCAAGCTGACGGCCCGTGACATCGACCTGGACGCCTCGGCGGTGCTGTTCTCCGCCGGGCGCGAGCTGGTCGAGGTGGTCTACTTCAACCAGCTCACCAGCTCGGACGGCTCCATCCGGCACACCGGCGACAACCTGGTCGGCGGCACGGTCAAGGGCGGCGACGACGAGTCGATCGTGGTCGACCTGCAGCGGGTCCCGGCCCGGGTCGAGCAGATCGTCTTCACCGTGAACTCCTTCACCGGCCAGACCTTCGCGGCCGTCCAGGACGCCTTCTGCCGGCTGGTCGACGAGAGCACCGGCCAGGAGCTCGCCCGCTACACCCTGACCGGCGGCGGCCCGTACACCGCCCAGATCATGGCCAAGGTCCAACGCACCGGTGACGGCTGGCAGATGACCGCCATCGGCGCCCCCGCCACCGGCCGCACCTTCAAGGACCTGCTGCCCGCCATCACCCCGCACCTGTGACGCGACGCCGGGCCCCCACCGGGGCCCGGCCCTCGCCGCTACCCCGCCGTCAGGAACTCCGTCACGGTGCGGACGAAACGATCCGGCTCCTCCACCCACGGCCGGTGCCCGGACTCGGCCAGGACCTCCAGCCGGGCGCCGGGGTGACACTCCGCCACCCGCCGCGCCGGCACCGTCCCGATCAGGGCGTCGGCCGCACCGGCCAGCACCAGTACGGGAGTCGTCCCGGCCGACAGCCGGGCCAGCCGGGCCGCCCGCTCCCCGGGGGCCGGGGCTCCGGCGTAGAAGGCGTCCCGCACCCACGGCACCGAGCCGGCGTGCCCGTGCCGGTACTCGGCGTACCGCTCCCGGCTCCACCGGTACCAGGAGAACGGCAGCGCCCAGCTCTGCAGGACGGCGAGTTCGGCGCCGGTCACCTCGCCCGCGGCCAGCCGGCGGTCCGCCTCGGCCGCCTTCGGGTACCAGGGCTCGTCGGCCCGCGCCGCCTTCAGCTCGGCCAGCTCGACCGGGTCGGGTTCGCGTTCGACCCGGCCGACCGGGGTGACCAGCACCGCCCGCCGGACCCGGTCCGGGTGTGCGGCCAGGTACTCCTGGGCGGTCAGGCAGCCCGCCGAGTGGGCCAGCAGGTCGAACCGGTCGAGACCCAGGTGCACCCGCAGCGCCTCCACGTCGCGCGCCTGCTCCACGAAGGACACCGTGCTCCGGTCCACCGGGACCTCGGACCGCCCGGCGGCCCGGCCGTCCAGGAAGACCAGCCGGTGGTGCCGGTCCAGCCCGCCGAGGTCGCCCAGGTAGCGCGCGTCCGTGCCCGGGCCGCCGCCCAGCACCAGCAACGGGTCGCCCGCACCGGCGAGTTCGTACCAGAGTCCGACGTGGTCGTGGGAAGGGAAGATCGGCATGCGGTAACGATCACACACCGGGCCCGCGCCGGGGGGCCGTTCGGCGGACCGGGCCGCTTCCCGCCCCGGCAGCGAACGGCCCGGCCCGGACCCTGGGGTCCGGACCGGGCGCGGGTCAGGCTACTGGTCGGTGTAGCTGAGGTCCCCGACGGTCCAGCTGCTGATGTCGGCGATCGCGATCCGGTACATGCCGCCGGTGTGCGGCAGGCCGTAACTGCCCTGCAGGATGCGGGCGAGGTGCAGGTGCAGATGGGTCGGCCGGGCGGCGGGGTCGCCGCCCGGACCGCCGGGGCCGGGGTCGGTGAACAGGGTGGCGAAGGGTTTGAGGTGGTCCGAAGCCGCGAGGACTTCGGCGATCCGTTCCCGCCACAGGCTCTGCGGGGCGAGCCGTCCGGTGATGACGGCGCCGGGGACGACCACGGTCAGGGGCATCTGATTGCTGTGCTCGGACTCCACCATCGCGGCGATGTCGACGAGCAGCCCATCGGGGTTCGACATACCGGGATCCTAGTACCTCCCCCGCGCCGGCCGGGCCCCGAGGTCCCGCCGCGCTGCCGGGAGCGCCGCGGGACCGGGGCGTCGGCGGGGCGTCAGACGCCGCCCAGCGCCTCGCCGACCAGCGCCCGGGCCTCCTCCTGCACCCGGGCCAGGTGCTCCGCGCCGTGGAAGCTCTCGGCGTAGATCTTGTACACGTCCTCGGTGCCCGACGGCCGGGCCGCGAACCAGGCGTTCTCGGTGCAGACCTTCAGCCCGCCGATCGCGGCGCCGTTGCCCGGCGCCTCGGTGAGCACGGCGGTGATCGGCTCACCGGCCAGCTCCCCGGCCTTCACCTGCTCGGCGGAGAGCTTGGCCAGCGCCGCCTTCTGCGCCCGGTCCGCCGGGGCGTCCACCCGGGCGTAGGCGGGGGCGCCGAAACGGTCCGTCAGTTCGCCGTAGTGCTGCGACGGCGTGCGCCCGGTGACGGCGGTGATCTCGGCGGCCAGCAGCGCGAGCAGGATGCCGTCCTTGTCGGTGCTCCACACCCCGCCGTCGCGGCGCAGGAACGAGGCCCCGGCCGACTCCTCGCCGCCGAACGCGACCGACCCGGTCAGCAGCCCGTCCACGAACCACTTGAACCCGACCGGTACTTCGAGCAGGTCGCGCTTCAGCTCGCCCGCCACCCGGTCGATCATCGACGAGGAGACCAGGGTCTTGCCGACCGCGGCCCCGGCCGGCCAGTCCCGGCGGTTCCGGTAGAGGTAGTCGATCGCCACGGCCAGGTAGTGGTTGGGGTTCATCAGGCCACCGTCCGGCGTGACGATGCCGTGCCGGTCGGCGTCCGCGTCGTTGCCGGTGGCGATGGTGTACTCGTCCCGACGGCCGATCAGCGAGGCCATCGCGTACGGGGAGGAGCAGTCCATCCGGATCTTGCCGTCCCAGTCCAGCGACATGAACCGCCAGGCCGGGTCGGTCAGCGGGTTGACCACCGTCAGGTCGAGCCGGTGGGTCTCGGCGATCCGGCCCCAGTACGCGACCGAGGCCCCGCCCAGCGGGTCGGCCCCGATCCGGATCCCGGCGGACCGGATCGCGTCCAGGTCGAGCACCGAGGGCAGGTCCTCGGTGTACGTGCCGAGGAAGTCGTACCGCCCGGTGGTCTCCGCGGCCAGCGCCCGGGTGTACGGGATCCGCCGGACGTCCGCGAGCCCGCCCCGGATCAGCTCGTTGGCCCGGTCCTGGATCCACCCGGTGGCGTCCGAACCGGCCGGGCCGCCGTGCGGCGGGTTGTACTTGAAGCCGCCGTCGCCGGGCGGGTTGTGCGAGGGCGTGACCACGATGCCGTCGGCCCGCCCGGCCGGGTTGCCCCGGTTGTGGGCGAGGATCGCGTGCGACACGGCCGGGGTCGGGGTGTAGCCGTCGGCGCTGTCCAGCAGCACGGTCACGCCGTTGGCGGCCAGCACCTCGATGGTGGTGACCCGGGCGGGCTCGGACAGCGCGTGGGTGTCGATGCCGAGGAACAGCGGCCCGGTGGTGCCCTGGGCGGTCCGGTACTCGCAGATCGCCTGGGTGGTCGCGGCGATGTGGTCCTCGTTGAAGGCGGTGTCCAGCGAGGACCCGCGGTGCCCCGAGGTGCCGAACGCGACCCGCTGCCCGACCTCGGCCGGGTCAGGGCGCAGCGCGTAATAGGCCGTCACCAGCCGGGCCACGTCGACCAGATCCTGCGGCTCGGCCTGCCGGCCTGCGCGTGCGTGCACCATCGTGTCCTCTTTCGTCCGTCGGCACTGCCCGGTGGCGGGCCCGCCAGGGCAGCCTAACCGGGCCTCGCCCACCCGCTGTTCGGTATCGAAGCAGCCCGGGTTGGCGCGCCGCTGAGCAGCCGGACAACGTCAGGTCACGGCTGGGCGGCGCGCCCGGCCGCTACCACTTGCTCCAGTCGATGTTCCAGCCGCTCATCCCGTTGTCCGGGTCCACCGGCTTACCGACCGAGTTCCGCACCGTCACCACGTCGCCCACCATCGCCGCGTCGTAGAACTTGCCGCCCGGCAGGTCGGAACTGCCGTCACCGGGCCCGTCGTACAGGCCGATGCAGCCGTGGCTGATGTTCTGGCTGCCGAAGACGCTCGGCGCGGCGTTCTTGCCGTGCACGTAGGTGCCGGTCGGGGTGAGCCGCAGCGCGTGCGGCATCTCCACCTTGTACGCCGGGCCCTCGTGGTTGGGCACCGTGCTGGAGTCCATCACGGCGGTGCCCTCCTTCGCCATCACCACCATGGTGCCGTTGAAGGTGTTCTGCGAAGCGGGCGAGCTGGCACCGGCGCTGATCGGGATGGTCTCGTCCGGCTTGCCGTCCTCCTGCACCACCATCTTCTTGCTGCTCGCGTCGGCGGTGCTGATCCGGGACCGGCCGACCGTGAAGGTCTGGTCCGAGTCCACCTCGCCGTAGACGCCGGGCGCGGTCTCCACGCTCTTCAGCCGGTACCTGACGGTGACCCGGCTCTGCGCCTTCCAGTACTTCTCCGGACGGAAGTCGACCCGCTCGGAGCTGAACCAGTGCGGCTTGACCACCGTGCCGTCGCCGGTCTCGAAGGACACCGCCTGCTCCACCGCCGCCCGGTCCTTGACCGGCTCCTTGAACTCCAGCGAGACGATCATGCCGACCCCGTACGTGGCGCCGTCGGCGATGTTGTCGTGCGGCCCGGCACCCTTGCTCGGCTTCAGGGTGCTGAAGCCGCCCTGGAGCGCGGCCGCCACCCCGTTGGCGTCCACGGCCTTGGCGTCCACCTGGTAGTCGGTGGAGACCGCGAGGTTGCCGGTCGGCGTCCAACTGGAACCGTCCACCGTGAAGGTCCCCGGCACGGCGGCGCCGCCCTTCGCCGCGACCTGGACGTCCGTCAGTTTGCCGCCCTGCACCGAGACCTTGAGCGCGCCGGCCGGTTTGACGCCGGTGCTGCCGGTGCCGGGCTCGATGCTGATCACCGCCGCCGAGGTCTTGGCCGCGGACGGGCTCGCCGTCCCCGTCGGCCCCGCCTTCGTCCCACCCCCCGAGCACGCCGCCGTCAGCGCCAGTGCGCCGCTGAGCACGCCGGTGGTCAGTGCCCTGCCAAATCGCTTCATCGGTCCCTCTCCCACGGTGTCGTTCCCTCAACACCACGCGTGAAGCATACGAAGAGGTTCTCCCGATCTCCCACCGGTTCGGCACCGAAACCGCCGCTCAGCGCCGGTACGCCGACACGCCGTGGTCCCCGGGCCCACCGTCGGAACGGCCCGGCCCTGGAAAACTCGGGGGATGATCGCCAAGGCCCGCAGTCAGACCCTGCAGTGGACCACCCTCGCCCCCGCGCTCGCCTTCGTGCTGCTCGCCGCGACCTGGGGCAGATCCCTGCCCACCGCGCTGGTGGTGCTGGTCGCGCTGTTCCTGGCGGCCGCGGTGCTCGCGGCGGTGCACCACGCGGAGGTGATCGCGCACCGGGTGGGCGAACCGTTCGGCTCGCTGGTGCTGGCGGTCGCGGTGACCATCATCGAGGTCGCGCTGATCGTGACGCTGATGGCCGACGGCAGCGAGAAGAACGCCACCCTGGCTCGGGACACCGTGTTCGCGGCGGTGATGATCACCTGCAACGGCATCGTCGGGCTGTGCATCCTGGTCGGCGCGCTCCGGCACCGGGTGGCCGTCTTCAACGCCGAGGGCACCGGGGCCGCGTTCAGCGCGATCGCCACCCTGGCCACCCTCAGCATGGTGCTGCCGACCTTCACCACCAGCAAGCCGGGCCCGCAGTTCTCCACCACCCAGCTGGTCTTCGCGGCGACCGCCTCGCTGATCGTCTACGGGCTCTTCGTCGGCACCCTGACCGTCCGTCACCGGGACTACTTCCTCCCGCTGACCTCCGAGGGGAAGGTCCTGGAGGAGCACGCCCACCCGCCGACCGCCCGGGCCGCCTGGTTCAGCCTCGGCCTGCTCGGGGTGGCCCTGGTCGCGGTGGTCGGGCTGGCCAAGGGGGTCAGCCCCACCATCGAACGGGTGGTCGCCGACGCGGGCCTGCCCGCCTCGGTGGTCGGCGTGGTGATCGCCATGCTGGTGCTGCTCCCGGAGACCATCGCCGCCGTCCGCTCGGCCGCCCGGGACCGGATGCAGACCAGCCTCAACCTCGCCCACGGCTCGGCCCTGGCCAGCATCGGCCTGACCATCCCCGCCGTCGCGGTCGCCTCCGCCTGGCTCAGCGGCCCCCTGGTCCTGGGCCTCGACGCCACCCACATGATCCTGCTCGCCCTCACCATCGCCGTCGGCACCCTCACCGTCATGCCCGGCCGCGCCACCCCCCTCCAGGGCGGCGTCCACCTCGCCATCATGGCCGCCTTCCTGGTCCTCGCGATCAGCCCCTGACCTCCCTCGGAACGTCGCCGCTACGGGCGCCAGCCGGCCCGGAGGAGGGTGAGGATCTCGGCGGTGATCGCCTGTTCGTTCTGTTCGAACTGCGCGCCGCTCAGCTGGGTCCGGTCGGCCGGCAGGCCGGTCAGTACGGGGGTGTGCAGGTGGCCGCCGGGCAGGTCGGGGCGCAGTTCCAGGCGCAGGCGGTTGCTCCGGTAGGCGACCTCGTTGGAGAGGTAGCCGCCGCCCCCGCCGGCCACCGCCCGGGAGCCCGGGGTCGGGCCGTCGGCCCGGTCGACCGGGTCGCTCCCGCCCGCCGGGATCTCGGTCACCTCGGTGTTCAGCAGCACCGGGAACGGGCTCTGGGCCGCCGCCTCCCAGGCCGCCCCGGGCAGGGTGGTCGGGATGAACTCCGCCCCGGGGCCCATCCCCGGCGCCACCACCGGGCGGTCGTACGTCCCGCCGGACAGCGCCCCGGTGTTGTCCGGGTACGGGTCGGCGGAGCGGGCCCGGCCGGCCCAGGCCTCCACCGTGAACAGGCCGGGGTAGCCCTGGCTGATGGTGGTGATCCGGTCGGCCGCGCGCGGGCCGGCCGTCAGCCTCGGGGCGAACGCCCGCTCCACGATGCCGTGGTCGAAGTCGGCGTAGCGGACCGGCAGCACCACCGCGCGGATCTCGGCGGTGCTGCCGTCGTCCAGCGTCACCCGCCGCCCGTTCAGGCTCAGCGCGGCCGAGCCGGACGGGTTGGCGGTCCGCAGGTCCCCGTCCAGGCCGAACGGGTCGAATCCGCTGACGAAGATCCGCTTCACTCCCGGGGCGCCGCCGAAGTCGTTCTCCCGCAACCCCCGCGAGGCGTCCTCGAACCGGCCCCGCAGCGCATCCCGATCCACCGCGAACACCGGCTGCCAGCCCGCCAGTTGGTCGACCATCGCGAGCCGGGCCCAGTACAGCGGCCGGTCGTCCGACGCCGCCAGGTCACCGCCGGGGCGCCGCCCCTGGCTCCGGTTCACCGCCGCCTGCCAGAGCGCCGTGCCCCAGGAGTCGAGCAGCTGCTCGGCCTCGGCCACCGACCGGGCGCTGCACAGCGCCGCCGGGAACCGGGCGGTGAAGCTGCCCAGACCACCCCGGGCCACCAGCTCGGCGCTCCGCGGGTCGGTCAACCGCCGCTCCTCCGCGCCGCGTTCGGCCGCCCCGACCGTGCAGCTCGCCGCAGCGGCCTGCGCGGGGACGACGGAGAGGGTGGGCAGCAGGACGCTCGCCGCGAGCACGGCGGCAGCAAGGGAGGGTTTCATGGCATGTGACATTACACAGAGCGGGACCCTCCGCACGCCGGAACCGGCCAACTGCCCGCCGTCCGACCCCGGCTCAGCCCGCCTGAGCCGCGCCGAACTCCTCGACCGCAGCCGCCACGATCGCCTCCAGCTGGGAGTGGTGCGCACCGCGCCAGTACACCTGCGAGCAGTCGGCACACTGCGCGAACACGTCGTAGGCGCGCTCGGTCCCGTCCCGGAGCTGCTCCTTCACCTCGGCCTTGGCGGCCTCGCGGAGCGTCCCGTTGCAGGCCGTGCACCTGGTCCAGGGCGCCAGCGGCGGGGCGAACCGGGAGAGCACGTCCCGCAGTTGCTCGACCGGACGGTGGCTGTACACGTAGGCGCCCGCCCAGAGCTCCCGCCGGTGCAGCAGCCCCCGGTCGCGGGAGAGCAGCACCCGCTGCTCGGCGGCCGAGCGGGTGGCCAGCGCCGGGTCCCCGATGTCGGTGCTCTCGTACGCCGCGTCCACGCCCAGCAGCCGCAGCCGGCGCGCCAGCGTCCCGAGGTGCACGTCGAGCAGGAAGCGGGCCGGGCCCGCCAGTTGCTGCGGCCTGGTCACCGCCTGCACCGAGATCCGCTCACCGGCTCCCGGGATGTGGGCGGTCGGCACCGGCGCCCCGTCCACCTCCAGCACCCCGACCTCGGTGAGCGGCACGCCGAGCGACTCGACCAGGTGGCCGAGCGTCGAGGTGCCGTCGGTCCGCACCTCCGACCGGCCGGCCCGCCGGGGCGCGGCGACGAAGACGTGCAACTCGGGGTCGAACTCGATCCAGATCTCCGGCTTCTCCACGGCAGCAGCATGCCAGCCACCGCTCCGGCCTGGCCCGCCGCCCCCGGCCGGGCACCGTCAGGCGGCCGGGGCCGCCGGGTCGAAGCCCTTGACGATCAGCCGGACCGCCAGCGTCACCTCCCAGGCGAACACCGGCACCGCCGCCAGCGAACCCACCGGCGACACCTGCCCGTAGAGCCCGAACAGCACCGCGGTGGCGGAGACGCAGATCAGCGGACCGCCGACCAGCCCCAGCACCGCGACGAACCGGGGCACCAACCGCGAACGGTACATCAACACCGCCAGCACCAGGGTGTTCGCCCCCAGCACGAAGTTCGGCCCGAGCAGGAAGGTCCAGTCGTGGACCGCCACCAGCGCCCTGGCCACCGCCTCGCCGCCCACCCCGGCCCCGACCTCCCGACGCACCGTCACCACCGACAGCACGGCCACGATCCCGACCGCGATGACGGCGGCCTCCAGCAGCCGGCCGCAGACGTAGCCGAGCGCCGCCGCCTCGTTCCGCCGCCGCAGCACCGGGTACAGCACCACCCCGGTCCCGATCACCGCGAGCACCAGCACGATCTCGCACAGCGCCCCGGCGAACACCCGCGCGTCGGCCCCGGCGCCGAGCACGTAGTCGGCGTTCCGCAACGCCGGTCCGTACAGCGTGAGGCCGCCGACCGCGGCGACCTCGGTGATCAGGAACAGCCCGCCCGCAACCTTCGCGGTCCTTCGGTCCGAACTCATCAGTTTCCTCCCCAGCCCCGAGGTGTACGGCGTACACCTGTGCCAGAGATTAGGCGTACGCCGTACACTCGTCAACACCAGCCGCCGGTTCTCCGGCCGACCGCAAGGGAGCTGACGATGACTCGGCAGCCGGAGACAGCCCGCCGGGCACCGCTGAGCCGCGACCGGGTGCTGCGCGCCGCCGTGGCGCTCGCGGACGCCGTCGGGATCGACGCGCTCAGCATGCGCAGGCTCGCCCAGGAGCTCGGCGTGGTGCCGATGGCGCTCTACAAGCACGTCGCCAACAAGGAGCAACTGCTCGACGGCATGGTCGACTTCGTGCTCGACGAGATCGGCCCGCCCACCCCGGGCCCCGACTGGCAGCCCGCCGTCCGGGCCCGCATCCTCACCGCCCGGAGCGCCCTGCTCGGCCACCCCTGGGCCGCCCGGGTGATCCAGTCCCGCACCGCCCCGACCCCGGCCCTGCTCGGCTACACCGACTCGCTGATCGGCCTGTTCCGCACCGGCGGGTGCTCGGTCGACCTCACCCACCACGCGATGCACGCCCTCGGCAGCCGGATGCTCGGCTTCACCCAGGAGCTCTTCGACGACTCCCCCGGCGCCGCCCCGCCCGACCCCGCCGTGCTCCGGGCCCTGGCCGCGAACTTCCCGCACGTCGCCGAGCTCGCCACGGCCGGGGCCCACGACGAGAAGTCCGTCGTGGGCCCCGGATGTGACGACCAGTCCGAGTTCGAGTTCGCCCTCGACCTGCTCCTCGACGGTCTCGCCCGCCTGCACCGCAGCGGCTGGTCCTCCACCGCCACGGCCGGCTGAGCCCGCCCGCCGGCAGCAATATTGAACACGTTCAAAGAATCTGCCAGGATGGCGCCACAAGGTCGGCCGTCACGATCGCGCGGCCGGCGCTGCCCAAACGGATTCGGGGCCTCGCCATGCTCATCGCACTGCTCTTGTTCCTCGTGATCGGGTTCCTCATGGTGGTGGCCCCGGCCGTCCTCCTCGGCCTGGTCGCCGGCCGGCTGACGGTACGGCAGACCCTGCCGGCCCGGACCGGTGTGCTCCTGCTGCTCGCGGCGGTCCAGTCGGCCGGGTGGATCCTGCTGCTGCCGAACGGCTACCTGGAACTCGTGACGACCTTCCTGGTCGTCCTGGCCACGCTCGCCTCGGGAGCCGGCGGCGTGGCGTGGGCGAACCACCGCAGCCGGCCGGCCTGGTACCACCCCACCGGGGAGCCCTACTGGCCCAACGTCGCGGGCGGCTGAGACCGACCGGCGCCGACGGCCGCTCAGGCCGGGCGGACCTGGTCCAGGTGCTTGGCCTTCATCTCTGCGACCACCTCGCGGATCTTGGCGTCGAGCTGTTCCTTCGTCAGGTCCTTGCCGTACTGCTTCCACAGGTCGATGCCCGCCTGCATGGTCAGCACGTCCCCCGGGTCGCTCTTGCCGACCAGGACCGGGATGGGGACGGTGGCGCCCTTGATCAGGGTGTCGGGACCGAAGCCCGCGGCGGTGCCCACGTAGCCGTAGTGGATGTTCGAGTAGATGTCGTAGAAGACCTTGTCCTCGGTGCCCGGCACCTGGAAGTAGAAGTCGTCCGGCTGCTTCAGGTCGAGCCGGTCCTGCAACTTCGGCTTGTGGTCCCAGTCCTGACCGGGGCCGACCTTCAGGGCCCACTTCGCCAGCGCCGCGAGCTTGTCGGTGGGCGTGGTGAGGATCCCGATGAAGGAGTCGTCGGTGTTGTACAGATCCCGGATCGACTTGAAGTCGGGCGACTCGATGTTGGTCTTCATCTCGTCGAAGATGAAGTCGCCCGCGTTCTGGTAGTTCTGCTCGCTCGGGTTCCTGACCTGGTCGAGCTTGGTGTAGGAGTCCGCGTTGAAGCCCCGGTCGGCAGCGGAGTTCAGGTCCTGACGCAGCGCCTGGTCCGCCGCTGCGTCCAGCCGGTCGGCCTTGCCCAGGATCTCGGCGAGCCGCTGCTCCACCTGCTGGACGGCCTGGTTCTGCTGGTTCTGCGCGTCCCGGAAGTCCGGATCGTTCCGCTCGTGGGACGTGCTGTCGAGCGGATCGCGCGGCGACACCTGCCCGTTCTCGGCGATCCGCACCCCGACGGCCGGTGCCTCGCTCTCGGCCAGCGTCCGCAACTCCTTCTGCACCGCCGTGAACTGGGCGTGCACGTCCGCCAGCAGGGCCTGGACCCTGGCCGCCTCGTTCGCCGCCCGGTCGAGCTCCTGCTCGGCCTGGGAGAGGGTGTTGAACGCCCGGACGGCGGCATCGCCGCGCCAGTCCGAGGCGGAGAGCGGCTTGACCGTGCCGGAGCTGAAGCCGCCGACGGCGGCCCGGAGTCGCTTCGCCGCCTGCTCCCAGCTGTCCGCCGCCGCGTCCAGCGCCTTCAGGTCCGCGTGGTGGAGATCCTCGTAGCGCACGGCCGGCTACCCGAACGCCCGCTGGATGCGGGACATCTCGCCCTGGACGTCCGCCTCGGTGCGCCGGTAGGCCGCAGCCGAGGTCTCGAACCGTTCGGCGAGGCCGCGCAGGATCGCGTCCAGGCCCTCCACCTGCTGCTCCCACCGCTGCACGAGCACCTTCATCCCCTCGGCGGACTGCCAGCCCGCGAGCTTGCCGGAGCAGGCGGTGGTCTCGTCCAACGGCGACAACGCGGCGGCCCGGAAGTCGCCCCGGGTCTCCCCCGTGGCGGACCGGGCCTGCTGAAGCACCTGCGGATCCACCTGCACCTCGGCTCCGGCCACGACCTCAACTCCCCGACTCGCAAAGACATTCGAAGCGCTCATGGTGGGTGGTCCGGCTTGCAGAATCCTTGCAGCCACCGCCCGGGCACCGGGAATACCACATCGCACTCGGCCCGTCCGGCGATGTACCGAACAGCCCTCATGACACCCGGGATCCGACCTAGCGTGGTCGACCGATCGCCTGACGTGATGGCGTTCTTCGGCTCCGGCACGACAACCGGCACAGCAAGGGGCAGCTCATGGCCAGCGTGTTCCAGCGGGACAAGATCAAGGGAATGTTCGCCGCGTTCGATGTGAACGGGGACGGGTACCTCCAGCGGGACGACTTCGAGGCCCTCGTGGTCCGTTGGAGCCGGCTGCCCCGGGTGGCGGCGGGGGCGGAGTTGCGGGCCACCCTGGAGGCCGTCCTGATGGGCTGGTGGGAGAGCCTGCTGGCACACGGCGACGCCAACGGTGACGGCCGGGTCGACCTCGACGAACTCCTCGCCCTGGTCGACGAGTTGCCCGGCATGGTGGCGGCCGTCAGCACCACCGCCGACACCATCTTCGACGCCGTCGACGAGAACGGGGACGGCCGGATCTCCCACAGCGAGCACCAGCGGCTGGTGGAGACCTGGAACGGGCAGAGCGTCGACACCGACGGGATCTTCGACCTGCTCGACCTGGACGGCGACGGCTACCTCAGCCGCTCCGAGTTCGCCCTGCTCTGGGTCCAGTTCTGGATCAGCGACGACCCCGCCGAACCCGGCAACCTGCTCTGCGGCCGCATCCCGGGCCAGCGGCACGCGGACGCCCTCGAAGGGTGATCCGGCACCGCACCTGAGCTCGGGTCAGCCGGTGGTGTAGCCCGCTACACCACCGGGCCAGGGGTTCTCCCCCGACCAAGTCGGAGGAGAGCCCCAGCGCGGCCCACCGCCACTTCCGGCCATGATCGTTTCACCGCCCGACGGGCCCCGAAACGAGGAGTGACCAGCATGAACGCGCACCAGCAGACGATCGGCCGCCGAGGACTGCTCGCCGCGACCGCCAGCCTCGCGGCCACCGCCCTGCTCGCCCCGGTCGCCGCCGCCGCCCCCGGCCCGGGCCCCGCGCCCACCAGCGCCACCGCCACCGCCACCGCGTCGAAGGACCGTCAGGCCGCCGCGCTCCGCGCCCTGGACCGCGCCGCCCAGCCGCTCCGGTCGACCGAACCCGGCGGCCGGACCACCGACCTGCGGGCCCTGGGAGCCATGATCGGCGACGCCGAGGTGGTCGGACTGGGCGAGGCCACCCACGGCTCGCACGAGTTCTTCGCCATGAAGGAACGCGTCTTCCGCTACCTGGTCGAGCAGAAGGGCTTCACCACCTTCGCGCTGGAGATGAGCTGGACGGCCGGCCTGCGGATCGACGAGTACCTCCAGGGCGGTCGCGGCGACGCCCGGCAGGTGGCCAAGGAGACGCTGACCGGATCGCCCTGGGAGCGCGAGGAGTTCGTCAGCCTGATCACCTGGATGCGCCGGTACAACGACCGGCACCCCGACCGGAAGGTGCACTTCATGGGCAACGACGTCGGCGCGCCCCGGCTCGGCGACGCCGCCTTCGACCGGGTCCTCACCCATGTCCGCGCGAGCCGCCCGCAGGATCTCGCCCGCCTCGAAGGGCTGTACGCGGGGCTGCGCCCGCTCGACGACGTCTTCGCCTACCTGGGCAGGCCGGTCGCCGAACGGCGCCACAACGCCACCGTCGCCCAGCAGGCCCTCGACCTGGTCACCGCGGGCAAGGGCGCCGGCGGCGACGCCTACGAGTGGGCCGAACAGCACGCCCGCAACATCGCCCAGACCTTCGCCTTCGCCTCCCTCGACCTGTCCGACCCCGAGTCGGTGTCCGCCGCGGAGCACCTCCGCGACCGGGTGATGGCCGACAACACCACCTGGTGGCACCGGCGCACCGGCGACAGGATGCTGCTGTCGGCGCACAACGGCCACGTCGGCTACCTGTCCACCGACCCCGTGATGTACCCCACCACGCAGGGCGTCTTCCTGCGCAACGCCCTCGGCCCGGCCTACACCGCGATCGGATTCACCTTCAACCAGGGGTCGTTCCTCACCGCGACCACCCTCGGCAGCCCCTGGGCCAAGGTCACCGTCCCCCGGGCCACCCCCGACATGCAGGAGTACACCCTCGACCGGGTCCGCCAGCGCGACTACTACCTCGACCTGCGCACCCTGCCGACGGCGGGCCGCAGTTGGCTCGACACCCCGCGCCCCGTGTACGAGGCCGGTTCCTCCTACAAGGGGGACCCGCACCCCACCCTCGCCATCGGCCGGGCCTACGACGTCCTCATCCACCTCGACCAGGTGCGCGAGGCCGTCAAACTCTGACCCTCCCGGGGCCGGTCGGGCGTCCACGATGCCCCCCTGACCTTGCAGAATCCTTGCAGCGGACCGCGAGGTCACAGCTCGGCCACAGCCCGCGCCGAAGAGCGGTCAAGCCGGCCGCCCGGAGCCCATCCTGTAGCCACTGAGACGACTACGGGGGGAACCGATGGTCAAGCGGGGGCTTCGGTGCGCGCTGGTCCTGGCACTGGTGGTGGTGCTGGCGGCCTGCGGCACGGGCAGCAAGAACAAGAAGAAGCGCAGGGGCTCCGACGACCGGAGCACCGCGACGGCGACCGCCTCGCGCTCGTCCACTCCGGCGGCGGAACGGGTGCTGGCCTCGCCCTCGCCGTTCACCATGCGCGGGGACCTGACCGTCAGCTACGAAGGCTGCCGCCCCGGCCAGCAGGTCGAGTTCGGCTGGCGCGACCAGCGCACGGGGCGCAGCGGGGTACTCGGCTCGGCCGTGCCCTGCCAGGGCGCGAACGCCCTCCTCCGGCTACCGCAGTTCGCCGGCCCGTCAGCCGGCCGGTGGGAGGTGACCGGAAAGATCTCCGGTGGCGGGTCCAAGTCGACCACGCTGACCACCCACCCGGCCCTGGTCACCCCGCAGCAACCCAGGCAGAACGAGGAGTCGACCCTCGCGTACTACGGCTGCGACCCCGGCTCCCCGGTACCGATCACCGTCCGGGGCGCCGGCCCGGACGCCACCCCGAACCCGACCTGCAAGAGCGACGGCAGCGCCGTGGCCCTGGTCAGGCACACCGCCGCCGGCGTCGTCACCGTGACGACCGCCGAACCCGGCGGCACCCCGATGACCGCCACCTACACCGTCCGGTGACCACCTCGCGGCCTCCGCAGGGGCGGCCTCAGTCCGTCCGGACCTGGATCGCCAGCTTGCCGCGCACCTGACCCGCCATCAGCCGGGCGACCGCCGCCGGGACTTCGGTCAGCGGGTAGGTCCGGTCCAGCGCGGGGGTGACCGTCCCCGCCTCGATCAGCTCCCTGAGGACGTCGAGGTCGGCGTACCGCTCCTTGGCGAGCAGGCCGAGCAGGCGCTCGCGGAGGAAGGGGGAGAGCAGCAGGGCCCGCAGCTGCCGGTCGTTGCCGCCGATCCAGCGGCCGCCGTTCTCGCCGCCGACGATGACCAGGGTGCCGTGCGGGTTCAGGGTGCGGCGCAGCAGGGTCAGCGAGCGGTTGCCCGCGATGTCGAGCACCAGGTCGTGCCGGTGGGTGCCGTCGGTGAAGTCGGTCCGGGTGTAGTCGATCACCTGGTCGGCGCCGAGCGCGCGGACCAGGTCCGCCTTGCCGGGGCTGCAGACGGCGGTGACCCGGGCGCCGAGCGCCTTGGCGAGCTGGACGGCGAAGCTGCCGACGCCGCCCGCCGCGCCGATCACCAGCACGGTCTGACCGGGCTTCAGACGGCCGGCGTCGCGCAGCGCCTGGAGGGCCGTCGCGCCGGAGATCGGGACGGTGGCGGCCTGGGCGTGGGTCAGGTTGGCCGGGCGGTGGGCGAGCTTGGCCGCCTTGGCGCAGGTGTACTCGGCGAACGAGCCGTCGGCGATGCCGTACACCTCGTCGCCCGGCCGGAACCGGGTGACTCCGGGGCCGACCGCCGTCACCCGGCCGGAGACGTCCAGGCCGCGTATCCGCCGCTTGGGCGCCCGCAGGCCGAAGCCCGCCGCCCGGATCAGGTAGGGCAGTCCGGCGGTGAGGTGCCAGACCCCGGGGTCGACACCGGCCGCGTGCACCTGGACCAGCACCTCGCCCTCGCCGGGGACGGGCGGTTCGGTCTCCTCGACCCGCAGGACTTCGGGCGGGCCGTAGACGTCGTGCAGGACAGCCTTCATGAGCTGGTGTCTCCCTCGGTGCCGGTGGGGTACTGGAACACGTCGTCGAGCGGGACGCGGAACACCTGGGCGATCTGGAACGCCACCTCCAACGAGGGCGAGTAGCGCCCCTGTTCGATGGCGATGACGGTCTGGCGGGTGACCCCGATCCGGCGGGCCAGTTCGGCCTGGGTCATCTCGCCGTGGGTGAACCGCAGGGTGCGGATCACGTTGGTGACCCTGGTCGGCTTCACCACGGGTGGAACCCGAACCGGTAGGCGGCGATCTTCGCGCTCGCGCCGAGCAGCGCCGACAGGACGAAGGCGAGGTAGATCGCGTTGGCGATCCAGAACCGGTCCTGCCCGGCCATCGCCAGGCCCATCCCGGCCATGCCGCCGATCGCCATGAAGGACTGGCCGACGTACTCGCCGAACCGGTGGATCTCCCGGTCCCGCTGGTCCCGGACGTTCTCCTCCCGGGGGGAGAACGTGGAGACGGCGGTGTGCAGCACGATCGAGGCCACGATCCCGCCGCCGATCGACCACAGCAGCGCGGCCACGTAGGGCGCCTGGGTCAGGCCCAGCCCGGCGGGCCGGTCCAGCACCACGGCCAGGTACGCCGTGTACGTCGCGACCGTGACCGCCAGCATGCACCAGGCGCGTTTCTCCTCGACTGCCATCCCGCTCCCCCATGTAAAGAAAACCCGACATCCGCAGTGTCAAGCAAGGCCGACACCATGTCAAGAATTCTGTACACCGATACCGAGAGCGGCACCGACGACGCCGCCCCGGTCCCGTACGGCGGGGACCGGGGCGGCGCGGAACGAACGGAGTGTCAGACCGTGGCCGGGCGGAGGTCCGGGGCGCTGGTCGGCAGCTTGAGCGCGTCCCGGAGCTTGGTGTCCGCCGGCCCCCGGAGCAGGTCCTCCAGCTCCATCGCCTCGTCGGCCAGCAGGCCGGGGTCGGTGCCCTTCCGGATCTTCTCCGCGTGCACGATCACCTGGTCCAGTTCGGCCTGCAGCGGCGCCACCTTCGCCCGGGTCCCGTCCGACCACGGAACGCCGTTCAACCGGCTCTTCTCCGTCTCGGCGGCGCCGATCAGCCTGCGGGCCCAGTCCTGGTAGACGCCCGGAGTGGCCTCCTCCGGCTCGTCCAGCGGCCACTGGTCGACGACCTGGTTCAGCTCACTGGAGGCGTCCAGGTAGCCCCGCTGCTCGGCCGTGGCGGCGGTGACGTCCTGACGGAGCGTCCGGGTCAGGCTCTCCGTCGACTCGAAGACGCACAGGCCGAACCGCTTGCCGCCCGACCGCCAGGAGGTGCGGTCGGGGTAGAGCGTGGTGACGTCGACGCCCCGGGGGACGGCCACGTAGTCCGCCGCGTACTCGTACTGCCGGCCGACGCACCCCTTCGAGATGGTCTCCTGCAGCACCGTCTCCCCCGGGTAGGCGGCGCCCTTCGCCTCGTAACCCGGCACCGGGACCGCCCCGAACACCTCGCCGTGGTGCGGCTCGCTGCACGACACCACGGTGAACCGCTGGACCACCTTGCCCTGCTCCTCGGTCCGCTCCTGCACGCAGTCGCCCGGCTCCAGGCTGAAGACGTTGGTCGTGCTCCCGATGTCGTCGAAGTCGCCCTTCGCCACGAACACCCCCGCCATGCCGATGATCAGCAGGCCCCACAGGCAGGAGAGCACGATGCCGGCCACGGCCAGCCCCTTGCCGCGCTGCGGACGGCGGCGGATCTGCCCGAGCGCACCGATGCCGAACCCGAGGCCGAGCACCCAGAGGAAGCACCCGAACCCGAGGATCCCGAGCACCAACGAGGTGATCGCCAGCCCGTTGGTCCCCTGCGGTGGCGGCGGCGGCCCGTTCCAGTACCCCTGGCCCCACGCGGCCGGCGCCCCGACCGGGTACCCGGGCGCGGCCGGCGGCGGGTACGCACCGGTCTGGGCGTACGGACCGGTCTGGGCGTACGGGCCGGTCGGCGGCGCGTACGGATCGGCGGGCGCCGCGTACGGGTTCGCCTCGGCGACCGGCGGCGCGAACGGGTTCGCGTCCGCCGGGGGCGCGTACGGGGAGCTCTCGGTGGGAGCCGGAGCGGGTGCCGGGGCACCGTCGGAGCCGGACGGCGGGGACCAGGCCGCCGAGCTGTCGGGGCTCGAACTGCTGGACGGGTCGGACTCGGACGACACGGTGGGACTCCCCCGGAGCTGCGGCGCCGGCGGGTCCGACGGCTGCGCGAATATAGCGGATCATCAGACCGCGCTCCCAATGGGATTCCGCCCTGCGGGACGGCTGTCGGTGGCAGGCCGTACGCTCACGTCCCATGACGAGCACCCCTGCGGCCACCGGCTGGACGGCCACCGGTCTGCGCTGGCGCGACGGCCTGCCCCGGCTCACCGCGAGCGCCGGGGCCCGGGTGCTGGAGCGCGAGGTCACCGCCGGTACCCGGATCGGCTGGACGGTGCTCGGCCCGCGCCGCTGCGTCGGGGTGCGGACGGCCCACCGGCACCACCCGTGCCCGCTCGCGGCGGAGCTGGAGCCGAGCGGGAAGGCGGGCCAGTGCCCGTCCTGCCAGGACGCCGACCAGGGGCTGGCGCTGGCCCGGGATCAGATCCTCGACGACGGGCGGACGTACCGGCTCTACCTGGCCTGGTTCGGGCCGGGGCTGGCCAAGGTCGGGCTGACCGCCGAGCAGCGCGGCACCGCCCGGCTGGTCGAGCAGGCCGCCCTGGCCTGGACGTTCGTCGCCCGGGGATCGCTGCCGGGCATCCGCCGGGCCGAGCTGACGGTGGCCCAGTCCGGGCTGGCCAGGGAGCGGTTCACCTCCCGGGCCAAGGTCGGCGGCTGGTGGCGGCTGCCCGCGCCGGACGAGCGGGCGGCGGCGGTGCACGAGCTGCGCGCCCGGGTGCTCCGGGTGCTGGCCGGCCACGGCGTCGAGCTCTTCCCGGCCGATCCGGTGACCGACCAGGTGGCCCTGTTCGGCCTGACCGCCGGGCCGCCCGCCGCGTACCGCGAGATCACCGCGCTCGGCCCCGGCGCCACCCTCGGCGGCACCCTGCACGCGCCGATCGGGCGCCACCTGTTCGTGACGCCCGATCAGGCGGACGCTCCCCCGCTGCTGCTGGACACCCGGCTGCTCATCGGCTGGTCCCTGCGGCCCACCCCGCTCGCCTCCTGCACCGGGCTCGCCGAGCAGCTCAGGGCGCGGCCGGTCGAGCAGGCCGCACTGTTCTGAGCAGCGGCGTCAGGGTGCGGGCACCGTCCGGAGGTAGGCCGCGAGCCGGGAGATCGCCGACGGGTTGCGCGGGCTCTCCACCAGGTCGACGTAGTCCAGCACGAAGATCCGGTCGTTCCGGACGGCCGAGACGTTGGCCAGCGGCGGGTACGACCTGAGGAACTGCCGCTTGGCGTCCGCGCCGGTCTCCCCGTAGTTGTTGATCACGATCACCTCGGGGTCCCTGGCCACCACGCTCTCCCACCCGACCGTGGTCCAGGAGTCGCCCAGGTCACCCATCACGTTCCGCCCGCCGGCCTTGCCGATGATCTGCTCGGGCGCCGCGAACCGGCCGGCGGTGAACGGCTTGTCCTGGCCGCTGTCGTACAGGAAGACACTCGGCCGCCGGGCGGGCGCCCCGGCCTCGACCCCGGCCACCTCCGCCTGGAACTCCGCGGTCAGCTGCCGGGCCTTCGGCTCGACGTCGAAGATCTTCCCGAGGTTGGCCAGGTCCGCGTAGAGCGCGTCCAGCGGCGGCATCACCCCGCGCGCCTTCTCCTTGCCGTTCCGGCAGGACTCGGTGAGGGTGTAGGCGCCGACCCCGAGCTTGCCCAGGCCCTCGGGGGTGAGCCCGGTGGTGTCGTTCCAGCCGTAGTTCCAGCCCGCGAAGACCAGGTCGGCCTTGGCGTCCAGCACCAGTTCCTTGGTGATCTCCTTCTTGGACAGCCACTTGGTGCGGTCGTACTCCGCCGCCCAGGGCACCTTCGCCAGGTCGCCCTTCTCGTCCGGCATCACGTAGCCCGCCATCCGGTCGGCCAGTCCGAGCGACAGCATCAGCTCGGTGATACCGATGTCGTTCGTCACCACCCGGGCCGGCTTGTGGTGGTACGTCAGCGGGGTGCCGCAGTTGTCGACGGTGACGGGGTAGTGCGGCGAACCCGCGCTCTCCGCCGAAGGGGTGACCTCGGCGCCGCAGGCGGTCAGGCCCAGGGCGAGCACGGCGGTGGCGGCCAGGGCGCGGCGGGGATGGGTGAGCAAGGTGTCCGTCCTCATCAGGGTGCGGTCGATCAGGGGTGCGGTGGATCAGGGGCGCAGTCGGTCGAAGAGCAGTTGGACGGCGCCGGTCACCGGGTGCCGCACCGGGTGGGCCCGGACCCCGAACACCTCGGCGAGCAGGTCGGGCGAGAGCACCTCCCCGGGCGGTCCCGAGGCGACGATCCGGCCGGCCGCGATCACGTACAGCAGGTCGCAGTGCGCCGCCGCGAGGTTGAGGTCGTGCAGCGCCGTCAGCACGGTCAGGCCGCTGGAGCGGACCAGCGAGAGCACCTCCAACTGGTGCGCGATGTCCAGGTGGTTGGTGGGTTCGTCCAGCACCAGCACCGCCGGCTGCTGGACCAGCGCCCGGGCGATCAGCACCCGCTGCTTCTCCCCGCCCGAGAGGCTCAGGAAGCCCCGCCCGGCCAGGTGCTCCGCCCCGACCTCGGCCAACGCCCGCGCGCAGCCCGCCGCCTCGTCCGGGCCGGGTGCGCCGAAGCCGCGCCGGTGCGGCAGCCGTCCCATCCCGACCACCTCGGCGACCGTGAAGTCGAACTCGGCCACCGTCTCCTGCGGCAGCGCGCCGACCCGGAGCGCGCCCTCCCGGGGCGTCAGGCCGTGCAGGTCGTCGCCGTCCAGCCGGACGGTGCCGGCCGCCGGGCGCAGCGCCCGGTAGACGCAGCGCAGCAGGGTGGACTTCCCGCTGCCGTTCGGCCCGACCAGGCCGAGCACCTGCCCGCTGGCGGCCCGTACGGTGACCTCGTGCACCAGCCTGGTCCCGGCCAGCTCGACCGAGACCTCCTCGATGTCGACGCGCATCAGCGTCCCCTCCCCCGGGCGGCCATCAGCGGCCGCCGAAGCTGTAGCCGCGCCGCCGCATCAGCAGCAGGAAGCACGGCACCCCGAGCACGGCGGTGACCACCCCGACCGGCAGTTCGGCGGGCGCCAGCAGCAGCCGGGAGACGATGTCCACCCAGACCAGCAGCACCGCGCCGAGCAGCGGAGCCACCGTCAGCACCCGCCGGTGGTCGGCCCCGACCAGCATCCGGGCCAGGTGCGGGACCATCAGCCCGACGAAGCCGATCGCCCCGCTGACCGCGACCACCGTGCCGGTGACGGCGGCGGTGACCACGAACAGCGCCCGGCGCAGCCGGGCGGCGTCCACGCCGAGCGCGGCGGCGGTCTCGTCGCCCATCGCCAGCGCGTCCAACTGCCCGGCGGAGTACCGCAGGTAGCCGAACCCGGCCAGCACGGTGCCGGCGGCGATCGGGACGGCGGCCCAGGTGGCGCCGCCCAGGCTGCCGAGCAACCACATCATCGCCGTCCGGGCCGCCTCGCCGCGTTCGGCGGAGAACACCATCAGCGAGGTGACGGCGGAGAACCCGTACGCGAGCGCGGTGCCGGTGAGCACCAGGCGCAGCGGGGTGAGGCCCTCGGCGGTCCTGGCCACCGCGTAGACCAGCACCATGGCGGCCAGCGCGGAGGCGAACGCGGAGGCGGAGAGCGCCCAGACGCCGAGCGAGGCGAACGCGCCGAGCAGCAGGACGGCGTTGGCGCCGACGGCCGCACCGGAGGAGATCCCGAGCACGAACGGGTCGGCGAGCGCGTTGCGCACCATGGCCTGGACGGCGACGCCGGTCACCGACAGCCCGGCCCCGACCACGGCGGCCAGCACCGTCCTGGGCAGCCGGATCTCCCACACGATGGTGTAGCCGGCCAGCTGGTCGGCGCTGATCCGACCACCCGTCAGACCGGCCCGCAGGTACTCCACCACCGCTCCCCAGCTGATCCCGGACGAGCCCAGCGCGACGCCGCAGACCAGCGAGACCAGCAGGGCGACGGTCAGCCCGGCGGCCAGCACCGGGGTCCGGGCGGGCGGGTGGGCGGCGGCCTTCGGCGTCGGTGCGGCTACGGCGGTGCTCACGGCTGCCTTCGGTCGGGCCGCGGGCGTACGGGACGACGCGCCGGGGCCGCCCGGTCGGCGCGGACCTGAAGGTCCGCGCGGGCGTGCCGTGCCGCATCCCCTCGCAGTCCGCGGCGAGTTGTCGGGAGGTCAGCGCCGCCGAGGGCGATCGGGCTCACGGACCCTCAGGGGCCCGTCCACCGTTGCGGGTCAGCGCCGGACTTCCACCGGACTTTCCCCTCGGGACGCTCTCGCAGCATAACAACACCGTCCGTCCCGGTAAGGGGTCAACGGCTGTGGTGCCCGGCACACCCGCGCGCTTCCGCCGACCCGGTCGGGCGGGCGCGTAGCGTGGCACCACCTGGAGCGAAAGGGCGTCGGCACCGTGACGACAGCACTCGACGGCAAGGTCGCGCTGGTCGCGGGGGCGACCCGGGGCGCGGGCCGGGGCATCGCCGTCGAGCTCGGCGCCGCCGGAGCCACCGTCTACGTGACCGGGCGCAGCACCCGGGGGCGGCGCTCCGAGTACGACCGCCCCGAGACGATCGAGGAGACCGCCGAACTGGTCACGGCGGCCGGCGGCCGGGGCATCGCGGTGGTGACGGACCATCTGGTCCCCGCGCAGGTCGCGGCCCTGGTGCAGCGGATCGACGGCGAACAGGGCCGGCTCGACCTACTGGTGAACGACATCTGGGGCGGCGAACGGCTCTTCGAGTGGAACAGCCCGGTCTGGGAGCACGACCTCGACAACGGCCTGCGCCTGCTCCGGCTCGCGGTGGAGACCCACGCGATCACCAGCCACCACGCGCTGCCGCTGCTGCTGCGCACGCCGGGCGGTCTGGTGGTGGAGATGACCGACGGCACGGAGGAGTACAACCGCACCCGCTACCGGGTCTCCTTCTTCTACGACCTGGCCAAGTCCGCCGTCCTGCGGATGGCCTTCTCACTCGGCCACGAGCTGGGCCCGCGCGGCGCCACCGCCGTCGCGCTCACCCCCGGCTGGCTCCGCTCGGAGCTGATGCTCGACACCTTCGGGGTCACCGAGCAGAACTGGCGGGACGCGATCGCCCGGGTCCCGCACTTCGGCATCTCCGAGACCCCTTCGTACGTCGGCCGCGCCGTGGTGGCCCTGGCCGCCGACCCCGACGTGGCGCGCTGGAACGGGCAGTCCCTGTCCAGCGGCGCACTCGCCCGGGTCTACGGCTTCACCGACCTGGACGGCAGCCGGCCCGACGCCTGGCGCTACCTGGTCGAGGTCCAGGACCCGGACCTGCCCGCCGACCCCACCGGCTACCGCTGACGGTCCGTCACCGGCACACCGTCCGGGGGCGACTTCCTCCTCGGTACCCCTTCCGGCAGCGCGCACGGATCGCCATGCTGGGCACCATGAGCGAACCCGAGGACGGCGGCGTCTTCCGCTGGGAGACCTACCGGAGCAAGTACGAGGGGTCGTCCGACTGGGGCGACTACGTGGTCGTCACCGTGGGACACGTGCTGACCGTCGGGGCGGTGGCGGTCGCCGCGCCCTGGGCGGCCCTGGTGCTGGGCGGGATCCTCGTGACGTTCTGGGGCGTGCTGCTGGTGCCGCCCTGGCTGGGCGAGCGGAGGGCCGTCGAGCGGGCCGAGATCCGGCCGGGGCCCCCGCCGGTGCTCGTGCTGGTGCGGGTCGACGGCCGGGAGAGCAGCCACCCGCTCGACTCGGTCGGCCGGCTGCAGCTGATCCGTACCGGGCACCGGTCCATGGACAATCCCGACGGCGGCCAACGGGTGCTCGAACTGCACGTGGGCGGCAAGGTCCACCGCACCCGGGCCGCGTTCGACCATCCGGAGCACGACCCGGGCCTGCTGGCGGCGGCACTGCGCCGGGCCTGCCCCGGTGCGGTCGTGGCGGAGTACGCGGACCGGAGGACGTGGGTGTCGGACAGCGAGTGACCGCCCCCACCGCGCTCAGGTCAGTACGGTGCTGCGCAGCAGGTGACCGCGCAGCGCATCCTGGTCGATCTCGACGCCGAGGCCGGGGCCGGTCGGCACGGCCACCGTTCCGTCGTGGGCGCGGATCGGCGGCTGCACCACGTCCGTGCGGAAGTACCGGTCGGAGCCGGAGAGGTCACCGGGGAGGGTGAAGCCGGGCAGTGCGGCCAGGGCCAGGTTCGCCGCCCGGCCGATGCCGAACTCGTGCATCCCGCCGCACCAGACCGGCACGCCCGCCTGCTCGCACAGGTCGTGGACGGCGCGGGCCTCGGTCAGGCCGCCGAGGCGGGAGACCTTGATGTTGACGATCCGTCCGGCCCCCAGGGCGAGCGCGGTCCGGGCGGTGTGCACGGTGGTGACGGACTCGTCCAGGCAGACCGGGGTGGCCAGTTCGCGCTGCAGGCGGGCGTGCGCCAGCAGGTCGTCGGCGGGGTAGGGCTGCTCGATCATCGCCAGGCCCAGGCCGTCCAGCTCCCGCAGCACCGCGTGGTGCGAGGGGTGGTCCCGGTAGGCGCCGTTGGCGTCCACCTGGAGCGGGGTGTCCGGGAAGCGCTCGCGGACGGCGGCCACCGGTGCGGCGTCCCAGCCGGGGGCGATCTTGAGCTTGACCCGCCGGTAGCCCTCCGCCACGTACCGCTCGACCTGGGCGAGCAGTTCCTCGACGCCGGGCTCGATGCCGAGGCTGACCCCGACCGGGACGGCGGCCGCGGTGCCGCCGAGGGTGTCGGCCAGCGAGCGGTCCTGCCGGCGGGCGAACAGGTCCCAGCAGGCGATGTCCAGTGTCGCCCGGGCGAACCGGTTGCCCTGGATGTGGCCCCAGGCCGTCGGCAGGTCGGTGGGGTGCTGCCAGCCGGCGCCCAGCAGGGCCGGGGCGAAGTAGTCGGTCAGCGCGTTCCAGCAGCTGCGGAGGTTCTCCGGCCCGTAGAACGGGTCGGTCGGGCTGGCGCACTCCCCCCAGCCGGTGGCGCCGTCCTGGTCGGTGACCCGGGCCAGGATGTGGTCCAGGTGGTCCTTGCGGTGACTGCTGGTGGTGAACGGGCGGAGCAGCGGCAGCCGGACCACGAACAGGTCGACGCGCACGATCCGGATCGCGTCGACGACCGTCCCGGGTACGGGTATGGCGAGGGGAAGGGCGGGTGAGACCAGCAAGAGTTCTCCGAGGTCGGGTGAGTCGGGGGCGGGCCGGGGTGCGACCGAGAGAGCGGCCTAGCCGCGGTCGGGCTCACCGGTGGACCGGGCGGCCGTGATCGCGGCGCCCAGCACCGCCCGGTCGTCGAAGGGCAGGCTGACGGCGCCGATCTGCTGGCCGCTCTCGTGACCCTTGCCGGCGATCAGCACGGTGTCGCCGGCCACCGCCCGGGCCACGGCGGCGGCGATGGCCTCGGCCCGGTCCGGGACGACCAGCAGCTCGGCCCGTTCGGCTGCGGGCACGGCGGTGGCCCCGGCCCGCATGGTGGCCAGGATCGCCAACGGGTCCTCGGACCGGGGGTTGTCGGTGGTCAGCACGGCGGTGTCGGCGAACCGGGCGGCGACCCCGCCCATCACGGACCGCTTGGCGGTGTCCCGGTCCCCGCCGCAGCCGATCACCACGTGCAGCCGTCCCGGGGTGACCGCCCGAAGGGTCGTCAGGACGGCCTGCAGCGCGTCGGGTTGGTGGGCGTAGTCCACCACCGCCAGGTACGGCTGCCCGGCCTCGACCCGCTCCACCCGCCCAGGTACGCCGGTCACCGCGCCGATCCCGGCCACCACCCGGTCCAGCGGCAGGCCCGCCGTGACCAGGGCCGCGACGGCGCCCAGCGCGTTGGCCACGTTGTAGCCGCCGGGCAACGCGATCCGGGCGTCCGCCCCGGCACCGTCGGGGCCGAGCACCCGAAACGTCGAACCGTCCGCCCGCAGCAGGACGTCCACCGCCCGCCAGTCCGCACCGGGGTCGCCCTCGGCGGAGAACGTCACCACGGGCACCCCGGCCTCGTCCTTCAGCCTCCGCCCGTACGGGTCGTCGACGTTGACCACCGCGCGCCGGCAGCGTTCCGGGGTGAACAGGACCGCCTTGGCGCGGTAGTAGTCCTCCATGTCGGGATGGAAGTCCAGGTGATCGTGCGTCAGGTTGGTGAACACCGCGACCTCCAGCACCAGCGCGTCCACCCGGCCCAGCCGCAGCGCGTGGCTGGACACCTCCATCGCCAGCGCGTCCGCGCCGCGCTCCGCCAGCACCGCCAGCAGCGCGTACAGCTGCGGCGCCTCGGGGGTGGTCAGCTCACCGGCGAACCGTTCGGCACCGAGCCGTCGCTCCACCGTACCCAGCAGGCCGGGGGCCCGGCCGGCCCCGACCAGGCCGCCCTCCAGCAGATAGCAGGTGGTGGTCTTCCCGTTGGTGCCGGTCACGCCGAAACTCAACAGGCCCTCCGCCGCCCGCCCGTAGAACCAGCTGGACAGCTCCGCCAGCCGCGACCGCAACCCGGTCACCACCAGCACCGGCACCCCGCACCCGCCCAGCCGCTCCGCCGCGGCCGCCTCCGCCAGCACGGCCACCGCCCCGGCCGCCCGCGCCGCCCCCACCGCCTCCCGGACCTCCACCCGGCTGTCGGGGAGCACCACGTACAAGTCCCCCGGCAGGACCGCCGAATGACTGTGCGTGATCCCCGTGACCGGGACGTCACCCGAAGCCCCTGGAACACCCAGGAGCCCGGCTATCCGTTCGAGCGGGACGGTGTGCAGGCGCTCCGGACGAGGCAGGAGCGCGGCGGGGGAGCTTTCGGTTCGTGACACGCCCCTGACGTTATCCCTACGAACGGCCCGCGCGAACACCGATCACCCCGAAGGCCCGCCCGAGGGAACGCGGAACTCCCCGCCCCGCCCCGCCGTTGGCGCTGCGGGAGGGTGAGGCGATGAGGACGCGCAGGAAGGACCGGCACGTACCGGGCCCCGAGGAGCCCTGGAACGAGATCGTCCCGGGCCTCTGGATGGGCGGGCACATCTGGACCGACTGCCTGGGGGACCTCCAGTCCGTGGTCGTCGGGTCGGAGTTCGACCTGGTGGTCAGCCTCTTCTCGGCCCCCGGCCACGGCCCGTCCCCCGACGTGGAGCACCTGGTCGGCACGATGCCCGACGAACCGCTCACCGCCGCCCAGCTCCGCACGGCCGCATCGCTCGCCACCGCCGTGGCGGACGCCGTCCGCGCCGGCCGCACCGTCCTCGTCCGGTGCCACTCCGGCTACAACCGCTCGGGGCTGGTGATCGCTCAGGCCCTGGCCGGCCTGGGCCACGACATGGACCAGGCGATCACCCTGATCCGCCGCCGCCGCTCCCCCGCCGCCCTCAACAACGAGACCTTCGTGCAGTACCTCACCACCGGCCTGCACCTGGCCGCCCAACTCAGCGACCTGACCGCCCACGCCTGAACCGCCCTTCCCTCTAACGGAGTTCAGCCGGACGGTGGCAGGCCCCGCTACGGGGTGGCGCGGGCGAAGACGGCGCGGGCTGGGGTGCCGTCCGGCCAGAGCCAGCCTGCGACGACCTGGCCGAGCACGGTGTCGGCCGGGAGTTCGGCGGCCTGGTCGGCCAGCGGTCGCAGGACCTCGACGGTCTCGTAGCTGAAGGGCTGCCCGGTGGTGACCGGGTGGACCGTGACGGTCGGGTCCGGGGTGTCGCTCTCGCTCTGCTGCTGCGGCACCGCGTTGCCGCTCAGCAGGGCGGCCAGCTCCGTCATCAGCACCGGGTCGCCGGTGCCGTGGTAGATCCACCGGGTGCCGAGCACGCCGTGCTCGGAGGTGCCGATCAGGGTCGGGCCGGTGCCGTTCGGGGCGCCCCGGTAGGCCAGCGGGACCAGGTAGGCCACCGGGTCGGGCCCGGCCGTGTCCACCACCACCATGAACTCGATCCCCACCTCGCCCTCGGGGTCGTCCAGCCGGAACCCGCCGGCCCGGACCAGCTCCGGCGCCCGGCCCGCGCCCAGGTACCAGGACTGCTGCGGCAGCCACTCGGTGAGCAGCTCGAGCTTGCCGGGCTTCATGGTGGTGCGGTGGACGACGGCCATCGGGACTCCTTCACGCCGGGTGCCCCGCGAGGCTATCAGCGGTGCGCGGGCCGCGGCCCGATCCACCCTCGCCCGGCCGGGCCCTGACGGCTGATCAGCCCGAACTGCGGCCCTTGCGCCAGTAGAACAGCGCCCCGACGGCGGCGATCACCAGCAGCAGGGCGCCCGCGTGGTTCGGCTCGTTCTTCGGCTCGGGGGCGGCGGCCGGAGCGCCCGAGGCCGCCGGGTCGGCCGCCGGAGCAGGGGTCGGGGTCGCAGTGGCGGCCTTGAGCGGGAGTCGCCACACGTCGCTCTGCTTGCCCTCGCTGCCGAACAGCAGCGAGTCGCCGTCCGCCGAGAAGGTCACCGACTCGCCCTGGCGCTGGAACGGGACGTTCACCGACTCCGGGGCGGTGATGGTGCCGTCCTTCCAGTCGTACAGCTTGGCCCAGAAGTAGCCGCGCAGCACCACCTTGCTGCCGTCCGGGGAGAAGCCGCCGTCGGTGACCCAGGGGACGTCGGCGATGCTCTTGAAGGTGTTCACGGCGGTGGCCGACAGCGCCTCGGGGCCCTGGTACAGGTGGCCCTGGTCCTTGTCGCTCTTGCTGGCGATGTACACCCGGCCGGTCACCGGGTGCACCAGCAGCGCCTCCGCGTCGCGCGGCCCGTCCGCGTACCTGACCCGGTAGCGGGTGGCCTGCACGGTCTGGTCGGTCAGCTGGGCGGGCTCGGCGAAGCGGTAGAGCCAGACCTCGGGCCACTTGCCGTTGAAGTTGTCGCCGATGTCGGCCAGGTAGAGCTGGTTGTCCGGGCCGAGCGCGATCGCCTCGGCGTCCCGCAGGGTGACCCCGCGCAGCGTGACGGTGGCCAGCGTGCGGCCCTGGGAGTCGACCGCGAAGACGTACGGGCCGTCGTCGCTGTCGTTGTGGGTCCAGTAGACGCCGGGGTGCCGGCGGCTCGCGGCCAGGCCGCTGGACTCGGTGATCCGGGCGTCCTGAATCGTGAACTCGCGCCGTGGGCTGCCGTCGGCGGCCGCCGGAGCGGCGGCCGGGCCCAGCACCAGCAGCAGGGCAGCGGCCAGCGCCGAGGCTGGTCCGGCCGACCTGCCCCGCCGGAGGACCGACCTTCCAGGCACCCGAAGCACCCGGCGATCATCGCACGCGGCCGGACCAGCGTCCCAGCCCGCCGCCGGCCGGGCCGGCCTCCCGTCACCCCGGCCCGGGCCGCTCACGGCCAGAGCAGGCCCCGCTCCCAGCCGAGGGCGGTCCGCTGGTACGCCAGCCGGATGTGCCGCCGACCGGGGTCGCCGTGCCAGAACTCCACCGCCTCGGCGCGCAGCACGTACCGGGTCAGCCCCGGCACCGGCCCGGCCGGATCGGCCGCCACCTCGGCGGCGGCCAGCTGCCAGGCGGACTCCAACTCGCCCGCGCTGCCCAGCCGCTGGCTCTGCCGGCCGACCACGGCGGCGGTGTGGCCGGCCGGGCCGACCCCCCGCTCGGCGGGCGGTGCGTCCTGCTGGTCGATCGCCTCGACCGGGCCACGCACCCTGATCTGCCGGCCGAAGGCGGGCCAGTACGAGGTGAGGGCGGCCCAGGGCGTGACGGCGAGCTGCTCGCCCTTGGGGCTGCGCAGGTCGGCGGCGAAGCTCCAGCTGCCGGTGGCCGGATCGATGTCCCGCAGCACCAGCACCCGGGCGTCGGGGTGGCCGTCCCCGTCGGAGGTGGAGACGGTGACCACCTGGGCGTCCGGCAGCTCGGCGGTCATCGCCTCCAGCAGCCAGGACACGTGCAGGGTGGCCGGGTCCGCCGGGGCGGCGCCCGGGTCGAAGGCCGGCAGTTTCCGGTCCATCGGCGGGCGGGTGCGCAGCAGCTGACGGAGCGTCGCCAGCTCCTCGCTCTGCTGGGCCGGTCGCGTCACGGTAAATCCTCCGGGCTCGGTCTCCGGGTCCCCATTCTGCCCCGGCCAGGGGCCGGAACCGGTCACGGCCACTCGACCGGGTGCGTGCCCGGTGGGACAACCCCTGCCCGGGCACGGCACTAGGCTGGTTCGACATGAGACGCCGATCCGCCGTGCCGCCCGCACCGCTGCCGCAGCGCCGCGGGGTCGACCCGGTCCGGCGGCGGCTGCCGGTCGAGGGCGACTGGACGACGGTGCGCGACTACCTGGCCGACCGGCTGCCGGTGCCGTCCGAGCTGGTCGACGCGATGTTCGCCGAGGGCACAGTGCACGGGACGGCCGGGCCGCTCCCGGCCGACGCGCCGTACCTGCCGGGTGGCTACGTCTGGTACCACCGGGAGCTCGGCCCCGAGGTGCCGGTGCCGTTCCCGGTGACGGTGCTGTACCGGGACGAGCGGATCGTGGTGGCCGACAAGCCACACTTCCTGGCCGTGACGCCGCGCGGCCGGCACGTGGTGGAGACGGCGCTGTCCCGGCTGCGGGACGAGCTGGCGCTGCCCGAGCTGAGCCCGGCCCACCGGCTGGACCGGCTCACGGCCGGGCTCACCCTCTTCGTGGTACGGCCCGAGCACCGGAGCGCCTACCAGGGGCTGTTCGCCGAGCGCCGGGTCACCAAGGAGTACCGCGCGGTCGCCCCGTACGACCCCGCGCTGACGCTGCCCCGGACGGTGACCGGCCACCTGGTGAAGGAACGCGGCGAGCTGACGGCCCGGGAGGTGCCGGGCGAGTCGAACAGTCGGAGCGTGGTGGAACTGCTGACCCACCGGGACGGCCTCGGCGGCTACCGCCTGCTGCCGGAGACCGGGAAGACCCACCAGCTCCGGGTGCACCTGAGCATGCTGGGCATCCCGATCCTGCACGACCCGCTCTACCCCGAGGTGCTGCCCGAGACGGCCCTGGACGACTTCCGCCATCCGCTCCAACTACTGGCCCACAGACTGGAGTTCACCGATCCGGTGACCGGTGAGCCACTGCGCTTCGAGAGCGCCCGCCGACTGTCGGACTGGCCCTCGGCGGACTGAAGCCCGCACCCCGGGTGGCGAAGATCACGCCCGTACCGCGCCACCTACGTTCGCGTAAGGAACTTCACAAGGTGAACTATCGTCTCCATGGCTGACCACCAGGAGATCACCGACATCGACTCGTACGTCGCCCTCGGCGACAGCTTCACCGAGGGCCTGAACGACCCGGGCCCGGACGGCCGGTACGCCGGCTGGGCCGACCGGCTCGCCCAACTGCTCGCCGACCAGCGGCCGACGGACGACTTCCGCTACGCCAACCTGGCCGTCCGGGGCCGCCTGCTCGACCAGGTGGTGGCCGAGCAGGTGCCCCGGGTCGCCGAGATCCGGCCCGACCTGGTGAGCTTCTGCGCGGGCGGCAACGACATCCTCCGGCCCGGCAGCGACCCGGACGAGGCGGCCGAGCGGTTCGAGGCCGCCGTGCTGGAGCTGCGCCGGCACGCGGGCCGGGTGCTGATCTGCACCGGCTTCGACACCCGGGGCATCCCGCTGCTCGGTCTGCTGCGCGGCAAGATCGCCACCTACAACGGCCACCTGCGGGCGATCGCCGACCGGAACGACTGCGCGGTGGCCGACCTGTGGTCGCTGCGCGCGGTGCACGACCGGCGGGCCTGGAGCGAGGACCGGCTGCACCTCTCCCCCGAGGGCCACCAGCGGGTCGCCCTGCTGGCCGCCCGCTCGCTCGGGCTGCCGCTCACCGCCGCCCAGGACCCGGACGCGCCGTGGCCGACCGCCCCGGTGCTCTCGGTCGCCGAGCAGCGCCGGGAGAACCTGCACTGGGCCCGGGAGTTCCTGGTCCCGTGGGTCGGCCGGCGGCTGCGCGGCGAGTCCTCCGGCGACCACGTCGAGGCCAAGCGGCCCGAGCTGTCCCCGCTCTGACGCCTGCCCGGACCGCCCCGTCGGATCAGCCCCTCAGATCACCCCGGCCGACCGGAGCAGCCAGCGGTTGGTCCGGCCGACCAGGCCGGCCCGGTCCAGCACGCCGATCGCCTTGGCCGCCATCTGCGTCTTGGTGGCGCGCCAGTGCGGGTTGTTCCGGGCGGCCTTGCGGCCCACCTTCGGGTCGATGCCGACCGCCGCGTACAGCTTCGGGTTGATCAGGCCGACGGTGGAGCGGTGCACCACCAGGCCGAGCAGCAGCTGCTCGTAGCGGCGCCGGACCGGGCCGACCTTGGCGCGAACCAGCTCCTCGCGGGCGTAGGTGATGTGCCGGGACTCCTCGATCACGTGGATCCGGGAGACCTGGCGGGTGAGCGGCTGCATCGACTCGTCGTTCATCAGCTCGCGCTGGAAGGCGTCCAGGATCTCCTCGACGTACATGGTGCCGCCGAAGGTCTGACTGTGCGTCGAGATCGTCTTGAACAGCCGGCCCAGCTCGTGCGAGAGCCGCCCCGGCCCGTAGGTGGGCACGCCCATCCAGGAGATCATCTTCGCGAACATCACCGAGTGCCGGCACTCGTCGGCGATCTCGGTGAGCGCGTACTGCACGTGCGCGCTGGTCGGGTCACGGTCGAAGGCGTGCCGCAGCAGCATCTGCATCAGGATCTCCTCGAACCAGATGCCGACGCTCGCGATGCTGGCGACCTCGTGCTTGCTGAGCTCGATCCGCTGCTCCTCGGTCAGCGCGTCCCAGAGCGGGGTGCCGTAGAGCGAGAGGTTGTGCGCCGGGCTGTAGTAGCGGCCGGGCACCGGCGGGGAGGCCCAGTCCACCTCGGTGAGCGGGTCGAAGGAGACCTTGGCGGAGGAGGCGAGCAGCCGCTCGGCGGTCCGTCGGCGCTCCTCCGGCCACTCCTCCGGGGCGGTCCTTCCGGTCGGCCTGCGGCCGGCTGCGGTGGTCATCGGCTCTCTCCTCCTCGGGCTCGCCGAAGGGCACGACGCACCCCTCTGCCCGAGAAGCTAGAGATTATTAGACGGACCGTCAATAGTTCGGACCGTCAGGACTCCACCGCCCGCCGGTCCCCCGCCCCGAGCGCGGGCGCGGCCGCCGCCCAGTAGCCGGGGTCGAGCACCTTGCGCCCGACCAGGTCGGCCCGGACCTGGTCGGCCAGCCTGCGGGTGTCCCGGCGGTTCATGGTGGCGCCGATCCCGGCCCCGATCAGCAGCGGAGTCAGCGAGGGCAGCTTGCGCAGGGTGCTCCGGGTGAGCCGCTTGCGCACCTTCTGCCGCACCTCCGAGCCGATCGCCATCGCGGCCAGCCCGGCCGGCCGGATCAGCGCCGCCCGGTCGATCCCCCGGCCGTCCGCCCAGGCGCCGACGTACGCCGCGGCCCGCTGGGCGGCCGTGCCGACCGCGGGCATCCCGTAGATCTCGTGCAGCTCGGCGATCAGCTTGATCTCCACCGCCGCGACCGAGAGCGTCTCGGCCGCGATCTCCACCGCCATCGCGGGCGGCACCGGCATCATCGCCGCCGCGCCCGCCCCGGCGCCGAGCGCGGCCGAGGACCGGCAGGCGCCGAGCGTCACCAGCTCGGCCAGCTCCTCCGGGGTGGCCGCCGTCGGGTGCTGCGCGCGCAGGGTGGCCAGGCTGCGGATCGGGATCCGCGGCGCGGCCAGCACCAGCCGGTCGGCCAGCGCCTTGCCGCCCAGCCCCGCGCCCTTCGCCGCCGCGACCCCGCCCCGGCCGAGCGCCTTGGTCAGCGAACCGACCAGCACCCGGGCCCGCTGCGCGCCCTTGCGCCGGTACCACGCCTCCTGGACGGCCGGGTTCGCCTCCGGCAGGCTGCGCTCCATCTCGGCCGACAGCGCGGCCAGCTCACCCGCCACGTCCTCCCCGCCCGGCTCGGGTACGGAGTCGTCCTGGCGGCGCCTGCGAATGAGTCCCATGACCTGCGGGTACCCGCCCGGCAGCCCGGCACGCCCCTCCGCCCCGCCTGATTCACCCCCGTGGCGGCTCCGTGACCTTCCCGGCACATCCATCCGGCCGGGCGGTAGCGTGGCCGGATGACGATGCGGGTGGTGTCGCTGGTGCCCTCGCTCACCGAGGCGATCGCGGTGGGCGGGCGGGAGCTGCTGGTCGGGGTGACGGACTGGTGCAGCGAGCCCGCGGATCTCGCGGTGGCGCGGATCGGCGGGACGAAGAACCCGGACCTGGCCCGGATCGTGGCGCTGCGGCCGGATCTGGTGGTGGCCAACGAGGAAGAGAACCGGGCCGTCGACCTGGCGGCGCTGCGCGCGGCCGGGCTGTCCGTCCGGGTCACCGAGGTGCGGACGCTGCCGCAGGCGTTCGAGGAACTGGCCGCGCTGCTGACCGACGACCTCGGGCTGGCCCGGCCGGGCTGGCTGGACGCCGCCGAGTCGGCCTGGCGGGAGCTGCCGGCCCGGGCGCCGGTCCGCGCCGTGGTGCCGATCTGGCGGCGGCCATGGATGGTGCTGGGCCGGGACACCTTCGCCGGGAACCTGCTGCACCGGCTCGGCGTCCGGCTGATCCACGCCGACCACCCCGAGCGGTACCCGGCGATCCCGATCGGTGAGCTGCTGGCGGCCCGCCCGGAGCTGGTGGTGCTGCCCGACGAGCCGTACCGCTTCACCGCCGAGGACGGCCCGGAGGCGTTTCCCGGCATCCCGGCCGCACTGCTGAGCGGCCGTCACCTCACCTGGTACGGGCCCTCGTTGGTGGCGGCCCCGCAGGTGCTGACGGCCGCCCTCGACCGGGCCCGGCACTAGCTCAGGCGAGCAGCTTGGCGCGCAGCGCGGTGGTGAACTCCTCGCCCAGGCCCAGCTCTTCGGTGAGGTAGCCGTCGACCGAGCCGTACCGCTCCGCCAGGTCGGCCAGGAACCGGCGCATCAGCTCGGCGGGGGCCCGGCCGTAGCCGGGCCAGCGCATCACCAGGTCGGGGTAGGAGGCGTGCCACTCGGCGACCAGCCGCTCGGTGGCCAGCCCGGTGAGCGCGAAGTCCTCCACCACCGTCTGCTCCGGGACGCCGAGCCGGGTGAGCACCAGGGCGGCGATGATTCCGGTGCGGTCCTTGCCCGAGGCGCAGTGGAAGGCCACCGTCCCGCTCGCCGGGTCGGCGATCACCTCCAGCGCGGCCCGGATCTCGGCCGTCCCGTCCGAGGCCACCTCGGCGAACCGCTCGGCCAGGTACACCGCCGGGTCCACCTCGGGGCCCAACGCGGCCTGGTCGTAGGGGCGGTGCTCGATGCTGAGGTTGTGGTAGCCGAGGCCGGGCAGCTCCGGAATCCGGCCCTTGCGCTCGATCTCCCAGGAGTAGCGCAGGTCGATCACCGTCCGCACGCCCAGCTTCTCGAACCGTGCCAGGTCCTCCCCCGCCAGCTTGCCCAGCGAGTCGGAGCGGTAGAGCAGCCCGGGCCGGGTCTCCCGGCCGTCCGAGGTCCGGTAGCCCCCGAGGTCGCGGAAGTTGTGCAGTCGTTCGAACTCCAGATGTCTCTGCATGGCGGCCACCCTAGCCAGCCTGCCGCCCTCGCCCACCGCCACCCGCCCCCCGGCCGGCGGCGGCACGGAACGCGCACCGCGGGCGGCGTACCGTGGGAAGAAGGACCGTCCCTGCGACGGCAGGAGCCCGTCCGGGCGGCCGCCGAGGAGGTGGCGTGATGTCCGGCCTGCTGCGGAAGAGCCTGGAGACACCCGAGGAGGTCCGCCCCTTCGAGGCGGGCATGGGACAGCTGGCCCTGGTGGACATGGACGGCGTCGCCGTCGGCCGGGCCACCTTCGAGCCCGGCTGGCGCTGGTCCGAGCATGTGAAGCCGATCGCGGGGACCGACAGCTGCCAGGCGCCGCACGCCGGGTACTGCGTTTCGGGGCGGATCACCGTCCGGATGGACGACGGTGACGAGCAGGAGTTCGGCCCCGGCGACGTGATGACCATCGCCCCCGGGCACGACGCCTGGGTGGTCGGCGACGAGCCGTGCGTGCTGCTGGACTGGCAGGGCTACGCGGACTACGCCAAGCGGTCCGCCTGACCGCCCGGGACCGGGCTGCTGACCTGCGGGTCCCGGTCGGGGGTCCGGCGTCCGCACCTCTCCCGACGGGCCGATAAAGTACCTGCACCACGACCCATCAGGAGGGGTACCACCATGGCTGACATCGAGACCGCCAAGCAGGTCTTCGCACGCTTCGACGCCAACGGCGACGGCTTCATCACGGCCGCCGAGTACACCAAGGCGATGGCGGAGCTCGGTGACCCCTACGTCACCGAGACCGTCGCCCAGGCGATCATCAACAAGGCCGACACCAGCAAGGACGGCGTGCTGAACTTCGACGAGTTCTGGGCCGCCCAGAACAGCTGATCCCGGCTCAGCCCAGCAGGGCCTGCCAGTCGGTGACCCCACCGTCCCGGCCGCTTCCCTCGGCCGGGACGGCCCCGTCGATCACGTAGTGGTGCGGGGCCATCGCGGTCTGCCGACCGGACAGCCCGGCCAGCACCGCACGGTGCGCCTCGGCCGGGGTGAGCGCGCTGGTCCCGGCGTCCAGCCGGGCGGTCAGCCGCCCGTCCGCCACCGTCACGACCGGGCGGGTCTCCGCGCCCAGGGTCGCGGTCAGCAGCTCCCGGACGGCGGCCAGGTCGATCCAGGAGCCGTCCACCGACTCCCACTCGCCGTCCCGCACCCCGGGCTCCAGACCGGTCAGGCCGGTCAGCCCGTCCAGCGCCACCGGACCGTTCGCCGCCGCCTCGACCAGGGTCAGCAGACCCCGCGCCAGCCGTTCGCTGTCCGCCCGGTCGAACACCTGCGGGCAGGTGTGCAGCGAGAGTTCGACGCAGTCCCGGACCCGCCAGATGTTCAGCATCACCCGGACCGGCACCTCCTCCTCCGGGTACCAGCTGAGCTCCGGATCGGTGGCCGGCATCGGGCGCGCGTGGGCGGCGGCGTCCGGGATGGTCATGCTGAGGTCGTTCACCACCACCTGGCGGGCCCAGCGCGAGCCGCGCAGGTGGGCGACGTCCTCGATCAGCTCCCAGATCCGGGTGGCGTCGAAGGTGCTGTGCCAGTAGCCCGCCAGTGCGGCCGCCTTGGTCCGGCCGATCACCTCGTCCAGGTCCTCCGCCGCCGTGTCCACCGCGAGCAGCGCGTCCTGGGCCAGCGTGCCCACGTAGCCGGCCAGCTGCGAGCGGTGCCGGTTCGCCGACAGCGCGGCGATCACCAGCTTGGGCTGGGCCGCCCGGTGCGCGACCAGGGCGGCGAAGATGCCGAGCAGCACGCTGGACGGGCTGGCGCCGGTCCGCTGCGCGGCGGCCTCCAGCGCGGCGGCGGCCGAGGGCGACCGGATCGCCAGGGTGGCCAGCCTGCCGGGCGGGCCGGTGATGCCGGAGTCGGCGAACACCGCCTGCGGGCTGGTGCGCAGGATCCGCTCCCAGTGCCGCAGCGAGGCGGTGGCCCGGCGACGGCCCAGCGGGGTGCGCTCGGCCTGGGCCACCTCCAGCGGGGTGGGCGCGCTGAGCGGCAGGAGTTCGCCGCCGCTCAGCAGCGTGTACCACTCCTCGAACAGCCGGGAGGTGGCGGCGCCGTCCGCCCCGGAGTGGCAGACCACCACGGCCAGCCGGACCGGTCGGCCGTCCCGGGTCAGCAGGGTGTACCGGATCGGGAAGTCGGCCGCCAGGTCGAAGCCGACGGGCCGGTCCTTCCGGGCCAACTCATCGGCCAGCAGGTCGAGTTCACTGTCCGGACCGGCCTCCACCAGGGTCACCTGGAACGAGCCTGCGGCGTGCACCTCCTGCCGGGTCCCCTCCGGGCCGTCGGACGGAAAGCGGGTGCGCAGCGACTCGTGCCGCTCGGCCAGCTGCCGCAGCACGGCCAGCACCTCGGGCAGCTCGGTGCCCGGCGGGACCGGCCAGACCGCGTGCTTGTTGATCTGGTCGGGGTCGTCCCGGCGGATGCACAGGATCATGTTGTCCTGACCGAAGGTCAGCGGCCCCGAGCCGGAGCTGCCGCCGTCGTACTGCACCGTGATCACGCTCATCGGACCGACTCCCCGGTCAGCGCGGCCCGGACCGGCTCCGGCCACTGCGCCGGGTACGCCCCGTGCGCGTGGATCAGCGCCAGCGCGATCCGCTCCAGGCCGAACGCGGCGCAGGCGGTGTGCCCGGGCTCGCCCTCGGCGGTGAAGCCGAAGATGGTGCCGAAGGTGTCCTTGTGGCAGTTGGCCGAGGCGATCGCCTGGACCAGCCCGTCGGCCAGCTCGACCCGCAGTTCGTACTTCAACTCCTGGGCCCGCTGGGCGGCTTGGAAGACCTTCCGGGCCCGGCCGAAGAACGGGTCGTCGGCCACCTCGACGACCGCCTTGAGGTCCATCGCGCCCAGCCAGTCGGCCACCCGGTCCAGCCAGCGGGTCCGCCAGTCCTCGCAGTGCTGCTGGGTCCCGGCGGTGACGTACTCGGCCATCCGGAAGCTGCGCAGCCGGCCCGTCTCGTTGCTGCCCTCCTGCCGGAAGCAGTGTGCGGAGGTGGCGAACCTGGCGGGTCCGGCCAGCTCCTGCCCCTCCAGTGTGGCGTAGAGCGGGTAGCAGGCGGCAGGCAGCAGCACCAGGTCGCCGATCTGCTGGGTGGCGTGCCAGTCCGGACGGCCGGAGAGCTCGCCCCACTCGGCGGCGGTGCCGGTGAAGCTGTGCACGGTGCCGAGCAGGTGCGGGAACGCCTTGACGTACCCGGCCCGTTCGACCAGCGCGCGGGAGATCACCGGCGGGACGGCGATCCGCTCGAAGGGTTCGTCGGCGCCGAGCGCCTCGATGCCCAGCCGCAGGTCGGCGATCAGCGCCTCGAAGGCACCGGAGTAGAGGACCACGCCGGGTACGTCGGTGGGCAGCAGGGTGGCCGCTCCCGACAGGTGAAGATCAGTCATCGGCTGCTCCTGGTTCGAGTGGTGCTTCAAGGGGTGCCTCAAGTGGTGCCTCAGGTGGTGCGAGGTCGACCGGAAGGTATGGGGTCCAGGTCCGGCGGCGGACCAGGAAGGGGGCCGGGCCGTCCAGCGCGACGGCGGCCCGGAACGGCCCCGGCACCCGGATGTCCCGGATCCAACAGGGGCCCGGCGAAAGGGCCTTGAACGCCTCCGAGCGGAGCGGGCTGCGCCCGGCCAGCCGGAGCGGCAGGCTCTGCGCGAGCCGTCCGCCGTAGACCTTGACGCCCGCCTCCCGGCGGCACCAGAGCTGGGCGAACCGGGCCGAGCGGTGCCGGGCGGACGACCCGCCGGCGACGTACCGGGCCTCCTCGGGCGGGAAGTACCGGCCGGCCACCCGGACCGCGACCCGCTCGGCGGGCAGCTCCTCGACGTCCGCGCCGACCCGGCGGCCGTGCGCCACGGCGAGGACCGCGAGCGACCCGGAGCCCGACCAACTGAACTGCGCGCCGGTCGGGTTGTGCACCGGCTCGGGTTTGCCGTGCGGGCCCCGGCGCCAGCTCAGCTCGGCCGGCGCCAGGCCGAGCGGGCGGGCGGCCAGCAGCCGGACCGCACCCCGGCCGACCACGAACCTGGCCCGGCGGGCCGGATCGGGCATGGCCCGGGCCCGGGCCCGTTCGCCCTGGTCGAGCAGTCGGTGCAGGCGGTCCACCACCGGCGCGGGCTGGTCGGTCGGGATCACCCAGAGCGCGACCGTGTCGGTGTTCACCGGACGGCCGGCTGGTCCAGGGCCGACCAGCGGCCGAACTGCTCGTCCTGGTCGATGACCCGCAGCGCTCCGCCGTCCGCAGCGAGGTCGGCCCAGCACCCGGTCAGCGGCTGGTCCGGCCCGCCGGTCGGCGCCTCCCCGGCGGGCGGGCCGTCGAGCTGACGGATCGTCATCTCCCGTCCTTCCTCCGCTGGTTCGAGCAGCAGCAGGACGCCCTGGTGCCGCTTCGGCAGCGTCACCGGGCCGGCCGGCAGGTAGTGCAGGGCGGTCTGCTCCAGCACCAGCACCAGCGCGCGCCGGCAGGCCCCGGTCCGCGCGTACCGGTCGGCGATCAACAGCGCGGTGAACGGTGCGGCCGAGCCCTGGTCGCCGATCGCGAAGGCGAGCGGCCGCCCGGGGCAGCGGCGGGCCAGGTGCAGGGTGACCGCCCGGCCGGGCTGGACGTCCGGCACCGCGAAGGCCAGGATCAGCAGGTCGACCGGCTGGTCCTCGGCCAGCGCGAGCCGGTCGATCAGCACCTCGCCCATCTCGCCGTAGGCGTGGCCGACGCCCTCGGCGAGCAGGTCCTCGCGCAGCGCCAGCCCGTACGGCCGGGCCAGGTCGCCCACGAAGACCCGCAGGTCCGGGTCGAGCGAGGTCTCCGAGCGTCCGTCGAACTCCTGGGCCAGCACCCGGCTGATCCGCAGTCCGCCGGGCCCGGCCGGGTGCGGGTCCATTCCGGTCAGTCCTCGGTGATGGTGTGTCCGGCGACGAAGTCGGCCAGGCTGGCGACCGAGCGCAGGTCGTCCTCACCGATCTGCTCGACGTCGACCTGGATGTCCAGCGCCTCCTCCAGCTCCAGGATCAGCTCCAGCGTGCCGGCCGAGGTGAGCCCGAGGTCGTCGAACAGGCAGGCGTTCTCCGGGACTTCGGTGAGCTCCTTCTTCAGCACCCGGGGCAGCAGGGTGCCGATGCTGGTCAACACCCGGCCACGGAGGGCGGGATCGGTCTGCAGGGTGGTGTCGTCCATCGGTGGTACGTCCCATCGGGCATGGCACGGCTCGGACAGCAGAGCCGGGACCGGCTTGGAGGAGGGGGGGAACTGACGGTCCGTCAGTGGCGGACGGCCATCGCCGAGAAGGTGGCGCCCAGTCCGGAGGCCGCGATCAGGTAGCGGTCACCCGGCCGGAGCAGCCCTCGCGCGGTGGCGGTGTGAAGATTGATGAAAGCATCTGCGGCGAAACTGTGCCCGACCGAGGCCACGTTGTCCAGCACCACCCGTTCCACCGGGTAGCCCAGGCGACGGCACAGACCGCGCCAGGAAACGCTGTTGACGTTGTGCGGCAGGATCAGCGCGAGTTCGTCCAGGGCGATCCCGGCCTCGTCGGCCGCCTGCCGGATCACCTCGGCCATCACCTCGGGATAGACCCGCTGGTACTCGGCCAGCAGCTCCGGGTCCTCGGCCAGCCGGCCGTCGAACTCGCCGAGCTGCCGGACGGCGTACGACAGCACCTCGTCCCGTCCGCCGCCGGCCCGGATCAGGCAGGCGGCCGCGCCCTCGGCGAAGATGGCCGTCTCCGGGACGAGTTGGGCGTCCCGGGTGAAGGTCTTCTCCCCCGTCAGCACCAGCGCCAGCGCGTCCGGGTCGGACTCGCCGGCCAGCAGTCGGCCGGCCAGGTCGATGGCCAGCAGGCCGGCCGCACAGGCATGGTGGGTGACCGCGAAGGCGTTGGCGTGGCCGAGGCCGAAGCGGTCGAGCAGGTCGTGCAGCGGGTTGGCCGGGTAGGGCGTGGAGACCGGCATGCTGCGGGCGTGCAGCACGTACCGGACCTGGTGTTCCCGTCCCCGGAGTTCGGTCAGGGCGCCGAGGGCGCCGGTGAGCAGGTCGAGCAGCGTCCCGTCCGGGTCCAGGCGCACCTGGTCCAGGCCGTGGAAGCGGCGGAAGAGTTTGAGTTGGCGCGGGGTCAGACCGATCCGTTCCCCGACCAGCTCGATGGGCACAGCACGGTCGGGCAGATGGACGGCCACTGCCTCCAGTGCGGTCACCGGGCTAGTATTCCCACGCCCCGCGAGCCGCACAAGATGCGTTCCATTTCGAACGCGGGCGCCCCCGAGCAGGTGGAGACCTCCCTGATGGCTCGTCATACCCCTTTGACCAGCAGGTTCATGTTCGTCGTGCCGCCACTGACCGGTCACATATTTCCCACAATTGGTCTAGGCCGCGAGCTGTTGGCCCGTGGTCATCAAGTGGTCTGGACCGGTTCCGAACCCGTGTTGCGCGCCCTGCTGGACCCGGGCAGCGAGATCGTCAGTACCGGCTCCCGGCTGTTCCGCCCGCAGGGCGGCTCCGGCCTGGCGGCGGTGCACTCGCTCTGGGACGGCTTCGTGGTGCCGTACGCGCGGTTCACCGCCAAGGCCCTGGACAGCGCCGTCCGGAGCCGGCGGCCCGACGTGCTGGTGGTCGACCAGCACACCCCTGCGGGCGCCCTGACGGCGCATCGGCACGGGCTGCCCTGGGCCTCGCTGGCGCCGGGCCTGATGGAGCTCGGGCGGCCGTTCGCCGAGCTGGAGCCGTGGTTCGAGGAGCGGCTGCGCGGTCTCTGGGAACGGGCCGCCCTCCCCACGGGCGCGTACCTCGACCCGCGCTTCTCCCCCGACCTGGTGCTGGCCCTGACCTGCGAGACGCTGGCGGGCGGCGGGCATCCGGCGGAGTACGCCCTGGTCGGCCCAGTGCTGGCGGACCGCCCGGCCCAGCCGGACTTCCCCTGGGAGCGGGTCGACCCGACCCGGCGTCAGCTGCTGGTCTCGATGGGCACCCTGGCCGAGGAGCTGACCACGGACTTCCTCCGCCGGACGGCGGCCGCGCTGCACCTGCTCGGCCCCGGCGTACAGGCCGTGGTGGTGGCGCCGCGCGGGCTCTGGCCGGAGTTCCCGGCCGGGACGGTGACGGTGGAGCGGGCCCCGGTGCTGGAACTGCTGGCGGGCGGCACGGTGGCGGCGGTGCTCGGCCACGGCGGCCTGAACACCACCGGCGAGGCCCTGGTGCACGGCGTGCCACCGGTGCTGGCACCGATCCGGCACGACCAGCCGCTGGTGGCGGAGCGGGTGGCCGCCGCCGGGGCCGGGCTGCGGATCTCCTTCGAACAGGCCGGGCCGGACGTGATCGCCGAGGCGCTCCGCCGGGCGCTGGCCGAGCCGGCCCTGCGCGCCGGGGCCGAGCGGCTCGGCGCGGAACTTCGGGCGAAGGGTGGCGCACGCACGGCAGTTGACCGGCTTGAGCTGCTGGCCGCCGCGGCCGGCCGCCGCACAGACCCGATGGTCCAGACCATTGTCGCGGGGCCCGCCCAGACCCTAGGGTGACCCGCAGTGCCCGATCGCGGCGCCCGGACCAGGGCTTGTCCGACAAGCCCCCAGGGCGCCCCCGTGCGACGGGCCATCCCCAGACAGCCCACCCCAGTACGGGAGTTCCGGCTTGATCGAGACCACGGGGCTGCGCAAGTCCTACCAGTCCCGCAAGGGCCGCCAGGCCACCACGGTCGACGCCGTCGCCGGCCTCGACCTGTCCGTCGCCGCCGGCGAGATCTACGGTTTCCTCGGCCCCAACGGCGCCGGGAAGACCACCACCCTGCGGATGCTCGCCACCCTGATCCGCCCGGACGGCGGCGAGGCCACCGTCGCGGGCGCCGACCTGCGGCGCGACCCGGCCGGCGTCCGCCGCCGGATCGGCTACGTCGCCCAGGGCGGCGGCACCACCGACACGGTCAGCGGCCGGGAGGAACTCGTCCACCAGGCCAGACTGCACGGCATCGGCAAGACCGAGGCCGGGCAGCGCGCCGACCGGGCGATCGCCGCCTTCGAGCTCGGCGGGTTCGCCGACCGGCCGTGCCAGACCTACTCCGGCGGCCAGCGCCGCCGGGTGGACATCGCGCTCGGCGTGATCCACTCCCCCGGCGTGCTGTTCCTGGACGAGCCGACCGTCGGCCTCGACCCAGCCAGCCGGGCGCAGGTCTGGGAGGAGATCCGGCGCCTGCGCGGCGAGGGCATGACGGTCTTCGTGACCACCCACTACCTGGACGAGGCCGACGCGCTCTGCGACCGGATCGGCATCATCGACCACGGCGGCATCGTGGCCGAGGGCACCCCCGAGGCGCTCAAGCAGGAGATCTCCGGCGACGTGGTGCTGGTCGGCCTGACCGACCCCGACAGCGTGGAGAAGGCGGCCGGCGCCCTGCGCGGCGAGCCCGACCTGCACCGGCTGGAGACCCCCGAGGACGGCGGGCTGCGGCTCTACGTCCGGGACGGCGCCTCGGCCGTCCCGCAGCTGCTCCGCACCCTGGACGGCGCGGGCGTGGTGCCCGCCACCATCCAGCTCCAGCGCCCCAGCCTGGACGACGTCTTCCTGGCCCGCACCGGCCGCTCCCTGGCCTGAGGCCACCACACAGCTCCCGTAGCTCGCCAGCTCGTCCGAAGCCGGAGAACCCGCCCCATGAAACTCGCCCGTGACACCTGGCTGGTGTTCCAGCGTCAGGTGCTGCTGATGGTCCGCACCCCGGTCTGGCTGGTGGTCGGCGTCATCCAGCCGCTGTTCTACCTGCTGCTCTTCGCCCCGCTGCTCAAGCCGGTGCTGCGCGTCGGGAGTTACGAGGAGGCGTACCGCATCTACGTCCCCGGCCTGCTCGCCGTGCTGGTCATCTTCGGCGGCCTGTTCACCGGGTTCAGCCTGCTCGGCGAGCTGCGGGCCGGCATCATCGAACGCTCCCGGGTCACCCCGGTCAGCCGGCTGGCCCTGCTGCTCGGCCGGGCGCTGCGCGAGGTGCTGGCCCTGATGGTGCAGGCCGTCATCATCACGCTGCTGGCGCTGCCGTTCGGCCTCACGGTGGCCCCGCTCGACCTGCTGCTGGCCTACCTCCTGATGGCGCTGCTGGCGCTGATGACCTCGGCGGTCTCCTACGGCATCGCCCTGCTGGTGCCCGGCGACGCCGCGCTGGCCCCGGTGGTGAACACGCTGGCCCAGCCGATCGCGCTGCTCTCCGGCGTGCTGCTGCCGCTGGCGCTGGCCCCGCAGTGGCTGCGGTCGATCGCCGAGTGGAACCCCTTCTACTGGGCCGTGGAGGGCATGCGCGCCCTGTTCGCGGGCCGGATCGGGGACAGCTCGGTCTGGCAGAGCCTGCTGATCGTCTCGGTGCTCACCGTGGCGGCGGTCTGGTGGTCGGCCCGGCTGTTCGCGGAGCGGGTGCGCTGAGCACGGCACGCTGGAGCGGGGCGGGGCCGACGGCCCCGCCCCGCTCCAGCGTGTTCTCAGGCCGCCTCGCTCCGGATGAACTCCGCCAACCGCTTGATCCCGTCGCCGATCTGATCGGTGGTCAGGCTGCTGGAGGACAGCCGCAGCAGCTGCTCCCCGCCGCCGGCCGGGTAGAAGTCGGCCATCGGTGTCCAGAGCACGCCGTACTGCTCCGCGCAGCGCCGCATCGCGGCCGCGTCGGCCCGGAACGGCACCGTGAGGACGGTGAAGTAACCGCCCTCCGGCTGGTTCCAGCCCACCCCGAGCCTGGCCCGTTCGGCGGCCGGGAAGTGCTGCTCCAGCTCGGCCAGCAGCGTGGTCAGTCCGGCCGCGTAGTGGGCCACCGCGGCGGCGTTGGCCGCCCGCAGCCGGAAGTCGTGCCGGATCAGCAGGCCGCCGATCACCGCCTGGCTGAGCGCCGGGGTGTTCACGGTCGTCATGCTCTTCAGTTTGGCCAGCTGGTCGGCCAGCAGCGTGACGGTCCCGTCCGGCGCCACCACCTCCTGGTCGGCCAGCACGTAGCCGAGCCGGGCGCCGGGGAAGCAGGTCTTGGCGAACGAGCCCAGGTGGACCACCACCCGGTGCCGGTCCAGCGCCTTCAGGGTCGGCCGGGTGCGGCCGGTCCGGGTGAAGAAGCCGTACGGGTTGTCCTCGATCACCAGCAGGCCCTCGGCCCGGGCGGTGGCCAGCAGTTCCTTCCGCACGGCCGTCGGCAGGCTGACCCCGGACGGGTTGGCGAAGTCCGGCACCACGTACAGCGCCCGGGGGCGGCGGCCCTCGGCCACCAGTGCCCGCGCGACGGCCGCCACCGCCGCCGGGTCGCCCTCGGGGACCGGCACGGTGCTGATGTCCAGCAGCCGGGCCGCGCCGGTCACGCCGACGTAGCAGGGCGAACTGACCAGCAGGACGTCGTCCCGGTCGGCGCACAGCGCGCGCAGCACCAGCAGCATGCCCTCCTGCGCGCCGACCGTGACCACCAGCGCCGGCGGCGCCACCGTCAGCCCCTCGTCGTTGGCCAGCGTCCGGGCGATCAGCTCGGCCACGATGCCCTTCGTGGGGCCGTACTGGAACAGCGTGCTGCGGACCTGGTCCTCCGTCAGCCCCCGCTCACGCAGGTGCTCCAGGTAGGCGTCCAGGTACTCGGCCACCCGGTCGGTCTCGAAGAATCCCTCGTAGGGGCGCCCGGGGGCGAACGAGATCGCCTCCGGGTGGCGGCCGGTGATCTCGTTCAGGAAGGTCATCGCATCCAGCAGCGGGTCGGCCAGCGAGCCGTGCAGCTGGTCCAGGTACAGCGTCATGACGACCCGTCCGTCCCGAACGCCGCCCGCAGCCGCCCGGCGGCCCACTCCTGGGCCTCCCGGCCGGCCTCCAGGGTGCCCGCCATCGCGAAGAAGCCGTGCACCATGCCGTCGTAGCGCCGGGTCACGGTCGGCACCCCGGCGGCCGCCAGGGCCGCCGCGTACGCCTCGCCCTCGTCCCGGAGCGGGTCGTACTCGGCGGTGATCACGGTGGCGGGCGGCAGGGCCGACAGGTCCTCGGCCCGCAGCGGGGAGGCCAGCGGGTCCTCGCCGTCCGCCTCGGCCTTCAGGTAGTGGCCCCAGTACCAGTCCACCGAGTGCCGGTTGAACAACAGCGGGTCCTCGCTCTCCCGGACCGAGGCGGTGTCGGCCCGGTACGCGGTGTTGGGATAGACCAGCAGCTGGTGCCGGAGCGCGGGGCCGCCCTCGCGGCGGGCCAGCAGGGTGACGGCGGCGGCCAGGTTGCCGCCCGCGCTGTCCCCGCCGATCGCGATCCGGTCCGGGTCCAGGCCCAGCTCGGCCGCGTGCCCGGCCAGCCAGACGGTGCCCGCGTGACAGTCCCGGACGGCGGCCGGGAAGGGGTGCTCGGGGGCGTGCCGGTAGCCGATCGAGACGGTGACGCAGTCGGCGGCGTTGGCCAGCCGACGGCAGATCGCGTCGCAGGTGTCCAGCGAGCCGAGCGTCCAGCCGCCGCCGAACAGGTAGACCAGCGCCGGGAGTCCGGCACCGTCGTGCGGCCGGTACAGGCGCACCGTGAGCGGGCCGTCGGGGCCCGGGATCTCCAGCTCGGTGACCGAGTGGACCGGCTCGGGGGCACCGCCCGCCGCCTGCACGGCGGCCAGGTCGGCGGCCCGGGCCTGGTCCAGGGTCAGGGTGTAGAGGGGGGGTGTACCGGCTTCGGCGCGCCGGGCCAGCAGCGCCAGGACTTGCGGGTCGAGCGGCATGGCCTCGCTCAACCTCCGTTCGGGGAAAGGGAGCTGATGGACTTCGGGATGACCATTCGTCAGGTCCGCCGGTACGCCTCGACATAGATCGTCTCGTCACTGCGGAACGCGGTGTCGAGATCTGCGATCTCAGTGTGCAGACCTTCACGGTAGGCGCACAATTGCACCTCCTCGGGCGCAAAACCGGCCTCACCCAGCACGTACTCCAACTCCTCCTGGTCGTAGATCCATTGGTGACCGTAGTACTGGAAGATCTGGTTGATCAGGAACGCCTTGCGCTCGGGCATCGGCGGGCCGAAGCCGAGCATGCTCAGCCGCCGCCGGTGCTTGCCCAGGAAGCCGTCGCCGTTCACGTAGCTGGTCAGGTAGCGCCGGAGGTCCGGCGTGGTGATGCGGAGCACCCCCTCGGGGCGCAGCACCCGGCGGCACTCCCGCAGCCAGCCCAGCGCCACGGGTAGCGGTACGTGCTCGATCAGATGCTCGGCGTAGACCCAGTCCACGCTGGCGTCGGCGAACGGCAGCGGCCGCGAGATGTCCAGCTGGGTGAAGCAGCGCTCGCCGTCCACCCGGTAGAGGGTGCCCGGTTCGGTGCTCGCCTCGGGGCTGGTGAGTGCGGTGATGTCGGTACCGAGACCGTTCGGGTGCGCGGTCTTGAATGCCGCGAACTCGATTCCGGTCAGACCCAGGTCGAGGAAATCCTGGTGACCGTGCGGAAGGGTGCCCGATATCGGCTCGAGTTTCTCGCAGCCCGCCACTCCGGCGCTGAATTCGTCCATCCGGACGGCCAGCGTCTCCGGATTCTCCCAGTCCCAGTCGGAAAACTTGTCCACTGCACTGCTGCCTTTCACTGGAAATACACGGAATCTGAGAACTCGTCGGACACCCGGGCCCGTGGGTCGAATTCCTCGGGTCGGGCGCCGAATTCGGCGAGGGCGCTGCGGTCGAGCTCACCGGGGCGGGGACGGCCGAGCAGCGCCGCCCGGGCGCCCAGCGCCGGCGCGGTGGCCACCTCGGCGCCCGAGCGGATGCCGCCGCCCAGCAGCACCGGGAGGTCGGCGGCGATCTCCTCGACGGTCCGGCCGGCGAACATCGCGGCGGCCGTGAGCAGTCCGTGCCGTCCGGCCCCCGATCGGTGCGGCCAGGGTGCTGCCGAGCAGATCCACCGTCAGGTCCGGGACCGAGACGTCCACCAGCGTCCGGGGGCGGAAGCCCCGGCGGCCGTACCGGCTCAGGTCGGCCGCCGGCGTGCGTTCCCGGTCGCCGTCCCCGTCGATGAACTCCCGGACCGCGACCGGGAGTCGGCCCCGGGCGTCCTCCTCGACCTCCCGCAGCGTCAGCGGACCCATCGGCGCCCCACCCTCCCGGGCGGCCGCGGGTGGGCCGCTCCCGGCTCGGCAGCGTAGGGGCCCGATCCCTCATTGGTATAGACCTTGACCCGATCCAATCGTCTGTGCCAGGGTCGGGGAACGCGGAATTCCAACCCGCCGAAAGTGAACCGACTGCCATCTTTGTCTCCCCCATTCGTGGAGTGGCGTTGACCGGTTTCCCCAGCTCTCCGCCCCCGCATTCCGACGCACCGGAACGCTGGGTCGAACACTTCCTATTGGCCGGTCCCGGTCAAGAAGAGTGTCTCCGGTTCGAAAAGCCGGTGACACGTGACACCCTGCGTTCCCTGGTCGCCGACCAGGTGGCGCAACTGACCACCGCCGGGCTCGGGCCCGGCGGTACGGTGGCCCTTCGGCTGCCGCCCTCGCTCGGCTACGTCGGCACCCTGCTCGCCGCCTGGCAGCTGGGCGGCCAGGTCTGCCTGTTGGACCACCGGCTGACGGAGCACGAGGTGGCGGCGGCGCTGGACCGGCTCTCCCCGCAGGTACTGGTCGAGGCGGACCGGCACCCGGCTTCGGGGCTGCGCGGGTTCAGCGAGATCGAACCGGTCGCCACCGCACTGCCCGGCGGCCGGCCGGCCCGATCGCCGCACGTGCTGGTGCAGTTGAGCTCCGGCTCGACCGGACCGTCCAAGGTGATCGCCCGGACGGCCGCCGACCTGCTCCGTGAGCTCGCCTGCTACCGGGCCCTGCCCGGCTTCCCCCAGGCGGGGTCACGGACCGTGCTGCTCTCCTCGGTGGTCCATGTACTGGGCCTGGTGGGCGGGTTGTTGCACAGCCTGCACAGCGGGGTCCGGCTCACCGTGCCGGAGCGGATGACGGCGGCCGGCATCCTGGCCACCGTCGCCGAGGACGATCTGCCGACCACCGTGATCGGTGTACCGTTCCACGCCGAACTGCTCGCCGGGATCCGTGCCCCGCGCCCGCTGCCCCAGCTCACCCGCATCATCGTCGCGGGCGAGCTGACCAGGCCGGGCGTGGCCGCGGCGATCGGCGAACGGTACGGGGTGCCGCTCGGGACCATGTACGGGATGACCGAACTCGGGGTGATCGCCACCGATCTGACGGGCACCCTGTACCCCGGCACCGACCCCGTCCCCGGGCTCGAACTGCGCACCGAGGGCGGCGAACTGCACATCCGGCGGGCCGACTCGCCGTACCTGGGGCTCACCGATCCGAGCCGCTGGTCCGACGGTTGGCTGCACACCCGCGACGCCGCCGAGCTGGACCGGGAGACCGGACTGCTCACCGTGCTCGGCCGACGGGACTCACAGGTCTCGATCGGCGGCCTCAAGGTCGACCTGACCGAGGTCGAGCACACCCTGACCGCGCTGCCCGAGGTCCGGGAAGCGGTCGTGGTGTTCGAGGCGGGTGCGGTCACCGCCTACCTGGTCCCGGCCGACGGCGCCGGGGCCGAACAGATCCGGGCCGGGCTGGAGGTCCGCCTCGCGGGCTACAAGCGCCCGCGCCGGCTCTCGCTGCTCCCGGTGCTCCCCCGGACCGCCACCGGCAAGCTGCTCCGCGACCCGGCCGGGCTGCGGGCGGCCGGGCCGGCCGAGCACTGAGCTTCTCCGGCCCCGCTCCTCCTCGCTGTCTCTTCCCGTCCCTTGCCGTCCCTTGCCGTCCCCAGTGCAAGCCTGGGCAATTCCTGGGCAGTGCCTGGGCGTTCCACCAACCCCCCGACCCTTGAACGGAGCCCCCCGATGCAGGACGCCATTCGCGAGTTCGTGCTCGCCGCCCTGACCGAGATGAACTACGACGTCTCCGAGGTGGTCGGTGACACCGACCTCGGCCCGGCCGGTCTCGACCTGGAGTCGCTCGCGCTGGCCGACCTGGCCGTCCAGGTGGAGGAGGAGTACGGCGTGAAGTTCGACCTGGACGACATGGAGGGCACCGCGCTGATGACCCTGGACCAGTTCACCGCCGACGTGGCCAACCGGCTCGCCGCCGCCGGTACCCCGGCGTGACCGGGGCGCCGCTGCCCGACCGGGCAGAGGTGCTGACCGTGCTGGCGCAGTTCCACGACCGCTCCGTCGACTCGGTCGAGGAGGGCCTCGGCTCGCTCGAACTCACTTGGCTGATCGCCGAGTTCGAGCAGCGTTACGGCGACCTCGAGCTGCCCGACGAGGCGGTGGACGCGGTCCGTACGGTCACCGACGCGGTCGAGCTGCTGCGGACCGCGGTCGGCCCGGCCGGACGCGGGCAGCCGTGACCGGCGTCCGGGTGGCGGTCACCGGGCTCGGGGTGCGCTCCGCGTTCGGCGCCGGTGTCGGGCCGCTGCTGGCCGCCACCAGCCACGGGAAGCCCGGGTTCGGCCCGGTCGACCGCTTCGACGTGACTCACCGCCAGGCCCGCCGGGCCGCGGCGGCGCCGGGCTCCCCTGTCCTCGACGCCGCGCTCTCGGCCGTCCTGACGGAGGCGACCGACCAGGCGGGCGTGCCCGGCGGACCGCTGCTGCTGGCCCGGCACGGCGACCCGGTGACGGCCGCCGCCTGCGCGCCCGTGCACGAGCGTTGGGGCTCGGGCCGGGTCTACACCGGTGCCTGCGTGGCGGCCGGCAGCGCGGTGGCCGACGCCGCCGCACTGATCGCCGCCGGACGGCAGGACCGGGTGCTGGTCGCGGCCGGCTACCTGGTCGAACCGGACACCTTCGCGGTCTTCGACGCCGGCCGGGCCCTGGCCCGGGACGGCGAGGCCCGGCCGTTCAGCGCCGGGCGCAGCGGGCTGCTGCTCGGCGACGGCGTGGTGGCGGTGGTGCTGGAGTCGGAGGCGGTCGCGCTGCGGCGCGGCGCCGAGGTGCTGGCCGTACTGGCCGGCTGGGGGCGGGCGGGCGACGGGTACCACGTCTGCCGTCCGGCACCGGACGGCTCCGGGCTGGCCCGGGCGATCCGGGCGGCGCTCGGGCGGGCCGGCCTGACACCCGATCAGATCGGTTACGTGAACGCCAACGCCACCGGCTCGCCGCTGGCGGACCAGGCCGAGGTGCGGGCACTGCACACGGTCTTCGGGGCCGACCCGCCACCGGTCAGCTCCAGCAAGTCCGTGCACGGGCACGCCCTGGAGGCGTCCGCCCTGCTCGAGCTGGCGGTCACCGTCGAGTCGCTGCGCACCGGCCTGCTGCCGGTCAACGCGGGCTGGCTCGGGCCCGATCCGGACTGCGCGCTGGACCTGGTGCTGTCCGGGCCGCATCGGGCTGAGCCCCGGCACGCGCTGAGTCTGAACTCGGCGTTCGGCGGGGCCAACACCGCGCTGCTGGTGGCTGCCGCGTGAACGCTCACGATCACGTGAACGGTGCTGGGCGCGCAAACGGTGCGGAACGCACGAACGGTCGCGGCGAGGTGAACGCTCACGCTGACGTGAAGGCTCACCTCACGGTAAACGGCCTTCGCCTGCTCGCCCACGGCCGCTGGCCGGAGCCCGGCGACACCGAGCTCCCCCGACTGCCCGGCTTCACCGACTCCCCGTTCAACCCGCTGGTGGTGGCCGCCGCCGACCGCTGCCTGCACGCCTGGGGCGGCGAACTGCCGGGCCGGACCGGGCTGTTGCTGGCGAGCCTCAGCGGTGACCTCGGCACCGCCCGAGCCATCAACGAGGCGGCCGGCAGCAGTCGTCGGGTGCCGCCGCTGCTGTTCTTCCAGTCCAACCCGAACGCCGTACTAGGCCACCTGGCCGCCCGCTGGCACCTGACCGGACCGGTGGTGGCCACCAGCCCACCGGCCGCCGCACCGGGTGAAGTACCGCCGGACGCCTTCGAGTTGGCGTCCCTGCTGCTGGCCGACGACGACGCCGACCAGCTCCTGGTGATCGCCGCCGAACAGGCCGGCCCCGCCGACCCCGGACGGGCCGTCGCCGTCCTGGTCACCCCCGCCACCTGACCCTCCGTCGCACTCCCCGGCACCTCCGGCACCTCCAGCGCCTTCCGGCACTCGCCGGCACGCGAAGCGCGTCCGAGCGCCCGGCAACCCCCCGTCATCCCCGCCGCTGCCCGCCAGCGGCTCATCTCACCGGCATGGCCACCGGCCATCGGGAGGGACCACTCACCGTGAGCATCCGCAGCATCCGGGCCCGACTGGCCGACGACCCCGCCGTGGGCGCAGGCAACGTCCTGACCACCCGGATCGCCCTCGGCGAGGGCCTCGACGAACCACTGCTGACCTTCGACACCCCGGTCGACGGCCACGCCGCCTGGCAGCCCTTCACCCTGCGCGAGCTGGACCGCGCCGTCCGGGCCAGGGCCGCCGCCCTGCACGGGCTCGGCATCGGCCGCCGCGACCCGGTGGTGATCTACGCGAGCGCCGCCGCCGACCACGTGCTCGGTTTCCTCGCGCTGGCCAGGCTCGGCGCCATCCCGGCCCTGCTCAACCCCAACCTGGACGGTGAGAAGGCCGCCCGCTACATCCACCGGCTGCGCGCCGCCGGGGTGTTGACCGACCCGGCGCACCGCGAGCTGCTGGCCGGGCACGACCCGGGCGCGCCGCTGCTGCCGGAGATCGCCTCGCTCGCCCTCGGCGACCCCGACGACGCCCCCGAGCCCTACCGGCACTGGGGTGGCGACCCGGTGGCGATCACCCACTCCTCCGGCACCACCGGTCTGCCCAAGGCGGTGGTGCACTCGCACGACAGTCTGTACGCGGCCATCCGGCACCGCCTGGCGTTGCCCCGCCCGCAGGGTTCCGAGCGGATGCTCTCCGCGCTGCCCTCCCCGCACGCCGCCACCCTGATCATCACCAACCTGGCCCTCAGCTCACAGGCCCAGCTCGCGCTGCTCTCCGGCCAAGGCGGCGAGGGCGTGCTCGACGCGGTGGAGAGCTGGCAACCGCACGGCGTGATCGGCTTCGCCGCCACCTGGGCCGACCTGGCCAGGCACGATCTGAGCACCCGTCGGCTGGACAGCGTCGCCCTCTGGTGGAACACCGGCGACTGCGCGCACGAGGCGCACATCCGCCGCCTGATCGCCACCGGTTCCCGGGCCGGCGTCACCCGCGAGGGCCGGGTCCGTACCCCGGGCTCGGTCTTCGTGGACGGTCTCGGCTCCACCGAGATGGGCCACTCGCACTTCTTCATCACGCACAGCCAGGACACCGACCGCTACGGCCGCTGCGTCGGCCGCCCGCACGCCTTCGTGGACTGCGCCGTGCTCGGCCCGGACGGCACCGAGCTCGGGCCGCACCAGATCGGCGAGCTGGGTACCAGCTCCCCCACCCTGGCCCTCGGCTACTGGAACGACTCGGTCACCACCTACCGCACTCGGGTCCGCGGCTACTTCCTCACCGGCGACCTGATGTACCGGGACGAGGAGGGCTACTACTACCACGTGGACCGCGCGGTGGACTCGGTCGAACTCCCCGACGGGCACCGGCTGTACACCGCGATGTCCGAGGAGCGGGTGCTCGCCGCCTGCCCCGAGGTGCTCGACTGCACCGTGGTCGCGGTCCGCGAGGGCGACCGGGTGGTCACCGACGTGCTGCTCCAGCTGGACCCGAAGGCGGACCAACTGGCCGACCGCACCAAGGAGGTGACGGCCGCGCTGGAGGAGCGGGTGGCCGCCACCGTCCGCCGGGTGCTGGTGGTCTCGGACGACCGCATCCCGCTCGGGCCCACCGGCAAGGTCCGCAAGGTCCTGCTCCGCGAGTGGCACCTGGCCGGCAGCGTCACCCGGGCCGCCCGGTGATCGCCGCCGCACACACCGCCGCCGCACACAGCGCGCCTGGCGGGACCGCCGCCGCCGGGACCGCCGCCGTGGTGACCGGCCTCGGCCTGGTCACGCCCGTGGGCCGCAAGGCCCTGGAGGTCTTCGAGGCGCTCACCGCCGGACGCTCGGGCATCGGCCCGGTACCCGAGGGCCACCCGGCGTTCGGCTGGCTGCCGGCCGCCGGGATCGCCCCGGCGATCGACGGCCGCGAGGTGCTGCCGCCGACCGAGACCCGCTGCGTGGACCGGTTCGTCCTGCTGGCGCTGGCCGCCGCGGACGACGCGCTGGCCGACGCCGGGATCGTGGTCGGCCGGGACGTCGCACCGGACCGGATCGCCGTGGTGCTGGGCACCGGCGGCGCGGGTCTGGAGACCTTCGAGCAGCAGTCCCACCGCCGCCTGGAACGCGGTCGGCCCGCCGTCAGCCCGTACCTGCTGCCGGGCATGCTGGCCAACATGGCGGCGGCCCGGATCGCCATCAAGTACGGTGCCCGGGGCTACAGTTCGGCCCCGGTCACGGCCTGCGCGGCCGGCGCCCAGGCGATCGCCGAGGCGCTCCGGCTGATCCGGGCCGGTGACGCGGACGTGGTGGTCTGCGGCGGCAGCGAGTCCTCGCTGCACCCCACCGTCGCCGCCGCCTTCACCAACGCCCGGGCGCTGGCCCAGGGTTGGGACGACCCGGCGCAGGCCAGCCGCCCGTTCGACGCGCGCCGGAACGGCTTCGTGCTCGGCGAGGGCAGCGCCGTCCTGGTGGTCGAGCGCGCCGAGCACGCCGACGCCCGGGGCGTGGCGGGCTACGCCGACCTGGTCGGCTGGGGCGGCAGCACCGACGCGCACCACCCGACCATGCCCCGCCCGGATGGCTCCGGCGCCGCCGCCGCGATGCGGCTGGCCCTGCGCAGCGCCGGCCTGGCCCCCGGCGACGTGGACTACGTCAACGCGCACGGCACCGGCACCAAGCTCGGCGACCAGGCCGAATCCGCCGCCCTGCGCGACGTGTTCGGCTCGGCACAGCCCGCCGTCAGCTCCACCAAGGGCTCCACCGGCCACCTGCTGGGGGCGGCCGGTGCGGTCGAGGCGGTGGTCTCGGTGCTGGCCGTGGCCCGGGGCGAACTGCCGCCCACGCTCAACCTGGACGACCCCGACCCGGCCTGCGATCTCGACCACGTCCGGGGCGCCGCGCGCACCGGTCCGGTCCGCGCCGCGCTCACCAACTCCTTCGCCTTCGGCGGTCACAACCTGAGCCTGATCTTCGGCCCGCCGTCCACCCGCGCCACCAGATTCCAGCCGGGAGAGATCCGTTGAGCATCCAGAGCATCGCCCACGTCGAGTTCCACTGCGCCGACGCGGACCGGTTCGCCGCCTACCTGGTGGAGGCGTACGCCTTCGCCCTGGAGCCACCGGTCACCGCCGAGCCGGGGGTGCGCCGGGTCTGGGTGCGCCAGGGCACGATCCGCTTCCTGCTCAGTTCGGCTGATCAACCCACCCACCCGGTGGCCGAGTTCGTGGCCAGGCACGGGGACGGGGTGGCGGTCTTCGCACTCGGCTGCGCCGATCCGGCCGCCGCGCTGGACCAGGCGCTGCGCAACGGCGCCCGGCCGCTCGCCCCGGGTCTGGTGGCGGGCTTCGGCGACGTGGCCCTGCGCTTCGTCGCGCTGCCGGAGCCACTCCCTGAGCCGCACCCTCAGCCGCTCCCTGAGCCGCAGCCGGGGGCGATCCCGGAGGGGTCGGCCGCCGAGCTGCTCCAGTTCCTCGACCACGCCGCGCTCTGCGTACCGGCCGGGGAGCTGCCCGACGCGGTGAAGTTCTGCGAGCAGGCGCTCGGCTTCCGCCGGATCTTCGACGAGTACATCGAGGTCGGCGCCCAGGCGATGGACTCCAGCGTGGTGCAGAGCCCGTCCGGCCTGGTCACCTTCACCCTGATCCAGCCGGACACCGCCCGCTCACCGGGCCAGATCGACACCTTCCTGGACCGGCACGAGGGCTCGGGCGTCCAGCACCTGGCCTTCCACACCGGGGACATCGCCGTCGCGGTGCGCGAACTCACCCGGCGCGGCGTGCGGTTCCTCTCCACCCCGGAGACGTACTACCAGGCGCTGCCGGAGCGGATCGGGGCCACCAACGTCCCGGTGGAGACCCTGCGGGAGCTGAACGTGCTGGTCGACCAGGACCACGGCGGCCAGCTGTACCAGATCTTCACCCGCTCGGCGCACGACCGGCGGACCTTCTTCCTGGAGCTGATCGAGCGTCAGGGCGCGGGCACCTTCGGTTCCGCCAACATCCGGGCCCTGTACGAGGCCGTCGAACGCCAGCACGCCACCTCCCCGGCCAACTGAGGAGCACCGATGACCGAGTTCGAACTGACCGAGGCCGAGCGCGCGCTGCTGCCGACGCCGGACGAGGTGGCCGAGTACGCCGAGCGCGGCTGGTACCTCTCCCGGAAGGTGTTCACCGACGAGGAGCTCGACCTTCTCCAGGACGCCACCGAGAAGTACTACGAGGGCCACCGGGACCGGACGCTGCCGGTCCGCCCGCCGCACCTGGCCGCCTGGGAGCCCTCGCACGGGCCGGTCCAGCGGCACAACGACTACGTGCACTACGAGAGCGAGGCGATCGGGCGGATCCTCCGCAAGCCGCTGCTCGGTGCCGTCGCCGCGCTGCTGGCCGGGGCCGAGGAGATCCGGGTCTTCCAGTCCACCCTGATCTACAAGCCGCCGATCGCCGGCGAGCCGAGCAACCAGGTGCCCTGGCACTTCGACCGGCACTACTGGGCCACCAGCACCTCCGAGCGGATGCTCACCGCCTTCGTGCCGTTCCACGACTGCGGGGAGGAGCTGGGCACCATCACCATGGTGGACGGCAGCCACCGCTGGCGGGAGCGGCCCGCCGGGGAGGACTCCAGCCGGCACTTCGCCCAGCGCGACCGCAGCGAGCTGGAGCGACTGCTGGTCGAGAACGCCGAGTACAACGGCGCCGAGGTCCGCAAGATCCCGATGGTGATCCCGCGCGGCCACGTCAGCTTCCACCACTGCCGCACCTACCACGGCAGCGGCCCGAACCTGGCCGGGATCCCGCGCCGGGCGGTCTCGCTGCACCTGCAGGACGGCGCCAACGAGTACCGCGCCCACACCCGCCCCGACGGCACCCCGGTGGCCTACAACCACGACGTGCTGGTCCGCCGGACCGCCGACGGCCGCCCCGACTACGCCGACCCGGAGTTCTGCCCGCCGATCTGGCAAGGGGCGGTATGAGTCTCCACTCCCCCCGGGACCGCTACCGGATGGTCCGGCTGATCCGGGGCTTCGAGGAACTGGCCCTGGAGCTGGTCCGCTCCGGCGACATCGTCGGCGGCACCCATCCGTACATCGGCCAGGAGGCCGTCGCGGTCGGGGTCTGCTCGGCACTGCGGCCGGAGGACCGGCTGACCAGCACCCACCGGGGCCACGGCCACGTGCTCGCCAAGGGCGCGGACCCGGCCCGGCTGCTGGCCGAACTCCTCGGCCGCACCACCGGGTTGAACCAGGGCCGGGGCGGCTCGATGCACGCCGCCGACTTCTCGCTCGGCATCCTGGGCGCCAACGGCATCGTCGGCGCGGGCGCCCCGATCGCGGTCGGCGCCGCCTGGGCGGCCCAACTGGCCGGTGAGCAGAGGGTGGTGGTGAGCTTCTTCGGCGACGGCGCCCTCAACCAGGGCGTCCTGCTGGAGTCCTTCAACCTGGCCGCGATGTGGCGGGTGCCGGTGGTCTTCGTCTGCGAGAACAACGGCTACGCCACCACCCTGCCGGCCGCCGTCGCGGTGGCGGGCACCGCGCTGGGGCGGGCCGAGGCGTTCGGCATCCCGGCGGTGGCGGTGGACGGTATGGACACCGAGGCCGTCCGGGAAGCCGCCCTGGCGGCGGTGGACCGGGCCCGCTCGGGCGGCGGTCCGAGCTTCCTGGAGTGCCGGACGTACCGGTTCGAGGGACACCACACCATGGAGCGACGGATCAAACTGGACTACCGCCCGGCCGAGGAGCAGGCCGCCTGGCGCGCCCGCGACCCGCTCACCGCGGCCGCCGCCCTGGTCGGCGACACCACCGCGATCGACGCCGAGGTGGCCGAACAGCTCGACCGGGCACGGGAGTTCGCACTGAGCTCACCCGTGCCCGATCCGGCCGGCGCCTGCGACCACCTGTACGCGAGCGGGCTGCGGCCCCGGGCGGGGGCGGTGGCATGAGCTGGCTCTCCTACACCAAGGCACTGAACCGGGCGCTGGCCGACGCACTGGCCGAGGACCCCGCGGTCTGCCTGCTCGGCGAGGACATCGGCGCCGGTCTGGCCGGCCCCACCCTCGGGCTGCAGAAGCGGTTCGGGGCGAGCCGGGTGGTGGACACCCCGCTCTCCGAGCAGGGCTTCACCGGGGTGGCGGTCGGCGCCGCACTGGCCGGACTGCGGCCGGTGATCGAGTTCCAGATCCCCTCGCTGCTCTTCCTGGTCTTCGAGCAACTGGTCAACCAGGCGCACAAGTTCTCGCTGATGACCGGTGGTCAGACCGGCGTGCCGCTGACCTGCCTGGTGCCGGGTTCGGGCTCCCGGGACGGCTGGGCCGGGCAGCACTCGGACCACCCGTACGGGCTGTTCGCGCACATGGGCGTGAAGACCGTGGTGCCCGCCACCCCGACCGATGCCTACGGGCTGCTCCGGTCGGCGATCGCCGACCCGGACCCGGTGGTGGTGTTCGCCCCGGCGGCCGCGCTCGGCGTCCGGGAGGACGTCACCGGGCCGCTGCCGGTGATCCCGCTCGGCCGGGCCCGGGTGCACCGGGCCGGCACCGATGTCACGGTGGTCGCCGTCGGCCATCTGGTGCACGAATCCCTGGCTGTGGCAAGAGAGTTGGCCGAAGAGGGAATCTCGGTCGAGGTACTTGACCCGCGCACCCTGTACCCCTTCGATTGGGAGGCGCTCGGCACCTCGCTGGAGAAGACCGGGCGGCTGGTGGTGATCGACGACTCCAACCGCAGCTGCGGGATCGGGGCCGAGATCCTGGCCACCGCCGCCGAGCAGTACCGCCTGACCGCACCACCTCGCCGGATCACCCGCCCGGACGGCGCCGTGCTGCCGTTCGCCCGCGAGCTCGACCGGGCGCTCCAGCCCGGCCGGGAGCAGCTCCGGCACGCCGTGCACGCCACCCTCAAGCACTGACCACCCTTGGAGCAGAGATGTCCAACAACCGTTACAGCTGGGACCGTACGCACCCGGGCCTGTCCGGCCTGCAGGCGGCCATCGAGCCGCTGCGCCGCCAGGTGGTGGACCACGCGATCTACGCCGAGCTGAACAGCCAGGCCCGGGTGCGCACCTTCCTGGAGCGGCACGTCTTCGCGGTCTGGGACTTCATGTCGCTGCTGAAGAGCCTGCAGCGCGAGCTCACCAGTGTGGACGTGCCGTGGGTGCCGACCGGTCCGACCGCCAGCCGCAGACTGATCAACGAGATCGTACTGGTGGAGGAGAGCGACGAGCTGGGCGAGGGCTTCATCAGCCACTTCGAGCTCTACCTCGACGGGATGCGCCAGGCGGGCGCCGACACCGCGCCGGTGACCGCCTTCCTGGAGCGGCTGGGCCAGGGCACCGCGGTGCCCGAGGCACTGAAGCTGGCTCAGGTGCCCTCGGCGGCGGCCGACTTCACCTCGGTCACCTGGAGCATCATCGAGAACGCGCCGGTGCACTGCCGGGCGGCGGCCTTCGCCTTCGGCCGCGAGGACCTGATCCCGGAGATGTTCGAGCAGGTGATCCGGATCGAGGACCCGGACGGCGTGCTCACCGTCTTCAAGGACTACCTGGCCCGGCACATCGAGGTGGACGGCGAGATGCACACCCCGATGGCGATGCAGATGCTGATCGACCTGTGCGGCGACGACCAGCAGAAGTGGGACGACTGCGCGGAGACCGTGCGCACCGCACTGGCCGGCCGGGTCCGGCTCTGGACCGCGATCCAGGAGGCGTTCCCGGGCGCCTGACGCCGACGGGGGGCGGGCGCCACGCGTCCGCACTCTGGACACGACGTGACCGGTACATGTAGAAAAGGCGTCCCGGCAGCGTCCGCCCCTTCCAGCTCCCATACGTACAGCGCCTCCCCTCTCGCGTGCGCTCGACGGTTCGCTGCCGGATCGCAGTCTGTCTCATCGCCTCCCGCCCGGGGACCGGGCCGATCCACGGCCCGCTCCGTCCGGCGCCCCCGAGATCCGAGGAGCACGATGCACATCCGCATGCGTACCGCCGCAGTCGCCACCGTGGTCGCCCTGGCCGCCGGCGCGTTGACCACCGCCGCCGCACCGGCCGTCCCGTCCGGCGGCGCCGCCTCGGCCGCCCGCGCGGCGGGCATCGCCGGCGCCGAGGCCGCACTCGACCGGGCCGGCCTGTCGGGACCGGGCCAGGGTCGGACCGTCCGGGACGTGGTGACCGACCAGGACGGCAGCCGGCACGTCCGGTTCGACCGCACGTACGCGGGACTGCCCGTGCTGGGTGGCGACCTGATCGTCCATCTGACGCCCGCCGGCGCGACCAGGTCCACCGATCTCGCGGTGGCCGGCCCGATAGCCGTCGGCTCCACCACGCCCGCCGTCTCCGCCGACCGGGCCGGGCAGCTGGCCGTGGGCGAGCTCGGCCGCTCCGCCAAGGCCGCGGGCAAGGCCGTCCAGCAGGCCGACGCCACCCCGCAGTTGGTGATCGACGCGCTGCACGGCGCACCCCGGCTGGCCTGGCGGACCACCGCCGCCGGGCAGGACTCGCTCGGCAACCCGATCGCCCGCACCGTCCTGGTGGACGCCCGTACCGGTGCGCAGATCGACGCCTGGGACGCCATCGAGACCGCGACCGGCGACGGGCAGTCGCTCTACGGCGGCACCGTCCCGCTGGAGTCGACGGTCTCCGGCTCCACCTACCAGCTCAAGGACCCGACCCGGGGCAACACCTACACCGGCGACGCGGCCAACAAGACCGACCTGTGCCTCGGCTCGATCTGCTTCAGCCGGGCGCCCGCGACCCTGTTCACCGACGCCGACAACCACTGGGGCACCGGCGCCACCACCGACCGTTCCAGCGCGGCGGTGGACGCCCAGTACGGCACCGACGTCACCTGGGACTACTACAAGAACGTGCACGGCCGCACCGGCATCGCCGGGGACGGCAAGGGCGCGTACAACCGGGTGCACTACGGCAGCAACTACAACAACGCGTTCTGGCAGGACTCGTGCTTCTGCATGACCTACGGCGACGGTGACGGCACCGTCTTCGGCCCGCTGGTCTCGCTCGACGTGGCCGGGCACGAGATGTCGCACGGCGTCACCTCCCGGACCGCCAAGCTCACCTACTCCGGCGAGTCCGGCGGCCTCAACGAGGCCACCTCGGACATCTTCGGCACCCTGGTGGAGTGGTACGCCGCCAACGGCAGCGACACCGGCGACTACCTGATCGGCGAGGAGATCGTGAAGCCCGGCTTCGGCAAGGAGGCGCTGCGCTTCATGGACAAGCCCTCCAAGGACACCAAGTCCGCCGACTGCTGGAGCTCCAGCGTGGGCGGGCTGGACGTGCACTACTCCTCCGGCGTGGCCAACCACTTCGCCTTCCTGCTGGCCGAGGGCAGCGGCAGCCGGGTGGTCAACGGCGTCCCCTACGACAGCCCGACCTGCAACAGCTCCACCGTCTCCGGCATCGGCCGGGACAAGCTCGGCAAGATCTGGTACCGCGCGCTGACGGTCTACATGACGTCGGGCACCAACTACGCGGGCGCCCGCACCGCCACCCTCAAGGCCGCCACCGACCTCTACGGGGCCGGCAGCACCGAGTACGCGGCGGTCGCCGCGGCCTGGTCCGCGGTCGCGGTCAACTGACCGACCGGCAAAGCCTGTTCGGTCCGGAGCGGGTCACCGCTCCGGACCGTCGTGCGGTCCGCCTCGAAGTAGCCGGCCAGCCGGTCCAGCAGCCGTTGGAAGTTGGCGGTTTCCTGCTCGTTCACGGTGAGGGCTTCGCAATCTGACGGCATCTGACGGTACGGGTCTGCGACTCCGCAGATGCTGCCCCGCCCGGCTCAACAGCCGATAAACGTCCCGTCATTCACTCTGGCCGAGAACCGCTCAGAACCGGCCGAGCACCCGCTCCACCGTGATCTCGATCGCCACCCGGGCCGGGTTGACCCGCGGCGCCTGGTACCGCTCCGCGTACCGGCGCTCCGCCTCGGCCACCGCCGCCGGCTCGGACCGGACCACCGCCGTGCCCTCCAGCGTGCACCACCGGGCGCCGGCCACCTGACAGACCGCCACCCGCAGCCCGGCCTCCCCGGCCGCCAGCACGTTGCGCGCCTTCCGGCTGCTGCCGCTGGTGATCACCCGGGCGATCCGGGCCTCCGGGTCGTAGCTCACCCCGACCGGGGCGACGTGCGGGCTGCCGTCCGGGCGCAGCGTGGTGAAGGTGGCCAGGTGCCGCTCCCGCCAGAAGTCGTGGAAGGAGTCACCGAGCGCGCCGAGGTCATGGGCCATACCGGAATGCTACGTGCCTGCTCGGCGGGCCCGGCGCGCGGTACCGTACCTCCGGTCAACCGGGTACGGGAGGGGTCGAAGTGCGGGATTTCGAGGTCGAGGGGTTCGCGGCGTGGCCGCCGCAGGGCGGGGCGAGACGGCGCGGCAAGCGGCTGCGGGAGAAGACGCCGCGCGAGTCGCACCACCAGCTGGAGCTGCCGCCCGACCGGCCGGACGTGGTCGAGGCGGTCGGCTCGGCCAACGTCGGACGGCTGGCGCACCTGGTGCCGATCCGCACCGGCCGGATGGCCGCCTCGCCGTTCGCCTTCCTGCGCGGCTCCGCCGGGCTGATGGCGCACGACCTGACCACGGGGCCCACCAGCGGTCTGACCGCCCAGCTCTGCGGGGACGCGCACGCCGCCAACTTCGGCCTCTACGGCGACGCCAGGGGCCGGCTGGTGATGGACATCAACGACTTCGACGAGACCGTGCCGGGCCCCTGGGAGTGGGACCTCAAGCGGCTGGCCGCCAGCCTGGTGCTGGCGGGCCGTCAGGCCGGCGCGAGCGAGGACGAGTGCCGCAGCGCCGCGTTCGACGCGGTCGGCTCCTACCGCCGGACCATGCGGGTGCTGTCCGCGCTGCCTGCGATAGAGGCGTGGAACGCGATCGCCGACGAGCACCTGGTCAGCGTCGCCGACGCGCACGAACTCCAGGACGTGATCAGCGCGGTGGCCGCCAAGGCGCTGCGCAACACCAGCGCCCGGTTCGCCTCCCGGTCCACCGTCGAGGACCCGGACGGCCGGCACCGGTTCACCCCGGCGCCGCCGGTGCTCAGCGAGGTCGACGACCGCACGGCCGGCGCGGTGGCCGCCGCGCTGACCGGTTACCTGGGCACCGTCCCGGCCGAGATGCACCCGCTGCTCTCCCGGTACAGCGTCCAGGACGTGGCCTTCCGGGTGGTCGGCACCGGCAGTGTCGGCACCCGCTCCTACGTGGTGCTGCTGCTCGACCAGCGCGGCGAGGCCCTGGTGCTCCAGGTCAAGGAGGCCCGCCCCTCGGTGCTGCTGCCGCACCTGGCCAGGGCCGGGTACCCGGTGGCCGGTCCGGTCGGGCACGAGGGCCAGCGGGTGGTACTCGGCCAGAAGCGGATGCAGGTGGTCAGCGACACCCTGATGGGCTGGACCACGGTGGACGGACTCCCATACCAGGTACGGCAGTTCCGCAACCGCAAGGGCAGCGTGGACCCGGCCGCACTGCAGCCAGGACAGCTCGACGACTACGGCCGGCTGACCGGTGCGCTGCTGGCCCGGGCGCACGCGCACACCGTGGACGCGGCCGTGGTCTCCGGCTACTGCGGCAAGAACGAGGCGCTGGACGAGGCGATCGCCGCCTTCGCGGTGGCGTACGCGGACCGGACCGAGGCCGACCACGCCGACCTGGTGGCGGCGGTCCGCAGCGGGCGACTGCCGGCCGAGAACGGAGTCTGACGGGGCGGCAGTCGACGGGGCGCGCCCGCTGACCGAAAGGGCGCGCCCGCTTGGCCGGTTCACGCCCTGTCGGACGCGGCACCGGGAGGTTACGGTCGGTGGTGGCCCGGACTCGCTCCGTCGATGTCCGCCCCGTCCCCCGGCCCCGCACCCCTCGGCACCACCAGCAGAGGAAGAAGCAGTCATGACCACCGCTCCCCTCGTCCCCCTGCACTGCCTGCGCCAGGCCGAACCGGGTCCGCCTCGGCTCACCGAACTCCCCACCGGCACCCCGGCCTGGCTGCTCACCCGGCACACCGACGTCCGGCAGGCGCTCACCGACCCGCGGCTGGACCGGGCCTCGCTCTACGCGCCGGACGCGCCCGCGCTCTCGGTGATCCCGAATCTGCTGGACGACCCGGACGGCCTGCTCAACATCGACGGCGTCGAGCACCAGAAGCTCCGCCGGACCGTCCAACGCGCCTTCACCCCACGGGCGATCGAGCGCTGGCGCCCGTGGGTCTCCACGGTCATCGAGGAGCTGATCGACGAGCTGGTGGCCCAGCCCGCCCCCGCCGACGTGGTCGCCGCCTACAGCCGGCGGCTGCCGGTCGCGGTGATCAGCCGGCTGATGGGCCTGGACGGGCTCGACCTGCGCAAGCTCGGCGACTGGAGCGACCACGCGCTCTCCACCACGGCCTACACCGCCGAGGAGATCCAGCAGGCGATGGCCGAATTCGGCGCCTTCTGCTTCGAGTTGGTGCTGGAGCGGCGCAAGAACCCCGGCGACGACCTGGTCAGCAGCCTGGTCCAGGCGGCCGACGAGACCGACGGCGTCACCGAGATGCAGCTCACCAAGCTGGTGCTCGGCCTGGTGGTCGCCGGGCACGAGACCACCATGACCACGCTCGGCAACGCGCTGGTCTTCCTGCTCTCCGAGGACCGGGCGGCCTGGGCCCGGATCGGCGCCTCCCGCGAGGAGGCCGGCGCCGCCACCGAACAGCTGCTGCGCACCATCCCGTTGGGCGACCGGTCGGCCCTGCCCGGGATGCTCCGGCGGGCCACCGAGGAGCTGGAGATCGGCGGGGTCACCATCCCGGCCGGTGCGGTGGTCGCCGCCGACACCTTCTCGGCCAACCACGACCCGGCGGTGCACACCGTGGCGGGCGAGGGCGAGTGGCCCGACCTGTTCGCCGCGGCCGAGGCGCCCACCCTGACCTTCGGCGCCGGTCCGCACCACTGCCTCGGCGCCTGGCTGGCCCGGATGGAGCTGGAGTCCGGTCTGCACAGCCTGGCCGCCCGGCTGCCCGAGCTCCGGCTGGCCCACCCCGTCGAGCAGATCGAGTGGCGCGAGGGCCTGCTCACCCGCAGCCCGCTCACCCTCCCGGTCACCTGGTGAGCGCCCCGCTGGAGAGCCGGGTCGACCGCACCCGCTGTGTCGGCACGGGCAGCTGCGCCGTCACCGCCCCGGCCGACCTGACCCTCGGCCCGGACGGCCGGGTCCAGTTGCTCACCCCGACCCCGGTCCAGCTCGACCGGCTCACCGAGGCGGCCGAGTTCTGCCCGGTCGAGGCCATCACCGTCCACCGCGCCGACACCGGCGAGCAGGTCGTCCCGGCCTGGTGAACCACCCCGCCCGCCCGGCCGGGAGCCCCCACGGGCCCCGGCCGGGCGGGCGTCGGCCAGGGCGGGCGACCAGGGCGGGCGGACGTCGGCGGGCCGGCCCGGTCAGCTCCGGCTCGCCGGGTCGTAGCCGGTCGCCGCGCGGGCGTAGGCGCCGAGCGCGGAGATCACCTCGACCCTGGTCCGGCGGCCGGCCAGCACCTCCATCTGGTACCCGTCCTCCATCGCCACGAAGTTGGCCGCCAGCAGCCGGGGCGGGTCGTTCAGGGTGAAGTGCCCCTGCGCCTGACCAAGCACCAGAATGCCCGCGTAGACCGCGATCTGACGCTCCGTCAGCGCACTGTCCAGCGCCGCGGCCCGGGCGTCCCGCAGGCAGCGCGGCCAGTACTCGAACAGCAGCCGGGTCAGCGCGTCCTCCGGCCCGCCGGCCACCCCGTTGTCGATGCAGGCCGCGAGCTTGTCCCGGGCGTCGGCGAACCGGTCGGCCGCCGCCTCCCGCTCCTGGCTGTAGCGCTCGATGGCCTGCTGGTACGTCGCGTGCACCAGCCCGTCGAGGTCGCCGTAGTAGAGCACGGCCGCCGGCGTCACCCCCGCCTCCTCGGCGATGTCGCGCAGCCGCAGCCCCTCCAGCCCCCGGGTCAGCAGCGCCCGCTGCACCGCCTCGCCGAGCTCGGCCCGCCGGGCCTCGCCGCCCTTGCCCTTCTTCGCCGCCACGTCGGCCTCCGTCCCTGCCGTGTTCTCTTCCGGTTTAACAATAGCGCTCCAGCCCTTGACCACAGCGACGCACTCCTCTTAAATCCACGTTTAACAAGCGGCCAACCCCGAGGAGCGCGCCATGACGACGAACCCGACCGACGTCGAGGACAGACCGGGTCCACCGGCCACCCGCACCACCGACAAGGGACTGCGCGGCGGCTCGGTGGGCCTGGCGGCCGCGGTCGCCCTCGGGCTGTCCTCGGTGGCCCCCGCCTACAGCATCGCGGTGACCCTGGGGCTGGTGACCCTGACCGTCGGTCAGCTGGCCCCGGCCGCCCTGCTGCTCGGCTTCGTCCCGATCCTGCTCACCGCCTTCGCCTTCCGCGAGCTCAACCGGGAAATGCCCGACTGCGGGACCGGCTTCGTCTGGACCACCCGCGCCTTCGGCCCCTCGGTGGGCTGGTTGGCCAACGGCCGGGTGCCGCAGATGGCCACCCAACTCGCGATGGCCGCGCTCGCCCGGGTCGGCGCCTCCTACCTGCTGGACCTGCTGGGCCTGACCGGCCTCGCCGACTCCGAGGCGGCGGTCGCGGTGACCGCCCTGCTGCTGCTGGCCGGCGCCACCGCGACCGCGCACCGCGGCCTGCGGCTGGCCGCCTCGGTCCAGTACGTGATGCTCGGCCTCCAGCTGTTCGCGCTGCTCGGCTTCGGGGTGGCCGCCTTCCTCCGCCCCGGCGCCGAGGCGCCCTCGCCGGCCTGGCTCGACCCGCTGGGCTTCGCCGACTTCGGTTCCTTCGCCGAGGCGGTGCTGCTCTGCCTGTTCATCTACTGGGGCTGGGACGCGCTGATCACCGCCAACGAGGAGACCAGGGACGGCAGCCGGGTCTCCGGCCAGGCCGCCGTCATCTCCACCCTGATCCTGCTCGGCAGCTACCTGTTCACCGCCTTCGCCGCGATCGGCTACGCCGGGACGGGCGACACCGGCATCGGCCTGGGCAACCCGGACAGCGCGGGCGACGTCCTGGCCACCCTCGCCCCGCCGGTGCTCGGCACCGCGCTCGCCAAGGTGATGCAGCTGGCGGTCTGCGTCTCGGCGGTCTCGGCCCTGCTCACCAGCCTGGTCAGCAGCTCGCGCGGCGCCCTGTCGATGAGCGCGCACGGCGCCCTGCCGGCCGCGTTCGCCCGGATCCACCCGCGCCACCGCACCCCCGGCTTCGGGACGGTCTTCTTCGGCACCGCCACCGCCGCCCTGCTGGTCCTGCTCACGCTGCTCCCCGGCGCCTTCCTGGGCGACGCCATCCTCTGCGTCGGCCTGCTGATCGCCTGCTACTACGGCACCACCGCGCTCACCTGCGTCTGGTACTTCCGCTCCCGGCTCCGCGACTCCCCGCGCGACCTGCTGCTGCGCGGGGTGCTGCCGCTGCTGGGCGGGCTGGCGATGCTGGCCGCGTTCGTCCGCAGCGCGGTCGACATGTACGACCCCGGCTACGGCAGCACCTCCTTCCACGGCGTCGGCGGGGTCTTCCTGCTCGGCGTCGGCTCGATCGCCACCGGCGCGCTGGCCATGCTGGCCGCCCGCACCCGGTTCGGCCGCTTCTTCCGTGACGGCCGGACCGCCGTCACCCGACTCACCGTCACCGAGGACTGATCAGCACCATGCGCACACTCGCCGTCGCCGCCGTCCAGACCAGCCCCGTCCCGTACGACCCCGAGGCGAGCTGGCAGCGCTTCGCCACCCAGGTCCGGTCCACCCGGGCGCTCTTCCCGCACGTCCAACTGGTCGTGGTGCCCGAGCTGTTGCTGGCCGCCGAGGGGCCACTGCTGGCGGACGCCCCGGCCGACTGGATGGAGCGGGTCGCCGTCCCGATCCCCGGGCCGCTCACCGACCGGATCTGCGCGCTGGCGGTGGAGACCGGCCTCTGGCTGATCCCGGGCAGCCTGTTCGAGCGGACCCCGGACGGGACCGTCCACAACACCGCCGTCGCGGTCTCCCCGCAGGGCGAGATCGTCGCCCGCTACCGCAAGATCTTCCCCTGGCAGCCGTACGAACAGGCCACCCCGGGGAGCGAGTTCGTGGTCTTCGAGATCCCCGGCCTGACCCGGATCGGCCTGGCGATCTGCTACGACGGCTCCTTCCCGGAGACCGTCCGCCAGCTCGCCTGGCTCGGTGCCGAGGTGATCGTCCAGCCGACCCTGACCCCCACCAGGGACCGGGAGTTGGAGCTGGTCTGCGCCCGGGCCAACGCCTGGACCAACCAGGTCTACGTGGTGAACGTGAACGCCGCCGACCCCGCCGCCGTCGGCGGCAGCGCGATCGTCGACCCGGAGGGCATGGTGCGCCAGCAGGCGGGCCCGGGCGAGGAGATCCTGGTGGACGTGCTCGACCTGGACGCGGTCACCCGGGTCCGCCGGTACGGCTCCACCGGGCTGAACCGTCCCTGGGACCAGCTCGCCCGCCACGGCGGACAGATCGAACTCCCGATGTACGGCGGCAGTTTCCGCACCCCGGCCTGGCTCGACGGGTCACTGCCCCCAGCCACCGCCCGCCCCGCGTAGCCAGCGGGCGCCCTCCCGGGCCGGGCCCGGGACCTGCCGTTGCACCAGCCGGACCAGCGCCTCCGGGGCCCCCAACTGGCCCCGGATGCCCGGGAAGGCGTTCACGTCCACCACCAGCGGTTCGCCGTCCACCTCCAGCACGTCCACGCCGTAGATCTCCAGACCGAACACCTCCCCCGCCCAGAGCGCCAGTTCGGCCAGCTCCAGCGGGACGGTCCAGCTCTCGCTGCCGGAACCGGCCGCCAGCTCGGAGCGGCGGAGCTCGCCGAACACCTGCCGGCCGACCACCCAGAGCTTGCGGTCCCAGCCGTCGCCCGGCGCGAACTCCTGGTGGATCAGCGGCTCGTCCGGCCACTGCCGGCGCAGCTCGTCCAGTTCGGCCCGGTCCAGCACCTTGGCCACCAGGTCGTCCTTGCGGCTGTGCCGGCTCTTCACCACCAGCGGGTAGCGCAGCGCGTTCGGCGACAGGGACGGCGCGAACGGCAGCCCCGCCGTCCCCGCCAGCTCGGCCATCAGCGCCCGGTCCTGGCAACGCTCGGTGGCGGCGGCCGAGTTGAGCACCACCGCGCCCGCCGCCTCCAGCCGCCGGGCCAACGCCAGCGCGGCGGGGGTGCGGGCCTTGAGCAGGTAGACGTCGGCCGGGTCGGCCGGGTCCGGGGCGGCGAACTCCACCCAGTGCCCGACCGCCGTGAGCAGCGCCGCCGTCGCGGTCAGCAGCGGGTGCCGGGGGTCGCGGGCGATCACACCGACCCTCACCGCACGCCCCCGCCCACCGGGTCCAGCTCCACCCGGGGCACTGGCAGCACCGTGGCCGGTGACGCGGCGCCCCGCCGGGCCAGGTTGATGATCGCCCGGGCCACCCGGGGGACCGCGTCCGGCACCTGACGGAAGCTCGGGAAGTCGTTCACGTCCACCACGATCGGCCCGTCCGGGCCGATCACCACGTCCACGCCGTACAGGTCGAGCCCGTAGACCGCGCCGACCTCGGCGGCGATCGCGGCCACCTCGGCGCTCAGCGGCACCGGCCGCTCCTTCCGCTTGCCCGGCACCAGCGGCGAGGTCCGTTCGGTGCCGAACAGTTCGCCGTCCACGCAGTAGACCTTGAGGTCGATGCCGGAGTTCTGCACCCAGGGCTGCGCTATCAGCATCCCCTCGCCCGCGAACTCACCGGCGGCCAGCACCAGTTGCCCCGGATCGTCGACCCGGTGCACGGACCTCCCCTGGCTGCCCTCGGCCGGCTTCACCACCAGCGGGTAGCGGTCGGCGGGGATCTGCGCCAGATCCGACAGCCGGGCCGCCGCCCAGGTCTCGGGGACCGGCAGGCCAAGACCGGCCGCCCGGACCGCCGCGCTGGCCTTGTCCCGGACGCACCGGATCGACCGGGCGTCGTTCACCGTGGTCAGCCCGGCCGCCGCGGCGGCCTCCAGCAGGCCGAGCCCCGGGCCGCCGGAGACGGTCTTCAGCACCCACGCGTCATGGCTGCCCGCCCGCACCAGGCGGCCGAGGTCGAGCAGCGAGCCGCCCGGGCGCAGCACGTCCACCCGGTGGCCCCAGTCCGCCAGCTGCCGGACCACGTCCACCGGTATGCCGTCGTTCCGGTACTGCTCCTCCACCAGAAAGCAGAACCTCATCCGTACCGCCCCCTACCCCGCCCACTGTCTGCCCGTCCGAGACCGACCAGAATGCCACGAACCCGCCAGCCAAGATCATTCGCACCGCAAGGAAACGGCAACAGTCCGGCCACGGTGTCCTCCGCAACGTCACGACCCGGTCCCGAAGCCGCTGCGGGCGGGTGCCGGTGGGACACGGGCCGGTCCGCCGTCGGCCCGGCCCATTACTCTTTCTTGGTGAAGGCGGGCCCGATCAGGGCAGGTCTTCGGGATCGTGGAGGAGGGGCAGTGCACGAGACCGCCAGTCCGGGCCCCGTCCGGACGACCGTGGCCGGCCCGCGGGTGCCCGGCCGGCCCCGGGGGCCGCGCGGGCCGGGTGGGCCCGAGCCGCTGCGACCGCACGGGTTGCACGACCTCCGCCGGGGGCCCACCCCGGCGGTGCTGCACTACCCGGCCGACGACCTGGTGGTGGTCTCCGGTCTGCCCGGCAGCGGCAAGAGCACCCTGATGCGACGCTGCGCCGGCGCACCGGTGATCGACTCCCAGCAGAGCCGCGAGCACTGGGCGGCCCGCCTGCCCGGCTGGCTGCCGTACGCGCTCTACCGGCCGCTGGTGCGGCTGCGGCACTACCTGCGGCTGCGCCGCGCCCTGCTGACGGGTGGTCCGCTGGTGGTGCACGACTGCGGCACCCTGCCCTGGGTGCGCGGCTGGCTGTCCCGCACCGCCGCCCGGCAGGGCCGCCGGCTGCACCTGATAGTGCTGGACAGCAGCCCGCTCCAGGCCAAGCAGGGCCAACGGGCCCGGGGCCGCCGGGTCTCCGCCTACGCCTTCGCCCGGCACCGGCAGGCCACCGCCCGCCTGCACGCCCGGCTGGCCGCCACGGCCGGCCCGGTGGACGGCTGCGCCAGCACCGTCCTGCTCTCCCGGCCCGGTGCCCTGGAACTCCAGCGGATCGGCTTCGGCGAGCGGCGCTGCGCCTGAGCCACGGCGGGTGCGGCAGGACGGGTGAGCCGCCGGGCGGGTCGCACGGCGCGCCGGGGTCGGCTGGCTAGGGTGCGCTCATGCCCCAGACCTCACGTGAGGCGCGTCTGCGCCGGCTCGCCGAGCGGCTCGGCACCCAGCACCGCACCAGCGTCGAGCCGTTGTACGACCCGGCCCGGCAGAGCTGGACGCTCCGGTGGTACGACGGTCCGGCGGTGTCCGCGGTCCGGTCCGCACTGACCCAGGACGGGCCGGAGAACGCGACGGTGCTGGCCCGGCGCGACCTGACCACCCGGGCGCTGGCGCTGGCGGCGATCCGGGAGACCCGGGCGGGCGCGCTGCACCGCTGGGTGGGCAACTGGGGGCAGCGGTACCACCTGGAGCAGATGATCGGCGACCGGCCGTTCCCCGAGCGCACCGCCGACCAGCGGGAGGAGCGGATGCTCACCCGGCTGCTGGCAGCCGCCACCCTCGGGAAGTCGACCGCCCCGGACGAGAACCGGGCCTTCGAGCTGATCGCCCGGGACGGCATCGCCTGGCTGCTCCCGGAGCACCGGCTCGCCGAGCCGGACCGGACGGACGGCCTGGCGCTCACCCCGCTCGAGTTCCTGACCTCCCGTTACGCCACCGCCGAGCACCGGGCCGCCTGGGAGACCGCGCTCACCCCGATGCCGCTGAAGGCGGCGGTGGCGGCCGTCCGGGCCGACCCGGACGCCCCGCCGGAGGCCGCCAGGGCCGCACTGGATCTGCTGCCGACCCTGCGGGCCGCGCTCACCGCCGAGCTGGACCGGGCCGAGTCGGCGCTCGCCCGGGTGGCCGCCGAACGCTGAACGTTCGTACCGGAAGGCACACTTGACTGTTCGTTGACCACCCGGCTGAGATGGGCGGGTGAGCGAGAAGAGAGCATCCCGGCTGACCGGGATATCCGGCTGCGCGCTGATGGTACTGCTGGTCGTGGGGCTGATCCTGCTCCTGGTCTGGGCCCTCGGCGGCAGCGGCGCATCCTCCCAGTGGCACTGACCCCCGGAGGCGAACGGGCCTGGAACCAAAGCGGATCGAGCACTGGTAGGAAACTTTCCTAACCGCTAGCATTCACGGCGGCGGCCCGGCGCGGTGCCCTGACATCAGGTCATGACGTGCTCAGCGAGAGCTCTGACCCGGCCGCCGGAACGCCCGCCCTCGTCCGGGGCGCGGCGGTCCGCTCCGGTGCCCAGCTCTCGCCCCCTTCCCAGGCCAGGGAGTTCAGTCATGCGCCTGCACCCTCAGCTCCAACCTTCCCGCCGAATGCCCGGAACCACCCGCCCCGGCACGGTCGGTACCGTCCTCGCCGCCGTACTGCTGCTGGTGAGCGGCCTGTTGCTGGTCGCCCCCGAACGGGCCGGGGCCGCCGTCGACACCGTCATCTCGACCGGCAAGCCCGCCACCGCCTCCTCCACCGAGGGCTCCTCCTACGCCGCCCAGAACGCCTTCGACGGCAACCCGGCCACCCGCTGGGCCAGCGTCGAGGCCAAGGACCCGCAGTGGGTCAAGGTCGACCTCGGGAGCAGCGCCACCGTCAGCCGGGTCAACCTCACCTGGGAGGCGGCCTACGCCAAGACCTACCGGGTCGAGATCTCCGAGGACAACAGCACCTGGACCAGACTCGCCAACGAGACCGCAGGCAACGGCGGCACCGACGACTGGACCGGCCTCAGCGGCAAGGGCCGCTACCTGCGCGTCTACGGCACCGCCCGGGGCACCGCGTACGGCTACTCGCTGTTCGGCGTCGACGTGTACGGCAACTTCGGCGGCACCACCACCCCGACGCCCACGCCCACCCCGTCCCCGAGCCCGAGTTCCTCCCCGACCACGCCGACCGGTGCCTTCACCGTCGTCGCGGCCGGTGACATCGCGGCCCAGTGCACCGCCTCGGACAGCGCCTGCGCCCACCCGAAGACGGCCGCGCTCGCCCAGCAGATCAACCCGAAGTTCTACCTGACGATGGGTGACAACCAGTACGACGACGCCCGGATCGAGGACTACCGGGCCTACTACGACAAGAGCTGGGGCGCCTTCAAGTCCAAGACCCACCCCATCCCGGGCAACCACGAGACCTACGACCCGGCGGGCTCGCTGGCGGGGTACAAGGCGTACTTCGGCGCGATCGCCTACCCGCAGGGCAAGAGCTACTACAGCTTCGACGAGGGCAACTGGCACTTCATCGCCCTCGACTCCAACTCCTTCGACCAGACCGCCCAGATCGACTGGCTCAAGGCGGACCTGGCGAAGAACGCCAAGTCCTGCATCGCGGCCTACTGGCACCACCCGCTGTACTCCTCCGGCGGGCACGGCAACGACCCGGTCTCCAAGCCGGTGTGGAAGATCCTCTACGCCGCCAAGGCCGACCTGATCCTGAACGGGCACGACCACCACTACGAGCGGTTCGCCCCGCAGGACCCGGACGGCAAGGCCACCTCGGCCGGCATCGTCGAGATCGTCGGCGGGATGGGCGGCGCGGAGCCGTACGCGATCGAGACCGTCCAGCCGAACAGCCAGAAGCGGATCAGCGGCGAGTACGGCGTGCTGAAGCTGGACTTCACCGACACCGGCTACGGCTGGACGTACGTCGGCACCGACGGCAAGGTCAAGGACACCAGCCCGAAGTACAGCTGCCACTGATGACCTACCTGGCGACCACCGGCCGCCGGGACGACGTACCCGCCCCGCCGCCCACCGGCGGCGGGGCGGGGCGCCGGATCCCCGCGACCGTCCTCGCGCTCGGCACGGTCAGCCTGGTCACCGACGTCTCCTCGGAGATGGTGACCGCCGTCCTGCCGCTCTACCTGGTGCTCGGTCTGGGGCTCTCGCCGCTCCAGTTCGGCTTCCTGGACGGCCTGTTCAACGCCGCCTCGGCCGTCGTCCGGCTGGTCGGCGGGCACGCCGCCGACCGCAGCGGTCGGCACAAGCGGATCGCCGGGATCGGGTACCTGCTCTCCGCCTGCTCCCGGCTCGGGCTGCTGCTGGCCGGCGGCGCGACGGCCGGTCTGGCCACCGCACTGGCCGCCGACCGGGTCGGCAAGGGCATCAGGACCGCCCCCCGGGACGCGCTGATCTCGCTCAGCGGCCCGCCCGAGACCCTCGGCCGCTCGTTCGGGGTGCACCGCGCCATGGACACCACCGGCGCCCTGCTCGGCCCGCTGGTGGCGTTCGCGGTGCTCTGGGCCACCGCCGACGCGTACGACGCCGTCTTCGTGGTCAGCTTCTGCATCGGGCTGCTCGGCGTGCTGGTCCTGCTGCTGTACGTCCCCGGCGGGCCGGGCGAACCCCCGCGCGCCCGGCCGGCTCCGGTCCGGCTCAAGGATCCGGTCCGACTCGACGATCCGGTCCGGGCCAAGGCGACCGCCCCGCTCCGCGACCCCGCCTTCCGACGCATCCTGGCCGCCGCCGCCCTGCTCGGCGCCGCCACCATCGGCGACTCCTTCGTCTATCTCCTGCTGCAACGCCAACTCGACCTCTCCCCGGGCTGGTTCCCGCTGCTGCCGCTCGGCGTGGCCGCGAGCTACCTGCTGCTGGCGATCCCGGCAGGCCGGATCGCCGACCGGTTCGGACGCCGACTGCCCTTCCTGTTCGGCCACCTGGCCCTGCTCGGGGTGTACGCCGTGCTGCTCACCCCGCTGCGGCCGATGGCGATCGTCCTGGTCCTGGCGCTGCTCGGGGTCTTCTACGCGGCCACCGACGGCGTGCTGATGGCCCTCGCCGGACCGGTCCTGCCCGCGACCGGCCGGGCCGCCGGTCTGGCGCTGCTGCAGACCGGCCAGGCCCTGACCCGCCTGCTCGGCACCGCCGGGTTCGGCGCCGCCTGGACCCTCTGGGGCCAACGCCCCGCCCTCTACGCGGCGGCGGCCCTGCTCGCGGTGGCCCTGACCGGCGGCTGGGTGCTGCTCAGGAATCCCGCACAGCCGGAAAGGACCACCACCTCGTGAACGCCCTCTCCCCCCGCCTCCGCCTCGCGGTCGTCCTGCTGGCCGTCCTGCTGCTCGGCGGCGGCTCGCTCGGCTACGTGCTCCGGGCCCGGGACCACGCCGAGCCCCGACAGGCCGCCGCCGACGCCTCGTTCACCCTGGCCGGCCCCCGGCTCTACTACCGGGACGCCGGCACCGGCCGGGTCGCGTACCGGGAACCGGCCCCGGCGGCCGCCCCGGTCGTCGGCGGCCCCACCTGCGAGCGCTTCCACGCCGCCGGGGACACCGCCCTCTGCCTCCAGCAGCTCCCCGGCCTGCCGGCCCGGGCCGACGCCGTCGTGCTCGACCGCCGGTTGCGGGAGACCCAGCGGATCACCCTCCCCGGCATCCCCAACCGGGCCCGGGTGTCGGCCTCCGGACGGATGCTCAGCTGGACCATGTTCGCCACCGGTGACTCCTACGCCACCTCCGCGTTCTCCACCCGGACCTCGATCCTCGACCTGAACACGGGTTACCTGATCAAGTCCATGGAGCAGATCCCGCTGACCATGGACGGCGCCCGCTACCACGCCCCCGACGTCAACTTCTGGGGCGTGACCTTCGCGAAGGACGACAACCGCTTCTACGCGACCGTCGCCACCAAGGGCCGCACCTACCTGGTCCAGGGCGACCTGGCGACCTGGTCCGCCACCGCCCTGCGGGAGAACGTCGAGTGCCCCTCGCTCTCCCCCGACAACACCCGGATCGCCTTCAAGAAGCGGGTCACCGAGGGCGCGGACTCGCCCTGGCGGCTCTACGTCCTCGACCTCCGCACCATGACCGAGCACCCCCTCGCCGAACCGCACAGCGTCGACGACCAGGCCGCCTGGCTGGACGACGGCACCATCGCCTACGCCCTCCCCGCCCCGGACGGCCACGGCACCGACGTCTGGTCCGTCCCCGCCGACGGCACCGGCGCGCCCAGCCTGACCGTCCCGGGCGCCTCCTCCCCGGTGGAGGTCGGCTGACCTCCGGTCAGACCCCGCTGCGCAGGGGTCAGGAGAGCGCGTCCCGCGCCAGCAGCGCGGCCTGCACCCGGTTGTCGCACCGGAGCTTGGCCAGGATGCGGCTCACGTACGTCTTCACGGTGGCCTCGCTCATGTGCAGTCTGGTGCCGGCGTCGGCGTTCGAGAGGCCCTCGCCGAGCAGGTCCAGCACCTCGCGCTCGCGTGCGGAGAGGGTGGCCAGCCGGCGCCGGGCGGCCTCGCCCCGGGCGCCGGCCGCCGGGGTGGCGGCCAGGCTGTCCACGATGTGCCGGGTGGCCGCCGGGGAGAGGAAGGCGTGGCCGCGGGCGGCGGCCCGGACGGCCAGGATCAGTTCGGCGGGGGCGGTGTCCTTGAGCAGGAAGCCCGCTCCGCCGGAGGTGACGGCCCGTAGGACGTTCTCCCGCTCTCCGAAGGTGGTCAGCACCAGGGCCCTGGCGCCGGGTGCGTAGCGGGGCAGTTCGGCCAGCGCGGTCAGGCCGTCCAGCACCGGCATCTGGATGTCCAGCAGCACCACGTCCACCGTGTGCTCCCTGGCCAGCTCCAGCGCCTGCTGTCCGTCGGCCGCCTCGGCGACCACGTCGATGTCCTCGGCGCTGGTCAGGATCATCCTGATGCCCGCCCTGATCAGCGGCTCGTCGTCGGCGACGAGGACTCGGATCACGTGCACCTGCCTCCGTCCGGTCGGGCGCTGCCGCCCGTCCTCTCAGTCGTCCGCACGGTACTGCACCTTCGCCACCAGCACGCCGTCGCGGAAGCACAGCCGGGAGACCCGGGTGCTGGCCAACTGGTCCGGCTGGTGGTCGGAGACGAACCACGAGCAGGAGCTGCCGGGCGGGACCTCCGGGCCCTTGCCCTCGTAGGCGTTGGTCACGAAGCCGCTCCCGGGCGGCAGTTGGGCGCGGATCTCGCTCTCGGACTGGCCGACCTGGAAGGAGTCGTACCGGCCGTCCGGCAGGGTGGCCCGGTCCAGCGACTCGAAGAACTTGACGCCGCCCCAGAGCAGCAGGCCGAGCACGCTGAGCAGCACGCCCGCCACCACCACCGCGCAGCCGAGCGCGGGCCGCCGCCGGGGCAGCCGCTCGACGGGGGCGGCGGGCAGGTCGGGGTCGTCGTCGGTGACCGGGCAGCCGGAGCCCTCGTACGGGAGCACGCCGGCCAGCCGGTAGCCGCCGTCGGGGGTGGGCCCGGCGTGCAGCATGCCGCCCAGCAGCCTGGTCCGCTCGCGCAGGCCGGTCAGGCCCTGGCCGCCGCTGACGGCGCCGGCGGGCGCGGGGGTGCCCGGGCCGTTCACCACCTCGACCAGCAGCGCGTCGGGCTCGTACCGCAGCGCGACGCCGATCGGGGCGCCGGGGGCGTGCTTGTGCGCGTTGGTCAGCGCCTCCTGGACGATCCGGTACGCGGCGTGGCCGGTGGCCGGGGTGAGGTCCCTGGCCTCGCCGGTCCGGGTCAGGCCGACCTCGGTGCCCGCCGCCCGGGAGGCGTCGGTCAGCCGTTCGATCTCGCCGACGCCGCCCGCCTCCTGGGGTTCCCCGGTGGACTCGTCGCGGAGCAGGCCGACCACCCCGCGCAGTTCGCGCATCGCGCCGACCGCCGCCTGCCGGAGCACCGTGACCGCCTCGCGCTGACCCTCGGTCAGGGTGCGGTCCACCTCCAGCGCGCCGGTGTGCACGGAGATCAGCGCGAGCTGGTGGCCCAGGCTGTCGTGCATGTCCTGGGCGATCCGGTGGCGTTCCCGCAGCCGGGCCTGCCGGGCGATCATGACGCGTTCCCGGAGCAACTGGTCGTTGCGCTCGTGCAGGGCGATCAGCAGGGTCCGGCGCTGGGCCCGGTACCGGGCGAACACGGCGGGCAGCACGGCCAGCAGCAGGAAGCCGCCGACCCCGACCCCGAGCAGGGCGGGCAGCGGCATGTCGTCCAGGTCGGTGAGCAGCGAGACGGCCGTCATCAGGACGAAGGAGACCAGGAAGACCGTCACCGCCACCCGGGCGTGGGTGATCCGGCGGCCGGCCGACCAGCTGGTGACCATCAGCAGCGGGAGCCAGCTCCCCAGCGTGCCGCTGCCGATCGCCGCGCCGAGCAGGGCCACGCCGGGCAGACCGCGCCGGAGCAGGAACAGCACCACCGCGCCGAGGCCGATCGCGGTGAACGGCACCGCGCCGGTCGAGCCGACCGCGCCCAGTCCGCCGCTCAGCACGCCCATCAGGAGCGCCGCCAGGCCCTCCCGGAGCAGCGCACCCCGGTTCCACGGTCCGGGCAGCGCTCTGGCCACCGCCGTTCTCGCCCCGCTCAGGATTCGCTCGCTCGCCACTCGTGCGAGCGTAGGCGACGTTCCGGCCCGACCGGCAGTCGCCTTTGGTCGCGAGCCGTCGCGACCAAAGTCGCGGTCCCCCGCCACTGCCCGGCCGGTACGTCATCCGGTGGACCGTCCGGCGCGCCTGCCCCGACTTCGCACTCGTGTCCGGATGATCAGCAGGTATGCAATTCCGATCACCTGCCTCCTGGGCTCAGCTGGCCACCGGACTCTGCCTGGCCCTCACCGCGGTCGGCTGCGGCAGCGCGGCGGACAGCGCGGAGACCACCGCCTCCCGGGCCCCGCAGCCGCCGGTGGCCCTGCAACCGGCCGTGCTGCCCGGCCGGGCGGCCGAGCAGGAGGGGAGCGCGCAGCGGGCCGGCACCGAGCGGATGCTGATCGCACGTCAGCAGGCCGAGCTGGCGCAGTCCTGGGGCCTGGCCACGGTGCCACTGGCGGCCCCGCCCGCCCCGGTCCGGAAGGCGGTGCTGGCGGCCGGACCGCACGTCACGGTGGCCGGGGCCGACCTGCCCGCGCTGGTGCGACGGGTGCCGACCGAGGACCGGGTGGTGTTCCTGACCGTGGACGACGGGAAGGAGAAGGACCCCAGGTTCAACCGGATGATGCGCGAACTCGGGCTGCCCTTCAGCGCCTTCGTCTCCGGCTACCTGGCCCGCAGCGACTACGGGTACTTCCGCGACCTGCACGACCAGGGCGTGCGGGTGAACAACCACACCCTCAACCACAAGGACCTGCGCAAGCTCGGCTACGCGCAGCAGCGCACCGAGATCTGCGGCCAGCAGGACGAGCTGGAACGCGAGATCGGGGTCCGCCCCGTACTGTTCCGGCCGCCGTACGGCGAGTACACCACCGACACCCTGCGGGCCGCCCGCTCCTGCGGGATCACGGCGGTGCCGATGTGGAACGAGGAGGCCTTCCCGGACCGGATGGAGTACCGCCTGGCCGACCAGCGGCTGCACTCGGGCGACATCATCCTGACCCACTTCCGGGGCACCGACGACTGGTCGGGTTCGATGACCGACCTGGCCCGCCAGGTCCTGCGGACCGTCACCGAGCAGGGCTTCGCCCTCGCCCGCCTCGACGACTACCTCGGCTGACCGCCGGTCAGCCCAGCCTCCTCCGGGCGCCGCCGCCGTACTGCGGCTGCGAGGGCGGGAGGTGGCGAAGCCGGCACCGGAGGGCCGGCCGGATCAGCCGGTCACCTCTCCGGCGCCGCCGCACCGCCCGCACGGCGAGAGGTAGCGGTGCACCCGCGCCACCTGGTCCCCCCGGCCGTCGGTCTCGACGGTGTGTTCGGTCTTCTCGGTCAGCCGAGCGCCACCGCATCCGGGGCAGACCTGCGTGTCCTTCATACCGTCACCTCCTGCATCCAGACGGTATCGCGCCCCGGGCGCGGGCGGTGCCGGACCACCCGACATCCGCGCTGACCGGCGGTCAGCCACCCCGCCCCGCCTGGTCATGCCCATGTTGACCTGCTGGGTGCCGCCTCCTAGGATCAGTCCGCTCCGCACCCCGTGGCCCGGAAAGGCTCTCGAAATCTCCAGCTCGCCGCAGGCCCTCGGCCGCCGCCGATTCCTCACCTACCTGGTGGCCGCCCCCGCCCTCGCGGTCGGCGCACAGCTCGCCCTGGACGCCGAACCGGCCCAGGCCCTGCCCGGGTTGCCGAGCCTCGCCGACCTGGGCGACGCGCTGATCCTGGCCGGGCTGCCCACCGCGCACCTGCTGGTGCTGGAGGTCACCGAGGCCGGCCGGGTGGTGCTCCAGCTCCCCCGGGTCGAGGTCGGCCAGGGCCTGACCACCGCGATGGCGATGCTGGTCGCCGACGAGCTGGACGCCGTCCTCACCGACGTGGACGTCCCGCTCTCGCCGGCCCGCCCCGAGCTACTGTTCGGTCAACTCACCGGCGCCTCCAACTCGGTGCGCTCGCTCTACGACCCGGTCCGGGCCGCGGCGGCCGCCGCCCGGGCCCGGTTGGTGACCGCCGCCGCCCGTCGCTGGGACCTGCCCGCCAGTGGCCTGCGCACCCAGGACAGCCGGGTGTACGCCCCCGACGGCCGCTCGGCCCCGTACGGCGAACTCGCCGTCGCGGCGGCCTCGGTGCTGGTCCCGGCGGTCTCCACGCTGCCCCGGCCCGCCGGGCAGCAGCGCCTGGTGGGTCGGCCCACCGGCCGGATCGACGCCCGGGACATCGTCACCGGCAAGGCCAAGTACGCAGGTGACCTGGACGTCCCCGGCGCGGTGCCCACCGTGGTGCTCCGGCCGCCCACCGTCAAGGGCACCGTGCGCAGTTGGGACGGCACCGCGGCCCGCGCCCTGCCCGGGGTGCTGGACGTCCTGGCGATACCCACCGGCATCGCGATCCTGGCCGAGACCTTCGACCAGGCGCTCAAGGCCAAGGCCGCCGTCCAGGTCAGCTGGAACCCGGGGCCGCTGGACGCCCTCTCCGACGCCGACGTCCGGGCCCGACTCCGGTCCGGCACCGCGCCGTTCGTGGTGCCGCCGCTGCTGAGCCTGAGCCTGGACGCCGAGTTCGACTTCGCCTTCGTCAGCCACGCGCCGATGGAGGTGCTCACCGCTGTCGCCGACGTCCGCCCCGACCGGGCCGAACTCTGGTTCGCCGCCCAGTCCCCGATCGTGTCCCAGCAGGCCGTCGCGGCCGTCCTCGGCCTGCCGGTCGACGCGGTGAAGGTGAACGTGGTCCGGGCCGGCGGCTCGTTCGGCCGGCGCCTGTTCGCCGACGCCGCGCTCGAGGCGGCCCGGATCTCCCGGGCGGCCCGACGGCCCGTCAAACTGATGTGGACCCGCAACGACGACATCCGGCACGGCCGGGTCCGCCCCGCCAGCCACCACCGGATCCGGGCCACCCACGCCCTCGGCCAGGTGCTCACCTACGAGCACCGGGTCTGCACCGTGCGGACTGACTTCGGGCACGGGCTCGGCGAGATGCTGACCGCCGCCGGGGCGTCCCTCCCGGTCGGTGCGGACGCGTTCTCCCAGGTCTTCTTCGACCTCACCCAGGAGCTCCCGTACGAGCTCGGGGTCACCACCCAACTCCTCACCGAGGTACCGCTGGACATCCCCACCGGGAGCTGGCGCTCGGTCTACTCGGGCCTGGTCCGGGTCGCCGACGAGGTGATGGTGGACGAGCTGGCCCGCGCCCTCGGCCGCGACCCGGTCGCCTTCCGGCGGTCCCGGCTGCGCGACGCGGGCGCCCGCGCGGTGCTGGACAAGGCCGCCCAGGCCGGGAGTTGGGGCCGCCCGATGCCCGCCGGGCACGCCCAGGGCATCGCCTTCCACGCCGAGCACCGCTCCAGCGTCGCCTGCCTGGTGGAGATCGACGCCACCGACCCGGCCCAACCCCGGGTCACCAAGGCGGTGGTGGCCGCCGACGTCGGCCGGGTGATCAACCCGCGCGGTCTGGAGGCCCAGCTGCTCGGCGCCGTCACAGACGGCATCTCGGTCACCCTGCAGGCCGGGCTGCACCTGGACCGCGGCGCGATCCGCGAGGGCAGCTTCGCCGACTTCCACTACGCCCGGCAGCGGCACAGCCCGCTCGCCTTCGAGGCGCACCTGATGCCGCCCAGCGGTCCGCCCGGTGGCGCGGGCGAACTCGGCGTCCCGGCGGCCGCCGCCGCGGTCGCCAACGCGTACGCCCGTGCCACCGGCACCAGCCCGCGCCGGTTCCCGATCAACCACTGACCGTCAAGCACCGACCGTTCAAGCACCGGCCGACCTTCCGAAGGACCCTCACGTGCCCACTCACCAGTTCGTCCTGAACGGCAAGCCGGTCACCGTCGAGGCACCGGCCGACATGCCGCTGCTCTGGGTGCTGCGCGACAAGCTCGGCGTCACCGGCCCCAAGTACGGCTGCGGGGTCGGCGTCTGCCGGGCCTGCACCAGTCACCTGGACGGCGAGGAGGTCCAGCCCTGCGTGGTGGCCGTCGGCGACTGCGCCGGCCGGCAGGTCACCACCATCGAGGGCCTGGCCGACGGCAACCGGCTGCACCCGGTCCAACAGGCCTGGCTGGACTGCGACGTGGCCCAGTGCGGCTTCTGCCAGCCGGGCCAGATCATGACCGCGGTGGCCTTGCTGCGCCGCACCCCGCACCCGACCGACGCGGACATCGACCGGATCGAGAACGTCTGCCGCTGCGGCACCTACTTCCGGATCCGGGAGGCCCTCAAGCAGGCAGCCGAGGCCCTGGACTGAGAGCCGGTCAGCTGGTCGGCAGGGCGTACAGCACCCGGTCGTGACCGGCGTACAGCCGCTTGCCGTCGGTGTTCAACCGCCAGACCTGGACGCCCGGTTCGGCGTCCCGGAAGGTCCACCGCACGGCGCCGGTCGCCACGTCCAGCGCCCAGACGCCCTGACCGGTCGGGCCAGGCACGAACAGCGTCCCGCCCACCGCCACCGGCCGGCACCGGGAGTCCAGCCGGAACGGCAGCCGGCAGGACCACATCTCGCTGCCGTCGGCGGGCACGTTCCGGGTCACCTCGCCGCTGTCGCGCAGCAGGTACAGCGCACCGTCGGCGGCCAGCGGCCGGATCGGGCGCCAGCTCTGGTCCTCCACCACCCAGCCCGGCCTGCCGTCGGCCAGCCCGAACGCCCGGACACCGTTGGCGCGCCGGGCCGTGTAGACCCGTTCGGCGTCGCACTCGCGCCAGCTCAGCGCCTGGTCGGCCGCGGCGCGCCAGAGCACCGAGCCGTCCGCCGCGTTCAGCGTGACCACCTCGTCCCGGGTGCTGCGCCCCACCAGCCGCCCGCCGGGCGCGGGTTGCAGCTCCGTCAGGAGGCCCTCGGCCTCCTGGTCCGGCCGGGTCCACCGCGGCCGGCCGGTCGCCAGCTCCAGCGCGAACAGCCCGCCCGGCCAGCCGTCACCCGCGCCGAACAGCAACTCGTCGTCCGCGGCCAGCAGTCGGCAGGACCGGTCGGCTCCCGGCGGGGCCGCCGTCGACCGGTCGGGACCGTACCCGTAGGCGGCGAACCGGCCGATCCGGGCCTCGTGCACCAGACTCCCGGCCGCCAGCAGGTCGGCGCCACCGCCCGTGGCGCCGGACGGCAGTTCGATCCGCTTGGCCACCGCGCCACTGTCCGGCGACAGCAGGTACAGCATCTCGGCGGTCGCCAGCAGCGGCACCGTCCCGGCCCCGGCCAACCGGTCCGCGGCCTGCGGCGCCTCGCCCCGGTACGTCCAGAGCGGCTCCGGCCCGGAGACCGCGACCCGGTCGCCGTCCGGCTCGGCGGACCGGCCGAGCCGCCAGGCCAACCCGCCCCCGACCAGCGCGGCCGCCCCCAGCAGCAGCCGGCGGCGGGACGGCCCACCCGGCACCGCCGCCACCTGCTCGGTCACCGGACCGCCGCCCTCGGGCTCGTCCAGCGTTATCGTGCCGACCTGCTCCCCCGTGTGCACGGACCCCTCCCCCGAATTCGGTGATCAAGAGGGTAACCGGCCGCCCGGACAGCGGTGCGGCGGCATTCGCCGCCGGGCGCCTTCCAGGCCGCCGCCCTCTACCCATTTCGATCAACCACTGGGACGCTGGACCCGGTCCGGGTGCCCGTCGGGGGTGCGCACGGCGGAGCGGGCGGAAGGTGGCGGCGGATGCGCCTGGTGCAGCGGTGACCCGAACCGGGCAACCGACCGTCGGCACCGGCCCGGTGGCCTCGGCGAACCGTCGGGACCTCGCGGTGTTCCTCACCGCCAAGACCATGTCGGACATCGGGTACGCGCTCGACTTCATCTGCCTCTCGGTCTTCGTCTGGGAGCGCAGCCACTCCGCCTTCGCCACCGGCCTGCTGAGCGCCGCGCTCTACGCGGGCGCGATCGCGGGCGGCCGGCTCGGCCACCGGTACGGCGACCGCTGGGACCGCCGCCGGGTGATGATCGGCGCGGACCTGGTCCGGATGCTGATGCTCGCCCTGCTCGCCCTGCTGCCGGACGCGGCCCAGAACTGGTGGCTCTACGCGGCCGTCGCCCTGATCGGCACCGGCCGTTCGGTCTTCGAGGGCACCCTGTCCGCCGCGACGCCGGTGCTCGCCGGGGAGCGCACCCAGGCGGTGAACAGCCTGCTGGCCGGGCTCAAGGGCGTCGCCTTCCTGCTCGGCATGGGCCTGGCCACCGTGCTGGTGCCGCTGATCGGCTACCGGGGCGTGTTCGCCCTGGACGCCGGCACCTACGCGCTCTCGGCCCTGGTGCTCACCGCGCTCCGGCTGCGGATGCGCGAGCCCGGCGCGGCGGGCGCCGCCCGGCGGGACCGCACCGGGGCCTGGCCGCTGCTGGTCGGCGCCGGGCTGGCGATGCTGGTGGTGCTGCGCGGCCTGGACGCCTTCGGCAGCGCCTCCCAGCACGTCGGACTGCCCATCCTGGGCAGCGAGTTGCGGCCCGACGCGCCGACCTTCGTGTCCGGTGCGGTCTGGGCCTGCTGGGCCGCCGGTCTGCTGCTGGCCGGCTTCGTGCTGCGGCCGCTCGCCCGGCGGGTGGTCGAGCGCAGCCCGATGCTGGTCTTCTGCCTGGCCACGATGGTCATGTCGGCGGGGTTCATCGGCATCTTCTGGCTGGACGGCTGGTGGCCCCGGCTGCTCTGCGCGGTGGTCGCCGGGCTCGGTGACGCGCTGAGCGAGATCACCTTCAAACAGGCCATGCAGCAGCTCCCCGACGACCGGCGCGGCCGGGCCTTCGGCCTCGGCCAGATCGTCGTCAACAGCGGGTTCATGGCCGGACTGCTCGTCACCAGCGTGGCGCTGCACCCCGGTTGGGTGCCGCAGTGGGTCCTGCTGCTGCACGGCGTCCCGCTGCTGGTCGCGGCCTGGGTGGCGGTCACCGCCGGCGTCCGGCGCGCTCCCCTGCCGGCCGGATGAGCGGGCCCTCGGTGCCCGGGAGCGCGTACCTGGACCACGCCGGCTTCGGCCGCCTGCGACCCGCCGCGGTGACCGCGATGCAGGAGGTGCTGACCGGCGTGCTGCCGTACGGGAGCGCCCGGCTCGGCGGGATCTTCAACACCCGGGCGGCCGCCCGCCGGTCGATGGCCCGGCTGCTGGACTGTGCCCCGACGGAGGTGGCCTTCGTCCCCAACACCTCGACCGGCCTGCACCTGGTCGCGGACGGTCTGGACTGGCGGCCGGGCGACCAGGTGGTGCTGTTCGACCGCGACTTCCCCGCCAACGTCCGCCCCTGGACCGCGCTTTCGCGGTACGGCGTCGAGCCGGTCTGGGTGCCGATGCGGGACGGCGGCTACCGTTCGGCCGACCTCGCCGCCGCGATCGGTCCGCGCACCAGGCTGGTCGCCGTCAGCCACGTCAACTTCGCCACCGGTTTCCGGATCGACCTGGACACCGTCTGCGCCCTCGCGGCCCGGGTCGGCGCGCTGGTCAGCGTGGACGCGGTGCAGAGTCTCGGTGCGCTGCCGCTCTCGCTCGCCGACACCCCGGTCGACTTCCTGGCGGCGGGCGCGCAGAAGTGGCTCGGCGGCCCGCCCGGGACGGGCGTGTTCTTCTGCCGGGCCGACCGGCTGGAGCTGCTCGGCACCGTCCCGACCGGCTGGTTCGGCTTCGACGGCGCGGCCGAGCTGATGAAGGGGCCCGGCCCGCTGAGCTACCGACTCCCCGCCCGGGCCGCCGCCTCCCGGGTCGAGGGCGGCATGTACGACCTGGTCGGCATGGCCGGCCTGGCCGCCGCGCTGGCCGAGTTGGAGGCCGTCGGCCTCGGCGTCGTGGCCGACCGGGTGCTCGCCCTCGCCGACCGGATCAGGACGGGAATTTCCGATATCGGTTTTACCCTGGCCACCCCGCCCGACCCGGCGGCGAACTCCGGGATCGTGAGTTTCTCCGCTCCCGGGCTGGCCGGTGCGGAACTCGTGGACGCCCTGACCGGCTCCGGCGTACAGGTGTCGGTACCCGCCGGACTGGTGCGGGTTTCCCCGCACTATTGGACGACGGACGACGAAGTCGATCTCTTCCTGGTCAGGATCTCCGAACTGAAACCTTGACAACAGCCGGTCGGCGAAGCGCACTTCGCCGACCGGCAACCTCCTGACCGGTGGCCCACGCCACCCGGTCGGGCCCGGCACCGTCGAACCTGCGGCCCTTTGGCCACCGGGCCGGAACGCATATCGGGCCCCGCATACGCATTACCTGACACGGTCCTTTGAATTACGGCCGAAATACTCTTTTCTGCTCTTGACGACGCCCGGCGGGCTGCCATAGCTTCCCCTCACCAGCACCGGCGCGAATATACGTGCCCGGTCATTCGGTGAAGGGAGTACGAAATGTCGTACGAGTCCTGGGAGTCCCTTGCGGACGAGGTCGAGATCACCACGGGTGAGGCGGACTGCTGGACCTGTCTGATGGACGACGCCACCTGATCCGCCCCTGGTGCGGCGCCCTGTGACCTCGGGTCGCAGGGCGCATTCCCTGTTCTCCGCGCGCCGCGCGGTCACCTCGACGGCCTCGACACGATGGGAACGGGCACCGTGGACCGCTGGCAGTTCAGTCACGGCACAGTCGGGGTGAACGCCCCGAGCTGGCTGACCTTCGAGGTGCACCGGCCCTACTTCGACGGCGCCGAGAGCCCGCTGACGGTCATCCAGGCCAGGGCGGCGGTGCTGGCGGCCCGTCGGTTCGAGCAGCGCGCACCCGGTGCGCTGCGGTTCGGCATGACGATGCCCGCGAGCTACCGGCGGCTGCTGGTCGAGGAGTCCCGGCTGCATCGCTACCGGGCGGCCGATCCCACCGAGCTGCCCACCGAGCTGGCCTCCCCCGCCTGGCGGCGGATGGCCGACGCCTACCGGCAGCACACCGACCTGGACCCGGTGGACCGCGCCAACCTGGCGCACTGGCTGATCGCCGCCTGCCTGCTGCCCGCCGTGCTCGACGTCCTCCCGGCGGACCTCGACGGCGACGCCTGCCAGGACCCGGTGACGGCAGGGCTGCAATCCGCCCGCGCGGTCGCCCTGTTCGGCCTGGAGGGCCTCACCGACCGGACCACGGCCGCCTACCGGCCGCTGGTCGACCACCCGGTGCCCACCCTCACCCACGTGCAGTCGGTGGCCGGCTGGGGCTACCTGCTGGCCCGGCACGGCGGCGACGACTCGGCCGTGCCGCACCACCTCGCCCTGGCCCGCCGCCTGTTCGCCGGGCTGGCCGGGGAGTTGACCGGCTTCCAACGCACCGTCACCGAGGCCCGGCTGACCCTGCGCGAGGCGATGTACGCCGAGCGGCAGCGGGACTTCGCCGGAGCCGCGGCCCGGCTGGCGGCGGCCCGGCAGGCCGTCGACGAACTGACCGCACCGGACCGGGACGACGCGCTGGTCCTGCTGGAGACCAAGCGCCGGCTGATCGACCGCCGCCTGGAGATGGCCGTCCGGACGGGCGACACCGAGACCGAACAGCACGCCCTCGCCGAGGGGTTGGCGATCGACCCGAGCTGCGTCAAGCTCCGGATGCAGGCCGCGCAGGCGCACCGGCGCGCGGGCCGCACCGAACAGGCCCTGGCGGCCTACCTGCACGCCGCCCGGCTCGGCCCGTACGGGACCGGCTTCGCGCTGCTGCACGCGGCCGAGTGCGCCGAGCTGGCCGGACAGGGCGAGTTCGCCCGGGTGCTCACCGAGCGCGCCTTCCGGGCCGCCCCGCGCGCCTCCGCGACCCGTGACCGGCTGGTGGCGAGCTGCCTGTCGGCCGGCGACGAGCCGCTGGCCGAGGTGGTCCGGCTGGCCGCCGCCCGCGACCCCGAGCGGCCGTACGCCAACAACTGGCACTACCGGATGCACGCGGCGTACTTCAACCTCGGCGAGTCGCAGTCGCCCGGCCTGTACGCCCGACTGCCCACCCTCGCCTTCGGGTTCGCCGAGCAGGGCACCCCGCCCCGGGTGAACTGGCAGCGCCTGCTGCCGCCCGCCTTCCGGACCAACCTGATCCGCGAGTCCGGCCTGACCGAGTTCGACGTCGCGCACCCGGCCGACCTCCCGGCCCACCTGCGCACGCCCGCCTGGGACACCCTCTGCGGCTGGCTGGAAAAGTTCGCCACGTACGACGCGGAGCGGCAGCACCAGGTCGCGGTGGTCCTCTACCGGCTCGGATTCATCAAGCTGGTGCAGGAGTTGATCCCCTTCACGCCGGCCGCCGAGCTGCGGACGGCGGCCGAGCTGCGGCTGCACCACTGGCTCGACGTGGTCCGCTGGGTGGGCTCGGTCGGCCGGGCCGCCAAGGTCGCCCCGGCCAACTCCCGTGCGATCGTCGGGCATCCGGCCTGTCCGACCCACCTGCGGTTCGTGATCGCGGTCTTCTCGGTCATCCACGAGGCGCGCGAGACCCGTTCGCTGGAGACCGCGCTCGCCTGGCGGGAGACCGGCGAGCAGGCACTGGCCGAGCTGCTGACTGATCCGCAGTACTCCCCGTTCGAGCTGATGATGATGGAGAGCCGGTTCTACCGCAGCGTCAGCTACGTGCCCTTCCTGCAGCAGGACACCGTCCGGCTGGCCGCCGACATGGACCGGGCCGAGGAGCTGGCCCGGTCGGTGCCGGCCGTCGGCGAGTACCAGGAGTTCCTCCGCCGGGAGAACCTGCGGGCCTGCGTGGAGAGCCGGTCCAAGGAGTTCTACGCCTTCGGCGAGGACGAGCGGGCGCACCGGCTGGTCGCCGAGGCGCTGGCCCTGGACCCGTACGAGCCCAAGACCCACATCGAGGTCGCGGAGGGCCTGCTCAAGGACGACCGGCCCGAGCAGGCGGCGCACAGCTACCTGCGGACGGCCCGGCTCGGGCCGGTCTCCACCGCCTTCGGCTACGCGGCGGCAGGCGACTGCTTCGCCCGGGCCGGACTCCCGCTGCTCGCCGAGGACTGCTACCTCCAGGCGCTCCGGATCGACCCGTACGCCGTCTCCGCCGCCCGGGGCTGGGCCGCCGTCGGCCCGGCCAACGGGATGGCCGAGCTGGCCGCGCAGTACCTGACCGACCTCGAGGCGTGGGGTGCGGCCCGCCGCGCCGCACGGACCGCGTGAGCGTCGAGTGGCGGCTGACGTCACGTCAATCCGCTGACATCGAAGCCGTGGTGACCCCCGTCTGGTCCGATGAACTGCCTTCGCAGCTGTCCCCCGCCTTCCTGGCGGGCAGCGGCTTCGCCGGCGCGCCGGGCCAGACCCTGCACCTGCCGGGCACCCCGGCCACCGTCCTGCTCGGCAGCGGCCCCCGGGCCGGGTACGGCCCCGACACCGCCCGGGCCACCGGCGCCCGGCTGGCCCGGGCGGTCACCGGCTACCGGCGGCTGGCCCTATCGGCCCCCGACACCGAACTGCGGGCGCTGGTCGAGGGCTACCTGCTCGGCGGATACCGCTTCACGGGGTACGCCACCACCGCACCCGCCGCCGACCAGCGGATCGACCTGGTCACCCCTGACACCTCGTCCTCCCGCGCGGCGCTCGCCGCCGGGCTGCGGGTCGGTGCGGCCGTGCTGCTCGCCCGGGATCTGGTCAACGAGCCCGGCGAGGCGCTCACCCCACCGGAATTCGCCGAGCGGGCCCGGCGGATCGCCGCCGACTCCGGCCTGGAGTGCGAGGTCTGGGACGCCGACCGGATCGCCCACGAGCGGCTCGGCGGCCTGCTCGGCGTCAGCCGTGGCTCCCTGCTGCCGCCCCGGCTGGTCCGGCTCAGCTACCGGCCGGCCAGCCCGGCCGCCACCACCCCTGCGACCCGGCGGATCGCCCTGGTCGGCAAGGGCGTCACGTACGACGCGGGCGGCCTCTCGCTCAAGCCGAACGCCGAACTGGCCGCGATGAAGGCCGACATGGCGGGCGCGGCCGCCGTGCTGGCCGCCATGTCCACCCTCAGCGCACTGAACTGTCCGGTGGCGGTGGACGGTTGGCTGCCGCTGACCGAGAACATGCCGAACGGGAACCCGATCCGGGTCGGTGACGTGCTGCGGATGCGCAGCGGCACCACCGTCGAGGTCCGGCACGCCGACGCGGAGGGCCGGCTGATCCTGGCCGACGCCCTCACCCTGGCCGGCGAGACCGCCCCGGACGCCGTCATCGACCTGGCCACCCTCACCGACGCCGCCGCGGTCGCCCTGGGCCGCCGGATCACCGCCCTGCTGGCCACCGACGACACCCTCACCGAGGACCTCCGCACGGCCGGCCGCCGGGCCGGCGAGGAGCTCTGGCCGCTCCCGCTCCCCGACTCCTACCGCCCCCAACTCGCCTCCCGAGTCGCCGACCTGGCCAACTACACGCTCGGCGTCCGACACGGCACCGCCCTGCTGGCGGGCCTCTTCCTCCGCGAGTTCGTCCCACCGGACATCCCGTGGGCGCACCTGGACATCCAGGGCACCGCACTCTCCGACACCGACGAGGGCGAGTGGGTCCCCGGCGGCACCGGCGTCGGCGTCCGCACCCTGATCGAGTACCTGCTCAGCGCCGGGGGCTAAGGTCGGCGGACACCGCAGGACGGCCGACGGCGCCCGTCCACACCCGCTGCCGTAGAGAGGGCCGCTGATGAGCACCCACCTGATCCTGCCCGGGTACCAGAACTCCGAGGCCGAGCACTGGCAGAGCTTCTGGGAGCGGTCCGACCCGGCCCGGTTCCGGCGGGTCGAGCAGGCCGACTGGGACCAGCCCCTGCTGCCGGATTGGGTGGGCGCCCTCGACCGGGCGGTGGCGGACGCCGACGGGCCGGTGGTGCTGGTGGCACACAGCCTGGGCTGCACAACCGTCGCGCACTGGGCCGCCGGAGCCCGGCCGGAGCTGGCGGCCAAGGTGCTCGGCGCGCTGCTGGTGGCCCCCGCCGACATCGACACGGCGGAGGTACCCGAGCTGGTCAACTTCCGCCCGGTGCCGCTCGCCGCGCTGCCGTTCCGGGCCACCGTGGTCGCCTCGACCGACGACCCCTGGTGCACCGCCGACCGGGCCCGGGCCTTCGCCGACGCCTGGGGCGCCACCTTCGCCGACATCGGCCGGGGCGGGCACCTCAACACCGCCTCCGCACTCGGCGACTGGCCGCAGGGCCGGGCGCTGCTCGCCGAGCTGACAGCCTGAACACCGCAGGCCGTACCGCCGTACCGGACTGACGGCGTGCCGCTGTGAGCCCCGACACACCGTCACTCCGGAACGGCCCCGGACGGCCACGCTCCGCCCACCTCGCGCGCCGACCCCTCACACTCCCTTCACGCCCCCGCGGGCCCCGGCCACCGCTGTGAGCTGGGCGTTGGCCGTGGGGGGCGGATGGGCCCGGAGCGGCATCCACTACGCTCCGCTGAGCACCGGGGGCCACTCAGGTCTCCGGAGTTTTTCCGTTATCGGCGGACGGCCCGCTGATCTCCCATCACGACAGGGCAGTACGGACCGGCCGACGGACAAGGTGGACCAGACGGATGGACAGGCACGAAGCGGAGCGGATGGTGACCCGGGCCCGGGCCGGCGACCAGCAGGCCACCGACGAACTGATCGGCGCTCACCTGCCGCTGGTCTACAACATCGTCGGCCGTGCCCTGAACGGTCACCCCGACACCGACGACGTGGTGCAGGAGACCATGCTGCGCGCGGTCGACCACCTGTCCTCGCTCCGTGACCCGGCCGGGTTCCGCTCCTGGCTGGTCGCCATCGCGATGAACCAGGTCCGCCGCCGTCACCAGGTCGCCCACCAGGCCCAGATCCCGATCGGCCTGACCTACGACTCCGCCGACCCCGGCGCCGACTTCGTGGACCTCACCATCGTCCGGCTCGGCCTGGCCGGGCAGCGCCGCGAGGTCGCCGAGGCCACCCGCTGGCTGGACCAGGACGACCGGGAGCTGCTCTCGCTCTGGTGGCTGGAGGCGGCGGGCGAGCTCAGCCGGGCCGAGCTGGCCGAGGCGCTGGAGCTGTCCCCGCCGCACGCGGCGGTCCGGGTCCAGCGGATGAAGGGTCAGCTGGAGACCGCACGGGTGGTGGTCCGGGCGCTGGCCGTCCAGCCCTCCTGCCCGCAGCTGGCCGAGCTCACCGCGCAGTGGGACGGCGCCCCCGGCGCACTCTGGCGCAAGCGGATAGCCCGGCACGCCCGCGAGTGCGGCTACTGCGCCCAGCAGTGGGAGGGACTGTTCCCGGCCGAGGGCCTGCTGGCCGGGCTGGCCCTGGTCCCGCTGCCGCAGCATCCGCTCGGCCTCCCCGTCGACCCCACCTCGGCCGGCCCCGCCCCGGCCACCCCCGCACCGCCCACTACTCCCGGGCAGCCGGCCACCCCGCCGGCCGGGGGCCGGGCCGCCGCACGGCGGGCGGCCGCCCAGCGGCCCGGCAAGGGCGGCAGCGGACGGCGGCGGGCCAAGCCGCGCAGCCGTCGGCGGGTACTGGTGGCGGTGATCGGCACCACCGTCGCCACCGTCGCGGTGATCGGCGTGGTGGGCGCCGACCAGAACCCTTCCCCGCAGGCGGCCCCCCGGATCGACGGCGCGGCCACCGCCGCCGTCTCCGCCGCGCCCCTGGAGGTCCAGGCCGCACCCGCACCGGCTGCGGCCACCTCCCCGGCGGCCACCGTCACGGCCTCGCCCTCGCCGTCGGCCACCCCGACCGCCTCGCCCTCCCCCACCCCCAGCGCGGCCGCCCCGTCGCCCTCCCGCACTTCCGCCGCGCCCTCCGCCCCCGCCCCGGCCACCAGCGCGGCGAACCGGGCGGCCACCGCCCAGCAGCAGGTGATCGACCTGGTCAACAGCGAGCGCTCGAAGAACGGCTGCGGCCCGGTGAAGGCCAACAGCAAGCTCCAGGCGGCCGCCCAGGGCCACTCGGACGACATGGCGGCCCGGAACTTCTTCGACCACACCAACCCCGACGGCAAGGGCCCGCAGCCCCGGATCGAGGCGGCCGGCTACCGCTGGAGCACCTGGGGCGAGAACATCGCCCGGGGCCAGCAGGACTCCGCCGCCGTGATGGACGCCTGGATGAAGAGCCCGGGCCACCGGGCCAACATCCTCAACTGCGCGTTCACCGAGATGGGCCTCGGCACCCACTTCGGCACCGGCGGGCCGTGGTGGACCCAGAACTTCGGCGCGCCGAGCTGACGGAATACCGTACGGCTGTCGACCGTTGTCCGGCTCGGCCATCCATGAACCCCGAAAGGACTCCGCCGTGAGCCTGTACGACATCCCGCTGCGCACCCTCGACGGCCAGGCGACCTCGCTGGCCGACCACAAGGGCAAGGCGCTGCTCGTGGTCAACGTCGCCTCCAAGTGCGGCCTGACCCCGCAGTACGCCGGGCTGGAGCGGCTGCAGCAGCGCTATGCCGACCGCGGCTTCACCGTGCTCGGCGTCCCCTGCAACCAGTTCATGGGTCAGGAGCCCGGCACCGCCGAGGAGATCCAGACCTTCTGCTCCACCACCTACGGCGTCTCCTTCCCGCTGTTCGAGAAGCTCGACGTGAACGGTGACGACCGGCACCCGCTCTACGCCGAGCTGACCAAGGTGGCCGACGCCGAGGGCACCGCCGGCGACGTGGCCTGGAACTTCGAGAAGTTCCTGATCACCGCCGACGGCTCGGTGGCCGCCCGGATCCGTCCGCGCACCGAGCCCGAGGCCCCGGAGCTGGTCGCCCTGATCGAGGCCAACCTCCCCGCCTGACGCTCCGTCGGCCCGGCGTCCGTCCGAAACGGCGGACGCCGGGTCAGGCCGCCCGGCGGACCCGCAGGGCCCAGAGCACCAGCGGCACCTGGAGCGGCAGCCGGGCCAGCGCGGTGACCCGCTGCGGCGTCGGCCGGTGCCGCCAGTCGTAGGCCATCTTGGCGTTGGCGGGGAAGACCGCGACGAAGAACCCGGCGGCCGCCAGCGCGCCCAGCCGCCTGGTCCGGGGCACCGCCACCGCCGCACCGAGGGCCAGCTCCGCGACCCCGCTGGCGTACGTCCAGGCCCGGGGCTCGCCCGGCAGCGCGCGGGGCACGATGGCGTCGAACTGGCCCGGCCGGGCGAAGTGGGCCGCGCCCGCACCGAGCAGCAGGCCCGCCAGCAGTGCGGCGGAACGTGTCGACTTGGCCATGATGACTCCCTGGTCCGGTTCGCCCCCGTGTCAATTGTTACTGGACAGTAGCACTCCGGCCCCGCTCAGGTGACAGGTCTGCAACTACCGTACGTTCACTGTCGGTTCACCGACCCCGTTGCCTGCACACTGTCAGGGGGACGGCGCCGTACCGTCCCCCAGGGGAGGGCGGAGCAGTGCACGACATCGAGGACCGGACGGTTCACCAGCTGTTCGAGGAGCAGGCCCGGCGCGCACCCGACGCAACCGCACTGGTCTGCGGCGAGCAGCGGCTGAGCTATCGCGAGCTGGACGAGCGGGCCGACCGGCTGGCCCACCACCTGCGGGAACTGGGGCTGCGCGGCGGCGAGTTGGCGGCCGTCGCGGTCGGCCGCACGCCGGACCTGCTGACCGCCGTGCTGGCGGTGCTGAAGACCGGTGCGGCCTACGTGCCACTGGAGCCGACCGGGCCGGACCGGATCATCCGGCACGTCCTGGCCGAGGCCGACCCGTTGGTGGTGATCACCCAGGAGGCGTACCGGGTCCGGCTGACCGACGCCGCCGAGCGGACCGTGCTCTGTCTGGACGACGTCCCGCTCCCCGACCTGACCGGCCCGCTGCCGGACCGCGCCGGGCCGGCCGACCTCGCCTGCGTCTTCTACACCTCCGGCTCCACCGGCCTGCCCAAGGGCGCCCTGATCGAGCACCGCAACCTGCTGCACTCCTACCGGGGTTGGCGCCAGGTGTACGGCCTGACCGCCGAGGACCGGTTCCTGCAGACCGCGACGCTGGAGTTCGACGTCTTCACCGCCGACTGGATCCGGGCGCTGTGCAGCGGTGGCGTCCTGGTGCTGGCCCAGCGCAACTTCACCCTCGACCGCACCGCCTCCCCCGCCGAGCTGCACGAGCTGCTGCTCCGCGAGCGGATCACCGTGATGGAGACCAACGCGCACACCCTGCGCCGGCTGTTCGCCCACCTCCAGCCGCTCGGCCTGGAGTTGGGCAGCGTCCGGCTGCTCTCGGTCGGCGCCGAGAAGTGGTACCTGGACGAGCAGCTCCGGCTGCAGAGCTACCTCGGCCCGGCGGTCCGGCACGTCAACGTGTACGGGGTGGCCGAGGCGGCGGTGGACAGCGCCTGGTTCGACACCACCGCGCTGACCGGGGAGCCCGACCACCCGGAGCGACTCTCGCTGATCGGCCGCCCGTTCCCCGGCACCGACATCCGGCTGCTGGACCGGGCCGGGCGGCCGGTGCCGCCGGGCACCCCGGGCGAGATCTGCATCGCCGGCCCCGGCGTCGGCCGCGGCTACCTCAAGCGCCCCGAACTCACCGCCGAGCACTTCCTCGACGGCGAGGGCGGCCGGGCCTACCGGACCGGCGACATCGGGGTGCTGCGGCCGGACGGACTGCTGGAGTTCCTCGGCCGGGCGGCCGGCCGGGACCCGGCGGCCGCCGCCTCCCTGGCCGCCGTCGAGGTGCTGCTGCGCGGCCACCCAGAGGTGCGCGAGAGCGCGGTGGCCGAGGTGGAGACCGGCCCCCGCCGGACCGGGGTGGTCGCCTACGTGGTGGCCGCCGACGGCGCCCCGGCCGAGCCCTGGGCGCTCCGGGCCTACCTGGCCGAGCGGCTGCCGGAGCGGCTGCTGCCGGAGGCCGTGGTCCCGCTCCCGGCCCTGCCCCGGACCCGGGCCGGCAAGCTGGACACCCGCTCGCTGCCACTGCCCGCACCGCGCGACCACGCCGCGCCCGGGCCGGGCAGTGGGGGATCCGCCAAGGCCGTCCGAAGCGGCAAGGGCGGCGGCTTCCTGGCCACCGAGTTCGGGCGACTGACCCCGGCCACCCGGTGGGCGGCCGTCACGGCCGCCGGGGCACTCGCCGCCGCCGTGCTGACCGACGGCCTCTGGCCGGGCTCGACCGACCTGTCCCGCGTACCGTCACCCTGGGCCGCGCTGTTCCAACTGCTCTACCTGTTCGAGTGGCTGGGCTTCGGCCTCGGCCTGGCCTTCCTGCTGCTCGGCGGCCCGCTGCTGGCCCGCAACGGCCGTCCGCTCGGCCTGACCCTGCTCAGCCGGCTCGCCGTCGGCTGGCTGCTCGCCGCCTGGTGGCCGCAGGACAACTGGTACCGGGTCAGCCGGGCCACCGACTGGCCCCGACAGGCCGCCCTGGTCTACGGGTTCAACGTCTCGCTGCTGCTCGCGGCACTGGTGCTGGTCGGCTTCCTGGCCTGGCAGCCGGAACGGCCGAAGGGCCGCTGACCCCTGGCGGGCCGCCCGGCCAGCAGACTGAAGTCGTAGTGCTCGGACCGCAGGCACAACCGCATGGCCTCACTCCTCGTTCGGGACGGGTACGGCCCGTACGTTGGCAGCCCGGCCCCGCCCCGGTCCAGACTTTCCGTCGTCCCGGACAGCACCCGGCTGTCCGGGCAGGTCAGCGCCCTGTCCGGGGGAATTCCGGATATCGTCCCAGGGGGGGCATTGCCGAATCGGCGGTGGCTGACAAGGATGTGACGCATGAACAGTCAACACGGGGTGGCGCCGGAACAGGCCGAGGACGTGGCCGGGTTCCTCGCGCTGATGCGGCAGCTCAAGGACGAGACCGGTCTGACCTACCGCCAGCTGGAGGAGCGGGCCGCCGAGCAGGGCTCGGTGCTGGCCCGCAGCACCCTCGCCGACGTCCTGAACGGCCGCTCGCTGCCCCGCCCCGAGCTGCTCTCCACCTTCGTCCGGGCCTGCGGCGCGGCGGACCGGGAGGCGTACTGGCTCCGGGCCAGGGAGGCGCTCGCCGACCCGCCGGCGCCCCGGTCGCTGCCGACGCCCCCGCCGCCGGCCGCCCGTCGGCGCCGGATACCCCGGCTGCCGCTGCTCGCCGGGCTCGCCGTGGTCGCCGTCCTCGCGGCCTGGGCCCTCGCCCCCCAGCCCTCCGGGCACCCCGGCGCCGCACCGCCCCAACAGGCCGTCGCCGCACCGGCCGTGCTCCCCACCGGATGGGTCCGGATCCGCCCGGTCACCGCCCCCGAGCTCTGCCTGACCGACGGCCGGGTGCGCGACCAGCGCTACACCCCGCTGGTGGCCGTCCAGCGCCCGTGCGCCGAGGCCGGTCCGCAGGCCACCCTGCTGGAGCCGCTGGGCGGCGACGAGTACCACATCCAGTGGCACCACCCGGACTACGGCAAGGGCTGCCTCAAGGCCCTCCCCGACGGCCCCGGCCTCGGTCTGCTGGAGCCGATGGACGACTGCACCCAGGGCAGCCACTTCCACGTCGAACCGTCCGGCCCGGCCGGCAGCGGCACGTACGTGCTCCGGGTGGACGGCCAGGGCTGCGCCGGGATCGCCGGGGACGGCACCGGCCCGGGCACCGAGGCGGTGATGGCCCACTGCGTGGGCCGGGGCGGCCAGGTCTTCTTCGTCGAACCGATCAGCCGACCGACCTTCAGCGCTCCCTGACCACACCCGCGAACGGCTCCCCGAGCGCCTGGTTGGCGGCCCGCAGCAGGTACTCGGCCGCGTCCAGCCGCTCGGTGCCGTCCGCCCAGAGCGCCACCCCGGCGAACGGCAGCGGGTCGAACCCGGCGGTCGGGATGGTCGGCAGCAGCCCGACCCCCAGCGCCGCGCACCGCTCGGCGACCCGGGCGAGGTGGGCCAGCAGCGCGGCCTGCGGCAGCCGGGCGCCGAGCGGCAGCCGGTCCAGGGTCCGGACGTACCGGGCCCGCTCGCCGAGCCGACCGGCGAGGCGGTCGGCCAGCACGAAGGCCACCGACGGGCCGGTCAGCCGCAGGTTGGTCTCGGTGGGGGCGAGCCGGCCGAGCGGGTCCACCACGAAGTCCAGGTCGTACCAGCCCCGGTGGCCCGCCTCGGCGAGCGCCCGGCCGACCGCCAGCCCGAACGCGGCGGCCGGCCCGGCCAGCGAGGCGGGCACCGCGTCCGGGCCGACGGTGGCGCCCTGGTAGCCGGTGCCCTCGATGTGCATCACGGCCGTGCCCACCGGGTGCACCGCGCCGTCGGGCCCGATCACCCCGTCGAAGCTGAGGTCGCGCAGCGGGCCGTGCCCGGCCACGAACTCCTCCAGCAGCGGGGCCCGGCCGGTCTCCGCCCGGAGCCGCCGCAACGCCGCCGACGCGCCGCCCGCCGCCCGGACCTGGCGGGGCGTCAGGACCACCGTGCCGTGGCCGCCGACCCCGTACGGCGCCTTGACCACGCTGGTCAGACCGGCGGCGGCGCGGGCCCGGAGCAGCCGGGCCAACCGCCACCGCGAGGCGGGCCGCCACTGCTCGGGCACCCGGATCACCGGGTGGTCGGCGGCCAGCCGGCGGAACAGCAGGTGCGACTCCGCCTTGGACTCGAACCGCCGCACCACCGGCCCGGTCCCGCCCCAACCCCGCACCGGCAGTCCCGAGTCGGCGATCCGCGCCCGGAGTCCGGGCCGGTCGGCCAGCGCCTCGGCGAGGCCGGTCTCCGGGGCGATCCCGCTGTGCACCTCGACCTGGCCCCAGCCCAGTTCCCCGGCCAGCCAGTCCGTCCACTCCGGCTCGACCTGGAGCGGCAGCACCAGCACGGCCGGGTCCGGGGTGTAGAACGCGGCCAGGCAGGAGTAGTGGTGCGCCTGCCGCAGCGCGCCCGGGGCGGGCGGCCCGAACTGCGCGTTGAAGTCCGCCACGTCCCCGAGCTGGACGGCCCGCCGTCCGCCGGTCCACCCGTCCTGCCATCCGCCCCCGGCTGCCATCGGGCCAGCCTACGGTGCGTCAGGCCTCCCCGGGGCGCCAGGCCGGCCACTCCCACGGGCGGTCGGCCCAGTGCACCTTCGCGGGGTCGTGCGGGTCGAGGTCGGGGAAGTGCTCGTGCACCCGGGGCTCGAACTCCTCGGGGGCCAGCGGCTCCCAGCCCACCCCCTCGAAGCGCACCAGTCGGTAACGGCTGTCGGTCCGGAACTCGGCCACCTCGACCAGCCAGGCAGCGGGACCACGGTCGGTGTTGTTCTCCATACCGCACAGCATCGACCGCCCGACCGCCGCCCGCACCCGAGCGACCCCCACCTGGCGGAGCGTCAGGTGGGGCCGTCCGGGTCCGGCGCCGGGACCGCCGGATCGTCGTTCACCCGCTCCGCCCGTGCCGGTGGCTCGTTGAGCACTCGGGCGCCGGCCATCGGCGACCCCGGGTGGGAGGAGCAGCGTGAGCGAGCAGTGGCAGGCACCCTGGCAGTACGGGTGGGAGCAGCAGCCACCGCCGCCCACCCCCTGGGAGCCGCCGGTGACGCCGTTGCCGTCGAGGCGCCGGCGGGTGCGGCGCCGGGTGGCCTGGGCGGCGGGCGGGGTGACGGTGCTGGCGGGGCTCTGCTGGCTGCCGAGCGCCTGCTCGGCGGACCCTGCGCGGCCCGCCCCGGCGGTGCTCGACACCCCGTCCCCGAGCCCGCTCGGCCCGCCGTCCCCGGCCCCGCTGCCGCTGCCCCCGCCACCGCCGCCCGTGGCGGTGAGCAGCGCACCGCCGTCTTCCGCCGCGCCAACCGCCTCCGCGACGCCCCGGCAGAGCCGCTCCGCCAAACCCGCGAAGCCGTCCCGGGCGCCCCGGCCGAGCGCGTCCCCCACCCCGGCCGGCTCCACGCCCGATCTGCTCGCCTCGCTCCAGGTGTGCGCGGAGGCGGAGCGGCGCGGCCAGTGGGCGCCCGGCTCCGAGGAGGCCCGGGTCTGCCGGAGCCTGTACGGGGGCTGACCCGCCACCTGACGGGCGGTCAGTACAGCAGCCCGGCCGTCACCAGGTCCTGCCGGATCCTGGGTGCCATGGTGGCGGCCAGGGTGTCGGTGATGTGCCCGGTGTCCCGGTACAGCAGCACGCCCTCGCGGACCGGCGGGCAGTCGCCGGGCGGCGGGCAGAGCAGCGGCCGGTAGTCGAGCACCGCGACGCCGTACTTGGCCGCCAGCCCGTCGGTGAGCAGCGGTTCGGGCGCGAAGGCGGTGCTGCGCGGGAAGGTGCAGTCCTCCTCGGCGGCCAGGCAGACCGGGATGTCCTTGCCGGGCATCGGGGTGTCGGTCAGGTACGCGATCGGGGCGCCGAGCCCGCGCAGCCGCTCCAGGGTGGTGGTCCAGCCGGCCGCCCGCTCGGCCGGGTCGCCGTAGCGGTTCAGCCCGGCCAGTACGACCAGCTTGGGGGCGGGGCCGCCGGCCAGCCGGGTCATGGTGTGCTCGCGCCAGCGGTCGCACTCGGTGTACGCGCGGCCGAGCACCGGGTTCTGCACGGTCAGGGTCGGCAGCGGGCAGCCGGGCTTGACCAGCACCTCCAGCGCCCAGTCGCGTTCGCGGACCAGTGGCAGCAGCGCGGAGAGCCACTGCCCGGCGTGCGAGTCGCCGAGCAGCACGATCTTCTCCCGGGCGTTCGGGTTGCCGAACCGGCAGGTCGGGCTCTGCTCGGCGGCCAGCGGGATCTCGCAGCCCTCGCCCGGCGGGAAGTCGGTCCTGGCCCGGGCCAACGACGGCGTGAGGCCCGGCAGTTGACTGCCCGGCAGCAGCAGGCTCGGCCCGCTCGGCGCCCCGGCCGGGACCACCGCCGCGGCCCCGGGGTCGCCCAGCGCCCGGACGGCGCCGCCGCCCAGGGTGAGCCCGGCGATCAGCGGGACGGTCAGCGCGACCGCGCCGACCGCGAGCCCCTTGCGCGGCGCCCCGGCCTGGCCCCGCCGCAGCGGGATCTCGACCAGCCGCATCGTCAGCCAGGCGGGCAGCGCGGCGCCGAGCACCAGGGCCAGCGCGATCGGCAGCGACAGCGTCCCGTACCTGGCCTCGGCGATCGCCAGCAGCGGCCAGTGCCAGAGGTACCAGGAGTAGGAGATCCGGCCGGCCGCGCGCAGCGGTGGCACCGAGAGCAGCGAACCGGCCTGGTACCAGCGGCCGCCGGGGCCGGCCAGCAGCAGGGCGGCCGTGCCCAGGGTCGGCAGCAGCGCGGCGCTGCCGGGGAAGGGGGTGCTGCGGTCGTACAGCAGCACCGCCGTGACCACCGCGGCAAGGCCGAGCCAGCCCAGCACGGTGGCGCCGATCAGCCGGCGGCCGTACAGCAGGGCGGCGGCCGCGCCGAGCGCGAACTCCCAGATCCGGGTGGCGGTGGAGAAGTAGCCGAGCGGGGCAGCGTCGGCCGTCCAGTGCAGGCAGAGCAGGAAGGACCCGGCCCCGGCGCCGACGGTCAGCAGCAGCACGGCGAGCCTGCGCCACTTGACCGCCAGCAGCAGGACGGCGCCCCAGAGCAGGTAGAACTGGTTCTCCACACCGAGCGACCAGAAGTGCAGCACGGGGCTCGGGTCCCGGGTGGCCGCCAGGTAGTCGGTCTGCTGGCCGACGAACCGCCAGTTGGCGAACTGCCCGGCCGCCGCGAGCAGGTCGCGGGCCAGGTCGGTGCCGCGCAGCGGGTCCAGCAGCAGGCGGCCCGCGACGGCGGTCGCGGTCAGCACCACGGCGGCGGCGGGCAGGATGCGGCGGGCCCGGCGGGCGCAGAACTCCCGGAAGCCGATCGGGTGCCGGCCGGTCAGCAGGCCGGTGATCAGGAAGCCGGAGAGGACGAAGAAGACGTCCACGCCCACGTAGCCGCCGGTCAGCGCGGGTACTCCGGCGTGGAAGGCGAGGACGGCGAGCACGGCGACGCCGCGCAGGCCCTCCAGGTCGGTCCGGAAGGCGGGGGCGGGGGCGGGTCGGATCCGGGGCGGTGCCGCGGTGGCCCGGGTCAGGGTGATCAGGTCGGTCACGGAGGTGCTCCTTGCGACGGCTGCGGTGGGTGTGCCGCCGGGTCCTTGGGGTGACCCGGCAGGCGGTCCCGCGCCGGTGGGGCGACGCGCGTGCTGGTACTGGTGGAACGTCAGAACAGCGGGTCGGCCCAGCCGGTGGCGAGCAGCCCGACCAGGGCGAACCCGGCGGTCACCGCGAGCGCCTCGGTGCGGCCGAACGCCTCGGTGGCGCCGTCGGTGCCACCGCCCTCGACCTGGTCGCGGCCGCGCAGCAGCCCCCAGAGCGCGGTGAGGACGGGCAGCGCGGTGTAGGCGGTCAGGGCGAGCAGGGCCGCCAGTGCCCAGTAGGGCTGCCAGCCGTACCGGGCGACGGCCCGGGCCAGGCCGACGGCCCCCGCGGCCAGGCACAGGGTCAGCCAGCCGACCCCGATCCGGGCCACCGTGCGGCCGAGCGCGGAGCGGCCGGCGATCGCGCCGGTCGGCACCCAGTCGGCGCTGCGGTGCCGCAGCGCGTGCCAGAGGGCGACCACGTGGCAGAGGCCGCCGAGCAGTTGGACCCGGGTGACCTCGAACCGCCAGCGGGTCCGGGAGGCGGCGGGGAGCAGCGCCAGCGAGACCCAGAGCGGCGGCAGGAAGGGCAGCACCTGCCAGGGCTCGATCCGCTCGGGGGTGAAGAACAGCAGGATCAGCGCGGGCAGCGGCACCGCGAAGACGTTCACCGCGCTGCTCAGGTAGCCGAGGATGCCGTTCCAGAAGCACAGCCTGGCCCCCTTGGGCAGCGGGCTGCGGTGGAACTCGGGGTCGCGCAGCAGCGCGAGCGAGCCCAGGCACCAGCGGTACTGCTGGCTGATGAAGGCGGAGAGCCCGGTCGGCGACAGGCCCTTGGCCAGCAGGGTGGGCAGGTAGCGGGTGCGGAAGCCGTGCCGGCCGAGCGCCAGCCCGGTGTACAGGTCCTCGCTGTGGTCGGCTTCGTAGAAACCGCCCGCGAGTTGCAGGGCGCTGCGCCGGTAGAGCGCGTTGGTGCCGCAGCAGACGGTGCCGTCCCGGGCGTCCCTGGAGGGCTGGATCCAGCGGTAGAAGATCTCCTGGGTGGCGCCCGCGCCACGCTCCAGCCAGCCCATCGAGGCGTCGGTGTCGAAGCACTGCGGGCTCTGCACGATGCCGGTGGCCGGCTCGTCGAAGTACGGCACCAGGTGGTCCAGGAAGTCCGGGCGCGGGCAGAAGTCCGCGTCCAGCACCGCGACCAGGTCGGAATCGCCGTTCGCCAGACCGAAGTTGAGGTTCCCGGCCTTCTTGAACCGGCCCAGGTCGGGGCGGGTGTGGTAGCGGAAGCCGTACGACTCGGCGAGCTCCCGCACTTCGGGACTGGCCGCGTCGTCGAGCACCCGGACGGTGAGCTCACCGCGCCAGCGCAGCTCGGCCACGTGCCGGTAGGCGTTGGCCAGCACGTCGAGCGGCTCGCCGCAGGTCGGCAGCAACAGGTCCACCGAGGGCACCCGTTCGGGCCGCCAGGCGCGGAGCAGCAGCAGATGGCTGTCCTGCGAGTACCGGCGCTGACGCTGGCCGTCACCGATGCCGAGCAGCCAGGTGGCCCCGTTCAGCACCACCAGCAGCAGGAACGGCCAGAGCAGCGGGCGGCTGAGCGCGAACAGACCCAGGGTCACGGTGGCCCCGGCGTAGGAGAGCGCGGAGCAGAGCAGCACCCATCGGCGCTGCGGGCCGAAGTACCAGTAGAGCTCCCGGTCGTCGGGTGGCTCGGGCAGGACGGGCGCGGACGGGTTCAGTTGGCGTGCGGGCATGCGGAAGGAAGCCCCCCTGGGCTCGATGTGAACGAACCGTGCTCGCGCCAGCCTGCCACATTGGTCTGGACCAATCGTGAACGGTGCATGAATCAGGCCAGCGGATACGGGTCTTGACGCCACGTCAGCCAGGGGGGATTGTCCGCTCAGATCCCCTTGATCAGCTTTTCGAACCGAAGATCCGGACGGCGCGGGACCCCGAACCGCTCGTCCCCGTACGGGAATGGCGAGAACTCACCGGTCCGCCGGTAGCCCCGGCGCTCGTACCAGGCGATCAGATCCTCGCGCTGCACGATCACCGTCATCTCCAGCCCGGTCACACCCCAGCGCTCCCGCGCCACCGCCTCGGCCCGCGCCAGCACCGCCCGCCCCAGCCCACCGCCCTGCCGGTTCGGCCGCACCGAGAACATCCCGAAGTACGCCGTCTCACCCCGGTGCTCCAACTGGCAGCAGGCCAGCAGCTCACCGTCCCGCTCGGCCAGCAGCACCACGCCCTCCGGCGCCGCGATCGCCGCCGCCACCCCCTCGGCGTCGGTGCGCTGCCCGTCCAGCAGATCCGCCTCGGTGGTCCACCCCACCCGGCTGGCGTCACCCCGGTACGCCGACTCCACCAGCTCCACCAGCGCGGCCACATCGTCCGGCCCGGCCGGACGGAAGATCAGCTCGGAGGTCTCCGACGTCATCGCCCACTTCTCACTTCCCGGGCCGACCACCGGCCCCGCCCGCATCGTGCCACAGCCCACCACCCGGCCTTCGGCATGGTGTGGGGCCACATCCACTGACCGTTCGTCATGTGTTCTACGCGCCATGGCGACCATGTCCGGTGCATGACTAGCCTGCTCCTCCACACCGACTCGAAGGAGTGCCCGTGCCCACCTTCCGTCTCCTCCACCGGGCGGCCCTGGCCGCCGCCACCGGCGCGCTGCTGCTGGGCGCCGCCGCCGTCCCGTCCCACGCGGACGCCGGGCGGCCGCCCGCCGAATTCCACCCCGAGCTCGACTTCGCGGGCTCCACCGTCGCGGCCCACGAGGGGAGAGCAGGCACTCCCCTCCAGAGCCTGGCCGTCACCCAGACCAAGGGCGCCGACGTCTCCAGCTGGCAGGGGAACGTCAACTGGAGCAACGCCGCCGCCAACGGCGCCCGCTTCGCCTACGTCAAGGCCACCGAGGGGACCAGCTACACCAACCCCTACTTCGCCCAGCAGTACAACGGCTCCTACAACGCCGGACTGATCCGGGGCGCCTACCACTTCGCCCTGCCCAACGCCTCCACCGGCGCCGCCCAGGCCACCTGGTTCGTCAGCCACGGCGGCGGCTGGTCCGCCGACGGCAAGACCCTGCCGCCCGCCCTCGACATCGAGTACAACCCGTACGGCGCGACCTGCTACGGCCTCAGCCGGGCCGCGATGGTCAGCTGGATCCGCGACTTCAGCAACACCGTGCACAGCCGCACCGGCCGCTACCCCGTCCTCTACACCACCACCGACTGGTGGACCACCTGCACCGGCAACAGCACCGCCTTCGGCACCACCAACCCCCTCTGGATCGCCCGCTACGCCTCAGCCGTCGGCACCCTCCCGGCCGGCTGGACCTACCAGACCATCTGGCAGTACGCCGACTCCGGCCCCCTCCCCGGCGACCAGAACTACTTCAACGGCGCCTACGACCGCCTCCAGGCCCTCGCCAAGGGCTGACCCCCGGCACACCGGCGGGCACCGGGAGCCCTGGGACCGGCTGCGGGATGCACTGTCCGCACCGGTCGCTAGCCTTCAGCCGTGAACAGGACCGACGAGATCGTGATCGACTTCGCCGACGGCTCCCGGCTGCTCCGGCCGGAGCGCGACGAGCTGACCTGGGCCGTCCAGGAGCGGACATCCGAACAGCACCCCTGGCTGTGCATCCTGCGCGGCGACCACGGGCCGGATGCACAGCTCTACATCCAGGCGTACTGCCACGGCCCGGACGCCTGGCAGGTGGAGCACCGGTTCGGGACGTCGAGCGAGCACTACGAGGCCGTCGGCCACCAGAGCTGGGCCGTGACCGAGCGGCTCCTCTGGGGCTGGACGGCGGCCGAGCCGGACTGTCGGGGCCTGGTGACGTGGCGGCAGCTGGACCTCCCCGCCCGGCAGGTCCCCGTCGCGTACGAGCCGCACGCCCGCACCCGCTGGATCGGCACCTGCGCGGAGGGCCAGTTCTTCGGCGACGTCACCGGAGCACCGGGCCTCCCCGGCACCATGGCACTGCTGCACCGCTTCGACCCGGAGGGGAACCACCTCGCCACCGACTTCAGCCCGACCACCGACGTCGACGTGGCCCACGACGAACTGGCGAAGCTGCTCGACACCCTGACCACCGCGACGCCCGGCCCGATCCGGATCCGCCCGTTCGAGGTCGAGGCGTACGGGGTGCGGTGGGGCCTGATCGACCGCACGGTCGATCACGACGGGCGCGAGCACTACGAGCTGCTGCCCCAGTGGCTCGGCTTCGGGGCCCCCTTCGACGGCCTGTACTCCACCTGACCCCCGCGCGACAAGGAACAGCCCTCCATGGCCCTCGGCGTGATCCTGCTCGTAGCCGTATTCCTGGCACTGCTCGCCGTGGTCTTCACGGCCTTCTTCCTCCTGGCCTCGGGCTCCGGCTGGCGACGGACCTGGGTCAGCCTCGGCGGCGCCTGCGCGGTGATCCTGATCCCGCTCGCCGTCCTCGTCGTCCCGCTGCTGTTCATGCGCTGACGACGCGACACCCGCCCGGTACGTCTGCGGCCCGGCTCACCCCGAGGAGGGTGGCCGGGCCGCAGACGTACCAAGTCACCGCCCCAGCGAGCGCTCCGCCTCCGCCAGCAGCTCGACCACCCGCAGCCCGAAGGCCGCGTCGCACGGGTGCGCCGCCCCGTCCGCCGCCGAGGAGAGCAGCGCCGAGACCGCCCGGGCGTAGGCGGCCTGCGGGCTCTCGTTGCGGTCCGGCATCACCAACCGGCCTGCCTCGCCGCGTAGTTCGACCACCACCCCGTCCACGGCCGCCGCCACCGGGGTGGTCAGGCTCAGGGTCAGGGTGCTGGAGGCACCGCCGACGTGCCGCAGTACCAGGTGCACGGTGTCCAGCGGCCCGGCGACCGCGGTGATCTCCGTGGCGTCGCCGAGCACCGGCAGCAGCATCGAGAGCGCGTGCGGACCGACGTCCCACAGCGCACCCTTCTCCCGCCGCCAGGGCGAGTCCGCGTACGGGCTTCCGCTGTCGGCCGCGAAGACCGAGCCGAACCACTCCGCCCGCGCCGTGAACCAGCCGCCCCGGGCGGCCTGTTCGGCCAGCCAGCCGGCCTGGTCCGCGCCGAACCGCAGGGTGAAGAACACCACCGAGGCGACCTTCGCCCGCTCGGTCGCCTCGACCACGCCGCGCGCCTGCTCCACCGTCAGCGCCACCGGCTTGTCCAGCAGCAGGTGCTTGCCGGCCCCGGCGGCCCGGACGGCGTACTCGGCCTGCACCGCCGGGGGCAGCGCGATCGAGACCGCGTCCACCTCGGCGAGCAGCCGCTCGACGTCGGCGAACGCGGGCACGCCGAACTCGCCCGCCAGCTCCGCCGCCGCCTCGGGCCTGCGGCCCCACACCCCGGCGAACTCCGCCTCGGGGTGGGCGGCCAACGCCGGTGCGTGCACCCGCTGCGCCCAGGGTCCGGTGCCCAGCAGTCCGATCCGCATTCCCTGCTCCTTAAAGAACTACCGCTGAAAAGCTGCCGCTGCTCTACCGCTCCACCCGGATCAGGGTGAAGCCGTCGTACCCCTTGGTGCCGACCGTCTGGACCGAGGTCGCCGTCACCCGGTCCGAGGCCGCCAGTTCGTCGTGCAGCCGCCGGGTGCCCAGCACGCTCGGGTCGGTGCTGTCCGCATCGGCCACCGCGCCGCCGCGCACCACGTTGTCCACCACGATCAGGGTGCCCGGGTGCGCGTGCCCGATCGCCCAGACCACGTAGTCCGGGTTGCTCACCTTGTCGGCGTCGATGAAGTAGAAGTCGAACGGCTCGACCCCCTCGGCGTCGAGCGCCGCCAGCGTGTCGGCGGCCCGCCCGAGCCTGACCTCGGCCTGCTTGCCGAGCCCGGCCAGTTCGAGGTTCTGCCGGGCCACCTCGGCGTGCCGGGGGTCGATCTCCAGCGAGATCAGCCGCCCGTCCGCCGGCAGCGCCCGCCCGAGCCAGATCGTGCTGTACCCGCCGAGCGTGCCGATCTCCAGGATCCGCTTCGCCCCGGCCGTCCTGGCCAGCAGGTGCAGCAGCTTGCCCTGGTTCGGCGCCACCGCGATCTGCGGCAGGCCCGCCCGGTCGGCCGCCGCCAGCGCGGCCGACAGCACCTCGTCCTCGCCGATCAGCTGCGCACTGAAGTACTCGTCGACCGTCGTCCACTGTTCCTGGCCCACTGCGATCCTCCGGGTCCGTCGGGTCCGTCACATCGGTGATCAACCACACTTTAGTACCGGAATGCGAACCGCCGGTGACCCGTAAGAGGGTCACCGGCGGCCGCAACGCAGCTGACGGGTGCTCAGTCGGCCACCGGGGCGGACGCGGGCTCGGGCTGGCCCGCGACCTTGACGGTGCCCACCGCAGCCGACTCGACAGCGGCCTCGGACTCGGCCCCGGCCGCGCCCTCGACCGGCTGCCCACCGCTGGTCTCCGGGTGCTCGGCCCGGTGCTTGGCCGCCCGCCGCTTGAGCACCCAGGCGGACCCGGCCCCGAACACGGCGGCCAGGATCAGGCCGACCCAGGAGAAGCTCTTCAGCCACTGCTCGGCGGCCTTGCCCACGGTGTAGATCAGCCAGGTGGTGCCGCCGGCCCAGATCACGCCGCCGAGCACGTTGGCGATCAGGAACTTCCAGTACGGCATCCGCAGCGAGCCCGCCAGCGGCCCGGCGAAGATCCGCAGCAGCGCGATGAACCGGCCGAAGAAGACCGCCCACATGCCCCACTTCTGGAACGCCCGCTCGGCGGTGGCCAGATGGTCGGGGCCGAAGTGCTTGGGGAACTTCCGGCCGAGTTTCTCGAACAGCGGCTTGCCGCCCTTGCGCCCGATCGAGTAGCCGATCGAGTCGCCGATGATCGCACCGGCGATCGCGCACGCCGCCACCAGCCACGGGTTGACCACGCCGCTGGCGGCCAGCACCGAGGCCGTCACCAACGCGATCTCGCCGGGCAGCGGGATGCCCAGGCTCTCCAGCAGGATGATCGCGCCGACGAGCGCGTACACCGCGTTCGGTTGCACGTGCTCCAGCCATACGTCGATGTGCAAGGTCGGATACCTCCGGGGCAGGACACTCGCTCCGCGAGGTCGGCGAGGGTCGGCAAGGGTCGGTCGGGGTCGGTCGAGAAAGACGGGAGAGTCGGGCAACACCGCGAACGCACCGCAGCGCCTCCGCGACCCGGGACGGCCGAGGGCAGCCTAACCCGCTCGGCCGGCCCGCCCGGTAACACGCCCGGGAGCCCCGGTCAGTTCCCGCCGCCGGCCAGGCCCCGGTGCAGCAGGGTGGTCAGGGTGTCGACGATCTGCCCGTCACCGGCTCCCGGGCCCAGCTCACCCGCCGTCAGCAGCGCGTAGCCGAACATCGAGAGCATCCCGCCGATCGCGGCGGCCACCAACTCCGGCTCGCCCGGCAGCCGGTGGCCCTGCTCGTGCATGTACTCCAGGTGGTCCCGGAGCACGGCGGTCTCGGCGGTCAGCGCGGCCCAGGCCCGCCCGGAGCCGGGGGGCTCGGCCATCGTCGACTGGGTCAGCGCGATCACCACCGGGAGGTGGTCGCGGAACACCTGCCAGGAGACCGCCACGTGCTCGCGCAGTTGCTCCCGGTCGGAGAGGTCGTGCGCCCGGTCGTGGCCGTCGGCGGCGATCGCCAGGTCGGCCTGCTCGCCCATCTCCCGCAGCAGCGCCTGGAGCAGTTCGTCCTTGCTCGCGAAGTGGTCGTAGAACGAGCCGGTGGCCCGGCCGGCGGCCCGGGTGATGTCGGTGATCTTGGTGTTCAGGTAACCCTGCTCGACGAACAGCCGCCGGGCCGCGTCCTTGAGGGCCGCCTCGGTCTCGGCCGCCCGCTCCTTGCGCACTCCCACCGGGGTCACTCCCTGTCCTCGGGCCGTCCTCTTGACGCCGCGCTCCGGGCCTCAGCATACTGAGCCCGGTTTCACCGAATACAGATTCACCGAATCAGAATTCAGGGAGTCGACATGCGGATCATCGTCATCGGCGGCGGCGTGGCCGGCGCCGCGAGCGCCCTCGCCCTCCGCCGCACCGGGGCCGAGGTCACCGTCCACGAGGCGTACCCGGACCCGGCCGGGCCGGTGGGTTCGTTCCTCAGCCTGGCCTCCAACGGGCTGCGCGCCCTGGACGCGCTCGGCTGCCTGCCCGAGGTGCAGCGGCGCGGCTTCGCGGTCGCCGAGCAGCGGATGTGGTCCTCCGACGGCCGCCTGCTCGGCGTGATGCCGCGCGGCCGGCTCGCCGGGGACGACCTGCTGAGCGTCACCTTGATGCGGGGCCGGCTGGTCGACGCCCTGCGCACCGAGGCCGAACGGGCCGGGGCCACCGTCCACACCGGGCAGCGGCTGACCGGCCTGACCGAGCACGCCGACGGTGTCCGGGCCGAGTTCGCCGACGGTTCCACCGCCGAGGCCGACCTGCTGGTCGGGGCGGACGGCCTGTGGTCGGCCACCCGGACCCTGCTCGACCCGACCGGGCCGAGCCCGGCCTACGCGGGGCTCTACAGCGTGTCCGGCCGGTCCGAGGGCGTCCCCGGCGATCCGGCCGGCTTCAACATGACCTTCGGCCGCGGCGGCGTCTTCGTCCACCTCCCGGCCCCCGACGGCTCCACCTGGTGGTCGGCCCAGGTCGCCACCCCCGAACCGCCGGACCTGGCCACCGTCCCGCTCACCGACTGGCCCGCCCGGCTGGCCGACCTGTACCGGCACGAGTCACTGCCGCTCACCCTGCTCCGGGCCACCACCGAGGTGCACCGCCCGACCCTGATGCACACCCTGCCCGCCGTCCCCGCCTGGCACGGCCGCCGGACCGTCCTGGTCGGCGACGCCGCCCACCCGGTCGGCGCGGGCCAGGGCGCCTCGATGGCCCTGGAGGACGCGGTGGTACTCGCCCAGGTCCTGAGCCGGGCCGGCTCCCTCGCCGACTACGAGCAGCTCCGCCGGGCCCGGGTCGGCCGGATGCTCAAAGCGGCCGCCGCCAACCGGGACGCCAAAAAGGCCGGCCCGGTCGGACGCCGGGTCAACGACCTGGTCCTGCCGCTGGTGTTCCGGCACTTCTACCCCCGGTCCACCGCCTGGCTCTACACCCACGAACTCGGCTCCCTGGCCTGACCGTTCGACGACCGTTCCCGCCGGTCAGCTGTCCTGGGAGGGCGTTCGGACTCGTCGGCCGGACTCCAGGGCCGCGCTGAGCAGCGGCAGGTACTCGGGCGCGCAGACGAACAGGACGGTGTCCTCGCCGTCGCGGCATTCGGTCACCTTCCACCCCCTCGGCATGCCGCCCGGGTCCGTGCCTTCCCGATCGCGCACACGGACGGGTTCCACCTGCGACAGCGGGATCGGCCAACTGTTCAGTCCCGGCGCCTCGGTGGGCGAGGTGGCCAGCGTGGTGGGGGAAGCGGTCAGGAAACCGAGCACGGGGCGGCAGTACGGGCGCGTGCCGAAGACACACCCCTCGAAGGTCACCGCCTCCCCCGCCTCGAACGCCTCGGTCAGCTTCCGCACCTTGCGCTCGGCCGTCCCGAAGTCCGGCGTCAGCCCGAACGACACCAGGGTCTGCAGCAGTACGTCCAACATGATTCCGCCCCCGTCACGTCGCGCTTCCACCTGGACGACGGCCCACCCGGCTTCCCGGTTCCGGGGCCGGCCTGCCCATCGCGGCGTGCTGAAACCGGTGCACCGAGCAGTGCTCCCGGGCCAGGAAGGCGCTGCGCAGTGCGGTGCCGGTCCAGGTATACGTGGCGGTGGTCCCGGGGCTGCGGATTCCCCGCACACGCGGGGGTCAGCCGGTGGCGAGGTCGTCGGCCTGGTTTACAAGGGAGTCCCTCCGCAGAGGTGGCGGGTGCGTTCGTACGGCACTTGAACTTCGGGAGGGAGCGTGGCCCTGTGGGGCCGGCCTGCGGTGGGAGGATGTGGCCATGGCCGATCTCCGGATTTCCGAGCGTCACGCCCAGTTGCTGGCGTATGCCCGGAGCCTGACCCCGCCCTCGGGTTGGAAGATCGAAGTGTCGGGCGACGAGATCATCATGATGGCCGGACCGTCGGTGATCCACCAACGCAACCTGCTCGTCGTCCGGGAGCAGTTCGACGTGCACCAGCCTGCCCATCTGATGCCGAGTGAGAACACCGACCTGGCCTCACCGAACGTCGGCAAGCTCCGCAATCCGGACCTGACGTACATTCCGGTCTCCGTGATCGAGCTGGGTGGCAACGACGTCCCGGCGGAACTGACGGAGCTGGCGGCGATCGCGGTGGAGATCGTCCCACCGTCCAACCCCGAGAACGACCTGGTGGGCAAGGTCCGCGACTACCCCCTGATGGACATCCCGGTGTACCTGCTGATCGACCCACGCGAGGGGACGGTGACCCTGTGTTCCGAGCCGGGTGGCGGGGTCTACCACCGCCAGTGGAGTGGGAAGTTCGGCGACACCGTACCGATCCCGGAACCCTTCACCTTCGACCTGATCACCAGGGACCTGATCCGCCACCCCGCCTGACCACCACTCCACCCAGCGGTCGGCCGGCGTGGTTCACCGCGACGTGGCCCTCCCTGTACACGCGGGGGTCACTGACCCGCACACGTGAGGTCAGACGAAAGCCACTGCCGGAAAATCCGGTGCCGCCACCCCCGCGCCCCGGCCATCATGTCCGGATGACCGACCAACCGACGGCGGAGCCCGACCCGGCACTGCTGGGCATCGGCATCACCGCCAACATCGTCCAGCAGACCGTGCAGGGCCACGGCGGCCTGGAGGTCCGCCGTGGGACGAAGCACTTCGCCCCGGGCGCCAAGGTCTGGGTGGTGCCCCCGCACTGGGACTGGAGCGAGCGGCTGTACGTGGTGGGGCGTCACCGGGGCCGGTTCAACCGCTACATCGCGGTCGTGATGCGCCGGGACTTCCTGGAGAACCCCCGGATCAAGGGCGTCTACAGCCCCGCCCTGGCGCAGGCGCTCGCCGATGTCGTCGGCCGCCCGTTCTGGGACGGCGTCGAGGAGGCCCAGCTGATGCTGGACCGGTGGTGATCACCGTCGGCGCAGCGCCTCCGCCAGGCCGACCGTCCCGACGATCCGGGCCCGCTGGTCGGGCAGGTCGAGCGCCAGCACCCGGAACAGCCAGCCGTGCCGGGCGGTCAGCGGCACCGTCCGGGCGTCCCGCAGCAGCTCGTGCGAGCGGACGCCCCACGGCATCGGGGGCACCGTGTACCCGCGCCGGGCGGCCCGGCCGGACTTGGTCATGCCGGAGAACCAGCGCGGGACGACGTCGAACAGCAGCGTCCCGCCCGGGAAGCGGTCGGCGCAACGGGTGAACAGCTCGCGCACCTCGGCGGGCTGAAGGTACATCAGCAGACCCTGCGCGACGATCAGTACGCCGAGCGCCGGGTCCACCTCGGCCGGCCAGGCCGGGTCGGTCGCCGAGCAGGCCAGCAACCGCTGCCGGGGGCCGGGCGGCAGCAGCCGTTCGCGCAGGGCGACGGCCTCCGGCAGGTCGACGGTCAGCCACTGCGCCCGGCCGTTGTCCACCCGCCAGTACTGGGTCTCCAGGCCGTCGCCGAGACAGACCACCGTGCCGCGCGGGCAGCGCAGCAGGAAGTCCGCCACCTCCTGGTCGAACAGTCCGCAGCGGGCGCCCTGGAGCCGGCTGCCGAAGCCCTGCCCGCTGCCGAACCGTTCGGCGAACGGGTAGTCCAGCGCCTCGACCAGCTCGACCGCCTTCGGATCGGGGTACGGCGTCCCGGGCCGCCGGGCCTCCACCGCCCGGTGGTACAGCGTCCACAGCGCTGTTTCGGGAATCGCGGACAGCTCTTCCACAGCAGGTCCCTTCACCGAGCCGACCCCCACCGCATTCTGACACCGCGTCGGGCCCCGGGCGCCGAGGCGCAGCGGACGTTTGCCATCCTGGACCGATGGCAGACTTCCCGCAGCACGGCCGGATCCGGCACAGCTACGACACGGTGGCCGAGGAGTACCGGAGCCGGATCGGCGACGAGCTCACCCACAAGCCGCTCGACCGGGCCCTGCTCACCGCCCTGCTGGAGCAGACCGAACCCGGCACCCCGATCGCCGACCTCGGCTGCGGGCCCGGCCACGTCAGCGGCTGGCTGGCCACCCAGGGCGCCCGCCCGGTCGGCGTCGACCTCTCCCCCGCGATGGTGGCGCTGGCCCGCCGCGACCACCCGGACCTGGACTTCCGCGAGGGCGACCTGCTCCGTCTCCCGGCGGCGGACGGCGAGTTCGGCGCGGCGGTGGCCCTCTACTCGGTGATCCACCTGGCCCCGGCCGAACTCCGCCCCGCCTTCACCGAGATCCGCCGCACCCTCCGCCCCGGCGGCCTGCTCCTGCTCGCCTTCCACCTCGGCACCGAGGTACGCCACCTCACCGAATGGTGGGGTCACCAGGTCGAGGTCGACTTCCACTTCCTCGACCTCACCACCGTCGAGGACCTGCTCACCACCACCGGCTTCAGCGTCGAGGCCCGCCTGGAGCGCACCCACTATCCCCAGGAGGCGGACACCCGCCGCGGCTACCTGCTGGCCCGCCGCCAGGACGGCTGACGCCGCGGAAGTCACATCCCGGTGGTGTCGATCTCCACCTCGAACGGCACGGGCAGCCGCACCGGCGTCCCGAACGGGTGCGGCCCGTCCACGCTCTCGTACCCCAGCCGCCCGGGCTCGGTGAACAGTGTGCACTCCCGCTGCTGACGGTCCACCAGCAGGTACACCGGAGCGCCGTACTGCCCGTACCTGCGCCGCTTGACCGTCCGGTCCGTCTCCCCGTTCGACGGCGAGGTCACTTCCACCACCAGCAGGGTCTGGTCCGGCAGCAGCGCCCCCTCCGTCTTCGCGAGCTCCGCCGGCACCACCGCCAGATCCGGGATGTACCAGTTCTCGGAGCCGGGCAGGTCGAGGTTCCCCGACCCGGCCACCAGGTTCAGCTCCTGCAGCCTCGGCGAGAGCTGACGACGCACCAGGCCCGACGCTCTCTCGTCCGCCCATGGCACCGACACGGGAGTGATGACGCCTTCGACGAGCTCGGTGCGGTCCCCCGCAACGTGCTCGATCGCGTACTTCAGCGCCCGCTCCGGATCGCTGACGCTGTACTCCCCGGGGACCTGAGCCGCAGTACCCATGGACGTGCTCCGTTCCGGCAAGGCACCCGCGCCGGGCCGCTACTTGCTGTGCACGAGCTGGATCAGGTTGCCGCAGGTGTCGTCCAGGACGGCCGTGGTGACCGGGCCCATCTCCGTGGGCTCCTGGGTGAAGCGCACGCCGAGCGCCCGCAGCCGCTCGAACTCGGCCGGTACGTCGTCCACGGCGAAGGAGGTGGCCGGGATGCCGTCCTCGACCAGGGCCGTCTTGTAGGGGCCCACGGCCCGGTGGCCGGAGGGCTCCAGCAGAAGTTCGGTGCCGTCCGGTGCCTCCGGTGAGACGACGGTGAGCCAGCGGTCCGCGCCGCCCAGCGGGACGTCGTGCTTCTTCACGAAGCCCAGCACGTCGGTGTAGAACCGCAGCGCCTTCTCCTGGTCGTCGACGAAGACGCTGGACAGGTGGATCCTCATGAACGGCGCTCCTGGGGGTCGGTTCGTGGAAGCTGATCGCCCGGCAGCGACAGTACCGCCCTGCCCCTTACCCCACGCTGAACGCGCCCTCCGGCGGTGGCGGCGAGTCGGTGGCGGTCGCGTCGGAGACCGGGGCGGTGCGGCCGATCAGGCGGGTGAGTTCGGCCTCGGCGCAGAGCCGGGCCGGGAAGACGTCACCGGCCAGACTGCGGGTCAGTTCCGCCTCCGGGAGCGGCCGGTCGGAGCCGATCAGCAGTACGTTGCCGTAGCGGCGGCCGCGCAGCACCGAGGGCTCGGCGGCCAGGCAGACGTACGGGAAGACCGCCCGGACGGTGGCGGCCTGGGCCTTGGCGAAGGCCAGCGGCGGGCCGTCCGCCAGGTTGGCGGCGTAGCAGCCGCCGGGGCGCAGCGCGGCGGCCGCCAGGCCGACGAACTCCACCGAGGTCAGCCGGGCGGGGGTCCGGGAGCCGTGGAAGACGTCGGCGACCACCGCGTCCACCGAACCGGGGGCGGCGGCGGCCAGCGCCTCGCGGGCGTCGCCGACCTGCACGGTGATGCCGTCCGGCCACGGGAGTTGATCGGCGATCAGCTCGACCAGCGGGCCGTCCACCTCGACCACCCGCTGCCCGGAACCGGGCCGGGTGGCGGCCAGGTAGCGCGGCACGGTGAGCGCCCCGCCGCCCAGGTGCAGCACGTCCAGCGGCTGCCCGGCGGGGGCCGTCGCGTCCAGCAGGTGGGCGATCCGCCGGGTGTACTCGAACTCGAGGTGGGTCGGATCGTCGAGGTCGACGTACGACTGCGGGGTGCCGTCCAGGGTCAGCAGCCAGCCGCCGTCGCAGTCCAGATCGGGCATCAGCTTCGCCGTACCGAGCCCGACCGTCCGCTCGACCGGCAGCCGGTCCTCGGGGCTCGTCGCGGTTCCTCCGGTCGGGGTGTCTGTGGGCATGACCGCAGCATAAGCGGGACGCCGGCTCGGGCCGTCCCGGGCTACCGGCCGGTAGAGTCGGTGGTCGCGGATCGGTGGTCCTGCCACGGCAGGCCGGAGCAGAGGTTGGTGCGGCAGTGGAGTTCCGAGAAGACATCCTGGGGACGCCGTACGAGGCGGCCGAGCTGCCGTTGACGCCCGACGAGGAGGGGCCGGTCAGTGCGACCCTGGTCCGGCGGCTGGTCCCGGGGTCCCAGCGGGCGGTGCTGTACCTGCACGGCTACACCGACTACTTCTTCCAGACCAACCTGGCCGACCACTTCGTCGCGGCCGGCTTCTCCTTCTACGCACTGGACCTGCGCAAGTACGGCCGCTCGCTGCGGCACCACCAGTCGCCGAACTTCGTCCGCGACCTGGCCGCCTACGACGAGGAGCTCGACGCCGCGGTCCGGATCATCCGGGAGCAGGACGGCCACACCCGGCTGCTGGTCAACGGCCACTCCACCGGCGGGCTGATCGCCGCCCTGTGGGCCTCCCGACGGGCCGACCGGCAGCTGGTCGACGGGCTCTTCCTGAACAGCCCGTTCCTGGCCATGCCCACCGCCCCCGCGCTGCGCACCCTCGGCGCACCGGCCGTCGAGGCGCTCGGCCGGTTCGCCGCGCTGCGCAAGCTGCCCGCGCCGCTCAACCCGCACTACGTGCACAGCCTGCACCGCGACCACCGGGGCAGCTGGGACTTCGACCTCGCGCTCAAGCCCGCCGAGGGCTTCCCGCTGTACGCCGGCTGGCTGGCCGCGATCCAGCGCGGCCACCGCCAGGTCCGGCAGGGCCTGGCGGTGGACTGCCCGGTGCTGATGATGGCCTCCACCGCCTCCACCGTCACCGGCAAGTGGGACCCGGCGCTGCTGCACACCGACGCGGTGCTGCGCGCGGACGACATCGCCGCGCTCGCGCCCCGCCTGGGCCGGCACGTCACCACCGTCCGGATCGACGGCGGGATGCACGACCTGGTGCTCTCCGGGGAGACCGCCCGCACCCAGGTCTTCGCCGAGCTCGACCGCTGGATCGGCGCCTACTTCCCCTCCCCCGCCACCGTCGGCTGACCCGGCGCCCGGACCAGCCCGGCGACGTGGTCGGTGACCAGGTCGAGCACCTGCACCGCTACACCCGCGTCGCCGAGCACCAGGTGGTTGACCGTCAGCCCGTCCGTCATCGCCGCCAGGTAGCTCGCCAACACCCCTACGGGAGCGAGGAGTTCGGCACCGGTCCGGCGGCACAGCTCCTCGATCAGCTCCCGGTAGGTCTCGGTGTACAGCTCGTACTGCCGCCGGGCCAGGTGCTCGAACCCGGGCTGGCGCAGGGCGTACTGGGTCAGTTCGTAGGTCAGCATGTGCTCGGCCGGGTTGGCCACCACGTGCTCCCAGTAGGCCCGGAAGCCGGCCCGGACGGTCTCCCGCAGAGTGGCCCGCGGCCGGATCGCGTCCCGCACCATGGTGACCGAGTGCTCGGTGATGGTGGTGATGACGGACTCCAGCAGCGCCTGCTTGGAGTCGAAGCAGTAGTGGAAGACGCTCAGCGACAGACCCGCCTCGGCGGCGATCGAGCGGGTCGTGGTCCGGGCCACGCCGTCCCGGGTCATCGCCCGGATCGCGGCCTCGGTGAGCTGCCGACGCCGGTCGGCGGACGGCATCCGTGCCATCGGTGGTGCTCCCTCCGTGCTCCGTGCCCTGTTCCCGTGCCCCGCAGTCCGTACCCCTGGCCCCGTTCCGTTCCGGACGACGTACGGCCGGACCGGGGTGAACCGGTCCGGCCGCACGCTACCCCGGCCGTCAGGTGCTGTACACGCCCACCTCGTGCAGCGAGTAGCCCCACTGCGTACCGCGCTGCACCCCGTGCACCCTGATCTGACGGGCCGGAACCCCGGCGAACTGCGCGGTGTCCAGGCCGCCGTCACCGGTCGTGGTGGACCAGACGGACCGCCAGTTGGTGCCGTCGGTGGAGACCTCGATCCGGTACGCCTTCCCGTACGCCCGCTCCCAGGCCAGCGTGACCCGCTTGACCAGGTGTTCGGAGCCGAGGTCGATCTGCAGCCACTGGTCGTCGCTCCAGTCGCTGGCCCAGCGGCTGCCCGCGTCACCGTCCACGGCCCGGCCGGGCGCGAAGCTGGTGAACGGGTTCCACTCGGCGGAGCTGGCCGAGGCGGTCGAGCCCGCGGCCAGGTTCACCCCGGCCCGGTGCTGCTCGGCGGCGCCCCAGGTGCGCAGGTAGGACTCGGCGCCCTTGAACAGGTCGTCCACCACGCCCTGGCCGCCGACCAGCCGGATGTCCTCGATCCAGTCCGGCACCAGGCCGTAGTGCGCGGCACCGTCGGTGTTGATGTCCCAGGTGCGCTGCCCCGCCGTCTGACGGTCGATCACCGAGCCGCCGTCGACGCTCCGGAACGGGTACCGCACCGGATTGGCCGTGTCGGCCCCGCGCGGGCCCGGCCAGCCGCCGACCCCGTTCATGTCGGTGCCGTAGCCGTAGCCGACGTTGTACTTGTCCCGCAGCGCGTCGGTCCGCTTGGCCTCCGCGCTGAACGCCTCGGCGCCGTTCATGTACTGGGCGACGAAGCCGCCGAGCTTGTAGACCCGCTCGATCCAGTCCAGGTCCATCCAGCTGTGCGAGGAGAGCGCACCCGGGTAGGACTGGGACTCCATCAGGTCGAACGCCTGCCCGGCCGCCTTGACGCTCATGTGGTCGAGTTCCAGCATCATCTTGCGTTTCATCATGCCGCGCACCGCGTACTCACCCAGCTCGGTCAGGCCGCGGGTGTTGCACTGCGCGTCGGCCGCGTAGGAGGGGACGGCCACCCCGGCCGGCAGCTCCTGCTGGGCGACCGGCGCCGGGACCAGGCCGATCGGGTTGTCGTGCTGCGGCCCGGCGCACTTCTCGGTCTGCCAGAAGGTGCCGGTGGACAGGAACTGCCCGACGTTGATCGCGGTGCCGAGCGCGCCCTCGTCGAACCGGACCCCGCACAGCGCGTTGTCCAGCTTGTGGCAGAGGAACATGCTGCGCACCCCGAGCCCGTACAGCTCGTCCAGGCCCCGGTCGATGTCCGCCTTGCTGCACTGGGCGACGTCCAGGATCTGCTTGCAGCCGAACGGCTCGGAGGTCTCGACCCCCAGCACCACCGCCAGCTTGCCCTGCTGGACCACCTGTCGGGCCTGCGCGGTGTCGGTGACGATCCGGAACCAGCCCTTGCCCGGGCCGCCGTACATGGTGTCGATGTACGCCTGCATCTCGTACGTCTTCTGCGCCTGCAGCCGGATCGAGGTCATCTCGTCGCAGCTGCGGTCCTTGAAGAAGTACACCGAGCAGATCACGCCGTTGGTGACCAGGTCGTTGACCAGCACCCGCTCGCCGCCGCGCCAGGCCCGCTCGACCCAGGCGTAGTAGTTCTGCTGGTGGGTCATCGAGTCGTGCGCGGGCCAGTCCTTGAAGGTCGGCCAGCCGACCGGGTCGTGCCGGCCGTCACCGCCCTTGGTGATCATGTCGAAGACCGCCAGCGAGCCGTCCGGGTAGTGCTCCGGACAGTCCTTCAGCGCGTCGGCGACGCCGAGTTGGGAGAACGGCTTGCCGCAGATCAGCCGGCCGCCGAACGCCTCGTTGGACATCAGGTGGTCGTGCGCGTCGACGAATCCCCGGACCTGCCCGTTGGCGTCCGTGCCCTGGAAGGGCGCGCCGGTGACGTTGATCCCGGAGTCGGGGGCCGGACGTGCGGTCGGGGTCCACCAGTCGGACTGGGCCGCCGCCCCGGGGACCGGGACCAGCGCCATCGCGACCAGGGCGAGGAGCAGCGAGAGAACCGCCAGGAGTCTGTGCCTGCTGTGCGCGTGTCTAGTCATGATCACCACTCAGTCGGGTTCCGCGTGCACGGTGTGACGAGAATCCCGGCTGTTGGACTCCGAGTCAACAGTCCGGGACAACTGACCTGATAACTCGTCACCAACCCCAACTCGGGCACGGCCAGGCCCTGCTGGGAACCCCTACGGCTCGGCCCCGACCCGGTGCGGGCGGCCGTCGGTGCCCCGGAGGACCGACACGATGCCCAGCGCCGCCGCGCTGACCGGCACGGCCAGCAGGGCGCCGATGATGCCCGCCACCCCGGAGCCCGCGACCACCGCGAACATGATGGTGGCCGGGTGCAGCTCCACCGTCCGGCTCTGGATCACCGGCTGCAGGATGTTGCCCTCGATCATCTGCACCGCCAGCACCACGCCCAGCGCCCAGAGCGCGGTGGCCAGCCCGCCGTCGGCCAGCGCGACCAGCACCGCGACGGTGCCGGAGAGGAAGGCGCCGATGAACGGGATGTAGGCACCCATGAAGACCAGCGCGCCCAGGCCGGGCGCCCCCGGCACCCCGAGGATCAGCAGGCCGATGGTGATGAAGGTGGCGTCGATCAGGGCGATCAGCGTGGTGCCGCGCATGAAGCCGGCCGTCGCCTTGAACGCCTGCTGCCCACAGGCGATCACCGTCTCGGCCTTCGGGCCCGGCACGATCGAGCGGACCAGGTCGGGGCTGCGGTGGCCGTCCCGGAGGAAGAAGAACACCAGGGCGAGCGACAGCACCGCGCCGGTGATCGCCTGGGTGGCGAAACCGAGCCCGGAGAGCACCCCGCTGGCCACCGAGCCGACCAGCGAACTGCCGCTGCCCGCCGACTGGGAGAGCGCGAACTGGAGCTTCTCCCCGACCGGGCCGAGCCAGTCGGCCAGCTGGTCGCCCGCGTCGCGCAGCGCCGCCGCGATCTGCGGGGCGCTGTGCACCAGCGAGTTGGTCAGGATGCCGAGCACCCCGCAGACCACCAGCACCAGCACCACGCAGGTCAGCCCGGCCGCCGGGCCCCGTTTGACGCCGTGCCGGACCAGCCAGGGCATCACGGGATGGAGCAGCGCGGTGGCCAGCAGCGAGAGGATCATCGGGATGGTGGCGGCGCGCAGCGCGACGAAGGCGTACACCACCAGGGTCGCCACCCCGATGAACAGGATCACCGCGAGCGACCAGGCGGCGGTGGCCCGGACCACCGGGGGGAGCATCAGTTGCGCCGGGCGGCGGTCCTCGGGACGGACCCCCGTCGGTTGCGCCGCCTGCCCGGGCTCCGCTGACATGCCGTCTCCGTCCTGGCGCCGCTGATGATCAGCTCATCTCAGCACAGGATCTGATGGAATGTCCGTTTCGACGCAGCTAGGGCCTGTCGTCGAACCCCCGTCGTCCGCGGGGCGTCGTTGGGGTGCGTGGCTCGGCGGTGCCGAGGAGGGAGTCCATGCGGAGCATCGGCGACCGACGAGAAGCCGGCGAGGTGCGTGCCCCGGCGGCGGCCCGCAGGCGGGGGTTTGACGACAGGCCCTAGGCCCGGCCGTCCAGCACCCGGCGCAGCAGGGCGACCCGGTTGCTGGTCACCGAGGCCACCCCGGCCCGCAGCAGCCGGGTCATGGTGCGCCGCCGGTCCGCCGTCCAGGCGCTGACGGCCAGTCCGGCCGCCCCGGCCTCGGCCACGTACTCCGCGTCCACCAGGCCGAACGGCGGGTTGAGGTAGCGCGGCCCGAGGTCGGCCAGCAGGGCCGGGACGGGCATCCTCGGCAGCTTCCAGGTGAGCGACAGCTCGGCCGCCGGGTCGAGCGCCCGGACCGCGAGCATCGCGCCGACCGGGCCGCAGTAGCCGACCAGCCGCTCGGCGCCGAGCCCGGCCACCACGGCGTGCGCGGCGGCCGCCGGCCCCGGCTCGTCCAGGTCCACCAGCAGCCGGGCACCCGGCCGTTCGGCCACCGCCTTGACCGCCTCGGCCAGGGTCGGCACCCGCAGCCCCGGCCGGCCGACCTGCTCCAGCTCGGCCAGGGTGACCCGGCCGACCGGGCGCGGGTCGTCCCAGAGCCGCTGCAGCGTCAGGTCGTGCAGCAGCACCGGGACGCCGTCCCGGGTGAGCTGGACGTCCACCTCGACGGCGTCGGCCCCGGCGGCGAGCGCGGACTCGACCGAGGCCAGGGTGTTCTCCCGGTGGCGGTACGGGTCGCCCCGGTGGGCGACCGCGAGCACGTGCTTCGACATGGCGCTCCGTCAGCTCCGCTCGACCACGACGTTGGTGGACTTGATCACGGCGGTGGCCGGGGCGCCCGGCACCAGGTTCAGCTCCTCGGCCGACTCCCGGCTGATCAGCGAGACCACCCGGAACGGGCCGGCCTGGATCTCCACCTGGGCGGCGACGTCGCCGAGCACCACGTTGGTGACGATGCCGGGGAACCGGTTCCTGGCCGACGAGGGACGGCCCTCCGCCTCGGCGTTCTCCGGCTTGGCCAGCTCGCGCGCGAAGGCGGCCAGCTCGGCCCCGGCGACGATCCGGTGCCCGTGCTCGTCCCGCTCGGCGACCAGCCGGCCGGCGTCCACCCAGCGCCGCACCGTGTCCGCGCTGACGCCCAGCATCGCGGCGGCCTCGCCGATTCGGTACGGATTGACCGGCCGGTCCGCCTGGCCCATGAGCTGCTCCTGTGCTGGGACTGTGCGCTGCTGCTGTCACCGCCATCCTGCCGTATCGGGGGGCTGGTCAGCTAACGGTCAGTCAGCCATTTTTCGGCATTAAACTGAACGAATCGGGCATGCTGCGATCGGTCGGGCCCCAACCCGCACCGACCGGTCCTGACCCGCCCCGCCCCCAGGAGGAGCAGCCCCATGGCACCCGAGCCCGTCCCGTTCTCGTTCATCGCCGAGGCGGAGCGGTACCAGAGCAACGTCGCCCCGCCCCGGCGGGAGCGCCGCTCGGTCAGGGCGGTCTGCGGCGGGGTGCTGGTCACCGTGGTCCTGATCGCCGGCCTGGTGGCCGCCGTGGCGCTCGGCATGCCCGCCCTCCGGCCGCCCAGCAGCTGACCGGCCGTCAAGCCCCGGCGCCGTTCTAGGGCTCGCCGAACAGGTCCCGCCGGACGGCGTCGCCCGCCGTCAGCACCGCGCCCGCGAGCACCGCACCGCCGCCGGCCGACCCGGCCCGCACCTCGGTCGGGAACGGTGACAGCTCGGCCAGCCGGCGCTCCACCAGCGCGGCCAGCGCGGCACCGCCGGCCCGGCCGATCTCGCCGCCGAGCACCACGCAGCCCGGGTCGATCACCACGCAGACGGCGGCCACCCCGATCGCGATCCGGTCGGCCAGCTCCGCCAGGAAGGCGGTCGCACCGGTCGCCAGCGCCGACCGCAGCACCCCCTCGGCCTGCTCGACCGGGCCGCCGTCGGGGACGGCCAGCCCGTGCGCCCGGGCCAGCTCGCAGACCGCCGCGCCGGCCACCAGCGAGTGGAAGCCGCCGTCGCAGCCGATCGCGTTGGGCAGCGCGCCGGTGCCGGGCACCGGCAGGAAGCCGATCTCCCCGGTCCCGCCGGAGGCCCCCCGGCGCAGCCGCCCGTTCAGCACCACCGAGGCGCCGACGCCGTGGCCGAGCCAGAGCAGCACGAAGTCCTCCCGGCCCTGCGCGGCGCCGATCCGGTGCTCCGCGATGCCCGCCAGGTTGACCTCGTTCTCCAGGATCACCTCGGTCTCCGGCTGGGCCCGCAGCGCCGCCAGCAGCTCGGCGTGCCAGCGCGGCAGCCGGCCGGAGTTGTTCAGGACGCCGGTGGCCGGGTCGACCACCCCGGGGGCACCGACCGCGACGGTGTGCAGGTGCCGGACCCCGACCTGCTCGGCGGTGCCCAGCAGTGTCCGCACCGTCCGCTCCGCGAGGTCATCGCCGTGCTCGGGGCCGGCCGGGATCTCGGCGGTGGCCAGCGTCCGGCCGGTCAGGTCGGCGATCACCAGCGAGACCCCGGTGGAGCGGACGTCGATGGCGCCCAGGTGCGCCCGGTCGGCCACCAGGGCGTACAGCCGGGCGTTCGGACCACGGCGCTGCTCGCCGCTCTCGCCGACCACGGCCACCAGGCCGCCGCGCTGGAGGCGTTCCAGCAGGTCCGCCACGGTGGGGCGGGACAGGCCGGTCAGGTTCCGCAGTTCGGGTGCGGTGAGCGGGCCGTGGGCGAGCAGCAGTTCCAGCGCCAGGCGATCGTTGATGGCGCGGGCGGTGCTCGGTGTGGCCGTGCGCGCGATGGTCATGGAGCAGCATCCTTCCAGAGCTATCTATCAGGGTACCTGCCTGATAGTTTGTCCGGCAGTCCGCCGGAAGGGGAATCCACGTCATGGACAGTGACCAGCAGGCCCGCCGGGCCAGGGTGCGGATCGCCCTGGTCTTCGCCGTGCACGGGTCGGTCACCGGCAGCTTCGTCACCCGGATCCCGTGGATCCAGGACCACCTGGACCTGAGCGCGGGTCAGCTCGGCCTGGCCCTGGTCGCCCCGGCGATCGGCGCCTCGCTGGCGATGCCGCTGGCCGGGCGGGTGGTCCACCGCTACGGCGAGCGGGCGGCCGTCCGGGGACTGCTGGCGCTCTGGTGCCTGGCGCTCGCCCTGCCCGCGCTCGCCCCCAACCTCGCCGTGCTCTGGCTCAGCCTGCTCGCGTACGGGGCCGCCGCCGGCATGGCCGACGTGGCGATGAACGCCCAGGGCGTGGAGGTCGAGCAGCGGCTCGGCCGCTCGATCATGTCGGGCCTGCACGGCATGTGGAGCGCGGGCGGGCTGATCGCCTCCGGCTTCGGCGTGCTGGCGGCTCACCAACAGCTGGACGCCCGAGCCCAGTTGGCCGCCACGGCGGCGGTCCTCACGGTGCTCGGCTGGTCGGTCTGCGGCGGGCTGATCGACATCCGGCCGGCCGAGGACGAGGACGCGCCGCCGCGCTTCGCCCTGCCGCCGCGCTCGGCGCTGGCGATCGGCCTGGTCGGCTTCTGCGCGGTCTTCGCCGAGGGGGCCAGCATGGACTGGGGCGGCGTCTACCTGCGGGACGTCACCGGCGCCTCGCCGACCGTCGCGGCGGCCAGCTTCACCGCCTTCGCCGCCACCATGACGGTGGCCCGGCTGGCGGGCGACCTGGTGGTCCGTCGGCTCGGCCCGGTCCGCGCGGTCCGGGTCAGCGGCGGTGTCGCCACCCTGGGCGGGCTGCTGGTGGTCCTCGCCGACTCGCCCTACCTGGCCATCCCCGGCTTCGCCCTGATCGGCATCGGCATCGCCGTGGTCGTCCCGCTCGCCTTCGCGGCGGCCGGACGCACCGGCAGCAACCCCAGCCGCTCGATCGCGGGCGTCGCCACCATCACCTACACCTCGGGCCTGATCGCCCCCGCCGTGATCGGCCTGATCGCCCAGACCACCTCACTGACCGCCTCCTTCACCGTGGTCACCGCCCTGACCGCCGCCCTGGTCCTCAGCGCGGGCGCCCTCCGGCAGACCACCGCCGCCTCCGCCGCCGCACCGAGCGAGGAGCCCGCGACCAGCGGGGCGTGAACACGGCGCAGTACAAGGGCGCGGGGCCTCGGCCCCGCGCCCTCTGCGTTTCCGGGACCGGACTCCCCGCCCGGCACCGTCCCCGGCTACCGCATCCCCCGGTCCAGCCGCAGGCGTTCGCCGTCACCGGCCCGGATCGGGCAGTCCGGCATCGGGCAGCCGCACTCGCCGAAGGAGAGCGCCGAGCCGGAGACGTACTCGGCCCGGTCGAATCCCCGCCGCTCGCCCGCCGTCCGGCCGGGCCGGGCCCGCTCCTCGATCCGTTCCGCCAACTCGCTCATCGCCGTCCTCCGCTGTCGCGCTTTGCCTCGTTGCCCCGCCGACCGTGATCCCGATCGACTAGCTTGGTAACAGGATCGACACGGAGAGCGACCGCGAACAGAGTTGACGGTCCAACAGTCCAGCCGACAGACCCGGCCGCCCTCACCGGCCGGGCCAGCCGACCCGGGGGAACCACGGACAGATGCCCAACCCACGCGAACTCGACCCGTCCGAGTCCATGCTCGCCCTCTTCGGCTCCGAGCTGCGCGAACACCGCTCGCGGGCCCGGCTCAGCCAGGAGAACCTGGGCGAGGTGCTCGGCTACACCGGATCACTGGTCGGCCAGATAGAGACCGGCCGCCGCACCCCCACCCGGGAGTTCGCCGAGCGGCTGGACGGGGCGCTGGAGACCGGCGGGATCTTCTCCAAGCTCTGGCCGCACATCACCCGCGGCCAGTTCCCCGGCTTCTTCAAGTCGTACGCCGAACTGGAGCCCCGGGCCTGCCAGATGCTGGAGTACGGCGGCGAGCTGATCCCCGGCCTCGGGCAGACCGAGGGGTACATGCGGGCGGTCTTCGAGGCCGGGCTGCCGCTGGCCCCGCCGGAGACCATCGAGGAGAAGGTGGCCGCCCGGCTGGGCCGGCAGGAGCTGCTCCGTGGTCCAACACGTCCCTTGTTGTGGTGGCTTCTGGCGGAAAATGCCATTCGTCGCCCGGTGGGCGGATTCGGCACGATGGCTGATCAGTTGGGGCACCTTGTTGATCTCGTCCGGTCGCGGATGGTTGTGATCCAGGTGCTGGAGACCTCCCGGGGTGCACACGCGTTGCTGGAGGGGTCCATGACGCTAATGTCCTTTGCGGACGGGATCCCCGACACGGGGTACGTCGAGGCGCCGCACGCCGGTGTGCTGATCGAACACCCGGACACGGTAAGAGAGTTGAGGCTCTCCTATGACCTGGCACGGGCTGACGCCCTGTCACCGGAAGCGTCGCTGAACCTCGTTGAAAAGGTAGCGAAGGAGCACCAACACCATGCTGACGAGCACCGAGCTGAACCGGGCTGACTGGCAGTCGTCCAGCTACAGCGGGGCCTCCGGAGGCAACTGCGTCCAGCCGGCCCTGAACCTCGCCGCCGCGCACGGCGTCGTGCCGGTCCGTGACTCCAAGAACCCGACCGGCCCGCACCTGGAGTTCCCGGTCGGCGCCTGGGCCGCGTTCGCGAGCTGGGCCGCCGGCCAGCAGGTCTGACCCAGCGGGTCCGGCCTCCCCGGCCGACCTCCGCCGGACGGCCACGACGGAGCCCCCGCTACCCTCGTGGCCATGAACACCGCAGCTCAGCCGCCCGTTCCCGCCACCCGCAACCCCGTCGGCGCCCATGTGCCGGTGGCCGGTCGCGGGCTGGTCGGCACCGGCCTGGCCTATGCGGAGCGGGTCGGCGCGGAGGCCGTCCAGGTCTTCGTCGCCAACCCGCGCGGCTGGGCCACCCCCGCCGGGACACCCTCCCGGGACGCGGAGTTCCGGGCGGCGTGCGCGACCGCCGGCATCCCGGCGTACGTGCACGCGCCCTATCTGATCAACTTCGGCTCCGACTCCACCGCCACCCGCGAGCGCTCCGCCGAATCGCTCTGGCACTCCCTGGCGCGCGGGCACGAGATCGGCGCGCTCGGCGTGGTGGTGCACACCGGCTCGGCCGTCGGCCGGTCCGCCGACGGCGGCTCCCGCTACGCCGAGGCGATGGCGCAGGTCCGCGCGGACGTCCGGCCGTTGCTGGACCGGCTGGACGCGCTCGGCGAGGACGCGCCCTGGCTGCTGCTGGAGCCCACCGCCGGGCAGGGCAGCTCGCTCTGCTCCCGGATGGAGGACCTGGCCACGTACGTCGAGGCACTCGACCACCACCCCCGGGTCGGCGTCTGCCTGGACACCTGCCACGCCTTCGCCGCCGGGCACGACCTGGCCGCCCCGGACGGCGTCACCGAACTCCTCGACACCCTGCTCGCCGCCGTCGGCCCCGGCCGCCTCCGCCTGATCCACGCCAACGACTCGATGGACGTGGCCGGCGCCCGCAAGGACCGCCACGCCAACATCGGCACCGGCCACATCGGCGCCCCCGCCTTCGCCGAACTGCTCGCCCACCCGGCCACCGAGGGCGTCCCGCTGATCATCGAGACCCCCGACGGCCGGCACGACCCGGCCCGCGTCGAGGGCGCCCGCCACGCGGCGGACATCGCCCTGCTCAAGCAGCTCCGGGGCACGCCCCGGACCGGGAGCTGATCCGGCGGGCCACGCACGGCTGGTGCAGCTCGTAGTGGGCGGCGGCGTAGGTCCCGTCGCTCGGACCCGGCCTGACGCCTCGTCACCGGCCCCAATGCGCCCGGCCCGTCCGGGGTGCGCTGCGCGCGGCCAACCGGGGGCCGGGTCCCCGGCCTGACGGCTGACCGTCAATACTGGCTCCCGCCCCACCCACCAGTACGGACGAGGAGCACCAGTGACCGACGACACCCGGATCGGCCCCCCGAACTTCGGCAGCGAGCGCGAGATGCTGCGGGCCTTCCTCGAGTACCAGCGGGCCACCCTGGCGATGAAGTGCGCGGGGCTCAGCGACGAGGAGCTGCGGCAGCAGTCGAGCCCGCCCTCGACCCTGTCGCTGCTCGGCCTGGTCCGGCACTTGGCCGAGGTGGAACGCGCCTGGTTCCGCCGGGTGTTCGAGGACCACGACGCCCCGATGGTCTGGTCCGAGAAGATCGACTTCCAGGCCGCGTACGACGCGAGCGACTCCACCCGGGAGGAGGCCTTCGGCGCCTGGGAGGCCGAGGTGGCGAACTCCCGCCGGATCGAGCAGGCCGCCGAGTCGCTGGACCTGGCCGGGTACCAGCCGAGGTGGGAGGAGGAGGTCTCGCTGCGGATGGTGCTGGTGCACGTGCTGCTGGAGTACGGCCGCCACAACGGGCACGCGGACTTGCTCCGCGAGGGCATCGACGGCACCGTGGGCGCCTGACCTGCGAAAATATCTGGCGCTGCACCGGGAGTGATGCGATCATCCGCGGATGATCACTCTTGCCGACGATCTCGGCCACCTCTCGTACACCGTCACCGGAGCGGGCACCCCCGTCCTCCTGGTGCACGCCGGCATCACCGACCACCGGCTCTGGGACCCGATCGTGCCCGCGCTCGCCGAGCGGCACACCGTCATCCGGTACGACCTGCGCGGCTTCGGGGAGTCCGCTCCCCCGTCCGGTCCGTTCAGCGAGACCGAGGACCTGGGCCGGCTGCTCGACCACCTCGGCCACCGGCGGGTCGACCTGGTCGGCGCCTCCTGGGGCGGCCGGATCTCGGTGGCCTTCGCGCACGCCCACCCGGAGCGGGTCCGGTCGCTGACCCTGCTCGCCCCGGCGATCGGCGGCTTCGACTGGTCGGCGGAGAAGGTCGCGTACGACGAGGCCGAGACCGCCGCCCTGACCGCGGGTGACCTGGACGCCGCCGTCGCGGTCAACCTCGACATGTGGCTGCGCGGCCCGGACCGCGGCTGGGCCGAGGTCGCTCCGGAGCTGGCCGAGCAGGTCCGCGGCCCGCTCCGGACCTCACTGGTGCACCAGGACACCGTCGGCGAGCACTCGCAGGGCGTCCCCGGCGTCGACCTCACCACCCTCACCGTCCCCACCCTGGTCGGGATCGGCCTGCTGGACGTCGCGGACTTCCGGACCATCGCCCGCCGGTACGCCGCCGAGATCCCCGGCGCCCGCCTGGTCGAGTTCGCCGGCGCGGCCCACCTGATCTCGCTCGACGCTCCCGGTGAACTGACCGCCGCCCTGCTCCCCTTCCTCGACGCGGTGTGAGCCGCCGCCCGCCCGGACCGTAGACTCACCCGGTGCCTGTCGTGTCGCGCGTGCTCCGGTCCCCGTGGTTCCGCCTGGGGGCGCTGCTCGCGGTGCTCGCGGCGGCGGCCGGATCACTGCTGCTCTGGAGCCCGACCGAACTGCTCCGGGACGGCGTCCCGATCCCGGTCTTCCTGCTGGTCTACGCCGTGGCCACGCTCGCCTTCGTGCCCAAGCCCGCGCTGAACGGCGCGGCGGGCGTGGTGCTCGGCACCGCCCAGGGCGTGCCGGTGGCCGTGGCGGCGACCACGCTCGGCGCGCTGCTCGGCTTCTGGCTCGGGCGGGCGCTCGGCCGGGACGCGATCCGGCCGCTGCTGCGCGGGAGGATCGCCACAGCGCTGGACCGGCGGCTCAGCGAGCACGGCTTCCGCAGCATGCTGCTGGTCCGGGTGATCCCGGGGGTGCCGTTCCAGGCGGCGAACTACGGCGCCGCCTTCTCCGCCGTCCGGGTGCTGCCGTACACCCTCGCCACCGCGCTGGGGGTGGCGCCGGGCACGGCCGCGTACGTGATCGCCGGGGCCAGCGCCGGCCACCCGGGGTCACCGGCCTTCCTGATCTCGGCCGCGCTGATCGTGCTGATGTGCCTCTACACCGTGGTGGCCGGCTGGCGCGCGTACCGCCGCTCCCGCCGTCCGGCGCCCGAACCGGCCGCCGACCGCGCCCCGGAGCTCTCCACCGTTCCCCCGTCCGGCCGCTGACGCACCGTCGAATTCACTGGGAACTGTCGGTGCGATCCGCCAGGATGCTGTCCATGAGCAGCGCGCCCGGCTCGCTCGCCCGACACGACGGGTGGGCGAATCCGGCCAATCCGTTACAGGACTGTTGACGAACAGTCAACTGTGGTCTGACGCACACCGATATGGTCTACGCGCGGAACCGTACGGCGAGCTGCGGCGTCGCAGGAGATGCCCGGAAAATCCGGGTTGTCCCGCGAGCCACGCCCCACCCGGCGGTCACGAACGGGCACCGAAGCGGTGATCAGTGCGATACTCGGACAGTTCCGACGGATGGATGACGCGTCAGCTGACGTGGTCACCGGGGGGACGCGTACGGGACGAGAAAGGGAGGCGCGGCAATGGGAGCACTTCGCGACGAGCACCACAACGGGTGGCTGATGCCCTCCGGTAACTACCCCGCCGCGGTCTACGAGGATTCGTGGGCCACCCAGGAGTCGGCCGTGGCCGTCCCCGCCCCGGCGAAGATCGTCTCCCTGAAGCCGACCGGCTTCGAGGCGGCCCGCACCGTCGGCGAGCACATCCGCGCGGCCATCCCGGTGGTGATGGACCTGACCGAGATGACCGACGCCGAGGCCAAGCGGATGGTGGACTTCGCCTCCGGCCTGGTCTTCGGCACCCAGGGCGGGATCGAGCGGATCGCCCGCCGGGTCTTCCTGCTCACCCCGGCCGACGTCGAGGTGATGGTGATCGACCGCCCGCTCGACGAGACCGGCTTCTACAACCAGAGCTGACCGACCACCAGAGCTGACCGCGCGGCCGGAGCCCGGGCCCACCGTCGAGGTGGCCCCGGGCTCCTCGCCGTCCGGCCCCGGTCACTCGGCCGGGCCGGCCAGGTAGCCGTCCAGGGTGGCGTTCAGGTCCGCCACGAAGTCCTCGAACCGCGCCAGCAGTTCCGGCGGGTAGTGGGCCATCGCCGCGTCCAGCCGGCCGGCCAGCGGGCCGAAGAACTCGTCGGCCTGCTCCTGGATCCGCCCGCCACCGCGCAGTGTGACGATGCGTCGGTCGGAGTCCTCGCGGCTGCGGACCACGTGGCCGCCCGCCTCCAGGCGGTTCAGCAGCGCGGTGGTGGCACCCGAGGAGAGCGCGATGCGCTCGCTGAGGCGGGCCGGTGACAGCGGGGTGCCGCGCTCCTCGGCCGCCGCGATCTCCAGCACGGCGACCGCGTCGGTGGAGTGCAGGCCCAGCCGGGCGGCGAACCGGCGACTGAGCTCCGCGTAGTGGCCGCCGTAGCCCCGCAGCCCCTGCATCAGCCGCTCGCGCTGCGCCGCGAGATCCTCTTCCGCCATCGAGCATGCCCCTTCCGCTCCGCCCGGCGACCCGCGTCCGCGACTCGTCTTTGACAACCTACCGGCGCCAATTCTATCTTCATCGTGGAATTACTTCACGATGGAGGCATCTGGATGCACAGCCCACCCCCCACCCCCGAGCCCTACCGCTGGCGTTGGCTGATCCTGGTCGTGATGCTGGTCGCCGAGGTCATGGACCTCCTCGACGCCTCGATCGTCAACGTGGCCGGCCCCGCCCTGGAGGAGTCCCTCTCGGTCGGCCCGGTCGGCCTGCAGTGGGTGATCGGCGGCTACGCCCTCACCCTCGGCGCCGGACTGGTGCTCGGCGGGCGCCTCGGCGACCGCTACGGCCGCCGCCGGATGTTCCTGCTCGGCCTGGCCGCCTTCACCGCCACCTCCCTGCTCTGCGCGCTGGCCCCGGACATCGGCTCGCTGATCGCCTTCCGGCTGCTCCAGGGCACCGCCGGGGCGATGCTGCTCCCGCAGGGCCTCGGCCTGCTGCGGGAGAACTTCTCCGGCCCCGAGCTGACCAAGGCGTTCGGGATCTTCGGGCCCGTCCTCGGGCTGGGCGGGATCGTCGGGCCGGTGCTCGGCGGCGGGCTGATCGAGGCCGACCTCTTCGGCCTGGGCTGGCGCTCGGTCTTCCTGGTCAACCTGCCGATCGGCCTCGCCGCCCTGCTCGTCGCCGCGAAGGTCGTCCCCCGGAAGCCGGGCGACCGCACCGTACGGGTCGACCTGACCGGCGCCGCACTGGTCGCGGCCTCCTGCGCCCTGCTGGTGCTGCCGCTGAACCAGGGTCAGCAGGACGGCTGGCCGCTCTGGACCTGGCTGTCGATGGCCGGCGCCCTGCTCGGCTTCGCGCTGTTCGCCGGCCAGCAGCGCCGGACGGCCGCCGCCGGGCGCGAGCCGCTGGTGACGCCCGCCCTGCTGCGCAAGCCCGCGTTCACCGTCGGGCTCGGCGGCATCGCGCTGTTCTTCAGCGGGCTGGTCGGCACCCAACTCGTGCTCACCCTCTACCTGCAGATCGGCCGTCAGTTCACGGCCGGTCAGGCCGGGCTCGGCAACCTGCCGCTCGCCGTCGGGACCGCGATCGGCGGTGCCGTCAGCGGTGCGTTCCTGGCCGACCGGATCGGGCGCCGGGTGCTGCAGATCGGCCCGCTGGTCCAACTGGCCGGCGCGGCCCTGCTCTGGCTCGAACTCGACGGGCTCGACCCGGCCTCGTTCTCGGTCTGGGACGTCACCCCGGGCGTCGCCGTCTGCGGGGTCGGGGCGGGCCTGGTGATCGCCGCCCTGTTCAGCTTCGTGCTGGCCGCCGTGGACGACCGGGAGATCGGATCGGCCTCCGGCGTGCTGTCGGCCGTGCAGTCGATCGGCGGTTCGATCGGCGTCGCCGTCTTCGGCTCGGTCTTCTTCGCCTCGGCGGAGACCGGCGACTTCACCGCGGGCTTCCGGCACGCCCTGCTGGTCCAGGCGGGCCTGTTGGTGGTCTTCCTCGCCGTCACCTTCCTGCTGCCCCGGCGGGGCCGCCCCGAGGAGGAGCAGCACGGCGTCACCGACGCCGCACCCGCCGTCGGCGTCTGACCGGGCGTCCGGAGCCGCTGGTGGGACCGTCGTTCACCCCGGGCGGCGGCCCCTCGGGCTGCCGCCCGGCGCCGGCCAGGGTCAGCCGGGGCAGCGCCTGCGGATGGTGCTCGCGCAGGTAACCCACCAGCCGCTCGCGGACGTGGCAGCGCAGGTCGAAAGCGTCTCCGGCGTTCCGGGCGGTCATCAGGGCGCGCACCACGATGGTGGACGGCGTGGTGTCGACCACCTGCAACGCACTGCCCTCGCCGTCCCAGAGCTCGGACTTGGCCAGCACGGCGTCGAACTCCACCCGGAGGTCGTCCATCGGGGTGCGGTGGTCCAGGTGCAGCACGGCGGTCCCGGTGATCCGGGCGTCGTTGCGGGACCAGTTCTCGAACGGCCGGCCGGCGAAGTACGAGACCGGCATGACGATCCGTCGCTGGTCCCAGGTGGCCACCACCACGTAGGTGAGGGTGATCTCCTCGACCGTGCCCCACTCGCCGGCCACCACCACCTCGTCGCCGATCCGCACCATGTCACCGAAAGACATCTGGATCCCGGCGACCAGGTTGCCCAGCGTGCTCTGCGCGGCCACCCCGGCCACCACGCCGATCAGCCCGGCGGAGGCCAGCAGGCTGGCGCCCAGGGTCCGGACGGCCGGGAAGGTCATCAGCATCGCGGCGAACGCCACCACCGCGATCACCGCCTGGCAGACCCGGCGCAGCATGCCCGCCTGGGTGCGCGCCCGGCGGATCCGGCCGGCGTCCTGGCGGCGGACCGACAGCCGTACGCCGGTGTCGATCAGCAGCGCGACCAGCCGGGCGGCCAGCCAGGCGCAGGCGGCGACGCAGAGCAGGACGAGCCCGTGCCGCACGGCGTCGCGGAGCATGGCGGGCAGCCCCGCCGACGCCTCGCCGGCCAGCATCAGGCCGGCGGTCGCCGCGCACAGGAACGGTCTGCGGCAGCCGCGCACCAGCGGCGACGCCCCGTTCCAGGCACGTCGCGCCGTCAGCCGGCGGACCGTCCACTCGGCCACCCGGACCACCACGAGGGCGGCCAGCGCCGAAGCGGCGGCCAGCACCAGCAGGCGCAGGATGCTCCACAGCAGCACGGAACGGTTCCCCTCTCCGCACGGCCCGGCGCCGCGCGCACTCCGTCTCACCCCTCGTCGCCCGGCCAAACCCCCGGCGGACCGCCGCCCGACCCGCCCTGGCCCGACTCCGACTGAGGCATTTCCGATGCAGATGAGACATCGACGTCTCATCTGATCTACACTCGGCTCATGGCCACCGACCGTGACTCCGTTCTCGAAGCCGCCGTCGGCGTGCTCTCCCGCCGACCCACCGCCCATCTGGACGAGATCGCCCGCGCCGCCGGGATCAGCCGGGCCACCCTGCACCGGATATTTCCCGGGCGGGAGGCGCTGATCCGCGAGGTGGGCGCGCTCGGCCTGCGCAAGTTCGCCACCGCGCTGGACACCGCCGCGATAGACGACGGCGACGCCCAGGCCGCGCTGCGACGCCTGGTCGACGCCGTGGTGCCGGACGCGGCGCTCTGCGCCTTCCTGGCCGGTGAGAACCAGCTCTTCGACGACCCGGAGATCAACGAGCTCTGGGAGATCCAGGACGAGCGGGTCCGCGCCCTCTTCCTCCGTGGCCAGCAGCAGGGAGTGTTCCGGATCGAACTCTCCGCCGGTTGGCTCAGCGAGGCGTTCTTCGACCTGGTGGCCGGCGTCGGCTGGGCCGTCCAGGACGGCCGCCTCGCCCCCCGTGACAGTGCCTACTCGCTCGCCGAGCTCTTCCTCGGCGGCGCCCTCAGGAGCCCTGACCAGTCATGAGCACCACCCTCGACCGACCCGCCTCCCGGCAGCGCTGGGTCGGCCTCGCCGTCCTGGTGCTGGCGGTGACCCTGGTCGCGCTCGACGCGACCGTCCTCTCGCTCGCCCTGCCCTCGATCAGCGAGACCCTCCACCCCAGCGGCACCCAGCTGCTCTGGATCGGCGACAGCTACTCCTTCGTGCTGGCCGGCCTGCTGGTCAGCATGGGCGCGCTCAGCGACCGGATCGGCCGCAAAAAGCTGCTGCTGATCGGCTCCAGCGCCTTCGGCGCCGCCTCCCTGCTGGCCGCGTACGCGCCGAGCGCCGGCTGGCTGATCCTGGCCCGGGCACTGCTCGGGGTCGCGGGCGCCACCATCATGCCCTCCACCCTCTCGCTGATCCGCAGCCTCTTCCCGGACGCCCGGGAGCGGGCCACCGCGATCGGCATCTGGGGCGCCGGCGCCACCGCCGGCGCCGCGCTCGGCCCGGTGGTCGGCGGCATCCTGCTGGAGCACTTCTGGTGGGGCTCGGTCTTCCTGCTCAACCTGCCGATCCTGGCACTGCTGCTGGTGCTCGGCGCCTGGCTGCTGCCCGAGTCCAAGGACCCGAACCCGGGCCGCTGGGACGTGCTCAGCGTGCTGCTCTCGATGTCCGGCGTGATCGGCGTGGTGTACGCGATCAAGGAGGCCGCCGCGGGCGGGCTCGGCCACTGGCCGGTGCCGGTCACCTTCGCGCTCGGTGCCACCGCGCTGGCCGTCTTCGTCCGTCGCCAACTCCGGCTGCCCACCCCGCTGCTGGACGTCCGACTGTTCACCGACCGGCGCTTCACGGCGGCCGTGCTCGGTTCGCTCACCTCGCTGATCGGTCTGTCCGGCGTGATCTTCTTCATGTCGCAGTACCTCCAACTGGTGCGCGGGTACTCACCGTTGACGGCCGGTCTGGCCGAACTCCCCGCCTTCGTCGGCGCGGTGGCCGGCGGGCTGCTCACCGCCCAGCTGGCCCGCCGCACCGGTGCCCGGGTCACCCTGGTCGGCGGCCTGCTGGTGATGGGCCTGGGCATCGCGGTGCTCGGCTGGGTCCAGCAGGACACCAGCTACCTGGTGCTCGGCTGCTCCTTCCTGGCCGTCGGCACCGCCGAGGGCATCGTCTACACCCTCTCCGCCGACCTGGTCCTGACCGCCGCCCCCGCCGACAAGGCCGGCGCCGCCTCGGCCGTCTCGGAGACCGCCTACGAACTCGGCACCGCCCTCGGCATCGCCCTGGTCGGCTCCGTGGTCACCGCGATCTACGCCGCCACCCTGGTCGCCCCGGCCGGCGTCGACCCGGCCCTGGCCGCCCGGGCCGACGAATCCCTCGGCAACGCGGTCGAGGCCGCCGGCACCCTCCCCGCCGAACTCGGCGACCAGCTGCTCACCGCGAGTCGCACCGCCTTCGTCCACGGCATGAACATCGCCGCCTTCATCGCGGCGGCCCTGCTCCTCGCCTCCGCCGCCTTCTCCTGGCACCTGCTCCGCCGCCGCGTGGGTGACGACGAGTCGACGGAGCAGCCGTCCGAACTGGTCCACTGACCCTTCGTCGGCCCCACCGTGCCGCACGTACGGCGGGGCCGCACCCGACCCGCCCTAGAAGCCGAAGGAGTTGTGCGGTTCGGGGTCGGTCCGGAACATCCGGGCCAGCCGCCCGACCGCGCCCTCGGTGTGCGGCACGAGGTGGCCCGCGTACGCCAGGTCGTGCGCCGACGCCCCGCCGAAGTAGAGCGAACCCAGCGCCTGCACGGTGACGGTGAGGTCCGCCGCCCGCTCGGTGCGGACACAGGTCACCTCGGCACCGTCCGCCCGGAGCAGCCAGGTCCCGTTGTTCGCCGGGCACATCCGGTCGCCGTCGACGGTGAACGCGAGCGTGCCCGCCGTGTCGTACGAACGCTGCGTCAGGGCGAGCGGGACGTCGAGCAGCCGGGCCCACAGGTTTTCCGACTGGCGGGTGACGCGCATCGCCCGGGGGTTGGCGAGCATCCACCGCAGTGGTTCGTCGCGCGGGCGGCCGGGTGCCACCACCGTCCGGGTGAGGTCGAAGTCCACCAGCAGCGCCCACAGGGCGCGGTAGGCCGCCGGGCGGGTCGCCTCCAGCGCCTCGACGACCAGCGTCCCGGCACCGGCCGCGGTCGGGGACCACGGCAGCCGGAAGTGCGCCAGGCCGTCCAGCTCGCCGTGCTCGTCCCGGTGCACCAGGTACCGCAGCGGTCCGTCCGTACCGTCCGCCTCGTCGGACAGCCCGTCCCAGTGCCCCGGCGACGGGGTGAGCTCACCGACCCGGTGGGCCCGCACCTTCGCGTGCAGCTCCGGCCAGAACTGCCGGGCCCGCGCGGCGTCGACGAGCTCCAGCGATCCCGGGTCGGGCGCGGCCGGGAGGAGCGCGGCCTCGTGCCGGTCCAGCTCCCACCGGACCCGGTGGGTCGCGGGCGAGAACCCGTACCGGCCGTAGATGCCGCCCTCGCTCGCGCTGAGCATCGCCACCGGCTCGCCCCGCTCCAGCGCCGCGTCGAACATCGCCTGCATCATCCCGCGCAGCTGGCCTTGCCGACGATGGGTGGCGGTCACCCCCGTGGAGGTGACACCGGCGATCCGGACCGTCCCGCCGCCGGGGACCGTCACCGCGAACGAGAGGGCGGCCGAGGCCCCGACGCACACCCCGTCGGCGAAGGCCGCGATCGGGTGGAACGACTCGTCCCCGGCCGCGGCCGCCGCCCATTCCCCGATCTGCTCGGCGGTCGCCGGGGAACGCTGCGGTGGCCACGGCTCCGGCCCCCCGTGCCACGCGGCATCGGCCGGCTCCCACTGCGGGAGCCCGTTCGCGTACGGCAGCACCCGGTAGTAGGCGTCCATCTCTTCGCGCCGCGGCGGGCGGATCTGAGTAACCATCAGGCCATTCCACCTACAGCGGTCGCCCCCGGACAACCGATATATCCGGCCGGACGGGCGCTCAGCGGTACCGGTAGTCGAGCTCCATCTCGGCCCAGACCACCTTGCCGTCCTTGGTCTGCCGGGTGCCCCAGCGGTGGGCGAGTTCGCTCACCAGGTGCATGCCCCGGCCGCCCTCGTCCTCCTCGGCGGAGGCCCGCAGCCGGGGCGCCTGGGTGCCGGAGTCGGCCACCTCGACGGTGAGGGTGCGGTCCCGGAACAGTCGCAGCCGGCGCGGGGCGTCGGCGTGCAGCAGGGCGTTCGTGACCAGTTCGCTGACCAGCAGCTCGGCGAAGTCGGAGAGGGCGGTCAGGCCCCACTCCTCCAGGGTGCGGCGGGTGAAGCGGCGGGCCCGGCTGGGGGCCGGTCCCTCGCCGTCCAGCTCCAGGGTGGCGATCCGGTCGGCGGGGATCGGCAGGGCCCGGGCCATGATCATGGCGATGTCGTCCTCGGTGCCGTCCCGGACCAGGGCGGCGAGCACCGCGTCGCAGCTCTCCTCCAGCGTCCGGCCGTGCCCGGCGAGCGTCTGCGCCAGCACACCGATGCCGTGGTCGATGTCCTCGCCCCTGCGCTCCACCAGGCCGTCGGTGTAGAGCGCCAGCAGGCTGCCCTCGCGCAGGGTGAACTCGGTGCTCTCGAAGCTCACTCCGCCCACCCCGAGCGGGACGCCGGGCGGCAGCACCAGCGCCCGCGAGGTGCCGTCGGGGTCGACCCGGACCGGCGGCAGGTGGCCGGCCGAGGCGATCGTGCAGGTGCCGTCCATCGGGTCGTAGACCGCGCAGATGCAGGTGGCGAACTGGCCCTCGCCGATGCCCGTCGCGGTCTCGTCCAGCCGGGTCAGCACCTGGTCCGGCGGCATGTCCAGGGTGGCCAGGGTCCGCGCCACGGTGCGCAGTTGACCCATCGTCGCGGCGGCCCGGATGCCGTGGCCCATCACGTCGCCGACCACCAGCGCGACCCGTCCGCAGGACAGCGGCACCACGTCGAACCAGTCCCCGCCGACCTCGCTCACCACACTGCTCGGCAGGTAGCGGTAGGCGATCTCCAGACCGATGGTGCGGTGGATCTCCTGCGGCAGCAGGCTGCGCTGCAGGGTCAGCGCGGTCTCCCGCTCCCGCCGGTAGAGCCGGGCGTTGTCGAGCGCGATCGCCGTCCTGGCCACCAGTTCCTCGGCCAGCGCCACGTCGGCCGCCGTGAACGGCTCCGGGTTGCGCATCCGGACGAACTCCGAGCCGCCGAGCACCATCCCCCGGGCCAGGATCGGCACCATCAGGTACGAGTGCACCCCTGCCCGGACCCCGGGCGCGACCCGGGACTGCTCGTTCACCAGGGCCGCCAGCACCTGCTCGTCCACGTGCGGCCGCAGCAGCGGGCGCCCGCTGCGCAGGCACTCGGTGTAGACCCGCTTGGAGTCGTACTCCGAGGTGGCCCCGACCGCGTCCGCCGCGATGGTCATCCCCGACTCGTACGCCTCGCCGACCGCCACCGCGCGCAGCATGACACCCCGGTCCGGCTGCAGGTATGACGGCTCCTCACCCCGCAGCACCGGCTCCAGCAGGTCCACCGTGGCGAAGTCGGCGAATCTCGGGATCACCGCCTCGACCAGTTCCTCGGCGGTGCGCTGGAGGTCCAGCGTGGTGCCGATCCTGGCGGTGGCCTCGGCCAGCAGGGCCAGCCGCTCCTGGGCCCGGGAGGCCCGGGCCTCGGCCTGGAAGCGCTCGGTCACGTCGATGATCGAGGAACTCACCCCGAGCACCCGGCCGGTGGAGTCCTCCAGCCGGAAGTACGAGGCCGACCATGCCCGCTCCCGGCGCGGGTCACCGGGGGTCCGGCCGTGCGAGCGGGCGTCCACCACTGGCTGGCCGGTGGCCAGCACCTGGCGCATCACCGCCTCGATCTCCGAGCTGTTGATGCCCGGCAGGATGGCGCTGATCCGCCGTCCGAGGTGCTCGGCCACCGTCAGGCCGTTGATCCGGGCCAGCGCGTCGTTCAGCCGGACGTAGCGCAGCTCGGTGTCGTAGACCGCCATCCCGATCGGCGACTGGGTGAAGATCCCGTCCAGCACCGCGAGGTCGCCCTCGACCTGGCGCAGCGAGCCGACGTCGGAGGCGGTGGCCAGCAGCAGCCGGACGCCGCCGGGGCCGACCACGGGGTAGGTGTGGAACTCCAGCTCCACCAGCCGCCCGTCCCGGTGCCGGATCGGGAACACCCCGGACCAGCCCTTGCCCGCCATGATCCGCTCGAACAGCTCGAAGGCCCGGCCGCGGGACTCCTCCGGCACCAGCAGCCTGGCCGCGTACTTGCCGACCGCCTCGCCCGCCGGGTACCCGGTGAGCGCCTCGGCGTCCTCGCTCCAGTGCAGGATCCGGCCGTCGCCCTCCACCAGGGCGGTCGCCAGCGGCACCAGCCGGTGGCCCTCCGACCCGTGCCCCTCCGGACGCGGCGGAGCGGCACCCGCCACTGGGCCGGTGCCGTCCGGGACGTTGCGCTCGCTGCCTTGCATGATCAGGGGATCACCTGTCAGATACCTTCCCCGGCGGGGCCGGGGCGAATCGGCTTCCACCAGACTGCACGGCGGTGGAGAGTGCGGCTACTGCTGGTCCGTCAGGTGGGGTACACCGTCGGGACGGCTGAGCTTTTCAGGTGATCAGCACGGCGTCCAGAGTTCTGGCCCACTGACGTACCACTCCGGCCCGGCGCGGGCCGTCGTCGGTGAGCAGATTGGCCAGTCCCAGCCCTCTGGCGAGGTCCAGGGTGGCCTGAACGGTCTCCCGGGCACCCGGGTGCGACTCGTCGGCGCCGAGGAACTCGACCGCCGCCCGGTGGGCCTCCCGGCCGAGGTGGTTCTCCAGCGCGACGATCCGCTCCCGCAGCGCCTGCTCGGTGGCGGCGGCCACCCACAGGTGCAGCGCGGCCCGGAACAGCGGCCCGGTGTAGAGCCGGACGATCAGCTCGACCACCGCCTCGGTGCGCGCCTCCCCCGGCGGCGGCAGCGTCCCGGTGTCGGCCCGGACGGCGGCCAGCCGCTCGTCGGTGACGTACTCGACGGCGGCGGTGAAGAGGTCCTCCCGGGTCGGGAAGTGGTGCTGGGCGGCGCCCCGGGTGACCCCGGCCCGCTCGGCCACCACGGCGACCGTGCTGCCGTTCCAGCCCAGCTCGGCCAGGCACTCCACGGCGGCCTCCAGCAGCCGGCGCCGGGTGGCCCGGCTGCGGTCCTGCTGCGGGGTACGAGCGGCTTGGGTCGACATCCCGGCGTTCCTCCGTTGCCTGCGGTCGTACTGCGCCGGCGGTCCCTACGATCCGTACGGCCCGGCCGCGGTCCCGCCGATCCTGCCAGACCGGCGGGCCCGCGTGCGGTTCAGGTGCGGCTCAGGTGCGGTCGCGCAACTGACGGCGGAGGATCTTCCCGGCCGCCGACTTGGGCACCTGGTCGATGAACTCGACCGCCCTGACCTTCTTGTACGGTGCCACCTGCCCGGCCACGAAGTCGCCGACCTGTTGCTCCGTCAGGCCGCTGCCCGGGGTGCGGACCACGAACGCCTTCGGGCGTTCCTCGCCGTCCGCCCCGGTCACCCCGATGACGGCGGCGTCGGCCACCTCGGGATGGGTGAGCAGCAGCGCCTCCAGTTCGGCGGGCGCGACCTGGTAGCCCTTGTACTTGATCAGCTCCTTCACCCGGTCCACCACGAACAGGTACCCCCGCTCGTCCACCACCCCGACGTCGCCGGTGTGCAGCCAGCCGTCCGGGTCGATCATCGCGTCGCTCTCGCCCTTCCGGCCGAAGTACCCCTGCATCACCTGCGGCCCCCGGATCAGGAGTTCGCCCCGCTCGCCGACGCCGAGCTCGTCGCCCGAGCCGTCCAGCGCGGTGACCCGTAGCTCGGTGGAGGCCACCAGCCGGCCGACCGTCCCGGCCGGCGGGTTCGGGTCGTCCAGCGGCACCACGTGGGTGACGGGCGAGAGTTCGGTCATCCCGTAGCCCTGGTGGATCCGCTCCAGCCCGAGTCGGCGGGCGGCGGCCGCGGCCAGGTCGGCGTCCAGCGGGGCGGCGGCGCTCAGCACGTACCGGACGGAGGAGAGGTCGTACTGCTCCACCAGCGGGTGCTTGGCCAGCGCCAGCACGATCGGCGGGGCGACGAACACGCCCTCGATCCGCTGGTCCTGGATGGTGCGCAGGAACTGCTCCAGGTCGAACCGGGGCAGCACCACCACGGTGGAGCCGGACCGCAGCGGGTGGTTCAGCAGGGCGGTCAGTCCGTATATGTGGAAGAACGGCAGCACCGCCAGGATGCGTTCGCCCTGCCCGGTGGCGTGCACCGAGTCGGTCTGCAACAGGTTGCTGCTGACGTTGCGGTGACTGAGCATCACGCCCTTGGGCAGGCCGGTGGTGCCGCTGGAGTACGGCAGCACGGCGATGTCGGTGGCCGGGTCGATCTCCGGGGTGGGCTCGGGCGCGGTGGAGGCCAGCAGGTCGGCCAGCGAACGGTGGCCGTCGGCCTGGTCGCAGACGAAGATCTCCTCGATCGGGCTGCCCTCCGCCGCCAGCGCGGCGGCGGCCTCGGTGGCCACCGGGAGGAACAGCGCGATGGTGACGATCCAGCGGGCCCCGCTGTCCCGGAGCTGGCCGGCCAGTTCGGCGGCGGTGCTGAGCGAGCTGACCGTGGTGACGGTGGCGCCCGCCCGGGTGGCTCCGTAGAAGACGACCGGGTAGGCGATGGTGTTCGGACTGAACAGCGCGATCCGGTCCCCCTTCCGCACCCCGGCCTCGGCCAGGCCCGCCGCACAGCGACGGCTGGCGCCGTCCAGCTGGGCGTAGCTGACGGACTGTCCAGTGAGACCGTCGACCAGCGCCGGGGTGTCCGCGTGCCCGGCGTGGTCGCCGAGCACCGCGTCGTGGATCGGCAGGTCGAGCGGCTCGATGTCGGGGTAGTCGCTGCGGAACGCCATAGGTGCCTCCTGAGCGGGCGCTGGGTGGAGCGGGCCCTCCTAGAGTGGCGGCTGACGGCCAGGGCGGACAGAGTGCCGACCGGGCCGACCCCAGGTCGGGTCCGGCGGGTGGGTGGTGCCAGGGCGGCAGCCGTACGGTGCGGGTCCAGCGCCCTTGCGAGGCAACGGATTTACGGCTGTCCTATGATCGCCGGATGACACTCGACGCGGCCTTGGCCGAGCTCATCGCAGCCGGCGACTCCGGTGCCGCCCAGGAGCGGGTGCTCCGCACCCTGGTGGCCGAGGGCGTGTTCGTACCGGTCCACCAGGACGGCTCGCTGTACCACCTGCAGCACCGGGACGGCACCGCGGCGCTGCAGATCTGCGCCACGGCGGAGGCGGTGCAGCACGTGGAGGGGGCCTCGGACACCTTCTTCGCCGACGCCCTGCGGCTGATGGAGGTGGTCCGCGAGGTCGGGGCCAGGCGCCTGATCGTCACCGGCTCGGACGGGTGGCGGTTCGTCCTCCCGGCCGAGCACCTGTTCCGGACGGTCTCCGAGCACGGCATACCGGGCGCGGGGCAGTTGCTCCGGCTGACCTGGTCCACCCACCCGCTGGCCGTGGCCCTGCGGGACTCGGTCTTCCGGCGCCTGCGGGAGTTCCCGGACGTCCACTGCGTCTGGGTCTCCTGGGCCCGCTGGCTCGACACCGGCCACGAGCAGCTGATGGTGCACATGGCCGTCGGTGACCAACTCCCTTCCGCCGCCGCGAAACGGCTGATGGCGGTCCTGCTGTCGGAGGAGATCACCCTCGGCGACGCCGACCCGTCGGTCACCATGCTCGCGCTGCACCGGGTGACCCATGCGGACGCCATCGCCGACCTGGACCGGATGGCGCTCGACACCGTCCGGATCGACCACTCCACCGGGCGGATCGAGCTGCTCTCCCGCGAGTTCGACGACCCGGCGGCGGCCGAGGCCGCCCGCCGGGCCCTGGACGACCAGCGGCAGCGCGACGGGTGGCCGAGCCCGGAGCAGGTGCGGGAGGCCCATGCCCAGCAGCCGCGCCGCCGTTGGTGGCAGCGATCCTGACGGACCGTCAGTACGACCTGGGCAGCCCCAGGGTGTGCTGGGCCACGTAGTTGAGGATCATCTCCCGGCTGACCGGGGCGATCCGGCTGACCCGGGTGGCGGTGAGCAGCGCGGCCAGCCCGTACTCCTGGGTGAGCCCGTTGCCGCCCAGGGTGTGCACCGCCTGGTCGACCGTGTGGCACGCGGCTTCGGCGGCCGCGTACTTGGCCATGTTGGCGGCCTCGCCGGCGGCCACGTCGTGCCCCTGGTCGTAGAGCTGGGCGGCCTTGAGCATCATCAGCCGGGCGAGCTCGATCTCGATCGCGCACTGGGCCAGCGGGTGCGCGATCGCCTGGTGGGCGCCGATCGGGGCGTCCCAGACGGTCCGGGTCCTGGCGTAGTCGGTGGCGGTGCCGAGCGCCTGGCGGGCCAGGCCGAGGGCGAAGGCGGCGGTCATCACCCGCTCCGGGTTGAGCCCGGCGAACAGCTGCTCGAGGCCGGCGTCCTCACTCCCCACCAGGGCGTCGGCCGGCAGCCGGACCTCGTCCAGGAAGACCTGGAACTGCCGCTCGGCGGTGACCAGTTCCATCGGTATCGCCCGGTACTCGAAGCCCGGCGTCTCGCGCGGCACCACAAACAGCGCGGGCTTCAGCCGCCCGGTGCGGGCGTCCTCGGTCCGGGCCACGAAGAGCACCGCGTCGGCGTGGTCGACGCCCGAGATGAACACCTTCCGCCCGGTGAGCAGCCAGTCCTCGCCGTCCCGGCGGGCGGTGGTGGTCAGCCGGTGCGAGTTGGAGCCCGCGTCCGGCTCGGTGATGCCGAAGGCCATCCGGCGGCTGCCGTCGGCGAGTCCGGGCAGCCAGCTCTGCTTCTGCTGCTCGGTGCCGTAGCGCGCGATCACCGTGCCGCAGATCGCGGGCGAGACGATCATCATCAGCAGCGGGCAGCCGGCCGCGCCGAACTCCTCCAGCACGATGGCCAGTTCGGTGATGCCGGCGCCCCCGCCGCCGTACTCGACGGGCAGGCTGACCCCGAGGTAGCCCGCCTTCCCCGCCTCCGCCCAGAGCTCGTCGACGGGCTCGCCCGCGCGGGCCTTGCGACGGAAGTACTCGGGGCCGTAGCGCCGGGCGAGGTCCCCGACGGCTCGGCGCAGGGCCTGGTGTTCCTCGGGTTCGACCGGGTTGAGCAGCGGTGCGGACATGGCGAAGGTCCCTTCCGTGCGGTGGGTTTCGGTGGGTCGGGTGTCAGTCGTGCGGTCGGACGACCGCCAGCAGGGCGCCCGGTTCGACCTGCTGGCCGGCGGCGACCCGCAGTTCGGTGAGCACGCCGTCCGTGGGCGCGCTGACCCGGTGCTCCATCTTCATCGCCTCCAGCCAGAGCAGCGGCTGGCCTGCGGTGACCTGGTCGCCGGGTGCGGCGGCCGTCCGGGTGACGGTGCCGGGCATCGGTGCGAGCAGGGCGCCGGGGGTCGGTTCGACCTCGGGTTCGGGCAGCAGCGGCAGTGCCGTGAGGGTGGCGGCGCCGGTGGGCCCGTCCAGGTGCAGGGTGCCGCCGTACCGGGCGATCCGGTAGGTGTGGGTCCGGCCCTCGGCCCGCAGGGTGACCAAGTCCGGTCGGGCTTCGACCAGTTCGACCCCGGGATGCCCCTGGAGGCCGTCCCGGGTGAGTCGGTGGCTCACCTCGTACTCGGTGCCGTCGGCCGCCCGGTAGCGGTTGGTCTGCGGCTGCGAGGGCAGGTTGCGCCAGCCCGGCGGGAACGGCGAACCACCCGCCTCGGCGAGCGCGGCGGCCAGCGCCGACCGGGCCAGGCTCTCGCCCTTGCCGCCGAGCTCGTGCTCGTGCTCGGCGAGGAATCCGGTGTGCAACTCCCCGGCCAGGAAGGCGGGGTGGCGCAGCGCCGCGACCAGCAGCGCCCGGTTGCTGCCAGGGCCGTGGATCCGGGCCCGGCTCAGTGCGGTGGCCAGCAGCCGGGCGGCAGCGGCCCGGGTGGGCGCCCAGGCGATCAGTTTGGCGAGCATCGGGTCGTAGTGCGGGCCGATCTCGGTGCCGTCGGTCACCCCGGAGTCCAGCCGCAGGCCGGTGTCCCGCGAGCCGGTGTCGAACTCGACCGACACGCCGGGCACTTCGAGCAGGTGCAGGGTCCCGGTCCGGGGCTGCCAGTCCTGCTCCGGGTCCTCGGCGTACAGCCGGGCCTCGATCGCGTGGCCGCTGGTCGGCGGCGGCTCGGCGGGCAGCGCCTCGCCCTCGGCGATCCGGAGCTGGAGGGCGACCAGGTCGAGGCCGGTGACGCACTCGGTGACCGGGTGCTCGACCTGGAGGCGGGTGTTCATCTCCAGGAACCAGCACCGCCCGTCGGGGGTGACCAGGAACTCGGCCGTCCCGGCGCCCCGGTAGCCGATCGCCCGGGCGGCGGCGGACGCGGCCCGGTGCAGCTCGGCCCGGAGCGGCTCGGCCAGACCGGGCGCCGGGGCCTCCTCGATCACCTTCTGGTGTCGGCGCTGCAGCGAGCAGTCCCGGTCGCCGACCACCCAGACCGTGCCGTGCGCGTCCGCCAGCAGCTGCACCTCGACGTGCCGCCCGTGCGGCAGATAGGGCTCGCAGAACACCTCGTCGCTCCCGAAGGCGCTCGCCGCCTCCGCCCGGGCGGCGGCCAACGCGCCGGGCAGCTCGGCGAGTTCGCGGACGATCCGCATCCCCCGGCCGCCACCACCGGCGGCCGCCTTGACCAGCAGCGGCAGGTCGGCGGCGGTCGGTTCGGCCGGCACCGCGAGCACCGGCACGCCGGCCGCCGCCATCAGCCGTTTCGCCTCGGTCTTCGATCCCATCGCGGCGATCGCGGCGGCGGGCGGACCGATCCAGGTCAGTCCGGCCCGCTCCACCGCCGAGGCGAACCCGGCGTTCTCGGACAGGAATCCGTAGCCCGGGTGGACCGCGTCCGCCCCGGCGGCGAGCGCGGCGGCGACCAGCAGGTCGGCTCGCAGGTAGGTGTCGGCGGGGGCGGCCCCCGGCAGCCGGACGGCGGTGTCGGCCTCCCGGACGTGCGGGGCAGCGGCGTCCGGGTCGGAGTGCACCGCCACCGTGGCGATGCCCAGGTCCCGGCAGGTCCGGAAGACCCGGCGGGCGATCTCGCCCCGGTTGGCGACCAGTACGGAGGTGATCATCGGTCAGGTCCCTTACATCCGGAAGACGCCGTAGCTGCGCGCGCCCTCGACCGGGGCGCTGTGGATCGCGGACAGGCAGATACCGAGCACCGTGCGGGTGTCGCGGGGGTCGATGACCCCGTCGTCGTAGAGCCGGCCGGAGAGGAAGACCGGCAGCGACTCGGCCTCGATCTGCTGCTCCACCATGGCCCGGATGGTGGCGTCGGCCTCCTCGTCGTACGGCTGCCCCTTGGCCGCCGCCGACTGCCGGGCCACGATCGACAGCACCCCGGCCAGCTGCTGAGGACCCATCACCGCCGACTTGGCGCTCGGCCAGGCGAACAGGAACCGCGGCTCGTACGCCCGCCCGCACATCCCGTAGTGCCCGGCCCCGTACGAGGCGCCGACCAGCACCGAGAGGTGCGGGACCTTGCTGTTGGAGACCGCGTTGATCATCATCGCGCCGTGCTTGATGATGCCGCCCTGCTCGTACGCCTGGCCGACCATGTAGCCGGTGGTGTTGTGCAGGAAGAGCAGCGGCCGGTCGCGCTGGTTGGCGAGCTGGATGAACTGGGCGGCCTTCTGCGACTCCTCGCTGAACAGCACGCCCTGCGCGTTGGCCAGGATCCCGACCGGGTAGCCGTGCAGCTCGGCCCAGCCGGTCACCAGGCTCGGCCCGTAGCGCGGCTTGAACTCGTCGAAGTCCGAGCCGTCGACGATCCGGGCGATCACCTCGCGCGGGTCGAACGGCACCTTGAGGTCGCCCGGCACCAGGCCGAGCAGCTCCTCCTCGGCGTACTTGGGCGGCACGGCGGTCGGGTCGGGCCCCGGACCGGCCTTGCGCCAGTGCAGGCGGTGCACGATCCGGCGGGTGATCCGCAGCGCGTCGTGCTCGTCCTCGGCCAGGTGGTCGGCCAGCCCGGAGACCCGGGCGTGCATCTCGGCGCCGCCCAGCGACTCGTCGTCGGCGTCCTCCCCGGTGGCCATCTTCACCAGCGGCGGGCCGCCCAGGAAGACCTTGGCCCGCTCGCGCACCAGCACGGTGTGGTCGGACATCCCCGGTACGTACGCGCCGCCGGCGGTCGAGTTGCCGAACACCACCGCCACCGTCGGCACCCCGGCGGCGGACAGCCGGGTGAGGTCGCGGAACAGCGCTCCGCCGGGGATGAAGATCTCCTTCTGGCTCGGCAGGTCGGCTCCGCCGGACTCCACCAGGCTGACCAGCGGGAGCCGGTTGTGCAGCGCGATCTCGTTGGCCCGCAGGGCCTTGCGCAGCGTCCAGGGGTTGCTGGCCCCGCCGCGCACCGTCGGGTCGTTGGCGGTGATCACGCACTCGGTGCCCTCGATCACCCCGATCCCGGTGACCAGCGCGGCGCCGACCGGATAGTCGCTGCCCCAGGCCGCCAGTGGGGAGAGCTCCAGGAACGGCGACCCCGGGTCGACCAGCAGCTCGATCCGCTCCCGGGCCGGAAGCTTGCCCCGACTCCGGTGGCGCTCCAGGTACTTGGGGCCGCCACCGGCCAGCGCCTTGGCGTGCTCGGCGTCCAGCGCGGTCAGTTTGGCCAGCATCGCGTCCCGGTTGTCCCGGTACTCGGGCCCGGCCGGGTCGAGGTGGGTGGGCAGCGTGGTCACAGCAGTTCCTCCGGGAGGTCGACGTGCCGGGCGCGGAGCCACTCGCCGAGCGCCTTCGCCTGCGGGTCGAAGCGGTGCTGGGCGGCGACGCCCTCGCCGAGCAGTCCGGTGATCACGAAGTTCACCGCGCGCAGCTCCGGGAGCAGCTGGCGGTCGATCGGCAACTCCGCCGCCTCCGGCAGGAGTTCGCGCAGGCGGTGCACGGTCAGTCGATGGGCCAGCCAGCGCCAGCCGTCCTCGCTCCGGGCCCAGACCCCGAGGTTGGCGTCGCCGCCCTTGTCGCCGCTGCGGGCACCGAAGGCGAGTCCGAGCGGCACCCACCGGGTCGGGCCCTCGGGCGGCGGGGGCGGCAGCGGCGGGTCCTCGACCCGCGCCGGCGGGCGGGTGATCGGGGCCGGGGCGACCACCCGGTGTGTGCCGTCCGGGAGTTGGGCCCGGTGCGGGACGCTCGCCGCTTCGACGTACGCGGTCTCGAAGACGCCGTACGGGGCGGCCGGCCCGGGTGGGGCGGTGAGGTGGAAGCCGGGGTAGCCCGCCAGGCCGAGTTCCACGACGGCGGTGGTGAACGCCCTCCCCACCGCCTCCTGGTCGCGGTCCTTGACGGCGAGCCGGAGCAGCGCGGAGGCGGTCTCCTCGGTGCCGGCGTCCGGGTGGTCGGTGCGGGCCAGCGTCCAACGTACCTCGGACGCCCGGACAGATCCCGCCAGTTGACGCCGGACCAGCTCCGCCTTGCGCTCGATGTCCAGCCCCGTGAGCACGAACACCACCTCGTTGCGCCACCCGCCCAGCCGGTTCAGCCCGACCTTGAGGGTCGGCGGCGGGGCCTCCCCGCGCACCCCGCTGATCCGCACCCGGTCGGGCCCGTCCTCGGTCAGCCGGACACTGTCCAGCCGGGCCGTCACGTCGGGGCCTGGGTAGCGGGCACCCGAAGTCTCGTACAGCAACTGGGCGGTGACCGTCCCGACCGTGACGGCGCCGCCGGTGCCCGGATGCTTGGTGATCACGCTGGAGCCGTCCGCGTGCAGCTCCGCGATCGGGAAGCCGGGGTGGGTCACGTCGTGCTCGTGGAAGAACGCGTAGTTCCCGCCGGTGGCCTGCGCCCCGCACTCCAGCACGTGACCCGCCACCACCGCCCCCGCCAGGGCGTCGAAGTCCCCTGCGTCCCAACCGAAGTGGGCCGCCGCCGCCCCCGAGACCAGCGCCGCGTCCGTGACCCGCCCGGTCACCACCAGATCGGCACCGGCCCGCAGGCACTCGGCGATCCCCTGTCCCCCGAGATACGCGTTGGCCGCCAACAACCCACCGGGCAACTCCGGCCGCCCGAGCAGATCGTCCCCGTCCACCACGCCCAACCGGACCGGCACCCCCTGCTTGGCCGCCAACTCCCCGATCGCCTCGCCCAGTCGACCCGGGTTCAGCCCGCCCGCGTTGACCACGATCCGCACCCCCCGGTCCACCGCCAGCCCGAGGCACTCCTCCAACTGCCGCAGAAACGTCCGCGCATACCCCAGTCCGGGATCCTTCAGCCGGTCCCGCGCCAGGATCAGCATGGTCAACTCGGCCAGGTAGTCACCGGTGAGCACATCCAGCGGCCCACCCGTCAACATCTCCCGCATCGCCCCGAAGCGGTCCCCGTAGAACCCCGACGCATTCCCGATCCGCAGCACCCTGGCCTCCCAGCCGGCTCCGCCCCGCCCCGCCCACGGGCAGCAGCGTGACAGGACGTCAGGAACAAATCAAGCACGCATGCTTGTTCTGCTGCCCGTCACCTCCGATCCGGTGCACAGCCCCGGCGTGACCGGACCCGACGGGTGTCGATGTGGAACCTGGCCAGGCGCAGTGGAACTACCGGAGACGGGTCGCAGTCCGGACAAGGTCGGCGACGGCTCTGGACCGGCTGTGCGGCGGCCAGGCGATCACGGTGGTGACCCTTGGCGCGTCCAGCACGGGCACGGCGGCGAGGTCGGCGGGAAGTTGGGATCGGCACGACTCCGGTGAGACCGCGCAGGCCCGGCCGAGCGCGACGAGCTGCAGCAGCTGCGCGTGGTCGCGGACCTGCGGACCGGGGCCGGGCGGGTAGCTGCCGTCGGGGTCGGGCCAGCGTGGCAGGGGCAGGCCGGGCAGCCCGGTGATGTCGGCCATGTGCACCTGGGTCCGGACGGTGAGCGGATGCCCGGCCGGCAGGACCACCACCTGGCCCTCCGTACCGAGTTCCTCGGTGTGGAACCCGGCCGTCGAGTCGAACGGCCGGTGCAGCAGCGCCACGTCGGCCCGGCCCTCGCGCAGAAGCCCTGCCTGCTCGGCCGGGCCGCACAAGATGACCTCGACGAGGACCGCGCCGGGTTCGGCGGCGTACGCGTCCAGCAGTTTCGCCAACAGATCGCGGGACGCACTGGCCTTCGTGACCAGGACCAGGCCGGGACGGCCGGTCGGGGGAAGGGCGGCGCGGCGGGTCCGGCGCTCGGCGGCTTCGACCGCGTCGAGGGCCGCCCGACCCTCGACCAGCAGCACCGAGCCGGCTTCGGTCAGCGTGACCGTGCGGCTGGTCCGGTCCAGCAGCGCCGCCCCGAGTCGGCGTTCGAGCTGCTGGATCGCCCGTGACAGCGGCGGCTGGGCGATCCCGAGCCGCTGCGCGGCCCGCCCGAAGTGCAACTCTTCGGCGACAGCGACGAAGTAGCGCAGTTCCCTGGTCTCCATCCGGCCACGGTACTCCGGATCGATACCTGGAAGGTATCGTCGCCCACCCAATCGGTCTTGGACCCCCGCCGGGGTCCGAGCGCAGCATGGTCCCCATGAGCGAACGAACGACTGCGCTGATCACCGGCGCGAACAAGGGAATCGGCTACGAGATCGCCGCGGGCCTGGGCGCCCTCGGCTGGCGCATCGGCGTCGGCGCCCGTGACGAGCAGCGTCGCACGGCCGCAGTGGAGAAACTGCGCGCGGCCGGCGTGGACGCCTTCGGCGTACCGCTGGACGTGACCGACGACGCGAGCGCGACAGCCGCCGCACGGCTGATCGAGGAACAGGCCGGGCGCCTCGACGTGCTCGTCAACAACGCCGCCATCACCGGCGGCATGCCCCAGGAACCCACCCGCGTCGAACCCGCCACCATCCGCACGGTCGTGGAGACCAACGTGATCGGCGTCATCCGCGTCACCAACGCGATGCTGCCGCTGCTCCGCCGCTCTGCCTCACCGCGGATCGTGAACATGTCCAGCAGCGTCGGCTCCCTCACCCGACAGTCGGGTGCCACTGCCGAGCTGACGGCGGGTCCGGTGGCCGCGGCGTACTCCCCTTCGAAGACGTTCCTGAACGCCGTCACCCTCCAGTACGTCCGGGAGTTGAGCGGCACGAACATCCTGATCAACGCCGGCTGCCCCGGCTACGTCGCCACCGACCTCAACGGCTTCCGTGGCGTGCGCACCCCCGAACAGGGCGCGGCGATCGCCGTCCGACTCGCGACCCTGCCCGACGACGGCCCCACCGGCCAGTTCTTCGACGACACGGGCGTCGTGCCCTGGTGACGTGCACGGCGGGCCGTCACCTGCTGGCTGAGGCGCCTTCCGCCCGCAGGGCTCGAAGCAGGTTCACCGACTGTGGCGACTGGAGGTCGTGCTGTCAGGGCGTAGGGCCGCCTGGCTCTCGTGACACCACCTCGCTCTCCTGAACCCCCACACGGCGTCAGCTCAGGGGTCCGGCCCCAGTCAGCCATGGAGGTGGAACTCGTTTTCGAAGTCCTCGTCGAGGTCCGGCTGCTGGTAGTCGAGAGTCTCGTTCACCCAGCCCGCCGCGAGGACCAGGCGGGAGGAACGGTGGACCGCCAGGAAACCGAAGGGGCGGTCGAAGGAGATGGCGACGTCGCGGACCCGGTAGGGCGGTTGGCGCGAGGCCGTGCCGCCGCCGGCGAGCACGATCGCCGTCACGGCTGCGGCCTCGAAGCCCTCTGCTCCGAAGGCCGCCGTGGCGCGTTGCCTGGCGGAGCCGACCGCCAGGGGGTTGCGGCTGATCCCGGGGAAGTGGCTCTGGTCGAGGTCGGCGGCGGTGGTGAGGCCGAAGGTGGCGGAGGGTCGGAGCAGGTCGTGTTCGGAGTCGACGGTGAAGGGCACGGTCGTGATCCATAGGTTCGGCTCGGGCTGCCGGCTCCGCTCCCAGCCCACGGTCATCCCCGGGCCGGCCTCGGCGGCGGGCAGTACGTCGGCCGTGACCCGCTCCACCGCCCCCTCGCCGGAGACCGCCTCGATCCCCGTCCGGAGCACCGCACTTGGCGTCCGCCCTTCCTCGCCGAGCAGCAGCCGGACCTCGATCCCGTCGTGCCCGAGCACGGACAACTCGGTGACGGCCCCCGCCTCGCCGCGCAGGACGGCCGCGCGGTCCAGCAATGCGGTGCGCCGGGTCAGCGCGGCCAGCAGCCGCCCGGCCCACGGGCCGTGCTCCGGCACGATGGTGGCGTCGGTGAACGGGCGGATCCAGCGCGTCCGAATGCTCAGTCCGCTGGCCAGCACCAGCCGGGTTTCCTCGTCCAACTCCACCGGCATGGCCGGGATCAGGCCACCCGTCACCTTCGCGGCCCAGGCGTCGAGGCGGGCGCGGTCGACGGCCGCGACCCCGGTCAGCTCTCCGAGGCCGTGCTCCGGCAGAGCAGCCACCCAGTCCGGGTCCAGCACGATCCGACGGTCCGTCCAGACGCCCACCGCCGTGGACACCCCCGGGATCCGGCCGACATCCGCCAGCAACTGACGGGCACCTTCCGCAGCGGCCTCGGCCGGCAGGCCCACCGCCGCCGCCAGCTCCGCGCGAGCGGCCCCGCCCGCCCCGGCCGCCAGCAGCCCCAGCAACGGCCACACCCCCACCGGGGAGAACACCGTGCTCCGCCCCGCCACCGCAGCCACCGAGGCCCACCGCCCCGCCAACGCGTTCACGGCGCCGACCACTGCCCTGCCACTCATCCGTCCCCCTGGCATCGCCCGTCTCGGTCCACCGAGCCTAGGCCGTGTTTTGGAAGGTTGTCCGGCTTGATGCCAGGCTCATCGGATGGGACGCGGGGATCTGTCGGACGGTCAGTGGGATGTGCTGGAACCGTTGTTGCCGGTTGCCGGTGTGGGGCGTCCTGCGAGGTCGCGTTCGGATCTGCCGTGGATCGGTCGTCAAGTCCGGTAGCCTGCCGGGAGGTTCGGGGTCGACGGAGGGGGACATTGTGCTGCGTTCGGCGCTGGTCAGGGGTGGCTGGCTCGGAGTGGTGATGGCGGTGGGGATGGTCGGCTGTGGTGGCGGCGGGAGTACCGCCGCTCCGCCGCCGGTGCCGACAGTGGAGCGGACGGATGGACCCGGGCCGTACCAGCCGCCCCGAGGGCTCTGCGGGCAGCTCGACTTCACCGAGCTCGCCACGGCCGTGGCGACGCTCGCCGGGCCGCCGGAGGGCGGGGAGACGGGGGCGAACCCGGCCGAGGCCAGTGGATCGGAGTGCAAACAGTCGCTGAGCGGGGGCGACGTGCACGGTCGGGTGGTGGTCCAGTGCAGTGCCTGGAAGGACACCGCCACCGCGATCCGGATGCATGACCACTCCCGGACCACCGCGGTCGACGTCGCGGGCGGGACGCTGACCGAGGTCCCGGGACTGGGGAGTCAGGCGTTCCGCCTGGTCTCGTCGGAGGAGGGCCCGTGGAAGTCGGATCTGCACCTGGTGGTCCGGGACGGCAACCTCGACTGCGAGCTCAAGACCCAGACCGGGAAGCCGATGGACGCGCTGGGCAAGGACCTCGCGTTCGCCGCCATGGCCGCGACGGTGAAGGCTGTGCTGCCGAAGCTGCGGGTACCACTGCGCCCGTCCCCGAGCGTGTCGTGAACCTCGCGGCCGGGCCCGGGCGGCCTCCGATGGGCCCGCACCCGGACAGCCACCACCGTCCAGTTGGTCCGTCAACTCGGCTATCCACGCGCAGACTTCGGCCACCGGTGCAACAATCCAGCATCCGTCGCACACCCTCGCCGACGCTTTCGTCCGACAGGGCACCTTCTCGTGGCGAACCGTCGGCGTTGAAGTCCGCGAGCTGAGCCGGACCGAGTCGGCCCAGGGCATGCAGCGGGCAGCCCGTCAGTCCGTGACCAGCTGAAAGGCCAACAGCCCGAACCGCACCTGGTCGCCGGCCCGCACCAACACCGCCCCTGCCACCCGCAGCCCGTTGACGTACGTCCCGTTGCTGGACCCGAGGTCCTGGAGCACCCAGCCCTCCGGCTCGCGCCGCAGCTCCGCGTGGAAGCGCGACACCGACGCATCACTCAGCCGAAGGCCCGAACCGACCTGCCGTCCGATCACCAGCCGCCCCGCACCCGGGCCCGGCAGCCGCAGACCGGGCAACTGCTCGGTCTCCCAGGTCCGCGCCAACCGGACCTTGAACGCCGACATCCAGGCCACCCCGCGCAGCAGGCCCCGGGCGAACCGTCCGTACGAATGCAGGTCGGCCACCACCGTGGCCATTTCCGCCCGGCTCTTGGCGGTGAGGACCAACTCCATCCGCCGCACGAACGTGTCATGGGAGAGCTGCCCGTTGCCGACCCCCTCCCGGAGCACCTCCAGCACCTGGTCGCGGTCGGCCTGCGACGGCCTGGCCGTCAGCTGGGCGGTGCGGAACTCTGGAGCGCTCATGGCCCGATTGTCGACGCCCCAGCCCCGGGCTGTCCAGAATCGGGAGCCCCACCCCGTCCCCGCCGGCCGAGCGGTGACGGCAGGTCAGTCCGCCCGCTCCCCAGCAGTTACCGGACACCCTCTGGGTCGAGGCCAGGCCGGTCACCGGCGAGGAACGCAAGGCGGGCGGCGCGAACGGACCCTCAACGCCGCCAACTGCGCGATCATCGCCCAGCACACCCACACCGACGAACTCCACGGACGGGCCCACTGCCTGGAAGCCGAATGGAGCCAGGAACGCCCGCGATGCCTTTCAGGGCCGATGGGAGGACAGATTGTGGCCGACGCCCCGTGCCCTTCTACGGCGGAGAGACCGGCGCCTAAGCTCCCCGTCTAGAGCCTGGATCGGGCAATTGGGAGTGGCGGCTCCGACATCGGGGACTGACCCTCCATCAGCATCACAGCGGCCCCGATCCACCTTCCGGAGCGGGGGTAGGTCAAGACCGTTTCGGCGTTGCGCAGTCATCCGAGATACGGGGTGGTCCGGCGCTCCAGAAAGTGCTGGAGTCGAAGGCGTTGGGTGTGGTGGATGGGCAGTCCGTCGAGTTCCGCCGGGGAGACGAAGCGGAGGTCGGTGGACTCGCTGGAGATGCGCAGTGCTCCGCCCGTCAGGCGGGCGGTGAAGCAGACGTTGAACTGTTGGCGTACTTCGCCGTCCGAGTAGGCGATCACGTGGCGTGGGTCGGTGTAGGTGCCGACCAGTCCAGTGATCTCAACCTCCAGTCCGGTCTCCTCCAGGACTTCGCGGACTGCGGCGGCGGGCAGGGACTCGCCGAAGTCCATGGCACCCCCTGGCAGGGCGTAGAGACCGTTGTCGGTTCGGCGTTGCAGCAGGATTCGCCCTATGTCGTCGGTGACGACTGCGGAGGCGGCGACCACGAGGCGATTGGGCTGAGGGGCGTTCGGGTCGTCGTAGTACTCGGTCCTGGCCATACGTCAGTCTCCCTTCAGCGCGTTGTGCCATGCATTCGCACCTCGATGCCGGGCACCTCGGTCAAGGGCCGGTAGTGCATGGCGGCGAGTCGGCAGCGGGTCTCGATCCCATGGCCGAACTTCTCCTCTCTACCCCGCTGTTGAACGTTCTCGCGGTCGGCATCACCGAGAGCGATCCGAACCGTGCAGCCTTGGGCGGCACGCTCGGCCAGTAGGGCACTGAAGCCGGGGAAGGACTCGTGCAGGAACAGCGCGGCATGGACCAGCACGTCGATGCACTCGGTTGCGATGGTGAGCTGATCAGTCAGGACGGAGAGCGGAAGGTCGGCGCGGTGCAGGCTGACGCCTACCGGTACTTCCTGACGCGGCCGGATGCGGTGGAGCGAGTGGCGGAATTTCTGGCCTGGGACGGCCGTCTCGACCTGACGTTCGCGCCGGCCGGCCGGTGTCACCTGGTATCGGTCGCTCCGGCGGTCCGGTGAGTGCCAGTGGTGGTGGGTCGGTGTCGCGGCGGTGGGTGGCGTCGTGGTCGTTCGACGGTGCGCAGTTGACGCGGGGGTGGATGGGGGCCGACCGGTTCTCGGAGATTGCGGCACGGATCGTACGGGCTGCTGTGGAGTCCGACGAAGCGGACGGCAGGCGTGCGGCCGAGTTGGCGACCAATCCGATCGGGTCGGGCCGTCCCGAGGCTGCTCTGTCCGGGGTGTGGGAGTACGAAGGTCTGGACGGGTGGTGTGAGGTGGCGGTGGCGCACTACCCGAATGTGGAACCGCCTTCGGTCGGGTCGGGGCTCCACCGGTGACACGCTCCCCACCTCGGCCAGGGCGATGTCCCATGGACCTGCCTGGCCGACCCGGAGGGCCACGAGTTCTGCGTCCTCGCCCCGCACCACCGACAGGGGTTTCCACCCGGCGCCAACAGCAAAGGCAAGGAGAACGCGCTCCTTGCCACTCCCAACATATAGCGCACCCCGGGGCTTGCCACAAGCCCCCGATCATGCCGCAGAATCGTCGGCCGAAGCCACCACCTGCGGAAATGAGTCTGTTGTTGTCGAGGTACGAAGAGCATGACGAGGTCGGATCGACCGGGACGCGCCCGGTCGGGGGATTCGACGGAGTCGGCGGCGCCGGTGATTCGATCAGGTACGGCAGGACAACGGAGCGCGGCCGCCTCGGAGGTATCGCAGTGAGTGAGCAGTACGTGCTGGATCTTCAGGAGCTCGACGCCACGCGGGTCGCGGACGTCGGCGGCAAAGCCGCGCACCTGGGCGAGCTGTCGCGGATCGGGGGCATCCGGGTGTCGGACGGCTTCTGCGTGACCACGGACGCCTTCCGGCGGGTCATGGCGGACGCACCGGCGATCGACGACCTGCTCGACGAGTTGGCCCACCTCGGCCCGGACGACCGGGAGGCGGTCCAGGTGCTCGGTGCGCGGATCCGTCGGACCGTCGAGGAGACCGTCGTCCCGGACGAGCTCGCGGCGGCGGTCACCGGCGCGCTCGTCCGGTTCGGCGCGCAGGACGCCTACGCCGTCCGGTCCAGCGCGACGGCGGAGGACCTGCCGACGGCCTCCTTCGCCGGCCAGCAGGACACCTACCTGAACGTCGTCGGGCCTGCGGAGATCCTCCGGCACATCAGCCGGTGCTGGGCCTCGCTGTTCACCGAGCGGGCCGTGACCTACCGTCAGCGCGGCGGGATCGACCACCGTACGGTCCGGATGGCGGTGGTCGTGCAGCGGATGGTCCTCCCGCAGGCGTCCGGCATCCTGTTCACGGCCGACCCCGTCACGGGCCACCGGAAGGTCGCCACCGTGGACGCCGGCTTCGGCCTGGGCGAGGCACTGGTCTCCGGCCTGGTGAACCCGGACGTCTTCAAGGTGCGGGGCGGCGAGGTCGTCGACCGGACGATCGCCGCCAAGCGAGTCGCCGTTCAGCCGCTGCCGGGCGGCGGTACGCGGGAGGTGGCGATCGGCCCGGAGCAGCAGGAGCGGCCCGCGCTGACGGATGCTCAGGCCGTCCGGCTGGTGGAGCTCGGGCGGCGGATCGAAGCGCACTTCGGCCGCCCGCAGGACATCGAGTGGTGCCTGGTCGACGACGACTTCCGGATCGTCCAGAGCCGGCCGATCACCACGCTGTTCCCGGTCCCCCGGAGCGACGACCGGGAGAACCACGTCTACGTCTCCGTCGGGCACGGGCAGATGATGACCGACCCCATGAAGCCGCTGGGGCTCTCGATGTGGCAGTTGACCGCCATGGTGCCGATGCACGAGGCCGGCGGGCGGCTGTTCGTCGACGTCGCCCCGCGGCTGGCCTCGCCGGTGAGCCGGGCCGGTCTCCTGGAGGTCCTGGGGCGCGGCGATCCGCTGGTCAGGGACGCTCTGGAGACCGTCCTCGAACGCGGCGACCTCGTACCGTCGCTCCCGGACCCGAGCCCCGCTCAGCCCCCGTCCGACCATCCGGCCGACCACCCGTCCGACGAGTCCGAGCAGGACCCGGCCCGGACCGACCCGGCCGTCGTCGCCGAGCTGATCGAGCGCAGCCGGGCCTCGGTCGCCGCCCTGGAACGCGGCATCCGCGGCAAGACCGGACCGGCGCTGTTCGACTTCCTGCTGGCGGCCTTCGAGGAGCACAAGCGCGTGCTCAGCGATCCGCTGAACATCCAGGCCATCATGACCGCGATGGAGGCCACCTGGTGGCTCAACGACAAGCTGCAGGAGTGGCTCGGCGAGAAGAGCGCGGCTGACACGCTCACGCTGTCCGCCCCCGACAACATCACCTCGGAGATGGGGCTGGAGCTGCTCGACGTCGCGGACGTGATCCGCCCGCACCCGGAGGTGGTGGCGTTCCTGCAGGGCGTCCAGGACGACGGCTTCCTGGACGAGCTGCCGAAGCTGGCGGGCGGGACCGAGGCGCGCGACGCCATCGAGGCGTACCTCGACCGCTACGGCATGCGCTGCGCGGGCGAGATCGACATCACCAGGCCCCGGTGGCGCGAGCGCCCCGGCACGCTCGTGCCCGCGATCCTCGACAACGTCCGGAACTTCGAACCGGGCGCTGCGGAGCGGCGGTTCGAGCAGGGGCGGCAGAAGGCGGAGCAGAAGGAACAGGACGTGCTGGCCCGCCTGCGGGCCCTGCCGGACGGGGACCGGAAGGCCGACCGGACCAAGCGGATGATCGACCAGGTGCGGGCCTTCATCGGGTACCGGGAGTACCCGAAGTACGGCATCATCAGCCGCTACTTCGTCTACAAGCAGGCCCTGTTGGCGGAGGCCGGGCGACTCGTGCAGGCCGGGGTGCTGGCCGAGCGGGCGGACGTCTTCCACCTCACCTTCCAGGAGTTCCACGACCTGGTGCGGTCACGGCAGTTGGACGGCGGGCTGATCGAGCGGCGCAAGGAGGAGTTCCGCTCCTACCACGCGCTCACACCGCCCCGGGTGCTCACCTCCGACGGCGAGGCCCTCAGCGGGGCGTACCGGCGGGACGACGTGCCGGACGGCGCGCTGGTCGGCGTACCGGTCTCCGCCGGGACGGTCGAGGGGCGGGCCCGCGTCGTCCTGGACATGGCGGCGGCCGATCTCGAATCCGGCGACATCCTGGTCACCACCTTCACGGACCCCAGCTGGTCGCCGCTGTTCGTCGGCATCGCGGGCCTGGTGACGGAGGTCGGCGGCCTGATGACCCACGGCGCGGTGATCGCCCGGGAGTACGGCCTGCCGACCGTCGTGGGCGTGGAGCAGGCCACCCGGCTGATCCGGGACGGGCAGCGGATCCGGGTGCACGGGACCGACGGGTACGTCGAGCTCCTGTCCTGACCGGACGGTACGGCTGGGCCTCCCGGCAGTTCGAAGGCGGACCCGCCCTCGACTGCCGGAAGGCCCGGCCGTCACTCTCCTACGCTCCCGCCGCAGCCCGCACCGAGCCGGCCAACTGCCTTGGCACGCCCCGTAGTCCGAGGTCGGTCAGGGCAGGCCGCAGCCGGTGGGACCGGGCGCCGGGGAGCTTCGACCGCTGCGCGGCATCGGCCGAAGCGGAAGCCGGTCCGTGGACGGTGAGTTCGAAGTCCCGGTGGGTCTTGGCGTCCGGCGCGAACGGCAGGCGGATTCGTCCGTCGCCGACCATCCGTCGTACCTCGGTCCGGCTGAGACCGAGGCCGCGCATGAGCAGCCGTTCGACCCGGACCGGCGCGGGCAGTTCGAACCTCACCTGCACCCCGAGCGGTGTCGGGTCGTCGAGTGCGTGGAGCGGGGTGCGGGTCTCCAGCTCCCAGGTACCGGTCCAGTCGAGGCGGTGGCCGTTCTTCGCCGCGAGTGCCGCACTCATCGCCAACTCCGCCACCACGGCGGGGCTGTTGGTCTCGTACGCCACCCGGCGGGCGGGCTCCAGCGAGGAGACGTGGACGCGCTCGTGGACGGGCACCTTCGAGGTCCGGTCGCACGCCGCACAGCTCAGGAGCAGCCAGACGTCGAGCAGCTTGCCGTTCGCGTTGACCCGGATCTTCCCCGACGGGCGGTGGCGCGAACCGGAGCAGTCCGGGCAGGGGCGCACGACGGCGGGCAGCGCGGACCGACGCACGGCCCACAGGGCCTTGCGGTTGGTATTCATGGTGGTGGTTGCTTTCAGGACTGGGCAGGGGCGCTCGCAGGCAGGCTGCGGCCCCTGACATCTGACGGATGCACACGAGGGCGCGGGTCATCCCCTCGGGGCCGGGTCGTCAGACTCCGAGGTCGGTCGCGCGACAGGTGGGGTGTTGCCACGTGGCAGCCGTTACAGGTCCATGCGGGTGATCGTGATTCAGAGCACGGTCCGCAGGCAACTCATTTTCGGGCGGCGGTGGTCAGGCCGCCTCCGTCGGGCACGGCCTGACGCCGGACCAGGAGGCCGGCTCAGGACGCCGGGTGGTGGTCGGGCACGGCGTTGAGCTCGATGCCGTGTTCCAGCAGGGCCTTCAGGGCGCACAGCGCTGTGCTGAATCCCCCGACGGTGTCGTTCACCCAGCGGACGGCGGCCTCCGCCGAGCCCTGGAACCCGGTCTCCGTGACCTCGACGAAGGTGGTCCCGGCCGCGCGCGGGGTGAACCGCAGCTCGACCGTGGTCGGCTGCTCGTAGTTGCCCCACGCGAACCGGATCAGCCGCCCCTCCTGCACCTCCTCGACCCGCACGTCGACGGAGGCGCCGTAGGTCTCCCACTCCCAGCGCAGCTCGGCCCCCGCGACCATCGGCCCGCTGCTCCCGCTGTACCAGAACCGGGTGGTCACGGCCGGGTCGGCGAAAGCACGGAACACCTCCTCGGCGGGCTTGCGCACGATCATGCAGGCGTACGCGGCGGGGGCCGGCGCGGGGGCAGGGTTCTCCATGGGCACGATCATGCACCGCCGGCACCGCGCCGGCCACAGCGTTGGCCCGGTCGGGCCCGCGGGTGGAAACGGCGCTCCCGGGCGGCTCACTGTGATTGGCCGGCCCTCTGTGTCCGAAGCGAAGCCCAGGAGCAGCCGTGTCCCGAACGCCGCAGGAGATCTTCCGGAGTTACGTCCACGCCGGGACCCTCTCCCGGAACGCCGACGCCCTTGCCGAGAGCTTCACCCCGGACGGTGTCCTGGAGGCACCACTGCTGCCCGCCGGCGGCGCCTTCCCCAGCAGGATGGCGGGCCGCGAGGAGATCCGCCGCGCGATGGCGGCGTACTACCAACGCCAACCGAAGGACGGCCCCGTCCCGAACCTCGAGAAGACCGGCTACGTGCTGCACACCACCGCCGATCCCGACGTGTTCGTCGCCGAGATCGACACCGTCTTCGACGGAGCCGGCGGCGGGGAGGACGTGACCGTCTCGCTGGTGCAGATCTTCCGGGTCCGGGACGGGAAGATCGCTCGGCTGCGCGACTACTTCGCTCCCGAGCTGCTCGGCTGAGGGAGCCCACCGGACGGCCGTCGTCCGCGCTTGACCTCAAGCGGACTTCACCTTCTACCGTGGGGATCCGACGGCAACTGGACGGAGACGGTGATGGCACTGACCGAGCAGGAGCGGGCTTACCTGGCGGGGCAGCCGGTCGGGCGGCTGGCGACGGTGGGGCCGGACGGGGGGCCGCAGGTGCGGCCGGTGTCGTTCCGGCTCAACCCGGACGGGACGGTGGACATCGGGGGGCCGAAGCTCAGCGAGAGCCGCAAGTACCGGAATCTGCAGGCGAATCCGCTGGTGTCGTTCGTGGTGGACGACTTCGCGCCGGCGGACGACCCGGTGGCGCCGGGGTGGGGGCGCGGGGTCGAACTGCGGGGCCGGGCCGAGCTGTTGACGGGGGTGGCGCCGCCCCAGGCGGCCGGGTTCTTCAGTGCCGAGGTGATCCGGATCCATCCGAAACGGGTCATCAGCTGGAACCTGGCGCACCGGGGCAACACCTCCCGTGACGTCGACGAGTCCGCGTCGTGAGCAGCGCCCGCGAACGCGTCAGCGGGTCTGTGCCGCCAGCTCGCTGACGATCCGCTCGCACAGCTCGTGGGTGCGCAGCGCGTCCCGGGCCGACAGCACCTTGCCAGCCCGGACGGCGTCCAGGAAGCCGACCACCACCTGCTCGATGCCGCGCTGCCTGGCCACCGACACCCAGTCGCCCCGGCGCCGTACGGTGGGCTGGCCCCGGTGGTCGATCACCTCGGCCAGGTTGTGCACGGCCCGCTTGGAGTCGCCGCCGGAGACCTCGAGGATCTCCTCGGTCGAGCCGGAGAGCCGGTTCATGATGCCGAGCGCGGTGAAGCCGTCGCCCGCCAGGGTCAGCACCACGTGCTCGACCAGGCCGTCCCGGATCCGGGACCGGACGTCGACGTGCTCGATCTCGCCGGGGGCCAGGAACAGCAGCGTGTCCACCACGTGGATGAAGTCGTCGTACACCAGGGTGCGGGCGGCCTCCGGCAGGCCCTCCCGGTTCTTCTGCAGCACGATCAGGTCGCGCGGCCGCTCCTTGGCCATCAGGTAGCCCGGGGCGTGCCGACGGTTGAACCCGACCATCAGCGAACGGTTCTGACGCTCCGCCAGGTCGACCAGTCGGCGGGCGCCGTCCAGGTGGTAGTCGAGCGGCTTGTCGACGTAGACGTCGACGCCCGCCTCCAGCAGCGCGGTGACGATCGGCACGTGCTGGTCGGTGGTGGCGTGCACGAAGGCGGCCCGCAGCCCGCTGTCGATCAGCTCGCCGAGGTCGCCGTAGCGCTGGGTGATCCGGTAGCTGTCGCCGATCCGGTCCAGCTTGGCCCGGTCCCGGGTCATCAGCCGCAGGTCCAGGCCCGGCAGCGCGGCGAGCACCGGCAGGTACGCCTTCTGGGCGATGTCGCCGAGGCCGATCACCCCGACCGGAATCGGCTCGGTCGCAAGGTCCGGGACGTTCTCGCTCATCGGGGTGCTCCAACCGTTCGTCCAGCGGCGGCGCCACGCCGTCGTGGTGCCCGGCCACGCCCAGCAGCATATGCCAGAACGGGTACTGATCAGTCAGGACGAGCACCCTGCGATCCCCTTGGCGCGGCACGGGCGACGCCGGGCCGTCACTCCACCGCGAGCGGCGCGGCGGCCGAGGTCAGCGCCGCCAGCACCGGACGGATCAGCGGGTGCCGGTCCGCCCCGGTCCGGACCGCCGCGAACACCTTCCGGGTGGCCAGCGCGCTGTCCACCGGCCGGACCGCCACCGCCGCCAGGTCGGTCCCGCGCAGCGCCGACCGCGGCACCAGGGCGACCCCGGCGCCGGCCGAGGCGAGGGCGACCACCGCGCGGAAGTCGTCCGAGGAGTGCACCAGCCGGGGCTGGAAGCCGGCGTACTCGCAGGCCAGCAGCACCACGTCGTGGCACGGGTTGCCGGGGTAGGGGCCGATCCACGGTTCGGTGGCCAGCTCGGCCACCGCGATCGGCCCGTCGCCCGCGGCCAGCGGGTGGCCGAGCGGCAGCACCGCGTCGAACGGCTCGGCGTACAGCGCCACCCGGGTCAGCCGTTGGTCGTCGGCCCGGGGGGCACCCCGGTACTCCACCGCCACCGCGAGATCCGCCCGGCCGTCCAGCACCATCGGGACGCTGGCGTCCCCTTCGGCGTCCAGCACCCGGAGCCGTACGCCCGGGGCGGTCCCGGCCAGCACACCGATCGCCGGGGCGAGCACCAGCGCGATCCCGGTGGCGAACGCCGCCACCGTCACCTCGCCCGCGACGCCCTCCCGGTACGCGGCGAGGTCGGCCTCGGCGCGCTCCAGCTGGGCCAGCACCAGGTCGGCGTGCAGCAGCAGGATCTCCCCCGCCGCGGTCAGCCGGACCCCTCTCCCCTCCCGCGCGAGCAGTTCGTGGCCGGTCTCCTGCTCCAGCGCGGCGAGCTGCTGGGAGACGGCCGACGGGGTCAGGTAGAGCGCGGCGGCGGCGGCCGTCACCGTCCGGTGGTCGGCCACGGCCCGCAGGGTCCGCAACCGTCTTGCATCGATCACGTCCCCTATTCTGCCAGCGCGCCGACCACAGCCGGAAACCCGAACACCTCCGGCCGGCCAGCTCACCGCCCCGGCCGGAATCCGGCCAACCCCCGGAGCGGCTGACCGAAAGCCGTCGCTCCCCAGCTGTCCCGCGCCGTAACGGAGTTGTACCAGGACGCCCACGGCCGTTCCGTTGTCGGCCCCGACTACTACGCTACGAATGACGACACACCGTCAGAGCGCGGTCGTTCGGAGCGGGGGCCGGGGGCCGTCCACGCACCGACCGGCCGGGGGTCCGCCCCGCCGGTACCGGACACGCCTTCCACAGCGGGCCAAGGGCCGGTAGTGGTAACCGAGTTCCGTGTGTATCGTCGCGTTCTGCGATCACGGGCCGACCACCAGCAGCTGGGGGGCAGCAGCAATGGCACTGGAGCTACCTTCGGAATTGACGTTCGTACTGAAACTCCTCGGGGTCAACTGGCCCCAGGCGAATGAGGACGAGCTGACCAGACTGGCCGACCAGCTGACCAAGCTGGCCTCGGCCATCGACTCCACCCAGATGGCGGCCGACAAGGCGCTCGCCAAGCTGGGTGAGGTCTATCACGGCGAGTCCGCCGACAAGCTGGCCGAGCTGTGGGGGACGATCTCCAAGTACTCCGGCATGGTGGTGGAGATGCTGGGCACCGCCGCCACCGCGATCAAGGCCGCTGCCCTGGTCATCCAGATATGCAAGGGCCAGGCGCTGGTCCAACTGATCAACATCCAGGCCCAGTTGGCGGCTTCCTCGGCCACCTTCGGGCTGAGCACGCCCGCCATCATCGCGGCCGGCCGGGAGATCATGACCCGGATCCTGGACGAGGCGGTCTCCCGGCTCGCCCACGAGCTGGCCAAGCCGATCGCCGACCTGGCGGACACCGTGATCGCCAAGGTCCTCGGCAGCGGCTCCGGAAGCGGCGGTGCGGGCCAGGGCTTCGGCGTCGACGTGGCGGCGATGGCCCAGTGCGCGCTGGACATCCGCAAGCACTCCGACGACGTGGACAGCGCGGGCAGCTCGTTCCGCAGCGTGGTCGACAGCCTGGACGTCGGCAAGCCCGGTGACGCGTTCGGCAAGCTGGCCATCGCGGTCGCCGAGGAGGTCGCCAAGAGCGTCGGCACCGAGGTGCTGAACCGGATCCTCAACTCGTTCCGCGGCACCGCCGACAAGATGGACACGGTGGTCCGCAACCTGTCCGAGAACGAGGACATCCACACCCAGCAGATGAACGGCGGCATGTCCCTGCTGAGCACCTCGTTCGGCAAGGGCCCGACCGGCCCCACCCAACTCACGGGTGGAGCCGGTGGCAAGACCGGCGGCGGGGCTCAGCTCGACCCCGGCCTGTCGGCCTTCGACGCGCTACGCCCCAAGCTCGGCGGCGTCGGCGGCGGTGGCGGCGGCAAGCTCGGTGGCAAGCTCGGCGCGGGCGGCCACGAAAGCTTCGACAGCGCGCTCAACGTCCTCGGTGGAGTGCGCGGCGGAAAGCTGAACCCGAATTCGGGCCTGCCCGTGGGGAACCACGGGGAAGGAGAAGCCGATCACGTAAACCCCGCGGTCCAGCAGCAGTTCAGCCAGCCGACCAGCTTGGGCCGCGTCACCAACCATAACGGGGGCAATGGGGTGCTCGCCCGGAAGGATGTCGAATCCGGCGGCGGTCATGCGGGTTCGGAACAGAGCCGTGTTGGCGGCCAGCCGGTCTCGCAGGTTCCCGGAATGCTCAATCAGGTCCAGCACGGTCAGGGAGGCGGCGGCAATCACGGGGGCCAGGGAGTTGGAGAAAAGGTACGGGCGGCTGCGCTGGCGCAGCAGCGCAACAATCTCCGCTCGCGCCGCGACGTACCCCCCGGAAGCCCCACCGAGCGCCTTGCCGAGGGTCCCGGTGATGATGTCGACGCGGTCCATGACCCCGTGGAGTTCGGGAGTGCCGCGCCCGCCTTCGCCGATGAAGCCGACGGCATGTGAGTCGTCGACCATGACCATCGCGTCGTAGCGCTCGGCGAGGTCGCAGATCTCCCGGAGCGGGGCGATGTAGCCGTCCATGGAGAAGACGCCGTCGGTGACGATGAGCCGGCGGCGGGCGTCCTGGCTGTCCTGGAGCTGCTTCTCCAGGTCGGCCAGGTCGCGGTTGGCGTAGCGGTACCGGCGGGCCTTGCAGAGCCGGATGCCGTCGATGATCGAGGCGTGGTTGAGCGCGTCCGAGATGACCGCGTCGCGGTCGTCCAGCAGGGTCTCGAAGACGCCGCCGTTGGCGTCGAAGCAGGAGGAGTACAGGATGGTGTCCTCCTGGCCGAGGAAGCCCGAGAGGCGCTCCTCCAGCTGCTTGTGGACGTCCTGGGTGCCGCAGATGAAGCGCACCGAGGCCATGCCGTAGCCCCAGCGGTCCAGCGCCTCCTTCGCCGAGGCGAGCACGGCGGGGTGGTCGGCCAGGCCGAGGTAGTTGTTGGCGCAGAAGTTCAGCACCTCCCCGCCGCCGGTCACCGTGACGGTGGCGTTCTGCGGGCTGCCGATGACCCGCTCCGGCTTGAACAGACCGGCCTCGCGGATCTCGGTCAGGGTCGCGGCGAGGTCGTCGCGGACGTTGTCGAACACAGGGGCTCCTACCTGAGGGAAGGTCAGACGGTCCAGTCGAGGATGATCTTGCCGCAGCGGCCGCCGGCGGCCTCGTCGAAGGCGGCCTCGAAGTCGGCTGCGGCATACCGGCCGGTGATCACCGGGCTGAGGTCGAGACCGCCCTCCAGCAGCACCGACATCGCGTACCAGGTCTCGAACATCTCCCGGCCGTAGATGCCCTTGATGGTGATCATCGACGTGACGATCGAGGCCCAGTCCACCGCGAACTGCTCGGCGGGCAGGCCGAGCATGGCGATCTTGCCGCCGTGCGTCATGTTGGCGATCATCGACTGCATCGCCTCGGGGCGGCCGGACATCTCCAGGCCGACGTCGAAGCCCTCCCGCATGCCGAGCTTGCGCTGGCCCTCCTCGATGGAGGTCTCGGCGACGTTCAGCGCGAGCGTGACGCCGACCTCGCGGGCCAGGTCCAGGCGGTACGGCGAGACGTCGGTGATCACCACGTTCCGGGCGCCGGCGTGCTTGGCGACGGCGGCGGCCATGATGCCGATCGGGCCCGCGCCGGTGATCAGCACGTCCTCGCCGACCAGCGGGAAGGAGAGCGCGGTGTGCACGGCGTTGCCGAACGGGTCGAAGATCGCGGCCACGTCCAGGTCGACCGGCACCCGGTGCACCCAGACGTTGGAGGCGGGCAGCGCGACGTACTCGGCGAACGCGCCGTCCCGGCCGACGCCCAGGCCGATCGTGTTGCGGCACAGGTGGCGGCGCCCGGCCAGACAGTTCCGGCACTTGCCGCAGACCAGGTGGCCCTCGCCGCTGACCAGGTCGCCGACGTTGACGTCGGTCACCCCGGCGCCGATCTCGGCCACCTCGCCGACGAACTCGTGACCGAGCGTCAGCGGCGTGCTGATGGTCTGCCGGGCCCAGCCGTCCCAGTTCCGGATGTGCAGGTCGGTGCCGCAGATCCCGGTCCGGAGCACCTTGATCAGCACCTCGGCGGGGCCGATCACGGGCTTGGGGACGTCCATCAGCCAGAGTCCCGGCTCGGCCTTCTGCTTGACGAGTGCCTTCACGGCGACTGCTCCTGACGCACGGTGGGACGGTCTGGGCTGCCGACGGCCTGCTCCGGATCTTCACCGGGGCCGCGCGGCACTGTGCAATCTGCCTGCTGGGCGCGGCTGCGGTCCATCGAGGAATTCTTAACGGCCGCCACAGTTCGGCTTCACGATCGTCCCCGAGCCCACGCCCGCCGCCCCGCCGACGCTCCGTCAGTTCCGCCGGAACGTGCGGAAGTTGTCCCCTATCAGATTCGGGCATATGCCCGAGGAATATGCCGGAATCCGACCCACGATCGGATGGACCGGGCTAGCGTTACGTCCCGCAAAGGTTACCGCCCGTGAGCGCGGGGCCAACAGGCGCGCCCTGCCACGGGTGCGACGGGAGGGAAGCGGACCGGTGCCGGGAATTGATGACTGCCTTGCCCAGGCGATGACCGTACCGGGTGCCCTCGGGGTCAGCCTGGTCGACTGGACCAGCGGCCTGGCGCTCGGCACCGCCGGGGAGGGCCCCGGCGGCGACCACGAGGCCGGGGCCGCCGACGCCACCGAGCTGGCCAGGGCGGTCACCCAGAGCGCGTCCTTCGTCGACCCGGCCGCCGGCACCGCGCCCGCCGAGGACCTGATCCTCAGCTCGGCCGCCGCGTACCACCTGGTCCGCTTCCTGGAGACCGACTTCGACAGCAGCCTGATCCTCTACCTCCGGCTGGACCGCGAGCGTGCCAACCTGGCCCTGGCCAGACTCCGACTGGCCGCCATCGCCGAGCAGTTGGTGCTGGACTGATGACCCTCACGCTGCCCGCACCCACCCTCCGGCTCCCCCACCGGCGCCGGTCGGGCCGCTCCCCCGCCGGTCCGGTCGAGAGCGCGCTCGCCGACCTCGCCGCCGCCCGGGCCACCGGCACCCTGTACGGCAGCGCCGGCGCCCTGCACCTGGCCGACGGCGCGGTGGTGGCCGCCGACAGCCCGGCCACGCCGGGGGTCGAGGCCCTGCTCACCGGCTGCGGGCGGCTCACCCCACGGCAGTGGGCCACCCAGCTGGCCGCCTGCACCGGCTCCGGCCGGACCTTGGCGGAGCAGCTGGTCGGGGCCGGCCACGTCAGCCACGGCGAGCTCCAACTCTGCCAGCTGACCGCCCTGTTGGACGCCGCGTACGTGGTGCTCAGCCGCTCCGGGGGCGAGCCGGACTTCGTCCCGGGCCACGCCCCGCCGCTGGTGCTGGCCCGGCCGGTGAGCGTCCGGGAGCTGCGGGCGGCGGTCGGCCGCCGGCGGGCCCTGCTCGACCGGGTCTGGCCGTCCCCGCAGGTGGACACGGCGGCCGTGCGCCGCCGTCCGGGCACCGTGCCGCGCGGCTGCACCCGGCGCCGGCAGGCGGTGCTGGAGGCCGCCGACGGGCGCCGTACGCCCGCCGAGATCGCGCTGCTGCTGGGGCGCTCCGCCTACGGCACCGTGCTGGACGTCCGGCACCTGGCCGCCCGGGGGCTGGTCGAGACCCCCGCCGCCGCCGTACCGCCCCAGCGGTCGGCCGCCGCGCCGGCGCCACCCTCCGCCCCACCACCGCAGAGATCCGCCGCCCCACCGGCGTACGACCCGTCAGATCCGCACGTCGCCCTGCTGCTCAGGATCCGAGCCGGCCTGGAGGCCCGACTGTGAGTGTTCCCGTCCGTACCGTCCGCCCGATCGAGTCATGAAGCGCACCTTGCGACAGTTCACCGGCCGTCGGCCACCCGTCCTGATCGATCCCGAACTGCTGGCCGGCCCCGGTCTGCTCGACGAACTGAGCGGGCTGCGGGCCAGGGTCCCGCACCTGACCGGCAGCCTGGTCGCCACCACCGACGGCCTGGTGGTCGCCCACGACACCCGGGGGCTTGAGCCGTCCGGGGTCGCCGCGCTCACCGCCGCCGCGCTCGGCGTGGGGGCCCGGCTGGCCGAGGCCACCGGGCAGGGCGAGTTCCGCGAGCTGCTCACCCGGGGGGAACTCGGGTACACCGCCACCTACGCGGCGGGCAACTACGTGGTGCTCACCCTGCTGGCCGGGCCGGACGCCAACATCGGCCGCCTGCACCTGGAGGCCCGCCGGGCCGGGCGGCGGATCGCCGAACTGTCCGACGCCGTGCTGGCCCGCCAGGACCGCGACTGACCTCCGAACCACCCGTCCCGAACCTCACCACCGCGAAGGAGAGCACCACCATGGCCAACACCGAGTCCGCCCTCAAGGACGTCATGAGTTCGATCGACGGCGCCATCGGCGTCGCCCTGGTCGACTACAACAGCGGCATGGCGCTGGGCACCCTGGGCGGCACCGCCGAGCTCGACCTGAACGTGGCCGCCGCCGGGAACACCGACGTGGTCCGCGCCAAGGTCCGCGCGCTGGAGCTGCTCAACCTCAAGGAGTCCATCGAGGACATCCTGATCTCGCTCAACACCCAGTACCACCTGATCCGCCCGCTCACCGGGCGCTCGGGCAAGGGCCTCTTCCTCTACCTGGCGCTGGACCGCAGCCGGGCCAACCTCGCCATGGCCCGCCACCAACTCAAGCGGATCGAGGCCGAGTTGGAGGTCTGACAAACCGGGCCAGGCACTCCGGCCGCAGGCTCCCCCTGCGGCCGGAGCCGGCCGGCCTCACGGCAGCCGCCACCTGACCTCGCCGTCCTGCCACTCCTCGGTCGGCCGCAGCCCGGCCGCGCTCGCGACGGCGGCGGACGCCCGGTGCTCCGGGTGGACGTGGGCGACCACCGTCCGCACCGACCGCTCGCCGAGCCAGCCGACCAACGCCCGGGCCGACTCCACCGCGAAGCCCCGCCGCTGCCAGGGCGTCCCCACCATCCAGGCGATCTCCGCGACGCTCCCCACCGGGTCCGCCGTGACGGTCGCCTGCACCGTGCCGACCAGGTGGTCGGGACCGTCCAGCCGGAGCACCCAGTTCAGCCAGCCGACCGCCGGGTCCGGCGAGCCCGCCGTCATCCGCCCGTACCGCGCCCGCAGGTCCCCGGGGCTCAGCGGCTCGCCCCCGATGAAGCCGTGCAGGTCCGGGTCGGACAGCACCTCGGCCATCTCCTCGGCGTGCTCGACCAGCAGCGGGAGCAGCGTCAGCCTGGCGGTCCGGACGGTTTCGGCGATGATCACTCGGTCTCCTGTTCGGGTGGATGGCAGCAGCGTACGCCGCACCCCGGGCGGCCAGGGCCGCCGCTCTTCCCCCGATCGGGGGAGGTCCCCGCCGGACCGCTCGGCAATACTGACGATCATGATCAGGGGAATCCGGCCGCTACTGCGCGGCTCAACGTATTCGGGTGTGTTGTTCGCCTCCTTCGGCGCGGCGGCGAGTCTTGCGCTGCTGCCTCTCGCGCTGGTGCCGGCGCTGGCCTGGGAGACCGCTCCCTACGGGGTGAAGGCCGCGCTCTGCCTGCTGCTCTGGGCGGCGCTGACCGGGGTGGTCGGGCTGGCCAGGACCACCCGGCGGGTGCTGGTCGCGTCCGCCCGGCGCCTGTTGGCGGTGCCGCTGCCCGCCCCCGCCGCGACCGGCCCGACCGGCGCCGACCGCTGGCGGACCCCGCTCTGGCTGGTGCTGCAGGTGGCCCTGGGGTGGACGGCGCTGCTGCTGGGCGGTCTGCTGCTCGCCATGGGCGTGGCCCTGCCGGGCGACTGGACCCGCTCCGAGGCGGGGGTGACCCTGTTCAACTGGTCGGTGCAGGTCTCGGGCGCCTGGAGCTGGGTGCTGGCGGCCGCCTGCATCCTGCTGGCGCTGCTGGTGTGCGTCCTGGTGACGAACGCCCAGCGGTGGCTGGCACCGAGGCTGTTGGGCCCCTCCTCGGCGGAGCGGCTCGCGCTGGCCGCCGAGCGCGAGCAGCAGCTGGCCGAACGCAACCGGCTGGCCCACGAGTTGCACGACTCGATCGGGCACACCCTGACGGCGGCCACCATCCAGGCCGCGGTGGCGGGCGAGGTGCTCGCGGCCGACCCGGCGGCCGCCCGGGCCGCGCTGCGCAGCATCGAGGAGTCCACCCGGGCCGCCCTGGAGGACCTCGACTACGTGCTGGGCGTGCTCCGCGAGGAGCAGGCGGGGACGGCGCCGACCCGGACCCTGGCCGACCTGCCCGAACTGCTGGACCGGTTGCGGCACGCCGGGGCGGTGGTCCAGCCCGAGCTGTCGGCCGACCTGACGCAGGTGCAGGGGACGCTCTCCCGGGCGGCGTACCGGATCCTCCAGGAGGGACTCACCAACGCGCTGCGGCACGGGGCCGGCGGTCCGATCGCGGTCCGGGTGGCGGCCGGGCCGGACGGACTGGAGCTCAGCGTGCTGAACCGGACCGGGACGGGCCCGAGCGCCTTCCCGACCTCCGGCCACGGCCTGCCCGGGCTGGCCGAGCGCGTGCGGCTGCTGAACGGCGAGTTCGAGGCCGGCCCGGACGGGGCACAGCACTGGCGGCTGGCCGTCCGGCTGCCGGTTCGGCAGTCGGCGTGACCGGCCCCGACCAGGACCCGGGCGTCACGCTGCTGATCGCGGACGACGACGCGGTGACCCGCAGCGGGCTGCGCACCCTGCTCGCGGCCCAGCCGGGGATCACCGTGGTCGGCGAGGCCGCCGACGGCGTCGAGGCGGTCGAGCTGGCCCGGCAGCTGCGGCCCGACGTGGTCCTGATGGACGTCCGGATGCCGCGCCGGAACGGGATCGAGGCCACCCGGCAGCTGCTGGCGGACTCGGCCGAGCCGCCGAAGGTGGTGGTGATCACCACCTTCGAGAACGACGGCTACGTGACCGCCGCGCTCGGCGCGGGGGCCAGCGGCTTCGTGCTCAAGCGGCTGCCGGTCCGGCAGATCGCGGAGGCGGTCCGGGTGGCGGCGGCGGGCGAGGCGGTGCTCTTCCCGGCGGCGCTGCGCCGGCTGGTCTCCGCCCGGCCGCTGGCCTCCGCCCAGGCCCTGCCGCAGGCGGCGCTGACCGGGCGGGAGGAGGAGGTGCTCCGGTTGATGGCCACCGGCCTGTCCAACCCGGAGATCGCCGGGTCGCTCACGGTCAGTCAGGAGACCGTGAAGACCCACGTGGGGAACGTGCTGACCAAGCTCGGCGCGCAGAACCGGACCCACGCGGTGGTGCTCGCGTACGAGTCCGGCCTGGTGGTACCGGGGCTCCCGGGCTGATCCGCCCCGGACGGCCTGGGCTAGGCTGGCCTTCCATGAGCGATCTTCCCGCCCTGCCGTCCACCGTTCTCACCCTGAGTGCCGGTCAGGCCGCCTGCGCCGCCCTGGACATCGCCGCCAACGTCGCCACCGCCGCCGAGCTGGTCCGGCGGGCCGCCGACCAGGGCTCCGCGCTGCTGGTGCTGCCGGAGCTGTTCCTGACCGGCTACGAGCTCGACGGCATCGCCGCCGACCCGGACACCCAAACCCTCGGCGCGGGCGACGCCCGGCTCGACCCGCTGGCCACCGCCTGCGCCGACACCGGGACGGCCGTGGTGGTCGGCGCCCCCACCCGTCACCACTCCGGCGGCCAGCTGCGGATCTCCGCCCTGGTACTGGGCCGGGACGGACGCTTCGTCACCCAGTACGACAAGCAGCACGCCACCCCGAACGAGCGCGCCGCCGGGTTCAGCCCCGGCACCGAGGGCTGCACCCTCACCCTGGACGGCTGGCGCCTGGGCCTGGGCATCTGCTGGGACCTCGGCTTCCCCGAGCACGCCCGGGCCGCCGCCCTGGACGGCGCCCACGCCTACCTGCTGGGCGCCATGCTCGGCCGGGGCAGCGGCGCCCACCAGCGCGCCACCGTCCTGCCGGCCCGCGCCCTCGACAACACCAGCTACACCCTGCTGGCCAACCACTGCGTCACCAGCGGCCCGTACCACGGCTGCGGCGGCAGCGCGGTCTGGAACCCCGACGGCACCCTGCAGACCGAGGTGGGCCCCGACGGCCCCGCCCTCGCCACCGCCCGCCTCTCCCCCACCGCCCTGGCCCGGGCCCGCGCCGACGACCCGGTGCTGACCGACCCCTCGCTCACCGCCCCGGTGCGCCCCCGGACCTCGGCCACCCTCGACTGACCGGCCCGGCTCCGGCCGGGGGGGTCGCGCCGGGACACCGCTCAGCCGTGGGGGAAGCCCCTGCGGTGCCCCGACGCGAGTCGGTGGACGGTCAGCAGGCGTTACCGCCTGCTGACCGTGACGGTGTCGGCGAACCGGTCCCGGCGCAGGACGTCGATCCGGACCCCGGTGGCGGGGTCGTCGAAGGACTGTCCCGGCCCGTACGCCGCCAGGTCGAGCGGCGTGCAGCCGGCCGGCGGCGTGGCGCCGGGGTTGCCGTTGACGACCTGGATCGGGCCTTCACCGGTCGGGACCGCGCTGTCGACCTTGTAGACGAGCACCCCCGTGGAGCAGGCACCGGCGTCCCCGCCGACCGCCCGGCGGGACTCGACGACGTACGCGGTGGTCTCGCCGGTGCGGATCACCGCGATCTTGGTGCCGCCGGGGCGTTCGACGGCCCCCAGGCGTACGGTGCGGGTGCCCGCGGCGGGCAGGCAGGCCACCTGGCGGTCGTCGATCCAGCCCAGCTTCCAGCGCTCCCAGCCGAGTTGCTCCGGGGACGGGCCCGAGATCAGGCCCATCAGGTCCCAGCCGCCGACGAACCGGTGGTAGTCGGTACCGGCGAAGGCGTACAGGTCGGGCAGGCCGAAGGTGTGCCCGGTCTCGTGCGCGGCGACCTTGGGGCCCCAGCGGTACATGTCCTGCCCGAACGTCACCGCCCACTTGAGGCGCTTCCCGTCCACCACGATGCCGGCGGTGGCCGGGTCGTAGAGGTAGGTGGGCGAGAAGCTGATCGCGGCGGCGGACCTGGTCGGGACGACGTAGACCATGTCGTACCGGGCGAGGTCGGTGTACGGGGCGGCGGCCTCCGCGGCCTGCCGGACGTACAGCTCGTGCTGCTCGAAGGTGATGCCGCGGTCGAAGCCGTAGGAGGCGGAGTCCTGCGGCATGTGCAGCCAGCGGTTCAGCGGGGTGATCTCCAGGCGGGTCCGGCCGTCCGAAGCCTCCTTCAACCAGTCGGCCGCCGGGGCGAGTTGCCGGTAGTAGTCGGCGAACTCGCCGGTGGCCGGGGCGTCGGGGAAGTCGACGTGGAGCATCAGGACGCGCTTGGTGCCGACCGCCCGTTGGAACTGGGTGCGGTCGGTGTCGTGGCCCTCGTCGGTCCAACCGGTCCGGCCGGGCAGTGCGCACCCGGCGGCCGGGGCGGGGGCGGCGGCGGCCGGGACGGCCGTCGCCAGCGGGAGGGCAAGGGCGACGGCGGCGGTGAGGGTGCGGAGTCGCATCAATCTCCTTGGCGGTGAGGGGTTGTCAGATCCGGTCGGCGGCGAGGTCCATCAGGCGGGCCAGCACGCGGCCCCCGGAGGCGGTGACCCCGTCGTGCTCCCACTCGTTGGTGACCCAGGTCCGCAGGCCGCCGACCGCACGGGCGGTGCGCAGGGACAGCTCGGCGTCCACGTACATGTCGTCGTGGTAGATCGCGGCGGCCACCGGCACCCGGTTCGCGGCGAGCCGGGCGGGATCGTAGAGGTCGGGCCAGTCGGTGCGCTGGGCGAGCAGCTCGACGGCCTCGGCGAACGGGCGCAGGCCGGTGATGTCGCGGAACATCCAGGGGTAGATCATCTCGCCGGTGAGCAGCAGCGGGTCGGCCTCCTCGGCGAACTCCGGGTGCTCGGCCAGGGCGCGCAGGGCGGCCCAGCCGGTGGCGCTGCCGGGCCGTCCGTAGATCGACTCCTGCAGGGCGGCGAACAGCGGGTTCTCGGTGAACCCGGTCAGCTGGGCCACCTGCTGCAGGAAGGTGGCGGAGAGTCCGCCGTCGGCGTCGCACGCCTCCTCCAGCAGCCAGTGCAGGCGGGTGGAGCCGTCGCCCATGCCGAGCATCAGCCCGAGGGTGCGGAGCCGGCGGACGGTCAGCGGATCGCCGTCGGGGAGCAGCACCGGATCACCCCCGAGCAGGTCGGCGATCCGCCGGAGCTGCTCGCGGTCGCCGGGGTGGCGGGCGTAGTGGGCGGTGACCTTGTCGCGCACCCGGGGGTAGGTGGCGGCGTACACCTCGTCGGCGGTGCCGTCGAGGCCGGGCAGGCCGCCGGTGACGTAGCAGGCGCGCAGCCCCTCGGGGGCGGCGGAGAGATAACTGAGGGTGACGAAGCCGCCGTAGCTCTGACCGAGCGTCTCCCAGGGTTCCTGGTCGCAGAGCTGAGCCCTGATCAGCTCCGCGTCGGCGACGATCGAGTCGGCCCGGAACAGGGCGAGGTGGTCGGCCAGCCGCCGGGGGCTGCGGAAGCCGGCCGCGCTGCGGGCCGTGACGGGGGTCGAGCGGCCGGTGCCGCGCTGGTCGAGCAGCAGCACCCGGTGGGTCTTCAGGGCGTGGCCGAGCCAGCCGCCGCCGGCGTTCAGCGGGCGTGGGGACTTCCCGCCGGGGCCGCCCTGGAGGTAGAGCAGCCACGGCAGCCGGTCCGCCGCCCGGGCCGGGTCGGCCAGCGCCCGGGCGAAGACCTCGATCGTCGCGCCGCCGGGGTCGGTGTGGTCGAGCGGCACGGTGAAGAGGTGGTCGGTGACCGCCAGGCCGGGCAGCTGGTGCGTGTGCAGGATCATTCGGTGAACTCCGGGTAGTGACAGGCGACTTCGTGTCCGGGCGCGAGCGTCCGCAGCACCGGCCGGTCGACCGCGCAGCGGTCGGCCGCCCGCGGGCAGCGGGTGCGGAAGCGGCAGCCGCTGGGCGGGTCGAGCGGGCTGGGCAGGTCGCCGCGGAGCACGATCCGCTCGCGGGTCCGCTCGGCGTCCGGGTCGGGCAGCGGCACGGCCGACAGCAGGGCACGGGTGTACGGGTGGGCGGGGGTCGCGAACAGGGTGTCCCGGTCGGCGGTCTCGACCACGGAGCCCAGGTACATCACCGCGATCCGGGTGCTGATCTGCCGTACGGCGCCGAGGTCGTGCGCGATGAACAGGTAGGCGAGGCCGTACTCGTCCTGGAGGTCCTTGAGCAGGTTGAGGATCTGGGCCTGCACCGAGACGTCGAGCGCCGACACCGGTTCGTCGCACACCACCAGCTTCGGCCGGAGCGCCAACGCCCTGGCGATGCCGATGCGTTGGGCCTGCCCGCCGGAGAACTCGTGCGGATGGCGGTCGGCGTGCTCCGGCCGCAGGCCGACCCGCTCCAGCAGCCGCTCCACCGGTTCGTCCGGGGTCAGCCCCTGGTACCGGAAGGGCGAGGCGAGGATCTGCCGGACGGTCTGCCGGGGGTTGAGCGAGGAGAACGGGTCCTGGAAGACCAGTTGGAGCTCGCGGCGCACCCCGGGGTCGTCAGGTCCGTCGAGGTCCCGCCCGGCGAACCGGACGGTGCCGGAGCTGGGTCGCTCCAGCCCGGTGATCAGCCTGGCCACCGTGGACTTGCCGCAGCCGGACTCGCCGACCAGGCCGAGCGTCTCGCCGGGGCCGACCCGTAGTGAGACGCCGTCGACGGCGGTGACCTGCCCGGCGAGCCGCCGGGTGAAGCCGTGGCGCACCGGGAAGCGCTTGACCAGGTCACGGGTTTCGAGCAGGGCACTGTGCTCGACTTTTCGCTTGCTTCGCTCGCTCATGCCGTCGCCTCCAGGGTGGGCAGCCGGTGGGGCAGCGGGCCGTCGATCCGCGGCACGCAGGCGAGCAGGCCGCGGGTGTACGGCTGCTGCGGCCGCTGGAAGACCTCGTGGACGGTGCCGCGTTCGACCGCCCGCCCCTGGTGCATCACCACGACCTGGTCGGCGAGCCCGGCGACCACGCCCATGTCGTGGGTGATCAGCATGATCGCGGTGCCGGCCTCCTGCCGCAGCTCGCGCAGCAGGTCCAGGATCTGTGCCTGGACGGTGACGTCGAGCGCGGTGGTCGGCTCGTCGGCGATCAGCAGGTCGGGTTCCAGGCAGAGTGCCATCGCGATCATCACCCGCTGCCGCATCCCGCCGGAGAACTCGTGGGGGTGGCACCGGGCCCGTCGTTCGGGCTCGGGGATGCCGACCCGCTCCAGCATCCGGACGGCGACCCGGTGGGCCTCCCGCCGCCCGGCCCGGTGGTGCGCCCGGTAGGCCTCGGCGATCTGGAAGGCCACCGAGTAGTAGGGGTTGAGGCAGGACAGCGGGTCCTGGAAGACCATCGCGATCCGGTCCCCGCGCAGCCGGCGCAGCGAGCGCTGGTCGAGCGTGGTCAGCTCGCGTCCGTCGAAGCGGATCTCACCGCGGACGGTGGCGCCCTGGAGCAGGCCGAGCACCGCCAGGCTGGTGACGGACTTGCCGCTGCCGGACTCGCCCACCACGCCGAGCACCTGACCGGCACTCAGCTCCAGGTCGAGCCCGTCCACGGCGCGGACGCCGGAGCGGAAGTCCACCGTCAGGTCACGTACGGTCAGCAGATTCATGCGACGGCCCGCACTCTCGGGTCGAGGGCGGCGTAGACCAGGTCGACGGCCAGGTTGGCGAGCACCACGAAGGCGGCGGCGAACAGGGTCACGCCGAGGATCACCGGCTGGTCGGCACCCGCGATGGCGTCGGCCGCGAGCTTGCCGACCCCGGGCAGGCCGAACACCGACTCGGTGATCAACGCACCGCCGAGCAGCGCGCCGAGGTCCATCCCGAAGATCGTCACGATCGGCATCAGCGCGGGCCGCAGCGCGTGCCTGCGCACCACGGTGCGCTCGGGCAGGCCCTTGGCCCGGGCGGTGCGGACGTAGTTCTGGCCGAGGCTGTCGAGCATCTCGCCGCGGGTGATCCGGGCGTAGACCCCGGCGTAGAGCATGGCCAGGGTGATCCAGGGCATCACCATCGACTGCGCCCAGCCGACCGGGTCCTGGGTGATCGGGACCACCCGGGGGTAGGGCAGCACTCCGAGCTGGACCACCAGCAGGTACTGCAGCACCAGCGCGGTGAAGTAGATCGGCAGCGAGATGCCGCCGAGCGCGGCGGTCATCGCGGCGCGGTCCCACAGGCTGCCGCGCCGCAGCGCGGACACCACGCCCGCCGCCACGCCGACCGCCAGCCAGAGCGCGGCCGCGCCGAGCGCGATCGAGATGCTGACGGGCAGTCGGTCGGTGAGCAGGTGCCAGACCGGCCGGCCGGTCTGGAAGCTGAACCCCAGACAGGGGAACGGGCACTGCACGGCGCGCTCGCCGGTGCCGTACGTCCGGCCGCCGACGATGCCGCCGAGGTAGTCCGCGAACTGGGCCGGCGCGGAGCGGTCCAGACCCAGGGTGGCGCGGATCTCGGCGATCCGGGCCGGGCTGCACGCCTTGCCGCAGGCGCCCTGGGCCGGGTCGGCGGGCATCAGGTAGAAGATCGAGAAGGTGATGGCGCAGATCACCACCAGGACGGCCGCGGTGACGGCCAGTCTGCGCAGCAGGTAGAGGATCATCGTTGCTGGCTCCGGGGGTCGAGCGCATCGCGCACCGCGTCGCCCAGCACGTTGAAGGCGAGCACGGTGGCGAACAGGAAGGCGCCGGGGATGAGGAAGTAGACGGGGTCGGCGGCGTACCAGGGCACGGCGGCGGCGATCATCTGGCCCCAACTGGGCGTCGGCGCCTGCACGCCCACGCCGAGGAAGGACAGGCCGGCCTCGGTGGCGACGCAGGCCGGGACCGACATGGTCGCCACCACCAGCACCGGGCCGGTCAGGTTGGGCAGCACCTCGCGCAGCAGCAGGGCCCGCCGGGAGGCGCCGAGCACCCGGGCCGCAGCCACGAACTCGCCCCGGGCCAGCACCATCGCCTGCCCGCGCACGATCCGGCCGACGTACGGCCAGCCGAAGAACCCGAGCACCACCACCAGCAGCAGCCGGCGGTCCGCGCCGGGTGCGGCCGAGATCAGCGCGATCATGAAGATCAGGCCGGGGAAGGACATCAACAGGTCCATCAGCCGGCCGATCACGGTGTCGGTCCAGCCGCCGAGGAAGCCGGCCAGCAGGCCGAGCGTGGTCCCCAGCAGGACCGACAGCGCGGTGGCGAGCACGGCGATCAGCAGCGAGACCCGCGCGCCGTACACCACCCGGGTGAGCACGTCCCGGCCGTTCACCGGTTCCACGCCGAGCCAGTGCTCGGCACTGATCCCGCCCGCCGGGCCGCGCGGCAGGCCGCCGAGCGCGGCGTCCACCGCCTCGCCGTGGAACTCGGTGGGTGAGTTGCCGGTGAGCCGGCCGACCAGCGGGGCGGCGAGCGCGGCCAGCACCAGCAGGGCCACCACGGCCAGCGCGAACGCCGCCGAACGGCGGGTCAGCAGCCTTCGCAGGACGGTCACTTCCGCAGCCCCAGCGAGACCAGGTCGAGCCGGCCGACGAAGGCGGTGTGCCCGTACGCCCCGGTGACGTTCGGTCCGACCAGGATGGCGGCCTGGTCCCAGAGGAAGGGCACCACGGGCGCGTCCCGCATGATCCGACCGGCGAGCTCGCCGTACGCCGCCTGGGCGGCGGCCGGGTCGCCGAGCGTGCTGATCTCGTCCAGCCGCTTGTTCACCTCGGCGGAGTCGTACTGGGCCCGGTTGTTGTTGCCCTCAGCGGTGATCAGGCGGCCGTCGAACAGGATCGGCAGGTAGGTCGAGGCACCCGGCCAGTCCGGGGTCCAGCCGTCGATCACCAGGTCGTGCTGCCGGGCCGGGCTGCCCACGGTGGAGTAGAACGCCGAGGAACTGATCTCGTTGATCTTCACGGTGATCCCGGCCCGGGCCAGCGATGCCTGCACCGCCTCGCCCTGTGCCTTGCCGCCCGCGGTGGCCGGGGTGTCGAGGGTGAGCGTCACCCCGGCGGCGTGGCCGGCCTCGGCGAGCAGCGCCTTGGCCTTCGCCGGGTCGCCCTTGCCGTCCTTGCTCGGGTACCGGTCGTCCGCGACGTGGCCGGGCAGGGTGGGCGGCAGCAGGGTGGTGGCCAGCTCGCCCGCGATCGGGCCGCCCCGGGTGGTGCGCAGGGCGTCCTTGTCCAGCGCGTACGCGATGGCCTGCCGGACCCGGACGTCGTCCAGCGGCTGGTGCCTGGTGTTGATGCTCAGGAACCGGGTGTTGATCGACTCCCCGGTGACCAGCCGCTGCTTGAGCTGAGGGTCGTTCAGCACCCGCCCGACCGAGGCAGGACCGATCGGCTCCATCGCGACCGCGTCGGCGTCCTCGCCCTGACCCGCGATCAGCCGCTGGTCCAGCACGGCCGGGTCGAGGTTGAGGTCGATCACCACCCGGTCGGGCAGGCCCTTGCGGACGGTGTCGGTGGCCTGGTCCCACGCGGTGTTGCGGACCAGCGTGAGCTGCTTCTTGGGTTCGAACCGCTCGATCTTGTACGGGCCGGAGGAGAACGGGCGGCCGTCGTAGCCGACGCCGGTGTCCTTGTCCTGCGGGACCGGGGCGAACATCGGCAGCGACACGGCCGAACCGAAGTCGGAGACCGGGCGGTTGAGCCGGAAGACGATGGTCCGGTCGTCCGGGGCCTCGATCGACGCGAGCCCGGCGGGGTTCTGGTACGGGCCCTTGAACGCCTCGCCGCCGGCCAGCCAGAGCCGGGCGTACGGCGGTCCCTCGGGCAGCTCGGCGGCGAACGTCCGCTCCACCCCGTACTTGACGTCCTTGCTGGTGACGGGCCGTCCGTCCTCGTACTTCACGCCCTCCTTGAGGGTGAAGGTCCAGGTCTTCGCCCCGTCGCTGGGGCGCCCGGTGTCCGTCGCCAGATCCGGCACGATCCGGCCGCCGGCCGGCCCCGGGGCGGGTGCGAAGGTGGTCAGCGTCCGGTAGATCAGCCGGCCCACGTCCTGGGTGGAGGTGACGTAGGCGCGGGCCGGGTCCAGGTGCTCCAGGTCGAGGCTCGACAGCACGTGCAGCGTGCCGCCGCGCACCGGGGCGGCGTCGCCGGCGCCGGTGCCGCCCGTGGCCGTACAGGCTGCCGTCGCCAGCAGCCCGAGCGCCGCGACCAGGGCCGATCGGGCCCTTCGTGTTCTCATTGTCGCCACTCCTATGTCATATGACATTTCACATGTGGGACAAGATTGGCTGCTCGGAGCCCTTCCCGGGAGCTCTCATCACTCCATAACATCCGGCTATGGAGCTCGAGATACGCCACCTGCGGATCATCTGCGCGATCGCCGAGTCCGGGAGCCTCAGCCGCGCCGCCGCCGCCCTCCGGCTCAGCCAGCCGGGGCTCAGTGCGCAGCTGCGCCGGATCGAGACCATGCTCGGCGGCCGGCTCTTCGACCGCAGGCCCTCCGGGGCCGTGCCGACGGCGTTCGGCGAGGTGGTGCTCGCCCGGGCCCGGTCCGTCCTGCCCACCATCGACGACCTGCTGGGCACCGCCGCGCTGGCCGCCAGGGCCGGTGACCCCGTGCCGCAGCTGAGGCTCGGCTCCGTCAACGCTCCACCGCTGGGCGGGCTGATCACCACCCTCAAGATCCACTTTCCCGGGGCCCGGATCGTCTCCCGGGGACACGGCTCGTCGGTACCGCTGGTCGACGACGTCGCCAACGGCCGCCTCGACGTCGCCGTGGTCGGCGACAGCCCCGGCTTCGAACTGGCCCCCTGCCCCGGCGTCGCGCTGCACCCGATCGCCACCGAACCGCTGTTCGTCGCCCTGCCCGCCGGCCACCGGCTGGCGGCGCGGGACGAGGTGACGCTGGACGAACTCGCCGACGAGGACTGGGCGTCGCCGCACCCCGACGACGACCGGATCCGGGAGTACTGGTCCACCACCCTGCTGGCGACCGGCCACCGGATGCGCACCGTCCACGAGGTGGAGGGGCGGCTGCTGCTGGAACTGGTCCGTGGCGGCCACGCGGTGAGCCTGTGCCAGGCCACCTTCGAGGAGATCCCCGGCATCGCCGTCCGGCCGATCGTCGGCAACCCACTGTGGTACCGCCACCTGCTCGCCTGGCACCGCGCCGGGCCGGTGGCCCACCTGGGTCCGACCCTGGTCCAGCACGTCGCCGAAGCCCAACGAGCCGTCGGCGCCCGCAGCCCCACCTACCGGCGCTGGCTGCGCGACCACCGCCCCGAGCCCGACCTGCGGGCCGGGTGACGAGCGGTCAGGCGCAGTCGTAGGTGAACGAGACGGCGGCCGTGTGGGAGTCCGGGGCGAGTACCTCCAGGGTGGCGGTGGCGTCCATCGAGCCCTGGCCGTGGAAGGACCAGCGGAGCACCAGCTCGGTACTGCGGTGGCCCCGGGCGATGTGCTGGGTGAGCTCGCCGGAGTCGGTGCCGTCGCTGCGGCGCCAGCGGTAACTCAGGTCGCCGCCACCGCCGTCGGTGGCCAGGACGGCCCGGATCACCTGGGTGCCCTCGCAGCCGAGCGCCGCCGGGTCGGTCTCCATCGCGACCGAGTCGACCACCATCGGGCGGCCGTACTGCTGCCAGGCCCAGTACCCGAGGGCGGCCAGCAGCGCGAGCAGCAGCGGCAGGATCAGCCACCGTCTCCAACGGCGCCTGCGGGGCGGCTCGGCGGTGCCGTGCCAGACCGCGGCGGCCTGCGGCGGGACCCCCGGGCCGAACCGGCGCAGGCCGTCCGGCTGGGCCGGGACCGGCGCGACGGCCGGGGCCTCCCGCCGGGTCGGGTCGTCGGCACCGGCGGGCGGTGCGGCGGCGGGCCACACCTCGGGGTCGAGGAAGGTCGCGCTCTCGAACGGGGTCGGCTCCGCCGGCAGCCGCAGCTGCACCGTGCCCCCGGCCGGCGGCGGGCCGAGCCGGACGGTGCCGAACGGCTCGTCCTGGTTCAGCCGGACCGTCGACTCCTCGTTCAGCGCGGCGGTCTGGGCCGCCGCCTCGGCCGGATCGATCCGGAGCTGGACGGTCTCGTTCGGCCCGGGCGGCGGACCGCCGAGCCGGACGGTCTCCGTCGGTGCGGCGGCGGGCTCGGCGGGCTCGGCGGGCTTCTGGCGCCGTACCGGGCCGAGGGCCACCACGGGTGCGGGTGCCGGTGCGGGCTCCGGGTCCGCCGGCTTGCCGAGGCGCACGGTACGGTCCGGTTCGGACGCCGGTGGAGTGGTCATGGCTGTCCTGCTCTCAGCGGGGCGGGTTGCAAGTGATGGTGTCCAGGGTGAAGGTCGAGCCCTGTCCCCGGCCGGCGGCCGGCGTGCTGGCCAGCCGGACGGTCAGCGACCGGGCCGCGCCGAACGGCATCGAGTCGCTGAACTTGACGCTCACTTGGCCCTTGGGCAGCGCGACGGTGTGGGTGACCGGGAACCTGGACACGCTGCTGGTCCAGGTCAGTGTCAGGGTGCCGTCGGCGGCACCGTCGGTGCTGACCGTGCCCGAGACCGTCATGTACGAAGGGGAGCAGCTCGCCGAGCCCGCGATGTACACCACCCGCAGCGGCGGCCCGGGCGGCGTGACGGTCGGCGTGGGCGTGACGGCGGGCGGCGGCGGTGCGCTCGCGGACGCGGTGGTGGTCGGCGTCGGGGCCTTCGTGCTCGGGCTCGGCTTCGGCGGCGCCGCCACCGTCGCGGAGGCGGCGGCGCTCGCCTCCGCCGATGCCGAGGCCGAGGCGGAGACCGACGGCGAGGGTGACGGGGACTCGGAGGCCGCCGGGGTCGGTGACCCGGTGTCGGCCGGCGAGGGCCCGCCGCCCGCTCCGAGCGTCGTGGTCGCCTTCGGCGCGGCCACCGCCGTGCTCCCGCCCGAGCCGGTGGCGCCCGCCACCGCGACCCCGGCGAGCGCTCCGGCCACCAGCACCACCCCGACGCCCGCGCTCAGCAGCTTGGCCCTGGTCCCGAACCGGGCCGGCCCGGCCGCCACCTGACCGATCGTCGTGGTCGCGAACGACGTGCTCCCCACCGAGGGCGCGCCGCCGTACGGCAGCAGCCCGGGCAGCAGGGCGACCAATGCGGCGAGCCGGTGCCGCCCCCGGGCCTCCCAGTCCGGTCCGTACGCGGCGCCCGCCACCGCCTCCAACTGCTCGATCAGCAGCGCGGCGCCGTTCGGCCGCTGCTCCGGCGTCTTGGCCAGCCCGGCCAGGATCAGCGGGCGCAGCGCCTCGGGCGCCTGCTCGGCCGGGATCTCCGCCTCGGTGTGCTGGACTGCCAGCTCCATCAGCGTGGTGCCCGCGTAGGGCTTGGCCCCGGTCAGGCACTCGAAGAAGGTGGCGGTCGCGGCGTACACGTCGGTGGCGGGCGCGGCGGGGCGGCCGGCCCACTGCTCGGGCGCCATGTAGGCGGGGGTGCCGGCGATCGTGCCGGTGTCGCCGACCCGGAGCGCGATGCCGAAGTCGACCAGCTTCGACGCACCGTCGGTGGCGACCAGCACGTTGCCCGGCTTGTAGTCCCGGTGCACCACCCCGGCCCGGTGCGCGGCGACCAGGCCGAGCAGCGAGCCCTTGAGCACGGTGAGGGCGGCCTCCGGACCGGTGGCGCCCTCGGCCCGCAGCAGGTCGCGCAGCGAGATGCCGTCGACCAGCTCCATCACGATCGCGGCCCCGTACGGGCTCTCCACGTACTCGTAGAGCCGGGCCACGTACGGCGAGTCCAGCCCGGCCAGCAGTTCGGCCTCGGCCCGGAAGCCCTCGTGGTCGGCCGCCGCACCGGAGAGGTACTTGACCGCCACCGGCGTACCGGTGGCACGGTGCCGGGCCAGTACCACCCGGCCCGCCGCACCCGCGCCGAGCTCGCGCCCGTGCTCGTAGTCCGGCAGCTCCCACCGCTGGTCCTGCGGTCCTGCCTTGGTTATCGCATCGTCCATCTGTCCCACCCCGAGAACTCGACCCACACCGCATGCTGGCCACCGAGAGTGACGCGGCCGACGGCCGACGGGTTCCGGCCCGCGGGCGATGATAGGTCACAAGTCCACTGCTCCGTGTACTTCTTACCGGATCGACCGGCCGCTCGCACAGACGGGCGAAGGATGGTTCGTGGTCACTGTCCGTCGCCTGCGTCGCCCGGCACCCGAAACTCCGTTGCAGGGCGCCGCCGCCGAAGCCGATCATGCCGGGCATGGACATTCCGCTGCAGGTGATCGAGCTCGACGAACTGACGCTGCGCCGCTTCGACGGCGCGGCGGACCTCCCGGAGCTGCTCCGGGTGATCGAGGAGTCGTTGGAGCACCTGCGGCCCTGGATGCCCTGGGTGGCCGAGCACAGCCCGGCCAAGACCGCCGACTTCCTCGACCGCCGCGCGGAGTGCTGGGCCGACGGGACGGAGTACACCTACGCGATCGTGCTGGACGGGGCGATGGTCGGTATCTGCGGCCTGTTCCGCCGTGACGACACCCCGGCCGACGGCCGGGAGATCGGCTACTGGCTGCACCCCGCCGCCACCGGCCGGGGGCTGGCCACCCGGACCGCCCGGGCGGTGACCGAGCAGGCGTTCCGCCTCCCCGGGGTGGAGTACGTCGAGATCGCGCACGACTCGGCCAACCGCGCGAGCGGCGCGGTCCCGGCCCGGCTCGGCTACACCGAGCACCTCCGGCGCCCGGCCGAACGCCTCGCCCCGGCCGAGACCGGCGAGGACACGGTCTGGCGGCTGACCCGCCCTCAGGGCGCCGCCGGCTCCTGACCCCGGTCAGCCGCCGAGCAGCTCCGCCAGGTCGTAGCCGACCGGCTCCTCCAGCTGCCGGTACGTGCAGGAGGCCGGCTCGCGGTCCGGGCGCCAGCGCTTGAACTGGGTGGTGTGCCGGAACCGGGTGCCCTCCATGTGGTCGTAGCCGACCTCGCAGACCCGCTCCGGGCGCAGCGGCACCCAGCTCAGGTCCTTGCCGCCGGTCCACCGGCTCTGCCCGCCGGGCAGCCGGGCGGACGCCTGGGCCTCCTCGTCCTGCCAAGCCATCCACGGGTGCTCGGCGCCCTCGGGGAGCCGCAACTCCGCCAGCTCCTCGACCAGTTCGGCCCGCCGGGCCATGGTGAACGAGGCGCAGACCCCGACGTGCTGGAGCTGTCCCGCCTCGTCGTACAGGCCGAGCAGTAGCGAGCCGACCACCGGGCCGCTCTTGTGCTCGCGGTAGCCGGCCAGCACGCAGTCGGCGGTCCTGGTGTGCTTGATCTTGTACATCGCCCGGGCCCCCGGCTGGTACGGCTGGTCCAGCTGCTTGGCCACCACCCCGTCCAGGCCCGCGCCCTCGAACTGGCCGAACCAGCGCTCGGCCACCGCCAGTTCGGTGGTCGCCGGGGCCAGGTGGACCGGCGGCCCGGAGTCGGCCAGCGCGGTCACCAGCGCCGCCCGGCGCTCGCTCAGCGGCCGGTCCAGGTAGGAGTCCGCGCCGAGGGCGAGCAGGTCGAAGGCGACGAACGAGGCGGGCGTCCGCTCGGCCAGCGTGCGGACCCGGGAGGCGGCCGGGTGGATCCGTTCCAGCAGCTCCTCGAAGTGCAGCCGCCCGTCGTGCGCGATCACGATCTCGCCGTCGACCACGCACCGCTCCGGCAGCTCGGCCCGGACCGCCTCGACCACCTCGGGGAAGTACCGGGTCAGCGGCTTGCCGGTGCGGCTGCCGAGTTCGACCTCGTCGCCGTCCCGGAACACGATCGCCCGGAACCCGTCCCACTTGGCCTCGTAGTGCAGGCCGGGCGGGATCCGGGTGACCGCCTTGGCCAGCATCGGGGAGACGGGGGGCAGCACGGGGAGGTCCATACCCCGATGGTGGCGGTCCGTCAGCCCGAACGCCCGTCAGAACGCGCGGGTCCGGCCCGGTCGGCCTAGCGTGGGCGCCATGGCGAGCACGGCGATCGAGTTGGACGTGGACGGCCGCGCGGTACGGCTGTCCAGCCCGGACAAGGTGTACTTCCCCGGGCCCGGGTACACCAAGCGGGACGTGGCGGAGTACTACCTCGCGGTGGCGCCCGGCGCGCTGCGCGGGCTGCGCGACCGGCCCACCACGCTGCAGCGGTTCCCGGACGGGATCGAGGGCGAGTTCTTCTACCAGAAGCGCGCCCCGAAGAGCCTGCCGGACTGGCTGCCGACCGCCCGGATCGCCTTCCCCAGCGGACGCACCGCCGACGAGATCTGCCCGACCGAGGCGGCCGCCGTGCTCTGGGCGGTCAACCTCGGCTGCCTGACCTTCCACCCGTGGCCGGTCCGCCGCGCGGACACCGAGCACCCGGACGAGCTGCGGATCGACCTCGACCCGCAGCCGGGCACCGACTTCCACGACGCCGTGGCGGCCGCGCACGAGCTGCGCGCGGTGCTGGCGGAGCACGGGCTGCGGGGCTGGCCGAAGACCTCCGGCGGGCGCGGCCTGCACGTGTACGTGCCGATCGTGCCGGAGTGGACCTTCGCCGACTGCCGGCACGCCGTGATCGCGCTCGGCCGGGAGCTGGAACGGCGGATGCCGGGCCGGGTGACCACCAACTGGTGGAAGGAGGAGCGCGGCGAGCGGATCTTCGTGGACTACAACCAGATGGCCAGGGACCGCACCATCGCCTCCCCCTACTCCGTCCGGCCGCACCCGGAGGCGACCGTCTCGGCCCCGCTGCGCTGGGAGGAGCTCGACGAGGTCGCCCCCACCGACTTCACCATCCGCACCATGCCCGCCCGCTACGCCGAACTGGGCGACCTGCACGCGGACCTGCCCGAGCACGCGTTCCGGCTCGACCCGCTGCTGGAGCTGGCGGGCCGTCAGGCCGCCGAGCACGGCGTGGGCGACCTGCCGTACCCGCCGGACCACCCCAAGGTCGAGGGCGAACCGCCCCGGGTGCAGCCCAGCCGGGCCCGCAAGCACTGACCGGAAATCCCCGGCGACCCCGCCGGCGGGCGGGGTACCGTCCTGCCATGACCATGATCCGATCCGACCGGCCGGTGACGCCGGACGACCTCGACCTGGCCGTCCGGCTCGCCGTCGACACCCTGCGCGAGGCACCCGGGACCGCCTGGGACCACCCCGCCGGCTCGCTGGAGTGGACCTGCTGGGAGACCGTCGAGCACCTGGCCGACGACCTGTTCGCGTACGCCGCCCAGCTCGGCCCGCGCACCCCGCCGCTGACCGGCGAGGTGCCCTTCGTCTGGGAACGGCGCCGGCCGGGCGGCCCCGCCAACGCGATCGGCGCCGACCGGACGGCCGGCCCGGCCGGGCTGCTCCAGGTCCTGGAGTCCTGCGGCGCGCTGCTGGTCGCGATGGCCCGCACCACTCCCCCGCAGGTCCGCGCCCACCACGGCTTCGGCGTCTCCGACCCCGAGGGCTTCACCGCGATGGGCATCGTGGAGACCCTGGTGCACACCCACGACCTGGCCGAGGGCCTCGGCCTGCCCTGGACCCCGCCCGCCGAGCTCTGCGCCCCGGTGCTGGCCCGCCTGTTCCCCGACGCCCCCGCCGACGCCGACCCCTGGCCCACCCTGCTCTGGTGCACCGGCCGCGCCGAGCTGCCGGGCCGCCCCCGCCGCACCGAGTGGCGCTGGAACGGCGTCCCGGCCGACGAACGCTGACCGACCGTCGGCTCGCGGTCCGGTCCGGGTCGCGCGGCAGGCCGGCTCCGGTCGGCCGCGCCACGCCTGCGGCCGTCCTGGCTCCGCCCGCGGGCCGGGCTGCCTAGGATCGGTCAGATGATCGCCTACGCGCTCGCCATCCTGTTCCTGGTGCTCTTCGGGCGCAACGTCCGCCGGGACCGCCGCCGGTTCAGCAACGCCGTCCTGCTCGGGCTCGCGGTGGCCTTCCTCGCCCTCGGTCTGCTCGGCGAGCTCGACCGGCTGCCGCCCGTCGTGCTGGACGCCGTCGCGGTACTGACCCCGTTCGCCGCCCTGCCCGCCGCGCTCGCGGTGGCCGTCTGCCTGCTCGCCAACGGCGTGGTGATGGCCCGGCACGAGGGCACCCGGCTGGCCAACCTGCTGTCGCTCGGCGCCGGACTGGCCCTGCTCGGGGTGATCGCCCTGCTGCTGACGGCGGCCCGGGTCGACTCCCGGCCGCTGCACGTGGTGGCGGGCGCGGTCCTGCTGCCCGCCGGGTACCTGGCATTCCTGCTGCTCTGCTTCCTCGGGTACTCCTGGCTGTACGGGCGGCTGCCGGTCCGCCGCGACGCCGACTTCCTGGTGGTGCTCGGCGCCGGTCTGATCGACGGCGACCAGGTGCCCCCGCTGCTGGGCGCCCGGCTCGACCGGGCCTTCGACCTCGCCGCGGCGCAGCAGGCCCGGGGCCGCCCGCCGGTGCTGGTGGTCTCGGGCGGCAAGGGCGACGACGAGCGCTGCTCGGAGGCGTCCGCGATGGCCGACCACCTGATCGCGCGGGGCGTCCCGGCCGACCGGATCCGGCTGGAGGACCGGTCCCGGAACACCGCCGAGAACATGGAGTTCAGCGCGACATTGATGGCGGCCGAGCGGGAGCGGTACCGCTGCGTGGTGGTGACCAACGACTTCCACGTCCTGCGCACCGCCCTGATCACCCGCCGGGCCGGGGTGCCGGGCCAGGTGACCGGCGCGCCGACCGCGGCCTACTACTGGCCGAGCGCCGTGCTGCGCGAGTTCGTCGCGGTGCTGGTCTCGTACCCGGTCCACAACGTCTGCGCGATCCTGCTGCTGGCACTGCTCGGCGGCGCGGCCGGCTGGCAGGGCTGAGGGTCAGCCGCGCGGGGCGGTGCGCCGGATCACCTCGACGGCGGCGGCGATCTGGGCGTCCGTCAGGTCACCGCGCGCGGTCAGCCGGAGCCGGGAGACGCCGTCGGGCACGGACGGCGGGCGGAAGCAGCCGACCGCGAGCCCGGCGGTGCGGCAGTCGGCGGCCCAGGTCAGCGCGGCCTCCGGGCCGGGGGCCCGGACCGAGACCACGGCGGCGTCCGGGATGCTGGCCGCCAGCCCGGCGGCGGTCAGCTGCGCCGACAGCAGCCGGGCCACCTCGCGGGCCCGGTCGGCGCGCTCGGGTTCGGCCCGCAGCAGGCGCAGCGCGGCCAGCGCGGCCCCGGCGGCCGCGGGGGCCAGGCCGGTGTCGAAGATGAAGGTGCGGGCGGTCTCGGTGAGGTGCCTGATCACCCGTCGGGGCCCGACCACCGCGCCGCCCTGCGAGCCGAGCGACTTGGAGAGCGTGACGGTGGCGACCGTGTCCGGGGCCCCGGCCAGACCGGCGGCGGCCAGTGCGCCGCGGCCGCCGGGGCCGAGCACGCCGAGGCCGTGCGCGTCGTCGATCAGCAGTGCGGCGCCGTGCGCGCGGGCGGCCGCGGACAGCTCGCCGACCCGGGCGGCGTTGCCGTCCACCGAGAACACCGAGTCGCTGACCACCAGCGCCCGCCGCTGGGTCCGCGCGGCCAGTACCTCGGCGACGGCGGCCGGGTCGTCGTGCGGCGCCCGGTGCACCTGGCTGCGGGAGAGCCGGCAGCCGTCGATCAGCGAGGCGTGGTTGTGGGCGTCCGAGACGATCAGGGTGTCCGGGTCGGTCAGCGCGGTCAGCGCGGCCAGGTTCGCGGCGTAGCCGGAGGAGAACACCAGCGCGGCCTCGGCCCCGCAGAACTCGGCCAGCTCTTCCTCGAGTTCGGTGTGCAGCGCGGTGGTACCGGTCACCAGCCGGGAGCCGGTGGCGCCGCCGCCCCAGCGGAGCGCCGCGTCGGCGGCGGCCCGGGTGACCACCGGGTGGCGGACCAGGCCGAGGTAGTCGTTGCCGGCCAGGTCGAGCACCGGGTCCTCGGCCGGGCGGCTGCGCAGCGTCCGGGTCAGCCCGGCGGCCGCCCGCAGGTCGGCGGCCTGGTCCAGCCAGTCGAAGACGGCGGCGGGAGCCAGTGGCGGGGCGGTGACGGGCGCGGCGGAGGTGACCATGGCCGCACTCTGCCATCCGGGCCGCCCGCCGGGCAACGGCCACGACCGCTCGACGCTGTCCGGAGAACCACCCTCACCTGCGGATTCACCGCACCGGCCGGTGCACCGTGTGGCTGAGTTCACCCGAAGGCGGCTGCCCCGGCGGGCCACCGCCGGCGCACCGCCGCACGGGTGGTTCCGGGCGGTTCGGCGCCCCGGTCCGTGACATCGCGCGGCCCGCCCGCCGATGATCGCGGTCGGGAGGCCCAGTGCGCGCGAGCGACCGCAGTACCGACGGCGAACACCTGGCGGAGCCGGACCTGCAGGAGAAGGGACTGCGCTCCGGCGCGGTCGGCCTGGTGGCGAGCGTGGTGCTCAGCGTCTCCTCGGTCGCACCGGTGTACGCGCTGACCGCGACCCTGGGGCCGACGGTGGGTCAGGTCGGCCTGCAGATGCCCGCGGTGTTCCTGGCCGGGTTCCTGCCGATGCTGCTGGTGGCGTTCGCCTACCGGGAGCTGAACCGGGTGATGCCGGACTGCGGCACCTCCTTCACCTGGACCGCCAAGGCGTTCGGCCCGCACGTGGGCTGGATGTGCGGCTGGGGCCTGGTGGTGGCCACCATCATCGTGCTGTCCAACCTGGCCGGGGTGGCGGTCTCGTTCTTCTACCTGCTGCTGGCCCGGGTCTTCGAGCACCCGAGCCTGGCGGACCTGGCGCACCACAAGGGCCTCAACGTCCTGACCTGCGTGGTCTTCGTGGCCGCCGCCACCGCGATCGCCTACCGGGGGGTCGGGCTCACCAAGGAGGTCCAGTACGTCCTGGTGGGGCTCCAGTTGGCGGTGCTGGCCGTGTTCGCGCTGTTCGCCTTCGTCAAGGCCGGCCAGGGGCGCTCGCCGCTGGCCGTCGAGTTCAGCTGGCAGTGGCTGGACCCGTTCGCGGTCCAGTCCTTCGCCGCCTTCACCGCCGGGCTCTCGCTCTCGCTCTTCATCTACTGGGGCTGGGACACCTCACTGACCGTCAACGAGGAGACCAGCGGCAGCGCGAAGACGCCCGGCCGGGCCGCGCTGCTCACCATGCTGGTGATCCTCACCAGCTACCTGGTGGTGGCGATCGCGGCCCAGCGGTTCGCCGGGGTCGGCAGCAGCTCGTACGGGCTGGGCAACCCGGAGACCGAGGACAACGTGTTCGCCGCGCTGGCCGATCCGGTGCTCGGCAACCTGGCGATCCTGATCTTCGTCGCAGTGCTGGCCAGCTCGGCGTCCAGTCTGCAGACCACCTTCCTGCCGCCGGCCCGCACCATGCTGGCGATGGGCACCTACCGGGCCATCCCGGCCCGTCTGGCCCGGGTCCACCCGAGGTTCGCCAGCCCGTCCACCGCGACCCTGGTCTCGGGGGTGGGCACGGCGGTCTTCTACTCGGTGATGACGTTGATCAGCGACAGCGTCCTGGTGGACACCATCTTCGCGCTGGGCATGATGATCTGCTTCTACTACGGCCTCACCTCCTACGCCTGTGTCTGGTACTTCCGCCGCGAACTCACCCACTCGGTCCGGGACTTCCTCTTCAAGGGCGTGTTCCCGCTGACCGGCGCGGTGCTGCTGACCCTGGTCTTCGCCAAGACCGCCGTCGACACCTGGGACCCGGACTACGGCTCAGGCACCTCGCTGTTCGGCATCGGCACCGTCTTCCTGATCGGCTTCGGGCTGCTGCTGCTCGGCGTGGTCCTGATGTTCGTCTGGCAGTACCGCGCCCCCGCGTACTTCCGGGGACAGACCCTGCGGCACGACACCCCCTCGCTGGTCGTCGAGGACTGAGCCGTCCCGAGGCGTGGCCCTCCATGTGCCGGTCGGCGTCAGTCGGTGCGCGGCGGGGCGAGCCGGGTCAGGGCGGTGTGCAGCAGCAGCGCCGCCCCGAAGCCGACCGCCCAGCCGTAGTCGGCCAGCGGTTCGAGCAGCGGGATCAGGCCGTCGGCGGGGAACGGTCCGCCGTGCGAACCGCCGACGGCCAGCAGCCCGCCCACCGCCAGGGCGGTGACGGCGCGCCAGTTCCAGCCGCCGGTGTACCAGTAGCGGCCCTCGCGCCGGTAGAGGTCGGCCAGCACCAGGTCGGTGCGGCGGATCAGCCAGTAGTCGGCGATCAGCACCCCGCCGACGCTGCCGAGCAGGCCGCCCACCGTACCGAGCCAGGTGAAGATGTAGAACGCCGGGTCGGAGACCAGCTTCCACGGGAAGATCACGATCCCGACCACGCCGGTGACCAGCGCGCCGGTACGGAAGTTGACGAACCGTGGCAGCAGGTTGGCCAGGTCGTACGCGGGGCTGACCACGTTCGCGGCGATGTTCACCGACAGGGTGGCGATCAGCACGGTGACCAGTGCGAACAGGATGCCGACGGTGCTGTCCATCTTGGCCGCCAGCGCCACCGGGTCCCAGATCGGCGCGCCGTAGACGGCCTGCGAGCCCGAGGTGACCAGCACCGAGAGCAGCGCGAACAGGGTCATCGTGGTGGGCAGGCCGAGCGCCTGGCCGACCGCCTGGGCGCGCTGGCTGCCGCCGAACCGGGTGAAGTCCGGGATGTTCAGCGACAGGGTCGACCAGAAGCCGATCATGCCCATCAGGGCCGGGAAGAAGACCTGCCAGAAGCCGCTGCCCCAGCCGAGCGCGGACGGCTGCGAGAGCAGCGGGCCGAAGCCGCCCGCCTTGGCCGAGATCCACCCCAGCAGCGCGAGCGCCCCGACGATGACGAACGGCGCCGCCCAGTTCTCGAACCGGCGCAGCGTCTCCATGCCCCGGGCGATCACCACCATCTCGACCAGCCAGAACAGCAGGAAGGACAGCCACTGGGTCCAGGGGTGGCCACCGACCTGGGACGCCCCCAGCCAGTCGGCCCCGATCAGTTCGCCCGCCAGCAGGAAGATCGCGGAGCCGCCGATCCAGGACTGGATGCCGAACCAGGCGCAGGCCACGGCGGCCCGCAGCAGCGCGGGCAGGTTGGCGCCGCGCAGGCCGAACGAGGCGCGGGCGAAGACCGGGAACGGGATGCCGTACCGGGTGCCGGCGTGGCCGGTCAGCAGCATCGGGACCAGCACGACCAGGTTGGCCAGGCCGATCGTGAGCACTGCCTGCTTCCAGTCCATGCCGAGCGCGACCAGGCCCGAAGCCAGCGTCCAGGACGGCACGTTGTGCGCCATCCCGACCCAGAGGGCGAGGAAGTTGTAGGTGGTCCAGCGCCGGTCGGCGACCGGTACCGGGCGGAGGTCCTCGTTGGCGAACCGGGGGTCGGTCAGGGCGACGTCGGGGAGCAGTTCGACCCGTCGGTCGGGGTGGACCAGCTGGCTGGACAAGGGCAACTCCCGGGTGAGAGCGGTGGGGTGGCGTCGATGATCCCGCCAACCCCGCCCCTTGCCTAGCCTCGATCTTGCATGACGGCTCGTCAGCTCGGCTGGCGGGCCGTTTCTGCTTGTCCGGGCTGGGTCTTCTGCCTATAGAAATACCGAGGGCCCGACTGTCGCGTCGGTTGGGCGCCGGGTTCCGCGGTTCCGGATGTTGTCTGGTGTTCGTCGGGATGGGGTGATGTCGCTGGTCAGCCGGGGTCCGGCAGGGCGTGCAGGCGCTCGAAGGCACTGGTGATCGTGTCGGTCCAGGGCCAGTGGCGGGCCAGGCGGAGGTAGCGGCGGCGGCCGGTGGTGACGAGCTGGGCGGCGGCGGAGAACAGCCGCAGCCGTAGGCGTTTGGGTTCCCATCGGCGGGCGGTGCCGGTCAGGGCGAGCATGGGCATCCAGGCGAGCAGGTCGAGTGCGAGCTGGACGATCTCCAGCCAGATCTGGTTCTGGGTGGCCTGGTGGAGGGGCAGGTTGCGCAGTCCGGTGTCGCGGGCGGCGCGGATGCGGTCCTCAGCGCGGGCCCGCTGGCGGTGCCGCAGCTCCAGCCGGGCTATCGGGGTGCCGGTGGAGTTGGTGGCGAAGCAGGTCAGGCGCATGCCGTCGGCGTCGGTGAAGCGCAACTGCGCGCCGGGGTGCGGCCGTTCCTTGCGGACGATCAGCCGCATCCCCTTCGGCCAGCCTTTGAGGACATCGCCGGCGAGCTCGGCAACCCAGGCGCCGTCGCGGATCTCTCCGCCGGGTTCGACTGCGGGGGTCCAGGCAGAGGCCGGGATCTTCAGCACGGCCTGGTGGATGCCGCCGGTGATGGTCATCCCCACCGAGTAGGACAGCCACCGGCCGCGTGTGGTGAGCCAGTTCAGGAAGTCGTGGGTGCCGCCGGCGGAGTCGGTGCGGATCAGGGTTCGGCGTCCGCGCCGGTACTTCTTCGGTAGCTGGGCCAGTGCCGTCCGGGCCGCTTCGATGTGGTCTGCGGCCGTGTTGCTGCCGGCGTTCCCCGGCCTCAGCAGGCCCGCCACCGGTTCCCCGGACCCCTCGCGGCCGTGGTCGACGAACGCGAACAGCGGGTGGTGCCCGAACGTCTTCTTCCAGGTCTTGGCGGCGTCCTGCTTCTCGGAGTGCGCGAGGACCAGCACTCCGTCGATGTCCACGGTCACCTCGCCGCCCGCGTCCGGGGCCGCCTCGCCGGCCAACCGCCAGGCCCGCTCGCGGACTTCGGCCCGCGCCCGACGGATCGCCGCGAGTGCGCGGGGCCCGGCCGCGGCGAGGGTGTCGACCAGGCGCGAGACGGTCGGGTCGGAGGCCACCGGGCCGAACACGGCGGGCTCGGCCCGCAGCATCGCGACATCAGCCAGGCAGTCCCCGCCAAGGGCCACCGCGAGCGCGACGTCCAGCAGGACCTTGCCCGGGTCATGGACGGCCCGAGCCTTGCGCCACGGCGCCAGTGCCGTCGATATCGCCGCATCTAGCCCTGTCTTGCGGGCGGTCTCGACCAGCAGCACGGCGCCGGACTGCGAGACCACCCCGCGGCCACCGCCCTCGACGCGGACACGCGGGTACGACCCGGTACGCTTACTCACCTGGAAAGTGCCTCCGACCGGGGCGGGAACAGGGACCTAGACAATCCTCATTCTCGCTGGTCAGAGGCCCTTTCTGCTTTCCTGATCACCCGTCGGACAGCTGGCCTCATGAAAGCCCGAGGCTAGTGCCGTGCCCCAACCGTTTCACGTCGGAAACAGGCCGGGAACGCGCCGCCCACCGGGAGTCGGCGCGTCCGGCCGGTCACCTCAGCTCGCCGGGGTGGTCTCGATCCGCACCGCGCCGACCGCCGACTCCGCGTTCCGCAGCGCCTCCAGCGAGTCCGCCCCACTGGCCGTCACCGAGCCGACCCGGTCCCAGGAGCTGCGCAGCTCCCGAACCGTCTCGCCGGGCGCCAGCTTCAGCGTGAGGGAGAGCACGCCGGGCAGTTCCCGCGCCTGCTCGACACCGGTCACCGAGACCACCTCGCCGGGCACCGCCTCGATGAAGCGGACCGCCGCACCGCCCGCCGCCTGCCGGGGCATCGGCTCGGGGCGGCCGCCCCGCATGACGGTGTAGAAGTCGCGGGCCAGGTTGATCCGGTAGGCCTCCTCGATCAGCATCGGGATGCCGTCACCGGGGAAGCGTCCGGCGCACTCGACCAGGTAGGGCAGGCCGTCGCTGACGATCCACTCGCAGTGGATGATGCCGCTGCCGAAGCCGACCGAGCGGATCACCGTCTCGGTCTGCGCCACCAGCAGCGCGCTCAGCTCGGCCGAGATCCCGGCGGCCGGGACGGTGTGCCCCAGCTCGATCGGGCGCGGTCCGGGGAACAGCAGCTTGCCGGTGACATTGGAGAACAGCACCTCGCCCTCGCGGACCAGGAACTCGACGCTGTACTCCTCGCCCTTCACGAACTGCTCGATCAGCATCCGCAGTTCGCGCTCCCGGTCCGGGACCACATGGCCCTCGTCCTGGTTGATGCACTCTTCCCAGGCGGCATCCAGGCCCTCCAGCGAGTGCAGCACCTTGGTGCCCACCGAGGCCTGCCGGTTGGCCGGCTTGAGGACCAGCGAACCGGGGTGCGCGGCGGCGAACTCCCGGACCTCGTCCGGGGAGGAGACCTCCCGGGAGGCGGGGTTCGGGACACCGGCCGCCCGGCTCACCTTGCGCAGCACGGACTTGTCCCGCAGGATCTGGGCCGCGCCGGCCCCCGCCCCCGGCACCCCGTACCGCTCGGCCAGCCGGGCCGCGAACGGGGTGGCGTACTCGACCAGCGGGGACACCAGCGCCGGGTCGAGGTCGGGGTAGGTGTTGAAGAACTCGTCGGCGGAGGCCGGGAGTTGGTACTCCCACTCGATCAGCTCGCGGAGCATCGCGGCGCCTTCGAGAGCGGCCTTGACGTCACCCTTGCGGATCACGTCCGGCTCGTCGATGACGATCACCGAACCGGGAGCGAACTCCTTGATGTACGGGAGCACGTTCACGAAGCCGACGATGATCCAGGGCTGCTCGGTCATTGGTGCTTCTCCTGTCACGGAAGGAAGATGTGGGGGTCAGTGCCGGAGTTCGAGGGTGCAGCACTTGGCGCTGCCGCCCGCCTTGAGCAGCTCGGAGAGGTCCACCCCGTGGGTGTGGAAGCCCCGGGCCCGGAGCTTGGCGGCCAGGCCGGTGGCGGCCTCCGGGAGGATCACGTTGTAGCCGTCGGAGACCGCGTTCAGGCCGAACACCACCGCGTCCGCCTCGTCCGCGAGCACCGCGTCCGGGAACAGCGTCTCCAGCACCCGGCGGCTCTCCGGGGTGAACGCGGCCGGGTGGTACATCACCTCGTCCTCGTTCAGTACGGCCAGCGCGGTGTCCAGGTGGTAGAACCGCGGGTCCGCCAGGGTCAGCCCGACCACCGGGCGGCCGAACAGCGCCTCGGCCTCGGCCTGCGAGCGCGGGTCGGAGCGGAAGCCGTGGCCGGCCAGGATCACCTGGCGGGTGGTCAGGTAGTCGCCCTCACCCTCGTTCGGGTACTGCGCCTGCACGACCTCCACGAACCCCTGTTTGCGGAACCAGTCCACGTAGTGCCGCGATTCGCCGTCCCGTTCCGGGTGCCGGAACCGGGCCACCAGCACCTTGTCGTCCACCACCGTGGCCCCGTTGGCGGCGAAGACCATGTCCGGCAGGCCGGCCCCGGCGTCGATGGTCTGCACGTGGTGGCCGAGCTCGACCAGCAGGTTGTGCAGCACCTCCCACTGCGCCAGGGCCAGGTCGTTGGAGGTGGGCTTCGCCGGGTTCATCCACGGGTTGATGCTGTACGTGACGTCGAAGTGGTCCGGGCGGCACATCAGGAAGTGCCGGATCCGTGCCGTGCGCTGGGTCGCCGGGGACCGGGGGGTGAGGAGGTCGGTCATGAGGGTCTGTCCTTCCGGGGGTGGTGGAAGAGGTGCGCGGGGCGCCCGGGGTCTCAGCCGGTGATGCCGAGGCTCAGCGGGAAGCCGGGCTTGCTGCCCAGCAGGTACGCGCCGGCGGTCTGCAGGATCTTGTCCTGGGCGACCACGTGCTGGCACATGGTCATGGTGTCGCGGAGCCAGCGGTCCAGCGGGCTCGGGCGGTAGATCGACCCGGTCTGCATCAGGTCGTACAGCCGCATCACGATCGAGCGGGCGGTCCGGAAGGCGTGCAGCCGGGACAGCGGCAGGGCCGCCCGCTCGTCCGCGGTCAGGTCGTCCATCGTGCCGCCGTCCGCCAGCACCTCCCACTGCCGCCGCATCGCGCCGTAGACCGCGCTGCGGGTGGCGTTGTAGTCCGCCTCGCACTCGGCCAGCGCGACCTGCATCCGCCAGTTGTCGTTCCAACCGCCGCCGCCCGGCTGCGACTTGGCCACCACCTGATCCCGCACCCAGTCCAGCGCGGCCCGGGCCACCCCGAGCGGGACGCCCGGCATGTTCCGCATGTGCACCTCGGGCTGGGCCAGCGGGCTCTCGCCGTTGCGGACGTCGCCGAAGGTCATCGTGCGGCGGTCCGGGACGAACACGTCGGTGATGGTGTAGTCACAACTCCCGCTGCCGGCCAGGCCGGTGGTGTGCCAGGTGTCGATCACCTCGACCTCGGCCCGCGGCACCACCAGCAGGATCGAGTCCTGCGGCCCCTCAGCCGGCCAGGGCTTGCCGCCCTCGGTGATGAAGGCGCCGGAGACCACCCAGTCGGCCTGGGTGATGCCGCTGCCGAACTGCCAGCGGCCGGTGAGCCGGTAGCCGCCGGGCACCCGGTCGGCCTTGCCGGTCGGGAAGAGCAGACCGGCCGTGGCCATGTCGATGCTGGGGAACATCTCCTTGGCCGTCACCTCGTCGAGGAAGTTGGCGTACAGGCCGGAGTCCATCCCGATCATCGCGCACCAGCCGGCCGAGGTGTCGCCGTAGGCCAGCGCCTCGACCACCTCGGTCTGCTCGATCGAGGTCAGCTCCGGGCCGCCCCAGGCCTTGCTGAAGCCCATCCGGAAGGCTCCGGTGCCGCGGATCAGCTCGACCACGTCGGCGGGGAGCCGGCGGTTCTGCTCGATCTCCACCGAGCGCTCCCGCAGCTGCGGGGCCAGTGCCTTCGCGGCGGCGAGGATCTCGGCGGCGGTGTTCGGAACCGCCGGGTTGTTCGACATCGTCATGACTCCTTGGAGGTAGTGGCAGCCGCCAGGTGCTGGAAGCTGCCGTGCAGGAAGAGCAGCGGGGGCTGAAGGTCACGGACGCCGGTGGAGACCACCTCACCGATCACCATGGTGTGGTCACCGACGTCGAAGCTGTCCCAGAGCACGCACTCCAGGCCGCTCTGCTCGTCCAGGACGAGCGCACCGGTCTTCGGCCCCGGGGTGGCCGGGAGGGCCTCCACCGCCTCGGCCCGGGCGTCCCGGCCCTTGGCGAGCCGCCGGGCCAGCGGCTCCGCCTCGCAGTCGAGGATGGAGACCGCCCACTTCTTGGTCTCCAGCAGATCGGTCAGGAACTGTGAGTCGCGGTGCAGGGACAGCGAGACCAGCGGCGGGTCGAGCGAGACCGAGGTCAGGGAGTTGAGCGTCACCGCGTCGTGGCGGCGAGTGCCTTCGCGGTCGGCGTACGTGGTGGCGACACAGACTCCGGTGGCGAAGTTCCGCATCGCGCCGCGCAGATCGGGCGACATGGCATGGTCCTCTCGTGCTCGGTGGGATGACGGTACGTCGGGTGACGCCTCGTCGAACGGCGGTATGTCAGGTGCGGGCCCGGCGGCCCGCGGTCGGTCAGAGCCCTTGCGGGAAGGTGAAGACCCGATCCGGGTCGTAGCGGCGCTTGATCTGGCGCAGCCGGTCCAGGTTGGGACCGAAGTACGCGGCCTGGGCGCCGGGCAGATCGGGGTCGGTGAAGTTGACATAGCTGGCGTCCCGGGCGAACTCGCCCATCGCGGCGTGCAGGTCGGTCAGCCAGTCCAGGTTGGCCTGCCGGACCTCGGCGCTGTCCTCGGTGCTCCAGGAGGTGTCCATCGAGACCAGGAAGAGCACGTCCCGGTGCGGGAAGGCGGTCTCGGTGGCCGGCACCTTGTTGATCGCGCCGCCCCAGGTGAACAGCGCCAGGCCGGCGCCGTCCGGGTTCCCGCTGCCCGGCCACTTGGCCAGGAAGGTCAGCGCGGTGTGCACGGCGTCCTCCGGCAGCGGCTCGGTGACCGTCCGGGTGCGGACCGCGAACGGGTCGCCCGAGGTCTCGTGGTGCAGGAACTCCTTGGCCTCCCAGTAGCTGCGGTCCTCGATCTCGGCCCGGTCCGGCACCACCGTGCTCAGCACCGGGGCCAGCAGCTCCCGCAACTCCGAGGCGGGGCCCAGGTGTTGGCCGATCACCGAGACCACCCCGTCGTCCCCGGAGGAGCGGCTGAAGCCGATCCGGGCGGAGAACGCGTTCGGGGCGTCCCGCATGATCCGCTGCATCACCGGCAGCACGGCGGCCGCGTCGGTGAGCGGCCAGAGCAGCAGGCAGGTGGAGCTGGCGACGGTCGGCCTGGCCTGGAAGGTGAACGAGGTGTTGACCCCGAAGTTGCCGCCACCACCGCCCCGACTGGCCCAGAACAGGTCCGAGTTCTCGTGCTCGTTGCAGGTCACCAGGGTGCCGTCGGCGAGCACGATGTCGGTCTCCACCAGCGCGTCGCAGGTGAGCCCGAAGGCCCGGGAGACCGCGGCCACACCCCCGCCGAGGGTGAGGCCGCCGATCCCGACGTCGTTCGAGTTGCCCAGTGGTACCGCCAGGTCGTGGCGCTGGAGTTCGGCGTACAGCTGGCCGGCCCGGACGCCGCCGCCCACCCGGACCAGCTCGGACCCGCGGTCCACGGTGATCGCGTCCAGCCCGTGCAGGTCGAGCACCAGGCCGGTGGTGGTGGCCTGGCCGGCGTAGCTGTGGCCGCCGCCCCGGGCCACCACCGGCAGGCCCTGCGAGCGGGCCCAGGCGATGCCCCGGGCCACGTCCGCCACGCTGGCCACCGAGAGCACCCCGGCCGCCCTGACTCCCGCGTACCGCTTGTTGAAGGCGGTGCTGTTCTCCTCGTAGCCGGGCTCTCCCGGCCGGCTGACCCGGCCGTCCACCTGGCTCCGCAGGCTCTCCCAGTCGATGGTCATCGCACTGCCTCCTGCTTCTGACGTTCCGTCACTTCCGACAGGTAGGAGATTCCGGTCTCGGCGTGCGGGCCGTAGCGCTCCCATTCCTCGCGGAGCAGCAGTTCGCCGTCCGCGCCTTCCTCCGGGGTGTTCGTCGAATGCCCCGCGATCACTTCTCCGCCGGTCAGCACCATGGTGTAGGCGAGCCGCAGCGTGCCGTCCTCGCTGCAGGTGCCGGCCACGCTCCCGCGGCGGACCGGTCCGCCGGCGAAGTCCGCCCAGACCAGGTCGTCCCGCTGGTGGTAGACCGCCACCACCCCGTCGGTCGATTCGAGCTTCCGGAACTGGCGTCCGTCGTAGTCGATCCTCATTTGTCCACGTCCAACAACCCCGCAGGCATCTCCAGCACCGCACTCACGTCCTTTCGCTCCAGTGGATCGGCGTCCAGCTCAACTGCGTTCAGTGCGTCCAGCAGGCGTTCGGTGACGCCCTCCCGGTCCTCGGCCTCGGAGACCACGAAGGAGTGCCGGGCCAGGTAGCCGCCGGGCGGCAGCCGCAGCTCGGTGCCCGGGTCGACCATCGGTGCGGCGGTCACCAGGCCGGGCAGGCCGGTCGGCACCCGTACCTCGCGGACGGTGACGTCCTCGGTCGGGTAGCCGAACCGGATGCCGGCCACCCCGTGCCGGGTGAAGGTGATGTCGGTGCGGATCCCGGTGGCGGCTTCCACCAGCACCTCGCCGACGTCGATCCCGGTGGCGATCCGGCCCAGGAAGGGGATCAGGTCCCCGCCCAGCCGGCCGTTGATCTCGATGATCACCGGGCCGTAGCTGGTCAGCTTGACCTCGGCGTGGGTCATCCCGTTCTCGACGTTCAGCACCTCGTGCGCCTTGGTCAGCACGTCCAGCAGCCGCTGGTCCTTCAGCAGGGGGTCGGCGGCGTCCACGACGTGGCCGATCTCCTCGAAGTACGGGTGGTGGCCGGTCTCCTTGCGGGCGATGAACATCGGCCGGTACTCGCCCCGGTGCACCACCCCGTCGATGCTGATCTCCGGGCCGACGGCGTAGCCCTCGACGATCGCCCCGCCGCGGAACGGCTCGTCACCGACCAGGCTGGCGTTCGAGGCGACCAGGTACGCCTCGTCCAGCTGGGCCTGGTCCGCGGCCAGCACCACGCCCATCGAGGCGCCCAGCGCCCGGGGCTTGACCACCACGGGGTAGCCGATCCGCTCGGCCACCTCGCGGGCCTGCTCCAGGGTGTCGGTCAACTCGAAGCCGGGCTGCGGGAGTCCGGCGGCGGAGAGCAGCGAGCGGGTCCGGTGCTTGTCCCGGCAGCCCTGCACACCCTCGAGACCGAGACCCGGGACCCCGAACTCGGCGGCCAGCTCGGCGGCCGGCATCACCAGCGGCTCGTCGTAGCAGGCCACCCCGACGATGGTCCGGCGGCCGGCGATCTCCCGTGCCGCGTCCCGCAGTTGCTCGTGGTCGAAGACGTTGACCACGGTGATCTCGTCGAAGTACTCCTGCTGCCAGGTGGGCTTGAGGTTGTTGACCAGCACCAGCTTGAGGCCGAGTTCGGCCGCCCGCCGGGCGGCGGACTCGATGATGTACTCGCGGTAGAGTTTGAGCCCGCTGCCGATCACCAGCAGCACTCGGTCTTCGGCACTCATTTCGTGTCATCTCCCAGGTAGTCGGTGTCTTCGAGAGCCGCCGCGATGCGGTCGGCGACCAGCGGGGCGGTACGGAATCCGTCGCCGCCGCTGGCGGTGCGGGCCCAGGTCTTGGGGCCGAGCTGGATCAGGTGGGCGGCGCCGGTGCCGGCATCCACCAGGTAGTGACAGCGCTTGACCGCCATCACCGTGTAGCGCTTGGGGTCGGTCAGGATCGGTTCGGCCAACACCTGCTCGGCCCAGCGGAGTTCTTCGGCCGGGCTGCCGTCGGCGGCCAGGTCGGCCTCCCGGCAGACGGTGGCCGAGCTCGCCTTGAGCAGGGTGCCCTCGCCCGGCGGCAGCAGCCAGGCGGTACCTTCGGAGCCGATCCGGCCGATGCCGGGGGTGCGATCCCACACCGCCGCCAGGTCCTCCGGCGGCTTGAGGTAGACCAGGGTCTGACGGTGCAGCAGCATCGGCAGGTCGACCAGGTTCTTCGACCAGGGACCGGTGGCGATGAGGGTCAGGTCGGACTCCAGGGTCTCGGCGTCGGGCAGGTGCACCTCGCCGGTCTCCGGGTCCACGGCCTTGACCTCCTGCCAGGGGCGGAGCGTCACGTTCGGCTGTTCGGCCAGCCAGCGGACCACGGCCGCCAGGGCGTGGTCGGCGAGCAGCACGCCGCCCTGGTGCTCCAGCACGCCGACCGAGTCGGCGGGGAACCGCACGTGCGGGAAGGCGGCGGTGTCCAGCAGGGTGACCGGGAGACCGGCGTCGGCCGCGGCTGCGGTCACCTGGTCGATCTCGGTGGTCGGCCAGGCGGAGAGCATCCCGACCTGGCGGTAGAACTTGGTACCCAGCAGGGCTTCCATGGCCAGCCACCTGCGGTGTGCGACCGCGGTGCGCCTGGTCCCGGCCAGGTCGTCCGGGTCCAGTGCCCGGACTGCGCGGTGCTGGTCGAAGGAGGTGGAGCCCGGGTTGGGGATCGCCCCCCGGTCCAGCACGGTGACCCGGTGACCGGCCAGCGAGGCCCGTACCGCCGTGAGCAGTCCGGTCACCCCCGCCCCGACCACCAGCACCCGACGCGCTTCGGCAGCCATCTCAGACCGCCCCACCGGTGAGCCGGGGCAGGACCTTCGGGGTGATCTCGGTGGTCTCGTCGCGGAGCCGGACGGCGGTGTCGTCCAGGGCCGCGGCGGCCAGGTCGATCAGGATCGGGGCGGCGCCGCGCAGCACGGCCTCCAGCTGGTGGTAGAAGTCCCCCGCCAGCTCGGCGGTCACCTGCCAGCGGTCCAGCCGGCCGAGCTGCTCGGCCAGTGTCTCGGCCGCCCGGCCGAGGCTGAAGGCCGGCAACTGGTAGGTGGCGGCGAATCGTTGGGTGATCCGGTCGGCGGCGAACCGGGACGCGGCGGAGACCGGAAGGGTCTGCCCGGCCCACTGCTCGGCCTTGGCGGCCACCCGGTTCCACGGCTCGATCAGCCGGGCGCCGGTGACGGCCTCCAGTGCTCCCCAGCCGAAGTTGGTGCGCTGGTTCTCCGGGCTGGTGGCGGCCAGGTGGAACCGGCCGACGTCCCGGGGCAGCCGGTCCGCCAGGTCCTGTCCCCAGACCAGGTGACCCCGGCTGGTGGAGAACTTCTGGTGCTCCAGCTCGTAGAACTCGTTGGTGACGAACCCGGCCGGCAGGGCGTAGCGGTCGCCCAGGGCGAGCAGCATCGCGGCCCCGGCGATGGCGAACGGGAAGGTGTTGTCGAAGCCGAGGAAGTAGACCACCTCGGTCTCCGCCTCCGGCCACCAGAGCTGGTCGTCGGCGGCCAGCAGCTCGCCGCGCTTCTCGGCGCCGAGGGCGGTGGTGTAGATGGACCAGGCCATCGTCTCGGCGTTCGGGTTGATGGTCTGCCCGGCCACCTCGGGGAACGGGGCGGGGATGCCCCAGGAGATCGGGTAGGTGATCGGGAGGTCGGGCAGCGGGCTGTCCAGCATCTCCTGCACGGCCTGCGCCATGTGCGGGCGGAGCGCGGCCCCGCTGCTCGCGAAGTACTCCTTCAGGCGGGTCCGGTATTCCTCCAACGGCAGGACCAGGACCGGGACTTCGCGCATCTCGACGACCGCGTCGGGATGCTCGGTGGAGCGTGGGTCGATCAGGTCGCCGGCCGCCGAGGAGTGGCCGCAGCTCTCGCAGAGACCCGCGCAGCCCTCGGTCAGGCAGACCGGGCAGCCGCCCTTGACGTAGCCGTCCACCAGGTACTCGCCGGTGCTCGGCAGGAAGGGGAAGCGGGCCGGCTTCAGCACGATCTTGCCGGCCGAGTGCAGTCGGCTGACGAAGTCCAGCACCAGCTTGGTGAACCGGTCCTCGTCCCGGCTGAAGCCGTCGACCTCGATGCCCATCGCGGCCAGGGTGGCCTCGATCCGGGCGGTGGAGTCGGCCACCAGGGCCTCGGGGGTGGTGCCCAGCCGGCGGGCGGTGGTGACCACGAAGGTCGAGGTGTCCTGGGCGCCGGTGCCGAAGACGGTCTCCCGGCCGGCCGCCCGCTGGTAGCGGGTGTAGACGTCGGCGGCCAGGAACGGCCCCGCCAGGTGGCCGAGGTGCAGGTCTCCGTTGGCGGTCGGGGCGGGGGAGATCACCGCCACGCGCTTGCTCATGACTTCTCCTTCTGGTGACGGGCCAGGAAGGTGTCCGACATCTCGGTGTCCCACCAGATCCCGTAGTACTCGAAGTCCTCCTGGTGGTTGTTGACCACCTTGTGCGTGCAGCCGGGCGGCAGGCGGACGATGTCGCCGGCGATGAACTCGTGGTCGGTGCCGTCGACCACCAGGGTCGAGCGGCCCGCCATGGCGATGAAGATCTCGTACTCGTGGTGGGCGTGCGGGGTGGACTCCCCGCCGCCGCTGACCACGCACCAGGCGCCCTCGAAGGGTGCGTTGAGCGCGTCCCAGGGCTGCAGGCGTTCGCCGAGGATGCCGTAGGCGGGGGTCAGGTTGGCCCGGTCGAGGCGGCGGATCAGCGACATCACAGACCCCGCTCGGCCGAGACGGTGCGGCGGTCCAGCAGGTCGGTGGTGATCTCGTGCGAGCGGTGTGCCAGCACGCTCAGCAGCGAGTCGGAGATGCCGTGGGTGGCCTCGTTGAAGCCCTGCAGGTAGAGCCCGGCCCGGGTGGAGTCACCGAGGTCGACCCGGTAGCGGCGGTTGACCGCGATGTCCTCGATGCCGACCTGGCCGGCCAGGTGCCGGACCATCGCGGGCATCCGCTGGTCGTAGCCGGTCCCGAGCAGCACCAGGTCGCAGCGGATCTGGTCGGTCTTGCCGGTCCGGCGGTCGCGCAGCTCCAGCACCACCTCGCCGTCCTCCTCGCGGGTCTCCAGCACCTCGGTCATCGACCGGACGGCGGAGCGCTGCGAGCCGGAGAGCTTCTGCTCGTAGAGCATCGAGTAGGTCTCGTCCAGGAACGGGGCGGCCAGTCCGGCGTAGTTGGTCAGCCGGATCTCCTCGAGGATCTGCTTGCGGGCCTCGACGGGGCTGTCGTGGAACTCGTTCACGAAGGAGGGGAAGAAGAGCTCGTTGACGAACTTGCTGGTCTGGTAGTTCTGCAGACCGATCGAGCGGTGGATCAGGGTGGGCTGGCTGAGCGGGAGGTCCTTGTGCACGGCCATGAACATCTCGGCGGCGCTCTGCGCCGCGCCGATCACCACCACCCGGACCGGTCGGTCGATCGGGTACTGGGCGATCCGGGTGCTGTACGCGGTGCTGTGGATCACCCGGTCGGCCGGCAGGTGGGCGAACTCCTTCGGGACGTGGGCGTCCCGGCCGGTGCCGACCACCAGGTCCCGGGCGTCCACCGTGTCGCCGTTGGTGAGGGTGACCCGCCAGCCGATCACGGTGCCGTCGTCGGCCCGGCGGGGCGCCACGCTCTGGCCCTTGGCGTTGTAGCGGATGCCCACGTGCTCCAGCGAGTTGGCCACCCACTGCAGGTACTCGGAGAGCTCCCGGCGGAACGGGTTGAAGGTGCCGAGGTTGACGAACTCGTCGAGCCGGCCCTTGGCGTGCAGGAAGGAGAGGAAGGAGAACCGGCTCTGCGGGTTCCGCAGCGTCACCAGGTCCTTGACGAAGGAGACCTGGCTGCGGGCGAAGGGCAGCAGCAGGTTCCGCTGCCACTTCACGTCCGGGTACTGCTCCAGGATCAGGGTGTCGTTGGCCAGACCGGTGGAGCCGGACTCCTCGATCGCCACGGCCAGGGCCAGGTTGGACGGGCCGGCACCGATTGCCAGGACCTCGACCTCGTGGTTCGTCATTGCTATGCCACCTCGCTACTCGTCCTACCGCCCCTTCGAGCGAGTAGGTGTTCCGTCGCCGTTCTGGTGTTCGGCGTCGTTCGGTAGGACGAGTCAAGCGAGTGCGGCTGTTGATCGGCAGCCTTGTCCGGCAAGGCCGATCAAGCGGCCCCGGCGGCCAGTTGTTCGGTCGGGCCGGTCAACGGCCCGGCGGTGTGCTCCGGTCGCATCCGGGCGAACGGCAACTCCCGGCGAGGCTGCAGGTTGTGGGCCGGATCGCGGTCCGAGACGAAGGCCCGGACCAACGGGTCGACCCGGTGGGTGCCCGGCCGTTCACCCGGTCCGAGCATCCCGGCATCGACCAACTCGTCGATCAATTCGTCCGATCCGGCCGGGATTGATTCCTCGACCCGCAGCTCGGAATCCGCCCGCTGGGCCAGCAGATCGAGCAATTCGGCCGCCCGATCGCCCAGTTGCACGTGCGCGGAGTTGAGCGACTCCCGCATCGACAGGTCCCCGACGCTCAACCAGCCCAGCAGGGTGTCCGGACGCTCCAGCCGGCTCGCCGCCCAGCGCAGCGAGATGTCCGGCCGGGCGGCCAGCTTGCGGGTGGCGATGTCCAGCGCCAGCGGCAGGTCGCCGCAGAGCTCCGCCAGCCGGTCCGCGCCGGCCGGGTCGGCCTGGGCCCGCTCGGGCAGCGCCCGGGCGATCAGCTCGACCGAGTCGGCCCGGGACAACGGCTCCAGCCTGATCCGCCGGACGTCCCGCAGACCGAGCAGCGGGGTGCGGCTCACCATGATGGTGGTACTGGTCCCGCTGTCCGCCAGCAGCGGCCTGATCTGCCGCTCGCAGTGCACGTTCTCCAGCAGCACCAGCACGCTGCGCCGGGCCAGCAGCGAGCGGAACAGCCCCGCCTGCTGGTCCGGTGCGGCCGGTATTCGCTCGGCCGGCACCCCCAGCGCGGACAGGAAGCCCCCGACCAGCGCCGCCAGGTCGAAGGTCGCCTTGGTCAACGGGCCCAGGTCGGCGTAGAGCTGACCGTCCACCAGCCGGTCGGCCAGGCCGTACGCGTGGTGCAGGGCCAGCTCGCTCTTGCCGACCCCGACCCGGCCACTGATCAGCACCGGGCTGCCGCCCGGCCCGCCGAGCCGGGCCAGCTCCGCCGCCCGGCCGACGAACCCCTGCGGGCGCAAAGGCAGTTGGGCCGGTCGGGGCAGGCCGTCGGCCGGCCGTCGCTCCGCCACCACGAGCGACGCCACCGGGGCCGCCGGCGCCTGCTCGGCGGCCGGCTCGGTCACCGACAGCGCAGGCCGCGGCCCGACCACCGGCAGCCCTCCTCCGGCGGCGGCCACCAGCCAGCGCCGCCGCCACTCCTCCCGGTCCCCCTGGCAGGCCTCCACGTACCCCAACGCCACCTGCAGGGTGGGCAGTCGGTGTCCGTTCGCGGCGCTGGACAGCACCGAGGCCGAGTACATCGCGGTCCTGGCCATGTCCCGATAGGTCGGGTTGCCAGCCTCCGCACGCAGTCGACGGAGCCGGCTCGCGAACTCCGCGACCGCGCCACCCGTCTCGTCCACCGGCTTCTCCGGCCTCCCCATGTTCTTCAACCCCTTTTGTTCACGCACACAGACGGCCTGTGTGCCGACGGAAATGCCCCGGGGGAGCGGGGCGGCCGGTGTCACCGGCCGGCCCACTCCCCCGGGTTACCTACGGAAAAGCACGGCGGACAGGGCGGACCGGTGTCTCCGGCCGTTCCCCTCCTCCGTGCGTCGTGCCGCCGTCAGGCTGCAAGGTGCCCCCGCAGGCCCACCCGGGCGCAGAGCCCGGCGATCACGCCGAGTACTCCGCAGATCGCCCAGATCCCGTTCCCCAGCGTGCTCCAGGCGAGCACGCCGAGCGTGGGGCCCAGTGCCATGCCGAGCCCGAAGACGGCCTGGTGGGCGGCGATGTAACGGGCCTTCACCGCCGCGGGATAGGTGGCGGGGTGCGCGAACATGGTCGGTCCGCTGGTCATCACCCCGAGGACGAACAGCACCGTGCAGGCGACGATCGTCACGCTGGAGCCGAACGGCAGGCCGTAGCCGGCCACCCCGATTCCCATCAGCGCGGTGCCACCGGCACCCGCCACGTACGGCTTCCAGTTCTTCACATAGCTGGTGATCTTCAGTTCGCAGAGGATCAGGATGACCGAGGAGGCCGTCAGCACCCCGCTGTACAGCGCGGCCGGGTGCCCCTCCTCGGTGATCTTCAGTGGCAGCGCCACCGTGTACTGGACGTAGATCAACGCCCCGAACAGCACCGAGACCAGGAAGGCCAGGTACCGCCCGTCCCGGAACAGCAGAGCGTAGGCGCCGCCCCGCACTCCCGGTTCGTCCGCCGTCTCCACCTCCTCCTCTTCTCGGGGTGCGGCCACCTTGGGCAGCAGCGTCAGCGCCAGCAGCGCGTAGCCGAGCGCGGTGGCCGCGTCCAGGTAGAACAACAGGTCCCAGTCGACCAGGATCAGCCCGGCCGCGATCAGCGGGCTGAGCGCGGCACCGCCGTTCATCGCTATCCGCATCATCGAGAAGCCCATCACCCGGTGCTCGTCCGGGATCAGGTCGCTGAGCAGCACGGCGGCGGCCGGCCGGTACGACTGGGTGGCCAGGCCCGCCAGCGCGATCGCGGCCAGCAGCAGCCCGAACCGGCCGGGACCGCTCAGGGTCGGGACCAGCGCCAGGATCACCGCCGACGTGGACATCGCGCCGACGATGGTGGCCCTCGGGCCGAACCGCTGGGTCAGCTCGCCCCCGAGGATGGTGCCGAGCACCGCGCCCGCGCTGTACGCGGTGAGGGCGAAACCCGCCTGGCCGAGGGAGAACTCACGCGCCGTCAGGTAGAGCACCAGGAAGGTCTGGACGAACGCGCCCATCTGGTTCACGAGTACGCCTCCGAGCAGGTACCTGACCTGCACCGGTGTCGCTCTCAGGGTGGCCAGGACGCCCGTCGGGGCGTCCGTTCTCTTGGCTGTGCTGATGGTGCTGGTCATAGGTCCTCGATCCCGGTTGGCTGTGCACGGTTCGGAAAGGCCCGGGCACCGTGGTGCCCGGACCTCACAGCCCGTTCAACCCGCATGGGTCGGGACCCGACCGGGGGTGGCGGCCCGCGGGCCGCCGTCGGGCTCAGCGGTTGAAGCTGCCGTTCACCGCGCCGAAGTCCAGCGCGCCCGCCAGCTCGTCGTACGTGCCCTTGCCGACCAGCTCGGCGGCGGCGCGCTGGGCCAGCGTGTAGGCGGCCTGCGCGACGGCGGTGCCGACGCTGACCCGGCGGACGCCGGCGGCCTCGAACTCGGCCACCGTCGGCGCACCCGGACCGGCCATCACGTTGACCGGCAGCGGCTGACCCTGCACCAGCTCCGCGATCACCGCCAGGTCGAGCAGGCCCGGCACGAACAGGCTGTCCGCACCGGCCTCGGCGTAGACGGCCGCGCGGGCCAGCACGTCGGCCGCCCGGCCCTCGGGCGCACCGATCCCGAACAGGAACACGTCGGTGCGCAGGTTGATCACCAGCTCCGGCAGCCCGGCCTGCTCGGCCGCCTGCCGGGCCGCCCGGATCCGGGCGGCCTGCTCCTCGGCCGTGAACAGCTCGAAGTTCGGCTTGGAGTCCTCGAGGTTGACCCCGACCACCCCGGCGCCGATCACCGCGGTGATGGTGGCCGCCACGTCCTCGGGCGCGAGCCCGTAGCCGGCCTCGATGTCGGCGGTCACCGGCAGCTCGACCGCCTCGACGATCCGGGCGACCGCCGCCACCATCTCGTCCCGGCTGAGCGCCTGCTGGTCCGGCCGGCCGGCCGACCAGGAGACCCCGCCACTGGTGGTGGCGATCGCCTTGGCACCGGCCTGGCCGATCAGCGCCGCGCTCCCGGCGTCCCAGGCGTTGGGAAGGACCAGGACACCGTCCTTGTGCAGCTCGCGGAGGAGGACGGCCTTGGCCTGCTGACTGTTCGTCATGACGCACCTTTCGTAAGGGGGTTTCATCGGAATACTCCCTATTCGATCGAAGGACCGTCAACGGAACCGAACGGACTCCATCACCTCATCCACCAGCGACGTTGTCTCCCCCGAAGGTCCGTCAGGTCCGGCCGGCACCCGGGCGCGCCCACGCCGAAGCGGCGCCTCCGCTGGTGCGGAGACGCCGCTTCGGCGTGGGGGGAGGGTGGATGTGGTGCAGGGGGACGTGCTCAGCTGCGGGCTTCCTCCGGCGTGAGCTCCACGGCGGCCGGAGCCTCCGGGGCGACCTCGGCCGGGGCCCGCTTGATCCGCATCGACAGCAGTGCCGCGCCGACGCTGAGCACACCGGCCACGTACCAGGCCGGCGCGTAGTCGCCGAAGCTGTCGCGGGTGACACCGGCCGCCGTGGCGGCGAAGGCGGCACCGAGCTGGTGACAGGCGAACACCCAGCCGAACACGATCCCGGCCGACATCCCGAAGTGCTCCCGGCAGAGCGCCACGGTGGGCGGCACGGTGGCGATGAAGTCCATCCCGTAGAAGATCACGAAGATCACCATCGGCCCGGTGATCTCCTCGCTGAACAGCGAGGGCAGCACCAGCAGCGACAGACCGCGCAGCACGTAGTAGACGGCCAGCAGGATCCGCGAGTCGACCCGGTCGGAGAGCCACCCGGACAGGATGGTGCCGATCAGGTCGAAGATGCCGATCATGGCGAGCAGGCCCGCCGCGGTGACGGTCGCCATGCCGTGGTCGTGGGCGGCGGGGATGAAGTGGGTGGCCACCAGTCCGTTGGTGGTGGCGCCGCAGATCGCGAAGCCGACCGCGAGCAGCCAGAACGTCCGGGTCTTGGCGGCCTTCCGCAGGCCGTCGACGGCGAGCTTGGCGGCGCTGCCGGTGGGGGCCGGCACCGGCACGATCTCGTCCCCGCCGTACGGCGGGATGCCCAGGTCGGCGGGGTGCTCGCGGAAGAACAGCAGGATCAGCGGCACCGTGGCGAGCGCCACCAGCGACACCACGATCGCGGCCGTCCGCCAGCCGCCCGAGGTCTCGGTCAGCGAGGCCACCAGCGGCAGGAAGATCAGCGAACCGGTCGCGCCGCCCGCCGACAGGATGCCGGTGACCAGCCCCTGGCGCTTGACGAACCACCGGGTGCCGATGGTCGCCACGAAACCGAGCGAGATGGATCCGGCGCCCAGGCCCACCAGCACGCCCCAGAGCATCACCAGCTGCCACGCCGACGTCATGAACACGGTCAGACCGCTGCCCAGCGCGATCAGGGTCATCGCACCGGCCGTCACCTTGCGGACGCCGAACCGCTCCATCAGGGCGGCGGCGAACGGTGCGGTGATGCCGTAGAGCGCGAGGTTGACCGACATGGCCAGTCCGATGATGCCGGACGACCAACCGAACTCTTCTTTGAGCGGCTCCACCAGTGCGCCCGGGGTGGCCCGGAAGCCTGCCGCGCCGACCAGCGCGACGAAACCGATGGCCGCAATCATCCATGGCCAGATCTGCTTGTTTCGAATCACCTGGCCAGAGTGCTCGCCCCGGTTCCCATCCGGATAGCGCTGGTCCTCCACTTTGTCAGGTTCGGACCATGGTCCGGCGGTGCGTGATCCCATGCTTCGCTCAGCTCCCAATCGTCAATTTCTGCACGGACGTTGCTTGGTCGATGTCGGAGGTACGGACCGTCAGCGAGGCCACCCACTCACCCGCCAGCGGGAGCTGCACGGTGCCCGTCCAACGGCCGGTCCCCTCCGCCTGCAGAGCCACCGTCAGCGGCCCGACGTCCCGGGCGGGCAGGGTGAAGGTCAGCTCGACCTCCGCGACCTCCACCGGCTGCCCGTCCGGGCCGTCCAAGGCCAGCCGGACGGTGTTGTTGCCGACCGCCGGCGGGGCGACGCCCACGGTCGCGGCACCCTTGGCGTTGGCGGTCCGGCCACCGGTGTCGTACGACAGCCTCAGCTCCACCGCCCGGCCCGGCGCGGCCGGTGCCGCCGAGTTCGGCGGCAGCGCGGCGACCGCCTGGGCCACCCGCCCGGGCGGGGCGCTGGTCAGCATCGTGGTCACCACCAGCACCGCCGCCGCGACGCCCGCCTCCACCAGCACGGAGCGCCGCAGGCCGGACCGCGCGGCGGCGCCGTCCGAGAGCGGGTCGGTCCACAGCCGGGCCACCCAGCGGCGCGAGGACCAGGCCGCCCCGAGCATCACCGCCACGCACCCGACCTTGATCAGCAGCAGCCGCCCGTAGTCGGTGGAGGTCAGCGCGCTCCAGGAGCCCACACCGCGCCAGGACTGGTACACCCCGGTCAGCGCCAGCACCGTCACCGAGCCGAGCGCCACCTTGGAGAACCGCTCCACGCTCGCGGCCTCGACCCCCTGCCGCAGCCCGGTCAGCAGGGTCGCCAACCCGCCCAGCCAGGCGGCCATCGCGAGCAGGTGCAGGACGGCCGTCGGCAGCGACAGCCAGACCTGGATGCCCACCGCGGAGTGGTCGGTGCCGACCCAGGTCGCCGCCAGCGCGACCGCCAGCAGCACCCCGGTCAGGCCCAGCTTGGACCGGGCCGGCCGGGACAGCGGCTCCTCGCCGGGCTGGCCCGCCTGGCCGACCAGCATGGCCAGGTACACCCCGCTCAGCACCAGCAGCAGCAGCCGGACCGCCAGCGCGGTGTAGATCCGCCCGTCCAGCGAGACGTGCGCCAGCGCCGGGTCGGCCGCCTGGGCGATCTTGCTGCCCCGCTCGTACGAGCCGCGCAGCAGCAGCAGGACCACCGTGGCCACCAGCAGGCCGAGCCAGCCGGTGACCAGCAGTTGCTGCACCTGCTTGACCGCCGCCCCGGCCGGCCAGCAGACCAGGACGAACGCCACCGCGCCGACCAGCAGCGCGAACGCGACGTACGCCGCCACCCGGCCGGTGTCGTACAGGAACGAGATCAGACCGTCCGTCTTGACGCCCTGGTTCGAGTCGGCCGGCACCACGGTGGCCGAGGGCGCGCCGACCGAGAACGTGAACGCGCCGCTGACCGGGTGCGAGTCGTCCGAGACGGCCCGCCAGGCCACCGTGTAGGTGCCGTCGGCGAGACCGCCGCGGAGCGAGACCCGGGCGGTGTCGCCCTTGCCGTCGGCCCGCCCGGAGTCGCCGGCGTCGACCTGCTTCCCCGCCGGGTCGAGCACCCGGACCGAGTCGGCGCTGAGCGTCACGCCCTCGCTGAAGGTGAGCGTGACGGCGCTCGGCGCGGACGGCACCACCGAGTTCTGCGCCGGGTCGGTCGAGACCAGCGCCGCGTGCGCGGCCGCGCTGCCCGCACCGCCCAGCACCATCAGCAGGGCCGCGAACAGCGCGACCAGTACGCCGGCGGTACGGCGTATCCACAGGGATCGTTCGGTCATTCCTTGCACTTCCCGGGCTGGTAGAGATGATCGGCAGCTCAATCTAGGACTGCGGCGCTCCCGCTGGGGGTCAGGCCGCTGCCTCGGGTGTCGCTGCCTGCCGCAGCGTCAGGACGACGTCCTCGCAGGCGGGTTGTCCAGGGTCAGGGCGGTGCAGCGGACCCCGCCGCCGCCCTTGGCCAGCTCGGTGGTGTCGAGCTCGATCACCCGCAGGCCGCGCTCCCGCAGCTCGGCGGCGAGCCGCGGCGCGCCCTTGGTCATGGTCACCGTGGTGCCGTCGCCGACCAGGTTGAGCGCGAACTTCGCCGCCTCCTCGACCGACACCTCGATCAGCTCGGCCCCGAGCCCGCGCAGCCGCCGCAGGCTCGGTGCGTCGAGGGCCGCCGGGCAGTAGGCCAGGGTGTTCGGCAGGCCGACCACGCCGACCGCCAGGTCGAGGTCGTACCAGCGCGAACTCACGGTCTGCAGCGGCACCACCTCGTACTCCAGCTCCTCGGCCAGCACCGCCAGCATCCGCTGGTCGGTGCGCTGGCCGTGGGCCGCGAGCAGCAGGTCGCCGAAGGCCAGCGCGTCGCCCTGGCCGCTGAACGCGTAGGGCACCTCGATCACCTCGTACCCGCGCCAGGTCAGCCACTCCTGGAAGTACGACACCTCCGCCTTGCGCTCCGGCGGCGGGTTGCCCAGGATCGCCCGACCGCCCCGGACCACGGCGGCGTTGGCGGTGAAGACCATGTCCGGGCACTCCGGCGCGGACGGCACGAACTCGACCTTGCGGCCGGCCGCCAGGTGCGCCGCCACGATGGCCTCGTGCTCGGCGATCGCGGCCGCCAGGTCGGGCTGGATCTCGGTGTGCATGTAGGGGTTGATCTCGTAGTCGACCCGGAAATGGGTCGCGTCGGAAACCAGCAGCTCACTGTTCACGGTTCATTCCCCTGGTCTGTCGGGAACCGGCTGGATCGGGCCGGTCGGAGGGCGCGGGCCGGGGTGCCGGGTGTCCGCTCGTCACCGAGTTCAACAGAGCGCCCGGTTGGTCGCCATCAACGGACCACGAAACAATCAACTCGGGCCGCGACGGGCCCTCCCGGGGAGCCGACGCTCCGTCAGGACGGCCGCCCGGCGAGCGCGGCGGCCAGCTGGGTACGCGAGCGGATGCCGAGCTTGCGGTAGATCCGGCTCAGGGTGCCCTCCACCGTCTTGACCGAGACGAACAGCTGCTGGGCCGCCTGCCGGTTGCTCGCACCCCCGCCGACCAGGGCGGCCAACCGCCGCTCGGTGCCGGTCAGTTCGTCCACCGGCGCGGTACCGCTGCCCGCCCCGGTGCCGTTCAGCCGGGCCAGCAGCTCGTGGGTCAGCTCCAGCCAGGGCCGGGCACCCGCCTCGGCCAGCAGGCCCGCCGCCTGCTCCCAGGCGGCCCGGGCGGCGGCCTGCCGACGGCGCGACCGCTCGACCCGGCCGCACGCCACCAGCGTCCTGGCCTGCTCGACCGGCAGCCCGCTGCCGCCGAAGCCGTCCGCCGCCCGGCGCAGCACCGCCACCGCCTCCTCCCCCGCACCCGTGCGGGCCAGCAGCACCCCGCGCGCCCGGCTCCAGGCCGCCGCCGTACCCGGGTGGGCCTCGACGGCCGGCCCGGCCTGCGCCAGCAGCTCCCGGGCGAGGTCGGGCCGGCCGGCGGCGGCGAACGCCTCGATCGCGTCGGGCTGCCAGCGGAACATGGTGGGATCGGCGGCGGGACCACCCTCCAGCCGGGCCAGCTCGGCGAAGCCGGCCGCCGCCCCGGCGCTGTCCCCGCCGTGCTGCCGGACCGCCGCCAGCACCCAGAGGTTCCGCGCCAGGTGCAGGGCGTCCCCCTCCTCCTCGGCCGCCCCGGCCCCGCAGGCGGCGTACCGCAGCGCGGCCGGGAACGAGCCGCCGACGCTCTGCGCCAGGGCGGCGGTGTACCAGGCGGGGCCGAGCGAGAGCCCGGCCGAGACCGAGACCCGCACCGCCCGGTCGGCCCCGGCCAGCGCGTCCGGACAGCGGCCGAGCCGGGTGTCCACCTCGGCCAGGCTGCGCCAGATGTCCACCAGGTCCTCGGTGTCGCCGTGCCGCTCGGCCACCGCGAGCAGCCCGGTCAGCTGCTCCCTGGCCCAGGGCAGCCGGTCGTCGAAGACCGCGTGCCGGGCTGCCAGGTACTGCGCGCTGTTCCGCACCCCGAACCGGTGCGCGGGCACCGCCAGCGCCAGCGCCCGGCCGAGCGTCGCGGGCGCGTCGTCCCGGCCGAGCACCCGCTCCATCCGGGCCCGCATGGTCAGCGCGGCCGCCTCCAGCCCCGACTGCCCGCTCCGGTGGGCCAGTTCGGCCGCCCGGGCGGCCGCCCCGAGCGCCTCCCCTGGCGCCCCGTGGGTGACGTTGGCGGCGATCGCGGCCCGCAGTTCGACGGCGGCCAGCAGGCCGGGATCGGCGCCGGCCAGCTCGCGGCAGCGGGCGATCAGCGGGTCCAGGGCGGCCAGCGCCTGGCTGTGCGCGTCCACCACCGCGAGCAGGGCGGGGACTTGGTGCTCGGCCCCCGCGCGGGCGGCCGACACGGTGTCGGCGACCTGCCAGGCCAGGTCGGTCCGCCCGGCGACCGCCGCCTCCCGCGCGGCCGAGCCGAGCCGGCGCAGCCGCAGCCCGGCGCCGGTGGCCGGGGTGAGCTCGGCCGCCAGCAGGAACAGCTCGGCCGCCAGCTCCCGGTCCCCGCCCTGCCGGGCGGTTTCACCGGCGGCCTCGGTGTCCTCCGCCAACTCCCGTTCGGTACCGCCCTGATGGCCCAGCGCGCGGTGCCGGACCACCTGCACCGGATCGTCCACGGCGGCGGCCAGCGTGCGGTGCACGGCGGACCGGGCCGCCCGGCCCGCGGTGCAGGACGCCGCCTCCGCCAGCAGCGTGGCGGTGAACCGGACCCCAGGACCGGCCCGCAGGACGCCCGCCCGCCGGGCCTGCCGGAGGTGCTCCTCGGCCTCCTCGCACCCGGCCCGCAGCAGCAGCGCGGGCGTCGGCCGGTGGGCCAGCGCCGCCGCCAGCAGGGTGCTCCGGACCGGTCCGGGCAGTGCGGCCAACCAGGTCTCGGCCGCCTCCCGGGCCTCCGGCGGGACGATCGGACGGCCGCGCGCGGACGGCGGCTGCTGGGCAAGTGCCGTGCAGCACAAGGAGGTCAGCAACCGGTGGCCGCCGCACTGCCGGTGCAGCAGCGCGGCCCACCGGGTGGGCAGCCCGTGCCGGGAGAGCAGGGCCGAGGTCTCCGGCAGATCCAGGTCGGGCACCCGGACCTCGGCCGGGTGCCCGCCCAGCAGCCGGGCCGCGGTCGGCGCTCCCCCGGTGCCGCGCTCGGTGACCACCGCGCGCAGCCGCTCGGCCGGCACCGTGCGCAGCGCGTACCCGAGCAGGTCCGCGCTGGCCGGGTCGAGCCACTGGGCACCGTCCACCACCAGCAACAGGCCGCCGGTGCCGAGCAGTTCGGCCAGGGTCAGCCGGGCGGCCGGCAGCTCCCCGCCCGGCAGCGGCCCCTCGGGGCTGCGGTGCAGCAGGCGGTCGACCACGGCGGCCCGGCTGGGCGGCAGGGCGTCCAGCAGCGGCGCCGGGCAGCCGGCCAGCAGCTGCGCCACCGCGCCGAAGGCCAGCTCCTGGTCGCCGTCCGCCGGGCTGATCCGCAGCACCGTCGGGGCCTGCGCGCCCCGGGCCTCGGTCAACTGCGCGACCAGGCTGGTCTTTCCGGAGCCCCACGGCCCGGTCACCGCGAGGCGGCCGTGCTCGTCCAGCGCCCGCGCGGCCGTCGCCAGGGCGGCGGGCCACGAGGCGGCGGCTCCGGCCTGCGCGGACGTCAGCTGTACTGCCACGACACGGCACGGTATGCGGCTCCGCCGACGCCGGCAACGGTCTGGGGGCCGGAGCAGGCGCGGCAAGGGTTTCCCCTCATGGCCGGTCCGGGACGCAGGGGATTCCTCCGATGCCGCCGGACCGCCCGGCGGGCCACCGTGTTCACCACCCCGGCCAGTGCCTCGCAGCCCCCCACCGGCCCCGGCCCGGGCCCCGCAACCGACCAACGGTCGGTACCCCCACGAGAGGAACCCCGCCGTGCGTGCTCTTCCCCACCGGCCCCTGCTGGCCGGTCTCGCCGCCGCCCTCGCGCTGGCCGGTCTCAACGCCCTGCCCGCCGCCGCCGCACCGCCGACGGACACCACCACCGCCCGGATCCTGGCGGCCGTCCAGCGGGACTTCGGCCTGACGGCCGCTCAGGCCCGCGAGCGGGTCGCCGACGAGAGCGCCGCGGCGCACGCGGCCACCCTGGTCCGGGGCCGGATCGGCGACCGGGTCGCGGGTCTCTGGTTCGACGCCGCCACCGGCCGGCTGAACGCCGCCGTCACCGGCGAGTCCGACGCCGCGCTGGCCCGGGCGGCCGGTGCCGTGCCGCGCCTGGTCGCCCACGGCCCGGCCGAACTCGCGGCCACCGCACGGGCGGTGACCGCCCTGGTCGGCCCGGGCGTGCCCGGCGTCCACTCCTGGGGCCCGGACGTGCGCGGCAACCGGATCGAGGTGACCGTCGCCGCCACCGGCCGGACGGCGGCCACCGAAGCCTTCCTCACCCGGCTCGGGGCGCTCGGCGACCTGGTCCGGGTCAGCGTCTCCGACCAGGCGCCCCGGCAGCAGGCCGACGTGGTCGGCGGTGACAAGTGGACCCCCGGCACCGAGAGCCCCTGCTCGATCGGCTTCCCGGTGACCCGTACCAGCGGCGGGGCGAAGGGTTTCCTGACGGCGGGTCACTGCACCAACGACGCGGACCAGGCGGCGTACGGCAAGGACGGCACCCGGGTCGGCACCTCCAACCGGGGCGGCGTCGGCAGCGTGAACGCCCGCGAGGGCGACATGGGCATCGTGGACGTCGACCAGCCCGGCTGGAACGTCGCGGCCAAGGTGGCGGGCTACGGGCAGGGCGACATCACCGTCACCGGCTCGGCCGAGGCGGTGGTCGGCACCGCGATCTGCCGCTCCGGCCAGACCACCGGCCTGCGCTGCGGCGAGGTGACCAAGGTCGACCAGAGCGTCGACTACGGGAACGTGGTCGTCGACGGACTCTCCTACTCCAGCGCCTGTTCGGCCGGCGGCGACTCCGGCGGCGCCTACGTCACCGCCACCGGCGGCAAGGCGGTCGGCCTGCACTCCGGCGGCGGCAGCGCCACCTGCACCTCCGGCAGCGGCGAGAAGTTCACCATCTTCCAGCCCGTCAACGAGGCGCTCACCCGGTTCGGCGCCGCCGTGGTGGTGGCCGCCCCGCAGCCCGACGGCGTCACCGTCGCGGCCGTCTCGGACCGGACCACCGCCCTGGGCACGGCGGTCGAGCTGCGCAACAGCGCGGAGGGCGGCACCGCCCCGTACACCTGGACCGCCACCGGCCTGCCCGCCGGTCTCGCCATCGCCGCCGCCACGGGCACCGTGACCGGCACCCCCACCACCGCCGGGAGCAGCTCGGTGACCGTGACCGCCACCGACAGCGCCGGCCGGGCCGGTTCCACCGGCTTCAGCTGGACGGTCAGCGCCGGCCAGGGCGGCGGCACCCCGGTGCTCGCCAACCCGGGCAGCCAGACCGCCTACATCGGCAAGCCGGTCTCGCTCGCCCTCCGGGCCACCGGCGGCACCACCCCGTACACCTTCAAGGCGGTCGGCCTCCCGGCCGGCCTGACCCTCAACCCGGCCACCGGGCTGGTCACCGGCGCACCCACCACCTGGGGCTTCCGCACCAGCACCCTCACCGTGACCGACGGCGCGGGCAGGTCCGCCTCGGTGAGCGTCACCTGGAACATCTACTTCTGACCCCCGCTCAGGAGCCCCGCAGGCACCCCGCCTGCGGGGCTCCCGGCGCGTCACAGGGCGGGGATCACCTCCGCGCCGTACGCGTCGATGGTGGCCTCGATCGCGTCGTGCATCGCGTACACCGCGAACTGGTCGACCCCCAGGTCCCGCAGTTGGCGCAGCTTGGCGAGCTGCGCCTGCGGCGGGCCGATCAGGCAGAACCGGTCGACGATCTCGTCCGGTACGAACGCGGTGTCCGGATTGCCGGAGCGGCCGTGGTGGGCGTAGTCGTAGCCGTGCCGGTCCCGGATGTAGTCGGTCAGCGCCTCCGGCACCAGGCCGGAGTGCTCGCCGTAGCGGGAGACCAGGTCGGCGACGTGGTTGCCGACCATGCCGCCGAACCAGCGGCACTGCTCCCGGGCGTGCGCCAGCGCCTCGGGCGAGTCGTCGGCGGTGACGTACGCGGGCGCGGCCACGCAGACCGTGATCGAGGCGGGGTCGCGCCCGGCCCGCTCGGCGGCGGTGCGCACCGCCTTGACCATCCACTCGGTCAGGTAGGGGTCGGCCAGCTGGAGGATGAAGCCGTCCGCCTGCCGTCCCGTCAGGTCGAGTGCCTTCGGGCCGTACGCGCCCATCCAGACCGGGAGTTCGGCGCCGGGCCGCACCCAGGGCAGGTGCATCGGGGTGCCGTCCACCTCGGTCTCCCGGCCCTCCGCCAGCTCCTTGATCGCGTGCATCCCGGCGGACAGCCGCTCCAGGGTGGCCGGCCGCCGGCCGGCCACCCGCATCGCGGAGTCGCCGCGCCCGATCCCGCACACCGTGCGGTTGCCGAACATGTCGTTCAGGGTGGCGAACAGCGAGGCGGTGACCTCCCAGGTCCTGGTCGACGGGTTGGTCACCATCGGACCGACCGTCAGGCGCGAGGTCTGCGCCAGGATCTGGCTGTAGATCACGAAGGGCTCCTGCCAGAGCACCACCGAGTCGAAGGTCCACCCGTGGGTGAAGCCCGCCGCTTCGGCGCGCACCATCCGCTCGACCAGCAGCCGGGCGGGCGGGTCGGTCTGGAGTACGAGGCCGATGTCCAACTTGGTTCTCCTCAAGGGCCTGTCTGACCATTCGCGTCGGATCAGGCCGGGTCGTTCGGTGCGTGCGATCGGCGTGCGGCCGGGACGCCCTCGTAGCGGAGCTACTTGGGCGTTTCGGCCGTGCGGCGAGCGTGCGCACCGGGCGGGCCGGACCCGACGGGAATGGTCAGACAGGCCCTACAGGTACTGACAGGTCGAGCGCGGCTGGTAGCGGCCGTGGCCGGCCCGGCCGAGGTAGACGTCGCCGTCGACCACGACCGTGCCCCGGGAGAGCACGGTGCGGGCCTTGCCGGTGAGCTGCCTGCCCTCGTACGCCGAGTAGTCGACGTTCATGTGGTGGGTGGCGGCCGAGAGGGTCTGCACCGCCGTCGGGGCGTAGACCACCAGGTCGGCGTCGGCGCCCGGCGCGATCGTCCCCTTCCTGGGGTACAGGCCGAACATCCGGGCCGGGGTGGCGCAGGCGATCTCGATCCACCGGCGCCGGGTCAACTTCCCCTCCACCACCGCCTGGTGCAGCAGGTCCATCCGGTTCTCCACACCCGGCAGGCCGTTCGGGATCTTCGAGAAGTCGCCCCGCCCGAGGTCCTTCTGCCCGACGAAGCAGAACGGGCAGTGGTCGGTGGAGACCACCTGGAGGTCGTTGGTGCGCAGCCCCCGCCACAGCGCGGCCTGGTGCTCGCGCGGGCGCAGCGGCGTGGAGCAGACGTACTTGGCCCCCTCGAAGCCGGGCTCGGCCAGGTTGTCGGTCGACAGGTAGAGGTACTGCGGGCAGGTCTCGCCGAACACCGGCAGGCCCTCGTCCCGCGCCTTCGCCAGCTCGGCCACGGCCGAGGCGGCCGAGACGTGCACCACGTACAGCGGGGCGCCCGCCACCTGGGCCAGCTTGATCGCCCGGTGGGTGGCCTCGGCCTCCAGCAGCTCGCGCCGCACCTCGCCGTGGTAGCGCGGGTCGGTCTTCCCGGCCGCCAGCGCCTGTTCGACCAGGACGTCGATCGCGATGCCGTTCTCGGCGTGCATCATGATCAGCCCGCCGTTGTCGGCGCCGCGCTGCATGGCCCGCAGGATCTGGCCGTCGTCGCTGTAGAACACGCCCGGGTAGGCCATGAACAGCTTGAAGGAGGTCACCCCCTCCCCCACCAGCAGGTCCATCTCCTTCAGACTGGCCTCGTTCACGTCCCCGAGGATCATGTGGAAGCCGTAGTCGATCGCGCAGACCCCGGCCGCCTTCTCGTGCCAGGCGTCCAGCCCGGCCCGCAACGAGGAGCCGACCGACTGGACCGCGAAGTCCACGATGGTGGTGGTGCCGCCGAAGGCGGCGGCCCGGGTGCCGGTCTCGAAGGTGTCGCTGGCCTCGGTGCCGCCGAACGGCAGCTGCATGTGGGTGTGGGCGTCCACGCCGCCGGGGATGACGTACTGTCCGGTGGCGTCGATCACCCGGTCCGCCGTCCAGCCGTCGGCCACCTCGCTGCCGGTGGACGCCAGCGCGACCACCTGCTCGCCCTCGACCAGCACGTCCGCGTGCATCTCCTCGGCGGCGGTGATCACCAGGCCGCCGCGGATCACGGTACGGGTCATCCGACGCCCCCTCAGGCTTCCGTCAGCGGGCCGTAGGCGTCCGGGCGCCGGTCCCGGTAGAACGCCCACTGCTGCCTGACCTCCTCGATCAGGTCCAGGTCCAGGTCGCGGACCACCAGCTCCTCGTCCTTGTCCGAGGCGACCTCGCCGACGAACTGGCCGCGCGGGTCGACGAAGTAGGAGGTGCCGTAGAAGTCGTTGTCGCCGTACTCCTCCACCCCGACCCGGTTGATCGCGGCGATGTAGTACTCGTTGGCCACCGCGGCGGCCGGCTGCTCCAGCTGCCAGAGGTAGGCGGACAGGCCCCGGCTGGTGGCCGAGGGGTTGTAGACGATCTCGGCCCCGGCCAGGCCGAGCGCGCGCCAGCCCTCGGGGAAGTGCCGGTCGTAGCAGATGTACACGCCGACCTTGCCGACCGCGGTGTCGAACACCGGCCAGCCGAGGTTGCCGGGCTTGAAGTAGTACTTCTCCCAGAAGCCCTTCACCTGCGGGATGTGGTGCTTGCGGTACTTGCCGAGGTAGGAGCCGTCCGCGTCGATCACCGCGGCGGTGTTGTAGTAGAAGCCCGACTGCTCGACCTCGTACACCGGCACCACGACCACCAGGCCAAGCTCCTTGGCCAGCGCCTGCATCCGCCGCACGGTCGGCCCGTCCGGCACCGGCTCGGCCCAGCGGTAGTGCTCGGGCTCCTGGACCTGGCAGAAGTACGGGGCGTTGAAGACCTCCTGGAACCCGATGATCTGCGCGCCCTGCGCGGCGGCGTCCCGCGCCGCCCGCTCGTGGGCCGCGATCATTGTCTCCTCGTCCCCCGTCCACGCGGTCTGGAACAGGGCGGCACGTACGACACGACTCATGACGGACTCCCTCGCAGCAGCGGTGTGACCGTGAGACTAGGAGTAATGCCCCCCGCCGGCCCGCGTCACGCGCCGGGAAGCGGAACTTCTCTCCCCGGACGGGGAGCGCTCCCGACTGCCTTCACCATCCGAACGCGGCCGCTGCCGCTGAGGCTCCGTCAGGCTCCTTTTCCCGTCCGGCGGAAGAAGTCCGCGCATTGACGTTGCCATGACTTGAACGGCGTCCGTAGGATTTCCCGGAGAGCGCTCTCAGCACGGTCCTCCCCCTTCCTCCCCCACAGTCAAGGGTGGTTCCCCCATGCCTGCTGCACCCCGCCCACGCCGCCGACCCCTCGGCGGACTGCTCTCACTGCTCGGCGCCGGCCTGCTGGCGGCCGCCCTGCTCGCGCCGGCCGCCCCCGGCGCCGCCAGCGCGCCCGACGGCACCGCCCCGGTCGCCGCGCAGAGCTGGAACGACGACTTCGACGGACCGGCCGGCTCGGCCGTCGACCCCACCAAGTGGACAATGGAGACCGGTGGTTCGGGCAACGGCAACCATGAGCTCCAGTACTACACGCCGGGGGCGCAGAACGCCGCGCTGGACGGCCAGGGCAACCTGGTCATCACCGCCAGGCGCAACACCGACGGCGGCCTGGCCTGCTGGTACGGCACCTGCCAGTACACCTCGGCCCGGCTGAACACCGCCCGCACCTTCACCCAGGCGTACGGGCACTTCGAGTCCCGCATCAAGATCCCGCGCGGCCAGGGCATCTGGCCCGCCTTCTGGATGCTCGGCAACGACCTCGGCACGGCGGGCTGGCCCACCAGCGGCGAGATCGACGTGATGGAGAACATCGGCCGCGAGCCGGGCACCGTGCACGGCACCATCCACGGCCCCGGCTACTCGGGGGCGGGCGGCATCGGCGCCCCGTACAGCCTGCCGGCGGGGCAGTCCTTCGCGGACGCCTTCCACACCTTCGCGGTGGACTGGAGCCCCTCCGCGATCACCTGGTCGGTGGACGGCCACGCCTACCAGACCCGGACGCCGGCCGACCTGGGCGGCAACCGCTGGGTGTTCGACCACCCGTTCTTCGTCATCCTCAACCTGGCGGTCGGCGGCGACTGGCCGGGCAGCCCCGACGGTTCGTCGACCTACCCGCAGACCATGACCGTCGACTACGTGCACACCACCACCTGGGGCGGCAGCTCCGGCCTGCCGTACACCGGCCGGATCACCGGCCCGGGCGGCATGTGCGTCGACGTGGCCGGCGCCTCCGGCGCCGACCGCACCCCGATCCAGTTGCACAACTGCACCGGCGGCGCGGCCCAGCAGTGGACGGTCGGGACCGACGGCACCGTCCGGGCCCTCGGCAAGTGCCTGGACGTGGACGGCGCCTCGCACAACGACGGCGCCGTCATCCAGCTCTACACCTGCAACGGCACCGGCGCCCAGCAGTGGACGTACCGCTCCGGCCACGACTTCCTGAACCCCGGCTCCGGCAAGTGCCTGGACTCCCCGAACGGCTCCGCCGCCGACGGCACCCGGCTCCAGCAGTGGACCTGCAACGGCAGCGCCGCCCAGCGGTGGACCCTGGGCTGACCACACCACTGCGCGGGCGGAGCCACCGGTCACCGGCTCCGCCCGCCCGGCCCGAGGGACCGTCAGCAGGTGCAGAAGACCGTCAGGGTGATGGACTCCGGCGGCGGCGGGGAGCCCTCGTACGGAGCGATCCAGGCACCGACGCCCTCGTTGCCGGCGTCGGTCCAGCGGACCCGCTGGTCCGGGCCGAGCGGGCTGCCGTCGCCGTTGGTGACCTTCCAGTCGGTGAGGTGCGTGCCCTCCGGACAGTGGGCCTCCACCCCGCCCGGGGAGCCGGTCACCGAGACGCTGGTGGTGTCGTCGGCGTGGGCCGGGCCGGCCAGCAGGGCGGCGAGGCCGGCCGCGGCCAGACCCACCCCCAGGAGTCGCTTGCGCATGGATGTCCTTCCGTCGTCCGCCCAACTCGTTCGTGGGCGGTCCACGGCAGTTTCCCCGCTACCCAGGGTGATATGCCGGGCACCCTGCGAAGTCACCCGCGCGGGTGGGCGGCGGCGCGGCCCGGCCGTGCGCGCCCGAGCTTTGCCCGTGACGTTCCCAACCAGGCAAGATGGCCCGGTGACCCTCCTGGACCTGATGCCGAAGCCCGCTACCCCCGACGCCCTGTACGAGACCTTCGCCGAGTGGGCGCAGGACCGTGGCATCACGCTCTATCCCGCCCAGGAGGAGGCGCTGATCGAGTTGGTCTCGGGCAACAACGTCATCCTCGCCACCCCCACCGGGTCGGGGAAGAGCCTGGTCGCGGCGGGTGCGCACTTCGCCGCGCTGGCCGAGGGCAAGCGCACCTTCTACACCGCGCCGATCAAGGCCCTGGTCTCGGAGAAGTTCTTCGACCTGGTGAAGATGTTCGGCACCGAGCAGGTCGGCATGATGACGGGTGACGCCAGCGTCAACCCGACCGCGCCGATCATCTGCTGCACCGCCGAGGTGCTCGCCAACATCGCGCTCCGCGACGGCGCCCGGGCCGACGTCGGCCAGGTCGTGATGGACGAGTTCCACTTCTACGCCGAGCCGGACCGCGGCTGGGCCTGGCAGATCCCGATCCTGGAGCTCCCGCACGTGCAGTTCCTGCTGATGTCCGCCACGCTCGGCGACGTCCGCCGGTTCGAGGAGGACCTGACCCGCCGCACCGGCCGCCCGACCACCGTGGTCCGCTCGGTCACCCGCCCGGTGCCGCTGTTCTACGAGTACCGCCGCACCAACCTGCACGACACCCTGGAGGAGCTGCTGAAGACCGGTCAGGCCCCGGTCTACGTGGTGCACTTCACCCAGAAGGAAGCCGTCGAGCGCGCCCAGTCGCTGATGAGCATCAACATGTGCACCAAGGCGGAGAAGGACGCCATCGCCGACCTGATCGGCGGCTTCCGGTTCACCACCAAGTTCGGCCGCAACCTCTCCCGCTACGTCCGGCACGGCATCGGCGTGCACCACGCGGGCATGCTGCCCAAGTACCGCCGACTGGTCGAGCGCCTCGCCCAGGCCGGGCTGCTCAAGGTCATCTGCGGCACCGACACCCTCGGCGTCGGCGTCAACGTGCCGATCCGCACCGTGCTGTTCACCGCGCTCTCCAAGTACGACGGCCAGCGGGTCCGGGTGCTGCGCGCCCGGGAGTTCCACCAGATCGCCGGCCGGGCCGGGCGGGCCGGCTTCGACACCGTCGGCCAGGTGGTCGCCCAGGCGCCCGAGCACGTGATCGAGAACGACAAGATGGTCGCCAAGGCCGGCGACGACCCGAAGAAGAAGCGCAAGGTGGTCCGGAAGAAGGCCCCCGAGGGCTTCGTCAGCTGGTCCGAGGAGACCTTCGAGCGTCTGATCGGCGCCGACCCGGAGCCGCTGGTCTCCCGGTTCAAGGTCAGCCACGCCATGCTGCTCTCCGTCATCGGCCGCCCGGGCAACGCCTTCGAGGCGATGCGCCACCTGCTGACCGACAACCACGAGGAGCGCTCGGCCCAGCGCCGGCACATCCGCAGTGCGATCGCCATCTACCGCTCGCTGCTCGCGGGCGGCGTGGTCGAGCGCCTGCCGGAGCCGGACGCCGAGGGCCGGATCGTCCGCCTCACCGTCGACCTGCAGGAGAACTTCGCGCTCAACCAGCCGCTCTCCACCTTCGCGCTGGCCGCCTTCGAGCTGATCGACCAGGAGTCGCCCTCCTACGCGATGGACATCGTCTCGGTGGTCGAGGCCACCCTCGACGACCCGCGCCAGATCCTCGCCTCGCAGCAGAACAAGGCGCGCGGCGAGGCGATCGGCGAGATGAAGCGGGACGGCATCGAGTACGAGGAGCGGATGGAGCGGCTCCAGGACATCACCTACCCCAAGCCGCTCGAGGAGCTGCTCGGCCACGCCTACGAGGTCTACCGCCAGGCCCACCCGTGGATCGGCGACCACCACCTGGCGCCCAAGTCCGTGGTCCGCGACCTGTACGAACGGGCGATGACCTTCTCGGACTACGTCGGCCACTACGACCTGGCCCGCACCGAGGGCATCGTGCTGCGCTACCTGGCCGGCGCCTTCAAGGCGCTGGAGCAGACCGTCCCGGACGACCTGAAGACCGACGACCTCAAGGACGTCATCGCCTGGCTCGGCGAGCTGGTCCGCCAGGTCGACTCCAGCCTGCTGGACGAGTGGGAGCAGCTGGCCAACCCCACCTCCCCGGCGACCACCGAGGTCCGGCTGGACGACAAGCCCGCCCCGGTCACCGCCAACGCCCGCGCCTTCCGGGTCCTGGTGCGCAACGAGATGTTCCGCCGGGTCGAGCTCTGCGCGCTCGAACAGTACGGCACGCTGGGCGAGTTGGACGGCGAGTACGGCTGGGACCGGGACCGCTGGGCGGACGCGATGGACGAGTACTGGGAGGAGCACGACGACCTCGGCACCGGCCCGAACGCGCGCGGTCCCAAGATGCTGCTGATCGAGGAGGACCCGGAGGAGGGCTCCTGGCGGGTCCGGCAGATCTTCGAGGACCCGGCCGGCGACCAGGACTGGGGCATCAGCGCCGAGGTCGACCTGTACGGCTCCGACGAGGAGGGCCGCGCCGTCCTCCGGGTCACCGGCGTGAACCGCCTGGACGGCTGACCCTCCGCCACCTGCCGCCGGCCGCCCGGGAGAACCCGGGCGGCCGGCGGCGTTCCCGGGGCTTGTCAGCGGCGGTGGCGTCCACCATGATCTGCCGTATGCCCCGCGTCCTCGCCGCCAAGGTGGCCTGTCCGTAGTCCGGTTCGACCGGACGCCGACGCCCCGCTGTCACCTTTCCGAGGACACCCCCATGCCCGTGTCGTTCCACTCGTTCCGGCCCACCGGCGGCGACCCGGCCGCCCGGACCCGCCGCGCGGACGTCCAACTCCGCTGGGGCGAACCACCGGTGGCGCTCGGCGAGCGACCGGCCCGGCTGCGCGCGCTCACCCCGACCGGCGGCACCGGATGAGCGGCGGGCTGCCCCGCAGCGTCCGGATCGGCTACGGTCTCGGCTCGCTCGGCACCGGCACCTTCGGCACCGTCCCCGGGCTGATCCTGCTCTACTACCTGACCGATGTGCTGGCGGTGCCGGCCGCCGTGGCCGGGGCCGCCGTCTTCCTGCCCAAGGTCTGGGACGTGCTGGTCAATCCGCTGGTCGGTGCGCTCTCCGACCGCAGCCGGCTGCCCGGCGGCCCGCGCCGTCCGTTCCTGCTGATCGGCGCCTGCACGCTGCCGCCGCTGTTCGCGCTGATCTTCGCCGCACCGCCGCTGCGCGGCGCGGCGGCAGCCGCCTACGTCGCGGTGCTGTTCCTGCTGGCGGCCACCGCCTACGCGGTCTTCCAGGTGCCGTACGTCGCGCTGCCCGCCGAGATGACGGCGGATCAGGGCGAGCGGGCCCGGGTGCTCGGCTGGCGGGTCGGCTTCCTCGGGGTGGCGATCCTGCTCTCCGGCGCGCTGGCCCCGGCGATCGCGCACGCCGACGGCGACACCCCGGCGAGCTACCGGCTGATGGGTCTGGCGGTGGCCGTCCTGCTCGCGGTCGGGATGTTCGGCGCCTGGCACTTCACCCGGCACGCCCCGGTGGTCGCCCGCAACGACTCCGAGCCGTCCCTGCGGGCCCAGTTGGCGACCGCCCGGGACAACCCGGCGTTCCTGAACCTGGCCGGGATGTGGACCCTCCAGGCCCTGGCGGTCGGCGTGATGCTGGCGGGCGTGCAGTACTTCGCCACCTACACCCTGGGGTCGGCGGCGGCCGTCACCCCGCTGTTCGCCTGCATGATCGGCCCGCTGGTGCTGGTGATGCCGCTGTGGAACCGCCTGGCGGCCCGCCGGGGCGTCAAGTACGCGCAGTGGTGCGCCAGTTCGCTGTTCCTGCTGGCGGCCCTCGCGCTCGCGCTGACCCCGCCGGCGGGCCACTGGCTCGGGTACACCGCCGTCGCCCTGGTCGGCATCGCCTACGCGGGGCTCCAGTTGCTGCCGCTGACCATGCTCGCCGACACCCTGGCCGGCGACCACCGCCGGACCGGCCGGACCAGGGCGGGCACCTTCACCGGCCTGTGGACCGCCGCGGAGACGCTCGGCTTCGCCCTGGGTGCGGGCACCTTCGCCGCGGTGCTGGCGGTCAGCGGCTTCCGCTCCTCGGACGCCGGTCACCGGGTGGCACAGCCCGGCTCCGCGCTCACCGGCATCACCGTCGGCATGAGCCTGCTGCCCGCCGTCCTGACCGCGCTGAGCCTCTGGCTGCTGCACCGCTACTCCCTCGACGAGGAGGAGACCCGCCGTGTCCCCTGACCCCGCCCGCCCCGCCGCCGAGGTGCTGGCCGACCTGCGCGCCCTGCGCGGCGCCGACGCCCCGACCCGGGGCGGCCGCACCTTCGCCTACGTCTACGACCCCGCGCTGCCGGGCCTGGACGAGCTGGCCGCCGCCGCGTACGCCGAGTTCGCCACCGTCAACGGCCTGGACATGACCGTCTTCCCGAGCGTCGCCCGGCTGGAGAACGACCTGGTCGGCGCGGCGGCCGCGCTGCTCGGTGCACCGGGCACCCAGGGCACCTTCACCAGTGGCGGCACCGAGAGCATCCTGCTCGCCGTGAAGACCGCCCGCGACCACGCCCGGGCCACCCGTGGGGTGACCGGTCCTCAGCTCCTGCTGCCCGCCACCGCGCACGCCGCCTTCCACAAGGCGGCCGGCTACCTGGGCCTGGAGACGGTCTTCGTCCCGGTCGACCCGGTCACCTTCCGGGCCGACACCGACGCCCTCGCGGCGGCGATCACCGACCGCACCGTGCTGACCGTCGCCTCCGCGCCGTCCTACCCGCACGGCGTGATCGACCCCGTCGCGGAGATCGCCGCCGCCTCGGCGGCGCGCGGCGTGCTCTGCCACGTGGACGCCTGCATCGGCGGCTGGCTGCTGCCGTACCTGCGCCGGGCCGGCCGCCCGGTGCCCGCCTTCGACCTGACCGTGCCCGGGGTCACCTCGCTCTCGGTCGACCTGCACAAGTACGGCTACGCCGACAAGGGTGCCTCGGTGGTGCTCTACCGCGACGCCGAGCTGCGCCGCCACCAGTACTTCGCGCACGCGGGCTGGCCCGGCTACCCCGTGGTCAACCCGACCGTCCAGGGCACCAAGTCGGCCGGGCTGCTGGCCCAGGCCTGGGCCGTCCTGCAGTACGTCGGCGAGGACGGCTACACGGCCCTGGCCGCCGGGGTGGCGGACGCCTCCGACCGGCTGCTGGCCGGACTGCGCGACACCGAGGGCGTCGAGGTGCTCGGCGATCCGTCCGCCGGACTGGTCTCCTTCACCCTGCCGGCGGGGCTGAGCCTGCTGCTGCACCTGGCCGACGAGCTGCGCGAGCGCGGCTGGTACCTGCAACCCCAGCTCTCCCACGGCGAGTTGCCCGCCAACCTGCACCTCACCCTGACCCCGGCCACCGTCGACCGGGTCGACGCGCTGCTCGCCGACCTGCGCGAGGCCCTGAAGGCCGCCCGCTCCCTGCCGCCGGTCACCGTCGATCCCGGGGTGCTCGACCTGGCCGCCGCCCTGGACCCGGCGACCCTCGGGCCCGAGGAGGTGGCCGCCGTGCTGGCCTTCGCGGGGCTGACCGGCACGGGCGGGCTGCCGGCCCGGATGGCGCCGGTGCTGGTGCTGCTGGACGCACTGCCCGCACCGTTGCAGGAGCGGCTGCTGGCGGAGTTCGTGGGGTCGATCTTCCGGATCTGACCGGGCGTCACCGAACGCGCCCCGGCCAGGGCGTTTCCGGGCGGCGGCCCGACCGCCCGTCAGACCCTCGACCGCAGGCGGCGCAGCATCCGGGCGTCCTGGAAGCCGACCACCCGGGCGGCGGCCTCGACCGTGCTGCCCCGGGTGATCAGGTGCTCGGCCCGCTCGACCCGCAGCTCCTGCTGGTAGCGCAGCGGGGTGAGGCCGGTGGCCTCGGTGAACCGGCGGGTGAGGGTCCGTTCGCTGACCCCGGAGGCGGCGGCCAGGTCGGCGAGCGCGAGCCGGTCGGTGAACCGGTTGTCGATCAGGTCCTGCACCCGGTGGATGGCGTCGCTGAGGTGGGTGCGGTGCCGGAGCAGGGCGCTGGTCTGCTGCTCGTCGCCGTTGCGGCGGGCGTAGACCACCATGTCCCGGGCCACCTTGGCGGCGGCGGCCGGGCCGTGCCGGACGGCCACCAGGTGCAGCGCGAGGTCGATGCCGCTGGCGATCCCGGCCGAGCTGACCACCCGGTCGTCCACCACGTAGAGCACGTCCCGCACCACGGTGGCCCGGGGGTAGCAGCGGGCGAGCTCGTCCTGCGCCTCGTGGTGGGTGGTGCAGCGCCGCCCGTCCAGCAGCCCGGCCCGGCCCAGCGCGTCCGCGCCCGCGCAGATGCTGGCCACCGTGCCGCCCGCCGCGTGATGCGCCGTCAGCCGGGCCAGCGTGTCGTCGTGCAGCGCACCGTTGCTGCGCAGCGAGGGCGCGCGCCAGCCGGGCACCACCAGCAGGTCCTCGGCTCCCAGCTCCGGCCAGTCGGTGGCGGCCCGCAGATCCAGGCCCTGCGCGGTCGGCACGTCCTCCTGCTCGGCCACGTAGCTGACCCGGTAGTCGTAGCCGAAGTCCGCCGCGGTCGAGAAGACCTGTGCAGGCCCGGCCAGGTCCAGCAGATGCAACTGCGGGACGAGCAGGAAGACCACCTGGGTCACCGGGTCACGATCCGGTCAGCTCGTCCACGGTGGCCACCCGGGCGAACCGGCCCGCGAGGACGTACTCGGTGCGGGTGATGATCTGATCGGTGGTCAGGGTGCGCGGATCGGCCAGGATCTCGGCCAGGCTGCGGCCCGCCGGGGCGTCCCGGTGCTCGATGGGGTGGGTCGCGGTCGCGTCGGTGACGAAGGTGACGTCGTACCCGAGGTCGGAGGCGACCCGGGCGGTGGTCTCGCAGCACTGCTCGGTCCGGATGCCGCTGATCACCACCTCCCGGACGCCCCGCTCGGTGAGCCGCTGCTGCAGGTTCGTGGTGGTGAACGCGTTGTGGGAGGTCTTGGTGACGACCGGTTCGCCCTCGGCCGGGGCCCGCACCCCCTCGATCAGGCGGACGTGGCCCAGCGCCGGGTCGAAGACCGTACCGGTGCCCGGCTCGGAGTGCAGGACCCACACCACCAGGTCCCCGGCCGCCCGGGTGGCGTCGACCAGCCTGTTCACCTGCCCGACGATGTCGGGGTTGGACACGGCGGCCCAGTTCTCCCGCTGCCGGAACGATTCCTGGACGTCGATGACGACGAGTGCGCTGTTCATGCCTCGATCCTGCTGCCTGCCGGTCCCCCGCGACAGACACCATCATGCCCCGATCCGGACCGATCCGGTCACCGCCGCCGGACCACTGCTCAGTCGAAGTCGTACACCGTGACCGGCACACCGGCCCCGGTCAGCCGCGCCGTCACCAACGGCTCCACCCGGTCCCAGCGCCCGCCCGCGAGGCCGCAGCCGATCCGGGGCATGTGCACGGAGGCCCCGAGCTCCCGCACCCGGGGAGCCAGCCGGGCGAGTGCGGCGTCGATCGCCTCGTAGCGGACCGGGACGCCCTGGGACCGACTCGTCCTGATCCCCCGCTGACCGACCAGGTTCGCCACCCACACGTACCGCTCCACCTGCACCAACTGCACCGCCCCGAGACCGAAGTCGTTGCCCGCCCGCTCGCGGTGCCACCGCCGGAACGCCGCCTCGGGCTCCGGCCAGCGCTTGGACAGCGCGACCACGAAGCCCTTGCCCCAGCCGCCCAGGTCGTTGCAGACATGGGCGATCACCTTGACGCCCTTGCCCTGCGGGGCCGTGGCGTCCCCCCGTACGTAGTCGATCAGTTCACCCATCCGCGCAGGCTATCCACCGCTCCTGACATCCCTACCGGATTTCCCGGCGGCCGCTCGCCGGAGGTCCTCGCCGCGCGGCCGCCGGGAACCCTGCCCCTGGTACGCGCGACTGCACGGGCCTCAGGCCGATCGCAGCGGCGGCGCAGCCCTCGTGATCGCGGCGGCCGGCAGCAGGTTGTCCGGTTCGGCACCGGGGTCGTCCGTGACGACCGTGCCGGTCCCCTCGACTGCGAAACCGGTCGGCCAGGTCGTGCGATCGCTCGCCAGCGCGCCTTCCAGCTTCGCCTCCCGCAGGTCGGCGGCGCTCAGGTCGCATCCCCGCAAATCGGCCAACCGCAAATCGGCTCGGACGAATACCGCACCATGAGCGTGGGCCTTGCGCAGGTTCGCCTCCCGCAGGTCCGCACCCGAGAAGTCCGCCTCCCCCAGGTCGGCCTTGACCAGACGAGCGCCGCGCAGGTCGGCTTCGACGCAGCGGGCCCGGCGGAGAATCGAGGTGCCGAGCTCGGCATGCCGCAGGTTGGCCGCGATCAGTGACGTCCCAGTCAGGTTGACCTGGTAGATGCTGGCCGCTTCCAGGCAGGCGCCATCGAGATTGACCCCGTTCAGCCACAGTCCGTCACAGTCGGCCCGACGCAGGTCGGTGAAACTGACGTTGAGCCACTCCGGACGGCGTTCCCGGCCCAGCACGCCGAGGCCCGTCAGCGCCACCTGAGCGTCCGCCGCGCGGGATTCGAGCGGGCGCACCGCGTTGATGGACACATCCGCCGCCGGAGCTCCCGGCTGTTCCGGCGGCCAGGGAAGGTGCGTCCGAAGATACGCCGCCATGATCGAGATGACCGCCTCGCGGTCGTGGCCGGAGTGATCCGCGATCCGCCAGAGTGCGTAGAGGCCCCCGATCCGCACGTCCAGCTTGTCGCTGCCGAGTTGATCCACGGCGCGACTGAAGCGATCGGTGACGTTTCCCTCCCGGGTGGCGTTCAACCCGTCCTGGCTGACGCGCAACTGACGCCACGTCGCACAGGCGCCGAACAGCACGACCACGCCGCCGACCGCTTGCAGGAACGTGGTGCGCACGTTGTTCACCGCGTTCAGACGGTCCGCCGCAGCGAGTTGGGCACCTGAGAGATCGCGGTCGACGACCAGCCCCGGAAGCACCAGGAGCACAACGGCCAGTACGGCAAGCACAGCCAGCACAGCCGACGCCACGACAACGGCCCGAACAGCGCGCCGGCCAGAGCGACGCGGGTCGCGGCCACGATCAGATCCCCCCATGTCCACGGGATCCTAGGGCAAGCCCGAAACCGCTGAACCGGCGCGGTCACAGCACCGACGAGCGCCGACCGGGGCCGTGGTGCTGCTACTTGCGGAACGATGTCCTGACGGGGCCTCGACGACGGCCAACGCCTGGGGCTCGGTCAGGGCAGGCACGTCGCCACTGTCGACCGCCGGGGCCGGGGCCGGCGACTCGGGCTCGGGGCGTCAGGATCACCGGTCCCCGAGCCCGACTTTCACCCTACTTGCGCCCTCGCAGGGCCTCCCGCACCCGGGATCGGAACGTCTCGTCGGCGATCATGTCCAGCGGGCCCCATGAGTACCCGCTCACTTCTTCCTCTTGCAGTGTGACCGCTCCGCCGTCGATCAGGCGGAAGACGAACCGGAAGTCGAAGTGCTGGTGGTCGGGTTCGCCCTTGCCCGGGTTCGCCGGGATCGGGTGCACGTCGATGTGCACGGGATCGGCGTCGGCGAGAGCGACCGGCTCGGCCGGGATGCCGGTTTCCTCGGTCAGCTCCCGGAGAGCGGCGGCAGCCAAGCTGTGGTCCTCGGGCTCAAGGTGCCCGCCGGGGGTCAGCCATCGATCGAGCGCCACGTGACGAATGAACAGCGCCTTCCCGTCGGGGTCGACCAGCACGGCCCCGGCGGTCGCGTGGCCCCGGAACTCCTTCCGGCTGGTCACGTCGGTGCCCTGGTCGAGCAGCGCGAGAACCACGGACAGATCCGGCTTCTCGTCGGGGTACCGGTCGAGATACCCGCCGATGGTCTCGCGGATCTCTGCACTCGTGATGGTCATGGGATCACCTGTTGTAGTAGTGGAGCCAGGTAGCGGCGATGGCCGCGCGGTCGTCGACCGAGACTTCGTGCATCCCGGGGCCGAGGTCACCGCGCGCGAGCAACCGCACGCCCGCCAGGATCTCAGCCTGTACCAGGAAGATGAACGGCCCAACTGACGCACCGTGCAGGAAGTTGACGGCGTTTCCGCCATTGAGCAGGTAGAAGTAGTGACCCGTGGTCGTGTGCCGGGTGATGTTCTCCCCGGACGTGGTGCGCCCGTAGTAGTCGGGCAGTCCGTCCAACTCCAACTCGTCCTCCGAGCTGGTGACCGAGGCCACGAACGCGCCGTTCCGGAGCTTCGGGAAGTCCTCACCGCGCAGGGCCAACGATCCGGTTGCGCACAGCACCACCCCCGCCATGGTGAGCGCCCGGTCACGGTCCTGCGCCACGGTGAAGCCCTGCGAGAACGCCTGTGCCTGCCGGACCGGGTCTATGTCGTACACCGTGACGTGCACGCCCTTCGCGTGCAGCAGCCGGGCGATGCTCGAACCGAGCTTGCCGAAGCCCAGCACCAAGGCAGGGCGGCCGTTCATGATGTCCCCTCGGCCGCGCAACAGGGCCTCGGTGGAGAACACGACCGACTGCCCCACCAAATAGTCCTCGGGGTCCTTGAGCGGCGAGCGGGCGACGGACACGACAGGACACGGCGGCTTGGGCATCTCCGCGTACCGCTTGTGCCCGTTCTCGGTGTCCTCGACCACGCCGAGGATGCGGCCCGAGAAGGTGTCACACATCTCCGTGAGCGAGGGCGCGAAGTAGCCACCCACGTCCAACAGCACCACGTCTTCGTCGGCGGCCCTGGTCTCCAGATACGTCACGGCTGCCACCGGGTCGGCGAACAGCTCACGCGACAACGCGTCGACAGCCACCGCTTGTTCGATCTCGCGGCGCGCACCCAGGTCGATGCTCTTGGGCTTGGGCAGCACGGCACGAAGCTCGGTCACCTTGTCGACCGCTCTAACAAAGCTCGGCCGGTCGGGCAACAGGTGCGTTACCAGCAGTCCGGCGGGGCGCTGCTCCGGGACGAACGTCTTTGCGATCTTGTCGAAGTACGCGTCGAGCCGAGCCCGATCCTGCGGTTCCATGGAACACCCTCCGGTGTGGAGTTGGGCCCGCCCCGGCCGTGTCTATGCCGAGCGCCGGGCAGCCGTGAGTGCACGGTTGATAGGCAGGCGCTCACACGGCCGGAACGGGAGATGAAAGGGCGGGCATGGCCGCCTGGTGGGCACGGGAACGGGCTTGGGACCACGGCCCCAACTGCGCTGCCCGGAGGTGCAGTTCCTCGTACGGGCTCTAGTGCACGCGGCAGACGGTGATCCACGGCCGCATACTGAGCGACCCGATCGACGTCACGTCTTGCCATGCGCCGCAGGGACGGCACCAGCCGAGAATCCAGCGCCGATCACGGGGCACGCGCCGATCAGGAATCCGGGCATGCGGGCCGAACAGATTCACGAATCGACGTGCCCCGAGGGCGGGTTGGCGAGGATTCGTCGAACTCGGACAGTCGCCCGTCTTCGCCGTTCCCACCGGCCTGCCCCGTCGTAGGCGTACGGGATACCGGCACAGACCGTTCCGGCGACCAGCCACCAGACCAGTCCGCGCACTCCGGTCTGTCCCGGGTCGATCATGGTCTGAGCGGCGAACGCCAGCCCGACCCCGACGGCAACGACCAGGCCGACTGCCGCCACTTGAACGCAGCTCGGCCGGCTCATGCCTTGCGCCCCTTGCACTCTGGATCGGGACAGCCGCAGATGGCGCGTTGCGCGTCCCGCTGGATTCCGGAGTCACCGGGGATCGGGTACCCCGTGCTGCGGGCCAGCCGGTAGTCGTCCAGCGGCGAACTACTCTCACGTGCAGCCGGTTTGGGGAACGGCTGGACGACGTCGACCACAGGAACAGGGTTCGATCGGAGGCGTCCCACATACTGCGGGCGCATCCCGCTCAATTGTTCGGTCTGAGCATCCATCATGTCCCTCTCCGGCGCCTTGCATTGGCCCACCGCCGCTGTCTGTGGTCCAAGCGTCGCGGTCCGGCGCTACCCTGAGAAGCAGCGGCAACCCAACAAAAGGACTGCTCAAAGGGGGCAACGGTGGTCAGCCCAAACGATCTCAACCCGGGCCGATCCCCCAGGGACTTCTACGGCTCAGAGCTTCGCCGGCTGCGCGAGACCGTTGCCCCGAAGCTGTCCCAACAGGCTCTCGGCGAATTGGTGTACGTCTCGGGCGCGTACATCGGCCAGTTGGAGAACGCGACCCGCGCCCCCCAGCTCGACCTGTCGGTTCGCCTCGACACCGCACTGTGAAGTTCCCCCCTGATCCTGGACAGCGGTTGCTTACGCTGCGGGGGTGAAGTCGTGCTGCAGTCTGGCTCGGGTCTCGAGCGGGGTGAGGTATCCGAACTCGGGGTGCTTGCGGAGCCTGGTGCGGTTGTATTCGACTTCGATGAAGCGGAACACGTCGGCCCGGGCGGCCTCGCGGCTCTCCCAGACGGTGGTGCCGATCTCCGCTTTGAGCAGTCCGAAGAAGCTCTCGGCTGCGGCGTTATCGTAGCATATGCCGGTTCGTCCCATGCTCTGCCTCAGGTTCAACTCCCTTACCTCCGTGCGGAATTCACTACTCGTGTATTCGCTACCGCGATCGGTGTGCATGATGCAGCCGGGCTTCAGGCCGCCCCGGACGGCGGCCATCTTGAGGGCGTCGGTGACCAGCTCGGCGCGGTGGTGGTCGGCCATCGCGTAGCCGACGACCTCGCGGGTGGCCAGGTCGATGACCGTCGCCAGATACCACCAGCCCTCGATCGTCGGAAGATACGTGATGTCGCCGACGAGTTTCATGCCGGGCCGCTCGGCCGTGAAGTCGCGGCCGACCAGGTCCGGAGCTGGGGCGGCCTTGGAGTCCTGCTTCGTCAGGTACCGGCGTCTGCGACGGGTCACGCCGCGGATGTCACGCTCACGCATGATCCGCTCGACCTTCTTCCGGTTGACCGCACGGCCCTTGCGCCGCAGGGCCGCGTGCACGCGCGGGACGCCGTAGGCACCGCGCGAGCCGGCGTGGATCTCCCTTATCTCCTCGGCCAGTTCGTCCTCTGCCCGCTGCCGCTCGGCGGCGGCCGGCCGACCGGCGAGCCAGGCGTAGTAGCTGGCACGCGACAGCCTCAGAACCCGGCACAACAGCGCGACGCTGAAGCCGCCGGGTCTGTCCTCGGCAGCCCTCTCCGCGTCGATGAAACGGCACAACGTGCCTACTTCATCGTCTCCTTCGCGAAGAAGGCCGCGGCTTTTTTCAAGATCTCGATGGTCTGCTGTTGCTCCCGGTTCTCCCGGCGCAGCCGCTGGAGCTCTTCCTTCTCCGTCGTGGTCAGCGCACCGGGCGCCCCCTCGCCCCGGTCGGTGCGGTCCTGCTTGACCCAGCCCCGCAGCCCCTCGGGACTCACCCCCAGTTCCCGGGCGATCTCGGTGACGTTCCGATGCGGCGAGGACCGGACGAGCGCGATCGCGTCCCGCTTGAACTCCGCCGTGTACCGCTTACTCATGTTGCTCTTGCCACTCACTACCTGGACTGCTTCCTCCGGGACCCAACCGTCCCAGTATCAGGCTGTCCAGTTCAGAGGGGGAACTTCACTGAGTAGCGGTGGTCAACTTGAGCGGCTCCACGACATGCTCAGTTACTCGCGGTTCGCTCACTACTTCTCAGAGGCAGCGGAACACGAACTCCTGGCCTTGACGATCAACGAGTACGCACCTTTGCTGGTCCCGGGTCCGATGCAGACCGAGGACTACGCGGCTGCCGTGTTCCTTGGTGCTCAACCTCTGCTCTCTGAGGAGGATCTGGCCTCCCGGATAGCCGCGCGGCTGGAGCGAGCAGGGAAGCTGATCGACCCAACAGAGCGCTTGTTGTGGTACATCCTGGACGAGGCCGTACTACGCCGCGTGGTTGGTACCAGAGCCGTGATGGCGGGTCAACTCCGGCATATCGTGGATCTCATCGAGACCCGGAAGGTGATCGTTCAGGTTGTGGAGTTCGCTGCTGGGGCTCATGCCCTGCTGGAAGGCATGATCAGCCTGATGACCTTCGCCGATGCCCCGCCACTCGCCTACCTCGAAGGCCCTCACGCTGGACAACTGGTTGATGATTCTCGGTTGGTTACCGCCTGCTCACGGTCCTACGATCTGGTACGGGCCGCCGCGCTGTCGCCGGAGGCGTCCCTAGCCCTGATCCGGTCGGCGGCGGAGGACCATCACAATGCACAACGATGATCACCAGAAACGACGTCGGCCAGCCTGGCGCAAGAGCAGTCACAGCGGCGGCAATAACGGTTCGTGCGTTGAGTTCGACATGAACAACTACGGCAAGGTCCGTGACTCCAAGGACCCGGACGGCCCCGTGCTGGACTTCACTCCACAAGCTCTCAGCTCGTTCGCCACTGCCGCTGGCTCGGGGTACTTCGATACGGCCTTCGCTGAGCACTTCGGCTCGCTCTGACCGCGTGACCAAGAGGCCCCGCCACCTTGCCGAGAGGGTGACGGGGCCTTGGTGCGCCCGCGCCGTCAGGACCGGCAGCTCCGCCACCTGGGCGCGGGTGTCGCGCACCGGAGTGCTCAGCACCAGCTGGCAGCGACTGTGAAAAAATTGCTGTCCAACCACCGGATCACGGTGGTAGACATCCGGCGTGGAAAAGAATCTTGAGTTCCCTGACCTGCTGCGCCTGATCGACGACCGGTCGACCGCCTTCCGCGCCGCGGTCGCCGACGCGCCCAGTCTCGACGCACCCGTGCCGACCTGCCCCGAGTGGACGCTGTTCGATCTGGCGAAGCACCTGGGTGGGGGAGACCGCTTCTGGGCCGGCATCGTCGGCGCGGGGCCTGCCGACACTCCCCCGGCCGAGGCCGCCGCTGCGCGCGCCGCTCTGGAGGTGCCGCAGGAGCGTGAGGCCCTGCTGGCCTGGCTGGCCGCGTCGACGCAGCTTCTGCTGAGCGCCCTGCGCGAGACAGGACCGGACGCCGGCTGCTGGACGTGGTGGAGTGACCTGCAGACGCCGCGGACCTCCGGCGGAGTCGCCCGACACCGGGTCCAGGAGAGCGCGGTGCACACGTACGACGCCCGGCTCGCCGCAGGCGCCACGCAGCCGCTGCCGACCGAGGTGGCACTCGACGGTGTCGAGGAGTTCCTGTTCACCTGCGTCGCGTCGCCCAGCGCCTGGCCGCACAAGCCCACGACCTTCGACTTCCACGCCACCGAGGGCCGCTCCTGGCGCGTCACGGTCGACGGCGACGGCGCACGCTCCACCCGCATCCCCGCACCCACGGCCGCGACCGGCGAGGACTCGGACCCAGCCGGCGCCTCCGTCCACGGCACGGCCAGTGAGTTGGTCATCTACTTGTACGACCGTATCCCGGCCGACTCCCTGCGAGTTGACGGAGACGCAGGGCTGCTCGACCTGCTCCGCGCCTGGGAACCGGAGGAGTAGGACGTAGCGGGGCGGTCGGACACGACTCCTTGCCAGGTTCGTCAGTCGAACTCACGTCCTCGGCGCTTGCAGACGTCGAAGCCGCACGGACGCCGGACCGGGGCCTCCCTCGCGCGGGGGAGGTGACCAGGTCCTGGGGCGGAGGCCGGGCGGCCGGGGCCGCCGGAGGATTGGGGGGTCCCTCCTTCCCGGAAAGAAGCCCCCGATGAGCGTGCTCGACCGCCCCGCCACGACCACCGCCGAGCCGGCGCCCCACATCTCACGCGGCATCAGATGGGCGGCGCACGCCGTCCCGCTCTGCGCGCTGCCGTCGGGCCTGTGGCGCATCGCGCTCGTCGTCGGCTGGCCCGACTGGTACGGGGAGCACGAGTGGCTCCCGTGGGAGCGGCCGTACGTCCTCTCGCTCTCGCTGATCGCGGAGTGCCTGGCGCTGCTCACGCTCGGGCTGGTCCGACCGTGGGGCGAGCGGCTCCCCGACCGGGTACCGTTCGTCGGCGGTCGCCCACTGCCGGTCCGCGCGGTCGTCGTCCCTGCCTCGTTGGGCGCCTTCCTCGCCACCGCCCTGGCGGCGTACGGCACGCTCAACTACTTCTTCCACTTCGTCCCGGGGCTGAACGACAAGGGCGAGGTGCTGCCGACCAGCGGACCGGGCGCCTGGGCACTGTGGATCTGCTACCTCCCGATCCTGGCCTGGGGGCCGCTGCTCGCCGTGGTCACCCGCGCCTACCACCTGCGCCGCACCCACTGAACGAACTTCCGGGGTCAGTGGTCAATTCATCGCGAGAACGGTCGAGTTGGGCCACGATCCGGCCGTCTCCGGAGAACTGGCCACCCCAGCAGCGGGGCGTGCTACGTTCCGTGGTCAAAACATAAACAGGTGACCCCGGCGGTGCGCCAACACCCCGGGGTCCGGCAACAGGAGCACAACCTCCAGATGCGGGTTCATCGTAGCGCCCACGCGCGCAACTTCACCGTGCTGCCCAACGCACTCCTCCAGGACCGCCGACTCAGCTACACCGCCCGTGGCCTGCTCGTCGACCTGCTCTCCCGGCCGGACGGCCGGCGTGAGGACGGTCGCCAGATGGCCGACTCCAGCCCCCAGGGGCGGGGTGCCGTCCGCCGGGCGCTGAAGGAGCTCACGGCGGCCGGGTACTACCGGGTCGACACCGTCCGCCTCCCCAACGGCACCGTCCGCTCGGAGGCCCACGTCTTCGACACCCCGCAGTGGACGCCACCGGGTGTCGCCCACCCGGGCACCGGTGGGCCGAACACCGGCCGTACAGACGCTCCTTCGGTAGAGGACGACGGGAAAGCACCCTCCCTCCCCGACCGGCGAGCCGACGAACGGTCAGCCGAAGTCCCCGACGAAGCGGCACGCGTGGCGGCGGACACTCTCCTCCGGGCAGTCCGGCCGGAGCCACGACTGTGGCTGGGCGAGAGCGAGGCCCTGAGCCTGGCGCCCTTGGTGACCGACTGGCTGGAACGTGGCGCCACCGCAGGCGAGTTGGCCCGTGCCCTGCTGGACGGCCTGCCGACCACGGTGCACTCCCCCGTGGCCGTGCTGCGCAGCCGCCTGGAGCGCAAGATGCCACCGCCCCGCACTGCGGCACAGCGCCCGACGGCCCGGTACGCCGAGTGCGACAGGTGCCACGACCCGGTGCCGCAGCGCGGCATCTGCCGGGCCTGCGCGGGCCTCGGCGGACGGGTGACCGCAGTCGGCAACGGCGCGACGGCTGCCCGCAGGGGCGCGGCCCGGGCCCGGGCCGCGATGCACAGCACCCGGGGCTCGCTCACGGTCGGACTCCGCCCGTCGGGAGTGGCCGGCAGAGCCTGTGGAGCGGGTCAGTAGGACCGGCGGGCCGCGATCCACGCGGCATGCCGCGTCATCCTGAGCCGGTCCTCAGGAAAGTACCCCTGCCACTGCTCGTCCAGGCGCAGCCAGGCCGCCGGCTGACCGGGCTCGGGGGCCAGGGGTGTCGCCCGGTCGACGACTGCGACGAAGGACACCCCCAGGGTCGCCGCCAGGCCGGGACCGTACGAACGAACGGTCACGGCCGCCGGTACGGCGAGGAGTTGCGCGCTGACCCCGGCCTCTTCGAGCAGTTCGCGGGTCGCCGCCTCACGAGGCGTCTCGTCGACTTCGACCTGCCCGCCGGGGCAGACCCATCCGCGCCAACGATGCTCGACCAGCAGCACCTGCTCCAACTCCCGGTCGAACACCCAGACTTCCGCCGCCAGCGGCCCACTCGTCGCCACGTCCGCCACGCCCGTCGCGTCCGCCGCCTCCGCGCGGAGCAGCCAGGCACGGGCGTTGTCGTACTCGGTCACCGCCTGCTCGACGTCCAGGGCCACGGCCGCCAAGGAACGTCGCGTGATCACATGCTGAGTCATCCGCACACCGTACGACCGTGCGCCGACAGGAGCCGACGCAAGGCGGCGCGAGGCGGGTACCCCGTCTGACCTGCGGTCGGCACCGGGCCCGTCCGGTCACATGTGACCCAGGTCATAGGAACTCGGGCGGACGGGGTACCAGATAGAGGACGTGGAATCTTCAGATCGAGATGTGCGCGCGCGGGTGCGGGCCGGAGACCGGGACGCGTTCGGCCTGCTCTTCGACACGCATGCGCGCGCGGTGTACAACCACGTGTTCCGGCTGACCGGGGACTGGTCGACGGCGGAGGACGTGATGTCGTTGACGTTCCTGGAGGCCTGGCGCCGGCACGACCGGATCGAGGCGGAGGGCGGGTCGCTGCGGCCCTGGCTGCTGGGCATCGCCACCAAGCTGGTCAGCAACCAGCGCCGGGCCGCCCGGCGGTACTGGCAGGTGCTGGCGCAGCTCCCGACGCCGCGTGAGGAGGTCCCCGACTTCGCCCAGGAGCTGGCCGGGCGGATCGACGACGCGTCCCAAATCGCGGTCCTGCAGGTGGCGTTGGCGCGGTTGCGCCGCCCGGACCGTGAGGTGCTGGCCCTGTGCGTGTGGGCGGGCCTGGACTACCAGGAGGCCGCCGAGGCCCTGGGCGTACCGGTGGGCACCGTGCGCTCACGCCTGTCCCGCGCCCGGACCCGGTTGCACCGGCTCGCCGAGACGGCGCAGCGTCGGGCGCAGCGAGAAAAAGTGGAACCCGCTCGTGGCCGGAACCAGATCAAAGGTGGGACCGCGCATGCGGCCCCGTCCCCGAAGGAGGTACACCAGTGAACGCCGGACAGCGGCCGGAGCCGGTCGAGCGCGCGGAACTGCTCGGGCAGCTGCCCGTGCCGGCCGAGCGCGACCTCCCCGCAGGACGCCACGCCCTACACCGGGAGCGCCTGATGCGACAGATCGACCTCGACACCCCCACCCCGGCCGCCGCCCCGGCCCCGGCAACCACGCCCGCCAGGCCGCGCATTCGGCGGCGGCTGGCCGTCACCGTCGCCGGTGCGCTCGTCGTGGGTGCGGCCGTGGCCGTGGCCTCGACGCAGTACGGGCTGACCGGCGGTGGCGCCGCCAGCGGGTCGCTGAGCTCCACCGAACTGGCCAGCTGGACCGGCGTGCCGACGCCGCTGGCCGCTTCGACGGGCCCGGGCGCCACCGCCGAGAAGTGGTGCCTGGACCGGATGACCGACGCCCCCGGCGCGGGGGCGCCCGCCACGATCACCAACGCGGACCTGCGGGGCAAGATCGCCTCACTGATCGTCAACCGTGGCGGCAACGCCATGCTCTGCTACGTCGCCTCGGAGCACAGCGGTTTCTGGGAGGCGATCGACCCGGTGATGACCGTGCCGGCCGACGCGGTCACGTACGACACGGGCGGCTCCCACGGTGACGGGGACGAGACGTTCAACTACGCGCAGGGCTCGGTCGGGGCCAACGTCAAGGCGATCAGCATGCAGGCCAACGGACGGACCTTCCAGGTCACCGTGGCGGACGGCCGCTGGACCGCCTGGTGGCCCGGCGCCACGTCGCGCGGCGGCTCCGTCGACATGGCCAGCATCACCCTCGCCGACGGCACCACCCGCACCGTCAACGGCAGTTCGCTGTACACCAGGTGAGACTTCCCGGGCCGGCCGGCCACCATCGGTGACCGGCCGGCCCGGGTGACCCTGCTGCGGAATCAGGCGGACGACGCGGCCAGGGACCGCACACCGAACCACTGCTCGGCGCCGAACTCCTCGAACCGCTCGACCTCGGCGAACCCCAGCCTGGCCGCGAGGCTCATCGAGCGGCTGTTGGCGGTCTGGGTGCAGAGCACCACCGGCTCGCCGGGGCGCGCGCCGGCGAACCAGTCGAGTGCCGCCGCGCACGCCTCGGCGGCGTACCCGCGCCCCCAGGTCTCCGGCATGAGCAGGTAGCCGAGTTCGGCCTCTTCGGCGCCCGGGTGGAGGTGCCCCGGGCGCTCCGGGTCGCGCCGATCCAGCGTGACCGTGCCGATCATCGCTCCGTCGAGGGCGATCACGAAGATGCCGGGCCGCCGCCCGGGCAGGTCCGGCACCGCGCGTTCGAGCTCCTCGCGCGGTCGGGCGCCGCCGAGGTAGGTACCCACCTCCGGCGAGGCGAACAGCTCGACGAACGCCGCGCGGTCCCGGGCTTCGGACACCCGGAGCACGAGTCGCTCGGTCCTGATCGGGTCCGGTGGCCAGGCGACGGCTCCAAGATCGGTCATGCCGGGAAACGTATCGCACGCGCACCGGGGACGACAGTGTGGTTCAGCTGGACGGTCGTGACGGGTGGCCGGTGCCGGTGGTCGTGCGGCATGGGTGGACAACCTTCCGGGGCGTGGATGCGAATCGACCGCCCGGTTCCTCGGGTGCCACCGGGCCCGGACGGCAACTCCCTTGCAGATCTTGACTGTTGCGGATGCATGGCACTGCATGCACGGGTCTACCCGGCGGTAGCGGTACGGGACTACCGTGCCAGCCACCGCCATCGCGGCGTGTCCACCTCACACTCCGAAAGGGACTCAGGTGACCCGTGCCCCCGCACGACCCGGCCTGCGCCGGGCCGGACTCCGCAGCGTCCTCGCCGCCGCCCTGTCCGCCGTCGTCCTGCTCGCCCCCGTGGCGGCCACCCCCGCCTTCGCCGCCGCCCCCGCTCCCGCCCCTTCGCCGCTGGCCGGCGACCCCTGCCTCGGCCAGTGCCAGGACATCCTGACCGCGGGTCAGAACGGGCACGCCACCCTGGCGGGCATCCTGCTGCACCAGAGCGTGGGCACCCGCCCCGCGCACTCCGCCGACCAGATCGACGCCTACGACAACCTGCTGCACGACTACTCGGGCCTGACCGAGGACCAGCTCTCCGACTACTTCAACGACGCCTCCTTCGGCATCGCCCCCGGCCAGGTGGAGAGCACCCTCTCCCCGCGCGCCGACGTCACGATCAGCCGGGACAAGGCCACCGGCACCCCGCACATCAAGGGCACCACCCGCTCCGGCACCGAGTTCGGCGCGGGCTACGCGGCCGGGCAGGACCGGCTCTGGCTGATCGACATCCTGCGGCACATCGGCCGAGGCGAGCTGTCCTCGTTCGCGGGCGGCGCGGCGGGCAACCGGGCGCTGGAGCAGAGCCTGTGGGCGGTGGCCCCGTACACCGAGGCGGACCTGCAGCGGCAGATCGACCGGGTCCGCGACTCCGGGCCGCGCGGCGCGCAGGCGTACCAGGACGTGCAGGACTACGTGGCCGGGCTGAACGCCTTCATCGCCGCCGACCTGGCCGCCAACAACTACCCGGGCGAGTACGTGCTCACCGGGCACGGCAGCGACATCCGGCCGTTCACCGGCACCGACGTGGTGGCGATCGCCTCGGTGATCGGGGCCATCTTCGGCAGCGGCGGTGGCGGCGAGGTGGAGAACGCGCTCGCCGAGCTGGCCTTCCAGCAGCGGCTGGGCAGCACGGCCGGGGCCGCCGCGTACACCGCCTGGCGGGCGCAGAACGACCCCGAGGCGACCACCACCGTCCACAACACCAGTTTCCCGTACGGCACTTCACCCGCGAACCCGGTCGGCGTGGCGGCCCCGGACGGTGGCTCGGTGCACGGCTACCAGCACGCCCAGAACGGCACCGGTACGGGCGCCGGCGCGGCGCCGACGGCAGCCGACGGCGTGCTGCCGGCCGACCTGATCACCGCGCGGAAGGGTATGTCCAACGCCTTGGTGGTCTCCGGCGCACACACCGCCTCCGGGCACCCGGTGGCCGTCTACGGGCCGCAGACCGGGTACTTCGCACCGGAGATCCTGCTGGTCCAGGAGCTGGACGGGCCCGGGCTGCGCTCGCGCGGCGCCTCCTTCCCCGGTCTGAGCTTCTACGTCCAGCTCGGGCGCGGCCTGGACTACTCCTGGAGCGCCACCTCGGCCAACCAGGACATCACCGACACCTTCGCGGTCGAGCTCTGCGAGCCGGGCGGCGGGTCTCCCACCACCGCCTCCGGCAGCTACCTGCTGCGCGGCGTCTGCACGCCCTTCGAGCGGCTGGCCAAGCGCAACAGCTGGGCGCCCAGCACCGCGGACTCCACCGCCGCCGGGGCCTACGACCTGGTCACCCTGCGCTCGGCGTACGGGTTGGTCACCCACACCGGCACGGTCGGCGGCAGACCGGTCGCGTACACCGCGCTGCGCTCCACCTATCAGCACGAGGTGGATTCGGTGATCGGCTTCCAGAAGTTGAACGACCCCTCGGCGGTGACCTCCGCGCAGACCTTCCAGCAGGCCGCCTCGGAGATCGGCTACACCTTCAACTGGCTCTACGTGGACGCGAACCAGGCCGCCTACTACAACTCCGGGGTCAACCCGGTGCGGGCCGCGAACACCGATCCGGACCAACCGATCCTGGCCCGGCCCGAGTTCGAGTGGCGCGGCTGGGACCCGGCCTCGAACGTCTCCCAGGTCACGCCCCCGGCCGAGCACCCGCAGTCGGTCGGCCAGGACTACTACGTCAGCTGGAACAACAAGCAGGCTCCCGGGTTCGCCTCCCCCTGGGGCAACGGCTCGGTGCACCGGGGTGACCTGCTGGACCGCCGGGTCGCCGCGCTGGTGGCGGCGGGCGGCGTGACCCGCAGCAAGCTGGTGCAGGCGATGGAGGACGCGGCCAACGTCGACCTGCGGGCCGAGCGGGTGCTGCCCGAGCTGCTCCAGGTGATCGACTCGGCGCCGGTCACCGACCCCGCGCTGGCCGCCACCGTGCAGCAGTTGCGCGGTTGGGCGGCCTCCGGGTCGCACCGCAGGGAACCGTCCAAGGGCGCGGGCGCGTACACCGACGCGGCCGCGATCCGGACCCTGGACGCCTGGTGGCCGCTGCTGGTGGAGGGTCAGTTCAAGCCCGGCCTCGGCGACGAGACGTTCCGGGCGCTGGCCGCCGTGGCCCCGGTCAACGAGTCGCCCTCGGGCGGGCAGAACGGCGCCGGCGGTCCCGGCACCGACCTCAACAGCAGCGAGCCGCACAAGGGTTCGGCGCTGCAGCACGGATGGTGGTCCTACGTGGACAAGGACCTCCGCGCGGTGCTCGGCCGCCCGGTGGCGGGCCCGCTGCCCACCACGTACTGCGGCGGCGGTTCGCTCGCCGCCTGCCGGCAGCTGCTGCTCGCCACCCTGGCGACGGCGGCGGCCACCCCGGCCGCCCAGGTCTACCCGGCGGACAAGTACTGCGCGGCCGGGGACCAGCTCTGCGCCGACTCCATCGTGCACCGGGCGATGGGCGGGATCACCGTGCCCCGGATCGCCTGGCAGAACCGGCCCACCTACCAGCAGGTGGTGGAGTTCCCGGCCCGCCGGTCGGACAACCTCGCCAACCTGGCCACCGGCGCCCGGGTGACCGCCTCCGACTACCAGGACGCGGTGGTGGTCTCCTACCCGCCGGGCAAGGCCAACGACGGTGACATCGGCAGCCGTTGGGCCAGCAAGACGGTCGCCACCGCCTGGTTGACCGTCGACCTCGGCAGCTCCCGGCGGGTCGGCCGGGTGGCGCTGCGCTGGGCCGACCAGTACGCCCGCGCCTACCGGGTCGAGGTCTCCGCCGACAACGTCAACTGGCGTACGGCGTGGGCCACTTCGGCGGGCCGGGGCGGAGTGGAGAACCGGGCCTTCGCACCGGTCGACGCCCGGTACGTCCGGCTGGTCTGCCTGGAGCGGGCCACCGACAACCGGTACTCGGTCTACGAGATCGGGGTGTACTCGCGCTGAGCCCGGCGCGTCGCGGGTGAGCGCGGTGGACGGACCGGATCGGTCCGTCCACCGCGCTCACCCGGACCGGCACCACCCGACACCCGGCCCGCGTCGCGGGTGGAACCGGGCGGTGACGGTCTTGCCGGACGGGTTGGTCCGGGTCTGCCAGTCGTCGGCGAGGGCGTCGATCAGCGCCATGCCCCGGCCCGAGGTGGCCTCGGAGTCCGCCTCCCGTGGCCGAGGCGCCTCGGGAGAGGCGTCGTGCACGCTGACGTACAGAAAGCTCCCGTCCCAGGTGAGGACCAGGTCGGCGGCGCTGGCGGCGTGCTGGTGGGCGTTGGTGATGAGCTCCGAGACGGTCAGGACGACCGCGTCGGCCGACTCCGGCGCGTGCTCCGTCCAGCCGAGCGCGTCGAGGTGCTGCCGCGCCCAGGCCCGCCCGTTGCGGACCCCGCCGGACACCGGGAACACCCGGGCCCAGCCGAACGCCCGCAACACCGGCCGCTGTTCGTCCATCCCACCGCTCCCTCCGTCGCCGAACTCCCGTTGCCCGCCTGCGCACCAGGACACTTGACGCCGTCGGCCGCTGACCGTCAGCCGGCCAGGCGGTCGAGCACGGCGCGGTACTCGCGCATCGCGAGCCTCAGGTGCTCGGTGCTGGCGGCGTCGTCGTCGGTGCCGTCGGCGCCCTGCCGGCTGCCGTCCCGCAGCTTCCTCAGGCGGAGGCGGACGGCCTCCGCGGTCAGCTCGGCGGTGCGCTCCACCAGTTCACCGGCCGCCGCGACCGCCCGGGCCGGGTCGTCCACGAAGTCGGCCTGGACGCCGGTCCACTCCTCGCGCACGCCCTGCACCTCCTTCGTCCCGAGCCAGGGTCCGACGACCGGCTCGGCACCGACGGGCCGGGCGCCTCCATGGGTACCCTCCGCAAACCGTCCGGCGGCACCTTCGGGGGCACCGGTGCCGTCGACGAACCGCCCGGTGGCGCCCTTGGGATCACCGGTGCCGTCCACGAACCGCCCCGTGGCCTTCGGGATCTCGGTGGCGTGCACGGGGTCGACGATGCCGTCCGAGCGGCCGTCGGGCTGCGGCGGCTGACGGTCGGGGTGCATCCCGTCGCGGGGCTCCGGTATCCCGGCACGCGGGTCCGGCCGGCCCTGCAGGTCGCTGTCGGTGTTCCGCTGACTGTTCGTCATGGGTCTCCTCCTGGGGCGGGTGTTCCGGGTGCGGGCTCAGTGGGCTGCGAGCGCTCCGGTGCGGTCGTGGTGCAGCAGGGCCAGGACCAGGTCGCGGACTGCGATCATGGCCTGACGCAGTTCCTCGCTGTCGGCCTCGGGGGTGCTCAGGGTCTGCCGGGCGGCACGGTAGGCGGGGATCCGGCCGCCGTGGTCCACCGACAGCGCCGCCTCCCGGCCCTGCTCCGGGTACCCGATGGTGCCGAGCAGCGAGTCGAGGAGTCCCTCGGCCCGGGTCACGGCCTGCCGCGGGTCCTCGACGAACAGCGCCTGCAGGCCGCGCAGTTCGGCCAGTGCCCGGTCCCGCTCGGCCGCGTCCACCGGGGTGAGCTTGAGCTGCCGGTGCCGGGTCAGCCGGTCGGCGAGCTCGTGCTCGGCCTCCCGGACGTTGCCGTGGTGGGCGGTCACGGCGTGGGCGTACTCCGCGCCGAACCGTTCGTGCAGTCGGTGCGAGCGCAGTCGGGGCGCCATGACTGCGAAGCCCGCGCCAAGGGCGAGCAGCAGAACGACGACGACGTAGACGACCTCCATGTCCACTCCTTCTCGGTCGGTTTCGGGACGGGCCGCCGTCGCGGCCACCGAACCCCGCCTTGCCCGTCCGGCGAGTTGCAAACCTCCACCGGGCCGACCCGCCCGTGCTCCGCGTACGTTGCAGTCTTCCTACAGCCTCGTGACCGGACCGGCCGGACCGGCTCGGGTCCGCCTAGGTTGAGGGCCATGACCGACACCGCCCGCCGGCCCGGGCTCGCCGACCACCTGCTCGACAAGGGCGCCGCGATGCGGGCCGCCGCCGCCCGCCGCCCGGCCGGCGCCGACTGGGACGAGCGGATCGAGGCGGTCTGCGTCGCCGACGACGCGACCGGTGTGCGCAAGGTCCGGGTCGGCGACTGGTCGCTGCTCGGCGACGGCGGTCCCGACATCGGCGGCTTCGGCCTCGGGCCGTCCTCACCCGAGCTGCTCTGCGCCGTGGTCAGCACCTGCCTGACCCACACCGTGCTCTGTCTGGCCGCCGTCGGCGGTGTCCCGCTGGACCGGGTCGAGGTCAGGGTCCGGGCCCGGAACAACGATGCCCGGTTCTTCGGGGTGCCGACCGAAGCACCCGCCGTGCCGCACGAGTTGGTCGCCGAGGTGGAACTGGACAGCGCGGCCGACTCCGAGGAGTTGGCCGCGCTGCTGGCGGAGGCCGACCGGCGTTGCCCGATGCTGCAACTGGTCCGGGATCGGCACACCGTGGTGGTGGGTCGGGTCAGCCCTCGATCACCGTGAAGGCGAGCGGACCGGACGGGGCGGGCAGACCTGCGCCGCCCGGGTAGCCGTACATCGCGGACCGGCCGCCCGCCGAGGTGACGGTGAAGCCCGCGGTGTAGCTGCCGGGGGCCAGGTAGCCGTCGAAGCCCAGGTGGAACTTCCCGTCCGCCGCCGGAGCCGCCCCACCGCTCTCGCCGCCGACCGACCGGCCCGCGGCGTCGTAGATGGTGAACGAGGCCTGGGTGATGCCCACCGGCGAGCTCGCCTCGACGGCCAGCCCCAGTCTCATCGGCATCTCGCTGGTGCGGAACTCGGTCCCGCTCAGCACCGCCGAGGTGGCCACCGGATCGGTGCTGTCCGGGAGACGGGTCGACGTCAGTTCGAGCGCGGGGCCGCCGAAGGCCGTCCCGTACGCCGCGGCGCGTCCCGAACTGTCCAGCAGCGCGAGGCCCGTGACGGTGCAGTGGTCGGAGTAGCCCGGCGGGACCCAGAGCCGCACCTTGAGCGTCCCGTCGGCCTCCAGGGCCGGCGCCTCCATCTTCTGGTCGTCACAGGCGCCGTTGGCCAGCACGGTGGCCTCGACGACCGTCCCGCGCAGTCCGACCGGCTTCAGGGAGACCGCGACCTCGGTGGAGTCCCTCCAGTTGTCGAACACCTTCGGGCTGATCGCGAGCTCGGTCGCCTTCAGCTGCTCGTTCCGGGTCAGGTGGACCGGAGCGAGTGCCTGGTCGCGGTGCACCGCGACGTTGCCGGTGTTGTCCGTCAGGCGGACCCGGGTGATCTTCCAGTCGCCGACGGCGGCGGTGGCCGGAAGCTGGACGTCGACCCGGCACCTGACCTCCTCGGTGTCACCGTTCCCGGTCCCGGGGCCGCAGGTGTAGTAACCGTTGCTCCGCTCGATCGTGAAACCGCCGGTGGCGGTGCCCCCGTCCGGCCCACGGACCGTCAGCTCACCGCTGTACACGCCGGCTTCGTGGTCGGAGGCGATCACCTCGTAGGAGACCGCGACCGGTCGACCGTCCAGGAACCGGTACACGGGCTGCCCGTACACCACGTACGCGCCCTCGACGCCTGGGCCGGTGGTGTCGGTCAGTTCGGTCGCGGTGAAGCTGTTGTGGAAGTCGCCCAGCCGGGCCCGGCCGAGCGAGAGCTCGGTGCCCCGGTCGTCGGCGGCGGTCAGTCCCACCACCGCCCAGGTGGCGTGGTCCACGGCCGCGTAGCGCGGCACCGGGAAGGCGTAGCGGTAGGTCGCCGACTGCGCCGTGCCCGAGACCAGGGTGGCCTTGGTGTCCCACTTGCGCTGGAACGCGAAGCTCACCGGGTACGCGGCGCCGACCGGGCGGCCGTCCCGGCCGAGCTGCTGGATCACCACGTTCCCCGCGACGTTGGTGGCGGTCTGCTGGTTGTCGGCCACCGTCCACTCCACGGTGGCCCGGGCGTTGCCGGTGGTGGCGTCGACCGACGCCTCCGCGAAGGCGAGCGCGGTGAGCGCCAGGCGCGGCTTCGGCGCCGCCTCCGCTCCGGTGGCGACACCCCCCACCAGCAGGGCCCCGGCCAGCAGGCCGATCGCTCCCCGGCCGACGGCTGGTCGTACGGACGTTCCGTGCATGTGAATCCCCCCGTTGTTCGGTGTGCCGACGATCTCGACGGCCCGGCGATGCTGGCACGCCGACGCAACCCTCACAACTTCATTACCCGTCCGGCGCATCACCCCAGCTGAACAGCGTGAGCCGGGGCCGGGCGGCAGGCCACCGCCCGGCCCCGGCCGGTGAGATGGTTCGTCAGCAGTCGGGAATCACGGCGCCGTTGTTGTCCTTGGCCACGTCGTTGCCCCAGCGCGACAGGTAGAACGCGGACACCCACTGTCCCCCGGGGCCCACATCCGGATCGGTCCTCAACCACCAGTGGTTGAAGCTGCCCCCACTGGAGATCTCCCGTCCCCACGCCTTGCAGAACACGTAGTTGGTGCCCTGGTACAACGTCCCCGTCGCCGCCGTACTGCTGGGCGAGCCGTAGACCGAGGCGTTGGCGAAGGTGTCCACCCAGTACTTCCCGGTGGCCGGTGGCGCGCCGCCGCCCGGGCAGTCGGGGATCACCGTGCCGTTGTTGTCCTTCGCGACGTCGTTGCCCCAACGCGACAGGTAGAACGCGGACACCCACTGTCCCCCGGGACCGACGTCCGGATCGGTCTTCAACCACCAGTGGTTGAAGCTGCTCCCGCTGGAGACCTCCCGCCCCCACGCCTTGCAGAACACGTAGTTGGTGCCCTGGTACAACGTCCCCGTCGAGGTGGTGCTGCTCGGCGAACCGTAGACCGGCGCGTTGGCGAAGGTGTCGACCCAGTACTGCCCACCGCCCGACGGCGGCGGGGTGGTGGAGCCACCACCGGGCCCGTACAGCCGGATCGAGCCGTAGTAGTCACCGTGCGAGTAGAGCGTCGCCACCTGGACGTGACCGCCGGAGTACGGCGCCTCCGCGATGTAGCCCTGGCCCAGGTAGATCGCCACGTGGTGGATGCTCGCGGCGGTGTTCCCGTAGAACACCAGGTCACCGGGGAGCAGCGGGGCCGGCCCGTCGCCCCGGTAGTAGCGGGCCACCGCGCGGGAGGACGGCCACTGGGTGTACGTCGTCCCGTTGATCACGTCGGCGCCGACCGCGAGGTAGTAGGCGTAGCGGACCAGACCCGAGCAGTCCAGCCCGCGCACGTGGCAGTCGTCGGGCGCGCCGTTGGAGGCGTCACAACTGCCGTACGAGGGACCGGGTTGGGCGCCGTGGCCGCCGCCCCAGGAGTAGGGGGTGCCGATCAGGCCGCAGGCGGCGTTGACGGCCGCTCCCGCCTGCGGGGCGGCACCGGAGGCGAGCACCCCGCAGGCGGGGGCCGCCCGGGCGGGCTGGACGCCCGCGAAGAAGACCGCCAGGGCGGCGACGACGGAGAGCAGGGCGGCGTATCTCAGCGGGCGAAGTATCCACCGCGGCACCAGGTTTACGCGCGTGGTCACAGGACCGTCCAAGTCTGTGGGGACCGGGGGTTGATGGCGGCCATTCAAGCACCGGCGCCGGTGGCGCCGATAGCCCTCGGAACCCCACTCCTCAGCGGCTCCGCAGGTCGGCCAGCAACACCCGGACGGCCCGTCGGGTGCTCTCCGCCATGTCGACGGAGCCCGGGTCGAGCAGCCACTGCACCTGGAGCCCGTCCATCACCGCGACGATCGCGGCGGCCACCGACTCGACCTCGAACTCCCGCCGCAGCTCGCCGAGTTCGGCCGCCTCGACCAGCGCCTCGGCGACCATCGCCCGCAGCCCCCGGTAGCGCTCCCGGAAGTAGCCCTGGGCGGGGTGCCCGTCGGTGACGCTCTCCGCCGAGAGCACGGCGTACAGCCGGACGATGCCCTCCCGCTCCGCGTTGTGCCGTGCGGTGTCCACCAGGTGGTCCAGGAAGGCCAGCCCGCGCGGCCGTTCGGTGCCGAGCTGCTCGATGTCGGACTCGTCGCGCAGTGCCAGCACCCCGCTCAGCAGTGCGGTCTTGGACCGGAAGTGGTGCAGCAGCCCGGCCTGGGTGAGCCCGACCCGGTCGGCTATCTCGGCCAGCGAGGCATGGTGGTAGCCCCGGGTGGCGAAGGTCTCCATCGCGATCCGCAGGATCTCCTCGCGCCGGCCCACCCGAACTGCTCTGACGGTCTGTCCGCTCTTCATCGCCCGAGTCTACGGGCGCCAGCGCCCTGACCACGGGTTACTTCACGAGTAACTTCAAGTATTGAACAAAGAGTCGCCAACTACTTACCAACCACTCGGTAGGTCTGCTTTCATGCTTGCTGCCAACGCACCTCCGGCATCCCACCCAGGACTGGAGACACCTGCATGAAACGGCACACCCTGCTCGGCGGCGCCCTGCTCACCGCCGCGACCGTCGCCGCCGGCACCCTCTCGGTCACGCCCTCGGCGGCCGCCGAGGGCATCGCTCCCTACCTCAACTCCCGCCAACCGGTGGAGCGTCGGGTGAGCGACCTGCTGGCCAGGATGACCCTGCCGGAGAAGATCGGCCAGATGACCCAGGCCGAACGCAACGCGGTCGACGGCGATCCGGCGCAGATCACCGACCTCGGCCTCGGCTCGCTGCTCTCCGGCGGCGGCTCCACCCCCACCCCCAACACCCCGGCCGCCTGGGCCGACATGATCGACGGCTACCAGTCCCGCGCGCTGGCCGGCCGGCTGCACATCCCGCTGCTCTACGGCGTGGACTCGGTGCACGGCCACGGCAACCTGGTCGGCGCCACCGTCTTCCCGCACAACATCGCCCTCGGGGCCACCCGTGACCCGGAGCTGGTCCGCGAGGCCGCCCACATCACCGCGACCGAGACCCGGGCCACCGGCCCGCAGTGGGTCTTCGCCCCGTGCCTGTGCGTGGCCCGGGACGACCGCTGGGGCCGTACCTACGAGAGCTTCGGCGAGGACCCCGACCTGGTCACCAGCCTGGAGACCGCGATCGACGGCTTCCAGGGTCGCAACGCGAGCCAACTCGACCGCCCCGACCGGGTGCTGGCCACCGCGAAGCACTTCGCCGGTGACGGCGACACCACCTACGGCTCGGCGGCCGGCAGCTACAAGCTGGACCAGGGCGTGACCGTCACCTCGCACGAGCGGTTCCGTCGGATCGACCTGGCACCGTACGTCGCGGCGGTCCGAGAGCACCGGGTCGGCAGCATCATGCCGTCCTACTCCAGCGTGGACTGGACCGAGGACGGCGTCGGCAACCCGGTGAAGATGAGCGCCCATCACGAGCTGCTCACCGAGGTGCTCAAGCAGAAGATCGGCTTCGACGGCTTCCTGATCAGCGACTGGGACGCGATCAACCAACTCCCCGGCGACTACGCCACCCAGGTCCGGACGGCGGTCAACGCGGGGCTGGACATGTTCATGGTGCCGTACAGCGCCGCCAGGTTCGAGCAGGCCCTGCTCACCGAGGTGCAGGGCGGCCGGGTGACCACCGCCCGGATCGACGACGCGGTCCGCCGGATCCTCCGCGCCAAGTTCGAACTCGGCCTGTTCGAGCACCCGTTCACCGATCGCCGGTACGCGGACACCATCGGCTCGCCGGCCCACCGCGCGGTGGCCCGGGAGGCGGTCGCCAAGTCCCAGGTGCTGCTGAAGAACGACCACCGGGCGCTGCCGCTGAACCGCTCCCAGCGGATCTACGTGGCGGGCGCCAACGCCGACAACCCCGGTAACCAGGCGGGTGGTTGGACGGTCACCTGGCAGGGCGGATCCGGCGACACCATCCCCGCCACCACCCTCCTGGAGGGCATCCGCCAGTACGCCCCCGACGCCGCCTACAGCCTGGACGCCTCGGCCCCCACCGCCGGCTACCAGGTCGGCATCGTGGTGGTCGGCGAGACCCCGTACGCCGAGGGCGTCGGCGACGTCGGCAACAACGGCCACACCCTCGCGCTCTCGGCCGCCGACCAGGCGAACATCGACAGGGTCTGCTCGGCGATCGCCACCTGCGTGGTGCTCGACGTGGCCGGACGTCCGCAGCTGATCGCCGACCAACTGCCCAAGCTGGACGCCTTCGTGATGTCCTGGCTGCCCGGCAGCGAGGGTGCCGGGGTGGCCGACGTGCTGTTCGGCGAGCGCGGCTTCACCGGGAAGCTCCCGGTCAGCTGGCCGCGCACCGAGGCCCAGGAGCCGATCAACGTCGGCGACCGCGACTACGACCCGCTGTTCCGGTACGGCTTCGGCCTGACCACCCGCCGCTGATCCCCCCACCTCAGGAGCGAACACCCGTGAATCCCGGACAACGGCGCTACGGCGTACGCCTGTTCACCGCCGCCACCCTGCTGGCACCCGCCGCCCTGGTCGCCTCCGCCCCCGCCGAGGCCGCCGTCCCCACCGGCTGGACCACCCTGGTCAACCGGAACAGCGGCCGGTGCGTGGACGCCGCCGCTGCCGCCACCGCCAACGGCACCGCCGTCCAGCAGTACTCCTGCAACGGCACCACCGCCCAGCAGTGGCAGCTCCAGCCGACCGACTCCGGCTATGTCCGGATCGCCAACCTGAACGACGCCACCAAGGTGATCGACGTGACCGGCGTGTCGACCGCCGACAGCGCCAAGCTCCAGCTCTGGGCCTACGGCGGCGGCGCCAACCAGCAGTGGCTGCCGGTCGAGGAGGCCGGCGGCGGCTACCACTTCGTCAACCGCAACAGCGGCAAGTGCCTCGACGTGCCCGCCGCCTCGACCGCCGACGGCGTGGTGCTCCAGCAGTACACCTGCAATGGCACCACCGCCCAGTCCTTCACCTTCGGCACCCCGGTGACCCCCGGCAACCCCGATCTCGGTCCGAACGTCACCGTCTTCGACCCCTCGATGGCCGCCTCGACCATCCAGTCCAAGCTGAACTCGGTCTTCCAGCAGCAGGAGACCAACCAGTTCGGCACCCAGCGCCAGGCCCTGCTGTTCAAACCCGGCAGCTACAACGTGGACGCCAACGTCGGCTTCTACACCCAGGTCGCCGGGCTCGGCCTGTCCCCCGACGACGTCACGATCAACGGCGGGGTGCACGCCGAGGCGGACTGGTTCCAGGGCAACGCGACCCAGAACTTCTGGCGCTCGGCCGAGAACCTCTCCGTCAACCCGCCCTCCGGGACCGACCGTTGGGCGGTCTCGCAGGCCGCCCCGTACCGCCGGATGCACGTCCGGGGCAACCTCCAGCTGGACGACGGCGGCTGGTCCAGCGGCGGCCTGATGGCCGACTCGAAGATCGACGGCCAGGTCCGTTCCGGCTCCCAGCAGCAGTGGCTGTCCCGCAACTCGCAGTGGGGCAGCTGGACCGGCTCCAACTGGAACATGGTCTTCGTCGGCGACGTCAACGCACCCGCCAACACCTTCCCGAACCCGCCCTACACCACGGTCGGCCAGACCCCGGTGGTCCGGGAGAAGCCGTTCCTGTACGTGGACGGCGCCGGGGCGTACCGGGTGTTCGTGCCCGCGCTGCGCGGCAACTCCAGCGGGACCAGCTGGGGTTCGGGCAGCCAGCCGGGCAGCTCGCTGCCGATCGACCAGTTCTTCGTGGTGAAGCCGGGCGCCACCGCCGGCCAGATCAACGCCGCGCTCGGCCAGGGCAAGAACCTGCTCTTCACCCCGGGCGTCTACCACCTGGACCAGACCCTGAACGTGGCCCGGGCCGACACCGTGGTGCTCGGCCTCGGCCTGGCCACCCTGATCCCGGACAACGGCATCACCGCGATGACCGTGGCCGACGTGGACGGGGTGAAGATCGCCGGCCTGCTGATCGACGCGGGCCCGGTCAACTCCCCGGTGCTGATGCAGATCGGCCCGGCCGGTGCGGCCGCCCGGCACACCGCCGACCCGACCTCGCTGCACGACGTGTTCTTCCGGATCGGCGGCGCGGGCGTCGGCAAGGCCGGCCAGAGCCTGGTGGTGAACAGCTCCGACGTGATCGGCGACCACATGTGGATCTGGCGCGCCGACCACGGCAGCGGCGTCGGCTGGTCCGGCAACACCGCGGCCACCGGCCTGGTGGTGAACGGCACCGACGTCACCATGTACGGCCTGTTCGTCGAGCACTACCAGCAGCACCAGGTGATCTGGAACGGCAACGGCGGGCGGACGTACTTCTACCAGAACGAGATGCCCTACGACCCGCCGAACCAGGCCGCCTGGACGAACGGCGGCACCAAGGGCTACGCCGCGTACAAGGTGGCCGACTCGGTCACCACGCACGAGGCCTGGGGCCTGGGCAGCTACTGCTACTTCAACGTCAACCCGGCGGTGGTGGCCGAGCACGCCTTCGAGGTGCCGAACCGCAGCGGCGTACGGTTCCACGACATGGTGACGGTCTCGCTCGGCGGTACCGGGACCATCAACCACGTGATCAACGGCACCGGCGGACCGTCCAACTCCGGCAGCAACGTGGCCAACCTGGTCAGCTACCCGTAGCGGTCCTCAGAGCCAGACGAACGGAGCCCGGGCGGTGAACGACACCGCCCGGGTCGCCGCGTCCAGCGAGACGTCGTTGGCGGGCGGCGTGGGCCGCAGGTCCGCGAAGCGCGAGGTGGTGACGGTCAGGTAGTGGCCGACCGACTCCACCTTGGTGACGGCGACCGGCTTGGCCGCGCCCGGCGAGGGCGAGCCGGTCACCGGCGGGGCGGTGCCGGGATCGGCCGCGACGAAGGCGATCGCGGCGGCGCTGTCGGCCGCCAGCAGCTGCCCGGCCTTCTCGGCCGCCGCCTGGTCGGCGAACCTGAGCACCGTCACGCTGGTGGTCACCTGCTTGTCCTCGCGCAGGTAGCCCACCGTCACATAGCCCAGGCAGCCGGTGTCGTGCAGCACGTCGTGGGCCCGGTCCGCCAGGGTGTCCGCGCAGGGCTCGCCCTGCCGTCCGACCGTGCGCAGCGCCTTGTAGCCGTCCTGCTCGATCGGCTTGGCGGCCGGGAAGTACCGTTCCGCGACGAAGAAGTCCTTCTCGGACAGCGGCTGGGACGGCGGCACGGAGTCGGAGGCGACCACCTGGGTGGTCCGCCCGGCGCCCTCCAGCCAGTCGCCGGTCTCGGTCACCACCACCCCTACCGTGATCGCCGCCGCGCCGACGATGCAGAGGGCGATGGTCCGGCGTCGGCTGCCGTGCGCCCGATGGGTGTGGCGTTCCCCCTGCGTGGTCATGGCGCAGATTCTAAACGGATGATCCGAACAGCCGACCCCCCGGGGCCGCGCCGTACCGCACCGCGGCGACTGTGACAACCCGCACACGTTCCGAGAGATCTTCTGGGTGGTTCCCTCTGGCGCGACTCCACGTCGCCCGGGCAGGATCAGGCTCATGGATCTGCTTGACACCCTCACCGCCAAGGGCCTGCGCCGGGAAACACCGACCCGGGAGGAGGCGCTGGCCGTACTCGCCACCACCGATGACGAGTTGTTGGACGTGGTCGCGGCCGCCGGGCGGGTGCGCCGCCAGTGGTTCGGCCGCCGGGTCAAGCTGAACTACCTGGTGAACCTCAAGAGCGGCCTCTGCCCCGAGGACTGCAACTACTGTTCGCAGCGGCTCGGGTCCAAGGCCGAGATCCTCAAGTACACCTGGCTCAAGCCGGAGCAGGCCGCCGAGGCCGCCGCCGCCGGTCTCGCGGGCGGCGCCAAGCGGGTCTGCCTGGTCGCCAGCGGACGCGGTCCGACGGACCGTGACATCGACCGGGTGGCCGACACCATCGCCGCCATCAAGGACGCCAACGAGGCCGTCGAGGTCTGCGCCTGCCTGGGCCTGCTCTCCGACAACCAGGCCGAGCGGCTGAAGGCGGCGGGCGCCGACGCCTACAACCACAACCTGAACACCTCGGAAGCCACCTACGGCGACATCACCACCACCCACACCTACGCGGACCGGGTGGACACCGTCACCAAGGCGCACGGCGCCGGGCTCTCCGCCTGCTCGGGTCTGATCGCGGGCATGGGCGAGAGCGACGCGGACCTGGTGGACGTGGTCTTCGCGCTCCGCGAGATCGGCTCCGACTCGGTGCCGGTCAACTTCCTGATCCCGTTCGAGGGCACCCCGCTGGCCAAGGAGTGGAACCTCACCCCGCAGCGCTGCCTGCGCATCCTGGCGATGGTCCGCTTCGTCTGCCCCGACGTCGAGGTGCGGATCGCCGGCGGCCGCGAGGTGCACCTGCGCTCGATGCAGCCGCTCGGCCTGCACATCGCCAACTCGATCTTCCTCGGCGACTACCTCACCAGTGAGGGCCAGGCCGGCCAGACCGACCTCGACATGATCGCGGACGCGGGCTTCGAGGTGGAGGGCGCGGGCGAGCCGACCCTGCCCCGGCACCGCGCGGAGGCCGCACTCGGCGGCGGCTGCGGCACCGGTGGCGGCGGCTGCGGCAGCTCCGGCTCCGGCGACGCCGAGGAGGCCCACGCCTGCGGCACCGGCGGCTGCGGGCCGTGCGGCGGCCACGCCGGCGCTCCCGCCGACACCCACGAGAACGACGAACTGCGCTCCGACCTGGTCCGGGTCCGCCGCCGTGGCGCTGGCACCGAACTGGCCCCGAACGCCTAGACGAGTAGATCCGAAGTTCTGGCCCGCCAAAGGGCAGAGGGTGTCCAAGATCAGTTTGTGACGACCGACCTGAACACCCTCTTGACCGCACTTTACGTGAAGATCGACGACGAGATCGGAGGAACTCGATGGATGGGACGACCGCCCCTGCTCAGCGATTCCGAACTCGTCTGTCTCGCGGTCGCCCAGGCCCTGCTCGGCTACCACTCCGAAGCCCGCTGGCTGCGCTACGCCCGCAAGAACCTGTCCGACATGTTCCCCTACCTGCCCCAACGGCCGGGCTACAACAAGCGGTTGAAGTCAGCACTGCCACTGCTCAAGCGCATGATCCGGGAACTCGCCATGGACAGCGACTTCTGGACCGACACGGTCTGGATCGCCGACTCGACCCCGGTGCCCTGCGGCATGTCCCGCCCGACCGTCCAGCGATCCAACCTGGCCGGCTGGGCCGGCTACGGCTACTGCGCCTCCCACTCCCGCTTCTTCTGGGGCCTGCGCCTGTACCTGGTGTGCACTCCTACCGGGATGCCGATCATGTGGGCACTGGCCAACCCGAAGATCGGCGAACGCGAGGTTCTGGCGGCAATGCTCGAAGTCGACGCCGACCTGGTCGCCGGACGCGAGGGCATCCTGCTCATCACGGACAAGGGCTTCGCCTCCAAACCGTTCGAGAAGGACCTCGCCGAGCAGGGCATCGAGCTCCTGCGTCCGTCACTCAAGCGTGAGAAGAAGCGGTACGGCGAGCCGATGCTCAAGAAGGTCCGCCAGCTGATCGAGTCGGTCAACGACACCCTCAAAGGGCAGCTTGACCTGGAACAACACGGCGGACGGACCTTCGAGGGCGTTGCCGTCCGGGTGACCCAGCGGGTCCTCGCGATGGCCGCCGGCATCTGGCACAACGACCTGATCGGCGCACCGGTCACCCGCTCGCTGATCGCCTACGACCACTAATCACATCGGATCTACTCGTCTAGGAACTGACGCACCGTGAACACCCTCCTCGACCTCGACCGGGCGCACGTCTGGCACCCGTACGCACCGATGCCCGGCACCTCCACCCCGTACGTGGTGGAGTCCGCCGCCGGCGTCCGGCTCCGGCTCGCCGAGCCGGTGGCCGGGCACCGGGAGCTGATCGACGGCATGTCCTCCTGGTGGGCCGCGATCCACGGCTACCGGCACCCGGTGCTGGACGAGGCGGTCCGGGACCAGCTCGGCCGGATGAGTCACGTGATGTTCGGCGGGCTCACCCACGAACCCGCCGTCCGGCTCGCCGCCAAACTGGTGGAGATCACCCCCGAACCGCTCCGGCACGTGTTCCTGGCCGACTCGGGCTCGGTGGCCGTCGAGGTCGCGATCAAGATGTGCCTGCAGTACTGGCAGTCCACCGGACGGCCGGAGAAGCGCCGGCTGCTCACCTGGCGCGGCGGCTACCACGGCGACACCTTCCATCCGATGTCGGTCTGCGACCCCGAGGGCGGGATGCACCAGCTCTGGGGCGGGGTGCTGCCGCGTCAGCTGTTCGCGGGCGAGCCCCCGGCCGGCTTCGGCGCCGAGCCGGACCAGGCGTACGCCGAGCAGCTGGCCGCGCTGATCGCCGAGCACGCCGACGAGCTGGCCGCCGTGATCGTCGAGCCGGTGGTGCAGGGCGCGGGCGGCATGCGCTTCCACTCCCCCGGCTACCTCCGGCTGCTGCGCGAACTCTGCGACCGGCACGGCGTGTTGCTGATCTTCGACGAGATCGCCACCGGCTTCGGCCGGACCGGCGAACTCTTCGCCGCCGACCACGCGGGCGTCTCCCCCGACGTGCTCTGCCTGGGCAAGGCGCTCACCGGCGGCTACCTCACGATGGCCGCCACCCTGTGCACCGCCCGGGTCGCCGACGGCATCAGCCAGGGCGAACTGCCGGTGCTGGCGCACGGGCCGACCTTCATGGGCAACCCGCTGGCCGCCGCCGTCGCCAACGCCTCGATCGACCTGCTGCTCCGGCAGGACTGGCGGACCGAGGTGAAGCGGATCGAGGCCGGACTGACCGAGGGGCTGGCCGAGGCGGCCGAACTCCCCGGGGTGGCCGATGTCCGGGTGCTCGGGGCGATCGGCGTGGTCCAGCTGGACCATCCGGTGGACCTGCGGGCCGCCACCGAGGCCGCCGCCCGGGAGGGCGTCTGGCTCCGGCCGTTCCGCGATCTGATCTACACCATGCCGCCGTTCATCACCTCCGACGCCGACCTGGCCCGGATCACCACGGCCGTGGCCTCGGCGGCGGTGGCCGGATGACCGCCACCGTCCTGTTCGTCACCGGCACCGGCACCGAGGTCGGCAAGACCGCCGTCACCGCGGCCGTCGCCGCCTTGGCCGCCTCGGTGGCCGTCCTGAAGCCCGGTCAGACCGGCGTCACCGCGACCGAGCCCGGCGACGCCGACGAGGTCGCCCGGCTGGCGGGTCCGCACGTCACCACCCGCGAACTGGCCCGCTACCCCGAGCCGTTGGCCCCCGACACCGCCGCCCGGCGGTCCGGCCTGCCGCCCCTGCGGCCGCAGCAGACGGCCGAGGCCGTGGCCGAACTGGCCACCGCCCACCGGCTGGTGCTGGTCGAGGGCGCGGGCGGCCTGCTGGTCCGCTACGACGAGGACGGCCGCACGCTGGCCGACCAGGCGCTCGCCACCGCCGCCCTCGGACTCCCGGTCCGGGTCCTGCTGGTGGCCTCCGCCGGGCTCGGCACCCTCAACACCACCGCGCTCACCGCCGAGGCACTGCGCCACCGCGGCCTGGACACCCTCGGCGTGGTGATCGGCAGTTGGCCCGCCGACCCGGACCTGGCCACCCGCTGCAACCTCACCGACCTCCCCCGCGCCGCCGGCGCCCCGCTGCTCGGCGCCCTCCCGCACGGCGCCCCGCACTCTCCCGACTTCGCCGCCCTGGCCAAGTCCGCCCTGGCCCCGGCCCTCGGCGGCAGCTGGGACGCGGCCGCCTTCACGGCGGCCCACCCCGCCTGAACCCGGCGAACAGGCCGACGGACCGCCACGGACACCCTGGTACGGGCGCCGTGGCGGTCCGTCGGCCTGTTCGGTGGCCCGGACCCGCCCGGCGGGATCAGCCGACGCAGCCGGGGACAGCGGGCGAGCTGGTGACGCAGTTGTTCGGCGTGTTGCCGCTGACCGGCGAGGTGGTGAGGGTCATCGTGCCGTTCTGACGGTAGATGCCACCGGCGGCGGTCGCGCCGTTGGCGCTCACCTGGGTGCTGGTCAGGGTGGTCGCGGTGGAGTCGACGGCGGCGATGCCACCGCCCTGCGCGCCGGAGGTGTTCGCCCCGACCAGCGAGCTGCTGGTGGTGGTGAGCGAGCCGCGCAGACCGTTGTAGATGCCGCCGCCCCGGCCACCGGCGTTGTTGCCGGAGACGCTGCTGCTGGTGAACGTCGCCGTCGCCCCCAGGGCCGGCGCCGCGATGTCGGCGTTGGCGAGACCGCCGCCGCGCCCCGTCGCACTGTTGCCGGTGAGGGCACTGGCGGTGAGGGTCACCGCACCGCGGTTGAGGATGCCACCGCCGTCGGTGGCGGCGCTGCCGTGGCTGAGGGTGACGTTCCCCTTGACCGTGAGACCGCCGCCGGCGGCCACCTTGACGATCCGGAAGGCGGGCGTTCCCGGGGCCGTCGACCGGGTGATGGTGTTGTTGTCGCCGGTCAGGGTGACGGCGGTGGTGATGACCGGCAGCGCGTCGGGCCCGTCGGCGTCACTGCCGTGGGACGTGGTGATGGTGTACGTGCAGCCGGTCGAGAGGACGATGTTTCCCCCGCCGGCGAGGTTGGCGGTGGTGACCGCGGCCACCAACGCGCTCTCGTTGCAGGCCACGGCCGCCTGGGCCGCCGTCGGCACCAGGATCGCTGCCCCGGTGGCCAGCAGGACGGAACCGGCGAGGACCGGGAAGGTACGGGTGCGTCGCATGACGTTCCTTTCGGGAAGTGGACGGAGTCGGGCCCGCAGGGCGGCTAGACCGCGCAGGCGGTGACGGCGGCAGCCGTGGCGTCCACAGCGGTGGTGGTGGCCGCCGCGCTCGCCACGGCCGAGGTGACCGCGGCGTCGGCGGTGGCGACCGCCGTGGTGGCCGCAGCCGCGACGGCGGGAGCGGGGTCGCCTGCGGCGATCGCGGCGGACAGCGTCTTGACGGCGGCGGCGGAGCTCGCCGCATCCGTCTTGGCCACCTCGGCGGCGGTGGCCGCGTTCGTGGCGGCGGTGGCCGCACCGGTGGTGGACGCGGCACAGGCGACCGGATCGGCAGCGGCGGCGCTGGACGGCGCCGTGGTGAGCGCCGTACCACCCACCATGAGAGCGGCGGTGAGGACGACGGCACTGATGCGGTGAACGTTCACGAGTGGCCCCTGACATCACGACGGATACCGCCGCACGGCTCAACACCCCGGCCACGGAACCCAGTTCGGCGAGAACCGGAACGGCTCCCACCAGAAGAGGAGCATCAAAAGCCCGCTGCACACCGTCCGAGAAGTGGTTGCCGATTCACCGAGCTCGGACCGGGGCCGCCGGGCTCACCGGACGATCATCTGCTCAGCGCGATTCCGGCATCGAGATCCCTGCACCGCAAGGGTGCTTCGTCAACGCACCGCATTCTTTCCGCCTGACCACCACGACGCCGGACTGCGGGCCCGGACACCCCGTCCGGCACCCGGCGCGGTCGAGTGCACTCCGGGGCGCGCGCCTCGCTCGGGCGGTGGCAACTCGGCTCACCGGACCTCCGGTTGAGACCCGACGAGGTGGGCGTACACCACGGTGTTCTCCTGGTAGCCGCCGTGCGCCCGGTCGTAGCGGCCGCCGCAGGTGATCAGGCGCAGCTCGGGACGCGGGGCGGCGGCGTAGACCCGCTGTTCGGGGAAGTCGCTCTTGGGATGGTTCACCACCGCGTCCACCGTGAAGCGGACGGTGGAGCCGTCGGCCCTTGCCACCTCGACCTGCTGACCGGCGGTCAGGGTGGACAGACCGAAGAACGCCGCCGGGCCACGCGCGGTGTCCACATGCCCGGTGATCAGCGCGGTACCGGTCTCGCCCGGGCTGGTGCCCGCCGCGTACCAGCCCACCAGATCGGGGCCGTTCGGGTCCGGCGGGCGCAGTGCGCCGTCCTGATCGAGGGTCAGCGGCACCAGCGGGGTGTCGATGCCGAGCGCCGGAATCCGGACCCGCACCGGTACGGCGCGGGCCAGTCCGCCGCCGTCCGGCGTTGCCGACGCAACGACGGGTGGCGCCGCCGCCGGCGGGGCCGGGCCCGGTGGCGCGCTCAGGCCGATCTGCCAGGCGCCGACCGCCAGCAGGGCGGACAACCCGAGCAGCAGCCGGGGTGCTCGCGGGCGGGCTCGTCGTCGGCCGCCGACCGCCGTGGCCATCCGTCCCTCCTCCGTGCGAGGGCCGGGACGGCGGCCTGCCGTCCCGGCCCGGGCCGATGCGCGGTCAGTTCTCCCGCTTGGCCTGACGACGCCGGAGCACCACTGCACCGCCCGCCGCCAGCACGGCACCCGCGCCGAGCGAGAGCGCGACGGGGGTGCTGCCGCCCTCGGCCGGACCGGCTCCCGCCGCCACCGCGCCGTGCGGCGCCGGAGCGGGCGGGACCAGCGGCGCGGGAGTGGCGGCGGGACTCGGGGCGGGAGTGGCCACCGCACCCGGGGCCGGGGTGACGGTGGCGCCCGGCAAGCCGGCCGGCAGGTTCTCGCAGGCGATCCCGTCGTTGTCGGCGTCCAGCCGGTTCGGGTCGGAGCGATCCATGTTGAAGACGGCCTGCGCCTCCGGCTGGGTCCGGAACTCGGGGCAGTCCCGGTCCTGGGCCTGGGCGGCCCCGGCGAGCGGGACACCGGCGAGCGAGATCAGCAGGGCCGCACCGGCCGCAATGGCAATACGCATGAGCAGAACTCCCGTACGTCGAGTGACATGACTGCCACCAGTACGTCCGCACCCGCCCTGCTCCGGCCACCCGGCAGACCCACCGGCGCGAGCGCACGCCGGAGCGCGCCACCCCCTCTCAGGCGGAGCCGCGCAGCACCAGCACCGGCTCGAACAGCACCGAAGTGGCCCTGGCCGTCGGCTCGGCCAGCTGGGAGAGCAGGATCCGGGTCATCTCGGCGGCCATCTCCTCGACCGGCTGCCGGATCGTGGTGAGCAGCGGGCGGCCCACGGTGGCGGCGCTGCTGTCGTCGAAGCCGACCACCGCGACGTCCTCCGGCACCCGGCGGCCCTGGTCGGCGAGCACCGCGAGTGCACCCCGGGCCATCAGGTCGTTGGCGGCGAACACCCCGTCCAGGTCCGGGTGTTCGGCCAGCAGCCGGATCATCGCCTGTTCGCCGCCGAGCTGGGTGAAGTTGCCCTCGGCGGACGGTACGTACGGGTGGCCGCGGCGGGCCATCTCGTCCCGGAAGCCGGCCAGGCGGTCCCGCCCGGCCGGGACCTCGGCCGGGCCCGCGATGGTGACGGGCAGTCGGCTGCCCCGGCCCGCCAGGTGCTCGGCGGCCAGTCGGCCGCCGTCCCGGTTGGCCACGTCCACGCAGCTGAGCGGCAGCGGCTCGGCCGGGCGGCCGAACAGCACGGTGGGCAGGCCGGCCGCGAGCAGCAGGGCGGGCAGCGGGTCCTCGGCGTGGGTGGAGACCACCAGCGCGCCGTCGGCGTTGCCCTGGCGCAGGTAGCCGAGCACCTGCTCCCGGGCGGCGGTGTCGTCGGCGAGCATCAGCACGGGGTGCACACCGAGCGGGCGGAGTGCGCTGAACACCCCGCTCACCACCCGGCCGAAGAACGGGTCGGTGAAGACCTGACTGCGGGTCGACTCCTCGTCGTCCACCGCGGCCCCGGTGCCCGAGACCACCAGGGCGACGGCGCCCGCCCGGCGGGTGACCAGCGAGCGGGCCGCGCCGTTCGGCACGTACCCGGTGGCGGCGACCGCGTCCCGGACGGTCTGCTGGAGGTCCGGGTCGACGTTGCGGACACCGTTGACCACCCGGGAGACGGTGGCGCGGGAGACGCCCGCGACCCGGGCGACGTCCTCCAGGGTGGCCGTCCTGCGATCGGCCGCCGAGGGTAGGGCTCTGCTCATGGGGTCGTTTATAGCACGCCGAGAGAGCGCTCTCCCATTGCTCTCCGAACTCACCTCAGTACTCCACCCAGCAGATCAGCACGGTGGTGGCGACGGTCCGCGCGACGTTCGCCCGCGAGCGCGGCGGCGCACCGAAGGCGGCCGGCAGCGCGGTCACGTCGACCACCAGCACGTTGTCGTCCTTGCGCACCACCACCGAGCCGTCCGCCCGGGCGAAGGCGCCCTCCCCCATGCCCTCCAGCGGCGTCACCTCGCCCGCCACCACCCGCTTGGCCTCGAAGTACGCGGTGGTCGCGGCCGCGTCGGGCAGGTCCTTGACGGCCAGTCGCATGGTCGAACCGTCGGGGTAGACGTAGTCGCAGGCGTAGACACCCTCGGTCCAGGTCGGCTGCAGCGGGCTGCGCGCGGCGATCCCGAGCGCGCCGGAGATGTGTTCGGCGGTCCGCCCCGTGCAGACCAGCCTGGCCTCGTCGGAGGGCCCCTGCGCCAGGGCGGGCGCCGACCGGGACGGCGACGACGGCGGAGCGGCCGGCGTCCCGCCGCAACCGGTCAGGACCAGCCCGATCAGCAGCCATCCGACGGACCGGTTCTTCATCGGAACTCCCTTGCGACAGAAGGACGATGCCGCGCCGGTGACCCACGGACGGTCACCGGCGCGGCGCCGGAGCGGGTCGGTCAGGGCAGCTGGTACTGCGCGTTCAGCGCGGCGCCCCGACCGGGCTGGGTCTCGTCGTAGCCGCGCGCGTCGCACTGGAGACCACCGATGACGCAGTGGTTCACCAGGGCGGCCAGCGTGGGCACGTCCCAGGCGTTGAAGAAGTCGTAGTGGAAGGAGAAGCCCCGTCCGCTCGACAGGTGCAGCTGGCTGAGGTCACCGCTGCCGGCCGGGAAGGCCATCTTGAACTCGATCATCGGCAGCGCCACCGGGTGCGAGGTGGGGCAGATGCCGTTGATCGGGTAGGCCATGTGACTCTTGTGGTCCGGCGTGTCCAGGTACAGACCGTTCCAGCAACTCGGTGCCTGGTAGCGCAGGTTGATCTGGGTCCCGGCCGGGCAGCTGACCGGCAGGTCGATGTTGCGGTAACTGTCCCCGCACTCCCAGCCCGCCACGTAACCCGGGTTGGTGGCGAACTCGGTCGCGGACGCGGTGGGGCTGCCCACCACGAACCGCAGGCCCGGCGGGAACGGCCGCACACTGGTGTAGTCGATCACGCCGGTCTTGTAGTAGATCACCTGCGGACCGACCGGCTGCACCGGCGTGCTGCCGTTGTACATGGTCGGCATCCAGTAGCCGGACTTGTCCCCCGGCGCCACGCAGGAGGTCGAACCCGCCTGCAGCGAGGCCAGCGTGGAGTTGGCGTCCGTCACGGTGCTGCCCAGGAAGGTGTGCATGTGCGAGGCGCCGGCCTGGCCCGGGAAGACGATCGGGTCGTCCGGCAGGTTCCTGGTCACCGAGCAGTTCGCCTGGAACTCGTGGAAGTAGGTGTTCGGCGGCACCTTGGTCGACGGGCTCACACCGGTCACCTGCGGATTCGCCAACACGTATCCCGTGGTGCCGAGTTGGACCGAGCCGAACACCTTGAACTCGTACAGCGAGTAGCCGTACCCGGTGGCCCGGGCGGTGCCGAACAGCCGGATGTACCGGCCGGTCGCCGCCAGGTTCACGGTCTGGTTGCCGCCGGTCGCGTTGGCGGTCGAGTACACCGTGCTCCAGTTGACGGCGTCCGGGGACACCTCCAGCCGGTAACCGCCGGCGTACGCGACCTCCCACTGCAGCTCGACCCGGCTGATCGAGGCGTTGCCGCCCAGGTCGATCCGGATCCACTGCGGGTCGCTCCACTCGCTGGCCCAGCGGGTGGAGCCGTCGCCGTCGACGACCGCTCCGCCCGGGGTCGCGGTGGTCTCGATCGAGGAGGCGACCACCGGCCGGGACTGCGAGATCAGGCTGTCCGCGGCGGTCGCCTGCTGGGTGGCGCTGCCCAGACCGAGCAGCGAGAGCAGGATGGCGAGCGAGGCCAGCAACGCCGTCCGGCGTGGTCTGCCTCGGGGGTGGTAACGAGTTCTCATCTGACCCTCCAGGTCAAACGAAGCGGGTGGGGGGATCGCCCGGGGCCGGAGTCGAGGACCGGCCCCGGGAGTTCGGTGGCCCGCGGAGCTCAGGAGTAGACGGCGAACTCGTAGAGCGAGTTGCCGTACGCGGTGCCCCGCTGGGTGATGTTCAGCCGCACGTAGCGGCCCGAGCCGGTGACGTCGAAGTCGTCCACGCCGCCGCTCCCGTTGACGGTGGACCAGAGCGTGCTCCAGTTGGTGCCGTCGTTCGAGCTCTGCACCTGGTACGCCTTGCCGTAGGCGGCCTCCCAACCCAGCTGCACGTGCCGCAGGTCGGTGACCTGGCCCAGGTCGACCTGGAGCCACTGGCCGTCGGCCCACTCGCTGGCCCACCGGCTGCCCCAGTTGCCGTCCGTGGCGTACGAGGGCAGGTAGGGCGCGCCGTTGCCGACCGCCTGGTAAGTGGAGGCGGTGGTCGGTTTGCCGAGCGCGACATCGGTCCCGCTCACCGGCGGGGCGACCACCTTGAACGACTTGGTCTCGATGCCGACGTTGCCGTGGCCGTCGTACGCGTAGACGTAGACCTTCCAGACGCCGAGCGTCTTGGGTGCGGTGACGGTGAACCGGCCGTCGGCGGTCTGCGTGAAGCCGACCTGCTGGAAGCCGGTGCCGCCGCCCAGGTACTTGGCGCAGTACAGGAGTTGGTACCGGATCAGGTCACCGTCCGGGTCGGTGGCGTTGGCCGCGACGGTGAACGTGCCGCCGGCCGGCACGGTGGCGGTGTTGCTCAGCGACAGGTCGGAGATCACCGGCGGCCGGTTGCCGCCCGGGTTCCCGCCGTAGCCGCTCGCCACCGAGTAGTAGCTGAGCCGCTTCCAGCCGCTCGGCACGGTGTTGTACCAGACCCCGCCGAAGTCGTTCTCGGTGCCGTAGTGGAACACCGTGGCCCCGAGCGAGACCCCGGTGTGGCCGCTGATGCAGGCCCAGTTGGCCAGGTAGGCGTCCCGCTTCGCGATGTCGCTGGGCTCGGTGGGCACGCCGTTGGCGTCGTTCGGGACCTCCCACTCACCGGGTTCGCCGGACTCGGTGATGATGTACGGCTTGGTGTAACCCCCGCTGATCCAGTCGGACTTGACGTTGCAGACCGAGCCGTAGGAGTTCACCGCGAGCAGGTCCAGGCTGGGCGTGTGGTCCTTGTAGTACTTCCACGCGCCGGTCCAGGCGTCGGTGGAGGTGACCGGGTGGTCGGTGTCGATCGCGTGGATCGCCTTGGTGATCTCCTCGACGTACTTGGCGTAGGCGACCCGCTGCTGCTCGACCGTGGTGGCGTTGTAGGTGTGGTCCTGGGTGGTCAGCAGCACCTCGTTGCCGACGTCCCACATCAGCACGCCCGGGTGGCTCTTGTAGGTGGTCACCCACTGCTTGATCTGGTCCAGCGTCGTCGTCTTGTACGCGGTGTCGTTGACGTAGTCGGCGCCCTGGTTGAGCCAGAAGCCGTTCACCACCTTCAGGCCGTGCGCGGCGGCGGTGTCCAGCAGCGGCTTGCTGCCCGCGTCGGTGCCCCAGGTGCGCAGGGTGTTGACGCCCATCGACTTCAGGTCCCGGACGTAGGCGTCCGCCGCGCTGTTGGCGGGGCCCCAGGTGATGCCCTTGACCTGGTACGGCGCGCCGTTGACGGTCAGCTGCCAGTTCCCCTGACCGCCCGTCACCTTGACGGTGGAGGCGCCGGTGGGCACCGGCGGGTCGGTCAGCGGGGCCGGGGCGGTGCCGGTGGTCTGCGAGACGGTCACCTTGTCGATGCTCAGCGCACCGCCGGAGGAGGTGTCGGCGCCGGGCGAGGTGCAGCCGCAGACCGCGTTCGGGAAGCCGCCGCCGATCCCGAGGTTGAAGACCAGGTAGAAGCCGTGCTGCACGGCGTTGCGCCAGGTGGTCACGCCCACCTGGGACTCCTTGACCCGCCAGACCTGCCGGCCGTCCAGGTACCAGCGGATCTCCTCGTCGGTGACGCTCCGGTCGATGATCGCGGAGTAGGTGTGGTAGCCGGTCTGGCAGCCGGTGCAGCTCGCCGGCCCGCTGGTCATCCCGTTGTACTCGTTGCAGTTGCCGCCGGGGGCGGTGCCGCAGTGCAGGGTGGCGGAGAGCTGGCTGCGGCCGTTCGCGTTCTCCAGCACGTCGATCTCGCCCGCGCCGGGCCAGGCCGTGAAGCTGTCCCGGTTACCCGCGCCCATCAGCCGGAACGAGGGCCAGTAGCCCTGTCCGTTGGCCGGGTTGGGCTGCTTGACCGTGGTCGAGATCTGCAACTGGCCGCCGGCGGGGGCGGTGAAGTCCGAGCGGCGGCTCTCGATCCGGCCGGAGGTCCAGGCCGTGCCGTTGCGCAGCGCGGTCAGGTTGAGGTTCCCGGTGCCGTCGAGCGAGACGTTGCCGGGCGCGTTGGTGTCGGTCTGCACCTCACCGGTGCCCCAGTTGGCCGGGCCGCCGGGGTAGTTGGTACCGGTCTGGACGATCCAGTCGGCCGCCGACGGGCCGCTTCCGGCCCCGCCGGTGAAGTCCTCGTTCCACAGCGTGGTCCAGTTGCCCGGCGGCGGGGTGGTGGGCGGCGGAGTGGTCGGGGGCGTACTCGGGCCGGCGCCGGTCCGGACCTGGAACTCCCAGAGCGAGTAGCCGTAACCGGTCCCCCTTGCGGTGCCGTTCATCCGCACGTACCGCGCGGTCCCCGAGACGGTGAGCGTCTCGGTGCCACCGGCACCCGTCGTCGTCGAGTACGCCGTGCTCCAGCTCGTTCCGTCCGTGGACAGCTGGACCTGGTACGCCTTCCCGTACGCCGACTCCCACTGCAGCACCACCTGGCAGACCGGCTGGGCCGAACCCAGGTCGACCTGGATCCACTGCGGGTCGGAGTTCGAACTCGACCAGCGCGTCCCGGCGTTGCCGTCCACCGCGTTGGCCGCCGCCGTGCCGTAGTTCTCCTCCGAGGAGGCCGTCGCGGCCTTGCCCTGCGCGGCGTTCGCGGTCCCACAACCGCTGCCACCGCCGGCCGTCCCGAAGACCTGGAACTCCCAGAGCGAGTAGCCGTATCCGGTGCCGCGCACCGTCCCGTTCATCCGGACGTACCGTGCGGTCCCGGCCACGGCCGGCGTCTCGGTGCCACCGGCGCCGGTGGTGGTCGAGTACGCCGTGGTCCAGGTGCTGCCGTCGGTGGACAGCTGGATCTGGTACGCCTTCCCGTACGCCGACTCCCACTGGAGCGCCACCTGGCTGACGGTGGCCGCGGCGCCCAGGTCGACCTGGATCCACTGCGGGTCGGAGTTCGAACTCGACCAGCGCGTCCCGGCGTTGCCGTCCACCGCGTTGGCCGCCGCCGTGCCGTAGTTCTCCTCCGAGGAGGCCGTCACGGTCTTGCCCTGGGAGAGCAGGGCGGGTGCGGCCTGGGCCGCCGTGGTCGGGAACAGCATCAGCAGCGCGGCGATCAGCGCCAGCGCGACCGGGCCGGCCACCGAGCGCCACCGGATCGGTGGCGAAGTTGATTGCTGGACAGTGGAGTTGGACATGGCAGGAATCTCCAAGGTGAGCAGTGCGGAAGGGGGGCACCCGGACCGCGCCTGCCGCCGGCCCGAGGGGTGGCGGGCGTCGGCAGGGCTGGGTCGGGCGTCCGCTCTGGGAGAGCGCTCTCCTGGCGTTGAGATGGTTGCGCGGGTGTTTCCGTTGTGTCAAGCACCTTGTCGCACCCGGTGCCTGACGCCGACTTCGACCGACCCCCTTGACTTCCCTCTCGGCTGGGTCCAGGCTCCAGCCCCATGGGAGAGCGCTCTCCCGCTGATCCGGTCCGCCTGCCCGTGCCCCGGCCGACGCATCCCTCCACCGCCGTGCCCCGCCCGGCCGTCACCCAGGAGATCCACCCATGCCCAGCCGCACCGCCAGACCCCGCCGCCTGGCCGCCGCCCTCGCACTCACCCTGCCGCTGATCGCCACCGGCTGTTCCAGCAGCGGCGGTTCGGCCTCGGACGACCCGGACGCCAAGATCACCCTGACCGTGAACCTGTTCTCCGACTTCGGGTACGCCGACCTGTACCAGCGCTACCAGGAGCTGCACCCGAACATCACCATCAAGGAGAACCGGGCCGATCTCGGCGCCCACCACCAGAACCTCCGGGCCCACCTGCTGGCCGGCTCCGGCGCAGCCGACGTCGAGGGCATCGAGATCGGCCAGGTGGCCGGCTTCCAGCCGCAGGCCGACAGGTTCGTCAACTTCCTCTCGCACGGCGTGAACCGCGAGCAGTGGGTGCCGTCCAAGACCGCGCCCGCCTCCAGCCAGGACGGCTCCGCGCTGTTCGGCCTCGGCACCGACATGGGCGGCATGGCGCTCTGCTACCGCACCGACCTGTTCCGGGCGGCCGGGCTGCCCACCGACCGCGAGCAGGTCGCCGCGCTGATGACCGACTGGCCCGCGTACACCGCCGCCGGCAAGCAGTTCCTCGCCAACAGCCCGAACAAGAAGGTCCGTTGGTTCGACAGCGCGGGCAACCTGTTCAGCGCCGTGGTCGCGCAGGCGCCGGTCGGGTTCTACGACGCGTCCGGCAAGCCCGTGGTGGAGACCAACCCGGCTGTGAAGGCCGCCTTCGACTCGGTGGCCGCCGCCGTCCAGGACGGCCAGTCGGCCGGTATCCAGGCGTTCACCCCCGCCTGGGACACCGGCTTCCAGCAGAGCCAGTTCGCCACCGTGGCCTGCCCGGCCTGGATGAGCTACGAGTTCAAGGCCAACCCGCCCGCCGACGGCGGGAAGTGGGACATCGCCCGGATCCCCGGCGGTGGCGGCAACTGGGGCGGTTCGTACCTGACCGTGCCCAAGCAGAGCAAGCACGCGAACGCGGCCGTCGAGCTGGCCAAGTGGCTGACCGCGCCCGAGCAGGAGTCCTGGCTGTTCAAGGAGAAGGGCTACTTCCCCTCCGACCAGGCCCTCTGGAGCCAGCCGGAGATCGCCGGGCACACCGACCCGCTGTTCAACGACGCACCCACCGGCAAGATCTTCTCGCAGTCCGCCAAGGACCTGAAGCCGCAGCCGCTCGGTGCCCACGGCGCCGAGATCGGCACCGCCCTGGGCAACGCGCTGACCTCCGTCGAGCAGGGCAAGACCGACACCGCCGGGGCCTGGAAGAAGGCCCTGGCCGACATCGCCAACATCACCGGCTGACCTCGCGTCACCTCCCCCCGTACCGCGGTACCGGCACCGGCCCTGACACCGGTGCCGGTACCGCCCAGCACCGTCAGGAGTCCGGATCCATGGCAGTACCGGCCACCGCGGCCCGGCCCGTGCGCGCCGCCCGGGCGAGACCGGCCCGCCACCTCGACCGGGTGGTCCCGCCCTACCTCTACATCGCCCCGTTCTTCCTGGTCTTCGCCGTCTTCGGCCTCTTCCCGCTGCTCTACACCGGCTACGTCTCGCTCACCGGGTGGCGGGCGGACGTGCCGGGCAGCGAGGGCCGGTGGGTGGGCCTGGAGAACTACCGGAAGCTGCTGGAGGACCCGTTCTTCCGCAACGCGCTGTGGAACACCCTGGGCATCGGCGTGCTCGCCACCGTCCCGCAACTGCTCTTCGCGCTCGGCCTGGCCCACCTGCTGAACCACCGGCTGCGCGGCCGCACCCTGCTCCGGCTCGGCGTCCTGCTGCCGAACGTCACCTCGGTGGCCGCCGTCACGCTGATCTTCGTCCAGCTCTTCGGCCGCGACTTCGGCCTGGTCAACTGGGTGCTCGGGGCGTTCGGCGTGGACCGGATCGACTGGCAGGCCGGCACCCTGTCCTCCTGGGCGGCCATCGCCACCATCGTGACCTGGCGCTGGACGGGCTACAACGCGCTGATCTACCTGGCCGCCATGCAGTCGGTGCCGTACGAGCTCTACGAGGCCGCCGCCCTCGACGGGGCGAGCCGCTGGCGGCAGTTCCGCTCGATCACCGTCCCGATGCTGCGGCCCACCATCCTCTTCACCGTGATCGTCTCCACCATCGGGGCGCTCCAGCTGTTCGGCGAGCCGATGCTGTTCAGCCAGCAGCAGGACCCGACCAGCGGCGGCTCGCAGCACCAGTTCCAGACCCTGGCGCTGTACTCCTACAGCCAGTTCTGGGGCCGCTTCAAGTACGGCTACGGTGCCGCCGTCTCCTGGGCGATGTTCCTGCTGATCGTGGTGATCGTCACCGTCAACCTGCTCGCCGCCCGCCGCCTGAAAGGGGTCGACGCCGAATGATCCGCGCCGCCCGAAACCGCCAACTCGGCGCCGGGGCCTGGGTGTACGCCGTCCTCGGCGTCGCGGTGCTGCTCTCGGTCTTCCCGCTGTACTGGACCGTGGTCGGCGCCTCCCGGAGCAACACCGAGATCAACTCGGTGCCCCCGGTGCTGCTGCCCGGCGGCAACCTGTTCCGCAACATCGGCCGGGCCTTCGAGCAGACCGACATGGGCCTGGCCCTGGCCAACTCGCTGATCGTCTCCGGCACCGTGACCGTCTGCGTGGTGCTCACCTCCACGCTGGCCGGCTTCGCCTTCGCCAAACTCCGCTTCCCCGGCCGCAGTCCGCTGCTGGCCGCCGTGGTGGCGACCATGATGGTGCCGACCCAGCTCGGCATCATCCCGCTCTACGTCATGATGGCCAACTGGTTCCACTGGGCCGACCACCTCCAGGCCCTGATCGTCCCGGCCGTCGCCAACGCCTTCGGGCTGTTCTTCATGCGGCAGTACCTGCTCGGCGCCGTCCCCGACGAACTGCTCGACGCCGCCCGGATCGACGGCTGCCGCACCTTCGGCCTCTACCGGCACGTGGTGCTGCCCGCCGCCCGGCCCGCGATGGCGGTGCTCGGCATGCTGACCTTCATGGCCACCTGGAACGACTTCTACTGGCCGACGGTCGTGATGACCCAGCAGAACCCGACCATCCAGCTCACCCTCTCCGAACTCGCCAGCGGCTACCTGCGGGACTACTCCCTCGTCCTGACCGGTGCCCTGGTCGCCAGCCTCCCCGTCATCGCGGCCTTCCTGGTGATGGGCCGTCACATCATCGACGGGATCATGCAGGGAGCCATGAAGGGATGACCGCCATCGACCGCCTGGTCGCCAGCCTCGACCTCAAGCAGAAGGTCCGCCTGATCTCCGGCGGCGGCACCTTCCGGACCAGCGCCGAACCCGACCTCGGCCTCGGCCCGGTGGTCACCTCGGACGGCCCGGTGGGCGTCCGGGGCGAGCGCTGGGACGAGACCGACACCGCGCTGCTGCTGCCCTCCGCCACGTCGCTGGCGGCCAGTTGGGACGAGCGGCTGGTGGCGGAGCTCGGCGCGCTGCTGGCCGCCGAGGCCACCCGCAAGGGCGTCCACCTGCTGCTCGCCCCCACCCTCAACCTGCACCGCTCCCCGCTCGGCGGGCGGCACTTCGAGTGCTTCTCCGAGGACCCGCTGCTCACCGGCCGGATCGGCGCCGCCTACGTCCGGGGCGTGCAGAGCGGCGGGGTGGCGGCCACCGCCAAGCACTACGTCGCCAACGACTCCGAGACCGAACGCCTCACCCTGGACGCGCGGGTGGACGAGCGGACCCTGCACGAGGTCTACCTGGCCCCGTTCGAGGCGGTGGTCGAGGCCGGGGTGTGGGCGGTGATGTCCGCCTACAACCGGGTCAACGGCGCGTCGATGAGCGAGAGTCCGCTGCTCACCGAACCGCTCAAGGGCGCCTGGGGGTTCGACGGCCTGGTGGTCTCCGACTGGGGTGCGGTGCGCTCCACCGAGGGCCCCGGGGCGGCCGGGATCGACCTCGCCATGCCCGGGCCGAACGAGCACTGGGGCGAACGCCTGGTCACCGCCGTGGAGGCGGGCCTGATCCCGGAGTCGGTGATCGACGACAAGGTCCGCCGCTACCTCCGACTCGCCCACCGGGTCGGCGCGTTCGACCCCTCGCCCGCACCCCGGCCCACCCCGACCGACCCCGCCGTCCGGGGCCTGCTCCGACGGGCGGCCGGTGCCGGGTCGGTGCTGCTCCGCAACCAGGGCGGGCTGCTCCCGCTGGACCCGGCCCGGCTGCGCCGGATCGCGGTGCTCGGCCCGAACGCCGCCACCGCGCGGGCCCAGGGCGGCGGCAGCGCCGAGGTGTTCCCGGTCGCCACCGTCTCCCCGCTGGCCGGACTGCGCGCCGCGCTGCCGCCCGACGTGGAGCTGCTCCACCTGCCGGGCGTCCGCACCGGCACCCGCCCCACCCCGCTGGAGGCGGCCGACTGTCGCAACCCCCGCACCGGCGAACCGGGCCTGCTGGTGCGCTACTTGGACGCCGAGGACGGCGAGCTCCACACCGAGCACCGGCTCAGCGGCCGGGTGCTCGAACCCTCGGTGGGCACCGATCTGACCACGGCCGAGACGGTCGAGGTCAGCGCGGTGTTCCGCCCGCCGGTCGGCGGCCACTGGCGGCTCGGCGTGATCGGCCTCGGGCAGATCCTGCTGCGGGCCGACGACCGCGTCCTGGTGGACGAGTACGTCGTCCCCGAGTCCGACGACCCGACCTACCTGCACGTCTCCCCGTCGTACCGACAGGTGGAGTTGGAGCTGCCGGCGGGCGGCGAGGTCACCCTGCTGGCCCGCCGCACGGTCGAGGCGGCGCACGGCCGGGCGCTCAGCCTGGCCGCCGACCCGCCCGGTGGCCCGGAGCTGGCGGCGGCGGTCGAACTGGCCAGGGACGCCGACGCGGTGGTGGTCGTGGTGGGCACCACGACCGAGTACGAGTCCGAGGGCTTCGACCGCCCCGACCTCCGACTGCCCGGCGAGCAGGACGCGTTGGTGTCGGCGGTGGCCGCCGTGAACCCCGCCACCGTGGTGGTGGTCAACTCCGGTGGCCCGGTGCTGCTGCCCTGGCGCGAGCAGGTCCCCGCCGTGCTGCTGAGTTGGTTCCCCGGGCAGGAGGGCGGCGACGCGCTGGCCGAGCTGCTGTTCGGCCGGGCCGAGCCCGGCGGGCGGCTGCCCACCACCTGGCCGGGCACCGAGGCGGACGTCCCGGTGCTCGACACCCGGCCGGTCGACGGGGTGCTCGACTACCGGGAGGGCCTGGACGTCGGCCACCGGGGCTGGCTGCGGGCCGGGGCCGAGCCGGCCTACTGGTTCGGCCACGGCCTCGGGTACGGCAACTGGGAGTACCTCGGGCTGGAGCTGCCCCAACAGGTCCGGCCCGGCGAGCCGTTCACCGCCCGGGTCACGGTGCGCAACACCGGCGCCCGCACCTCCCGCGAGGTGGTGCAGCTCTACCTGGCCAGGCCCGACAGCGCGGTGGGCCGCCCAGTCCGCTGGCTGGCCGGCTTCGCGGCCGTGACGGCCGCACCGGGCGAACGGGTCGAGCTGGCGGTGCCGGTGGCGGCCCGCGCCGTGCAGCACTGGTCGGTCGCCGACGGTTCCTGGGCCACCGAGCCGGGCGCCTACACGGTGCTGGTCGGTTCCTCCGCCGGGGAGTTGCCGCTCTCGAGCGCTCTCACCGTGCACTGACCGGTGCCCCGGCCCGCTCTGGGCCGGGGCACCGTGTCGCGGGAGGGTCAGCCGCTGAAGGTCAGGTCGTAGCCGCCGCCTTCCTTGCGGACTTCGAAGTGGGCGCTACCGGAGATGCCCTCGTAGACGAAGGAGCCGCCGGTGACGACGGCGTCGAACGTCTGGGCCTTGACCCCCTCGTGCGGGACGGGCACCACGGCGGACAGTGCGATCTGGTTCTCGTCCTTGAACTTGAGGACGATGGTGCAGAACACCTGGTCCTGCTCGGTGCCGATCTCCTCCGTGACGCAGGCGGAGTAGGCCGTGCCGATCACGCTCTCGTCCTTCGCCGCCTTGATGGTGACCTGACTGCCGAAAGCGTTGCCGAGCGCCTGCGCCCCCTCGCCGACCTTCCCGCTGGTCGGGGCGTCGATGATGAGCTCCGGCGGCGGGGCGGCCCGGTTCGTGCGGTGGCTGCCGCCCGGCGCCCGACCGTCCGCCAGGGCCGGCCCGCCCAGCGCGATCGCGGCGCCGACCACCGTCCCGGCCAGGACGAAGGCGAGCGTGCGCTTGGTGGGCAGGGGACGGTGCATGGAGCCTCCTCGGAACCTTCGGGCCATTCGCCCGAGACCGAAGGAATCTGACCACGTCGGACGGGTCACCGCAGACACCCGCTCAAGGCACCCGGCCCGCCTCCACCGGCCTTGGTGCGTAAGCGAATCCCTGCTCCCGAGCACACCGGGAGAGCCCTTGCGGGTGGTCGGAGGGTCACCCGGGTGCCGTCAGGATTCACCCGCCCGGCTCAGCACGGGGAGTACCGCCTGATCCGGTCCGGCGGCGGGGCCCGGGGTCCACCCACAGGCGGACGGAGACCCTCCTCCCCGCGCATGACCTCGCTCCTCCGCCGAGCTGACGTACCGTCAGTCGACCCACCCTGGATTCGGAGGCATGAACCGACGCCTCCCCACCGACCGGCGCCCGTTCCGCCGAGCTGACCAGGCGTTACGTCGGCGCCTTCCTCGACCTGCACCTCAAGGGCCGCCCGCAGCCGATCCTGGACGGCCCGTCGGCGGACGTTCCCGAAGTGCTGTTCCACACGCCCTGACCGCCACCACCGCCCTCCTGCGGCGCGAGCGTCCGGCGTCCCCGGCGTCCCGTCTCGCGGAGTGAGAAACCTGCTCGGCCGAAGTGGCCGCCCGCTGCTAGAACATGACGCCATGGACAACATCACCATCCGCCCCGCCGTCCCCTCCGAGGTGCCCGGCCTGCTGGCCTTCTGGTCCCGCGCCGCCGAGGGCACCAGCATCACGGACGACGAGGCCGGCGTCGCGCGGCTGATCGAGCGTGACCCCGAGGCCCTGATCGTGGCGGAGCTGGACGGGCTGGTGGTCGGCACCGTGATCGCCGGCTGGGACGGCTGGCGGGCCTCGCTCTACCGGCTCGCGGTGCTGCCCTCGCACCGGCGGCAGGGCATCTCGAAGGCACTGCTGGCCGCCGCCGAGGACCGCTTCGTCGCCCTCGGGGGCCGCCGGGGCGACGCCATGGTCCTGGAGGACAACCGGCGCGCCCACCATGCCTGGGCCGCCGCAGGGTACGAACGCGAGGACCGCTGGCGCCGCTGGACCAAGCCGCTGACGGCGCGTTGAGCACTCGACCACCAGGCGGCCGCCGGTGCTTCCGGTGCTTCCGGGCCCGGCGTGGTCAGGAGAGCAGCTGCCACACCGTGGTGGGCTTCATCGGCCGGTCCTCCAGGTCGGCGGAGACCGGCACGTCGTAGCGCGCCACCGCCTGGAACCGGTCCGCCGGCAGGTAGGCCCGCCCCGGGTCGCCCACCAGGACCACGGCTCCACGTCGGCGGGCCCGTTCGAGGAACGGCAGGAAGCGGGCGGCCATCGCGCGCTCGTAGAACACGTCGCCGGCCAGCACCACGTCCGCCGGCGCACCGTCACCGTCCAGCAGGTCCGCACAGTCCGCCTGGACCGCCACCGCGTTGGCCCGGGCGTTCAACTCGATCGCCCCGACGGCGTACGGGTCGATCTCGACCGCGCGGACAGCGCGGGCACCGGCCTTCGCGGCAGCCACCGCGACCAGTCCCGACCCGGCCGCGATGTCCAGCACCGTACGGCCCGCCACCACCTCCGGGTGGTCCAGCACGTACCGCGCGACGGCGACGCCGCCGGCCCAGGCGAAGGCCCAGAACGGCGGAGCGGTGTCGGACCGACCGCTGCTCTCCTCCATCCGCTCCCACAGGGCGATCGCCTCGGGGGCCAGGTGCAGCCGCACTTCAGGGACGAAAGGGACCGGGCCGACGGAGGTGTTCGCGCTCACGAAGTCCGTGACGCCGATCTGCGTGCTCAACACCTGGTCCGCCTCCATGTTTGTCACTGTGGGGCGACCCTAGTGCACCGGGAGTCATCCCCGGTTCCCACGCTTCGGCGGGCGGCCGGTCCGGTGCGGAACATGCCCGTCCGGTTGGCGAGGAGAGGCCCCCCGACCGGCGGGGCTACGTACCGTTTTCATACCGAACCGGTGATGAGCTGCGGAAATGCTCGCGACTCGGGGGGCCGCCGAGTAGCATCCGGCTCACGCCCTCCGGCGCCCGTACCCCGTGTCGCGCAACCCGGTCGGCTCATCACGCGGGGGCACGCAGGCTGGTCTCGCGCACTCGGTACGCGCGCCAGTGCTGTCGCGCGAATCTGCGGAAGGGCAGCGACTTGGCGGATCGGCTCACCGGAGGAGACTCCTCGCTGCTGCGTCGGATCAACGCCGCGGTGACCCTGCGGGCGCTCCGGGACGGACAGGCGGTCACCCTCACCCAGTTGGTGGGCGACACCGGTCTCTCCCGGCCGACCGTCGAAGGCGTGATCGAGGGCCTGATCGAGGCCGGACTCGTCGCCGAGGTCGAGCAGTCCCAGGACAACGGCCGTCAGCGCGGCCGCCCCGCCCGCTGGTTCAGGTTCCGGGCGGAGGCCGGGCACATCCTCGGCATCGAGATCGGGGTGCACGAGATCCGGGTCATCCTGGCCGACCTGACCGGCCGGGTGCTGGGCAGCCACGCCAGGTCGGCGGCCGAGACCCTCGATCCGGAGGAGCGGCTCACCCTGGCCCGCACCACCGTCGCCGAGGTGCTCCGCAAGGCCGGCGTCTCCCGGGACAGCCTCTGGGCGGTCGCGGTCGGCAGCCCCGGCATCGTCGACCGCGAGGGCACCGTCCGGCTCGGCACCGCGATGCCCGGCTGGACCGGCCTCGACCTCGGCGCCCGGCTGCGCCGTTCGTTCCGCTGCCCCGTGATCATCGAGAACGACGCCAACCTGGCCGCCATCGCCGAACACTGGCAGGGCGCCGCGGTCGGCAAGGGCGACCTGGTCTTCGTGATGGCCGGGCTCAGCCCCGGCGCCGGTTCACTGATCAACGGACGGCTGCACCGGGGCTTCGGCGGCGCGGCCGGCGAGATCGGCGCGCTGCACCTGCTCGGCCAGGAGGCCACCCCCGAGCGGCTGCTCTCCACCACCGGCAAACCGCTCGACCCGCTGGACGAGGCCGCTGTCGCCCGGGTGCTGCGCCTGGCCCGCGAGGGCGACCAGGTGGCCCAGGTCGCGATGGACCGCTTCCTTCGGCGGCTGGTGCACGACGTCGCCGCGCTGGTGCTGGCCCTCGACCCGGAGATCGTGGTGGTCGGCGGCTGGGCGGCCGGACTTGACGGCGTGTTGGAACCGCTGCGCGAGCAGCTGGAGCTGTACTGCCTCCGGGCACCAGAGGTGGCGCTCGCCGCCCTGGGCGAGGAGGTGGTGGCGATGGGCGCGCTGCGGATCGCCCTGGACACCGTCGAGGAGCAGCTCTTCGCCGTCGACTCCCCCGGCGCCTCGGCGCGCTGACCCGCCCCCGCCGGGGCGGTCCGGGCCGGCCACGACGAAGCCCCCGACCCGTGGAATTCGCCGCGGGTCGGGGGCTTCGCCAGGTGGTCAGGAGGCGGCGCCGACCGGCTGCTGGGCCTCGACGGGGGTGACCTCGACCAGGCCGGTCTCGCCGAAGGTGAGCTTGCAGGTGTCGGCCCGGTAGGTGGAGACGGCGACGGCGACCAGGCGGCCGGCCGAGGCGTACTGGGTGGTGACGATCAGCACCGGGGTGCCCGGCGGACGCTCCAGCAGCGCGGCCTGGTCGGCCTCGGCGACACCGAGCTCGACCGAGCGGGACTCGCCGTCGATGCCGAGCCGCTCCAGCTGACGGAGCACCGAACGGGCCGGCTCGGTCTCGCCGCCGACCACCCGCGGGACGGCGGGCAGCTGCGGCAGCACCGCATCCGGCACGTGCAGCGACTCGGTGGCCATGATCTGACCCTGCACCAGCCGCAGGCGGCGGACGGTGTGCACCGTCTCCCCCGGCGCGATGCCGAGCGCCAGCGCGATCTGGGCCGAGGCCGGGGAGCTCACGCAGTCGACGCTCCGCCAGGACTGGCTGCGGGCGGCACCGGGCCACCCCTCCTCGCGCCGGCTGACCGGGACGCCGACCCGGGGGGCGGCGATCAGGGTGCCGATGCCGCGCCGGCGGACCAGCCGCCCTTCCAGCTCCAGCTGGTCGAGCGCCTGCCGCAGGGTGGCCCGGGCCACGCCGAAGCGCGAGGCCAACTCCCGCTCGTTGGGCAGGATCTGGCCGGTGGAGAACTCCGCGTCGATGGTGCGCACCAGCACCGTACGCAGGTGCCAGTACTTCGGCTCCGGTACTGCCGCGAGCTGTCCCTGCCCCACCGTGTCCTCCACCCTGAAGGACGCCGGGCCGGCCCCACGCCCGATGTTCCGGCAGGTGGGAGGGGCGGGCTTTATCCGTCCTTCTTTATTAAAGGTCTTTGCAGTAAGGACCCTAGGGGGTGGCCGCCGAGATGGTCAAGACCAATGGCGTCGCTTGACGAGGTTGGAACAAGGCTTCACAGGTCGTTCACGATGCGAATCCACCCGGCCTGCGTCACGCCTGAAGGTGGGCCCGATACCCTTCCCGGGTGACGATCGTGACGACGGTGAATGTGAACGGCATCAGGGCGGCCGCCAAGAAGGGCCTGCTGGAGTGGCTGTCGGCCACCGAGGCGGACGTGATCTGCCTACAGGAGGTCCGCTCCGAGCATGACCAACTTCCGGCCGAGCTGCGCGACTTGACCGACTGGCACGCCGTCTGGGCGCCGTCCGCCAGCAAGGGCCGGGCGGGCGTGGCGATCCTCTCCCGCGAACAGCCCACCCGGACCGCGATCGGCTTTGGTTCGGCCGAATTCGACATTTCGGGCAGGTATGTCGAAATCGACCTGCCGGGTCTGACGGTGGCCAGTCTCTACCTTCCCTCGGGTGAAGTCGGCACCGAGCGCCAGGACGAGAAGGAACGCTTCATGGCCGAGTTCCTGGTGCACCTCGCCGACCTCCGCAAGCGGGCCGAGGCCGAGGGCCGCGAGGTGGTCGTCTGCGGCGACTGGAACATCGCCCACCGCGAGGCCGACCTGAAGAACTGGAAGGCCAACCAGAAGAGCGCCGGCTTCCTCCCCGAGGAACGCGCCTGGCTCACCCGCGTCCTCGACGAGGTCGGCTACGTCGACGTGGTCCGCACCCTGCACCCCGACCAGGAGGGCCCGTACTCCTGGTGGTCCTACCGCGGCCGCGCCTTCGACAACGACACCGGCTGGCGGATCGACTATCTGATGGCCAGTCAGAGGCTCGCAGCCGGCTGCGTCGAGGCGTACGTCGAGCGCGCGGCCTCCCACGCCGAGCGCTGGTCCGACCACGCACCGGTGACGGCCGTCTTCGACCTCGGGTGAGCGGACTCCCCGACTCGTCGACCGCACCTCGGATGGATTCATAACGAGCCTGTGGACAGGGCCAGTTGAGCTACGTACTTGCGGGCTTCGGGACCGACCCCGTGGTCACTCCGGGCCGGTGCCGTAGCGCCCGGATCGTGGGGCCCAGTCGTAGGGGCCACGCATGACCGTGTGCAGGGCGTCGCGGAGGTAGCGGTCCAGGGCCTTACGGTCGTGGGCGCCGAGGTGCGCCGTGCCGTCGAGGGTGCGCAGTTCGCCTTCGAGGTCGCGGAAGCGGGCGATGCGGGCGTGCAGCATGCCGATCACGCCGGCGCAGGCGTCGTGCTCGGCCCCGTTCGCGCGCCGGAGGATCAGCAGCAGGTTGTGCGGGTCCGAACCGGCGTCCTCCTTGGCCAGCGAGTAGAGGTCGTTGTGGAGGGAGTCGATCTCGGCCGCCAGGGTGCGCAGGGCGGCCACGGTGTCCGAGGTGAAGAGGTCGGCGTGCAGTTCGTAGTGGCCGATCCGCTCGGCGAGGTCGAGCGTGGGCTGTACGCCGATGGTGTCGCGGCGCAGCCGCAGGTACTCGTCCACGGTCAGTGGGGTGCCGGAGTGCCGGTTGGCGGCTTCCTGGACGTGCCCGTAGAGGTACGCCCGCCAGTGGGTGGCGGCCCGCTCGCACCAGGGCGGTGACATGCCCTCGCGGCTGCGCAGCCAGAGGTCGTGGAAGGCGCGGGCGAGCGGTGGAGCGTCGGGGGCGGGGGGCTGGTCCAGGGTGTCGGCGACCGCGTCGACCACGGTACGGGCCTGCTCGGGGTGGTGGCCGGCCGGGCCGTCGAAGGCGTCGTCGAAGCAGAAGAACCAGCTCATCTGGTCGACGCCCAGGGCCAGGTCCGGGCCGGTCGCGGCCGGGTGGAAGCGGGCCGCGAGTTCGGCGTAGTGGCCACGGGCGTGGCGCTCGGCGGCCGTGTCGGTGGGGAGCAGGCCGAAGGACCGCGGCCACTGGAGGTGTTCGGCGGCCGCGCGTGCGGCGTCGGGGCTGATCCGCGCGGGGAACGGGAGCTGGAGGCCGGCGTCGCTCCGGGTGCCGCCGCTGCGGGTCTGCGCGGCGCGGGGCTGCGGGGACATCTGCAACAGGCTCGGGACCAGTACGGCGCCGGGCACCTCGCGCGGCGGCCGCTCGGAGAGCGGGACCAGCCGCCAGCGGGCGGCGACGGTGGCGACGACCGTAGCCATCTCGGTGAGGGCGAAGTGGTCGCCGATGCACTTGCGAGGCCCGGCGCCGAACGGCAGGAAGGCCCAGCCGCGCGGGTCGGCGGTCAGCCACCGGTCCGGGTCGAACTCCATCGGGTCCGGGTAGAGGCCGGGGTCGCGGTGGATGGTGAGCGGGCTGAACAGGAGCTCGGTCCCGGCGGGGATCTCCACTCCGCCGAGGACGACGCCGGGGCGGGCGGGCTGGCGCATCAGGATCCAGGCCGGGCTGCGCAGCCGGAGGGTCTCCCTGACCAGGTTCTGGGTGAGGACGAGCTTCGGCAGGTCCTCGAAGGTGACGGGCCTCGATCCGAGGACCTCGTCGAGCTCGGCGTGCAGCCTGCGCTCGATGTCGGGCCGGGAGCCGACCTCGTGGAAGAGCCAGGTCAGGCTGGTCGAGGCGGTCTCGATCCCGGCGGCCATGACGGTCATGACCTCGTCGTGGAGCTGGTCCGGGCTCATCGGCTCGCCCGTATCGGCGTCGCGGGCGGCCATCAGCATGCCGAGGAGGTCCGCGCGGGGTTCTCCGTCGTCGAGGCGCTCGCGGATCAGCCGGTCGACGACCTTGCGCAACTGGGTGCCCGATTCCCGGAAGCGGCGGTTTCCGGGGGTGGGGAGGCGGTCGAGCCAGTCGACGGGTGAGACGACACGGCGCATCAGCTCGTGGACGTAGGTGGGCAGCCAGCGCCGGATGAGGCGTACCTCCTCGTTGCCCAGGGCGCTGCCGAAGAGGGCCTTGGCCACGGCCTCGCTGCCGATCGCGTACATCTCGGAGGCCACGTCGATCGTGCTGTCCGGTGTCCAGGCCTCGGAGTAGGTGGTGGCGCTCAGGCGCATGACGCCGGTGTAGGAGTTGAGCTTCTCGCGGTGGAAGGCGGGGATCATCAGGCGGCGTTGGCGGCGGTGGAAGTCGCCCTCGGAGTTGGGCAGTCCGTTGCCCAGGAAGGGGCGGGACTTCTGGAAGTAGCGGCCCTTCTGGTAGGAGACCGCGTCCGTCACGAGCATCTCCCGCAGGAGCGCGGGCGAGTTCACGGCGTACACGGACAGGGTGCCGAGCCGGATCTCCACCAGGTCGCTCAGGGGCCGGATCGACTGCAGTACGCCGATCGGGTCGCGCAGCAGGGCAAGCGAGTGCCCCACCAGGGGCAGGCACCCGGGAGCGGTGGTGACCGTTCGGGGCGGCAGGTGAGCGGGGGCGTCCGTAGTCACGTTCTCGTCCTCAGGGGTTGCGCGTTCCCGCAGCGGTTCGAAGGCGCCGACGCGGTGGTGGCGGGGCGAGCGGGCACTCCGGCGGCCCGTTGGCCGGTTGCCGTTGCCCACAGAGAACCAGGCTAGGTTTGCCCGCTGTCAGGCCGGAATGCGCAACCGTCCGGGCTTCCTGCGCGAGAGTCCGCCACATCGGTGGGCCGTGACCGGGCTCCCGCACAGCAGTGCCGGACGGCGGGCTGGGCGTTCGCTCGTCGATCTGACGGTGTCAGGCGGTTGCTGCTTCGGAGCGAGCGGTGGCGGGGCGCCTGCCGCGCCGGTCGGCAAGAAGCGCGAGGGTGATGCCGATGCCGGCCCAGACGGCCAGGGTGAGGGCCGGCAGTCCGGCGCCGGAGCCGTCGAAGAAGGCGTTGGCGCGTAGGAGGCTGCCGGAGGCGCCCGGGGGGAGGAGCTGACCGAGGGTGGCCCAGCCGGTGGGGAGCCAGTGGGGTCCGGTGGCAAGGCCGGAGAGCGGGTTGCCCAGGAGCATCATGAGCGCGCCGCCGAGGGCGAAGCCGGCCATCCCGAGGAGGGCCTGGAGGCCGAGGAGGGTGGTGGACAGGGCGGCGGTGCCGAGGACGAGGCCGGCCGCGGTGAGCCAGTAGTTCCCGTCGACGGAGTGCGTGGCGAACTGGAGGACGGCGGCGATGGCGGCGCCCGCCACGACGGAGAACAGGAGGGCCCCGGCGACGCGGGTGCGCAGTCCGCGGTGGCCCGGGAAGGCGCTGCTGAGGATGAGGGCGGGGAAGATGCCGCCGAAGATCATGGGCAGGAGCGCGGCGGTCACTCCGGCGCCGCGGGGGTCGTTCTCGGTGAAGGGCACCAGGTCGTGGACGGTGGCCCGGGTGGACTGCTGGGTGGCGACGCTGTGGCCCAGCGCGGTGAGGGCGCCGGTGGCGGAGGGGCCGCCGGCGGTGGCCGTGTAGATGTCGACCTGGTGGCCGGTGACGGCGAGGCCGCCGGATACGTCCCGGTCCTTGACCGCGGCCTGGAGTGCTTCGGTCGTCGGGTAGCTGCGGATGTCCCAGGCGTCGCCGTCGGTGCTCTGTCGGAGGGTCTTCGTGGCCTCTTCGGGACCGGCGACGCCGATGGGGACGCGGTGCGGGCCGCTGTGGAGCGAGGGCAGCGCGAAGGCGCACAGCATGGTGGTGATCAGGGCTGCCAGGCCGAGGACGACCAGGGTCAGCTTGCGTCCGGTGGCGGACAGGGGGTGCTTTGACATCATGGGTCTTTCGTTTCTTCTCTTCGGAGGATGCGAAGAGGGCTCTGCTCGTCCTGCGGCAGGGTGTGTCAGGCGCGGGCGGCCGCGGCGGCGACGATCCAGTTCCTGAACTCGACGGCGTAGTGCCGCAGGTGGTGCTCCAGGACCTCGTCCGGGCAGGTGACGGGGAAGTAGACCGTCAGGTTCGCGGTGAAGCCGTCGGTGGTGTCGCCGAACTGGATCAGTGCCCGCCCGACGACGGTGCCATCGGCCAGGAAGAGGTTCGAGGACATCTTGCGCGGGAACTCCGACTCCGGGAGGAGTTCGGCCGCGTCCTTGGCCCAGTCCAGCGCGTCGGTGCCCCAGCCGCCCATGTAGAAGTCGGCGACGTGCGGGCCGATGTTCTCCACCACCCGCGCGCCGATCTCGTCGGTGCCCATCACGTAGTGCTCGGGGTGCGCCGCGAGAAGCGGCTTCTCGTCACCGGCGAAGGCCCCGTCCATCCAGGCCAGGAACTCACCCGAGGTCAGCCCCTTCGCCGCGAGCACGGTGGTGCCCCCCTTGAAGGCACCATCGGAGGCGAGGGCGCTCTCGCGCAGGAAGGCGTTGCCCGTCTCGATGTCCGCGGCCAGGAGGTCGAGGAGCCCTTGGCGGCCCAGCAGCGTCCGGAAGCGGTCGACGGCGCGGCGGGCGTAGAAGAGCTCGAAGTCGTCGATGCTCCCGGCGCCGGCGGGTCCGGCCTCAAGGGTCACGGTGACGGGCGGAGTGGTCTGGTTGTCGGGCATGGTCGAACCTCCGATAGGATGCGAATGTGAATTCACGTTCGCATTGAGAGGTTACGCCGAGGAGTGCACCGGTTGTCAAGAGATCCAGTTGAGGGCGCTGCGGATACCATGCGGGGCATGACCGAGGAGCCGCAGCGCCCAGCGACCTACCGGGAACCCCAGCAGGCCCGAAGCGCCGCGACCCTGGCCCGGGTCCTGCAGGCAGCCGAGGAGATCGCCTCCGATTCCGGCCTGGAGAAGATGACGATCGCCGGTGTCGCCCAGCGTGCCGGCGTCGCCGTCGGGACGATCTACCGCCGCTTCGAGGACAGAGAGCAGCTGATCACCGCCCTGACCGAGCGGATGCTGGAGCGCCGCGAGGACTACGTGGCCGGGCAACTGCGTGCGGCCGAGCCCTCGCTCTCGGGTGTCATGGACGCCTACGCGCACGCCCTGCTGCAGTCCTTCGCCGACAGCAGTGGCCTCTTCCCCGTGCTGCTGCGTACGCGGGGGACCAGGTCACTGGACCGCGGGGCCCGTACCATCACCGAACTCCACCGCCTCCTGCTCGAAGCCGCGGCCCCCTACACCGACCAGATCCGCCGCTCCGAACCCCGGCAGGCTCTCGACACCGCGGCCCGCGCCATCCTCGGCGCCTGCTTCCACAACTCCGTACGCCCCGATGCCGCCACCGGCGAAGCGGCCAGGCGCCGGTACGCCGACGAGCTCGGCGAGATGGCGATCGCCTACCTCCTCACCCCCGACCGGCGCCGCGACGCCGCGACCTGAGCCGGGCGCGCTGCCGCACGCCTCCCACCCCGCAGAGGTCACCTGCACCTGCTTGTCGTCGAGTTCGGCCGTGCCCGGGTCGCGCAGTGGCCGCAGGACGCCGGCGGTCGGCTCGGCCTGCCCTCTCAGCTCGCCCGAGCGGCCTCCCGGTAGTGCCGCGGGGCCACTCCGGTGGTGCGTTTGAAGGCGCTGCTGAAGGCGCTCTCGGAGCCGTAGCCCAGGGCGGAGGCGATGGCCGCCACGGGGGTGTCCGCCCGGCGGAGGGTGTGCTGGGCCAGGCGCATGCGCCAGGTGCACAGGTAGGTGAGGGGCGGGACGCCCGCGACCTCCTTGAAGCGCTGGGCGAAGCTGGTGCGGGACATGGCCGTCGCGCGGGCGAGTTCGGTCAGGGTCCAGGGGCGGGCCGGGTCCGCGTGCATGAGGCGCAGGGCGGGGGCGACGCGGTCGTCGGCGAGGGCGCGCAGCCAGCCCACCGGGTAGGCGTCGGCGTTCGCGTCGGTCAGGAAGACGCGCAGGACCTGTACGAAGAGCAGCTGGGCCAGGTGTTCCGCCGCGAAGGCGGCCCCGGGGGCGTCCGACCGCATTTCGTGGAGCGTCTGGTCCATGAGCCAGCAGGCCGCAGGTGCCTCGGCCGTGGTGGCGCTGACGTGCATCAAGGGCGGAAGGGCGCTCAGCAGGAGGTCCTTGCCGGTGGTGTTGAGGTCGATGTGGCCGCCGATCGTGACGGCGTCCCGCCCTTCGTCCCCGGCGTGGAAGAAGGTCTCGGTGGTCGCCCGGAGCACGGGCAGCGCGTCGATCGGCGGCACGGCCGGGTCACTCGCCAGGGTGTACCGGCGGTCACCGGCGAAGACGGCGATGTCGCCGGCCTCCAGGCGGACGGGGTGCTCGACACCCTCTATCACCAGCCAGACGACACCCTGCATCACGGCCTGGATCTTGAGTCGACCCGGCGCCGGAAAGGCCAGCGCCCAGTCCCCGGCGGCGATGAGTCCGCGGGACAAGGCGCAGCGCGCGTCCGTGAGTTCGAGGGTCTCGGTGATGGGATCTCCCCAGGCGGCAGGCGTGGGGAGGGGTGCGGAGAGCGGTGCGGGCATGGGCGGACTCTCGCGCAAGTCGCGCGAACGGGCAAGCATTCACCTGGTCCTGATCACCCGTCACGATGAGTCGGGCGGCGCTTCACCGGGCGGACCGCGTCCGGGACCGGCGCCGTCGGCGGCCGTACGGCCGGTCCTCATTGGCAGGAGGTCGTGCTCATGAGCGGATCCCGGGGTCGCGCCGCGTTCCACCCGGACGGGGGAACGCGGTCGCCGCCGAGTGGCGACCCCGGCGGCCCTCCCCGGAAGGTGTCCGGGCAGGGCCGGGCGAAGCCGTCCTCCTGCGGGCGGGGTCAGTGGCAGGCCCGGGAGCAGATGAGCGGCACGAGGGTGTCGTGGGACGTGGAGTGGGAGGTCCGGCCGGTCGCCACGGCGTGCGTGGCGGCCGGTGCCGCCGACGGCGCGGCGAGGCTACCGGGGGCCGCCGCCAGCCCGCCGACCACGAACAGTGCGGTCATCGTGGCCGCGATCAGTTGCTTGCGCATCGTCCTGCTCCTGCCTGTGAATCCCCGAGGTGGTGCTCGATGTCCTGCCTCACCACGGTAGGCAGCAGGGACAGCAGGCGTGAATCCTCCAACGTCCGCAAAGGGTGCGCGAGAGTCCAGGCCGGCCGGGCGAATCCCGGCCACGCAACGAAACAGGTGGTTCCGCATGCTTCAGCCGGTGATTCTGAACCCGCGGTCCTACGACGCCGCCGAGTTCGACCCGGAGACCCGACGGCGGACCTGAACAGCGCCGGTGCCCCCACGAACGCCAACGGCTGGCAGGCTGTGCGCGCCGCAGCCCAGCACTTCCTCGACAGCCACCCCTGGGGCAGCCCGGGCACCCGGGCCCTCCAGCGGGACGCCAACGAACTGGGCGAACTGTGTGCCCCGTAGCCCGGACGCGGGGCCGCTCCGGTGGCCGATCCGACGCGGGGTCGCCCGCTCGCATGTCTCGAACGGAAACCACCGTTCTCGTTTAGGGTGGGGGGATGCCTCGCCTCACGGACGAGCGCCGGGAAGAGCGGCGCCGTCACATCCTCACCAGCGCCTGGACCTGCTTCTCCGCCAACGGCTTCCACGCCACGTCCATGGACGACGTGATCGCCGCCACCGGCATGTCCTCCAGCGCCGTCTACCGGTACTTCCGGAGCAAGGACGACCTCATCGACGCGGCCGCGGACGAGGCCATGACCCTGGTGCGGAGCCTGTTCGACGGACTGCTGGCCCAGCGTCCCACCGCGTCACCCGCCGAGGTGCTGGCGGCGATGGTGGGTGAGGTTCGGGATCGGGACGCGCAGTCGGAGTACGACCTCACGCGGATCGCCATCCAGTCGTGGGGGGAGGCCCTGCGCAGGCCGGGCCTGGAGGAACGCACCCGGGCCTTCTACCTCGGCGTACAAGGGCAGTTGGAGGAGCTGGCCCGGCGGTGGTGCGAGGAGGGCCAGGTCCCCGGGGACGCCGATCCCCGGGGGATCGCGACGGTCCTGATGGCGCTCATGCCGGGACTTCTCGTCGGCCGACACCTGGTGGCGCCCGTGTCCGCCGAGCACCTCATCGCCGGTCTGTCATCCCTGGGCTCGGCCTCCTGGACCAGCTGACGTGCCGGTGCTCAGCCAGGAGGAGTCGTACTCGACGCGCGAGGGGTCGAGCCCGTGGGGCTCGCTCGTGTAGAACCGCAGGCGTAGGCCGTCCGGGTCGGGGACGACCAGCACCCAGCCCACCATCGCGACGACCGGCGGTGAGTGGCGGACCCCCAGGCCGTCCAGGTGCGCGATCCATTCGTCCACGGCGGCGCGGTCCTCGACGGCCAGGGTGAGGAGCTCGTTCCCGTCCAGGGCACGGGCTGTCGCCGGGTCCAGGCGCAGCTCCAGCCGGCAGGGCAGGTGGGGCACGTCGAGGACGACCGAGAACAGGGTGCCGTCGGGGCGGCGGTGGTCGAGCTCGGTGACGCGGTGGGCGCCCAGCACCGATCCGTACCAACGGGCGCTGCGCTCAAGGTCGCTGACGCACAGTTTGAGGTGGTGGAGGCCCTGGTGTGCCGGGGCCTTCGACGTGGTCGTCGGGGTGCTCATGGTCAGACCAGCCCGTCCGCGAGGAGGGCGGCGGTGCGGTCGACGGGGACGCCGCGCCGCCACAGGCCGGCGACGTCCCGTACCGCGGTGATGTCGGTGAGGGGGTTTCCCTCCACCAGCAGGAGGTCGGCGCGCAGTCCGGCGGCGATGCGCCCGCGGTCGTGGAGGCCGAAGGCGTCGGCGGGGGCCGCGGTCGCGGCGGTGAGGGCCTGGGCCGGGGTGAGTCCGGCCGCGACGAGGAGGGCCAACTCACCGTGGTAGCTGATGCCGTGCGTGGTGGGGTGGCCCTCGCCACCCGTGCCGTCGGTGCCGACCAGCAGGGGCACCCCGGCCCGGAACATCCGTAGTGCGACGTCGGCCGCGTACCGGGCGTCGACCGAGACCGGTCCCACCCGCACTCCGCCCGGGCCGTCGGCGCGCATGCGCTCGATCTCCTTGAGCCACCGGGGGTCGGCGTAGGGCCGCAACCTCGGGTCGTCGATGAGGGCGTACTCGGCCGGGTTGTCGGTCATGCCGGTCAGTGAGGCCAGGGTGGGGATCACGAACACACCCCGGGCCGCGGCGTCTTCCACGAGGGCGTCGTCGGAAGGCCCGTCGGCGGGGGCGTGGGCGAGGCCGTCGACGCCGCAGTCGATCGCGAGCCGGGCGGAGCGGCGGGTGAGGGTGTGGGCGGCGGTGCGCAGACCCCGCTCGTGTGCGGCCCGGACCAGCGCACGGATCGTCTCGGGGGACATCACGGGCATCGGTGTCCCGATCGCGGTGCCGTCCTCGATGAAGATCTTGAGATGGTCCGCCCCGTCGGCGACCCGCGCCGCCACGAAGGCGTCTGCGTCCTCGGGACCGGCGAGGGTGGGGAAGGGCTCCATCAGGCCGAGTTCGACCAACTGGCTCGGGTGGCCGCCGGGGGCGGTGGCTCCGGTGGTCGCGATGCGCAGGTCGGCCAGGTCGTCGCGCTCGCGCGCGGCCTCCCGCACCGCGCGGGCGACCGAGGGCGTACCACCCATGTCGAGCTCGGTGGTGATCCCGAAGAGGAGTGCCCGCCGCAGCTGTTCGGTGTCGCCCGTGTGGGTGTGGGCGTCGATCAGCCCGGGCAGCAGGGTGCGGCCGCGGCCGTCGACGACTGTTGCTCCGGCCGGTGTACCGAGGGCGAGGCCGACGGCGGCGATCACGGAACCGTCGATGAGGACGTCCCGGGGTGCGTGGAGCGCGGTGCCGTCGAAGACGGCGACGTTGCGGATGAGGGTGGGGACGGAAGCAGAAGTCGACATGTCCTTGTCTCCTTTGAACAGCCGGGTCATCGGGCGGACGGAGCGGGCAGGGGCAGGTACTGGGCCAACTGACCGAGAACCTGGGCCGGTTCGGCCGGTACGCCGTGCGCGGCGAGGTAGCCGTCGGGGCGCACCAGCAGGGGAGTTCGTAGCCCCGGTGCGTGGCACACGGACAGGACGGTGTCCCACTGCCGCCCGTCCTTCGGTCCGCTCCGCCCGGGCAGGGCCAGCGTCCAGCGCAAGCCCGCTTGCCGGACTGCCAGAGGCGAGATCCGGTCCCCCACGCGCGGGGAGCCGCGGTCGGGTTCCCGTGCGTAGCTGATGTCGAGCTGGGCGAGTTTGGCGGCGACCCAGCCGACGATCCCCGACGTGGCCGCGGCTGCGGCGAGGAGGTCGTTGCGGCGTTGCCCGGCGGCCGGGTCCCGGAGGGTGGCGATCTTGGCGAACCGGCTGGTGAAGGCGACCAGTTCGGATGCGACCGGGTGCCGTTCGTCGTGGTAGCTGTCCAGCAGTTCGGCGGGGGCTGCGCCGGTGAGGACGGCGTGCAGCTTCCAGGCCAGGTTGCCGGCGTCCTGGATGCCGGCGTTCATGCCCTGGCCGCCGGCCGGGCTGTGGGTGTGCGCGGCGTCCCCGGCCAGGAACACCGGGCCGGAGCGGAACCGCTCCGCGACCCGTTCCTGGACGCGGTACGTGGAGGCGTTCATCACCGCAGCCACTCGGATCCGTGCTTCCGTCGGCCCACGTTCGGAGAGCAGCCGCTCGATGTCCACGGCGCGGGGCGCGGCCGACCCCGGCGCGGCGGGAGTCACCATGCGGTGCTGCCCGTCGGCGAGCGGAGAGAGGAGCAGCATCCCGGCGGAGGAAAGGAAGAAGGTGGTGTCGGCCGCCCCGAGGCCGCTCGCACCGGCGTCCAGGCGGACGTCGGCCAGGGCGAACAACTGCTCCGGGGCCTCGCCGGGAAAGCCGATCGCGGCAGCTGTCCGCACGGCGCTGCGCAGACCGTCGCAGCCCACCAGGTAGCGCGCGGAGACCGATCGCAACAAGCCGTCCGGACCGGCGATCACGGCGGTGACCCCGGGAAAGTCGGGGGTGAAGCCGAGGAACCTGTGGCCGCGGTGCACCCCGCCACCGAGCTCCCCCAGGCGTCGGAGCAGGTGCTCCTCCGTCGTCTGCTGGGAGGCGAGCAGGACGTAGGGGTAGGGCGTGTCCAGGCCCGCGTAGGAGGCGTGCAACAACGTGCGCTCCCGGTCGTGGACGCGGAACCCCTGCCCCCGCTCCCCCGCCGCCAGGAGCCGCTCGGCGACGCCGATCCGTTCCAGGTACTCGAGCGAGCGGGGCTGAATCGCCGCCGCCCTGCTCCCGGTCCGGGGCCCGCCGTCCCGGTCGATCAGAACGTGGTCCACGCCAAGCTGCCGCAGGCTCACGGCCAGGGTCAGTCCCACCGGCCCGGCGCCGACGATCAGAACGTCGGTGCGGAGCGGCAGGGGGGTGGAGATGCGCGACGCAGGCATGACGCCTCCTCGGGGTGCGGGCCCCGCGAAGGCCTCAGGAGGCCCGCCACATCAAAGAGAAACGAACGTTTTCGTTTCAATGCGACGCTAGCACCCGGGGAGGCATTACGCCAACGACCGTTTCCGTTTGGCCCTGCGGACGTCGGCGCGCACCGGGCGTCAGACCTCGTTGTTCCACATCCGGAACACCGCGCATTTGCCGCGACCGCCGAAAGTCACCGTCCACAGGTTGGCGAAGGTGCCCAACTCCGTGTAGCGCCCGGTGCCTTCGATCGCCGCAGTGTCCCCGTTGATCGCGAGCAGGGACCACTCGAAGGTCCAGCCCCCTTCCTGCCAGCCGGCCCGGCCCAGCCACCCCTGGACGATCGCCTCGCGACCCACCCAGTCGGTCACGTACGGCCACTCGTGGTACTCCGCCGCCGGGGTGAAGAGCGCAGCGATGTCCTTCCGGCTGTTGGAGGTCCACGCCTGCACGTACGCCTCGACCCACGCCTCCACCTGATGCTTCGTCACCATGCCCGGTCTCCTTGGTCGAGCAGCGAGAGCGGCATCACCCGGTGCCCCGACGCGGCCGGCCACCGAGCCGCCGCCTCACCGATCCCACTACTCGCCCCGGTGATCGGTACGACCTTGCCCACCGGAACGGACGGAACGGTCATGAGAACCCCTTCGCTGCAGCCGGCGGAGGCCGGACCGGGTGCTCGTCCACCCAGACTCTGATCCTGGAGGCGATCGCCCCGGGCAGGCAGGGCGGAGCTTCCTGGGTGCGCCACTCCCAGGAACCCGCCGCGTACGATCGAGGCATGAGCGGGTACGAACTCGGCGAATTCCTCCAAGCCAGGCGGTCCCTCCTGAAACCCGAGGAAGTGGGCCTGCCGACCTACGGACACCGCAGGGTCGCCGGGCTCCGGCGCGAGGAGGTCGCCGTGCTGGCCGGAGTCAGCGCCGACTACTACACCCGGCTGGAACAGGGGCGCGAACGCAACCCCTCCGGGCAGGTCGTCGACGCCATCTCGCGAGCCCTCCGCCTGAACGCCGACGCCCACTGGCACGCCTACCGCCTCGCCCGCCTCCTCCCGACGGCCGAGGCCGCCGACGAGTCGGACGAAGTGGCCCCGGCCCTGCTCCGGCTCATGGAGGGCTTCCCGTCCGCGGTCGCGTACGTCGTCAACCGCCGCCTCGAAGTGCTCGCGGCCAACGCCTTGGCCGATGCGCTTCTCTCACCCCTGGCAGACCGCCGCCAAGTACTGCGCTCCCTCTTCCTGGACCCCGCGGCCCGAACGCTCTACGCGGACTGGCACAGCATCGCGGAATGCTCGGTCGAAGCCCTGCGCCTGGCTGCCGGACAGCATCCGGACGATTCCCGGATGACCGCCACGATCAGGGAACTGCTCAGCGGCAGCGACGAGTTCGAGCAGATGTGGCGCGGTCACGGCGTCAGTTCACTCGGCCTCAGACCCAAGACCTTCAACCATCCGGCCGTGGGCCGGTTCACCCTCACCTACCAGTCCTTCGACGTCCAGAGCACCCCCGGTCAGCACCTCTTGATCGGCACCGCCGAACCGGGCAGCACGGACGCCGACTCCCTCGCCCTCCTCGGCGCCTCGATGTCGGTGCTCGCATCAGAACCGACGGAGCGCCGCTGAGGTGATGCGTTCTCGGATCGACTACCCGACGACCACCCCGGGGCTCGCGGCCGAGTGCGCCGAGGCCCACGTCGAGCGCGGCCGACCGGACCACCGGGGTGGGCGGTCACCGCATCCCCGCCAGGATGGTCACGGGGCTCGCCGTCCAGCCGTCGTGGTCCGGGTGGCGGGTCGTCAGGACAGGTCGCGGCGGCGGGCGACGGGGCTGATGAGCAGCACGACCGGTGGGAGCAGTGCGGTGGCGCAGATCGCCCAGAGGGCGGTGCGCGGGTCGGCGGCCGTCGCCAGGGCGCCTGCGGTCAGGGCGCCGAGCGGTTGGACTCCCCAGGAGACGAAGCGGACGGTGGCCATCACCCGGGAGAGCAGTTCGGGCGGGGAGTCGGTCTGGCGGTGGGTGCGGGTGGTGATCGAGCCGATGACGATGCCGAGCCCGAAGCCGAAGCTGCCCAGGGCGAACCAGTACACGGTGCCGGTGTCCGTGGTCAGCGGCACCAGGAACAGGAACAGGGCGCTGGTGACCGTGCTCGCGAGCAGCACCCGGGCGGTCCCGAACCGGCGGGAGACCCACGGGGCCAGGGCAGCGCCGGCCAGCGCCCCGAGGCCGTCCGCCGCGAGGACGAGGCCGAGCAGGGCCGGCGGCAGCCCCGCCTCGCGGACCAGGTAGAGCGGGGTGAGAGCGGCGAAGCCCGCGCAGGCGAAGTTGGCGGCGGTGGCCCACAGCATGCAGGGCAGCATCACGGGGTGCCGGGTGACGTAGCGCCAGCCCTCGGCGATCAGCCGTGCCGTGCCCTCCTTCGGGCGCTCGGCCGGCCGGGTGGCGGGCAGGGTGCGCAGCACCAGCGCGGAGGTCAGGTAGCTGGCGGCGTCGGCGAGCAGCGCGCCGACCGGGCCGGCCGCCTGGACCAGGAGCCCGCCGGCCGAGGGGCCTGCGGTCTGGGTGACCGCGTGCGTTCCCGACATCAGGCTGTTGCGGGCGGTGAGTTGCCCGGACGGGACGACGGCCGGCAGGAAGGTCGAGTTGGCGATGTCGTAGAGGACGGTGGCCGCGCCGGTGACGAGGGCGGCGAGGAGCAGGTGCGGGTAGCCGAGGCTCCCCAGCCACCAGGCGAGCGGGATCGAGCCGAGGGCGACGAACCGGAGCAGGTCCAGGGTGACCTGGAGGCGGCGGAGTTCGATGCGCTGGGCGACCACTCCGGCGGGCAGGCTGAGCAGCAGCCAGGAGATCTGCCCGGCCGCCGCCAGCAGCGTGACCTGCAGCGCGGTCGCGTCGAGGACGGTGAGCGCGATCAGCGGGAGGGCGATCACCGTGACCGCGCTGCCGGTGTTGCTGACGGTGGATGCGGCCCAGTAGCGCCAGAAGGCGGTGGAGGGGGCCGGGACGGGAGCGGTTCTCTGGGCCGAGAGTGCGGGCGCGGAAGGGGCGGGCAAGTGCGGGGCTCCAGTCAGTTTTGATTAGGAACTCACTTCAACAGGTAAGTTCCTACCGGAAACTGACAGGGCGGCGCAAGGCGATTCCCCGGGGCGGGCACCGGCAAGCAGGGCGGAGCTGTCGGCCGATCACGCAGCGCCCGGGCCTGCTACTCGCCGTCCCCGATCGAGACCACGACCGCCGTCGCCGGTCCGTCGGGGGCCTGCCAGCTCACCGCGTCGCCGGCCCGGCGGCCGAGCAGGGCCAGTCCGAGCGGACTGTCGGCGGTGACCAGGGTGTGCGCCGAGCCGACCGCGACCTCACCGATCAGGACGGTCTGCACGCCCTCGTCGGGGAACCGTACGGTGACGGTGCTGCCGACCCCGACCACGTCGGTACGCGGCGGCCCGGCCTCGGCGCTGTCCCGCAGCCGCGCGGTGATCTCGTCGATCCGCGAGTCCAGCCGGGCCACCTCGGTGGCCCGTTGCAGCTCGTCCGCCTGATCGGCCGGATCGCCCACCGGGTCGGTGCTCCCCAGGGTCTCGGCGACCGCCCCGCGTTCGGCGCGCAGGTCGGCGAGTTCCTGTTCCAGGGCCCGGCGGGCCTCGGCGCTGATCGGTGCGGGTCCGCTGCTCATTGCTGCTCCCGGGGTTCGGCTGGTGGACGGGCTGACGGCATCGGGTGGACTGCTACGGCGCCTGACGGTCTCTCAGGTCGCACCGACCGTTCCCTCGGCCGTGCTCGGCAGCTCGTCCTCCCGGGACAGGTCCTCCAGGAAGCCGGCCGGGGGCACGAAGAACAGCGTCCCGGTGACCGCCGTGGAGAAGTCGAGGATCCGGTCGTGACTGGTGGGGCCGTCGCCGAGGAACATGTGCCGGAGCATCTCCTCGGTGACGGCGGGCGTGCGCGCGTAGCCGATGAAGTAGGTGCCGAACTCGGACCTGCCGGGACTGCCGAAGGGCATGTTGTCGCGGAGGATCTTCCGTTCGGTGCCGTCCGGGTCGGTGATGGTGTTCAGGGCGACGTGCGAGCCGGGGGTGCCGGTCTCGGTGTTGCCGAGCTTGCGGCGGCCGATGATCTGTTCCTGCTGTTCGACGGGGAGCCGGTTCCAGGCGTCGAGGTCGTGCAGGTACTTCTGCACGACCACGTAGCAGCCCCCGGCGAAGTCCGGGTCCTCGCCGCCGATCAGCACGGCGTCGGCGGCGTCCGGCCCGACCGGGTTCTCGGTGCCGTCGACGAAACCGAGCAGGTCACGCTGGTCCAGACAGCTGAAACCGGTGACCTCGTCGGCGACCGCGACCGAGCCCCGCAGCCGGGTCATGATCTCCGCACCGAGGGCGAAGCAGAGGTCCTGCCGGGTGGCCCGGACGTGGAACAGCAGGTCGCCCGGCGTGGCCGGGGCGTGGTGACGGTCGCCGTGCAGTTCCTCGAACGGGTGCAGCTCCGCCGGCCGCGGCCCGTCGACCAGACGGTCCCAGACCGTCGAACCGATCCCCGCGACGACGCTGAGCCGGCCGTCCGGGTGCCCGAACCCGACCGCCCGTTGCAGCCCCGCCAGGTCGGCGAGCAGCTCGCGGACCACCGGTTCGCCGCCGGGGTCGACGGTGAGCACGAGGAAGAGCGAGGCGGCGGTCAGCGGGCTGAGCACGGGCTGCGGCAGGGTGTCCAACGGGGTCGTCCCTCCTGGTGGCGGCCTTGGGGATGGGGCCCGCCACTCTGTGCACCCTGCCACGCGCCGCCGGGCCCAGCGAGTGCAACGCGCCGCGCCCCGACGCCGGGCGACCGCGCCGCGCGCCCTGCCCGACGGCCACCGCCGCGCGGCAGAACCGACCGCTCCGCGTGCGCCTGCACGGATGGTTCCCCTACGGATGATTCACTACGCGCGGACGGCCTGACGCCCCGTCAGTGCCGACGATCATGGAGGAGAGTCGATGTCCCACTCCACGAAGCTGCGCGGTGCCGTGGTCACCGCGTGCACGACCGCTCTGCTGACCGGCTCCGCGCTGCTGTCCGCCCCCTCGCAGGCACAGGCGGGCCTTCAGACCAGGGCCGAGAAGCAGGTGAACGCGTTCTTCGGCCAGTACCGGGACGCGGTCCTCGGGCAGAACCCGAACCAGGACCCGACCGAGGTACGGCAGGAGTTCCTGACGCCCGGTCTGAACACCGAACTCGACCGGTGGGCCGACGACCACCAGGCGGACCCGGTGTTCCGCGCGCAGAACGTCCCCGACGACTGGTCGGTGGCCTACGCCGGCAGCGGGGCCGGCCACAGCACCGTGATCCTCACCGAGAAGTGGCGCGACGGCTCCACCACGGACGTCTGGTACCAGGTCCGCCTGGCCGGCCTGCGCATCGACGGCCTCCAGGACCCGCCGGCCTGAGCCCGGCGCTAGAAGACGAAGGGCTGTACCGGCTGCGGGCAGGGGTCGGGCGTGAAGCCCTCGTCCCCGTACCGCCGGAGGGTCAGGCCAGAGCTGCCGCCAGCAGGGCGGCGGTGCGGGCGACCAGCGGCTCGTCCGCCTCGGCGGCGGCGTCCGGCTTGGTGGACAGGACGGCCAGCACGACGGGCTGCCGGTCCGGGGTCCAGGCGATGCCGACGTCGTTGGTGGTGCCGTACGACCCCGTACCGGTCTTGTCGGCGAGCGCCCAGTCCGCGGGCAGCCCGGCGCGGAACCGGGCACCGCTGGTGGTGTTGGCGAGCAGCCACGCGGTCAACTGCCGTCGGTCCCGTGGCGCGAGCGCGTCCCCGAGCACCAGTTTCGCGTGGCTCCGCCCGATCGCGGCGGGGCTGGTGGTGTCCGTCACCCGCCCCGGTTCGGCGGTGTTCAGCTCGGGCTCCCAGCGGTCGAGCCGCGTCACGCCGTCGCCGATGGACCGGCAGAAGCGGGTCACCGCCGTCGGGCCGCCGAGCTCGCGGAGCAGCAGGTTGTCGGCCGCGTTGTCACTGAAGTCGAGGGTGGCGGCGCAGAGTTCGGCGACGGTCATACCGTTCGCCAGGTGCTCCGGCGTGCCCGTGACCGGGGCGTAGCCGGAGTCCTTGACCTCCTGCTCGGTGTACCGGATGCGCTTGGCGAGGAACTCGCCGTCCCGGTCCAGGTCCCGCAGGACCGCGGCCGCCGTGATCGTCTTGTGCACCGAACAGATCGGGAACAGCTCGTCGGCCCGGTAGGCCACCGTCCGGCCGGTGGCCGTGTTCCGCCCGAACACCCCCAGCCGGGCGCCGTGTTCCCGTTCCAGCTCGGCCAGTGCCCGGATCACCCGGTCCGCACCGGGTGACGTGCTGCCGACCGCCCGGGCCGACCCGCTCACCGGCACCGCGACGGCCAGCGCCGTCCCGGCTCCCACGGCCAGCACCGCACGACGGCTCGGGCGCCCTTCGAAGGTCCCCACGATTGCTTCCTCCTCCGTTGTGACGATCATCCTTCGGAGGAGAGGGACGCCTCGCCGGCTCGGGTGGTTCGCCGCTGTCCGCCGGATTCACCGTAGACGCACCTTTGCACACGGAATCTGCGAAACACCGGGTCTCAGCGAGGCGCGAAAGTGTTCAGCACCGTGGCGAACTGCTGCCGCGTGGTGTTCCAGTCCCCTGGCGGGGAGGCCAGGTAGACCGCGTACTCGGTTCCGTTTGGCGCGACGAAGGCCTGGTCGGCCGCGTGCCGGGGGCCGCGCTTGGCGTCGGTCCAGGTGTACTCCCACAGGGCGCCCTCGGTGCCCCGGTAGACGTTCGACTGCAGGGTGATCCGCTGGTAGTCGGACTGCCGGGCGGCGGTCAGTTCCAGCTCCAGGAAGTGCGCCTCGGGGCTCTGCGTCGCGCCCGGGCCGACGCCGACCCGGAACAGGTGGAGCCCGCCGTCGGGCGAGTAGTCGATCTGGCCGCCGGTCTCGCTCCTGGTCCAGTTCAGCGGGACCGCGACCCGGAAGCCGGCCGGATCGTCCACCCAGCGGAATCCGGCGGGCGCGGGCTGCACCGGCTGCCCGGTCTGCCCGAGCGTGGTCGGCGAGGCCACGGTGGCGGTGCTGACCGGGGGTTGGGAGGTCGGCGGCTGCGGGCTGGGCGCCTGCGTGGTCGGGGCCTGGGTCGTCGGCGGTTGGGTCGACGGCGGTTGCGAGACCGGCGAAGCGGCCGCCGAGGAGGTGACGATCGCGGCCGGGGTCGGGGCCGGCGAGCCGCTGTTGACCACCGCGAAGACCACGCCACCGGTGAGCAGCGCCGCCCCGACCGCACCGCCGACGACCAGCAGGGCCCGTCGCCGCCGCCCGTCCCCGGCCGGGGACGGCGGGCTCGGCGCCGGGGTCGACGGACCTGGGACGGGAGCCGGGACGGGCGGGACCGGCGGGACCGGTACGGGGATCGGGATCGGTGTCGGCGGGGTGGTCTGGGTCGGGGCGTGCGGCTGGGTCCGCCCGACACCCCACGCGCCGGATGCGGCGGCCTCCGTGAGCAGGCCCAACGCCTCTTCCGCCGTGGGGCGTTCGGCCGGGTCCTTGCGCAGCAGCGCCTCGATGACGGGGGCGAGCGCCCCCGCGTGCCGGGGCTCCGGGAGCGGGTCCGCGATCACTGCCTGGAGCGTGCCCATGGTCGTGGTGCGGTGGAACGGGGACTGGCCCTCCACCGCCGCGTACAGGGTGGCGCCCAGGGACCACAGGTCGGACTCGGGGCCGGGACGGTGGCCGCTGACCCGCTCCGGGGCGACGTAGTCCGGCGATCCGACGATGTCACCGGTCCTGGTGAGCCCGGGGGCGCCCTCCAGCAGGGCGATGCCGAAGTCGGTGAGCACCGCCCGGCCACCGCGTTCGAGCAGCACGTTGGCCGGCTTGACGTCCCGGTGCAGCACGCCGTGCCGGTGCGCCTGGTCGAGCGCCGCGAGCACCTGCTCGCCGACCCGGGCCGCGTCGCGCGGGAGCAGGGTGCCCTCCGAGTCGATCACCTCGGCCAGCGAACGGCCGTCGATCAGCTCCATCACGATCCACGGCCGCCCGTCCTGTTCCAGCACGTCGTAGACCGTGATCACCCCGGGGTGCTTGATCTTCGCGGCCGCTCTGGCCTCCTGCTGCATCCGCGAGTTGAGCGTGGGCAGCTCGGCCTCGGCGATGCCGCTGACGCTCAGTTCCTTGATCGCCACCGAGCGTTCCAGCTTGGTGTCCCGGGCCAGCCAGACGGTGCCCATTCCGCCGCGCCCGAGCTGCTCCTGCAACAGGTAGCGGCCGGCGATCAACCGGTCGGCGTCGGGCCTGCCGCCCTCCTGAGAACTCATGCCGAACCACCGTCCGTCCCCGATGGCGTCCCCGAGCCGCTCCCCCCGGTCTCCCCCAGTCTCCCGCCGGACGCGCCCCGGCGCGCCCCGGTGGCCGTCGGCCCCGGTCAGAGCCAGCCGCGCCGGGCCGCCTGGACGCCGGCCTGGAAGCGGGTGGTGGCTCCGAGCCCGGCCTGCAGGGCGGCGACCCGGCGGACCACGGTGCGGCGGCCCAGGCCGAGACGGCGGGCGATCGCGTCGTCGGTGGCGCCGCTGGCCATCAGCGAGAGGATCCGGCGGTCGCGGCCGTCGATCTGTGCGGCGGTGCCCGCCGCCGACACCGGCACGGCGAGCTTCCAGAGGATCTCGAACACGTTGGACAGCGCCCGGAGCAGGCCGGACGGCCGGATCAGCAGGGCGACGACGCCGGGGCGGTGGTCGGCGTCCAGCGTCACGATCGCCAGGTCGTCGTCCCCGATGACGAGTTTCATCGGCAGCTCGGCCAGCGTCCTGGCCTGCTCCCCGGCCTCGATCATCCGCGCCATGTTGGGGCCGACCACCGGGTCCGCGAAGGCGGCCTCGTAGTAGACGGTCCGATAGCCCACCCCGGCGGCCATCCGCTCACGCTGCAGGACCTCCTGCCGGAGATAGTGCTCGGCGGAGCCGACGTACGGCGGCATGTCGATGACCCGCACCCGGTGCCGGGCGGCCTGCTGCAACTGCCGGACGGCGGCCAGCAGTCGGGCGGTGTCCTCGACCACCTCGAGGGCGCCGTAGCAGCCCTCCTCCGTCCTGGCGAAGTGGTAGAGCCGTTCCAACTCGGCGCCGGCGCAGCGCAGATCGGCGTGCCGCAGGGCGTCCCGGTGCAGCACCGCGTCGACCACCTGCGCGGGCGGCAGCGCCTCCCAGGTGCGGCCGGTCTGGTCCGCCGTCACGATGCTTCCCTCGGCGGCGAGTCGGTCCAGCGCCACCCGGACGGCTGCCCCGCTCAGGCCCGTCCGGTCCGTCAGGGCGTCGGCGGCCGAACGGGGGTGACCGACCAGCGCCCGGTAGACCCGGCCGCCGTCGGAGTCCGGATCCAGCGCGTCGGACACGGCACCCCCATCGTCGTCGCCCCCGGTCGGGTCGGCCCGCACAGGTTACCCGCCGGTTGGCCTGTATACGCCAATGGCCCAACTGGGCCGGGGCCCACGGTGGCGCCGCTCGGGACGCATGCGATCAGATGGTCATCGCCCGGCCCCCTGGGCGGGCCACCCAGCAGTCCACCCCACTCCGGAGGACCCTCGATGAGTTCACCACTGCCCGGCTGGCGCCTGCGGGCCAAGGCGGTCGTCGCCGCCGCGGCCCTCGCCGTGATCACACTGGCCGCGCCGTCCGCGCAGGCCGACCCGTCGGCCCCGCCGGTCCTGACGGACGGTCAGGGCCTGACCCAGGTCGGCTCCACCGGGACGGCCACCGACTTCGTGGTCACCGTGACCACGGCCCAGGTCGCCAAGCCGCACCCCATCAAGATCATCCTGCCGGACGGCTACTGGTCGAACCCGACGAAGCGCTACCCGGTGCTGTACTTCCTGCACGGCTCACCGGACAGCCCGGTCAACCAGACCTACCCGGCCCTGCACAGCTCCTCGGTGATCACGGTCGTCCCGGACGGCGGTGCGCGCGGCTGGTACTCCAACTGGCGCGACCAGAACACCCCCGCCGGTGCGCAGAACTGGGAGACCTTCCACCTCGACCAGGTGATCCCGTTCATCGACGCCAACCTGCGCACCGTCGCGACCAAGCAGGGCCGCGCCGTCGCCGGCATCTCGATGGGCGGCTTCGGCGCCATGCACTACGCCCAGCGCCGCCCCGAACTGTTCAGCCAGGTCGGCTCGTTGTCGGGGGACATCGACCTGTCGGCGGCCTCGATGGACCTGCGGATGGCCGTGGTCGCCTCGCTGACCAACGCCCCCGGCGGCTTCTGCAGCTCCGGCGACTGCCAGGGCGCCTACACGCCCGCCGTGTCGAGCGACGCCCTGTTCGGCTCGCCCTACCCCGTGTTCAACATCGACCGGCTGTGGAACGAGGCCGACCCCGCCTCGCACGTGAGCAGGCTGGCGGGCATGGGCATCTCGATCTACACCGGCAGCGGCGGCGGCAACCCGCTCAGCCTGGAGTTCTGGGTCGAGGGGGCGAACAAGCACGTCAAGGACTCGCTGGACGCGCTCGGGATGCCCTACTACTACGTGGCCTACGGCAACGGCGCCGGCTGGGGCACCCAGTGCAACGGTGACCACAACAGCGGCTGCTGGGCCCAGGACCTGGTGGACTACATGCCCCGGTTGGAGCGGGCCTTCGCCACCGCCTGACCCGGCGTCCGACGGTCAGTCGGCCCACCCCTCGACGTTCCGCCGGAGCGTGGCCGGCGCATAGCCGGCCTCGCTCCGGCGGAACAGCTGACCGAGGTGGTGCTGCAGCCGGATGTGGCGGAACTGGTAGACCGCGCCGGTCTGGCGGAGCACCCCGCGCCGGTAGGCGTCCTCCAGGAAGGCTGCCGTGTCCCAGGGCAGCCGGCCGGTCAGCGGCAGCCAGATCCGGGACAGGGTCACCCACTGGCCCCAGGCGGTGAAGGAGAGCGCGTACGAGAGCGCACCGCCGAGCCCGCCCACCGCCCCGATGAAGAGCCCGTCGTCCAGCCCCCAGTTCAGCGGGCCGACCAGGGGCTGGAGCAGGCTGACGACGATCCGCCCGCCGAACGCGACGGTGAGGGTGAGCAGCGGTGCGAGGACCAGGGTCTGCCGCCGCACGGTGGCCCGGTTGGACGACAGCAGGCTGCCCGGGGTGGCCGCCGAGGCGATGTCCAGGGGTGCCTCCAGCGCGGCCAGCAGCCCGAAGACCAGCCCGGCACTCGACCCGAAGATCAGGCCGAACGCCAGCATGTTGATCAGCGTGCCCTCGACCAGCTCCGCCGTGACCGGCAGCTCGATGAAGAACACCCGGTCCAGGGTCAGGGCGCACGCACACCCGACACCGATCACGAACCCGCCCAGCAGGACGGTCGTGAACCGGGCGGCGAAGGTGCGCAGCGGCCTGCGGCCGATCCCGTTGCCCGCGCCGGGCATCCGCAGCCGTACCTGGGTCGGCTCGAAGGCCCGGCGGCCGAACCTGCCGACGACCAGGTGCACCAACCCGAAGGCCAGGCCGGCGGTCGGTCCCATCAGGGCGCCCACCAACAGCATGTCCCCCGAGGTGACCTGATAGGCGAACAGGCCCACCACCCAGCCGGACACCGCGACGCACAGGCCGGAGACCAGCACGACGGCCAGCAGGCGGGTCGAGCGCCCGAGCGAGTCGCCGATCCGCCACCAGGCCAGGTCCTGCTGCTCCCGGTCGGCCCGGGCCATGTGGTGCGCCAGGTAGCCGAGCCAGCGCTCGGCGCGCGCCGGGTCCCAGTTCCGCGGCCGCCCCCGGTCGGCGCGGTCGGGGGCCCGGCGCCGGTAGACCGACGGCACGAAACCCGCCAGCAGGTGCTGTTCGAGGGCGTGCGCGGTGGGGAACCGTGCGGTGTCCAGCAGTTCCGCCGGATCCAGCTCGGGCGTCTCGCTGTACATCGTGCGGGCCAGCACCACCATCAGCGGGGTGCTCAGCACCCGGGAGAGGTTCACGCTCCCCCGGCTCGTTCCGCTGCGCAGTTCCTTCAGTACGAGGTCCCACACCGCCCCGGGTCCGCCGGTGCCGTGCGCGGCCGGACGGGCGGTCCGCGGCAGGTAGGCCGCCAGGTCGTCCAGGGTCAGGTCGGTGAGTTCGACGCCCGCCGCCCAGAGCAGGGGTGCCCGGGCGGCGCTGACCGCGTCGGCGAACTCGTCCCGCCTGCTGGTCAGCACCAGCGGCATCGAGACGCCGTTGAGCGCCTCCAGGGCCTCCTTGCGCAGGCCCTCGGCGATCTCGTCGAACCCGTCCAGCACCGGAAGGACCAGGTCGGCGTCGACCAGGGCCGCGGCCAGCGTCGAACCGCTGGGGACCCGGCGGGTCAGGTACGGGTGGTCCCGGAGCAGCCGGTCCACCAGCCAGTCCCGCAGCCCGTCGGCCGTCGGGTCCCAGGAACCGATGCTGAAGATCACCGGCACCCGGTCGGCGGGGGCCGGGGCCGCCAGCTGGTCCAGCAGGAACCGGATCGTCAGGATCGACTTGCCCGAGCCGGCCCGGCCCAGGATCACCATCCGCCCGGAGGGAACGCCCCGGTAGACCTCGGCCACGCTGCGCAGATCACCCGTCAGATCCACCCGGGAAGCACCGGCCCCGGCACCGGCCGGCAGGCGCTGGATGTTCTCCTCATGGTCCGTCAGGTCCGGGGGCGCCGTCCGCCACCGCACCGGCAGCGGGAACGGGTCCTGCACCCGGCGGTGCTCCTCCTCGCGCTGCCACCGGCGGCGTACCTCCCGGGCCAGTTCCCCGGCGGCCTCCGCGAGCGCACCGCGGACGGGCGGCGGCGGGCCGGGAAGCGGTTCGGTGACCGGTGCCGACGGGTCGGGGCCGGGCGCACCGGCGGCCCCCGCCAGCAGGGCCGCCAGGCGCTGCCGGTCCTCGGGCCCGACCTCCAGGGCGTCCGCCAACTGGTTCACGGTCCCCAGCCGGTGATCGGTGGCCGTGCCGGTCTCCAGCCGGCGGATGGTGCGGACGCTCAGCTTGGACCGCTCGGCCGCCTCCTCCTGCGTCAGCCCCGCCTCGGCCCTGAGCCTGCGCAGCAGCGTGCCCAACTGGTCTGTCACGTAGCCCCCTTCGCCCACGAACCCGGCCTCCGCAGAGCCTATCCGACCACCGGCCACAGCTGGCCGGTCCGCTGTCCTGTCCACCGGACGGCGGGGACCCCACGATCGGAACCGACCGGCCGGCACCGCCCGTCGGGGGCGGCGTCCCGCACAGGACATGAGGAGTCGACATGGCTTACCGCTACTGGTGCGGCGAGTGCGGATTCCGGACCGGGTGGCTCACCGAGTCCCAGGTCGAGCGGCAGCAGACCGAGCACTACGCCGCCAGGCACCCCGAGATCTTCCCCGGCGGCCAGGTCGAGACCGACCGCAGGAACCCGAACAGAGCCGTCGGCTGCGCCCAGCTGGTGGGGCTCCTGGTGATGGTCCTGATCCTGGCCGCCTCCTGCCGCCGCTAGGGACTGTCGGCGGTGATGGGTCAGAGCCAGCCGCGGCGGCCGCCCACCGAGTGCAGCCACTGGTGCAGGTAGTCGGCCCAGTCGGTGCCGGCCGCCTCGCCGTGGGGGACGGTGAAGGAGCGGAAGGTGTCGGAGCCCTCGGTGAACAGGCCGCCGCGCTTGTCCATCTCCAGCACCACGTCCACCGCGTGCTCGTCCGCGACGAAGGACAGCTCGACCTGGGTCAGCCCCGGGTACTGCGGTGCGGCGAAGAACTCGATCTCCTGGTAGAACGGCAGCCGCTGACGGGTGTTCCGGATCTGACCACGCTCCAGGTCCGCACCCTTGAAGCGGAACCCGAGCCGCCCGAAGCCGTCCAGGATGCCCTGCTGCACCGGCAGCGGGTGCACCGCGATCGGGTCCAGGTCGCCGGCGTCGACCGCCCGGTCGATCGCCAGCTCGGTGTGCACGCCGAGCACCATGCCGCGCAGCTGCTGCCCGCCGACCGCCGTCACCGGGGTCTCGTACGGCACCTGGAAGGCGAACGGCACCACGTGCAGCGCGCCCTCCTTCAGCTCGAACGCCCCGCCCAGGCGGTGCTGTTGGAAGCGGATGTCCTGGTGGTGCTCGCTGTCGCCGCCCTCCACCTCCACCCGGGCCTGCAGGCTGAGGGTCAGCCCCTCGATCGTCTGGTCGACCTTGCCGCCCTGGATCCGGACCTCGCCGCGCAACGTGCCGCCGGGCAGCACGTTCGGGTCCGCGAGGACCGTCTCGACCGAGGCGCCCCCGGCGCCGAGCCCGGCCAGCAAACGCTTGAATCCCATCGCAGTTCCTTTCGTCGGCACAACACCGCTGATCAGGGTAGCGATGCCGGTCCGGACCCGCGACGGCCAGTCCCGAGGTGGCTCAGTTACGGCGGCGGGCCCGCCGGAGCCGGGTCACCCGCACGACCAGGAAGCCGAGCAGCCACGGCAGCACGGTGATCAGCCCGACGTACCCGATCAGGAAACCCAGCAGGTCCTCCAGCCAGGTCTCCTCGTCCCAGGTGTCGGTGGGCAGGACGGTCACGACCGCCAGCGTCACCACCGGCACGGCCGGCACCAGCACCGCCGTCAGCCGGGGCTTCCACCCGGGCCGCCGGGCGTTCCAGACCCCCAGCCCGGCCATCACGAACGGCCCGCCCAGCGCCCACAGCACCACCGGGACGAAGAACACCGCCCACCAGTCGCCCGCATACCCGTACATCATCGCCGACCCCCCGTCACCGACTCCGGCTCCCGACGATACCGAGGAGTCCTGCCGGACCTCCCGTCAATTCGGGTCACCCGCCGCACTGTTGTCGCGGCAGCACGCCGAGGCCGTGCTAGAATGGGGGTGTTGGCCTTCGGAGTGCCCTGGTTGTGGGTGCGCGGAGGCTTTTTTCATGTCCTCCCACACCTCTGCGCCCGTGGCGCCCGCCGTCACCGGCTACCGTGACCTGCTCCGCATCACCGAGTTCACCGGCCTGTACGCCGGCTTCGCCCTGACCGGCGGCGCCACCACCCTGTCCGGCTTCGCCCTCGGCACCCTGGTCGGCCGGCAGACCCACTCCCCGTTCCTGACGGCCGTGAGCATGTACGGCGCCACGTTCGCCGCCGTGCTCGGGGCGTTGACGCTGATGTCGGTGGCGGACGGCCGGCGCCCGCGCCGTACCCTCGTCGTGCTCCACTGCCTCACGCTGCTCGGCGTCGCCGCGCAGGCGATACCGGGGTTGCCGCTGGCCGGACGGTTCGGGCTGCTGCTGGTGCTGGGCTTCTTCCAGTCGCTGGGGACGGGCACCCGGATGGGGCTGCTGGCCGAGGTGGTGCCGGACTCGGCCTACGCGCCGGCCCGTTCGCTGATGAACATCACCTCGGGCGGGACGGCCGTGGTCGGTTTCGCCCTCGGGGCCGTGCTGCTGCGGCAGCTGAGTCCCTACCAGGTCTTCGGTCTGGCCGCGGTCCTGACCGCGCTCGGACTGGTCGTGGTGGCGGCCACCGTCCGGGAGCACTCGATCCGGCTGACCCGGCGCCCCGGGCTGCGGCAGACCTGGACCACCAACGTCGCGCTCTTCTCGTCCCCGGGGCAGCGGGTGCTGCTGGTGAACCTCTGGATCCCCAACGGTCTCGTGGTCGGCTGCGAGGCGCTGTTCCTCTCCTACGCGCCGGACCGGGCGGGCACCCTGCTGGCGGCCGGATCGGCCGGAATGCTGCTCGGCGACCTGGCCGTCGGCCGGCTGCTCACCGCCGAGCAGCGACGGCGCTCCGCCTTCGCCCTGCGGCTGCTGCTCGCCGTCCCGTACCTGCTGTTCGTACTGCACCCGCCGACGGTGGTGCTGACGGTCGCGGTGTTCGTCGCGAGTGCCGGCTTCGCGGCCACCCTCCCGTTGCAGGAGCAGCTGCTGGCGCTCACCCCCGATCCGGTGCGCGGCCAGGTCCAGGGGGTCGAGTCGGCGGGCCGGATGACCTGGCAGGGGCTCGGTGCCGCACTCGCCGGCGGGGCCGCCCAGTACCTCGCCCCGGCTGTCGTGATCACGGTCGTCGCCGCGGTCTCGCTCGCCGTCACGGTGCTCTCCCGATCGGCGGTGGAACGCGCCCGGCCGGCCCGCTGACGGAGAGTCCGCCCGCCCGGGCGACGGGCGGGCGGGCCGGACGTCAGAGCACCGGGATGTCCACCTTCAGGACGAAGGCGTGCGGCGCGGGGTCGGCCGGCGCCTCGTACGTCAGGGTGGCGGTGACCGTGCTGCCGTGCGGGGCGGTGGGGCTGACCCGGACGGCGAAGCCCCGGTTCAGCCAGGCCCAGGTGCTGCCGACGGAGTCCGGGCAGATCGCGGTCGTGCCGTCGACCGAGAACTCGCACGGCTGCGACTCCGGCGCCGAGCTCAGGAAGGTCGAGCCCGGCGGCAGTTGGGCGACCAGGCGGCCGCGCCACGGGTAGTCGGTGGACGGGCCGAGGTTGCGCTCCTCGACCTCGAAGTCGGCCGGGTTGCCCGGGGCGGCCGGCAGCGGCGGCCGGGCCAGCGAGAGGTGGGCGCCGGTGACCGGGGCGGAGATCTCCGAGGTCCAGCCGGCGAGGTTGTCGGCCGGGTTCTGCTCACCGTCCCAGCTGACCTCGGCGGTGCCGCCGGGGTAGCTCTTCGGGCCCGGCAGGCCGCTGATGGTGCGTGAGCGCAGCTTGACGTAGCTGCACCGGTTCGGCTGGAGCCCCTGGGCGACCGGGAGCCGGATCCAGTTCCAGCCGCCGTCGGTGGCCTCGCCGGACTCCGGGGAGAGCTGCATGCCCTCGTCCGGCGGCCCGTTGACCACCAGGGTGGCCGGCGTCTGCGGCGTCTCGGTGCCGTGGTTGCAGACCACCACGGTGAACGGCACGGTGGCGCCGGGCGGCGCGGCCGGGTCGGGCGCGGCGACCGTCACGGCCAGGTCGCGGGCGTACGGCGGAGCAGGCTGCGGGGACGGCGCGGCCAGGGCGGTGACGGGGACGAGAGCGGCCGTCAGCGCGACGGCCAGGGTGGCGGGGATCCGCATGGGGTCTCCATCAGGACGGGCGCGGACGCCGCGGGTCGGCGTCCACGTTCGTCCACGAAGCTATGCCCGGCGGCCCACCCGGACCGTGCCGACGGCGCCGACCGGCGCCCGACCTTCGCCCTCCCGGGTGACCCGGGCCTGCTGATCGGGGCCACCCCGGTCCACCGCCAGGATCTGGCGCAGGGTCAGCTCGCGCCGTCCACGGTCCACGCGCCGAGCTTCTCCGGGTTGCGGACCGCCCAGATCCGGGCGACCCGGCCGTCGGCGATTCCGATTGCCGCCACGGTCACGGTGCTGCCCGAGTGCTGGGCGACCAGGCCGGGCAGGCCGTTGACGGTCCGTTCCAGCAGGGTCAGCCCGGGCGCCCGGTCGGCGATGGTGATCAGGTACTGGGCGATCCGCTCGCTGCCCTCGACCGGACGGAGTGCGGCACCGACCAGGCCGCCGCCGTCGGCCGTCATCGTGGCGTCCGGGGCCAGCAGGCCGACCAGGGCCCTGATGTCCCTGGCCTCCCACGCCTCCTTGAAGTGCCGTACCAGACCGGCCTGCCCGGCCACCGGCACCGCCGGAACCCGCGCGTCGGCGACCCGACGGCGGGCCGAGGAGGCCAGCTGCCGGCAGGCGGCCGGTGTCCGGCCGACGATCTCGGCGACCTCGCCGAAGGGGTAGCGGAAGACGTCGTGCAGGATGAACGCCACACGTTCGGCCGGCGTCATCGACTCCAGCACGACCAGGAAGGCCATGTTCACCGACTCGTCCAGGGTGATCCGGTCGGCGGGGTCGGCGCCGTCTCCGCCCTCCCGGCCGCTGAACCACTCCGTCCGGTCGGGCAGCGGCTCGGGCACCCACTCGCCGACGTACCGCTCGCGCCGGGCCCGGGCCGAGCCGAGCTGGTCCAGGCAGATCCGGCCGGCCACCGTCGTCAGCCAGGCACCGGGCGAGTCGATGGCCCGCTGCTGCGGCCCCGACATCGCGTACCAGCGGGCGTAGGTCTCCTGCACGGCGTCCTCGGCCTCGGCCAGCGAACCCAGCAGCCGGTAGGCGAGGTTGGTCAGGTGCCGCCGCTCGCCGACGATCACGCTCAGGTCCGGCTCCGGACGGTCGTGCCCTGCCTCGGTGGTGGTGCTCATGCTGCGACTGCTCCCCTGGCTCTGCTCGTCCGCCCCGGTTCCCGACGCCTCGCCTGACATTTCACGGGCCTGCGTCGTCGGACTACCGAGACACTACTGATCCACCGCCGCGAGGCAGAACGGGGGACCGCATCATGGGCGCCCAGACGACGGCCGGACCGACCCGGGCCACCTTCGTGCAGGTCTCGGTCGCGCTGCAGACCCTGGCCATCTTCTTCCAGGCGAGCACCGCCGGGCTGCTGCTCTCCACCTCCTACGGCGAGACGCTGCACAGCGTCGGCGCACGCGTGATGTACGGCGCGTCGATGCTCTACGTGCTCGCCGCGGTGCTGGCCTGGAAGCCGGGCGGCGGGTCGCCCCGGCCGGTCCTGTACTCCACCGGCTTCCTGGTGCTCGCCTCGCTCCAGGTCGTCCTGGGCGTCGCGCACGTACCGTCGGTGCACCTGCCGCTCGGCGTCCTGATGTTCGGCCTGAGCCTGCTGGACCTGGGCCTGCAGCTCTCCGCCCGGCGGCCGGACCGCGCCCGGTCGTAGCCCCCGCTCGTACCGTCATGATCGAATGACCTCCGTGCGCCGGACCGGGCGCACCCCGAGGAGCAGGGGATGATCACGTGATCGAGCTGTCGGCGAGGCCGATGACCTGGGTGGCGGCCGGTGACAGCATCACCCAGGCCGTGCAGCACACCTACGGCGCACGCGGCTGGGTGGAGCACCTCCACGAGCGGATCCGCTGGCAGTTGGACCGGCTGACCGACATCGTCGTCAACTCCGGCGTCTCGGCCTGGTGCGCCAGGGACGTGCTCGGCAGCTACGACCACCTGATCGGCCGGTTCGCCCCGGACGTGCTGTCGATCTCGCTCGGCACCAACGACGCGCGGGCCGGGCTCGACGGGCTCGACGTCTTCCACGCCGACCTGCGGGCCATCGTGGCCCGGGCCGACGGGGCCCAGATCGTGCTGCACACACCCGTGTTGACCAGCATGAGCGGCCGCGCCGCCCGGGCCGAACTGCCCGCCTACTGCCGGGCCGTCCGGGAGATCGCGCGGGACACGGGCGCCCTGCTGGTGGACCACGAGGCGCACTGGCTGGCCCGGTTCCCCGCCGGCGCCGACCCGATCCCCTGGCTGGACGACCCGGCGCACCCCAACGCCGTGGGCCACCTGCAGATGGCGAACCACACGCTGCGCACGCTGGGGCTGGGCGAGTTGACGGACGTCTAGTTCGTCACCGCAGCTGCGGAGCCCCCGGCCGGGGGCTCCGCACCGCTACCCGGCCGCGAGCTCCCGGCGCTGCCCGCCGATCGCCTCGGGGTCCCAGCCGGGGTGCGGGACCGAGGCCAACAGCAGGCGGGTGTACGGGTGTTGAGGCGTGGTCAGCAGGTCGGTGACCGGCTGGTGCTCCACGGTCCGGCCGCGGTACATCACCAGCGCCTCGTCGCAGACGTACCGCACCACGGCCAGGTCGTGGCTGACGAAGACCAGGCCGATGCCGGTGTCGCGCCGGATGTCGGCGAGCAGGTTGAGCACCTGGGCCTGCACCGAGACGTCCAGGGCCGACACCGCCTCGTCCAGCACCAGGACGGCGGGCTCGACGGCCAACGCCCGGGCGATGGCGGCGCGTTGGCGCTGGCCGCCGGAGAGCTGGCGGGGCAGTGCGGCGGCCTCCCGGTCACCCAGGCCGACCTGGGCGAGCAGCTCGCGGACCCGGGCCGCCCGGGCCGGGGCGGAGTGCGAGCCGTGCAGGCGCAGCACGCCGTCCACCGTGGCGCCGATGCCGATCCTGGCGTCCAGCGAGAGGTACGGGTCCTGGAAGACGATCTGCACCGCCTTGGCCCGGGCCAGCCGGGCCGCCCGCCCGCGCACCCGGGCGGCCAGCGGGGTGCCCTGGACCAGGATCTCGCCCTGGTCCGGCCGTTCCAGGCCGACCAGCATCCGGGCGGTGGTGGTCTTGCCGGAGCCGGACTCCCCGACGATGCCGAGAGCGCCGCCGGGACGCAGCGCGAACGACAGGTCGTCGACCGCGACCACCTGGGTCCCGCCGGAGGGGTAGGTCTTGCGCAGGCCGCTCACCTGGAGCAGCGGGCCGGGGTCGGTGGTCAACGGTTCTCCTGGGCGGCTGGGTCGGCGAGTTCGTCCACCCGGTGGCAGGCGACCAGCGCGGCCCCCACCGGGATCAGCGCGGGCACCGCCTGGTCGCAGCGCCCGGGCCGGGCGAACCGGCAGCGGTCGAAGAAGGCGCAGCCGGGTGCGCTCTGCGCCAGGCTCATCGGCGTGCCGGGGATCGGCAGCAGCCGGGAGAGCGGGCCGTGCAGTGGTGGCGAGGAGCCCAACAGCCCTGCGGTGTACGGGTGTCGGGGCGCGGCCAGCAGCTCGGCGGCGGTGCCGGTCTCGACGATCCGCCCGGCGTACATCACGTAGATCCGGTCGCAGGTGGCGGCGGCCAGGTCGAGGTCGTGGGTGATCAGCAGCAGGCCGAGGCCCTGCTCCTGTTGCAGCCGGCGCAGGATCGCCATGATCTCGGCCTGGGTGGTGACGTCCAGGGCGGTGGTGGGTTCGTCGCAGAGCAGCAGGCGGGGTTCGGCGGTCAGCGCCCCGGCGATCATGACGCGTTGCAGCATGCCGCCGGACATCTGGTGCGGGTACTGGCGCAGGTGCCGGGGCGGGTCGGGCAGGCCGACGGCGCCGAGCAGTTCGAGCGCGCGCCGCTCCGCCTCGGCCCTGGACCGGCCGCCGACCAGCCGGAGCTGTTCGGTGAGGAAGTCGCCGACCCGGCGCACCGGGTTGATGCCGGCCCGTGGGTCCTGGAAGATCATGGACGCCTCGCCGGTCCGCACCGCGCGCAGGGTGTCGGCGTCCGCGCCGATCAACTCATGTCCGGCGACCCGGACTTGGCCGCCGACCCGGGCGCCGGCCGGCAGCAGGCCGAGCGCGGCCCGGGCGGTCACCGACTTACCCGATCCGGACTCCCCCACCAGCGCGACCGCCTCGCCCTCGGCCACGCTCAGGCTGACGCCGTCCAGGATCGGCCGGGCCATCCCCGGCAGGGCGACGTCGAGCGCCTCGTACTCAAGAATCGGCATCAGGATTCCCTCCCGGCGAGCCGGTCGCCGAGGTGTTCCCCGACGACGTTGAAGGCGACCACGACCAGCACGACCGCGACGGCCGGGACGATCGCGGACAGCGGCTCCCCCTGCAGGACGGCGGCCTGGCCCTGGTTGATCATGGCGCCCCAGTCGGGGGTCGGCGGCTGGACGCCGAGCCCGAGGAAGGACAGCGCGGCCAGGTCGAGCAGCGCGTAGCCGAAGTTGACCGTGGACTGGGCCAGCACCGTGGGCATGATGCCGGGCAGCAGCCGGCGCAGCGCGACGAACACTGCCGAGTGGCCCTGCACCCGGTAGGCGGCGATGTACGGCCGGACCTTCTCCTGCGCGGTCAGGCCGCGCACCAGCCGGGCGGTGTACGGCAGGTAGGCGATCGCCATCGCGAACACCGGGGCGGTCAGCCCCTTGCCGAACAGCGCGACCGCGAGGATCGCCAGCAGCAGGGCCGGGAAGGCGAACAGGACGTCCAGCACCCTGCCCACCACCGTGTCGACCCAGCCGCCGCGCCAGGCGGTGAACAGTCCCACCGCGATGCCGCCGAGGGTGGCGAACACCACCACGGCCAGCGGGCCGACCAGGCTGGTCCGGGTCCCCTCGATCAGCGCCGAGAAGGTGTCGTGCCCGCCGCCGTCGGTGCCGAGCCAGTGGTCGGGGCCTGGACCGGCGAAGTTGTTGCCCAGTTCGCCGTAGGTCGGGTCCTGCGGGGCGAGCCACGGTGCGAACACCGCGACCAGCACGAACAGGGCCAGCAGCACGGTGCTCAGTCCGGCCAGCGGGCCGCCGCCGATCCGGCGCAGCGCGCCGAGCGGGCCGCCGAGCGGGGAGGTCGAGATGTTCACCGGGCTCCTCCGGCCGCGCGCACGCGCGGGTCGATCAGCGGATGGACCAGGTCCACCACGGTGTTGACGACCACGAAGGCCGCCACCACCAGCAGCACGATCGCCTGGACGACCTGGAAGTCCAGCTGGTCGACGCACTGGACCAGCAGCGAGCCGATGCCCGACATGCCGAACGCGGTCTCCACGATCGCGGTGCTGACCAGCATCCCCGAGACCAGCAGGCCGCCCACCGTGACGATCGGGCCGAGCGCGTTGCGCAGCACGTGCCGCCGGATCACGGTCCGCCGGGGCAGGCCCCGGCTGAGCGCCACCTCGACGTGCTCGCGCCGCAGTTCGTCGAGCATCGAGGACCGGGTGACCCGGGTGACCAGGGCCATGAAGGTGACCGACAGCGCGATCGCGGGCAGCGCGACGTGGTGCAGCCGGTCCAGCAGGTCGGTGCCGTTGCCGATGGTGGGGAACCAGCCGAGCTGGACCCCGAGCACGGAGCGCAGCACGATCGCGGCGACGAAGGAGGGCACCGCGGCACCGACCGTCACCAGCAGCAGCACGGCCGAGCCGGTCCGGGTGCCGCGCCGCAGCGCGCCGACGATCCCGGCGCCGACGCCCAGCACGGCGATCAGCAGTGCCGCCACCCCCACCAGCAGCAGGGTGGCCGGCAGCCGGGCCGCCAGCACCTCGCCGACGCTCTGGTGGAACAGGTACGACCGGCCGAGGTCGCCGTGCAGCACGCCCTCCAGCCAGTGCCAGTAGCGGACCGGGAACGGGTCGTCGAAGCCGTACTGCTGACGGATCGCCAGCAGTTCCTGCGGGCTCGCGCTGCGGCCCTTGACCAGGAAGCTCGCCGGGTCGCCGGGGGCCAGGTAGAGCGAGGAGAACACCAGGAACGAGGTGACCAGCAGGGTCACCGCCATCCCCAGCAGCCTGCGCGCCGCCGACCCGGCCGCCCGGAGTGCGGAGGCGGGCGTCATCCCTTGGCGCCGATCTCGGCGGCCCACGGGTAGTAGAGGTAGGCGATCGACGGCTTGACGCCGGTGATCTTCTTGCCGAGGAAGACGCTGACCGGCTCGGTGTACAGCGGCAGCCAGGGCAGCTGGGTCATCGCGATCTGCTGGGCCTCCCCGGTCGCGGCGGCGTGCGCGGCCGGGTCGTAGGCACCGACGGCCTTGTCCACGGCCGCGTCGAACTTCGGGTCGGACCAGCCGCCGTAGTTGCTGAACGCGTCGGTGCGCAGCGAGCTGTACATGTCCAGCGGGTCGGTGATCGAGGTGTACCAGAAGGTCAGGAACAGGTCGATGCCCTCGCGCGCGGCCGCGTCGGTGAACAGCGCGGTGTACTTGTCCGCCGCGATGGTGTCGATCTCGGGCTTGAGCCCGATCGCGGTGGCGGCCTGGGCGACGGCCTGGGTGATGATGGTGGTCTGCGAGTCCAGCGGGCTGGTGGCGATCACCACCTTCTGGCCGTTCACCCCGGCCTCGGCGGCGAGCGCCTTGGCCTTCGCGGGGTCGTACGGGTAGTCGGGCAGCGCCTTGAGCAGGTCGGCCGCGCCCGGGGCGCCGTTCCAGTTGTTCGCCGTCACCAGGGAGTTGGCCACCTCGCCGACCCCACCGGCCCCGGCCTTGACGATGCCCTTGCGGTCCACCGCCATCAGCAGCGCCTGCCGCACCCGGGCGTCGCCGAGCGGGCCCTTGAGGTTGTTGACCACCTCGGTGGCGACGGTGGTGTTCTGGCCGAAGTAGAGCGCGCCGCCCGGGGTGGACTTCAACTGCGCGTACGCGCCCGCCGGCACCATCCAGCCGCCGTCCACCTCGCCGGTGCGGAACGCGTTCACCCGGGTGGTCGGGTCGGCCAGGAAGACGAACTTCGCCTGCGCGGACTTCGCCTTGAGCTGCGGGTTCCAGTAGTCGTCGAACCGCTTGAGGGTCAGCGACTGCCCGGAGGTCCAGGTGTCGAAGGAGAACGGCCCGGTGCAGTTCACCCCGCCGGCCGGACTGCCGTAGTCCTTGCCCGCCTTGGCCAGCGTGGCGGCCGACTCGATCACGCCGGGGCCGGCGCCCAGGTACTTGTTGAAGGTGGAGTCGGGTGCCTTCAGCGTGACGGTGACCTCCAGCGGACCGGTCCGCTCGATCGTCTCCACGTTGCGGTACTGGTTTCCCCAGACGCTGCCCACCTCCGGGTCCAGGTTGCGCCGGAGCGAGGCGACCACGTCGTCCGCGGTGAGCACGGTGCCGTCGTGGAACCTGACGTTCGGCCGGATCTGGTAGACCCAGCTGGTCGGCGTCGGATTGCTGTACGAGCTGGCCAGGTTCGGCGAGCTGGTCAGGTCCGGGTTCCAGCGCAGCAGGCTCTCGCAGACGTTGGCGAGGATCTGGTTCGGCGGGAAGTCGAAGGCGTAGGCGTAGTCGATCGTGGTCGGCTCGCCGAACAGCGACCAGGTGAACGAGTCCAGCTCACCGGCGGCCGCAGGGGTGGTGTCGGTCAACTGCCAGCCGGCGCCGGTGCCGTCGGCCTGCTTGGCGGTGCCGCTGCACCCGCTGACGGCCAGGGCGGTGGCCAGGGTGACGGCGGCGAGGAGGCTGCGAGGTCTCATGGGGGTCCTTCGTGGGGGGAGGGGCGGTCAGGAGGTGGCGGTGAAGACCGCTCGGCCGTCCAGGTAGGTGCGCAGCACCCGGGTGCGGCCGATCTCCTCGGCCGGGTGCTCGAAGGGGTCGCGGTCCAGCACGACCAGGTCCGCGTACTTGCCGACCTCGACCGTTCCGGTGACGTCGTCCAGGTGGTTGGCCCAGGCGCTGCCGGCGGTGTAGGCGGTCAGCGCCTGAGCGAGCGTCAGCGCCTGCTCGGGGTAGAACGGCTCGCGCGGCTTGTGGTCGTCCGAGGCGTTGGGGGCGTCGAGCGGTACGGCCCGGTTGACCGCGACGTGGATGCCCCAGAGCGGGTTGGGGCTGCTCACCGACCAGTCACTGCCGGCCACCAACTGGGCTCCGGCCCGCTGCAGGTCGCCGAACGGGTACTGCCAGGCGGCGCGTTCGGGGCCCAGGAACGGGATGGTCAGCTCGTCCATCTGCGGCTCGTGGGCGGCCCACAGGGCCTGGATGTTGGCGCCCGCGCCGAGCTCGGCGAACCGGGCCAGGTCGTCGGGGTGGATCACCTGGAGGTGCGCCAGGTGGTGGCGGTTGTCGCTCGGGCCGTTGGCCGCCCGGGCGGCGGCCAACGCGTCCAGGGCCTGCCGGACGGCGCGGTCGCCGAGGGCGTGGAAGTGCACCTGGAAGCCGGCCGCGTCCAGCGCGCGGACCGCCTCGGTGAGCACCTCGGGGCCGACGAAGGTCAGCCCGGTGTTCTGGGTCGGGCAGCCGCAGCCGTCCAGGTAGGGCTCCAGCATGCTGGCGGTGAAGTTCTCCGCGATGCCGTCCTGCATGATCTTCACGGTGGTGGCGGCGAACCGGCCCACCCGGCCGCCCCGGCGGCGCTCCTCCAGCTCGGGCAACTGCTCCAGGCCGCGTTCGCGGTCCCACCAGAGCGCGCCGACCACCCGGGCCTTGAGCGAGCCGTCCGCCGCCGCGCGCAGGTAGACCGGGTAGTTGTCGGGGTTGCCGGGGAAGGCACCGATCATCGCGTCCTGCCAGCTGGTCACCCCGAGCGAGAACAGATGCTCCTGGGCCACCAGCAGTCCGGCGTGCGCCTCGTCCGGCGTCGCGACCGGGACGTGGTCGGCGACCAGGTCCATCGCACCCTCCTGGAGGGTGCCGGCCGGGCTGCCGTCGGCCTCCCGCTCGATCCGGCCGTCCGCCGGGTCCGGGGTGTCGCGGTCGACGCCCGCGAGCCGCAGTGCCGCCGTGTTGACCCAGGCGCCGTGGCCGTCCCGGTTGGTGAGCAGCACCGGCCGGTCCGGCACCACGGCGTCGAGCATCGCCCGGGTCGGGACGCCGCCGGGAAAGACGTCCATCGACCAGCCGCCGCCGCAGATCCACGGCTTGTCGGGGTGCGCCTCGGCGTAGGCGGCGACCACCGCCAGGTAGCCCTCGACCGAGCGCTCGGCGGACAGGTCGCAGCGCAGCATCTGCACCCCGGCCACCGCCGGGTGCACGTGGGCGTCCTGGAAGCCGGGCACCAGCAGGCCGCCGGCAAGGTCGACCACCTCGGTGTCCCGGTCCACCAGCAGCCGGACGGCCGCCTCGTCGGCCACCGCGACGATCCGGCCGTCGGCCACCGCCACCGCCGCCTCGATCGGCTCGGGGCCGGTGGCGGTGAAGACCCGCCCGCCGACGAAGACGGTGTCCGCCCGCTGCCCGTGCTGCCCTGGTGTGCCCTGTGTCGTCAACGGAACTCCCCCTCGGCGGGGCTGGCCCGCACGGCGTGTTGTTGAGGAGGAGTGAACGGCAGCGCAACACTGTTGTCAACGGTGTTGCGCCAACTCGTGGGCACATCGATACACTGTGGGCACCATGTCGAAGCCACCTGTGACTCCTGCCCGCAGCAAGCGCGTTGGCGCCCAGCTGACCCCCGAGACGATCATCGACGCCAGTCTGCGGATCGCCGCCCGGGGAAGTGCCGACGCTTTCACCGTCCGCCGGCTCGGCGAAGAGCTCGGCGCCGACCCGACCGCGATCTACCGGCACTACCGCGACAAGGACGAGCTGCTGCTCTCCGTCGCCGACCGGACCCTGGGCGAGGTGCTGGACAGCATCCCGGCCGGGCTCGACTGGAAGGGACGGCTGCGCGCACTGGCCGACGGCTCGCTGGCCGTCGCGCTCAAGTACCCGGCCGTCAGCTCGGCGATGGCCAGCCGGACCACCCGGCGCACCAACGAGTTCCGGGTGGTCGAGCTGATCCTCGGGGCCGTCCGGGAGGCGGGGCTGGACGGCGTCGACGCGGCGGTGCACTACCGGATGGTCGGCGACTCGCTGCTCGCCTACGTCGGCCAGCGGGCCGCCTACCTGCTCTTCGATCCCGAGGTCAGGGCCGGTGACGAGTCCTCCTGGAGCCGCGAGTACCGCCTGGTCGACGCCGAGGGCTTCCCGAACATCGCGGGGCTGGGCCGGGAGCTGGCCGAGGTGACCCACGATCAGATCTTCCACGCCAGGGTCGAGGCCCTGATCACCGCGATCGAGCAGCGGGCGGCAGCGGCCCGGGAGGCGTGACGGCGGGCCCGGCCCGGGAGCCGGGCCCGCGGCAGGGTGCGCAACACCGTTGACAACAGTGCTGCGCGAGCGCTTCACTGCCCATCAACTCGAAAACGCGTCGGGCGCCATGCCGCCGCGCGAGCCTCTCCGATCTGTCTGCACCTGCCGGCACCCCCACGTCTGCCGCAGGGAAGTCATCCCTCCGAGAAGAGGCACCACATGGACCGCGTACCCACCGGCCTGCCCTCGACCCGCCCCGGCTCCCCCGGCTCCCCCGGCGGCGACCGGGCCGGCCTGCCCGCTCCGCTGCGGGCGGTCTTCGCCGCGCACGGCGAGGCCCGTCGCCGCCGGATGCCCGTCGCCGAGGTCGTCGGCGCACAGGCCGAGCAGGCCCGGCAGGTCAAGCAGGCCGAGCAGGCCGCCCGTACCGAGCCCGGGCTGAGCCGCCGCCGGCTGCTGGGCAGCGCCGGCGCACTCGCCGCCGCCACCGTGCCAGCCGGGCTGCTCGCCCCGTCCCGGGCCGCCGCGGCCACCGCACCCAGGGTGGTGATCGTCGGGGCCGGGCTGGCCGGGCTCCGCTGCGCCCACCAGCTGTGGAACCGGGGCAGGCCGATCGCCGCGACCGTCTACGAGGCGGACACCACCCACCTCGGCGGCCGCTGCTGGTCGCTGCGCGGCTTCTTCGCCGGCGGCCAGGTCAGCGAGCACGGCGGCTCGTTCATCAGCTCCACCGACAAGGCCGTGCTCAACCTGGCCAACAGCCTGGGCCTGCAACGCGAGTACGCCAACGGCGGCGCGCTGGACTCCGGCGACTACGCGGGCTGGGTCAACGGCTCGCTCTACAACGGCGAGCAGCAGCAGGACGACTGGGCGGCCGGCGCCTTCGACGCCTTCAGCGCCTCCTACCGGGCCATCGGCACCCCGCGCTACGACAACCACACCGCCGAGGCCCGTCGGCTCGACCAGCTCTCCTGCCTGGACTACCTCGCCGAGATCGGCCTCCCCGCCAACTCCCGGCTCGGCCAGCTGATCCAGTCGCTCCAGCTGCAGTCGGGCGGCGAGCCCGGCCAGTCCTCCGCGCTGAACATGATCGGCTTCCTGGGCGCCTCCAGCGTCTTCGGCGCGGGCGGCGGCTTCGACGAGAAGTACCATCTGGTCGGCGGCAACGACCAGTTGGTGACCGGCATGGTCGGCCAGCTGCCCGCCGGGGCGGTCAAGCAGGGCTACGAACTGATCGCCGTGGTCCGGAACGGCGACGGCAGCTACACCTGCACCTTCGACCACTGCGGTAGCACCGTCTCGGTCCCGGCCGACCACCTGGTGCTGGCGCTGCCGTTCAGCATGCTGCGCAAGGTCGACCTGTCCAGGGCCCAGCTGTCCCCGCTCAAGCTGACCGCGATCCGGCAGCAGGGCATGGGCCAGAACGGCAAGTTGGTCACCCAGCTGACCAGGAAGACCTGGCCCGCGCTCGGCTGCAACGGGATCTCCAACACCGGCCCGCTCGGCTACCAGACCGCCTGGGACGGCTCGGTGCAGTCGGGCGAGACCGGCGCCCCGGCCCTGCTGGTCAACTTCCCCGGCGGCGACGGCGCCCGGGACCGCCTCACCGGCGCGGCCCACGGCCCGGCCCCGGCCGCCGACGTGAACTCCTTCCTGGCCCAGATCGAGCACGTCCTCCCCGGCACCACGGCCGCCTACAACGGCCGGGCCTACGAGGACCACTGGTCGCTCGACCCCTGGCACCTGGGCGCCTACCACTACTACAAGGTCGGCCAGTACACCTCGTTCGCGGGCTACGAGGCCGTCCAGGAGGGCCGGATCCACTTCGCGGGCGAGCACACCGACGTGGACAACGCCACCCTGAACGCCGCGGTGGCCTCCGGCGCCCGCGCGGCCGGCGAGATCACCGCACAGATCTGACCACCCGTCAGAGCGGTGCGGCCCCGCCCGGGCCGCACCGCGACGGGGCGGACCGAATTCGGTTGCCCCGGGGTGGGGCCGTCACCCTAGGGTGACGGCCATGCGCCCTCAACTGAGCGCCGCCCTCAGCGCGGTGTGGTTCCGTCTGCCCTTACGCCGTCGAAGATCCGCCACCCTGGCCGGACGGCGGACGCACCCACTGCCGACCGCCGGCTGCCGTCCGGACCGCCCCTCCGACCGGGGCGAGGGTTACACCCCCCGCCCGCCGACGTGACAGCTCCCGGGCGGTCTCAGCGGGCGGCGGTCGCCAGGGCCTCGATGGCGGGGACCAGCGCCGCCGGGGTGGGGAGGGCGTCGTTCTCGGCCCGGAGCCGGACGGCGGCCTCGCGCAGCGCCGGGTCGGTGACCAGGCGGACCAGCAGCGCGGTGTCGACCTCGCCGGAGCGGGCCTGCAGGGCGGCGCCGGTGGCGGCGAAGGTGTCGGCGGTGCTGAAGTTGTCGGCGCCCTGCGGCAGCAGCAACTGGGGGATGCCGACCTGCAGTCCGGTCAGCGAACTGCCCGAGCCGCCGTGGTGGACCACCGCGTCGCAGACCCGCAGCAGCTCCGCCAGCGGGACCCACGGCAGCGGGCGGACGTTGGCCGGAAGCGTACCGAGATCACTCAGGTCGGCGTCCCCGACGGCGAGCAGGAACTCGGCGTCCACCGAGGCGGCCGCCTCGATCAGCCGGGTGATCGCCTGCACCCCGTCCACCCCGGCGATCACGGTGCCCAGGGTGACCGCGACCCGCGGCCGGGTGCCCCGGCGCAGCAGGTCGGTGGGGACCACCCCGCCGCCGTTGTACGGGAGGTAGCGCATCCGCAGTCCGCCCTGGTCCCCGCCGAGCGAGGCCGGCACGATGTTCAGCGGGGTGGTCTCGGCCGGGCCGGCCACGCCGTACGCCTCGTAGACCTCGGTGAAGTGACCGGCCAGCCGGGCGGCCATCTCGAGGCCGGAGCTGACGCCGAAGTTCTGCAGCGCCGCCGGGATCTTGAGCTTGGCCGCCACCAACTGGGCCGAGGCCAGGCAGGAGTCGTGGATCAGCAGGTCCGCCTCCCACTCCCCCGCCACGGTCAGCAGGCCGTCCACGGTGGCCCGGGAGGCGTGCGCGAAGGCGCGGGCACCGATGTCGAGGAGCTGGTCCTCGGTCAGATCCGGCCGGGCGTAGCGCGGCTGCTCACCGCTGACCGCCTGGAAGGACTCCAGCAGACCCCGCCCGTCGCCGATCTCGACGATCGGGAAGCCCGCCTGCCGGAGCTGGTCCATCGGCCTCGGGCTGGCGAACAGCACCTCGTGCCCGGCGGCCCGCAACGCCTGCGCGGTCGGCACCATCGGGAACAGGTGGCTGGGAGCGGCCGGGCCGGTGAAGAGAATGCGCACGGTGGTCTCCTGCTCGGTAGCGGATCACACGGGCCGGTGGCCCGCCGCTCCGTCAACCGACGGACGATCAGTTCGTGTTCCCCGCATGGTCGATAATCGGACGTTCTGCGCCGGGTCTTGCCCGACGGGGCGCGGTGTGCTCCGCCGGCGCCGGCGGTGCCCCGCTCCGTACCCCGGAGGATCCGTACCCCCGGAGGAGGAGGGCGGCTCAGCACTGCGGCCGACTCGGCGACCGCGGCCCGCTGCCTACGCTGACGACGTGTACCGACTCCACGCGTGGTTCCTCCGCCGTCCCGGCATCGGTGACGGCGCCTGGGCGATGGGCCTGTTCCTGCTGGGCTGGTGGGCGGCGGCCGGTCGGCCGGGGCCGGTCGGGCCGCCGCAGCTCGGCTGCCTGGCGGTCGGCTGCGGGTTCGCCGTCCTGATGCTGGTCCGACGCCGGCACCCGGGCCTCGCCGTGCTGGGCGGGATCGCCCTGGGCTTCGGGCAGTTGGCGGTGGGCGCCGGGCCCGGCCCGCTCCAGGTCGGCTGCCTGGTGCTGGCCCGCTGGGCCGGCTGCTTCGGGTCACCCCGGGTGGCGCTGGCCGCGTTGGCCGGGGCGCTGGCGGTCGGGCCGCTGGCCGTGGCGCGAGGGCTGGCCGACGGCGGTCTCGGCTCCTTCTCGGCCGGGCAGCTGCTGCTGGTCTCCGTGACGTACCCGGTCCCCTTCCTGCTCTGCTGGGCCTGGGGGCTGTGGTCCCGGGCCCGTCGCGCGGAGCTGGCCGCCCTGGCCGACCGGGCTGCGACGGCCCGCGCCGCACTGGCCCGGGAGGCCGTCCGCGCCCGGATGGCCGAGGAGTTGCACGACGTGATCACGCACGACCTGACGGCGATGACCGTCCAGGCCGGCGGCGCCCGGTACGTCCTGCCGGTCAACCCCCGCCTGGCCGGGGAGGCGGTGCACGGCATCGGCGACCAGGGGCGCCGGGTGCTGACCGAACTCGCCCGCCTGGAGCGGGTGCTGAGCTCCTGACTCCGACGCCGCCGGGGCTCACCGGCCACCGGGTGCCGACCCGATCTCCACCACCCGGGCCCAGTCGGGTGGCGGGTCCGGTACGTAGTCGGGGTCTTCCTCGTCCCACGACCGGGCCGTCCGTGGCCGGGGGAACAGGCCCACCACGGTGCGGCACGGTGGCCGCCTGTCGGGCCAGGGTGTCTGACCGTCGGTCAGGGCCACGATTACGTCCGGCCGGGGCCCCGTGCGGAGCGCTTCGGCGAAGCCGGTCCGGAGATCCGTACCGCCGCCGCCCGTCAGCGGGATGCCCTCGGCCCGGCACAGCGGGTGCACCGTCCCGGCCGCCGCATCGCAGCACAGCACGCTGACCAGGTCGCGCCGGCCGCCCACGGCCCGGGAGATCGCGGCGACCTCCAGGAGCGCGCTGCCCAGTTCGGCGTCGCTGACCGAGCCGGAGGTGTCGATGATCACGACCACCCGGGGCGGGCGGCGGCGCAGGCTCGGCAGAACGGCGCCGGGAACTGCGGCCGAGCGCCGCGCCGGGCGGCCGTAGCTGTAGTCGTCCGCGCCGGCACCGGAGGCGGCGGAGCGGACCGCCGCCCCCAGCAGCTCCCGCCACTGCTGCGGAGCCTGGAACGCCTCCTCGGCCCAGCGCTGCCAGCCCTCCGGGGCGTCCCCGGGCCGGCCGCTGATGCCCTGCGCGACCCGGAACCGGACCGCGTCGCGCTCCTGCGGACTGAGTCCGTGCGCGCCGTCCGGACCGGTCTCCCAATCCCGCTCGAGCCCATCGGCGCCACTGCCGCAGTCCAGCCAGGCGAGCTGCTTGGTCAGCGGGCCGAGCCGGAACCGGGTCAGGTACTCCTCCATCAGCTCGCCCTCGGGCAGGCTCAGGTCCGCCGGCACGAAAGCGCCTTCGGGGCGGACCAGACCGTCACCGTACGCGTCGTCGTTGATCTCGCAGTCGGCGGCGATGTTCATCCGCAGCCGCTCCGCCGGGCCGCTCAGCCCGCGCTCGCGGGCGAACCGGTCACTGCGCCCGTGGTGGTCCCGGAGCAGGTGCGAGACCTCGTGCACCCAGACCGCGGCCAGCTCCTCCTCCGGGGTCCGGGCCACGAAGGCGGGCGAGACGTAGCACCGCCAGTGCCGGTCGACGGCCATCGTCGGGACCCGGCGCGAGGGCACCACGTGCAGCGCGAACAGCGCCGTCGCCAGGTACGGCCGGGCCCGGGCGGCGTGCAGCCGGGCGGCGAACAGCTTGTCCCGGTCGAGCTCAGGCACGGTGGTCACCGGCCCGCCTGCGCGCCGACGGCGATCCGGGCCGCCGTCCGGTCGGCCCGCTGGGAGAGCGACACCACCCCGGCCAGCCGCTCGATCGCCGGCGGCACGTCCCAGTCCTCCCGGCGCAGCGCCGCCAGGGTGGTCGCGGGGACCACCACCAGATCGGGCGCACCGGTCTCCAACGCGCGGACCAGCAGGGCCCAGGCGGAGTCCCAGCGGCCCTTCTCCGGCCGGTTGCGGACCGCCGCCACCACGCCGTCGAGCACCGCCTGCCGCAGGTCGCCCCGCTCGGGCAGCTCGGCACCGGCCGGGTCGGCGAGCAGTTCCTCGGGATCGGGGAGGTCCAACCGGTCCAGGCTCGCCAGCAGTTCCAGCCCCGGGCCGTCCCCGACCGTCCCACGGACCAGCAGCGAGAGCACCTCCCTGGACGAACCGGCCGCCGTCGCGAAGGCCACCAGACACAGCGTCATCTCCCAGCTCCGGGGCGACGGCCAGGGACCGCCGCGGCGGGTCTCGCCGGACGGCAGCCGGTGCACCAGGGTGGGCCGGGCGGCAAGCAGACCGCAGACCGCCCGGCGGGCGAACTCCACTGCGGTCGCCAGCCGTTCGGGATCGAGCCGGGGCAGGGTGGCCCGAGGCCAGGTACCGCCCAGGCCGCGCACCACCACCTCGTGGTCGTGGGTCCACTGCAGGTGGACGAACCGGTTGGCCAGCGGCGGGCTCAGCTCCCAGCCGTCGGCCGCCGAGGCGCGCGGGTTGGCGGCCGCCACGATCCTTACCCCGGGCGGCAGTTGCAGCGCACCGATGCGCCGTTCGAGCACCAGGCGAAGCAGCGCGGCCTGGACGGCGGGCGGCGCGGTGGAGAGCTCGTCCAGGAAGAGCAGCCCTCGGCCGGCCCGGACCAGCCGGACGGCCCAGTCCGGCGGCGCCATCGGCACGCCCTGCTCGGCCGGGTCCTGGCCGAGAACGGGCAGCCCCGAGAAGTCGGAAGGTTCGTGCACGCTGGCGATCACCGTGGTCAGCGGCAGCTCCAGCGAGGCCGCCAGCTGGGTGATCGCCGCCGTCTTCCCGATACCGGGCTCGCCCCAGAGCAGCACCGGCAGGTCGGCGGCGACGGTGAGGGTCAGCGCCTCCAGTTGGACGTCCGGGCGGGGTTCGGTGGTGGAGTCGCGGAGCAGGGTCAACAGCTCTGCTGCGACGTCGAGTTGGGTGAGCTGGGAGTACGTGGACATGTCTGATCACCTGTGGTCTGTCGAAGTGCGGGACGGGGTCCCGGGGGTTCAGTGGTTCAGCGCGTGGCGCGGGTGCGAGCGGCGCATGGCGGTGCGGCGGCCGTCCGTCCGGCCGCGCAGCGGCCCGACACCGGGTCCGGCCAGGCCCGCCCGGAACAGGCCGTAGCTGATCCGCCGCTGCGCGACGGTCTCCAGCTCGTCCCGCAGGTCGCCGCTGCGCAGCAGGGCGTTGGGGCCGAGCAGGCCCTCGACCACCGTGAGCGCGCCGGCGATGTCGCCGTGGTCCAGGCGTTCGCGGACGCCGACCAGGCAGTCCGGGTGACGGTGCGCCAGGTCGATCGCCCGCAGGCAGGGCAGCGGGGTGCCGGAGAGTGCGACCAGCAGTTCCTCACGCCGGAGCTCGGCCGGATCGTGGTCGAGGGCGGACAGGACGCCGTCGACCAGGCCGATCCGGTGCCGGGCTCCCCGGCACTCCACCAGCTGTGGCTGCCCCGCCGGGTCCGGCCGGTGGGACGGGGCGGTCGGCGGGTGGTCGGGGACCAGCGCCGAGGCGACCAGCGGGTGCAGGCGGTCGGCCTCGATCAGTCCGGCCCGGAGCAGGTCGAGGTCGGGCAGCGTCCAGGTCGCCGCGTCGGGCAGGACGGGCGGCGGGGGTGCCCCGCGCTCCCGGGACGCGACGGCGGGCCGCAGGGTCGCGCCCTGTGCTCCGTCCAGCTCCAGAAGCAGCCGGTGCCGGGCCCCGAGCCGGACACCGACGGCGCCGGTGGACCGGCCCTCGGCCCGGAGCAGGACGGCCGCCTCGGCCGCCCAGCGGTCGACGGCGCACGAGTAGCCGGGCGGCACCAGGGCCGTGAGCTCGGGAGTCGCCGGTGGACCACCGTCGGCTCCGGAGCGGCTGCGCAGCTCACCGGCCCGGCACGCGTCCCAGAGGTGACGGTGCAGGTCGAGGCGGAACCGCGGGTCCGGGCGGGGGTGCGGCGGGCCCCAGGAGGTCGGGGCGGCCCGGGAGCCGTCCCAGACCCCGAGGCTGACCCGCTGGCCGGCGTCCGCCCAGGCGGGCGGGGTCCGGACCACCAGGTGCACCGGGTGACGCCCGTCGGTCCGGTACCGGGCCAGCGCGATGGTCAGCCCCGGGCGGAGCAGCCCGTCCGGGGCGATCCTCGGCAGGTGCCAGCGCAGCAGATCCGGTGCCAACCGGCGCAGATCCGACCGTACTTGGGAGGCGAGCTCGCGGCCGTGACGGTGCGTCAGGCCGCGCAGGCCGAAGTCGAGGTCGACGCCTGCGGCGGTGCACGCACCCGCCCAGTCCCCGGCGTGCCGGCGGGCGGTGGCGGTTTCGATCATCGCGGGCGGCACAGCGAACTCGCGCACGCGCAGCCAGCGGGACAGCCGGGAATCCCCATTCGCGATCCGAGTGAGCATCAGCACTCACCTTGCGCGGACGGGACCCCCGATCTCTGAACGGAGTGAGTAGTCATCGCGGATGACCCTAGCTCCCCGCCTTCCGAACGGCCAGGACCTTTTTCCGGTGACCCCGGGACGGGCGTTCCGCCGCGTACTCGGCCGAACCGGGTCGGAACACCCGCCGACTTCGCCCGGCCCGTCAGGAACCGGACACCCGACTCCGGTGCGGGTAAAGGAAGTTGAACTACCGTGACCGGCGAAGCTGGTGCCGAGGTGTCAGTTCTCGGCCATTTCCGCCGGCACGTCGACCGCCGGTGAATTCCGCATACGGAGCGCTGCGGCGGTATGTCCGCCGGGCCATGACGCAATGCAGCCGGGCGCGCACGAGGCGGAGTCGGCGGCAGGGGTATTCCACCCTCCCGAGCAGGCCAGGCCCGTTCACGGGTCCGCCACGCGGCCTTGAGGAAACAGCCTCAACAACCATTGTGGCGACACATGTTCGAAGGTAGAGTCCCGGATCGCCGAGCACGAATGGGCGCTCGCGAAGCATTACCTGGGGCGGGCATGTCAAATAATCGCGGCGCCAGCGAGGTCGGTTCCGACCTTTTTGACGCGTTCAGGCAAACTACTCTTCGCTTCCCGGATCGTCCGGCACTCATCCACCACGGACGCACCGTCAGCTACCGCCGGCTCGACGAGCTGGTGAACACGCTTGCCGCACAACTGGGTTCCAATCCCGGCGTGGTTGCCGTGCAGGCGACGCACACCCCGGAAACGGTGGTCGGTCTGCTCGGTGTGCTGGCCGCCGGCGGGGTCTACTGCCCCGTCGATCCGGCATTCCCGGCGGACCGGCGACAGGCCATGCTGTCGGCGGTCGACTGCCGCACCGTGCTGGGTGCCGATCCCGGACCGGCGGACCAACTCGGCCTGAGACAGCTCGATTTGAGCCGACTCGAGACGCCGGCCGAGCACCCGGCGGCGACGGCCGACCTCCGGCCGCCGGCCGCCGACGCACCCGCCTATGTCCTCTTCACCTCGGGCTCGACCGGGCAGCCGAAGCCCGTCGTCACGCCCCGCCGGGCGATCTCCGCCGCCGTCCACTCGCTCCGGCACCTGTTCGGCTTGGCCCCCGAGGACCGGGTCCTCCAGTTCGCCTCGCTGAACTGGGACACCTGCTTCGAGGAGATCCTGCCGACCCTCACCGCCGGTGCCGCCCTGGTGCTGGACCGCGAGGCGCACTCGGGTTCGTTCCCCCGGTTCCTGCGGATGGTCGAACGGGAGCGGATCACCGTCCTCGACCTGCCGACCGCCTTCTGGCACGAGCTGGTGCTGCACCTCACCGAGGACCGGCTCGCCCTCCCGGACTGCGTACGCCTGCTGGTGATCGGCGGCGAAGCGGCGAGCCCGGCCCGGCTGGCCGACTGGAGCCGGCTGGACACCGACCGGATCCGGCTGCTCAACACCTACGGCTGCACCGAGACCACCCTGGTCACGCATGCCGTCGACCTGCACGGCCCCGAGGCCCCCTCCCCCGGGTGGGACTGGGCGGCCGGCACCCCGGCACCGATCGGGCGGGCCCTCCCGCACGTCGTCCAACAGATCGGTGAGCGGGGCGAGTTGCTGATCGGCGGCCCCGCGCTGGCGCTCGGCTACCTCGGGCTGCCCGAGGCCACCGAAGCCCGGTTCACCCTGGTCGACGGCGAGCGGCGGTTCCGCACCGGCGACCGGGTGAGCAGCACACCGGACGGCCTGCTCACCCACCTGGGCCGGCTCGACCACGAGATCAAGGTGCGCGGCATCCGGGTCGATCCGGGCGAGGTCGAGGCCCACATCGCGAGCCACCCCGGGGTCCAGGCGGTGGCCGTGGTGGGCACCACGCTGGCCGGCCGGTCCGCCCTCGTCGCCTACCTGGTCCCCAGGACCACCGCCGCAGCCGGGACCTTGGACACCGATGTCCGGTCCTATCTGCGCGGGCGGGTGCCCGGCCACCTGGTGCCGAGCCGGATCACCGTCGTCCCCCGACTCGTCCTCACCGCAACCGGAAAGGTCGACCGCGCGGGCTCGCACCTGCGCCACGCGGCGCACTGACACAGCGCACCGACACACCCACCGGCAAGGCCCGCTGACAGGTCAAAGGAGACCTTCGATGAGCGTTGACACCACCACTTCCACCGCCCCGGGCGGTACGCCCGGCGATCCCGGGACGGACCCAGGAACCGAGGTCGAGAGCGTGGTGGCGATCTTCCGTCGGGTACTGGAGAGCACCGAGGTCGCGCCGGACTCCGACTTCTTCCTGCTCGGCGGCGACTCGCTGATCGCCACCCGGGTGCTGAGCGCGATCGCCCGGGGCCACGGCGTGGAGCTGACCTTCGACGACTTCGTCCTGGCACCCACCCCGCAGGGCCTCGCCGACCGGATCGCGGCCGCCCGATGAGCGACGGCCCGATGAGCGACGGCCTCCCGGTCGGCGAGGGCCGCCCGGGCGCCACCAGCGCCGTCGTGGTCGGGGCCGGACTGGCCGGGCTCACGGCCGCCACCGGGCTGGCGGCACACGGGATCGAGGTCACCGTGCTGGAGGCCCGCGACCGGGTCGGCGGCCGTACCCACGGCCTCCGGGTCGGACCGGACGCCTGGGTCGACGCCGGCGCCGCCTACCTGGGCGACCGGCACACCGAACTGCTGGCCCTGATATCCGAGTTGGGCCTCAAGACCACGCCGACCACGATGCAGGGCGCCAGCCGCTTCGCCCTCGGCGCCGAACAGGCCACCCGGGACGGCCGGTTCCCACCGCTCAACGCCGTGGCGCTCGGCGACCTGTTCGAGCTGCTGGACGAACTCGCCACCGCCGTACGGCCGGAGGCCCCCTGGCTCACCCCGGACGCCGCGCGGCTGGACACCCTGACCGCCGCCGACTGGGCCGATCAGCACCTGACCCACCCGGACGCCCGGCTGTTCTTCCCGCTCTTCCTGGGCGAGATGATGGCCGCCGACCCGGCCGAGGTCTCCGTCCTGCACCTGGCGTTCTACCTGCGCTCGGGCGGCGGTCTGCGCTACCTGAACGCCTTCGAGGGCGGTGCCCAGCAGGACCGGATCGCCGGTGGCGCCCACCAGGCGTGCGACCTGCTGGCCGACCGGCTCGGCAGCCGGGTCCGGCTCGGGGAACCGGTCCTGACGGTCCATCAGGACCAGGACGGGGTCACCGTCGGCACGCCGGGGGGCGAGTACCGGGCCGACCTGGCGGTGCTGGCGCTGCCGCCGCTGCTCGCCGACGCCGTCGACCACCGGCCGGCCCTGCCGGTCCGCCGGGCGACCGGGCGGACCGCCCGGGGCTGCGCGGTCAAGGTCAACCTGGTCTACCCGGCGCCGCTCTGGCGCGACCACGGCCTCTCCGGCTGGTCGGTCAACGCCGAGGGGCCGCTGCTCTCCACCGTGGACGACTCACCGGCCGAGGGCGGGGTCGGCGTGCTGACCGGCTTCGTCACCGGCGCCGAGGCGCACCGGTACGCGGCGCTGACCCCGGCGGAGCAGCGCTCGGCGGCGGTCGGACAGGCCGCCCGGCTGTTCCCGATGCTGCCGGAGCCGATCGGCTTCCGGCTCACCGACTGGGTCAACGAGCAGTACAGCCGGGGCTGTTACGCCGCGCTGCTCGGCCCCGGGGACTGGTCGGCGCTCGGCCCGACGCTGACCACGCCGCACCACCGGGTGCACTGGGCCGGTACCGAGACCAGCACCGAGTACTTCGGGCTGATGGAAGGCGCCATCCGTTCCGGCCACCGCGTGGTCGCGGAGATCCTCGCCCGTCGCTAGCGCCCGCCCGCGTCACCCGCTTCAACGGACCATCCTGCGCCGCCGAACCACTCCGTTCCGCTGAACCACCCCGTTCCGCCGAGCACCAGACCCCCTCGACCAGTTCACCCGGCAGCCGTTCCACAAGAGCGCGCGCCGGGGCGACCCGCACCGGGAGACCGCCATGAGCGAACAGAGTTCCATCGCACCCCTCGCCGCCCGGCAGCAGCTGATGACCGAGCCCACCCTCGGGGCCGGCAACTTCCTGGACCACGCCCTGGCGGTCAACCCCCACCGCGCGGTCCCGTTCGCCTACAGCCACCACACCGACCATCGCGGCGCCGTGGTGCTGCGCGGGCACAGCCTGCTCGACCTGGCCGCACTGCGCGACCGTTACGCCAAGTGGTACTGGGCGAACGGCGTCCGCCCCGGCGAGCCGGTCGGCGTGGTGGTCGGCGAGGGCCTGGAGCCGCTGCTGCACTTCTTCGCGCTGACCGCGCTGGGCGCCGTCCCGGCCCTGGTCAACGACGCCATGCGGCACGACGTGATGGTCCGCTACCTCGACCACGTCGGCGTGGTCGGCATCGTCGCGGACGACCCCACCCGGCTGGCCGCCGCCTACCGGGAGGCCCCGCGCTCCCGGCCGCGCTTCATCGCCATGGCGGCCGAGATCCAGGCGTTCGACGCCGAGTCGGCCGCGCTCCCCGAGGTCTACCCGTACCGGCACGCGGCCGAGGACGTGGTGGCGCTGATCCACTCCTCCGGCACCACCGGGACGCCGAAGTCCACCATGCTGGCGCACCGTCAGTTCTGGGACGGCAAGCAGCCGCGGATGGTCCGCTTCCCCGCCGAGTCCTACGACCGCCTGATGTCGCTGATGCCGCACACTCACGCGGGCGGTCTGAGCTACTTCCTCACAGCCACCCTGCTCGGTCTGCCGACCGTGGTGATGTCCGACTGGCGGCGGGTGACGGTGGAGCCGGTGATGCGGGCGTTCCGGCCCACCATGGTCGCCTCCTTCCCGCGCACCTTCGTCGAGCTGGCCACCGGCGAGCTGCCGGTCGAGGGCGCCGCCCGGGTGCACTCCTGGTTCAACACCGGCGACAGCGCGCACTACGGGCACATCCGCCGGCTGGTCCGGCTCGGCGAGCGCCCGGCCGGGCTGATCAAGCCCTGGCTGCTGCCGAGCGAGGCGGCCGATCAACCGGCGCTGGCCGGTTCGCAGTTCATCGACGGCCTGGGCTCCTCCGAGATGGGCATGGCGCTGTTCGGCCAGGTCACCACGGTGGAGAGCACCCGCAACGACCGGTGCGTCGGCAAGCCGCTCGAGGTGGTGACCAGAGCCGCGGTGCTGGACGAGGACGGCGCGGAGGTCCCGGACGGCACGGTCGGCCTGCTCGGCGTGATCACCCCCTCCCGCACCCCCGGGTACTGGAACAACCCGAAGCTCACCGGCACCTTCGAGCTGGCCGGCCACTGGCTCACCGGCGACCTGGCCCGGCGCGACGCCGACGGCAACTTCTACCACCTCGACCGCACGGTGGACGTGATCGACACCGCGAGCGGCCCGGTCTACAGCCTGCCGATCGAGGAGGTGCTGCTGGCCGACTGCGCCGAACTGGTGCAGGACTGCTCGGTGATCGGCCTGCCCGGGGCCGCCGGTACGGGCCAACACCCGTTCGCCGTGGTGCGGTTGCAGACCGAGGCCGAGCAGTGCACCGCCGAGGAGGTCCAGGAGGCCGCCAACAAGGCGCTGGCCGGGGCGGGGCTGACCGGGCTCGCCGGGGTGAGCATCGCCCGCACTCCGGCCGACTTCCCGCTCGGGCCCACCGGCAAGGTGCTCAAGCGCGAACTGCGGACCCGCTTCGCCACCCTGCTCACCGGACGGTAGAACCCCCGATGGGTCTCCAGACGATCCGGCAGCCGTACCAGTACGTCCGGACGCCGCTCGCCGAGCCGGACTGGCGTCGGCTGCCGGGCTGGCGCCACGTCACGCCGCAACAGTGGCGGGACGCCCAGTGGCAGCGGGCGCACTGTGTCAAGAACATCCGGCAACTGCGCGCCGTGATGGGCGAGTTGCTCACCGACCTGTTCTACCAGGAGCTGGCCGCCGACCAGGCCGGGTACGCGATGATGTCGATGCTGCTGCCCCCGCAGATGCTCAACACGATGGCGCCGCACACCCCGGCCGAACCGGGGGCGTTCACCGAGGCGTTCTTCGCCGACCCGGTCCGCCGCTACATGCTGCCCGTGCGCACCGACCGGCACCCGCGCTGGCCGAGCCACCCGAACGCCGAACGGGACTCGCTGCACGAGACCGAGATGTGGGTGGTGGAGGGCCTGACGCACCGTTATCCCACCAAGGTGCTGGCCGAGTTGGTCTCCACCTGCCCGCAGTACTGCGGGCACTGCACCCGGATGGACCTGGTCGGCAACTCCACCCCGCAGCTCACCAAGACCCGGCTGGTGCTCCGGCCGGCCGACCGGCAGGAACAGATCCTCGACTACCTCAAGCGGACCCCGGCGGTGCGCGACGTGGTGGTCTCCGGCGGTGACCTGGCCAATGTGCCGTGGCCCCAACTGGAGTCTTTCCTGCTCCAGTTGCTGGACCTCGGCACGGTGCGCGACATCCGGCTGGCCAGCAAGGCGGTGGTCGGCCTGCCGCAGCACTGGCTCCAGCCGCAGGTGCTGGCGGGGCTGGGCCGGGTGGCGGCGCTGGCCGCCCGGCGGTCGGTCAACCTGGCCGTGCACACCCACGCCAACCACGTGCAGTCGGTCACCCCGCTGGTCGCCGAGGCGGCCCGGGCCCTGCTGGACGTGGGCGTCCGGGACGTCCGCAACCAGGGCGTCCTGATGCGCGGGGTGAACGCCACCCCGGCCGACCTGCTCGACCTCTGCTTCGCCCTCCAGGGCGAGGCGAACATCCTGCCGTACTACTTCTACCTGTGCGACATGATCCCCAACTCCGAGCACTGGCGCACCTCGATGCACGAGGCCCAGCTGCTCCAGGAGGCGATCATGGGCTACCTGCCGGGCTACGCCACGCCCCGGATCGTCTGCGACGTACCGGACGTCGGCAAGCGCTGGGTGCACCAGGCGGTCGCCTACGACCGGGTGCGCGGCATCTCGTACTGGACCAAGAACTACCGCACCGAGCGGGAGGTCCGCCAGGCCGGGGACGCCGGCCCGGCCGCACCGCTCGACCGGCGCCACCCCTACTACGACCCGCTGGACACCCTCCCGGAGCCCGGCCGCCGGTGGTGGTCCGGGCAGCCCGGCGGCTCGTGCTCCCGAATCCCTGGGAAGGACCCTCGGTGAACCCCACTCCTGAGAACGACGCCGGCCGGCTGCGCCGGATGTGCTGGATCTTCCCGGACCGGGAGTCGACCCGGACCGGCGCGATGTGGAAGCACTACTTCTGGGACCTCTACGAGGAGGTCGCCGAGCAGCAGGGGATGAGCTGGACCAGGCACTCCCCCGACGCGGTCACCGTGGACGGCACCGTGCGCGGCGCACCCCGGGTCTACGTGGACGACGAACTGGTCGATCCGCAGGACACCTTGTTCGTCACCGCGCTCTACTCGCTGCCCTACCAGTCGATGGACATCTTCAACCAGTACGCGCTGTACGCGGTGCTGGAGGAGGCCGGCTTCCACCTGCCCTTCCCGCCGCAGGTGTCGCTGATCGGCAACGACAAGCTGGCCACCGTCCTGCACCTGAACGGCTCCCCGGTGCCGCCGATCCCGACCGTCCGGATCGGCACCGGCCGGGACGTCGGCAAGCACCTCTACGAGGTGGCACTGGCGAACATGACCTACCCCGCCATCGTGAAGCCGGCCGGCTGGTGCGGTGGCGGCGGGATCAACCTGGCCCGCGGCCCGGAGGACGTCCGGGGCCTGGCCAGCCTGGCCCAGGGCGGTGACACCACACTGGTGGTGCAGCCCTACCTCGGGGACGGCACGGTCGACTACCGGGTCTACGTGATCGACGGCAAGCCGTACGCCGTGCTGAAGCGGACCCCGGAGGCCGGTTCGCCGGTGGCCAACGCCAGCCGGGGCGGCACCATGGAGTTCGCCGAGATCCCGGCCGAACTGGCGGCGGCCACCGCCTACTTCGCCGAGCGGCTGCCGATCCCGTACTTCTGCGTGGACTTCCTGCACGACGGCGAGCGGTTCTGGTTCTCCGAGCTGGAGCCCGACGGGGTGATCGCCCCCGACCTGGACGATCCGGACCGGACCGTCCAACGGGGCATCACCCGGGCCCGGTTCACCGCCTACCGGGACGCCCACGCCAAGTGGTGGGCCAACCGCAACCCCGAGGGGGGCACCCGATGACCGACTCGTTCTCGCTCACCCCGGAGGCGGCCGAGCCGCAGCTCCGGGTCGCCCGGAACTCGCTCGAACTGCTGCGGACCGTACCGGAGTTGGCCCAGCGCTACACCGGGGTCGACCGGCTGCGCACGCTCGGCGACCTGGCGGCGCTGCCGCCGATGATGAAGGACGACCTCAACACCGCGCTGGCGCACCTGGAGCCGAAGGCCGAGGTCGGCGCCACCTGGCTGTTCCAGAGCGGCGGCAGCACCGGTGCGCCGAAGGTCGGTTACGCCCCGACCGGCTTCTACATGGCCGGGGTGTACGCGCAGTGGCGGCCACTGGACCGCGACGACGTGTTCGTCAACGCCTGGGGTGCGGGCCGGATGTGGGGCGCGCACTTCCTGGTCGCCGCGCTGGCCGACCTGTCCGGGTGCCAGGTGCTCTCGGTGGGCTCGGTCACCAGGGACGAGTACGCCGACTGGCTGGCGTTCTTCGCCACCCGCCGGGTGACCGCGATCGGCGGCACCCCGAGCGTGCTGCGCCTGTGGTTCGCGAGCGCCCGGGCCGCCGGGGTGAAGCTGCCGGCCCTGCGCAAGGTGCTCTGGCTCGGCGAGGCCTGGCAGCCCCAACTGGACGAGGACATGGCCGCGGTGGCCCCGCAGGCGCGCCGCTGGGGCATGTTCGGCAGCACCGAGACCTGGGTGGTGGGCACCAACACCCCGGACTGTCCGGAGGACACCTTCCACACCCTGCCCGAGCAGCTGGTGCACGTCGACCCGGACGGGCTGCTCGACTTCACCACCCTCAACCCGGAGATGCTCAACCCGGTGCTGCGCTACCGGACCGGCGACGCCGGGGAGTTGGTGAGCTGCCCGTGCGGCCGGCCGGGCCGGTCGATGCGGGTGCTGGGCCGCCGGGACAGCGTGGTGCAGGTGCGCGGTCTGGGTCTGCACGTGGACGAGATCATCGGGCGGGTGGAACGCGAACCGGGCGTGACCCGGGCCCAGTTCGTGCTCACCGAACAGGGCGGCCGGGCCACCGGCGTCGACCTGCTGCTGCTCACCGGCGGCCCCGCCCCGGACGTCGAGCGGATCCGCGCCGACCTGCTGTCCGCCACCTTCACCCTGAGCACCGCCTTCCAGCACGACCCGGAGTCCTTCCGGGTCCGCGCGGTGGGCGCGCTGATCAGCAACGACCGGACCGGCAAGACCGCCAACCTCGTGGTCCGGGAGGACTCGTGAAACCACACCGGCCGCTCTCGCTGGGACGCGGCTTCAACCTGTACTGGTTCGGCCAGACCATCAGCACCGTCGGCGACCGGATCACGGTCTTCGTGGTGCCGACCGTGATGATCTTCGTGCTGCACGCCGGTGCGCTCCAGGTCGGGATCGTGGCGATGGCCCAGTACCTGGGCATCCCGCTGCTCGGACCGGTGGCCGGCGTGCTGGTGGACCGCTGGGACAAGCGCCGGACGATGCTGGTCTGCGACTTCGTCCGGCTGCTCGCGGTGGCGGTGATCCCGCTGGCCTACTGGCTGGACCTGCTGTCCACCCCACTGCTGTTCGGCTGCGTGGCGGTGATCAGCGGCGCGACGATCTTCTTCACCGTCGGCTACCTGGTCGCCGTCCCCGCCGTGGTGGAGCAGGAGCACCTGGTCCGCGCCTACTCCCGGCTGGAGGGCAGCCGTTCGGTCTCCGAGGTGGCCGGGCCCTCGATCGCGGCCGGCCTGTACAGCGCGCTCGGCGTGGCCGCCCTGCTGGTGGACGCGGCCAGCTACCTGGTCTCCGCGCTGTGCTTCCGCTCGATGCCGTCCTGGGGCGAACGGACCGTCGCCACCGGCTCGGTCTGGGAGCGGCTGACCATCGGCTTCCGGCTGAACTGGTCCGACCCGGTGCTGCGCCGGGTGGTGCTGGCGGCGGTCACGCTGAACTGCGGCGGCCCGATCTTCGTCACCGTGCTGCCGGTGCTCGCCTACCGGGGCCTCGGCGCCTCGGTCGCCGTCTTCGGCGCGGCCATGTCGGTCGCCGCGGTGGGCGCGCTGGTCGGCGCCGTGGTCGCCCCGAAGATCAGTGAGCGGCTGGGCACCGGACGGACCTTGGCCTGGGCGCTCCTGCTGCACTGCCTGGTCGGCCTCGGCGTGCTCGCCGCCCCCGCGCTGCCCACCGGCCCGGTGATCGCCGCGACGATGGGCTGCTACGGCTTCTTCATGTCCTGCATCAACGTCTGCAGCGCGCCGATCCGGCAGTCCCGGATGTCCGCCCAGCACCAGGGCGCGATGCACGCGGCGTTCCGGACCTTCACCTGGGGCGTGATCCCGCTGGCCGCGCTGGTCGGCGGGGTGGCCGTCACCCTGCTGACCGGCCCGCTCGGCATCCTGGACGCGGCCCGGGTCACCATGGTGGGCGGCACCCTGCTGGCGGCCTGCTCGTTCCTGCCCGCGCTCGGCGTCCAGTCCCGCCTCGACGCGGCCGCCCGGGAGCGGCAGGCGGCGGCCGACGCCGCCCCGGCGCTGGCCGACAACGCGTCATGACGGCCGAACACGGGATCGTGCTGATCACCGGCTGCTCCTCCGGCATCGGCCTGGCCACCGCCGTGGCGGCGGCCCGGGCCGGCTACACCACGGTCGCCACCCTACGCGAGCCCGACCGGGCCGGGGCGCTGCTGGCCGCGGCCGGGGAGGCCGGGGTCACGCTGGACGTCCGGCGCCTGGACGTCACCTACCCGGAGTCCGTCGCCGCCTGCGTCGACGGCGTCCGGCGGACGTACGGCCGGCTGGACGCGGTGGTCAACAACGCCGGGATCTCCAACTTCGACCCCACCCTGGAGATGTCCGGCGCGGCGGCGCTCCGGGCCAACCTGGAGGTGAACTTCTTCGGCGTGGTCGAGGTCAGCCGGGCCGCGCTGCCGCTGCTCCGGGCCGGCGGGGGCCGGCTGGTGACCATCGGCAGCGTGCACGGCGTGGTCGGCCAGCCCTTCAACGAGGCGTACTGCGCCGCGAAGTTCGCCGTCGAGGGGTTCATGGAGAGCCTGGCCCCGGTCGCCGAGGCGCACGGCGTCCTGGTCTCGATCGTGGTGCCCGGCTTCGTCCGGGGCACCACGTTCGGGATCTTCCCGGACGTCAACCGCCGGACGGTGGAGGCCGCTTCGGGCCCGTACGCGCCGACCTTCGCCGACTACGTGGCCTCGCTGGGCAGCCAGGGCTGGACCTCCGGCGCCCAGTCCGCCCAGGAGGTGGCCGAGGTGGTGGTGCGGACCCTGCGCGCCGACCGGCCGCCGTTCCGGGTGCCGACCAACGACTGGGCGGCCGGCCACCTGGACCACAAGCTCGCCGACCGGGACGGCTCGACCGTGCAGACGCTGGCCCGGAGCTGGCTCGCCCGCCCCGAACTCCCCTGATCCCCAAGCCCGTTCGACCGAACAGGAGTGACCGTGCCCGCGCTGTCCCTGCAACAGCTGGTCGACCACGCCCGGACCCGCTCGCCGTTCTACGCGGAGGCGTACCGCGACGTCCCCGCCGTGGTCTCGCACCTCACCCAGCTCCCGATCATCGACCAGGCCGCCTTCTGGGCGGCCAACACCTGGCCCGAGAACCGGCTGCTGACCGGGCCGTTGACCGATGCGGGGGTCTACAAGAGCGGCGGCACCACCGGTGTCCCGAAGCTCTCGGTCTGGTCCCGCGCGGAGCACGCCGACTCGGTGACCGCGTTCGGCGCGGGCATGGTCCGGGCCGGGCTGAAGCCCGGTCACCGGGTGGCCAACCTGTTCTGGGCCGGTGAACTCTACGGCGGGTTCCTGTACATCGAGAACGCCCTGCACCACGCCCCGGTGGACAACGTCCGGCTGCCGGTCGGCGCCGCCGCCTCCAGCGAGTACATCGTCGACCTGATCGCCACCTTCGGCGTGAACGTGCTGGCGGGCGTGCCGATGAAGCTGGCCGCCGTGGCCGAGTACCTGGTGGAGCGCGGCCAGGTCGCCGACTCGGTCGAACTGCTGCTGTTCGGCGGTGACCTGCTCTTCACCGACCTGCGGCCGATCCTGTCCCGGGCCTTCCCGAAGGCGGCCGTCGCCTCGGTCGGCTACGCCTCGATCGACGCGGGACTGGTCGGCCGCCCGGTGCCGGGCGACGACGTCCGCGTCCACGAGGCGTTCCCCGACCGCACCCTGGTCGAGCTGGTCGACGACGTGACCGGCGAGCCGATCACCACCCCGGGCGTGCCCGGTCGGCTGCTGGTCACCAACCTGTTCCGTACCCTGATGCCGGTCCTCCGCTACCCGGCCGGCGACCGCGCCGAGTGGGTCGACCCCGAGCGGCAGCGGTTCCGGCTGCTCGGCCGGTCGATGGAGGGCGGCCGGGTCGGCACGATCGCGATGCCGCTGGAGGACATCCGCGCGGTGCTGGTCGAGGCCGACCGGGACCAGCACATGGTCGGGATGCAGATGGTGCACCGCCGGTGGGACGGCCGGGACGGCCTGATCCTCCGGCTCGGGTACGTCAACGAGCCGCCCGCCGACCTGGAGCAACGGATGGTCGAGGCGGTCTACGCCGCCCGCCCGGTCTTCCCGGCGGAGGTGGCGGACGGCGCCATCCACCCGCTCGGCATCGAGTGGGTGCCGACCTCCGAGCTGGTCACCAACCCGCGCACCGGCAAGCTCCAGCAGGTCCTGGACGAGCGCCCGCCGGCCTGAGCCGGTCCGGTCGCCGCCCGCCCCGCCCCCGGCGGGACCGGCGGCGACCGGGTCAGTCGTCCAGTGGTTCAGACCGGCCGGCACATGGAGGGTGGGGGAAGGAGCGGGTCGAGGGCCGAGTCCGGGCGGTGCCGACGAAGGAGCCATGGCGGAGCCCTGGCGACTGAGGAGAAGCCGTCTGGGCGAGAGTCATCGACCCGCGACGCCGCCCTCCATGTGCCGGCCGGTCTCACCGGCCAGGATCACGCTCTGACCGCGGAACTCGGCGACCACTCTGCCGGTGGACTGACGGACGGTCACGTCGTACACCCCGGTCCGCCCGGACCTGGCCCGCTCCACCGCCTCGGCCACCAGCTCGTCGTCGACGGCCGCCGGGGACAGGAAGGTGACCTGGGCCGCCTGCGCCACGGTGACCGGGCCGTAGCTGTTGCACGCGTAGCTGAACGCCGCGTCGGCCAGCAGGAACAGATAGCCGCCGTGCGCCATCCCGTGGCCGTTCACCATGCTCGCGGTCACCCGCATCCGCATCAGCGCCCGGCCGGTGGACACCTCGTCGAGGGCTATCCGCAGGGTCTGGCAGGTCTGGTCGCGCTCGTACAGCGCGACGATCCTCGGATGGGCCGCCACGTCCGGCCCGACAAGTGTTCCCATGATCTCCTGCCTTCCCCCCGGACGGCCCGGCAACCATGACGGCCGCTACCCGAGTGCCTTGCTGTGCACGGTGGAGCTCCGACGGACCGTCATGCCCACCCGCTGGTACAGCGTCAGCGCCCCGGTGTCGGAGTGCGTCCAGAGCGTGCAGCCCCGCCGGCCCTGCCGGTGGAAGCCCCGGAAGGTGTGCTGGAGCAGCAGCCGGGCGATCCCCCGGTTGCGCTGGTCGGCGCGCACCGCGACCCGCTCGACGTACCCCTCGTCGGCGCCCGGCACGTCCAACGCCAGCACCGCGCCGACCAGTTCGCCGTCCGCGAAGGCCAGCGAGGACATCGCGGGGGCGAAGCTGCTGCGCTCCACGGCGAGCAGTGCCCACTCCTGGTAGGACTTCCGCCGGGACTGCCACTCGTCGAAGGCGTCCTCGGTCAGCAGGTGGGCCGGGTGCTCGTCGCCCGGCCGGAACGACCGCACCGTGATGCCGGGTGCCGGCTCGGGGACCACCGGCTCGGTCGGCAACTCGATGCCCAGCAGCCAGGCGGTGACCATCGGCCGGTACCCGTCCGCCTGCACCAGCGCCACCGCCGCCAGGTCGCCGTCCGGGACGGTCTGCGCCACCCACTCGGTGCCGGCCCGGCGGGCCCGCTCGTCGACCCAGGCCAGCAGGGAACGGCCGATGCCCAGGCCCCGGTGGGCGGGGTGCACGTCGACCTCGGAGCGGCGGTTCACCCAGGCCCGGCCGGCCAGTTCACCGCTCGGGCCGTGCACCAGCACGGTGTCCAGCTCCGGCACCAGCCCGGGACGGGCCAGGTCGGCGGCGACGGTGTCGAGGTCGGTCTCGGCGACTCCGTACAGCGCCCGCTCGCAGTCCGCCACCAACCGGTGGATCGCCGAGAGGTCGGCGGCGGTGGCGGCTCGGGTGCGGTAGCCGGCGGGCAGGCCCTGCGGGAAGTGGTCTGACATGCGGTGAACCCTCTGCCATCGGCACCGCCGCTGTCCACCCGCCGACTCCGGCCGGGCGGTCGCCGTACACCGATCGTGCACCCGCCCTGCACCAGGCGTCCCATTCGCCTGCGACGGCGGGGGCCGGGTGGCAGCATGGTCCGGGTCGCACGTGCACATCTGATCGGGGCCCAGATGTCAGACCCTCCGGTGATCGGTGGGTGGGTGAAGGAGCGGCGTCGGGGTGCGTGCCTCGGCGGCGCCGAGGAGGAAGTCCATGCGGAGCATCGGCGACCGACGAGAAGCCGGCGAGGTGCGTGCCCCGGCGTCGCGACGCCGCCCCCCGATCACCGGAGGGTCCGGATCGTCCTTGGTTCACCGTGCCGGAAGTGGGGGTGCGCCGGCCGGGGGGACGGCGTACGGGGTGCTCGGCGCCGACCTCCACGTCTCGGCCGAGGGTGTTCCGCTGTACCGGCTGGCCGGCTGGCGTCCACCGGCCCCGCTGGACCACGTCTGGCTCGGCGAGCAGCCGAGCCGGCTGCTGGACGCCCGCTCGGCCGTGGTCGGGTTCACCGGCCGGGAGCGGGAGTTGGCCGAGCTGCGGGACTGGTGCGCGGTCGGGCCGCCGGCGGCGGCCCGCTGGCTGCACGCCCCGGGCGGGCAGGGGAAGAGCCGGATCGCCGACCGGCTGGCCGGGGAGCTCGCGGAGTCGGGCTGGCAGGTGGTCACGGCCGACGAGGGCCCCGACGGCCTCCCGGCACCCCCCGGCGGTACCGACCTCCGGGTGGCCGGCGCCGTCGGCCTGCTGCTGCTGGTCGACCGGGCCGACCACTGGACGCCGGTCCGGCTCACCCTGCTGCTCGGCAACGCGCTGCTGCGTCAGCGCGGCCTGCCGACCCGGGTGTTGCTGCTCGCCCGGAGCGCCGACGCGCCGACCGTGCTCCGGGCCGCCTTCCCGGACACCACCCGCCGGACTCTGCCCCCGCTCCCGACGGCGGACCGGCCCGCGCTGTTCCGCGCCGCCGTGGACGCCTTCGCCGAGCGGTACGGCGTCCGGCCGCCCGCCGATCCGGTGGCGCTGGACCACCCCGACTTCGGGCTCACCCTGGCCGTCCTGATGGCCGCGCTGGTCACGGTCGACGCGTACGCAACCGGTCGTCGGGCCCCGACCCAGCCGGCCGGGCTGTCCGTCCACCTGCTCGACCGGGAGCAGCTCAACTGGGCCCGGCTGCACCGGGAGCACAGACCCGGGGGGTTCAGCTCCCCGCCCTGGGTAATGAACCGCACCGTGTTCGCCGCCACCCTGGTCGGCCCGCAGTCCCCGGACACCGGGGCCGAGTTGATCGAGTCGCTCGGCCTGGAGCAGCCGACCGCCGCACTGCTCGCCGACCACACCACCTGCTACCCGCCACCCGTCCCCGGTACCGTGCTGCCCGCGCTGGCCCCGGACCGCCTGGCCGAGGACTTCCTCGCCCTCACCCTGCCCGGCCATCCGGCCGACCACCCGGCGCAGCCTTGGGCCCCGGCGATCGCGGCGGTGCTGACCCGGGGCGGCTGGCGGCCGGGCCGGGCCGTCACCGTGCTGGCGGCGACGGCGGCCCGCTGGCCGCATGTCGGGCCGAACTGCCTCTTCCCGTTGCTGACCGCCGATCCCGCCGTCGCGGTCGCGGCCGGCAGCCCCGGGCTGACCGCGCTGGCCGCGCTCCCGGGCATCGAGCCACCGCTGCTGGAGCGGATCCTCGCCGCGATACCGTCCCCGGCTCCGGCCGACCTGGTCCCCGGCCGGGCCGCCCTGACGGTGCGTCTGCTGCCGCACCGGCTGGGCCGGACCGACGATCCGGCGGCCCACGCCCGCCTGCACGCCGAGCACGCCGAGCAGTTGGGCGCGCTGGGCCGGGACGAGCAGGCGGTGGAGGCGGCCCGGCGGACGGTGCAGCTGCTCGGCCACCTGGTGGCCGCCGAACCCGCCCGGTACGAGCACCGGTTGGCGCGGTCGCTGGCCGCGCTGGCGGACCGGCTGGCCGTCGCCGGACGGCTGGACGAGGCGGTCGCCGCCCAGGCCAGGGCGGTCGAACTGCTGGGGCGGCGGGCCGACTTCGAACCGGGGCTGGCCGCCGCGCTGGCCGCGCACAGCACGCTGCTTGAGCGCGCCGGGCGGTGGGGCGAGGCGCACCGGGCCAACCGGCAGGCGGTCCAGCGCTACCGCCGGCTGGTGGCGCAGGACCGGTCCCACCGGGCCGGGCTGGCGGCGGCATTGAGCGCGGCGGCCGGGCTGTCGCTGCGCGGCCTGGGCGCGGCCGACGACCTGGACCCGGCCCGGGAGGCGGTCGCACACTGGCGGGAGTTAACGGCCGAGGACCCGGCCAGCCACCGGGGCGACCTGGCCCGGGCGCTGCTCGGCCTGCGCGACGACCTGTCCCGGGCCGGGCGTCGGGACGAGGCGGTGCGGGCCGCCGAGGAGTTGGTGGCACTCTGCCCGGAGCCCGGGCCCGTCGACGAGGGGCCGGACGACCAGGAGCGGGCGGCCGCGCTCGGCGAACTCCGCCGACTGCTCACCGCGGCCGGCCGGCCGGGCGAGGCCGTGCGGGCCGGGGCGGCTGCGGTGGCGCTCTGGCAGCGGCTCGCCCAGCGTGCCCCCGCCACGTACCGGGCCGCCCTGCTGGAGGCGCTGGACGGGCAGCGGGAGACCCTGCGGGCGGCCGACCGGCGGGCCGGCCCCGCCCCGGCGGCGCGCGGGCTCTGGTCCCCGCCGCCGGTCCCGGTGGAGGTGCGCGCCGCCGAGCTCGCCCGGCAGCAGGACTGGCCCGCCTACTGGGAACTCGCCTGCACCGCACCGGTGGTGGACGCCGCCCCGCTGGCGGCCCGGCTGCTCGCCGCCGACTGGCACCCACCGGCCGCCGCCGACCGGGAGCTGCTGCGCCGGCTGACCGCGCTGGACACCCACCGGGTGGCTGCCGCCGCCGCCCGCGCGGTCGGGCCGGCCACCGTCCGGCTGCCCGCCGGGCTGCGCCTGCTCGACGCCGACCACGTCTCGTTCGCCCACGGCAGCCCCGCGCTGGCGCTGGCCACCCCCGGCCACGGCACCCGGCAGGAGCTGATCGAGACCCTCGAACTCGGCACCGACCGCCGGACCGCGCTGCACCTGGGCGAGGCGGGCCACTCCTCCGTGGTCTGCCTCGGCCCCGGCCAGGTGGTGGCCGCCCGCCGGGTCGGCGGGGACGACCCGCACTTCGAGCTGGTCCGGCACTCGGCGGCCGGTCCGCAGCTGCTGGCGGCTGGTTTCGCGGTGGCCGCCGCCCGGCTGGTGCCGACCGGCACCGGGTACGTGGCGGGGCTCCGGCTCAGCCCCGGGGCGCTGGTGGACGACGGGAGCTCGGAGCTGCGGCAGGTCGGCCTGGAGCCCTGGGGCCTGGCCAACGCCGAGCTGCTCGCGGTCGCGCCCGGCGGTGACCTGCTGGTGCTCTCCGACGGCCGGCGGCTGGTCCTCGCCGACACCGGCCTGCGGGCGGTGCTCGGCACGGCCGGTGTCCCCGAGGAGCCCGGCCGGCTGCTCGACCTGACCTTCGCCGGGCCCGACCGCCTGCTCGGCTCGGGCCGCCAGGGCGGTCTGACGCTCTGGGAGCTGGCCGGCGCCGAACCCCGGCCGACCGTCCGGCGGGACACCCCTCGGCTGCGCAACCTGTTCGCCGTCCCGGCCTGGCAGGTGGTCGGCGGGCTGGCCCCGAGCGAGGGCCGGGTGCACTTCTACGACCAGCTCACCCTGGCCCCGGTACCGGTGCCGCCGCACCTGGCCGAGCTGGTCGAGTGGCCCCGGGTGCTCCGCTGCTCGCCGGACGGCCGGTACGTCGCGTACGCGGGCCGCCCGGTGGCGGGCTCGGGCGCGCCGGACGGCTCCGGTCTGCTGCACGACCTGCACCACCCGGGCGCGCTGCTGCACCGGCCGCCGGGCGCCCTCTCCGCCACCGAGTCGGCGGTGCTCGGCGCGCCCGCCGGCGGCGGCTCCGAGGACCCAGATGTACGCGAACTCCTCGCACTGGCCCGGGTGTTGGCTCTCAGGACGGCCGACCGGGGCCGCTGAAACGGGCCGCCGACACCGGTGCATTCAACAGGTCCACATCTCCACTCTCCCGGCTGGTCATACGAACGCCAACCAATCTGGAGAGACATAGGGCAGCACCGATCGCCACGCTCGACCCAAGCCCTGGGAGAACCCCGTCATGGCCCTTGGTACCGCGCTCAGCTCCCCCACCGTGACCCGCCCCACCGTCACGCGACCCGCCGCCCACCCGACCGCCGCCCCCGCCTACTCGGTGTCGCTGGCCTCCGACGAGGCGGACGTCCGGGCGGCCCAGCGACTGCGCCACGACGTCTTCGCCGGCGGGATGGGTGCCGTCCTGGACACCCCCGTGCCCGGCCTGGACATCGACCCGTTCGACCAGTTCTGCGACCACCTGCTGGTGCGCGAGAACGAGACCGGCGAGGTGGTCGGCACCTACCGGCTGCTCCGCCCGGAGGCGGCGGCCCGGGCCGGGCGGCTGTACTCCGAGACCGAGTTCGACCTGACCAACCTGGCGGCCGTCCGCCCCGGCCTGGTCGAGGTGGGCCGGTCCTGCATCGACATCCGGCACCGCGACAACGGCGCCGTGATCAACCTGATGTGGGGCGGCATCGCCCGCTACCTGGTCGACACCGGCAACAGCTGGGTGGCCGGCTGCTGCTCCGTCCCGCTGGCCGACGGCGGCGCCACCGCGGCCGGGGTCTGGGACGCCATGACGGCCCGTCACCTGGCCCCGGCCGAGTACCGGGTCACCCCGCACCGCCCGTGGGACCCGACCGGCGTGGTGCGGCCCGAGCGGACCACGATCCCGGCCCTGCTCCGCGGCTACCTGCGGCTGGGCGCCTGGGTCTGCGGCGAGCCCGCGTACGACCCGGACTTCGGGGTGGCCGACCTGTACGTGCTGCTCTCGCTGGAGCGGACCGACCCGCGCTACCTGCGGCACTTCCTCTCGGCCGGCACCCCGGCCGGCGCGGGCGGGTGACCGCGCCGTGAGCGGCTGGCTCCCCACCGCCCCCTGCACGCCGGAGAGTTGTCTCGCCGACCCCGGGCCGACCGTGCCCGCACCGCTGCGCCTGCTGCGCGGGGCCGGCAGCTTCGGCGTCCTGCTGACCGGGATCGCCGTGGTCGTGCTGGTCCGGGGCTGGGACCGGGCGCCCCGGCTCCGGGACGCGGCGCTCCGGTTCTGGACCAGGTCGCTGCTGACCGCGATGGGCGTCCGCCTGCGGGTCGTCGGGGTGCCCGCCCCGGGCTCCGCGCTGCGGGTGGCCAACCACATCTCCTGGCTGGACATCGTGCTGTTCACCGCCGTACGGCCCGGGCCGATGCTGGCCAAGACCGAGGTCCGGGACTGGCCGGTGCTCGGCCCGCTGACCGGGCGGGGCGGCACGGTCTACATCGACCGCGACAACCTGCGCCAACTCCCGGACCGAGTGGCCGAGATGGCCGCCGTACTGCGGTCCGGGCGGCCGATCACCGCGTTCCCCGAGGGCAGCACCTGGTGCGGCGAGGCGGGCGGGAAGTTCCGCCCGGCGGCGTTCCAGGCGGCGATCGACGCGGCGGCCCCGGTCCAGCCCGTGACGATCCGTTACCGGCAGCCGGACGGCCGGCTCTGCACCGCCCCGGCCTACGTCGGTGACGACGAACTGCTGCCGTCCATCCGCCGGGTGGTGGCCGCCCGGGGCCTGGTCGCCGAGGTCACCTTCCACTCCCCGATGCCCACCGACCACGGCACCGATCGCCGCCTGCTCGCCCGCCGGGCGCAGGCCGCCGTCGGCAGCGGCCCGGAGGTCGACCACGTGGTCGACCGCCCGCACGTCCCGGCCCGGCAGCGTCCGCAGGTCGCCGGGACCGCCGCCTGGCGCTGACCGAGGACACGCCCTACCCGAACCGGCCGTTCACGTAGTCCGCCGTCCGCTGGTCGGCCGGCGCACCGAACAGCCGGTCGGTGGGGCCTGCCTCGACGATCCGGCCCGGGGTGTCGTGGCTGGCCAGGAAGAACGCGCAGGACTGCGAGACCCGCTGCGCCTGCTGCATGTTGTGCGTCACGATCACGATGGTGAGCCGGCCGCGCAGCTCGGCGATGGTCTCCTCGACCCGCCGGGTCGAGGTCGGGTCCAGCGCCGAGCAGGGCTCGTCCATCAACAGCACGTCCGGCGAGACGGCCAGCGAGCGGGCGATGCAGAGCCGCTGCTGCTGCCCGCCGGAGAGCGAACCGCCGGGCGAGCGCAGCCGGTTGCTCACCTCCTGCCAGAGGCCGGCGGCCTGCAGGCTGCTCTCCACCAGGTGGTCCCGCTGTTCGCGGTCGGTCTTGATCCCGGCCAGCTTGAGGCCGCTGGCGACGTTGTCGTAGATGCTCATCGCCGGGAACGGGTTGGGCCGTTGGAACACCATGCCGATCCGCCGCCGGACGTCGGCGGGCCGCCGCCCGGTGGCGTAGATGTCGGTGCCCGCGAGCAGCACCTCACCGGACAGGCCCGCGCCGCGGACCATCTCGTGCATCCGGTTGAGGATCCGCAGGTAGGTGGACTTGCCGCAGCCGGACGGGCCGATCAGGGCGGTGACCTGACCGGCCGTCATGCTCAGCGAGACCCGGTCCAGCACCTTGTGGTCACCGAACCAGGCCGAGACGCCCCGGGTCTCGATGCCGTACAGCGAGTCGTCGGTCCTGGGCAGTACGGCGGTGTCGATGGCGTCGGTCATCCCGATGGTCCTTCGGTAGAGGTTGGGCGCTTCAGTACAGGTTGGGCAGCAGGGCGGCGGCGTTCTCGTAGCAGCTCCAGAGCACCGCGCCGAGCACCGGTGCCGAGCACAGGTACGCCGCCCAGCGGTGCCAGAGCCGGACCGCCAGGGTGGTCAGCGTGACGCACCCGAGCAGGCCCAGCGTCCAGAGCTGGAGCGCCGAGAGCGCGGACCGGTCGGCGGCCAGCGCCTTGTCGGTGGGGCGCAGCGCGCCCCGGGTGCCGGCGTCGGCGTACGGCTCGCCGAGCAGCCGGGCACCGACCATCACGGTCGAGGAGGAGATCCAGTCCGAGTCACCGGTGACCAGCACCAGCCGGTTCTCGGCCTGGTCGGTCAGCGGGTTGCCGCCCTCGCCGTGCTCGTTGACGACGTAGCTGGACTTCCCCTGGCCGGTGGTGACGTCGATCCGGTCGCCCTCGTGCAGCTCGGCGATCCGGGCGAACGGGGCGCCGAAGCTGACCCGGCGGCCGAACAGCACGCTGACGCCCTGTTGGCCCGGCAGCACGGTGTCCCGCCGGTGGCCGGGGCCCCGCATCAGGTCGCGGCCGGTGGTGCCCTCGACCACCACCGTCTCGTACAGGCCGAGCGCCGGGATGTCGATCATCGCCACCGGTGCACCGTCGACGGTGGGCCCGGTCGGGGCCACCGCGGTGCCGAACTGCTCGCGCAGGGTCTTGTACGCGGCGGCCTGCGCGTGCTGCTCCTGGAGCCCGGACAGGGTGGGCAGGAACGCCCCGAAGCCGATCACCAGCACGGCCAGCGAGGTGGTCGCCCAGCCCGCCTGGACCAGCCGGCGCCGGGCCGTGCCGAGCGGCGGGCGGACGGCGGCCCGCTTCGGCGCGGCGGGCGGCGGTCCGGCGTCCCTCGGCGCGGCGGCTGCCGGGGCGTCAGGTCCCGGCTCGGGCCTGACCGTCGGTGGCACACTGGTCGGTGCGCTCATCGCGTCACTCCCCGGTTCCGCCGCCGGGCCGCCAGCCAGCCGCCGAGCAGCGGCGGCACGGCGACCAGGGCGAGCAGTTCGATCGCGGTCAGCGTGCTGAGCAGCCACTCGTCCTTGCGGTTGCCGACCTCCACCACACTGGCCTGGAGGTTGCCGCCGCCACCGCCGGCCCCGCCCGCTCCGACCACCTCACCGGTCTGCGGGTCGATCGCCGGGGGTGCCGCGTTCGGGTCGGCCGCGGTGCCGCCGGCCGCGGCCGCACCGCCGGTGCCACCGGTCCCGCCGGTCGTCCCGCTGCCGGTCGAACCGCCCTTGGTGCCACCGGAGTTGCTGCCGCCGGCGCTGCCGCTGCTGACCGGCTGGCCGTCCTTGACCACACAGTCCAGCGGGGTGCCGAGCTTGTCGCAGGGGCTCGGCTGCGGGGCGTTCGCCAGCACGGTGAGCTCACCGGCGCTGTTGAAGGTGGGGTTGGCGCAGTTGGCGAGCGTGTCGGCGTTCACCGGGCTGGCGTTGCCCGGGATGTGACCGACCTGGAGCATCCCGCCGCGCACCAGGCCGCGCGGGATCGGCGAGTAGCCGAGACTGTCGGCCTGGCCCTGCCCCGCGCACAGCACGTAGGAGATGAACCGGCTCAGCGCGTTGCCCTTGGCGTCGTTGAAGCGCGGCGGCACCGGGTCGGCGACGCCCTGGCGCGGCACGATCAGGTAGCTGTAGCTGGACACCGGGTAGGCCCGCTTGTCGGCCATGTTGTAGACGTCGTCCAGGTTCTGCTGCAGGAAGTTGGGGTCGGTCGGCGGGGTCGGGTCGTCGACTCCCTTGATCTTCGCGGCGGTCAGCGCGACCGCGACGTTGGAGGCGGTCGGCAGCGTGTAGTACCCGGCGGCGTTCAGCACCTTGACCACCGGCCAGTTGCTGCGCTTGGCGAAGGCGTACTCGTCGTAGCCGATGGTGCCGAGACCGGACGGGGACTTGATGTAGTTGGCCACCACGTCGGACCCGTTCTGCGCCACCATCCGGCCCGAGGTCGGGAAGAACTCGGTGTAGTCGCCGCAGGTGACGCTGTTGATCCCGGTGCAGTACGCCTCCCACTCGGCCCGGTGGGTGTGCTGCATCCAGCGGGTGAACTGGGCGGTGGCGCCGGAGCCGTCGGAGCGCACCACCGGGGTGATCGGCACGTGCGGCAGCGCCCGGCCGTAGTCCTTGGTGACGGCCGGGTCGTCCCAGAAGGCGATCTTGCTGGTGAAGATCTTCACCAGGGTGTCCGAGGAGAGCCGCAGGTCGGTGACCCGCTTCCCGGCCAGCACCAGGTTGTACATGAACGCGGTGCCGCCCGCGGTGATCGGCACGTAGGAGTAGCCGTACACCGCCCGCTCCGCGCCGGCCGCGCCCGAGCCGCCGACCGCGCCGCTCGCCCCGGTGTCCAGCTTGGAGCGGAACGGCACGTCGGAGGCGGTGAAGTCGTTGAGCCCGGCCGCCCAGTTCTTCCGTCCGGCGGCCGAGCCGACCGGGTTGAAGTTGATCTGGATGCCCTGCGGCACCACGTCCTGGCGCCACTGGTCGATGGCCGGTCCGGCCCAGCTGGAGCCGTCCGCGTTGAGCGAGGTCGCGGCGTACGCCGGGGTCGCCCGGCCGAGCGCCGCCGAGGCGGCGAGCAGCAACAGGACGAGCAGCAGGGCGGCGGACCGCTGCGGCCGGTGAGCGGATGCCCACGGCATGGGGACTCCTCTGGGGTGGTCGGTCGGTACGGGAGCGGGGTCGGACAACCGCCGGGGGCGCGTCATGGCCGCACCACGGCGATCTCCGGGGCGTTCGGTTGACGTCGCGCCACGGCGACGTCCGGGGCGGGCGACTGCACCCGGGCCAGGGCCACGGCGGGCCGGGCCGGGCGGCGCCGCGCGGCGGCGTCCCGGCTGATCAGCCGGCGCTGACGGCTGCTCAGCTCGCCGGGGCGGCGGCCGCCGAGGGCGCGGGCGGCGAGGAAGAGCACCAGCACCACGCCCATCAGGGTGAGCCCGGCGGCGAACGCCCGGGCCACCATGTCCTCGTAGGGCTGGCGGACGTAGTTCCAGATGTACAACGGCAGGCTGACCTGCTGGCCGTGGAACGGGTCGAGGTTGAAGTAGGCGGTCAGCCCCGAGGTGAGCAGCACCGGCGAGGTCTCGCCCACGCCACGGGCCATCCCGAGCACCACGGCGGTGGAGAGCCCGGGCCGGGCGGTGGGCAGCACCACGTTCCAGACCGTGCGCCACTGGCTGGCGCCGAGCGCGTAGGACGCCTCCCGCAGGGTGCCGGGCACCAGCCGGATCACCACCTCGGCCGCCCTGGTGATGATCGGCATCATCATCACGGTGAGCGCCAGCGACGCGGCGAAGCCGCACCGCTCCATCCCGAAGGTGAGGATCACCACGCCGAGCACGAACAGCCCGGCCACGATCGAGGGCAGCGCGGTCATCGCCTCGACCAGGGTGCGCACCGGCCGGGCGAACCGGCCGCCCACCTCGGACATGTAGACGGCGGCGGCGATGCCCAGCGGGACGGAGAACAGCGTGGCCAGGCCGAGCTGTTCGACCGAGCCGATGATCGCGTGCAGCGCGCCGCCCGAGGTGATCGGGGAGAGTGCGGCGGTGGTCTCCATCGACTGGGTGAAGAAGTTCGCGTGCCGGGCGGCGGTGATCCCGTGCACCAGCAGGAACCCGAGCTGTTCCAGGATCGTCCCGAGCACCAGCGCGCCCGAGCTCCAGGCCAGCGCGGCGACCAGCCGCTCGCGCACCAGCCGGCCGTTCCACTGCACGGCGACGGCGCCGCCGTAGAAGGCCAGGAAGAGCAGGTACCAGCTGAGCAGGAAGCCGAACGCACCGCTGAACGGCAGGATCCGCTCGTACAGCAGCCAGTCCAGCCCCAGCGATCCGCCGGCGGCACCGACGGCGGTGGCCAGATCGGCCCGGGTGACGCCGCCGAACCTGATCCGGGTCTCGGGCTCCTCGGCGGCCTTGGTCAGGGAGGGGCTGGTGTCTTCGGCAATATCGGTCATCGGCCGTGTCCTCGGTGCTCAGTCGGAGGTCGCCGCGCCGGAGCGCGAGCGGTTGATGATGACGCCGGCCACCACGTTGACCAGCAGCGTCAGGGCGAACAGCACCAGTCCGGCCGCCATCAGGGCGGAGAGTGACAGCTCGTCGGATTCGCCGAAGCGCAGCGCGATCAGCGCCGAGATCGAGTTCGCCCCGTTCTCCAGCAGGTGGCCCTTGAAGACGAAGGCCGGCGAGATGATCAGCGCGACCGCGATGGTCTCGCCCATCGCCCGGCCGAAGCCGAGCATCACCGCGCCGATCACGCCGCCCTTGCCGAACGGCAGCACCACCGTGCGCACCATCCCCCAGCGGGTGCTGCCCAGCGCGTACGCGCCCTCCCGCTCGCCCTGCGGCGCCTGCGAGAACACCTCCCGGCTGAGCGCGGTGACGATCGGGATGATCATCAGCGACACCACCACGCCCGCGATGAAGGTCGAGGAGGTGTAGGAGGCCCCGACGTCGCCGGTGCGCACCTTGAGGAACGGCAGGGTGTCACCGAGGTGGTTGGAGGCCCAGCGGGACAGGCCGATGATCCTCGGCTGGAGGAAGAACAGGCCCCAGAGGCCGTAGACGATGCTCGGGATCGCGGCCATCAGGTCGACCACCGCGATCAGTGCCTTCCGGGCCCGCACGGGTGCGTACTCGGAGATGAACACGGCCGCGCAGAGTGCCACCGGCACCGCGATCAGCAGCGCCACCACGGCGATCAGCACGCCGTTGGGCAGTACCGCCGCGATGCCGAACTGGTAGGCGGCGGTGTTCCAGCGCTGCTCGGTGAAGAAGGACCAGCCGGTGACCCGGAGCGCCTGTCCGCCGCGCAGCAGCAGGAAGAAGGCGATCAGGCCCATGATCAGGAAGACCGAGAGCCCCGCTGCGGTCAGCAGGATCCGGAACACCCGGTCACCCCGGGAGACCGGCGCGCTGATCCGCCGTGGTCGGTCTTCGAGGTCCGCCGGGGCGGGGAGGGTTGCTGTCATGACGGGTTCTCCGCAGCGTTCGGGACGGTCAACTGGGCTTCCGGGCAGCATGGTTCGGCCCGCTTCCGGGCCGGCCCGGGCGGCTTCGCCCGGACCGGCCCGACCGGTCTCAGCTCCGGCCGAACAGCCGGCGGAACCAGCCCGCGATCCGCCCACCGGCCGCGGTGCCGCTGAGCAGCAGCGTGGTCGGGCCGCCCACCAGCAGCACCCCGCCGATCACCAGCAGCACCGGCAGCATCAGCCGGGCCGCGCCCGCCCGGTCCTGCCCGGGGCGGCCGGCCGCCACCGGGGCGACCGCGATCGGGGAGTTCGAGGGGGCCGGGTTGGCCACCGGGGCGGGACCGCCCGCAGCCGCTGCCGCACCCGAAGTCCCGCCGGTGCCGGCCGTGCTGTCGCCACCGGAGCTGCCGCCGGAACCGCTCCCGCCGGTGGAGCCGGACTGGCCACCGGTGGTGGTGCCGCCGGAGCCGCCGCCGCTGGTGCCACCGGGATCGCTCGAGGTGACCTGGTTGCCCGGCAGCGCCGAGTCCTGCGCGCCGACATGACCGGCCGCGGCCTTCGCCTGCGCGGACTGGGCCTCGGTCAGCGCCAGGAAGCCGGGCGCCAGCAGTCCGGGCGCGGTGCCGTAGATCTGCCCGCCGCCGAGGTCGGTGGCCTGCCGGACGAACTTGGCCACGGCCGCCGCCTTGCCGCCGTCCAGACCGCTGGTGGGCAGCATCGCGTACTGCACGGCGGTCAGCGGGTAGGCCGCCTTCGCCCCGGCGAAGGCCGAACCGCCATCGCCGTACGGGAGTTGCTGGGTGCCGGTGACCGGATCGGTGGGCATCACCGCGACCGCCGCCTGCAGCGCCCCGGTCGACGGGGTGACGAACTCCCCGGCCGGGTTGGCCAGTGCGGCCTCGGGCAGCGAGTACGCCTTGGCCTGGCCGGCGTCCAGCACGGCGAACAGTGCGCGCTGGCCGATCGGCTCCGGTGCGCACTTCGGGTGCGCGCCGGTGTTGTCGATGTTCGGGTCACTGCAGGTGGCCCGGTTCTCCAGCACGTTCCGGGACACCGCGCCGAGCCCGCCGCTGAGCGGGTTCCACTCGTACTGCTTCCAGTTGCCGGGGCCGCTGAAGTCCTGCGGCACGAAGCTGTCGACCGGGTAGCCGGCGAAGCTGGAGCGCAGGTAGTAGGAGTTCAGCCGCATGCCCCAGGGGTCCTTCGCACCGCCGAGGAACTGGGCCGCGTCCGGGTCGGCGGCGATCCACGCGGTCAGCTGGTACACCAGGTCGGAGGTGCCGCCGATCACGATCGGGGTGGTCTCGGCCTTGTTCCCGCCCGAACCGCAGTCCGGCCAGACCGGGCCGTTCACCGCGTCCACCGGGTTGAGCTTGAGGAACTCCGGGTCCAGGAAGACGCACTTCGGGTTGCCGTCCACCGAGGGGATCGAGGCGCCGTACTGCAGGTCGTAGGACTGGGTCAGCAGTTTCGCCAACAGCCGTGCGTTCAGCTTCAGTTGACGGATCTGACGGCGGCTGGTGGCGTCGTCGATCACATAGACCACCGAGATCGCGGTGGTGGCCAGCGGCGCGTAGACGTACGGGCGCGCGGCCGGGCTCCGGTCCGGTCGCGCGGTCAACGCCACGTCGGCGCCCCGGCGTTCCAGGAAGGCGGCCCGGGCCTGCGGCTCGCCCCCGCCGAACACGTAGCCCAGGTTCAGCGGCTGGTCGCCGCCGCAGAATCCGGCCCGCCACTGCTGCACCGCCCGGTTGGCCATCTCCAGACCGGCCATCGCGAACGCGTCGCCGCCGGCCTTGCAGTCACTGGGCGTGGCGGCGAAGTGCAGCGGCACCACGGCCCGCTGGTTCCAGGCGCAGGTCTCGCCGGTGTTGTACGGCGTGCCGACGTTCTTCCAGAACGAACCGTCCGAGGCGGTGTTGAAGAAACCGTCGTTGTCGCCCGAGTGGTCGTCGCAGTTGATGGTGCCGGCCGGGCTCTGGTAGGCGCCGATCGCGTCACCGCCGTACTGCGGCTCCACCACCAGCGAGCAGGCGTGCGCGGCGTCGCAGCCCAGGGTCTGGCTCTGCTGCGAGGTCCAGAGCTCGATCTCGGCCTCGCCGGTGCCGTCCGGCCTGGTCGCCGCGATCACCATGTTGCTCGGGAACTCGGGGGTGGTGGCGCCCTGCGCCATCACCTGCTCGAAGCCCTTGGCCTGATCGCCGTTGTACACCGTGCTGCCGTAGCAGTCGGTCGGCTTCGGGTCGGTGCCCCGGCACTGGTAGACCCGGACCGAGTACAGGATCTGGGTGGAGCCCACCACCGCGACGTCCACCGGGTCGCCCCAGGTGAACGCGCTCGGGGTGAAGCCGGCCCAGCGGACCCGGACCCGCTCGTTGCCCAGGTTGCCGGTGGTGTCCAGGGTGACCGAACCCCGCTCACCGGTGGTCCAGTCCGCCGGGTTCCACACCGGCGGACCCGGCACCGTCACGCCACCGGCCGCGTGCGCCTCGGGCGCCGGGCCCAGGGCTCCGGGCAGCACCACCATCGTGAGTGCCGCCGCCCAGGCGACGGTGGCGGCGGCAAAGATCTTCGCCAGCCGCCGACGCGCGGGGTTGCCCGGTCTGCGGAGCCTCATGGGGTGTCCTTTCGCTGATCCGATCACCGCTGTCCGAAACCGGACCCACCGGGATCGAGACTTCGGTATTTCCCCATGTGGATATGACAGTTGATGACCATTCAGATGTATAAGGCCCCAACTTGCCAGCGCAGTACCGGAATGCCCGACGGCCCGTGACACCGAAAATGGCGTCACGGGCCCGTTCCGGCACGACGGATCAGGCGGCGGGCTGGGTGTAGTTCAGCGCGAATGAGCCAATCTGGCTGCCGGCCGCGAAGAACGAAGTGGCCAGCTTGCTGTCCAGGTACTGCGCACCCGACGCGTTCACGGCCAGGCCGGTGGAGGTCAGCGAGTTGACGGCGCCGTTCACCACGAGCGAGCTCTCGGTGGGCTCCAGCAGACCGACCGGGGCGGTGCTGCCCAGCGGCACGCCGGTCAGCTGCCAGTTGTCGACGTCGAAGGCCAGCTGCTGGAACAGCACCGTGCGGCCGGTGCGGACGTTGACCGCCAGCAGGCTGCCGCCGAGCTGGACGTTGCCGTAGTACTCCCGCAGCACGCCGGTCGCACCGGTGACCGGGAAGGTGCCCGAGAAGCCCGCGGCCGGGTCGAAGCCGACCGTGCCCGGCGGCAGCGGCACCACGAAGATGCCGGCCTCGGCGCTGCGCCGCAGGAAGTCGCTGTCCTCGCGGATCAGCGCGGTGCCGATCGAGGTGACCGGGGCGGTCTGGGCCTGGGTGGCCGGGGCGGCCTGCACCTCGGTGGCGACGGCGGTACCGGTCAGGCCGGAGAAGGTGGTCACGGCGGCCAGCGCGGCGGCACCGGCGAGGGCGAGACGGGTACGGAGGCGGTTCATGGCGTGCTCCTTCGGGTGCGGGCGGTTCTGCTGAGGGCACTGCGGGGCCGGGCAGGCCGACGGCCGGGCCCCTGCGGGCTCGGCCGTCGGGTGGTGCGGGGTGGTGATCAGCTGGTGGTACCGCAGGCGGTGCCCGGCAGGGTCAGGAAGCCGTAGTTGGTGATGGTCGCCGGGTGGGTGCAGATCCAGCCGGCCGGGCCGAAGATGCCCTTGAGGGTGGTCTGGTAGGCACCGGCGGTGTTCCAGTCGTTGGTCCGGACGACGTTGTTGATCACGCGGCCGTAGGCGCTGCCCGCGAACGGGGCGTTGATCACGTGGGTGGTGGGGTTGACCGGCACGACGCTGTTCACGTTGCGCAGGGTCAGCGGGCCGGGGGCGTCGGTGGCCGTGCTGTGGCCGCCGAAGACCTGGGAGATGTAGTGCGCGACCGAGTAGGGGAAGATCGCGTCGACATCGTCCAGCACCGCGGTGGTGCCGGTGTTCTCCTGCGGGCCGCTGGTCACGCAGGCGCCCGGGACGACCGGGGTGGCGCCACCGATGGCCTGCAGGAAGAAGGTGCGGGTGCCCGAACCGTTCTGCGGCAGGAAGGGCTTGATGGTGCCGGCGGTGCCGCCGACGGCGCTCCAGTTGGTGATGGTGCACTCGTAGATGCCCTTGAGCTGGGCGGTGGTCAGGTTGGCCGGAGCGTGGCCGCCGGTCGCCTTGGCGGACCAGGTCACCGCGTCCTTGGCGAAGGCCACGAACAGGATGGAGGCCGGGTCGCTGGCCTGACGGCCACGCGAGGAGCGGGCGAAGTCGACCGTGGCGGAGGTGTTGTTGATCAGCGCGGTGATGCCGGCGCCGGAGCCGTTCGGACGGGCGATGCTGGCCCCACCCGTCTTCGGGGTGATCGGGGAGGTGCCGAGCGGCTCCCAGCTGTACAGCCGCGGGGTGCTGGCCGGAGCGCCCGCGATGGAGGCGTTGTAGTCGGCCGAGACCTGCGACAGGTAGGTCGAGGTGGTGTCCGAGCCGGTGCCGACGATGTCGACGGCGTTCGGGATCGGGCTCGGGTCGGCGGCCTGGGCGGGAACTGCCGCGAGGACGGTGGCGGCGGTGACCGCGACGGCGGCGACCAGCTTGGCAGCGGTGTGACGCATTTGGTGTTCCTCCGGTAGGAGCGAGCATCAATTCATCCGCTCCCGGCCCGGGGCCCGGTCGGGAGCACCGGCGGCGTCCGCACTCGGCGGCCGTCCGTCCGGCGGCTCCGATACTTGCCGGGTGGCACGTGCCGGTGGAAGGTCCCTCCGGACCGGGCCGGTTCCGCCCGCCGACCCGAATCCGGCCCGGCCCCGGGGTTTAGCCCGAGGCCGGGCCGGGTGGGTTCGGCTTCACCACGACTCTGTCAACTTCTCTTCACGAGTGGACCGTTCTTCTCCAGGTGGCGGTTCGGGGAGGGATCGGCAACCTCCCGGTCACCCGGCGCCCCGGACCGCACGCAGCTGCTGGAGCATCGACTGGAAGCTCGCCATCCCCTGCCGGCACTGGTCCTGGCGCAGATAGCCCCGCGCGCTGCGGGCCACCGCCTCGCCGGTCACCTGCCCCGAGCTGCGCACCGGCAGCAGCGCCGACCAGCCCCAGGACCGGTCGCCGCCCTGCTGCACCAGGTAGCGCAGCGCGGCCCGCTCCACCAACAACTGCCGGACCGCCTCGTCGAGTTCCGCCTCGCTCCGGTACGTCACCGCCGACCTGGCGAGCTGCCGGCCGTTCGCGGCCGCCAGCAGCCAGCCGACCCGCCCGCCGCCCAACCGGACGGTGACCAGTCTCGGGCCTCTCCGGGGGCCCGACCCGGTGTCAGAACCCATCGCGCGGCACCGAGATCTCGACGCCCTCCGAGCGCTCCAGCAGCGCCACGAAGCGACGGAAGGCGTTCTGACAGGTGGCGTAGCGCTCGTAGGTGCGGTGCGACCGGGCGTCCGGCACCCCGCGCGGTCCCGGCACCACCCAGATCCAGCCGATCCCGTCCCGCACGTGGGTGATCCGGACCACCAGGCCCGGTGCCGCCCCGCGTAATCCCTCGAAGACCTGCCGGGCCTGCTCCGGGGTCTCGTACACCGAGGCGGAGACCGCCACGATCCGGCCGTTCGGAGCCTTCAGGGACCAGCGGTACCGTCCGTTCACGTCCCGCTCGGCCTGCACCGATCCCCGGCGGACCGGCTCGGCCACCCCGTCGTCGCGTACCCGCTGCCCTGCCATCCGAGTGCCTCCCCGTTCGCACCGGAGCCGCCCCGGCAGCGCACCCCAAAGCTACGTGTGCACACGGGAGTCATTGAAGGGACAATCATCCTTCGGCAGGGCTGTTGGCCGCGATGTTCTCCCTCGTTCACGAAGTACGGCCGAAAGGGGTCGGTGACAGAAGCGACATCCGTCAACTCCCCCGCCTGACCTGCCCCCTGACGCCGGATCGGGCGCGGGCCAGGTCAGGCCGACCGCGCGGCGAGCGTCAGCACCGTGATGTCGGAGGGGGCGCCGACCCGGACCGGCGGGCCCCAGGCCCCGGCACCCCGGGTGACGTAGAGCTGGGTGTCGCCGTACCGCTCCAGACCGGCCACGGTCGGGTTGGCGAGCTCGGCCAGGTAGTTGCCCGGCCAGAGCTGCCCGCCGTGGGTGTGCCCGGAGAGCTGGAGGTCGACCCCGTGCCGGACGGCGTCGTGCACGGTCACCGGCTGGTGCGAGAGCAGCACCGCCGCCCGCAGCCGGTCCCGGTCGCCGAGCGCCTGCTCGAAGTCCGGCCCCTGGCCCTCGGCCGTGCCCGCGAGGTCGTTCACGCCGGCCAGGTCGAACCAGGGCAGCTCGATCCGGTCGTTCTCCAGCGGGAACACCCCGAGCGAGCGGACGAACTCCACCCACGGCTGGGCGCCGGAGAAGTACTCGTGGTTGCCGGTCACGAAGAACGCGCCGTCCCGGGCCCGCAGCTCGCGCAACGGGAGCGCGGCCGGGCCGAGTTCGGGCACCGTGCCGTCCACCAGGTCACCCACGATCGCGATCAGGTCGGGCTGGGTGCCGTTGATGGTGTCGACGATCCGCCGGGTGTGCGAGCGGCCCAGGATCGGGCCGAGGTGGATGTCGCTGACCACCGCGATCCGGTAACCGTGCGCCCGCCGGGGCAGCTTCGCCAGCGGGACGGTCAGCTGCTTCAGCCGCGGCCCGCGCAGCACCCCGTACGCGCCGTTGCCCACCACCGCGACGGCCGCCCCGGCGGCGCCGATCGCCACCGTCCGGGCCACGAACAGCCGCCGTGACGGGTCCTCAGGTCGGTCGGCCGCCTTCGGCTCCCGGGCCGCCGCGATCCGCAGCCAGACCACCCGGGCCGGCTCGCCCACCAGCAGGGCCATGGTCAGGTAGAGCAGCACCGCCAGCCACAGGTACCCCGGCCAGGCCAGCCAGCGCTCGGCGGCCAGCGGCAGCAGCCGGCCGCCGGCCACCGCACCGACCGAGAGCAGCGGCAGCAGCACCGCCAGCGCCGTCCCGACCCGCCGGTACCACCCGCCGGGCGCGGACACGTCGCGGACCAGCCGCCGCCAGAGGTACCGGTGCACCAGGACGAGCAGGGCGAGAACCGTCAGCAGGATCGGCACGATGATCACCGACCCAGTATCGGAGATCGGCGGACCCTCCCCGCACCGGGGTGGTCACCCGCCCCTCGGACGGCCTTCAACACGGGGCGGCGTTCAACAGACCACCCGCCCCGGCCGGTGGCCTGCGCCCCACCGGACCGGGCAGTCTCGAAGTGTTCCTCCGAGCGCCTCCTCTCCCACCCGAGGAAGTCCCGCGCCGGGCAGGCTCCGCGCTGCCCGTGCCGCCGACCCTCCGCAGTCCCGTGCCGAGACCCTTCTGGAGCTCCGCCATGCCCACTGACCGCACGTCATCTCCCCCGCCACTCGCACCGGCCGGCCTCAGCGCCCTGGAGGAACTGGTGCACGGCCGGGTACCCCCCGCCCTCCTGCACGCCCTGGGCGAGGCCCTGCACGGTGACCCGATGCCCGCCACCCCCGATCCGGCCGGCCGGGAGGCACAGGTCAGGCGCCGGCTGCTGCGGATCGCCGGGGCCGTCCCACCGGGTCGCGAACTGCTGGACGCGCCCGAGCAGTTGGGGGCGGTACTGGCCTGGACGGCGGCGTCCCAGCCCTCGATGGCGATGGTGCTGGCGTACCAGTACCTGCTGGTGCTCAGCTCGATGAAACTGCTCGCCCCCGAACCCGACCTGCTCAAGGCGCACTTCGAGGCACTGGAGTCGGGCCGGGCCAGGGGGGTCTACATGATCACCGAGGTCGGGCAGGCCAACAGCCATCTGGACACCCGGACCACCGCCGAGTTCGACCCGGTGACCCGGGAGTTCGTGATCGGCACGCCGGACGGGGCGGCGACCAAGTTCACCAGCGGGACGGCGGACGGCGGCCCGCTGATCGCCGTCATGCTGGCCCGGCTGGTGGTCGGCGGCGCCGACTGCGGGGTGTTCTCCTTCGTGGTCGACCTGGCCGACCACGACGGGCTTCGCCCGGGCGTCGAGATGTCCACCGGGGTCGAACTCAGCGCACTGCCGCTGAACTACGCGCAGTTCCGGTTCCACGGCGTCCGCCTCCCGTACGGGCACTGGCTGCGCGACAGCGCCGCCATCGCGGCGGACGGCACCTTCCACGACCCGCTCGGCAGCCCGGACCTGCGCCTGCAGCGCACGCTCTGCGTGGGCCAGACCCTGTGGGCGGCGCTGCCGTCCGGCCTGGCCGCGATGGCCCGGCAGTCGGCGGTGCTGGCCGTGCGCTACGCGGCCGGCCGCCGGACCCAGAGCAGGCTGGCCCCCGGCCGCCCGCTGCTGGCCTACCGCACCCAGCAGTACGGGGTGCTGGGCGCGCTCGCCGAGGCGTTCGCCCTCACCTGCGCGGCCTCCCGGGCCCTCGAGGTGTGGTCCGGCACCGGGCCGGGCCGGACCGACGGGGGCCCGGACGGCGAGGGCTCGATGACCTTCGCGCCCTGGACCGCCGTCAGCCGCCCGCTCTCGGCGTACAAGGCGCACACCGTCCGCGCGGCGGCCCGGGTGGTGGCCGACTGCCAGCGGCACTGCGGGTTCTCCGGGCACCTGGACGGCAACTGGCTGGTGGCGTACCACGGTTTCCCGTACGCCTTCGACGCGGCCGGCGGTGACAGTCAGCTGATCCTCTTCGACCTCGGCCGCGCCCTGGCCGAGGACGCCCCGGCGCCGGCCCCGCCCCGGGTCACCTCCGCGCCGGGCGAACCCGGCTGGTGGCCCGCCGTGCTCGCCGCCCACCAGCACCGGCTGACGGTGCGGCTGCGCGCGCGGCGGGACGAGCGGGCCGACGGGGCGGACGGGCCGGACGGGCCGGACGACGAGTTCGCGCGCTGGAACCCGCTGTTGGCGGACGCGGGCGAGCTCGGCGAGACCTACGCCGCCCGGCTGGTGGCCGAGGACCTGCTCGGCGCCGTGACCCGGGCGGGCGAGCGGGACCCGGACAGCGCGACCGCCCTGTCGGCGCTGGCCGGCCTCTACGGCGTGGCCGGCGCCCGCCGGCTGGCCGGCTCGCTGCTCGCGGCGGGCACCCTGCGGCCGGCCGAGGTCCAGCGGCTGCTGGTCGCGGCCGACCTGCTGTGCGACCGGCTGATACCCCGACTCCCGTTGCTGGAGCAGGCGTTCGCCTACCCGCAGAGCGTCGTGCCGTCCCCGCTCGGGATGCCCGACTTCACCGGCGCGCTCTCCGACTCCCTCGACTGGCACCGGGGAGGCACCGCGTGAGCACCGGCCCGACCCCGCCCAGGATCGGCGTCTGGGGCACCGGCAGCTACCTCCCCGCACGGATCCGCGACAACGCCGAGGTGGCCGAGGCCGTCGGGGTCAGCCCCGAGTGGATCCGCGAGCGCACCGGTGTCACCACCCGGCACGTGGCCGCCGCCGGGCAGGCCGCCTCCGACCTGGCCGCCGAGGCGGTCCGGTCGGCCGCCGCCGAGGCCGGGATCGACCCGGCCGACCTCGGCCTGCTGGTCCTCGCCACCTCCACCCCCGACGAGTTGGGCCCGTCCACCGCCTGCCGGGTGCAGGGCCTGCTGGGCGCCACCCGCGCGGTCGCCCTGGACGTCAGCGCGGCCTGCTCCGGCTGGCTGTTCGCGGCGAAGGTGGCGCACGACTGGCTGCGCGAGGACCCCACCCGGGGGTGCGCGGCGGTGGTCGGGGTCGAGGCGTACTCCAAGTTCCTCGACCCGGCCGACCGGGGCACCGCCGTGCTGTTCGCCGACGGCGCCGCCGCCGCGGTGCTGGGGCCGGTCGCCGCGCCGGGCGGCTTCACCGACTTCCACTTCGGCTCCGACGGCTCGCTGGCCGACTACGTGCTGATCCCGGCCGGCGGCAGCCGCCACCCGGCCAGCGCCGCGACCCTGCGGGACGGCAGCCACCTGATCCGGATGGACGGACGCTCCGTCAGCCGGTTCATCAAGGAGGTCTTCCCCCGGCTGGTGCACGAGAGCCTCGACCGCAACCGGCTCAAGCTGGACGACCTCGCCTGCGTGGTCGCCCACCAGCCCAACCCCGTCCTGCTGCGCGACCTGGCCCGCGAACTCGGCATCACCGAGAGCCAGTTGATCGTGGTCGGCGACCGGGTGGGCAACATCGGCGCCGCCAGCTCCCCGTACGCGCTCGCCACCGCCGCCCGGGGCTCGCTCCGCCCGGGCGACACCGTCCTGATCACCGTGTTCGGCGCCGGCATGACCTGGGGCAGCGCACTGCTCCGGTGGACCGGAACCACAGAGAGGCAGACCCCATGAGTGCCGTAGTCACCACCCTGGACAGTTTCCGGCTCGACGGTGCCCGCGCCCTGGTCACCGGCGCCTCCCGGGGCATCGGCCTGGCCACCGCGCTGGCCCTGGCCGACGCGGGCTGCGACGTCGCGGTCGCGGCCCGCACCGCCGCCGCCCTGGAGGAGGTGGTCGAGGGGGTCCACCGGCGTGGCCGGAAGGCCCACACCGTCATCGGCGACCTCGCCGACCCGGGGGCCGCCACCGCCTGCGTGGACCAGGCCGCCGCCGCGCTCGGCGGGCTCGACGTCATCGTCCACAACGCCGGCACCCTGCCGCTCACCGAGGACCTGGCGCCGGTCCTGATGCCTTTTCAGATCTCCGAACCGCACCACTGGGACGCGGTGATGACCGTCAACCTCGACGCCACCGCGGCCCTCTGCCGGGCCGCCCACCCGCACCTGGCCGCCTCGGACCGGGCCAGCCTGCTGCTGATGTCCTCGGTGGCCGGCCTGATCGGCGCCCCGATGATGGAGGCGTACGCGGTCACCAAGGCCGCCCAGGTCTCGCTGGCCCGCAGCCTCGCGGTCGGCTGGGCCCGGCAGGGCATCCGGGTCAACGCGCTCTGCCCGGGGTGGACCCGGACCGGGATGACGGAGTTCGCGGCCGACACCGCGCCGCTCTCCGACTGGCTGATGAGCCATGTGCCGATGGGGCGTTGGGCCGAGCCGGAGGAGGTCGCCCGGGTGGCGCTGTTCCTCGCCTCCCCGGCCGCCTCGTTCGTCACCGGCCAGGCCCTGGTGGTGGACGGCGGGCTGAGCGTCCCCGACGGCGGGCTGGCCGGCATCCCCAAGCCGGCCTCGCCGTTCGTCCCGTCATGACCGGCCCGCACTTCACCGGGACCACCGCCGTCGTCACCGGCATCGGCGCCTGTCTGCCGGACCGGGTGCTCGACAACGAGGACGTCATCGCCGCCGGGGACCTGCGCACCACCGACGAGTGGATCAGGACCCGCACCGGCATCGTCCACCGCCGCCGGGTCGCCACCGGCCAGAGCACCGGTGACCTGGCCACCGCGGCCGGGCTGGCCGCCGTCGAGTCCGACGGCGGCCCACCGCCCGACCTGCTGATCCTGGCCACCAGCACCCCCGACCACCCGCTCCCCGGCACCGCGCCGCGGATCGCCCACCGGCTCGGCCTGGGCCCGGTGCCCGCCTTCGACCTGGCCGCCGTCTGCGCCGGCTTCCCGTACGCGCTGGCCACCGCCACCGCCCTGCTGCGCGGCGGCCTGTGCCGGGCACCGCTGGTGGTCGCCGCCGACACCTACTCCACCATCGTCGACCCCACCGACCGCGACACCGCCGCCCTGTTCGGCGACGGGGCCGCCGCCGTCCTGCTGCGCCCGGGCCCGGCGGACGCACCGGGCGCGATCGTGGCCGTCGACCTGGGCACCGACGGCGCCGGGGACCGGCTGATCACCGTCCCCGGCGGCGGCTCCCGCCACCCCCGGTGGGACCGCGCCGATCCGGCGGAGCCGTACTTCCGGATGCGCGGGCGCGAGGTGTACGCGCACGCCGTCCGGCGGATGGTGGAGTCCTCCCGCACCGTGCTCGACCGGGCCGACTGGCCGGCCGGGTCGGTCCGGGCCTTCATCGGCCACCAGGCCAACCAGCGCATCCTGGACGCGGTGGCGCAGCGGCTCGGCATCGACCCGAAGCACTGCCACGGCAACATCCGCGAGCTCGGCAACACCGCCGCCGCCTCGATCCCGCTGGTGCTGGCGGACCCCGTCACCCAGCAGGCGCTCGAACCGGGCCTGCGCTGCCTGCTCACCGCCTTCGGCGGCGGTCTCGCATGGGGCTCGGTGGCCCTCAACTGGCCCGCCGCCGTGCCCCGGCGGCTGCCCGCCGTCCCGGAGCTCGGTCAGACCCCGCTCAGCAGCCCCGATCTGGCAAGGAGTCACACATGGACCGCGTCGACCGGCGGCTGACCCCACCGGCGGCCGCACCCGGAGCCGGGTAGTGCGCGGCCCCGTCGTGGTCACCGGCACCGGCCTGGTGACCCCGGCCGGCATCGGCACCGAGGCCACCTGGGCCGGCGTCTGCGCCGGACGCCCCACCGCCCGCCCCGACCCCGGGCTGGACGGGCTCCCGGTCGCCTTCTCGGCCCGGGTGCCCGAGCTCGGGCCCGAGCAGCTGACCGTGCGTCAGCCGTGGCGCTACGACCGCAGCACCCTGCTGCTGTTCGCCGCCGCGCAGGAGGCGCTCGCCGACGCCGGGCTCTCCAGCACCGAGTGGGACGGCACCCGGGTCGCCCTGGTGGTCGGCTCCGCCGCCGGCGGGGTGGCCACCCTGGAGGCGCAGCACGGCCGGCTGCTGGCGGACGGCCCGGGCAGCGTCTCCCCGCTGACCATGACCGGGTTCCTCCCCAACATGACGACCGGTCACCTCGCCCTGCGGCTGGGCATCACCGGACCGTCCCTGCACACCTCGACGGCCTGCGCCTCCGGGGCCTCCGCCGTGATCACCGCCGCCCTGCTGCTCGCCACCGGCCAGTGCGACCTCGCGCTGGCCGCCGGTACGGACGCGATGGTCACCCCGCTGTGCGCCGCCGCCTTCGCCAAGATGGGTGCGCTGTCCCGCCGGCACGACGACCCGGCCCGCGCGTCCCGGCCGTTCGACCGGGACCGGGACGGCTTCGTACTGGCGGAGGGCGCGGGCGTCCTGGTGCTGGAGCACGCGGCGCACGCCCGGGCCAGACAGGCCCGCCCACTGGCCACCCTGGCCGGCTACGCCGCCACCGGCGACGCCCACCACGCCACCGCCCCCGACCCCGAGGGCACCGCGCTGCGCCGGGCCGTGACCACCGCGCTGACCATGGCCGGCGCCGGCCCCGCCGACGTCGACCACATCAACGCCCACGGCACCAGCACCCCGCTGAACGACCGGGCCGAGGCCGCCGCCATCCGTCGGCTCTACCCGCACCACCGGCCCACCGTGACCTCCGCCAAGGGCTCGCTCGGCCACACCATGGGCGCCGCCGGGGCGGTGGAGGCCGTGCTGACCCTGCTCAGCGTGGGTCGCCAACTCGCGCCGCCGACGGCCAACTTCGTCGCACCGGACCAGGACACCGACGGCCTCGACATCGTCGCGGGAGCCGCCCGCCCGCAGCGGATCGACCTGGCGCTGAGCCACTCCCTCGGCTTCGGCGGCCACAACACGGTGCTGGCCTTCACCCGGTGACGCACCGCCCACGGCGGAACCCCGGCGCCGGTGGGCGCGTCCCATCCCTCGGACCGTCAGGCCGGCCGCCGGCCGGGGCGAGGACGGCCGAGGACAGGGGTGGGGATGGACCCGGACATCCGCCGGGCGCTGACGCGCGCGCTCGGCATCGCGGCGGCGGCGCTCGCGCTGTGCGCGCTCGGCCTGTGGGGCGCCGTCATCTCCGGGAGCAACTTCGGGTACTCGGCGGGCCTGCACGGCGCGCCGGGCCGGCTGGTCGCCGCCTCCTGCGAGCTGGACCCGGCGGAGCCCAACACCGTCAGCTACTGCCGGGGCACCTTCCATCCGGAGGGTGACACGCCGTGGGTCGCCGAGGCCAGGGTCGGCAGCCGGGTCGAGCTCGGCCGCGAGGTCGCGGTCCGCTGCACCGGCCGCAGCTGCCACCTGGTCGATCCCTCGGTGGCGGTCACCTGGGCCGCCGCGACCTTCGCCGCCCTCGCGGCGGCGGCCGTGGGCGTCCGGCTGCTGCTCGGCCTGGCCCGGCCCCTCACCCGGAGCCGCCGCCCCGAGCGGATCGCCGTCGGAGCCGCCGTCACCCTGGGCGTCTGCGCCGTGCTGACCCTGGTCGCCGCCCTGGTGACCGCCGTCGCCGGTGGCTGATCCACCCATCGGATTGGTACAGACCAAAGTGTGGTCACTGTGATAGAACGTCAGTTCCGTGCCGCAGATCGATCACGCGGCAGGTGACCCTTCGGGGTGGGGGGCACTGAGGGGAGCAGCGGATGGCACTGGCGGGGGTCGGGCGCCGATTCGGACGGCACGGGCTGGTGCTCGCGTCCGTCGCGGTGAGCATTCTGGTGGCGACGGCGGTGCTGGCCGCGGTGACCGGCCTGGCCGGGGCGGCGGCCACGGCGGGGGTGCGCGCACGGCTGGCGGCCGACGCCGCCCGCTCGGTCGAGGTGGACGCCCGCTGGACCGCCAAGGGCCTGCCCGCCGCCGACCGGGCGGTGCACACCGCGCTGGTCCGGACGATGGGCAGCACCCCGTTCCGCACCGAGACCGCACTGCGCTCGATCAGCGCCGTGAACCTGCCGCTGCCGCCCGCCGGACGCCGGCAGGTCACCGACGGCAAGCTCCCCGGACTCCCGGTCGCCCTGTCCGACCCGGGCCGCTACGCCCAACTGCGCAGCGGCAGCTGGCCCGCCGCCGGCACCCCCGGGGCCGGTGACGGACTCCGGGTCGCCCTCCCCGAGTCGGCGGCCGACCGGCTCGGCCTGGACACCGGTGCCAGCACGATCGTCACCGCCCCGGTCTCCGGCGGCCCGCTCCGGCTCACCGTGACCGGCGTCTACCGGCCCGACCCGGCCGCCGCCGCGGTCTGGTCCGCACTCGGCGGCGCCGACCGCGAGGACCCGGACCTGCTGCTGGCCGACGGCGCCCAACTGACCGCGCTGCCCGCGTTCGACGGCCTGCTGCTGCAGGTCTGGCTGGCCCTGCCCGACACCGACCGGCTGAGCCTGTCCGAACTCGCCGCGCTGCGCGACCGGGTGGCCGCCTTCGCCGGTGCGGACACCGCCCGCTCGGTCTACCGCGGCGGCCCGCCGGCCCTGGCCGACACCACGGCGCGCAGCGGCCTGCCCGAGGCGGTAGACCGCCTGGTGGTCCCGGCCCTGACGGCCCGGGCCGAGGTCGCCGTGCCGCTCGCCCTGCTCGCCGTGCTGGCGGCGGTGGTACTGATCCTGACGGCCCGTCGGCTGGCCGACTCGCTCGCGGCCGAGCGGGCGCTCCAGCGCTCCCGGGGAGCCGGCTCGGTACGGCTGCTCGCGGCGACCACCGCCGAGTGGGCGCTGGCCGCCGTACCGGCGGCCGCCGCCGGGCTGCTGCTGGCCGAACCGCTGCTCGCGGCGGTGCTGCGCGGTGCGGGGGTGTCCGGCCTGGCGGCGGACGGCGCCGGGTCCGCCTGGTGGAGCGCCGCCTTCGCGCTCCTGGTGCACGGCGCGGCCCTGCTGCTGCCGCTCGCCCTGCAGGCGCTGGACCCGGGCGCCCAGCGGGCGCTGCGCGGGCGCCGGTCGAGCCGGCTGGGACCGCAGCAGGCCGGCGCGGACCTGGCGCTGCTCGTCCTGGCGGGCCTCGCCTTCCTCCAACTGCGGCACTACCGGAGCCTGCTGGTGCAGAGCTCCGGCAGCGGGTTCGACGCCGGGGTCGACCTGGTCCTGGTGCTCGCCCCGATGACCATGGCGGTGGCCGGCGCGGTGCTGCTGCTCCGGCTGTTCCCGCTGGTCGGGCGGCTGCTGGAGCGGGCGGCCGGCCGGGCCCGCGGACTGGTCCTGCCGCTCGGCGGCTGGCAGTTGAGCCGCGCCGCCGGACGCCAGGCGGTCCCGGTCCTGGTGACGCTGCTGGCGGTGGCCGCCGGCAGCCTGGCCGCCGGGGTGCTGGGCGCACTGCCGACCAGCGACCGGGACCGGGCCGCCTTCGCGGTCGGTGCGGACGTCCGGGTGTCCGGTCTTTCGGGCGCGGCGGAGCAGCGCCGGGCCACACTGGCCGCCCTGCCGGGCGTCACCGGGCTCACCCCCGTGGCCGAGCAGTCGGCCCTGGTGGGCAGCACGGTCGTCCAGACGGTCGCCGTCGACACCACCGTCGCGACGGCCCTGGGCCTGCCCGTCCTGCGCCCGGACCAGGCCGACCGGCCGCCCCGGGAGCTGCTGGCCCCGCTGGCCGCCGTACCGGCCGAGGGGCTCCCGCTGCCGGGCCGGCCCGGCGCGCTGGAGGTGGCCGTGCTGGCCACCACCGACCGGCCGGTCCCGGCCGCCGGCCTGCTGCTGCAGGTCTGGGTCCAGGACGCCCACGGGCTGACCGACCGGCTGACGGTGCCGCTGCCCGCCGACGGCCTCCCGCACACCCTGACCCTGCCGCTGGCCGACACCGAGCGGCGCACCCATCCGCTGACGGTCAATCGGCTCGGGGTGCACTTCCCCGCCGAGCTGGCCTCGCGGACCACCCTCGACCTGCGCATCCCCCGGATCAGCGCCGTCACCGCCGGGCAGCGCACCGACCTCGCGCTCCCGCCGGGGCAGGTCTGGTTCCGCTCCGGCACGGTCTTCGGCGCGCCGGCCGCCATGGGCTGCCCCGGCAACCGGTCCTCCTCCTACCTGGTCGGCGGCTTCCCCGAGGACGCCTGGGCCGGTGCCTGCACCTGGCAGGGAGACGGCACCGACCTGCTGCACCCGGTGCTGCGCTCGCAGGACCCCGCGCCCGGCCTCGACCCGGCCCGCCTGGACGTGGTCCTCGCCGTACAGCCCGGGACCAGCGACCTGGCGGATCCCCGTCCCGCCCTGCCCGCGGTCGCCGACCGCGCGCTGCTCGACGCGGTGCACGCCGGGGTCGGCGACACCATCCAGCTCACCTGGGAGCGCGGCGCACCGACCACCCGGCCGATCCTGATCACCGGGGAGATCGACGCCCTGCCCGGCTACCCGCGCGACCTCGGTCACCTGCTGCTGGACCTGCGCGCCGTCGCCGCCGAGCACGCCGCCACCGGGACGGCGCCGCCCACCGGCATCCGCTGGCTGCTGCGCAGCGACGACCCGGCGGCCACCTCGGCCGCCGCCGCCGGCGACCGGCTCGGCCGGGTGGAGAGTGCCCGGCAGGTCGCCGCCGAGCTGAGCGCCGACCCGTTCCGGGCCGGCCTGCGCTGCGCCTGGCTGCTGGTGCTGGTCACCGCGCCGCTGTTCGCGGTGACCGCCCTGACCCTGCACGCGGTGGGCGCGGTCCGGGCCCGCCGACGGGAGTTCGCGGTGCTCCGCGCCCTGGGCGTACGACGCGGCGAACTGACCGCCGCGCTGCGCGCCGAACAGGTGGCGGTGACCGTGATTCCGGTGTTGCTCGGCGGCCTGCTGGGCCTGCTGCTGGCGGCCCTGCTGCTGCCGGTCCTGGTGCTGGACGACGGCGCGGGCGCGCTCTTCCCGGCGCTGAGCGCCGCACCGGGACGGCCCGCCGCCGCGCTCGCGGCGCTGGCCGGCGGCCTGCTGCTGACCCTCGCGGTGCTGGTCCTCACCCGACTGCTGGCCCGGGTCGACCTGGTCCGGGCGCTGCGGGCCGGGGACGACGGATGAGCCCGGTGGGCAATCGACGGCGGCCGACCCGGGACGGCGGCGTACGCGTGGCCGGACGGTCCGACAGGGGGAACTCCAGATGCTGACACTGCGCCTGATCCGGCGCGAGGCGCGGATCGGTTGGCCGGTCGCGGCCGTACTCGCGCTGCTCGCCGTCCTGCTCACCGCCCTGTCGCTGAGCTGGCCGCCCCGGTTCGACCGGCTGGCGGCCGACACCCTCGCGGACCGGCTGGACCGCGCCCAGCTGTCCGGGCCGCTGCTCTCGGCCCGGGCCGGCACCGAGCGGATGCCCTACGGCGCCACCGAGTTCCCGGTGCCCCGTGGCACCCTCGACCAGGATGTGAACGAGATCGGCAAGGGTCTGCGCGGCGCCGCCGAGCGGCCGTTGGCCACCGCGATCGGCTCGGCCGCGGCGCGTGCCGCCACCCCCACCGCGACGGCGGACGGGCCCGGGGTACCCACCTTCGAGGGCCTGCCGCCCCGGGTCAGCCTGGCGTACGCCCAGCCAGGACCGGACGGCCCGGTCGAGTACCTCCAGGGCCGCCCCCCGAGCCAGCCCGCCGCCGACCCGATGGTCCCGCGCGAGGAGGTCACCACCCCGATCGAGGTCGCGGTCTCCGAAGCCACCCGGGCCGGGCTCGGCCTGACGATCGGTCAGCGGTTCGACCTGACCGGCGAGCGCTGGGCCACCCCGGTGGTGCTGGTGGGCTCCTTCCGCACCGACCGCGGCGCAGCCCGGCTCTGGCAGCAGTTCCCGATGCTGGTCACCCCGGTGGTCGTGACCTCCCGCATCGGCCGCCAGCTGAACGGCCAGCTGCTGACCAGCTCCGGCGGGATCGAGCAGGCCGAGAGCCGCGGCACCGTGCCGCTGGAGCTGGCCTGGGACCTGCCGGTGGCCGTCGACCGCTCCGGACGGTCCGCCACCCAGGCCGCGATCGCCGAACAGCGGTCCGCGCTGGCCGGGTTGCGGGCCGCCGACGCGCACCGGCTGTGCCTGACCGGGTCCGCCGACACCTGCCAGCTGGCCGGTCACCGGGTGACCAAGCCCGATCTCACCGACCGGCTCACCCCGGAGCTGGACGCCTTCGTCACCCAGCGCGGGCGCACCGAGCAGCTCCAGGGCTTCGCCCTGGTCGGGCTGCTCACCGTGGTGGTGGCCACCGCCGTCGCGGCCGCCCGGCTCGGCGTGCGCCGCCGGGCCGGCGCCTTCGCCCTCCAACTCTCGCGCGGCGCACGGCTGACCGGGATCGCGGGCCGCCTGCTGGTGGAGGCCGCGCTCCCGGTCGGCGCCGGTGTCGCCGTCGGCTGGGCCCTCGGCCGTGCGCTCGCGCCGGCCGACGCCGACCTGGGCTCCTGGACGCCGGTGCTGGTCGCCGCCCTGGCGGTCTGGTGCGCACCCGCAGCCGTCCTGCTCGGCTCGGTCGGGCGGACCGGGTCCCTGCCGCGCGCACGTCGGCTGGTCCTGGAGGCCCTGGCCCTGCTGGTGGCCGGGGCGGGGCTGGCCGCGCTGCGCACCCGCGGTGCCTTCGCCGGCTCCGGCATCGACTTCCAACTCGCCCTGGTGCCGGTCCTGCTGGCGCTGGTGGCGGTGCTGGCCCTGCTTCGGCTGCTGCCCCCGCTACTGCTCCGGACCACCCGCTGGGCGCGCCGCTCCTCCGGCCTGGTCCCGCTGGTGGCCATGGCCCGGGCCGGTGCCACCAGCGGCGCGGCCGCGCTCGCCCTGCTGGTGCTGGTGCTGGCGATGGGCGGCGGGGTGTTCGGCAGCATGGTCTCGCGCACCCTGGCGGACGACCGGGTGCACAGCGCCGACCGGCGGACCGGCGGGGCACCCGCCGCGCTGGTCGGCCCGCGCGACCGGCTGCCCGACGACCTGTCACAGGTCCGGACCGTGGGCCGCCAACTGACCGTCACCGACGTGACCGGCGAGCTCACCGCGCAGGAGGACGGCACCACCGTCCAGGACGCCGACCTGGTCGTGCTGGACGCGGCCGCGCTCGGTGCCGCCGACCCGTCCTCCCCGCTGGCGGCCGCCCTGCTGGCCGCCACCGAGGCGAACGCGCCCGTCGAGCCGGCCGGTGCGAGCGGCACCGACCCCGTGCTCACCGCGCTGGCCGACCCGGCTCTGGCCCGGTCGTTCCCGGACACCGTCTTCGAGGTGGCCAGCGTGGGCACCACCAAGGTCCGGGTCCGCCTGGTGGGGGCCCTGCCCGCCGACGCCCTGCGCGACCCGGTGCTCGGGCCGGTGCTCGGCGACGGGCGGCAGCCGGGCGCCCTGCTGGTGCTCACCGGTCCGTCCGGGCAGCTGCTGCCCGTGCCGAGCGGCGCCCGGTCCGCCCTGCTGCTCTTCCCGGCCGCCGGTGGGCCCCCGCTGGACCCGGCCGCCGTACGGACCGCCGCCGAGCGGATCGCCCCGGCCGGCGTGGGCGAGCTGCCGGTGGAGTTCCGGGACCGGGCCGAGGAGCTCGACGTGCTGCGGGGCGACGGGCTGGTCCACTCGGTCCGGCTGGCCTTCCAGGTCAGCACCGGGATCGGCCTGCTGCTCGCCCTCGGCGCGGTCGCCCTCGAACTGGTGCTCAGCGCCACCGAACGCGCCCGCACCACGTCCTACCTGCGCACCCTGGGGCTCGGCGGGCGCGCCGTACTGGGACTCCAACTGCTGCAACTGGTACCGCTGTTGCTGGCGGCGACGGTCGGCGGCAGTGGGCTGGGACTGCTGCTGCCCGGTGCCCTCGGCCCCGGTCTGCAGCTCCGGACCCTGACCGGCGGGTCGTTCGAGCCCGCCATCCACGTCGACTGGACCGCCACCGCGCTGCTCGGCGCCGCGATGGCGGTGCTGGTGCTGGGGGCGGCCGCGCTGGAAGCGGTGATCAGCCGGCGTCGCGGACTGGGCGCCGTACTACGACTGGGGGAGGCCCTGTGACTGTCCGTCCGATCGAACGGCCCGTGACCGGGGCGGGGAGCACGACCCGTGCCGACCGGCCCATGGTGCGGTGCGAGAGCCTGGTGCGGATCTACCGCACCAGCGCGAACGCCCGCCGGGGCAGCGGGGAGGTGCAGGCCCTGCAGGGGCTCGACCTGACCGTGCAGGAGGGCGAGCTGCTGGCCCTGGTCGGCGCCTCGGGCTCCGGCAAGTCCACCCTGCTCGGCATCCTGGCCGGTCAGGACACCCCGAGCGCCGGCACCGTCGAGGTGGCCGGCACCGACCTGGGCAGGCTCAGGCAGCGTGAGCGGACCGCCTACCGGCGCCGAACCGTCGGGGTGATCCAGCAGCAGACCGCGAGCAACCTGCTGCCGTACCTGACGGCCCGTGAGAACGTGCAGCTGCCGATGGGCTACACCGGGGTGCCGCGCCGCGCGCGCACCGCCCGGGCACTGGAACTGCTCGACCTGATGGGCATCGCCGGGGCCGCCGACCGCACCCCCGGCGCGCTCTCCGGCGGCGAGCAGCAACGGGTGGCGATCGCCGTCGCGCTGGCCAACCGGCCACGCCTGCTGCTCGCCGACGAGCCCACCGGCGAGCTGGACACCGCCACCTCCGAGGAGATCTTCGCCGCCCTGCGCGCCGCCAACACCGAGCTGGGCACCACCGTGCTGATCGTCACCCACGACCCGCTGGTGGCCGACCAGGTCCGCCGCACGGTCCGGATCCGGGACGGGCGCACCTCCACCGAGGTACTCCGGCAGCAGGCCCTGAGCAGTACCGACGGCGGGCTCACCGCCCAGGAGTACACCGTGCTGGACCGGGTCGGCCGGCTCCAGCTGCCGAGCGAGTTCACCCGGTCGCTGGGCCTGGCGCACCGGGTCCGGCTGGTGCTGGAGCACGACCACATCACGGTCTGGCCCGACCACGACCGGCCGGACGGCCAGGACGACGGCTGAGACCGACCGGCCCGAGCGTCAGGAGTCCGCCGCGGCCCGGTCCGACGCGCTGCGCAGCACGCAGAACTCGTTGCCCTCGGGATCGGCCAGCACCGCCCAGCCGGAGCCGTCGGGTCGGCGGTGGTCGGCGACGAGGCCGGCCCCGAGCCCGAGCAGCCGCTCCACCTCCTGGTCGCGCGAGGTCTCGGGGCGCAGGCACAGGTGGATCCGGTTCTTGCCCTGCTTGGCCTCGGGCACCTGGTTGAAGTAGAGCACCGGTCCCTCCGCCAGCAGCACCTGTGTCTCCCGGTCACCCGGCCGGCAGTCCGGGTCGAGCGGACGGCCGGTCACCGTGCTCCAGAACCAGGCCAGCTGATAGGCGTCCGCACAGTCGATCGCCACGTTCTGCACCACTGAAACCATGCCCGCCACCCTTCCCGACTTCCGCCCCGTCCGCCACCACCGGCTCAGTCGCCGCTGCTGTCCCCCTGGCTCACGCCGCGCCGTCGGCTACGCCCGGCCCGGCGTACCAGCTCCCCGGCCCCGACCGTCGCCCGCGCCACCAGCCGCACCCAGCGGGGCCCGCCACGGTCGGCCCACACCACGCAGACGCACCCGCCGACGGCCAGCACCAGTGCGCCCACCACCAGAAAACCCATCGTCCCCACCCCTGTCTCGTTCGTACCGGGTCGGCCGATCCTCCCAGCAGCGCGGGCGGGCGCCAAGCTCCGCCGACCGCGCGTCGTCGGCGCAGCCCGCGCCGACCGGGGGTTTCCGGTGACCGCCCGGTCGCGCTCCGCCGACCTCGCCGGCCGGTTCCTGTGAGCCCGCCCACAGGGATGGCGCGACCTACTGCCGCCGATAGTTGATAAACGCGGGGTAAAGGCGCTCACCCCGGTCCGACCGGCCGCCCGGACGCCTGGACGGGGCGGAACTCCCCTGGTCAGGCCGGGGATCGCCGACGAGGGGTTTGCCCGGGGTATCAGTGGGGTAAAGGTGCCCGAAGCGTCCGGCCGAGGCCGGGCGCACTGCCGTGTCTACTACCGGCAGTCGTACCAGGGGTCGTTGCCTCCGCCGGAGCGGTCTGCCAAGAATGTCCAGGTCGTAAGGCAGCAACCGGTCCTGCAGAGCCGGCCCGCCCTCCCCCGCCAGCCCCGTCTCAACCACGGGGCGTCCCGGCCGTCCGAGTCCACGGCACCCGGGCCTGTTCACCTCGAACACGCTTCGCGGTACCCGTGCGCCTCGTTCCGGCCCCGCCCGACGGAAGAGGTTGTTCCCTCCATGCAGTTCCAGCAGCTGAAGAACCGCCGTAACGCGATCATCACCGGTGTCGCCACCCTGGCCGTGGCGGGCTCCGCCGCCCTCGCCCTGGCGCTGCCGCAGGACACCCCCACCGCCCAGGCCGCCGCCCCGCAGTCGGTCGCCGTCTCGGCCGCCGCCAGCGCCGCCGCCGAGGCCCAGCAGTCCGGCGAGGCGCAGGCCCAGGCGCTCGCCGACGCCGCCAAGGCCCAGGCGGACGCCGACGCCAAGGCCGCCGCCGACGCTGCCGCCGCCAAGGCGCAGGCCGACGCGGACGCCAAGACGGCCGCCGACGCCCAGGCCGCCGCCGACACCAAGGCGAAGGCCGAGGCGGACGCCGCCACCAAGGCCGAGGCGGACGCCGCCACCAAGGCCAAGGCCGCCGCCGACGCGAAGGCCAAGGCGGACGCCAAGGCGAAGGCCGACGCCGAGGCCGCCTCGCGCAGCCAGCAGCGTCAGGCGCTGGCCGCGCCGACCGGCTCGCCGAAGGAGATCGCCGCCCAGATCGTCCCGGCCGGCCAGCTCCAGTGCTTCAGCAACATCGTCGAGCACGAGAGCACCTGGAACGTCACCGCGACCAACGCCTCCTCCGGCGCGTACGGCCTGGTCCAGGCCCTGCCGGGCTCCAAGATGGCCTCGGCCGGCGCCGACTGGCGGACCAACCCCGCCACCCAGATCAAGTGGGGCCTGAGCTACATGAACGAGCGCTACGGCAGCCCGTGCGCCGCCTGGAGCTTCTGGCAGTCCCACAACTGGTACTAGAACCGGACCACGCCGAAGGGCGGCCGCACCCCACCGGGTGTGGCCGCCCTTCGGCGCGTTCACGCAGGTGGTGGGCGTGCGGTGAAGGTATCGGGCACGATGCTCCGGTTCCGTCCGCTGATCAGCTGTTTCGCCCGCTTTCGCCCCTTTGCCTGACCGTGTGCACGCCCCTAGCCTCCCCGCCATGCACAACCCGCTGATCTCCGTCGTCCTCCCCGTCCACGACCGGCACCAGCAGCTGACGGACTGTCTGGACTCGCTGCTCGCGCAGTCCCTCCCCGGGCTCGAGGTGATCCTGGTGGTGGATCGCTCCCCGGAGTCCCCCGAGCGGGTCGCGGCGGCGTACGAGCTGCGCGACCCCCGGGTGCGGATGCTCCGGCTGAACGCCGCCGTCGGCATCGGCCGCAGCCGGAACGCGGGGGCCGCGCACGCCACCGGCGAGTACCTGCTGTTCCTGGACAGCGACCACCTGCTCGACCCCGGGGCGCTGACCGCGATGGCGGACCGGCTGGCCGGGACCGGGCCGGTGGACGTGCTGCTGTTCGGCCACAGCCGGGAGCACGGCGGCAAGGTCTGGCCCGGCGGCTCGGCGCAGCTGCTGGCGGGGGTCGGCAGCGGGGTGTTCGGTCCGCTCGACCACCCCGAACTGCTCGGCGCGCCGCCGCTGGTCTGGGACCGGCTGCTGCGCCGCGCGGGGGCGCCGGAGTTCCCGGACGGCCGGTACGAGGAGGTCCCGGTGGTGCACCGGGCGATGCTGGCGGCCGAGCGTATCGCGGTGCTGGACCGCGACTGCGTCCGGATCCGCCGCCGGCACACCCTGCACCCGGCCGGCTCGCCCGGCAGCAGCCACTTCGACCTGTTCGAGCAGTACCGGAGCAGCTTCGAGCTGCTGGACGACCGGCGGGAGCTGGCGCCGGTGCGGCCGTACCTGTTCACCCGGATGGTGCGGCACCTGCTGTTCGTCCTGGAGCTGGCCGGGTGCGTGCCACGGGCCGAGCGCCCCCAGTTCTTCCACCGCGCCACCGAGTACTACCGCGCCTTCCTGCCCGAGGGGTACCGGCGCCCAGACGGCCGGGAGAGCGTGAAGTTCTCGCTGCTGGCGAGCGGGGCGTACCCGGCCTTCGAGGTGGCCAAGCTGGGGCAGATCGCCCGCACCGCCGTGGCCGGGCGGCGCTGACGTCCCGTCAGACGTGCGCGGTGCCGCCGCCCTCGGCCATCGCGGCGGCGATCAGCTTGTTGCTCGCCTGCCAGTCGGCAGCCGACAGCGCCGGCAGCGCGTCGCCCCACAGTGGCATGTCGCTGCCGCGCAGCTGGAGCATGCCCTCCGGTCGGCCGAACAGCCACCAGTGCAGGTGCGCGGCGCCGTCACCCCAGCGGCTGATGTGCACCCGGGCTATCCCGCCCAGCGCGGACACCGCGCGCTCCGCCCGCTGGAGCATCGGGCCGATCTCGGCGGCCCGCTCGGCCGGCAGGTCCGCCAGGTCGTGGTGCTCGCGCGACCAGAGCAGCACCGTGCCGGGCAGTCCGCTGGGCTCCTCCAGCGCGCTCAGCCGCCAGTACTCGTCGGTCCACAGGTAGGTCTCGTCGGCTCGGCGGCAGATGTCACAGCTCTCCGGACCGTCCTCGCCGTGCCGGGGCGGCTCGGGCAGCACCGGCCGCTCCAGCGGGCGGACCGTCATCTCCCCCGCGAACGGGAAGGTCTGCCACCCCACGCACTCCGGCAGCGGCAGCTCCCGGCCGAACGGCAGTCCGGCGACGTACGGGCTCGGCTCGACGTGATCATCGTTCATGCCCCCAGAGGGTGCCATATGACATGGTGTCACCTCCCACCGGGGTGCCCGCCGCACTGCGATCATCTCTCCCATGCCCAGCAGCGATCCGGCCCCCGCACTGCACGAGGAACTCCGCCGCGAACTCTGCGGCGAGGTCCGCTTCGACACCGCCGAGCGCGCCGTGTACGGCTACGACGCCTCCAACTACCGGCACCCGCCGCTCGGTGTGGTCAAGCCCGCCGACACCGACGACGTCCGCGCCGCCGTCCGGCTCTGCCGCGAGTACGGCGTCCCGCTGGTGCCACGCGGCGCGGGCACCAGCATCGGCGGCCAGGCGATCGGCCCCGGCGCCGTGGTGCTGGACTTCCGCCGGCACCTCGGCAAGGTGCTCGCGGTGGACCCGGACGCCCGCACCGCCCGGGTCGAGCCCGGCGCCGTGCTCGACCGGCTGCAGGCCGCCGCCGCCCCGTACGGGCTGCGCTTCGGGCCCGACCCGTCCACCCACGGCCGGTGCACGCTCGGCGGCATGATCGGCAACGACTCCTGCGGCTCGCACTCGATCGCCTGGGGCCGCACCGCCGACAACCTGCGCGCGCTCGACCTGCTGCTCGCCGACGGCACCGAACTGACCGTCACCGGCCCCCGCTCGGCCGCCGAACGGGCCGCGCTGCGGGACCGACCCGGCCGCGAGGGCGAGCTGCACCGCGCCCTCCAGGACCTGACGGCCGCTCACCTCCCCGCCCTCCGCCAGGGCATGCCCGCGCTGCCCCGCCGCGCCTCCGGCTACGACCTGGACGCGCTGCTGCCCGAGCGCGGCTACGACCTGGCCCGGGCGGTCACCGGCACCGAGGGCACCTGTGCGGTCCTGCTCGGCGCCACCGTCGAGCTGGTCGAGGCACCACCCGCGACCGCCCTGGTGGTCGCGGGCTACCCCGACGAGACGGCCGCCGCCGACGCCGTGCCCGCCCTGCTCCCGCTGCGCCCGCTCACCGCCGAGGGGATGGCCGCCGACCTGATCGCCGCGCTGCTCGCGGCCGGCCGGCGGCCGCCCGCCCTCGACCGGCTGCCGGACGGCGCCTGCTGGCTCTTCCTGGAGACCGGCGGCGCCACCCCCGCCGCCGCGCTGGCCGCCGCCCGCGAACTGGCCGACGCCGTCCGCCGCGAGCCCCGGGCCACCGTCACCGTGGTGACCGACCCCGGCGAGCAGCGCCGGCTCTGGGCCGTCCGCGAGGCCGGGGCGGGTATCGTCACCCGGCTGCCCGACGGCGGCGAGGCGTGGCCGGGCTGGGAGGACTCCGCCGTCCCGGTCGAGCGCCTCGGCGACTACCTGCGCGCGCTGCGCGCCCTGCTCGGCCGACACCGGCTGCGCGGCATCCCGTACGGGCACTTCGGCGAGGGCTGCATCCACCTGCGGCTGGACTTCCCGCTGACCGATCCTCAGCGCCTGCCGGAGTTCCGGGAGTTCATGGAACAGGCGGCCGACCTGGTGGTGGCACACGGCGGCTCGCTCTCCGGCGAGCACGGCGACGGCCAGGCCAGGGGCGAGCTGCTGACCCGGATGTACCCGCCGGAGATCATCGACCTGTTCGGCCGGTTCAAGCGGATCTGGGACCCGGCCGGCCTGCTCAACCCCGGCACCGTGGTCGACCCCCGCCCGCTCGACGCCGACCTGCGCTTCCCCGGCCGGGACCTGCTGCCGCTCGCCCTGCCGTACGAACGCGACGGCGGCAGCCTGCTCACCGCCGTGCACCGCTGCGTGGGGGTAGGCCGGTGCGTCGCCACCGACGGCGGCGGGGTGATGTGCCCGAGCTACCAGGTCACCGGGGAGGAGCGGCACTCCACCCGGGGCCGGGCCCGGCTGCTGGGCGAGATGCTCCGCGGCGAGCTGGTCACCGACGGCTGGCGCTCGGCCGAGGTGCGCGAGGCGCTCGACCTCTGCCTGGGCTGCAAGGGCTGCGCGAGCGACTGCCCGACCCAGGTCGACATGGCGACGTACCGCAGCGAGTTCCTGCACCAGCACTACCGGCGGCGGCTCCGCCCGGCCGGGCACTACTCGATGGGCTGGCTGCCGCTCACCCTGCGGCTGCCCGTCCCCCGCCGCCTGCTCAACCGGCTGTTCCGCTCCCCGGCCGCCGCCCTGCTCAAGCGGATCGGCGGGATCGACCCCCGCCGCGAGCTGCCGCCGCCGGCCTCCGAGACCTTCGAACGCTGGTTCCGCCGCCGGACCGCCGCCCCCGGCGGCCGGGAGGTGCTGCTCTGGCCGGACACCTTCACCAACCACCTGGACCCGGCCCCGGCCCGCGCCGCCGTCGAGCTGCTGGAGCAGCTCGGCTACACCGTCCGGCTGCCCGAGGGCCCGGTCTGCTGCGGGCTTACCTGGCACTCCACCGGCCAACTCGGCGTCGCCCGGCTGGTGTTGCGGCGCAGCCTGGCCGCCCTGCCGGCCGGTCTGCCGGTGCTCGGCCTGGACCCGAGCTGCACCGCCACCCTGCGCGAGGAGCTCCCCCGGCTGCTCGGCCCGGCGGCCGGCGACGTCCCCGGCCGGGTGCACACGCTGGCCGAGTTCCTCGACCGCGAGGGCGTCGAACTCCCCCGGCTGGACGGCGTCCGGGCGATCACCCAGACCCACTGCCACCAGCACGCCGTCCTCGGCACCGCCGCCGACCGCCGTCTGGACCGGCGGACCGGCCTGGACAACCGGGTACTCGACTCCGGCTGCTGCGGCCTGGCCGGGAACTTCGGCTTCGAACGCGGCCACTACGAGGTCTCGGTCGCACTGGCCGAACGCGTCCTGCTCCCCGCCGTCCGGGCCGCTGACGAGGACACCGTGCTGCTCGCCGACGGCTTCAGCTGCCGCACCCAGATCGGCCAGCTCGGCGACGGCCGCCGGGCCGTCCACCTGGCCCAACTGCTCCGGGACGCCCTGCGCGAGCAGCGCGGATGACAGGCCCGGCGGGCAGGCGGATCGTGGGTTACGGGGGCGTACGGCGCTGACAGGAGGCCCCGCGATGACCGGCAGACCCGGCGGACCGGCCGCCGACGGCGCGGCCGGACCGGACCCCGACCGGGCCGGCCTCGCCCGGGACGCGGTCTCCCCGACCCTCCGGGCCGACCTGCCACCGGAGCGGCGCAGCGCGGTGGTCCCGGTGCTGGCCGAGAACCGCAGCCCGGTCCTGGTCGAGCTCGACCTGACCCGGGACGCGGAGACCGGATCGACCAGGACCGCCTTCCTGAACCTCTTCCGGACCGTCTTCCCCCAGCTGCCCAAGCCACGCCCGGTGGCCGCGAGCTACCTCCGCTGCCTGCTCAGCCCGGCCGAGATCCGGCACCTGCTGGAACGCGACCGGGCGGGCCGGCCGACCGTCTTCCGGGTCTGGCCGGACTACACCCTGGACGCCCACATCGACCGCTCCGCCGCCACCATCAAGGCCGACGCGGTGTCCCGCGCGTACGCCGCCAGCGGCCGGGGCATCGTCTGGGCGGTGCTGGACAGCGGCATCGACCGGCGGCACCCGCACTTCGCGGGCGGCAACCTGACCGGCCCGACCAAGCACCTGCACCGGGACTTCACCGGGCTGGTGGCCGGCGGCCCGGAGCCCGCCCCGCCGAGGTCCCCGCTGACCGACCCGGCCGGCCACGGCACCCATGTCGCGGGCATCATCGCGGGCGGACTGCCCACGCAGGTACCACCGTTGATCGGCCAGCTCCGGCTGACCGGCGGCGAACTGCCCGAGTGGCACACCCGCACCCTCGGCGAGGGCCGCGCCCTGACCGGCATCGCCCCGCAGACCGGTCTGGTCAGCCTGAAGGTGCTGGCCGAACGCGCCCCCGGCCTGGTCACCTCCTCCAGCGCGGTGATCGAGGCGCTCTACTACGTCCGGGAGAAGGTCAACACCGGCGGCCGGCTGCTGCTGATCCACGGCGTCAACCTCAGCCTCGGCTGCGCCTGGGACGCCCGGGAGTACGCCTGCGGCCAGAGCCCGCTCTGCCGCGAGGTCAACCTGCTGGCCGCCAGCGGCGTGGTGGTCGTGGTCAGCGCGGGCAACGGCGGCTTCGCCGGCCGGCTGCCGGGCGAGGGCGGCGGCGACAACCGCGCGGTCCTGGCCAGCATCACCGACCCCGGCAACGCCGACGGCGCGATCACCGTCGGCTCCACCCACCGCGACCGCCCGCACGAGTACGGCGTCACCTACAGCTCCTCCAAGGGCCCCACCCTGGACGGCCGGCTCAAGCCCGACCTGCTGGCCCCCGGCGAACGGATCACCTCCTGCGCCACCGGCGAGCTGCGGGCCCAACTCGCCACCCTGTTCCCGGCCGGGGCCGATCCCGCGAGCCTGCCGACCTACGTGGAGCAGAGCGGCACCTCGATGGCCGCCCCGCACGTCTCCGGCGCGATCGCCGCCTTCCTCTCGGTCCGGGAGGAGTTCATCGGGCGCCCGCGCGAGGTCAAGGAGCTGTTCTGCGCCAACGCCACCTCACTCGGCCGGGACCGCTACCTGGAGGGCCACGGGCTGCTCGACCTGATGCGTGTGATGTCCAACGTCTAGTACCGAGGAGTGAGTTGACCATGGCGGATCCGATCGCGGGGCTCCCGTACTGGGAGGTCCGCTTCGACCAGGACGGACAGCTGCTGGACGACGACGGCCTGGTGGCCGGACTGCCCGGCACCGGGGTGCGCGAGCTGTTCGTCTTCTCGCACGGCTGGAACAACTCGGAGGCCGGCGCCCGCAATCTCTACGCCTACACCTTCGACGAACTCTCGCACCAGATCGGCAAGTTCGCGCCCGACCGGCAGGGGCAGGCCGGGGTGGTCGGCCTCTTCTGGCCCTCGCTGCTGTTCCCCGAGGACGCCCCCGACACGCCCTCCACCCCGTCCACCCCCGCCGAACTCGCCGCCGCGCTCGCCCCGGCCTTCGCCGCACCGGAGCGGGCCAAGCTCATCGAGCTCACCGCCCTGCTGGAGCAACAGCCGCAGGATCCGACCCAGTTGGCGAACGCCCACCGCCTGGTGGCCGGGCTGGTCACCTCGCCCGCCCTGGCCGACGAGGACAGGGGCCAGGAGGCCGTACTGACCAAGCCCACCGGCGAGGTGTTCAGCGCGCTGGCCGGGCTGGCCAGCGAACAGGGCGACGCCCAGGGCTTCCCCAACCCGTTCAAGGTGCTCTGGCACGGCGCCCGGGAGGCGCTGCGCACCGCCAGCTACTACGAGATGAAGAACCGGGCCGGCGTGATCGGCCGCACCGGCCTCGGCCCGCTGCTCGGCCGGGTCGCCGGCAACGGCCTGCGGGTGCACCTGCTGGGCCACAGCTTCGGCGCCCGGCTGGTCTCCTTCGCCCTCCCCGGCTTGCCCGACGGCGTCGGCAGCCCGGTCGCCTCGCTGCTGCTGATCCAGGGCGCCTTCTCGCACTTCGGCTTCGCCGCCCCGATCCCGGTCGACCGCAGCCGCAACGGATTCCTGGCCCCGTTCTCCGACCGGGTGGCCGGCCCGCTCCAGTCCACCTTCTCGCTCGGCGACCGCGCGGTCGGCTGGTGGTACCCGGCCGCCTCGCTGCTCAGCAACGAGGACGACCAGGCCGCCTCCGACCTCACCTACCGCTGGGGCGGCATGGGCCACGACGGCTTCCAGCAGGACGGCACCGAACAGCTCGACCTCCGGCCCGCGGGGACGCCGTACCCCCTCCGGGCGGGGCACTTCTACCGGCTGCGCGGGGACGAGATCATCGCCGAGGACCAGTCCCCGTTCTCCGGTGCCCACAGCGACATCCGCCACCCCGAGGTGGTCTGGTCCGCCCTGGCCGGCGCCACCACCGCCGCCTGACCCGCCGGCCCCGCCTGCTGGCGCCCGGCCCAACTCGGGCGCCACAATGACCCGGTGACTCTCACCCCCGCCGAGGCGGACCAGATCCTGGCCGACAACTTCGCCCCCTGGGTCCAGGCCCTCGGCCTCTCCGTCACCGAGACCGGCGACCGCCACGCGGTCCTCCGGCTCCCCTGGTCCGACCAGCTCGCCCGCGAGGGCGGCGCACTCTCCGGTCAGGCCCTCACCGCCGCCGCCGACACCGCCGGCGTCATCGCCGTCTCCGCCGCCCTCGGCGCCTACGGCCCGATGACCACCGTCCAGCAGTCCATCACCTTCCAACGCCCGGTCCTCGGCACCGACGTCCTGATCGACGCCCGCCTCACCAAACTCGGCCGCCGCCTCGCCTTCCTCGACATCACCCTCACCGCCGACGGCACCGAATCCCCGGCCGCCCACGCCACCACCCTCTACGCCTTCCCGGGCTGACAGGCGCTCGGGGGCTTCACTCTCGGCAGGTGCTCAGCCGTCAACTACCGAGGGGCTCGGGGCTGCGCCGTAGGCAGGCGCTCAGCCGTCAACTACCCAGGGGCTCGGGGCTGCGCCGTAGGCAGGCGCTCAGCCGTCAACTACCCAGGGGCTCGGGGAACTGCGAGGAGATCTGGCGTTCGGGTCACTGCGAAAGTGCCTGACCACCCACGCGACGATCACCTTGCAAGAGGCCGGCGTCGCAGTTCCCCGAGCCCCTGCTGTGCTGAGCCACCTGCCAAAAGGGGCCTACTCCGCGCAGATCGTCGTCACGAACTCGGCCACCCGCTCCTGCGGCATCCCCCGCGCGATGTCCGCCTCGCTGATCATCCCGACCAGCTCGTGGCCCGGGTGGTTGATCACCGGCAGCCGCCGCACCAGATGCTGCTCCATCACCCGCAGCACCTGCTCGACGTCCTCGTCCGCTTCCACCACCATCGGCCTGCCCTGGGCGAGTTCGCCCGCCGTGACGGTGCCCGGGTCCCGGCCCTCCGCCACGCACTTGAGCACGATGTCGCGGTCGGTCAGGATCCCCAGCAACTTCTGGTTCTCCCCGCAGATCGGCAGCGCGCCGACGTCCCGTTCCTTCATGATCCGGGCCGCGTCGGCCAGCGTCTGCCGCTCCCCGACGCACTCGGCCCCGGTGTGCATGATGTCACCCGCAGTGGTCATCGTCCCGCCTCCTGCCGTCGGTCCCTCGGTTCCCCTGCACCCTCACCCTTCACCCTGCACCGCCGCCACCACCACCGCCACCCAGCAGCGGATGGGCCAGCACCTCGTCCAGGTCGGGGAGTTCGAGCTGCTCGACGCCCCGCGCAGCCTTCGGCTCCGGTGCCCCGGCGGCCTCCACCCGGCGGGTGGCGCTGTCCAGGAAGCGCAGCAGTTCGACCGGGAACGGCAGCACCAGGGTGGAGTTCTTCTCCGCCGCCACCTCCACCACGGTCTGCAGCAGCCGCAGTTGGAGCGCGGCCGGCGCCCGGCTCATGATGGTGGCCGCCTCGGCCAGCCGGGTGGAGGCCTGGAACTCGCCGTCCGCGGTGATGATCCGGGCCCGCCGCTCCCGCTCCGCCTCGGCCTGCCGGGACATCGAGCGCTTCATCGACTCCGGCAGCGCGACGTCCTTGATCTCCACCCGGTCGATCTGGATGCCCCAGCCCAGCGCCGGGCTGTCCAGCATCAGTTCGAGCCCCTGGTTGATCGGTTCGCGGTTGGCCAGCAGGTCGTCCAGCTCGCTCTTGCCGATGATCGACCGCAGCGAGGTCTGCGCGACCTGGGAGATGGCGAACTCGTAGTCCTGCACGGCCACCGAGGCCCGGACCGGGTCGACCACCTTGAAGTAGACCACCGCGTCGACCCGGACCGTCACGTTGTCCCGGGTGATGCCCTCCTGGGCCGGGATCGGCATCGTGACGATCTGGATGTTCACCCGCTTCATCCGGTCCGCCACCGGGACCAGGAAAGCCAGCCCCGGCTGCCGGATCTCCTCCCGCACCCGGCCGAACCGGAACACCACCCCGCGCTGGAACTGCTGCACCACCCGCACCCCGGCCCCGGCCAGTACGGCCGTCAGCAGGAGCACCGCCACCACGGCGCCAAGAACGATCATCACGCCACCTCGGGAAACGCCGACCGCACGGACCCGCCATCCACGCTACTCCGGCGCCGCCGTCCCTAGGATCGACGCCATGCACCCCGCCCAGGCCCACCTGCTCCCCGACCTCGCCACCCTGGACCGGGAGGTCACCGGGTGCCGGGCCTGCCCGCGCCTGGTGGCCTGGCGCGAGGAGGCCGCCCGGGTCAAGCGCCGCGCGTACCAGGACTGGGACTACTGGGCCCGCCCGATCCCGGGCTTCGGGCCGCCGGACGCCGCGCTGCTGCTGGTCGGGCTGGCCCCCGCCGCGCACGGCGCCAACCGGACCGGACGGATCTTCACCGGCGACCCGTCCGGCGACCTGCTGTACGCCACGCTGTACGAGCTCGGGCTGGCCAACCGGCCCGGCTCGGTGGTGCACGGCGACGGCCTCGAGCTGTACGGCGTCCGGATCACCGACCCGGTGCGCTGCGCGCCGCCCGAGAACAAGCCCAGCGCCGAGGAGCGGGACACCTGCCGCCCTTGGATCGCCCGGGAGTTGACCTTCCTTCGCCCCACCGTCCGGACCGTGGTCGCCCTCGGCGGTTTCGCCTGGCAGGCCGTACTCCCCGCGCTCGCCGCCGCCGGTTGGCAGCTGCCCCGCCCCCGCCCGGCCTTCGGCCACGGCGCCCGGGTCACCCTGGCCGCCACCGACGGCGGCGCCCCGCTCGAACTGATCGGCTGCTACCACGTCAGCCCGCGCAACACCTACACCGGCCGCCTCACCACCCCGATGCTCCGCGACCTGCTCGCCGAGGCCGCCCACTCGGCCGGCCTCTGACCGGTCACCCCGGCCGGAGGAGCCGCTCGACCCGCTCGGGACCGCACCCGACCGCGAGCTGCCGGGCGTACAGCACCCCGTACGCGAACGGGTGCGCCGTCCGGGCCAGTTCCCGCAGCGCTTGCCGGGCGACCACCGCGTCCTGGTGCGTGCCCAGCTCCTCCTGCACCGCCTTCATCCGCCGGGTCAGCCCCGCCGCGTCGGCCGTCTCCCCGAGGTAGCGGGCCCGCTTGGCGGCCTTCCGCGCCCCGTGCAGCGCCACGTCGCGCGCCTCGCCCGTGAGACCCCGGGTCGCGGCGAGCCGGCGGGCCACCCGGCGCTCGGCCCGCCGGGCCAGCTTCCGGTAGGGCGGCAGGCCGCTACCGTCCGGTGGCCGGGTCGCCAGCTCGCCGAGCCCGCCCAGCAGTGACCGGTACCAGGCGCTGTCCAGCGCCGCCAGCACCTCGGGGCGGGCGGCCGCCGCCCGCTGCCCGGCCCACCGCTCCAGCTCGGCCGCGACCAGCTCGGGTTCGCACTCGGCGGGCAGTTCCCGGGCCTCGGCCGACAGCGCCGCGCCGAGCACCTCGGCGTCCCTGGCCGCCCCGAGCGCCTGCCCGAGCCGTCGCAGCCCGGCCGCCACCGGTGTCTCCGGCCCGCCGTACTCCCGGAGCGCGCTCCGCAGCCGTCGGCAGGCGACCCGCATCCGGTGCACCGCGTCCGGCCCGTCGGCCCGGACCAGCGGCTCCAGAGCGGCCAGCACCACGGTCTGCCGGGCGATCCGGGCGGCCAGCAGCTCCCCGGTCGGTGGGCGTCTGTTCGGCATCCGGTTCACCTCCACACGGCTTCCAGGCTATGCCCGGCCGCGGACGCCGCAGCCGGGCCCGTACGGATCACGGGCCCGGCTGCGATGAACGGGGGGGTCAGCCGAGCTGCTTGCCGAAGCAGAGGCTCTCCGGGGAGTCCTTGTAGAAGCCGAACTTGGTGATCGGCAGGTAGCCCTCGGAGCCGTACAGCGCGATCGCCTCCGGCTGCTCGGTGCCGGTCTCCAGGATCAGCCGGGTCAGCCCGGCCTCGGCGGCGGCCTGCTCCAGGTGCCGCAGCACGGCCCGGGCCAGGCCCCGGCCCCGGGCGCTGGCGGAGACGTACATCCGCTTCAGCTCGGCGTCACCGTCCCGGACGTCCTCCGGCCCGGCCTGCTTGACCCGCCAGCCGCCGCAGGCCACCGGCACGTCGTCCAGGTAGCCGACCACGAACAGCCCGGCGGGCGGCTCGAAGTGATCGGGGTGCATCACCGTCTCATCGGCCCCGCCGTACCGCTGGACGTACTCAAGCTGAACCTCGGCCGCGAGCTTCTCCGCGTCGGGGTGACCGTAACCGGTGGTGCGAATCTCCATGGTCGCCAAGCCTAAGGGCCCAGCTCAGCGCTGTTCGAACCGGGCCACCAGGTCGTCCTTGCCGAACATCCGGGCGGTCTCGATCGCCGTCGGCGCACCGGCCCGCGGGTCGGCGTTCCCCTCCAGCAGGGCGGTGATCACCTCGGCCTCGCCCTTGAAGACCGCACCGGCCAGCGGGGTCTGGCCCCGGTCGTTCACCCGGTCCGGGTCGGCGCCGTGCGCCAGCAGGGACCGGACCGTCTCGGCGTGGCCGTGGTACGCCGCCAGCATCACCAGGGTGTCGCCGCGGTCGTTGGCCAGGTCGGCCGGCGCCCCGGCGTCCAGGTAGGCCGTGAGCAGCGCGGCGTCGCCCGTGCGGGCCGCGTCGAAGAGCTTGCCGGCGAGTGCGATGACCTCGGCGTCCGGGGTCTGGGGTGCGGAGTCGGCCATGACGGGCCCTCTCGGATCGGGTCGGTAGTGCCGTACCGCACGGTATCGGACGACACGCGGTGGGGTGGGCCGAGCGGCCGTTCGGGCGAATTTTGCCGCTCGTGTACGCCCCAGCCAGGCACTTCGGCGAGATCCACCCGTTTGCCACGTTCCATCATCTATTACTTTTTGTCACGATTAGGGCACTTTCGGTTACGCCTTTTTCCCTTTTATGCGTCCCCGCCGTCCCCAGATCGAGGAGCAGTCGCGTGATTCTCTCCATCTCCGGCATCGTCCTGTTCGGCACCATCGCCTTCCTGTTCTTCCGGCGAGACGGCCTCAAGATCTCGCACGCGCTGGTGTGCGCGCTGCTCGGTTTCTACATCGCGGGGTCCTCGATCGCACCCAGCATCCAGGCGGGCGGCGCGAGCCTGGCCAGCCTGCTCGGCGGCCTGAAGTTCTGACGGCGGCTCGGATTTCCCTCCGGCCCGGGTGCGGTGCCCAACCGCCCCGGGCCGTACGCACCCCAAAACCCGTCCCGAGCTGCCCGGGGAGAAGTCCCGAATGTCCCTGACCCGCCATCTCAGCCGCGGCCGCGACCTGGCCCGGACCGCAGGCGACCACGCCTCCGACATGTTCGCCCCGCTCACCGTGATCGGCCGCGGCCTGCGGCACCACTCCGAGTGGCTGAAGGCCCGCTGGGCCGCCACCCCGAAGGAGAAGCGCGGCCCGACGGTCTTCCTGACCGCCGCCGGGGTACTCGGCGTCTTCCTGCTCCCGCACGGCCCGCTGCTCGCCCTGGTCGCCCTGATGGCCAGTGCCGCCTGGGTCGGCCGCTCCCCCAAGGCGTCGCCCGCCGCCCCCGAGCCGGACGCCGCCGACCTCAAGCTCACCGCGCTCTACGCCGCCCTGACCCCCTATCTGGCGGCGCCGGAGGAGCTCAGCCCGCTCTACGGCCCGGAGGGCCGCTACCAGGACGCGTTCAGCGGCTGGGAGTTCGACGACCAGGGCCGGCTGGCCCTGCTCGACCTCGGCTATCCCGCGTACTTCACCGACACCGAGCCCGCCGCCCGGGCCCGGGTCGAGCAGGTGATCCAGGGCAAGGCGGGCCGGTCCAGGGAGTACCGCTTCGACTGGGACGAGGAGTCCAACCGGCTGCGGGTCACCGCGCTCCCGCCGCTGGCCACCGACATCGCCGCCCAGACCTTCGTCACCACCCCCGGCGAGATCGTGCTCGGCTTCACCGACGACCACGGCAGCCGCCGCACCATCCCGGTCACCCTGAACGGCGCCACCGTCCAGCAGCCGCCGGTGGTCTGGCGTACCGGCGCCCGCTCCTCCGAACCGCACCTGCTGGCGCTGGGCAGCGCGGGCTCGGGCACCTCGACCCTGATCCGCTCGATCGCGCTCCAGGCACTCCGGCACGGCGACCTGATGGTGATCGACGGGGCCGGCACCGGCGAGCACGCCTGCCTGGTCAACCGGCCCGGCGTGCACACCGTGGAGACCAGCCTGCACGGCGCGCTGGCCGCCCTGGAGTGGGCCGCCCAGGAGACCGAACGCCGGCTCACCGCCCTGAACGCCGCCCGCCACCATGGCGTGGCCGCCCCCGAGGACGTCACCCGTCCGCTCTGGCTGCTGCTCGACCACCCCACCGAGCTCACCGAGCTGGCCCACGCCGAGGGCCGCCCCGACCCGCAGGAGCTGCTGGAGCTCCCGCTCCGGCACGGCCGGGCCGCCCGGGTCACCGTGGTGGTCGCCGACGACCTGGCCGCCTACGACCGGATCTCCCCCACCGTCCGGGCCACCACCCGGGCCCGGGTGATGCTCGGCCCGGCCACTCCCGGCAGCGCCGAGGCCGTGCTGACCGGCCCGCTCGACATCACCCCGGCCAACCGGACCCCGCCCGGCCGCGGCTACGCCCGGATCGGCGCGAGCGCCCCGGTCCGGCTCCAGGTGCCGGTCACCGTGGACCCGCTGGACGACGAGGCACCGGCCGCCCACCGGGAGGCGGTGATCACCCTGCTGCCGCACCGGGACACCAGGACCGAGGCCCCGGCGGTCGACCTCAAGGCCGGGTCCGCCACCCCGGTCGGCACCCCTGAAATGCCGAAAGAGCCCCCTGCGGTCCGACCGCGTCCGGTGTGGTGACCCAACAGCGGTAAGCTGGCGCGCCACCCGTAGCCGGGTCGCTCTCCGCACATTTGATGACACGCTGGGTGATAAATCCGTTCAGATGTGACAAAACGGGCGACGATGGGTACAAACAGTGGCGGTACGACAGGCGACGCATGTCCCCGGACGGGAATCTTCGTCGACGGCCGAGCGTTGACCGAACGACGATGACAGCGACCACTAGTCCTGTGGGCCATAAGCCCTGGAGGCACGATTCATGAGCGAGCGAGCTCTCCGCGGCACGCGACTCGGGGCCACTAGCTACGAGACCGACCGTGGAATTGATCTGGCTCCCCGCCAGACCGTTGAGTACGCATGTCAGAACGGACACCGATTCGAGGTTCCTTTCTCCGTTGAGGCGGAGATCCCCTCGGCTTGGGAATGCCGGTTCTGTGGCCAGGAGGCCATGCTGCTGGACGGTGATGAGCCGGAGGAGAAGAAGACCAAGCCGACGCGCACCCATTGGGACATGCTGATGGAGCGTCGGACGAGGGAGGAGTTGGAGGAGGTCCTGGCAGAGCGCCTGGCCGTACTCCGCTCCGGCGGGATGAACCTCGCGGTCCACCCCCGCGACACCCGCAAGAGCGCCTGACCCAGCGCCGCACGCCAGCGGCGACCCGAACCCGAAGGGGCCCGAGCTTCTCCCGAAGCCCGGGCCCCTCGGCTTTTCCGGTACGGCCGGTCGGGCGTACCCGTCGACCGGTCGGTCTCAGCCGCTGATCGGCGGCCGGTGGTCGGTGTCCGGCCGGTCGCCGGCCGACGGGGCCGGGTCGACCACCTCGCCCTGGATCACCTTGCCGTCGGGGCGGTGGATCCGGATCTGCTCCTGCAGCCGCACCGCGTCCGCCAGCGGGTCGTGGCCGACCGGCGCGGTGGAGCGCAGCGCCGTACTGGCGAACCGGCGGCCCAGTGCCCGCCAGAGCGCCCTGGTCGGCGGGAACAGCAGCGAGAGCCCGAGCACGTCCGACAGGAAGCCGGGCAGCATCAGCAGCATGCCGGCCAGCACCGTCATGCTGGTGCCGGTCTGCGGCTGCTGGGACTGCGGCTGCCTGCTCTGCTCGATCGCCGCCGAGATCGCCTTCAGCCCGGCCCGCTTGATCAGCCAGCCGCCCAGCAGCACCCCGCCGAGCAGCAGCAACAGGACCGCGAACCAGCTGGTCGCCGAGGCGACCACGGTCAGCAGCCAGATCTCCAGCACCAGCCAGGCGGCGATCAACAACGGCAGGACCCGCCGCACCCGGCTGCGCGGTGCCGACGGGGCCTGGGGAACTTGCTGGCTCACGGTACGAATCCACTCCATCGTGCTGCCCGGTCCACCGCCCGACCGGCTGTTCCGGCCGGGCTACCGGGCACCACCTGGCACAACGACTAGGACTCGGCCGGTGTTCCGGCACCCCTCCGACGGCGGAACCCGTCCAGCACCACCAGGCCGCAGGCCAGCAGCCCGGCCATCGCGAGCACCCACTCGGGGGCGGCACCGACCCGGTCCGCCAGGGTCCGGCCGTCCCGGAGCGGGACGACCGCGCTCAGCTGGGCCGCCGTCAGCTCCTCGGTCTGGTGGGTCACCCTGCCGTCCGGCGCCACGATCGCGCTGATCCCGCTGGTGGCGGCGATCAGCGCGGCCCGGCCGTGCTCGACCGCCCGCAGCCGGGACATCGCCAGCTGCTGGTCGGGCTGGCCGCTCTTGGCGTAGGTGGCGTTGTTGGTCTGCACGACCAGCACCCGGCCACCCTGGTTGACGGTGTCCCGGACGATCTCGTCGTAGGCCACCTCGAAGCAGATCACGTCGCCGATCCGGGCCGGCCCGAGCTGGAGCACACCGCTGCCGGTGCCGGGGAAGAAGTCCCGGGCGACCTGCTGGAGCCGGGTGATCACCTTGGACAGCTGGTCCCGGAACGGCACGTACTCGCCGAACGGCACCGGGTGCTGCTTGGTGTACGAGGCGCCGGGGCCGGTCCTGGGGTCCCAGACGATGCCCTGGTTGAGCACGTGCTGCTCGTCCGGGCCGTTCACCAGCGCGCCGACCAGGACGGGGACGCCGATCGCCTTCACGGCGGCGTCGATCCGGCCGTACGCCTCGGCGCTGGTGAACGGGTCGAAGTCGGAGGAGTTCTCCGGCCAGATCACCAGGTCGGGGCGCTCGGCCCGGCCGGCCGCGACCTCGGCGGCGAGCTGTTCGGTGGCGGCGGCGTGGTTCTTCAGCACGGTCATCGGGGTGCCGAGGAAGTGCATCCCGGGGTTGGGCACGTTGCCCTGGATCACCGCGACCTTGACGGTCTCGGCGGCGGCCGTCGGGACCGGCACCAGGTACCCGGCCAGCAGGACGGCCACCGCACCCGCCAGAGCCGGCGCCGCGGTCGGCAGCGAGCGGTGCGGGCCCCGGCGCAGCCGCAGCGCGGCCCAGGCCAGCAGGGTGCCGCAGAGCGCGACCGCGAAGGTGACCAGCGGCGCGCCGCCGAGGGCGGCCAGCGGGGTGAAGGGGGTGTCGGTGTTGGCGAAGGCCAGCCGGCCCCAGGGGAAGCCGCCCAGCGGCAGCCGGTCCCTGGCCCACTCCTGGGTGACCCAGAGGCAGGCCGCCCAGACCGGCCGGCCGGGCAGCCGCGAGGTGGCGGCCAGCCCTGCGCCCAGCGCCGCCATGAACAGCGCCTCGATCACCGACAGGCCGATGGTCGCGTCCAGGCCGATCACCCGCAGCCACCAGAGCAGCAGCAGGAAGAACGGCAGCCCGAACGCGAAGCCCGTCCAGGCCCCCTGCCGCGCCGTCCGCCCCCGGGTCAGCAGCGACAGCCCGGCCACCCCGACCAGCGAGAGCGGCCAGGCGTTGTACGGCGGGAAGGCGAGTGCCAGCAGCAGACCGCAGAGCACCGCCAGCCCCGTCCGGGGCAGGCCGGCGACCAGCCGGACGGGCCGCCCCGGTCGGGGGGCGGCGGGCTCCGGTGCGGGTGCGGCCACGGGGTGCTCCTGCTCGACGGGCAGTGCCATCCGCGCACCACCTCTCTGTCTGTGCAGGTCCATCCTGATCGGAAGACGGTACCCCGGATCCTCGACACCCGGTCGCCCAGGGTCCGGGCCGACCCGGTCGGCGGTCAGACGGCGTACACCGTGCGGCCCCGGACCACCGTGCGCAGGCAGGTCGGGAGCGGCGAGCCCGGGCTGAGGTCGGGCAGGCCGGGGGTGCCGGAGCGGGGGTCGGTGGACCAGCCGGCCACCCGGGAGTCGGGGGCCTGGACCACCAGGTCGGCGGCCGCCCAGACGGCGAAGCTGGCCACCGCGCCGGGGACCAGCACACCGTCCTGGTCCCGGCCGATCGCCCGCCAGCCGCCCCGGGTGTGGGCGGTGAAGGCGGCCCGGACCGAGATCCGGTGGTCCGCGGTCCGGTGGAAGGCGGCGGCCCGGACGGTGCCCCAGGGGTCCAGCGGGGTGACCGGGGCGTCCGAGCCGAAGGCCAGCGGCACGCCCGCCCGCAGCAGCCCGGCGAACGGGTTCAGCCCGGCGGCCCGCTCGGCGCCCAGGCGCTGGGCGTACATGCCGTCCGGACCGCCCCAGGCGGCGTCGAAGGCGGGCTGCACCGAGGCGGTCAGGCCGAGCTCGGCAAAGGCCGCGACGGCCTTCGGGTCGAGCGCCTCGGCGTGCTCGATCCGGTGCCGCCGGGCCCGGACCCGGTCCAGGCCGACCCGGTCGGCGGCGGCCCTGACCCCCTCCAGCACGGTGCCCAGCGCGGCGTCCCCGATGGCGTGGAAGCCGGCCTGCAGGCCCGCCTCGGTGCAGGCGGCGACGTGGTCGGCGACCTGCCGGGCCGTCAGGTAGGCGGCCCCGGTGTGCTCGGCGTCGGTGTACGGGGCGTGCAGGCAGGCGGTGTGCGAGCCGAGCGCGCCGTCCGCGAACAGGTCCCCGGCCGCGCCCAGCGCGCCCAGCCGGCGGGCGGTCTCCACCCCGGCGGGGGCGAGCTCGCCCCAGTAGCCGAACACCTCGGGGCCGGCGCCCTCGGCGGCCAGCGCGAGCAGCTCGGTGAAGTCCTGCTCCGAGGAGATGTCGGGGCCCGCGCACTCGTGCACGGCGCCGATGCCGAGTTCGGCGGCCCGGGTCAGCGCGGCCCGCTGGGCGGCCCGGCGCTGATCCGCCGTCAGGTGGGTGAGCGCGGCGCGGCGCACGGCGTGGTGGGCGTCCCGGCTGAGCGGGCCGTCGGGGTGGTACCCGGCGCGGTCGGCCAGACCCGTCGTCAGCTCCCGCAGCGCGCTGGAGGCGAGCGCGGAGTGCACGTCGGTCCGGGACAGGTAGAGGGCGGCGCCACCGGCGGCGGCGTCCAGCTCGGCGAGCGTCGGCGGCCGGCCCTCGGGCCACCTGGTCTCGTCCCAGCCGTGCCCGATCAGCACACCGGGACCGGCGGCGGCGAAGGCCGCGACGGCGGCCAGCGCCTCGCCCAGCGAGGGGCAGCCGGTCAGGTCGAGGCCGGTCAGCGCGAGGCCGGCCGAGGTGGCGTGCACGTGGGCGTCCACGAACGCCGGGGTGACCAGCGCGCCGTCCAGCTCGACCACCTCGTCGGCGGTCGCCGCGTACGGATCGGCGGCGCCCTCGCTGCCGACCCAGGCGATGTGTTCGCCCTCGACCAGCATCGCGGTGGCGAACGGGTCGGCGGGGCTGTAGACGGAACCGCCGCGCAGCAGCACGGTCCGGGGGGTGGTGGATGCGCTCATGAGGCACAAGTCTGCACCCGCACGGCCACCCCGCCGTCCCCGGGCTACAACTTGGGCGGCCGCGCCTCGTACGGGGTGGACAGCACCACGGTGGTCCTGGTCGACACCCCCGCCGCGCTGCGGATCCGGGCCAGCAGGTCCTCCAGGTCGCCGGGGGCGCCGACCCGCACCTTGAGGATGTAGTTCTCGTCGCCCGCGACGCTGTGGCAGGCCTCGATCTCCGACAGCCCGGCCAGCCGGTCCGGGGTGTCGTCCGGGGAGCTGGGGTCGAAGGGCTTGACGGAGATGAAGGCGGTGAGCGCCAGATCGACCGAGTCCGGGTCGATGATCGCCGTGTAGCCGCGGATCACCCCACGCTGTTCGAGGCGGCGCACGCGTTGGTGCACCGCCGAGGTGGACAGGCCGGTGGCCTTGCCCAGGTCCGTGTAGCTCATCCGGCCGTCCTCGAGGAGCAGCTGAACGATGCGTTGGTCGAGATCCTCCACAGTGCGCAAACCTACTGCCCCGCAACCCCTGCCGCCGACACCAGGGGGTCGGCAGGGCCCGGTACGGGTCCGGGGGGGCGCACGCTCCGGCACATGCCGCGTGAATGTGGCGAGCGCCACATGGCGTGCATCACACTGCGTCCGGACGCAGGGTTATGAGGCCCCGTCAGCGGGAATTGGTGCTCTTGGCCAGGACCGACGTCGGCCGGGCCCGATCCGAGGGGGATCAGATGCCTGCTGTGGAACAGCCTTCCCGCACCGCTGCGGAGGACGAGGAACGCTTCGACCTCGACGACTTCCCGGGGGTGGACCCGGGCGAGATGGAGACCTGGGACATCTTCCGGGTGCACTGCCCCGAGTGCGACCGTCCGATCGCCCTGCTGGGCGACGAGGAGCAGCTGCCGCAGCACGCGGTGCTGCCGACCGCCTGGCACCCGTTCTCCCCCGCGCTCTGCCCCGGCACCGGCGCCCCGACCGACGACCTGACGGAGTGCGACTCGATCGAGCACGCCGCCGTGGAGAGCCTGGCCCTGGGCAGCTCCCCCGCCGAGTTCGACTGGCGCACCAGCCCGTTCTCGCACGCGAGCGCCCCGGGCTCGGGCCCGCTGGAGCGCCGCTCGCGGGTCCCCGCCCAGCGCTCGCGGGCCGGCCTGGTCCGGCACTGATCCCGACCGGCTCCGGCGCCCGCCCGCGGGCGGACGCCGGAGCGGCGGTCAGCGACCGGTCAGGTGCCGGCCGATCACCAGGCGCTGGATCTGGTTGGTGCCCTCGACGATCTGCAGCACCTTGGCCTCCCGCATGTACCGCTCGGCGGCGTAGTCCTGGGTGTAGCCGTACCCGCCGAGCACCTGGACCGCGTCGGTGGTGACCGCCATCCCGGCGTCGGTGCAGAACAGCTTGGCCATCGCGGCCTCCTTGGAGAACGCCATCCCGGCGTCCCGGCGGCGGGCCGCCGCGAGGTAGAGCGCGCGCCCGGCCTCCACCTTGGTGGCCATGTCGGCCAGCATGAAGGACAGGCCCTGGAACTCGGCGATCGGGCGGCCGAACTGCTGCCGGGTGCCCGCGTACTCGACCGCGAGGTCGAGCGCGGCCTGGGCCACACCGATCGCGCAGGCGGCGATGCCGAGCCGGCCGGAGTCCAGCGCGGACAGCGCGATCTGGAAGCCCTGCCCCTCCTCGCCGACCAGCCGGTCCCGGTCCACCCGGACGCCGTCGAAGTGGATCTGGGCGGTGGGCGAGCTGCGCATACCCATCTTGTGCTCCGGCGGCGCGGCCGACAGGCCGGTGCTGTCGCCGGGCACCAGCAGGCAGCTGATCCCGCGCGGCCCGTCCACGCCGGTGCGGGCCATCGTGCTGTAGAAGTCGGCGTGCCCGCCGTGGGTGATCCACGCCTTGGTGCCGTTCACCACGTAGCTCTCGCCGTCCAGGTCGGCCCGGGTGCGCAGCGCGGCGGCGTCGGAGCCGGACTGCGGCTCGGAGAGGCAGTACGCGCCGAGCTGCTCGCCGCCCAGCATGCCGGGCAGCCAGCGCTCGCGCTGCGCGTCGGTGCCGAAGGTGGCCAGCGCGTGGCAGGACAGCGTGTGCACGCTGACCCCGAGCCCGACCGCCAGCCAGCCGGCCGCCAGCTCCTCCAGCACCTGGAGGTAGACCTCGTACGGCTGCCCACCGCCGCCGTGCCGCTCGTCGTACGGCAGCGACAGCAGCCCGGCCTCGCCGAGGGTGCCGAACACCTCGCGCGGGAACCGTCCGACCGCCTCGTCCTCGGCGGCGCGCGGCTCCACCTCGTTGCGCACCAGGTCCCTGGTGAGGGCGAGCAGCTCCCGGGCCTCCTCGCTGGGAAGCTGGCGGTCCACGGGCTTGGCAGCGGCGGGGGTCATGACGGTACGTCGCCTCCTCGGTCGGGCGCCGGTCCCTGGGGGTTCGGGTACGGCACGGCAGGGTCGGCCCGGGCGGGCACCGGATCGCGGTGAACGCCCGTTCACTGGGCTTGGCGATGTGAGTATGCCCGATGCGGGGCGTGCCGTCACGGTCCGGTTCGGCACATCACCCGGACCCCCGCTGCCACCACGTCGGACCCGGGCCGCCCGTAAAGTGGGGCGGTGACCCGATCCGACCTGATTTCGCTGGCCGCCGAGCTGCGCGCACTGCCGCCGTCCTGCGGCCCGGTGCGGCTGGTCGGGGTGGACGGGCACGCCGGCTCGGGGAAGACCACCTTCGCGACCCGGCTCGCCACGGCGCTCGGCGGGGCGCCGGTGGTGCACCTGGACGACCTGGCCACGCACCGTGAGCCGTTCGGCTGGACGGGGCGGCTGCGCCGCCAGCTGCTCGACCCGCTGAGCCGCGGCGAGCCGGCCGAACACCAGGTCTACGACTGGGTGTCGGGCCGTTTCGCGGGCAGCCGACGGGTGCCCGCCGCGCCCGTGGTGCTGATCGAGGGGGTGGGCGCCGGGCGTCGCGAACTCCGGCCGCTGCTGGCCCGGTTGATCTGGCTGGAGCTGGACCAGCCGGCCGCCCGGGCCCGGGGCGAGCGGCGGGACGGGCCGGAACTGGCCGAGTTCTGGGCCGGCTGGAGCCGCGCCGAGCTGGCGCATTTCGCCGCCGACCCGAGCCGTCCGTATGCCGATCTACGGGTGCACGGAGTCACCGGGCGGATCGTCCGAAGCACCCTCGGTGAGCCTGCGCGACGCCCTTGACCTGGGCAGTCGTCAGGACTTAGGTTCAGCTCAGCGCGAGATTAGTTGATCGCGCAACATTAGACGCGGCACCTCCGGCTTGTTCCCCCGTGAGCCGGAGGTGCCGTTCTTCGTTCCCCAACCACCGCCCGCCCGGCCGGATTTGACTCCGCGCGACACCCTTCCGGATCAGCTCACCCCCGGTACGATTCCTGACAGGGGGTGCCTTCGGTGCACACGGCGGGGGGGCTGAGTGACAGTGGACAGTTCCGGTACGGCGGGACCCGAGCGGCTGGCCGACCGTGCCTGGCTGCGCGGCATGGACGCCTACGCGGCCGGGTCGTACGCCCGCGCGGAGGAGGAGTTCCGCACGGCGGTCGAGCTCGACCCGGGGATGGCCGACGCCTGGCTCGGCCTGCACGCGCTGCGCTGCGACACCTCGGGCGCCCTGCTCGCGATGCACCGCCACCAGAAACGTTTCGGCGAGCAGCGGGCCAGGCACCGCAGGCCACTGAGCTCCTGGTTCTGGCTCGGCTGGTGGGTCCAGCCGGTGCTGGAGGACGGCCGCGACCTCGCGCTGGCGCACGCCTCGCACTGGCTGGACGGCCGGCACCTGGCCGAGCTGGACACCGCGCTGGCCGGCTGCCCGGACCCCGAGCAGGACCCGTCGGTCCGTTTCCTGCACGCCTGCCGCTCCTATCTGCTCAAGGACTGGGAGCAACTCATCCGGGACACCGACCAGTTGCTCGACGACCAGCTGCTCGGCATCGAGGCCGGACTGTTCGCCGGGATGGCCCGGGTCCGGCTCGACATGTGCGCCCAGGCCCAGCACCCGCTGGCCGCCTCGCTGGCCCGCTGCCGGTCCGAGCAGCCGCAGCGCAAGGAGCTGCGGTACTGGCTGGCCCGCGCCTACGAGGGCTCCGGGCGCAGCGCCGCCGCCCTCCCGCTCTACCGCGCGGTGCACCGCGCCGACCCCGGCTTCATGGACACCGCCGCCCGGCTGGCCGCCATCGCCACCGAGGACGGGGTGCTCGACGTGCTGGTCCCGGTGGACGACAGCGGTGGTGAACTCCCGATGCCCGACGAGGACTTCGTCCCGTTCTTCGAACCCGAGGAGACCCCGGCCGCACCCCCGGCGGAGGCCCCCGAGCGCACCCCGCTGCCGGTCCGGGCCGAGGCCCCGGCCACCGTCGGCCCGGCCGACCGCACCGGCCCCCGGTGGCACGGCCCGCAGAGCCTGGACGTCGCGCTCGCCGAGCTGGAGCAGATGGTCGGCCTGGAGCCGGTCAAGCGTCAGGTCCGGGCGCTGTCGGCGCAGTTACGGATGTCCCGGCTGCGGGCCGACCAGGAGCTGCCGGTGCAGCCGCCGAAGCGGCACTTCGTCTTCTCCGGCCCCTCCGGTACCGGCAAGACCACGGTGGCCCGGATCCTCGGCCAGGTCTTCCACGCCCTCGGACTGCTCTCCGGCGACCACCTGGTGGAGGCCCAACGGGCCGACCTGGTCGGCGAGTTCCTCGGCCAGACGGCGGTCAAGGCGAACGAGCTGATCGACTCCGCGCTGGACGGGGTGCTGTTCATCGACGAGGCGTACAGCCTCTCCAACTCCGGCTACAGCAAGGGCGACGCGTACGGCGACGAGGCGCTCCAGGTGCTGCTCAAGCGCGCCGAGGACAACCGGGACCGGCTGGTGGTGATCCTGGCCGGCTACCCCGAGGGGATGAACCGGCTGCTGGCCACCAACCCCGGCCTCAACTCCCGTTTCACCACCCGGGTGGACTTCCCCAGCTACCGCCCCTCCGAGCTGACCGCGATCGGCCGCACGCTGGCCACCGGCGGCGGCGACGACTGGGACCGGGACGCCTCCGACGAGCTGGCCAGCATCTGCGCCCACGTGGTCCGCGAGGGCTGGATCGACAACCTCGGCAACGGACGCTTCATCCGCACCCTGTACGAGAAGTCCTGCGCCTACCGCGACCTGCGGCTGTCGGCTCTCCCCGGCACCCCGTCCCGGGAGGACCTGGCCACCCTCCGGCTCCCCGACCTGGTCCAGGCGTACGGCGAGCTCATCGACGGCAGGACCTGACCGGGGCCCGGCGGGCGGGCTACACCAGCCGGTGGTCCGGGTCGTGCATCTCGCCGACCAGCTCCTCCAGGACGTCCTCCAGCGCGACCAGGCCCAGCGGCTTGCCGTCCTGGTCCACCACGGCCGCCAGGTGCGAGGCGGCCCGCCGCATCGCCCCCAGCGCGTCGTCCAGCGGAAGGTTGCCGCGCAGCACCGTCACCGGACGCCAGAGCCTGGCCGGCATCGGGGCGTCCCGGTCCTCGACGTCCAGCACGTCCTTGACGTGCAGGTAGCCCAGCACCACGCCCTCCCCGTCAACCACCGGGAACCGGGAGAACCCGGTCCGCACCGCGAGCTCCTCGATCTCGGCGGCGGTCACCTTGCTGCCGACCGTGACCAGCTGGTCGGCGGGCAGCAGCACGTCGGTGATCGGGCGGCCGCCCAGCTCCAACGCGTCCTCCAGCCGCTCCTGGCGGCCCTGGTCGAGCAGACCGGCCTCCTTGGAGTCGGTCAGCAGGTAGAGCAGCTGCTCGGTGGTGAAGACCGACTCGACCTCGTCCTTGGGCTCCACCTTGACCAGCCGGAGCAGGCTGTTGGCGAAGGCGTTCAGGAACCGGATCACCGGGCTCAGCCAGCGGGCCAGCCGGTCCAGCGGCGGGCCGAGCCAGAGCGCGGCCTTCTCGGGACCGGCCAGCGCGATGTTCTTCGGGACCATCTCGCCGACCACCATGTGCAGGAAGACCACCAGGGCCAGCGCCAGCACGTAGCCGATCGGGTGGACCAGCTGGTCCGGCACGCCGAGGGCCTCGAACGGGCCCTCCAGCAGGTGCGCGATGGTCGGTTCGGCCAGCGCGCCGAGCAGCAGCGAGCAGACCGTGATGCCGAGCTGGGCGGCCGCCAGCATCGCGGAGACGTTGGAGAGCGCATGCAGCACCGTGCGGGCCCGCTTGTTGCCGGCCTCCGCGAGCGGCTCGATCTGGCTGCGCCGGACCGAGATCACCGCGAACTCGGCGCCGACGAAGAAGCCGTTGCCGAGCAGCAGCAGCAGCGAGGCGGCCAGTTGGAGCGCGGTCATCGGTCCTCGTCCTCGGTGTGGGTGTGCCGGTCGACCCGCTCGACCAGCACCCGGCTGGTCCGGTGGCGTTCGACACCGAGCACGGTGAACCGCCAGCCCGGAAGTGACGCCTGCTCACCCGGTGCGGGCAGCTTGCCGAGCAGATCGGAGAGCAGGCCGCCGAGCGTCTCGTACGGCCCGTCCGGCGTGTGCAGGCCGATCGCCTCCAGCTGGTCGGTCCTGGCCCGACCGTCGGCCTCCCAGACCGGCAGGCCGTCCTTCGGCGGCAGCTGCCGCAGTTCGGGGACGTCGGCCTGGTCGTGCTCGTCCTGCACCTCGCCGACGATCTCCTCGACGATGTCCTCGATGGTCACCACCCCGGCCGTGCCGCCGTACTCGTCCACCACGATCGCCATCGGCTGTTCGCGGCGGAGCTGGTCCAGCAGCAGTTCGGCGGGCAGCGTCTCGGGCACCAGCAGCGCGGCGGTGGCGAGTTGGGCCACCCTGGTGTGCGAGCGGCGCTCGGCCGGCACCGCCAGGGCGTCCTTGAGGGTGACCGTGCCGGTGACCTCGTCCAGGTTGTCGGCGTAGACCGGGAACCGGGAGAAGCCGGTGGCCCTGGTCAGGTTGAGCACGTCCGAGGCGGTGGCGTCCCGCTGCAGCGCGGTCACGTCGACCCGGGGGGTCATCACGCTCTCGGCGGTCAGGTCGGCCAGGCTGAGGGTCTTCACGAAGAGGGTCGCGGACTGTTCGTCTATCGCGCCCTCCTTCGCGGAGTGCCGGGCCAGCGAGACCAGTTCGGCCGGGGTGCGGGCGTGGCCGAGCTCCTCCTGCGGCTCGATGCCGAAGGCCCGGACCATCCGGTCGGCCGAGCCGTTCAGGAAGCTGATCAGCGGACGGCAGGCGGCCGAGAACAGCCGCTGCGGGCCGACCACCGCGTAGGCGACCTGGATCGGGTGCGAGATCGCCCAGTTCTTCGGCACCAGCTCGCCGACCACCATCTGGAACACGGTGGCCAGCAGCATGCCGACGGCGACCGACACGCCGTGCGCGGCCGCGACCGGCACCCCGACGGCGGTGAAGACCGGACTGAGCAGCACGGAGAGGGCCGGCGAGGCCAGCATGCCGACCACCAGGGAGGTGACGGTGATGCCGAGCTGGGCGCCGGAGAGCTGGAAGGAGAGCTGGCGGAGCGCCTTCAGGACGCTCTCGGCCTTGCGGTCGCCGGTGGCGACGGCACGTTCGACGGCTCCGCGGTCCACCGTGACGAGGGCGAACTCCGCGGCCACGAAGAGGCCGTTGGCGAGGATGAGCAGCACGGCCGCGAGCAGCAGCAGCCAGGCGGTGATCACAGTGCCGCCTGCCTTCCGATGACCGGATGCGAGGCGGCGCGGGTACTACCGGACGGATCGTCCATCGAGGTGGGGAGTCACTCCTCTGGTCGTGGGTGAGTGGGATGGGGCTTTGCCCCGGCTTTACCAGCGTAAACGATATCCGTACGAGGATAAGGAAAGTGTTCGGGCCCCCGGTTCCGCGCCACGCCGTTCAGTTCTGCGCCACACTGTGGTCCTCGACCAGGTCGCGCAGCGCCCGGGCGGCCCGGACGGCCTGCTCCCGTCCGCCCGCCGGCTGGATGCCGACGGCGGCCAGCGAGGTGCCGTCCGCGAGGTCGAGCATCACCCAGGGGTCGCCCTGCCGGAAGTTCACCCGGACGATCTGCGGCCAGCTCAGCCGGTGCCGCCGGACGAAGTTGACCACCGTGACGCCCTCGGCGTCGGCGCTCACCCGGGGGCGGGCCAGCAGCAGGCCGACCGCCGAGAACAGCAACCCGCTGACGAAGATCGCCACCCGGTCGTTGACCTGCCAGTTCGACGGCAGCGCGAACGCCAGCACGGTGAACAGCACCAGCAGCAGGCCGCAGATCCCGGCCAGCACGGCACGGTTGCGGCGCGGTGCCCAGGTGACGGGCAGTTCGACAGGGTGGGACACGGTGGCTCTCCGAACGGCGGGGTCTCAGGAACGCGAAAGCGGGGCGGAGCCGGCGGTACCGGCCCCGCCCCGATGACCCGTCAGAGCCGGCAGGCGTGGATGTTGGTGACCAGGATGGCGCGGGCGCCGATGCTCCAGAGGTCGTCCATGATCCGCTGGGCCTCCTTGCGGAGCACCATCGAGCGGACCGCGACCCAGCCCTCGGTGTGCAGCGGCGAGACGGTCGGCGACTCCAGGCCGGGCGTCAGGGCGACCGCCGCGGAGACGTGCTCGGCGCGGATGTCGTAGTCCATCAGCACGTACCTGCGGGCCACCAGCACGCCCTGCAGCCGGCGCAGGAACTGCTCGACCCCGGCGTCCTCGCCGGCGCCCTTGGGCCGGATCACCACCGCGTCCGAGACCAGGATCGGCTCGCCGAAGATCTCCAGGCCCGCGTTCCGCAGGCTGGTGCCGGTCTCCACCACGTCGGCGATCACGTCGGCCACGCCGAGCTGCACCGCGGTCTCCACCGCGCCGTCCAGCTTGGTGACGGTGGCCTTCACGCCCTGCTCGGCCAGGTGCTGCTCGACCAGACCGGTGTAGGAGGTGGCGATCCGCAGCCCCTCCAGGCCCGCGACGTCCCCGACCTCGAAGCCGACCGGCCGGGCGAACCGGAAGGTCGAGCCGCCGAAGCCGAGCGCGAGCACCTCCTCGGCGTTGGACGCCGAGTCGAGCAGCAGGTCGCGGCCGGTGATCCCGATGTCGAGCCGGCCGGAGCCGACGTACACCGCGATGTCGCGCGGGCGCAGGAAGAAGAACTCGACCTGGTTCTCCGGGTCGACCAGCACCAGTTCCTTGGGGTCCTTGCGCTGCCGGTACCCGGCCTCATGGAGCATCTCCGCCGCGGGACCCGAGAGCGAACCCTTGTTGGGGACGGCGATGCGCAGCATGAGAGGTGAATCCTTCGCTGTGGTGGTGAACAGGGTGAGCGGGAGGGTGGTGTTCAGAGGTACTTGTAGACGTCGTCGAGCGTCAGCCCGCGAGCGACCATCATCACCTGGAGGTGGTAGAGGAGCTGGGAGATCTCCTCGGCCGTCTCCTCCTCCGACTGGTACTCGGCGGCCATCCAGACCTCGGCGGCCTCCTCGACGACCTTCTTGCCGATGGCATGCACGCCCTGCTGGACGAGCTGCGCGGTACGGGAGGACGAGGGGTCGCCGGTGGCGGCCTTCTGCTGGAGCTCGGTGAACAGCTCCTCGAATGTCTTCGAAGCCATGATGGGCTCACCTTACGGCTTGCAGGCATCACGACGGTAAACGGTCCCGGACCGTGGACAGTCCTTTGGACACCACGATCCGGGACCGGATGCCCCCTAGCGCCAGGGCTCGGAGACCGAGCGGAGCGCGGCGGCGGTGGCCACGGCAGCGGTGACCGCCTCGTGGCCCTTGTCCTCGGCCGAGCCGGGCAGGCCCGCGCGGTCCAGCGCCTGCTGCTCGTTGTCGCAGGTCAGCACGCCGAAGCCGACCGGGACCCCGGTGTCCACGCTGACCTGGGTGAGGCCGAGGGTGGCGCCCTGGCAGACGTAGTCGAAGTGCGGGGTGCCACCGCGGATCACCACGCCGAGTGCCACCACCGCGTCGTAGCCCCGGTCCGCGAGCTGCTTGGCGGCCACCGGCAGCTCGAAGGTGCCGGGCACCCGGACGATGGTGGGCTCCTCGATCCCGAGCTCCTTGAGTGCGCGGTGCGCGCCGTCCAGCAGGCCGTCCATCACCTGCTGGTGCCACTGCGCGGCGATCACCGCGACCCGCAGGTCGGCGCAGTTCTTCAGGGTCAGCTCGGGGGCTCCGTGGCCGCTCACGTCGTTCTTCCTGTCTGTCGAAAAGGTGCGTACGGAAAGGGTGTCAGGAGTTCTGGTCGAGCCACGGGAGCTCGTGGCCCATCCGGTCGCGCTTGGTGCGCAGGTAGACCGCGTTGTGCTCGCCGGGCTCGATCTCGACCGGGCGACGGTCCGTCACCTTGATGCCGTGCTCGGTCAGCGCCGCGATCTTGTCCGGGTTGTTGGTGAGCAGCGTGAGGGTGTGCACCCCGAGGTCGGTGAGCATGTGGGCGCCGATGCTGTAGTCCCGGGCGTCGGCGGGCAGGCCGAGCTCCAGGTTGGCGTCCACGGTGTCCCGGCCCTGCTCCTGGAGCTCGTACGCGCGCAGCTTGTGGGTCAGGCCGATGCCCCGGCCCTCGTGGCCGCGCAGGTAGAGCACCACGCCCCGGCCGGCCGCGGCGACCTGGGCCAGCGCGGTCTGCAGCTGCGGGCCGCAGTCGCAGCGCTGCGAGCCGAACACGTCGCCGGTCAGGCACTCGGAGTGCAGCCGGACCAGCACGTCCGCACCGGACGGCAGCTTGCCGTCCGCGCCGAGGCCGCCCGCGACCAGCGCGAGGTGCTCCACCCCGTCCAGCGTGCCCCGGTACCCGACGGCGGTGAACTCGCCGTGCACGGTGGGGAGTCGGGTGACGGCGGCGCGGGTCACGTGCAGCTCGGTGCGGCGCCGGTAGGCGATCAGGTCCTCGATCGAGATGATCGCCAGCCGGTGCTCGCGGGCGAACGCGACCAGCTCGGGCAGCCGGGCCATCGAGCCGTCGTCGTTGACCACCTCGGCGATCGCGCCGGCCGCGGGCAGCCCGGCCAGCCGGGCCAGGTCGACGGCGGCCTCGGTGTGGCCGGGGCGGACCAGCACGCCGCCCTCCACCGCGCGGAGCGGGAAGACGTGGCCGGGGCGGGTCAGGTCGCCCGGCTCGGTGGCCGCGGTGGCCAGCAGCTTGACCGTGCGGGCCCGGTCGGCGGCCGAGATGCCGGTGTCCACGCCGTCCTTGGCGTCCACCGAGACGGCGTAGGCGGTGCCCTTGCGGTCCTCGTTGACGGCGGTCATCGGGGGCAGCTTGAGCCGGTCCAGCTCCTCGCCGGTCATCGGCACGCAGATCACGCCGGAGGTGTAACGGATGGTGAAGGCCATCAGCTCCGGGGTGGCGGCCGAGGCGGCGAAGATGATGTCGCCCTCGTTCTCGCGGTCCTCGTCGTCCACCACGATGACCGGGCGGCCGAGCGCGATGTCGGCGATCGCCCGCTCGACCGGGTCGAGCGCGAAGGCGTCGTCGATCAGCTGACGGATGTCGGATTCGGGCTGGATGGTCATGCCGAAACTCCCTGCAGGACGGCCGCCTTGGCGGGACGAGGGGTGCGGGTGCGCAGCCACCAGGCGCGCAGGCCGAGCAGCACCAGCACGAAGTAGATGGCGTAGGTGAGACCGGAGAAGGTGTAGCCGCCGGCGAAGGCGAGCGGGACGCCGACCAGGTCGACGGCGATCCAGGCGAACCAGAACTCGACCCAGCCCCTGGCCTGGGCCACCATCGCCGCCAGCGTGCCGACGAAGATGTAGGCGTCGGCCCACGGGCTCCAGGAGAGCGAGGGGTAGGCCAGGAAGATCCCGGCCACCGCGACGGTGGCCAGCGCGGTGCCGCCGATCAGCGCGGCCCGCTCCCGGGCGGTGGCGAACCGGACCTCGATCTCACCGGTGGAGCGCCGGCCGCGCTGCCACTGGGTCCAGCCCCAGACGGCGGCGACGATCACGATGCCCTGCTTGCCGATCAGCCCGGTCAGGTGGGCCGACAGGTAGGCGCCGATCAGCACCACGGCGGACAGCAGCTGGACCGGCCAGCTCCACGTCGAGCGGCGCCAGCCGAGCGCGAGCGCGGCCAGGCCGAGCAGGTTGCCCACCATGTCGGTCCACTTGACCGCCTGGCCGAATATCGAGAACGCGGTCTCGTTGAGCCAGTTCACGAGAGGTCCTTGCCGAGGGTGTCGGGCAGGGTGCGGGTGTCGAGCAGCCGCTCGACGTACTTGGCCAGCACGTCCACCTCGAGGTTGACCGGGTCGCCGATCGTCTTGGTGCCGAGGGTGGTGAGGGCCAGCGTGGCCGGGATGAGGCTGACGCTGAAGCTGTCGATCGCGGCGTCGACCACCGTGAGGCTGACGCCGTCCACCGTGATCGAGCCCTTCTCCACCAGGTACCGGGTGATGGACTGCGGGAGCGAGAAGCGCAGCACCTCCCAGCGCGGCAGGCCGTCCGCGTCCAGGTCGCCGGGCTCGCGGGAGAGCAGCTTCCCGGTGGCGTCCACATGGCCCTGGACCAGGTGGCCGCCGAGCCGGGCGCCGAGCGCCATCGCCCGCTCCAGGTTGACCCGGGAGCCGGGGGCGAGCACGCCCAGGCTGGACCTGTGCAGCGTCTCGGCCATCACGTCGGCGCTGAACTCGCCGGTGGCGGAGGCCAGTTGGTCAGGGGTGTCGACGACGGTCAGGCAGACGCCGTTGACCGCGATGGAGTCGCCGTGGCCGGCGTCGGAACAGACCACGGGGCCACGCAGGCGGATCCGCGACGAGTCGCCGATCTCCTCGATGGAGACGACCTCGCCGAGCTCTTCGATGATGCCGGTGAACACCCGGGTTCTCCTCGCGCTGAGAGCGCGGACTCCGGGGCGGCATGGGAGCTGACACGACGAACGGCGACCAGACGGATGCCCAGGAGGAGCCCTCACGAAAGAGAGCTCTCGCCCGACTCACGGCTCTTCGGGGAGAGCCGTGGCACCGCTGAGAAACCACTCGCCCGCGCACGCCTCCCATCCGGACTTTAACCGTCGGTCCAGGAATTTCACCTGGTCAACCGCCCGCTGGCTGCGGACGGGTCGCGGACTGTAACCGCCGGTTCGGATTTTCACCGACCCCGGAGTGCGCTGAACGTCACTACTACTACTGCCGTCATTCTGCCACGGCACGCAAGGGGGCCGGGAGGGGTGCTCGCTGTGTCCTGGTTCACTCCGTCAGGTCGTCGCTGCCGGGAATACCGCCGGGGTGGCCGGCAGACCCGGCACCGGCAGCCGGGTGGCGTGCAACTGACCGCCGTGGCGGGAGAACTGACCGTCCGCCGTCGGCTTCCGGGCGGTGGTGACGTACAGGGTGCGCAGGTCCGGGCCGCCGAACGCGCAGCTGGTCGGGTGCGAGACGCCCACCGGCAGCACGGTGTCCAGCGTGCCGTCGGGGGTGTAGCGGTGGAGTACACCGCTGCCCCAGCGGGCCACCCAGACCGCGCCCTCGGCGTCCACCGTCAGCCCGTCCGGCAGCTCGGTGACCGCGAACCGGCGCCGGCCACGGATGCTGCCGTCGGCCGGGTCGAAGTCGAACACGTCGATCCGGCCGGTCGGGGTGTCGGCCCAGTACATCAGCCGGCCGTCCGGGCTCCAGCCCAGGCCGTTGGAGATCGAGGCGCCGGCCACCTGCTCGCTGACGCGCTCGCCGTCGATCCTGAACAGGCCCGCCCGGCGGGTGACTTCACCCCTGGCCATGGTCCCGACCCAGATCCGGCCGGCCGGGTCGGTCTTGGCGTCGTTGCACCGGTCGGCCGCACCGAGCGGCACCGGGACGGCGTGGCCGTCCTGCTCCACCCGGTCCTGCCGGACGGTCGCCCAGCCGGTGGTGGTGGGCAGTACGGCGGTCACCGGCGCGGTCAGCTGCTGCGAACTGCCGTCGGAGTCGTGCACCAACCCACCGGGGATGTCCACCCAGCGCAGGCTCTCGGTCCGGACGTCCCAGACCGGCCCCTCGCCCAGCTCGCTGACCCGGTCGTCGATCGGCTTCATCGGCTTTCGGCCCTTTCTTTGCCGGGAAACTATCAGCGCCACCCTGCGCTCTCAAGGTCGGCGGCCGGTCACCGCGGCCGCACCGGCCGGCCGGGCGCCGCTCCCGCCGACCCTGCTCCGGTGGGGGGAATGAGGCCGGGCTTTCACTCCTTCAGGTGGGGGGTCAACCACGCTCCGGGCGCACCACCCGAATGCGCCCTACCGGGGCCCGGCCGCCCGGTGCATCATGAACACTCCAACCGCACAAGGCGGTTGGCGATCGGTTGGGGGGCACCATGGGTGACGGGAAGCACGAGAAGCCACCGGCCGACCCGGGTGAGGGCACACCGCCGCCCGGTAATTCGGACGGTCAGGTACCGCTGCCGCCGCCCGGTGACGGCAAGCACAAGAAGTAGGGTCGGGAACTCGTGGTTTCGGTCGTTCCTGGCGAGGCGCAGGCTTCGCTCGACGCACAGATGGAGCGGGCCGGCGCCTGGCCCGAGCGGTCGCCCTGGCTGCGGGCGGCGGTGGCTGCCGTACCGCGCGAGGGATTCGCCCCGACGGTGCTGTACCGGTGGGACGGACGGGCGTACCGGCCGGTGGACGGGACGGCGGACCGCCGGGGCTGGGCCGAACTGGTCTACGGCGACCCGAACGCGGCGGCGGTGACCCAGGTGACCGCCGGGCTGCCGAGCTCCAGCCTGTCCTGCCAGGCGGTGGTGGTCGACATGCTGGACTCCGCCCTGCTGGCACCGGGCCACCGGGTGCTGGAGCTGGGCACCGGCACCGGCTGGAACGCCGCCCTGACCACCGAACGGGTCGGCCCTGGGCGGGTGGTCAGCATCGAGTGGGACGACGCCATCGCGGCGGCCGCCCGAAGACGGCTGACGGCGGCTCAGGTGGAGGTCCGGGTCGGTGACGGCACCGCGGGCGCGCCGGACGCCGCCCCCTTCGACCGGGTGATCGCCACCTACGCGGTGGACCGGGTGCCCTGGGCCTGGGTCGCCCAGTGCCGCCCCGGCGGCCGGATCGTCACCCCCTGGGGACGGCTGGGCCACGTCGCGCTGACGGTCGCGGCGGACCACCGATCCGCCACCGGCTGGATGCAGGGCCTGGCCAAGTTCATGGCCTCCCGGGCCGAACCGGCGCACACCGAACGCGACTTCGAGGAGATCCGGGCCGGCGGGCGGTCGGCGGCCGAGCCCGAACCGCTCCGGCAGGTCGAACCGCTGCGCACCGACTGGCACCTGCTGTTCGCCCTCCGGGTGGCCCTCCCCGACGTCCGGATCGGCACCGCCCCCGACGGCGTCACGGTGCGGCTGCACGACAACCGCGACTCCTGGGCCACCGTCACCCCCGACGGGACGCTGAGCCAGGGCGGGCCACGCCGGCTCGGCCGGGAACTGACGGCCGCCCGGACCGCCTGGGAGCAGCACGGGAGACCCGGCGTCTACGACTACGGCATGACCGTCACCCCGGACACCCAGTACGTCTGGGCGACCGACCCCGAGACCGGCCCGCGCTGGCCGTCGTCCTAGGGCCTGCCCTTCAGGCCGGCGGGATCTTCGGCTAGCGTGCCGGTACGTGACCACACCAACCGCCTTCGAGGCGCTGCGGACCGACGCCCTGACCGACCCCGACCGGCTGCGCGAGCTGTACGAGCAGCCGGGCGAGCACGCCCGGCGCAAGCAGGTGGACCACCTGCACGAGGCAGCCCGGCGCCTGATCGGCTGCTCCTCACTGGTCCTGCTGGCCAGCACCGGGCCGGACGGGAGCTGCGACGTCACCCCGCGCGGCGGGCCGCCCGGCTTCGTCTCGGTGCTCGACGACCACACCCTGGCCATCCCCGACGCCACCGGCAACAAGCGGCTGGACAGCCTGCACAACATCATCGCCACCGGGCGGGCCGGCCTGCTCTTCGTGATCCCCGGCCGGGACAGCACCCTGCGGGTCAACGGCCGGGCCTGCGTCTCCGCCGACCCGCAGCTGCTCGCCCAGCTCACCGCCGTCGGCAAACCGCCGCGCAGCGCGGTGATCGTCGGCGTCGAGGAGGTCTACGGCCACTGCCCGAAGGCGTTCCTGCGCGGCGCGGCCTGGAAGCCCGAGCAGTGGCTCGCCCCGGACGCGGCCCCCAGCTCGGCCGAGGTGACCCTCTCCCACCTGCGCGACCCCTCGCTGACCATCGAGATGATCGAGCAGAACGAGCGCGAGGCGCTGCTGTACCGCTACGAGTGAGCGGCCCCGGCCCAGGGGTCAGACCGAGGCGTGCTCCTGCTCCTCCTCGAACAGCCGGGCGGCGATCGACTCGACCGCCCGGTCCAGGCTGGCCCGGTCGGCCGGGTCGGTGACGTCCCAGTCGTCCAGGTGGTGGCCGAGCCAGCGTCGCCAGGCCTCGGAGAGCCGGTCCACCTCGGCCTGGCCGGCCGGGGTGAGGTCGAACCGGCCGTCCGCCGTGGTGGCGTGGCCGCTCTGCACCACCCGGTCGAAGGCCGGCTCCAGCACCTCCCCCGGCAGGTGGTGGGCGACGGCGATGGACGCCACGTCCGCACCGCCCGCGAACCGGCCGCGCCAGTAGATCTGGCCGAGCGCCCAGGCCGAGGCGGGCGGCAGGCCGCTGCCGGAGTCGGCCAGGATCTGCCGGCCCACCCCCGGCCGGCCCTTGGCCTTGCGCAGCAGGTTCGCCAGCGCCCGCTCCAGCTGCTTGTCCGCGTCGGCGGTGTCCGGGGCGCCGAAGCCCTCACCGAGGTCGGAGGCGGCCGCCCGGGCACTGTCCCGCAGCGGCACCTCCTTGAGGAACCAGGCCACCAGGAAGCCGACCACGGCCACCGGGACCACCCACTGGAACACGTAGTTGACGGTGTCGGCGTACGCGGTGATGAACGGCGCGGCCTGATCGGGCGTCAGCGCGTCGAGCCCGGCCGGGCTGGCCGCCGCGCCGGGCGGCACGCTCGGCTGCTCGGCCGCCGCCTTGGCCAGACTGGGCGTCAGCTGGTTGCTGAACAGGGTGCCGAACACGGCGGTGCCGAACGAGCTGCCGAGCGTCCGGAAGAAGGTCACGCCCGAGGTGGCGGTGCCCAGTTCGTGGTACGGCACGGTGTTCTGCACCGCGATGGTGAGCACCTGCATGGCCAGCCCGATGCCCAGGCCGAACACGAACATGTACAGCGACTCCAGCCAGACACCGGTGTCCGGGCCCATGGTGGACATCAGCCAGAGCCCGACCGCCATCACGCCGGTGCCCAGGATCGGGAAGATCCGGTACCGGCCGGTGCGGCTGACCACGATGCCGGACAGCATCGAGGTGCCGAGCAGCCCGACCACCATCGGCAGCGTCCGCACCCCGGACATGGTGGCCGACACCCCGTCCACGAACTGCAGGTAGGTGGGCAGGTAGGTCATCGCGCCGAGCATCGCGAAGCCGACGATGAAGCTGAGGATCGAGCAGACCGTGAAGACCGAGTTCCGGAACAGGTGCATCGGGAGCATCGGCTCCTTGGCCCGGAGCTCCACCACCACGAAGCCCACCAGCAGCAGCACCGAGCCGACGAACAGCCCGATGATCACCGGCGAGCCCCAGGCGTACTCGTTGCCGCCCCACTCCAGGCCGAGCACCAGCCCGGAGGCACCGAGCGCCACCAGCACGATGCCGGCGTAGTCGATCACCGGCCGGACGGCGGCCTTGACGGCGGGGATGGTCGAGGCCGCCATCGCCACCATCACGATCGCGATCGGCACGTTGACGTAGAAGCACCAGCGCCAGGACGCGTGGTCGGTGAACAGCCCGCCCAGGGTCGGGCCGACCACCGTGGTGACGCCGAAGACCGCGCCGAGCGCGCCCTGGTACTTGCCCCGCTCGCGGAGCGGGATGACGTCCGCGATCAGGGCCATCGCGGTGACCATCAGCCCGCCGCCGCCGATGCCCTGCACCGCGCGGCCGATGATCAGCAGCATCATCCCGTTCGCGGCGCCGGAGACGACCGAGCCGACGATGAAGATCACCGCGCTCAGCTGGAAGACGATCTTCCGGCCGAACAGGTCGCCGAACTTGCCGACCAGCACGGTGGCCACCGTCTCGGCCAGCAGGTAGGCCGTCACCACCCAGGCCATGTGCCCGCCGCCGCCCAGGTCGGCCACGATGGTCGGCAGCGCGGTGGAGACGATCGTCTGGTCCAGCGCGGCCATCAGCATGCCGAGCACGATGGTGGCGAAGACCACGTTGGTCTGACGGCGGCTCAGGGTGGGCGGCGCCTTGGATGTGTCGGCTACTGCGGTCGCGGACAAGCTCCCGGGCCTCCCGAGTCGGCGTACAGGTACCCCCACCCTTGGCCGGACCGGAACCTGACGCCACCGCAGGCGGCAGGACGGGTGACGGCGACCGTCAGGACTGCGCCTGCTCCGCCATCGCCGCCTGGTCCATCCAGACGTACTCCCACTGGTGGCCGTCCAGGTCCTGGAAGCTGCGGCTGTACATGAAGCCCAGGTCCATCGGGTCGTTGACGGCCCCGGCGCCGGCCGCGATCGCCTTGTCGACCAGCTCGTCCACCTCGGCCCGGCTGTCCGCGCTGAGCGCCGTGATCACCTCGGTGCTGGCGGTCGCGTCGGCGATCGGCTTCTTGGTGAAGTCGGCGAACCGGGCTTCGGTGAGCAGCATCGCGAAGATGGTGTCGCTGATCACCATGCAGGAGGCGGTCTCGTCGGTGAACTGCGGGTTGAACGAGTACCCGACCGCCTCGAAGAACTCGATCGACTTGTCGAGGTTCTTGACCGGGAGGTTGACGAAGATCATCTTTGCCATGGGAGCAGGGCTCTCTTCCGTACGGTGCCGCCAGTCGCCCAGCCGGTCGGCCGAGCAGTTCCGAGCCTGGCACCGGGCACTGACAGCCGACCACCGCTACTGCTGCGATCAGGCGTCCCCGGTCGGCCCGAGCCGCTGGTCGAGGGCGGTCTGCAGCCAGTGGTGGGTGGCGCCCATGGTCGGCTCCGGTGCGCGGGACACCTCGGCGGTCAGCTTCCAGTAACGGACCATCACCGGGTCGGCGCCCTGCGCCAGTCCGGCGCTGAGCTCCCGGCGGAAGGCGGGGGTGTCGCGCAGCCCGCGCGAGTCGGCGTGGGCTGCGACGAAGCAGTCCAGCGCCTCGTCCCCCGGCGGCCGGAACGCCAGCAGGTCCGTCCGGGCCAGCGCGTACGCCTCGCCGAGCCCCTGGTAGAACACCGCCGGGCGGTAGCCCTCCTCGGCCAGCGGCGCCGGGCGGCAGTCGTTCCGGCAGAACTCGTCGGCGAGCGCGTGCAGCCGGGCGAAGGCCAGCACCTGGTCCGGGGTCGGATCGGCCGGCGGCTGCGGGACCGCCTCGTCGAGGATCGAGGAGACCAGCCCGGCCGGCAGCCGCAGCGGCAGCAGCCGGCGCCAGAACCTGGCCAGCACCTCGGTGTTCGGCGAGGTGCCGATCGCACCGATCAGCCGCAGCCGGTCGGCCCGCTCCTCGCCGGCGCAGTCCCGGAGCAGCTGGAGCGCGGCCTCCCGCCAGCGCAGCGCGGTCAGCTGCGAGCCGAGCTCGCGGAGCTGCCCGGCGATCACGTCCTCCAGCACCTCCTCCCGCTCCAGCACCCGGGTCACCTCGGCGACCGGCAGGTCCAGGGTGCGCAGCGAGCGGATCAGCCCGAGCCGGTCCAGCGCCTCCGGCCCGTACCTGCGGTGGCCGCCGCTGCTGCGCGCGGCCTCGGGCAGCAGCCCCTGGTCCGAGTAGTAGCGAACGGTCTTGACCGTGGCCCCCGCGCGCTCGGCGAGTTCTCCGATGCTCCACATGCCCCCAGGATGTCATCCCTTGAATCTCCCTCAGGGGGAGCTCCTACCGTGCGGAGCAGCGCAGCCGACCCGGGGCGCGGACCGAACGGTACGAGGAGACAGTCATGACGGCGTTCATTCTGGTGGCGGAGAGCTTCACCGGCGGCCTGGTGTGGCAGGACGTGACGGAGCATCTGACGGCGGCGGGCGCCGAGGTCCGTGCCGAACGGCCGGCACGGCTTCGAAGTCCTGGACCACACCCCGGAGTCGGTCCTGGCGGTGGAGCGGGCGATGGCGTCCGTGCTGGCGCACCTGCGGGCCTAGGGCCGGGCCCGGCACCGGTTCCGGCGGACCACGGCCCACACCGTCTTGCCCCGGCCCGGGTGCCCGGCGACACCGAAGTCGGCGGCCAGCGAGCGGACCAGCAGCAGGCCCCGGCCGCCCTCGTCCCGGACCGTCGGCAGACCGGGCAGCGGGAGGTCGGGCCGGGTGTCCGTGACCTCGATCCGGCAGGCGTCCCCGGTCTCCAGCAGCCGGATCCGCACCTCCCCACCGGGGTCGCCGGCGTGCCGGACGGCGTTGGTCACCAACTCCGAGCAGATCAGCAGCAGATCGTCCAGACGGTCGGCCGGCCAACCCCGTTCGGCCAGGACGGCGCGGACCTGACGGCGGGCCGGGCCGACCGAGGCCGGCGCGGCCGCCCAGACCGTCTCCCACTCGCGGAGCTGTCGCCCCGCCTGCGTGCTGGCCATCATGTGTCTCGCTCCGGGGGCTCGGGATCGACGGCGGGTCTCGCGCGTGCTCCGCTCAGGGTTCCGTCCCGGGACCGGCCCGGCCAGGACGCCGAGCGGCCATCCAGCGGCCATCGGACGGCCGGTCGGGTCACCTGCGAGGTGGACTTTTCCGGCGGAACCGGGCGGCGCGCCCGGTGATCCCCCTAGCGTGGGCGCGGTAACGAACCGTCAGGGGGTCATGCATGAGCGCGCCCGGCAACGAACACCTCTACGCCGCCCGGGTGTCCAAGGGCTGGTTCTCCCAGGAACGGGCGGCCGAGGGCATCAGCTGCGCCGGCCGCACCGAGCTGCGGGACACCACCTTCACGGTCAGCGTCCGGACGTACCGGCGCTGGGAGACCCCGGCGCCGCCCTGGCCCCGGCCCGACTACGCCACCGCCCTGCGGGCCGCCTTCGACCGGGGCCCGGAGTACCTGGGATTCCGCCCGCCGGGCGGCCGCTGCGCCGGGCCGAGTGGACCGGCGGCCGCCGAACCGGCCATGATCCCGCCTGTGAACCGTCGCGAAGCACTCGCCACCGGCGCCGCCGCCCTCGGGCTGCCCTGGCTCGCCCCGGGCGACTCCGGTCGCCGCCGACTCCGGGTCGGCCACGAGGAGATCGAGGGTCTGCGGGCCACCGCACTGGACCTGGACGCGATCGACCAGCGGTTCGGCGGCGACCGGCTGTGGCGCTCGGCGCGCTCGCACCTGTCCTGGGTGCACCACCTGATCGACCAGGGCAGCTACCCGGACGAGGTCGGCCTGGAGCTCCAGGGCCTGGCCGGTGAACTGACCACCTCGCTCGGCTGGTTCTGCTACGACGCGGACCAGCAGGCCGAGGCCAGGGTGTACTTCTCCGAGGCCCTCAACACCGCCATGCTGGCGGGCAACGACGTGCTGGCCACCCGGACGCTGTCCAACATGGCCCGGCAGAGCGTCGACCTGGGCAAGCCCAGGGAGGCGGTCCGGTTCGCCCGGGTCGCCCAGGGCCACGCCGCCCGCTGGCAGGCACCGCCCCGGGTGTCCGCCCTGCTCGCGGTCCGGGCGGCCCAGGGCTACGCCCGGATGGGCAACGAACTGGCCTGCTCGACGGCGGTCAAGCGGGCCTGGCAGCTGTTCGCCCAGGGCACCGGCGACCGCGACCCGGACTGGGTGGCCTTCCTCAACGAGGCCGAGCTGACCTGCCTGGAGGGCATGTGCCGGCTGGACCTCGGCCAGTTCAAGCGCTCGGTCCGGCTGCTGGAGCGCTCCGCCGAGCTCCAGGACATCGAGCACTCCAGGAACCGGGGGATGTGCCTGGCCCGGCTGTCCTACGCGGCCCTGCGCGACCGCGACCTGGACCGTACGGTGGCCGCCGCCCAGGAGTCGCTGCGGCTGATCCAGGGCGGGATGACCTCCACCAGGAACCGCCGCCAGCTGGAGCTGGTCCGGGACGGCCTCGGACCGCACCACCTGATCCCCGAAGTCCGGCACACCGCCGAGCAGTTGACCGCGCACACGGCCTGACCGGCCCGCAGACCCGTCCGACCCCGAGGAGAGACTCCCGTGACCGACCTCGAGCTGACCCGCTACCCGGGCCCGGCGGCGAAGGAGGTGTTCGACGACCTGGTGGCGCTCTACCGGGTGGTCTACGACGTCCCGCCGTACGCCGGGGACCCGTTCTTCTCGGTCGACTCGTTCGCCGAACGCCTGCACGGCGCCCTGGAGATGACGGGTTTCGAGACCGTCACCGCCCGCCGGTCCGGCGAGCTGCTGGGCCTGGTGCACGGGGCCACCCTGCCCGCCGACCGGGCCTGGTGGCGCAGCCTCGGCGAGGCCAGGCCGCCCGCCGCCCGGGCCGCCGCCGAGGCCGGCCGGGTGTTCTGGCTCCGGGAGCTGATGGTGCTGCCCGAGCACACCGGGCACGGGGTCGGCCGACGGCTGCACGACGAGATGGTGGCCGGCCGGGACGAGACCTGGACGGTGCTGACCTGCATCTTCGACAACGAGCCCGCCCGCAGCGCCTACCCGAGGTGGGGGTACCGGGTGATCGGCGGGCGAATCAGGCACGCCCCCGAGTCCCCCGAGTACGACGCGATGCTGCTGCCCCCGACGCCGGCGGCCGAGACGGGCCGGGGTCCTGGGCGGACCGCGGCCGGTCCGGTATAGCTGGAGGCTGCCCGGCGGAGCCGACCCGCCGGAGTCGAGGAGAGGTCGCCGCCATGCCGCTGCTGGAGCCGGACCCGGAGACCCTGCGGCCCGCCACCCTGGCGGCGCCCGCCCACGACCGGGTCGAGGCGGCCCGGTCCACCGGCACCCCGGCCGGGCTGCGCGACGGGCTGACCGCGCTGCTCGGCCCGGGCAAGGTGCTGAGCAAGGTCTCCGACCTGGTGCGGTACGCCTCGGACGCCAGCCCGTACCGGTTCGTGCCGCAGGTGGTGGTGGTCGCCGAGTCGGTGGCGGACGTGTCGGCGGTGTTCGGCTACGCCCACCGGCACGGACGGCACGTGGTCCTCCGGGCAGCGGGCACCAGCCTGAACGGGCAGGCGCAGGGCGAGGACATCCTGCTGGACGTCCGGCGGCACTGGGCCGGGATCGCGGTGGAGGGCGAGCGGGCCCGGATCCGCCCCGGCACCACGGTGGCCCGGGCCAACGCCACACTGGCCCGGCACGGCCGGGTGCTCGGCCCCGACCCGGCCAGTGCGATCGCCTGCACGCTGGGCGGGGTGGTGGCGAACAACTCCTCCGGGATGACCGCCGGGACCACCCGCAACTCCTACCGCACGCTCGCCTCGCTCACCGTGGTGCTGCCCTCGGGTACCGTGCTGGACACCGCCGCCCCGGACGCCGACGCCCTGCTGACGGAGCGTGAACCCGTGCTCTGCGCCGGTCTGTCCGCCCTCAAGGCGGAGATCGAGGCCGACCCCGCGCTGGTGCGGCGGATCCGGGCCAAGTACGAGATCAAGAACACCAACGGCTACCGGCTGGACGCCTTCCTGGACGCCGCGACCCCGGCCGCGATCCTGCGCGGGCTGATGGTCGGCTCGGAGGGGACCTTCGGGTTCATCACCGAGACGGTCTTCGACACCCTCCCGCTGCACCGGCTGGTCTCCGCCGCGCTGCTGTTCTTCCCCTCGCTGCGCGCGGCGGCCGCCGCCGTCCCGGCGTTCAACGAAGCCGGCGCGCTGGCCGTGGAGTTGATGGACGGCAACACCCTGCGGGCCTCGGCGGCGGTGCCGGGCGTACCGGCCGACTGGGCCGGGCTGCCGAAGGAGACCGCCGCCCTGCTGGTGGAGTTCCGCGCCCCGGACGAGGCGGCGCTGGCGGCGGCCGAGCAGCTGGCCACCGGGCTGCTCGCCGGGCTGCCGCTGATCACCCCGGCCGCCTCGGTGACCAACGCCTTCACCCGCGACCCGGCCACCGTCGGCGGCTACTGGAAGGCCAGGAAGGCGTTCGTCACCGCGATCGGCTCGGCCCGGCCGCCCGGCACCACGCTGATCACCGAGGACTTCGCCGTCCCGCCGTCCCGGCTGGCGGACGCCTGCGAGGAGCTGCTCGCGCTGCAGGCCGAGCACGGCTTCGACGCCGCGGTGGCCGGCCACGCCGCGCACGGCAACCTGCACTTCCTGCTCGCCTTCGACCCGGCCGACCAGGGCGACCTGGACCGGTACGCCGCCTTCATGACCGCGTTCTGCGAGCTGACCGTGCACCGGTTCGACGGCTCACTGAAGGCCGAGCACGCCACCGGCCGGAACATCGCACCGTTCCTGGAGCTCGAATGGGGTTCGCAGGCGACCGAGTTGATGTGGCGGCTCAAGCAACTGATCGACCCGCACGGGATCCTGGCACCCCGGGTGGTGCTGGACCGCGACCCGGCGGCCCACCTGCGCGGCCTGAAGACCATCCCCCGGGTGGAGCAGATCGCCGACCCGTGCATCGAGTGCGGCTTCTGCGAGCCGACCTGCCCGAGCGGCGACCTGACCACCACGCCGCGCCAACGGATCGTGCTGCGCCGCGAGTTGATGCGCCAGCCGGCCGACTCCCCGGTCGGGGCCGAGCTGCTGGCCGCGTACGGCTACGACGCGGTCGACACCTGCGCGGGCGACTCCACCTGCAAGCTGGCCTGTCCGGTCGGCATCGACACCGGCGCGCTGATGAAGCAGTTCCGGCACCAGCGGCACTCGCCGCGCGAGGAGCGCACCGCCGCACTGTTCGCCGAGCACTTCTCGGCGGTGGAGCGCTCCGCCCGGCTCGCCGTCGGGGCGGCCGAACGGATCGGTGACCGGCTGCGGACCGGCGACCGGCTGCTGGAGTCGGTGACCGGCGCCGCCCGCCGGGTGATCCGCCCCGACCTGGTGCCGGCCTGGCTGCCGGAGATCCCGGGCGCCGCCGAGCGCACCATGCCCGCCACCACCCGCCCCGGCGCCGCCGCCGTCTACTACCCCGCCTGCGTGAACCGGATCTTCGGCGAACCGGCCGGCCATCAGGGGCCCACCCTGCCCGAGGCGCTGGTGGCGGTCTCGGCCCGGGCCGGGAAGCCGGTCTGGATCCCGTCCGACCTGACCGGGACGTGCTGCGCCACCATCTGGCACTCCAAGGGCTACGACCGGGGCAACGCCGTGATGGCCAACCGGATCGTCGAGGCCGCCTGGGGCTGGACCGGCGGCGGCCGGCTCCCGCTGGTGGTGGACGCCTCCTCCTGCACGCTCGGCCTCGCGCACGAGGTGGTCCCGTACCTCACCGCGCCCAACCGCGAACTGCACGCCGGGCTCACGGTGCTGGACTCGGTGGTCTGGGCGGCCGGGCTGCTGCCGGATCTGACGGTGCTGCGCACGGTCGGCTCGGCCGTGCTGCACCCGACCTGCTCGATGCGCCACCTCGGCGACGAGGAGCAGCTCCGCGCGGTCGCGGCGGCCTGCGCGGACGAGGTGGTCGTCCCGGACGACGCGGGCTGCTGCGCCTTCGCGGGCGACCGGGGCATGCTGCACCGGGAGCTGACCGAGTCGGCCACCGCCAGGGAGGCCGCCGAGGTGACGGCCCGTGAGTTCTCGGCCCACCTCTCGGCGAACCGGATGTGCGAGCTCGGCCTGGAGCACGCCACCGGCCGCCCGTACCACTCGGTGCTGCTGGAGCTGGAGCGGGCGACCCGACCGTAGACCGACCGGCAGATGGTGGTCGGTCTCAGGAACGCCGCCGACGAACGGCGACGCCGACGGTCACCAGTGCGAGCGCGGCGGCGGCTCCCCACGGCGCCACGGCCGTTCCGGTGTCGGCGAGTTCGGGCCTGCCGGGCTCCCCGGACTGTTCCTGGGGTCGCTCCGGCGACTCGGCCGGGGCGGTCACGGATGCCGGAGCCGTCGCGGATGCCGACGCGTCGGTGGTCGGCGGAGCGGCCTCCGGTCGCGGCGACGACGGCGAGGTCACGGCGGTGACCTCGCGGGCCGCCCAGGTGGCGTCGGCCGTGGCGGTCAGGGTCCGGCTGGTCCGGCGGGAGTCCACGAAGCCCTGGCAGTTGTCGTCGGTGCCGCTGCTCACCATGAACGACTCGGTGCGCTCGACCGGTTGGGCCGAGCCGAGCTTCAGCAGACCCGGCCCGGCGGTGTTCCGGACCGCACACAGGGCGACGGTGGAGCTGCCGGGGGCGAGCGTCAGCAGATCGGCGGCCAGGGTAGCCCCGCCCTGGCCGGGGCAGAGCTCCAGGCCGTCCAGTCCGGTGCGCTCGACGGTCAGTGCCGGGGCGGTGCTGTCGACCGTGAACCGGACCTGCGAGCCCGGCTCGGCCTCGGCGGGAACGGGGGTGACGGTGAGCGCGGGCTCGGGAGCGAGCGTGCCGTCGACGGCCGTCCAGTCCGGGCAGACCGCGCCCGGCCGGGGGTCGGGCAGCGGGCCGCCGGGGGCGCTGTTCTCGGTCACGCACCAGATGTACTGGGCCATCAGGCTGCGGGTGGTGGAGGTCGAGTAGTCCGCCAACGGCCCCAGCACATACGCGATCCTGGCCCGCTGCAGCGCGCTCAGCGGGGTGCGGCCGCCCTGACGGCCGGAGTCGCGCAGCGGCGCCTCACCGCAGGCGGGCACACCGTAGTCCAGGCAGAAGATCCACCGGGCCGGCAACGGGGTGCCGTCGGTCACCGGCCCGACCACGCACAGCGGCGTGCCGCCGAAGGCCCCCGGGGTCGGTGGCGGGGCACCGATGCCCGGGTTGACCGCGCCCGGGTTGTTCATCACCGCCGCGATCCGGCCGTCGGCGAGCCAGGCGTCGTCGACGTCGACGCTGCGGACGGCACCGGGCCTGGTGGTGTCGGGGTCGCACGCGCTCACCGTCACCGCCCGGACCGCCGCCGTACTCCGACCGGCCATCGGACTGCCGAGGCTGAGCAGGCAGAGTCCGGTGACGGCGGCACAGCGGGCAAGACGGAACTTCACGGCGACTCCCCGGTGGAGGTGAACGGCGGGGCCCACTATCGCCGCCAAGCCGTCCGGAGCCACCCGAGAGCGCCGACCGTGGGCGTGTCGCCGGGCCGTTCCCTCCGGGCGGTCCAACCACAGAAGTCTTTAGATATGGTTAGGCTAACCTAATGACAGGAGCCAGGATGTCACCCCTTCCGATGGCCGGCACCCTCACCGCAGGTGCCATCCGCTCGGCGGCCGGCGACGACGCCCGGGCTCTGTTCGCGCTCTCCGCCCCGTTCGTCCGCTCCGGGGCGCTGCGCCTTCGCAGCCTGGCCGACTACCGTTCGGCGGCGGCCGACTTCCTGGTCTCCCCCGGGGCGGCCGGGTTGGCGGGGTGCGTCGCGCTGCGCACGCTGCCGGGCGGGGCCACCGCGCTCTACAACTTCTGCGTGCACCGGGCCGGCCAGGGCGGCGGGCTGGGCTCCGAACTGCTCGGCGCCGTGCTCCGCCGGGCCGACGGCCGTCCCGTCTACACCGCCACCACCGGCTCCGCCCGGCTGTTCCTGCACCACGGCTTCACCGAGATCCCGACCCGGCTGGCCCCGCCCGCCTGGGCCGCCGCCCTCGACCCGGCCCGCAACTCCCGGGTCTACCTCCGGACCTGAGGCTCGCTCACTCCTCCCGCTTCCGCGCCGCCCTGGCCAGCCGCTCGCGGGCACTGGCCCCGCGCCGCTCGATCGGCAGCACCCCGGTGGCGGCCGCCAGGCCGTACGGCGGCATGTCCCCGTAGATCGACTCGTACGAGCCGGGCTGCACGATGTACGTCTCGTGCCAGATCCCCACGTGCTGACGGGACGTCTGCTCGTACCGGTTGATCATCGCCCAGGCCTTGCGGTGCAGCCGCTCGGGAGCGGCTGCGTAGGCGAGCAGCTTCTCCTTCGACTCCCAGTACTGGACCACGTAGTAGGTGCGCGGCGACCCGCTGAGCAGTTGACTGCCCAGCAGCCCGCTCTCCTTGTCCCGGGAGAGCTCACGCAGCAGCACGGGCATCGAGACCGCGACGGGCAGCCAGCGGTGCACCGCCCAGAAGTGGTTGATCCGCATGCCGAGCAGGAAGAGGACGACCTCCCCCTCGGCGGCGGCAGTGGTACGGCCGGGATTTGGCTTGGCGAACACGGCACCCCCCTGGTGACCCGGGCGACGCCGTTTCAGTCGCCCATGGTTGGATAGTCTGACTATTCAACACCTGGGATGGTGGCACCGTTCAAGGGAAGGGCACAAGGGATGCGACTGGCCGATCTGAGCGAGCAGAGCCAGGTCTCGATCGCCACGATCAAGTACTACCTGCGTGAGGGCCTGCTGGCGCCCGGGCACCGGGTGAACGCCACCCAGGCCGACTACGACGACGCGCACCTGCGCCGGCTGCGGCTGGTCCGGGCGATGGTCCAGGTCGGCCGGATCCCGGTGGCCACCGTCCGCGAGGTGCTGGCCCAGGTCGACGACGAGTCGCTGAGCCGCACCATCCGGCTGGGCGCCGCGCTCTGGTCCCTCCCCCGGGCCGCCGAGCCGGAGCCGGCGGACCCGGCCGTGGTCGACGCCACCCGCGAGGTCAACCGGATGCTCACCCGGCTCGGCTGGGCCGACGCCGCCGATCTCGGCCCGCTCTCCCCCGTCTACCGCGAGCTGATCGCCTCGGTGGCCTCGCTCCACCGGGCCGGCTTCCCGCTCGACGCGGACGACCTCGTCCCGTACGCGGAGCAGATGGAACGAACCGCCGTCCACGACCTCGACCGGATGGAGCGGCTGCACACCGCCGTCGAACAGATCGAGTCCGCCATCGCCTCGGCGGTCCTGTTCGAACCGGTCCTGCTCAACCTCCGCCGCCTGGCCCAGGAACAGGAGGCCACCCGCCGCTTCGGCCTCTGACCCGGGCCCGTCGACACCCCGCCGGACCGGTGCCAGGCTGGTGGCGTGTTCCGCCACTCCGAACTCCTCCGGCGCCTCGCCGACCGCGACGGCGTCACGATCGCCCGGGCCGACCGCACCGACGCCCCGGAGGGCTGGCTGGTCCGCCTGGCCGCCGCACCCGGCCGGACCACCGCCGCCCGGCCCTTCCGCGCTCCCGGCGACGAACCACCCCGGGTCGGCGACGTCCTGGAACAGTGGCTGAGCATCGCGGCCGGCCACCACCCGCTGCTGGCCGTTCCCGCGCCGGCCCGCGCCCTGCTCGCCGCCGACCTCGACCGCCTGCTCGGCCCCCTCCTTCCGGAGTACCTGTCGGCGGCGGGCGTCCGCTGAGCCACCACCCCGGGCACGACACTAGGGTTGGGTCCTGACGGCGTATCCGGCGCGGACAAGGCGGCCCCATGCTCGACGGACTGGCGGAGTACTGCGCCGAGGCACTGCGCGAACACGACTGCCCCTCGGTCTCCGTGGCGGTGGCCGAGCGGGGCGAGGTCGTGCTCGCCGAGGCGTACGGACTGGCGGACGTCGCTGCCGGGGTTCCCGCGACGCCCGGCACCGCGTACGCGCTGGCCTCGGTCACCAAGGCGGTCACCGCCGTCGCCGTCTGCCTGGCCGCCGACGGCGGGCTGCTGGACCTCGACGGACCCGTGCCCGACGGTCGCCGCCCGGCCGCACCGACGGTGCGTCAGCTGCTCCAGCACCGGGGCGGCTTCGGGGCGCACTACGACTTCCACTACGGCGACGGCGAACCCCCGATCGACGCCGAGCCGTACGCCGTGCCGTTCCGCGAGCCCGGCGGGGCCTTCGAGTACGCCAACCTCGGCTACCGGGCGCTCGGGCAGCTGCTGGAGACCGTCACCGGCCGATCGCTCGCGGAGTTCGTCCGGGAGCGGGTGAGCGGGCCGCTCGGGCTGACCGACTGGCACCTCGGACCGTCGTATCCCGGGCCCGCCCCGGTCGCGGTGAAGTACACCGTCGACGGCCGGGCCTATCCCGCGCGCTGCGCCACCAACCACCCCGGCGCGACCGAGGGTTGGGCGACCGCCACCGACCTGGTGCGGTTCGCCCAGGGCTACCCGGGCCTGCTGAAGCCGGAGACGGCGGCGGCCGTGCGGGCGGCCCTGCCGCTCAACACCCGCCTGGGGTACGGCCTCGGCTGGGTGGTGTCGAACGGCGACGGTCCGGTGGTGCAGAGCCACGGCGGCGGCATGGGCGGCGTGGCGGCGATGCTCGCCACCGTCCCCGGGCAGCGGCTCTCGGTGGCGGTGCTGACCAACTCCACCGCCAAGGCGGCCCGCGACGCGGTCGTCCAGCACATCCTGACCGCCCTGGTCCCAGAGTTCACCGGTGACCTGATCGCCCCGGTGATCGACGACCCCGCCCGCCCGACGGCCCTCCCGCCGGGCCGCTGGACCGGCACCGTCAGCACGCCCGAGGGTCAACTCCCGCTGACCCTGGAGCTCCTGGCCGACCACACGGCGGAACTCCGCCTGAGCAGCGGCGAACGGGCCACCGCCCCGGTCACGGCGACCCGGGCGTACGACCTGCGGGCCACCTTCCCGCTCCAGCTCCCGACCGCCGACGCCCGGCTCGCCGGACCGGAACTCGGCCTCGAACTCCGCCTCGACCAGGGCCGGTTGACCGGCGCCGCCCGCACCTTCAAGAACGGCGACGCCACCGGCCTGCTGGGCAGCTTCCTCAGCCACCCCTGCACCCTGAACCCTGCCTAGACCTGTAGCGCGAGCGCGCCCAGCTCCGCGTCCGGCACCACCAGCGTCCCGCCGGGGTCGGCGGTGAACGAGTGGAGCAGGGCGTGTCGGACCCGGCCGTCCAGCACCCGGGCGCTGCCGACACCCGCCCGGACGGCCCGCAGGCAGCCCTCCATCTTCGGCAGCATCCCGCTCGTCAACACCGGCAGCAGAGCATCGAGTTCACTTGCCGTCAGACGGTCGATCAGAGAACCGGAGTCCGGCCAGTCGGCATACAGACCCTCGACATCGGTCAGCACCAGCAACCGGGCCGCCCCCAACTCGATCGCCAGCGCCGCAGCCGCCGTGTCCGCGTTCACGTTGTACACCTGACCGTCCACACCCCGCGCGATCGAGGAGATCACCGGAATCCGCCCGTCCGCGATCAACGCCCGCACCACACCCGCCTCGACACCGACCACATCACCCACCAGACCGATGTCCACCCGACGACCCTCCACCACCGCATACCGCTTCACCGCCGTCATGGTGCGCGCATCCTCACCCGTCATCCCCACCGCGAACGGACCGAAAGCATTGACCAGACCCACCAGCTCACGCTGCACCTGACCCGCCAGCACCATCCGCACCACATCCATCACCTCCGGCGTGGTCACCCGCAGACCCGCCGCGAACGACGACTCCAACCCCAACCGGCCCAACTGGGCACTGATCTGCGGACCACCACCATGCACCACCACCGGACACACACCAGCCCGCCGCAACTCGACCACATCAGCCGCGAAAGCCGCCTTCAACCCACCGTCCACCATGGCGTTCCCACCGAACTTCACCACCACGATGCTGCCGCGAAACCGCTCCAGCAAGCCAGCGCGACCGCTCAAAGCTCCCCCAATGTCGACCTGGACCGACCGGCTCACCGTCGGCTCCATCCAACGGGTTGCGAGCGGCCCGAGGATGTCCGCCAGAAGAACATCGGCGGTCGCCCCCGGGCCGGGCCCGGGCTCCGCGACGACGGTCGAGAGCCCGCTCGTCAGGAAGCGGTCAACCGCCCCAGCAGTTCGGCGAGCTGGGCCCGTTCGCCGTCACTCAGCGGCGCCAGCACGTCCGCCTCGACCGCCGCCAGCTCCTCGGACAGCTCGGCCAGCAGGGCCCGGCCGGCGGGGGTGACCGAGACGTCGATCCGGCGCCGGTCGCGGGCGGACCGGGTGCAGGCCAGGTAGCCCTGGCCGCTCAGGTCGTCCACCACCTTGACGATGTCGCTGGGGTTGATGTCCAGCCGGGCGGCGAGTTCGCCCTTGGCCAGCGAGCCCGCCGCGACCAGGGCCTCCAGCACGGCCACGTGCCAGAGCCGCAGGCCCCGCCGGGCCACGCTGGCGGCCAGGCTGGCCCGGGCGTTCCGGCCGGCACTGGACATCAGATAGGTCGTCAGGCCGAGCAGCCCGGTCATCCGGACCGCCTCCCGTCCGGCCCGAGGGCAGGTCCCGACCCGGGTCTCCCGGCCAACCGTTCGATTCATAGTTAGGCAAGGCTAACCTAGCCACGGAATCCAGGTCAACACGAACCGATATCCGCCTGACGATCTGTCACTTCGGCCGACTCGGCACCGTCCGGCCGGCCCGAGCGGCCCCGGCGGTCACCAGGTCCGCACCCGGGCTGCCACCGCCCGCGCCACCAGGGCGTGCGCCACCAGCGCGGCCCCGACCCCGGCCACCACCCCGAAGGCGGTGGTCGGGATCAGGTCCCAGCCCGAGGAGCCGGGGTAGGCGTGGTGCCAGCGCTCGATCCGCAGCGCCGCGCCGACCACCGCCCCGGCGGTCACCACGCCGAGCACCGCCAGCCGGGTCGCCGTGCTGTACGCCGGGGCGGGCAGCGGGGCCACCCGCTCGGTGTCGATCAGCCGCAACTCGCGCACCAGGTACCAGCCCAGCCCGGCCAGCGCGACGGCCGAGGAGCCGTACTGCAGCACCGTGAACAGCGGCTGCCCGGCCACCCGCCACTCCGCCAGGAACGGCAGCAGCCGCACGCCCGCCCGGTCGTGGTGGGTGAAGGCGTCCCAGCCCACGTGGGTGGCCGCACCGATCGCGCCCGACAGCAGCAACCAGCCGGTCTGCCGGGGCAGTTCGGCCCGGGGACGCTGCGCGGCGGTCAGCCGGTCGGCCGCCCAGGCCCAGCGCACCGGCAGCAGCGCGACCAGCGGCGCCCGCAGCAGACCGTGCCAGAGCAGCACCAGCAGTGCGGCCAGCAGCACGTCCAGGGTGGGCACGCCCCACCAGGCGTGGGTCTGCTCGCCGAAGCGGTACAGGCCGGGGGCGAGCGAGGCGAGGAAGTACGGCAGGTCGGGCGTGACCGATCCGGCCACCAGCCCGGAGGCGATCAGTCGACCTCGGCCCCGCCCCTGGGACAGCAGAGGCAGGATGGCAGCGGGGTGACTGAAGGTGAACGGCACGGCCATACCGTACCCAACTCGCCTGGTCAGCCCAAGGGGTGCAGCCTGGTCCCGTTCTCCTGGACCGCCTCGACGGTGGCCGCGCTCCGGGCCGGACGCTGAACGGCGAGCGTGCGGCCGGGCACCGCCTGGTCCACCGACCAGTCCGGGCCGCGCAGTTGGAGCCTGGTCACCCGGCGGCTGACCGCCGCCAGCAGGAATTCGGCGCCCTGCGGGGACCGCCACCAGACCCAGGCCACGGTGTCCTGCTCGTACCGGCTGCAGGCCCGGCCGTCGGCCCGGCCGGTCCGGACGGCACCGGCCGGGCCGGGCAGCAGGACGGCGGTGGCGGCGCTGCCCTCGCCGCCCCAGCGGTCGCTGCGCAGGCAGAACCAGCTCACCGGGCCCGCGCCGCCCGGCAGTTGCTGGGTGGCGAAGGCCCACAGGTTGAGCTGTCGCACCCCCGGCGAGGCGTCCGGGACGGTGCAGGCGGCCCTGGCCCAGGCCCGCAGCGCCTCGGGGCTCACCGCCTCCCGGGGCGACCGGGCCGGGCCCTGCTCGGGCGGCGGGGTCCAGCTGAGCCGGGCCGGGCGCAGCCCGCCCACGTCCGCGAGCAGGAAGGCGTGCTTCTCCGCCACCACCGGGGTGGAGCGCAGTTGCAGCAGCACGTCACCCGGACAGCCCGCGCCGCCGCCGACCGGCACCGGGTCGGTCACCCCGTCCTGCCGGGCCAGCGGGTTCGCGGGGGCGTCCGGCCGGTCCAGGCGGCGGGTCTCGGCGGTGTCGATCCACGGGGCGAGCAGGTAGCGCACCGTCCCGCCGGAACGGCGCAGCACCACGGCGGCCGCGCTGGTCACGTCCGAGTCCTCGGCGCCGCCGAGCAGCAGACCACCGCCCGGGCCCTCGGTGTACCGGGCGATCCGCAGCCCGTCGTACAGCACCACCACCGGGACGCCGTCCACGGCACCGGCGAACAGCAGCCGGGGCCGCTGCTCCACCGGGGGACCGGCCACCGTACCCGCCTCGACCTCGGTGGCCGGTCCGGCTCCGGCCCAGGCGGCCAGCGCCCGGTCGAGCAGGGCGGCGTCGGCGCGGCGGTCGCCCCGGGCGGGCCAGGCGGTGAAGTCGACCCGGGCGGTGCTGCGCCAGCGGTCCGGAGCCTCGGTGCGCGGCCCGGGCCGGGGCGCCGCCGCCGTGGGGGCGACCGGGGCGGGCGGCACCGGGCCGGCCGCCAGGGCCGGGGTGAGCAGGGCCGCGATCCCCAGCCCGGCGAGCACCAGGGTGCCCGCCGTGGTCCGGCGCCGGCGCAGCAGGTCGGTCGGCTGGACCCGGACGTGGCAGGCGTCGACGGCGGGCCACAGCCCGGCACCCCGGCCGGTCGCGGCGGCCAGTGCCAGCACCGGCTCGGCGGCCCGGACGGCGGCGGCCGGGTCCGCCACCTCCACGCGGCCGAGCAGCTCGGCGGCCTGACCGGCCGTCAGGCCCTCCACCGTGCGGAGCGCGAACGCCGCCCGGGCGGCCGGGGCCAGCCCGGCCAGCTCCCGGTCCAGGGCCAGTTCCTCCTGGTCGCCGCTCGGTGTGAACAGCCGGAGCCCCCAGACCAGCGGGCCGAACCCGGGCCGTCGGCCCCGCACCGGGGCCAGCGCGGCACGCAGCACCCGGAGCCGGAGCTCCTCGTACGCCTGCCCGCCGCTCCCGTCCCCCGCCGCCCGGGGCCGGGGCAGTCCGGCGGGCAGGGCCCGCTGGACGGTGGCGTGGGCGGCGAGCACCCGGCTGTGCCGCTTCCGGTCCACCGGCAGGATCAGGTACGCCAGGCCGACCAGCCTCGGGTAGTGCCGGACCAGCGCCGCCTCGTGACGGGACGACGTGCCGAGCAGCTGTCGCACCATCAGGACGCCTCCCCGGGACGGTCGCGGCGGGTCGGAGCCGCACATCATCCAACGAGTCGATCATGCGACGGTTACGCCGTCCGATGACGCACGTCGCCGGGGCGGGCCGCGACGGCGGCCCACCCCGGGGCGGCTCAGAAGTTGATCATGTGCCCGGCCAGGCCGTGCACCGCCTCCTTCACCGCCTCGCCCAGCGTCGGGTGGGCGTGCACGTTGCGCGCCAGCTCATGGACCGTCAGGTCCCACTGCTGGGCCAGCGTCAGCTGCGGCAGCAGCTCGGTGACCTCGGGGCCGATCAGGTGGGCGCCGAGCAGTTCGCCGTGCCGGCCGTCGCTGATCACCTTCACGAAGCCGACCGCCTCGCCCAGGCCGTGCGCCTTGCCGTTCGCGGTGAACGGGAACTTCGCCACCTTGACGTCGAAGCCCTGCTCGCGCGCCTGCGCCTCGGTCCAGCCGAAGCTGGCGATCTGCGGCTGGCAGAAGGTGGCGCGCGGGATCATCACGAAGTCCAGCTCCATGGTCTCCGCACCGGCGATGGTCTCGGCCGCCACCACGCCCATCGCCTCGGCCGCGTGAGCCAGCATCAGCTTGGCCGTCACGTCGCCGATCGCGAAGATGTGCGGCACGTTGGTGCGGCCCCTGGCGTCCACCGCGATCGCCCCGCGCTCGGTCAGCGCGACCCCGGTGCGCTCCAGGCCGTAGCCGGTCACCCGGGGCGCGAAGCCGATCGCCTGGAGCACCTTGTCGGCCTCCAGCACCTCCTGCTGCCCGTTCCGCGTGACGGTCACCCTGACCTTGCCCGCCGGGTCGCCGTCGTCGATCCCGTCCACCCGGGTGGAGGTGAGGATCTGGATGCCCAGCCGGCGGTACCGCCTGGCCAGTTCGGCGGAGACCTCGACGTCCTCCAGCGGCACCGGCCGGTCCTGGAACTCGACGACGGTCACCTTGACGCCGAAGTTGTGCAGCACGTACGCGAACTCGACGCCGATCGCACCGGCGCCCGCGATGATGATGCTCTCCGGCAGCGTGTCGCTGAGGATCTGCTCCTCGTACGTCACCACCCGCTCGCTCAGCGAGGTGCCGGGCAGCAGCCGGGTGGTGGCCCCGGCGGCGATCACGCAGTGGTCGAAGGTCACCGTCTCGGTGCCGCCGGCGGTCAGCGCGACCGACAGCGTGTGGTCGTCCAGGAAGGTGCCCCGGCCGTTCAGTTCGGTGATGCCGTTCTTCTTCATCAGGTAGTGCACGCCGGCCGCCCGGCCGTCGGCCACCTTGCGGCTGCGGCGGTACGCGGCGCCGTAGTCGAAGGTCACCGTGCCCTCGACCTTGATCCCGAAGGTCTCGGCCTCGTGCTGGAAGACGTGCGCCAGCTCGGCGTTGCGCAGCAGCGCCTTGGAGGGGATGCAGCCGACGTTCAGGCAGACCCCGCCCCAGTACTTCTCCTCGACGACCGCCACGCTCTGCCCGAGCTGGGCGGCCCGGATCGCCGCGACGTAACCGCCGGGGCCCGCCCCGAGGACGACGAGATCGAAATGCGTGCTCATGTTTCCTTCTCCGTACCGAGTGCCGCTGTGAGGGTGCCGGGCGCGCTCAGTACCCGACAGTGAAACCACGTTCGACGGTGCCAACCCGGTGACCGCCGCTGCGCTTCCCGGTCTCCGGCTCGGAACCGTGGGGGTCAGCCGAGGATCGGCGTGGTCTGCGCGGAGGCGATCCGCCAGCCGTCCGCCTCTTCGGTGAGCACGTACATCAGCCGCCCGGAGGAGGCCGGCAACGCGCCCGCCTGCCCGGCGGCCCGCCCGTCGAAGACCTGCTTGACGCAGGCGACCAGCGCCACGTCGGGCCGCAGGAACCGGATCTCCTCGATCTCGACCCGGGTCAGCACATCGGCCGGCGGCGAGGCCAGGGCGGCCGTCATCGCCTCCCGGAGGGTCTCCCGGCCCTGCACCCGGCGGCCGCCGAAGTTCACGACGCTGGTCTCGGCGGTGTGCAGCGGGATGAAGTGCGCCGGGTCGTTCTGGTGTGTCCCGGCGTCCTCGATCACCTGCCGGACGGCGGCGATCCGGCGCTCGGACCCGTTCTCCTCGGTCATCTCTCCCCCTTGATCCGAAACGTTTCGCCGACTGTACCGAGCGGCTGCCGATCCCTGACCAGGGGCCCCGCTGACCCCGCGTCAGCCGTCGGTGCGGGCCCGCTCGGTGATGTTGCGGGCCATCCCGCCGAAGACCACGGCGTGGAAGGGGGCCACCGACCACCAGTACGCGTGCCCGGCCAGTCCGTGCGGCTGGAACAGCGCGCGCTGGCGGTAGACCGCCCCGCCGTCCGGGGCCGGGTCCACCGAGAGCTCCAGCCAGGCCGGTCCCGGCAGCCGCATCTCGGCCCGCAGGCGCAGCAGCCGGCCGGGTTCGATCTCCTCCACCCGCCAGAAGTCCAGCGAGTCGCCCACCCGCAACCGCCCGGGGTCACGGCGGCCCCGGCGCAAGCCGACCCCGCCGACCAGCCGGTCCAGCCGGCCGCGCAGCGCCCAGGCGAGCGGGAAGGAGTACCAGCCGTTCGCGCCGCCGATGCCCTCGACCACCCGCCAGAGCGCGGCCGGCGAGGCGTCCACCGTCCGCTCCCTGACGTCCTGGTAGAGGCTGCCGCCGGCCCAGTCCGGGTCGGTGGGCAGCGGGTCGCTCGGGGCACCGGGGAGCGAGGCGGAGGACCACCGGGTGGCCACCTCGTCGTCCCTGATCCGGCGCAGCGCCAGCCGGACCGCCCGGTCGAAGCCGATCAGCCCGTCCGGCGGGTCCGGCACGTACCCGGCGATGTCGTGCTCGCCGCAGACCACCTCGTGCCGGAGCGACTCGACCAGCGGCCGGGCCAGCGCACCGGGCACCGGGGTGACCAGGCCGACCCAGTGGCTGGAGAGCCGGGGCGTCAGCACCGGCACCGGCACGATCACCCGGCGGGGCAGCCCGGCCACCCGGGCGTACCGCACCATCATCTGGCGGTACGTCAGCACGTCGGGGCCGCCGAGGTCGAAGGTCCGGTTCACGCCGGCGGGCAGTTCGGCGGCGCCGACCAGGTAGCGCAGCACGTCCCGGACCGCGATCGGCTGGATCCGGGTGCCGACCCAGTTCGGGGTCACCATGGCCGGGAGCCGCTCGGTCAGGTACCGGAGCATCTCGAAGGAGGCCGAGCCCGAGCCGAGGATCACCGCCGCCCGCAGCTCGGCGGTGTCCACCCCGCCGGCCCGCAACAGCTCGCCCACCTCGGCCCGGGACCGCAGGTGCGGCGAGAGCTCCGCGCTCGGCACCCCGGCGGGCACCAACCCGCCCAGGTAGACGATCCGCCGCACCCCCGCCGCCTCGGCGGCGCCGGCGAAGGCCAGCGCGGCCGCCCGGTCGGTCGCCTCGAAATCCGGCCCGGTGCCGAGCGAGTGCACCAGGTAGTAGGCCACCCGGACGCCGTCGAACGCCCCCCGCAGGCTCTCCGGCCGGGTCACGTCACCGGCCACCACCTCGACCTCGGCCCGCCACGGGTGGTCGCGCAGCCGCCCGGGGTCGCGGACCAGACAGCGCACCCGGTACCCGGCGGCGAGCAGCTCGGGCACCAGCCGGCCGCCGAGGTAGCCGGTGGCACCGGTCACCAGGCAGCGCCCGGGTCGGGCGGCGGGCTCGGACATCTCGGATCTCCCCTGCTGCGGACGGTCCGTCGGAACGGCACGCTGCCCCCATGCTCGCCGCGACCCGATCCGGACGCACCTGCACCGATTGTGCAGAGCGATGGAACAGAGGTACGGACCACCACCCGCTGTGCTGGAGTGGCGCCATCACTTCACGGGGGAAGGACAACTCCGCATGTCCGAAAACATCTCACGCCGCAACCTGCTGGGGCTGGGCGCCGCCGTCGGCGGCTCGGCCCTGCTCGGCTCGGTTCTGCCGGGCTCCACGGCGCAGGCGGCCGACCGCTCCGGCGCCCACTGGCCGGACCGCTTCGCGCTGCCGGACGGCTTCCAGCCCGAGGGCATCGCCATCGACTCCCGGGGCCGGGCCTACTTCGGCTCGCTCGCGGACGGCGCGATCCACCGGGTCGAGCTGGCCACCGGCCGGGGCACGGCCTTCAGCGCCGGGCCCGCCGCCGGCACCCCTTCGGTCGGCCTGAAGGTGGACGGCCGGGACCGGCTGTTCGTCGCCGGTGGCGGGGGTGGCGACGCCCGGGTGCTCGACACCAGGACCGGCGCGGTGCTCGCTTCGTACCGGTTCGTCACCGGGGAGGACACCTTCGTCAACGACGTGGTGCTCACCCCCGAGGCGGCCTGGTTCACCGACTCCGCCCGGCCGGTGCTGCACGTCCTGCCGCTCGGCCCGGGCGGGCGGCTGCCCCGGCCGGACCAGGTCGGGCACCTGCCGCTCACCGGCGAGTTCGACCAGGAGCCGGGCTCCTTCGGCGCCAACGGCATCGAGACGACGCCGGACGGCCGCGCCCTGCTGGTCGTCAACATGACCACCGGCAGTCTCCACCGGGTCGACCCGCGCAGCGGGGTGGCCCGGAAGGCGGACCTCGGCGGCGAGAGCCTGACCCGGGGCGACGGCCTGCTCCGGCAGGGCCGCGAGCTCTTCGCGGTGCGCAACCTGTTCAACGAGATCGCGGTGCTGCGGCTCGACCCGGCCGGCCGCAGCGGCCGGGTGACCCGCCGGATCACCGACCCGAGGTTCCGGATCCCGACCACCGTCGCGGCCCACGGCAACCGGCTCTACCTGCCGAACGCCCGCTTCGACACCGAGCCGCTGCCCGGCACCGACTACGACGCGATCGCCGTCCCGCGCGGCTGACACCCGGCGGGTCGGTCCCCACCGGGGGCCGACTCGCCCGTCCTCCGGCGTAACCCGTGGCCCGGGGATCGGTTGTGCTGGTAGTGCGGGCACCGGTTCCCCGCGCCGAGTCGGCACGGAGGTACAGCAGCAGTGAGCAGCGAGCGTGGTCCCAGGAGCGCCCCGATGACCTTCCCGTCCCAGGGCCACGGCAGCGCCGGGCAGCGGGCGGCCGCCCAGATGCTCGGGCTGCGTGACGTGGTGCTCCCGGCGGCGGTGGTGGCGGCGGCGGTCGAGCTGCTGACCGAGCGCCTGGACGACCCCGACCCGGTCACCCGGGAGGCCACCGCCGTGGTGGTGGCCCGCCTGCGCGCGGCGGTCGCCGCCTGACGGTCGGCCAGGTGCACCGGGCGCCGGAGCGGACGGGCCGTCAGCCGCGCCGGACCGAACCGCCGCCGGGCCCGTGCGCAACCCCTACCCGCACCCCAGGGGTCACCGGGCCGACCGGTGAGGGGGCACCTTTGGTTGACCTGATCGTGTGCCACTTGGCATGGTCGACTATCACCACGCGGCAACGACGGCCGGAGCCCACCCCTCGATCACGTCGTCCCGGCCGAGTCCTCACCCCGCAGTCCCCCCACGCCCTGTGAAGGAGCGCCGAGCCATGCCCGGAACCAGCCCGGCCTTCTGCGTCCTGGTCGGCCCCGACTACGCAGGCAAGTCCTCGGCGCTCTCCCGGCTCGGCAGATCCGGGCAGCCCTGGCGGACCCTCTCGGTCGACGACGACCGGCTCGCCCCGGAGCACGCGCTGCTCGCCCGGCTGCGGCGGGACGTGGTCCGCGAGGTGGCCGGACGGTCCGCGGCCTGGTCCCCGGACTTCCTGGTCACCATGCTGCAGACCGCCGCCGTGCACCTGCGCGACCGGCTGGCCGAGGACCCGGCCACGCCGACCGTGGTGGACTCCTACTACTACAAGCTGCTCGCCAAGGCCCGGCTGGCCGGCGCCGCGGACAGCCCGCTGCTCGGCTGGTGGCGGTCCTTCCCGCAGCCCCGCCGGGTGCTCTACCTCGACGTCCGGCCCGAGGTCGCCTGGCGCCGCAGCAAGGCCGGCGCCGGGCTCAACTGCCTGGAGTACTACGGCGACCGGCCCAGCTGGGACGGCTTCCGCCGCTACCAGAGCGACCTCGGCAAGACGATGCACGACGAGATCTCCCACCTCCCGGTCACCGTGGTCGAGCAGCAGGACGACCCGGACCGGACCGCGGAGTCGATACGAAAGGTGCTCGCAGATGAACTCGGCTGAGGCCTGGCAGGACCCGGACCGCCTGCTCCGCTACCGTCAACGCGTCTTCCTGGAGCGGGCCCGGCTGCGCGCCGCGCTCGGCGACGCCGACGGCCACCGCCGCCGGGTGCTGGCCGACCTGCTGGAGTTCAACTCCGGTACCCGGTACGGGAAGCAGCACGGGTTCGACCGGATCCGCACCCTGGACGACTTCCGCAAGGCCGTCCCGGTGCAGGACTACGGCACGCTCGGCCCGTGGATCGAACGGGCCGCCGCCGGCGAGCCGAACCTGCTGACCGCCGACCAGCCCGCCGTCTACTTCACCAGCAGCGGCACCACCGGCGCGCACAAGAAGATCCCGGTCACCCCGCGGTTCATGCGGACCACCTTCTTCCCGTTCTACTACGCCGCCTGGGCCCCGCTGCTCGAACACTTCCCCGACGTGCTGGACCGGCCCGACGCGGTGCTCAACCTGAAGCACGACCCGCTCTCCGCCCCGCCCACCACCGGCGACGGCCGGCCCCATGTCGGCGCCAGCCAGGTCGACTTCGGGGCCAGGTTCGGCGAGCCGCTGTCGGCGGAGCCCGGCACCGGCGCCCCCTGGGCCACCCTGCCGGTGCACGTCGAGCCCGGGGCGCACCTGGAGCGGATGTACCTGCGGCTGCGGCTCGCGGTGGAGAGCGACGTGCGCTGCGTGATCGGGATCAACCCGGCGATGATCGCGGCCCTGCCCCACCAGCTGAACCTGTGGTGGCCCCGGATCGTCCGGGAGGTCGCCGACGGCACCCTCGGCGGCGTGCCGCACCGGACGCCCAACCCGCGCCGGGCCGCCGAGCTGGAGCGGCTGGCCGCCCGGCGCGGCACCGTCCGCCCGGCCGACGTCTGGCCGCACCTGCGGGCGCTGTTCTGCTGGACCACCGGGCTCGCCTCGCTCTACCTGCCCAGGCTGCGCGAGGAGTTCGGCGCCGGGGTGACCGCGCTGCCCGCGCCGGTGGCCGCCTCCGAGGGGCCGACTGGGGTGGCCCTGGACCGGCACGGCAGCGCGGGCAGCCTGGTGGTGACCGCCGCCGTGCACGAGTTCGTCGACGCCGACCAGGACCTCGGACCGGACGTCGCGACCCTCGACCCGCAGGAGCTGGAGGTGGGCCGGGACTACCACGTGGTCTTCAGCCACGTCGGCGGCCTGTACCGCTACTCGGTCGGCGACGTGGTCCGGGTGGTCGACCGGATCGACGGGGTGCCCCGGGTCGAGTACACCGGCCGCAGCACCCGCTCGAACGTGGCCGGCGAGCGCCTCCGGGACGGCCAGGTCACCCGGGCGCTGGCCGGCGCGCTCGACCGCACCGGTCTGGAGCTGCGCAACGTCGCCTGCCGGGTCAGGACCCAGGACCCTTCCCCCGCCTACGAGTTCGCGATCGCACCGCGCACCCCGTGGAGCACCGAGGAGACCGGCAGGTTCGCCACCCTGCTGGACCAGGGCCTGCACGCCGAGTCCGCCGACTACCGCGCCGCCAGGGCCGGCGGGCGGCTGGGCGACCCGACCGTGCTGCGGCTCGACCCGGACGCCTTCCTGCGGGACTGGCAGCACACCGTCGGCACCGGGATCCGGCCGACCCAGGTGAAGGACCGGCTGTTCCGGCAGGACCCCGAGCAATGGCACCGACTCACCGGCCGCCCGGCCACCGAAGGGAAGCCCGCATGACCACCGCACCGCACGCCGCCCGGCCCGACACCACGTCACCGAGCAGCACGGCACCGGAGCGCACGGCACCGGGCATCGCCGCCCTGGACGCGGTGGAGCGCACCTCGCTGCTCACCGCCGCCCTCCGGGCGATCGAGAGCGGGCGCGCCGACCACCTCTACCAGGACCCGTACGCCGCCGCCCTCGCGGGCGAGACCGGCCTCGGGCTGCTGGCCGAGGTCCGGGCCGCCACCTTCCCGGCCGCCGGTGCGCGGACGGTGCCGAGCACGCCCGACTACAACGCGATCCGCACCCGGTTCTTCGACGACTACCTCCAGGCGGCGGCCGCCGACCCGGCGACCACCCAGATCGTGCTGGCACCGGCCGGGATGGACTCCCGGGCCTGGCGCTTCGACTGGCCGTCCCGGGTGCGCTGGTTCGAGCTGGACCGGCCGGCCGTGCTGGCCTACAAGGAGCAGCAGCTCGCCGGGACGGCCCCCCGGGTCGACCACCGTTCACTGGCCGTCGACCTGACCGCGCCCGACTGGGAGGACCGGCTGCTGGCGGCCGGCTACGACCCGTCCGTCCCGTCCACCTGGCTGCTCGAAGGGCTGCTCTACTACCTCCCCGAGGCCGACACCCACCGCATCCTCCGCCGGGTGGCCGCGATCTCCGCGCCCGGCAGCCGGATCGCCGCCGACCTGGTCAACACCGACGCCCTGACCGCACCGCAGATGACCGCGCTGCTCGCGGTGTTCGCGGACTGGGGCTGCCCGTGGCTGTTCGGCAGCGACGAGCCGGAGGCGCTGTTCGGCTCCTTCGGGTACACCGCCGAGGCGGTCCAACCCGGCGAGCCCGGCGCCGACTTCGGCCGCTGGCCCGACCCGGTCCCGCCGCGCGGGGAGCGCGGCGTGCGGCGGGTGTTCTTCGTCCACGGGAGGCGGAACTGACATGCCGACCGTCGTGATCCGGCCGGCCGGCCCGGCGAGGGGGGTGCGGCCGTGACCGTCGACCTCCTCGCCGCGCCCCGCCCCACCACCGCCCCGGCCGCGACCGGCCCCGCCGGCCCCCGCCGGGTGCTGCTGGCGCCGATCACCATCACCCCGTCCAAGCCACTGACCCCCAGTCACCTCAAGGGACTGCTCTGGACGGACGTGATGTACCGGGCCACCCGCCCGCTCGCGGAGGTGCACTACCGCTACAGCCACACCACCTACCACCCCACCGAACAGACCCTGGGCTTCTGGGAGTTCCTCGACCGGACGCAGGGCGACACCGACTACCAGGACCTCACCGAACAGCAGATCGGCGACCACTACGTGGCGTTCCGCGCCGCCGGTGAGCGGGCCTCCGCCCGGGCCCTCCGGCCGTACGCCGACGCGGTGGACCAGGGCTGGGTGCACCCCGCCAGTGCGCGCATCCTCGACCTGTGGGCCGGGCAGTACCGGGCGCTCGGCCTGTACGACCCCGGCCTGCGCGCCCACCAGCCGCCCGGCCACGGGCTGGAGGAGATGCTGGCCGGGTTGACCGCCCGGGGCCTGTGCCTGGACCACCGGCGGCTGGACGGCCCGGTACACCTCGACCTGACCCGGCACGGGCTCCCGCTGCGGCAGATCGTCACCGCCGACGGGCGGCCCAACTACCTCGCCTGCGCGCTGCGCGAACTCGTGCCGCTGGCCGCCGAGTTCGACGAGATCGTGCTGCTCTACGACCCGGAGCTGGACCCGGACTACCAGCTGCTGGAGCGGGTGCTGTCCGACCTCGGGCCGACCGTCCGGCGGGTGCCGGTCGGCCGGGTCCCGATCGACGGCTCGATCCGCTCGGCCCGGCACGGCGGCTGGGGTCACCAGCACGCCGGCCCGCTGCTCGCCGCCGCGCTGGCGGAGCACGACGGGCCCACCGTCCGGCTCGGCATGCGGCTCTACTTCATCGCCGTGCTCGGGCCGGGGCAGGGGCAGTCCTTCCGCCCCGAGCTGCTCCGCCAGTGTCTGACCCGGGCCGGGCGGCTGCTGTCCAGCGGTGGGTTCGGCGCCGAGGCCGACCCGGCGGCGCTGGCCGGGCTGCTCGGCCGGCACCGTCGCGACCACACCTACATCGACCCGTACCGGCTGACCAGCTCGCTGCTCGGCAAGCGCGCCGCCGCGCCCAGCCGGGAGCTGCTCACGGAGGTGTTCGTGTGAGCCCGTTGCAGGAGCAGTTGCTCGACCGGGCGGGCCTGCGGGTCCGGACCGCCCGGCCCGAGCTGGCCGAGGACTTCGACCTCGGCACCCTGGCCGGTCTGCTGGACGCCCAGCGGTCCGTCGCCGCAGCGACCGGCGAGACCCTGGTGGTGGCGGTGATCCGCCACCTCGAACTGGCCGAATGGACCCGCGCCACCTGCGAGTTCGCCTTCGGCATCGACCCCGCCGACGGTGCCCGCTGGCGTCGTTCGTTCACCCGCACCCTCTTCCTCGCGGGCAACCCCGCCAACCTAGGCGAGCGCTTCCGGTTCGCCCACGTGACCCCCGGCGCCACCGCCGCCTGGACCGCTCCGGCGCCCGGCCCGAGCGTCGGCACGCTCCGCCGTCTGCTCAAGCTGTTCGACGCCCCGGCCGCCCTGCCGGCCCGCCCCGACACCCTGATCAAGCTCCCGGGCGCCCCGACCGGCCGGCACCGCGACCTGTACCTGGCCACCGAGGGCTGCACGCTGGCCGAGGCCCTGGTGCACCTCAACCACGTGCTGGTCGAAGCCGTCCTGGACGGGCTGCTCGCCCCGGGCGACCGCCTGACACTGCGCCAGGTACCGCGCCTGCTCGGCCTGACCGCCCCGTTCGCCGCCCTCCGGGTGGTCACCGACCCGCACCACCCCGACCGCCTCAAGGCCGCCGCCGGCCTCACCGAGGAGGCGAGCCCCAGGACGTCCGGGGCTCGCTCGGACCGCGGTACGGCAGGGTCCGGCTGAGCACCAGGTTGGTGGTGGTGCTGCCGAACTGGGCCAGCGCGTCCACGAGCTCCTCCAGGTGGGACATCGAGGTGGCCGCCACCTTCAGGACGTAGCAGTCGTCGCCGGTGGTGCGCAGGCACTCCAGGATCTCCGGGCGCTCGCCGAGCAGCCGGCGCAGCGGCTCGTGCCGGGTGCCCGGGTACTTCAGCCGGATCACCGCGAGCACCGGGTGCCCGGTCCGCTCCAGGTCGACCTCCGCCCGGTAACCGGTGATCACCCGGGCCGCCTCCAGCCGGCGGACCCGCTCGGTGGTGGCCGACGGGCTCAGGTTCACCCGCCGGGCCAGCTCGGTGAAGGCGATCCGGCCGTCCTGCTGCACTTCCGTCAGGATCGCCCAGTCGGTCGCGTCGAGACTCTCGGTCATCCGGTCAGATTACCGGTGAATCCACGGTCGGACCGCCGCTGAACAGGGCGGAATCCCTTCTGGCCACCGACCCGTGCTGGCTAGGCTCGACGCTGTGAAGATCGGCGTGAACGTCCCCAATTTCGGCCCGGGCACCGACCCGGGCATGCTGCGCGACTGGGCCCGTACGGTGGAGGGCCTGGGCTTCGACCTGCTGATGGTGTCGGACCACGTCGCCGTCACCCCCGACGTCGCCGAGCGCTATCCGGCCCCCTTCTACGAGCCGTTCACCACGCTCTCCTGGCTGGCCGGCCTCACCACCCGGATCCGGCTCGGCACCACGGTGCTCATCGCGCCGTACCGGCACCCGCTGCTCACCGCCCGGATGGCGGCCAACCTGGACGCGTTCAGCGACGGGCGGCTGGTGCTCGGGGTGGGAGTCGGCTGGGCCCGGCAGGAGTTCGCCGCGCTGGGCGTCCCGTTCGAGCGGCGCGGCCGCCTGACGGACGATCACCTGCGGGAGCTCCGGGCCGCCTGGGCCGACACCGCCGCCTACGGGGAGCGGCGGATCCCGCTCTGGGTCGGCGGCAACAGCGACGCGGGGCTGCGCCGGGCCGTCCGGCTCGGGGACGCCTGGCACCCGCTCCGCTGCACCCTGCCGTGGCTGAGCGAGGCGGCCGTCCGGCTGCGGACGACGGCTGAGGCGGAGCACCGGCCGGTGCCCGCCTTCGCACCCCGGATCGCGCTGCGGCTCACCCCGGCACCCGTCACCGGGCCGGAGCGGCTCGCGGGCGAGGGCACCGTCGAGCAGGTCATGGCCGACCTCGACCGGCTGCGCCTGCTCGGCGCCGAGACCGTCGTCCTCGACCCCTACCCCGGCGACCCGCACGCGACCCGCCACCCGCAGCCGGCCTGGCAGGCCCTGGCCACGGTGGCCGCCCACACCTCTGAAGACCGGAGCTCCCGATGACCACTGACGACCACACCCTGCTCCGCCGGGCCATCGCCCTCGCGGCCGAGGCCCGCGAGGGCGGTGACCCGCCGTTCGGGTCACTGCTGGCGGCCCCGGACGGCACCGTGCTGGCCGAGGCGCGCAACACCACCCGCACCGACCGCGACATCACCGCCCACCCGGAGCTCAAACTGGCCCGGTGGGCCGCGCGCGAGCTGGACCCGGCCACGGCGGCGGAGACCACCATGTACACCAGCTGCGAGCCGTGCGGGATGTGCGGGGCCGTCATCCAGCAGGCCGGACTACGGCGGGTGGTGTTCGCCCTGTCCGGCGCCCAGCTCCTCGACATCAGGCCCGGCAGCGGCCGCCCGCCCGTCCAGCAGGACGGCCCCGCCCTGCTGGACGAGGTCCGGGCCGTGGTCGAGGGCTACTACCGCTGACCGGACCGCGCCCCCGGGCTCAGGGGGCGATCGGCAGCTGACGCTTGTGCTCGGTGAGGCGGTACCGCCGGACGATGACCCCGGCGGCCGCCTCGTCGACCGGCCTGCCCTCCAGGAAGTCGTCGATGTCGTCGTACGTCACGCCGAGCGCCTCCTCGTCCGGGCGGCCCGGGTTCAGGGTCTCCAGGTCGGCGGTCGGGACCTTCCGGACCAGCGTGGCAGGCGCGCCGAGCACGTCCGCCACGGCCCGCACCCGACGCTTGGTCAGACCGGTGAGCGGCACCACGTCGGCCGCGCCGTCGCCGAACTTGGTGAAGAAGCCGGAGACCGCCTCGGCGGCGTGGTCGGTGCCGACCACCAGGCCGTCCCGGGCGCCCGCCACCACGTACTGCGCCACCATCCGCTGCCTGGCCTTGATGTTGCCGTGCACGAAGTCCTGGTGGTGCGCGTCCCGGAACACCACGCCACCGGCCAGGGCGGCGTCCAGCGCGGCGTCGCAGGCCGGCTTCACGTCGACGGTGAGGACCTGGTCGGGCCGGATGAACTCCAGCGCCAGCTGGGCGTCCTGCTCGTCGGCCTGGGCGCCGTACGGCAGCCGCATCGCGTAGAAGGTCGCCTCCTGGCCGGCCGCCCGGACCCGCTCGACGGCCAGCTGGCACAGCCGGCCCGCCGTGGTGGAGTCGACGCCGCCGCTGATGCCCAGCACCAGCGACCGCAGCCCGGAGGAGGTCAACTGCCCGGCCAGGAAGGCCACCCGGCGCTCGATCTCCTGCTGCGCGTCGAAGGACTCGCTCACCTGGAGATCCCGGGCGATCTCCTGCTGCAGGGAAGTGGACGCCAGGTCGGTCACGGTAGCTCCTCGGTCGGGCCCGCACGGGCGGGGTCGGCACGCGCCGCCGGGCCGGGGCCCCACGCGTGCACAGGGGGGACGGAAGCACTCTAGAGGAAGCCCGCACCGCGCCCGACGACGCCACCTCCCCGGCCCGCACCACCGACCTGCGCCGACGCCGCCACCACCCCCCGGGGAAGTCGGTTGCCCGGGCCCGGCGGGGTCCGTACGGTCGGGCCATGCCGACCGACCTCCCCACCCCTGCCCCTGTCCCGGCCGCCCCGCTGCGCGAGCGACTGCGGGCCGCGCTCCCGGCGGCGATGAAGGCCCGCGACAAGGTGGCGACCAGCGCGCTCCGGTCGGCCCTCGCCGCGATCGAGAACGCCGAGGCGGTCGACGTCCCGGCCGGCGCGAGCGGGTCGTCGTTGGCGATCGAGCGGATCGCGGTCGGCCTGGGCGCCGCCGAGGCCGAGCGCCGGGTGCTGACGGAGGCTCGGATCGAGCAGATCGTCCGGGCCGAGATCGCCGACCGCGAGGCCGCCGCCGCCGGGTACGACCGCACCGGCCCGGCCGAACGGGCCGCGCTGCTGCGCGCCGAGGCCGCCGTGCTGTCGGCGCAGGTCGGCTGGGACCGCGCCGGGCCCGGGGTTTGACGATCACTCGGCCCTTCCTCCACCCTTTCACTATTCCAATAGTGAAAGGGTACTACTGCCGTGCGCCCAGCATCACTTCTCCGCCGCCCGACCGCGCTGGCCTGGACGCTGGCGGCGGCCTTCGCCACTGCCTACAGCTGCGTCGCCGTCAACCGCCACCGCCGTGGCCTCACCCAGGCGTACGACCTGGGCATCTTCGAGCAGGCCGTCCGCGCGTACGCCCACGGCCAGGCTCCCGTCGTGCCGCTCAAGGGGCCCGGCTACCACCTGCTCGGTGACCACTTCCACCCGTTGCTCGCGGTGCTCGCCCCGGCCTACCGGGAGTTCCCGACCCCCGTCACCCTGCTGGTCGCCCAGGCACTGCTGATGGCCCTCGCCGTCGTCCCGCTGGGCGCACCGGGTCGGCGGCGGGCGGGCCGCGCTGGTGATCGGGTGCGGGGTCGGGGCGTCCTGGGGCATCGTCAACGCGGCCGCCGACGACTTCCACGAAATAGCCTTCGCCGTCCCGCTGTTGGCCTTCGCGGCGACCGCCCTCGGCCAGGGCCGCCGGGCGGCCGCGCTGCTCTGGACGCTGCCACTGGTGCTGGTCAAGGAGGATCTCGGGCTGACCGTGGCGGCCGTCGGGGCACTGGTGGCGGTCCAGGCCCGCCGGGCCGGCCGCAGTGCCCGGCCGGGGATCGCGGTCGCCGTCGGCGGGGTGGTCGCCGTGCTGCTGACCGTGCTGGTGGTGCTGCCGGCCTTCAACCCGCAGGGCGGCTTCGACTACTGGCACCAGCTCTCGGACGCCGGCCGGGACCGGCCGCTCTGGTCGACCGCGCTGCACCTCGGCTGGCCGCCGGTGAAGTGGCTGCTGCTCCTCCTGCTCGCGGCCACCGCCGGGTTCCTCGGCCTGCGGTCGCCGCTCGCACTGCTCTGCCTGCCCACCCTCGGCTGGCGGCTGGCCTCGGCCAACTCCCACTACTGGGGTGTCAGTTACCACTACAGCGCGGTCCTGATGCCGCTGCTGGCCGCCGCCCTGGTGGACGCCCTGCGCCGGGCCGGACCGCAGCGCACCCGACGTGCCCTCACGGTCAGCGCCCTGGTCACCGCCGTCACCCTGCCGCTCTATCCGCTGCACGAGGTCGTGATGCCCGAGACCTGGCGCACCTCGCCCCGGCTGGTGGCGATCCGCTCGGTCCTGGACCGGATACCGGACGGCGCCCGGGTGTCCGCCTCGAACCGGCTGGCGGCGCAGCTGACCGCCCGGGCCACGGTGACCCTGGTCTGCCGGGACGACGACCCGGCGCCGGACTGGGTGGTGGCCGACCTGACCGACCCGAGCGTCAAGGCCCCGTGCGCGATCACCGACACCACCCGGATGCTCGCCACGTACGAACAGCGCGGCTACCACCGGCTGGTGGACCGGGACGGGCTGGTCCTGCTGCACCGGGGCTGACCCCCTCCCTCTCCGACTTGACCACGGCGGACCGGTCCGCCACTATTCCACTACTTCACTAGTGAAAGGCTGATGGCGCTTGATCGAGTACCGCATCGAGCGACGCAGCGGCGTCTCCACCTACCAGCAGATCGTCCAGCAGACCAAACAGGCCCTCCGCCTGGGCCAGCTGCAGCCGGGGGACAAGCTGCCGACCGCCCGCGAGGTGGTCGAGCTGACCGCGATCAATCCGAACACCGTGCTCAAGGCCTACCGCGAGCTGGAACGCGAAGGGCTGGTAGAGCCCCGGCCGGGGCTCGGCACCTTCGTCCGGCGCTCGCTGGCCCGGCCGGAGGCGGCGGCCGACGGACCGCTGCGCGCCGGGCTGGTCGGCTGGGTGGACGAGGCCAGGGCCGCCGGCCTGGAGCGCGAGGACATCGCCGCGCTGATGACCTCCGTACTGGAGCAACGGTTCGACACCGGGGTGACCCCGGCAGCAGTACCGAACGACGACAACGGGAGGACCGGGTGAACCACCCGACGGACAGTCAGTCGGCCCACGGGGGCCTGGCCCTGGCGGCAGTGGGCCTGGGCCTGCGCCGCCGGGACGGTTGGGCCCTGCGGAACTGCGACTTCGAGCTCCCCGTCGGACGGGTCTGCGGAGTGGTGGGGCCGAACGGCGCGGGCAAGAGCACCCTGCTCGCGCTCGGCGCCCGCCTGCTCACCCCCACCGAGGGCGAGCTGCGGGTGCTGGGCGAGGCCGGGGACACGCCGGAACTCCGCCCCCGGATCGGCTTCGTGGCCCAGGACCGGCCGCTCTACCCGGGCTTCACGGTCGCCGAGACCCTGCGGCTGGGCCGTGAGCTCAATCCCCGCTGGGACCAGGACCTCGCCCAACGGATCGTCGACCAGGGCGAGTTGCGCGGCAAGGCGCGGATCGGCTCGCTCTCCGGCGGCCAGCGCACCCGGGTCGCGCTCGCCCTTGCGCTCGGCAAACGGCCCGAACTCCTGTTGCTGGACGAGCCGATGGCCGATCTCGACCCGCTCGCCCGGCACCAGCTGATGGGCGCCCTGATGGCGGCGGCGGCCGAGCACGGCACCACCGTGGTGCTCTCCTCGCACGTGCTGGCCGAGCTGGACGGGGTGATCGACCACCTGCTGCTGGTCCGGTCGGGGCGGGTCGTGCTGGCGGGCGACCCGGACGAGCTCCTGGACGACCACCGGCTGCTGACCGGCGGCGGCGACCTGGCCCAACTGGCGGGCCACACCGTGGTGGAGAGCCGCTCCACCGGCCGCCGGACCACCGCCCTGGTCCGCACCGGCGCCCCCGTCACCGACGCCTGGGAGAGCGACCGGCCGAGCCTGGAGGACCTGCTGCTCGGCTATCTGCGCTCCCCCTCCACCGACGCCGACACCACCACGCACAGCAAGGCCGCCGCATGAGCACAACTGTCCTCGACGGAACCGGCACCGGAACCGGCCGCACCCGATCCACCTGGCGCCCGACCGGCCCGGTCTGGCTGGCCTGGCGGCAGAGCAGGCCGGCGGTCCTCGCCCTGACGGTCGGTCTGCTGCTCCTGACGGTCCTGCTGCTCACCGTGCACCTGGCCGTCACCGACCCGGCGGACACCCTGCGCTCGGCGAACTGCACCCTCGCCGGGTCCTGGAACGGGACCAACTGCTACACCGCGGCCCACCGGATGGAGATCTTCGCCGCCCTGTACCTCGACGTGTTCCAGCCGGTCGTCACCTTCCTGCCCGTGCTGATCGGGATGCTGCTCGGCGCCCCCCTGCTCGCCCAGGAGTTCGAGCGCGGCACGCACCGCCTGGTCTGGGCCCAGTCGGTCACCCCGACCCGCTGGCTGGTCGCCCGGATCGCCGTGCCGATGGCGGCCGTCGCGCTGACCAGCAGCGTGCTGGCGGTCCTGTCCAGCTGGGTGTGGCGGACCGACATGCTCCACTCGCCGCAGGTGTTCGACCCGCCGTTCCAGGGGTTCACCTACCCGGTGCTGGGCCTGATGCCGGTCAGCTGGTCGCTGTTCGGCTTCGCCCTGGGCGTGGCGATCGGCCTCTGGCGCCGCCGGACCGTATCCGCCATCCTGCTCACCGGCCTGCTCGGCCTGGTCGCCATGGGGGTGATGCGACTGCTCCGACCGACGCTGTACCCGGTGCTGAGCGGTGTCCAGCCGATCGACCGCATCGGCAACCAGTTCATGCAACCCGCCAACGCCTGGCTGGTCGAGCACGGCCGGGTGCTCCCGGACGGCAGCAAGGTGAGCTTCTTCTGCCACGACACCGCCGACTGCGAGAGCGTGGTGGGCTGGTGGGGCCAGTACCACCCCGTCTCGCACCTGGTGCCGATCCAGCTGGTCGAGGCCGCCATCCTGCTGCTGCTCACCGCCGCACTGGTCACCTGGACCGTCCGTCGGATCGGACGGCCCGTCAGCTGACCCGCGGGCACTCCGGGCGAACCGGCCGCCGTCCCGACCGGGGCGGCGGCCGCGCCTCGTCCGGGGGACGTCAGGCGAGCTCGGCCAGCCCGGCCACCCGGTCGTACGAGGGCACCTCACCCCGGACCGGCCGGCCGGACCGGATGTCCTCCAGTGCCCCGAGGGCCGCGCCCAGCGCCGCCCGGTACAGCAGCGACCCCAGGCTGACCCGGCTCACGCCCAGGTCGGCGAGCTGCGGCAGGGTCGGGCCGGTCGGCGAGTGGAGCACGTTCAGCGGAACGTCGAGCCGCGCCAGCACCGCCGCGATCTCCGCCGGGTCGGTCAGCCCCGGCACGAACACACCGTCCGCACCGGCCTGTTGGTAGGCGTCCAGCCGGAGTGCGGTCTCGGCCTGCCGCCCGCCCAGCCAGTGGGTGTCGGTCCTGGCGTTGACGAACAGCCCCGGCACCGCGGCCCTCACCGCCGCGATCTTGGCCGCGTGCAGGCCGACGGGGGCGAGCGTGCCGTCCGCCCGGCCGTCCTCCAGGTTGATGCCCACCGCTCCGGCGGCGGCCAGCTCCCGGGCCAACTCCGCCACCTCGTCCGGGTCCTCGCTGAAACCGCCCTCGACGTCCACCGACAGCAGGAACGCCCCACCGCCCAGCCGACGGGTCAGCCGCAGCGTCTCGGCCCGGGTCGCCCCGGCGCCGTCCGGGAGCCCGCTCGCCGCCGCCACCCCGAGGCTGGTGGTACCGATCGCGGGGAAGCCCTGCGCCGCGAACAGCGCCGCCGAGGCGTGGTCCCAGGCGTTCGGCAGCAGCAGCGGTGCCCCCGCCCGGTGCAGCGCGGCGAACGCGCTCGGCGGCTCGACCGCCCGGTCCGGGGCCAGGATGCCGGCGGCCAGCGCGAGCGCGTGCTCCCGGCCGGGGCAGCGCCGGGGCTCGCTGCCGAAGGTGAGGGCGGGCGGCCCCGACCGGAGCGGGTCGAACCGGTCCGGCTCGGCGAAGACCTCGGGGTCGCGGTTGGCGGCGGCCAGATCGAGCAGCACCAGGTCGCCCTCGGCGATCGGCACCCCGGCCACCTCGGTCGGCCGGGCCGCCACCCGCCGCATCACCCGGACCGCCGGGTCGTACCGCAGCGTCTCGGTCAGCCGCGCCCGCACCGCCGAACCGGCCGGTGCCGTCCGGGCGTTGTCGACCAGCGTGCCGGTCGCCTCGAAGGCTTGCAGCAGCAGGCCGATCCGCTGGGCGGCCGCCTCCTGGTCCGCGCCGCCGACCCGGGGCAGCAGCCAGGCCACCGCCGCGTCGGCGGCCGGGTCGGTGCCGCCGAAGTACGTCCCCGCCGCTGCGCCGACCGCCGCCGCCACGGCGTCCGGCTCGGCCAAACCCAGCACCTCCGCCAGCGCCCGGACCGCGCGCACCCGGGCGTCGCCGTCCAGCCCGGCGGCGGCCGAGCGCCGCAGCTCCGCCGGGTCCAGCCGCGCCAACTCGGCCTCCACCAGCGCCCGTCGGCGGGCGTGCTCGGGGCCGCTGCCGAACCTGGCCACCGTCGCGCGCAGCCAGGCCATGGTGCCGACCGGGCCCGGTTCGGCGGGCAGCGGGACCAGGTGCGGATCGGCCAGCGCGGCCCGGACGTCGGTGTACCGGTCGAAGCGGTGCTCGGTGGTGTTCATGGCTCGCAGGCTAGGCCCGGGACACTTCGGCCGCCGCCGAACCGTGCCCGGGGCATGATGGGGGCATGTCGCTCGCCGAGACCGCCGCCCTGCTCGCGGACCGCACCCGGGCCGCCTTCTGCCTCGCCCTGTTCGACGGGCGGGCCTGGACCGCCGGGGAGCTGGCCCGGCACGCGGGCGTCTCCGCCTCGACCGCGAGCGAGCAGCTGTCCCGCCTGATCGCCGGCGGCCTGCTGGTCGAGGAGCGCCAGGGCCGCCACCGGTACGTCCGGCTGTCCGGCCCGGCGGCCGCCCAACTGATCGAGAATCTGGCCGCCTTCAGCCCCGACGCCGCCGCGCCGGCCACCCTGCGCGAGTCCACCCGGCGCGGCGCCGAGGCCCGGGCCCGTACCTGCTACGACCACCTCGCCGGGCAACTCGGCGTGCGGGTCGCGGCCGCCGCCCTGGCCCGCGGCCTGGTCACCGAGGAGGCCGGGCTCGCGCTGACCGACCCGGGCCGCCGCTGGTTCGCCGAGCTGGGCGTCGACCTCTCGGCCCCGCGCGGCTCCCGCCCGCTGCTGCGCACCTGCCTGGACTGGACCGAACGCCGCCACCACCTGGCGGGTGCGGCGGGCGCCGCCCTCTGTACCAGCGCCCTGGACCGCCGCTGGGTCGAACGGATCGGCTCCGGCCGCGCGTTGACGGTCACCCCGGCCGGCCGGACGGCCTTCCGGGACGCGCTCGGCCTCGACCTGACCGTCGACTAGGGCAGGCGGTCCAGGATGATGCCGAAGTGCGTCCGGTACGCGGCCGGCGTGCCGGCCTCGCCGAGCTCCTGCTCGGTCCGCGAGCCGTCGGCGGCGGTCCGGATCAGGCGGGTACCGCTGATCGTGATCCGGCCGTCCGCCGTCAGCCGTGAGCAGGTGGCCGCCCGCCGGAAGTGCGAGTCCGGCGAGGTGGCCTGCCACCAGCAGGTCGGCACGAAGTCGGCCAGTTCGTAAGCTCGTTGGTCCAGCCGGTACTGCGGGTCACCGTCCTGCCGCACGTCGAGCTCGTCACCGCGCGGCACCAGCGTGAACACCCCGCCGGGATCGGCCTGCTCGCCGCGTTCGTCCCACCGCAACGGCAGCTCGCTGAACCGGCCGAAGCCCACGTCCACCAGCCACGCCTCGCCGTCCGCCACCACCCGCAGCGCCATGTGGTCGAACGGTGGGCCGACCCGCTCCTTCCCGAACACCCGGGCCGCCAGCAGGGTGACCCGGAAGCCGAGAGCTCGCAGCAACTCCGCGAAGGCGCCGTTGAGTTCGTAGCAGAACCCGCCCCGCTGCCGCCCGACGATCTTCTCCACCAGCGCCCCGGGCTCCAGCACGATCGGCTCCCCCAGCCGCACACTGAGGTTCTCGAACGGGACGGCACCCAGGTGCGCCCGCTGGAGCGCGGCCAACGCCTCCCGGTCCGGGCGTTCGGGTCGCGGCAGGCCGATCCGGGCCAGGTAGCCCGCCACCTGCTCGTCGGTCAGGGCACCGGGTGCTGAGACATGATCCACACCGGCCATTCCACCCGAATCCGCCCCGCCGGGCAAGAACCGGTCGGGCGGACCACGCCCGCCGTCCCGGGGGAAGCGGGACGGCGGGCGCGCGGCGGAGCCGGGTCAGGCGGTGATGATGCCCGGGTCGGAGAGCCCTGCGACCCCGGTCTCGACGTGCCCCGCCAGTCGGCGGACGAAGTCGGCCGTGCCGGCGGCGGTGACCGTGACGTCGTACCAGTTGCGGCAGCCGCTCAGGTTCACCGGGACGGCGACGGTGGCGCCCTTGCGGACCGTGAAGGTCTGCGGGGTGCCGCCGTAGGCGTTGCTGACGGTGAGCCGGACGTCGGCGGTGGCGGCGTTGGTGAGGGTCAGGTCGAGGTTGCCGGTGGCCGCGTTGTGGCGGGCCGTCACCTCGGGGCCCGCCGTCCTGCCGGGGTTGCGGAACCGGCGGAGGAAGCCGTTCGGGCCGTGCACCGTCAGGTCGGTGACGCCACCGGAGTACTGGGTGTTCCAGGTGTCGGCGATCGACTTGCCCGCCTCGGTGGTGTAACTCCACGGCGCGTCGGTCCGGTTGGCCGAGGTGACGTAGAAGTTGGCGCCGGCCGCCGCCCCGCCGCTGAAGGTCAGCCGGTACTTGCCGCCGCTGGTGTCCGCCGAACCGTCCACGTACGGCGCGTACTTGAGCGGTCGGGTCGGCCTGCTGCCCGGCTCCTGCTTCGGCATCGTGCCGACCGCCGGGGCCGGGGCCTTGAAGTCGGGGTGCCGGTCACGGTCGGGCGGGTAGTACCCGGCGGTGGACGGCAGCGCGACCGGGGCGGCCGAGGTGCGGGTGAAGTCGAAGGCCGCCGTCAGGTCACCGCAGACCGCCCGCCGCCACGGCGAGATGTTCGGCTCGGTCACCCCGAAGCGCCGCTCGATGAACCGGATCACCGAGGTGTGGTCGAAGGTCTCCGAGCAGCTGTACCCACCGGTGCTCCAGGGCGAGACGACCAGCATCGGCACCCGGGGCCCGAGCCCGTACGGACCGGCCACGTAGCCGGTCTTGCCGCCGAAGTGGTCCAGCGCGGTGGAGACGGTGGACAGGCCCTGGCTGCTGCCGGACGGCGCGTACGGCGGCACCACGTGGTCGAAGAAGCCGTCGTTCTCGTCGTAGGTGATGAACAGCGCGGTCTTCGCCCAGACGTCCGGGTCGGAGGTCAGCGCGTCCAGCACCTGCGCGATGTACCAGGCGCCGTAGTTGGACGGCCAGTTGGCGTGCTCGGAGAACGCCTCCGGCGCGGCTATCCAGGACACCTTGGGCAGTCGTCCGCCCTGCACGTCCGCACGCAGCCGGTCGAAGTACCCCTCGCCCGCCTTGGCGTCCGTACCCGTCCGGGCCTTGTCGAACAGCGGGTTGCCCGGCTGGGCGTTGCGGTAACTGTTGAAGTACAGCAGCGAGTTGTCGCCGTAGTTGCCCCGGTAGGCGTCGTTGATCCAGCCCCAGGAGCCGGCCGCGTTCAGACCGTCGCCGATGTCCTGGTAGATCTTCCAGGAGACCCCGGCCGCCTCCAGCCGCTCCGGGTAGGTGGTCCAGCCGTACCCGGCCTCGGCGTTGTTGAGCACCGGGCCGCCGCCCTTGCCGTCGTTCCCGGTGTGGCCCGACCAGAGGTAGTAGCGGTTCGGGTCGGTCGAGCCGATGAACGAGCAGTGGTACGCGTCGCAGACCGTGAAGGAGTCGGCCAGCGCGTAGTGGAACGGGATGTCGTCCCGGGTCAGGTACGCCATCGTGGTGGCGGTCTTCGCGGGCACCCACTGGTCGTACTTGCCCTTGTTGAACGCCTGTTGGCCGCCCGCCCAGTCGTGGTTCAGGCCCTGCAGGAACTCCATGCCGAGGTCGTCGCCCGGCGGCCGGAACGGCAGGGTGACCTTGCCGCCGCTCGCCTGGTTCCAGACCGACTTGCCGCTCGGCAGGGTGACCGGGCGGGGGTCGCCGAAGCCGCGGACGCCCTTCATCGCACCGAAGTAGTGGTCGAAGGAGCGGTTCTCCTGCATCAGCACGACGATGTGCTCGACGTCCTGGATGGTGCCGGTGCTGCCCTGGGCCGGGATGGCGGCGGCCCGGGCGATGCTCTCGGAGAGCAGGGTGAGCGCGGACGCGCCACCCGCCAGCTGGAGGAAACGGCGACGGTTGAGTTCAGCCATGGGTGAGTTGACCTCTGCGGGTGAGGGGCGGGCAGTGGGCGACCCCAGGGAAGCGTGTGCGGGGTACGTCCCGGCGGACTTGTCATGTCTGCCCGCAGTACACCGGCCGAACGCCTCACCTCGCGCCCGGCACCCGCCCCGCCGTCAACTCCAGCGGTAGCGGCGGCGCAACGCGTCGACCACCAGGTCGAACCTGGCCCGGTCGAGCGCGCACGCCTCCCGGCGCATGCCCCGGTCGTGCACCCGCATCACCCGGTCCAACGCCACCCAGGAGTCGCGCCCCGAGCGGTCCCAGGGGCCCGCGCCGATCGGCACCCAGTCCGCGTCCCGGTCGTGCCCCTTGCTGGAGAGCATCACCGCGAGCAGCGTGCCGCCCGGCTCCCTGGCCACCACCAGCACCGGGCGGTCCTTGCCCCGGCCGTCCCGCTCCTCGTAGGGCACCCAGGTCCAGACGATCTCGCCGGGATCGGGGTCGCCGTCGTGGTCCGGCGCGTACTCGGTGCGCACCCGACCCACCTGGTGGGCCTCGACCTCCACGGTCGCGGAGGCGCCGGAGCGGCCCGGGGTCTGCTGGTCCTGCTCGGTCAACTCGGCCATACCGGAAGGCTAGTGAGCCCGACCCGAGCGGATCAAGCCGTGCGGGTCACCCGATCGGGGCCGACCGCACGGCAAAAACGGATTGGGCACGGCGGCGGGCAGCTGATACCGTCCGGGCAGCCGAGAAGCCGCAACCAGGAGGTGAGACCCGTGTTCGCAGTAACCCATGGGTGCTCCCCCATTTCTTCGCGGTTGGGCGACTGACACAGGTGTCGCCGGGAGTGCCTGAGCACACAGCACTCCCGAGAGGCAGACAGCCATGAACACCACACACCCCTCCCCCGGCCCGACCGGGCACCCCGTGACGGTCCTCCAGGTCGACGAACACCAGTGGCACGCCGTGCGGGACGACCGGGTGGTCGGCCGGGGCGACGCCTGGCGTCGGCCCGACGGGCGCACCTTCGTCAGCGTCGACGCCTGGGACGGCCCGGTCTTCGACCGGCTCGCCGAGACCCTGGCGGACCGGCTGCCGACCCCGCTGTACACCCTGGCCGACCAGAACGATCCCGACTCGCAGGCCGCTTGGCAGCGGGTCGGCTTCACCACCCACCGCCGCGAGTGGCAGTACACCGTGCCCACCGACCCGGGCGTCACGGGGCTCGACGCCCTGCGGCCGCCGCCGGGCGTGACCGTCCTGCCGGCCGGTCGGGCGGTGGCGGACCCGCTCCGCGCGCTGGACCGGGCGATCCGCGCCGAGGTCGGGGCCGGGGTCGGTTGGCAGACGATGCCGGCCGAGGTCATCCCGCTCCCGGACGGGGTCACCGTACCGGATCCCTCGAAGTACGCGGTGGCCGTGCAGGACGGCCGGTACGTGGGCATGCTCCGGCTGGCACCGGTTCCCCGGCAGCCCCGGATCGGCCTGCTCGCCGTCCTGGCCGACCGGCAGCGGCAGGGCGTCGCACGGGCCCTGCTGGCCGACACGCTGGACGCCCTGCACCGCGCCGGGGTCGCCGCGGCGACCGCCGAGGTCAGCGAGTCCAACCACGCCGCCCGGCAGCTCTTCGAGGGGATCGGCGCCCGCCTGACCAGCACCAACCTGGAACTCGTCCGCCGCTGACGACCCAGCAGCTCAGTACACGTCCGAACACATCCGAACGAAGTCGAAGTCGAGGAGAACACATGCCCAGAGTTTCCAAGGGGATCGAGATCGACGGCACCGTCGTCGAGTGCCTGCGCAACGCCACCTTCAAGGTGGAGCTCCAGAACGGGCACCACGTGCTCGCCCACATCAGCGGGAAGATCCGCCGGCACCACATCAAGATCCTGCCGTACGACAAGGTGCTGGTGGAGCTCAGCCCGTACGACCTGACCCGGGGCCGGATCATGTTCCGCCACCGCTAGGAACCACAGCCCACCGCCGGGTCAGTCCGCGACCCAGCCCCGGCGGTGGGCCTGCCAGCCGAGCTGGATCCGGGTGTCGGCGCGGGCCAGCGCCATCAGCCGGCTGATCCGGCGCTGGACGGTGCGCAGGCCCAGGCCGAGCTGTTTGGCCACGGCCTGGTCGGTCGCCCCGATCAGCAGCAACGACAGGACGCGGCGGTCGAGTTCGTCCGGGCCGCCGCCCGGCGCGGACTCGACCAGCAGGGCGCCGTTCTGGTCCCGGCCGAGCGGGTGGGCCCACTCCCAGGTCTGCTCGAACAGCGTCACCATCAGCTGGACCAGGGCGGGGGCCCGCACCGAGAGCACCACCGGCTCGGCGCCGTCCCTGGCCTCGGAGAGCGGCACCAGGGCCCGGGCCCGGTCGGCCACGATCAGCTTGCCCGGCACCCGGTCCACCACCCGGACCTGCTGGTCCCGGTCCAGCGCCTCGAACAGCGCCGTCACCGACTCCGGGGTGTCCAGGGCCGGCCGCTCCAGCACCACCCGGTAGGCGACGCCCCGGGTGACCGCGTCCGTCTCGGCCCCGGTGGCGTCCGCCCTGACCACCTGGTGCCGACCGGTCACCAGGGCCAGCAGCTCGGTGGTGGCGCCCAGTTGGAGCTGGGCCACCCGGTGGCCGACCGCCGCGTGGCCGGTCACCACCTCGACCAGGTCCCGGTGGCTCTGGTCGGCGGCGGCCACCCGGTACGCCTCGGCCAGCGAGGCGGCGGACAGCTCCGCCTCGCGCAGCGCGTGCCGCTGGCCGGTGAGCAGCGCCTCCAGCGCCACCGACGGCGGCGCGGCCGCGTACCGGGCCGAGCCGTCCGCCTCCGGGGCGATCAGCCCCCGGGTCTGCAGCAGCACCAGCGCCAGCTCCGCCTCGGTCACCCCGGTTCCGCACCGGACCGCCAACTCCTCGGCGGTGGCCGGGCCGTGCACCACCAGCCGGCTGTAGAGCCGCTCGGCCCGCTCGTCCAGCCCTATCGCGGCCAGCATCGACCTGCCCCTCCCCATGACCCGGCGTCAGCCGGCGCTTCTTGGCGGGTACCTGCCCAGGCGGTGATCCGCCAGGCACATCATGACCGGTCAGAGCCGCTTTCTGCCAGGCTCACCGGCCATATCCCCCGACTCCCCGAGGAGTGTCCATGGCATTGCCGACCCGCGCCCGCCGGGCGCTGGCAGTTGCGGTCGCCGGTCTGCTCGGTGGCACCGCGCTGACCGCTCCACCGGCCGCCGCCGCGACCGGCTCCGGCCTCACCGGCGCGAGCGCACCGGCCACCCGGCACACCGTCACCCTGATCACCGGCGAGAAGGTCGACCTGACCACCGACGCGGCCGGCCGCTCCCGGGTCTCGCTCCAGCCCGACGAACAGGGCCGGATACCCGTCCACTTCACCCGCCAGGTCAACGGCGACCAGTACGTCTTCCCGCAGCGGGCCGCCGCCGCGCTGGCGGCCGGCTCTGTCGACAGGGCGCTGTTCAACATCAGCGCCCTGGTCCGCCAGGGCTACGACGACCAGGGCACCAAGGCGCTGCCGGTGATCGCGGTCTACCGCGACCAGCAGACCGCCGACAGCAGCGCCCCGGCCCGCAGCCGGTCCACCGGGGTGAAGTCGCTGAAGGCCGTGCACGGCGTCGCGTACCGCGCCGACAAGGGTGCGGCGAACGGGACCTGGGACAGTCTGGTGGGCCCCGACGGCAAGGGCCGGGACGGGCTGGCCAAGCTCTGGCTGGACCAGAAGGTCAAGGCCAGCCTGGAGTCCGAGACGAAGCAGATCGGCGCCCCCGCCGCCTGGGCGCTCGGCCTCGGCGGCCAGGGCGTCAAGGTCGCGGTGCTGGACACCGGCATCGACGCCGACCACCCCGACCTGGCCGGACAGGTACTGGACGCCCGGAACTTCACCGCCGAGACCCCCGACGCGGACGTGCACGACGCGGTCGGCCACGGCACCTTCGTCGCCTCCGAGATCGCCGGTACCGGCGCCGCCGGCAAGGGCGCCCAGCGCGGCGTCGCCACCGGGGCAAAGCTGCTGGTCGGCAAGGTGCTGGACGACTCCGGCTCCGGCACCGACTCCCAGATCATCGCGGGCATGCAGTGGGCCGTCGACTCCGGCGCCGACGTAGCCTCGATGTCGCTCGGCAGCTCCGAACCCACCGACTGCACCGACCCGATGTCGGTGGCCGCGCAGAGCCTGGCGAAGAGCTCGAAGACCCTGTTCGTGGTCGCGGCGGGCAACCTCGGCCAGTACCAGTCGGTCTCCTCGCCCGGCTGCGCGCCGGACGTGCTGACCGTCGGCGCCGTCGACTCGGCCGACCGCACCGCCTCGTTCTCCAGCCGGGGTTCGGTCACCGGCGTGCACACCCTCAAGCCCGAGATCGCCGCCCCCGGCGTGGACGTCACCGCGGCCGCCGCCGGCGGCCGGGGCGTGTACGCCTACACCGCGATGTCCGGCACCTCGATGGCCACCCCGCTGGTGGCCGGGGCCGCCGCGCTGCTCAAGCAGCGCCACCCCGACTGGACGGCCGACCGGCTCAAGGCCGCGCTGGTCTCCTCCGCCGACCCGACCCTCGCGGGCGACGTGCAGCAGATCGGCGGCGGCCGGCTGCGGGTCGGCCAGGCCGTCCAGCAGACCGTGCTGGGCTCCCCCGCCGTCGGCTTCGGGCAGTTCGCCTGGCCGCAGGTGAAGTCCGACACCCGCACCGTCCAGCTCCCCTACACCAACACCGGCAGCGCGCCGGTGAAGCTGCGGCTGACCGTGCAGCGCACCGACGGTGACGACGACTCGGCGATCGGCTCGAAGATCGTCCGGCTCGGCCGGGACAGCGTGACCGTCCCGGCGGGCGCCACCGTGCAGGTGCCGCTCACCCTGGACCCGACCGCCCGGCTGACGGGTGGTCAGTACGGCGACGTCACCGGCCGGGTGCTGGCCACCGACGAGGCCGGACGCACCGTCTCCACCCCGTTCAACGCGTACGTCGAGCCCGAGACGCTGGCCGTCCGGGTGAAGCTGACCGACCGGGACGGCCGGCCGGCCACCGCCGACACCGGGACCTCGGTCGACCTGATCGACATCAGCCAGTCCACCGGGCAGCGGGTCGCCCCCGACGCCAACGGCGAGCTCACCCTGCGGCTGCGCCCCGGCGTCTTCTCGCTCACCGGCTTCGTGGTCACCCCCGACCACCGGGACGCCACCGGCGAGGCGGCCCCGCGCTCGGTGACCGCGGTGGCGATGCCCGAGTTCAAGCTGACCAAGGACACCGTGCTCACCCTGGACGCCCGCAAGGCGGACCGGGTCGAGGTCCGCGGCGACCGCCAGCTGCGCACCCTGGACGCCACCCTCGAACTCTCCCGCTGGTGGGGCGAGAAGTGGGTGGACGCGATCGGCGCCCGGATCGGCAACGCCCCGGTCGAGCTGTACAGCTGGGGCTCCGGCAAGGCGAGCACCGGCGGCTTCGAGGCCGGCAGCTACCTGCGGATGGGCGCCGCACCGGTGGTGTTCACCGGCGCCGGGGTGACCCTGGAGCCGAACTACCTGCCGTACGCCGCCGAGGCCCGCCTGCCCGGCACCGGCTCGGCGAAACTGGTGGCCGCCCGCAGCGCCTCCGCCGCCGACCTCGCGGCGGCCGGCGCCACCGGACGGCTGGTGCTGGTGCCGGACGACGGCACCGACGCCAACGAGGTGAGCGCCAACGCGCAGGCGGCCGGCGCCGTCGCGGTGCTGACGTACCGTCCGACCCCCGGCTCGTTCCGGAAGAACGACATCAGCATGCACGCCCCGGTCTTCCAGATCACCGCCGACCAGGCCGCCGCGCTGACCGCCCGGCTCGGTGCCGGCAAGGGCGGCGTGACCCTGGCCTGGACCTCCACCCCCGACAGCCCGTACGTCTACAACCTGGCCTTCCACGACGACCGGCAGGTCCGGGCGAGCCAGCAGCACACCGTCCGCGACCGCGATCTCGCCACCGTCACCGAGACCTGGCACTCGCTCGGCGCGGCGACCCACATGTTCGAGTACGCCGACGCGGTGCGGCCGTGGAACCCGTACGCGCAGATCCCGGCCTTCCAGGGCCTGGTCGCCGCGCCGCTGACCAGGACCGCGTACTACACCGCCGACGACGGGCAGTGGGCCCACGCGGTGCAGAGCAGCTGGCCGTTCGCCGAGTACCTCACCGACGTCAACCGCTCCTACCGCAAGGGCGAGAGCCGCAGCGAGGAGTGGTACCGGGGCGTGCTGCGCCCGACCGGCGGCACCGGCACCGACGGGGCCGCCCGGCTGGTCGGCGAGCGGCAGGCGGACCGGATCGGGGTGGACTTCTCCCGCTCGCTGTGGAGCGACGCCGACCCGGACCACACCGGCACCATGTCGAACTTCGGCGACGGTGCGGGTGTCGAGCTGCTGGCCGACGGCACGTCGCTCGGCGAGTCCTGGTTCGGCCCGTTCAACGTCTGGGACCTGCCCGCCGGCGACGCCCAGTACCTGCTGAGGCTCACCCAGCAGCGGTTCTACCACCAGGACGTCTGGCAGCGCTCCAGCGCGGTGCGGACCGAGTTCTCGTTCCGCTCGCACGGCGACCCGGCGGTCTACTCGCAGGCGCTGCCGCTGCTCTTCCCGTCCTACGACCTCCCGGTGGACGCGGACAACACGGTGGCCGCCGGCCGGCTGCGGATCGGCCTCGCCGCCACCGGCCAGGCGGGGTACACCCCGGGGGCGCTCAAGTCCGCCGCCCTGTCGTACTCCTACGACGGCGGCACCACGTGGACGCCCGGTGCCCTGACCCGCAGTCACGGGCAGTGGACCGCCACCGTCGACCACACCGGCGCGGCGGCCGGCACCAAGGTCGCCCTCCGGGTCACCCTGACGGCGGCCGACGGGGTGTCGGTCACCCAGACCGTCGCCGACGCGTACGCGGTGCGCTGAGCCCAACGGGCCCCGGGGCGGTACCACCGCCCCGGGGCTCTAGCGTGCGCCGACCGGGAGCGGCGGCAGCAGCGGGTCGTTCAGCCAGTCCTGGAACAGCCCGTCCAGCGGCGCGGTCGCGTAGCGGTCGGCGTGCGCGGTGAAGTCGGCCGTGCCGACCACCCCGTGACGGTGTCTCACCGCCCAGTCCTTCACCAGCCGGAAGAACGCCTCGTCGCCCAGCTCGCAGCGCAGCGCGTGCACGGTGAGCCCGCCGCGCTGGTAGAGCCGGTCGTCGAACATCAGCTTCCGGCCCGGGTCGCCGAGCCGCAGGTCCTGCGGCAGCCCCGCCAGCAGGGCGTGCGCGGCGGCGGCGTGCTCGACCGCGCTGCGGCCGCCCGCGTGCTCGGACCAGAGCCACTCGGCGTACTTGGCGAAGCCCTCGTTCAGCCAGATGTGCCGCCAGTCGGCGATCGTCACGCTGTTGCCGAACCACTGGTGGGCCAGCTCGTGCGCGACCAGCCGCTCGGAGGTCCGGCTGCCGTCCAGGTGGTTGGTGCCGAATGTGGCCAGGCCCTGCGCCTCCACCGGCACGTCCAGCTCCTCGTCGGCCACCACCACCGCGTACTCGCCGAACGGGTACGGGCCGAACAGCTCCTCGAAGTGGTGCATCATCCGGGCCTGCCGGGCGAAGTCGATGGTGAACTCGGGCAGCAGCCGGGCCGGCAGGTAGGCGGTCTGCGGCACCGTCCGGTTCGGCGAGGGCGTCGGGGAGCCCTCGATCAGCCGGACCGTCTCGTACTGGCCGATCGAGACCGTCACCAGGTAGCTGGCGGTGGGGGCGGACTGCTCGTACACCCAGGTGGTGCTGGAGGACCGGGTGGTCCGGGTGAGCAGCCGGCCGCTGGCCACCACGGTGTACGGGGACGGGGTGGTGATCGAGATCTGGTAGCTCGCCTTGTCCGCCGGGCGGTCGTTGCACGGGTACCAGGAGGAGGCGCCGATCGGCTGACTGGCCACCAGGGCACCGTCCGTCAGCTCCTCCCAGCCCAGGCCGCCCCACTGGCTGCGGACCGGCTTCGGGTTGCCGGTGTAGTGCACCTCGACGGTGAACGCGGCCCCGGCGGCGAGCGCCTTGGCCGGCCGGATCCGCAGCTTGCCCGCCCGGTGGGTGTAGTGCGCGGCCTTGCCGTCCACCAGCACCCGGCCGATCCGGAACTCCGCGAGGTCGAGCGCGAACTCGGCCAGTGCCGCGCCGCCCGCCACCGCGCTGAGCCGGGCCGAGCCACCGAGGCGGTTCGGCCCTGGCCGGTAGTCCAGCGCGAGTTCGTAGCGGTGCACCCGGTAGCGGGCGTCCCCGTGGGTCGGGAAGTAGGGGTCGACGCCGGAGGGCGGCACCTGCTTGGGACTCACGGGTCGTACGCTCCTGCGTCTGTGCTGCCGGTCCGTCAGGACTGCCAGGATTCGATCGGGTTGCCCAGCCAGCGGGTGTCGGCCGGGACGGACTCCGCCCGCATCACCAGCGAGGCGGGCCCCAGCGTGCTGCGCGCGCCGACGGTGCTGCCGGGCAGCACGATGCCGCCCGGGCCGAGGGTGGCTCCCTCGTGAAGGATCACAGTATCCATCCGCATGATCCGGTCGTGGAAGAGGTGGGTCTGCAGCACGCAGCCCCGGTTCACGGTGACCCCGTCCCCGAGCGTGACCAGGTCCGCCTCGGGCAGCCAGTAGGTCTCGCACCAGACGCCCCGGCCGACCTTCGCGCCGAGCGAGCGCAGCCAGAGGTTGAGCACCGGTGTGCCGGGCACCGCACCGACCAGCCAGGGCACCGCGAGCACCTCGACGAAGGTGTCGGCCAGTTCGTTGCGCCAGACGAAGCCGCTCCACAGCGGGTGCTCGACCGCCCGGAACCGGCCCACCAGCAGCCACTTGGCGGCCACCGAGACCAGGCAGGCGGCCAGCCCGGCGGCCAGCAGCACCAGACCGGAGAGCAGCGCGGCGAGCAGCACCGAGCCGGTGGCCGCCAGCTGGGCCAGCACGCCCAGGGTCAGCAGGCCCAGCGCGGCGGAGGCGAACACCGGCACCAGCCGGCAGATCTCCACCAGGCCCCGGGCCCAGAGCAGCCGGGCCGGCGGGTCGTAGGTCAGGCTCTGGTCGGCGGTGTCGGCCGAACGGGGCAGCCGCATCGGCGGCATGCCGAGGTAGGAGCTGCCCTTCTTGGCCTTCTTCGGCGTCGCCGACAGCACGCCCACCAGGCCCCGGTCGGGCACCGCCCGGCCGAGCGCGGTCATCCCCGAGTTGCCGAGGAAGGCCCGCTCGCCGATCTCCGCCTCCCCGAGCCGCAGCCAGCCGCCGCCCAGTTCGTACGGGGCGATCAGGGTGTCGTCGGCCAGGAAGGCGCCGTCCCCGACCGTGGTCAGGCTGGGCAGCGCGAGCACCGTGGAGACCTCGGCCCGGCTGCCGATCTTCATGCCGAGCGCCCGCAGCCAGTACGGGGTGATCAGGCCCGCGTAGAGCGGGAAGAGCGTGCCCCGGGCCAGGTCCATCAGCTGACTGACCGTCCAGGCCTGCCAGCCGATCCGGCCGTGCAGCGGGTGACTGCCCGTCCGCAGACCCAGGCTCAGCAGCCGGACGGCGACCAGCAGCAGGGTCGCGTACACCAGGCCGTAGGCCAGGGTGGCCGGGACCAGCGCGAGCAGGGCGCCGGTCAGTGCGGCGCCGAGGCCGTCGCCGGGGTGCACGAAGCGGCTGACCACGAGCAGCGCGGCGAGTGCCGAGAGCACCGGCAGCAGGCTCAGGCCGAGGCCGCTGGCGCCGTACAGCGCGGCCCAGCGGGCCCGGCGCGGCGGGCGCTGCTTGGGCCAGCTGCGCTCGGCCTTGCCGAGCTTGGCGGCGGGCGCGCCGGCCCAGCGCTGGCCGGTGGGGATCTGGCCGGTGACGCCGGAGCCGGGCGCGACCTGGGCCCGCTTGCCGACCCGGGCGCCGGGCAGCAGGGTGCTGCGGGTGCCGATCACCGCGCCGGAGCCGACCCGGACCTGGCCGATCTCCAGCCGGTCGCCGTCCAGCCAGTAGCCGGACAGGTCGACCTCGGCCTCGATCGCGCAGCCCCGGCCGAGCCGGAGCAGGCCGGTCACCGGCGGCAGCGAGTGCAGGTCGACCTCGGGGCCGATCCGGGCGCCGAGCGCGCGGCCGTAGCGGACCAGCCAGGCACCGGACAGCTCGGTGGCGCCGGAGACCTCGGCCAGCCGCTCGGCGGTCCACAGCCGCAGGTGCAGGCCGCCACCGCGCGGGTAGCTGCCGGGGCGCAGACCGCGCAGCAGCAGCCGGGCACCGCCGGCCGCGATCGCCAGCCGTCCCGGCGGGCTGAACAGCAGCAGCGCGCCCGCGCCGACCAGCCACCAGGAGGCGGTGGGCGCCCACGGGTAGTCGCCGAACCAGGACAGCGCGTTGCCCAGGGCCAGCAGGCCGACCGTCCAGCGCAGGCCGACCAGGGTGAACAGCGGCAGCAGCAACAGCGTCTGCACCACCTTGGCCCGGGTCGGCACCTGCGCGATGGTGCGGGCCGAGCCGTCGCCCTGGGCGGAGCGCTCCAGGTGCCGGGCCAGCTTGCGCAGGGTGGGCTGCTGGTAGATGTCGAGCACGGCGGCGGCCGGGTAGCGGCTGCGCAGCAGCGTGGTCAGCCGGGCGGCGGCCAGGCTGCCGCCGCCGATCGCGAAGAAGTCGTCCTGGGCGCCGGAGACCTGGACCCCGAGGATCTCGCTCCACTGCTCGGCCAGCCAGGCTTCGGTGCCGTACAGCTGCTCACCGGGCCCGCCGGTGGTCAGCCCGGCCAGCGGCCAGGGCAGCGCGTCGCGGTCCACCTTGCCGGAGGTCCGGGTCGGCAGGCTCTCCACCGGGGCGAGCAGCGGCACCAGGGCGGCCGGGAGTTCGGCCCGCAGTTGCTCGACGGCGGCGGCCTGGTCCCAGCCGTCCTGGGTGACCAGGTAGCCGACCAGCAGCTGGTTGCCGCTCTTGGCGGTCCGGACGGCGGCGGCCGCGCCGGCCACCCCGGGCAGCGCCTGGAGGGCGGCGTCCACTTCGCCGAGCTCGATCCGGCGGCCGCCAAGCTTGATCTGCTCGTCGCCCCGGCCGAGGAAGACCAGGCCGGCCGGGTCGGCCTGCACCAGGTCGCCGCTGCGGTAGGCGCGGGCCCAGCCGAGCGACTCCAGCGGGGCGTACTTCTCGGCGTCCTTCGCCGGGTCGAGGTAGCGGGCCAGGCCGACGCCGCCGATCACCAGCTGGCCGGTGCCGCCCATCGGGACGGGCCGGCCGGCCTCGTCCACCACGGCCAGCTCCCAGCCGTCCAGCGGCAGGCCGATCCTGACCGGGCCCTCGCCGGTGAGCAGCGCGCCGCAGGCGACCACGGTGGCCTCGGTGGGGCCGTAGGTGTTCCACACCTCGCGGCCCTCGGTGACCAGGCGCTGGACCAGCTCGGGCGGGCAGGCCTCGCCGCCGAAGATCAGCAGCCGGACCTCGATCAGCGCCTCGGCGGGCCAGAGCGCGGCCAGCGTGGGCACGGTGGAGACCACGGTGATCTCCTGCTCGGCCAGCCAGGGGCCCAGATCGGCCCCGCCGCGCACCTGCGAGCGCGGGACGGGCACCAGGCAGGCGCCGTAGCGCCAGGCCAGCCACATCTCCTCGCAGGAGGCGTCGAAGGCGACCGAGAGACCGGCCATCACCCGGTCGCCGGGGCCGATCGGCTCCTCCTGGAGGAACATCGCGGCCTCGGCGTCCACGAAGGCGGCGGCGTTGGCGTGCGTGACGGCGACGCCCTTGGGCTTGCCGGTGGAGCCGGAGGTGAAGATGATCCAGGCGTCGTCGGCGGGGGCGGGCCGGACGCCGGGGCGGCCGGTGGTCGGCCGGCCGGTCACGGTCAGCGCGCGACCGGCGCCCAGGACGGCGGCCACGGCGGCCTCGCCGAAGACCAGCTCGGCCCGCTCGTCCGGGTCCTCGGCATCCACCGGGACGTACGCGGCGCCGGCCGCGAGCACGCCCAGGATGCAGATGTAGAGGTCGTTGCTCCCCGAGGGCACCCGGACGCCGACCCGGTCCCCGGCGCCGACCCCGGCGGCCGCCAGCCGGCGGCGCACCGTCTCCACCTCGGCGGCCAGCGCCCGGTAGCTCAGCGTGCTGTGGCCGTCGTCGAGGGCGGGCTCCTGGGGGTGTGCCCGGGCGGTGGTCTCCAGCACGTCCAGCAGGGTGCGGGTGGCCGGGGCCGGGCCGGCCGAGAACAGCGCGAGCGGGCCTGCGGCCTCGTCCTGCCGTTCCTGGTCCTGCCGGGTGGTGATCTGTGTCGTCACAGCTGCGTGCCCCTTGTCCGTCTCCCCCGTCCATGACCGATGCCAGGCCCTGGGGGGACTGCGCCGCACGCCCCGATCGGACGCCGCGCTCCAGGCCGAAGCGGACAACCCAACCGATGGTAGCCCGGCCCGGGGGCACTCGGACGGGGCCCCAACTCACCCGACTGGCCCAATTCGTCGGACAACTGACGATCCGTCAGGGGTGACCAACAGGTGAAACGACCGGAGTTGACGGACCGTCAGATGATCTGACGGTCCGTCAGCCCGGTTCGCCCGGTGTGACCCATGCCACAGCCGGGCGGGCGTGTCGCCCCCCGTTCCATCGGCGACACGCCCGGTCACGATCCGGCGCAGGGCGCCGGAAGTCCGGTCAGGAGAAGCTCCGGGTGGCCGTGATCCCGCCGTCCACCGGCAGCGTGACCCCGGCCACGTACGAGGCCCGGTCGCTGAGCAGCCAGGCCGCCGCCTGGGCCACCTCGACCGGGACGGCCACCCGGGCCAGCGGGGTGACCCGGGAGACCAGGGCCTCGAAGCCGGGGCCGGCCGCGAAGAACGGTTCGGTGCCCGGGGTCCGCACCACGCCGGGGGCGACCGCGTTGACCCTGATGCCGTACCGGGCGTAGTCGGCGGTGGCCGCCAGCACCAGGCCGGAGAGGCCGTGCTTGGCCGCCTGCTGGGTGCCGTCCCCGAAGCCGCCCACCAGGGCACCGACCCCGCTGTTCAGCACGATCGAACCGCCCCGGCCGCCCGCCACCAGGGCCCGCAGCTGGGCCCGCAGGCCGAGCCAGCTGCCGCGCAGGTTCACCGCGTGCACCGCGTCCCAGTCCGCCTCGGTCCGCTCGGCGAGCGGGGCCGGCACCGGGCCCGAGCCGGCGTTGCCGAAGGCGGCGTCCAGCCGCCCGTACGTCTCCAGTGCGACCTGGACGGAGCGCTCGGCCCCCTCCGCCGTACTGATGTCGGCCGCGACGGCCACCGCCGCCGCGCCGTCCGCGCGCAGCTCGGCGGCCAGCGCCTCCACCTGGTGACCGGTCCGGGCGGTCAGCACCAGCAGCGCACCCTCGGCGGCGAACAGCCGGGCGGCGGCCGCGCCGATACCCCGGCCCGCGCCGGTGACGATCGTGACCTTGTCGTCGAGAAGTCCCATGCGGCGAGCCTGCGGCCCATCGCCCACCGGTACCAGCGGCCGGTGTATCCGGGTACCGCGCAACCAGGGACAGCCAGGTCCTGGTCAACCCCCGGCCGCTGTGGCAGCGTGGGCGGATGCCCGAGACCCCGCTGGGCGCGTTCCTGCGCGCCCGCCGCCGACTCGCCCCCGTCCAGGCCGGGACGGCCGGTACGCGCCGCCGTACGCCCGGACTGCGCCGGGAGGAGGTGGCGGTGCGGGCGGGCATCTCCGCCGACTACTACGCCCGGCTCGAACAGGGCCGCCAGCGGGTGCCGACCGGGCCGGTGCTGGACGGACTGGCCGAGGCGCTGATGCTGGCCGCCCCCGAGCGGGCGTACCTGCACCGGCTGGCGCACCGCCAGCGGCCACCCGCGCCGGACGCACCGGAGCCGGCGGCCGTCCCCGCCGCCACCCTGGCCCTGCTCGGCACCCTGACCGAGGTGCCCGCCTTCGTCACCGGCCCGCGCTTCGACCTGCTCGCCTGCAACCCGCGCGCCGACGCCCTGCTGGCCACCCCGATGGCCCGGCCGGTCCACGAGCGCAACCTGCTCTGGCAGGTGTTCTGCTGCCCGTACGCGGCGGCCGCCCCGGACAACCTCGCGCCGGACGGCTGGATCGGGGCCGACCTGGTCGCGGGCCTGCGGGCGCACCACGCGGACCGTCCGGCCGACCGGCCACTGGCCGCCCTGGTGGGTCAACTGGAGCGCTGGAGCCCGGCGTTCGCCGCCCTCTGGGCGCAGCACCGGGCCGGGCCGCCGCGCCGGGGGCGGCTGTCCGTCCCGGCCCCGGCCGAGGATCCCGGGACCTTCGAGTACACCGTGCTGAGCCTGCCCGAGGCCGACCAGCACCTCTTCATGCTGGTCGGCCCGGACCGGAGCTGACGGCCGCTCAGGCGCCGGGCCCCGGTGGGAAGGCCCGGGCGAGCAGCTCGGAGAGACTGCGGCGCCCGGTGTCGTCGAGCTGCGCCAGGCCGGGCAGGCCGGTGGTGATCTCGGCCCTGATCCGCCGGACGGCGGCCTCCCCTTCCGGGGTCAGCAGCACGGTCTTGACCCGGCGGTCGGCCGGGTCGGGCTCCCGGCGGAGCAGGCCGCGTGCCTCCAGCCGGTCGACCAGGCCGGTGACGTTGGAGGCGTCGCAGCCGAGCAGCTCGGCCAGCGCCCGCATCGGCATCGGCCGCCCGAGCAGGCTGAGCAGCTTGCCCTGGATCAGGGTGAGGCCCTGGCCGCCGGCCACCACGGCGAAGCTGCGGTAGTAGCAGGCGGCGGCGTGCGCGAGCTGCTCCATGAGCAGCTCGGGGCCGGGCGCGGTGGTGGGGGTGGTCGGGTTCATGGCTCCAGTCTAGGCCCGATTACTTGACATCCTCAATCATCGAGGTCTACCTTCGATTTATTGCTTGATGAGTTCAACCATCTACTTCATCAAATCTTTCTGCTCTGGAGCACCACCATGAAGGCCATCACGTACCGCACCTACGGCAGCCCCGACGTCCTGGAGTTCGGCGAGGTCCCGCAGCCCAAGCTCGGCCCGGACTCGGTCCTGGTCAAGGTCCGGGCCGCCTCGGTCAACCCGGTGGACTGGAAGATCCAGGCCGGCTACCTGGACAGCGCACTGGACGTGGTCTTCCCGGTCATCCCGGGCTGGGACGTCTCCGGCGTGGTGGAGCAGGTCGGCGTGAGCGTCACCGAGTTCACCCCCGGTGACGAGGTGATCGGCTACGTCCGGGAGGACCTGGTCGGCCGGGGCACCTTCGCCGAGTACGTCGCGGCGCCGGTCCGCACCCTGGCGCACAAGCCCGCCGCGCTCTCCTTCGAGGCCGCCGCCGGCCTGCCGCTGGCCGGGCTGACCGCCTACCAGGCGCTCACCAAGGCGCTGGAGGTCAAGCCCGGCGAGACGGTGCTGGTGCACGCGGCGGCCGGCGGCGTCGGCTCGCTGGCGGTCCAGGTCGCCACCGCGCTCGGCGCCCGGGTGATCGGCACCGCGAGCGAGCGCAACCACGACTTCCTGCGCGGCCTGGGCGCCGAGCCGGTCGCCTACGGCGAGGGCCTGACCGACCGGGTCCGCGCGCTCGCCCCCGACGGCGTGGACGCCGTGCTCGACCTGGTCGGCGGCGACGCCCTCCAGGTCTCCCCCGGCCTGCTCGCCGAGGGCGGCCGGCTGGCCTCGATCGCCGACGGCGCCGTGCTCGCCCTCGGCGGCAAGTACGTCTTCGTCCGCCCCGACACCGCCGACCTCACCGCACTGGCCGAGCTCGCCGACCAGGGCCTGCTGACCGTCGAGGTGGCCGCCACCTTCCCGCTGGAGCGGACCGCCGACGCCCAGCGCCTGAACGCCGAGGGCCACACCCGCGGCAAGATCGTCGTCACCGTCGCCTGAGACCCTCCGACGGCCGGGGCGGGCCGCACCGCCCGCCCCGGCATCCACCGACCTCCCGGAGCCCGAACACCATGACCACACCCTCCGCCGCCACCGTGGTGGCCGGTCTGCGCGCCACCTTCGCCACCGGCCGGACCAGGCCGGTCGACTGGCGGCTCGGCCAGCTCGCCGCGCTGCGCGCCCTGCTCACCGAGCAGAGCGAGGCGTTCCAGCAGGCCCTGCACGCCGACCTGGGCAAGGGCCCGGCCGAGGCGTACCGCACCGAGATCGGCTTCACCCTGCACGAACTCGACCACACGGTACGGAACCTGACGCACTGGCTGGAGCCGAAGGCCGCCGCCGTGCCCGCCGTGTTCCAGCCGGCCGAGGCCAAGGTGATCCGGGAGCCGCTCGGCGTGGTGCTGGTGATCGCCCCCTGGAACTACCCGCTGCAGCTCGCGCTCGCCCCGCTGGTGGGCGCGCTGGCGGCCGGCAACACCGTGCTGCTGAAGCCGAGCGAGCTGGCCCCCGCCACCTCGGCCGCGATCGCCCGGCTGCTGCCGCGCTACCTCGACCCGGAGGCCGTCGCGGTGGTCGAGGGCGCGGTGCCGGAGACCACCGCCCTGCTGGAGCAGCGCTTCGACCACATCTTCTACACCGGCAACGGCGCCGTCGGCCGGATCGTGATGGCCGCCGCCGCCAAGCACCTCACCCCGGTCACCCTGGAGCTCGGCGGCAAGAGCCCGGTGATCATCGACACCGACGCCGACCTCGCCGTCACCGCCCGACGCCTGGTCCGGGGCAAGTTCCTGAACGCCGGTCAGACCTGCGTCGCCCCGGACTACGTGCTCGCCGTCGGCGGCACCGCCGCCGCGCTGGAGTCCGAGCTCGCCACGGCGGTGCGGGAGACCTACGGCGACGACCCGTCGGCCGACCCGGAGTACGGACGGATCGTCAACTCCCGGCACTTCGACCGGCTGACCGCCCTGCTCGGCGACGGCCGCACCGTCACTGGCGGCACCCACCACCGCGACACCCGGTACCTGGCGCCGACCGTGCTGGCCGACGTCTCCCCCGAGGCACCGGTGATGCAGGCCGAGATCTTCGGCCCGGTCCTGCCGGTGCTCGCGGTCCCCGACCTGGACGCGGCGATCGCCTTCGTCAACGGGCGGGACAAGCCGCTCGCGCTCTACGCCTTCACCGAATCCGAGCGCACCAAGCAGCGGCTCAGCGACGAAACCTCCTCCGGCGCCCTGGTGTTCGGCCTGCCGGTCTCCCACCTGGCCGTCCCCGAACTCCCCTTCGGCGGCGTCGGCGAGAGCGGCATGGGCCGCTACCACGGCGAGTACTCGATCGACACCTTCAGCCACACCAAGGCGGTACTGGACAAGCCGCTCCACTAGGAGCCGTCCTCGCGGAGGATGGGACCGACCCCGACGGGGCCGGTCCCATTTTTCTCTCCCGGATGTCACCCGATCCGGGGCTCCGCCGCGTCAGAGGAGCATGACGATGGATGGTGATCCGTTCGACGAGTTCGTCGGGGCGCGGTACCAGGCGCTGCTCCGTGGCGCGTGCCTGCTCGCCGGGAACCCGCACGACGCCCGGGACCTGCTGCACGACACGCTGGCCCGGGTGTACGTCCGGCGGCACTCGATCCGGGACGTGGCGGCGACCGAGGCGTTCGTCCGCCGGACCATGGTGCGGACCCACGTCTCACGCTGGCGGCGCAGCCGGCACGAGATCCCGGCGCCCCGGCTCCCGGACCTCCCGGCGGCCGAACCGGCCGACCCGGACGAACGGTTGACCCGGGTGCTCCGGGCGCTGCCGCCCCGGCAGCGGGCGGTGGTGGTGCTGCGGTACTACACCGACCTCCCGATGGCCCAGGTGGCACGGGAACTGGGCTGCTCGCCCGAGACCGCCAAGACCCACCTGGCCCGGGCCATGAAGACCCTCAGGCGCGAGCTGGCGCCCGCTCAGCAGGAGGAACGCCATGGGATTTGACCAGGACCGGCACGACGAGCGGCTCGGCCGGTCGCTGTCCGAGCGGCTGTCCGCGGTGGCCGACGCGCAGGCCGGGCCGGCGCTGCCCGCAGGGGTGCCGCTGGCCGAGCTCCGGGCCGCCGGGCGGCGGCGGGTGCGGCGGCGGCGAGGGCTGCAGACGGCCGCGGTGGTCCTGGCGGTGGCCGGCAGTCTCTCGCTCGGGCTCCAGCTCCGGTCGGCCGGCACCCCGCGTCCCGTGTCGGGGGCCTCACCGGTGGCGTCCCCGTCCTCGCCCTCCCCCGCCGCCTCGTCCGGGGCGCCGTCCGCCCCCGCACCCCCGGCCGACCCGTTCGCGTGCCCGGGGAGTTCCCCCGCCTCGGAGTCGCCGACCGATCCGGGTCCGTCCGGGCCCGCCAACGACCCCGTCGTCCAGACGGCGGCCGGGACGGTGTCGGCACTCGGCCCGCGCGACTACCCGGAGCAGTTCGCCGGCGTCTGCGTCGACTCCGCCGAGCACACCCTCTACGTGTACCGGGTACCGGGCTCCGACTTCGACACCGCCGCCCGGCAGCAGGCCCAACGCCCCGGGCTCACCCTGCGGTTCGTCGACGCGAAGTACAGCGCCGCCCAGCTGAAGCCGATCGCCGCGCGGATCAGGGCCGACCTGCCCTGGCGGTCCCTGGACGGCACGATCACCAGCGTCTCGACGATGGCGGACGGCAGCGGGATCAGGGTGGGCTCGGCTCGGGCGAACGCGGTGCGGGCCGAACTCCTCGCCGCCTACGGACCGGCCGTGACGGTGGTCCAGGAGGAGGCGCCGCAGGCGGACTGACCGGCGGACGGCCGACCCGCCCCGGCGTGACCGGCCGTCAGGACCGGCCGGTCACGAAGCCGCCGTCCACCCGCAGCACGTGCCCCGTGACGAAGCCCGCCGTGGCCAGGTAGCGGACCGCCTCGGCGATCTCACCGACCTCGCCGACCCGGTTCAGCAGGGCCAGACCGCCCAGGTCGTCCACCTCGCCGCCCTCGTGCAGCGGGGTCCGGACGATGCCGGGCGCGACCAGGTTGACCCGGATGCCGTCGGCGGCCAGCTCGGCGGCCAGGCTCACCGTCAGGGCGTGCACCCCGGCCTTGCTGACGATCGGGGCCGAGCACGGGAAGCCCGCCAGCGCGTGCTCGACCAGCACGGTGCCGATGTTGACCACGCTGCCGCCACCGCCCTGTCGGCGCAGCTGCCTGACCACCGCCTGGGTGGTCAGGTAGGTGCCCTTGAGGTTGCCGCCCAGGAAGCCGTCCAGCTCCTCCTCGGTGACCTCGGTGAACGGCTTCGCCGCGAACGTCCCGGCGTTGTTGACCAGCACGTCCACCCGGCCGAACCGCTCGACCGCCGTCCGCACCAGCGCCTCGCCGGTCGCCGCGTCGCCGATCCCGCCGCTCACGGTGGCCACCCGCTCCGCCGCGCCGAGCTGCGCGGCCGCCTTGGCCAGCCGCTCCGGGTCCCGCCCGTTCAGGACCACGTTGGCCCCGTCCGCCAGGAAGAGCCGGGCGATGTCGAGACCGATGCCGCTGGACGAGCCGGTGACCACGACGGTGTTGTTGCCGGACATGGTTGATCCTCCGTCAGTTCTGCTGGGGTGATACGAGAACCGTACGAAGAGCGGCCCGATAACTCCACGACCGATTCTGGAACAAGCGATAACCTGTGATTATGGACGTCGACCTGCGGGACCTCGAACTCCTCGACACCGTGGCCACCACCGGCACCCTGACCGCCGCCGCCGAGCTGCTGTACGTCAGTCAGCCCGCGCTCAGCCAGCGGCTGACCCGGCTGGAGGGCCGGCTCGGCTCCCAGCTGTTCGACCGTCAGGGGCGCGGGCTGGTGCCGAACGCGGCCGGTCAGCGGATGCTACTGGCGGCCCGGCAGATCCTGGCCGAGCTCGACGCCGCCACCCGGGACGTCCGGGAGCTGCGGGACGGCCGGGACCGCCGGGTCCGGCTGGCGGTGCAGTGCAGCACCACCTTCCAGTGGCTGCCGCCGGTGATCCAGGGCTTCCGCACCCGGTGCCCGGGCGCCGAGGTGCGGATCGAGTCGCTGCCCGCCGACACCCTGATCACCGCGCTGCTGGAGGACCGCCTCGACGTCGCGTTGATCACCAAGCCCGACCCGCAGATGGACCGGCTGCGGCTGACCGCGCTGTTCGACGACGAGATGGTCGCGGTGGTCCCGGCCGGCCACCCCTGGGCCGCCCTCCCGTACCTGACGGCCCGGGACTTCGACGACGCCCACCTGGTGCTGTACGACCTCTACGACCCGGGCCGGGTCCCCAGCACGCCGCTCCCGGTGCCGCACGGCGCCCGGCCGGCCCGGATCACCACCATGCCGGTGATCACCGACCTGCTGATCGAGATGGTCGCCAGCGGTCAGGGCGTCACCGTCCTGCCGCAGTGGGTGGCCGCCCCGTACGTCGGCTCGCACCGGCTCGCCCTGGTCCGGATCGGCGTCGAACCCACCGTCAGGACCTGGTACTGCGCCACCCGCCCGGGCCCCCGGCCCGCCCTGATCGAGGCCCTGACCACCGAGCTGGCCGACCGGCTGCGGCGCTGACCCCGCGCACGCCGAAGGGCGGCGGCCACCGTCGTGGTGGTCACCGCCCTTCGAAGCGCCCGGTCAGGAGCGGGCCGCCGCCTTGGTGGAGACCGCCACGTACTGCACCCGCATCGGGTGCCCCGGCTCGGTGGCCGGGGTGACCGCCCCGCCGAGCACGGTCGGCAGGTTGCCGCCCACCGCCACGTTCAGGATCAGGAACAGGCCGTGGTGCACCGCCTTGTCCCAGGTCGCCGGGTCCAGCTGAGCCGCCGTCACCCGGTGGAACTGCCGGCCGTCCAGGTACCAGCGGACCTGCTCCGCACCGGCGGTGAAGTCGACCTCGACCGCGTAGGTGTGGAAGGACTTCCGGCAGTCGCCGCACGACTGGTCGCCCGAGCCGAGGCCCTTCGGCTCCTGGCAGGGGCCGCCGTCCAGGATGCCGCAGTGCATCGTGCCGAACACCGTGTCCCGGCCGTTGACGTGCTCCATCACGTCCAGCTCACCGACCGCGGGCCAGCCGGTGTAGCCATCCCGCAGCCCGGCCCCGAGGGTCCAGAACGCGGGCCAGTACCCGGCCGCGGCCGGTCCGGTGACGTCGGGCAGCGCGATCGAGGCCTCGATCCGCATCACCCCGCCGGGCGGCGGTGCCAGGTCGGACCGGCGGGACTCGATCCGGCCCGAGCTCCACCGGCCGTTCTCCAGCGTGGGCACGATCTCCAGCGCGCCCTTGCCGTCCAGCCGGACGTTGGCGGTGGAGTCCGTCATCGTCTCGATCTCGCCCGTGCCCCACTGCGCGGCCGGGCAGCCGGGGTAGCAAGTGCCGAGGTCGTACTGCCAGTTGGCGGCCGACGGACGGCTGCCGGCCGGGCCGTCGAAGTCGTCCCGGAGCAGCTGGGTCCAGCCGTCGGTGCCGGGGGTGCTGCGGGCGGGCAGTGCCCCGGACTCGGTCAGCAGCCGCTCCAGCCGGGGCGTCAGCACGACCGCCGCGACGTTGGTCAGGTGCGCGTCGTCCCGGTAGAGCAGGATCCGCTCCAGCACGGCGGGGCAACTGCGCTCCTTGCCGGGGCAGATGACCGAGTTCACCTCCACCGACTGCACGCCCGGCAGCCGGCCCGCCGCGATCGCCTGGGCCAGCGGGTCGGGCCACTGGGACTGGTCACGGCCGAACGAGCAGGCGGCCGGGTCCTCGGTGTGCCCGGAGACGCAGGCCGGGATGTCCGTGCCGGGCACCGGGGTGTCCTGCAGGTAGACGATCGGCACGCCCAGCGCGCGCAGCGGTGTGAGGGTCTTCTCCCAGGCGGTCAGCAGCAGTTGCTGGTCGTCGGTGTAGCGGTTGAGCGAGGAGACCACGATCAGCCGGGGCTTGGGCCCCTGCTCCAGCCGGGTCAGCGCGGCCGCCCGCCAGCTGTCGCACTCCCGGTAGGTCCGACCCAACTGCGGGTTGGTGACCGTGAGTTCCGGCAACGGGCAGCCCTGCTTGACCAACTCCTCCAGCGCCCACTGCCGTTCGGCCGCGATGGCCAGCAGCGGGGAGAACCACTGACCGGCGTGCGAGTCGCCGAGCAGCACGATCCGGTCCGGGCTGGTGGTCACGCCGAACAGGCAGGCCGGGCTGCTGACGGCGGTCGGGGCGACCTCGCACTCGCCGTCCGGCGGGAAGTCCTTGCGCGCCTGGGCCGCGTCCGGGACCACCGGACCGCCCTTCAGCGGTGCGCCGGTCTTCGCCAGCAGCGAGGTCCCGTCGGCCGCGCCGGGCGGCAGGCCGAGGGTGTCCACCGGTGCGGCGGGGCCGAGCAGCCGGAGCGTCCCGGTGCCGACCACCAGCGCCAGCACCACCGGGACGACCACTGCGGCCAGGCCCAACGACAGGCCGCGCCTGGGGAGTTCGGAGAGGATGTGACTGCGCCGGAGCGGCTGCTCGATCCAGTGCAGCGCGGCCATCGCGGGCAGCGCGGCGGCGGCCGTCAGGGCCACCTTCACCGGCCAGTCGAGCGCCCCGAACCTGGCCTCGACCAGCACCAGCACCGGCCAGTGCCAGAGGTAGAGGTTGTACGAGAGCCGGCCGATCGCCCGCGGCAGCCGGGCCGACAGCAGCCGGTCCACCCCGTACCGGGTGGCGGGCACCGGGGTGACGCCGCTCCGGTCGGGGGTGCCCGCCAGGATCACGGCGGCGGTGGCCAGGGTCGGCACCAGCGCCGCGTACCCGGGGTAGGGGGTGGTCGCGTCGTAGGCCACGGCGGTCCAGCCGATCGCCAGCAGTCCGGCCCAGCCGCAGACCACCCGGAGCGGACGCGGTCCCGGCAGCTTGTGCCAGGGCAGCAGCGCGAGCAGCGCCCCGATCCCGAACTGCCAGATCCGGGACGGCGTCCCGAGGTAGGCCAGCGAGACCGAGCTGTGCGTCCAGTACAGCGAGAGGCCGAAGGAGCCGACCGTCATCACCCCGGCCAGCAGCGCCACCGTCGAGCGCACCGCCCGGCCGCGCCGGGCGGCCCGGGCGGCGAAGAACACGATCGCGGCGAGCAGTGGCGCCCAGCCGAGGTAGAACTGCTCCTCGACCGCGAGCGACCAGAAGTGCAGCAGCGGGCTGTGCTCCCGCCCGGCCGCCAGGTAGTCGGTCTGCTGGGCGACGAAGCGCCAGTTGCCGACCGACAGGGCGGCGGCCAGCACGTCGAACTCGAGGTCGGTGCGGCGCAGCGGGACGGTCAGCCAGGCACCCGCCAGCGCGACCGCGCCGAGCACCAGGGCGGCCGAGGGCAGCAGTCGGCGGGCCCGGCGGGAGAAGAACTCCCCCAGCCGGATCCGGCCGGTGGTGATCGCCTCGCGCACCAGCAGACTGGTGATCAGGTAGCCGGAGATGACGAAGAAGACGTCCACCCCGACGAACCCGCCGGCCAGGCCGGGGACGGAGGCGTGGAAGGCGAGCACCGCGAGCACCGCCACGGCGCGCAGGCCCTCGATGTCGGGGCGGAATCCCTTGGGTCCTGGCTGCCGCTTCGGGGCGGCGGCCGGTCGGGACGGTGGACCGGGAATGGTGAAGGTCTCCGGACGAAGGTCCGGTACCACGGTCGAGGACATCGGTGTGACGACCTTTCAGCCCAGCCAGGGCAGCATCGGGCTGACCCAGCCGGAGGCGAGCAGAGCGGTGAGCACGAGGACGGCGGTGGCGGCGATGGCCTCGGGCCAGCGGCGCGGCAGCATTCGGCTCGCGGCCCGGGCGGCGTTCCTGGCCTCGACCCGGTCCTGGTCGGCGGGCCGCAGCTCGCCGATCAGGTCGCGGATCAGCGGGATGCCGATCTGGGCCTGCACCGCGAGGTAGAGGCCGAGGCCCCAGTTGGGCGCGACGCCGTTCCGGGCGACGGCCAGCGCCAGCCCGACCGCGGCCGCGCCGACCGAGGCGCAGAGCCAGACCAGCGACACCACAACCACCTGGCGGGCCAGCCCGCCCGGCTTCGCCCGGCCGGCGCCGGTGGGCACCCAGGCCGCGCTGCGACCGCGCAGGGTGTGCCAGAAGGCGGCTCCTGCGGCCACGCTCATCAGGACGTTGGAGCGGATCACCTCGACCCGCCAGCGGGTCCGGCTGATCCGGGGCAGCAGCACGTGCCAGAGCCAGAGCGGCGCGAGCAGCGGCAGCACGTGCCAGGGCCGGATCTGGTCCGGGTACCAGAACATCATCACCAGTGGCGGCAGCGGTGCCGCGAAGATGTTCACCGCGGTGGTCAGGTAGCCGACGACGCCCTCGTAGAAGCACAGCCGCATCCGCCACGGCGCGCGGATCCGCTTCAGCTCGGGCGTGCTGAGCAGGTGCAGGTTCCCCATCGCCCAGCGGTACTGCTGGTTGACGAAGGAGGCCAGGTTGTCCGGCGAGGTGCCCTTGGCGACCAGCACCGGGACGTACAGGGTGCGGAACCCCTGGGCGTACAGGGCGAGTCCGGTGAACAGGTCCTCGCTGTGCTCCAGCTTGGCGAAGCCGTCGGCCGCGTCGATCGCGGTCCGCCGGTAGACGGCGTTGCTGCCGCAGCAGATGGCGGCGTCACTGGCGTCCCGGGACGGCTGGATCCAGCGGAAGAACCACTCCTGCGCCGATCCGGCGGCGCGCTGGATCCAGCCCATCGTCTCGTCGGTGTCGAAGCACTGCGGGCTCTGCACGATGCCGATCCTGGGGTCGGCGAAGTACGGCACCAGGTGGCGCAGGAAGTCCGGCCGGGGCGCGAAGTCGGCGTCCAGGATGGCGATGTACTTCGCGCCGCTCAGGGTGAGCGCGTGGTTCAGGTTGCCGGCCTTCTTGAGCTGGCCGCGGTTCGGCCGGACCACGTACTCGTAGCCGAACTCGGCTGCCAGGGACGCCACTTCGGTCCGGTCGCCGTCGTCCAGCACCCAGACGGTCAGCGCGTCCGGCCAGTCGACCGCGGCGACCGCCCGGTAGGCGTTCTCCAGCACGTCCAGCGGCTCCCCGCAGGTCGGCAGGTAGAGGTCCACGGTGGGCAGTTGGGCCGGGTTCCAGGCGCTCACCAGCACCTCGTGGGACTGCCTGGTCAGCCGGCGCTGGCGCAGGCTGTTGACCGAGGAGAGCCCGAGGGCGAACAGGTTGAGGCCGAGGACGGCCAGGAAGGCCCAGAGGGCCGGGGTGCGCAGCGAGAAGGTGAGCATGGTCGCCGCGGTGAAGACGAAGGCGAGCGAGGTGCAGATCAGCACCCAGCGGCGCTGTGGCCCGAAGTACCAGTAGAGCTCCTGATCGGAAGGAGGTTGAGGAAGGTGATGCACAGTCATGAGGCCCCCACAGCCGCGTCTCTGACAGCAGACTGGGGTCACCCTAGCGCAATTGGTATAGACCAATGGACCAGTGCCCGAGGCGTGGACGGCCGGCCGACCGGAGCACCCACGGTCGGTGATCAGTGCAGCGGAACCCCGGTGCAGCACGGGAACCAGCAGGTCATCGCCTGCTGAACAGTCCGCCAACTTCGGTCCGGGGCCCGGCCGGACGACACTCCCGACCCCTGGCCCGCCACTGCCGTTCGCATGCTGTGCACCTCGCGAGGGCAGACGTTCATCCAGCCGCCCACGGACGCAACGTCGATGTCACAGTCCCCCGGTGCGCCGTCCCCGGGCCGTCGTCGGTGCCCGGGACCGCCCCGGCATGCTGCCCCTGCGGTCATCCGCCGGGTGGCCGGGCAGGCACGGTTCGCCGCCCGCCCGGCCTGCCGCGTCCCTCGGCCCGCCGGCCTGTCACGGGTACCGTCACCGCGACAGACCGGCCGGGCCGTCGTGTCAGTAGGGCTTGACCAGGACGTGCGCGGCGCCGGGGATGCCGACCTTCAGCAGCTCGTCCTCCTCCGGCGTGGTCGGGGTGCCGGTCTCCTGCTTGAGCACCGCCCGCGAGATGTTCTGCACCCACATCGCGCGCGGCCGGCGGCGGGCCTCCCAGACGGCCAGCGCGGCCGGGACGTCGCCCTCGGCCTCGTCCAGCGACCGGGCCAGCACCAGGGCGTCCTCGACGGCCATCGCCGCGCCCTGGGCGATGTGCGGGGTGGAGGCGTGCGCCGCGTCGCCGGCCAGCACCACCCGGCCCACGTGCCAGGGCTCCTCGACCGTCACCTGGGAGATCCGCGAGTAGACCACCGCGGCCGGGTCGGTGACCTGGGTGAGCGCCTCGGCGACCGGCCCGCCGAAGGCGGCCAGCCGCTCGGCCAGCTGCTCGTGCGCCCGCTCCGGGTCCGGCCGGAAGTCCTCGGCCTCGGCGAACACCGCGCCCAGGTACATCAGTTCCTCGGTGATCGGGGTCAGCAGCGCCTTGGCGGCCCGGTCGCCGGTGCTCATCACCACGCCCCGCACCTCGCTCTGCCGGGGCACGGTGACCCGCCAGTTGGCGAAACCGGTGTACTCGGGGGCGAAGCGCTCGCCGTACAGCCGCTGCCGGAGCGGGGAGCCGATGCCGTCGAAGCCGACCACCAGGTCCCAGCGGCCGGTGCTGCCGTCGGACAGCGTGACCTCCACCCCGTCGCCGTCGTCGGCCAGTTCGGAGATAGTGGTACCGAAGACGATCTCCGCCCCGGCCGCGGCGGCGGCCGCGCCGAGCACCCGGGCCAGCGCCGGACGCGGGATGCCGTTGCAGGCCGGCGCGTCGGCCATCCGGGGCTGCGGGATCTTGGCCAGGGTGTTGCCGACCGGGTCGCTGATGGTCAGGGTGTCCCACTCGAAGCCCGCCGCCAGGCAGTCGGCGAGCACGCCGATCTCGCCCATCACGTGCAGGGCGTTGGAGGGCTGGATGATGCCGACGCCGAGGGCGTCCAGCTCGCCGCGCAGCTCGGCGACCCGGACCAGGTGGCCGCTCCGGGCCAGCGCGGTGGCCAGCGTGAGGCCGCCGATTCCGCCGCCGTGGATCAGGACGCGCAGGGGTGTTGCCATGTCAGGTCTCTCCGGGGGAGGTAGCGGGCCCGGCCACGCGACTGCGGGCCGGGCGGGGTCGTACGGGGCGGGGCCCCGGTCAGCCGACGGGGGCGGGCTCCGGCCGGGTCATCAGGTGGTCGACCAGGGCCAGCAGCGCGTCCCGGCCGAACGCCCGCTCGCGGACGTCGCCGATCAGCAGCGGGATCTCCGGGTCGAGGTCGAGCGCGGCCCTGATCTCCTGCGCGGACCGGGTGTTGTGGCCGTGGAAGCAGTTCATCGCCACCACGAACGGGATGCCCCGGCTCTCGAAGAAGTCGATCGAGGCGAAGCTGCTCTCCAGCCGCCGGGTGTCGGCGATCACCACACCGCCGAGCGCCCCGTTGACCAGGTCGTTCCACATGAACCAGAACCGCTCCTGGCCCGGCGTGCCGAACAGGTAGACCACCAGCTCGGGGCTGACCGTGATCCGGCCGAAGTCCAGGGCCACCGTGGTGGTGTCCTTCTGGCTGACGCCGGAGAGGTCGTCCACCCCCTCCCCGGCCCTGGTCAGGTACTCCTCGGTGCGCAGCGGGGCGACCTCGCTGACCGCGCCGACCATGGTGGTCTTGCCGACGCCGAAACCGCCCGCGATCAGGATCTTCACGGCGGCCTGGGCCGGCTGGCTGTCTGTCATCTCACTCACAGGGGTGTCTCGGACCGCCGCGCGGCGGGGGCCGGCGGCCGGTCGGTGGGGCGGGAGGTGAAAGAGGGTCAGAGCCGTCGCAGGCCCTCGCGGACGGCGGTGAGCAGCCCGAGGTCGGCCCGGCCGCCGACCGCGACCGCCAGCGGCGCCCGGGCCAGCAGCAGCCCCTGGGCGACCAGGTCGGCGACCAGGATCTTGGCCAGCGAGACCGGCAGACGCAGCTCGGCGGCCACCTCGGCCAGCGCGGCGGAGCGCCGGCAGCGCTCCAGCACCACCCGGTGCTCGGGCTGCAGCCCGCGCGTCGACGGCCGGACCGGGGTGCCGAACTCGTCGTTCTGCTCCCGGACCGTGGTCAGCACCGTGATCAGACTGAAGTCGTCCCGCTCCGGGGCCACCCGGCCCCGGGTCACGGTGTACGGGCGGACCATCGAGTCCGCCGCGTCCTCCTCGGCCTCGGCCGCCGGGTCCTGGTACCAGCGCGGCGCCGAGGTCACCCCCGACCACCGCCACGGGACCCGAACGCGTCGAAGTCGCCACGCGCCGGCGTGCTGAGCTTCTGGCCGACCTGCTGCACCAGCTTGTGCATGGCCAGCGACATCAGCTCGGCGTCCACCTCCTGGGAGGCGGTCACCGCCAGGTGGGTGCCCTGGCCGGCCGTGATGATGAACAGCCACAGCTCGGCCAGCTCCACGATGACCTGGTGCACCGGGCCGCCGTCGAAGAGCTGGCCGACGCCGCGGGCCAGGCTCTGCTGGCCGGTGGCCACGGCGGCCAGCCGCTCGGCGTCCGCGCGGTCGATGGTCCGGGAGTGACTGACCACCAGGCCGTCGTCGGAGAGCAACACGGCGTTTCTGGTCCCTGGCACCGAGTCCACGAGGCCGTCGAGCAGCCAGTCGAGGTCCTGGTGGGTGGCGGTGGTGCGCGTCATGACCGGTCTTCCGTCGTAGGGGTGGGCAGGTCCTGCCCGGGATGGTCGAGCGGCGCCGCCGGGTTCTCCCGGGCGGCCCTGGAACGCCGCTGGAACGCTCCGATCGCTGCTCCGGCCCGTCGGGGGGCCGGTCGGAGCAGCGGGTTCTCGTCCCAACGGGGCGGCTTCGGACGGGTGTTCGGCTCCTCGGGGGCCAGCCGCAGCTCGTCCACCAGGCTGGCCTGGCGGACCCGGCGCGGCAGCGGCGGCTCGGCCTCCGGCGCACCGGGCGCCGGGGGCTGCTGGTACGGCAGGCCGCTGTAGCCGTGCTCCACCGGCGGGAACGGGGCGGGGGCCGGGAACGGGTCGGCGACCGGGAAGCGGCCGCCCGCCGGGAACGGGTCCGGCTGCGGGAAGGGATCGCCGTACAGCTCAGGCCGGTACGGCCCGTCCGTCCGCTGCTCCGGCCCGCCGTACGGCAGTTCGGCCACCGGGCGGTACGGGTCCGGGCCGACCGGCCCGGCCGGGGGCAGCTCCGGAGCGGTCGCCCGGGCCAGCGCCTCGCCCCGGGAGCGGGTCGGCAGCACCTCGGCGGACACCTCGTCCGGCACCGGGTGCAGACCGGGCGCCCCGACCAGCAGGGTGTCCGGGAGCAGCAGGATCGCCCGGGTGCCGCCGAAGGCGGACTGCCGGAACTCGACCCGCAGGCCGTGCTGGGAGGCCAGCCGGGCGATCACGTGGAAGCCCAGCCGGATGTCCTCGGTCCTGGCCAGCACGTCCAGCCGGGGCGGACGGCTCATCAGGTCGTTGGCGGCGGCCAGCTGCTCGTCGTCCATGCCGAGCCCGCGGTCCTCCACCTCGATCGCCAGGCCCCGGCCGACCGCGCCGGCCCGGACCTCCACCGGGGTGGGCGGCGGCGAGAAGCTCAGTGCGTTCTCGACCAGTTCGGCGACCACGTGGGCGACCGGGCCGACCGCCCGCTCGGCCAGCCAGGGGCTGCCGTCCAGGTCGAGCACCACCCGGGTGTAGTCCTGCACCTCGCCCTGGGCGGCGCGCAGCACGTCCAGCAGCGGCACCGGCTTCCGCCAGCGCCGGTGCGGGGTGCCGCCGGCCAGGATCACCAGGTTCTCCTCGTAGCGCCGCAGTCGGGCGGTGAGGTGGTCGAGGTCGAACAGGCCCTCCAGCACCTCGGGGTCCTCGTGCCGCCGCTCCAGCTCGTCCAACTTGCGCAGCTGCTGACCGATCAGCAGCTGGGTGCGACGGGCGATCCGCTGCAGCAGCTTCTCGAAGCCGCGGTGCTGGTCGGCCTGCCGGACGGCGGCCGCGATCGCGCTGGCGCGGGCCAGGTTGAGCGCCTCGCCGAGCCGGGCCAGCTCGTCCCCGTTGCCCTGCGACTCCTGCTCGATGGCGGCCGCCTCGGCCGCCACGTCGATCTGCTCGCCGCGGGCCAGCCGCTCCACCACCTCGGGCAGGCTGCGCTCCAACTGCTCGGCCTGCTCCTGGAGTTCGGTGATCCGCCGACGCATCGAGCGGGTCAGCCGCCAGGTGGTGACGATGACCGCGATGACCGCGAACAGCCCGATCACGCTGGTCAGCACCACGGTCAGCAGCAGGTGCGTGATGGAGCCGAGGCCCACCTCGACCACGCCGCTGGTCCGGCTCTCCATCAGGGCCACCAGCTTGGGCGTCAGCTGGTCCATCGCCTGACGCCACTTCTGCTGGTTGGCGGCCAGCGGCACGTTGCCGGCCCCGTCGGCGGCGGTGGGCCTCAGCAGGGACTGCTCGACCTCGGTCTTGGCCTGCCAGGCCGGGCTGTTGACGATCTCCTGCCACATCGCCGTCTCGGACGGCTTCAGATAGGGGACCACCTCGGTGCCGTAGCGGAACGGCTGCTCGTTCACCGCCTGCTGGACCTGCTGGTAGTCCTGCACCGAGAGCCGGCCGGCCGGCCAGCCCCGGGCCAGCAGCGCGTCCGAGCGGGAGATCATCTCCTTGGTCCAGAACAGCGCGACCAGCGGCTGGGAGATGGTGGTCACCTTGCCGTCGTCGACGTGGCTGAGGGCGCCGAACAGCCGCAGGTCGACCGCGATCAGGTCGGTGTAGTAGCGGTAGACGGTCGCCTGCCGGTCGGCCGAGCCGCCCTCGTCCACGGCGGCCCGCTGCGAGTCCAGCTGCCCCATCGCCTGCCGGGCCTGGACCACCGCGTCGCGCACCTCGGCGGGGGCGTCGTCGGTGGCGATGTCGGAGAGCTTCTGGAAGGTGGTGATCGCCTCGTCGGTCTTCCGCCGCTGCTCGCGCAGCTGGTCGGCGACGCTGCCCGGCCTGGCGATCGACTCGGCGCTGAGCCGGCGCTCCTCCTGCAGGTTGTAGTACACGATGTTGGACGGCTGGCCGGCCTGCTGGGCCAACTGCCCCTGGGCGGCCATCCGCTGGAAGTTGACGAAGGTCTCTCCCGTCGTCACCGCCCAGAGGGCGGCCAACGCGAGACCGGGGACGATGGCCAGGGTCAGCAGTGCGGACCTCAGGGACAGCCGGGACCGGCGGCGGCCGGACCGGCCACCCCGTCGGGCTGCCTTGGGGGGCGACGACTCGGCCGCCGCCCCCTGATTCGTTGAGGCGATCCGCCGAGACGCACGCGCGCGCAGGGCATTCTCCTTGGAGACGGCGGTGGTCGCGGAGGACCGACCTTGTCCGATAAGAACGTTGACGGATGGATATTAGTCATATCGAATAACAACCACGAAACCTCGTCCCAAAGTTCACGGGCCGTCACATCACCCCCATCCCCCGTTCTTCCGACGGCCAACTCGACATCCGGCCCGCCCCGGCCCCGCCGCCCCGACCGGCCACCGAACGCAGACCCGCCGCGTCCCCGCTGGTCAGCCCACCCCTGACCGGGCGTCACCGGCGACCCCGGCCACCCCGCGCCGACCCCGCTCACCCCGGCAGCCCCGGGGCGCCCGGCTCTCGGACGCCACCGGGCACCGCCATCCGCCCGTAACTCGCCGTGCACACGTCCGGCTGCCGGACGCCCCGGAGCCGCACCCCGACCGGCGAGCCCGACGACCCGACTCCGGCACGCTACGAAGCGGAACGGTCACATTCGGTCGCTTGCGGTCCTTTGCCCCGGCACCAGGCCCGACTCCGGAACCATGATCCCCGGAAGCCGTGAATCGATCCGGGGGGATCCGTCAGTGACTGTCGCGCCGATCGCCGCACCACCGTGCCCCGGCACCCGGTGCAGGCCCTCCCGAAGACTCCGGAGACCGGCCGCCCCGCCGCACTGACGCACGACCCGCGCGAAGAAGCGACCGACGCCCCGCCCCGTCGAGCCCGGCCGATCCGTCCTGCGCGCCTTTGCGGTGAACTCGCGCCCCGGCAGGCCCCGCGGGCGCCATTCCTCGAGGAGTAGTCATGCCTGACCTGGACGCGCCACCCGTCCCGCAGTCGAGTCTGTCCACCCGGGCGGCCAGGACACTGGCCACCACCACCAAGTCCGAACCCCAGATGCAGGGCATCACCTCCCGCCACCTGCTGCGGGCGATGCCCTGGGTGGACGTCGCCGCCGGCACCTACCGGGTCAACCGGCGGCTGACCCTGCGGACCGGCGCCGGGCGGGTGCTCTTCGTCCAGGAGGGCGCCGACCGGGTCCGGGTCGTCCCCGCCTCGCTGGACGCCCTCCCCCTGCTCCGCGACTATCCCGACCAGGATGTCCTCGCCGAGCTCGCCGCCGGGTTCGAGCCCCGGCAGGTCAGGTCCGGCGACCTGCTCGCCGAGCAGGGGCAGCCGGTCGACGAGGTCTTCCTGATCGCCCACGGGCGGCTCGAACGGATCGTGGCCGGCAAGTACGGCGAGCCCCAGCTGCTGGGCGTGCTCACCGACGGCGCCCACCTGGGCGACGAGGCGCACCTCACCTCCGACCCGGCCTGGTCGGCCACCCTCCGGGCCGCCACCGACGGCACCGTGCTCGCCCTGCCCTGGGCCCGGTACCGGGAGCTGCTCGACCGCACCCCGTCGCTCCAGGAGCACGTCGCCGCCTTCCGGGCCCGCGCGCGGCGCGCCGTCAACCGCAAGGGCGAGGCCGAGGTCGCGGTGAGCGCCGGCCACCGGGGCGAGCCGGTCCTGCCCACCACCTTCGTCGACTACGAACTCGCCCCCCGCGAGTACGAGCTGTCGCTCGCTCAGACCGTGCTCCAGGTCCACACCCGGGTCGCCGACCTCTACAACGACCCGATGGACCAGCTGCAGCAGCAGCTCCGGCTGACCGTGGCGGAGCTGCGCGAGCGGCAGGAGTACGAGATCGTCAACAACCGGGAGTTCGGCCTGCTCCACAACGCCGCCTACGAGCAGCGGATCTCCACCCGGAGCGGCCCGCCCACCCCCGACGACCTCGACCGGCTGCTCGCCATGCGCCGGTCCACCCACGCGTTCTTCGCCCATCCCAAGGTGATCGCCGCGTTCTTCGCCGAGTGCAACAGCCGTGGCCTGTACCCCGATCCGGCCGAGGTCGACGGCCGCCAGGTCCTGGCCTGGCGGGGCGTGCCGATCTACCCCTGCTCCAAGATCCCGGTCTCCGACACCCACACCTCCACCGTCATGGCGATGCGGTTCGGCGAGCAGTCGCAGGGCGTCATCGGCCTCCGGCCGCAGGAGCTGCCCGAAGAGGTGGAGTCCGGGCTGAACGTCCGCTTCATGGGGACGAACCAGCAGGCCGTCATGCGCTACCTGGTCACCGCCTACTTCTCCGCCGCCGTACTGGTCCCCGACGCGCTCGGGCTGCTGGAGAACTGCCAGATCGGAGCAGCGGCATGATCGACCCCACCGACCTCCGGCGCCTCCTGCGCGGGCCCAGCGGCCTGGGCACCCAGAGCCTCTTCCTGACGCCACCGCCGGTGCTGCCCGCCCCGGCAACTGCGGAGCCGACCCGGTCGGGCCCCCCGGCGCCCGGCGACCCGGTCCCCGGTCTCTACCACCACCCCGTCACCGAGCCCGACCCCGCCCGGGTCGAGGAGGTCAGCCGACGGATCAAGGCGTGGGCCGTGGACGAGGTCCAGCTGTTCCCCCCGGAGTGGGAGGACCAGTTCGACGGCTTCGCGCTCGGCAGCTACATGACGGCCTGTCACCCCGACGCGCCCACCGTCGACCACCTGATGCTCGCCACCCGGCTGATGGCCGCCGAGAACGTCCTCGACGACACCTACTGCGAGGACCACGGCGGTTCCCCGGTCGGCCTCGGCGGGCGCCTGTTGCTCGCGCACACCGCCCTCGACGACGTCCACACCACCTCCGAGTACCAGCCCGCCTGGGAGGAGTCCCTGCGGGCCGACGCCCCCCGGCGGGCCTACCGCTCCGCGATGCGGTACTTCGTCGAGGGCGCCGGCCCGTCCCAGGCCGACCGCTACCGCCACGACATGGCCCGGTTGCACCTGGGCTACCTCGCCGAGGCCGCCTGGGCGCAGGCCGAGTACGTCCCGCAGGTGTGGGAGTACCTGACGATGCGCCAGTTCAACAACTTCCGGCCCTGCCCGACCATCACCGACACGGTCGGGGGTTACGAGCTGGCCGCCGACCTGCACGCGCTGCCGGCCCTGCAACGGGTGATCGCCCTGGCGTCCAACGCGACCACGGTGATGAACGACCTCTACTCGTACACCAAGGAACTCGACAGCCCCGGCCTGCACCTGAACCTACCGGTGGTGGTGGCGCGGCAGGAGGACCTCGACGACCGCGAGGCGTACCTCAAGGCCGTCCGGATCCACAACGACCTGATGCACGCCTTCGAGGCGGAGTCCGCCGCCCTCGCCGCCGCCTGCCCCGTCCCGACCCTGCTCCGCTTCCTGCGCGGCGTGGCGGCCTGGGTCGACGGCAACCACCACTGGCACCGCACCAACTCCTACCGCTACACCCTGCCCGACTTCTGGTAACCCAAGAGGAGAACCCATGACCACCACCGTTCCCGGCGCCGCCATCCCCGCTCCCGCGTCCAGCTACCAGGGCGACATCGCCCGGTACTGGGATCACGAGGCCCGCCCGGTCAACCTGCGGCTCGGCGACGTCGACGGCCTCTACCACCACCACTACGGCATCGGCGAGGTCGACCGGAGCGCCATCGACGCCGCCTCCGACGCCGAGCGCGAGGACAAGGTGGTCGCCGAGCTGCACCGGCTGGAGTCCGCCCAGACCGACGTGCTGCTCGACCACCTCGGCCCGATCCGGGCCGACGACACCCTGGTCGACGCGGGTTGCGGGCGCGGCGGCTCGATGGTGATGGCCCATCAGCGCTTCAACTGCACCGTCGAGGGCGTCACCCTCTCCGCCAAGCAGGCCGACTTCGGCAACCAGCGCGCCCGCGACCTCGGCATCGACCACGCCGTCCGCTCCCGGGTCGCCAACATGCTCCAGATGCCGTTCGAGACCGGCCAGGCCGCCGCCTCCTGGAACAACGAGTCCAGCATGTACGTGGACCTCGACGACCTGTTCGCCGAGCACGCCCGGGTGCTCGCCCGGAACGGCCGCTACGTGACCATCACCGGCTGCTGGAACCCGGTCTACGGCCAGCCCTCCAAGTGGGTCTCGCAGATCAACGCCCACTTCGAGTGCAACATCCACTCCCGCCGCGAGTACCTCCGCGCGATGGCCGACAACCGCCTGGTCCCGCAGGCCGTCATCGACCTGACCCCCGCCACCCTGCCGTACTGGGAGCTCCGTGCCACCACCTCGATCGTCACCGGTATCGAGGAGGCGTTCATCAACTCCTACCGGGACGGCTCCTTCCAGTACCTGCTGATCGCGGCCGACCGGGTCTGACCCCCGGTCAGCCGACCTGATCCGGGCGCGGGAGCCGGTCGCCGAACGGCTCCCGCGCCCCGCCGCGTCCGCTCGCTGGGCCCGGTGCCACCCGTTCGGCCTTCCGGGCGGTACTCGTGCGGCCGTGCGCGTCGCCGGGCGCCGACCCGGCCCGGAGGTCCTAGCGTGGCGGAGTCCGAGCAGGATCAGGCACGGCGCGCGAGGTGTGGACCCATGATGCGTAGGTTGGCGACGGTGGCGGTGCTCTGCGGCACGCTGGGCGCCCTGCTGGGAGCGGCGCCCGCCGCCGCCCCCCGGGCGGTACAGGCCGACCTGCGGGTGGAACCGGTCGCCCCGGACCCGGTGGCCGCCGGCGAAGTGGTGACGGTGCGTGGCCTGGTGCAGAACAGGGGCCCCGGGACGGCCGGCGAGTTCACCGTGACCGTGGCGCTCCCCGAGGGCACCGCACCGGCCGAAGCCAGCCCCCAGCACCCCTACTTCCCCAGGCGGTGCGTGGTGCTGGCCGAGGCCCGGAGCGTGCGCTGCACGTTCCGCGCCGGGCTGGACGAAGAGGATTCGGCCACCGCCCAGGTCCCCGTGCGGGTCGACGCCGACGTCCCGCCGGACACGGTGCTGACCGGCGGGACGGTGACCATCGACTCGGCCGACGACCCGGACTCGACGAACAACTCTGCTCCGTTCGAGATCCGGGTCACCGGCTGAGCCCGTACCGGTCGGGTCAGCGGAAGACCCGCACGTAGTCCGAGGCGAAGGTGACCGTGGTGGCCGGGTTCGGGCCCGGGTGGAAGTCGCCCGAGCAGAGCGACAGGTTGAGGATCAGGTACGCGGTCCAGTTCTTCCCGACGCCCTTCCCGTCCTCGAACACGTTCACCCCGTTGACGTACCACCCGACCGAGTCGGCACCGTACCGGGTGCCGATGGTGACCCACTGTCCGGGCTTCACCGCGGCCGCGTTGGTCCAGTACTTCTGCGCGCGGTTGACGTGGTTGGTCAACTCCAGCAGCCCCGGGTTGTCAGGGTGGTACTCGAAGGAGTCCACCTCGTTGGCGCCGTCCTTCCAGGTCCACAGGGCCGGCCAGGCACCGAGCGCCTCCGGGAGCTGGACCCGGGTCTCGGCGTAGTCGCCGGTCTTGACCATGAACTTGTCGCCCGAGTTCTCCGTGGTGAGCAGCCCCGTGTTCCAGGCCACGCTTCCGGCACCGGGCAGCTTGAAGGTGCTCTGCCGGGCGGTGAAGGTCGCCACACCGTTGGCCGCGTAGACGCCGGCCGGGTCGATGCGGTCGAGCTTGTCGTCGTCGGGGTTGTGCGTGCCGTACCGGTACGCGCTGCTCACGGTCTTGTTCCAGCGCACCGCGGAGATCGGGTCGTCGAACTCGTCGGACCAGATCAGCTTGGCCCCCGCGATGGGCGAGGTCGGATCCGGCGAGGGCGAAGGCGAGGGGGCGGCGGTCGGGAGCGGGACGACGGGCGTGACGATGGTCTCGATCGGGGTGCTCGTGACGACCAGTCGCTGTTCGGGGAGGTTGCGCCAGCTCCCCGCCTGGTCCTGGTAGTAGCCGAACATCCGGTACGTCCCGGCGGCCAGCGTGCGCGTCCCCGTGGTCAGCGAGACGCCCTGCGGACAGATCTGCACGTTCGACAGCCCACCGGGGAAGTCGAGGTTGTTGTCCGCTCCGTCCCGCACTCCCACACCCACCGACTTCGCCGTGAAACACACGGACGAATGCACCGTCAGCTGCGCACTGAACGGCGTGTCCGTACCGGCGGCGGCGGGCGACAGCCGATCCTGCGTCACCACCGGTGCGGACGGCGAGGGCGTCGGGGTCGGGGTGGGTGTGGGGGTCGGGGTGGGGGTCGGGGTCGGCGTGGGGGTCGGGGTCGGCTTGACCGGAGCGGCCGCGACGACCAGGCGCTGTTCGGGGAGGTTCTGCCAGGCACCGGCCTGATCCTGGTAGTAACCGAACATCCGGTACGTCCCCGCAGCCAGTGTGCGCGTCCCCGTGGTCAGCGAGACGCCCTGCGGACAGATCTGCACATTCGACAACCCACCGGGAAAGTCCAGGTTCTTGTCCGCCCCGTCCCGCACCCCCACACCCACCGACTTCGCCGTGAAACACACGGACGAATGCACCGTCAACTGCGCGCTGAACGCCACATCCGGCACAGCAGTCGCAGGAGACAGCCGGTCCTGCGTCACCGACGGAGGAGCGGCCGCGACGACCAGACGCTGTTCGGGGAGGTTGCGCCAGGCACCGGCCTGATCCTGGTAGTAACCGAACATCCGGTACGTCCCCGCAGGCAGCGTGCGCGTCCCCGTGGTCAGCGAAAGGCCCTGCGGACAGATCTGCACATTCGACAACCCACCGGGGAAGTCCAGGTTCTTGTCCGCCCCGTCCCGCACCCCCACACCCACCGACTTCGCCGTGAAACACGCGGACGAATGCACCGTCAGCTGCGCGCTGAACGCCACATCCGGCACGGCACTCGCAGGAGACAGCTGATCCTGCGTCACCGACGGAGGAGCGGCGGACCAGCTGGGGGTCGAGGAAACGGTCGGGACGGCCAGTAGCGCAAGGGCAAGGGCGATTGCCCCGGCACGTGCTCGGCGGAGAGCAGGAATCACGGGCACCTCCGGAACGCCTTCGCGGCAGCCGGCCCGGTGCGTCGGAGCCGCAGACGGCTTGCGACTCGACCGGGCCATCGCTCCGCGCTCCTGCCCGTACGGAGTGCCAGAGGCCCCCGGCGGGCAGGCAGGAAGGGCGCCCCGACCGGGTGGATCCACCAGTGGCAGATAAGACGCACACTAGGCACATCTACCGATTGTCACAACTTGTCACCGACGGTTACCCCGAGCCGGGTCGGGCCCTGCCAAGGTGTCCCGGACCATACCCGCCGCCCGGCCGCGGCCGATCACGGCCCGGTGCCGCAATTCCCCCGTTCCCGGCCGACCGGGTGCGCTACGTTGCCGAGGCGCACTCGCACGGCGTTCGATATCGGGGGTAGGTCATGCGATGGCTTCTGCTCGTCCCGGCAGTGGTGCTGCCGGTGTTCGCCGCCTTGCTCACCCACCGGCCGACGCGGGCTCGGCCGCCCGGGTCGGACCAGGATCTGACCCCGTACCAGCTGGCCTGGCTGCGCAACGGCACTCAGGCGTTCACCGTCACAGTGCTGGTGGCCCTCCATCTGGCCGGCCAGGTCGAACGGCTGCCGGACGGCCGGCTCAGCCGCACCGAGCGGGCTGACACCCCCACCGATCCCGTCCTCGCCACCCTCCGGGCGGCCTTCGCGCCTCCCGTCGAACTCGACGACCTGCCGGGCCGTGGCGAGATGCGGCAGGCCCTAAAGCAGATCGACGCCGTCATGGTCGAACGCCGACGGGCCCGCCCGGTCCGCCGGGGTGACCTCGCGGGCGTGCTGGTGCTGGCCGCGGCACCGGCTGCGGTGTTCGGCCTGCTCGACCTCTCCTCCGTGCTCGCCTGGGCCGCCGGCGCGGGCTTCACCGGTGCCGCGATCCGGCTGTTCGCCCGGGCGCCCGGCACCGGACTGCTGAAGGCCCTTCAGGCCGCGCATCCCCTGCATGAGCAGCCGAACCGGGCTTCGGCCGAAGAGATCGTCCTGGCGGTGGCCCTGCACGGGCGACCGGCGGTGGAGCACTACCTGCCGGGTCTCACCGAGCCGGGCGAGCTGCTCTGGCGCCGGCCCGTACGGCCGGGCGACCGCCCCGGCTCGGAGTTCGGCACCGGCGGGAGCACCGCGGCCTACAGCTGCGGCGACGGGTCCGGCCTCCCGTAGCCGCCACCGTCAGCGGGTGCCGGTGACCCGCAGGTTGGCGAGCACGGTGGCGCCGTCCGGGGTGGTGGCGAGGACCCGGCCGGAGCGGTGCCAGTAGGTGACCGCGTCGGCGTGCCGCCGCAGGCCCGGGGTGTGGCGCAGGTCCGCGCCCGGGAACAGCACGGTGGCCGTCGGGATCACGCCGCTGCCCGCGTGCAGCCGGAATCCGGTACCGGCCGGGTCGGGTACCGGCAGCACCCAGTCGTCAGCGTCGGCGATCGGGCCGGACGGTGCGATGCCCGCCAGGTCGAGGTCGGGCGCGGGCGGACGCCCGGTGAGCAGACGCAGGGCGGTCCGGTCCGACGCACCGTCAACCCCCGTCTGCGGCAAGGCCGTGAGCAGGCCCGCGCCTGCGAGCGGCACGCACTGGTCGGGGTGGAACGCGTCCAGCTCCAGTCGGGAGCGCAGCTCCCAGCCGGGCAGGTCCCAGCGCCAGAGCTCGACCAGCGGTGAGCCGTCGGGGAGCGGCGAGACCACGACGGCCGCACACCGGTCGGCGGTGCGGGCAACGGTGCCCACCAGCCTTTCGCCGCCGCCGAGTTCGCGCCAGACCACGGTGGGTCCGGCGGCGAGGGTGTCCAGCACCACGATGCCCTCGGCGTCGCCCGTGATCAGGTGGCGGCCGTCGTAGGAGCCGGCGATCCACCGGGCGCGCAGCGTCGTCCAGGGGCGGACGGTGCGGGTGGCGAGATCCAGCCGGGTGATCTCCTTGGTCGATCCGTACGTCGCCACCAGCAGGGCCGAGCCGTCGTGGTCGGCGAGCACCAACTGGTCGGCAGGCACGTCCCATTGAGCCTTGGTACGGCCGTCGGAGGTCAGCAGGCGGACGCCCGCCTGGCCGCAGGCGACCAGGACGGCGCCGGAGCCGAGCAGGGCCGCGTCCAGCACCGGCAGCGTGCCGGGGCGGTCGGCGGCGGTGTGCACGGCGGCGGCGCGCTCACCGTTCCGGGCCGGGCGGTACGGCTTGGCGAGATCGGCCGCCACCAGCGGGTCGGCCCGGCCCAGCAGCGCCCGGTGGCTCGCGTGCCGGTCCCGCTCGGCGAGGTCGCCGCCGAAGCCGCCGTCCCGGACCATCATGCGGGCCGCCGCCGTGGCGAGTTCGCGGTCCACGGCCGGGTCGGCGGCGGGCAGCCTGGCCAGCCCGGCGGCCAGCACGGACCGTCCGGTGACGACCGGGTCGCCCTCGCTCTCGAGGACGGCCAGCGCGAGCGCCCGGGTCGCCTCTCCGGCGCCGAGCGCCAGCAGGTACGGCAGCGCGCGGCTCCGGGTCGCCCCGCCGAGGGCGACCGCCTCGCGCAGGTCACCGACCGCCGAGGGGCGCAGGGTCTCGTCCGGCCAGAGCGCCTCGGCCGCGCCGAGACGGTCGCCGGACTCCCGGCAGTGGGCCGCCCAGGCGGCGCGCAACTCCCGTGCCGAGTCCGGCGCTTCGGCCGCGAGGCGGTCGACCGCCGAGGCGAAGGCGCCCCGGCGGTGCGCGGTCCGGACGGCACGCTCGCGCTCGCCCGCCTGCCACCACAGCCGGACCACCAGGTCGGCGGCGAGCTCACGGCCCTCCGCCAGCTCGGCCGCCGCGGCCGTACGGCCGTGCCGGGCCAGCAGCGCGACCGCCTCGGCCGGGGCGTCCAGCAGGTCGGCGAGCACGAAGGCGGCCTCGTCGATCCGTCCGGTCCGCTCCAGGTCCTCGGCGGCGGCACGGTAGAGCTCGGCGAGGTGCTGGTGGACGCTGAGGCCGGAGAGCGGCGACGCGGCACCCGACTCGCCGGTCCGGGGTGTGGCCCGCAGCTCACCCGTACGGCGCCGGGGCAGGCCGAGGGTGAGCCAGGACTCCTGACCGGCCGACCGCTCGCCCGACAGCCGGATCGCGTCCCGCAGCGCGTCCTCCCACTGGCGCTGCTCGAACGCCCTGGTCAGCTCGCGCAGGTAGCGCGCGTGCCGGCCCCGCACCAGGTTGCCTGCCGTACGCATCGTCAGGCGGGCCAGCAGCGGGCCGAACAGCGGACGGCGCGGCTTCGCGCGACCGGACGCCCCGGCGGCGGCGCCCGAGCCGGATCCGGGCGGGGCCGCCGCGGCGGTCCGGGCGATCCTGCGCGAGCGGGCGGCCGCCACCGCCACGGCGAGCACGAGTCCCAGCACCCAGCCGTGCAGGCCGTGCCCCGGGGCCAGCAGGGTGGACGAGGTGAACAGCAGCAGCGCGGGCACCAACGCGATCAGCGCGCCGACGACGGCCGGCCCGACCGCCGCCGACGGGCGCAGTCGCGGCAGGAAGCGGGACAGCCGGCGCCGGGGGGCCGCCGGAGCGTCCGCCCTGAGCAGCCGGGCCCGCTCCGTCGGGGGCGCGATGCCGGCCGCCGCGCGCAGGTCGGGGCGCGGCCGCTCGGGCAGCGCCTCGACCACGGGCGCGGCCTCGGGCGCGCCCGCACCGAGCGGCCGTGGGCGGTGCACCGTGAGCCCGGTGAGGTCGAGCCAGCCCGACGGGTCCAGCTCGGTCAGCCCGGCGATCGGCTGAAGGATCGTCAGACCATGGGAGGCGAGGGCGAGTTGCCCGGACGAAACCGGAGTGGCGTCGGCTCCGAGCGTGGCCGACCCACCCGTGCCGGTGCGCACCACGGGCAGCCCGGGGGCTCGGTCGGCCCGGATCTCCACGGCGGCCGCCAGGGTGAACAGCCAACGGCCGTCCGGCAGTCGGCGCAGCTCGGCGCCGTCCTGCCAGGACTCGACCACACGCGCGGCGGCCTCGGCCGCGCCGATCACGGGCACGTCGAGGACGAACCCGGTGGCGGTGACGGCGGCGCGGAACGCCGCGTCCGGGGTGGTGCTCACTCGGTGCCCCCGATCAGGAACTGGACCCGGCCGGTGGTCGCGTCGCCGACGACGATCCGGCCGGGCCGGGTCTCGGCGGCGATCAGCGGCCTGCTGGGGTGCACGGTGGGCTTGCCCTCGCCGCCGGAGAAGCGGGTCAGCGTCCGCACCCCGTCGGAGTGCACGGCGCGCACCAGGTGGCCGTTGCGGCTGAGGGTGATCAGCGTGGGCTGCTGCCCGTGCACGAGGCCGATCACCTCGGCCTGCTCGCGGAACGTGATGCGGCTCGCGGCTCCCTCGGCGGTGCGCACCTCCCAGGTCCGGCTGTCCTGCGACCAGGCCTGGGTGCCGCCGCTGTGCAGGAAGTGGTGGATGCGGCGCGCTTCGTCGTGCAGCGTGCCGCCGAACAGCCTCGGCTCGCGGAGCCGGTTGAAGGGCGTACGGTCGCGCGTCCCCCAGCCGACCGGGCCGTCGGCCGCGACGCGGCCGTCCGGTCCGATCCGCCACCAGCGGCCGCCGAGCGGGAACTCCAGGTCCGAGCTCCGGCGCAGCAGCGGCAGCACCGGGCCGGCCAGCAGCTCGTCGAGCAGCTCCGGGTCGGCCCCGAAGGCCGCGAGCTCGGCGGTGTACGCGCCGGGGTCGCCGACCTGACGGCCGATCACGTGGGTGGTGAGCCGGTCGCCCTCGACACACAGGGCGATCAGGCGGCGGCCGGTCCGCCCGGCGGCGAGCACCGGTCCGGGCAGGTCGTGGCGGCGCAGCCGCAGGGCGGTGGCGCCGCTGCCGTCGTGGTTCGGCAGGTTGACGGCGAGCAGGGTGGTGGGCCGTCCGCCCCGGGCCAGCAGGGTCCGGGCGTCGGTGGTGAAGACCGGCAGGGTCGGCCGATCCGCCGCCCCGGTGTCCTGGGCCGGTCGGGCGACGGTGACCGGGCCGCCCCGGCGGAACTCCGCCCCGCGCAGTGTCCGAACCGCGATCCGGCTTGCGGGCAGCGGGAGTTCGGCCGTCGCACCGTCCAGCCGGACCAGCACGTGGCCCGCGCCGTCGGCGGACCAGTGGGCGGGTTCGCTGGTCAGGACCCCCGGGCGGGCCGGGATCCGTTCGGCCAGCCGGGGCGAGGTCAGCAGCCAGGCCCGGTCGGCGGCGTCCAGCTCCGCCAGGGCGCGTTCCACGTCCGAGGGCGTCGGGTCGGTGGGTCGGCGGGCGGCCAGCCAGGCCGGCAGCAGCCCGGCGAGGTCGCCGGTCAGGGTGCGGCCCGGCGGGTCGCCGAGCACGCCGACGACCAGTTCGGTGCCCCGTGCGGTGGCCCGGCGGTGCAGCACGAGCAGCGCGGCGAGCTGGACCAACCGCCCGGCACCCGCCTGGCCAGGACCGGCGTCGACCAGGGCGACCAGCCGCCCGCGCACCGCAGGCGTAGTGAACTCCGGTGCCAGATGCAGCAGTTCACCGTCCACCAGGCGGCGGAGGAACTCCTCGGGATACTCGTCCGCGAGCAGCCACTCGGACGGCAGCAGCTGATCCGGCCGTCCCGAGCGGGCCAGCCCGCCGAGGCCGTCGGGGTCGCCGTGGACGTCGGCCACCGGCTCGCGCCCGCCGATCAGGGCGTCCAGGCGGCGCAGCAACGGGCCCAGGGCGACGGCGAGTTCGGGCGAGATGACCGAGAGGGAGGCACCCCACGGGGCGAGCGCGGCGGGCAGTCGGGAGGTCGTCACCGGCCCGCCCCGTACGGGGCGGCGGTCTCGGGGTGCCGGGTCATGAGGTGCCGCCCGCTCCGCTGTCGGCCGGCCGGGTGAACGGGTCCAGCGCCTCCCCGGAGGTGAGCGGCACCGGCGGGTCGGCGACCAGCGCGCGGCCGGGGACGAGCACGCACAGCTGCCCCTCCGCCCCGCCGAGAGCCCGGCGCCAGAGCGCGGTGGCCGGCCCGGGGCGGGCGGTGGTGGGCGTCAGCAGGCCGGCGTCCCGGCCCAGGTAGCGGGCACCGTCCGCCCACGGCAGGTCCTGCTCCGCACCGAGGACGAGCAGCATCCGGTCGGCGATGGGCAGACCCGGGTCGTCCTCGGCGAGCACCGCGAGGCGGGCCCCGCTGCGGATCCGCTCCCGGGCCGCGACGGCCAGGCCGGGCACCGCGGCGCCGACCGCGAGGACGGCGACGGAGGGCAGCGGCGGTTCCCGGCGCTCCCAGCGGAGCGGGACGGACGGGCGCGCGGAGGGCTCGGCGAGACTCACGAGGGAGTGACCGCCGCGACCAGCTCGGACCGTATCCCGGCCAGCGCGGCCGGCAGGTCGGCCGGGTCGAAGCCCGCGTCGATCTCGCGCAGGGCGGCCTCCAGCCGCAGCCGCGAGTCCCGGCCCTCGGGCAGGCCCCGGTGCTCGGCGAGCAGCGCGGTGCCGGTGTGGGCCAGCCGCTCGGCGCGGGCGGCCGTGCTGCGGGAGAGCTCCTCGGCGGCGTGCACCAGGCTGCGGTTGGCGGACTTCTCCACCAGGTCGGCGAGGGTGTCCCGGGCCAGTGCCTGGGTGTCGGCGGTCGGGGCGACCAGCGGCAGCACCCAGAGGTCGCGCGCGGAGGCGACCGTCCGGCCGTCCAGCACGGCGGCGGCCGCGACCAGCTTCTGCGAGCGCACCGCCCGGCGGTCACTGACCGGCACCCCGGCGGCGCGCAGTCGGCGCAGCGCCGTGCCGACCAGCGGGGTGACCTCGTCGAGGTCGCAGCCGCGGGCGGCGGTGGCCAGCCGGTCCACGGCGGCGAGCAGGCCACCTGGGGTGCCGTGCACGACCGGTGCGGCGGCGGGGCGGCGGCCGGCCTCCAGCAGCTCCTCCAGCCGGGCGTCGGCCACCGGCTCGACGAACACCCGGGCCAGGAAGCGGTCCGCGAAGGCGGCCAGTGCCGGGTCCTCGGGCAGGTGGTTGGCGGCGCCGACGCAGATCCGCAGCGGGCTGGCCAGGACGGTCCGGCCCCGGCGGAAGACCCGTTCGTTGAGCAGTCCGAGCAGGGTGTTCAGCACCGCCGTGGAGCCGAGGAAGACCTCGTCCAGGAAGGCGATCTCAGCCTCGGGGAGCATCCCGGCGGTCTCGAACTCGACCCGGCCCTCGCGCAGTCCGCGCAGGTCGACCGGGCCGAACAGCTCGTTCGGCTCGGTGAACCGGCCGAGCAGGTACTCGAAGTAGCGCCCGCCGAGCTGACCGGCCATCCGGCGGACGGCCTCGGACTTCGCGGTGCCCGGCGCGCCGACGACCAGCAGGTGCTCCCCTGCGACCGCACAGAGCATGACCACCTCGGCCACCGTCTCGCGGTCCACCATGCCGCGTCCCGCGGCGGCCACGGCGGCGCCGATCAGTTCGGCGTCCGCCGCCAGCGGCGAGCGGTCGGGGGCGGCGGGGATGTTGCTCGGGTCGGCGCTGATCTCGGTCACGAGCACGGGAGTCTACGGGCCCGCCGGCACGGCCCACCAGCGGGTTTCCCACCGCCGTGCCGCACCTCACACGCCGCCGGTGGACCCCGTGCCCTACCGGGCCGACTCGGCCAGCACGGCCTGCGCCGCGTTGTGACCCGGGATGCCGCTGACGCCGCCGCCACGGACCGCGCCCGCGCCGCACAGCAGGATGGTGGGGTGCGCCGTCGCCACGCCCCAGCGGGCGGCAGGGCTTTCGGCGGCCGCGTCCTCGGCGGCGTCGGCCGAGAACGGGAAGGAGAGGTCGCGGTGGAAGATGTGGCCGCCCGGCAGACCGACCTCCCGCTCCAGGTCCAGCGGTGTCTTCGCCTCCAGGCAGGGCCGCCCGTCGGCGTCCTCGGCCAGGCAGTCGGCGATCGGCTCGGCCAGCACCTGGTCGAGCTGCGCCAGACTCGCCGCCAGCGCCCGCTCCTTGGCCGCCGGGTCGGCGAACAGCCGCGCGGGCATGTGCAGTCCGAACAGGGTCAGCGTCTGCAGGCCCTGCCGGAGCGCCTCGGGCCCGAGGATCGACGGGTCGGTGAGCGTGTGGCAGTAGATCTCCGACGGCGGGGCCGACGGGATCCGGCCCGCCGCCGCCTCGGCGTGCGCCGCCGCCAACTGCCGGTAGCCCTCGGCGATGTGGAAGGTGCCGGCGAACGCCTCGCGCGGATCCGCGGCACCGTCCCGGAGGCGCGGCAGCCTGCGCAGCACCATGTTGACCTTCAGCTGGGCACCCTCCGGCGCGGGCCCGGGCTCCTCACCCAGCAGCCGTTCGAGGACCGCCGGGGCGGCGTTCACCAGGACCCGTCGGCCCACCGCCCGCTCCTCCTCGCCCCGGTGACGGTACGTCACCTCGGCCTCGCCGACCCCGTCGGTGGCGACGGCGGTGACCTCGCAGTCGGTCCGGATCTCCGCGCCGGCCGCCAGCGCCGCCTCGGCCAGCGCGCCCGTCACCGCGCCCATCCCGCCGACCGGCACGTCCCAGTCGCCCGTCCCGTTGCCGATCACGTGGTAGAGGAAGCAGCGGTTCTGCAGCAGGGAGGGGTCGTGGGCGTGCGTGAAGGTGCCGATCAACGCGTCCGTCAGCACCACCCCGCGCACCAGGTCGTCGGCGAAGGTCCGCTCGATCGCCTCGCCCAACGGCCGTTCGAAGAACGACTCCCAGGCGGCGTCGTCCGCAACCCGCTTGCGCAGTCCGGCCTTTGAGGGAAGTGGCTCGGTCAGGGTCGGGAACACCCGCTCGGCGAGCCGGCCGGTGGTCCGGTAGAAGGACTGCCACGCCCGCCACTCCCGGCCGTCACCGGTCAGCGCCCGGAACGACTCTCCGGTCCGGCCCGGATCGGCCGCGTCCACCAGCAGCCCGGTCGGCTTCCCGTCCCGGACGGTGGGCGTGTACGAGGCGATCCGGCGGCGCCGCAGGTCCAGCCGCAGCCCGAGCTCCCGGACCACCCGGTGCGGCAGCAGGCTCACCAGGTAGGAGTAGCGCGAGAGGCTGGCGTCGACCCCCGCGAACGCCCGGGTCGACACCGCTGCTCCGCCCACCTGCGGCAGCCGCTCCAGCACCAGCACCCGAAGGCCGGCCTGCGCGAGATACGCGGCCGCCACCAGCCCGTTGTGCCCGCCACCGACGATCACAACGTCGTGCCGGGAGGACGCGTTCGTGTTCATCCGGCCACGCTACGCCACCGGGGCGGCGCGGGAAACGCCTGCGCGACGCCCGGACGATCGCGCCCTCCGGGCAGTTCGGGCGTGACCCGCCGTCAACACCCGTACCGCCGCTGCGGCCCTCGCCAGTCGAGGCTTATTCGGTTAGGCTAACCTAACCTTTGCACCGTCCCAGTCCGGCCCGCTGTCGAGCCGCACCCACCCCGGAGAATCCAGATGCCGTCACCGTCGACCGCGCGCCCCGTCCTCCCGACGGCGGTGTGACGGATGGCCGAGGAAATACTCGAACTCCAGGGCCGGATCGCCCTGGTGACCGGCGCCGCGCAAGGCATCGGCGCGGCCGTGGTGCGGGCGCTCGGCGCCCGGGGCGCCGAGGTGGTGGCCACCGACCGGCGGACCCCGCACGACGCGGTCGGCTTCCTGGACGTCACCGACGGGGCCGCCGTCGAGCGGACCGTCGAGCGGATCGAGCGGGAGCACGGCCCGATCGAGATCCTGGTCAACGTCGCGGGCATCCTCCGCCCGTCCCCCGCCCTGGCGATCACCGACCAGGACTGGGCCGAGACCTTCGCGGTCAACTCCACCGGGGTGTTCCACACCAGCCGGGCGGTCGGACGCCGGATGGCCGCCCGCCGCCGGGGCTCGATCATCACCGTCGGCTCCAACGCCGCCGGGGTACCGCGCACCAACATGGCGGCGTACGCGGCCTCCAAGGCCGCCGCCACCATGTTCACCCGCTGTCTCGGCCTGGAACTGGCGGCCGAGGGCGTGCGCTGCAACCTGGTCTCCCCCGGCTCCACCGACACCGAGATGCAGCGCGCGCTGTGGAGCGACGACAGCGCCGAACAGCGTGTCATCGACGGCGACCCGGGCTCCTACCGGGTGGGCATCCCGCTGGGCCGGATCGCCTCCCCCGACGACGTCGCCGAGGCGGTCGTCTTCCTGGTCAGCGACCGGGCCCGGCACATCACCATGCACGACCTCTACGTCGACGGCGGCGCCACCCTGCGCGCCTGACGGAGCCACAGCCGACGGTCCGCCGGCCCCACGGCACCACCAGGCCGTCACCCACCACAGCACCCATCCCGGAACGGAGCACCATGACCACGGCGTTCGAGGCACACGAGGCGCCCGCCGCCCTCCCCGCCGCCGGCGACCTGCTGGCCGCCTACCGGCCGAGCCCCTCGGGCGCCTTCCTCGCCGGCCCCACCGGCACCCTGCTGGCCCGGGGCGTCGACCGGGCCGTGACCGACCCGGCCACGGCCACCGCCCTGCTGCGTGACCTCGGCCCGGACAGCACCGGCGTGGTGATCGGCGCCATCCCGTTCGCCCCCGGCCGCCCGGCCCGGCTGTTCGTCCCCACCGACCTGCGCCGCGCCGGGCCGGTCGCCGAGGACCCGTTCTTCGAACCGGCCGCGCCGGCGCCCGCCGACCGGATCTGGCGTCAGACCCCGGTCCCCGCACCGCAGGTGTACGCCGACGCGGTCGCCGAGGCGGTCCGGCTGCTGGCCGAGGATCCCGAGCTGGCCAAGGTGGTGCTGGCCCGCACCCTGGAGCTCAGCACGCCCGGCGGCGCCGACCTGCCCGCCATGCTGCACCGCCTGATCCACCGCGACCCGAGCGGCTACACCTTCGCCGTCCCGGCCGGCGGCGACGCCACGCTGGTCGGCGCCAGCCCCGAACTGCTGGTCTCCCGCCGGGGCCGCGCGGTGGTCTCCAACCCGCTGGCCGGCTCCGCCGCCCGCTGCGGCGACCTGGCCGAGGACCTGCGCCGCGCCGCCGCCCTGCTGGAGTCGCCCAAGGACCTCGCCGAGCACGCCTTCGTGGTGGACGCGGTGCGCCGCGCCCTGGCGCCGTACTGCGACGACCTGGTGGTGCCGGAGCGGCCCACCCTGCTGCGCACCGCCGCGATGTGGCACCTGTCCACCACCGTCACCGGCACCCTGCGCGACCCCGGCACCAGCGCGCTCGACCTGGCGCTGGCGCTGCACCCCACCCCGGCGGTCTGCGGCACCCCGACCGACCGGGCCCGTGAACTGATCGCCGAGCTGGAGCCCTTCGACCGCGACCTCTACACCGGCGTGGTCGGCTGGGGCGACGCCCGGGGCGACGGCGAGTGGGTGGTCACCCTGCGCTGCGCCGAGGCCGAGGGCGACCGCCTGCGGCTGTACGCCGGGGCGGGCGTGGTGGCCGCCTCCGACCCGGCCGCCGAACTGGCCGAGACCGGCGCCAAGTTCCGTACCTTCCTGCACGCCGTCGGCCTGGAGAACGCCTCGTGACCACCCGAACCACCGACACCCCGTGGACCACCGACACCGCCTGGCCGGCCGGGTTCGCCGCCCGCTACCGCGCCGCCGGGTACTGGACCGGCGAGCGGCTGGACGAGATGATCCGCCGGCATGCCGCCGCGACCCCCGACCGGATCGCGGTCACCGACGGGGACCGGCACTGGAGTTACGCCGAACTGGACCGCCGGGCCGACCTGCTGGCCACCGGACTGCTCGCCCGCGGCCTGCGCCGGGGCGACCGGGTGGTGCTCCAACTCCCCAACGTGGCCGAGTTCTTCGAGGTCTTCTTCGGCCTGCTCCGGGCCGGGATCGTGCCGGTGATGGCACTGCCCGCGCACCGCCGGGCCGAGCTCTCGTACTTCTGCGGGTTCGCCGGGGCGCGCGCCCTGATCGTGCCGGACCGGCACGCGGGCTTCGACCACCGGGCGCTGGCCGCCGAGGTGCTGACCGCCGTGCCGTCGCTGGGCGAGGTGGTGGTGGTCGGCGACCCCGGCGCCTTCACCCCGCTGGACGAGCTGCGCGCGGCCGAGCCCGTCCCGGTCGCCGACCCGCCGGACTCCGGCGACCTGGCGTTCCTCCAGCTCTCCGGCGGCAGCACCGGGCTGCCCAAGCTGATCCCCCGGGCCCACGACGACTACCTCTACAGCGTCCGCGAGTCCGCCCGGATCTGCGAACTCGGCGCCGACACCGTCTACTTGTGCGCACTCCCGGCCGCGCACAACTTCCCGCTCAGCTCCCCCGGCACGCTCGGCGCCCTGCACGCCGGCGGCCGGGTGGTGCTCGCGCCGGACCCGAGCCCGGGCACCGCCTTCCGGCTGATCGAGCGCGAGCAGGTGACTCTCACCGGCCTGGTCCCGCCGCTCGCCCTGACCTGGGCGGACGCCGCGGCCGGCGGTGAACACGACCTGGGGAGCCTGGAGTTGCTCCAGGTCGGCGGCGCCAAACTGAGCGAGGAGGCGGCCCGCCGGATCGGCCCCGCGCTCGGCTGCCGGCTCCAGCAGGTCTTCGGCATGGCCGAGGGCCTGGTCAACTACACCCGCCCGGACGACGACGAGCCCACCGTGCTGACCACCCAGGGCCGCCCGATCGCCGACGCCGCCGACGAGATCCGGGTGGTCGACGACCTGGACCGGGACGTGCCGCCCGGCGGCACCGGGCACCTGCTGACCCGTGGCCCGTACACCATCCGGGGCTACTGGAACGCGCCCGGGCACAACGCCACCGCCTTCACCCCCGACGGTTTCTACCGCACCGGCGACGTGGTCCGGCGCACCCCCACCGGCCACCTGGTGGTCGAGGGGCGGGCCAAGGACCAGATCAACCGGGGCGGTGAGAAGGTCGCCGCCGAGGAGGTGGAGAACGTCCTGCTCGGCCACCCGGCCGTGCACGACGTGGCCGTGGTCGCCACCCCCGACCCCTACCTGGGCGAGCGGACCTGCGCGTACGTCATCCTGCGGGCCGGGGCCGAACGGCCTCGCGCCGTCGAACTGAAGGCGTTCGTCCGGGCCGGCGGCCTGGCCGACTACAAGGTGCCGGACCGGGTCGAGTTCGTCACCGCCTTCCCGCAGACCGGCATCGGCAAGGTCAGCAAGAAGGACCTCCGCACCCCCGCCAGCTGACAAGGACCCCGGATCACCATGGCACTGCCCCGCATCAGCCCGTACCCGCTGCCGACGGACCTCCCGCCGGCCCGGGTGCCCTGGCAGGTCGACCCCGCCCGGGCCGCGCTGCTCGTGCACGACCTGCAGAACTACTTCCTCGCCGCCTTCCCCCCGGACCAGGCCCCGCTCGCCCCCGCACTGGCCAACACCGCCCGGCTGCTGGCGCACGCCCGCACCCACGGCATGCCGGTCTACTACTCGCACCAGCGCGGCGGACAGACCCGCGAACAGCGCGGCCTGCAGTACGACTTCTGGGGCCCCGGCCTGCCCGCCGACCCGCCCGCCCGGGCGATGCCCGCCCAGGTCCAACCGGTCGACGGCGACGTCCTGCTGACGAAGTGGAAGTACAGCGCCTTCGCCCGCACCGACCTGGCCGCCTCGCTCGCGGCGGCCGGCCGGGACCAGCTGGTGCTGGTCGGCGTCTACGCCCACATCGGCGTCCAGATGACCGCCTGCGACGCCTGGCAGCACGACATCGAGGCGTTCGTGGTGGCCGACGCGACGGCGGACTTCACCGCCGAGCGGCACCGCGACGCACTGGCCTGGATCGCCGACCGCTGCGGCGTCGTGGTCTCCACCGACCAGCTGCTGGCGGGCCGGTGAGCACCGGCCGGCTGCACGCCGAGAACGTCAGCCTGCGCTACGGCGACCGGGCCGTCGCCACCGACCTCACGGTGGCCGTCCCGGACGGCTCCTTCACCGTGATCGTCGGGCCGAACGCCTGCGGCAAGTCCACCCTGCTGCGGGCCTTCGCCCGGCTGCTCAAGCCCAGCGCGGGCCGGGTGCTGCTGGACGGCGAGCGGATCAGCGGCCTGCCCGCGAAGGAACTCGCCCGCCGGCTCGGCCTGTTGCCACAGAGCTCGACCGCGCCCGACGGCATCACGGTGGCCGACCTGGTGGCCCGGGGCCGGTACCCGCACCAGGGCCTGTTCCGGCAGTGGAACCGGGAGGACGAGCGGATCGTCGCCGAGTCGATGGCCGCCACCGACGTCGCCGCGCTCGCCGACCGCTTCGTCGACGAGCTGTCGGGCGGTCAGCGCCAGCGCGTCTGGCTGGCGATGGCGATCGCCCAGCAGACCCCGCTGCTGCTGCTCGACGAGCCGACCACCTTCCTCGACCTCGCGCACCAGGTCGAGGTGCTCGACCTCTGTGCCCGGCTGCACGAGGAGCAGGGCCGCACCCTGGTCGCCGTCCTGCACGACCTCAACCAGGCCGCCCGGTACGCCACCCACCTGATCGCCATGCGCGACGGCGCGGTGGTGGCCGAGGGCCCGCCCGCCGAGGTGGTCACCGCCGAGCTGGTGGAGCGGGTCTTCGACCTGCCCTGCCAGATCATCGCCGACCCGCAGACCGGCACCCCGCTGGTCATCCCGATGGCCCCGTCCCGCCGCTGACGGCCGCACCGTACGAAGGCCCCCGCAGAGCTGCGGGGGCCTTCGACGTACCTGGTGTCAGGCCCGCCCGGTGCGCCACTGACGGGCGATCAGCCAGATCAGGTAGCAGCCGCCCAGCATGCCGGTGAACACCCCGACCGGCAGCTGGGTGGGGGCCAGCAGGCGCTGCGCCGCGATGTCACTCGCCGCCAGCAGCGCGGCGCCCAGCAGCGCCGAGCCGAGCAGGTTCGGGCCGGTGGTCCGGGTGAGCCGGCGGACCGCCTGCGGGGCCACCAGGGCGACGAACGGGATCGGGCCCGCCGCCGCCGTCGCGGCGGCGGTCAGGCCGACCCCGACCAGCAGCACCCAGACCCGGACCCGCTCGGTCCTGACGCCCAGTGCGGCGGCGGAGTCCTCGCCCATCTCCAGCATCCGCAGCGGGCGGCCGAGCAGCAGCGCGGCGGGCAGCAGCAGCGCCAGCGCGACGGCCATCGGGCCCGCCTGCTCCCAGCCGCGCGCGTTCAGACTGCCCGTCAGCCAGACGGCGGCGCTCTGCGCGTCGCCGAACGAGGCCCGGGCGATCAGGTAGGCGTTGGCGGAGGCGAGCAGCGAGCTGATCCCGATGCCCACCAGCACCAGCCGGTAACCCTGGCTGCCGCCCTTGCGGGCCAGCAGGTAGACCAGCACCGAGGTGACCAGGCCGCCCGCCACCGCCCCGGACGCCACCGTGGCGGCGCCCCCGCCGATCAGCAGGATCACCACCAGCGCGCCGGTGGCCGAGCCGACCGTGAAGCCGATCACGTCGGGGCTGCCGAGCGGGTTGCGGGCCAGGGCCTGGAACAACGCGCCGGCCAGGCCGAGTGCCGCGCCGACCAGCAGGGCGGTCAGCAGCCGGGGCAGCCGGCTCTCCAGCACGATGTACCGCTCGGCCCGACTGCCGCCCCCCGTCAGCACGTTGAGCACGTCGGGCACCGGCAGCGGGAAGTCGCCCATGGTGAGCGTCCACACCGTCAGACCGAGCAGCACCAGCACCAGCAGTCCGGCCACGGCGGCGGCCCGGGGGTGCAGCCGGACTGACCGGCCGCCGGGCAGCCGGACGGCATGCAGCGGCACGACTGCCGGGGCGGTCGGAGCGCTCGGAGCCGGAGCGGCGGGGGCGGTCTTCGTTCCGTTCACAGCTGGGCGATCCTCCGGCCCCGGACCAGGGCGATGAAGAGCGGGGCGCCGAGGAAGGCGGTGACCACCCCGGCCTGGAGTTCGCCGGGGTGCAGCAGGACCCGGCCGAGCACGTCGGAGCCGAGCAGCAGCACCGGCGCGAACACCGCCGAGAGCGCCAGCACCCAGCGCTGGTCGGGCCCGCAGACGTACCGGGCCAGGTGCGGAACGGCCAGGCCGACGAAGGCGATCGGGCCGACGGCGGCGGTGGCGGCCCCGCAGAGCAGGGTGACGGCGAGCACGCCGAGCGCGCGGGTGCGGACCGGGTTGGCGCCGAGCGCGTGCCCGGCCTCGTCGCCCAGCGCCATCGCGTTCAGCGGGCGGGCCAGCGCCAGCGCCAGCACCGTGCCGACCACCAGGAACGGCAGCACCTGGCGGACCACGCCCGCGTCCACCCCCGCCAGCGTGCCGACCTGCCAGAACCGGAACCGGTTCAGGGTCAGCGGATCGAGCAGGATCAAGCCGTTGACGAAGGCGGTCAGCACGGCCGTCACGGCGGTGCCGGCCAGCGCCAGCCGGGCCGGCGTGGAGGAGGCCCGGCCACTGCCGCCGAGCAGGTGCACCAGTACCGCGGCGATCCCGGCCCCGGCCAGCGCGAACCAGACGTACGAGCCGAACGTGCGCAGGTCGAGCAGCGCAGTGGCGCCCGCGACGGCGGCGGCCGCCCCGCCGTTGACCCCGAGCAGGCCGGGGTCGGCGAGCGGGTTACGGGTGAGCGCCTGCATCAGGGCGCCGGACAGGCCGAGCGCCACGCCGACCGCGATCCCCAGCAGGGTGCGCGGGATCCGGGCGTGGTGCACCACGATCCAGTCCTCGGAGGCGGGTTCGTGGTGCAGCAGGACGTGCAGCACCTGGGCGGGCGGGATGTACCGGGCGCCGACCGCGATCCCGGCCACCGCGACCGCGGCGAGCAGCACCAGCGAGCCGAGCAGCCAACCGACCTTCCTGGCCCGCCCCTTGCGGGGCCGGGCGACCGGCGCCGGCCGGTCGAGTGTCGCGGTGCTCATGCCTGCTCGTGGTCGTCCTCGTGGTGGTCGTGGTTCGCCACGCCGCGCTTCCAGTAGCCGTCCACGTCGACCTGCTCCTTGCCCAGGCCGCGCTCGCCGCGCAGGTGACGGCGGATCGGCTTGAGGGTGGTGGCCTCGCCGGCGATCCAGGCGAAGCCCAGGCCCGTCGGCAGCTCGGCCGCCCGGATCGCCCGCTCCAGCAGGTCGGTGGAACCGGCCGGGGCGGAGCCCCGGTGCAGCCAGGTCAGGTCGAGGTCGGTGACGGTCCTGAACTCCTGCTCGTCGTCAGCCCCGGGCACCTCGGCGAAGGCGATCACCTTCACCCCGGCGGGCAGCATCTCGATCCAGCGGGCCAGCGCGGGCAGCGCGGTCTCCTCGGCGGCCAGCAGGTACCAGTCGTGGACGAAGTCGATCTCCTCCGAGCCGCGCGGGCCGAACACGCCCAGCCGCATGCCGGGTTCGGCCTGCTCGGCCCAGGTCGAACCGATGCCGGTGCCGTGCAGCACCATGTCGATGTCGAGCTCCCGCTCGGCCCGCCGGTAGTGCCGGATGGTGTAGTCCCGGGTGATCGGCTCGACCGGGGCGTCCATCCAGGTGTCGTTCTCGACCACCGGCTCGACCGGGAGTTCGGCGCCGGGCTCGGGGAAGCAGAGCTTCACGTGGTCGGTCGGCGCCTGCTCGCAGAAACCTTCCAACGCCTCCCCGGCGAAGGTCACCCGGACCGTGCCGGGGGTGACCCGGTCCACCTTGGTGACCTCCAGCAGGCGGTACTTGAGCGGATGGCGGACGATCCGCATCCGCGGCGGAGCGCTCTCGGTGGTCATCGTTCGGCCCTATCCGGTGGGAGGAGTGGCACGGCCCGGCGGACAGGGCCGCGTGACAATTAGGTTAGCCTAACCTCTCATCACCGAGCCAGTGGCCTCCGGAACTGCCGGACCGTCACCGACCAGGCGGCCGCCGTCCAACCGGATCACCCGGGGCAGCCGGGCGATGGTGGTCGGCCGGTGCGCGATCACGATCAGCGTGCAGTCCGCCCGCAGCTCGTCCAGCGCGTGTTCCAGCCGGGCCGCCGTCACCGGGTCGATGTCGGCGGTCGCCTCGTCCAGCACCAGGACGGCCGGGTCGGCGAGCACCGCCCGGAGCAGGCCGACGATCTGCCGCTCACCGGCCGACAGGCTGCCACCGCGCTGGCCGACCTCTGCGTCCAGACCGCCGTCCAGGCCGGACACCCAGTCCCGCAGGCCGAGTTGATCGACCGTCCGCTCGATCCGGGCCCGGTCGGGGGCGCCCTGCACCAGGGCCAGGTTGTCGGCCACCGTACCGGTGACCATCCTGACCTCCTGCGGCACCAGCACCACCCGGCGGCGCAGCTCCTCCTCCGGGATCCTCCGCAGATCCGTCCCGGCGAAGCTCACCGTCCCGCCGTCGGGCCGGTAGAGCCCGCACAGCAGCTTGGACAGCGTGGTCTTGCCGGAGCCGGTCTCGCCCACCACGCCGGTACGGCTGCCGACCGGGAAGCTCAGCGTGACGGGGTGCAGCACCCGGCCGTCGGCGCGGTAGGAGTACTCCACCTCCGTGCACAACAGCTCCCCCCGGTCCGGGAGTTCGGCCGCCGGGCCCGACCGCGCGGGCGGAGCGGTGGCGGCCAGCAGGTCGAGCAGCCGGGCCAGGCCGGTCCGTGCCCCCTGCACCTCGCCGACCAGCTGGGAGAGGTCGGCGAAGGAGTCGAACAGGTTCCGGCTCGCCAGCACGAACACGACCACCGCGCCGATGCTCAGGCTGTCCCTGGCCACCAGCCAGCCGCCCACCAGCAGCAGCAGCACCAGGGCCAGCCCCTCGATCAGGCTGACCAGGTTGATCCGGTTCTCCACCCGCAGCGTCCGCTGGTTGGCGCGCACCGCCTGCCGGTTCTCCCGGTCGAAGCGGACGGTCCAGCCGGGCAGGCCCCGGGAGGTCTGCAGCGCCTCACGGGCCGTCAGGGTCTCGGCGAAGGTGGCCGCGACGGCCGTCTCGCTCTGCGCCTTGCCACCGAAGGCGGCGCCGGCGTCCCGCTGGAACCACCGGGTCACCAGCAGCGTGAGCGGGACGAAGACCACCAGCTGGACCAGCAGCATCAGCCAGGAGTAGCCCAGCAGCAGCACCAGGGTGAAGAGCAGGGTGGCCACCGAGGAGACCAGGTTGCGCAGGTGCTCGCGGACGAAGGCGGCCAGCGCGGCCACCTCGCCGGTGGCCCGGCGCAGCAACTCGCCGCTGCGGTGCGACTCCAGGAACCGCAGCGGGGCGGTGGCCAGGTTCTCCACGCACTGCTCGCGCAGCGTGCGGACCACCTGCTCACCGCTCTTGATCAGCAACAGTTCGCCGGTCCTGGTCAGCACCAGCTGGACCACCGCCAGCAGCACCAGCAGCAGCACGGCCAGGCCGAGCCCGTGCCGGTCGCCGGAGCGCACCGCGTTGACGGCCAGTCCGACCAGCGGGGCGACCGCGACCAACGCGGCCGAGTCGGCCAGCCCGACCGAGACCGCGACCGCGAGCCTGCCGCGGTGCGGGCGCAGGTAGGGCGCGGCCCGGCGCAGTACGGCCTTCTGGTCGGCCTCCTCCAGGAGCAGGGGCTGCTCAGCCACGGGCCACCTCCATCGCGGGTTCGGCCGGTCCGGAGCGGTCCGTCCGTTCGGAGTCGTCGGTCGGTTCGGAACGGTCCACGGGCGGCAGGATCCGCACCACCCGGTCGGCGGCCGCCAGCACGGCGGCCCGGTGGCTCACGAAGACCACGGTGCGACCCTTCGCCCAGTCCTTCAGACGAGCCAGCACCACCTCCTCGGTACTGGTGTCCAGCGCGGAGGTGGAGTCGTCGAGCAGCAGCACCTGCGGGTCGCCGAGCAGGGCCCGGGCGATCGCCAGCCGCTGCACCTGGCCGCCGGAGAGCGCGGTACCGCCCTCGCCCAGCTCGGTGGCGTAGCCGTCGGCCATCGCGGTCAGCTGGTCGTGCAGCCCGGCCGTCCGGCAGGCGTCGTGCAGGGCCCGGTCGGGGAGGTCGCGGCCGAGCCTGAGGTTGTCGGCCACGCTGCCCGAGAGCAGCAGCGGCCGCTGGGCCACGTACCCGATCCGGGCCCGGACCTCGTCCAGCCGGACGGTCCGCAGGTCGGTGCCGCCGTACGCGACGGTGCCGGTGGCGGGGTCGTCCAGCCGGACCGGCAGCCGCAGCAGGGTGGACTTGCCGGAGCCGGTGGCGCCCTCGACGGCGAGGAACTCACCCTGACGGACGGTCAGGTCGAGCGGGGCCAGCACGGTGCGGCCGTCCCGGACGGCACTGACCCCGGTGAGGGTCAGGTCGCCGGTGGCCGGCAGCGGCCGGGCGTCGGCCGGGTCCGGATCGGTGACGGTGGCCGGGATGGCCAGCGCCTCCTCGATCCGGGCGGCCGCCACGTCGGCCATGCCGCGCTCCAGCAGGCGCTCGACCAGGACCCGGGTGGCCAGCGTGATGGTGGCCATCCAGGAGACGAAGGCGACCAGCCCACCCCACTGCAGACCGCGGTCGAGCACGGCGAGGCCGCCGATGCCCAGGCCGGCGGCGACCGCCAGCCGGGGTACGAACGGCGCCACGGCGGCCCAACTCGCCTCGATCCGGGCGGCGGTGACGGTGCGCTCGGTGACCTCGGCGCTGGCCACGTGGTGCCGGGCCACCAGCGGTCGGTGACCGCCGGTGCCGCGCAGACCGGTGCCGACCTGGAGCAGGTCGGCGACGGCGTCGGCCCGCTCGCCGTGCACCCGGGCCAGCTCGCCGCTCGCGGCGGCGAAGCGCTTGGGGTAGTGGAGGTTGACCGCGACCAGGAACGGCAGGGTGGCCAGCGTGACCAGCAGCAGGCTGACGTCCAGCACGGCCAGCGCGGGCAGCACGACGGCGAAGGTGGTGCCGAGCACCACCCAGATCGGCAGCCCGTAGACCCACTCACGGACCAGGTCGGTGTCCCGGGTGGCCCGCATCGCCAGGTCGCCGTGACCGCGCGAGGCGAGCGCGGCGCGGTCCAGTCCCGCCAGGTGCCGCAGCAGCCCGGCCCGCAGGTCGGCGCCGACCTTGGAGTCGGCGTAACCGGCCAGGTACTGCCAGGCGTACAGCGCGACGAACTGGACCAGCGCGGTGCCGGCGGTGGCCAGCGACCACCAGAGCAGCACCCGGTCGTCGTGCTTCTCCAGCCCGTCGTCCAGGGCGTGCTGGACGCACCAGGGCACGGCCAGCAGGGCGACCTGCCGGACCGCCGCGGCGGCCATCGCGGCTGCCACCAGGCCCCGGTGCGGGCGGACCGACCGGCGTAGCAGAGCCCGGGCGCGTCTGCGCCGCTCGGGGGAGAGTGCGCCGGGGGCCAGGTCCTCGTCGGCCAGTTCCTCGGCCGTCAGCGCGTCGGCCGGGGCCGTCTGATGGGTACTCACGTCTGTCCGTCTGCTCGAAGTCGGGGACGGGCGGGGCGGGGCCGTCGGCCCCGCCCCGGAATCGCCGTCAGGACTGTGCCGCCACCGTGCGGGCGATCAGGCTCGCGGGGCGCATGTCGGTCCAGTTGGCGTCGACGTACGCGGTGCAGGCCGCCCGGGTGTCCTGGCCGTGCACGGCGGTCCAGCCGGCCGGGATCTCGGCGAACGCGGGCCACAGCGAGTGCTGGTTCTCCTCGTTGACCAGCACGTAGTAACGGGCGTCGTCGTCCTCGAACGGGTTGGTGGCGCTCATGGTTCGGTTCCTTTCGGTGGGTACGGCTCGGGTGGTGCGAACAGGTCGTGCTGAGGAAGGGTCAGAGGGAGCAGGGGGCGGGACCGTCGGCGGCCGGGCCGCCGAGCGCGTGGCCGACCAGCCGGTCGACCAGGAACTCCGCCAGCGCGGCCACGGTGGGCCGGGCCACCAGGTCGGCCAGGCAGAGGCCGCCCTCGAAGTCCACACGCAGGCGCTGGACCAGGGACATCGCCAGCAGGGAGTGGCCGCCGAGTTCGAAGAAGTTCTCGTCGATGCCGAGCACCGGCAGGCCGAGGACGTCCGCGAAGGCGCTGTGCACCGCCTTCTCGCTCGGGTAGCGCGGCTCCCGCAGCGGCCCCGAACCGGTGAAGTCCTCGGCGAGGGGCGCCGGCAGAGCCTTGCGGTCGAGCTTGCCGTTCACGGTCAGCGGCAGCGCGTCCAACAGGACGAACGCGGACGGGACCATGTACTCCGGCAGGCGCCCGGCCAGCACACGACGCACCGCGCCGGTGTCCAGGCCACCGTTCTCGGTGGGCACCAGGTAGGCGACCAGGCGCTTCACGCCCGGGGTGTCCTCACGGACCACCACGGCCGCCTGAGCGACGCCGGGGTGGGCCGCGAGGGCGTCCTCGATCTCCCCCGGCTCGACCCGGTAACCCCGGATCTTCACCTGGTCATCGGCCCGGCCCAGGAAGTCCAACAACCCGTCGGCCCGCCAGCGCACCACATCACCCGTGCGGTACATCCGACCCCCGGGCTCACCGAACGGGTCCGCGACGAACCGCCCGGCACTGAGACCGGCCCGGTGCAGATAGCCCCGCGCCAGACCGACGCCCGCCACGTACAACTCTCCTGCGACACCGACCGGTACGGGCCGCAACGCGGCATCCAGCACCCTCGCCTGGGTGTTCCAGATCGGGCGGCCGACCGTCGCCGTGGCCGAGTCTTCAGTACCACCACCAAGAGTGTTGATGGTGTACTCCGTCGGGCCGTACAGGTTGTACCCCATCACGCCCTCGGTGTCGCGCAGCCTCGACCACAGGGTCTCCGCCACAGCCTCGCCCCCGAGCAGCACCAGCACGGGTCGGTGCCGGTCCTCGTCCAACAGACCGCACTCCACCAGGGCTTGCGCGTACGAGGGCGTCACGTTGATCACGTCGATCGCCTGGGTGTCGCAGTAGTCCGCCAGGCCCTGGGCATCGCGCCGCAGCGACTCGTCCAGGACGTGCACCTCATGCCCCTCGACCAGCCACAGCAACTCCTCCCACGACATGTCGAAGGAGAACGACACCGTGTGCGCGATCCGCAGCCGCCGACCACCCGCCGACGCCACCACCGGATCGAAAATCGCCTCCCGGTGGTTCAACTGCATGTTCGTCAGACCCCGATACGGCGTCACCACACCCTTGGGACGCCCCGTCGACCCCGACGTGAAAATCACGTACGCAGCGGCGTCGAGATCGACCTCGATGCCCAGCGGTCCGGCGTCGAGCGCGGCCAGCTCCGCCACCACCTCCGGCGAGTCCAGCAGCAGCACACCATCCGAGTCCGGCATCAGTCCCGCTGCGGAGGAGTCCGTCACCAGGCAGACGGGTGCGGCGTCCTCGACCATGAACGTCAGCCGGTCCAACGGATAGTCCAGCTCCAACGGCAGATACGCAGCCCCCGTGCGCAACACCGCGAACAACGACGCCACCATGTCCAACGAACGCGGCAACCCAAGTGCCACCACCCGCTCAGGACCAGCCCCACGCGCCACGAACAACCGCGCAAGACGATTCACCCGCGCATCCAACTCCGCGTACGACCACACCTGCGCACCGAACACCAACGCCGTCTCACCCGGCACCGAAGCAGCCCGCTCCGCCAACAGATCCGCCACCGTCGCCTCCGGCAACCCACGACCCGTCGCCGCCCACTCCCCCAACACCCACCCACGCTCACGCACCGTCAGCACGTCGAGCGTGCCGATCCGGCGGGCGGGGTCGGTCGCGACCTGCTCCAACACCGCGAGCAGTCGCTCGACCAACGCCTCGGCGGTGTCCCGGTCGTAGAGGTCGACCGCGTACTCGAAGGCGATGTCGATCTCCTCCGTGCTGGAGGTCTCCTCGAAGTTGAAGTCCAGCTCGAACTTGGCCGCGCCGAGCTCGAACGGCAGGATCCGGCTCTCCAGGCCGAACAGGCGGCCCGCCTCGCCGTTGTTGTGCCGGTAGCCGAGCATCACCTGGAACAGCGGGTGGCGGCCGGGCACCCGGGGCGGGTTGACCGCCTCGACCAGCCGGTCGAAGGGCAGGTCCTGGTGTGCGAAGGCGGCCAGGTCGGCGTCCCGGGTCCGGGTCAGCAGCTCGCTGAAGGTCGGGTCGCCGGACAGGTCGTTGCGCAGCACCAGGGTGTTCACGAAGAAGCCGACCAGGCTGTCCAGCGCGCCGTCCGGGCGACCCGCGACCGGGGCACCGAGGGGGATGTCCGTCCCCGCACCGAGCCGGTGCAGCAGGGTGGCCACGGCGGCCTGGAGCACCATGAAGGTGGTGGTGCCGGTCGCCCGGGCCGCCTCCCGCAGGCCCCGGTAGACCGCCGGGGGGACCTGGGCGTGCACGGTGTCGCCCCGGTAGCCCGCCGCCGGCACCCGGGGGTGGTCGGTCGGCAGCGGCAGCTCTTCCGGCAGACCGGCCAACGCCTGCCGCCAGTAGGCGACCTGACGGCCGTGCAGGGTCTCGGCGTCCTCGCCGCCGTCCAGCAGCTCCTGCTGCCAGAGGGTGTAGTCCGCGTACTGCACCGGCAGCGGCACCCAGTTCGGGGCCGTGCCCGCCGCGTGCGCGGTGTAGGCGGTGGTCAGGTCGTCGATGAAGGGGAGCATCGACCACTCGTCACCGGCGATGTGGTGGAACAGCAGCACCACCGCGTGCTCGCCGGGGGCGATCTCCAGCACGCTGACCCGGAGCGGCAGTTCGGCCGCCAGGTCGAAGCCGTACCGCACGGCGGTCTGTACGTCCTCGGCGAGCGTCCGCTCGGAGGAGGCCACCACGTGCACCTCACCGCTCGGCGCAGCCACCCGCTGGAAGACGCCGCCGTCGGTCTCGGTGAAGACCGTGCGCAGGCTCTCGTGCCGCTCGGTGACCGCGTGCACGGCGGCACGCAGGGCCGCCAGGTCGAGCTCGCCGGTGACCCGGACCACCAACGGCACGTTGTAGGTGGAGCCCGAGCCGTCCAGGTTCTGCAGGAACCACATCCGGCGCTGGGCGTGCGAGAGCGGCAGCTCGGCGGGGCGCTCACGGCGGGTCAGCGCGGGGCGCGCCGGGCCGTCGGCCCCGCCGGAACGACGGGCCAGCCCGGCCGGGGTGGGCGCCTCGAACAGGTCACGCACCGTCAGCCGACCGCCCAGCACCGCCTTGACCCGGCCGGTCAGCCGGGTGGCGAGCAGCGAGTGGCCGCCGAGCTCGAAGAAGTTCTGCTCGGGGCCGACCTCGGCCAGCCCGAGCACCTCGGCGAACAGGCCGCAGAGGATCTCCTCACGGGCGTCGCGCGGGGTACGCCCGGTGCCCTGGGCGTCGTTGCCGGGTGCCGGCAGGGCAGCCCGGTCGAGCTTGCCGTTCACGGTCAGCGGCAGCGCGTCCAACAGGACGAACGCGGACGGGACCATGTACTCCGGGAGCCGCTCGGCGAGTTCGGCCCGGACGGCCACCACGTCGACGGTGTCACCGGTGGGGACCAGGTAGGCGGCCAGGCGCTTCACGCCCGGGGTGTCCTCACGGACCACCACGGCCGCCTGAGCGACGCCGGGGTGGGCGGCGAGGGCGTCCTCGATCTCCCCCGGCTCGACCCGATAGCCCCGGATCTTCACCTGGTCGTCCGCACGCCCCAGGAAGTCCAGCAGACCGTCGGCCCGCCACCGCACCACGTCACCCGTGCGGTACATCCGACCGCCGGGCTCACCGAACGGATCGGCGACGAAACGCTCGGCGCTCAGACCAGGCCGGTCCAGGTAACCACGGGCCAGCCCGACACCCGCCACGTAGAGCTCGCCCGCGACGCCGACCGGTACCGGGCGCAGGAAGCCGTCAAGCACGTGGGCGCGGGTGTTCCAGATCGGGCGGCCGACCGTCGCCGTGGCCGAGTCTTCAGTACCACCACCAAGAGTGTTGATGGTGTACTCGGTCGGCCCGTACAGGTTGTAGCCGAGCACGCCGTCAGTGTCGCGCAGCCTCGACCACAGGGTCTCCGCGACCGCCTCACCACCGAGCAACACCAGCACCGGCCGGTGCCGGTCCTCGTCCAACAGACCGCACTCCACCAGGGCTTGCGCGTACGAGGGCGTCACGTTGATCACGTCGATCGCCTGGGTGTCGCAGTACTCCGCCAGACCCTGAGCGTCACGCCGCAGCGACTCGTCCAGGACGTGCACCTCGTGCCCCTCGACCAGCCACAGCAACTCCTCCCACGACATGTCGAACGAGAACGACACCGTATGCGCGATCCGCAACCGCCGACCACCCGCAGACTCCACCACCGGATCGAAGATCGCCTCCCGGTGGTTCAACTGCATGTTCGTCAGACCCCGATACGGCGTCACCACACCCTTGGGACGCCCAGTCGACCCCGACGTGAAGATCACATAGGCCGGGGAGTCCTGATCCACGGTCAGCCCCAGCGGGCCGGCCTCCAGACCTGCCAGCTCCGCCACCACCTCGGGCGAGTCCAGCAGCACGGTGGCCTCGAACCCGGGCATCAACCCGGCCGCCGTCGAGTCGGAGATCAGCACCACGGGTGCGGCGTCCTCGACCATGAACGTCAGCCGGTCCAACGGATAGTCCAGCTCCAACGGCAGATACGCAGCCCCCGTGCGCAACACCGCGAACAACGACGCCACCATGTCCAACGAACGCGGCAACCCAAGTGCCACCACCCGCTCAGGACCAGCCCCACGCGCCACGAACAACCGCGCAAGACGATTCACCCGCGCATCCAACTCCGCGTACGACCACACCTGCGCACCGAACACCAACGCCGTCTCACCCGGCACCGAAGCAGCCCGCTCCGCCAACAGATCCGCCACCGTCGCCTCCGGCAACCCACGACCCGTCGCCGCCCACTCCCCCAACACCCACCCACGCTCACGCACCGTCAGCAGATCGACGTCGCGGACCAGTGCGGCGGGCCGGCGGGCTATCAGGGTGAGCAGCGCGACCATCCGCTCGGCGTGCTGCTCCACGGTGTCGCGGTCGAAGACGTCCGGGCGGTACTTCCACTCGAAGGTCAACGTCTCGCCGGGGTTGGTGACGAAGATCAGCGGGAAGTGGGTGGCGTCCACGTCCACCACGTCCCGGACGCCGAGCGCCTCCCGAATGCGGTCCCGGACGCTCTCGTCGGCCGGGGTGTTGCGGAGCACCTGGAGGGTGTCGAACAGCCGGCCGAGGCCGGTGTCGCGCTGGATCTCGCCCAGGCCGACCTGGTGGTGCGCCAGCAGCGCGCTCTGCTCGGCCTGGAAGCGGGTCAGGAAGTCGGCCACCGACTCCTCCACCCGCAGGCCCGCCCGGACCGGGACGGTGTTGAGGAACATGCCGATGGTCGCGTCGATGCCGGGCAGCTCGGCCGGACGGCCGGAGACGGTGGCGCCGAAGACCACGTCGCGGCGGCCGGTCAGCCCGGCCAGCAGCAGCGCCCAGGCGCCGGCCAGCACGGTGTTCAGGGTCAGACCGTGCTCCCGGGCGAACTCGCCCAGCCGGGTGGTCAGTTCGACCGACAGTTCGGCGGTGACCTGCTCCGGCAGCAGGGCGGCGCGCTCCCGGGCCGCCGGAGCCAGCAGGGTCGGCTCGTCGAGCCCGGCCAGCGCCTCGCGCCAGGCGGCCCGGCCCTGCTCGTGGTCCTGCGCGGACAGCCAGCGCAGGAAGTCGCGGTAGGGCAGCGCCTCGGCCTGCTCGGGGTCGGCGCCACCGGTCAGCCGCAGGTGGCAGAGCGTCAGCAGCTCCTGGAGGAACAGGCCGGTGGACCAACCGTCCCACAGCAGCGCGTGGTTGGTGATCAGCAGCTGCTGGCCGCCACCGGGGGCGAGCACCGAGACCAGCCGCAGCAGCGGCGGGGCGGCCAGGTCGAAGCGGGTGAGCGCCTCGGTCTCCTTGAGCCGGGCGAGCTCGGTCTCGAAGGCGTCCGGGTCGAGGTGACCGAGGTCGACCTCGGTGACCGGCACGTCGACCGCACGCGGCAGGAACTGCACCGGGCGGTCCGGGCCGTCCTGGAGGAAGCCGACCCGCAGGTTGGGGTGGCGGGTGAGCACGGTGGCGACCGCGCCGCGCAGCACCTCGACCGGGACCCGGGTGGTCAGCTGGACCACGTCGCGGGAGGTGTAGACGTCCAGCCCCCGGTCGTCGTACCCGGCCTCGAACAGCAGGCCCTCCTGGAGCGGCGAGACCGGCCAGACCTCCTCGATCTCCAGCCCGGGCGCCGCCGCCCGGACGGCGGCCAGCTCGGCCGCGCCGGACTCCGGCAGTTCGGGCAGCTCGGGGACGGCACCCGCCGTCTCCCGCCGGTCCGCCACGGCCGCCAGCGCGGCGGGGGTGCGCAGCTCGAACACGTCGCGCGGGCTGATCGCCAGACCTTCGGCCCGGGCCGCGCCGATCAGCCGGATCGAGGAGATCGAGTCGCCGCCGAGCCGGAAGAAGTCGTCCTCGACCCCGGTCTCCGGCAGACCGAGCACCTCGGCGTACAACTCGCAGAGCAGCCGCTCGGTCGCGGTGCCGGCCTCCCGACCACCCGTCAGACCGGTGTAGTCCAGCGCGTCGTCGGGCAGCGCGGCCTTGTCCAGCTTGCCGTTCACGGTCAGCGGCAGCGCGTCCAGCACCGCGAAGGCGGACGGCACCATGTACTCGGGCATCACGGCGGCCAGCGCCGCGTGCAGCTCCTCGGTGACCACCGGGGCGCCCGGCTGCGGGACGACGTACGCGACCACCCGGCGCACGGTGCCCTCGCGGACCAGCACGGCGGCCTGGGCGACACCGGGCTGCGCGGTCAACGCGGCCTCGATCTCGCCGAGTTCGATCCGGTAGCCACGGATCTTCACCTGGTCGTCCACCCGGCCGAGGAAGTCCAGCCGGCCGTCGGCGCGGCGCCGCACCAGGTCCCCGGTGCGGTACATCCGCTCCCCGGCCGCGAACGGGTCGGCGACGAAGCGCTCGGCGGTCGGGCCGGGGCGGCCCAGGTAGCCGCGCGCGGTCTGCGGGCCCGCCAGATAGAGCTCACCGCGCGCACCGGCCGGCACCGGGCGCAGCAGGGCGTCCAGCACGTACGCACGGCCGTTGCGCAGCGGACGGCCGACGGTGGGCGCCTGGGTGTCCGCCAGGTCGGCGAGCAGGCCGTCGACGGTGAACTCGGTCGGGCCGTAGTAGTTGAGGCTGGTGACGCCCGCCTCGGAACGCAGCCTGGTCCACAGCGGCTCGGGCAGCGCCTCGCCGCCGAGCAGCAGCACCGAGGGGCGGTGCCCGCCGGTCAGCAGGCCGAGGTCCAGCAGCCGCTGGGTGTAGGAGGGGGTGTTGTCGAGGACGTCGATCCGGTGCGCCCGGGTGTACGCCACCACGGTCTCGGCGTCCCGGCGGTCGTGCTCGTCCAGCACGTGCAGCTCGTGCCCGCCGAGCAGCCAGATCAGCTGGTCCCAGGACGAGTCGAAGGAGAACGCGGCGGTGCTCAGCACCCGCAGCACGCGACCGTCGGCCGCCGCCGGATAACTGGTCGTCAGGTGGTCGTGGGCCAGGTTGGCCAGCGCCGCGTGCGGCACCACGACGCCCTTGGGGCGGCCGGTGGAGCCGGAGGTGTGGATCACGTAGGCGGCCTGCCGGGGGTCGACCGGGCCGCCGCGCTCGGCGTCGGTGACCGGGGTGCCGGGCAGCGCGGCCAGCCGCTCGGGGTCGAGCAGCACGGCCGGGCGGCCGGCGGGCAGCTGCCCGGCGACCTGGGCGGTGGTCAGCAGCACGGCGGGGTCGGCGTCGTCGAGCAGCAGGGCCAGCCGCTCGGCGGGCTGGGCGAGGTCCAGCGGCAGGTAGGCGCCGCCGGTGCGCAGGGCCCCGAAGATCGCGGCCACCGCGTCGGCGGAGCGGGGCAGGGCCAGCGCGGCGGTGCGCTCGCCGGTCAGGCCCTCGGCGATCAGCAGCCGGGCCAGCCGGTTGGCCCGCTCGTCCAGCTCACGGAAGGTCAGGGTTTCGGCGCCGCAGACCAGGGCGGTCGCCCCGGGGGTGCGGGCGGCCTGCCCGGCCAGCAGGTCGGCGACGGTGCCGGCCGGGGTCCCGGCCCGCTCGCCCTCGGCGAACCGGTCCTGACCGTCGGTCAGGTCGAGCCGCGCCAACGGAGTCTCCGGGGCGGCGGCGAAGGTGCGCAGCAGACCCACGAACCGGTCGGCCAGCGCCTCGGCCCCGGCCGCGTCGAACAGCCCGGGGCGGTACTCCAGCTCGACCCGCAGCTCGGTGCCGGGCAGCACCGAGAGGCCGAGCGGGTAGTGGGTGGTGTCCCGGGCGCCGAGACCGGTGACGGTCAGGCCCTCGACGGTGCCGAGCGCCTCGGCCAGCGCGTCGCCGCCGCCCTGGTAGTTCTCCACCACCAGCAGGGTGTCGAACAGCGGTCCGTCCACCTCGGTGGTGCGCTGGATCGCGGCCAGGCCCAGGTGGTGATGGGCGATCAGCTCGGCCTGCTCGCGCTGGACCTGGGCGACCGCCCCGGCCAGGGTGGCGTCCGGCGCGGGGCTGACCCGGACCGGCACGGTGTTGATGAACAGGCCGACCATCGACTCGGCGCCGGGCAGGTCGTCCGGGCGGCCCGAGACGGTGGTGCCGAAGACCACGTCGGTGCTGCCGGTGAGCGAGCCGACCAGCACGCCCCACAAGGTGTTGGCCAGGTTGCCGACCGTCAGGCCCCGGCTGCGGGCGGCCCCCGCGACGGCGGCGGACAGCTCGGCGTCCACCTGACGGGTCACCAGAGCGGGTTCCACCGCGCCACCGCCGGGGGCCACCAGGCTCGCCTCGGTCACACCCGCCAGCGCGGCGCCCCAGGCGGCCTCGGCGGCGGCGGTGTCCCGGGTGGCGAGCAGCGCCAGGTGGTCCTTGTACGGGCGCACCGGGGGCAGCGCGGCGAGGTCGCCGTCCGAGCCGTAGAGCGCCAGCAGCTCGCGGACCACGATCGGCATCGACCAGCCGTCGAGCAGCAGGTGGTGGCAGGTGACGACCAGTCGGCTGCGGCCCTCGGCCAGCCGGAGCAGGGTGAGGCGGAGCAGCGGCGGGGTCTCCAGGTCGAACCGCTGCTGCCGGTCGCGCTCGGTCTCGGCGGCCATCGCCGCGTCCTGGGCCGCACCGGCGTAGGCGGTCAGGTCGGCCTCGCGCAGCGGGGTGGGCACCTCGCGCTGGACGAACTGGACCACCGCCTCCGGGTCCTCGTACCAGAAGCCGGCCCGCAGGTTGGCGTGCCGCCGCAGCAGGGCGTCCACCGCGCGGCCCAGCCGGGCGGTGTCGACCGCGCCGGCCAGGTCCAGGTGGGACTGGACCACGTACACGTCCCGGGCGCCGTCGTCGTAGAGGGCGTGGAACAGCAGGCCCTCCTGGAGCGAGGAGAGCGGGTAGACGTCTTCCAGGCCGGAGGTGGCGGAGTCGGCCGGCGGCTGCTGGGTCGGGGTCGCTTCGTTCGTCACGGTCTTCTCGGTCCTGGGGGTGGTGGGGTGGGCGGTGGGCAGCGGCTCGGCGGTCATCGGCGGCGCCGTCCGCGCAGCCGGGATTCCAGCCGGTCGATCTGGGCCTGCTTGAGCCGGACCAGGCTGAGGTCGGACGGGGTGATGCCGCCCGCCCCGTCGGTGGCGCCGTGCCGGGCCAGCGCGTCCAGCGCGGCGAACCAGGAGTCGGCCAGCACGGCCACCTCGTCCTCGCCGAGCAGCGCCTGCGGCCAGCTCCACTCGACGGCCAGCTCGGGCCGGCCGTCGGGGCCGGCCTGGACCACGGCGTCGATCTCCAGCGGGTAGCCGACCGGCATCGCCGCGTCCGGGCCGGTGGCGGCGGCCAGCGCGGCCCGCTCCGCCTGCGGGGCGAACGGCCAGCCGCCGGGCCCGCCGGCCGAACCTTCGGCGCGGCCCCGGTAGTTGAACAGCACCTCGGAGCGCGGCACGGCGGCCAGCCGGGCGGCGGTCTGCGGGTTGAGGTAGCGCAGCAGGCCGTAGCCGAGCCCCCGGTCGGGGGCCGACCTGAGCTGCTCCTTGACCTGCTTGAGCACACCGCCCGCGGCCTCGCCGCCCGCCAGCGCGGCGGCCGGATCGAGCCCGGCCAGGTCGAGCCGGACGGGATGCACGGTGGTGAACCAGCCGACGGTGCGGGCCAGGTCGGGGGTGAGCCCGCCGGTCTCGCTGCCGCCCCGGCCGTGGCCCTCCAGGTCGATCCGCAGCGCCGGGGTGCCGGTCGGCCTGGCGGTGGCCACGCCGAGCACCAGACCGGCCAGCAGCACGTCGTCCACGCCCGCGCCGAAGGCGACGGGGAGGTCGCTGAGCAGCGGCGCGGTGCGGTCGGCGGGCAGCGTGCGGCGCAGCGTCCGCAGGGTCGCCACGGTGTCCCGTCCGGGGTCCGCCGCCAGGGCGCCGAGCGGTCCGGCCGGGCCGGTCAGCGCGCCCTGCCAGTACGGGAGTTCGGCGACCCGGGCGCGCTCCCCGGCGTGCCGGGTGAGCCGCTCGGCCCAGGACCGCAGGCTCTCCGCCTCGGGTTCGGCGACCGGGCGGCGGCCGGTCGCGAACGCGGCGTGGTGCTCGGCCAGTTCGGGCAGCAGGGTGTGCCAGGAGACGCCGTCCACCGCGAGGTGGTGCACCGTCAGCAGCAGGCGGCCGTCCTGCCCGGGGCCCCGGTCGAACCAGACCGCCCGGAGCACCCGGCCGGTGGCGGGGTCGAGCTCACCGGCGGCCCGGTCGGCCTCGGCGGGGTCGAAGCCGCCCTCGACCCGGCGGAGCAGGTCGGCCGGGTCCGGGACGGGCCCGATCCGCTGGGTCCAGATCCCGTCGGTGCGGTCGAGCCGCAGCCGCAGCGCCGGGTGGCCGGTCACCAGCGCGGTGAGCGCCTGACGCAGCGTCGCCTCGCGCAGCCCGCCGGGGACGGTGAGCAGCACGGACTGGTTGAACCGCTCCAGCGGGCCGCCGCGTTCGCGCAGCCAGTGCACCACCGGCAGCAGCGGCAGCTCGCCCTCGACCGGGACCGGGGCGGCCGGGGCAGGTGCGGCGGCCACCGCGGTGCCCTTGGCGGCGGCGGCCAGCGCGGCCGGGGTCGGGTGCTGGAAAACGTCCTTGGCGGCGATCTCAAGCCCGGCCTTGCGGGCCCGGCCGACCAGTTGGATGGAGACGATCGAGTCGCCGCCCAGGGCGAAGAAGTTCTCCTCCTCGCCGACCTCCGGCAGCCCGAGCACCTCGGCGAAGACCTTCGCCATCGCCCGGGCCGGGGTGTGCCCGGCGGTCGGGGCAGGGGCCGCCGCGCGGCCGGGGGCGGGCAGCGCCTTGCGGTCCAGCTTGCCGTTGACGCCGAGCGGCAGCCGCTCCAGCACGGTGACCACGGCGGGCACCATGTGCTCGGGCAGCACGGCCGCGACGGCCGCCCTGGCCGCCTCGCCGGTGACGCTGGCCCCGGCCTGCGGCACCACGTAGCCGAGCAGTTGGCGCGCGCCACCCTCGGTCAGCGCGCGGGCGGTGACGGCGGCCTGGCCGACGCCGGGGGCGGCGGTCAGCGCCGACTCCACCTCGCCGAGCTCGATCCGGAAGCCGCGCACCTTCACCTGGTCGTCGGTGCGGCCCAGGTACTCGACCTCGCCGTCCACCCGGCGGCGGACCAGGTCGCCGGTGCGGTACATCCGGCGGCCGGCCGCGAACGGGTCGGCGACGAACCGACCCGCCGTCAGACCGGGGCGGCCCAGGTAGCCCCGGGCCAGCTGGACCCCGCCGAGGTAGAGCTCGCCGGGCACGCCGACCGGCACCGGGCGCAGCGCGGCGTCCAGCACGTGCAGCGTGGTGTTCCAGACCGGGCGGCCGATCGGGACGGTGCCCGAACCGGCCCAGGCCCGGTGGTAGGTGACGTCGACGGCGGCCTCGGTCGGCCCGTACAGGTTGTGCAGCTCGATCTGCGGCCAGAGCGCGGCGAACCGGTCGACGGCGGCGGCGGGCAGCGCCTCGCCGGAGCAGTACACCCGGCGGACGCCCTGGAAGCCGGCCCGGACCGCCGGGTCCTGCTCGGCGGCGCCGGTGAAGGCGGTCAGCATGGACGGCACGAAGTGGCAGGCGGTGATCCCCTGAGCGCCCGTCAGGGCGGCCAGGTACTCCGGCTCGCGGTGGCCGCCCGGACGGGCGAGCACCACCCGGGCGCCGCTGACCAGCGGGAGGAAGAACTCCCAGACCGAGACGTCGAAGCCGGCCGGGGTCTTCTGCAGCACCCGGTCCTCGGGCGTGACGCTGTAGACCTCCCGCATCCAGTCCAGCCGGTTGACGATCGCACGGTGGGTCACCACGACGCCCTTGGGGCGGCCGGTGGAGCCGGAGGTGAAGATCACGTACGCGGCGTGCTCCGCCTCGGCCGCGACCGGCTCGGCCCCGGGGCCCGCGCCGTCCACGGTGAGCACCGGGACACCGGGCAGCACGGGCAGCGACTCGGCCTGTCCCGGCACCGAGAGCAGGCAGACCGGGGCGGCGTCCTCGACCATCACGGCCAGCCGCTCGGCCGGGTACTCCACGTCCAGCGGCAGGTACGCGGCACCGGACTTGAGCACGCCCAGCAGCGCCACCATCAACTCGACCGAGCGCGGCACCGCGACCGCGACGATCCGGTCCGGCCCCGCACCGGCGGCCACCAGGCGACGCGCCAGCAGCCCGGCCCGCTCGTCCAGCTGACGGTAGGTCAACTCCACCCCCTCGAACACCACCGCCACCGCGTCCGGCGCGGCCGCCACCCGCTCGGCGATCCGCGACACCAACGTGCCCGGACGCACCTCCCGCTCGGTGGCGTTCCACTCCCCCGCCAGGCCGCGCCGCTCCTGGGCGGAGACCGGCTCGATCCGGCTGACCGGACGCTCCGGCGCGGCCAGCGCCTGCTCCAGCACGCTGAGCAGCCGGGCGCCGAACAGGCGGGCGGTGGAGCGGTCGAACAGGTCCTCGGCGTGGATCACCGTCAGCTCGGTGCGGTCGCCCTCGGCCGACTCCACGAAGGTGAAGGCCAGGTCGAAGCGGGCCGCGTGCACCGGGTCGGGCAGCAGCCTGGTCCGGCCGCCGAACAGGGTGTCCAGCCCACCGGCCTCCTTGCGGTGCTGCACCATCACCTGGAACAGCGGGTGCCGGCCGAGCGAGCGCTCCGGGTTGACGATCTCCACCAGCCGGTCGAACGGCAGGTCCTGGTGTGCCAGCGCACCGAGCACGGTCTCCCGGGAGCGGGCCACCAGCTCGTCGAAGGCGATCTCGCCGGACAGGTCGTGCCGGAGTACCAGGGTGTTGACGAAGAAGCCGACCACCGCCTCCACCGCCTTGTCGGCCCGCCCGGCCACCGGGGTGCCGAGCGCGACGTCGGTGGTCCCGGCCAGCCGGCCGAGCAGCAGCGCGGCGGCCGCCTGGGTGACCATGAACGGGGTGCAGCCGGCCCGGCGGGCGTGGTCCAGCAGGGCCCGGTGCAGCTCCTCGGGCAGCCGCAGCCGGACGGCGCCGCCCCGGCCGCTCGCCTCGGTCGGCCTGGGCCGGTCGGCGGGCAGCGCCAGTTCGGCCGGCAGACCGGCCAACTGCACGGTCCAGTACGCGGTCTGCGCCCCGACCGGTCCGTCCAGCAACTCGCGCTGCCACAGCGCGTGGTCGGCGTACTGCACCGGCAGCGGAGCGAACTCCGGTGCCCGATCGGCCAGTCGGGCCGCGTAGGCCAGATCGAGGTCGCGCAGCAGCACGCCCTCGGACCACTCGTCGCCCGCGATGTGGTGCAGTGCGACGCTCAGCACGTGCCGGGTGGGTCCGGCACTCAGCAACGTCACCCGCACCGGGATCTCCTCGGCCAGCTCGAAGGCGTACGCCCCGGCGGCGGCCACCGCCGCGTCCAGCCGACCTACCGTCACCTCAACTGTCTCGAACGGCAGTTGGGCCTGCCCGGGGCTCAGCACCAGCTGGTACGGGTGCCCGTCCCGGTCGGGGAAGACGGTGCGCAGCGCCTCGTGCCTGGCCAGCACGTCGCCGAAGGCGGCGCGCAGCGCGTCGGCGTCCAGCGGTCCGTCGATCCGCAGCGCGCACGGGATGGTGTACGCGGTGCTCGGGCCCTCCAGCCGGTACAGGAACCAGAGCCGGGCCTGGGCCGGCGAGAGCGGCAGCAGCTCGGGGCGCGGCCGGGCGACCGGGCCGGGGCGCCGGGCGGCGGCGCCGGTCAGCCGGACGGCGAAGGCGGCCGGGGTGCGGGTCTCGAACAGGTCGCGGATCGCGGCGTCCACGCCGAGCGCGGCCCGGATCCGGCCCACCAGGCGGGTGGCCAGCAGGGAGTGGCCGCCGAGCGCGAAGAAGTCGTCGTCCACGCCGATCCCGGGCAGGCCGAGCACGTCGGCGAACAGCGCGCACAGCACGGCCTCGCGCTCGTCGCGCGGGGTCCGGCCACCGGGGGTGGTGAAGGCGGTCGCGGCGGGCTCGGGCAGGGCCTGCCGGTCGAGCTTGCCGTTGACGTTCAGCGGCAGCGCGTCGAGTGCCACGATCGCCGCCGGGACCAGGTACTCGGGCAGCGTCTCGCCCAGCACCTTGCGCAGCACCGAGCCGTCCAGACCGGCCGGGGCGACGTAGCCCACCAGCCGCCGGACGCCCTCGCCGCCGCGCACCACCACGGCCGCCTGGGCCACCCCGGGCAGCGCGGCGAGCGCCGCCTCCACCTCGCCGGGCTCGACCCGGAAGCCGCGGATCTTCACCTGGTCGTCGTCGCGGCCCAGGTAGTCCAGCGCACCGTCGGGACGCCACCGCACCACGTCGCCGCTGCGGTACATCCGGCTGCCGTCGCCCGCGAACGGGTCGGCGACGAACCGCCCGGCCGTCAGCGCGGGCCGGTTGCCGTAGCCCCGGGCCAGGCCGGGGCCGGCGATGTAGAGCTCACCGGGCACGCCGGCCGGCACCGGCCGCAGCCGGGCGTCCAGCACGTACACCCGGGTGTTGCCGATCGGGCGGCCGACGAACGGGGTGGCGGAGTCGTCCAGCGCCGCGCCCAGGGTGTCCACGGTGTACTCGGTCGGGCCGTAGAAGTTGTGGCCGATCACGCCCTCGGTCTCCCGGAGCCTGGTCCACAGCGCCTCGCCGACCGCCTCGCCGCCGACCAGGAAGAGCAGCGGCCGGTGCTCGGCGGAGTCCAACAGGCCCCATTCGACCAGCTGTTGGCCGAACGAGGGGGTGACGTCCAGGGTGTCGATCCGGTCCGCCAGCAGCCGGGCCACCAGCGCCTGCGGGTCGCGGCGCAGCTGCTCGTCGTAGACGTGCAGCTGGTGGCCGCAGACCAGCCAGAGCAGCTGCTCCCAGGAGGAGTCGAAGGAGAACGAGGCGGTGTGCGCGGCGCGCAGCCGGCGGCCGCCGGCCGCCTCGACGGCGCGGGCGAAGACGGTGGCCGCGTGGTGCTCCAGCATGTTGGCCAGGCCCCGGTGCGGCACCTGGACGCCCTTGGGGCGGCCGGTGGAGCCGGAGGTGTGGATCACGTACGCCAGGTCGTCCGGGTGCGGCAGGGTCGGCTCGGCGGCGTGGGTGCCGAGTTCGGTCAGGGTGACGACGCCGAGGCCGTGCTCGGTGAGCACCGGCAGCCGGTCGGCCACCTCGGCGGTGGTCAGGGTGAGCAGCGGCTCGGCGTCCGCCAGCATCAGCGCGACCCGCTCGGCCGGATGGTCCAGGTCCACCGGCAGGTAGGCGGCACCGGCCGCCAGCACGCCGAGCAGGGCGGCCACCAGGTCGGCGGAGCGCGGCAGGGCGAGGGCCACCACCTGGCCGGGCCGGACGCCCAGGGCGGCCAGGTGACGGGCGGTCAGCTCGACCTTGGCGGCCAGCTCGGCGTAGGTCAGCGCCCGGTCGCCGCAGACCACGGCGGTCAGCTCGGGGGTGGCGGCGGCCCGGGCGGCGAACAGCTCGGGCAGGGTGGCGTCGCCGACCTCCCGGGCGGTGGCGTTCCAGCCCACCAGCAGGGTGTGCCGCTCGTCCTCGGCCAGGATCTCCAACGCGCCGACGGGGGTGCGCGGTTCGGCGGCGATCCGGGCCAGCAGGCCCAGCAGCCGGGTGCCGACGGCCCGGGCCGTCGCGGCGTCGAACACGTCGGGGCGGTACTCGACGGTCAGCTGCGGCGCCTCGCCCGGCAGGGTCAGCACGGTCAGCGGGTAGTGGGTGGCGCCCCGGTGGCCGATCGCGCCGACCCGCAGGCCGCGCGCGGCGAGCCGGTCGGGGTCGACCGGGTAGTTCTCGAAGACCAGCAGGGTGTCGAAGAGCGTGCCGGCTCCGGCCGCCGCCTGGATCTCGGCCAGGCCCAGGTACTGGTGGTCGAGCAGCGCCGACTGCTGGAGCTGGAGCCGCTCCAGCGCCTCCACCACCGGCTCGTCCTGGTCGGGGCGGAACCGCACCGGGACGGTGTTGCTGAACAGGCCGACCATCGACTCGACGCCCGGGATGTCGCTCGGGCGCCCGGAGACGGTGGCGCCGAAGACCACGTCGTCCCGGCCGGTGAGCCGGCCCAGCAGGATCGCCCAGGCGCCCTGGACCAGGGTGTTGAGGGTCAGTCCGTACCGGCGGGCGGTCGCGGTCAGCGCGGCGGCGAGCTCGGCCGGGATCGGCAGCTCGATCTCCCGCCCCGCGCCGGCCGGACCGGCCGGCGGGGTGCCCAGGACGTCGGCCAGCAGGGTCGGCGCGACCGGCCCGGCCAGCGCGGCCCGCCAGGCGGCGGTGTCGGCGGCGGCGTCCCGTCCGGCGAGCCAGGCCAACTGGTCGGCGTACGGGGTGACCTGGGGCATCCCGGCCGGCTCGGCGCCGCCGTACGCGGCGATCAGCTCGCGCAGCAGGACGGGGGTGGACCAGCCGTCCATCACGATGTGATGGCGGGTCAGCACCAGGCGGTGCCGGTCGGGGCCGAGCGGCACCAGGGCGCAGCGCACCAGCGGCGGCGCCGTCAGGTCGAAGCGGCGGGCCGCCTCGGCGGTCTCGATCCGGGCCAGCTCGGCGGCCTGCGCCTTCCCGGCCAGGCCGGTGAGGTCGTACTCGCGCCAGGGCACGGTGACCCGGTCGGCGATCAACTGGACGGGGTGCTCGGTGAGTCCGGTGCTGAACCTGGCGCGCAGCGCGGAGTGCCGGTTCACCACGGCGTCGACGGCGGCGGCGAGCAGCGCGCGGTCCAGCGGGCCGTGCAGCTCCAGCGAGGTGAGCGAGGTGTACAGGTCGTCGGCGCCCTCGGTCTCGCCGCTCCACAGGGCGTGGAACAGCAGGCCCTCCTGGAGCGGGGAGAGCGGCAGTACGTCCTGGGTGCCGGGGTGGGCGGCGGTCAGCCGGTCCAGCTCCGCCTGGGTGACCCGCGCCAGCGGCACGTCGGAGGGGGTCAGCCCGCCCGCGTCCGGGCGGGCCGCGTCGGCGGCCAGCGCGTCCAGGGCGGCGAACCAGCGCTCGGCCAGCTCCCGGACGGCCTGCTCGGTGAGCACCCCCTCGGGCCAGCTCAGCTGCACGGTCAGCTCCGCGCCGGCCGGGCCGTCGTGCACGAAGGCGCCGACCTCCAGCGCGTGCGCGGCGGGCAGGGCGCCGTCGGCGCTCGCCCCGATCGCGTCGCCGCAGCCGGGGGCGGGGCTCCAGTCCTCGCCCGAACCGGCGAACCGGCCCAGGTAGTTGAAGAGCAGCTGCGGCTGCTCGGCCTCGGCCAGCGCGGGCCCGGAGACCGGGTCCAGGTGGCGCAGCAGGCCGTAGCCGGCCCCGGCGTCCGGCAGCGTGCGCAGCCGCTCCTTCACCCGGGCCAGCGCCCGCCCGGCGGCGGGGCCGCCGGCCAGCGCCTCGGCCAGGTCGAGGCCGTCCAGGTCGAGGCGGACCGGGAACTCGGTGGTCAGCCAGCCGACCGTGCGGGCGGTGTCGGCCCCGGGCACCAGTGCGTCCTGCCGGCCGTGGCCCTCCAGCCGAACCAGCAGGTCGGCCCGGCTGCCGGCGCCGTGCCGGTCGCGGCGCCGGCCGAGCAGGGCCAGGGTCAGGCCGGTGAGCAGCACGTGGTCGACACCCGCGCGCCGGCTCGCCGGGACGGCGCCGAGCAGCGGGGCGGTCCGCCCGGCGGGCAGGGTGAGCCGCAGGCGGCGGGTGGTGGCGGCGGTGTCCCGGGCCGGGTCGAGCGGCCGGTCGCCGAGCAGCGGGCCCGCGCCGTCGGCCAGCATGGCTTGCCAGAGCGGCAGTTGGGCCCGGACGCCGTCACCGGTGGCGGCCTCGTGCAGGCCGGTGGCCCAGTGGCGGGGCGAGCTGGGGACGGCTTCGAGGGTGTCGCCCTGGTACGCGGCGTGCAGGTCGGGCAGCAGGATCCGCCAGGAGACGCCGTCCACCGCGAGGTGGTGGGCGGCCAGCACCAGGCGGCCGCTCTCCCCCGCGTCCAGGTAGTGCGCCAGCAGCACGGTGCCCTGCTCCGGGTCCAGCCCCTCGGCCAGCCGTTCGCGCTCCCGCACGGCGGCGGCGTCCAGTTCCTCGCCGGTGACCTCGGTGCGGCGCAGCCGCTCGGCGGTGGGGACGCTGCCGACCGGGCGGACCTCCTGCCGCCAGGAGCCGTCGGCCGCGATGTGCAGCCGCAGGCGGAGCGCGTCGTGACGGTCGGTCAGTGTTTCCAGCGCGGCGGTCAGCCGGGCCTGGTCGAGGCCGCCGGGGACGGTGACCACGGTGTGCTGGGCGAACCGGCCGACCGGGCCGCCCCGGCCGCGCAGCCACTCGCTGATCGGGGTGGGGGGCAGCACGCCGGTGCCGTCCTCGGCGGGGGCCGGGGCGGCCACCGCCAGGGTCTCGGCGACGGCGGCGATCCGGGCCACCGTACGGCGCTCGAAGACCACCCGGGGAGTGATGCCGTAGCCGGCCCGGCGGGCCCGGCTGCCCAGCTGGATGGCGGAGATGGAGTCGCCGCCGAGCGAGAAGAAGTTGTCGTCCACGCCGACCTCGGGCAGCCCGAGCACGGCGGCCACCAGGTCGGCGAGCACCCGCTCGGCCTCGGTGGCGGGGGCCCGGCCGGCGCCCTGGGCGGCGGGGCGGGCGTCGGGCAGGGCCTTGCGGTCCAGCTTGCCGTTCGGGCTCAGCGGCAGCGCCGCCAGGCCGACCAGCACGGCGGGCACGAAGTGCTCGGGCAGGGTCCGGCCGAGCTCGGCGAGCAGCGCCTCCGGGTCCGCCGGGGCGGGCACCACGTAGCCGACCAGTTGGCGGGCGCCGCCGGGGGTGAGCTCACGGGCCGTCACGGCGGCCCGGGTGACGCCGGGCAGGGCCTCCAGCGCGGCCTCGATCTCGCCGAGCTCGATCCGGAAGCCGCGCACCTTGACCTGGTCGTCGGTGCGGCCGAGGTACTCCACGGTGCCGTCCGGGGCCCAGCGCACCAGGTCACCGGTGCGGTACATCCGCTCCCCCGGCTCGCCGTGCGGGTCGGCGACGAACCGACCCGCCGTCAGGCCGGGGCGGCCGAGGTAGCCCCGGGCCAGCTGGACGCCCGAGAGGTAGAGCTCACCGGGCACGCCGACCGGGACGGGGCGCAGCTCGGCGTCCAGCACCGAGAGCCGGGTGTTCCAGACCGGGCGCCCGATCGGCACCGGGCCGGGGGCGGGCGCGGTGTGGTGGTACGTCACGTCGACGGCGGCCTCGGTCGGACCGTACAGGTTGTGCAGCGGGACGCCCGGCAGCGCGGCATACCAGCGCTCCACCAGGTCGCCGGGGAGTGCCTCGCCGGAGCAGAACACCTGGCGCAGGCCGGTGCAGCGGGCGGCGGTGCCGGGCTCCTCCAGGAAGGCGCGCAGCATCGAGGGCACGAAGTGCAGGGTGGTGATGCCGCCGGTCCCGACCAGCTCGGCCAGGTAAGCCGGGTCCTTGTGGCCCTCGGGCCTGGCCAGGGTCACGGCGGCGCCCTCGCAGAGCGCCCAGAAGAACTCCCAGACCGAGACGTCGAAGCTGGCCGGGGTCTTCTGCAGCACCCGGTCACCGGCGGTCAGCGGGTAGGCGTGCTGCATCCAGTCCAGGCGGTTGACGATCGCGCGGTGGGTGACCAGGACGCCCTTGGAGCGGCCGGTGGAGCCGGAGGTGAAGATCACGTACGCGGCGTGCTCCGCCTCGGCCGCGACCGGCTCGGCCTCCGGGCCCGCGCCGTCCACCAGCAGGGCGGCGGCCCGGGCGGCCTCGGGCAGGCGCTCCAGCACGGCGGGCACGGTGACCACCCGGACGGGGGCGGCGTCCTCGACCATCACGGCCAGCCGTTCGGCGGGGTAGTCGGCGTCCAGCGGCAGGTAGGCGGCGCCGGACTTGAGCACGCCCAGCAGCGCGACCATCAGCTCGGCCGAGCGCGGCACGGCGACCGCGACGATCCGGTCCGGCCCCGCACCGGCGGCCACCAGGCGACGGGCCAGCCGCCCGGCCCGCTCGTCCAGCTGACGGTAGGTCAGTGTCTCGTCCTCGAACACCACCGCCACCGCGTCCGGCGCGGCCGCCACCCGCTCGGCGATCCGCGACACCAACGTGCCCGGACGCACCTCCCGTCCGGTGGCGTTCCAGTCGTGCAGCACGGCGTGCAGCTCGGTCTCGGTGGGCAGTTGGAGCGCGGCCAGCGGGACGTCGGGGGCGGCGGCCAACCGGGCCAGCAGGGCGGCGCAGCGCTCGGCGTGGGCGGCCAGTTCGTCCGCGCGGTAGAGCGTGGGGTTGGCCTCGAACTCCAGCACCAGGACGTCGTCGGGGGTCTTGGCCACCGACAGGGCGAGGTCCTCGACCGGGCCCGAGGCCAGGTTGACGGTGCGTCCGGGCAGACCGGCGAAGTCCAGGTCCAGGTCGAAGGGCTTGAGGTTGAGCAGCGGGCCGTACAGCCGCTGGTCGGTGCCGACCAGTCCGAGGTCGCGGCGGATCTCCTCGCCCCGGTACAGCTGGTGGCGGCGGGCGTCCTTGAGCTCGGTGTCGGCCCGGCGCAGCAGGGTGGCGAAGCTGTCCCCGCCGGTGGCCGCGAGCCGGACGGGCAGGATGTTGACGGCCATCCCGGGCACCCGGAGCGTGCCGGGGGCGGTCCTGGCCATGAAGTGCATGCCCAGCACGGCCTCCTGGGTGCCCGTCATCCGGTGCAGGTAGGCGGCCAGCCCGGCGGCGGCCGCCTCGGCCCAGGTCGCCCGGACGCTGCCGGCCGCGCCGAGCACGACGGCGGAGTCGGCGGCGGACAGCTCGACCCGGTGCCGCAGCGCGACCGGCCCGGCCTGGGCGGTCTGCTCGGTCAGGCCCACCGCGGCGGGGCCGGCGGAGTGCCGGGCGGCCCAGTACGCGCGGTCGGCGGCGGCCTGCTCGGAGGCCAGGTACGCGGCCTCCGCCTCGGCGAGCAGCGCGACCGGGCGGAAGGCGGCGGGCAGCTCGGCGCCCTCGGCCAGCGCGGTGTAGACGGCGGCGACCCGGCGGGTGAACAGCGCGACGCCGTAGCCGTCGATCACCAGGTGGTGGAACCACTGGAACCACAGGTGGCGCTGCTCCCCGGCCCGCACCAGCAGCGCGCCGGTCAGCGGCCCGGCCTGCGCGCCCGCCAGCGCGGTGGGAACGGCCAGCAGCTCGCGCACCTGCGCCACGGCGGCGGCCACCGGGTCGGCCGCCCCCCGGGTGTCCAGGGTGGGCAACCGCCAGGCGGCGGCGTCGAATCCGGCGAACTCCTGGACGGTCCGCCCGTCCCGCTCGACCAGCCGCACGTGCAGGCCGTCCGCCTCCGCCAGGGTCTGCCGCAGCGCGCGCTCCAGCAGCTCCCCGTCCAGCGGGCCGTCGAACTCGACGTACTGGCCGACGTTGTAGGCGGGGTTCTCCGGGTCGATCCGCTGGGCGGCGAGGACTCCGGCCTGAGCGGCCGTCAGCTCGGCCTGCGCGGTCTCGGTGCTCGCCTCGGCCATGGTCGGGCTCTCCTGGGGTGTGGTGGGCGGGTGCAGCTCGGCGGGGGCCGGGCGGCGGGGGCCGGGCGGCGGGGGTCAGAGACCCTTGAGGACGGTCTCGAGCTGGCTCAGCACGTCGATCGAGGTGCCGTACCGGTCGGTGGTCGCGTAGGTGACCGGGACGACCTTTCCGGCCTTGACGGCCTTGAGGTTCTGCCAGGACGGCTGCCTGTCCAGGTCCTTGGTGTCCGCCGGGACCTCGCCGGTGGCGGCCAGCTTGGGGATCAGGATGATGTCGGCGTCCGCGAGCACGTCGAGCTTCTCGGTCGAGTAGGTGACCTCGTGCTCGGTCCCGTCGGCGGAGGCGGTCGAGAAGGTCGCGCCGGCGTCCTTGAGCACCCGGCCGACCCAGGAGCTGCTGGTGTCGACCAGGAACTCGCCACCGCCGTAGGAGGAGGCGAAGCTCCACTTCACGGTGTTGAGCTTGCCCGCGTAGTCGGCCTTGATCTTGGCGGCCTTGGCCTCGTAGTCACCCTTGAGCTTCTTGAACTCGGCGTCCCTGCCGACGGCGGTGGCGATCTTCTCCTGCGCGGTCAGCAGGTCGACCGGCTTGTCGACGCCGAAGTACAGGGTGGGCGCGATGCCTTCGAGCTTCTTGACGCCCCAGTCGAACGCGGTGGCGCCCTCGACGATGATCAGGTCGGGCTTGAGCGAGGCGACCTTCTCGATGTTGATCTCGATGCCGGAGCCGATCGGCTCGATCTTCGCCGCGGCGTCCTTCTGCGCGGGCAGCAGCTCGACCGGGTTGTTCTCGTCCAGGGTGCTGGTGCCGACCGGCTGCACGCCGAGGTCGAGCAGTGCGCCGGTGGCGTACGAGACGGTGACGATCCGCTTCACGTCGGCGGGCACCGTGATCTTCCCGTTGGTGGCCTCGATCACCTTCGGCGCGGACGGGGAGCTCTTCGCACCGTCGCCGGCCGCCTTGTCGCCGTCCGAACCGCAGGCGGTCAGCGTCAGCAGCGCGGCGGCCGACGCGACGGCGGCGAGTCTGCGGCTGCGGGTGGACAGGGCGTGGGTCTTCATGGTTCTCCTCAGCAGGGTGCGTTCAGGGGGTGGGCCGGGCGGGCCAGGTCAGTGGGTGGCCCGGAGGTGGGCCGACCAGGCGCGGATGGTGGGCGCGGGGCCGACCTCGGCGAGGTCGGCGAACTCGGCCGTGGCGCCGCGCGCCCGCCAGCGTTCGATCAGCGTCATCAGCCGGATCGAGTCCAGGCCGAGGTCGCGCAGGTCGTCGTCGTCCAGGATGTCCTCGGGACGCTCGCCGAGGATCTCGGCGAGGTCCGCGCGCAGGCTGTCCGGGTCGAGGCCGGGCGTGGGGTTCATCTCGGTTCGCTCCGTGGGGTGGTGAGGACGGGTCAGTTCGCGGCGAGGCCGGCGGCCTCGTCCAGCCGGAGCTCGTCACCGGTCAGCCGCAGCAGCAGGGAGTCGCAGATCTCGCCCGCCCGCACGGCCAGCGTGGAGAGCAGCGAGGAGGTGATGCCGTGGGTGTGCTCGGTGCCGCCCTGGAGGTAGACGCCGACGTCGATGTGATCGGCCGTCAGCAGCTGGTGGTCGCGCTCCACCCGCAGCCGGCCGGCCGCGTCGGTGACGCACGCGGCGGCCAGCTCGCCGAGCAGCTCGCGCGGGTCGACGTGGTCGTAGCCGGTGGCCAGCACGACCGCGTCGGACTCCAGCACCAGCTCCTCGCCGGTGGTGAGCGAGCGGACCAGCGCGCGGGCGCCGTCCTCGCCCGGCTCGACCCCGGTCAGGCGGCTGGCGTTGAGGATCCGCAGGCGCTCGGTGCCGGCCACCTTCTCCTGGTAGACCGTCCGGTACAGCTGCTCGATCAGGTCGCCGTCCACCACCGCGTAGTTGGTGTTGGCGTGCTGGCCGAGCAGGGTCCGCTTGGCCTCGTCCGGGGCGCCGAAGAACTCGTCCACGGCGGACGGGTCGAAGATCCGGTTGGCGAACGGGCTGTCGTCGGCCGGGCTGTAGCCGTAGCGGCCGACCACCGCGCAGATCTCGGCGTCCGGGAAGGTCCGGTACAGGTACTCCACCGCCTCGGCGGCGGACTGGCCGGCCCCGACCACGGTGAACCTGCGGTGGGGACGGTCCGTCAGGCGGGGCGCCCGGAACAGCAGGTCCCTGGTGTGCCAGACCCGCTCGCCCGCCTCGACGCCCGCCGGGAGCCGCGGCTTGAGGCCGGTACCGACCACCACGTTGCGGGCCCGGTGGGTCCGCCGGTCGGCCGGGTCGGTCACCGACTCCGAGACCACGTCCACCAGGGCGACCCGGCCGTCCCGCTCGACGGGGTGGACCGCCACCACCCGGCGGCCGTAGCCGGCCTGGTGGGTGAGCTGGGCCGCGCACCACTCGAGGTAGTCGTGGAACTCCAACCGGGTCGGGTAGAAGCTCTTCTGGTTGATGAAGTCGGCGAGCCGGCCGCGCTCCTGGAGGTACGTCAGGAAGGTGTAGCGGCTGCGCGGATCCCGCATCGTGACCAGGTCCTTGAGGAAGGAGACCTGCATGGTCGCCCCCTCCAGCAGCATGCCCCGGTGCCAGCCGAATCGTTCCTGCTGCTCCAGGAAGCGGACCTGGAGCGCCTGCGCCGGTCCGGTCCGGTTGTGCTCGTCGATCGCGATGGCCAGGGCCAGGTTCGCGGGGCCGAAGCCGATCCCGATCAGGTCGTCGACCTGGGCGGCCTCGTCGGCCCGATCGGCTGCGCTCTGTCCGAGCCCTCGCGACATGCTGGTCCTCCCGTTGACTGCTTGCTGGTTCGTGATCCGGCAGCCTCAACAAGGTAAGGCTTACCTAAGTTCTATCATGGGGGCGACGTAGTCAACTGACGTCCGCCTGCAGACCGATGCGATCGGCCTGCAGCGCACTCCGGGCGGGCCGGTCCGGGACCACCAACGTGCCGGTGCCACCCGGCCCGAAAGCCGCCAGCAGGGCGTGTCGGACCCGGCCGTCCAGCACCCGGGCGCTGCCGACCCCGGCCCGGACGGCCCGCAGGCAGCCCTCCATCTTCGGCAGCATCCCGCTCGTCAACACCGGCAGCAGAGCATCGAGTTCACTTGCCGTCAGACGGTCGATCAGAGAACCGGAGTCCGGCCAGTCGGCATACAGACCCTCGACATCGGTCAGCACCAGCAACCGGGCCGCCCCCAACTCGATCGCCAGCGCCGCAGCCGCCGTGTCCGCGTTCACGTTGTACACCTGACCGTCCACACCCCGCGCGATCGAGGAGATCACCGGAATCCGCCCGTCCGCGATCAACGCCCGCACCACACCCGCCTCGACACCGACCACATCACCCACCAGACCGATGTCCACCCGACGACCCTCCACCACCGCATACCGCTTCACCGCCGTCATGGTGCGCGCATCCTCACCCGTCATCCCCACCGCGAACGGACCGAAAGCATTGACCAGACCCACCAGCTCACGCTGCACCTGACCCGCCAACACCATCCGCACCACATCCATCACCTCCGGCGTGGTCACCCGCAGACCCGCCGCAAACGACGACTCCAACCCCAACCGGCCCAACTGGGCACTGATCTGCGGACCACCACCATGCACCACCACCGGACACACACCAGCCCGCCGCAACTCGACCACATCAGCCGCGAAAGCCGCCTTCAACCCACCGTCCACCATGGCGTTCCCACCGAACTTCACCACCACGATGCTGCCGCGCAGCTGCTCCAGCGACGACTGCGGCTCCAGCAAGCCACGAAGGCTCTTCAAAACTCCCCCAGCGTCGACAAGGATCGGCTCGATCGAGCCAGTAAGGCGAGCCTTACCTTACATATCCTTGGCCGACTCGTCACCTACCCGCCCCGCACTCACGTTCCGTCAGCGACTGCGGGGACCGGGGTGGGTGCGGGCGCGTCAGGCGGTCTGCGGGACGCGGGTGGGGAAGGGCCGTCCGTCGAGGGTCCGGTGCGGGTCGGCTGCGATGCCGAGGGCGGCGTACACGTGGGCGGCGACATCGGCGTGCCGGAGGCCGCCGGGCTGGACGTCGGGGGTGATGCCGGGAGTGATGTCGGGGCCGCTCGCGGCGATCCAGGCGGTGCGCTCCAGGCTGCTCGGACCGGGCGTCGGGGCGGTCGCGTACGGCGGCCGGCAGGTCGCCCAGCCGCCGGTCGGCGGTCTCGATCGCCCGTCGGTACTCGGCACCGCAGCCGAGGAAGTGGGCGGTCTCGTCGACGGCGCCGAGGTAGACGAAGGAGGCCGCCAGGTCCTCGCCGGAGCCGAGGATCCGGACGGCTTCGGCGGTCACGCTCCCGTCGCACTCCTCCCAGGCCGCAGGGGTGTCCGCCCGTGGGGCGAGGTAGGACAGCCGGCTCGGCGCGGCGAACACCGGGCCGCCCTGCCGGGCCAGGAACAGCGGCTCCCAGCCGCCGACCGCGAAGGTGCGCAGCCCGTGCCCGGCGGCCAGCCGGGCGGTGAAGTCGGGGAACACGTCGAGCCGGTTCCCGACGAAGTTGTTGCCCCCGGACACCGTGCTTGGCGACCCCGACCCCGGTCACCACGGTGGTCCAGCAGGGGCCCGACATGGTGGGCGTCACCTCGTCGACCTCGACCGGCGCCAGGAAACCCGCCCGGGCGACTGCGTCGAGGTGGGGAGTGTCCAACTGCGGCAGCAGGTCGAGGCGTACGCCGTCGATGCCGACGACCAGAACCCGGCGGGTCTCCGTACCGATTGTTCCTTCGTGTCACGGTGCCGGGCCGGCCGACCGGGTCAGGGAGCGACCCGGCGCAGTCGGATCAGGCGGCTGGCGTGGTCGCCGGGAGGCAACCGCAGCTCGAGACCGTACCGGGTCAAAACGACGCCACTGTGAACGATCCCCTCGTCCGGGTCGAGGTAGCGGGCGGTGGGGTCGAGGGCGGGCAGCACCAACGCGGGGGGCTGGTGTCCGAACCGGGTGACGGGGCGCCAGACCAGCACGGCGTGGTCGGCGCCGTCCTCGGAGGCGTGGTGCACGGCCGTCACACCGCCGCCGCCGGTCAGCCGGTGCTGCCGGCCGTGCTGGACCAGCGGGCGGATCTGCCTGTAGCGGGCCACCAGGGCGGCGGCCTCGGCGAGTTCGGCCTCGGACCAGCCGGTCAGGTCGCCGCCGAGGCCGAGCGCGCCGGCCATCGCGACGTGGAAGCGGAACCGGAGCGGGGTGGTGCGGCCGGTCGTGGTGTTGGGGCTGTCGGTGACCCAGGCGGCCATCACCTGGGCGGGGAAGAGCTGGCTGAAGCCGTGCTGGATGGCGATCCGGTCGACGGGGTCGGTGTTGTCGGAGGTCCAGATCTGGTCGGTGCGGGCCAGCACGGCGAGGTCGGCCCGGCCGCCGCCGCCGGCGCAGGCTTCGATCCGCAGGCCGGGGTGGTCGGCGCGGAGCCGGTCCATGATCCGGTGGACGGCGCGGGGGTGGTCGATCCACAGGCGGTCCGGGTCCGGGTGACCGGCCCAACCCGCCTCGGTGACCCCCCGGTTGGCGTCCCACTTGAGCCAGTCGACGTCGTGCTCGCGCACCAGCCGGTCCAGCGTCCGGTGGGCCCAGCCCTCGACCTCGGGGCGGCCGAAGTTCAGCATCAGCTGGTGCCGCAGCTCGGTGGCGTCCCGGGTGGGCGCGTGCACCACCCAGTCGGGGTGGGCGCGGTACAGGTCGCTGTCCCGGTTGACCATCTCCGGCTCCACCCAGAGGCCGAAGGCCATGCCCAGCCGGTGCACCTCGTCGGCCAGCGGGCGCAGCCCGTCGGGGAACGCCTCGGGGCGCGGCGTCCAGTCGCCGAGGCCGGACCGGTCGCTGGTCCGGCGGCCGAACCAGCCGTCGTCCAGGACGAACAGCTCGGCGCCCAGCCCTGCGGCCAGCCGGGCGAGCCGCAGTTGGCCCGCCTGGTCGACCTCGAAGCCGGTGGCCTCCCAGGAGTTGTAGACCACCGGCCGGTCCTGCTCGGGGGCGGGCAGCACGCAGCTGCGCAGGTGGGTGTGCCAGGCGCGGCTGGCGGCGCCGAAGCCGCCGGAGGTGTAGAGGCCGGCGAAGACGGGGGTGTGCAGGCTCTCGCCGGGCCGCAGGGTCCAGCGCACTCCCTCGTGGCCGAAGCCGCCGGTCCAGCCGGTCCGGCCGACCGGGTCGCGGTGCACGGTGATCCGCCAACTCCCGCTCCAGGCAAGGGCAGTGCTCCAGACCTCGCCGTGCTCCTCGTCGGCGGTGCCGTCGTCCAGGGCGAGCCAGGGGTTGGCGTGGTGGCTGGTGAGGCCGCGCCGGCTGGTGAGCACGGTCTCGGCGACCGGGAGCCGGTCCCGGTGCAGCTGGAACTCGCTGTTCCAGCCGCCCGCCAGGTGGCTCAGCCGGTAGTCGGGCCGGGCCGGGGCCGTCCAGGCCGCCGAGTCCAGCCGGTCGACGGTGATCGGGCCCGCGTCCGCCGTGCCGGTGTGGGTGAGCTCCGTCCAGCGCTCGATCACGTCGCTGCCGGGGCGGACCCGGTAACAGAGCCGGGCGGCCAACGGGTAGTGACGGTCGGTCAGTTGCAGCCGCAGTTCACCGTCCTGGAGCGTGTGCCCGGCGAAGTTCCACTGGGCGCCGGAGGTGCCGTCCGCGAACCGCACCTGGAGGCCGGCCGGGCCGAACCGCGCCCCGGTCTGCGGGGCCAGCTCGTCCGGCGCCGGGTCCGCCTCGAAGCTGCTCGCGGCGGGCGAGGCGGCCACGGTGAGGCCGGTCAGGGCCGCGGTGTCGAGCACCGCCCCCCAGTGCAGGTGCCGGGGGCTGCCGTCGACACCGACCCGCAGCGCGTAGGTGCTGTTCGGGGTGCGCAGGACGGCGAGACCGCGGGCGGCGTCGAAGGAGACGGCGGAGGACGTGGGCGGCACAGGAGGTCCCGGGGGTTCGGCGACGGCGGAGATCGTGCGCGGTGCGAACGGCTGCATGGCGAACGGCGGCCGGAGCATGGGGAGTTGGGCCAGAGCGTAGGTCCGGCCCGGAGGGAAATCAATACTGGACGAAGTTATTTATTTACCGGTAGGTTGCGGCCGTGTTTCCAAACCACTCGAGGCCGCTGGTCTCCGCACCGGCCGAAACCGCCATCCTCGCCCTGCTGTTGGCCGAGAGCCCGCTCAGCCGGGTCGAGCTGGCCCGCCGGACGGGGCTGTCCTCGACCGCCGTGACCAAGGCCGCCCGACCGCTCATCGACGACGGCTACCTGCACGAACTCCCGCCGGAGCGCACCGCCCCCGGGGCCGGACGCCCCGTCAACCCGCTCGCGGTCACTCCCGACCGGGAGTTCGTCCTCGGGGTGAAGATCAGTGCCGACACCCTGTTCGGCACGGTCTGCGACCTGCAGGCCCGGATGCGCACCACCGCGAGCCGCCCGCTGGGCGACCGCGACCCGGCCGCCGTGTGCGCGCTGCTGGCCGAGCTGGTCACCGAACTCCTCGACACCGAGCCCGAGTTCAGGGCCCGCACCCGGCACCTGGGGATCGCGGTCTCCGGCGACGTGGACCGCCTGAGGGGGCGGGTCTGCTACTCGGTGCTCCCCGGCTGGCAGGACGTGCCGCTGGCCGAGACGGTCGCCGCGGCGACCGGGCTGACCGTCACCGTGGAGAACGACGTCAAGGCGCTCACCAGCGCCGAGCACTGGTTCGGCGACGGCATCGGCACCGAGTACTTCGCCCTGGTCACCATCGGCGCCGGGATCGGCTCCGGGGTCGTCGTCAACGGTGACCTGGTCACCGGCGCGTACGGGGTGGCCGGCGAGATGGGGCACATCAGCATCGACCCGAACGGGCCGCGCTGCCACTGCGGCCAGGTCGGCTGCGTCGAGGCCGTCGCCTCCAGCGACGCCATCCTCGCCACCGTCCGGCGCGCCACCGGGCGTCCGGAGCTCGACTTCGACGGGGCCGTCCAGCTCGCCCGCGGCGGGGAGCCCGCCGCCCGCGCCGCGTTCGCCCGGGCCGGTCAGGCGATCGGCACCGGCATCGCCGTCCTGGTCAACCTGCTCGGCCCCGAACGCGTGGTGGTGACCGGTGAGGGGCTCGACACCTACGACCTCTTCGGCGTGCACATCAGGGAGGCCTACGCCGCGCACTGCTTCAAGGCGGCGGCGAAGTGCCCGCTGACCCTGCGTCCGCTCCCCTGGGAGGAGTGGGCCCGGGGGGCCGCCGTGGTCGGCATCCAGGCCCTCTTCCCCTGAGCCTCCGACTGGTCGCACGCCTACGGCGAGGCCGGCACCCGACAGCTTCCTGCTCGCCCTGCGGCACATCGTCGAGGGCATCGCCACCAGCGGCCTCAAGGGCTGAGCCCGGGCCGCTCCCCGACTCCGGACCACCGGTCCGGCCGGCACCACCCGAAGCTCCTCGGCCCCACCCCACCCCCTGGAGGGGAACAGCATGAGATCAGCCGACTCGGCCCCCGCCGTCCGAAGCCCCATCCTCCGAACGCTGGCCGCCGCCGCGGCCGCCCTGACCCTCGTCCTCGGCGGGGCGCCCGCCTCCGCCACCTCCGCTCCCGCCGCCGCCCCGGCCGGCCCGGCCGTGCTGACGGGGCCTCAACTGGCCGCCTCCTGGACCGGCCCGCTGAGCACCAGCGGCCGCTGGATCGTCGACGCGAACGGCAACCGCTTCAAGCTCAAGTCCGGCAACTGGGCCGGTGCCCAGGGCACCTGGCAGGGCAGCGGCGACGTCAACGACCCGGCCAACCACCAGGCGCGACAGCTGTCGAACAACATCCCGCTCGGCCTGGACCGGGCACCGCTGGCGACCATCCTGGCCGACTTCCACGCGCTGGGCCTCAACAGCATCCGCCTCCCGTACGCGAACGCGCTGGTCCACGACACCACCGTGGTGCCGGACTCCGCCGTCGCGGCCAACCCGCAACTCCGGGGCCGGACCCCGCTCCAGGTGTTCGACGCGGTGATCGCGGCCCTCACCGCCGACGGCTTCGCCGTCGTCCTGAACAACCACACCACCGGCTACCGGTTCTGCTGCGGCCTGGACGGCAGCGAGCGCTGGAACAGCGGCCAGTCCACCCAGCAGTGGATCGACGACTGGGTGTTCCTCGCCAAGCGCTACCAGGACAACAAGCGGGTGGTCGGCGCCGACCTGCGCAACGAGGTCCGCCGCGACACCTGGGACAACCCGAACTGGGGCTGGGGCGACTCCCACGACGAGTACGCCGCCTTCCAGGAGGCCGGCAACCGGATCCTCCAGGCCGTCCCGGACCTGCTCATCGTGATGGAGGGGATCAACTGGTACGGCATCCCGCTCGACGGCCTCGACTACGGCCGGCCGATGCTGACCCCGGTCCGCAATCTCTCCAACACCCTGATCCAGTCGAACAAGCTGGTCTACTCCGCCCACTTCTACGGCTACACCGGCCCCAACTACACCGGCGCCGCCAGCGGCCCGGGTCACACCAACGACTGGCCGTACGAGCGGTTCCCGCTCGACCAGCTCCGGCAACTCGTCCACGACGAGGCGCTGTTCGTCACCGAGGCGGGCCAGCACTTCACCGCGCCGGTGTGGATCAGCGAGTTCGGCGCGGCCGGCCGCGACGAGAGCGACCCGCTGGAGCAGACCTGGTGGGCCAACTTCACCGACATCCTGGTCGCCAACGACACCGACTTCGCGGTCTGGCCGCTGGTCGGCTGGACCGGCAACGACGGCAAGCCGCAGGACAGTTGGGCCCTGGTCAACTACGACACGGCCGGCCGGCGGCTCGGCCTGACCGACCCCGGCGACTGGCGCGCCACCGCCTGGAACAAGCTGGTCGACGCCCCGTCCCGGACCGGACGGATCGCCCGGTCCGACCGCTGGAACATGCTCGACCTCGACTTCGGCGACCAGAACCTCTCCCTCACCATGCGCGCCAAGGCGGACTGGGCCACCGGCTACCGCAAGGGCAACTGCCCGGACACCCAGCGCGTGGTCGCCCTCGCCCGCAGCTCCAACCGGGGCCTGTGCACCGACGCGAACCAGCCCGCCAAGGCCGCCGGCGACTGGATCGCGGTCAACGACGAGCGCTACGTCACGCACGGCGACTGGGCCCCGGGCTACAACAAGCTCCAGTGCCCCGACCACACCTTCGCGGTCGGCTACAGCGCGAGCGGCAACGCGATGGCCACCCTGCTGTGCGCCCCCGCCACCACCCCGCTGCCGCTGACCGGCCGCAACGTCTGGTTCGACCACGGCGACAACCGCCCCGGCACCGGCGGCTCCACCGCCAGTGACTGGGCACCCGGCCACTACAAGGGCCAGTGCGCCGACACCGAGTACCTGGCCGGCGTGGCCTTCACCTGGCGGTGGAACCACGGCGGGGTACCGGACGCCCTGCTCTGCCGTCCGCTGAGCTGAGCGGGCTCCGGCCGGAAGCAGGTCGCGGCCACTTGTCGACATAGCATCACTTCCCGGCTCCCGTACCCCTGTTACCACCATTCGTCGGCGCCCTCTACGCTCACGCGAGGGGCGAGCCGACCGAGGTGGCCGCACTGGGACGGGAGCCGGGCAGTGGACGTGGTGCGGGAGTCGGCCCAGGCCGGCCGGGTGGTGTTCTTCGAGGAGTCGGCGCGGGACGGGGCGCAGGCCAAGACCCTGATGGGCGCCGGCTTCCGGGTCCGGCTGGCCCGCAAGCAGGGGGCGGTGTTCGGTACCGACGGGCCCCGGCACGTGGTGTTCGCGGCGGGCTTCCCCTCCGTGTGCCGGCAGGAGTTCGAGGCGACCCGTCAGGTCGCACTGGAGGCCCAGGGTTCGGTGAGCCCGACGGCGATCTGCCGGGGCACCGTCCAGGACGTGCGGCTGGCGCTGAGCGCGGTCCGGGACGCGGCGCACGCACGGGTGATGGTGATCGTGGCGGCGTCCGAGGCGACCGCCCGCGCCCTGGTGCACGCCGACGCCCGGACGGCGCTGGCCGGTGGCCTGGAGGTGGTCAAGGAGGCCGTCGACCTCGCGGACGGCATCGCGGTGGACGTCTGCCTGGTGGACGCGCCCCGCGCGGACCACGCCCTGGTCGCCGAGTACGCGGGAGCGCTGACCGCGCACGGCGCGGGCACGATCGTGCTGGCCGACACCGTCGGGGACCTGATGCCGGGTCAGGCCCGGGCACTGTTCCGGCAGGTCGCGGCCGGGGCCGGACCGGACGCGGTGCTGGTCTCGCACCTGCACAACGACCTCGGGCTGGGGCTGGCCAACACCCTGGCCGCGCTGGAGAGCGGGGTCAGGGTGGCGGCCTGCTCCTGGCTGGGCATGGCCGAGCGCAGCGGCATGGTCGCCACCGAGCAACTGCTCTTCCTGCTCGCCCACGACCCGGCCAAGGCCGCCCAGGTCCTCGGGCCCGACTGCGAACCCTGGTGGACCGCACCGGACCTGACCCGGCTGCCCGGGATCGCCCGGATGGTGTCCGCCGAGACCGGCGTCCCGCTCACCGTGACCACCCCTGTCGTGGGCACCGGGGTCGCCAGCATCTCCACCGGCACCCCCTTCACCCACCCGCAGACCTTCCAGCCGTACGATCCGCAGCAGCACCTCGGCCTGGCCCCGACCGTGGTGCTGACGCACCTCGCCAGCCACCGCGTGCTGCGCGCGGTCGCCGAACGCCTCGGGTACACCCTGGACCAGGAGCTGACCCGGACCGCCCTGACCTGGGTCAAGGACCGCGCCTACCGGCGCGGCCAGGCCGTGGTCGCCGACGCGGACTTCGCCGCCTACCTCGACGGCCTCACCGCGCAGGCCGCCGGGACCACCTCATCCGCCCGCTGAACGGACCACCCCATGCCGGCCGCCTCCCCGCTCGACACCGGCCCCGCCGCCGACGCCCTGACCGCCGGACGAGCCGTCGTCCTGCCCAACCCCAGCCCGCTGACCTACGTGGTGGCCGCCACCGGCCCACTGACCGTCAACACCGCCAAGGCCCGGCCCGCCGACCAGGAGGTCGCGCTCTGGGTCCACGACGACACCACCTGGCGCGACCTCACCCCGGCGCTCGACCTGACACCCGCCGCGCTCGACACGGCGACCGCCCTGCTCCGGGTCGAACTGGTCACCCTGCTGGTCCCCGTCGGCGCCGCCACCCCGCCACCTGCCTGGGCCCGACCCGCCCTGCGCGACGGCCACCTGCTGCTCTTCGGCGCCCGCTGGCAGCCGCTGGCCCCGCTGCTGGCCCGCTTCCCCCGTCTGTACGTCAGCAGCGCCAACCGGACCGGGCAGGCCCCGGCGGCCACCGCCGCCCAAGCCACCGCGATGTTCGGCCCCGACGTCCCGGTCACCGACGGGGACGGCCTGCGCGACCTCGACGCCCCGCACGCCGCCACCACCATGCTGCGCATCGCCCCGGACGGCGCCCTGTCCCACGTCCGCCCCGGCGCCCAGGACCGGGCCCACGGAGCGGACCCCGGCCGCTACCTCGACCGGCTGCGCACTGCGGGAAGGTAGCCGTCCGGCCCGCGCCGGGTGGACCCGCCGACGAGGCGGTCCACCCGGCGCGGGCCGGACCCGGTGCGACGCGGTGTCAGCCGGTGAAGCCGGCGAACAGCTTGGAGAACTGGTACGGCGTCTGCGGCACGTTGGTGCACTTGGGCAGCGAGCCGGTGCAGGCGTTGGCGTCCCGGGTCATCTCCCAGAAGGCCAGCTCGCCCAGGTGGTTCTGCTGGGCGAAGGTGACCAGCTGCTGGGCGTCGGCCAGGCCGAACACCTCCGAGGCGGTGTCGTTCTGACCCAGCATCGGCGTCACCCCGACCGTGGCCCAGGCCTGAGCGGCCGTCAGGTTCGGCCAGACCTGCCGGACCTGCGCCTGGGTGGACTGCGCGGACTGGATCACGTACGCGCCCATCTTCCCGCTCGGGTTCGGCGCGGCCGAGTCGCCGAAGTCCATCGACATCGCGTTGACCACGTCCACCGCGAGACCCGCGTTCTTCGCGGACTGGAGCACGTAGACGCCGTCGGTGGTCAGACCGCTGGGCAGCACCGGCAGGGTCAGGCTGACCTTGAGGTCACGGCCCTTGGCCCGCTGCGCGGCCTGGACCTGCGCGACGGCCGCCGAGCGCCGGTCGACCGAGGCCCGCTCCACGACCGCGGTGCCCTCGATGTCGAAGTCGATCCGGTCCAGGCCGTAGACGTCGACGACCTTCTGGTACTGCGCCGCCAGCGCGGCGACGGTGGTGCAGGACTGCGCCAGCTCGGTGCCGTTGGCCCCGCCGAAGGAGGGCCGGACGGTGCCGCCCGCCGCGCGGAAGGCGTCCAGCTCCTCCTTGTACCAGCCGGTGGCCGGGTCGAAGGCGCCGAACCAGCTCGCGGTGCACGGCTGGCTGCCGTTGATCAGGAAGGCGAGCGAGAACTGCTTGAGGCCGCTCGCGGCGGCGAGCGCCGTCAGGCTCGGCGTCGGGTAGGCGCCCAGGTCGACGTACGGGGCCGAGGCACCCGGGGTGGTACCGCTGCCGGCCGTGGCCGACACCGTGGCCGAGACGGCCGACTCGTTGCCGGCGGCGTCGAAGGCGGAGACGCCGAGGACGTGGGTGCTGCCCTGGAGCAGTCCGGTCAGGTTCGCGGTGGTGCCCGTGGTGGTGGCCACCACCGCGCCGCCCTCCCGCAGGTGGTAGCCGGCCACGGCCTGGTTGTCGGTGGCGGCGTTCCAGGAGAGCGCGACGGTGCCGGGGCCGGTGCCGCTGACCTTCAGACCGGTGGGGACGGTCGGGGCGGCGGTGTCGGCGGGCAGGCCCTCGCACGGCTTGTTGTTGACCGTGCAGTTGGCGGGCGCGGTCTGGGCCGTGCTGCCGTTGGACACGTCGAACCCGACCACGGCAGCCGTGGCGCCGGGCGCCAGCGGACCGGCCCAGCTGGGCGGGGTGACCGTGTAGCGCCGGCCACCGGTGACGGCGGTGGAGGTCAGGGTGCCGTTCCAGGCACCGGTGACGGTCTCGCCGGTCGGCAGGTCGAAGGAGAGCGACCAGGTGCTGACGGTGGCGTTGGTGCGGTTGGTGACGGTGTATCCGGCCTCGAAACCGGTCTGCCAGTTGGAGGTGACCGCGTAGGTGGCGATCAGCCCGGTCAGGCCGGTGTCGGCGGACGCCCCGCCGGCGGAGAGCGGAACGGCGGTCAGGGCTGCGGCCGTGACGGCGGCAAGGGGCAAGGCGACGCGCCTCATGGGCGAGCTCTCCTCGGCTGTGGGGCGGCGCGGCGGACCGCGCCGCCGAGGTGTGTGGGGGAAGCAACCGCGCGGCCTCCACAAGATGGTCCAGACCATTGGGGGCCGTCAATAGGAAAGCTTCTTGATAACCGAAGCTTTGCCCGCCTTCCAGGCCGGTCCGCCCCGTTGGGGGTCCCCCGCTTGAACAGCCCTTACGGCCCGGTTAAGCCGCAGTTGAGAATGCCCTTTCCCCCACACCCGCATGACCGACCGTCAGCCGCCCGACCGCTCCCGGGCCGGAACACCCCGTCCGGTGACGGTGGCGACGACCCGCTCCAGCAGGTCCGGATCGGCCGCGCCGCCACCGCGCCAGGCGATGAAGCCGTCCGGCCGCACCAGCAGGGCGTCGGTGGGCCCGAGGCCCATCGAGGAGGAGGTCTGCGCGTCGAGCGGGACGGTACGCAGGTCGATGCCCCGGGCGCCGCCGGCCGCGCGGGCCGCATCCTCCCAGCCCCGTCCGGCCGGGCCGGTCAGCAGCGCGAAGCGGGAGTCGTTGAGGTACAGGGTCGAGTCGTCGGGGCCGTCGCCGAGCCGCCGGTGCGGAACCAGCGAGCCGGGCGCCGCGTCGCGGGCGGCGCCGACGTCCTCGGTGGAGGGCAGGTCGGCGACCGGGTCGACGACCGCGCGGGAGGCGTAGCGGTAGGCGGTGGTCACCAGCGGCGCGTTCCACGCACCGGCGGCGGCCCGCTCCCGCACCGCCGACGGGTCCCAGTGCAGGCGCGGGGTGTCCCAACGCAACAGGGCCTGCCGGGTGACCAGTTCGGACACCGCGCGGCGTTCGTCGTGGTAGCTGTCCAGCAGCGGGTCACCGGCCTGTCCGGCCAGCACCATGGCCAGCTTCCAGGCGAGGTTGTGCGCGTCCGCCAGCCCGGTGTTGAGGCCGAAGGCGCCGAGCGGGGAGATGGCCCGCGCCGCGTCGCCCACCAGGAACGCGCGGTCCACCCGGAACCGGTCCGCCAGCCGTACGGTCGCCCGCCAGGGCAGCGCGGCGAGCACCCGGACCGGCACGTCGTCCACCCCGATCGCCGTCCGGACCGCGGCCGCGCAGCGCTCGTCCGACAGCACGTCCTCGCCCGGCGGCACGACCACGTGCAGCACCCAGCGCCGTTCGCCCACCGCCAGCAGCATGCCGGGGGCCTCGGGGTGCTGAATCTCCGTCATGCTCGGCATCGAGCCGAAACGGCCGACCAGGTCGGCTTCGAAGAGGATGTTCATGGTGGTCCGGCCGATCTCCCCCGGGCCGGTGGTGCCCACACCCAGCGCCGTGCGCACGGAGCTGTTCACCCCGTCGGCACCCACCAGGTAGTCGGCGCGGACCGTGCGCCCGTCGGCGAGCGTCACCGAGACGCCCTGCCCGTCCTGGTCGATCCCGGTCACCTCGGCACCGAACTCGACCCTCGCGCCCCGGGCCCGGGCGGCCGGCAGCAGGAAGGCGTCCAGCCGGTCCTGCGGGTAGTGCCCGCTCGGCCGCTCCGGGGAGTGGGCGAAGGCGGCGGCCGGCGGCCCCGCCGGGGGCGCCCCGGTGCGGTCGATCTCGGCGACGGTGCGGGCGTCCGCCTTCCGCAGCTCGGCCGACCGCACCGCGACGGCGTCCAGCTCCGCCCGCAGTCCGACCTCCGCGAAGAGCTCCAGGGTGCGCGTGCTGATGCCCAGGGCACGTGGGTGGCCGGACGGGGCGGCGCGGCGTTCGAGCACCAGGGACGGCACCGCGTGGTGGGCGAGGAACACCGCCGTGGCGAGCCCGACGGTGCCGCCGCCCACGATGACGACCGGTGTCCTGAGTGTTTCGGCAGACATGGAAACCCCCTTCTTGGGAACATCGTTCCCGCTTCTGGGAACACTGTAGCCGACCGAATACACTGTTCCCATGCCTTCCCCCCAACAGCCCGCGACCCTGGTCTGGATGCGCGACCGCGCACGCGTCGGCCGCCCCGCCCTCAGCGAGGAGAAGATCGTGCGCGCCGCGATCCACCTCGCCGACACGGAGGGCCTCGACGCCCTGACCATGCGGCGGATCGCCACCGAGGTGGGCACCGGGACCACGTCGCTCTACCGGCACATCACCGGCCGGGACGAACTGGTCGAGCTGATGGTCGACGCCGTGTACGACGACGAACCGCTCCCGCAGCCGACGGCCGAGGCAGCCGACTGGCGCGAGCAACTGGCCACCATCGCAAGGGACTTCCGCGCCTCGCTGCTCCGGCACCCGTGGCTCGCTCAGCAGGCCAGCCAACGCCCGGCACTCGGCCCCAACGTCATCGCGCGCGCCGACCACGCGCTGGGCGTGGCCGGGCGGGCCACCGACGACCCCACCCGGGCCTCGATGGTGGTCGACACCCTCAACACCTACGTCCTGGGGGCCGTCGGCACCGAACTCGCCGAGCTGCAGGCGCAGCGCAGCACCGGCCTGACCAAGAAGGAGTGGCGCACGTCGGTCGGCGCCTACGTCCGCCAGGTCGTCGACTCGGGGCGGCACCCGCACTTCAACCGCCGGATCCTGGAGGCGGGCCACCCCGACGCCGAGGCCCGGTTCGAGTTCGGCCTCGGCTGTCTCCTGGACGGCCTCTCCCGCGCCCTCGGCGACCCGGCCTGACGCTCGGCACCCGACCGGGGTGCGGTCAGGTCTGCCGCGAGGACTTGAGGTGTGCGAAGACCACCACGTTGTCCGTGTAGTCCTTGCGCTGCCGGTCGTACGCGCCGCCGCAGGTGATCAGGCGGAGCTGCGCCGCGTCGGTGTCCGCGTACACCTGTTCGTCCGGAAAGCGGTCCTTGGGGAAGGTCTGGACGGAGTCGACCGCGAAGGTGGCGACGATGCCGTCCTCGCGGGTGATGTCGACCGTGCTCCCCGGGGTCAGCAGATGCAGCATCAGGAAGACCGCCGGGCCGGTGGTGGTGTCCACGTGACCGGCCACCACCGCGCTGCCGCGCTCGCCGGGGGCGGCGCCGTCCCGGTACCACCCGACCAGGTTGCGGTTGTCCTTGGCCGGGGCCTCCAGCGCGCCGGCGTGGTCCAGGCCCAGTTCGACGAACGGCGCCTCCACGAAGAGCTGGGGGATCCACAGCTTGACCGGACGGGAGCGGGGCAGCGTGGGAGCCGCCGGGACCGCAGCGGACGACGGTCGGTCCCCGGGAGTGGCGGCCGGGGCGGCGGCAGCCACCTGACGGGGCGTCACGGGGCTGGTGTCCACGGACTGGTACATCACCAGGAGCCCGAGGGCGGCCGCGGCCATCGCCCACCGGAAGGGCCTGAGGCTCCCCTCGGCGGTGGCCGGAGGATCGGTGGCGGGTCCGCCGCTCGGCGCTGTCTGACGGCCCATCGGGCCGGCTCCTCTCTCGGGGCGTGCGGTGGTCCGGGCTCCCCGGGGCCCCGTCGTGGCCGCTGCCCGGGGCGGCGGCCACGACACGAGGCTGCGGGCGGGCCAGGTCAGGCCGGGCCGCTCCCGGAGGTGCGGCGCCGCAGGGTGTAGGCGCCGATGCCGAGACCGCCGGCCAGCAGCACGGCGCCCGAGGCCAGGCCGCCACCGGAGACGGCGAGCCCGCCGCCACCGGTGTGCACGCCGCCGTGCGGCTTCTGGGCGTGCTGCGAGGACGACTCCGGCTCGGGCTTCTTCTCGGGGGCGGGCGGCTGGTCGGTCGCCGCCTTCTTCCCCTCCGGAGCGGCCGGAGCCTCCTGCCAGACCTTCTGGTCGTCGACGGCACGGGGCTGCTGCTGGGCGGTCCGGCCGTTGGGGGTTCCGGGGACGGTCTCCGCCTGGGCGGTGGGAGCGCCGAGGACGAGAATGGCGGCGGTGGCCGCTCCGGCGAGCAAAGCGCATTCAGAACGCATGGGGACTGGATCCTTCCGGCGCCTACCCAAGAGCAGCCGACACTTCGTCGACGAACGAGCCCATGGTGCGCCTCACTCACCGTCAGTTGCCGATCCGCGGAACGCCACTGGGAGGGTCATCCGGGTGAGGGAGGCTGGACCGTTCGAGTGCCGGGCTCCGCCGTTGGGACGGGTGCCGCTCCCCCGGGTGGAGCGCTCGGCCGCGCCGTCCCAGGACTTCCGTGCGACAGATGGAACATGCTGTCGCACCGTCAGATCATCAGCCGCAGAAAGCTTCTGTCCGTCGCCGGAGTGACCCTCCTGACCGTCGGAGCCTGCGGCGCACCACTCGTCGGCTCCGGAGACGCGGGCCCCGCCTCCCCGGCCTCCTCCACCCCCGCCGCCGTACCTTCGCCGTCGGCCGCCCCGGAGCCGGCTCCCGTCCTCAGCCCGGCCAAGCCGGTGCCGCGGGCGGTCGACGACCCGGTGTACGAACTCCCGTCCACCGACAAGCTGGTGGCGCTGACGCTCGACGACGGCCCCGATCCCACCCACACACCCGCGGTGCTGGCCCTGCTGCGCAAGTACGGGATCCGGGCCACCTTCTTCCTGGTCGGCGAGAACGCCGCCGACCAGCCCGGCCTGGTCCGCGAGATCGCGGCCGAGGGGCACCACCTGGCGAACCACACCTGGACCCACCCCGACCTGCGCCGGCTCTCGGAGGCCCAGGTCCGGGACGAGCTGGCGCGCACCTCCGACGTCCTCCAGGCCGCCGCCGGGAAGCCCCCGACCTGGTTCCGGGCCCCCGGCGGGGACTGGTCACCCGTCGCCCTGCGGACCAGCTCGGACCTGGGCATGCGCCCGATGGGCTGGTCCGTGGACCCCCGCGACTGGGCCAGGCCCGGCACCTCGCTGATCACCGACCGGGTGCTGAAGGCGGTCCGGCCCGGCTCGATCGTGCTCAACCACGACGGCGGCGGCGACCGCTCGCAGACCATCGCGGCGCTGCGGGCCTACCTGCCGGTGCTGATCGACGACGGCTACGGGTTCACGGCTCCGCGCTGAGGCGCCGTCGCGTGCTCCCGGTGCCGAGAGTGCGCTCCGCCGTCCGGGCCAGGCCGCCCCGGGCGGCGCCGCGGTGGCGCTCGGCTCGGACCGAGCGCCACCGTAACGTCAGGAACCCAGCCGGAGCAGCGACTTGAGGACCTGGTCGAGCACCGCGGCCGGGTCCGGCAGCGGACCCTCGGCCCGCCAGGCCACGAATCCGTCCGGCCGGACCAGCACCGCGCCCCCGGCGTTCACGCCGTACGCCGCCGCCCAGTCGGCGCCGGGTTCGGGCGCCAGCTCGTGCGCCGGGTCGGTGCCGATCCGGTACGCCGCCAGCGGGACCCCGAGCCGCTCGGCGGCCCGCTGTGCCGCCAGGTACCAGGGCTCGCCCTCGGGCCCGGTCAGCAGGGTCGGCGAGGTCTCGAAGAGGTCCAGGGTGGAGAGCCGGACGCCCGCCCGGTGCACCCAGACGTGCGGGGCGCGGCTGCCGGGCTCGCCCACCGCCTCGAACCGCTCCGGTACGGCCGGGCCGGTCGGGTCGGTCCCGACCACCGCACCGACCGGGTAGCGGTAACCGAGCGCCACGGCCAGCACGTTGGCCTGCCGTCCGGTGCCCGGCGCCGCCTCGTAGCCGGGGTGCCGGTGCTCGGCGGAGCGCGCGGAGGCCCGGGCGCTGGTGGCGCGCGCCACCGGCTGCCGCTCCTCGCCGTAGGTGTCCAGCAGCGCGGGCCCGGCCCAGCCGCCCAGCACGGCGGCCAGCTTCCAGGCCAGGTTGTGGGCGTCCTGGATACCGGTGTTGGAGCCGAACGCCCCGGTCGGCGACATCTCGTGCGCGGAGTCGCCGGCGAGGAAGACCCGGCCGGCGCCGTAGCGTTCGGCGACCCGCTCGGCGGCATGCCAGGGGGCCTTGCCGGTGATCTCGACCTCCAGGTCGGGCACCCCGACGGCCGCCCTGATGTGGGCGACGCAGCGCTCGTCGGTGAAGTCCTCCAGGGTCTCGCCCTGCTCGGGGTGCCAGGGGGCGTGGAAGACCCACTGCTCCTGGTTGTCCACCGGCAGCAGAGCGCCGGGTCCTTGAGGCGTGGTCAGGTAGCAGGCGATGAACCGTCGTTCGCCGACCACGTCGGCGATCCGCTTCGCCCGGAAGGTGATGCTGACGTTGTGGAACAGGTCGCCGGGCCCGGCCTGGCCGATGCCGAGCCGTTCCCGGACCGGGCTGCGCGGCCCGTCGGCGGCGACCAGGTAGTCGGCCCGAACGGTCCGCCGCTCGCCGCTCCCCCGGTCCCGGAGCACGGCCGTCACCCCGTCGGCGTCCTGCTCGAAGTCGACCAGTTCGGTGCCGAACCGCAACTCCCCGGTGAGTTGGCGGGCCTGTCGCAGCAGGACCGGCTCCAGGTCGTTCTGGCTGCACAGGCACCAGCCGGACGGGCTGAACCTGGCCAGCCCGCCGCCCGGGTCGATCTCCTTGAACAGCCACTCCTGGTCCAGCCCGGCGAGCGTGTCGGCCTGCAGGATGCCGTGGTTGTCGGCCAGCACCGAGGCGGCCTCGCGGATCGACTGTTCGACCCCCGCCACCCGGAACAGCTCCATCGTCCGGACGTTGTTGCCGCGTCCGCGCGGGTGGTGCGAGGTGTCCGCGTGCTTCTCGACCAGCAGGTGTCCGACACCCAGCCGGCCGAGGAACAGCGAGGCGGACAGCCCCACCAGGGAACCGCCCACGATGAGGACCGGTACCCGGTCCTCGGCCTTCGAGTTCATCAATCGCTCCTGTCGGTTCGGGGCGCGCGGCGCGTCGGAGCCGTCGCCGCGATCGGTGGGCCCGCCTCCAGCCTCGGGTGCGGAACGGATTGATGCCCGGTCAGGGATGACATGTCCCGGCGTTTTTCGCTCAGATGGCTTCCAGCCCTCGCGCCGCGCGGACAGGCGAACCACGATCGACCTCGGGCCTCCAGGAGCGAGACCGCCGGAAGCGAGCACGGGCAGTCGCCCGACCCGGTGGCGCCGGACGAGGGGTCAGCGGCGAGCAGACGGCAGCCGCGGCCGGGGACTGTTCACCCCTCAAGGAGAAGCGGAACATGACGACTCTGACCCAACCCGTGTCGCGCCGTCCGGCGCTGAGCACCCCCCGGCTCCGGGTGGTGCTGCTGTGCGACATCCAGGACGGCGCACAACAGCGCTTCCTGGAGGCGTACGAGCAGCTGCGCCACCAGGTGGCCTCGGTCCCGGGCCATGTCAGCGACCAGCTGTGCCAGTCCATCGAGGACCCGGCGCAGTGGCTGATCACCAGCGAGTGGGAGAGCGCCCGGCCCTTCCTGGCGTGGGTGGACAGCGAGGCGCACCGCGAGATGGTGCGCCCCCTGCACGGGTGCGTGCGGGACACCCGTTCGCTGCGCTTCAGCATCATGCGGGAGACCGCCGGGTCGGAGACCTTCGACGGACCGGCACCGGTCACCGACGGCACCGTCCGGCACGCCCTCACCTTCACGGTGAAGCCCGGCAGCGAACGCACCGTGGCCGGGATCCTGGCGGGCTACGCCTCGCCCGCCGCCCGGGTAGACGAGCGCACCCGGCTCTGCCGGACCTCGCTCTTCATGCGCGGCAACCGGGTGGTGCGGTCCGTCGAGGTGGCCGGCGACCTCGCCGCCGCCCTGCGCCACGTGGCGCGGCAGCCCGAGGTCAGGGCGGTCGAGGAGGCGATCAACCCGTACCTCGAGGAGGCCCGGGACCTCACCGACGCGGAGTCCGCGCGGTCGTTCTTCATCCGGGCGGCGCTGCCCGCGGTCCACCATGTGGCGGCGCCCGGGATGCCGTCGGCCGGGGTCGCCCGGCACGCTCTGAGCTATCCGGTCCGGCCCGGCTGCGGTGCGGCGGTCGCCGCCCTGCTGGCCCGTCAGGACCGGCTCGCCACCGAGGACCCGGCGAGCCCGCTGGTGGCGAGCACCGTCTTCCAGCGCGAGGACACCGTGGTCCGGGTGGTGGACCTGACGGCCGCTCCGGAGTCGGTGCCCGGCCTGGCGCTCGGCGTGGTCGGCCCCCGTGCCGCGGGCGTGCTCAGCCGCCTGGTCGACCTCGGCGGTCACGACCTGCGGGTCGGCGCGGAGCTCGGCCGGTTCCTCGACGAGTGCCGGATGTCGCTCGTCACGGACCGTCGCGCCACGGACTCCTGACCGCAGACCGGCCGGCAGGGACCGTCCCTGCACAGGTATTTGGAGGAAGTCATCATGACCACGCAGTTCCCACGCATCGTGCACGTCGACGAGGCCGAACCCAACCGGCGACGTGGCGGCGACCTCCGCGCCATGCTCACCCCGACCGCGGTGGGAGCCACCAGCGGTTTCATGGGGCTGGCGATCGTGCAGCCGGGGGAGCGGATCGGTGAGCACTACCACCCGTACTCCGAGGAGTTCGTCTACGTGGTCAGCGGGAGCCTGGAGGTGGATCTCGACGGTGTCCCGCAGGCCCTCGCCCCCGACCAGGGCCTGATGATCCCGATCGGCATGCGCCACCGGTTCCGCAACGTCGGCAGCACCGAGGCCCGGATGGTGTTCCACCTCGGCCCGCTGGCCCCCCGGCCCGACCTCGGACACGTGGACACCGAGGACACCCCGGAGGGTTCACCGCCGGAACACGCCGAGGTCGTCTCATGAACCGGCGGGTGGCGGTGACCGGTATCGGCATCGTCGCCCCCGGCGGCACCGGCGTCCCGGCGTTCTGGGAGCTGCTCACCGCCGGCCGCACGGCGACCCGCGGCATCACGCTGTTCGACCCGGCGGGCTTCCGGTCCAGGATCGCCGCCGAGTGCGACTTCGACCCGGCGGCCGCCGGTCTGGACGCCGACCAGGTCGCCCGCTCGGACCGGTATGTCCAGTTCGCACTGGTGGCCGCCGCCGAGGCGGTCCGGGACGCCGGTCTGGACGTGGCGGCCGAGGACCCCTGGCGGATCGGGGTCTCACTGGGCACGGCGGTCGGTGGCACCACCCGGCTGGAGCAGGACTACGTCCGGGTGAGCGACTCGGGCGAACGCTGGGACGTCGACCACCGCCGGGCCGCACCGCAGCTGCACCGGGCGTTCTCGCCCAGCACCCTGGCCTCGGCGGTGGCCGAGCAGACCGGCGCCCACGGCCCCGTGCAGACCGTCTCGACCGGCTGCACCTCGGGGCTGGACGCGGTCGGCTACGCCTTCCAGGCGATCGAGGACGGCCGGGCCGACGTCTGCGTCGCCGGTGCCGCGGACTCGCCGATCTCACCGATCACGGTGGCCTGCTTCGACGCCATCCACGCGACCTCCGAGCGCAACGACGACCCGGCGCACGCCTCCCGCCCGTTCGACGCCGGCCGGGACGGGTTCGTGCTCGGCGAGGGCGGCGCCGTCCTGGTGCTGGAGGAGTTGGAGCACGCCCGGCGCCGCGGCGCCCGGGTGTACTGCGAGATCGGCGGCTTCGCCACCTTCGGCAACGCGTACCACATGACCGGTCTGACCCAGGAGGGCCTGGAGATGTCCGAGGCGATCGACCGCGCGCTGGCCCACGCCAGGGTCGACAGCTCCGACATCGACTACGTCAACGCGCACGGCTCCGGCACCAAGCAGAACGACCGGCACGAGACGGCGGCCGTGAAGCGCTCGCTGGGCGCGCACGCGTACCGGACCCCGATGAGCTCGATCAAGTCGATGGTCGGGCACTCGCTCGGCGCCATCGGTGCGATCGAACTGGTGGCCTGTGCCCTGGCGTTGGCCCACGGCGTGGTGCCGCCGACCGCGAACTACGAGAGCCCGGACCCGGAGTGCGACCTCGACTACGTGCCGAGGACCGCCCGCTCGGTCCCGCTGCGCAACGTCCTCTCGGTGGGCAGCGGGTTCGGCGGCTTCCAGTCCGCCGTGGTGCTCCGCAGAGCGGGGGCCACGGTATGACGGTCACCCGACCCGACCGCCGCACGGTGGTCACCGGAATCGGGGTGGTGGCACCCAACGGGATCGGCGCGGACGACTTCTGGAAGGCCACCCGGGAGGGCACCTCCGTGCTCGGCCCGGTCACCCGCGAGGGCTGCGCCCACCTGCCGCTGCGGATCGCGGGCGAGGTCCGCGGCTTCGACGCCGAGCAGGCCGTCGAGGGGCGGTACCTGGTCCAGACCGACCGGTTCACCCACTACGCGATGGCCGCGGCCGACCTGGCGCTGGCGGACGCCCGCTTCGACGCCGGGGCCGGACCGCCCTTCGGGGTGGGCGTGGTGACCGCCGCCGGTTCCGGCGGCGGCGAGTTCGGCCAGCGCGAGCTCCAGCAACTCTGGTCCCAGGGACCGCACTTCGTCGGCCCGTACCAGTCGATCGCCTGGTTCTACGCGGCCAGCACCGGCCAGGTCTCGATCCGCGGCGGCTTCAAGGGGCCCTGCGCGGTGGTGGCCAGTGACGAGGCCGGCGGTCTCGACGCGCTCGCCCACGCCGTCCGCACCGTCCGGCGCGGCACCGACACCGTGGTGGTGGGCGGCGCCGAGGCACCGCTGGCTCCGTACTCGATGGTCTGTCAGCTCGGGTACGGCGAACTCAGCCTGGGCGAGGACCCGGACCGGGCCTACCTGCCGTTCGACGCCGGGGCCTGCGGATTCGTCCCCGCCGAGGGCGGTGCGATGTTCGTGCTGGAGGAGGAGAGCTCGGCCCGCCGCCGCGGCGCCCGGATCCGGGCCGAACTGGCCGGTCACGCGGCCACCTTCACCGGGGCCTCGCGCTGGGCGGAGTCCCGGCACGGGCTGGCCCGGGCGATCCGCGGCGCGCTGGAGGAGGCGCGGTGCGCCCCCGACGAGATCGACGTGGTCTTCGCCGACGCGCTCGGGGTGCCCGAGGCGGACCGGGCCGAGGCGCTCGCGATCGCCGACGCCCTCGGCGAGCACGCCGCCCACGTCCCGGTCACCGCGCCCAAGGCCGGCACCGGCCGCGCCTACTGCGGTGCCCCGCTGCTCGACACCGCCGCCGCGGTGCTCGCCATGGAGCAGGGCCTGGTGCCGCCCACCCCGAACGTCACCGACGTCCGCCACGGCCTCGACCTGGTGACCGGCTTCGCGCGCTCCGCCGAGCTGCGGACCGCCCTGGTCCTGAGCCGGGGCCTGATGGGCTCCAACGCGGCCCTGGTGCTGCGCCGGCCCTGACCCCTTTTCCGATCCAGTCAAGGAGAACCACCTGATGAACCAGCACCTGACACACGGCGAACTGGCCCAGCTGATCAAGACCCGGGCCGGCATCACCATCGAGCCCGAAGCGCTCCGCAACCCCAGCGCCACCTTCGACGAGTTCGGCGTGGACTCGCTGGGCCTGCTCGGCATCGTGGGCGAACTGGAGAACCGCTACGGCCGGAAGATCGCCGCCGGAGCCGAGATGTCCAAGTCCCCGGACGAGTTCCTCGACGCGGTCAACACCTCCATCACGGCAGGAGCCTGAGATGCCCGGACACACCGACAACGAGATCGTCATCGCCGCGCCCGTCGGCCTGGTCTGGGAGATCACCAACGACCTGGAGAACTGGCCGCAGCTGTTCAGCGAGTACGCCGCCGTCGAGGTGCTGGAGCGCGAGGGCGAGCTCACCACCTTCCGGCTGACCATGCACCCCGACGAGAACGGCACGGTCTGGAGCTGGGTCTCCGAGCGTGAGACCGACCGCCACGGACTCGCGGTCCGGGCCAGGCGGGTGGAGCCGGGCCCGTTCGAGTTCATGGACATCCGGTGGGAGTACACCGAGCTGCCGGACGGCACCCGGATGCGCTGGATCCAGGACTTCGCGATGAAGCCCACCGCCCCGGTCGACGACGCCGCCATGACCAACCACATCAACCGCAACTCGCGGACCCAGCTGGAGCTGATCAGGGCCAAGGTCGAGAAGCGGACCGGGAGGGCGTGAGCACCATGCACCGCGCACTCATCGTCGCCCGGATGAAGCCCGACTCGGCCGCCGGCATCGCCGAGGTCTTCGGGCACTCGGACCGGGGCGAACTGCCGCACCTGATCGGCGTCACCGGCCGCAGCCTGTTCCAGTTCGGCGACCTCTACCTGCACCTGATCGAGGCCGAACGGCCTCCGGGTCCCGAGGTCGCCAAGCTGGCCGGGCACCCGGAGTTCCGGGACGTCAGCCGGCTGCTCACCACGTACGTCCAGGCGTACGACCCGGAGACCTGGCGCGAACCGAAGGACGCCATGGCCCACGAGTTCTACCGCTGGGAGCGCTCCGGCACCGCGTGATGCCGCTCCCGGAACCGGAGAGGAACGACCCACATGGTCGAGACCGACGAACTGCCCGACTGGGTGCGGTGCGAGGACTGCGCCGCCCTGGTCTACGGCAAGCGCTTCCTGCGGGCCCTGCGGGTCTGCCCGGAGTGCGGCCGGCACGCCATGCTGACGGCCCATCAGCGACTGGAGCAACTGCTCGACCCGGGCTCGGCGGTGCCGATCGACCACGTGGAGCCGCTGCACGACCCGTTGGAGTTCGTCGACAGCCGGCCCTACCCGCACCGGCTGCTCGACGCCCGGACCAGCACCGGCCTGCACGAGGCCGTGATCTGCGCGACCGGCCGGATCGAGGACCAGCCGGTGGTGGTGGCCGTGATGGACTTCCGCTTCCTCGGCGGCAGTCTCGGCTGCGGCGTCGGTGCGCTGATCACCGAGGCCGCGTACACCAGCCTGCGGCTGCGGGTCCCGCTGCTGCTGGTGACGGCCTCGGGCGGGGCCCGGATGCAGGAGGGGGTGCTCTCCCTGATGCAGATGGCCAAGACCGCGCTGGCGCTGGCCGAACTCGACGAGGCGGGCGTCCTGGTGGTCTCGCTGATCACCGACCCCACCTACGGGGGCGTGGCGGCCTCCTTCGCCACCCTGGCCGACGTGATCATCGCCGAGCCCGGGGCCCGGATGGGCTTCGCCGGACCGCGGGTGATCGAACAGACCACCGGGGAGAGCCTGCCGGAGGGCTTCCAGACCGCCGAGTTCCTGCTCGAACACGGCATGGTGGACGACGTGGTGCCACGGTCCGCGCTGCGCCCGACGCTCGGCCGGCTGCTCGGTCTGCGCTCACCCCGGCACCGGGTGGCACCCGTCGCGGACTCCCCGCCGGACGAGCTGATCGGCAGTCAGCTGGACGACCTGCTGGAGCGCGACTCCTGGGAGTCGGTCCGGCTGGCCCGGCACCCGGACCGGCCGACCACCCTCGACTACGTCGGGCACCTGCTGGACGACTTCCAGGAGCTGCACGGCGACCGGCTCACCGAGGACTGCCCCGCCATCGTCGGCGGCCCCGGTCGGCTGGCCGGCCTGCCGGTGATGCTGATCGGCCATCACAAGGGCGGCCCCGACCTGGCCGAACGGCAGCGCCGCAGATTCGGGATGGCGGCCCCCGCCGGATACCGCAAGGCGGCCCGGCTGATGCGGATGGCCGCCAAGCTCGGCCTCCCGCTGGTCACCCTGATCGACACCCCCGGTGCCAACCCGGGCCCGGACGCCGAACGGGGCGGCCAGGCGAACGCGATCGCCGAGAACCTCCGGCTGATGGCCAGGCTCCCGGTCCCGATCGTCGCCGTGCTGATCGGCGAGGGCGGCAGCGGCGGCGCGCTCGCCCTGGCCGTCGCCGACCGGGTGCTGATCAGCGCCAACGGCGTCTACTCGGTGATCAGTCCCGAAGGCTGTGCCGCCATCCTCTGGAAGGACCGGACGGCGGCGCCCGCCGCGGCCGCCGCCCTGCGGGTGCACGCCGGGGACCTGCTCCGGCTCGGCATCGTCGACGGCATCGTGCCCGAGCCCACCGAAGGCGCTCACCAGGACCACGCGGGTGCGGCCACCATGCTGGGCGCCGCGCTGACCGCCGCGCTCGGCGAGCTGATCCCGTGGGAGCCCGGGCGACTGCTCCAGAAACGCAAGAGCCGGTTCCACGACTTCGGCCTCGCGGCCAAGCCCCCGGCTGGAAGAGGTGCGGAGTGACCACCAAGAACACCTTGCAGGAGAACGGCGGCAGTTGGGCCCGCCCGACCCGGAGCCTCGCCTTCGGCCCGCCCGCCACGGACGGTCCGGCGGACCTGGACGCGGTCTGCCGCAGTGTGGCGGAGCTGGCCCGCTCCTCCCCGAAGCCGCCCAGCAGGATCCGCCTGCAGCACGGCGGCACCACGGTCGAGATGGAGTGGCCGGACCAGCCGGCGACCGCCCCCGCCGCCGGGACGGCTCCCCCACCGCCGGTGGCCGAGGACGACGGTGCGCTCGGTTACCTGTGCGCGCCGATGGTCGGGACCTTCTACCACGCGCGCGAGCCGGGCGCGCCGCCGCTGGTCGCGGTCGGCGACCTGGTCGTGGTCGGCCAGCCGGTCGGCATCCTGGAGGTCATGAAGATGATGAGCACCGTCGAGGCTGACGTGGCGGGGCGGGTGGTCGGGATCCTGACGCCGGACGCCACGGCGGTCGAGTTCCAGCAGCGGCTGATCGCCCTGGAGCCGGTGCCGACCGGTGAGGACGCCTGAGATGTTCTCGACCGTCCTCATCGCCAACCGGGGCGAGATCGCGCTACGGGTCGCCCGGACCTGCCGGGAACTCGGCATCCGCACCGTGGCCGTGCACTCCACCGCCGACCGGGACTCGGCGGTGGTCCGGTTCGCGGACCAGGCCGTGCAGATCGGCCCGGCACCGTCCAGGAACAGCTACCTGCACATCCCCTCGATCATCGAGGCCGCCCTGCAGACCGGGGCGGAGGCGATCCACCCCGGCTACGGATTCCTCTCGGAGGACCCGGACTTCGCGGAGATCTGCGAGGCCAACGGCATCACCTTCGTCGGCCCGCCGCCGGAGCTGATGCAGCAACTCGGCGACAAGGCGGTGGCCCGCACTCTGATGGCACGGGCCGGGCTGCCGGTCCTGCCCGGCAGCGAGGGCGCGCTGAGCGGGCCGGCCGAGGCGGCGGAGACCGCGCAGCGCGTCGGGTACCCGGTGATCCTCAAGGCCGTGGCGGGCGGCGGCGGCCGGGGCATGGCCGTGGTCCGCGACGCCGCCGACCTGCTGCGCGCGTACGGGGAGACCCGGGCGCACGCCCGGGCGGTGTTCGGCGACGAACGGCTGTACCTGGAACGCTACGTGGACGACGCCCGGCACGTCGAGGTGCAGGTGATCTGCGACCGGTACGGGTCAGCGATCCACCTCGGCGAGCGGGACTGCTCGGTCCAGCGCCGGCACCAGAAGCTGATCGAGGAGTCCCCGGGGCCCCACCTCCCGCCCGAACTGCGGGAGGCGATCTGCGCCGCCGCCGTCCAGGGCGCGCTGGCGGTCGACTACGTCGGGGCGGCCACCTTCGAGTTCGTCCTGGCGCCGTCCCGCGAGTTCTACCTGATGGAGATCAACTGCCGTCTGCAGGTGGAGCATCCGGTGACCGAGATGGTCACCGGGATCGACATCGTCCGCGAACAGCTCGGCGTGGCGGCCGGGTTGCCGTTGGCGATACGTCAGCAGGACGTCCGGCCCAGGGGCGTGGCCGTCGAGTGCCGGGTGAACGCCGAGGACCCGGACCGGGGCTTCGCCCCCACGCCCGGGCTGCTCACCGAATTCGTCCCGCCCGGCGGCCAGTTCGTCCGGGTCGACACCCACGCCTATCCCGGCTGGTACGTCGGCCCCGACTACGATTCGCTGCTCGCCAAGGCCGTCGTCTGGGCGCCCGACCGGGAGCAGGCGCTGGCCCGGATGGACCGTGCGCTGGGCGAGTTCAGGATCGACGGGACCGGTCTGCGGACCACCACCGGCTTCCTGCGCCGGGTGCTGGCCCGCCCGGAGTTCCGTGCGGGGACGCACACCACCGGGCTGGTCGACACGATGTCGGAGGAGGCCCGCCCGCAGGCGACGGTCGGAGCCTGACGCCCGCACCAACGGTGCCGGGTGACCCGAACGGGTCACCCGGCACCGGCATGTGACCGTCCGTCAGTCCTGCGGTCCCCCTGATGCCCCGTCCCGCTGGCGGGTAACTCGGCGATGACAGACGGTGATTGAGGTGCTGGTGCGATTCCTCCGCCGACACGGTGTCGGCGGTCGTACGGAGTGCCGGAAGGACCATCCCCATGCGTTCCGCACGTACCCTGCTCACCGGCGCCGCGCTCGCCGCCACCGTCCTGCTGGCCGCCCCGGCCGCGTACGCCGAGGACGGCGCCACCGAGCTGACCTGGGAACAGAAGCAGGCGAAGGCCGCCACCTCCGAAGGGCAGAAGACCTGGGAGGAGAAGCAGGCGACCGGCAAGCCCGGCAGCAGCCCGACCGCAGCCCCGTCGACCACGACCCCGGAACAGCCTGCGGCGGAGCACAAGCAGCCGAAGGGCGGCGTGCACACCGGCGGCGGCGGTACGGCGCTCTCCGGCGGCGGGCTGGCCGCGGGCGCGGTCCTGCTGGCCGGCGGGCTCGGCGCCGGCGCCCGCGCGCTCCGCCGCCGCCCGGGTGTCGGCGACGCGGTCTGAGCTCCCGGCACGACGATCCGGCCCCGCCCTGGTGGGCGAGGCCGGATCGTTGCCGTGTGCCGGGGCGTCAGTCCGGCAGCACGCAGTCGAACGCGTGCAGGTACGGGTTCACCGGCCGAACGTCCCGGACCAGCAGGCCGGCCTCGCCCAGCAGCGTGAGCAGACTCGCCCTGGAGTGCTTCGCACCACCGACGTTGAGCAGCAGCATCAGGTCCATCCCGGTGGTGAACCGCATCGACGGGCTGTCGTCGACGAGGTTTTCGACCACCACCACCCGGGCCCCGGGCCGAGCGGCCGCCACCACGTTGCGCAGCGTCCGGCGGGTGCTCTCGTCGTCCCACTCCAGGATGTTCTTGATGATGTAGAGGTCGGCCCGGACCGGGATCACCACCCGGCAGTCGCCCGGCACCAGCTGCGCCCGGTCGGCCAGCGGACCGCCCTCGCGGAGCCGGGGGTCGGCGTGGGCCACCACCTGGGGCAGGTCGAGGAGCGCCCCGTGGAGGGCCGGGTGCTTCTCCAGCAGACCGGCCAGCACGTGTCCCTGGCCGCCGCCGATGTCCACCACGGTCGACACGCCGTCGAGGTCGAGGAAGGCGGCCAGATCCACCGCGGACTGCCGGCTGGAGTGGGTCATCGCCTTGTTGAACACCTGGGCCGAGGCGTCGGCGTCGTCGTGCAGGTACTCGAAGAACTCCTTGCCGTACAGGTCGGGGAAGATGTTCCGGCCGGTACGGACCGCGTCGTCCAGGCGCGGCCAGGCGTCCCAGGTCCACGGCTCGGTGCACCACAGGGCGATGTACCGCAGGCTGTTCGGGGCGTCCTCGCGCAGCTGCCGGGACATGTCGGTGTGGGTGAACCGGTCGTCGTCCGTCTCGGCGAAGACCCCGTAGCAGGACAGCGCGCGCAGCAGACGGCGCAGCGGCTTGGGTTCAGCGTGGACGGCCGCGGCGAGCTCCTCGGCCGTCATCGGCCGGTCGTCCAGGACGTCGGCGATCCGCAGCGAGGCGGCGGCCCGGACGGCGGCGGCGCAGGCCGCGCCGAAGACCAGTTCGCGCAGTCGCATGGTGGACTGCGGGGAGGGCGGTTGGTGCTGTGCGGTGGTCATGACGGCCTCTCGGGGGAGGAAGGGAAGGGAGCGGTCAGCAGCGGCCGGCCGGCTCGGAGACCCGGCAGGTGTTCCCGGCGAAGGTGTGACCGGCCCCGTGGTCGCGGTCGGCGAGGTCGGCGGGGCCGTTGCGCAGGGCGAGGTTGTCCCGGACGGTGATCCGCGCGTTGGGGACGCCCACGACGCTGGGGAAGAGCACGATGCCGCCGGACATCTCCGACGCACCGTTGTTGTCCTCCACCCGGTTGCCCGTCACCAGGGTGTCCTCCGCGCCGGTGAGCAGGATCCCGGTGCCCTGGATGTACCCGAGCCGGGGGGTGGGCGGGCAGTACTTGTTGTTCTCGTACACGTGGTTCTGGCGGACGGTCAGCGAGCCGGCCCGGGGGACGCCTTCGTCGCCCACCACGAACACCCCGCCGCAGTTGGCGGTGACGCTGTTGTGGTCGACCGTCAGCTCCCTGGTGCGGCGGAGCACGACGCCGGTGCGGTTGCCGGCCAGCCGGTTGCCGCTGACCACGGTGCCCCGGGTGTCGAGGGCACCGCCCTCCTCGTCGACCGAGTTGGCCAGGAAGACCCCGGACTGACCGTTGTCCCTGGCCTCGTTGTCGGTGATCACGGACCGGGTGGAACGCTCCAGGCCGATGCCCTGCTGGCCGTTGTCCCGCACCGTGAGGCGGTGCACCGACAGCCGGTCGGTCCGGGAGGCGGAGAGGCCGTTCTTCCGGAAGCCCTCCACGGTCAGCGACTCGATCCGGACACCGGAGACGATCCGGTCCGCCGTGCCGGTCACGCAGACTCCGTGCCCGGCCGTGGCGCACGGTGACCCGGACCCGGCCGGCTCGGTGGTCGGCGCGATCACCGTGGCGGGGCCGATCCCACGGAGCGTCAGGTCCGGGACGCCGATCTCGACGCTCTCCCGGTAGGTGCCCGCCAGGAGCTGGACCACGTCCCCGGGCCGGGCGGCGTCGACCGCCTGCTGGATCGACTCGCCGGGACGGACCACGTGCACCGGACTCGCGGCCAGGGCCGGCGGTGCCGCCCCCAGGCCGGCCAGCAGGACGGCGGAGGCAGCCGCCAGAGCATGGATGGGACGGATGGGCATGAGACCTGACCTGCCTTAGGAGTCCGCCGGTACCGGTCGGAGCACGGCAGCCGGGACGAAGGTACGACCCTGCCGACGCTAGGGGGGATCAGCGGCGGTCGCCACCCAAAGTGCCTGCGACCTCACCCGAAGTGACGGTCGTGGTGGCCGGTGGTGCGGTGCCGAGGGGCGGAGCCGCCGAGGCCCGCCCGGCCGCCCGCTGCCCCTGCGGCACCCGGGTGGCCGTGCGACGCTGGGAGGTGGTGGGGGCGCCGGGCCGGTGAACGGGGCCGTACGACGCTGTCCGTCGGCCGTGTTCCGGCCGACTCCCGCTGACGGCAGCCCGTGCGATCACAGGAGCGAGCCATGTTGGCGAAGCTGGACGAATTCGACCTGGACATCCGCTTGGAGCCGGTGCCGCTGCCCACGCCGGAGGACGGCAACAAGGACGGCCCCAAGACCAGCCAGCCGGGCAGCACCTGCCAGTTCTCGTGCGCGGTGACCTGCGGCGGGACGTGCGACTGCCCCACCAACCCGGAGCACTGTGTGGAACCCCAGGTGGTGACGCACAACTGCGCCTCCACGACCGTGTGTTGAGTGCCCGACCATGACCGTCGTGACCACACGGCCGATGGAGCGCGGGCGGCTCGTCACCCGGTACTCCCTCACCACGTCCCCGCTGTACCCGGCGGTGCACGGCTACCTCGCACCGCTCAACCTGCCGGCCTCCCCCACGGCCGACGAAGCGGAGCCCGACCGGTTCTTCGGCCGGATACTGCCCGCGGTGCGGCGAGAGGTGGGCCGGTACGGGTCGGTCGCCGAGGCCCTGCACACCGTGGCCGCCTTCGTCGAGCGGGGTCAGAGCGAGGAGTACCTCACCGCCTTCTTCCGGATCCGCGAAGCCGAGGAGGAGCCGGCGGCGGTCTACGTCTCCACCGTGTACGCCCGCGCCCTGTTCCATCTCGCCCGGACACCGGACACCGAGTCGTTCGCACCGAACATGCGCAGGCTGCTGAGCGAACCGGTCCCGGCGCTGGCCCGGTTACGTTCGCTCCTCGCCGCCTGGCCCGAGGACTTCCTCGGGCACCTGGTCGCCGAGGCGGCGGCCCGGCGCCAGGAGAACCCGTTCTTCCGTGAACGACTGGACCATGCCCGGGAGTTGTTCGAGCAGTACAGCGGCCCGACCGCCTCCTGGTGTGGCGCCGAGGCCCGGCCGCTGTCGGTGATCGGACCCGGCCGCCTGGACAGCCCGGCCGCGCTGCCGGCCCACCTGGCCTTGGCGATGACCCTCTATGAGTAGCCCGTCATGAGGGGGCCTGTCGTGAGGAGCGCGTCATGAGGAGCGCGTCCGCCACCCGCCGGGCCCCGACCGCCTCGCCCACCGAACTCGTGGACGCGGCCGTCCGGGTCGCCGGCCGCCTCAGCGACCCGGAGCGGGTGGCCGAGGCCGTCCGGGCGGACCTGGCCGACGGCGCGCCGCCGTGGTTCTGGCGGGCCCACGGCACGGCGGCGGGTTTCAGCGGACTGGCACTGCTCTTCGGCTGCCTCGACCGGTCGCTGCCCGACGCCGGCTGGGATCGGGTCGCCCACCGTCATCTGACGGCCGCCGTCGACTCGGCCCAGCAGCTCGGCGCGCTGCCGCTCGGCTCGGCCGAAGGCGCGTCCGGGCTCGCCTTCACCGCCCTGCTGCTGGACCGCGACGGCCGCCGCTACCGCAGGCTGCGGCGCACCCTCGACCAGTACCTCGCGGACCGGCTGTCCGACCTCCTCGCCGAGCGGCGCGGAACGGCGCTCCTGCCGGCGGCCGACCTCGACGTGATCAGCGGCGCGGCGGGCATCTCCTCGTACCTGGTCAGCAGGCCGGAGACCGACGCCCTGTCAGAGCTCGGCGTCGAACTCCGGGAGCAACTGGCGCGCTGTGTGGCCGAGGGACGGTTCCCCCTGCGACCGGCCGGCGGGGCCGCCGACTGCGGGCTGGCCCACGGGCTGCCGGGGGTGCTGGCCGCACTGGCCGTGGCGCACCTGAGCGGCGCCGCGACGACCGGCACGGCGGCCGCCCTGCGCTCCGGCGCCGACCGGATGTGGGCGCACCGGCTCACCGACGCCTGGGGGCCGAACTGGCCCGTGGACGACGCCTCCCCCGATCCGGCGCACGCCGCCTGGTGCTACGGGGCGCCCGGCGTGGCCCGGTCCCTGCTGCTGGCCGGGCGCGCCCTGGGCGACCCCGTCCTCCGGGCGGACGCCCTGCGGGCGATCACGGCCGTCCGACAACGGCCGGACCCGGTACGCCGGTTGGTCTCGCCGGGGTTCTGCCACGGCACCGCCGGGCTCGCCCACCTGCTCCGCTGCACCGGCCTGGAGAGCGGCCGGGCCGACCTGTCGGCCGAGGCCCGGAGACTGCTCTCCGACCTGGTCGCGAGCTTCGACCCGGACACCCGCTTCGGCTATCGCTGCCCGGGCGCCGACCCGTCCGTGGCCGACGCCCCCGGCCTGCTGGACGGCGCCGCGGGGGTCGCCGCCGTCCTGCTCTCCGCCGCCGGCCGGCCGATCCCGGCCTGGGACCGGCTGTTCCTGGTCCGATGACCGCCCATGGCCGTTCCTGGTCCTTCCAGCCCGCGGACTGGTTCGCGGTGCGGACACCGTTGCTCCCGGCCGACACTCCGCCGACGGCCGATCCGTTGGCCGGCCTCGCGCTCTGGATCGGCAGTCCGGACCTCTGGGACTCCCTGCACGGTCCGGCTCCGGAGCGCCCCGGACGGGCCCCGCGCAGCGCGCTCAAGGCGTGCCGCTACCTGGACCGGATGTCCCACCGGCCAACCCCGTACGGCCTGTTCGCCGGAGTGGCACTCGGCTCGTGGGGCACCCGGACCGACCTCGCCGTCCGCCGGATGCCCGGGCGGACCGGCACCCGCCTCGACATGGCCTGGCTGCTGGCGCTGGTCGAGCAGTTGGAGTCCGACCTGCCGATCCGGCGTCAGCTCGGCTTCGTCCGGCACGGCGCCGTGCTGGTGTCCGCCGGACGGCTGTACCTCCTCGACCCGCCGGCTGCGGCGTCGGCCCCGCCGACCGGCTGCCTGTCGCTGCGGGCCACCGCACCGGTCCTCGCACTCGTCGAGGCCGCCGAGAACACCGTGCCGTACCAGCAGTTGGTGAAGGCGGTCCTCACCGCCGTACCGGACGCTCCGGTCGAGCGGGCCGAGCAGCTGATCGAGCAACTGCGCCGCGCCGGCGTCCTGGCGAGCGACCTGCGGCCCGCACTGACGGTGGCCGACCCGGCCCGGGACCTGGCCGGGCGGCTGACGGATGTGGTGGACGCCGCCGACCGGCCGCGGCGGCTGCGGCTGCTGGTCGAGGAGGCGGCCCGCTGCGACCGGCTCGGCCCGGCCGACGGGCTCGCACTGCGCCGTGCGCTCCTGCCTGCCGCCCGGGAGCTGGTCCCGGACGTCGCCACGGTGCTCCAGACCGACAGCACGGTGGAACTCGGTGGCAGCACGCTGCACCACTCGGTGGCCAGGGCCGCCGCGCTGGCCGCCGAGCTGCTGCTCAGGACCGCGACGCTGCCCGCGCACCCGGCCGACCTGACCCGCTACCACCGTGCTTTCGAGGACCGCTACGGTCGGCAACGCCCGGTGCCACTGCTGGAGTTGGTCAATCCGCATCTCGGCCTCGGCTTCCCCGAGGACCACGCTCCGGCCTCCTCCTGGAGCCCCGGACGGCCCGGGCGGGACGACGCGCTGGTACAGCTGGCCGCGCGGGCACTCGCCTCGGGTGCCGAGACCGTCGAGCTCGACGACCGCACGCTGGCGTGCATCGAGCGCGAGGTGGACCCGCACGGCCTGCCGTCGGCGCTCGAACTGCTGGCGACGGTCGAGGCACCGGACGCCGCGGCCGTCGACCGCGGGGACTTCGCGCTGGTCGTCTCCCCGGCGGTCGGTTCGTCGGCGGCCGGGCGGGTCCTCGGACGCTTCGCCTTCCTGTTCGGTGACCAGGCGCCCCAACTGCCGTCGTCGGAACCGGAATCCACCTCGGACCAGATCGATGCGGACCTCGTCTACCAGCCGTTGCGGGCCCGGGCGGCCAACGTGGCGATCTGCCCCACCCGGCATGGCCACATCGTCAGGATCGGTACCGGGAAACACCCGCAGGATCCACCGGCCGTCCCGCTGAGCGAGATCACCCTCACCCTCGAGGACGCCGGCCTGGTGACGCGCTGGGGAGCGCACGGCCCAAGGCTGCGACTGCACGTGTCCCACATGATCAATTGGGACGGCGCACCGAGACTGGCCCGGTTCCTGCTGCGGATCGGCCAACCACCGGTGCTCCAGTCCTTCGACTGGGGTGCCGCCCACCGGCTGCCGTTCCTGCCCCGCCTCACCCGCGGACCGGTCGTGCTCGCACCGGCGAGATGGCGACTCGGGCCGACCCTCCTCCCGGCGGACGGGCAGGCCGGATTCCCCACCGCCCTCGGCGAGTTCCGCGCCGCCTGGCGGATGCCGGGCCGGGTCCGGCTGATCGAGTACGACAACCACGTGACCGTCGACCTCGACCGCGCGGAGGACGTCGAGGAGATCCGCCGGACGCTGCACCACTCCGGCGCGGTCGTCCTGCAGCGCTGCCCGCCGCAGGACCACGCCTGGCTGCCCGGCCCGGACGGCCGACGGGTCGTCGAGCTCGTCGTCCCGCTCACGCTGACCACCCGGCAGGCCCGGGCGGCGTCGCCCCGCGAGGCCGCCCCGACCTGCCGTCCGGTGGTCGACCGGACGATCCGTCAGGCCGGCCCCGGCTCACGGTGGATCTACCTCAAGCTGTACGCGCCGAACGTCACCCACGACGACCTGCTCACCGGCACGGTCACCGAACTGGTCGGCGCACTGCTGCGATCCGGATCCGTCCTCGGGTGGCACTTCCTCCGCTACGCCGACCCCGACCCGCACCTGCGGCTCCGGTTCGAACTGACCGACCGTACGCACTGGCACGCGGCGGCCGCCACGCTCTGCGAGGGCCTCCGGTCCGACCTGGCCGAGGGCGTGATCAGCCGGTTCTGCTTCGACACCTACGAGCGGGAGATCGAGCGCTTCGGCGGTCCGGCCGGGACCGACTTCGCCGAGCGCGTGTTCTGCGCGGACAGCACCGCCGTGCTGGCCCTCCTCCAGGCGTCCGCCCGGAAGGCGGCCGGCCCGGACCGGCTGATGCTCGCCGTCCTCTCGGTGGACCGGCTGCTCGCCGACCTCGGCCTACCCGCGGCGGAGCGGCCGGCGCTGGCCGCGGCCATGGCCACGGCCGACGAGGACGATCACGACACCGGTGCCACCTACCGCGATTCAAAGGCTCTGTTGCGCGGCCTGCTGGGCACTCCGGGCCCACCCGCACCGCTCGAAGCGCCGCTCACCTCCCGCCGCTCGGCGATCGATGCCGCGCGCACACCACGCCCGTCCGAGCGGCCCACCAGCATTCTCGCCACCTTCGCCCATCTGCACTGCAACCGCCTGCTGGGCACCGACCGCGCCCAGGAACAGTCCGTCTACGGCCTGCTCGCCCGCACCCGGCGGAGCCTCGCCCAATGGCCCGACCGCGCCGACTGAAGCAGCCGCCGGCGCGGGCCCGGTCGCACCGCTTGCGGCGGAGCGGGCAACGATCCGCCGCGACCTGACCCACCTGAACCGTCCCGCTGGTGTCCGGGACAGGGCTTCGGCCTGCCTGGACATCCGGAGCGGCGTCCGGGACCACCGGCGGGGATTGTTGATGATCAGTCAGGTTGGCAACTCTGGTGCCGGGCCGCCGAGGTGCCGGTCAGCCGACCGGCCGGGCCCGCGAGAGAGGTAACGACATGCGTCGCACCATTGGTCTGGCCGTGGCATCCGTCCTCCTGGGAGCCGGCGCGGCCGTCGCCGTCCCGGCCGCAGCCCAAGCCGCGCCCGGATCGGCGCCGTCGGCCGCGCCGGCGTCGTACAGCTGGCAGTACACCGGCGAGTACTACTCGGCCAAGTCGGCCTGCACCGCCCGCGCCTCGTTCTACCTGGCGGCCTCGAACGTGAAGTACTACCGGTGCATCTCCGAGAGCGGCCTCTGGGCCGGCCAGGTCTACGCCAACTGACCCACCGCGCAAGGACCTCCGGGCGGGCGGCGTCGACCTGCACCCGCTCGCCCGGGCGCGGAACTTTCGCCGTCGAGACAGCGCTGGCCCGGAGGTCCGCCCCGGAGAGTCCGTCGCAAACCGCCAGCGGCGCGGACTCCCCCGTGCCGGCCAAGGGCGCTTCGGCTACGTCCGGTGTGAGACCTGTCCGCCGACAATGCGCAGCGTCCCGCTGGAGACGTGCCCGATGTGCAGGGCCGAGGTGCTCGAGGTCCAGCGCGATCTGGGACCGCGGCTGCACTCCGACCGGGGTGCACTGTCCCGTGAATCGCGGACGGGGCTACGGCGTCATCCCCGGCAGGTCCCCGGCGAAGTCCAACCACTGCTGGATGGTCCACACGGCGAAGCTGGAGCGGTCCGTGGACATTCGTAGCCACACCTCGTCGCCGCCGGGCATGAGCGCCACCTCCAGGTGCGGCTCGTCCCACGTTCCCACCGGGTACATCCACTCGATTCCGTCGGGCCAGGTCCGCATCGCCACCGTGCGTACGCTGAGCGCCGCCGCCATGGCGTCGAGAGCCGCGCGTGGAATTCGAATCTCCGCCGGCTCCCGCTCGATCCCTGCCACCCGACTCCCTCCATCGGCCAGATGCGACGTCCGGTCGCTCGTCCCACCCTGCCAGCTGGTGTGCGGGCCGGCGGCCGTACGGCGGGAATGCCTGGTCAGAAATCCGCCCGAGCGGGTTCGCACTCGCCTGCGACCTCGCCTGCCTTCGGTGCCTGCGCACCGTGCGGTGAGGCGAGCAGCCAGATCAGGATGATCGGGTTGGTGAGTACGGCGACACGCTCACTGGGGTGAATGACACATCCACGTCCGCAGACCCGGCGATCCAGCTGCGGTCGGCACGGATCGCCGCCGCCCAACAGGTTGGGCGCAGACGTACGCGGCGGCACTGGGCACGCAGCGTCCCGGCGGAGACCACCGGCAGCACCAGCACATCCGTGCCCTAGTGCACGAGCACCGGTCCCCACGGGGATCGCACCGGTGGCCATCGAAGCGTTCAGCCGATCCCGCCGTTACGTTCGATTTCGTTGCGCAGTGGAGTCCGTTTCCTGACCGTTCAGCAGGTTTCGCCCGTTCTTGCCGATACAGGCGGCGGCGGGGTTTCGTTTCGGGTTCTGATGGTTACGTTGCGGCGGATTCCGGGGCGGACGTCTGACGGCGGGCGCGGTGGGCGCGGGCGCGGCAGCGTGCTGAGCAGTGGAGTCGGCGTCGGCCGGTGGGGCCGGCCGGGGGGAGCGCGGCGGCGCACTGGGTGCAGCGGGCAGTGGCATCGGGCGGGCCTGCTTGGCCGGCCTGCGTCGTGGGCTCAGGGGGTTGGGGGACGGCCTGGGGCGCGGCAGCGCGCAGGCGTTCGGTGATGACGCCGGCCTGGAAGCGGCTGGAGGCACCGAGAGTTTCCAGGAGTTCGGAGACGTGGCGGCGGCAGGTGCGCAGTGAGATGCCGAGCCGACGGGCGATCGCTTCGTCCTTGAGCCCGTTGGAGAGCAGCAGCTGGATGTTCTGCTTGAGGTCTTCGGAGATGTCCTGGGCGGCTTGGGGGCCGAGGGTGAAGGGGGTCGCATTGTCCCAGTCGCGCTCGAACGTGCTGATCAGGAAGGCGAGCAGCGAGGGTTCGCGGACCAGCAGCGCGCCACCGCCGCGGGCGGGCAGGAAGGCCAACTCCGCGTCGATGACGATCATCTGAGGGAGCACGTCGGTGAGGGTGCGGATCTGGGCACCGGCCGCGATGAGCTGTTCGGCATTGGTCCGGGTGGCCTGGTCGAAACGCGTGACGTGCTGGTACAGGTTGCGCATCCGGACGCCGCCGGCCAGCAGTTCGAGGTCACGCGGCAGCGCCTCACGCATCGCTCCCGGCGGGAACGCGCCACCCGGTTTGGAGACCAGCAGCTCGCTGTGGCAGGCCCCGACCGCCTCGCCGAGCATCGCCCGCACCGCGAACTTGTCGGTGAGCAGGTCGACCGCACCGTGTGGATGGGCCAGTTGACGGCCCTGCAGGTAGACCGGCATCAGCGTCGCGAACTCCTCACGCAGGGACTGGACCTGCTCCCGCTCCTGGCGCAGCCGGGCCTCCTGGTGGCGGAGGGCGCTCTCGCGTTCGGTGAGGAGTTGCGCGCCTGCGGCTTGCGGGCTCTGCGCCAGCCAGGCCGGGCCGGTGGCGGGCGGAGGGTCGAGCGGCTTGAGGAGGCGGGTGGCGTTGAGGGTGTCGATCGCCGCGCGGCACCGGGCTTCGGTCAGATTCGTCTCACCAGCGGCCCGTGCCACGTCAGCCTCGGTCAGGGGGCTGTTGACGAGGGCCCACCGGTAGAGGGTCTGAACGTGTTCGTCCAGGACCCGGTGGGGTGGTTCGCCGACCATTGATTGCCTCCTAAACATGCATGGCGCGTAGATGAGCCCGGCGGCCCCTCCCGTCGGCCCGCTCCTACTGCCACTGTTCTCTTAGGTCGGAACGCCGCGGTCGCGGCAGTCGGGATACCGCCCGGTCTCGGGCAGATGGAGAGGAAGATCCCGTGAAGAAGAGGTTCGCACGGCGGATGGCCGCTATCGCACTGGGGCTGGCCGCCGTGGCGGGTACGGGAGTGGGTGCCCTGGCGAACAGCACGACCGCCTGGGACGATGCGTCGCATTTGGAGGCGACCACCGTCATCTGCCCGACCACGACGGCTTGGGGCAACGACTGCGGCACGTACCGACCCCGGTAGACCCGCTCGGGAACACTCCCGGGTGCGGGGGCGGCGGGATCCATCCGCTGTCGGGTGGGTGGAGGGGACCCACACCCGGGACAGGGCACGACGCGTCGACGAGGCGGGTTCACCCGCCGTCGTGAGTCGGCAGGCTCGACCGCCGATCCTCCCGCAGGATCTGGCGCTGCCATCCACCGCACTGCAAGGCGTTGTTCGACAGCCCGTGTCGCTTCGGGCCGCTTGTCGTGGGTCTCACACCGCGGCCGAGTTCGGCCTTCCCGGGACGGGCCCGGCTGATCGTGCCCGTCCCCGCCTTCACCCGCCGGCTCAGCCTGCGCGGACCCGCACTCCAGTGCCGGTCCCCCATGGCGCACCGCCGCCCTCACGGCCTTGGGTCGTCGGCGCCGCGGTCAGCGGGGAGCCGCGTGTGTGGAGCCCGTATCTCCGACTTCCGCGCCTGAACCCCGATCGCACTGGCCTGCAAGGCAGTTGACAGTTTTCGCACTGGACGGCAGGTCCGCAGGACGGGCCGGCCGCGCCGGCGGTCTGCCCTGAGCTGGGACGCGACGGGCACGGACGTCATCGCGTTCGGTGTGGCGGGTCTGTACGTGGTGGGTCCTGGTGGTGCGTTGACGCTGTGAGTGTCGTGAGTGTCGTGGTTGGTTTTCGGTTGGTTTCGGTTGGTTCTCTGTGTAGTCGCTTGGGGGTTGGGATATATGGCAGCGGATTCGTTCAGCATCGACCTGGCGGAGGTCGAGACTTCCGCGACGATGATCCAGCGGATGCACGACGACCTTGAGGAGGCGTTCATCAAGCTGGACACGTTGGTGAAGACGATCAACAAGGAGATCTACGGGACGGATCTGGTGGGTCAGTCCCTGGGTGGGAAGACCGCGTCGGTGATCGGGCTGGCGGAGCAGCAGGAGAACACGCTGAAGGGTTTCAAGGCGTTCCTGGACAACACCGCGAAGGTGGCGGCGAATCTGAAGATGATGAGTGGTGGTCACCGGGACACCGACTCCGATCACGCGGACAAGTTGAAGAACCTCGAGGTTGACATTCCGTTGCCGCCCGCGCCGTCGACGGGTACGGGGCCGGGGTACGTGTCGCCGGCCAAGGGTCCGAATCTGGACTACAACCATCACAAGACGCCTGATCCGTCGGCTGCGCCGCCGCCGCGGGGTCCTCGTGGGCCGCTGCTGACCTGAGGCCGTCCGGGCCTTCCGTGATCCCTTCGGGGATCCGTTCCGTGCAACTGCTCCGTGCTACAGCGTCGACCAGGAATCGAGTGACCAACGGTGAAGAAAGAGCTGCCTCCTGAGCTCGCGGACGTGCTCAAGACTTTGCACAGCAACGCGGACGGCGGGGATGTGCAGTTTCCCGACGGCAACGAGGAGCGGATCAACGACCTGGCGGCGGCGTGGAAGACGTTCAACGACGTCGCCGACATCCGGATCCGGACGATCTGGGCGCACGCGCAGCGGGCGTGTGAGCACATGTCGGGTGAGGCGGCGGAGAGTTACGAGCGTTATCTGCAGAAGTTCGGGGTGGGTGAGGGTTCGCACGCGGGGACGATCCTGACGGCGGGGAAGATGGTCGAGGCGCATCTGCGGGGTGCGGCGGCGGCGATCACCGACACCAAGACGACGATGATCAACCAGTTGGAGTACGCGAAGAAGTACATCGAGCAGAACCCGGCGGGCAAGAAGGAGGACATCGCCAAGTCGGCGGGTGTGAAGTCGGCGGTGGAGGCGTATCACGCGTATGTGAAGGATGTCACCGGCAGTGTCGACACGATGCTGAAGGCCGGTGCCGATCACGGTGCTGCTACGGATGCGGCGACGCAGATCGCGAATCTGGCGGGTGGGAAGACGCCGCCGCCGGGTGGGCCGACGCCGCCGCCGACGGGTATCGACTCGGCGCCGCCGCCCGGTGCGGGTGCCGGTGGTGGCGGGGCGGGTGCCGGTGGTGGGGGCGCCGGTTCGGGTGCCGGTGGTGGCGGTGCGGGTGGCGGCGGTGCCGGTGGTGGTGGTCCGAAGCCGAAGCCGTACACGCCGCCGAAGGTGGCGCCGTACAAGCCGCCGGCGGTCAAGAACCCGTACGCCGGTGGTAGTGGTCTGGGTCCGGACGGGAAGCCGCTGTTCAAGCCGGCGGTGCAGCCGCCGGGTCTGAACCTGGCCGGTCACCCCGGGTACAAGGGTCTGGGTGAGGGTTCGACGCTGACGCCGTACGCGGGTTCCGGTGGTGGTGCGGGTGGTGGTGCCGGTGGTGGCGTGGGCGGTGGTGGCGCGTTCGGCGGTGGTGTGCCGGGTGCGGGGAGTTACGGGCGCGGTGGCGGGCTGGCCGGGGCCGGCGGGGCCGGTGCGGGTGCTCGTGGCGGGGCGGCCGGTGGTGCCCGTGCGGGTATGGCGGGCGGGGCGGCGGGGGCCGGGGCGGGTCGTGGCACGGCCGGTGCGCCGGGTGCGGGTGCGATGGGTGGTGGCGCGGGTGGCGGCAAGGGTGCCGGTGGTGCCGGTGGTAATCGTTTCCTGCGGCCGACCCGGCTGGGTTCGGAGGAGGAGAAGGAGAAGGAGAAGCGCCGCCGCGACCGTGGGGTCGTCGGCGGGGAGCAGGTCGACCATGAGGCCGGTGACCCGCATTTCGAACGGATGCGGCGTCAGTGGCTGGATGAAGCTCGTGGGGGCTCGTCCGGTGAGGCCGCCGCTGCGGCTGCGGCGGCTGCCGCGGCCCAGCCGGCGGTGGGCGGTAGTGGCGATCTGATGGCCCAGTTGGCCGGCGCGCTGCTGGGCGCCGAGCCGGCTGAGGCCGGGGCCGGGGTGGAGGCGGGCGGAGCTGTGACCTCCGCCGACACCCCGGCCGCATCGACGACGGTCGGGGCACCTGCCCCGGAGGGGACGGCCACCGCACCGCCGGCTGTGCCCGCGGCGGAGGAGGAGTACCTGGAGCGGGCGCGTTCGGTGGCCGAGCGGCGGGGGCGTCCCGACGAGGAGGGCGCCGTCGCCGAGGCCCCGGCGCCCGTCGTGGAGCCGGCGCCGATCCGGCAGGAGGGCGGGTACGACGTGCCGAGCCCGTTCCTGCGTGCGGCGTTGACCCGGATCGCCGCCGGTGGCGGTGCCGAGGGTGGTGGCCCGCCCAGGCCGTGACCTGGTTCCGGTTTCCCTGAGACCGGGCGGCGGAGGACCTCCAGCCCTCCGCCGCCCTTCCTTTTTCGCCCAGCACCCATACCACACAGACCTGATGAGGGACCGTCATGGAAGAAGAGCCGAAGTTCCGGCCGGTTGAACAGGTCGGGACACCGCTGCGCCGGGCTGTGATGGAGCCTCAGGCCGCGCCGTTGTGGGGTGGTGGGGAGGACGTGGTCGCGGCTGAGCGGTCGTACGAGCGGCTGGCGCCGGTTCAGGGGGCGGCGGAGCCGTTGTTCACGCCGGTGGAGCGGTCCTCGGAGCGGTTGATGCCGGTTCAGGAGGCGGCGGAGCCGTTGTTCAGCCCGGTGGAGCAGTCGGCCGAGCGGATGATGCCCCGGCAGATGCACACGATGGCGGCGCAGGACCCGTTCGGGACGGTGACGGAGGCGCGGTCGAGCGCGGCCGGAGCACCCGAGGGGACGTTCCCCGCCACCCGGGTCGGGGGCTTCGCACCGGACGGAACCACCCCCGCCCTGCAGGTCGGGGCCGTGGCGCCGGAGGGGACCCCCGCGATGCAGGTCGGTGTATCTGCGGGGGAAGGGGCGACGGCGGGGCTCGTGGAAAGCGCGCGTCGGCCCGCCTCCATGCAGGGCCTGTCGGCCGGTTCGCCGAGCGGCGGTGCGGGCGCCGGCTTCGTCGCCATCCCCGAGCAGTACCGGGCCGCCGCCGGACCGGTACTGGGGGTGGCCGACCAGCTCAAGGAGCTCTACACCAGCCTGAGCGGCTACCTGCACGGTATGGGTGCCAACGCGCCCTGGGGGAACGACGACGACGGCAAGACCTTCGCCGACGGCGAGGACGGTGAGCCGGGCTACCTCGGCAACGAGAAGGACATCCTCGACGGTCTGAAGCTGCTCCCCAAACTGGTCGAGGAGATCGGCAAGAACCTCAAGGGTATGGGCGACGGCTACGACAGCTCCGAGGACTTCAGCCTCGGCACGATCGGCAAGCCCGAACTGCCGACCCCCGGCACCGGCCAGATCGACGTGGTCCTCGGGGACATCGGCAACGGCAAGCTCAACGGAAGGCACTGAACCACCATGGCTGTCGAACTCCCCGAGCCCCTCCAGTGGGTCCTGCTCCTGCTCGCCGGTTCCCGCTGGCCCGAGGGGGACGAGGAGCTGATGCGGGACATGGGCCGCCGCTGGCGGGCCGCTGCCGAAACCCTGGACGAGGCCGGCCAGGCCGCCGGCTCCGTGGTACACCGTGCCCTCGACGGCCAACAGGGCTCCGCCGCCGAAGGGCTGGAGAAGAAGTGGAACAAGCTGGCCCTGCCCGTTGACGGCAGCAAGCCGGGGTTCTTCCCGGGCATGGTGAAGTCCTGCAACGCGATGGCCGACAGCCTGGAGGCGATGGCCAACTCCACCGAGACCGCCAAGATCTCGATCGTCGCCCAACTCGGCATCCTGGCCTACGAGATCGCCACCGCCGAGGCCGCCGCCCCGGTCACCGCCGGCGCCTCGCTGACCGCGATCCCGGCCGCGATCGCCGCCGGCCGGGCGGCGGTCACGAAGATCCTCAAGCAGCTGGCCAAGGACATCATCAAGTACGCGTTGAAGGAGGCCTTCCAAGAGGTCGCCATCAACCTGCTCGCCCAGTCCATCCAGCTCGCCGCCGGCAACCGCAAGACGCTGGACGGCAAGGAACTCGGCATGAGCGCCGCCGGCGGCGCCATCGGCGGCGCGGCGGGCGGCATGATCGGCAAGGAGCTCGGCGCGATCGGCGGCAAGCTGATCGGCAAGAAGATGGACACCCTGCCGGCCCAGATGATCGAGGGCGCCCTCACCGACGTCAGCGCGGACGCCATCACCCAACTCGCCCTCACGGGAAAGGTCGACGGCTCCAGTCTCGGCGGCTCGGCCCTCAGCGGCGGGGCCGGTCCCGCCGTGATGCGCGGCGCCTCCGCACTCAAGGACAAGTTCAGCCCCTCCGACATCCCCAACGCCTCCGACTACACCGGCGGCTCCGACACCCCGGGCTCGGGCAGCTCCAACTCCTCGGGCTCCACCGGTTCCGGCTCCTCGGGCAGCTCGGGTGGTTCCACCGGTTCGGGCTCGTCGGGCTCCACCACCGGTTCCAACAGTTCGGACTCCGGGTCCGGCTCCGCCCAGTCCGGGTCCGGGTCCGGGTCCGGCTCCGCCCAGTCCGGGTCCGGGTCCGGGTCCGGGTCCGGCGGTGACGCGGATCCCGAGACCCGTGTCCGCCGTCCCACCCCGGACTCGAACGGGGCCGACACCCCGCCCCGCTTCTCGGGCGGCGACGCCGACCCCGAGACCCGCGTCCGCACACCCGCCGGGGACTCGTCCGACCACTCCGCCCCGCGCAGCGCCCCCGACCAGAGCGACTCCCAGCGCACCTTCGCCACCAGCCGGACCGCCGGCCACGACGTCACCCCCACCGTCGACGCCGGCGCGTACCAGGGCCCGACCGGCAACCACCCCGACTCCCCCGCTCCCCACAGCACCCTCGCCCCGTACGAGGCCCCGACGGCCGCCCGAACGCCGGATGCAGTCTCCTCCCCGATCTGGGCCGACAACGCCAACTCCCGCTCACCCGAGCCGACTCCCGCACCGGAGCACGGCCGTGACAACACGTCACACAGTGAGACGTCCACCCCACATGCCGAGGCCCCGACACCGCGCTCGGAGACCCCGGCCCCCACGTCGCACCAGTCCGCACCGATCCCGGACGCCCGCCAGGTCGCGCACGAAAGCTCCGGCTCGTCGGCTTCGTCCGGGCCGTCGCTGGGAGGCGGCATCCCAACCGGTGCCGGTGGGTCCCATCCGGAGGGCATCCGGCTGGCCGGCAACCTCGCACCCCCGCGTGCGCCCTCCCCGGAGGCCACCGCCGGTAACCCTGACGGGCCCTCGGTCGCACCTGCCCGGGGAGCTGACAGTCCGTCTCCGGCGGCCGGCGGCACCGGGACTGCCCCGCCGGTGATGTCCGGCGCCCCGTTCAGCCCCGGCCCGGTCCGCTCCGCCGACCGTGGTGGCGAGTCCCGCCAGGCACCGGCTGCCCCTGTGGGTTCGCCCGCAGGCAAACCCACAGACACCAACACACCCGCGTCCACCCCGGGTGCCGGCAGCCTGCGACTGGGCCCGGCCCGCACAAGTACCGAGCACAGCGGCACAGGCACAGGAACTGTCCGCGATGCCGGGAGCCAGCGCACCACCGACCAATCCCCCACCCCCGACCCCACCGACAACGCCACCGCCCCTTTGGACACGGACAACAGCGCACCCCACCGTGCCGAACAACTCCGCCCTGCCATCGTGGACAACCCGGCGGACACCGATGCCCCTCACCAGGAGGTCACTCGTCACGGGAACGACACCGTCCCCGCACCCGACGCCCGCCCGGAGCCGCTCCGGCCGGCGACCGACGGACGCCCGCTGGGCGGAGACGGTGGCCTGGTCGAGCCCACCGCCCATGATCATGAGCGCATCGAGCACGCTGCCCTGCGCAACGACGACGGCACACCCCGGCTTCACCCCGATCCCAACGAGGGAAACTGGCTCACCGCCATCAACGGCGACGGCCCGAGCGCGTCCGGGCGCAACACCAACTGCGTCGACGCGACCCTGGCCCTCCTCGACACCCTCTACGGCCGCCCCACCGCCGCCGCCGCCCGCACTCCCGCCCGCGACGGGAAGAACTCCGACCTCGGCGAGCGCGGCGGCCGCGACCGCATTGAAGCGAACCTCGGCGCCAAGTTCTCCGACCTCGGAAACGGAACCGACGCCTTCCAGCGCCTCGAGAAGACCCTGACCAGAACCGGCCACGGCTCCAAGGCCGCCATCATGACGGCTGACGCTGACGGCCGCTCCCATACCTGGGTCGCCCAGAACCGCAACGGCGCCATCACCTATATCGACGGCCAGAGCGGCAAGACCAGCGACAAACCCCTCCACAACGGCGACAACGCCGTCTTCGCCGTCACCCTCGACCCCGACCGCCACCCCACCACCCCCGAACCTCACACCGACCCCGACCACAACCCCGCCAACGATCGCCGCGCCCCCGAACGGCCCGGCATGGCCAGTGATTACGGCGATGAAACGACCCCTGAACCGAATCTGTCGAACAATCGGACAGTGGGATCTGGTGCCATCATTTATATGCCCGGCGATGGTCCGGTCATGGATGATCAGGGCAAAAAGGTGAACGGACAGCATATTGTTCAGATAAAGATGGTCTATGCCGCCAAGCTGCTGGCCCATTTCACCGAGGGCAACGATGTAGGCTATGACCCATTCACGAGCATTGATCATAATGCGTTCACGAAATTCAACACACAGAAGGAAATTGATGAAGATGAAAAGGTACATCAGGACACTTTGATTCCGGAAGCCGGGGGATTCTACAAGGAGGCCGAGGTGAACGGCCTGTGCGGTGGCTGGGTGGAGATGCAGAAGTACCATCCGGAACTGCTGGCGGAGGTATGGGCGGCGCTCGCCCAATGGGATGCACCGATGCGACACGCCGAGGGAGCGAAAGCAGACCCAGATAAGCAGACAGAACTGCTTGCCAGATACAGGACCCTTGACGAGATCAACGACGGGCGGCGCGCAGACCTCGCCAGGCTGCGGGAATTGTTGGCCCCCAGCGGGCTACAGGTCAACGACGTGGTGGGCGTGCTCACTGCTTCTTTCGAGATGATGGGGCGTCACGAGGGCGAGGAGAACTATCCCCCGGCGCCGGCCCCCCTCAGAAACCTCGGTGGGACAACCGCGTTGGTGAACTCGGACGGGCTGACGCCCTATCGGATGGAGAACTTCCCGGACGGGTCGGCGACGAACGAGGCCGATGCGAAGAAGATCGCGGAGAAGTTCGCCCAGGCCGTCCACGACCTCCCCCAGCGCGACCAGGGCTATTTCGTGCATCTGCAGACTCCCAATCACCACATGGGTGTCCAGGTCCGCTGGGAGGGCGACGCCCAGGTCCTGTCCGTCTGCGAGAGCGAGTCCTCCGGCGTGGTGAAACTGGCGCGGCCCGGGGACCTGCAGAACATCATCGAGAACAGTGGGACTATCGAAGGTGAGTCGGGGTCGGACTCCGACTCGGACTCCGACTCTGAGGCGGCCTACGGGTACGAGGTGTTTCTCCTCCCGGCTGCCTCGAACACGATCGTTCAGGACTCAGGTGATCAGGAGAGTCGCTCCGACGGCGGTACCCGGATCGCCGCCGGTCCGTCCGGCCTGCGTACTCCGCCCGCCGCAGGCCCCCCGCAGGACGGGCCGACCCCACCCCTCACGCCGGACAACAACGCCGCGGCGCCCACCCCGCCCTCCGTCGCTCACGCACCGTCAGGGGTGATGCCGCCCCGCCCGGGTGGGCCGCAGCAGGCGGCGGACCGGGGCGCGGTGCATCCGCAGGACACCGGCTCCGGCACCGCGCCCCGCTCGCACGGCACTCCCGAGTCGCCCAGGCCCGACCGCCACGCGGGCCGAGCCGCGGACTCCCGGGCACCCCGGCCCGATGCCTCTCGGCAGGGTGACAGCACCACCGCTGCGCCGTCGAAGCCGCACCGGCCGGCCACCGATGCACGCCCCCTCGGCCACGAGGGCCGGGTCGAGCCGACTGCTGCCGAGGAGACGCGCGGCGCCCCCGTTGAGCGCCGCGACGCCGCCGAGGACACCCGCACGGACGACACCCCGCCCGCCGAGTTCCCGGTCGCCCAACGCCGACCCGCCCAGGCCCCGGCGAGGAACGCCGACGACGACTCCGACTGGAGCACCGGGTCGCCCACGGCGTCCCCGCAGATCACCCACCGCAGCCTGCCCGCGCCAGTGGTTCACGACCAGCAGCCGGCGGACGGGCCCCCGCCCGTCGACCACACCGACGTCAACGCCGCGGACCCGGCCCCCGATGTCGTGCCGGCGTACGCGGAGACCCTGACCCCGGCCGACGGCCTGCGTCCCGAACGCCTGTGGGGTCCGCAGCACCGGCTGCAGGAGTTCGTGCTGTACAAGGGCCAGATCACGCTCGTCGTGCCCAAGGGTACGACTGTGCTCGACGCGGACATGATGGATGCCTTCGACGCCCGTGAAAAGGTGATCAGGGACCGTCTGGACGCGATCGTCGACCAGGCACGCCAGTTCAAGGACAGTACAGACCCCGAGGGGGAGACCGCTCGGACCCTGCTGGAAACTTACGAGCGGCTGAACTCCGATGGCTGGTCCCCTGGATACATCAGCGAATTCCTCTACCTGCAGACCACGTTCCGGGCCAGTGACGTCCCGGCGGCCTTCCCGCAGCGCCTGGTCGAGCGGGAGCCGTCGATGCGCGGCGGCAGGCTCGACGTAGGGCGCCACCTGGTCGGGGAGGGCGATGACGCGCCCCCGTACGAGGGGGGCGGTATGCGGGGCGAGCAGGGCGCCTCCGCCACGTTCTACCGCTGGCTGAGGGACCAGGGTGGGGAACCGGCACACATCGAAAACTGGGCGATAGACCAGTCGTACAGCTCGTGGAAGACCGACCCCCTGAAGCTGAAACTGATGCTCTCCACCGCCCGTCCCGGGGTCGGCTTCTCCTCCAAGGATGACGGGCAGCCGCAGGAGTACTTCTGGCACGGACACGTGGACGAGAACATCCGGAATCTCGGCAGCTTCGAGGCCAAGATCGGCGGCCAGGAAACCAGGCCCATCCAATACAGCACGACGTACCTGCGCAGCATGGTGGCCCAGCACATGTTCACCTACGAGTTCCTGCGGACCACGGAGCTGCCGAACGTGAACCGCGAGGACGGCACCGTCACGCTGATGCGGCTGGAGAACCGCACCCGCATCGACCTGCCCGAGTGGAAGGACGTGCCGAACGAGGAGCTGCCGGACGACATCGCCGTGGAGCTGCGGCGCGGCCCCGCCGAGTCGTTCAGCCTGCTGGTGCCCTACAAGGACCCGGCCGGGGAGAACCCCGGTCTCGGGCCGTTCTGGACGACCGTCCAGACGCTGCCGATCCACCGCGTGTTCGGCACGCACCTGCAGGGCCGCGACAGCGAAAACACCAGAACCCTGTTCCTCGGCGAGGACGAGTTCGTGGCCATGTCAGCCGGGCACGCGGTGTACTACCGCGGGACCAAGGTGCCTCTCACGCCCGCCGAGCAGCTGCCGCATGCCGACTCGCAGCCCCCGAACAGCCCGCCGGCCTCCACCGACCACGACACCGCGGCCCCCGACACCCGGACACCCCCGAGCACCCTGCCGCCGCGGGACACGTCACTGCTGGGCCCCGACGACTGGGCGGACGTCCGGACGCTCGCCCCGGTGGCACACCTGGAGACCGAGCGCTTCGATCCCGACACCGACGGCCAGGCGGGCCGCGGGCAGATCGCCGGGCCTACGCTGCCCGACCGGTACGCGGCCCGGCTGCCCGAACTCGGCGGCCTGCAGGGCAGCGAGACCGCGATCGTCTACGACGCCCGGCGGTTCGAGGCCCGACCCGGCCACTGGGTCACCGAGTTCACCCTGCGCCTGCACCTCACCGAGGCGGACGGCAGCACCCTGCCCGCCGACGAGCTCGCCCACGTGTGGGACCGGGCCCGGGACACGGTCGACGAGCGGTTCAACGGCCGCTTCCGGCTGCCGAACGGCGACCAGGTCCACCTGCGCCTCGAACAGACCGCCGACCCGGCGGACGCCCACCGGACGGTCACCGTCCGACCCGGCGACGACCGGGCCGACCAGCTGAACTGGTACACCGACAACTCCTCCGGCGTGCTCCTGCACGAGCTGATGCACTACGTCGGCCTGCCCGACGAGTACGCGGAGCGGACCGCAGCCCTGCGGCAGCGGGACCGCGACCCGGGCGGGAACGGTGTCATGGGCCCGGCCGCCCACGCCGACACCTTCACGGTCCTGCCGCGGCACCTGCAGCGGATCGAGGACGTCCTGCGGTCGGGGCCGGTCCTGCGGGACCTGAGCCACCAGCAGTACCGCACCCGCACGGACCTGCCCCCGGGCAGCCCCGGCCTGCCTCCGGGCGACCGGAACCGGGGCGGCGATCACGACGCCGACGGCAGCGCCGCCCGGCGGCCGGCCCAGGCCCCGCCGCTCGTGTCCCACCCTCCTGTCGATTCGGATCCGCCCGGCAGTGGCCCGGCGGGTACGGGTTCCGGGAATCCCGCCCCGGTGCTGGCCGACACGGCCCCTCCCGCAACGGAACAGCCGGGACCCGCGGCCGGGACGATGCCTCTCCCGACCCCCGGTCCGAATGCCGGGGAGGGCCCGGGAGCAAGCAGTGGGACGAACCCGCAGACGACGACCTCCGCCGGCTCGGCAACGCCCGCAGTGAACACCGCGCCCGCCGTTCAGCAGACTCCGGCGGCCCGGTACCAGTCGCCGGAGGACCGGCAGAGCACCGAGTTCTCGGCGCTGCGATCCGACCCCGGACCCAGCCCCAGGGTGCGGGCCGCGCTGGCGGCTCTTACGGGTGATCAGCGTGCCACCGCCGTCGGCGACCGACTGCTGCTGGCCATGCCACCGGAGGAGCGGAACCAGGTGCTGGAGAGGCTGTCGCCGGAACGTCGTCGGGAGTTGGCCCAGGACACGGTGTTCGTCGCTCGTCTCAGCGCGCTACCCCCTGCCGAATTCGCCTCGGTGGCAGCGCGGTTGATGGTGCACGTCGACCGGCGAGCCGGCAGCCCCGCCGCGGCGCGTGCGGAGGCGATCCGTCAGATGGAGCGGATGCTCAGGGACAACGAGGTGACGGCCCGTCTGGTGACGGCCGGGGCCGAGATGGTCATCGTGCCGAAGAACCTGGCGATGACCGCGCTGCCCGAGTACGCCGACTTGAAGGGCGGTGCGACCCCTGACGGCAGGCCGTGGCGCGGTGTGCGTGGCTCAGGCGGTTTGAAGTGTGCGGTCGCCGAGGAGAATCTGTTGGGTGAGAGCCGACTGGGGATCCGTGCGTATGAAGATGGATACTCGACCACCACGCACGAGTTCGCCCACACCATCCACCAGTACGGGCTCTCGGACGACCAGAAGAAGCAGATCACCGCAGCCTTCGACGCACTGAAGGCCGGCGACGGAGCCGGTTGGCCGGACGGCCCACTCGAGGACCGGTACGGCCGGCCCGTGGACAGCAACTATTCCTCCACCAACGAGCTCGAGTTCTTCGCCCAGCTCAGCAACGCCTACCTCGGAACCAATCGGGGCAAGGACGCGTACACGGGTCTCCCGCGCAACAACGGTGCCCGGTGGGTCGCTGACAGCGGTTCGGCCCTGCAAACCATGCTCAGTACCCTCTACGGACCTGGCACGGGCAGCGACTACCCGTCGAAGTCCGAGGTGGACGCCTTGACCGCATGGGTCAGGACGAACGCACCGGTGCACCTGCCGACCGTGGAGCGTCTGCACCAGCGGGACAGCGCGCTCGACGGCCCGTCGTCCAACGACGCTGTGGGAGACCTGCTCGCCCTGATACCGAAGGATCCGCCGGCTCCATCGGCTCCATCGGCTCCATCGGCTCCGCCGGCTCCATCGGCTCCGCCGGCTCTGTCGGCTCCGCCGGATCCGCCGGCTCTGTCGGCTCCGCCGGATCCGCCGGATCCGTCGGCTCCGCCGGCTCTGTCGGCTCCGCCGGATCCGTCGGATCCGTCGACTCTGTCGATGACGTTGAAGCGACTGGACCGTTTCAGGCGGCGGCCGACTGACGCCAACCCGGTCACCGCGTCACGGGCCCAGGATCGGGCGTACCAGGACATTCGACAGCTCTTGGGTGATCCGGAAGAACCCGAGAGCCGCTCGGACGACTGGCACCAGACGCAGCAGGAGCTCGACGGCCTGCGTCGGGAGCACGGCGGTCGCGTTCAGCAGACCGTCGAGTCCCTTCGGAACAGGCCCACCCAGCCGCCCGTCCCGTCGGATCCTGCGGCACCCACCTCGAACGGTCCGGCCGTGGGATCCGAGTCTCCGCCTCCGCCACCGCCACCGCCGATGGGCGGCTACGCCCCTGGCCTTCCGCAGGATGGCGGGAGTGCCCCGTCGTCCCCGCGGTCGGCACCGGACCTTGGTGCGCCGCTCTCCCCTCGGCCCGTGCACACTGCTGCGGTCGGCGACCGATCGGGGGGTGCAGGGTCGCGCTCGGCGGAGGAACCGGCCCGGTCGGTGCAGCCTGATTCGGTGACACCCACACCACGGTGGGGCCGGGTCACGCCGAACTCTGGCCTGATATCCACGGAACCGGTCGCCCGGGATGATTCGGACGGAACCTCCCAGCCACAGCCACCTGCAGAGCCGGCCAACAGCGGTAGCGCTGCGGAGACTCCCGCAGATATGGGGCTGGGCATTCCGCTGGATCCGGAGAAGGTCAAGGACTGGCTGGCGGGGCACGACTACCAGCCGCTCCAGGACGTGGCACTACCCACCGATGGTGGGCTGGGCGGACTGGTCGGTGCCTACCTGGGCCTCGGCCCACTCGATGCCCAGGGAACGACGGATCTCGCCTATGCGGTGAAGAACAGGGCTGAGCCGGGGACGTTGCGGTACCTCTTCGGTGAGGGCGTGCCGACCCGGCCCGCACCGGCGCAGCTGGGGACGGTTCCGGAGTGGGCCAACCCCAGGCCGCTCGGCCGCTGGCTCTTCGGGACGCAGATGAGTGAACGACCGCCCACGATGCGTGCGTTGAACGCAGGAGGGCCCGGCATCGGCTTTCCGACCCGGGGCTCGTTGCTGTACATGGGGGGCGCCGCCGACCTGGAGCACCCCTTGTTCGGCACGGGTGCGTCGCGGATGACCTACGTCTCCCTCGACCCGGATGGCATCGGCCCTTCGAAGACCGCCGAGGAGGTGGCAGCTGCCCGGCAGGAGGAGCTCACCTCATCGACTGCGGGACTTCTGGCCAAGTTGACGGCGGTGGCCGATGCCACCCACACGGTTGAGCAGGAGACCGTGCGCGAGAACCGGTCGAACCGGTTGATCGTTCGTGACGCCCAGGGGCAGGAGGTGTTCGTCGCAACGGTTCACGCCGAGACGTACTCCGAGTTCTTGGACGCGAGGCGTCCTGACGACCAGTTCGACTTCCTGATGGACAAGGACTCCTGGTTCCGCACCTGGAAGAACCATAACGACGCCGAGGTCACGGCGGCGCTGGCACCGGTGGTCAAGGAGGGTGGCTTCTGGATCGGCGGGTACCCCGCGCAGGACGGCGCCCAGTTCACCGATCGGATCGGTGAGGTGACGGACCGGCCGGGAGTCTGGAGCTCTCGGGAGGCACTGCACGTGCGGCAGCGGAACGCGGGCTTGGCGCAGGGCCCGATCCAGGTCGGTGACGGTGGATGGTCCGGTGTGCGTCAAACCATCGTGGATGCGTCCACCTTGGACGTGAACGGTCGTGTCGATGAGGCGAGCTGGGGGGAGATCCTGTCGCTGGCGGTTGAGATGACCGGCTATGTCGACCCGGACGTGAGGAATGAGGAGCTGATCGCGCGTCATCTCGCAGTCTGGATCACCGGTAACGCCTCCGCCGAATTCGCGCCTCCGACGGAGGAGACGATCCTGGCCGCACTGCGGGAGGGTCAGGAAGCCGGCCCCGATGTCGCCCACAGCACCGGCGACGTCGGGTGAGTGGACTGCTCCGTCCACTGACTCCGAGATGTCGTCCAGGGTGCGGGCCGCCATGGTGGCCCGGACGACGATGGTGCGCGGGGCCGTGTTGGTCATCCGGAGGGTCCGCTCAGTGCAGGTCCATAAATCGACAAGGAGTTATTTGTGATTATGCAGGAGCTTGCGCTGAGCTCGGCTGACGCCTGGCTGAACGGCAGCGGTGGTGCGCAGCGTGAGGTGCGTTTCCGGGAGTTCGATCTGGGGTGGGTGGTGTGGGCGGCTCCGGCGCCGTTGGAGCGTGACCCGGTCACCGGGCAGCGGCGTCCTCCCGCCGATCTCGGTGACGCGTGCGGGGTGGTGGACCGTCGGAGTGGCGCACTCAGTGTGTGGTCGTCGATCCCCGTGGATGAGGTGATCGAGGCGTACCGTGAGCGCAGCCGCCCCGCCACCGGTCCCGGTAACACCCTGACCGCGACGTACGCGCATCCCACCACCAGTGAGGACACCGTCGTCGAGCTCGCCTCCGCTCCCGGGCGGCCGCCGGTGGAGCACCAGCTGGTGGCCGAGCTGTCGCGCCGCGGTGTGCCCGCCGGCGCCGTGCGCGCCATCCACACCGCGCTGCGTCCGGCCACCCTGCCCGGCGGCTACGGCGCCGCCCTGCTGGAGCAGCACTTCCCCGGCGCCGCTGTCACGTTCGACCACCCGTACGGGATCACCGCCGCCGAGCGCGCCGAGGGCATCGCCGCGCTCACCGGCCGCGCCCCCTTCAACCCGGTCCCCGCACCCGCACCCGAGACGGTCACCCCGGCCGAGCCGGTCCGCGACGTCGCGCTGGGCCGTCAACTCCCCGCCGCCTTCGGTGAGGTGATCCGCTACGACGCCGACGACCTCACCGCCAGCGCCCTGCCCGAGAGCACCCGCTCCACCCTCACCTGGGCCGGCCTGCCCGCCGACCTGCCACTGTTCCTCACCGCCGACCGGCACGACACCCCGCCCCCCGGCGGCCTCTTCGCCGACCTGCGCACCCACCTCACCGCCGCCGGCACCCTCATCGCGGCCTCGACCCTCGACATCCTCGCGGGCTGGACCCGGATCGGCACCGACGGCCTGTGCCTCATCGCCGTCCAGACCACCGGCGACCAAGCCGGCTCCGTCTGGGCCGTCCACCCCCGCACCGGCAGCGGACGCTTCGTCAACACCACCGCTTCCGCCTACATCCGCAGCCTCGCGCTGCTCGCCACCACCCGCCCCACCCTCAGCGGCCTCGACCCCAAGGACGCCGGCACCGCCCTGGCCGCCCTGCAGACCGGCCTCGCCGAGATCGACCCCGACGCCTTCCGCAAGGACACCACCTGGTGGACCGTCGTCACCGAACAGATCTGGCACGGCCTGCTCTGAAGCTCGTCGGACACAGTGCTGCGCAGCCCGGTCCGGGCAGTGACTGCGGGCGGTCAACCAACCTCGGGAGCACTCCGGGACGAGCAGATCCGTATCGAGTGAGCCTCCGTCGGCCACCGCAGAGGCAGGCATGAGGCTTCACCCGCAGGAGGCGCCGGAGTCGAGGAGTTGGGGCCGGCGGTGCGATTCCGACCACGGTCAGTGCGCGGCGGGCCGGTCGTCGTAGTCGGCGGTGCCCGCGTCCAGCAGCGGGGTCTCCTGAGGGAGCTTCAGGTGGGCCGGGGCGGCCAGCCGCAGGGCGTGGTAGCCGGTCAGAACGATCAGGGTGCCCAGCGCGATGCCGCTGAGTTCGAAGGTGTCGGTGAACTTCAGGGTGACGTTGCCGATGCCGACGATGACACCGGCCGCCACCGGCACCAGGTGCAGGGGGTTGGTGAGGTCGACGCGGTTGTGGACCCAGATCTGGGCGCCGAGCAGGCCGATCATCCCGTACAGCACCACCGTGATCCCGCCCAGCACCCCACCGGGGATCGCCGCCACCACCGCCCCGAACTTGGGGCAGAGGCCGAACAGGATCGCGAATCCGGCCGCACACCAGTAGGCGGCCGTCGAGTACACCCGGGTCGCGGCCATCACCCCGATGTTCTCCGCGTACGTCGTGGTCGCCGGGCCACCGACCGCTGTCGACATCACGGTCGCCGCACCGTCCGCCATGATCGCCACGCCCATCCGGTCGTCCAGCCGATCCCCCGTCATCTCGCCCACCGCCTTCACGTGCCCGGCGTTCTCCGCGATCAACGCCACCACCACCGGCAGGGCCACCAACACCGCCGACAGCGAGAAGCCCGGCGCGTGCAGCGTGGGCAGACCGATCCAGTCCGCCTTCCCGACACCCGACAGGTCCAGCCGCCAGTGATCGGTCACCTGACCCGCACCGTTCGCCGAATGGATCCGCCCGAAGACCCGGTCCAGCACCCAGGAGATCCCGTACCCGAAGAGCAGCCCCAGGAAGATCGCGATCCGCGACCAGAACCCCCGCAGCACCACCAGCGCGAACCCGGTGAAGAACATCACCAGCAACGCCGTCCACTGGTCCTGCGGCCAGTACGTCCCCGCCGCCACCGGCGCCAGGTTGAACCCGATCAGCATCACCACCGCACCCGTCACCACCGGTGGCAGCACCGCGTGGATGACCCGCGCCCCCAACGCCTGCACCACCGCCCCGCACGCCGCCAGTACCGCCCCGACCACCAACAGCGCACCCGTCAGCGTCGCCGCGTCCCCGCCCTGCGTCCTGATCACCGCCGCCACCCCGACGAACGACAGACTGCTCCCCAGGTACGACGGAATCCGACCCCCCGTCACCAACAGGAAGAAGACGGTCGCCACACCCGACACCATCACCGCGAGGTTCGGATCCAACCCCATCAACACCGGCGCGACGAAGGTCGCCCCGAACATCGCCACCACGTGCTGCGCCCCGAGCCCGACCGTCCGCCCCCACGACAGCCGCTCGTCCGGCCGCACCACCGCCCCGGGCCGCGGACTCCGACCGTCCCCATGCACCGTCCACCCGAAGCCCGCCATCGCCGCTCTCCTCCGCCACCCGTGCCCGAACCCGGGCAGCCCGAGGATTCAGCTGATCACGCACCCCACCCCCGCACCAACCCGCCGCACCGGACAGGTGGGCCTCCTGACCACCGGTCAGAGACCCACGCTCCGGTGGTCCGACGTGAAACCGAGCGGGGCCGCCTCGGCGGAGGTGTAGGAGGAGGCGAAGGTGAAGGCGCGCGGGGACGGACCGTGCTCCCGCAGTTCGGCCAGTCGCTCCAGGGCCTCGCCGACGGTGGGGCGGTGGCCGGCGGGGACCCACCAGAGCACCAGGTGTGCCTCGACGTTCCGGTGGAACCAATCGCGCCGCCGCCGCATCGCCTCCAGGTGCCCACTGCGGTACGCGAAGTCCCACAGGGCTTCCTGGTTCTCCCACACCGACAGGTTGACGATGACGCCCTCGCCCGCAGGACGCAGACCGGTGGCGTCGCCCTCCCCCTCCTCCGTGAGCCGCCACACGAAGCCGGACGCACCGTCAGCGGCGGTGTTGACCGGGTCGAGCATCTCGACGAACGGCGCGATGCGGGGGTCGTCGAGGGGGTGCCGGAGGGTGGCGACGTTGAGTTGGGCCAGGTGGAAGGCAGGCACGGATGTGGTCATGCCCCATCCCAGCACGGCCTGCTTTTCTATGTCAATGCTCATCGTCTTTAGAAGGCTCGATCACCACGCAGCACTCCCCCGGCCGGGCGTCCATCCGGGCCCGGACGGGACCGTCCACCCCGATCAGCCCTTCCAGCAGCGCGAGATTCATGCCGCAGACGAGGGGCGGAAAGCGCTCGGAGACCGCGTGGAAGGGACAGTTACGCATGCGGACCACGCCCCCGACCGACCCGACAGCACCCCCGACGCCCTCAGTGCCCGGAGCACCCTCCAGGTGCGGTTCGTAGCCGCGCTCGGCCAGCAGCTCCATGGCCTCCTCGAGGCCGCCACAGGACTCCGCCACCCCGCGCAACGCCTCGCCCCGGCGGCGCGCGGCCGCATACAGACCGGCGTCCAGCCCGGCGTGCTCGGCGGCCTCGGCGAGCAGTTCGGCGACGGTCCGGTAGTCACGGGCGGGCAGCGAGACCGAGCGTTCACCCGGGGCTCGCGTGTACACCTTGGCCGGCCGGCCGGCCCCGGGCCCCGAGCGGCCCGACAGCCGGCGACTGCCGCTCTCCAGCAGTCCGGCCTCGGTCAGCCGGTCCAGGTGGTGCGCGGCCAGCGTGCGCGCCACCCCGACCGCCTCGGCGGCCTCGTTCCGGCCGACCTCACGCCCCTGTGCCACCACGTACTCGTACAGGCGTCGCCGCACCGGATCCTGCAGCACCGCGATCGCATCGATATCCCTCACCCGGCCATTCTAGGAACAACGCAGGTTGGAGATAGAAGCGCCCGGACCGCCCTCGGCACCCCGCCGCAGGCTCACCCGCGCCACTCGCCGCACGGGGCGGTGGTCGTCCGGCGCAGGTGGGCCTCGATCAGGGCGAGGGTGGCCTCCGGCTGTTCGATCTGCGGGAGGTGACCCGCCTGCGGGACGACCTCGAACGTGCCGTCGGCGAAGGCGGCGGCATAGGCCGCTCCGTACGCGGGGGTGACGATACGGTCGCTCTCGCCCCAGATCAGGAGGGCCGGCACCCGGACCCCGCCGAGTCGGTGCAGCAGCGTGGGATCGTGCATGTAGGGGTCGCCCGCCAGGGCGTGCATGGTGGCCATGTTGGCCTTCCGCCGGGCGAGTTCCTCGACGGGGAGGCCGGCAGGGTCGACGTAGTGGCGGTCGGGGTCGTGCCAGGAGTGGTCCGCCGCCTCGCGTGCGTCGAGGGCGGCGAAGTCGGTGATCGGCTCCGCCTCGACGTGCACGCCGACGGCGTCGACCAGGACGAGAGCGGTGACCACTCCCCCGGTGTCGCGCGCCGCCGTCTCGGCGGCGATCCAGCCGCCGAGCGAGGAGCCGACGACCAGGACGTCGTGCAGACCCCGGTCGCGGAGGAGGCCCAGGTAGGCGGAGGCGAGGTCACCGACGGAGGTGAGCCACTCGGGGCGCTGCGTGCCGTCCCAGCCGGGATGCACGGGCGTGAGGGCGTGCGCGGTGCGGGCGATGCTCCGGGCGAGGCCGGCCACGGTGGCCGGGCCGCCGCCTCCGTGCAGGATCAGGACCGGCCGGCCGGTGCCGGCCTCGGACAGGGTGAAGGACAGGTCGGGATGCACGGCTTCCGCCGCGAGGTCTGAAGTCATGCCCTCAGAGTAACTAAATATCTTTATATAAGCTAGCTTGGTCGTGCCGTAGACTGGAGCGATGAATGGTGAGTTGCAAGAACTCGGCCGAGCCGTGAAGCAAACCCAGTACCGGCAGCACCGGGCACTCGACAGCGCACTCGCGGCCGCCGGCACCACGCTCGCCCAGTGGGACGCCCTGCGGGCCATCGGCCGCACACCCGGCTCCTCCGCACGGGAGTTGGCCGCCGAGACGTTCCAGACCGAGCAGTCCTTCGGGACTCTCGTCAGCCGGATGACCGCCCAGGGCGTGGTCGAACGCCGGCCGGGACACGGCCGGCGCATCGAGCACCACCTCACCCCGGCCGGCGAGTCGGTCCTCAAGGCCGGGCACCGGATCGCCGACGAGGTCCTCGCCTCCTGCTTCACCCCACTGTCCGGGGCGGACCGCGCCACCCTGCTCGACCTGCTCCGCCGCCTCAACGCGGACGGCGCCGCGCGGCCGTAGCCCCGCCCCGCCCACCCGGGTCGGCGCCATCGGGGTGCGGCCGACGGTCCGTCAATCCAGGCTGCACAAGCACCCCTTGACCATCGATTGACCTGCGCTTTGTCGACCGGGTGGGCTCGGGGCCGTGATCGCGCGACAAGGGTTGACGGCGGCCCGGCACAGGTCTATACCAGTGGCAGTCACGTCAACTTCGGCTTGGTATCCGACCGTTGGCCCGGCCGCGCACCCCCACGTCAGTTCCGCGCGCCCGGGCCGCCGTCCTCGCCGCCTCCTGGAGAGGTTCCCGATGGAACGCGCACTTCCCCCACACACCCCCGCCGCCGAACCGGCCGGCGCCCCGGCGCTCCACCGCCGTCCGCGTCGCGCCGTCGCGGTCGCGCTGTCCGTGTTCGGCCTGCTGGCCGGCGGGATCGCCGCCGTCACCGCGACCGGTACGGCGAACGCCGCCGCCGGGATCGGCTCCAACTGGTACGCCTCCGCGCCGTACCTGATGCCGGAGGACAACAGCCCGCCGAACGCCGCCGCCGTGATGGACGCGACCGGCCAGAAGGCGTTCCAGCTGGCGTTCATCCTGGCCCAGGGCAGCAGTTGCAGTCCGGCCTGGGGCGGGACGTCCTCGATCGACTCCGACACCACCATGCCGTCCGTGATCCAGACCATCCGCAACAAGGGCGGCGACGTCTCCGTGTCGGTCGGCGGCTACGGCGGCACCAAGCTCGGCCAGACCTGCGGCAGCCCGGAGGCGACCGCCGCCGCGTACCAGAAGGTCGTGACCAAGTACGGCCTCAAGGCGATCGACTTCGACCTCGAGGAGCCGGAGTACGAGAACACCGCCGCGATCCACAACGAGATCGGCGCGGCCCGGATCCTGCAGCAGAACAACCCGGGCATCTACATCTCCATCACCACGGCGGGCACCAACGCCGGCACCGGCTGGTTCGGCACCCAGATGCTGCTGGAGGCGAAGTCCCAGGGCTTCACCCCCGACAACTACTCGATCATGCCGTTCGACGGCGGCTTCAACGGCGCGGCGGCGCAGACCGACGCACTGGTGAAGTTCAACGGCATCCTGCAGAGCACCTTCGGCTGGAACGAGGCCACCGCGTACGCCCACGAGGGCGTCTCGCTGATGAACGGCCGCACCGACGCCGCCGAGTACTTCCGGCAGGCCGACTTCCAGACCGTGCTGGACTTCGCGACCGCGCACAAGCTGGCCCGCTACACCTACTGGTCCGTCAACCGCGACCGCCAGTGCGCGGGCACCGTGGACCCGGGCCTGTCCGGCGCCTGCTCCAGCGTGGTGCAGAACGACTGGGACTTCACCAAGTACACGGTGAAGTTCGCCGGGGCGACCCCGCCCACCACCACTCCCAGCCCCTCCCCGAGCAACAGCACCAGCCCGAGCCCGTCCGGCGGCACCTGCTCGGCCGCGCCGAGCTGGAGCGCGACCACCACCTACGCCACCTCGGGCACCAAGGTCTCCTGGAAGGGCCACTACTGGACCAACAAGTGGTGGACCCTGAACGAGGACCCGTCCCTCAGCGGCCAGTGGGGCGTCTGGGCCGACAACGGCGCCTGCTGAACCCGGCCGGCTCGGAACTTCCCGAAACCGCCCGGTTTGGCTCGCTCCGGACGGGTCAGACGTAACGACGTACGGCGGCCGGCGCTCTCCCCCGGGTCAGGCCGCCGCACTGCCGCCGCAGCCCCGGACTCCCCCGTCCGGGGCTGCGCGCCGTTCCGCCCGAGCGCCGGGGGCGTACCTGCTGAGCAGACGTCAGCTCAGTGCTGCGCCCCTGCCGTGTCGGCGGTGATCCTCAGTTGGGCCAGCCACTGGACACAGTTGTCGCACGGGACCCGCTTGACCCAGTAGCGACCCGTGCGGCCCACCGCGTCCATCGCGCCGATCACCGCGTCGGTGATGTTGCCGGGCGGCCGGGTGAAGGCGTTCCTGACCTGATCGGCGGTGGTGAAGTTCCTGGTCCGGACGTAGGCGTCGAGGGCGTGCACCTCGGCGCAGCCGGTGATGGTCCAGTCCTCCTGCCGGCTCACCAGTTCCTTGATCAGCTTCAGGGTCGGGGCGGCGAGCGTGGTGCCGTCGTTGTCGCCCCGGTACATGACGCCGCCGATCACCAGATAGGCCCGCACCGTCGGCAAGGTACCGCCGGGGGCGGCCCGGCCGAGCACCAGGCGGAACTGGTCGGTGAGGACCTGCTGGTTGGTCCGCGGCACCTTCGGCGCGGGCGGCTTCGGCTTCGTGGCCTCGATCTCGGCGTCCACCTCCACCAGTTGGGCGGCCAGCCGCCAGCGCAGGTCCTCGTACGCGTCGCGGACGTCGGTGCCGACGGTGTCCAGCCAGACGAGGACGGCCGCGTGGGCCTGACGCCCCGGCAGCTGCCCGTGGCCCGTCGTCACGTCGCGGATCTCCTTCACCAGGAGGCCCAGGCTCTGCTTGAGGTCGTCGGCGCTGCTGTCGTCGTTCAGCGGCTTCTCGAACTGGAGCTCCACGATGGATCGCTGGGCGACCGCCGACAGCAACTTGAGCTCCTCGAGGCTCTGGGCGTCGTCGAGCACGGGCACCGGCCCGCCGACCGGGCGCCGCAGGTAGCTCAGGTACGTTCCGGACAGACCGTTGAGCACGGCCCTGAGGTTCTTGGCCACTTTGTCGATCTTCGGTTCCTGGTACATCAGTTCCTCCCCTGGTGGTCCCGAGCGGGCGACGCTACCGGGATCGACGCTCCGCCACCGGATGGGCCCACCAACTCCGGACTGTCAATCGGACGTTGTGACCGAGCAGGGGGCGCCGCCGCCCCCGATGCCAGATGGCACCTGATGGCGCCACGTGGCGCCATCAGGTGCCACTCCGAGCCGCCCGGGGCCATCTGGCGCCACCGGGAGCCACCGTCTCCGATTCACATTTCCGCAGCTCAGGCACGGTTTCACGAACCCCCTCCCCGATCGGGCGCCAGTAGGGCTTGCCAGTGGCGCCATCGTGGTGCCACTATGGCGTCATGGACCTCACCCCGTATGTCGACAACCTCCGCCGTGAACTCGCGGTGGCCGCCGAGGCCGGCGGCAAGGAGGCCCGCGAGCTGGCCGACCGGCTCACCGCTCCCTTGGAGTCGGCGACCCGGCTGACCATGCTCAACGTGCTCTCCGCCGCGATGGACGAGGTCACCCGTGAGCTCGCCCCCGGCTCGGTCGACGTACGGCTGCGCGGGCTCGACCCCGACTTCGTGGTGACGCTGCCGCCCGCCGACGGCGGCATCCGCGCGGAGCCGGCCGCACCCGCCGAGCTGCCCAAGGCCCCGGCCGACGGTGACGAGGGCGGCACCGCCCGGGTCAACCTCCGCCTGCCGGCCCACCTCAAGGCCCGCGCCGAGGAGACCGCGGCGCGCGAGGGGCTGTCGGTGAACGCGTGGCTGGTCCGGGCCGTCTCGGCCGCGGTCGACGGCAGCGGCCGGCCGCGTACGACGGAGAAGACCCAGAGCATCGGACAGAGCATCACGGGCTGGGTTCGCTGACCGGCGAGCTCCACCGCCCGCTCCACCACCCACACCACGTCCCACCAGCAGGGACGCCCCAGAGACCCAAGAGGACGGGACAGCCATGCCTTCTTTCGACACTCCCGAACCGATCTCGGCCACGGCGTACGTGGAGGCCGGTTCCATCCGGTTCACCGCAGGCGACCGCCCCGACACGGTCGTCGAGGTGCGCCCCCGCGACCCCAAGAAGGACCGGGACGTGCGGACGGCCGACCAGACCCAGGTCACCTACACGAGCGGCACCCTGTCGGTCAGGACGCCCAAGTCCAACCTGCTCGGCCTCGGCCTCGGCCTCGGCCGCACCGGCACCGTCGACGTGACGGTCGAACTGCCCACGGGCTCGCGCATGGACACCACCGGCGCGTGGGTGCAGGTGCTCGGCGAGGGCCGGCTGGGCGAGGTCCGGGTGAAGACCTCCTCGGGCGACGTCCGCCTGGACACCACCGGCCCGCTGCACCTGACCGCCTCACACGGCTCGATCACCGTGGACCGGGTGGAGGGCGCGGCCGAGATCACCACCAGCTCCGGCAGCGTGCGGGCCGGGCTCCTCGACGGCCCCGCCGTCCTGAAGAACTCGCACGGCACCACCACCGTCGGCGCCGCGACCGGTGAGCTGCGGGTGAGCGGCGCCAACGGCGACATCGAGATCCGCCGCGCCGAGGGCTCGGTCACCGCCACCACCGCCCACGGCACCCTCCGGGTGTACGAAGTCGCCCGTGGCACCGTCCAGTTGGAGACCTCCTACGGCGCCATCGAGGTCGGCATCCGGGAGGGCACCGCCGCCTGGCTCGACGTCAACTCCGGCGCCGGCCAGGTCCGCAACACGCTCACCAGCACCGAGGCGCCCGAGCAGAGCGAGGACACCGTCAAGGTCCGCGCCCGCACCCGCTACGGCAACATCGACATCCGCCGCGCCAAGTCCTGACACCGGCGGAACCTCCTCAACTCACCGACTTCTCCTGCCACTTCAGTCTTCGATTGGGAGGGCTCCATGCCTTCATCTGTCATGCCCACGCCACGAAGCGACGCCCCGGCCGCCATCTCCGCCGTCGGCCTGCGCAAGTCCTACGGTGACAAGACCGTGCTCGACGGCATCGACCTGCGCATCCCGGCCGGTTCCGTGTTCGCGTTGCTGGGGCCGAACGGGGCGGGCAAGACCACCGCCGTGAAGATCCTCTCCACCCTCATCACCCCCGACGCCGGACAGGCCCAGATCGCCGGCCACGACCTCGCCACCGCACCCCACGCCATCCGCGCCGCCATCGGCGTCACCGGACAGTTCTCCGCCGTCGACGGCCTCATCACCGGCACCGAGAACATGCTCCTGATGGCCGACCTCCACCACCTCCCCCGCCCCGAAGGACGCCGCACCGCCACCGAACTACTGGAGCGCTTCGACCTCACCGACGCCGCGAACAAACCCGCCTCCACCTACTCCGGCGGCATGAAACGACGCCTCGACATCGCCATGACCCTCGTCGGCAACCCCAGCATCATCTTCCTCGACGAACCCACCACCGGCCTGGACCCCCGCTCCCGCCACACCATGTGGCAGATCATCCGCCAACTCGTCACCAACGGCGCCACCGTCCTGCTCACCACCCAATACCTCGAAGAAGCCGACCAACTCGCCGACCGCATCGCCCTCCTCCACAACGCCACCATCACCGCCGAAGGCACCCCCGACGAACTCAAACGCCTCATCCCCGGCGGCCACATCCGCCTGCGCTTCACCCACCCCACCACCCACCACCACGCCACCACCGCACTACCCGACGCCACCCCCGACCACCAGGCACTCACCCTCCAACTCCCCAGCGACGGCACCCAACACCACCTACGCACCATCCTCGACCGCCTCGATGCCGCCGGCATCCAAGCCGACGAACTCACCGTCCACACCCCCGACCTCGACGACGTCTTCTTCGCCCTCACCACCGACCACGCCAAGGAGAACACCCGATGAGCACCCACACCCTGCGCGACTGCACCACCATGCTCCGCCGCAACCTCCTGCACGCCCGCCGCTACCCCTCCCTCACCCTCAACCTCCTCCTCACCCCCGTCATGCTGCTCCTGCTCTTCGTCTACGTCTTCGGCGACGTCATGAGCACCGGCATCGGCGGCGCCAACCGCACCGACTACATCGCCTACCTCCTCCCCGGCCTGCTCCTGATGACCATCGGCAGCACCACCATCGGCACCGCCGTCTCCGTCTCCAACGACATGACCGAAGGCATCATCGCCCGCTTCCGCACCATGAACATCCACCGCGGCTCCGTCCTCATCGGACACGTCACCGGCAGCGTCCTGCAATCCGTCGCCAGCGTCATCCTCGTCGCAGCCGTCGGCGCCGCCATCGGCTTCCGCTCCACCAACGCCACCCCCCTCGAATGGCTCGCCGCCCTCGGACTGCTCACCCTCTTCGCCCTCGCCCTCACCTGGATCGCCGTCGGCATGGGCCTGGTCAGCCCCAACGCCGAAGCCGCCAGCAACAACGCCATCCCCCTCATCTTCCTCCCACTCATCTCCTCCGCCTTCGTCCCCATCCACTCCATGCCCGGCTGGTTCCAACCCATCGCCCAGTACCAGCCCTTCACCCCCGCCACCGAAACCCTCCGCGGCCTCCTCCTCGGCACCCACATCGGCAACAACGGCTGGCTCACCATCACCTGGTCCCTCGCCCTCACCACCCTCGGCTACCGCTGGTCCACCACCATCTACAACCGCGACCCCAAATGACCCCCGGCCCCACCACAACCCAACAGACGACGCACCCCGACACCACATCGGAGTACGCCGCCCGTTCGGCTGCGGGCGGGCCCGACGGAGCGGACAGTGGAGGTATGGCTCTCCCCAACTACGGGGTCGCGATCGGAACCTTGCACGACTTCACCCGCGACCCGATACACGACTTCGGCCAGTGGTACCACGGCCACCTGTTCCTGCAGACTCCCGTCGGCGTCTACCAGGCCGCCCTCGACGTGGACGCACCCGGCAGTGTGGGGGTCGCCTACCGGCTGGTGGACGACCTGCGCAGTACCGACATCGCGGCTCTCCGGGTCCACCCGGACGGTTTCCATCCGCTGCTGTCCTCGCCCACCTCCGGCGCCCTCGACTACGTCCGCAGCCCGTTGCTGCGCAACCGCCTCTGGTTCGAGTGGCTCGCCACCGTGACCGGCCGGGCCCACCGGGTGATCGCCCCGCACCCGCCCGGCAGTCCGATGTTCGGCCCCGACCTGGCCGACAGCGCGGCCGGGTCGGTGCAGCGGCTGCGCCGCCTCATCGGCAGCCACCAAGGACTCGACTGGGCCCGGCCGTACCTGCGGTTCTTCCCGTGGATCGCCAGCGACGGTGACAACGCCCTGGACGTCCTGCTCCCGCACCTCGAAGCCGCCTCCCGGATCTACGTCTTCGGGCAGAGCTTCACCACCGGCCTCGGCGTCCACGACGTCCACCTCAACCAGGGCGACCCACCGAACAGCCAGTGGTACCCCAGCAACGGCACCTGGCAGGACGGCGCGGTGCTCTGCGAACGCCCCGACGGCCAAGTGGTCGCCTGGCAGATCAAGTTCAACACCCAGACCCTCGACACCGACGCCGCCGGACACCCCCGCTGAACAGAATCCGCCGGGTCCCGCCGACAGCCCCGCAGCGAGCGCGCTGGTAGCACCCGGGGCCGGCTTATTCCGACTCAGGAATATCCTCGATGCGGCGTGGACAAGCGGCGGAGACGCCCCTAGCGTCGTCGGCAGGCCGGGAGGTCCCCGTGCTGAGGAGGGGTCACCCATGGCTGAGCACCCGAACCTGACTCGCCTGACAGGCAAGTTCAACGGACGACTGCGACGATGACGACTGCCCGAACGTGTATGCCACCGACCGCGACACCTTCGTGGTCCAGGGGGACCACTTCGCGGCTCTCACGGTCCCCGCAGGGGAGTCTGCGGTTGAGATTCCTCGGCAGGTCCTGGAGGAGGCCGTCCGTGCTCCTGGATGGTGACCAGTGGCGCCGCCATTTCGACGGCTATCAGCGTGACGCTTTCCGGCTCGAAGCTCAGCCGACCTACACCATGCCCCGAGAGGCTGAGAGCTTGGCACGATTCCTGCGTGGGGAACCGAAACCAGCCGACCACAACTCGGCATGGCACGCGCGGGTGCGCGGATTCGTGTCGTCCGGTCGGACCATCGGACGTGTCCGCGTAGTGCGTCGGCCGCTCACGGACTATCAGCGCTATCAATTCACCTGGGGAATTCCTGGCAACATCGAGTCCGGCGAGAACATTCGGATTCTTGACGTTACGGAAAATGACCTCGGGATCCCCGATCGAGACTGGTGGCTGTTCGACGGATCATCAGCGGTCCACTTGAACTTCCGGCCCGACGGGACGCAGATCAACCGCGAATTGATCACAGGAGATGTGCGGCGGCACAGAGAGTGGATGGAGCTCTCCCTGGCCCACTCCGTGTCCTTCGCCGATTATCTGAGAGACCATGGGTGACGCTCGACCCCGACCAGCTCGGCCGATCGAAGTCGGACCTTGCTGAAGCGCTCAGAAGGCTCCGCCTGGAAGCCGGCCTCACCGGAGACCGGCTTTCGGCGCGTTGTGGCATTTCTCAGAGCAAGATCAGCAAACTGGAGACCGGCAAGGCAACTCCGAGCCTTGTCGACGTGGAGCGCATTCTCCGGGCCCTCGGAGCCCCGTCGGCCATCATCCAGGAGGTCTCCTCACTGGCTCGAAGCGCCAATACCGAGTGGCAGGACAAGCCCACCTCTTGGCGGCGCGGCATCGAGAAGCGGCAAGCCGAGCTCTCTTCCTTGGAGGCGAGCGCGACAGAACTGAAGTACTTCCTGCCCGCGATGATCACGGGCCTACTGGCAACGCCTGAGTACGTGCGCGCCAGCCTGAGCAACTCACCCGGAGACCGGACGGCCGTCATCGCCCGAAAGCTCGAGCGCCAAGCGGCGCTCTATGACGAATCGAAGTCCTTTACGTTTCTGCTCACGGAGCAGTCGGTCAAGTGGGCAATGGTTCCGCCGCAGGCCATGGCCGTGCAGATCGACCGCTTGGCATCGCTCACTTATCTGCCAACGGTTCGAATCGGCGTGATCCCTTACGGCACACTGTTGACGCGCGGGCCCATGAACACGTTCACGGTGTACGACGACCGCCTTGTCACCGCCGAGATGCTCACCGGTCGAATCGTATTTCAGGACCCCCGAGACATCTTGCAGTATCGTGAGATTTTCTCAACGTTCGAGGAGTGTGCCCTGTTCGACGCCGAGGCACGGGGTCGGCTCGGGGAGTGGTCGATGATGTATCGACGATGATCTTTATTCGATTACACGAATATGATTGATGGCCACCGGAACGATTCCTTAGCCTTGAATCTCGACCGATCGGGATCGACGGCCATGGGAGCATTAATGACAATTCCAGGCACGGAAGGCCGGACGGCAACCGGCCCGTTCATCGTCTCGATCGAGGACGTGGCCGCGCCGGCCACCTTCAAGAGTCTCGAGACTGCCTTGGCCGCCCTGTGGGAAGCCTTGCGAGTGCTTCCGCTGGGATGGACGCAGTTCAACGCCTACCAGTACTTCCTGAACCGGCCCGACGCCGTGGAGCGGGTGTCGGAGTTCCTGGCTCGTGACGGATGGTTGGAGCTGACGTTCGCCATGGCCGGGCGCTCGCACAGCGTTCGAGTGAGGGCCGGCGGGGCCGTTGACGGGCCCACCGCAGACGCTGTCGCCTGGACTCCGAGGGAGGGGCAGGCGGCGTGCCTCCGGAGCACCGGTGAGGCCGTGAAGGTCATGGACCACCGAGCTGGTCTTGTGAACGTCCGGCTGCTGCGCGGGGGAATCGAGCGGACGTTGAAACCCTCCGACCTGATCCCGCCCGACGACCAGCCAGGCGGTTTCAACTCCTGGACTGCTGAACGCGATTGATGACCATTCGCACGGAACGGCGATGCCCCGCGCTCCGACGGTCCGGGCCGTCAGGCGACCGGCTGCTGCTGGGTGACGCAGTGGATGCCGCCGCCACCGAGGCCGATGTAGTCGACGTTCAGCTGGACCACCACCCGACCCGGGAAGAGCGACTGGAGCTTCGCCTTGGCCGCCGCGTCGGCCCGCGAGTCACCGAACTGGGAGGCGATCACGGCGCCGTTGCAGACGTAGTAGTTGGCGTAGGAGCCGACGAACTCCGGGTTGCTCTGCCGGATCGTGTAGTAGTCGGGGCCACCCAGTTTGGTGGCCTGGATCCGGACGCCGCGGGCGTCGGTGGCGGCGGCCAGCACGTTGTACTGGTTGATCTCGTCCTTGGTCCACGGGTCCGACGGGTCGTCAGTGGCGTTGGGCTGCTGGACGAGGGCCTTGCCGGGGGCCAGGAAACGCGAGGTCGCGTCGACGTGGTCGCCGGTGATGTCCTGGCCCGCGACCCCGGTGAACCAGATCACCTTGCTCGCGCCGTACGCGGACTTGAGCGCGGTCTCGACCTGGGCCTGGCTCTTCCCGGGGTTGCGGTTGGAGACCAGGATGCTGCTCCTGGTGGCCATCAGGGTGCCCGCGCCGTCGGTCTCGACGGCGCCGCCCTCGCCCACCAGGCCGGCCGCCGTGAACGGTATGCCGAGCAGGGCGGCAACCCGGGAGGCCACCTTGCCGTCGTTGGTGTAGGTCTGGTTGCCGCCCCAGCCGTTGAAGTTGAGGCCGATCGCGTCCAGGCCGCCCTGGCCGTCGGTGCGGAAGACCGGGCCGCTGTCGCGCATCCAGCAGTCGTTGACCGGGATGGTGGTGAGCACCGTGACGTTGGCGCCCGGGCAGGCCCGGCGGGCGGCCGCGGCGGCGGCCGGGTTGGCGCACAGGTACACGGGCTCGTACTTGGCGATGGTGTTGGCCACCAGCGCGATGTTGGCCTGGATCTGACTGAGCGACGGGCCGCCCCGGCGGCCGCCGCCCCGGCCGGTCCAGATGGTGGGGTCGTCCGGCCAGGCCATCCAGGTACGGGTGTGCTGCACGGTGTCGACCGGCACCGTGAAGGTGCCGGCGGCGCTCACCGCGTCGGCCGCGGCCGGCGGGGCGACCACCTTCGCGGCGGCGGGGACCGCCCCGGCGATGGCCGCACCGGCGGCCGTGAGACCGGCCACGGCGAGGAACTTCCGGCGGCCGAGCGAGGCTTGGGCTCTTCCGGACGGGACCTGCGGTTCGCTGTGCTCGTTCATCTCGTGCCTCCTGCTGGGGGACCGTGGTCGCTCCACGGCCTGGCCCTGACCGTAAAACTGACCAAGCGCTCGGTCAATACTCCGGGACGGCAGTTCGCCCGCGACCTCTCGGCCTGAGCCCCCCTCCGATGCCTCGCCCTCCCCACCTGGCTCGCTAGAGTGCCCGGATGGCCACGCGTGACGAAGACACCCACCCCACCGAGCTGCCGAGCGCCCGGAAGCCGCGCTCCTCGGCCAAGGGCGAGCAGACCCGTGCCCGGCTGCTCACCGCCGCCCGCGCCCTGCTCGCGGGGGACGGCCAGGTGCCGTTCACCACCCGCAACGTGGCCGCCCTGGGCGGGGTGACGCACGGGATGTGCCACTACCACTTCCAGACCCGTACCGACCTGATCGTGGCGGTACTGGAGTCCATCCGGCCGGAGTGGGTCACGCCGCTGGAGGAGGCCGTCGGACAGCCCGGGAGCTTCGCCGAACGGGCCGAACGGGTGGTCGGGTTGCTGGCCCAGCCGGAGGCCGGTGACCTGTCCCGGCTGCACTCCGCCCTGCACTGGTTCGCCCTCAACGACGAGCGGGTCCGGGACGGCCTGGCGGCGGAGTACCTGGCCTGGCGGGAGTGCTTCGTGACGCTGTTCCGGGTGCTGGCGGACGAACGCGGCGGCGGGTTCGACCCGCGGCCGCTCGGCGAGGCGGCGGCCGCCGGTACGGACGGCCTGGCCGCGATCCAGTCGCTGGACCCGGGGCTCGATCCGGCCCCGGTCGTCCGTGCCCTGATCCTCGGGCTGGCCGCCGGCGTCCCCACCCCGTGACGGCTGGTCAGTCGTCCACCGTCCGGTGCTCGACCCGGAGTCCGAACGCGACCGTGCACGCCAGGCCGGCCGCGATGATCCCCTCCGCCCAGAAGAACGCGACGTAGTCGATCACCGAACCGATCGGCGGCGAGCCGGGCGCGGCGTTGCGCAGCCCGACCAGGGCGAACAGGGTCGCGGCCATCCATCCCAGGGCCGGCCAGACCAGCGGCCGGCGCTTCCGGATCAGCACCTCCGCCCCGCCGAGCACCGCCAGCGCCAGCGCCCACATCGCCGCGATCATGAACCAGGCCAGGATGAACGTGCTGCGCGACCGGGCGAACACCAGCTCCAGCCGGGCCTCGTCCTCCCCCTCGGCCGCGTCGGTGGCCTTGGCGGTGAAGAACGGGTCGGCGTCGGTGAAGGTGATCGCCACCGGCAGCGGCGCGCCCCGGTCGGTCGCCGACCAGTCGGCCGCGACCCGGTACCGGTCGAACGGGTAGTCCGTCGGCGTGCCGCCGTAGAGGCCGACCGTGATCGGCTGCGGCGTGGCCACCTGCCCCGCCGTGGTCTTCAGGGTGGTGTCGTTCAGCGAACTGACCGTCACCTCCACCGCCCGGCTGAAGGCCAGCGAGCCGGGTGCGGCGGCCAGACTGCCGTGCGGCACCAGCACGGTGAACAGGGTGACCTCCTGGGCGGCCGGGTCGACTTCCTGCGCGGTGACCTCCAACTCCACGCCTTCGCCGGTGAGTTCGGCGCCGAGCTGCCGGGGGTGCTGCCGACTGTCCCTTTCGTTCACGTAGAGCGCGATGCCGCCCGCGACCAGTGCGCCCAGCAGCAGCAGGACCACCAGCATCCGCCGCCGCCCGCGCGCCCTGGCCCGGGGCTCCGCGCCGGACGCCTTCGCCGTGCTCACCGGACCGGCGGCGCGACGGCGGGGACCGCGGGCTGCTGCTGGGTGGAGCAGTGGATGCCGCCCCCGCCGGCGGCGATGGCGTTGATGCCCACCGGCACCACCTGGCGGCCGGGGTGCAGCTCCCCCAGCAGCTTGGCCGCCCGGTCGTCCGACGCCTGGTCACCGAACCTCGGCATGATCACCCCGCCGTTGACCACGTAGTAGTTGAGGTAGGTGGCCAGGAAGTCCTTGCCAGGGTCCGGGAGTTGACTGAGGTCCGGCTCGACCAGCTCGACCACCCGGAGCTTGCGGCCCTGCGCGTCGGTGGCGTCCCGCAGTACCTCAAGGGCCTGGTCGGAGGCCCGGGACCAGATGTCCGGCGGCGCGTCCGGGCCCGGCCGGTGGATCACCACCACGCCCGGCTCGGCGAACCGGGCCAGCGCGTCGATGTGGCAGTCGGTGATGTCCTGCCCGGCGACGCCCGCGAACCAGATCACCTTGCGGACCCCGAACAGCTCCTTCATCGTGGCCTCGATCTGGTCACGCGACCTGCCGGGGTTCCGGTTCGCATTCACCCAGGAGCTCTCGGTGGCCATCAGGGTGCCCTCGCCGTCGACCTCGATCCCGCCGCCCTCGCCGGTGATCGGCGCCTGGACGCGACGGATCGAGTACCGCTCCAGCAGCGCCCGGGCCACCTGGCTGTCGTCGGCGTGGGGCTGCTTGTTCCCCCAACCGTTGAAGTTGAGGTCCACCCCCGCCAGGGCACCGGGGGCGGTGACGAAGGTCGGCCCGGTGTCCCTGGCCCACAGGTCGTCCACCGCGAGGTCGATCACCTCCACGCTCGACCCGCACAGGTGCCGGGCCTGCGCGCTCTGCTCCGGACGGGCCATCAGCACCACCGGCTCGAACCGGGCGACGGCCTGCGCCACCTGCGCGATGTCCCCTCGTACGGCGGGAAGTTGGTCGCCCCACACCTGTTCCGACGCCGGCCAGGCCATGAAGGTCCTGGTGTGCGGCCGCGACTCGGCCGGCATGGCGAACGTGGGCGCGGCCGACGGGCTCCCGGCCGCGCTGCTGCCCGCTGCGGACGGCTCGGGCGAGGTGGGTCCGGCAGAAGGCGAGGACGAGGACGCGCAGCCCTCCAGCGCCGCGAGCGCGGCCAGCACCGACCCCGATCGCAGCAGAGCCCGGCGGGACAGGGCGGGTTCTGGCATGACGACTCACCTCGTGTGCGGGCACGGATCCGGAGTCCGACAGTAGGGCCGCCCGGCGGACGCACCCGTGAGGCCGCGCGCCGCCGATCGGGCGAATCGGCGGCGCGCGGCCTCCGGCTCACCCGCTCCGCCGGGCGGCGGCGATCGCCTTCGGGTCCCAGCCCGGTCGCGGCACCGAGTCCAACAGCAGCCGGGTGTACGGGTGTTGCGGATCGGCGAGCACCTCGGCGGTCCGGCCGGACTCGACGATCCGGCCCTGTCGCATCACGATCACGTCCTCGGTCACGCAGCGGACCACCCCGAGGTCGTGGGTGATGAAGAGGTACCCGATCCCGGTCTGCTCCCGGATGTCCGCGAGCAGGTTGAGGATCTGCGCCTGCACCGAGACGTCCAGCGCGGCCACCGCCTCGTCCAGCACCAGGACGGCCGGCTCGACCGCCAGCGCCCGGGCGATCGCGACCCGCTGGCGCTGGCCGCCGGAGAGTTGCCGGGGCAGGGCGTCGGCCTCGCGCGGGCCGAGGCCGACCTGGTCGAGCAGTTCGGTGATCCGGCGCGGATGGTCGGTGTCGGGGAAGTGCAGCCGGAGGCTCTCGCGCAGCACGGCGCCGACACTGGTGCGCGGGTCCAGCGACAGGTACGGGTCCTGGAAGACCATCTGCACCTGACGGGCCCTGGCCAGCCGGTGGGCCCGGCCGCGCCGGTGCCCGGTGCGGTCCTGACCGTGCACCAGGACGCGGCCGGCGTCCGCCCGTTCCAGCCCGACCACGATCCGGGCGGTGGTGGTCTTGCCGGAGCCGGACTCGCCGACGATGCCCAGCGAGCCGCCTTCGGCCAGGGTGAAGGAGACCTGGTCCACCGCCTGCACCCCGCCGTAGGCACGGTGCAGGCCGACGGCCTCCAGAACGGTCTTCCGCATCGGCGGCACTCCCTTCGATCCGGCCGAACGGGCTGCGGTGTCCGAGGCCCGGCTAGGCATCGGCGGCCCCCGTCCGGTCGCTGTGGTGGCAGGCGGCCCGGCGGGCGGGCTCGGTCTCGACCGCCAGCAGCGGGGGTTCCTGCTGGGTGCAGAGGAAGGTCGCGATCGGGCAGCGCGACGCGAACGGACAGCCCGTCAGCTCGTCCCGCAGGCTCGGCGGCCGGCCCTCGATGGTGGCGAGCCTGCCGCCCGGGGCGTCCGGGCGCGGGGTCGAGGCGAGCAGCGCGGCCGTGTACGGGTGGCGCGGCCGGCTGAACAGGGCCTCGGCGGGACCGGTCTCGACGATCCGCCCGGCGTACATCACGTACACCCGGTCGCTGATCGCGGCGGCCAGGCCCAGGTCGTGGGTGACGAACAGCAGGGCGGTGCCGAAGCGTTCCTGGAGGTCGTCCAGCAGGGCCACCACCTCGGCCTGCGAGCTGACGTCCAGTGCGGTGGTGGGCTCGTCGGCGAGGATCAGCGCGGGGTCTCCCATCAGGGCGGCCGCGATCATCACCCGTTGCAGCATGCCGCCGGAGAGCCGGCCGGGGTGGCGGGCGAGCACCGAGGACGGGAGGCCGACCGCGTCCAGCATCTCGACGGCGCGATCGGTGGCGGCGGCCGCCGTCAGCCGGCCGGACAGCCGGACGCTCTCGGTGAGGAAGTCCCCGAGGCGGCGCAGCGGGTTGATGGCCGCCCGGGGGTCCTGGAAGATCATCGCGGCGGTGCCGGTGCGCAGCGAGCGGAGCTGATCCGGCGTCATGGCGAGGACGTCCGCGCCGTTGACCCGGACGGTGCCCTCGGTGGCGGCGCCGGTGGGCAGCAGGCCGAGGGCGCTGCGCGAGGTGAGGCTCTTGCCGGAGCCGGACTCGCCGACCAGGGCGACCGTCTCGCGGGCGTCGACGGTGAGGTCGACCCCGGCGAGCACGGGGCGGGCGGTGTCCGGCAGGTGCAGGCGGTAGGCCTGGATGTCGAGGGTGGTCATCGGTCCCTCCTGGCGACCTGGTCGGCCCAGCGTTCGCCGACCACGTTGAAGGCGACCACGGTCAGCACGATCGCGGCGCAGGGCAGGATCGCGGACAGCGGGTAGCCGTGCTGGACGGCGGACTGGCCGTCGAAGACCATCCGGCCCCAGTCGGGGGTCAGCGCGGGGACGCCGAGCCCGAGGAAGGAGAGGCCGGCCAGGTCGATCAGGGCGTAGCCGAAGTTGATGGTGGACTGGGCGAGCACCACGGGGGCGATGCCCGGGACGACGTGCCGCAGGCAGATCTGCAGGCCGGAGTGGCCCTGCACCTGGTACGCCTCGACGTAGGGGCGGGCGCGTTCGGCCAGCACCAGCGAGCGGGTGAGCCGGCTGACGTACGGCAGGTAGGCGATGGCGAGGGCGATCACCGGTGCGAGCAGGCCCTCGCCGTGGACCGAGACGATCAGGATCGCCAGCAGCATGCCGGGGAAGGCGAAGACCAGTTCGGTGCTCCGGGAGAGCACCGAGTCCAGCCAGCCGCCGCGCCAGGCGGCGGCGACGCCGATCGCCACTCCGGCCAGGGTGGAGAAGGCGACCACGCCGAGCGGTCCGAGCAGCGAGGTGCGGGCGCCGGTGACCAGGCGGGAGAAGGTGTCCCGGCCGGAGGCGTCCACCCCGAGCAGGTGGTCGGCGGACGGTCCGGCCAGGGCGTTGCCCAGGTCGACGGCGTTCGGGTCCTGCGGGGCGAGCCAGGGGGCGAACAGCGCGGTGAGCACCACCAGGGCGACGAAGCCCAGGCAGAGCAGCCGAAGCGGGGCACGGGTGGTCCGGATCCGGGCGAGGCCGGGCCGGTGCAGCAGGGTGGCGGTCATCCGGCGGCCTTTCTCGCGCCGAGCGTGACGCGCGGGTCGACCAGCGGGTGGAGCAGGTCGACGATCAGGTTCACCGCCATGAACAGCCCGACCATGATCAGGGAGATCGCCTGCACGGTGGGGAAGTCCTTGGTGGTGGTGGACAGTTCGAGCAGCTGGCCGATCCCGCCGACGCTGAACGCGGTCTCCACCAGGACGGTGCAGACCAGCAGCGTGGAGACGATCAGGCCGCCGGTGGTGAGCACGGTGCCGAGCGCGTTGCGGAAGACGTGCCGGCGGATCACCTGGTGCTCCGTCACGCCCCGGCTGCGGGCGACGGTGACGTGCTCCTGGCCGAGCACCTCGAGCATGGCGGCCCGGGTGACCCGGGCCAGCATGCCGGTCAGGTAGAGCGCGAGGGCCACGGCGGGCAGCACCAGGTGCCAGACCATCGACCCGAGGCCGTCCCCGGTGCCACCGGTCGGGAACCAGCCGAGGTCGACCGCGAACAGGCCCTGGAGCAGCACGGCGGCGACGAACGACGGGGTGCCGACCGCCATCGTGGTGCCGACCAGCACGCTGGCGTCGGTGCGACCGCCCCGGACCGCCCCGATCCAGCCGAGCAGCAGTCCGCAGGCGACCACCAGCACCAGGGCCATCACCACCAGCAGCAGGGTGGCGGGCAGCCGGTCGGCGAGCAGTCGGGAGACGTCGGTGCGGTAGGTGATGGACCGTCCGAAGTCGCCGTGCAGGATCTGGCCGGCCCAGCGCACGTACTGCACCAGGAACGGTTCGTCCAGGTGGTAGTGGGCGTTGACCGCGGCCAGCGCCTCCGGCGAGGCGGACCGCCCGGCCAGCAGGAAGCCGGCCGGACTGCCGGGGGCGAGGTACATCGCGCCGAAGATCACGAACGAGGCGCCGGCCAGGGTGGCGGCCATCTCGGCCAGCCGCCGGGCGGCGAATCTCAGGAAACTCACCGGGCCGCCCCCACGTCGGCCGCCCACGGGTAGTAGAGGTAGGAGATGGTGGTCGGGGCGCCGGTGATCCGCTTGTTCAGGAAGACCGCGGTGGGCCACTCGGCGACCGGGATCCAGAGCAGCTGCTCGGCGGCGGTCTTCTGGAGCTTGGCGGTGACGGCGAACCGTTCGGCCGGGTCGGTCGCGGTGACCGCCTGCTGCACCAGCTCGTCGTAGGCCGGATCGCTGAACGAGGCGAAGTTCTGGTACGCGCCGGTCTTGAAGTTGGCCAGCAGGTCGAGCGGATCGGTGATCGAGTCGTAGTACGTCTCGGGGAAGAGGTCGATGCCCTCGCGCGCCTTCGGGTCGGTGAAGAGCGCGGTGAAGGCGTTCGGCGCGATGGTCCGGAGTCTGACGTCCAGTCCGATCTTCGCCCCGGCGGCCTGCACGGCGGTCGCCAGCACCGAGACGTCCTGGCCGATCGGGCTGGTGGCGACCGTGATGCTCTTGCCGGTGGCCCCGGCCTCCTTGATCAGCGCCTTGGCCTGCTCCAGGTCGGGCGCGGTGGGGGTGAGCCCGGCGAAGGCGTCCTTGCGGACCTGCTCGGGCGCGGCGGCCCAGGCGGCCCCGCTGGTCAGCGAACCGGTCACCCGGCCGGCGCCGCCGAGCCCGGTGCGGACGAAGCCGGAGCGGTCCAGGGCGAGCGAGAGCGCCTTGCGCACCCGCAGGTCGCCGAGCACCCCGGACATGTTGGTGACGTTGACGTTGACCGTGCTGAGGCCCTCGCCGAAGTAAAGCGTGCCCACGCCGCTGGTCCGCAGCCGCTCGTAGCTCTCGGTCGGGATCAGGTAGCCGCCGTCCGCCTCGCCGCTGATCATCGCGTTGACCCGGGCCGAGGGGTCGGTGAGGAAGCGGAAGACGACCTTGCCTGACTTGGCCTTGGCGCCCCAGTAGTCGTCGAAGCGCTGGAGCTCGACGGACTGCCCCTTGGTCCAGCTGCCGAGCCGATACGGTCCGGTGCAGGCCAGGCTGCCGCTGGTGCCGTAGTCCTGGCCCGCCGCCTCGATCCCGGCCTGCGAGGCGACCACCCCGGCGGCGGTGGCCATGTACTGGTTGAACTGCGAGTCGGGCCGGGTGAGTCTGACGGTGACCTGGAGCGGGCCGGTCTTGGTGATGCTGCTGACGTTCTGGAACTGCTGGGCCCAGGCGGCCGCGTTCTCCGGGTTCATCTGCCGGCCGAGGCTGTACACCACGTCGTCGGCGGTCAGCACGCCGCCGTCGTGGAAGTGCACGTCCGGGCGCAGGTCGTAGACCCAGGTGGTGGGGTCCGGGTTGGTCGCCTTCTCCGCCAGCCCCGGCGCCAGGGTCAGCTGCGGGGTCCACCGCATCAGGCTCTCGCAGACGTTGGAGAGCACGGTGTTCTGCGGGTAGTCGAAGGCGGAGATGTAGTCCAGCGTGGGCGGCTCGGCGTAGACCGCCCAGGTGAAGGAGTCCAGACCGGCCTGCCCGGCGGGGGTGTCGGCGGAGAGCCGGTACGCCTCGCCGTCGGCGCCACCGCTCTTCGGCGGGCCCGAGCAGGCGGTGGTCAGGGTGAGCAGGGCGGCCGCGGCCAGCGCCGCGACCGGCAGGACCTTCCGGCCGCGCGGGGTTCTCTGAGGTTCTGTCATGTGGGGGCTCTCTTCCGTGCGTGACCTGGGGACGGTGTACGGGTCAACTCGCCGACGGGACCTGCTGGGTGATGCAGTGGACACCGCCGCCGCCGAAGGCGATCACCCGGGAGCGCACCCCGACGACCTTGCGGCCGGGCAGCGCCGAGGCGATCACCGCGAGCGCGCCCTCGTCCCCGGGGAGGCCGGCCACCGGGACCACGACGCCGCCGTTGGCGATGTAGAAGTTGAGGTAGCCGACCTCGGTGTGCTTGCCGCCGACCTCGATGAAGGCGCTCTGCGGCAGGTCGACGATCTCCAGCCGTCGGCCCCGGGCGTCCACCGCGGCCTCCAGCACCGCCCGGTTGGCCCGCATCCGCTCGAAGTCGGGGTGCGCCGGGTCGCCCGGGAGCTGGACCACCACCTTGCCGGGGGCCACGAAGGCGCAGACCCCGTCCACGTGGCCGTCGGTCTCGGTGTCCAGCAGCCCGCCGTACGGCAGCCAGATCACCGTGCTGACGCCGAGCTTGGCGCACAGCTCGGCCTCGATCTGCTCCTTGCTCATGCCCGGGTTGCGGTTCGGGTGCAGCAGGCACTGCTCGGTGGTGATCAGCGTGCCCTCGCCGTCGACCGTGATGGCGCCGCCCTCCAGGATCATCCGGGAGTCGATCCGCTCGACCTCCAGGCGCTCCAGCAGCCGGGCGGCGATCTTGTCGTCGGTGTCCCAGGGGTGGTGCTTCTGCCCCCAGGAGTTGAACCGGAAGTCCACCCCGGCGCGCTCGCCGTCCGGGCCGAGCACGAAGATCGGCCCGGAGTCGCGGAACCAGGAGTCGTCCAGCGGCAGTTCGACCACCTCGACGCCGTCACCGCACAGGGCCCGCGCCTCCTCGCCCTGGCCCGGCCGGGCGACCATCGTCACCGGCTCGAACTCGCTGATCGCGCGGGCCACCTCGGCGTACTCCCGCTTGGCCTCCTCGAAGGTCTCCCCCCAGAGGTCGGCCCGGGTCGGCCAGGCCATCAGGCACGCCTCGTGCTCGGTCCACTCGGCAGGCATCCGGAACGTCATGACAACTCTTCTCGTGTCGTAAGTGGGTGGGACGGAGGCGCAGTAGGCGGGCGGTACGGCCGGCCCGGGTGGGGTCGGGAGGTGTGGGGTGACCCACATCCTGCTCCGTACTGAAAATTCAGTCAAGAAGTGCGAAGGTCTCGATCCGGCCCATCTTTCCAGGGCCTGCGGAGCGCGAAGATCAGCGACGTACCCGCACCGACCAGCGACCCCTTGCCATGGCATCCGCTGAACATCTCGTCAGGATGCGAGACGTGCGGGTAGAGTGAACGCCCGTGTCAGACCGTCGAACAGAAATACTCAGGGCCGCCACGCGGGTCATCAGCCGACGCGGCGTGCGCGGACTGCGCGTGGCCGAGCTGGCGGCCGAGGCCGGGGTGTCGGCCTCCTTGATCTACTACCACTTCACCGACCGGGCCGGGATCCTCCGCGAGACCCTGGAGTTCATCGGCGAACGGGCCGACCGGTACACCGCCGAACGCAGCCCCGGCAGCGCGGACGACCCGCGCACCGAGCTGACCCAGATGCTCCTGCTGGAGCTCCAGGACACCGCCGAGGTGCGCGAGAACAGCACCGCCTGGGGCGAGTTGAGAGCCAGCGCGGTTTTCGACCCGGACCTCAGGGAGGACCTGGCCCGGGCCACCCACACCTGGGTGCACGAGATCGCCTACCTGCTCGGCCGCGCGCACCCGAGCGGCACCGCGCCGGCCCACGCCGCCTCCGCCGAGCGCCTCACCGCCCTGCTCGAAGGGCTCAGCGTCCGCTGGCTCAGCGGGTCGCTCCCCCTCGACCACGCCCGCCGACTGCTCGGCGAGGCGATCGAGGCGGAGCTGCTGGACCTCGGGCGGGCCCACGCGGGCTGAAATCCTGGTCAGGACCGGGGTCCGACGGTCAGAGGAAGTACAGGCGGTTGAGCGAGACCGAGTCGGCCGGTTCGGAGCGGAGCGGCTCGCCGTCCAACGAGACCAAACCGGTGGTGGCCTGGACGTCGACCTGCCCGACCCGCCCGTTCCGGACCATGTTGCGGGGGCCGATCCCCCGGGTGCCCCGCACCGCGACCCGGCGGCGCCGAGTGGGCATCAGATCCCCGTTGTCCACCGCTGCTTGGGCGACGAAGGCGACGGAGATGTCGGCGGGGGTGGTGCCGTGGGCGCCGAACTGGGGGCCGAGGACGAGGGGTTCGCAGCGGTCGGTGGAGGCGTTGGGGTCGCCGGTGACGCCGTAGGCGGGGAAGCCGGCTTTGAGGATGAGTTGGGGTTTGGCGCCGAAGTGGTCGGGGCGCCACAGGACGATGTCGGCGAGTTTGCCGATTTCGAGGGAGCCGACTTCGTGGGCGAGGCCGTGGGCGATGGCGGGGTTGATGGTGAGTTTGGCGATGTAGCGCAGGACGCGTTCGTTGTCGTCGCCGGACTCCGCTGTGCCGTAGCCGCCGTCGAGGGGGCCGAGTTCGGCTTTCATCTTGCCGGCCATGGCGAAGGTGCGGCGGACGGTTTCGCCGGCGCGGCCCATGCCTTGGGCGTCGGAGGAGGTGATGCCGATGACGCCGAGGTCGTGGAGGACGTCTTCGGCGCCCATGGTGCCTGCGCGGATGCGGTCGCGGGCCATGGCGGCGTCGCCGGGGAGGTCGACCTTGAGGTCGTGGGCGGAGACGATCATGCCGAAGTGTTCGCCGAGGGCGTCGCGGCCGAAGGGGAGGGTGGGGTTGGTGGAGGAGCCGATGACGTTTTCGACGCCGGCCATTTTGAGGACGTTGGGGACGTGTCCGCCGCCGCAGCCTTCGATGTGGAAGGCGTGGATGGTGCGGCCTTCGAGGACGCGGAGGGTGTCTTCGACGGAGAGGCATTCGTTGAGGCCGTCGGTGTGGAGGGCGACCTGGACGTCGTACTCCTCGGCGACGCGCAGGGCGGTGTCGAGGGCGCGGGTGTGGGCGCCCATGTCCTCGTGGACCTTGAAGCCGCAGGCGCCGCCTTCGGCGAGGGCTTCGATCAGCGGGGCGGGGTCGGAGGAGGAGCCCCGGCCGAGGAAGCCGATGTTGACCGGCCAGGCGTCGAAGGCGTTGAAGGCGTGGCGCAGGGCCCAGGGGGAGTTGACGCCCACGCCCCAGACGGGGCCGAACTCCTGCCCGATGATGGTGGTGACACCGGAGGCGAGGGAGGCTTCCATGATCCGGGGGGAGAGCAGGTGTACGTGGGTGTCGATGGCGCCGGCGGTGGCGATCAGGCCCTCGCCGGAGACGATGGTGGTGCCGGTGCCGACGACCACGTCGACGCCGTGCAGGGTGTCGGGGTTGCCGGCCCGTCCGATCGAGGCGATCCGGCCGTCGATCAGGCCGATCGAGGTCTTCCGGATGCCGAGCACCGCGTCGATCACCAGCACGTTGCTGATCACCACGTCACAGGTGTCCCGGACGGCGGCGGCTTTGAGGTGCAGGCCGTCCCGCGCCGTCTTGCCGAACCCGGCCAGAAACTCGTCCCCCGGCGCTTGCGAGTCGGACTCCACCCGGATGATCAGACCGGAGTCGCCGAGCCTGATCCGGTCACCGGCCCGAGGACCGTGCACCGCGATGTAGTCCCCCGGGTCGATGCCGCCCCCGGCCACCCCGCCCGGACGGCCGTGACACCCTGCCGAGTCGAAGACGCTGCCGCTCATCCCTGCTCCTGAAAGTGCGTCAAATAGCCGGTCGCGCGGGCCTTTGCCAGCGCGGAGTCCTTCGCCCCGGGCGCGTCCAGCGGGCCGTCCACCAGCCCGGCGAAGCCGATCACCACCCGGTCACCGCCGATCGGCACCAAGCCCACCTCCACCACTGCACCGGGGTCGAACCGGACCGAGGAACCCGCCGGGGCGGCGAGCCGGTGCCCGTACGCGGCGGAACGGTCGAACGCCAGCCGGGGGTTGACCTCGAAGAAGTGGAAGTGCGAGGTGACCGAGATCGGCACCGCCGAGCTGTTGAGCACCGGCAGTCGCAGCTCCGCCTCGGCCGACCGGTAGCCCGCACCGTCCCCGGCCAGGGCTGCGCCGGGGGCGTCGTCCCCCAGCGAACCCCGGGCCCGGAACGGGTCGTCGATGACGCAGAGCCGCGTCCCGTCGTCGAAGACCGCCTCCACCTGAAGGGTCGTCACCACGTCCGGCACACCGGGCAGGACATCCTCGGCGGTGAGCACGGAGCGCCCGGCCTCGATCGCCTCGGCCAGCCGCCGGCCGTCCCGGGCCGCCTCGCAGACGGTGTCCGCGATCAGCGCGTGCACCTCGGGAACGTTCAGTTTCACGCCCCTGGCCCGGCGGGCCCGGGCCAGTTCGGCGGCCGTGAAGATCAGCAGCCGGTCCCGTTCGGTCGGTGTCAGTCGCATCGCGCGCCTCCTAGGCGTCCGGCTTGCCGGGCTGGTCGTGGGTGGAGCAGTGGATACCGCCACCGCCGGAGGCGATGTTGTCGACGACCACCGGCACGACGTCCCGGCCGGGGAAGTGGTCGCGCAGGATCCCCCGGGCCCGGTCGTCGGCCTTGGCGTCCCCGAACTTCGGTAGGAACAGCGCCTTGTTGGCGACGTAGAAGTTGATGTACGAGGAGACGAACGCGTCGCCGCGACCGGTGATCCGGTCCGGGTCGGGCTGCGGCAGGTCGATCACCTTCAACGGCCTGCCCTGCGCGTCGGTCGCACCGGTCAGCACCTCGCGCGCCTGGGCGGCCGAGCGGGACCAGACGTCGGCGGGGGCACCCGGGAACGGCTGGTCGAGCAGCACCACGCCCGGCCCGGCGAACCGGACCAGGCAGTCCACGTGCGCGTCGGTGATGTCCTGGTCCCGCACTCCGGCGAACCAGATCACCTTGCTGACGCCCAGCACCTTCTTGAGCTCGGCCTCGATCTCCTCCCGGCTCTTCCCGGGGTTGCGGCGCTGGTTGACCACCGAGCTCTCGGTGACCAGCAGCGTCCCCTCGCCGTCGGTCTCGAACGAGCCACCCTCCGCCACCAGCGAGGTCCGGACCCGCTCGATCCCGTACTTCCCGAGCACGGCCGTGGCGAGCGCCGTGTCGTTACCGTGCTCCTTCTGCTTCTCGCCCCAGCCGTTGAAGTTGAGGTCGACGCCCTTGAGCGTGCCGGAGTCCTCCACGAAGACCGGCACGGTGTCCCGGGCCCACAGGTCGTCGACCGGCAGCGGGACCACCTCGACGCCGTTGCCGCAGGCGTTCTGCGCCGCGTCCAGCTGCCCGGGGCGGGCGAACATCACCACCGCCTCGTAGCCCGCCACCGCCCGGGCCAGCCGCGCGATGTCCCCTCGTACGTCCGGCAGTTGGTCGCCCCAGATGCCGGTGGAGGCGGGCCAGGACATGAACGTCCTGGCGTGGCTCTCCCACTCCGCGCCGAACCGGCGGCCGGGCGTCGGGCCGGGCTGCCCGCCGCCGGGCGCGGTCGGCCCGGCCGGGCCCGGCGGCGGCTGGTCGGCGTCCTCCGAGGGGGCGCAGGCGGCCGCCCCGAGCGCGAGCAGTCCGGCACCGGCGGCGGCGCGCAGCACCGTCCGGCGGGAGGTGGAGAAGGGCAGGGTCGGGTCCGACACGGAGTCACTCCGGTGAGCTGAGGGTGGGGTGGGGAGGGCGTGCGGGCGTCGCTACGCCAGCGGCTCCTGCATGGTGGAGCAGTGGATGCCGCCGCCCCCGGCCATAAGGCGGTCGACGTCGAGCTGGACCACCTCGCGGCCGGGGAAGGACTCCGCGAGGGTGCGCCGGGCGGCCTCGTCCTTGGTCCGGTCGCCGAACCGGGCGGCGATCACCGCCCCGTTGACCAGATGGAAGTTGAGGTAGGAGTCGACGAACTGCGGGTCCCGCGAGCGGACGGTGTCCGGACCGTCCACCCGGATCACCCGGAGCCGGCGGCCCCTGGCATCGGTGGCCCCGGACAGGATGTCGAACTGCTCGCGGGCGTCCCGCGCCCAGACGTCGTGCCGGTCCGCCGGTGGCAGCTGCACCAGCACCGTCCCTGGGCGGACGAACCGCGAGGTGACGTCGATGTGGTTGTCGGTGATGTCCCGGCCCTTGACCCCGGGTACCCAGATCATCCGGTCCGCGCCGTACACGTCCAGGACGGCGGCCTCGATCTCGTCCCGGCTCATGCCCCGGTTGCGGTTCTTGTTGACCAGGCTGCTCTCGGTGGCCAGCAGGGTGCCGTCGCCGTCGGTCTCGATCGACCCGCCCTCGCCGACGAACTCGGCGTACGAGAACGGGAGTCGGAGCAGCCCGGCGACGCCCGCCGCCACCTCCGCATCGTCCCGGTGGGTCTGCTTCCCGCCCCAGCCGTTGAAGTTGAGGCCGACCGCGTCCTGTCGGCCGTCGGCGTCCCGCCGGAACACCGGTGCGGTGTCCCGCATCCACAGGTCGTCCGTGGGGACGGCCGCGGTCACGGTGACGGCGGGCCCGCAGAGAGAGAGCGCCTCGCGGACGCTGTAGTCGTCCGGGGCGCACACCGTCACCGGTTCGAAGCGGGCGATCGTCCGGGCGATGAGGGCGATGTCCTGCTGGACGCCACCCAGCTGGCGGCCCCAGACGGACTTGCGGGACGGCCAGGACATCCAGGTCCGGGCGTGCGGGACGTCGTCGGGCTCCACCCACCGCTGCGGACGCGCCCCGTCCGGCCGCCGGCGGTCCGTCTCCGGCGCGGCGCCGAAGAGGCGGCTGAGGAAGGAGCGGTCGTCGTTCATGCGGATCTCCAGGTTCAAGAATTGCACCTGCGGCCGGGCCGCACCCTCACTCTCGCACTGACTGAAATTTCAGTCAAGATTCAGCACCCGGACAGACGAAAGCCCCGGACCGTCCGGTCCGGGGCTCCGACGGTCGGCGGCGGTCAGCCGCGCAGCCGCTCCAGCTCGCCGTCGATCGCGCCGGCCATCAGCTCGCGCGCGTGCTCCACCGGCAGACTGCCACTGAGCCAACGGACGCTCAGCCCCTCCACCAGCGCGGTCAGCCGCTCGGCGGAGGCGGCCAGGGCGGCCGCACCGTTCATCGGCCGGACCTTGCCGAGCAGATCCGCCACCTCCTGCACCCACACCAGGGTGGCCCGGGCCACGTCCTCCCGGAGCTCGGGGTCGAACACCGCGCTCGCCCGCAGTTCGCCCCACGCGGTGCTGTTCTCCCGCACCTCGGGAATGTCCTGGAACTCCAGCAGCAGCGTCTGCTCCAGCTCGCCCCTGGCGTCCAGCGGCGGCGAGTCCGCCGCCCGGACCGTGGTGTAGCGCTCGGCGCGGTCGTTGATGAACTCCAAGGTCGACCGGAGGATCCCCGCACGGTCCTTGAAGTGGTAGTAGATCAACGCGGTGGACACACTCGCCTCGGCGGCCAGCTCCTCCACGCGCAGCCCTCGGACACCGCGCCGGGCGATCACCCGCGCGGCCGCTTCCATGATCAAGGTTCGACGGTCAGCCACAAGAGTTCACCTTAGACCCTCCCCCCTGCCCGCCTTCCGGGCATCAGCCGGGCCCCGGACAAGGTGATCCGGGCTCCGCACGGCCTGACACCCGGTCAGCTGCCCGATCGGGCAGCGTACGGTGCCCCGGCACCGCCTTCCGCGTGGTCGGCCGCTCTGTTGGAATGCTCGTTGGACGGACGGACGTCGGTCCCGGCCGGATCCGCCCAGGAGGCGCTGTGCGACGACGTACGTTCATCACCGGCACGCTGCTCGGCGCGGTGGCCACCGCCGTACCGCTCACCGCCTCGGCGGCGGACCCGGCGCCGGTCGGCTCGCTGAGCGCGCTCCAGAAGGCCATCGACGGGGCGGTCCCCGGTGACCGCATCGTGCTGGCCGACGGCACGTACACCGTCCCGTCGGGCGGCATCCGGGTGACCGGCCGGAACGGTACCGCCGACGCACCGATCACCATCCTCGCGCAGTCCCGGGGCGGGGTGGTGCTGCAGGGCGAGCGCAGCTTCGTGTTCGGTGACTGCGCCGACATCACGGTCAGCGGCTTCGCCTTCCGGCAGCGCACCACCCTGGAGATCCCGGCGGACTGCCGGCGCGTCCGGCTGACCAGGAACGACTTCCGGCTGGCCGACGTCAGCGGGCTCGACTGGGTGATCGTGCGGGGCGACGACGTCAAGATCGACCGGAACCGGTTCCACGACCGGAGCACCGAGGGCATCTTCCTGGTGGTCGACGGCCCCGGCTCGACCGCCGTCGCGCAGCGCACCCAGATCATCCGGAACCACTTCCACGACCACCGCTACCCGGGCGCCAACGGTGGTGAGTCCATCCGACTCGGCGTCAGCAGCCGGGCGCTCTCCGACGCCGACGCGCTGGTGGAGTACAACCTGTTCGAGCGCTGCGACGGGGATCCCGAGGCGGTCTCGGTGAAGTCCTCGGGCAACACCGTGCGCTACAACACCGTCCGGGACAGCCGGGGCGGGATCGTGCTGCGGCACGGCAACGGCACCACGGTGGAGGGCAACCACCTGCTCGGCGGCGTCGACGGTCTGCGGCTCTACGGCAACGACCACCTGGTGCTGAACAACCTGCTGGCCGGTCTGTCCGGCCGCGCCCTGGTGATCGGCAGCGGCACCACCCGCGACCACCACGACGGCGAGAGCACCGAGGAGCGGCGGGGCCACGACGCCTGCGACCGCGCGGTGATCGCGTACAACACCCTGGCCGGCAACGCCCGGACGCTCTCCGGCGAGACCAGGAGCTACCCGCCCCGGGGCGTGGTGGTCGCCGACAACATCCTCTCGGCCGGCACCGGCACCCTGGTCGCGATGGCGGAGACCACCGGCTTCCGGTGGCAGGGCAACATCCTGTGGGGCGCGGCGGCCGACGGCAACGCCCCCGCCACCGGCTACCGCCGGGTGGACCCCCGGCTGCGGGCCGACCCGGACGGGGTGTACCGCCTGTCGGCCGGCAGCCCCGCGATCAACGCGGCGACCCTGACCACCCCGGCGGTCACCCAGGACCTGGACGGCCACCCGCGCGGCGGCAGCCGCGACGTCGGGGCCGACGAGTACAGCACCCTCGCCCCGCTCCGCCGCCCGCTCACCCCGGCCGACGTGGGCCCCGAGGCCACCTGACCGGCGTCACCGGCCGACCCGCTGTGGGGCGGGCCGGCCGGTGCTCGCCACTGACGATCCGTCAGATCTTCTTGACCACGCTCGACTTCAGCTGCATCGCGCCGAAGCCGTCCACCTTGCAGTCGATGTCGTGGCCGTCCACCCCGTCGACCAGGCGGATGTTGCGGACCTTGGTGCCCGCCTTGATCCCCGACGGGCTGCCCTTGACCTTGAGCGCCTTGACCACGGTCACCGTGTCGCCGTCGGCGAGGACGTTCCCGACCGCGTCCTTCACCACCCGCTCGGCCGCCTCGGCGGCGCCCCCGTCCGGGGTCCACTCGTGGCCGCACTCCGGACAGACCATCAGGCCGTCCATCGCGTAGGTGTACTCACCGGAGCACTTCGGGCACGCGGGCAGGTTCTCGCTCATCCGGTCAGAATATCCGAGCCGGAAGCCGGAACCCGCAGGTCAGCTCACCGGGACGCGGTCCCCCGACTGCTCCGGGGCCGTGGGTGCGGCCGGGAGCTGCGCGCCCTCGATGTCGACGTCCGGCACCAACCGGTCGAGCCGGCGGGGCAGCCACCAGGCGCGGCGGCCGAGCAGTGCCATCGCGGCGGGCACCAGGGCCATCCGGACCACGAAGGCGTCGATCAGCACGCCGAAGGCGAGCGCGAAGCCGATCGACTTGATGATCGGGTCGTGGTTGAAGACGAAGCCGCCGAAGACCGCGACCATGATCAGGGCGGCGGCGGAGACCACCCGCCCGCTCCGGGCCACACCGTGCACGATGGCGGCCGCCGCGTCGCCGGTGTGCTCGTGGTGCTCGCGCATTCGGCTGACCAGGAAGACCTCGTAGTCCATCGCCAGACCGAACAGCACGCCGATCAGCAGCACCGGCAGGAAGGCGGTGACCGGTCCGGCCGAAGGGATGTCGAGCAGGCCGTTCAGGTGGCCCTGCTGGAACACCCAGACCGTGACGCCCAGTGAGGCGGCGATCGAGAGCAGGAAGCCGAGCGCGGCCTTGACCGGGACCAGCAGCGAGCGGAACGCGACGGTCAGCAGGATCAGCGCCAGGATCACGATGATGGCGACGAACAGCGGCAGTGCGTCGGAGAGCTTGTTGGACACGTCGATGGCGGCGGCGGTGGCACCGGCGATGTAGAGCGTGCCGCCGGACCGGTCGACGGCGGGCGCGTTCTCCCGCAGGCGGTGCACCAGGTCGGTGGTGGCCTGGGCGTCGGGGCCGGTCCTGGGCACCACCGCGATCACGGCGAGGTTGCCGGCCGGATTGGCGACCGGCGGGGCGACCGCGGCCACCCCCGGGTCGGCGGCCAGCGTCCGGCCCAACTCGCCGAGTGTGGCGGTCCGTTGGTCGGCGGTGAGGCCGCCGGTGTCGACCACGGCGGCCAGCGTGGCGTTGAAGCCCGGGCCGAAGCCGTCGGTCAGCAGGTCGTAGCTGCGGTGCTGGGTGCTGTCGGCGGGCTGGGAGGCGTAGCTCGGCAGCCCGAGCCGCAGGTCGCGGGCGGGCAGCGCGAGCGCGAGCAGGCCGACCACGCCGACCAGCAGGACCACCAGCGGCCGCTTGGTGACGGTCCTGGCCCAGGCCAGACTCCAGGTGCCGGGCGCCCGGCCGGGTCGCGACCGGCGGGTCCAGGCGCGGGGAGTCCGGGGCCGGCGGGTCCGGGGGCGGGGCCGCAGGCGTTCGCCGAGCAGGCTCAGCGCGGCGGGCACCAGGCTGACGGCGATCAGCACCGCGATCAGCACGGTGCCGGCGGCGGCCAGGCCCATCACGGTCAGGAACGGGATGCCGGTGACCGCGAGCGCGGCCAGCGCGATGATCACGGTCGCGCCGGCGAACACCACCGAGCTGCCCGCGGTGGCCACCGCCCGGGCGATCGAGTCGTCCAGGTCGGCTTCGGGGTCGGCGAGTTGCTCCCGGTGGCGGGAGATGATGAACAGCGCGTAGTCGATGCCCACCGCCAGCCCGATCATCAGGGCGAGCACGGTGGCGGTGTTGGTCATCTCCACGAAGCGCGAGACGAACTGGACACCCAGCACGCCGATCAGCACACCGACGGCGGCGGTCAGCAGTGGGAGTCCGGCCGCCACCAGCGAGCCGAGCGCGAGCGCCAGCACGACGAAGGCCAGCACCACGCCGACCACCTCGGCCGGACCGCCGACCTCGGTCTTCGGCTGCATCGCCGATCCGCCGAACTCGACCTGGAGCCCGGCGTCCCGGGCCGGGCCCATCGCCCGGTCGAGGGCGTCCTTGGCGGTCTGCGGGACCTCGTCGGCCGCCATGCCGAACCGGACGTCGGCGTAGCCGATCCGCCCGTCCGCCGATATCGCCCCGCCGTGCGCCGGGTCGGACACGGCCACCACGCCCGGCAGTTGACCGGCGGTCCGCAGTCCGGTGGCGATCGCAGGCCCGGTCGCGGGCCCGTTGAGACCGCCGCCCTCGGGGGCCGCGAACACCACCCGGGCCACTCCGCCCGCCGCTGCCGGGAACTGAGCCTCCAACAGCTCCTGGGCCTGCTGCGACTCGATGCCGGGCACCGAGAACGCGGTGCTCGGCTTGCCGTGCAGGGTGACCCCCAGGCCACCGACCACGGCGAGCAGCAGCAGCCAGACGGCGACCACCCGACCCCGTCGCCGGATCACCCAGCGTGCCCATGCGTACAGGCGTGACGCCATGTCGATGCCCCTCTCGTCCCAGCGGGCGCCCCACACAGGCCACCACCGCACTCACTGCACTCTAAGGCATATTTACAGTCCAATGTAATTTAGCGGTCGCTGGTAAAGTGTGGCCATGACCACTGACGGCCTGCGGGAGCGCAGCAAGGCCCGGCGCCGGGAGGCGATCGTCCGGGCGGCGTACGAGCTGTTCGCCGACCGGGGGTTCGAGGCGACCACGATCGCCGACATCGCCGAGGCGGCCGAGGTGTCGCCCCGGACGGTCACGCTGTACTTCCCCTCCAAGCTGGAGCTGGCGCTGTCCCGGTTCGAGTCCTTCGCCGACCGGCTGGCGGCCGCACTGCGGGAGCGGCCCGAGGGCTGGACCATCCTGGACGCGCTGGAGCACTGGCTGCGCCACGAGCTGGCCGACCGCAGCGACCTCGACGAGCTCACCGACCGGATGCTCGACGCCAACCCCCAGCTCGGCGCGACCGGGAACCTCCGGCTGGCCGAGACCATCCAGGAGGGCGCCCGGATGCTCGCCGAGGAACGGGGCGACGCCCCCGACGCCTTCGGCCCCCGGATGGCCGCCGCAGCGGCGGCGGCCATGGTCAGCGAGCTCTGCCACCACCCGCAGGAGGCGAACATCGACACCGCGATGGCCTTCCTGCGCGCCGGGGCCGCCACCCTGCCCTGACCGCACCCCTGCCCTGACCGCCCCGAGGGTCAGGCCTTGAGGTAGGCCAGCACCGCCAGCACCCGGCGGTGCCCGCTGTCGCTCTGCGGCAGGTCGAGCTTGAGGAAGATGTTGCCGATGTGCTTGCTGACCGAGCGTTCGGTGATGAACAGCGTGCCCGCGATGGTCGGGTTGTCCAGGCCCTGCGCCATCAGGCCGAGCACCTCGCGCTCGCGCTGGGTCAGCGTGTCCAGCGGGTCGTGACGGCTCATCAGCTGGGAGATCACCTCGGGGTCCAGCGCGGTGCCGCCCGCCGCCACCCGCTCCAGCGCCTCGCGGAACTCCTCCACCCGGCTCACCCGGTCCTTGAGCAGGTAGCCGACGCCCGCCACGCCCTGTGCCAGCAGCTCGGCGGCGTAGCTCTCCTCGACGTACTGGGAGAGCACCAGCACCGGCAGCCCGGGCAGCACCCGGCGGGCCTCGATCGCCGCCCGCAGGCCCTCGTCCCGGAATCCGGGCGGCAGCCGGACGTCCAGCACCGCCACGTCGGGCCGGTGCTCCAGCAGCGCGGGCAGCACCTCGGGGCCGCTGCCGACCACCGCGACCACCTGGTGGCCGACCGTCTCGAGCAGCAGGATCAGCCCCTCCCGGAGCAGGACGTTGTCCTCGGCCATCACGATCCGCACGGCAGTACCACCTCAAGTGTCGTTCCGACCCCGACGGGGCTCTCGATCCTGGTCGTGCCGTCCAGCGCGGCGACCCGCCGCCGCACCCCGGCCAGGCCGCTGCCGGCAGCGGGGTCGGCCCCGCCACGCCCGTCGTCCCGGACCGTGAGGTGCAGGCTGCGCCCGACCTGACGGAGCGACACCTCCGCCCGGGTCGCGCCGCTGTGCCGGGAGATGTTGGTGAGCGCCTCGGCGACCACGAAGTAGGCGGCCGCCTCCACCGCGGCGGGCGGCCGCCGGGGCAGGTCGGGCAGGTCCAGCGCGACCGGGATCGGGCGGCCCGCCGCGAGCGACCGGATCGCACCGTTCAGCCCCCGGTCTGACAGGATCGGCGGGTGGATGCCCCGGATCACCGTACGGAGCTGGGTGAGCGCCTCCTCGACACCGGTGCGGGCGTCCAGGAACAGCTTCCTGGACGCGGCCGGGTCCTGCTCGAACACCCGGTCGGCCAGGCCCAACCGGAGGGCCACCGCCACGAGTTGGGCCTGCGTCCCGTCGTGCAGGTCCCGTTCGATCCGGCGCAGCTCGGCGCCGTGCGCCTCCAGTGCCTCGGCCCGGGAGACGGTCAGCTCCTCGATCCGGCGGCCGGCGTCGGCCTTCGAGGTGGACAGCAGGGCGGCGGCCAGCCCGGCCTGCAGGCGCATGCCGAGCGGGGCCAGCCAGTACAGCAGCGCACCGCAGACCAGCACCTGGGCCACCGTCAGCCCGACCGCCCGCGGCCAGTCGGTGACCCGGACCCCGAGCACCTCGACGGAGCCGGGCGCGACCGCCCACCACCACAGCGGCACGGTGACCGCGACCACGATGCTCAGGCAGAGCCCCAGGGCCAGCACGCCGGCCAGAATCCCGGTCAGGCCGTGCACCAGCATCCAGGCGACCTCCCGCCAGGTGCCGGCCTCCCGGACCAGCCGTCCGGACCGGTACATCAGGTCGCCGTCGAGCGGCGGGTAGTCGCCTGGTACCGGCCGCCCGAGCACCCGCCCGGCCCGCCGCCGCTCCCGGCCGGCCAGCCACCGCAGCGGCCGGACCGCGACCGGCAGCACCGGCAGGCCGAACATGGTGAGCAGCACCAGCGGCAGCAGAACGTAGCCGCCCAGCGCGGGAACCGCGGTGAGCAGGCCCTCGGCCAGATAGACCGTCGCCTGCCGCGTGCGCCGTACCGCTGCCTTCAGCTCCATGGTCCGTAACCGTACGGCAGGACAAAGCCGCACGTCACGGGGGTCGTCCCCCACCCCCGTGGTGTAGCGCGCTACACCACGGATCGGGGGGCCTGTCCCGCTGCCCCGACCCCCTGCCGCTGACTACGTTCGGTAGCGAGCCGAAGAGCGGTGAACTACGAGGAGCTGGACAGCAATGCAAACGACGACGATCCAGGCGACACCGTTCGCCGTGTCGATGGACCAGGTCGGCAAGGACTACGGCAAGGTCTCCGCACTGGACGGGGTGAGCTGGGGATTCCGCCGGGGCAGCTTCACCGCGATCATGGGGCAGTCCGGGTCCGGGAAGAGCACCTTCCTGCACTGCGCCTCCGGCCTGGACCGGCCGACCAGGGGCACCGTCCGGCTGGGTGACATCGACCTGGCGGGGCTGAAGGAGGCCGAGCTGACCCGGGTGCGCCGGGAGCGGATCGGCTTCGTCTTCCAGGGCTACAACCTGGTGCCGTCGATGGACGTCCGGCGCAACATCGTCCTGCCGCTCTTCCTCGGCGGCCGGAAGGCCGACGAGCGCTGGCTGGAGGAGGTGGTGCACCGGGTCGGCATGGCGGACCGGTTGCGCCACAAGCCGTCCGAGCTGTCCGGCGGGCAGCAGCAGCGGGTGGCCGTGGCCCGGGCGCTGGTCACCCGACCGGAGATCATCTTCGCGGACGAGCCCACCGCCGCGCTCGACCCCCGGTCGGCCGGGCACGTGCTGCGGCTGCTGCGCGAGGCGGTCGACCAGACCGGACAGACCATCGTGCTGGTCACCCACGACCCGGCCGCCGCGGCCTGGGCCGACAGCGTGGTCTTCCTGGGCGGGGGCCGGATCGTCGACGAGATGGTCGGCCCCACCGCCGAGGCCGTGCTGAACCGCTGGGACACGCTGTGAGGCGCGGGATCGCCGCCGGGGTGGCGGCAGCGCTGATGTTCGCGGCCATGCTGGTCGGCTCGTTCGGGGTCCTGCTGGAGTCCGGGCTCCGGGCGCACGGCCAACTCGACCGGTACGCCGGGGCGGTGGCCGTGGTGGCCCGGTCGCAGAGCGTCTCGCACACCACCGGCAGCGGGGAGTCGAAGCAGACCGAGAGCCGCCCGCTGACCGAGCGGGCCCGGATCCCCGACGCCGCCGCCGAGGCGGCCAGGCTCCGGGCGGTGCCCGGCGTGACCGCCGTGGTCAAGGACGTCTCGGTGCCGGTGGTCGACGGCCAGGGGCGCCAACTGACCGGCCACGGCTGGGAGTCCGCCGCGCTGACCGGCACCCCGCTGGGCGCGGGGCGCGCACCGGTGGGCGACCGCCAGGTGGTCCTGCCCGCCTCCAGCGGAGCCACCGTCGGCGCCGTCGTCCCGTTGCGGACCGACGGCGGCCCGCAGCCGTTCACCGTCTCCGGCTTGCTGACCGGCGGCACGGACGTCTACTTCGCCCAGCCGTACGCCGCCGCGCTCAGCGGCCACCCCGCCGGCGCCGACGCGCTGGTGGTGCTCGGCGGGCCCGACACCTCGGTGGCGGCGCTGCGGCAGGCCGCCCCCGACCGGGTGGTGGCCACCGGGACGGCCCGGGGCGACGTGGAGCACCCCGCCGTGCCCGCCGCCCGGGCCGACCTGATCGGGATCTGCGCCGCCATCGGCGGCACCGCCCTGATGGTGATGCTGCTGGTGGTGACCTCGCTGCTGGAGATGTCGGTCCGGGACCGGGTCCGGGAACTCGCCGTGCTGCGCGCCGTCGGGGCGACGCCCCGTCAGGTCCGCCGGCTGATCGTCCGCGGCACGCTGAAGGTCGCGCTGCCCGCCGCCGCCGTCGGCGGGGCGCTCTCGCTGGGCAGCGGCGCGCTGCTGCACCGGCTGATGACGAGTCAGGGCGGACTGCCGCCGGAGCTGGCCCTGACGCCGGGACCGCTCCCGGTGCTCGGCGCGCTGCTGGTGACGGTGTTGGCCGCGGTCGGTGCGGCCTGGCTGGCGGCGCGACGGGTCTCCCGGATCCGTCCGGTCGAGGCGCTCGGCGAGGCCGCCACCGAACCGACCCGCCTGCCGCGCTGGCGGATGGTCACCGGGCTGGTGTTCCTGGTGCTGGGTCTGGTGCTGGCCGGGACGGCGTTCACCATCGGCGGGCAGGCGGCGGTGGCCGCGATGAGCGGTCTGGTGATGTCGCTGATCTGGGCCACCGCGCTGCTCGGTCCGTGGATCGCCCGGGGCGGGATCCGGCTGCTCAGCCTGCCGCTGCGGCGGCTCTCCCCGGTCTCCGGCCGGCTGGCCTCGGACGGGGCCAGGGCGGCGGCGGTCCGGATGGCCGCGGTGATCACCCCGATCGCGCTGGCGGTCTCCTTCGGCGCCACCCAGCTGTTCGTCCAGACCTCGGTGGTGAACTCCACCCGGATCCAGGCCACCGCCGGGCTGCGCGCCGACCAGGTGCTGGTCTCGGACGGGCCCGGCATCCCGCATCGGGCGTACCGGACCGCCCGGCAGACGGCGGGTCAGGACCAGGTGACGGCGGTGAAGCGGACCACCGTGGTCAAGGTGGTGGGGGGTCAGCTCCAGTCGCTGCCTGCCCAGGGCCTCGAAGGCAGTACGGCCACCGTCGACCCCGAGGTGCGGTCGGGATCGCTGGCCGGGCTGGCCCGGCCGAACACCGTCGCGCTCGGCGCCGACGTGGCCGGGGGCACCGAGGTCGGCGAAACCACCTCGCTCTGGCTCGGCGACGGCACCGAGATCCACCCCGAGGTCGTCGCGGTCTACGGCAGCAGCCTGGGCTTCGGCAGCGTGCTGCTGCCGCGCGCCGAGGTCGCCGCGCACAGCACCGACGCCGGGCTGGACGACTACCTGCTGGTCGGCGGCCACGCCGACCTCCGGCCGGTCACCGACGCCTTCGCCGGGGTGCGCACCACTTCGACCCCGGCCTACGGTGACGCACTCACCGAGCGGGCCAGGCAGGGCGGCCTGGTCGGCCTGATCGCCTCGGCTGCGATCGCCGGGTTCATCATGATCGGCGTGGTCACCACACTGGCCGTCTCCACCGCCTCCCGGCGCCGCGAGCTCTCGCTGCTCCGGCTGATCGGGGCGACCCGCCGTCAACTGCTCCGGATGCTGCGGATGGAGACCGCCGTGGTGGTCGGCACCGGCACCGTGGTCGGGACGCTGGTCGCGGCGGCCACCCTGCTGACCTTCGGCGGGGCGGTGACCGGAATGGCCGGCCTCGCGGTCAGCCCGCTGCTCTGCGCGGGGATCGTCGGAGCGGTCGGGCTGGCGGGTGCGGCGGCCGTCCTGCTGCCGGCCCGGAGCCTGCTGCGCGGGAGTTCGCCGAAGATCGGCTGAGCCCGCTCCCCGGTCGATTGGTGCCGGTACGTCCGATCCCGGGACGTACCGGCACCAATCGTCGCGGCCGCCCCGCCCGGGACCGGCTCCCACCGGACCGGCCGTCGGCCCGACCAGTGATAATCCGTTGAACACACAGCACCCGGGGCGATAGGCACTCCTTGCGAGAGCGTCCCCGGGCTGCCCGGTGGAGTCCGCGAACACAGGTGAGAGGGCCGTACCATGACGTTTTTCCGGCGGAGGTCGCGCGACCGGAGCGTGCCGCCCGCGGTCGATCCGGCCTGCGGCAACGAGACGCTGGCCCTGATGCTCCGCCAGGCCGAGGCCGGCGACTGGCCCGCCCTGTGCGCCGGTCTCGCCGCCGTCGGGGACCCGTCCGAGCTGACCTGGCTGGTGGCGGGGGTGTCGAACGTCGCCGGTACCGAGGAGGGGCTCGCCAAGGCGGTCGCCGACCGGCCCGACTCGGCGCTGCCACTGCTGCTCTCCGGCGCCCGGCAGATCTCCTGGGCCTGGGAGGCCAGGACCCGCGCCCAGGCCCAGCACGTCTCCCAGGAGCAGTGGCGGGTGTTCGGCGAGCGTCTTGAGGTCGCCGAACAACAGCTGTTCGAGGTGGCCGAGCGGGAGCCGGACTGGCTGGCGCCCTGGTACTTCCTGCAGATCAGCGGCCGGGGCGCGTCCCTGGACAAGGAGGCCGGCCGGATCCGCTTCGAGGCGGCGCTCCGCCGCTGCCCCGGGCACCTGGACTCGCACAAGCAGCGGCTCCAGCAGCTCTGCGCCAAGTGGGGCGGCTCGCACCAGCAGATGCACGCGTTCGCCCGGGAGTCGATGCTGGCCGCGCCGCCCGGCAGCCCGCTCGGCGAGCTGGTCGTGCTCGGCCACCTGGAGCGCTGGCTCGACCTGCCCTCCGGTGCCGACCACTCCTACCTGACCAGCCCCGACGTGCTGGCGGAGCTGCACGAGGCACTCGGCCGCTCGATCCTGCACCCCGACTACGTCCGGCCGGCCGGCTGGCAGTCCGCCTACAACACCTTCGCCATGGTGTTCGCCCTGGTCGGCGAGAAGTGGACCGCCCGGCAGCTGTTCGAGGCCATCGGCCCCACGGTCACCGAGTCGCCCTGGCACTACCTGAGCGGCGACGACCCCGCCACGACGTTCACCGCGCTCCGGGAGCGCTGCGCCAAGTAGGCCCCACCTCCCCGCACACCAGCCCAGCCGACCGAAAGAGCCAGCACCGGTGTCCCCTTCCGAAAGCCCCACGGCCGCCCACACCTTCCAGGTGGACCTGCGCGGCCTGGTGGACCTGCTCTCGCACCACCTCTACTCCAGCCCCCGGGTCTACCTGCGCGAGCTGCTGCAGAACGCGGTGGACGCGATCTCCGCCCGCCAGGCGCTCGACCCCGCCTCCCCCGCCACCATCACCGTGGTGGCCGACGGCAGTCTCTCGGTCACCGACACCGGGGTCGGCCTGACCGAGGCCGACGTGCACACCTTCCTGGCCACCATCGGCCGCAGCTCCAAGCGGGACGCCGACGGGCGGCTGGACGGGGCCGGGCTGGCCTCCGCCCGCGGCGACTTCATCGGCCAGTTCGGGATCGGCCTGCTGGCCTGCTTCGTGGTGGCCGACGAGATCACCGTGCTGACCCGCTCCGCCGCCACCCCGGACGCCCCGGTGATCGAGTGGCGCGGCAGCTCGGACGGCCGGTACACCATCACCACCCTGCCCGCCTCGGCCAAGCCGGAGCCGGGCACCACCGTCACCCTGGTCCCGCGCGCGGACGCCGCCGAGTGGACCACCTCCGGCAAGGTGCTCGAACTCGCCCGCCACTACGGCAGCCTGCTGCGCCGTCAGGTCACCGTGGTCGACGGCCGGGGCACCGCCACCGTGGTCAACGTCGCCGCGCCGTGGGCCGACCGGCACGGCTCCCCGCTGGCCCGCCGGGACGCGCTGACCGCGTACTGCCGCGCCACCTTCGACTTCACCCCGCTGGACACCATCGAGCTGGACCTGCCGCTGGTCGGCCTGCGCGGCGTGGCGTACGTGCTGCCCGACGCCGTGCCGCCGTCCCGCCGGGCCGGCCACCGGGTGCACCTCAAGGGGATGCTGGTCTCCGACCAGGCGGACGAACTGCTGCCGGACTGGGCCTTCTTCGTCCGCTGCGTGGTGGACGCCGACAGCCTGCGGCCGACCGCCTCCCGCGAGGGCCTGTACGCCGACGAGACGCTGGCCGCCGTCCGGGACGCGCTCGGCGCCCGGATCCGGGACTGGCTGACCGGCCTGTCCGCCAGCGACCCCGCGCTGCTGCACCGCTTCATCAGCGTCCACCACCTGGCCGTCAAGTCGCTGGCCAGGCACGACGACGAGCTGCTCCGGATGCTGCTGCCCTGGCTCCCGTTCGAGACCACCGACGGCAACGTCACGCTGGACGAGTTCGCCCGCTCCCACCCGGTGATCCTGGTGGCCCGCACCGTCGAGGAGTTCCGCCAGGTCGCCCCGATCGCCGGGGCGGCCGGGCTCGGCGTGGTCAACGGCGGCTACACCTACGACCGTGACCTGGTGCACCGGCTGCCGGAGATCCGGCCGGGCAGCTCGGTGGCCGACCTGGACCCGGGCACGGTGACCGCGCACCTGGACACCGTCGCCCCGGAGGCCGAACTGGCCGCCGCCGCCTTCCTGGCGATCGCCCGTGAGGTGGTCGGCCGGTTCGACTGCGACGTCGCGCTGCGCAGCTTCCACCCGGCCAGCGCCCCGGCCCTGCTGTTGGACAACCGGGAGGCCAGGCACGAGCGCACCCGGGCCCAACTGGCCGACGACGCCGACGGATTGTGGGCGGACATCCTCGGCTCGCTGCGGGCCGAGGTGCCCCGCGCCCAACTGGTGCTGAACCACCTCAACCCGCTGGTCCGGCGGGCCGCCTCGATCGGCCACCGGGACCTGGTGGTGACCTCCGTCGAGGCGCTGTACGGGCAGGCCGTGCTGCTCACCCGCCGCCCGCTGCGCGCCAGCGAGAGCGCGCTGCTCAACCGGTCGTTCATCAGCCTGCTCGACCACGCCATGCTCGGCCACGAGTCGGCCGAGCCGCAGAAGGAGTCGTAATGCCGGACACCCAGGACGCCGTGCTGGAGGCCCTGCGGGCCAACGACGCCCAGCCGTACGGGCGGCCCCGCACCGTCACCGCCGAGGAACTCGTCGCGGCGGCCGAGCAGTTCGACGACGCCCCGCTGCTGGTCGCCGCGCTGCTCGACCTGATGGAGGCGTACGAGTACGACGGCGAGCAGCGCAAGTCGCCGGTGGTCTTCGCCCGGATCCTGCAGCTCTGGGACAAGAACCCGGCGGCCTTCGACGAGTGGGCCACCCGGCAGGTCTTCTGGCGCTTCAAGTGGGTGGCCGCCGCCCTGCTGAGCGTCCCCGACGTGCCGTTGGCGGCCGTCCGGCGCTGGCACACCGAGCTGCGCGACCGCTACCTGGCCGCCGGGCACGAGCTCCAGCCGTACTACGCCCAGCGGTTCCACCTCGCGGCGCACCTCGGGGCGGACCGCCCGGAGGACTTCGAGCTGTGGGCCGGGCGCGGCCGGACCGCGTTCAGCGACTGCCCGGCCTGCGAGATCCGGGCCCAGGCGCGGCACCACGTGCGCAGCGGGGACGACGCCCGGGCGCTGGAGGTCTGGCAGCCGGTCTTCGACGGCCGCCGCAGCTGCGCCGAGGAGCCGTACACCAGTCACGCGCACGCGCTGCTGCCGCTGCTGCGCCGGGGCCGCACCGAGGAGGCGGTCTCCGCCCACCTGGTCGGCTACCGGTTCGCCCGGGGGAAGTCCAGCACCGCCGAACAGATCGGCCTGCACCTGGAGTTCTGCGCGCTCTCCGGCAACGAGGCGCGCGGCCTGGAGATCCTGGCGGAGAACCGCGACCTGTTCGCCGGCCACGGCAACCCGCTGGCCCGGCTGGAGTTCCTGACCGGGGTCGAGCTGCTGACGGCCGGGCTGGCCGAGCGCGGCCACCCGGAGCTCCCGGTCAGCGGCCCGCCCGGGACGAACTGGACGGTGGCCGCCCTGCTGGCCCAGGTCCGGTCCGAGGCAACGGAGTTGGCCGACCGCTTCGACGCCCGCAACGGCACCGGCGCGGTCGGCGCCCGGCGGCGGGAGCGGCTGGCCCGGCGCCCGCTGCTCGCCGAACCGCTGGCCCTGGGTGTCCGGGCCGCCGCCGTGCGGGCCGCGGAGCCGGCCGTCCCGGCCGAGCGCCCGGCGGCCGAGCCGATCCCCGAGGACCTCCGCGGCCTGGTGCTGCGGGCCCGGGCGCTGCGCCGCACCGGGCACCCCGACTGCGACCTGCTGTGGCGCCGGGTGGGTGAACTGATCACCGCCGACGGCTACCTGCACGTCGAGGACCCCGAGGTCGGCAGCCCGGACCGGCTGGCGGCCGAGGTGGCGATGCAGCGCGCCTTCGACGCCTCCGAGGTGGACGACCTGGCGCTGGCGGAGGCCGAGATCACCACCGCCCAGGCCGGCTTCGCGGCGGCCGGGCTGGCCGCCGCCGTGCTGGCCACCCGGGCCCGGCTGCTGGTGCTGCGCCTGAGCGAGGACGACTGGTCGGCCGACTGGGCCGCGCTGGACGCGGTGCTCGCCGACAGCGAGGCGCTGCGCGCCGCCGACCCGACCGCGCCGGCCGAGGACCACCTGACCGTCCTGCAGTGCCACGCGCTGGCCGCGCACCGGGAGTTGACCAACGCTCAGGCCGAGCCCGGCCCGGAGCTCACCGGCCGGTTCGACACCGCCGTGGCCCGCTACCGGCGGGAGAGCGCCGGGCACGGCAACCTCCGCCGGGTGGCGACCTCGCACCAGTACGCCGGCGACGCGCAGGCCCGGCAGGGGCTGACCGACGCCGCCGGGACCGAGCTGCGGCAGGCCCTCGCGCTGATCGAGGAGGCCGAACTCCCGTGGCTGGCACCGCGGATGCTGGTCCAGCTGGCCCAGTTGGACTTCCTCCGCGGCGAGCCGGCCGAGGGCGTCCCGCTGCTGCACCGGGCGCTCGCCGAGGCGGTCCGCTGGGGCGAGACCTCCTTCCCGTTCGGGCCGACGTACGCGCTGCTCGGGCACGCCTGCAAGCACCTCGGGGACACCGGCGGCGCCGTCCGGGCGCTCTCCGAGGCCGCCGCCAGGTTCGACCGGGCCGAGGACGGCGCCGAGGCCGCCCAGGTCCGGCTCCAGCTGGCCGAGGCGCTCCGGGAGAGCGGCCGGGTGCCGGACGCGGTCGCCGTGCTGGAGTCGGTGCTGCTCGCGCCGGACGCGGCCGAGCTGGACGAGCGGCTGCGGGCGCAGGTGCGACTCGACCTGGCCCGTGGGCTGTTCGGGCTGGGTGAGTACCGCGCCTCGGCCGAGGAGTACCTCGGCCTGGCCGACGCGGTGGTCGGCTGGGAGGACCAGGACACCCACACCATGGTCGCCGCCGAGGCGACCGTCGCGCTGGCCGAGGGCGGCCTCTGGGAGGCGGCCGGCACCGCGCTGGAGCGCACCCTCGCCTCGCACCGGAAGGCGCCGCGGACCGAACAGGTGCTGGCCGTGCTGCGTGAGTTCGCCCGGCTCACGGTGGCGGCCGAGGGCCTGGACGGGCTGCCCGCCGCACTGGCGCGGCTGGCCGAGGCCGAGCGGATCCGCGAGCAGGCCGGTGCGGCCGGCGAGGAACTGCCGTACTGGCAGCTGGACGCCGCCCTGCACTACGAGCGGGCCCGGGTGAACGCGATGGCCGACCAGGGCGAACCGGCACTGGCCGCGGCCGAGCTGGCGATCGCCGGCTACCGGGCGGGCGGCGCCGACGGCGAGGCACCGGGAGCCGAGGCGGTCCGGCTGGCCGCGCTGGTCGAGGGTCGCGCACTCGGCCGTACGGACGCCGCGCTGGCCCGGCTGGCCGACGGCATCCAGCGCTGCGAGCGGGCCGGACTGACCGAGCAGGCCCAGGAGTTGACGGCCCTTCGGGACCGGCTGGCCCAGGGTTCCTGACCCTCCGTCGCGGTGGCAGCGAAGGTCCGTACCCCTCCGGGTACGGACCTTCGGCCTGTCAATGGCGGGTCCGACGGACCTTTGCGCACTCTGGAAGAAGTTTCCGGTGGACCGACCTGGGCAGTCTGGTGCCCCGACGCGGGAGCATCCCTCGCACCGCTCCACCGGAGGTCCCATGACCGAGCTGCTCAGGCCCGCCGTCCCCGCCCGCACCGGAGGACTTCTGGACCGGTTGAACGGGCCGCACCACCGCGCCTCGCTCAACGTCTTCCTGTTCATCGTGATCGCCCACTGGGCCGAACACCTCACCCAGGCGTACCAGATCTGGGTGCTCGACTGGCCGGTGCCCAAGTCCAAGGGCATGCTCGGGCTGGCCTACCCCTGGCTGGTCACCTCCGAGTGGATGCACTACGGCTACGCCCTGATCATGCTGATCGGCCTGTTCACCCTCCGCCGGGGCTTCGTCGGCCGGGCCAAGGGGTGGTGGACGGCCGCGCTGGTGATCCAGTTCTGGCACCACATCGAGCACCTGCTGCTGTTCGTCCAGGCGCAGAGCGGGCACTTCCTGTTCGGGAAGTCGGTGGCCACCAGCGTGCTCCAACTGGTCTTCCCCCGAGTCGAGTTGCACCTGTTCTACAACACCGTGGTGTTCCTGCCGATGGTGATCGCGATGTACCTGCACCTGCGGCCGAACGCCGCCGAGCTGGCCGAGTCCGGCTGCAGCTGCCATCCCGCCGAGCACGAGCCGGTCGCCGCGTGACGGTGGTTCCGGGGGGCCCGCACCGGTCCGGCGGACCGGTGCGGGCCTTCCAGTTCCGGATGGCGGCCGGCCTCGGAACGCTGGTCCTGGTGCTGCTCACGCTGGCCTGGGTGAGCTCGGCGGAGCCGGTCCGGCTCACCGCCGCCAGCCCCGGCGACGGCACGGCGGTCCAGGTGGCGCCGGGTGAGGTCGCGCTGACCTTCGGCGGCGACCGGGGCATCGAGTCGGTCTTCCTCCGGGTGGCCGCCGAGGGCGGCCCCGAGGTCAACCGGGGCCCGGCCCGGGTGGACGGCCGCCGGGTGGTGGCCCCGGTCCGGATCACCGGCCCCGGCAGCTACCTGACCACCTACCGCCTCACCCTGACCGGCGGCGGCGAGGTGTCCGGCGTGACCGCCTTCAGCGTCGGGCCGCCCGACAGTGCCCCGCTCGCCCAGAGCGAGTCCGCCCCGGGCCACGACCACGGCTTCGAGGGCCCGTTGAACGTGGCGCTGCTCGCCCTGGACGCCGTGCTGGTGGTCGGCTCGCTGCTGCTGGTGCTCCGCCGCCCCCGCCGCCGGACCCCCGGGCGCTGACCGTCCGGGCGCTGACCGTCCAGGCGCCGACCGTCCGGGCGGGGCGCGCGTCACCGACCGCGCGCCCCGCCCGGGCTCCACCGAGCCGGGTGCTACTCCGTGTGCAGCACCTTCGCGATCGTCACCCGCCCCGCCGACCGGGCCGGGAGGTACGCGCCGAGCACCGCGATCACCACCCCCGCCAGGCCCAGCAGCGCGAGCTCCGGCAGGTGCCAGACCTCCTTCATCGCGGCCGGGAAGTCCACCGCCCCGACGTTGTCCACCAGCACCCGGTGCGCGACCATCCCGAGCGGGATGCCGACCAGTCCGGCCAGCAGGCCGAGCACCGCCATCGAGGTCACGAACATCACCGTGACCTGACGCGGCGTCATCCCGATCGACTTGAGCATGCCCAGGTCGCGGCGGCGCTCCCGGGTGTTCAGCAGCACGGTGTTGAACACCCCCAGCGCGGCCACCACGGTGAGCAGCACGGTGAAGACCGAGGAGAATCCCACCACCGTGTCGGCGGCCAGGTTCCCGTCGTCCACCACCCCGGGGTAGAGCCCGGGTTCGACCGCCCGGACCGCGTCGACGTACGCCTGGACGTCCGTCCCCGGCTTCAGCCGGACGTCGTAGTACGCCGCGCTCGCCGCCGGATCGAGCTCCAGCAGGGTGGCCCAGGTCGAGGAGAGGAAGCGGGCGTCGCCGTCGACGGTCCGCCCGACCACGGTCGCGCCGGTCTGCCGGCCGTCCAGCCCCAGGGTGACCCGGTCGCCGACCGCGAGGCCGTGCTGGCTCAGGAAGGTCGGTGACGCCGTCACCTCCCCCGACCCGGTGGCCGGGCGGCCCTCGGCGATCCCCCGGACCGCGCCGGGGTCCTGGTCGCCGCGCCGGAAGAAGCCGGCGCTGGACTGCGGGTACCCGGCCAGCGTGACCTGGCTGATCGCCTCCGCACTCACCCGCTCGGTGCCGGGCAACGAGCGCAGCAGCTCTTCCAGTTGACGGTCGGCCAGCTTCGGTTCGGTCTGCTCGAACGCGGCCCGCCCGACCCGGACGTCCAGCCGGACCCCACCGTCGTCCCGGCCGGACTCCGCGTACTGCACCATGGTGGCGGTCAGCCCGGTGGTCAGGGTCACCGTGGTGACGCCGAGCAGGACCGCCGCCACGGTCAACGCGGTCCTGGCGGGCCGGGCGAACGGCTGGCCCAGACCCAGACTGACCGCCCTCGGCAGCCGGGTGCCGCCGAGCGCCCGCTGCACCCGCAGCCCCCGGCCGGAGCGCGGTGCGCTGCCCGCGCTGATCGCCCGCGCCGCCGGGAGCCGGTGCGCCCGCAGCGCCGGGAGCAGCGCGGCCACCGCCACCAGCGCGGGCAGGCCGAGCAGGCAGACCAGGTACACCCAGGGGCTGATCTCGATCACCGCCGTCCCGCGCATCACCCCCTGGAACGCCACCCGCAGCACCGGCCCGGCCAGTGCCGCACCGGCCAGCGTGCCCAGCACCGCACCGATCGCGGCGGGCAGCGAGACCATCGTCAGATACACCCCCACCACCTGGTTCGGGGTGAAGCCGAGTGCCTTGAGCACCCCGATGTGCCGGAAGCCGGAGACCACCGCGCCGCCCACCACGTTGGCCACGATCAGCGCCGAGACCAGCAGGCCGAGCACGCCGAACAGCGTCATGAACGGCAGGTACGCCTTGGCCGAACCGGCGAACGCCTCCTCCAGCGAGGCCGAGGACCGGGCGGCCGTCCTGGCCTCGGCGGGCAGCCCGGCGGTGGCGGTCGCCAGGCCGCGCTCCAGCTGGTCCGCCGACCCGGCCGCGGCGAAGCGGTAGAGCATCTGACGCGACGTCGGGTGCAGCGCGGCCATCTGCTCGGGGGTCACCCAGGCGTCGGCGGAGCTGCTCATGGAGGAGAAGACCCCGACCACGGTCAGCTCCGGGCCGTCCACCAGCCGGACCTTCGAGCCCATCAGCTCGGGCCGGATCTGGTCGCCCTCCCCGTTCAGCACGATCTCACCGGGCGCGGTGGCCCAGCGGCCGTCCCGCAGCTCGGGCCGGTCCACCGGGCCGCCGGGATCGGCCCGGCCGACCACCCGGAACGCGCCGCTGCCCACCCCGGGCGGGCTCTTCGCCAGCCGGGCCGTGACCTGGTCGAACGGACCCGCCGCCGCCTCGACCCCGGGACGGCCGGCCGTCCCGGCGAGCTCGTCGGCCGACACCCGGTCGGCGTCGAAGAGCACCACCTGGTGGGCCCCGTGCTGCTTCTCGAAGGCCCGGTCGAAGGGGTGGGAGACCGCGTCCAGCAGCCCCAGCGCGAGCAGCACGGTCGTGGTGGAGCAGAACACCACCAGGCCGATCACCACCGTCTGCAGCCTGCGCCGCCCCACCGCCGCGCGCGAGGCGCGCCAGACCGCGCTCACAGCTGCCGCTCCAGCATGCTCTCGCGGACCACCCGGCCGTCGCCGAACTCCACCAGCCGGCCGGCGCAGCGCTCGGCCAGCTTCGGGTCGTGGGTGACGATCAGCAGGGTCTGGCCGATCTGGTTGAGGTCGATCAGCAGGTCCATCACCTGCTCGCCGGAGCGGCTGTCCAGCGCACCGGTCGGCTCGTCGGCCAGCAGCAGCGCCGGACGGTTCATCAGCGCCCGGGCCACCGCGACCCGCTGGCGCTCGCCGCCGCTGAGCGCGGCCGGGTAGGTGTTCCGGCGGTCGGCGACGCCCAGTTCGTCGAGCAGCTCCAGCGCGCGGTGCCTGGCCTGCCTGGCAGGCGTGCCGGTGAGCTGCGCGGCCAGCGCGACGTTGTCCAGCGCCGGGAGGTCGTCCAGCAGGTTGAAGAACTGGAAGATCATGCCGATCCCCCGCCGCCGGAACAGCGCCAGCCCGCTCTCGTTCAGCCCGCCCAGGTCCTGCCCGTTCACCCGGACCGAGCCAGCACTCGGCCGGTCCAGCCCGGCCACCAGGTTGAGCAGGGTGGACTTGCCGCAGCCCGAGGGCCCCATCACCGCGACCGCCTCGCCCGCCCGGATCTCCAGCGAGACACCGTCCAGGGCCTTCAGGTCGCCGTACTCCTTGTGCACGCCGTCCAGCTGTACGACGACCCGCCGGTCGCTGTCGTGATCAGTAGTCATGACCGGAAACCTAGGAGACCCGGCCGGGCGGCGGCGTCCCTCCCCGGGTGTAACCCCGACGGTCCGTCATCCCGGAGATGTACGGGACTGCACCCGGGGGTTGATGCCGCTGCCCGGCCCGACCTGCGAGGATGGTCGGGTGTGGGGATCGGGGATCGCGTGGCTGACGGCCGCGCTGGGGATGGCGGCGGGCGTCGCCGGGTGGCTCGGCCTTGCCCTGGCACGGGCCCGGCGGCGGTACCGGACGGCGCTGGAGCAGCGCGGCTGGCTGCTGGAGCGCGAGCGGGTGGGTGCGGCCGATGCCGCCGTGGCCGCGGAGCGGGCCCGGATCGCCGGGGAGCTGCACGACATCGTCAGCCACAACGTGAGCCTGATGGTGGTTCAGGCCGGGGCCGCCCGCGAGGTGCTGGCCACCCTGCCGGAGCAGGCGGCCACCGCGATGGCCGCCGTCGAGGCCGCCGGACGGGACACCATGACCGAACTGCGCCACCTGCTGGGCCTGCTGGCCCCGACCGCCGACGGTTCGGACACCGTCGCGGACGGCCCGCTCACCCCGCAGCCGGGACTGGCCCGGCTCGGTCCGCTGGTCGACCGGATCGCCTTCGCCGGTCTGCCGGTGGAGGTCAGGATCTCCGGCGAGCCCCGGCCGTTGCCCGGCGGGATCGACGTGACGGCCTACCGGATCGTCCAGGAGGCCCTGACCAACGCGCTGAAGCACGGGGACGGGAGACGGGCCGAGGTGACGGTGCGCTATGCCGACCACTCCCTGCGGGTCGAGGTGCTGACCGGCGGGCCGAGCGTGCTCACCGGCGACGGTGCCCGGCCGGCCGCCCCGGCCGACGGCGCCGGGCGCGGGCTGCTCGGCCTGCGCGAACGGGCCGCCGTCTACGGCGGTGACCTGGACGCCCGCCGCCGCCTCGGCGGCGGCTTCCGGGTTCGCGCCCGGATACCGCTGGACCGGCCGTGACCGGGCCGCAGGCCGTACCGGCGCCCCGGGTGGTGATCGCGGACGACCAGGAACTGGTCCGCACCGGCTTCCGGATGATCCTGACCGCCCGTGGCATCGACGTGGTGGGCGAGGCCGCCGACGGCGCCCAGGCGGTGGCCGAGGTGCGCCGACTGCGGCCGGACGTGGCCCTGCTGGACATCCGGATGCCGGTGCTGGACGGTCTGGAGGCGGCCCGCCGGATCCTCGCCGAGGCGCCGGACTGCCGGGTCGTCATGCTGACCACCTTCGACCTGGACCACTACGTCTACACCGCGCTGGCCCTGGGGGCGAGCGGCTTCCTGCTCAAGGACGTCACCTCCGAGCACCTCGCCAACTCGGTCCGGCTGGTCAGCACCGGCGACGCCCTGCTCGCCCCCTCCATCACCCGCCGCCTGGTGGAACGCTTCGCGGGTGCCACCCCCGCTCCGGCCACCCCCGCCGTCCACCGTGACCTGGCCCGGCTGACGGCCCGTGAGCTGGAGGTGCTCACCCTGATGGGCGGCGGCCTCTCCAACGCCGAACTGGCCAGGATGCTGATCCTGAGCGAGGCCACCGTGAAGACCCATGTGGCCCGGATCTTCGCCAAGCTCTCGCTCCGCGACCGCGCCCAGGCCGTGGTGGTCGCGTACGAGACCGGCCTGGTCGCCCCGGGCGACCGACAGCCGTAGGGTCGGTGAGCGGCCGGGGGCCGCTCACCGACCCCAGCGGGTCGTCCCGGCGGAGCGCTCGCGCACCGCCGGACGCGGGCCTTACGGCGCGGTGATCTCACGCGTGAGCTTGGACTGCCACGGGCACCAGGTCGAGCCGGGCAGCAGCGCGCCGCCGACCTCGCTCAGGTGGTTGTTGACGTACGAGATGCCGGCGTCACAGACCTCCACCGCCATGCCGAAGAACGACACCGAGTTCGGGGCGAGCTGGTACTTCCACGGCGTGTTGTAGAAAGCCGGGGTCTTGACGACCTTCCCCATCACGCCCACGGTCTCGGTCTCCACGCCGCTCAGGATGTTCCGGGCCTGCTGGATCTTCGCGGAGTCGGTGAGCTTGAAGACGAAGGTGTCCGTGCCGTCGGTGAACTCGAAGTACGCCGAGGCGGCCGTGGTGCCGGCACCCGTGTTCTGCACCGCCTGGGCGGGCTGCGCGAGCGTCAGCGCGAACATCGAAACGGCCGCGATGCTGGCGAACTTGGTGATGGTACGTCGCATTACTGAGACCTCCGGTATCGGTCGGGCCGCGGTCACGGCCCGTCTGCAACGAACCGTAAGCAGCCGGAGAGCGAATTTGTCGGGAGTCCGCGAGGAGTGCCCGGGAGGACACTTCGTGACCGCCCCATCGGGACGAATCACCGTCCCCGACGGCCCGTCAGATGCATCCCTGACCTGGCCTAACCCACTTGGCGAGCACCGATTTGGCACCCCGGAAGAATGCCCGCAAGGGCACCCCGACCCTCGTTCCGCCTGCCCGATCGGGCCGATTCCCACTGCGCACCGCCGGGCCCGACGCGCGCTCGGCCGGAGGTTTCCGGAGGTCAGCGCACCGAACACTCCGCTGACGAACTCCAAACGTGTTGTTCGTGACCCGACCGGGTTCAACCCGCTTCGGAGAGCGCCCCGGTGGCCGCCTCGCGGGCGTCGAGCAGCTCGTCCCAGTGCGCCCGGGTCCACGCGCAGGCGACGTCCATCGGACCCAGCAGGCTGCGCCCGACCGGCGTCAGCTCGTACTCCACCCAGCGCAGTTGGCCCGGCCGCTCGGTCCGGACGAGCAACCCGTCGCGCTCCAGCACCCGCAGCGAACTGGTCAGCACCTTGGCGGTGATCCCGCGCAGCGGCACCCGCAGCTCGGAGAACCGTCGCGGACCGTCCTCCAGGCAGCGGATGATCATGCCGCCCCATTTGTCGCCGAACCGGATCGGCGACAGGTCGGACGGGCAGACCGGGTCGAACATCTCTGGGTCAAGTGGCTCTCGCACGGGCCGAGCCTACGGCCTGCCACCGCCTGGTACCCCGGAGGTAACCAGGCTCCGGGCTAGCGTTCCTGACGGGTCGCCGACCGGGCGGCCAGGGACGGAAGGACTCCCCCATGAGCAGCATCATCGTCTTCGGCGCGGCCGGCCGGGCCGGGCGCGCGATCACCGCCGAGGCGCGCCTGCGCGGTCACCGGGTCACCGCCGTGGTCCGCGACCCCGCTGCCCACCCGGCGGCGGCCGACGACGGCGCCCTGACCGCCGGGGACGTGACCGACCCGGCCGCGGTGGCCCGGCTGGCCGCCGGCCACGACGCGGCGGTGGTCGCGGCGTACGCCCCGGTGCCCGACTTCTTCGCCACCGCTTCGGCCGCCCTGGTCGAGGGGCTCACCACCGCCGGGGTGCCCCGGCTGCTCTCGGTCGGTCTGGCCTCGGTCCTCCCGACCGCCTCGGGCGTCCTGCTGATGGACGCTCCCGGCTACCCGCAGGAGTACCGCGAGTTCTACCTCGCGCACGCCGCCGGCACCGAGGTGCTACGCACCGCGCCCGACCCGCTGGACTGGCTGGTGGTCAGCCCCTCCGGCGACTTCGACCACCAGGGGGCTCGGACCGGCGGCTACGTCTTCGCCCCGGCCGCTGCCGAGGACCGGATCTCCTACCCCGACCTGGCGGTGGCGGTGCTGGACGAGATCGACCGGCCGGCCCACCACCGGACCCACCTCGGCGTCCGGAGCGCGGGCCTCGCCGGGGGATGATCCACAATCGGGAGGTGCGGCGTCCACCGGCCGACGCCGCGTCGATCCCGAAGGAGTACGTGATGAGTTCGCTGGCCCTGCCCGGCCCCCTGGTCGACGTCCACTGGCTGGCCGAACGACTGGACCACCCGGACCTGGTGGTGCTGGACGCCGGAGTGGGCGCCCACCGGGGCGAGCCGCTGCCGATCGCCGGAGCCCGGGTCTTCGACCTGGACGGTGCGCTCTCCGACCACACCGACCCCCGCCCGCACACCATGCCGGACGCCGCGCACTTCACCGCCGCAGTCCGCGCGCTCGGTGTCGACGACCGCAGCACCGTGGTGGTCTACGACGGCGCGGGCGTCTACTCCAGCGCCCGGGCCTGGTGGATGTTCCGGGCGATGGGCTTCGACCGGGTCGCCGTCCTGGACGGCGGCCTGCCCGCCTGGACGGCCGCCGGACTGCCCCGGGCCGCCGCCGGCTCGGCCCCGGTGACGGCCGGCGACTTCACCGCCGCACCCCGGCCCGGGCTGATCGTGGACAGCTCCACCGTGCTGGCCGCACTCGCCGACGGGACCTCGGCGGTGCTCGACGCCCGGACCGCCGAACGGTTCGCGGGCACCGCCCCGGAGCCCCGGGAAGGGCTGCGCGGCGGGCACATGCCCGGCGCGGTCAACCTGCCGTTCGGCGAGCTCCAGCGGGCCGGGCGGATGCTGCCGCCCGCCGAACTGCGCGCCCGCTACGGCGAGTTGGTCGGCGACCGGGAGCGGCTGCTGTTCAGCTGCGGCTCCGGCGTCACGGCCTGCGTGCTGACCCTCGGGGCCGAGCTGGCGGGCTACCGCGACCTCGCGGTGTACGACGGCTCGTGGAGCGAGTGGGGTCTGCCCTCCGAGCTGCCGGTGGCCACGGCGGAGTAGCCGACTCCGCAAATCTCTGACTCGGCTACGCATATTCTCATCACTTACTTGCAAGAACCTTGTGGTGAACGGTGCGAGGGCTTTACTGTCGCCTCACCCTCCTGGCGTCCGCGCCGCCCGGAGCGCTCCCGGCGCGCAACCTCCCACCAGAGACAGGCACCTGATGTCACGGAACATCACCAGAACAGTCGCCTCGCTGACCGCCGCCGTCATCGGCCTGAGCCCCGTGCTGGGCGGCACGGCGTTCGCCACCCCTGGTCCGGCCGCCGCACCGGTGCTGACCAGGGCCGGTCTCGATCCGGCCCTGGTCAGTGGGCGCGGCGCCCGGGTGGACTTCGCCGAGCAGGAGGCGGAGCACGCCGTCACCGACGGCACCGTGCTGGGCCCGGACCGGACCGCGTACACCCTCCCGGCCGAGGCCTCCGGCCGACAGGCGGTCAGGCTGACGCCCGGTCAGTACGTGGAGTTCACCCTGCCGAGCGCGGCGAACGCGATCACCGTCCGCTACAGCATCCCGGACGCGCCGAACGGCGGCGGCATCACCGCCCCGCTGGACGTCACGGTGAACGGCCGCGACCGCCGGGCCATGACGCTGACCTCGCAGTACTCCTGGCTGTACAACCAGTACCCGTTTTCCAACGACCCCAACGCCGGCCTGCTGCACCCGGACTGGTGGATCACCGAGTGCTCCTGCGTCCCCGCCGCGACCACGCCGGCCCCGACCGTCGCCACGCCGTTCCGCCCGAACCACTTCTACGACGAGCAGCGCCTGCTGCTCGGCAAGCAGTACCGGGCCGGCGACAAGGTCCGGCTGACCGTACCGGCCGGGAGCGCCGCCGCCTGGACGGTGATCGACCTGCTGGACTCCCAGCTGGTCGCCGCCCCCAAGGTCGAACTCGCCGCCGCCAACGTGCTGTTGTTCGGCGCCGACCCGACCGGCCGGCGGGACTCCGCCGACGCGATCGACCGGGCGATCGCCTTCGCCCGCCGGACCGGCCTCAAGGTCTACCTCCCGCCGGGCAGCTACCAGGTGAACCGGCACATCCTGGTCGACGACGTGACGATCGTCGGTGCGGGCAGCTGGTACACCGTGGTGAAGGGCCGTCAGACCGACCTCGCCACCCCGGCCCCCGACGGCTCGGTGCACACCGGCGTCGGCTTCTACGGCAAGGACGCCTCGGCCGGCGGCAGCCGGAACGTCCACCTGGCCGACTTCGCGATCGAGGGCGACGTCCGCGAGCGGATCGACACCGACCAGGTGAACGCGATCGGCGGCGCGCTGAGCGACTCGACGGTCTCCGGCCTGTACCTGCACCACACCAAGGTCGGCCTCTGGTTCGACGGGCCGATGACCAACCTCAGGGTCACCGGGAACGTGATCGCCGACCAGATCGCCGACGGGCTCAACTTCCACACCGGCGTGACCGATTCGCTGGTCGCCGACAACTTCGTCCGGAACACCGGCGACGACGGCCTGGCCATGTGGTCGGAGAGGACCGGCAACGCGCGCAACACCTTCGACCACAACACCGTGCAGTCCCCCGTGCTGGCCAACGGCATCGCACTGTACGGCGGCACCGACAACACCGTCTCGAACAACCTGGTCGCCGACCCGGTCCGGGAGGGCAGCGCGATCCAGGTCGGCTCCCGGTTCGGCGCCGAGCCGTTCACCGGGCACCTCTGGATCACCGACAACACCACGGTGCGCTCCGGCACTTACGAGCTGAACTGGAAGATCGGCCTCGGCGCGCTCTGGTTCTACGCGCTGGAGCGGGACATCGCCGCCGACACCCGGGTGACCGGCAACACCTTCCTCGACAACACCTACAACGCGCTCATGCTGGTCGCCGACTGGCCGGTGAAGGACCGGTACTCGATCACCAACCTGCACTTCAAGGACCTCAGGATCGACGGCACCGGCACCTCCGTGCTGAGCGCCCGGGCGGCCGGCTCGGCGACCTTCGAGAACGTGGACGCCCGCAACGTCGGCGCGGTCGGGGTGAACAACTGCGGCACCTTCCACTTCACCCCGGCGGGCTCCGAGTTCGCCCTCGCCGACCTGGGCGGCAACGACGGCGGCGGCACCACCGGCGCCTGGCTGGCGCCCTGGGAGCTGCCCAACACGATCACCTGCGACGACCGCCCGCCGGTGGTCGCACCTCCGGCGCCGTCCACCTGGTGAACGGGTAGCCTGGCGGCCCGGACCGCCCGGTCCGGGCTGCTGCTGCTGCTGCTGCTGCTGCACTGCTGAACGGGGTCGGACGTGGGCGTGACACTGGGCGACGTGGCCCGGGCGGCGGGGGTGTCGCTGGCCACCGCCTCGCGGGCGCTGAACGGTTCGGCCCGGACGGTCCGCCCGGAGCTGGCGGAGCGGGTCCGGGCCTGCGCGGCCGACCTCGGCTATCTGCCGAACGCCCCCGCGCAGGCGCTGGCCCGTTCCGCCACCGCCACCGTCGGGGTGCTGCTGCACGACATCGCGGACCCCTACTTCGCCGCCCTGGCCCGGGGCGCCTGCGATGCGGCGGTGGCTGCCGGGCTGCTGCCGCTGGTGGTCAACACCGACGGCGATCCGGCCACCGAACTGCGCGGTGTCCGGCTGCTGCACGCCCAGCGGGTCCGCGCCGTCATCCTGGCCGGGTCGGGCTGGACCGACCCGGCGGCCGCCGCCCGGCTGGACGCGGCCCTGGCCGAGTACCGGGCCACCGGCGGCGCGGTGGCGGCCGTCACCGACCACGGCCCCGGGTACCACACCGTCCGCCCGGCCAACCGGTCCGGCGCGGCCGCGCTGACCCGGGCCCTGCTCGCGCTCGGACACCGGGAGTTCGCCGTGATCGGCGGACCGGCCCGGCTCCTGGTGCCCGGTGAGCGGCTCGCCGGGGTCCGCGACGCGCTGGCCGAGGCGGGGGTGGCACTGCCCGAACAGGCGGTGCTGAACGCGGAGTTCAGCCGCGAGGGCGGCCGCCGGGCGATGGCGGCGCTGCTGGACGGTCCGCTTCCCGGGCACGCCCGGCCGACCGCGGTACTCGCCCTCTCGGACGTCTGCGCGGTGGGCGCACTGGCCGAGCTGCGGGCCCGGGACATCCGGGTGCCGGAGGAGGTCTCGTTGGCCGGGTTCGACGACATCCCGCTGGCGGAGGACCTGAGCCGACCGCTGAGCACCGTCCGGCTGCCGCTGGCCCGGCTGGGCGCCGAGGCGGTCCGGCTGGCGCTCGGGCCGGCCGAGCCGCGGACCGTCGAGCTGCCGGTCGAGGTGGTCCTGCGCGGGACCACCGGCCCGCCCCGGCGCTGACGGCCCAGTGCTGTCCGGACCGTTGACTCCTCGTCGGGAAAGCGCTTACCGTCGTGCCGCCCGGAGCGGAGCGGCTCCGACCGGGCGCCGCCGCGCCCACCCCCACGGCGCCCAGCGGCCAGTTCGCCGTGCCCGGACCCCGGTCCGGCCAGGAGGCCCCATGAACGCCGTGCCGTCCAGCCCGCTGCTCTCCCGCCGCCGCGTCCTCCAACTCGCCATCGGCTCGGTGGCGCTGGGCTCCGCCCTGCTCACCGCCGGCCCGGCCGGGGCCGCCGCCGACGCGTACGACACGCTCCGGCTGCGCTGGCGCGACCTGCTCACCGGCACCGGCTTCGACCCCGCCACCGAGCCGTACGCGACCACCCTGCGCGCCCTCGGCGACCGGGCCCGGGCGCAGTACGGCACGATGGCCCCCACCACAGGATCGCTCTGGCCCGACCTGCCACTCGGCACCAACTCCGCCAACATCACCGGCAGTTACGTACGGCTGCGCACCATGGCCCTGGCCTGGGCCCAGCCCGGCACCGGCCTGACCGCCGACCCGGCCCTGGGCGCCGCGATCGTCACCGGCCTGGACCACCTGCACGCGAACGCCTACACCCCGACCGCCACCGCCTACGGGAACTGGTGGGACTGGCAGATCGGTACGCCGCAGGCCCTGCTGGACGTCTGCGTCCTGGTCCGCGACCGCCTGACCACCGATCGGCTCACCGGCTACCTGACCGCCGTCGACCACGCCGTCCCCGGCTCCCGGCTGACCTCCTACTCAGGCACCAGCACCGGCGCCAACCGGGTCGACCTGTGCCGGGTGATCGCCCTGTCCGGCGTGCTCGGCCGCAGCTCCGCCAAGCTCGCCGCCGCCTCCACCGCGCTCTCCCCGGTCTTCCCGTACGTGCTCAGCGGCGACGGCCTGTACGCCGACGGCTCGTTCGTCCAGCACACCTGGGTGCCGTACACCGGCTCGTACGGCGAGGTGCTGCTCGGCGGCCTGAGCAAGCTGTTCGCCCTGCTGGCCGGTTCGGCCTGGCAGGTCTCCGACCCGCAGCGGCAGAACGTCTTCGACGCCGTCGGCAACGCCTGGGCGCCGTTCCTCTACAACGGCCTGGTGATGGACTCGGTGGGCGGACGCTCCGTCAGCCGGGGCCGCCAGGCGGGCGACCTGCTCCAGCTCCAGCAGGACGACCACACCCGGGGTCACACCATCCTCGGCCACCTGCTCCGGCTGGCCGACTCCGGTGCCGCCCCGGCCGCCCAGTCGGCCGGGTGGCGGGCCGCCGTGAAGGGCTGGATCACCCGCGACCACTACCGCCCCTACCTCTCCAACGCCTATCTGGACGTCCCCGAACTCGCCCGGGCCCAGGCCCTGCTGGCCGACCCCTCGGTGACCACCACCGCCGAACCGGCCGGTGCCCGGGTGTTCGCGATGGACCGCGCGGTGGTCCGCCGGGCCCGCTGGGCCGCCTCGCTGAGCCTCTGCTCGGCCCGCACCACCTTCTACGAGACCGGCAACGGCGAGCACCTGCGCGGCTGGCACACCAACAGTGGCCTGCTCTCCTGGTGGGGCGCCGACTACGGCAACGGCCAGTACTCCGACGCCTTCTGGCCCACCGTCGACCCGTACCGCCTGCCCGGCACCACCGTCTCGACCAAGCCGCTGGCCGACGCGGCGGGCGGCGCCTGGGGCGCGGCCCGTCCGGACAACGTCTGGGCCGGCGGCGCCACCGACGGCACCTACGCGGCCGTCGGCCAGGACGTGCGGGGGCTGTCCGCCACCCTGAGCGGCCGGAAGTCGTGGTTCCTGCTGGACGATTCGGTGCTCTGCCTGGGCGCCGGGATCAGCTGCACCGACGGCGTCCCGGTGGAGACCGTGGTGGAGAACCGCAACCTCGGCCCCACCGGGACGCACGCCCTGACCGTGGACGGCACCGTCCAGCCGGCCACCCTCGGCTGGTCGCAGCAGTTCACCGGCGCCCGGTCGGCCGCGATCGCCGGCTTCGGCGGGTACGTCCTCCCGGCGGGCAGCACCCTGCACGTCAAGCGGGAGGCCCGGAGCGGCAGTTGGCACGACATCAACACCGGCGGGACCACCGAGCAGCTGACCCGGCGGTATCTGACCCTCTGGTTCGACCACGGCACCGACCCGTCCGGCGCCGGGTACGAGTACCTGCTGATGCCGGGGGTCGGTGCGGCTGCGGCCGCCGCCCGGGCCGCCGCACCCACCACCACCGTGCTCGCCAACTCGGCTTCGGTGCAGGCCGTTTCGGACTCCGTCTCCGGTCTGACCGCCGCCAACTTCTTCGCCGCCGGGACGGCCGGGCCGATCACCGCCTCGGCGCCCTGCTCGGTCCTGGTCCGGGAGACCGGCGGGGTGCTCACCGTCACCGTCGCCGACCCGTCCCGGCTGGCCGCCACCGTGACCGTCACCCTCGCCCGGGCCGGCTGGACCTCGGCCGACCCCTCTCCCGGCGTCAACGTCCTCTCCCTGGACGGCGCGGTCACCCTGCTGGCGGAGACCGGCGGCACCCAGGGCGCGAGCCGCACCGTCACCCTCCGGCGGACCGGCACCGCCCCGGCCGCCACCGCGACCGTCCTCGCGCCGGTCCGGGACGCCTACGTCCGGGACGGCTCGTACGGGGACACCGCGTCCGGCACCGCCACCGTCCTGACCGTCAAGAACACCAACTCCACGGCCAGCGGCTTCAGTCGGCGCGCCCTGCTGACCTTCGACACCTCCGCCGTCCCGGGCACCGTCCGCCGCGCCGTCCTCTGGCTGCACGGCGCCGTCGCCGACTCCGGCGGCACCCGGACCACCGTCCAGGCCTTCACCACCCCCGCCACCCCCTGGACCGAACCCACCCTCACCTGGAACAACGCCCCGACCCCGGGCACCCCCCTCGGCACCGGCCCCCTCTCCACCACCCCCGACTGGGTCGCCCTCGACGTCACCCCCGCCCTCACCGGGCCCACCACCACCCTCACCGTTTGGCAACCCCTCGGCACCGCCGGCCTCGCCGTCAACCTCGACAGCCGGGAGGCCCCGGCCCGGCAGCCCTTCCTCGAGGTCATCAGCTCCTGACCACCCGTCCGGCGGCCGAACGGGCGGCCGCCGGATCCTTCTCACCAGGCTGGCGCCGGACCGGAACACCGACACACCGTGAGGCGCCGGATGAGCTACCCCAGGCTGCGCACGATCGCCGACGCGATCGCCACCCGGGCCCCGGACGACGTCTGGGCCACCGAGATCAGCGGCAGCGAGATCCTGGTCCTGACGGGCCGCATCAACCCGCACCAGCTCGTCGCCCGCCGCCTGGCCAACCAGCTCGACCGCCAACTGGACCACGCTGCCACCGGGTTGATCGCTCATGGCGGCGCCGACGTCGAGGATCCCGAGTCGGGCATCAAGCGGCGCCCCGACGTGATGGTCTTCCCCGAGAACGCCCGGGAGTCCGGCGAAGCCGTCCACCCCCGTGACGTCACGGGGGTGGTGGAGGTCGTCTCCAGGTCCACCCCGGAGAACGACTACGAGGGCAGGATGCGCGACTACCCCACCATGGGTATCCCGCACTACCTGATCGTCGACCCCCGCACCGGCACCGGCCTCGTCCTCTCGGCGCCGCACAGCACACCCGAGGGCCGCCGCTACAGCACCCGCCGCGAGTTCCGCTTCGGCGAGACCGTCCAGCTCGGCCCGTACGACATCGAGACCTCGGAGTTCCCGACCTACTGACCCGCCGACCCAGGCGACACGCCACCTCGGGGCGAGAACTCGGTAGCGAGCCTGGGCCGCCATGGACACTATGGTGCGCATGAGCGATCAACCCGAGCGATGGACCCAGGCAACCGTCTACCCCGACATGTGGGCGAATCCGGACGACGACCCCCGCGAGAGCGACGGTCCCGGTCCGGAGGGCGAGTTGGCGACGCTGCAGGACTACCTGACGAACTACCGCCTCACCCTGCGGATGAAGTGCGAGGGCCTGAGCCCGGAGCAGCTGGCCCGCCGTTCGGTGCCGCCGTCGACGATGTCGCTGCTCGGCCTGATCCGCCACCTCGCCGAGGTGGAGCGGGACTGGCACAACTGGATCACCGAGGGCGACCCGCTGCCGAAGCTGTACGGCAAGCGCGACGCCGACTTCGACGAAGCCGTCGCCGACCAGGCCGTGGTCGACGCCGCGTACGCCGACCTGGAGCGCGAGCAGGCCGCCATCGACGCCACCCTGGCCCGGTACCAGGACCTCGGCAAGCGGGTGGGGCGGGAGAACATCGCTGTACGCGAGCTCCTGGTCCACCGGATCGAGGAGTACGCCCGCCACTGCGGGCACGCCGACCTGCTCCGCGAGTGCGTCGACGGCCGCGTCGGCCAGTGACGAGCGCCGCGGCGGTCACCCCGGACCGACCGCCGCGGTCCGCACCAACACCGCCGGGCCGGTGCGGGCGGTGATCGCCCGCACCGGCCTGATCGAATAATGGACGGTACATCGGTACGAATGCTGATAGCTTCCGTGACGTGCCGAAGCTGAACCAGATCATCGCCGTCGAAAAAGGCGTCAAGTCCAAGTCCTTCCAGGAGCTGACCCAGGCTCACCAGGACCTCCAGAAGCCCGCGCTGCTGGCCGGTATCGCCCGGACGTACCAGCCGAAGGACGAGGAGGGCGAGCAGCTGCCGCCCGAGTCGACCCGGGTGCAGGTGAAGGCCGAGGACATCCTGCGCAGCACCGCCGCCACGCTGACCCGGCTGTTCGACGTGACCGCCACCAAGGACTGGGCGAACCGGACCGCCGCTGCGGACGTGGTGGTGGACGGTGCCGTCCTGCTGGCCGAGGTCCCGGTGCCGTACCTGCTCTTCCTGGAGAAGCAGCTCACCGACCTGTACACCTTCGTCCGCAAGCTGCCGGTGCTGGACGCCGCCGAGTCGTGGAACCTCGACCCGTCGACGGACTCCTGGAAGACCGACGCGGTGCGCACCATCCGCACCAAGAAGGTGCCGCGCAACCACGTCAAGGCCGAGGCCACCGAGAAGCACCCGGCGCAGGTCGAGGTGTACTACGAGGACATCCCGGTCGGGTACTGGACGACGGTGAAGTTCTCCGGTGCGCTGCCGGCCCGGCGGGTCAACGAGCTGACGGAGCGGCTGGAGAAGCTCCAGCAGGCCGTCAAGTTCGCCCGCGAGGAGGCCAACAACGCCGAGGTCGGCGACCGTCGGGTCGGCGACGCGGTGTTCGGCTACCTGTTCGGGTAGCCCCACGATCGCCCCCGTTCGAGCGGGGGTGCGCTGAAGAGCGCAAGCTGAAACTGATGTTGAAGCTGACCACGGGATGACAGTGGGGGTTCGAATCCCTCCCCCGGCACCACAGGCCGGGGTGGCCCAAGCCGGCAGAGGCACATCCCATGAATCTCAGATTCTCGCTCCAGTCTCAGTATTCGCCGCCGATCACCGGATCGACCGGGCGCGGACGATCATCGACGGATGCGGGTTCAAGTCCCGCCTGTGCCTCTGACCGTGGCACGGTAGTTCAACGGGAGAACACGTCGATCTCAGAATGATCCGCACCCTTCAACGTGCCGGTGTGCGCAATTGGGTGGCATCTCAGGGGCCCGGGGGCTGGATACGCTCCCGGGTCCCGTCACGTTCACCGGGCCACCCCTCCGCGAGCCGACGTCACGTCAACTGTGCTGATGTGAACGGGTGTTGACGCACACGTTACGGTGCGCGAAGGAACCATAAGCAAACGGTCACGGACTCGTGAAGGCTCCATGGAAACCGCTGCGACTTGACCTGTACAAGGCCAGCCTTGCCTTGCCTTCGCCCGTCGCGGCTCCCGCCGCCACGGCCCCGTCCCCCATGGAGTCCGTCGATGTCCGTCATCCCCAACAGCACTGTCGACTCTGCCCGGCCCTACGTCGTGGGCCTGTCCCGGATCGCGATCGGTCTGCTCTTCTCCTGCCACGGCGCCGCCACCCTGTTCGACGTCCTGGGCGGCGCCAAGGGCGGCACCCCGGCGGCCTTCGCCTGGCCCGGCTGGTACGCGGCCGTGATCCAGCTGGTCGGCGGCGTGCTGGTGCTGCTCGGCCTGGGCACCCGGATCGCCGCGCTGATCTGCTCCGGCTCGATGGCGTACGCGTACTTCAGCGTGCACCAGGAGCACGCGCTGTGGCCGATCCAGAACGGCGGCGACGCGGCCGCGTTGTTCTGCTGGGCCTTCCTGCTGATCGCCGCCACCGGCCCGGGCGCCTTCGCCCTGGACGCCCTGCTGGCCCGCCGCCCGGCCGCCGTCACCACCGCCTCGGCCACCGCCTGACCGGGTTCCACCGCTTGACCGAGTTCCGCTGCCTGACCGAGTTCGCCGCAGGACCCCCGACCGCCCGCGCCACCGCCCCGGCTCCCACCGGGAACGGTGGCGCGGCGGCTTCCACCGGAAGGCGGCGGCTGCGAAGGTGAAGGTCCCCGCTGCCGGGAACGGGAGAACGCCGAGAGGATGGGGCCGGATGGCGACCGATCAGCAACTGACCGTCGATCAGGTGATCGAGCGGATGCGGCGGTTGGCGGACGGCCTCCCGCCCGGCGACGGCGTGGGCGTCTTCAACGGGATGTACCTCACCGTCACCGAGCTGGTCCGACAGCGACTGGCGGCCACCTACTTCGACGCTCCGGCGGCGACGGCCCGGCTGGACGCGGTGTTCGCCGGACGCTGGCTGGCGGCGGTGGACGCGGTCGCCGCGGGCCGCCGCCCGACCGCCTGCTGGCGGCCGCTGTTCGAGCTGCGCGGCCACCCGGGCATCCACCCGCTGCAGTTCGCCTTGGCCGGGATGAACGCGCACATCGAACACGACCTGCCGCTCTCGGTGGTCGACCTGTGCCGGGAGCTCGGCCGGGAACCGGCCCAGGTCGAGGCGGACTACCTGCGGATCAACGCGCTGCTGGCCCAGGTCGAGGACCGGGTCAGGGACGAACTGCTGCCGGGCCCTGAGCAGTTGGACCTGGCCGACCCGCTGCTGCACGTGATCGGGGTCTGGAGCGTCGACCGGGCCAGGGACGCCGCCTGGGCCAGCGCGCTGGCCCTCTGGGAACTGCGCGAACTGCCGCTGGTCGGCCCGGCGTTCGCGGCCGCGCTGGACGGCTCGGTCGGCATGGTCAGCCGGGCGCTGCTCACCCCGCTGAACGGCCGTGGCCGGCTCACCGCCTGAGCGGTGAGCCGGCCACGGCCGGAGAGCCGGCGGGGATCAGGCCCAGCTGGAGTGCAGCGGCTTGCCCTCGGCGTACCCGGCGGCGCTCTGCACGCCGACGATCGCCTTCTCGTGGAACTCCTCCAGGCTGCGCGCACCCGCGTAGGTGCAGGAGCTGCGGACGCCCGCGATGACCGAGTCGATCAGGTCCTCGACGCCCGGGCGGGCCGGGTCGATGAACATCCGCGAGGTGGAGATGCCCTCCTCGAACAGCGCCTTGCGGGCCCGGTCGTAGGCCGACTCCTCGGAGGTCCGGTTCCGCACCGCGCGGGCCGAGGCCATCCCGAAGCTCTCCTTGTACTGGCGGCCGTTCGCGTCGGTGTGCAGGTCGCCGGGCGACTCGTAGGTGCCGGCGAACCAGGAGCCGATCATCACGTTGGAGGCACCGGCGGCCAGCGCCATCGCCACGTCGCGCGGGTGACGGACGCCACCGTCGGCCCAGACGTGCTTGCCGAGCCGGCGCGCCTCGGCGGCACACTCCAGCACGGCGGAGAACTGCGGGCGGCCGACCCCGGTCATCATCCGGGTGGTGCACATCGCGCCGGGGCCGACACCGACCTTGAGGATGTCCGCACCGGCCTCGACCAGGTCGCGGACACCGACGGCGGAGACCACGTTGCCCGCCACGATCGGGATCTGCGGGTCGAGCCCGCGCACCGCGCGCAGCGCGCTGATCATCGACTCCTGGTGGCCGTGCGCGGTGTCCACCACGAGCACGTCCGCACCGGCCTCGATCAGCGCCTTGGCCTTGCCGGCCACGTCGCCGTTGATGCCGACGGTGGCGGCGATCCGGAGCTTGCCGGCCGCGTCGGTGGCCGGGGTGTAGAGGGTGGCGCGCAGCGCGTTCTTGCGGGTCAGCAGACCGACCAGCCTGCCGTCGGCGTCGATCACCGGGGCGAGCTTGCGGTGCGCCTCGTTCAGCTTCTCGAACGCCGCACGCGGGTCGATGCCCTCCTCCAGCAGCAGCAGGTCACGGGACATCACCTCGGAGAGGCTGGTGAACCGGTCCACGCCCTGGCAGTCGGACTCGGTGACCACGCCGACCGGCTTGCCGTCCTCGACCACCACGACCGCGTTGTGCGCGCGCTTGGGGAGCAGCGACAGGGCATCCGCGACGGTGTCGCCGGGGGCCAGCGTGACGGCGGTGTCGTGCACCAGGTGGCGCTGCTTGACCCAGCCGATGACGTCGGAGATGACCTCGGTGGGGATGTCCTGCGGGATGGCCACCAGGCCGCCGCGACGGGCCACGGTCTCGGCCATCCGACGGCCGGCGATGGCGGTCATGTTGGCCACCACGAGCGGGATGGTGGTGCCGCTGCCGTCGTTCGAGGAGAGGTCGACACCCTGCCGGGAGCCCACCGCGGAGCGGCTGGGGACCATGAAGACGTCGTCGTACGTCAAGTCGTAAGCGGGCGACATGTCGTTCAGGAAGCGCATGAAAAGGGCTCTCTGGCTGGGAGAAGGTAGACCTCGGGTGCGGTTGCGGTCCGACCGCCGGGCGCACTCGGGCGCCCCGCACCCAACCGTCAATGTTCACCGATACCCCGGTCGAAAGCCAGTTCACACGGAATCCTTGATGATCCGCACAAGCTCGCCCGGGTGGCGTAGTCGTGATGCTGTAGGAACCTACAGTCGGAGGGCCTAGTAGCCCTTCCAGTGCGAGCCGTAACCGCGGGCCGAGGCCATCTTGTCCATGCCGCCGTACACCGCGTCGCAGTAGCGCGAGCTGGCCACCAGGTTGTCGACGGGGTTGCGGATGTCGGTGTGACCGGACAGCGCGTACGTCCGGAAGGTCGGCTGGATCATCTGGGTCAGCCCGATCGAGGGGGTGCCGGCCTTGGCGTTGGAGTCCCAGCCGTTCACCGCGTTCGGGTTGCCGGTGGACTCGGACATCGCGGTCGCCCGCATCGCCTTGGCGGACGGGACGGGCTTCCCGGCTGCCCCGAGCACGTCGCGGGCCTCCTGGATCCAGCCGTCCAGGTTGTCGGCGTAGACGGGGGCGGCGGGCGCGGCCGGAGCCGGCTCGGCGGCCGGGGCGGCGGCGGGCTCCGCAGCCGGAGCGGCGGCGGCCTGGGCCACCGGCTCGGCGGCCGGGGCGGCCACCGGGGCGACCGGCTGCGCGGCGGCGGGATCGGCCATCGCCTGGCTGACCGGGAGGATCGCGGTGACCGCGATCGCGCCGGCCACACCGATGCCGAGCACCTGGTTGGGCAGCCGGTCGTAGCGTATTCGGGCCTTCGAGATGGTGAACGCACGCATGCCGCAGTACCTCCGGGTGAGGGGGAAAGTGGGCGCCGCACTCCGGGGCGCACTTTCGAGACTGCGGGACGGAACGGGGGCGGGCAAACAGCCGGATCGGCATGACGCACACCACACTTGACATCAACCCCGCCCCCAGGGAGCAGAGTTGACGATGCGTCAGCCGGGTCGGCGGCGGCACGGTGAAGAAGGTCACGTCCGCCGACGGTCCACAGTTCTGGTGCCCTAGGTCCTCTTGTGGCCCCTTTCTTCCCCTTACCGGCGGCCCGGACGTGTCGGCCACCACACCCGGTCGCCGAGGTCGTGCACCAGCGCGGGCACCAGCAGTGAGCGGACCAGCAGGGTGTCGAGCAGCACACCGAAGGCCACGATGAAGGCGATCTGGGCCAGGAAGGCCAGCGGGATCACCCCGAGCGCGGCGAAGGTGGCCGCGAGCACCACGCCCGCCGAGGTGATCACTCCCCCGGTCGCGGTCAGGCCACGCAGGACCCCCTCGCGGGTACCGTGGCGCAACGACTCCTCCCGCACCCGGGTCATCAGGAAGATGTTGTAGTCGACCCCCAGTGCGACCAGGAAGACGTAGCCGTAGAGCGGTACCGACGGGTCGGTCGCACGGAAGCCGAAGATGTGCGGGAACACCAGCGCGGCGACCCCGAGCGTGGCCAGGTAGGAGAGGGCGACGGTGGCGGCCAGCAGCAGCGGGGCGAGCAGCGAGCGCAGCAGCAGGACCAGGACGGCCAGGATGCAGAGCAGGACGGCCGGTACGATCACCGACCGGTCGTGCCGGGCGGTCACCCGGGTGTCGTACTGCTGCGCGGTGTAGCCGCCGACCCGGGCGTCCGCGCCGGGAACCGCGTGCACCGCCGCGCGCAGGCGCCGGACGGTGGCGACCGCGGCATCGCTGTCGGCCGGGTCGGCCAGCGTGGTGTCCAGCCGGACCAGGCCGCCGACCTGCCTGGCCGGGCCGCCCGGCGCGCCACCGTTGTAGGGACGGACACCGGCCACCCCGGGGACGGCGGAAGCAGCGGATGCCACCTGGTCGGCCCGCCCCGCCTCGGCGAGCACCACGGCCGGGTTGCCGGAGCCACCGGGGAAGTGGGCGGAGAGCAGCCGCTGCGCCGCGACCGAGGGCTGCTCCTTCACGAACAGCTCGCTCTGCGGCACCCCGCGCGAGTCGAGCAGCGGGGCGAACGCCGCACAGGCCAGCAAGACCACCAGCGCGGCCGCCCAGGTGGCCCGGGGACGACGGCCGACCAGCGCGGCCACCCGCTGCCAGACGCCGTGCGCCGCAGCCCCCTCGGCGGGCGGTCGGGCGGGCCAGTACGCGGCCCGGCCCAGCAGTACCAGGGCGGCGGGCAGGAAGGTGAGGGCGGACAGCACCGCGCAGACGATGCCGATCGCGCCGACCGGGCCGAGCGCCTGGTTGTTCGTCAGATCGGAGAGCAGCAGCACCAGCAGGCCGAGCGCGACGGTGGCACCCGAGGCGCCGATCGGCTCGACCGACCGGCGCCAGGCCGTCCGCATCGCAGCGAACCGGTCCTCCTGGACGCCGAGTTCCTCGCGGAACCGGGCCGAGAGCAGCAGCGCGTAGTCGGTGGCGGCGCCGATCACCAGGATCGACAGCAGTCCCTGCACCTGGCCGTCGACCCGCACCACGCCGTGGTCGGCCAGCAGGTAGACCACGGCGCAGGCCACCCCCAGCGCGAACACCGCACCGAGGATCACCAGCAGCGGCAGCAGCAGGCTCCGGTACACCGCGAGCAGGATCAGCAGCACCACCCCGAGGGCGACGCCGAGCAGCAGTCCGTCGATGCCCGCGAACGCGTCGGCCAGGTCGGCCTGGACGGCGGCGGGGCCGGCCACACCCGAGACCGTGCCGGGCACGGCGGAGGCCAGGTCACGGATGGCCCGGACGCTGTCGGCGGTCCCCTTGCCCAGGTCCGCCCGGAGTTGGACCACGCCCTGCACGGCCGCGCCGTCGGCGGAGGTGAGCAGCGGCGAGGCCGGGCCGGTGGCCCCGGCGACGGTGGCCGCAGCCGCCAGGACCCGACCGGCGCCCTGCCGGGCGGTCTCGTCGATCGGACCGCCGGCGCCCTGCCAGACGATCACCACCGGGAGCGTGGCCCCGGACTGGAACTCGGCGGCGAGCCGGGCCACTTCGGTCGACTCGGCGCTGCGCGGCAGGAAGGCGGCACCGTCGTTGGTGGAGACCTCGGACAAGCGGCCGGCGTACGAGCCGAAGGCGCCGCCGAGGCCGAGCCAGAGGGCCAGCAGGACCAAGGGGACAAGTAGTCGTCGGGCGGGCACGGGGAGCTCCTTCGGCCGGACGGGCAGGTCGACCGGAGGATAGTATCTCAATCATTGAGAGACTTGATGAGTGAGAGAAAGGCCGATGGCGAAGGGCGGCTAGGCTGAAGGCCCCCGTTCCTGGAAGGTCGCCTTGGCAGAGCAGCACCCCTCACCGGACGGTCGGGCCTTCGCCCTGCTGTTGCAAGGGCTCGCCTCCGAGATGAACCTGCTGGGCCACGACTTCGCGTCCGCCCAAGGCCTGCACAGCACCGACGTCCAGGCGCTGCTCGCGGTCCTGCGGGCCGCCGACGGCGGAGGTGTCACGCCCGGGAAGCTACGGGAGCAGCTGGCGCTCACCTCCGGCGCGGTCACCGCCGTGCTGGACCGGTTGGAGCGGGCCGGACACGTCACCCGGACCAGGGACGCGAACGACCGCCGCCTGGTCCGGGTGCAGCACAACCCGGGCGCGACCCGGATGGCCGGGCGCTGGTTCGGACCGGTGGCCGAGCGGACCGAGCTGGTCCGGAGCGAGTTCAGCACGGCCGAACTGGACGTGGTGGTCAGGTTCCTGGTGCGGATGACCGAGGAGCTGGAACAGCTCAGGGCGGACCGCAGGGACGGCGCCGAGCAGTGAGCGCGCGGAGGCGGACCGGATGGACACCGGTCCGCCTCCGGGCCTGACCCGGCGTCAGGAGGTCGGCATCAGCACGGTGTCGACGATGTAGACGGTGGCGTTGGCGGTCTGCACGTTGCCGCACAACACCTTGGCGTTGGCGTTGACCGTGAAGTCCTGGCCGGAGCCGCTCACCGCCAGGTCGCCGCCCTGCAGGGTCTTGTGGCCGCCGGCCAGCGCGGTCGGGGCCAGCCTGGTCGGGGTGACGTGGTAGGTGAGGATCTTGGTGAGCTTGTCCTTGTCGGCCAGCACCGCGTCCAGATCGGCCTTCGGCAGCTTGGCGAAGGCGTCGTTGGTCGGCGCGAACACGGTGATGTCGGCCGCCGAGTTGAGGGTGTCGACCAGGCCCGCCTGCTTCACCGCGGTGACCAGGGTGGAGAGCAGCGGGTTGTTGGAGGCAGCCGTCGCGACGGGGTCCGTCGCCATGCCGGAGAAGCTGCCCGCCCCGTCCTTGGGGACGGCCGAACAGGCCGCACCGAACGGCTGGCCGGCCGCCATCGGGGCGGCCGAGGTGCCGGCCGAGGAAGCGGCGGCCGAAGCGGCCGGGGAGGAGGCCGAGCCCGAGCTGCTGCCACTGCTGCAGGCGCTCAGGCCGAGCACCAGGGCTCCGGCGGCGAGCAGTGCGGCCAGGGACGTGCGGCGGGAGGTGTGCAGGGACATGGGAACTGCTCCTTGAGTGGGTGGGACATTCCGGTTCCGGGCATGGCGGGACCGCCACCGGAACCCTTCGGGCGGTCGGTGTGCTGCTGGGAAGGCGGTTCAGGAGACCGTCACCACGGTGCTGTGCCAGCCCGTGGCTCCGGCGGGGAAAGGGGTGGCGCGCGACCCGGTCTGCACCGAGCCGGTGCCGTCGGTGGCCCGGACCTCCAGTCGGTGGGTGCCCGGACGGGCGCCGGTCCAGGTGTGACTCCACTGCCGCCAGACGTCGGGGCCGGCGTCCGCAGCGAGCCGGACCTCGGCCCAGGGGCCGCCGTCCACCCTCAACTCCACTGCGGCGATGCCCCGGTGGGTGGCCCAGGCGGTGCCGGCCACCGCCACGTCACCGGCCGCCACCCGGGCGAACGGCGCCGGGACGTCGATCCGGGAAGCGGTCCGCACCTCGCCGGTCCGGTCCCAGCCGCGCTCGACCCAGTAGGGGTCGTACGCCGCGAAGCTGGTCACGTCCAGGTCGACCAGCCACTTGGTGGCGGAGGTGTAGCCGTAGAAGCCGGGCACCACGGTGCGGCAGGGGAAGCCGTGCGCCACCGGCAGCACCTCGCCGTTCATGGCGACCGCCACCAGCGCGCGGCGGCCGTCGAGCACGGACTCCAGCGGGGTGCCGATGGTCATCCCGTCCTCCGAACGGCCCACCAACTGGTCGGCGCCGGAACGGACTCCGGCCCGGCGCAGCAGCGCGGGCAACGACACCCCGAGCCAGCGGGTGGTGCCGAGGTAGGGGCCGCCGATCTCGTTGGAGACGCAGGACAGGGTGTGGTCCAGCTCCTCCAGCGGGTACCGGAGCAGTTCGTCGTAGGAGATCAGCAGCGGACGGTCGACCAGACCGTGGATGCGCAGCGCCCAGCGGCGCGGGTCGATCCGAGGGAGCGTCAGGGCGGTGTCGACACGGTAGAACTCCTGGTTGGGGGTGACGAAGGAGGGCAGCCCGGGTGCGTCGGGGCGGACCCCGGGCGGGAGTGGTGGGGCGGACCGGGAAGGTGCCGGCAGGCGGACGGCCTCCCGGGCGGTGGAGACGTCGTAGCGACGGTCGCTCAGGGTGCGGCCGCCGACCACCGCGAGGCCGCCCAGCAGCACCGTGCCGCCGGTGGCGGCCAGGACGGTGCGCCGGCTCGGCGCGGCCGGGTCCGGGTCCGGGTCGGTGCCCTGATCCGCCCGGGGCCCGGCCGGCCGCCCACCCGCCGTGGCGGGCCCGAACCGCGCCGGGCGCAGCAAGGCGGCGAGCCACGCCACCACCACCGCGCCCACCGCACCCGCCGCCAGCGCGGGCAGCGCGTCGGCCGGCCCGGCCACCGGCCGCGACAGCGCCGCCCAGACGCCGAGCCCGCCGAACAGCACGAAGACGGCCGCCCCGAACAGTCGCCGCCGTACCGCGAGCAGGCCGGCCAGCACGGCGAGTCCCGCCATGGTGAGCTGGATGCCGCCCAGCAGGACCGGCTTGTCGTCGGTCCCGAAGGTCCGGACCGCGAACTCCTTGAGCGGAGTGGGCGTCAGGTCGATCGCGGCCGAGCCGACCGCGATCACGGGGGCGGTGTCCGGTCCGGTGAGGACCGCCACCAGCTCTCCGGCTCCGACCGCGGCCACGGCCGCCGCCAGGCCGATCGCGGCGGCGGCGATCAGGACCAGGCGGTTGCGTCGGGGCTTCGGTGTGCTCACACTCCCCATTCGGCGCACTGTCACCGCCGGACGGGTCGGATCGGCAACTCTTTTCCGGGACGCTTCCGACGCCACGTCAGAAGGCGTACCTGACCTGCAACCACGGGGCGAACCGGTCGATCAGGGAACGGAGTTCGCCCAACGCCTCGGCCTTCCGGCCCGCCCGGTATCGGACGTTCCAGCTGCCGTTCTCCGAGCGCTTGGGCTCCTGGAGCCCGGGCTGCCAGAGCACCTGCTCGGCCTTGGGGTGCCAGCCGAGGTTCACCTCGTGCAACCCCTGGTTGTGCGTCAGCATGATGATCTCGGCGGCGGCCTGCTGCTTCACCGCGGTCGGCAGCAGAGCGTCCATCCGCTCCAGCAGTTCGGCCCAGTCCGCCTGCCAGCCCGGTCTGATCACCACCGGCGAGAGGTTGAAGTGCACTTCGTACCCGGCGGCCCGGAAGTCCCCGGCGGCGGCCAGCCGGTCCGGCACGGACGCCGCGCGGACGTCCAGCAGCCGGGCGTCGGCCGGCGGCATCAGCGAGAACCGGATCCTGGTGCGCCCTCTCGGGTCCAGGTCGAGCAGGTCGCGGTTGACCCACTTGGTGGCGAAGGTGGCCTTGGCGTTCGGCCAGTTCCGGAAGGCCCGGATCAGGTCGGCGGTGTTGTCGCAGACCAGGGCGTCCACCGAGCAGTCGTTGTTCTCGCCGATGTCGTAGACCCAGGCGCGCGGGTCGCACTGGTTCGGCTGGTGCTTGCGGCCCTGCCGGGCGACGTGGCGGCCAAGGTAGCCGATGATCCGGTCGATGTTGGTGAAGACCGTGATCGGGTTGGCGTAGCCCTTGCGGCGCGGCACGTAGCAGTACGCGCAGGCGAGGGCGCAGCCGTTGGCGGAGCTCGGCGCGATCCAGTCGGCGGAGCGGCCGTTCGGGCGGGCGGCGAGCGACTTCTTCACGCCGAGCACCAGCACCTCGCTCTTGATCCTGGCCCAGCGCTCCACGTTGCCCTCGTTGCCGTGCAGCTCGGGGATGCCCCAGTGCGAGGCCACCTCGACGATCCGGGCGGCGGGGAAGCGCTCCACCACCTGGCGGCCACGCGGCGAGGCCAGCGCCTCGGGCTCGGCGTGGATCTCGCGGACGTCGAGCAGGCGGTGCGGGCGCTGGTCGGCAGGCACGGTGGTGGTCCTTCGGGTGGCGTTCCTGGGCGGAGGGATTCGGAGCCGGTCGCCCGTCGGATCGGTCCGGAACTTCCCGGCAAGGGGACCCATCCGATCGGACGGTGGCTCCGAAGCACAGGTGTCGATCCCGCACGACCGACGGGATGGCCCGTCGGCAGCTCTGGAGGTAACCGCATGCCCCACGTCGGCCCGCAGCTCGGCCGGGAGGTGGCCAGGTGAGCAGTGTCGTCCAGCTCTCCGGTCCCCAGCGGCGCGGCCCCGATCTCCGGGAGCTGGTCGCCAAGGCCGCCTTCGGTGACCAGGACGCGTTCGGCCGGCTCTACGACGCGGTCGCCGGGCCGGTCTTCGGACTGGTCCGAAGGGTGCTGCGGGATCCGGCGCAGTCCGAGGAGGTGACCCAGGAGGTGATGCTCGACCTCTGGCGGAACGCCGCCCGCTACCAGCCCGAGCGCGGCGAGGTGCTGCCCTGGGTGCTGACGATGGCCCACCGCCGGGCGGTGGACCGGGTGCGTTCCGTACAGGCCGCCAGCGACCGGGAGCAGAAGGTCGCCGCCCGCTCGCACACCCCGGTCTTCGACGAGGTGGCCGAGCAGGTCGAGGGCCGGCTGGAGCGCGAGCAGGTCCGACGCTGCCTCAGGTCGCTGACCGAACTCCAGCGGGAGTCGGTCACCCTGGCGTACTACCGGGGGTACAGCTACCCCGAGGTGGCGGAGCTGCTCGCACTGCCGCTGGGTACCGTGAAGACCCGGATGCGGGACGGCCTCATCCGCCTGCGTGACTGCCTGGGGGTGGGCACATGACCATCGCGCCCGATCTGCACACGTTCACCGGCGCGTACGCCGCGCACGCACTGGACGAGCGCGAACGCGCCGAGTTCGAACGGCATCTGGCGGCCTGCCCGTCCTGCGCGCAGGAGGTCGCCGAGTTCGCCGCCACGCTGGCCCGGCTGGGCGCGGCCGAAGCGGTGGCGCCGCCGCCGGCGCTGAGGCAGCGGGTGCTGGCCCAGCTCCCCACGGTCCGTCAGCATCCGCCGCACGCCGCCCCGGGAGCGGACGCCGGACGCCGCCCCGGCCGGTTCGGGCGGGTGCTGCCCCGACTGGCCCTGGCCGCCTCGCTGGCCGCCGCCGTCCTGCTCGGCGGGGTCGCCGTGCAGCAGCACGACCGGGCCGAGCAGGCCAGGACCCAGGCGACCCGGCTCCAGGAGCGGCAGGCCGGCTTCGAGTCACTGCTCACCGCTCCGGACGCCCGTACCAGCACCGCTGCCGCCGGCTCCGGCGTGGGCACCGTGGTCTGGTCGCAGAGCCGGGGGCAGGCCGCCTTCCTGGCCGCCGGGATGCCGGCGCTGCCGGCCGGGAGCACCTACGAGCTCTGGTTCGACGACGCGGGCACCATGCGGCCGGCCGGGCTGATGCCGACCACCGACGGTGCGCTGCTGCTGGACGGCGCGATCGGCGGGGCCGGCGGGGTCGGCGTGACGGTCGAGCCGGCCGGCGGGTCGAGCCGGCCGAGCGGGGCGCCCGTGCTGCTGCTGCCGTTCACCTGACAGCCGTCCGGCCGCTCCCCGTTCGGAGCAATCCGCTCCGCCCCGGGCTCCGAAGTACTGATGAACACCAGTACTTCGGAGCCTCGGAGGGCCCCAGTGACCGACACCGGAACCACCTCGACCAACACCGCTCACCGGTCCGGCCCCGGCGGCCGCCGGGTGGCGGTGATCGGGGCCGGGGTGGCCGGCCTGACCGCGGCGTACGAGCTGCGCCGGGCCGGCGCCGAGGTGGAGCTGTTCGAGGCGGACGCCCGGCTCGGCGGGCACGCGCACACCCAGCGGGCCACCGCCCGCGACGGACGCGAACTCGCCCTGGACACCGGCTTCCTGGTGCACAACGAACGCACCTACCCGGAGCTGACCCGGCTGTTCCGCGAGCTCGGCGTGCAGACCGGGGACAGCGAGATGAGCATGTCCGTCCGCTGCGAGGGCTGCGGCCTGGAGTACGCCGGGGCACGCGGACCCGCCGGTCTGCTGGCCCGGCCGAACTCCGTCCTGCACGGCCGTTACCTGCGGATGCTGGCCGAGGTCCCGCGCTTCCACCGGCGGGCCCGGCGGCTGCTCGCCGACCCGGACGCGGGCGAACCCTCGCTGCGCCGGTTCCTGGCCGACGGGAACTTCTCGGCGTACTTCGTCAGCCACTTCATGACCCCGGTGGTGGCCGCCGTCTGGTCCTGCGCTCCGGACCTGGCGGGCGACTATCCCGCGCGCTATCTGTTCGCCTTCCTGGACAACCACGGCATGCTCGGCGTCACCGGCTCCCCCACCTGGCGGACGGTGGTCGGCGGTTCGCAGACCTACGTCCGCCGGATCGCGGACCGGCTCCCCACCGTGCACCGGTCGGCACCGGTCCGCGCGGTGCACCGGCACCCGGACGGAGTCACCGTCACCACCGAGGACGGGCGCCGCCACCCGGCCGACGCGGTGGTGGTGGCCACCCACGGCGACCAGGCCCTGCGGCTGCTGGCCGACCCGACGCCCGCCGAGACCGAGGTGCTGGGCGCCTTCCGGTACTCCCGCAACCCCACCGTGCTGCACCGGGACGCCTCCCGGCTGCCGCAGGCCGCCTGGGCCCGGGGCTCCTGGAACTACCTGATGGCCGACTGCCACGGCGCCGCCGACCAGGTCCAGGTCAGCTACCACCTGAACCGGCTGCTCGGCCTGGACACCGCCGAGGACTACCTGGTCACCCTCAACGACGACCGGTACCGCCCGGTGGCCGCCGAGCACGTGATCTCCCGGACGGTGTACGAGCACCCCGTCTACACCGCCGCCACCGTCGCCGCCCAGCGCCGGCTGCCCGAACTCTCGGTCGGCCGCACGGCGTTCGCCGGGGCGTACCACGGCTGGGGCTTCCACGAGGACGGCTGCCGCTCCGGCGTCCGGGCCGCCCGCAACGTGCTGGGGGTGCCGGTGTGACCACCGCTCTGCCGGGCCCCTGGGGCGCGGCACTGTACGAGAGCCGGATCACCCATGTCCGGCGCACCCCGCTGCGGCACGCCTTCGCCCACCGGACCTGCCTCTGGCTGGTCGACCTGGACCGGCTGCCGCCGGTGCCGGCCGTGCTCCGCCCGCTGGCGCGGTTCCGCGCCGCCGACCACCCCGGCGCTCCCGGGCTGAGCCTGCGTCAGAACCTCGACCGGTACCTGGCCGGGGAGGGCGTCCGGCTCGGCGCGGGCCGGGTCCTGATGCTCACCCAGGCCCGTTCGCTGGGCCACGTCTTCAACCCGCTCACGGTCTACTGGTGCCGGGACGCCGAGGGCCGGCCGCTCTGCACCGTGGCCGAGGTGCACAACACCTACGGCGGGCAGCACCGTTACCTGCTGCGGCCGGGTCAGGCCGGGACGGCGAAGGAGTTCTACGTCTCACCGTTCTTCCCGGTCGACGGGGACTACCGGATGCGGCTGCCCGAGCCGGCCGACCGGTTGGACCTGACCATCCATCTCGACCGGCCCGGCGGCCGGGCGTTCACCGCCACGGTGCGCGGCCGACGGCGCCCGGCGACCGCGCGGTCGCTGCTCTCGGCCGTCCTGCGCCACCCGTTCATGACCTTCGCCGTCAGCCTGCACATCCGCTACCAGGGCATCCGGCTGCTGCTGCGCGGCCTGCCCGTCCACCGCAGAGAGGTACCGCCGTCGTGACTTCCGTGGCCGACCCGACCACCGCACCCTTCCGGGGCGTCGACCCCGCCCGCTGGCCGGACGTGGCCCGGGTGCCGGTCGCGCCCCTGCGGGCCGCCGTCGCCGCCAAGCTGCTCGCCCGGCTCTCCCGCCGGTTCGGCGTCCGGGTCGAACTCCCGGGCGGGCAGCTGTTGGTGGCCGCTCCGGCCAACGCTCCGGTGCTGCGCCTGCACCGGCCGCAGGACTTCCTGCGGCGGATCGGCGCAGGCGGCCTGATCGGCTTCGGCGAGTCCTACCAGGCGGGCGACTGGGACTCCCCCGACCTGGTCGCGCTGCTGACGGCGCTGGCCGTCGACCCGGCCGCCTGGGTGCCGCCGGGCACCGCCTGGCTGCGCAGGCTGTACGTCCAGCGGCCGCCGGCCACCGAGCGCGGCGGCGCCCAGCACACCCGGCGCAACATCCAGCGCCACTACGACCTCTCCAACGAGCTGTTCGCGCTCTTCCTCGACCGGACCATGAGCTACTCGTCCGCGCTGTTCCCGACCGATCTGGCGAGCGGCGCCCCGCTGGCCGACTGGGCCGCACTGCCCGGCGCCCAGCACCGCAAGATCGACCGGCTGCTCGACCTGGCCCGGGTCGGCCCCGGCCGGACGGTGCTGGAGATCGGCACCGGCTGGGGCGAGTTGGCCCTGCGGGCGGCCCGGCGGGGCGCCCGGGTGGTCAGTCTCACCCTCTCCGCCGAGCAGCTCGACCTGGCCCGCCGCCGGATCGCCGAGGCGGGCCTGGCCGACCGGGCCGAGGTCAGGCTCTGCGACTACCGGTCCGCGGAGGGCAGTTACGACGCCGTGGTCAGCGTCGAGATGATCGAGGCGGTCGGCCGGGCGTACTGGCCCGCGTACTTCGCCACCCTGGACCGGGTGCTCGCGCCCGGCGGCCGGGTCGCGTTGCAGTCGATCACCATGCCGCACCGGCGGATGCTGGCCACCACCGACACCTACACCTGGATCCTCAAGTACATCTTCCCCGGTGGCCAGATCCCCTCCACCGAGGGCCTCGCCCAGGCCGCCGCCCGCCACTCCGGCCTGCGGCTGACGGCGGACCGGGGCTACGGCGGGCACTACGCCGAGACCCTGCGGCTCTGGCGGGAACGTTTCACCACCCGCACCGAGGAGGTGACGGCCCTCGGCTTCGATCCGGTCTTCCAGCGGATGTGGGAGCTCTACCTCGCCTACTCCGAGGCCGGGTTCCGTACCGGCTACCTGGACGTGCGCCAGCTGCTGCTGACCCGGGAGGGCGGCCGGTGAACCCGTTCCTGCCGAACCTGCTCGCCACCGCCGGCGCGGCGCTGGCGGTGATGCTGGCCGCCTTCGCGATCGGGGTCCGGACGGGCCGGCACCGGGGTGTGGACGTCGCCTGGGGCCTGGCCTTCGTCGCGGTCGCCCTCACCGGGTACGGGCTCTCGGCCGGCCACGGGGACGACGGGCGGCGGCTGTTGGCGACCGCCTTGGTGACGGCCTGGGGCCTGCGGCTGTCCGGTCACATCGGCTGGCGCTCCCGGGGCGCCCCGGAGGACCCGAGGTACGCCCGGATGCTGGCCCGTAAGCCGGGCCCCTGGTACGCCCTGCGCAAGGTCTACCTGCTCCAGGCCGGCCTCCTGTGGTTCGTCTCGCTGCCGGTCCAGGTCGCCCAGTACCTGCCGGACCGGCTCGGCCCGCTCGCCGTCGCGGCCGTCGCACTCTGGACCCTCGGGTTGGTCTTCGAGACCGTCGGCGACCGGCAGTTGGCCGTGTTCAGGGCGGACCCCGCCAACCGGGGGCGGTTGATGACCGAGGGCCTGTGGTCCTGGACCAGGCACCCGAACTACTTCGGCGACGCCTGCGTCTGGTGGGGCCTCTTCCTGCTGGTGGCCGACCGGCCGCTCGGCTGGGCGACCGTGCTGAGCCCGCTGCTGATGAACTGGTTGCTCGCGTACGGCAGCGGCAAGCCGATGGCCGAACGCGGCAGCGCGGGCAAGCCGGGCTGGGCCGAGTACGCCGCCCGCACCAGTGGCTTCTTCCCCCGTCCGCCGCACCGGAGTTGACGCACCGGAGGCCCGGCCGTCGGCGAGGTGCCGACGGCCGGGCCTCCGTTCGTGCGGGTGGGGATCAGGCGATCGAGAAGTCGTCACCGTAGACGCTGCCCTGGCCGTACCAGCCGTGCAGGTAGACCGTGACGGTGCCCGAGGCGCCGGTGGTGAACGGGACGGTGAGCTTGGTCCAGCTGCTGGAACCCGGGGTCCAGGTGCTGGCCGTCGCGCCGCCGCTGACGCCGAGGTAGGAGTAGTTGCCCTGGACCCAACCGGACAGCGTGTAGCTGGTGTTGGGGGCCAGCGTGACGGTCTGGCCGCACTGGCCGGTCTGCGAGGCGGTCGCGGCCGCCAGCAGGGCGTGGGTACCGCCGTGGGCCGGGGTGCTCACCACCGCGCCGCCGGTCTGGCAGGTCCACGGGGCCAGGCTGCCGGTCTCCAGGCCGCCGTTGACCAGCCCGGTCGGGTTACCGGTGCCGGTCACGGTCAGGGTGTAGGTGGCGGTGTGGCTGCCCGAGGCACCGGTGGCCTTCACCGTCAGCGGGTAGCTACCGGGCACGGTGGCCGCCGTGGTCGAGACCGACAGCGTCGCACCCGAACCGGCGTTCACCGTACCGGGGTTGACCGAAGCCGTGACCCCCGCCGGAGCACCCGTCACGGTCAACGCCAAGCTCTGCGCCGAACCCGAGGTGACCGCCGTCGAGAGCGCCGCGGTGGCGGCCGAACCCGCCACCACCGAACCGGCCGCCGGGCTGACGGCGAGCGAGAAGTCGTTGCCCGGCTGGGTGCCGGTCACGGTCAGGGTGAAGGTGGTGGTGTGGCTGCCCGAGGCACCGGTGGCCTTCACCGTCAGCGGGTAGCTACCGGGCACGGTGGCCGCCGTCGTGGAGACCGACAGCGTCGCACCCGAACCGGCGTTCACCGTACCGGGGTTGACCGAGGCCGAGACCCCCGCCGGAGCACCCGTCACCGTCAACGCCAGACTCTGCGCCGAACCCGAGGTCACGGCGGTCGAGATGGCGGCGGTGGTGGCGGAGCCCGCCACCACCGAACCGGCCGTCGGGGCGGCGGTCACCGAGAAGTCGTTCACCGGGGTGGTGGTCCCGCTGGTGTACGGCGCGAAGATCCGGCTGAAGTCCCAGGTGCCCTGGCTGATGCCGGAGCAGCTGTCGGAGCCCGCCGTGCCGACGCAGCCGCCGTTGTCACGCTGGAGCGCCCAGAACGAGAGCGTGTTGACGCCCTTGGAGAGCGCCCAGTTGTAGACCGTGGTGGCGTTCGCCACGGTGAAGGTCTCGGCCGGACCGAAGTCGTCGATGCCGATCATCTCGATGATGCCGATCGAGCCCCAGAGCTGCGCCGGGGTCCGGGTCGGGTAGAGCTGGGCCAGCTGGTTGTACAGGCCGGTGGTGGCGGTCTGGGTGTCGGTCGCCATGTTGTGCGCGGCGTTGTCGTAGTAGTCGAACGTCATCTGGTTCACGACGTCGATCCGCGCGTTGTTGGCGATCGCGTTCCGCAGGACGTTCAGCCCGTTGTCGGCCAGGCCCTGGGTGGTGGTCGGCAGCGTGTACGAGAACTGGATCGACCGGCCGTTGGCCGCCGCCCAGTCCTGGACCAGCTTGATCGCCTTGTTCCGGCGGTCGATGCCACCGCTGTTGGTCAGCGAGTTGTCCTCGATGTCCAGGTCGATCCGGCTGATCTCGTAGGTCGTGATGACCTTCTCGAAGGCCGCCGCGATCTGGTTCACGTCGGTGCAGCTGTCCGCGAGTTCGGTGCCGGTGTTGTCCGCCGTGTAGCCGCCGAACGAGGGGATGACGTCCCCGCCGTTGGCGCGGATGGTGGCGATGTCGGCGCCGAAGGTCGCCGAGGAGACCGGCATCGACGCGTCGCCGTTCCACAGCGGCGTGCAGGAGCCCTTCGAGGCGGTCTGCAGGAAGGCCAGGGTCAGGTTCTTGGCACCGGACTGCGCGGCCAGCGCGGCCGGGCTGGCACCGGTCCAGGCCTCGAAGTACGGGGCGAAGATCCGGGTCGGCAGCGGGGTCGCGGCCTGGGCGGTGGCGGTGCCCACCGTCATCAGGCCGGCCGACGCGGCCAGCGTCGCAAAGGCGGCCACAACGGCCTGGGCAGGTCTACGTAGGCGCATGGGTTCTCCAACAGACGGGTGGACGTTGGTGGTTGGTACCACGTGTGCAGCCTCGGCCGAGGCCGTGGCGAAACGCCCGCGCCAGGGGTACCGGGGCGGGAACGGCGGTGCGGGGAGCACGGTCGCCGTACGGGTCGGGGGTGGTCGGGAGTTGGGCAGGGCAAGCCCCGCCGGCCGGATTCACACCCCCACAGCGCATCCCGGTCGGATGGACAACGCTTATCGTTGGACTAGACCACCTGTCTGTCAAGAGTCCTAATAGTTCGTCACCAAAGCCTTTACCGACCCTTGGCCGGCCCACTACCTTCGGACAGCGGAAGGCCGACGGACCGTCAGGGACGGTCCGTCGGCCACGACTCCGGGGTCAGCGTCGGCGGCTCACCAGGCGGGACGCCAGGCCGAGCAGCAGCAGGCCCACCGAGCCGAGCGCCCAAGGGCGTTGGTCACTGCCGGTGTCCGGCAGCGGACGGGGCGGACGCGGCGGCCGGGGCGGCGGGGTGCTGCCGAACTGGTTGGTGGCGGTGATCCGCCCCTCGGCGGAGCCGGCCAGCAGCAGGGCGTGCGCCGGGTCACCGTGGTCGACGGTGCTCGAATCGGCGCCACCGCTGTCCGGTTCGGTCAGCCAGCACTCGGCGCCCTGCGGCAGCGGCTCCGGCAGGTCGTCCACCGGTCGGGCCTGTCCGGGCCGGAGCAGGTACCGCCGACGGTCCACCAGCAGGATCGGGTCGGCCCCGGGGGCGGTGACCAGCCGGCAGCTCAGCTCGACCGCGAACTCCCGGTCCGCGACGGCCCCCGCACCGGGCCCGGTGGTCTGCTTGAGCAGGGCGAGCGCCGCCGGCCGGTACTCGTTGGTGGCCGTCACGGTCAGGTCGACGGCCCCGGCGGTGACCTCGGCGGCGTGCTGCTCGTCCGGGTGCGAGATGGTCACCGCACTTGCCCCGCTCGCGAGTTCACCGGCCCAGCAGCGGGTGCCGGTGAGCAGCAGCTCGGGCAGCACGACCGGGGCGGAGGCCCGTACGGGCACCGTACGGTTGAGCACGTCGCGGCCGTCGCGGCGGCAGATCACGTGCAGCTCGAAGACGGCCTCCTTGAGGTAACCGGCCTGGGCGAGCGGGCCGGTGAGGACCTTGGCCAGGGTCAGGCGCCCGGCCTGGAAGACGTTGACCAGCTCGGCGGTGGCCAGGTCGGTCGCCCCCTCCTTGATCACGACGTTCCGGACCGGCTCCGCAGGCGTGTCGGCGCCGCCGTTCCCGGTCTCGGTCACCTCGCAGACCGCGCCCACCGGCAGGCCGTCCAGTTGCCCGGAGAGCCGGTCGGGGCCGGTGAGTTCGAGCTCCCGGACCACCACGTCGGCCCGGCCGTCGAAGCTACAGGCGATCTTGAACCGGAAGGGCCCCGGGGCGAGCCCGCCGCCCGCGCCGGTGACCTTCTTGGTCACCACCAGTGAGCCGACCGCGAACTCGTTGGTGATGATGATGGTGGCGGCGGTTCCGTTCGGCGCCGGCGCCGGGGCGGGCACGCTGTCGGTGTCCGGCGCGGGCTCGGTGTCGACCCGGTCGGAGCGGATGAGTTCGTAGCGGACCCGGGTGGCCCCGCCCTGGTCGGTCTCCCGGGCCCGGCACCGGCTGCCCTGCGGCAGGTCGGTGACGGCCTGCGAGCCGTCACCGGTGAAGATCAGCTCCTGCGGGAAGCCCGGCAGCACGGCCCCGTTGAAGGTGCAGTTCACGGTGACCTTGAACGGCCCCTGGCCGAAGCTCGCGGCACCCTCCCCGGTCACCCGCTTGGCGATCACCAGGTCCCGGCGCGGGTACTGGTTGACGATCTGCCCCTCCTGCCACACCGTGGCGCCGGCGGCCGGCCTGACCGTGACCACGATCGCGTTGGCCTCGCCCTGCTGGGCGCTCTGCGCGCCCGCCGACTCGGTCTCCCAGAACCGGCAGACCGCCCCGGCCGGGACACCGCCGAGCTCGAACGGCCGGTCCCCGCTGAACGCGGCCCCGCCGGACCGGACTTCGACGTTCTCACCGGCGGCCGTGGTGAGCAGGCAGGAGTAGGCCAGCCGGAACGGGCCGATCTTGACGCCGTCCGGCGGGTCGAGCACCTTCTTCAGAATCCGGACGTTGCCGAAGACCAGGCCGATCCCCGCCTTGGGCGGTTCGGTCACCGGCAGCACCGTGGTGGTGCCGCCGACGGTGACGGTCTCGGTGTGCGCGAAGGAGTTCCACGCCACCGAGGCGTAGCCGGGCACGGTCAGGTCGGCCGGGGCCTGGAACGGCAGGGTGAAGAAGACCGCGGCTCCGGGTGCCATCCCGTCGGGGAAGGTGACGTCCCCCTCGAACGCGGTGGCCCGGTCCCGTCCGCTCCCCCAGGAGGCCGCCGCGCACGCCCGGTTGGGGGTGGCCACCTTGCGCCCGCACGGGTTGCCGGTGGTGGTGTAGGTGATGTTCGCGGTGCCGGCTCCGGTGTAGCCGACCGGGCCGCTCAGGGTCGGGATGGTGTCCCACTGGGTGCCCCGGGGCTCGTCACCGAGCAGGACGCCGGTGTCCTTGGGAGCCGGGAAGACGTCCAGCAGTTGCAGCGACTTGGCGGGCTCGGTGCCGACGTTCTCGATCCGGATCAGGAAGGAGAAGTTCTGCCCGGGCCGGGTCAGTGCGGTGCACGGGTAGCGGGTGAAAACCGTCCCGCTGACGGTCAGTTCGGGGCAGCGCGGGTCCCCGGCCGGGATCGGCGTCCCGGTGTTGGCGTCCTGGTAGCCGAGCGAGGGATCTCCGGTGACCCACTTCGCCGCGTCGAACGAGACCCCGGAGCGCGAGGTGACCTGGGCGGAGGAGGTGCAGAAGGTCCCGGTGCCGTAGCGCGGGTCGTCGACCGCGGTGCCGAGCCGGGGCGAGTCCGGATCGCAGTTCACCTTGGGCACGGTGTCCGAACCGGCGCCGAACACGTTGGTGATGGTGGTGCCCGCCGCGACGCCGCCGTTCAGCTTGACCTGATAGCCGACGACGACCTCACTGCCCGGGTAGAACGTCCACCCCGTGAACCGCCAGACCAGTTTGACGATCCGTCCGTCCGCGTCCCGGACCGGCTCGAACCGGACCCCGGTCGGCTCGGAGCCGCCGGGCGGCAGCGTGTAGCGCAGGGTGTACGGGCGGCCCTGGTCACCCTGGAAGGTGTCGTCGAAGCGCAGCCCGGCCGGGATCTCGTCGACCACCACCAGGTCGGGCACCGGCGCGGTGCCGGTGTTCCTGACGTGCAGGTTGAACGGCGCGACCGAGCCGGGGCTGAGCACGGTGGAGGCCGGTTCCTTCTCCACCCGGATCAGGTTGGTGCCCTCGCTGACGCTCAGCGAGGCGGTGCTGTCGGGGATCGGGAAAGTGCCGCCCGGTGACTGGAGGGTGCTCTCCCCCGCCGCGGTCGCGGTGTTCTCCAACAGGTCGGGGATCGGGGTGGCCGGGGCGGAGCGCAGTCCGCTGCGCGGCTGGACCACCAGGCAGACGCTGCTGCCGGGGCAGTCGCCCCAGGTCGGCGGCGCGGTGGCGGGCAGGATGCCGTACCCGCCGGTGGAGGAGGTGAAGGTGACCCGCAGGCCCTGGATCGCGGCCGGGTCCACCCCGGCCGGGAAGCCGGGCGTGGTGCTGCCGGTGGGCGTGCCGTCGACGAACACCGGTGGCGCACTGGCGCAACCGGTGGTGCAGACGTCGACCTGGACCCGGTCCGCCCCGTTCGGGAAGGTCACCCCGGCGATCCGGGTCACCGTGACGGCGTCGAAGAAGTCCTGGTCCACGTCGGTGACGAGCAGTCTCTTCAGGCCCACGTTCCCGGTGTTGAGGGTGGTCAGCCGGACGGTGACGTCCTGGGCGGCCACCCCGGTGGTCGGGCGCAGCACGGTGGCCGGCGAGAGCGTCTTCTGCAGCGAGGCGGCCGCCTTGGCGGGCTTGACCGCGACGTCCGGCGAGCAGCTCGGGCTGCCGCCCGAGGCACCGTCGAGGGTGACGATGGCGCAGTTCTTCAGCGTGCCCGAGGTGATGCCGGGGCGGAGCCGGACGGTGACGGTGGCCCGGATGAAGCCCGACGGCGGGACGCCGTCCGGTTCGGTCAGCCGGACGCCCTTGGAGCGGGCCAGCAGGGCGGTGTCCGGCGGGACGTAGGCCACCCAGGCTTTCACCGTGGGGTCGTAGAGCTGGAGCTCCGGGTGCAGGGTGCTGGGGCTGGCGTCGCTGCCGACCGCGACGATCTCCAACTGGTCGAACGGGTTGCCCGCGGCGGTCGGGTCGGCCGGGTCGGTGATCTGCACGTTGGGCTGGGTGATGTTGCCGTAGTTGGTGTACCCGAGGCTGAAGTCGAGGTTCTGGCCAGGCGGGATCTCGGTCCAGGAGGAGGACTTGAAGCCGTTCCCGGACGGGTCGCGCTCCTGCACCTTGAGGTCGGCGCAGGCGGTCACGGCGGCGGAGCCGGAGCCGTTGGCGGGGTTGGTGGCGGCACCGTCGGCGCAGTCCCGAACGCCGTCCTTGGTGTCCTCGGCGGTGACCTTGGCGTTCAGGGTGCCGTGCACGCTCAACTTGCCGGTGGCGCCCGGCCGGATGGTTCCTGCTCCGCCCTGCTCGCCCCGGTAGGTGACCGAGATCCGCTTCGGCGGGCTGCCCGCCGGGCAGCCCGTGGTGGCGAGCACCTGACTGGCGGGCGGGTTGGCCAGGTTGACCGGGGCCGGGGTGCTGCCGTCCCGGCAGACCACGGTCAGCACGGCGCTGGTGGCCCCGGCCGGGAACTCGGCCTTCAGCTTGTCCGCGTCGAACTTGTCGAACTCGGCGGCCGCGGAGTCGGAGGGCTCGGTGATGGTCAGGGTGGAGACCGCGAACGGGGAGCTGTTGGTGCCGGCCAACTGGGCGGTGACGCCGGAGTTCTCGCCGCGCACGGCGGTGCCGTTCTGGGTGAAGTCGCCCCGGTTGTCGGGGAAGAAGCTCTTGTTCAGGTCCACCGTGGCGACGTTGGGCAGGATGTCGTGGTCCGCGCACGCGGGCACGCCGATGATGGTGAACCGGCTGCCGGCGTCCTTGACGGCCGAGTCGGCGCAGTTGGCCACCGTCTTGCGGGTGGCCGGGTTGATCGGGGCGCCGCTGGTGCGCTCGGTACGGCGCAGCTTCACCTGCATCGGCACGGTGCCGCCGGTGGCGTCGTACGGCAGGGTGCTGCCGGTGGAGTTGGTGAACTCGAAGCGCACACCGGTGACCTGACCGGCCGTCACCCCGGCGGGCAGGGTCAGGTCGGGGCCCGGGGTGGCGGTGCCGCGCACCCACTCGCTCTCCGCGCACCGGCTGCCGGGCGGCTTGGTGCACACCAGGACGGTGACCCGGTCCGCCCCGGTCGGCATCCGGGTGACCGGGCCGAGCGAGACCAGGTCGAAGTTCTCGTACACGGCGGCGCTGTCGTCCTGCACGTCCAGCCGGCTCACCCCGTCCACGCTGGCCGAGGTGTTGGCGGCGCCGAGGGTGACGGTGGAGACGCCGTCGCTCTGGGCCACGTCGGAGCCCGGCTGCCAGGACTTGGCGGCCTTGGCGTCCAGGAGCTTCGCGACGGTGACGGTCTGGGTGACACTGCCGATCACCTGGCTGGCGTTGTCGGCGGAGGCCGTCGCGGTGTTGGTGACCGAGTCGCCGTCCTCCAGCGGCCCGGTGGCCGGGACCCGCATGCCGATCGAGACGTCCGCCGTGGTCCCGGCGGGCAGGCCGACGGAGCCGGCCGGGTTGGGCGGGGCGGCGAGCGGGCTGAGGAAGTCGATCCGCAGCTTGCGGGTGGCCGGGTCGTAGCTGACCTGCTGGGTCGGGGTGGAGGGCGGCAGCGCGGTCAGGTCGAACTCGGCCGGCAGCACGTCCTCGATGTGGGCGTTGACGCACGAGACGCTGAGCGAGGAGCAGGACAGGGTGAGCTTGTACGAGAAGGCCGACCCCGGCACCAGCGGGTCGGGCGCCCCTTCCACCCCTTTGCTCAGCGTCATCACCGGGCCGGCCGCCACCGCCGGTGGAACCCCGAGCAGGGTGGCCGCCAGCGCCAGCACCGCCGTGACGGCCACCGCTCCCGGCATCCGGTAGCGCCCCGCACCGATGAGAGAGCCCACAGTCACTCCGTACCTCGACCGACCCTGACAGTCCGTCACACTAAGTACAGATATGATCACCGCGTGCGAGGCGCTCCCGGATGCCGCCCTGACGGCGCAACGGCCGGACTCAGCGGACCGCCGCCACCAGCGAGTCACTCACCGAGCGCCAGGCCACCCCCGCCTCGCGGAAGCCCGCCTCCCGGAGCCGGGCGGTATGCCAGGCGGCCGGGTACACGTCCCCGTCCTTGTGGTCGCGGTAGACGGCGGAGCGGGCCGCCACCGACTCGGCGAGCAGCGGGTCGGCGGCCGCGGCGGCCCACCACCCCTGCCAGTCGAGCACCCCCTCGGCCGACTCGCGCTCACGGCGGCCCTGCTGGAACTCCTCGTCGGCGGCGCGCAGCAGCGGGATGTCCGGCTCGGGGGTGTGGTCCGCGTTCAGGAACAGGCCGCCCGGGCGGACCAGCCCGGCGAGGTCGCCGTAGAGCCGGAGCAGATCGTCGGTGCCCAGCCAGTGCAGCGCGGTGGCGGTCAGCACGGCGTCGTACCGGCCTTCGGGGAGCGCGGCCGCCCACTGCGGGTCGCGCAGGTCGGCGGTGACCAGGGTGAGCCGCCGCTCCCCCGCGAAGTGGCCGCGCGCGATGGTGAGCAGCGCCGGGTCGAGATCCACCCCGACGCTCACCGCCCCGGGGATCCGGGCGAACAGCCGCTCGCTGATGCTGCCCGTACCGCAGGCCAGGTCCAGCACCCGGGGCGCCGGCCCGGCCACCGCCTCGACCAGGTCGAGCATCACCCGGAACCGTTCCTCACGGTCGGCCAGGTACCACTCCTGCTGGCGGTCCCAGCTGCGCTGCCAGGCGTTCCATTCGTTCATGCCCACTCCCTCGGTAATGCTCTCAATGGCCTTCCGTCTATTACTCAGCTTAGGGAGCGGTCGGTAACCGGCACAAGTACGTCGAGAGCATTACTTTCGGCCGAGGTTTGGCCGCCCGCTCCGCACTCCGTAGAGTTCCTGGGTGACCAGGCAGGGCGGCAGAGGAAGCAGTGCGGTAATGGCGGGCGAGACCCAAGGCACCGAAGAGCAGATCGAGTACGGCCCGGGCATCGACCCCGAGCGGCTGGAGCTCTGCCTCAGCGTGCTCGCCGAACTGGACCGGCTGGACGTCGACCACCCGGACGCGATCACCGTCCGGCAGGCCGTCGGCGGGGTGTTCCGCACCCTCAAGCAGCGCCGCCGCCAGGAGACCCGGGCCCGGAAGACCGCGCACGACCGCGCCGTGACGGCCGCCACCGCGACCGGTGCGCCGGGCCGGATCGACGACGAGACGGCCGGCGCCTTCGGCCTCACCACCGTCACCACGACCGAGATCGCCGGGATACTGGAGCGCCCGCGCTCCTGCTACACCTGCAAGCAGCGCTACAGCGAGGTGGACGCGTTCTACCACCAGCTCTGCCCGTCCTGCGCGAAGGACAACCGGGCCCGCCGGGACGCCCACGCCGACCTGACGGGCCGTCGGGCGCTGCTCACCGGCGGCCGGGCCAAGATCGGGATGTACATCGCGCTGCGGCTGCTGCGGGACGGCGCGCACACCACGATCACCACCCGCTTCCCCAACGACGCGATCCGCCGCTTCAAGGCGATGCCGGACAGCGCCGACTGGCTGCACCGGCTGAAGATCGTCGGCATCGACCTGCGCGACCCGGCCCAGGTGGTCGCGCTCGCCGACGAGGTGGCCGCCGACGGGCCGCTGGACATCCTGATCAACAACGCCGCGCAGACCGTGCGCCGCTCCCCCGCCGCCTACCGCGAGCTGGTGCTGGCCGAGAACGCCCCGCTGCCCGCCGGTGAGCTGCCCAGCGCCACCGTGATCGGCAGCTTCGGCAGCGGCAGCGTGGACCGCCCCGCACTGCCCGGCCAGGGCGGCCACCGTGAGCTGATCAGCGCCGAGGACGTCACCGCGCTGGCCCTGGTCAGCGGCTCCGCCTCGGTGGAGCGGATCGCCGCCGGCACCGCGATCGACGCCGGCGGCCTGGTGCCCGACCTGCACGACTCCAACAGCTGGGTGCAGACCGTCAGCGAGGTCGACCCGATCGAGCTGCTGGAGGTCCAACTCTGCAACTCCACCGCCCCGTTCATCCTGGTCAGCAAGCTCCGCCCGGCGATGGCGGCGTCCCGGGCACGGCGCAAGTACGTGGTGAACGTCTCCGCCATGGAGGGCCAGTTCAGCCGCGGCTACAAGGGCGCCGGCCACCCGCACACCAACATGGCCAAGGCCGCGCTCAACATGCTCACCCGGACCAGCGCCAAGGAGATGCTGGAGACCGACGGCATCCTGATGACCGCCGTGGACACCGGCTGGATCACCGACGAGCGCCCGCACCCGGACAAGATGCGACTGGCCGAGGAGGGCTTCCACGCCCCGCTCGACCTGGTCGACGGCGCCGCCCGGGTCTACGACCCGATCGTCCGCGGCGAGCTGGGCGAGGACCTGTACGGTTGCTTCCTCAAGGACTACGCCCCTTCCCCCTGGTAGGAGTTGACCGCCGTGGCGCCACTGCTGGGAGCGGGCGTGATCGTGCCGAGCACCGACGGCCGGGTGCTGATCGGCCGGCGGATCACGCCCGGCGAGCCACCCACCTGGAGCCTGCCCGGCGGCAAGGTGGACCACCCGGGCGAGTCCTTCGAGCAGGCCGCCGCCCGGGAGTTGGCCGAGGAGACCGGCATCGTGCTGCCGGCCGAGCGGATGCGGGTGCTCGCCGTCCTGCTGGACCACGGGCTCGGCCACGCCCGGCTGACCGCCGCCGTGCTGGCCCCGCCGTGCGACCTGCCCGCGCTGGTCACCGAGCCGCACGCCTGCGCGGGCTGGGAGCGGGTGCCGGTGGACGCGCTGCCGGAGCCGATGTTCTACCCGTCGGCCCAGGTACTGGCCAGCTGGCTGCCCGACTACCAGGCCCCGCCCGGCACTTGGCGCTACCGCACGTCCTGACTCCCGGCCTGCTCAGCCGACCGCCGTCGAGAGCTCGGTCAGCAGCGCCCCGCCCGCGCTGTCCACCGAACGCTGGGTGCTGCTGAGCACCGCCACCCCGGTGCCGCGCTCCGGGTCGAAGCCGACGAAGGACGCGAAGCCGCCGGTGGCGCCGTTGTGCCAGAGCTGGAGGTGTCCGCCCTGCCGCGGGTGCAGCCGCTGGCCCATCCAGCCCAGGTGGATCCAGGAGAACGGGTTCAGCCGGTGCTCCGGGGTCCGGCTGAGCGCGATCGCCGCCGCCAACGGGCTCTGCTCCGGCTCCAGTTGGGCCCGGAGGAAGTCGACCAGGTCGCCCGCCGTGCCCCGCAGCCCGCCCGCGCCCGCGAGGGCGGCGAGGTTCCAGCCCGGCACCGGGCGGCCTCCGCCGTTGTGCCCCTGGGCCAGCCGGCTCGGGTCGGCCGGGGTGACGGCGGTGTCGGCCAGGCCCAGCGGACCGGTGATCCGGCCGGCGATCAGCCCCTCGTAGTCGGTGCCCGCCCGCCGGGCCAGCGCCAGGCCGAGCAGCCCCGCACCGAGGTTGGAGTAGCGGAACCGGCTGCCCGGCACCGCGCCCGGCCTGGTCCGCCGCAGGGTGCCGAGCAGCACCGGCTCGGTGAGCCGGGCGTACGGATCGGGGCGGCCCGGGCTGAACAGGGCCGGGAGCAGCATGCCGTGCGGCAGCCGGGGCAGCCCCGAGGTGTGCTGGGCGAGCTGACGCAGGGTCACCGGTATGCCGTTGCGCTGCAGCCCGGCAGCCTCCGGGAGCAGCTCGGCCAGCGGCTGGTCCAGCTCGACCAGGCCCTCGGTGACCAGCGCGGCCAGTGCCAGCGAGGTGAACACCTTGCTGACCGAGCCGAGTTCGAAGACGGTGTCGACCGTCGCCACCCCGGCCGCCCGGAGCTCCGCGGCACCGTCGGCCAGTGCGGCCACCACCACCCCGGCCCGGCCCTCGGCCAGTTGGTCCGCCGTCCGCTGCACTGCCCCACCCAGATCCACCATGCGGACCAGGCTAGTGCCGTGCACCGGCTCCGGCACACGGCCCGGCCGGCGCCGGTCCGGCTGTCAGTGCCGGCCGGGAAACTGGTCGGTATGGATGACGAACTGCTCCGGGGCCGGGTCTACGGCAGCGACCACGAGGACGCCGGGCCCCGCCCCGGCCGGGTCTACCGGGAGCTGGTGGCCGGGCCGCTGGACGGCCTGCTGCTCGACGTCACCGGCTGGAGCGCCGAGCAACTCGCGGTGGGCGCCGCACTGCCGACCGAGATCGGCGCCTACGGCACCGGCGGCCGGGCCCGCTACCGCCCCCGCCCCGGCGACCCGCGCCGCTGGGACTGGGGCGGCGACACCCGCTGACCGGCCCGCGGCATGACGGTGCCGCGGCTCGTCCCCCTCGACGAGCCGCGGCACGTATCAATGGATCACAGGCGCTGCCAGAGGGCCGGGACGATCGGCGGCTCCCAGCCGGTCTGGGCCGTGTGACCCTGGATGCAGCGGTAGCTGACGCCGTTGTAGGTCACGACGTCACCCGCCTTGTACGTGGTGCCGGCCGCCCAGGTCCCGGTGCCGGGGCCGCTGCCGACCACCAGCGAGTAGGTGGTGGCGTGGGTGGCCGAGCCGGTGCCGGTCAACGTGATGCTGTAGGTACCGGCGGCGGTGGAGGCCCCCACCTGGAAGGTCGCCGTCGAGGACGAACCGGCCTGCACCGAGGACGGGTTGAAGGTGACCGTGACACCGGCCGGCACACCGGAGGCGGTCAGGTTGACCGTCTGCGCGCTGCCCGAGGTGACCGCGGTGGACACCGTCGTGCTGACCGAGTTGCCCGGGGTGGCGTTACCGGTGGTCGGGTTCGCCGCGATGGAGAAGTCGTTGGTCGGCGTGGTGGTGCCACCGACCGAGGTCTTCCACAGCGTGTAGGCGACACCGTCGGCGCTGCGGTTCAGCACGGTGGCGTTGATGTTGCTCGTGGTGTCGCAGGACTGGTGGTAGCAGGAGTCGTACGCCCGGTTGGCCGTGCCGCCCCACTTGGCGGCCTGGTTGGCGGACTTGACGGCGCTGGCGCCCGCCGCGTAGCCGGAGGTGGGGACGCCGGCCTGCTGGAACGAGTAGTCGTCAGACCGGCCCTGGCCCTCGACGTTCTCCTCGGGCTGGAGGCTCAGCGAGTCCCAGTACGCCTTCATCGGCGCCGAGGTCGCGGAGTTGAGGTTGTTGATGAAGTAGCCCGCGTTGGTCGAGCCGACCATGTCGAAGTTGTAGTAGCCCTTGATCGCGCTGCGCTGCGCGGAGCTCAACTGGCCGACGTAGTGGGCGGAACCCTGCAGGCCCTGCTCCTCACCGGTCCACCAGGCGAACCGGACGTGCCGGGTCAGGGTCGGGTTGGCCTGGGCGAGCGCCAGCGCGTTCTCCAGCAGCACCGCCGAGCCCGAGCCGTTGTCGTTGATACCGGGGCCGGCCGCCACGCTGTCCAGGTGGGCACCGAACATGGTCACCTGGTCGGCGGGGCCGCCCGGCCAGTCCGCGATCAGGTTGTTGGAGACGTAGCTGCAGGAGGTGCAGCTCTGCTCGGAGACGGTGTAACCGGCCGCCTGGAGCTTGGCCTTGAGGTAGGCGACGGACTGCGAGTGCCCGGCGCTGCCGGCCCGGCGGTTGCCGCCGTTCTGCGAGGCGATGGTGTTCAGCTGGGCCAGGTCGGCCTGCACCAGGGCAACGTCGATGTCCGGCGGGTTGCCGCCGGGGTTGCCGCCACCGCCCACCGTCAGGGTGTACTGCGCGGTGTGGCTGACCGCACTGGTACCGGTCACCGTGATGACGTAGCTGCCGGCCACCGCCGTGGCGGCGGCCGTGAAGGTCGCCGTCGAGGACGAACCGGCCTGCACCGACGAGGGGTTGAAGGACACCGTGACACCGGCCGGCGCACCGGAGGCGGTCAGGTTGACCGTCTGCGCGCCGCCCGAGACCACCGAGGTGTTGACCGTCGCGTTGGTGGAGGCGCCGGGCTGGACCGAACCTGAGGTCTGACCGAGGGTCAGCCCGAAGTCGGGGTTGCCGGACGGGATGCAGGTCGGGTCACCGGCCTGGGCCGGCACGCTGACCGCGTCCCAGGCCGCCTTCGCCTTGGTGAAGTAGCCGCAGCTGGGGTCGAGGCTCTTGGCCGCGGTCAGGGTCGCGGTCCGGTACTTCTTGTAGGTCATCCCGCTGGTCTTCAGCAGCATGCCGCCGTAGAAGATCTTCCCGGCGTTCTGGATGCCCAGCCCGGTCACCGAACTGCTGTTGCAGGTCGGGCTGGTGGGCTTGCCACCGCCCGGGTTGGAGCCCTCCGCCAGCAGGTAGAACCAGTGGTTCAGCGGGCCGGCCGCCGCGTGCTCCTCGGTGTTCGGGATCGAGGCCGAGTAGCAGTTCGGGTTGCCGCTGACCTGCGAGGGGTTGTACATCACCCGGATCGGGCCGTTGCCGACCAGGTTGATCATCTCGCCGACGGTGTAGTCGGGGGCGTCGTACGGGGCGCTCTCGTTGGCGTACGCCTCGGTCAGCGCGCCCATGATGTCGCCGGTCGCCTCACCGAGACCGGACTCGTTGCTCGCGGCCCCGCCGGGGGTGTACTGGTCGATGCCGTGGCCGAACTCGTGGCCCACCACGTCGATCGCGGCGATCCACTCGTTGGCGTTGTTGTGGCCGATGGATATCGAGGAGCCGTCCCAGTAGGCGTTGACGTCGTTCAGGCCGACCTTGACCGGCCAGCTGCCGCCGTTGCCGTTGTGCCCGTTGCGACCGAGCCAGTCGCGGAGCATGTCCCACTCCTTCTGCGCCGCGAACATCACGTCGGCGCAGCCGGTCTCCTTGCTGGTCGCGTTCCCGGTGCCCCAGCTGTCGCTGGACTTGGAGAACACCGAGCCGCTGGAGTAGTCGGCACAGCTCAGCCCGGGCCTGCCGGGGTCGCGCAGCGAGTAGGTACTGCCCGAGGCAGTGGTGTTGATCGTCTGGGTGCCGTTCCACTTGCTGTTGATGGTGCCGGCCCGGACGTCGTCGTAGCTGTCCAGCACCGCGCCCGAGCGGGCGTCCACGAACACGTGCAGGGTGCTGGGCGCGGCGGCGGTCCGGCCGGTCAGCACGGTCTCCCAGGCCAGCGTGGAGCGGCCGTCCTTCACCCGGACCACCAGGCGGCTGGACTGCACCCCGTCCACGGTGGGGAGTTGGGCCCGCGAGGTCTGCTCGGCGGTCGCGGCGGTGACCTTCGGCGTGGTCGACAGCGCACCGACCGCGGCGGCGGACGCCGACTGCGTGCTGTGCACCCGGCCCTGCCCGTCGGCGAGCACCACCGCGTCACCGCCGACCACCGGCAGGCCGCGGTAACTGCGCTCGTACGCCACGGAGTAGAGGCCACCGAGCCACGGGGTCACCGCGTGCCGCTCGAAGCTCTCGCCCGGGCCCTTGGCCAGGGCGTCCAGACCCGCCGCGGCCGCCTGGTCGGCGGCGGAGACGGCGACGGCCAGCGCACTCGGCGGTGCGACGGTCGGGGCCGGGGTCGGCGCGGCCTGCGCGGCCGTGGTGGCGGCGAGCAGGCCGGCCAGGACGGTCAGGGTGGTACCTGCCGTCAGGATTTTTCGTCTCATTGCGAGGCTCCTCGGACGTGGGGGTCCTCGAACGCGGACGGCATGCCGACGGCACGCTCCACAGGCCGCAGCGGGGGGCGGATGAGCGGGTGTCAGCGTTCGGGTGCCGGAACCCTCACACGCCGTCATGGCACCGTCAACGGCTCCCACCGGCCCTCCGTGCAGTTGGCAAGTTCTGTCAAGCTGCGGCTTTCCCAAAGAGGTTGAGACCACGTCATGTACGGAGGGGGTGCTCGTCCAGTACCGTCCAGGTACGCGGAGGGATCGCGACGGACTCGCGAAGGACTCGGGGAGGCTGACCGTGCACCGGACCGACACCGGCGCCACCCTGGTCGAGGACGCCCCGCCGACCGCCCCGCCGACCCTGTCGGCGGACACCACGACGGACGCCCCGGCGGCCGACTCCTGGCGGACCTTCGGCGCCCGGCTGCGGCACTGGCGGCGGCGGGCCGGGCTCACCCAGGCCCAGCTCGCCACCGAGATCGGCTACGACCACACGGCGGTCAGCCGGCTCGAGCACGGCACCCGCAGGCCCACCCCCCGGGTCGCCGACCAGCTCGACCAACTCCTCGGCGCGGCAGGGGATCTGAGTGCCACCTGCCACCGGGCCGAGCAGGGCGAACAGGCCGGGCCGCCCGTCCCGGCCGGGCTCACCCGGCCGCCGCTGCCCGGCATCACCGCCGACCTGCCACCGCTCCCGCTCCCCCTGCTGGTCAGCCGCCCACCGGCCCGGCTGCCCGACTACGGGATGCTCTGCCCGCTGCACGGCGCGGTCGGCTGTGCGGTGCCCTCAGCCCCCGATCTCGCCGCGCTGCACCTGGCGTTCTGTACCGCCGACCCGCTGACCGCACCACCGTTGGACGCCGACACCGCGCACGCGCTGGCCGGCCTGCTCGCCGCCCACCTGCGCGCCGGTGAGGCACACGGCCACCCCGACACCGCCACCGCCGTCGAGCGCACCCTGCGGGCCGTGCTGGCCCGGCTGCCCGGCACCCCGGCCGGCCGACGGCGTCCGCTGGTCCGGCTGGCCGCCGAGTACGCCCACGCGGCGGGCGTGCTGCGGATGCAGCAGGGCCGCAACGCCACCGCGATGACCTGCTTCGACCGCGCCCTCAGCTGGTCCGAACTGGCCGACGACCCCGCCACCCAGGTGGCCGCGCTCAGCGACATGGGCAACCTGGCCCGGCTGGACGGCGACCCCGGCTCCGCGCTCGGCTACGCCCGGGAGATCAGCCGGGTGGCCCCCGGGCGGCACTGGGCCGCCGCGATGTCCCAGGTCAGCCAGGCCCGCGCGCACGCGCTGACCGGCGACGTCCGGCAGACCGTCCGGCACGTCGGCCGGGCCCGGCTGCACCTGGACCACATCGGCGTCCGGGACGAGTCCGACGCGCCCTGGCTCTCGATCGCCTCGATGCAGCTACGGGTGGAGGCCGGCGCCGCCGCCGCCCTGCGCGACGTCGCGGCCGCCGTCGACGACCCCCGGCTGGCGCTGCGCGCGGTGAGCGCCGCCCGGACCGCGCTGCGCCTGCTCGGGCCGCACCAACTGCCGTCCTCCCGACTGCTGTTCACCGTCCGGATCGCCGACTGCCTGGTCTGCGCCCACGACCCGGACAGCGCCATCTCACTGCTCGGCCCAGCCCTGGAGAGCGCCACCCCCGGGCTGCCCGCACTGGTCGCCCACGAGCTGCGCGGGCTGCGCGACCGGCTGGCCACCCAGCCCGGCCGACGTCCCGAACTGGCCGAGACCACCCGACGGTTGACCGAACTCGCGCGCTGAGCGCACCCGGTCAGCCGACGGCGGGTTCGGCCATCCCGGACTGGGCCGTCGTCATCGCCTGCCGGACGGAGGTCATGCAGGGGCCGCAGAAGCTCTCCGCCAGCACCTGGTCGTTGCCGGAGGCCGACGGCGCCCCCAGCATCCGCCCGCACAGCGACTTCGCGCTGTCGTCCTTGGTGACGACGTGCCACAGCAGCGAGGGCTGCTCGACGGCCGGGTCGTGTTCGGCCCACATCTGGTACATGGTGGCTCCCGGATCGACGGGGACTCGGTCACTCTCCATGCAACTGCCGATACCGCGCCGGGGCCACCACGCCAGGGCCGACCGGGTGGTGCCGGCGCCTCAGCCGGCCTCGGGGTGCACCCGGTGCAGGCCGCGCCGGTCGTAGTAGGTGGTCATCCCGAAGCCGAACAGCAGCGCGGCGACGGTGGCGATCACGATCATCACCCAGGCCCTGGTCAGACCGGCGTCGGCCTGCGCGTCGAAGTACAGGATCGACCTGACCCCGTCGCCGAGCTGCCGCATCGGCTCGAACACCGCCAGCGTCCGGTAGAACGCGGGCAGCGCCTGGAGCGGGACGGTCGCCCCCGAGGACGGCAGCGAGAGCGCGATGAAGACGAACATGCTGACCAGCTGGCCGATCCCGCCGAACGCCGCGACCAGCGCCTGCACCCCGAGCCCGACCGCCGCGCTGGCGCAGACCGAGAACACCCAGAGCAGCGGGAGGTGCGAGGCGTCCATGTCCAGGATCACCACGGTGGCCAGCATCACCAGACTGGACGTCAGCACCGCCAGCACCACCGACATCACGCTGGTGATCGCCAGCGTCCTGGTCCGGGTGATCGGCACCAGCGGCAGCTGGGTGCGCAGCGGCCCCAGCTCGCTGGCCGCGTAGCCGAGCGAGACGTCGACGCCGTTGCTGATGATGTTGGCGCCCAGGAAGCCGCAGAGCACCAGCAGCAGCGAGTAGTAGAAGGCCGTCAGCCCGAGCCCGCTGTTCGCCCCGATCGGGTGGCCGACCTCGACCGTCACCGCCAGCGGGTCGGCCAGCAGCAGCCGGGCCGCGTTGCCGCCGCCCTGGGCCGCCGGGAGTGCGGTGAGCGTGCCGCCGAGCTGCTGGGACGCCTGGTGGGCCGCCGCCTGGGAGATCGACGAGGCCAGCGAGGAGGCCAGACTGCCCACCCCGGGGTTGGTGAGCACCAGCAGGGTCGGCCTGACCGGGTCCGGTTGGCCGGCCGCACCGAGGGCGGCCACCGCGGTGGTCAGCCCGGCCGGCGCCTCCAGCACCCCGTACAGCTTGCCGGCGGACAGCTGGTCCATCGCGTCGGCCCGGCTCAGCACCCGCCAGGAGACCTCCTCGGCGGGGTCGGGCGCGGCGGCGATCCCGGTGGTGATCTGCCGCCCGAGGTTCTCCGGTCTGCCGCCGAGGTCGCCGCCGGCGTCGGAGTTGACCAGGCCGATCGGCAGCCGGTGCAGGTCGGCCCGGGGGTTGATGATGCCGCCCAGGTAGAGCAGCGACAGCAGCAGCGCCACCGATCCGACGATCACGGTGGGAAAGATCCACACCTTCGGGTTGCGCAGCACCTGACGGGCGGTCACCTGCGGTGCGGGCTGGTCCGAGGTCATGGCACTCCGTCAACGTCGGTCGGTCGGTCGGCCCCCGCAGCACGCTAACCGCGGACACCCCCGAACCCCGCGACGCCCCGCCCGGACCGGCCCGCACCCTGACCCGTCCGGCCCAGGCCCGTCCGGCCCAGGCAGCGGGCCGGACGGAGGAGCTACCTCACCGGCCGGAGCCCGGAAGCGGACCGCGCTGCCGTGACCGGTGTCCCACCGGTTCGGCCCGGTTGCCGCATTGACCGCAGCCCGCTGCCGCGCTAACTTCCTTGCTGGTCAAGGACATTGCCTAAGTCGGGGCCAGCGGACGGTGGTGGCGGCCGCCGGGTGTCCCCGCGTCGGGGTGCACGGCACCCAGCCCCTCCAGGAGCACCGTCAGATAGCGGCGGGCGGTCTCCACCCGGGTGGCCGGGGTGCTGTGGACGGTCGCGGCGTAGGCGACGCCGCACATCAGCGGGACCAGGTCCGCGTCGGTCAGGTCCTCGCGCACCACCCCGGCGGCCCGGGCCCGTTCGAGCAGTTGGGCGCCGGTCGACCACAGGGCCCGCTTCAGTTCGGTGGTGCGCGGCAGCGCGTCCGTCGGCGCGGCGGTGACCGTGGACAGCGAGGCGTCGGTGACCTGGGCCTCCACGGTCCGGGCCAGGAACCCGGCCAGGGCACGCCAGGGGTCCTCCTCCGACAGCGCGAGCTCCCCGAACGCGGCGAGCTCCTCCAGGCAGGGGGTGGCGATGGTCTCCAACAGCGCCTCGGGGCCGGCGAAGTGCCGGTAGACGGTGCCGACGCCGAGCCCGGCGCGCCGGGCGACGTCGTTGAGCTGCAACGGCGCGCCGGCGTCCACCAGTTCGCGGGCCACCGCGACGATCCGCTCCCAGTTCCGGGCGGCGTCCTTGCGCAGGGGTGCGGTCGTCATGGTCGCAGTCTAACTGGATGGCCCATCCGTATCCCTGGGCCGCCTCAGCCGGCCACCGCCGGCGCCAGGCGCTCACTGAGACGGCGGACGGCCTCGGCGACCCGGGGGTCGGCCGCCGGACGGTACGCGGCCACCGGACGCACACCCGGCCCGATCACCACGCCCGTCCGGCCCGCCAGCGAGTCGTCGGTCGCGGCGAAGACCGAGGACCGGGCCGCCACCGACGCCGGGCCCGAGGTCGAGCGTTCGAACTTCCGCCGCACCAGCGGCCAGAGCAGTCGCAGGCCCGGCGAGACGATGCTCGGATCCCGCATGGTGCCGTCCGTCATCCCGGTCGCGGCACCGCCCGGGTCCGCCGCGAAGACCGAGACGCCGGTGTCGTCGAGCCGGGCGGCCAGGTCCAGCGCGTAGGCCAGGTTGGCGAGCTTGGCGCGGCCGTACCAGTGGAAGCCGTAGTAGCCGCCGGGCGGTTCGACCGCGTCGAAGACGCGCTTGGCGAGGGCGGTCGCGCCGGAGGTCACGTTCACCACCCGGCTCGGCGCACCGGCGCGCAGGGCGGGCAGCAGCAGTTCGGTCAGCAGGTACGGCGAGAGGTGGTTGACGGCGAAGGTCGCCTCGATCCCGTCCACCGAGTCCCGCCGGTCCGGGAACATCGCCCCGACGTTGTTGACCAGCACCGTGAGCGGACCGTCGGCGGTGATCCGGTCGGCGAGCGCGCGGACCGCATCCAGCGAGGCGAGGTCGGCGGCGAGGAACCGGGCGGGGTGCGCCGGGGCCGTGGCATTGATCCGCTCGACCGCACGGGCGCCGCGCTCCGCGTCCCGCCCGACGACGGTGACCGCGAGGCCCGCCGCGGCCAGACCCAGGGCGGTCTCCAGTCCGATTCCGCCCGTTCCCGCCGTGACCACCGCTGTCCGTCGCATCGCCCGACCTCCGCCCATCCGGATGACCTATCCGGGTGACCCCACCCTAGCAGATTCGGATGATCTATCCGTTTCAGCGGACTCGTCCTCCACGGCTGCGCCGACCGCAATACCCCCGGGAGATCCGCGAGGAGTTCCTGACCGAACCGGAGCAGGTCACGGCCTGACGGCCTGTCGGCCGGGGCGGCACCACCCCCACCGATTGGTGCCGCGCTTCCGCACCGCCCGGCCGACCCGCGCCGTCACGGGCTCCCGGGTTCCGCCGGGAGCCGTTCGATCGCCACCATCGCCGCGTCGTCGCCCAGCCGCCCGCCCGCGTGGGCGATCAGGTCGGCGGACAGGCGCCGCAGCAGGGTCTGCGGATCGGACGGCGGGCGGCCGGCCAGCCGCTCGGCCAGCGGATAGAACGCCCCCGCGTGATCCCGGGCCTCGATCACCCCGTCCGTGTAGAGCAGCGCGATGTCGCCCGGCTCGAAGGCGAAGGACTCGACCACGAAACCGGCGTCGAGCAGGCCCGTCAGCCCGAGCGGCGGGGCCGGCTGGCGGACGTCCAGGGACCTGACCCGGCCGCCGCGCAGCACCAGCGGCGGCGGGTGTCCGCAGTCGACCAGCCGGATCGTCGACCCGTCGTCGGGGATGTCGAGCACCACCGCGGTGATGAACGACTCCTGCGTCGAGTCGTCCACCGGACCGTCCTCGTCCTCCTCGGCCGGACCCCCGGGTACTCCCCGGGCACCGAAGACCGCCCCCTCCAGGTGGGCGACCAGGGCGGGGAGGTCGGGCTGCCGGTAGGCCGCCGCCCGGAAGGCGCCGAGCAGCAGGGAGGCGTCACTGATCGCCGCCAGGCCCTTGCCCCGGACGTCCCCGACCAGGAACCGGGTGCCCCGCCCGGTCCGGACGGCCGCGTACAGGTCGCCGCCGATCTGCGCCTCGGCCTCCGCCGCGAGGTAGACCGAGGCGATCCGCAGCCGGCCCATCCGGTGCGGCAGCGGCCGCAGCACCACCGTCTGCGCGGCCTCGGCCACCGACCGCAGCTGGCTCATCTTCCGGTCGTGCTCCTCCCGGAAGTACGCGAACAGGGTCACCAGCGCGGAGATCACCGTCAGCGAGGCGATCTGGACCGAGTGGTTGAGGTCCAGCAGCGTGGTCCGCAGCGCCGCGACGACGATCTGGGCCAGCACGGCGAGCGCTCCGACGCCGGCCGTGGTGCGTGGCCCGGCGAACGAGGCCGTGATCGCGGGGGCGGCGACCAGCAGCGGCCCGAGGTGGACCTCCGGCGGCGCCAGGACGTCCACCACCGAGATGACGACGATCAGCACGAGCGGGATGACCACCAGCGCGCGGCTCTGCTGCCGAGTCCACCGGAGATCCGCGAGCGGCCGCCGAACGTCCATGACTCCTGCATACCCCCAGTACACCGAGGGCGCCCCCGGGCCACGCCCGGCCCGCCGGGGCCGGGACCGAGCCCTGTCAGTAACCCCCTTGCAGCGCGGCCCGGTTGATCTCGGGGCTGTGCAGGATGCGCTCGCCGGCTCCGTTCGCTCCGGCGACGGCGAGCATGGCGCGGCCGATGTTCTCGGTGGTCGTGACGTGGGTGGGTGCGACGCGTCGCAGGATCGGGTGGAGCAAGGAGAGCAGCGGGTACAGCCGCCGGTAGAGCGGGGTGCGGGACTGCTCGCCGTGCTGCGCGTGGATGTAGCCGGGGCGGAACATGTAGGCGTGGAACGGCATGGCGAGCAGCTCGTTCTCGGTGCGGCCCTTGACGCGGGCCCACATCGAGCGGCCGTTCTCGGTGCTGTCGGTGCCCTCGCCGGAGACGTAGACGAAGGTCAGATCCGGACGGTCGGGCAGCGCCCGGGCGGCGGCCAAGGTGTAGTCGTGGGTGATCGTGCGGTACTCGTCCTCACGCTTGCCCGCCGAGGAGACCCCCAGGCAGAAGAAGCACGCGTCGACGGCCTTGAACTCGGCGGCGAGCGCCGAGAAGTCGGTGAAGTCCCCGTGCACCAGCGTGCGCAGCTTGGGGTGATCGACGGCGAGCGGCGCCCGGACGACGGCGGTCACCTGGGTGACCCGGTCGTCCAGGAGACATTCGCGCAGGACGCCTTGGCCGATCATTCCGGTCGCACCGAAGAGCAGAACGTTCACGGGGTCACTCCTGAGTGGGGGCGGATCGACGGGCGGGGTCAGGCGACGTGGACAGGCAGGCGGACGTCGGTGAGGCGCTCGGCCTCGGCCCACAGCCGGGCGTTGCTCGCCGGGTCCAGCGCCCGCTTGGTGATCCGGGCGGGAGCGGTCGGGCCGACCAGGCCGAAGCGCTTGCTCGGGCCGTAGTAGGCGCCCTGCTCGGCGCGCGGGTCGGCGGCCGCGAACAGCAGTGGTTCGGTGCCCTGCCCGACGCCCTGGGTCGGCAGGAAGTCGAGCGAGGTGAGCAGCGAGCGCTTCGGCTTGTCGCGGCCCAGGCTCGCCCCCGCCGTCTGCAGGTTGGTGCGCGTGTAGCCCGGGTGCGCGGCGATGCTGGTCAGTGCCCAGCCGCGCTCGACCGCGAGGTCGGCGAGCTGCCGGGCCAGCATCAGGTCGGCGAGCTTGGACTGGGCGTACGCGCGCATCGGGCCGTAGCGGCGCTCGGACTGCAGGTCCGCGAAGTCGATCCGGCCCATGTTCGCGGTGCCGCTGCTCATGGTCGCCACCCGGGGGGCGTCGGCGGCCAGCAGGGCGGGCAGCAGCCTGACGGTGAGCGCGAACGGGCCCAGGAAGTTGCTGCCGAACTGCAGCTCGAACCCGTCGGCGGTGGTCATCCGGGTGGGCGGCGCCATCACACCCGCGTTGTTGACCAGCAGGTCCAGCGGGGTGCCGGTGGCGACGATCCCGTCGGCGAACTCCTGGACCGAGGCCAGGTCGGCCAGGTCGACCCGGCGTACTTCCAGGTGCGTGCCGGGGTGCTCGGCCAGGATCTCGGCGCGCGCCGCCTCGCCCTTGGCGACGGTGCGCACGGCCATCACGACGTGGGCGCCGGCTGCGGCGAGGCGCCGGGCCGCCTCCCGGCCGGTGCCGCTGTTGGCGCCGGTGACGACGGCGAAGGTGCCGGTCAGGTCGGGAACGTCGTACATGAGAGCTCCTCGGGAGAGATTAAGAGACTGCCGGTCTGTTCTCGCTCCCAAAGTTAGCAGACCCCCGGTCTGCTAACAACAGACCGGGGGTCTGTAGAATTCTCGACATGACGACGTTCCAGCGCGCACGCAGCGAAGAGCAGCGGGAGATACGCCGACGGGCGATCCTGGACGCCGCGGCGGCGATGCTGACCGAGATGCCGGTGGCCCAGGTCAGCCTCAACGAACTCAGCCGCCGCGTCGGGCTCGCCAAGTCGAACGTGCTGCGCTACTTCGAGTCGCGCGAGGCTGTCCTGCTGGAGCTCCTCGACGTCGCCCTGCGGAACTGGCTGACGGAATTCGACACCGCCCTCGCCGACACCGCGGACCCCACCGCGCCCGCCACCGACCGCGCCGACCGCCTCGCCGCCCTGATCGCGTCCTCACTGGCCCGGCAACCGGTGCTGTGCGACCTGATCGGCGCTCAGGCCGCCGTCCTGGAACGCAACGTCTCCCCCCAGGTCGCCGCCGAGTACAAGCGCGCCGCACTGGCCAACGTCGGCCTCCTGGTCGGTTCCGTCCGCCGTCAGCTCCCCGAACTGGACGAGCCCGGGGCGTTCCGGTTCGTGGCCGCCGCCGTCATGCTCACCGGTGCGGTCTGGACGCACGCCGAGCCCTCCCCCGCGATGCTCACCGCCTACCAGGAGGACCCCGAACTCGCCGCCCTGCGGATGGACTTCACCTCCACCCTGCGCGAGATGCTCGAGGTCCACCTCACCGGGCTGCTGGCCCGCGCCCCGCACTGAGCGGTCGGCCCCTTCGGCTCCTACGCGGCTCGGGCCGACCGGTCAGAGCCACTTGTTGCGACGGAAGGCCCGGAAGACCAGTGCGCAGGCGGCGGCGATGGCCAGCAGGACCGCCGGGTAGCCGTACGTCCAGGTCAGTTCGGGCATGTGGTCGAAGTTCATGCCGTAGACGCCGACCACCATGGTGGGCACCGCCACCAGGGCGGCCCCGGCGCTGATCCTGCGCATGTCGGTGTTCTGCTGGAGCGACATCCGGGCCATGCTCGCGCCGAGCATGCTGGTGACCAACTCGTCGAAGGCCAGGATCCGTTCGGCGGCCTGGGTGTGGTGGTCGGCGACGTCGCGCAGGTACGCCGTGATCTTGGCCGGCACCTGGGGCAGCGCCTTGTCGGAGAGCTGCTGCAACGGCAGACCGAGCGGCACCACCGCGCGCTTGAACTCCATCAGTTCGCGCTTGAGCTGGTAGATCCGCCCGGCGTCGTTCGTACGCTCCGGGGAGAACACCGCGGTCTCCAGCTCCTCCACGTCCCGCTCGAACTCGGTGGCCACCTCCAGGTACTGGTCGACCACGTGGTCCGCCACCGCGTGCAGCACGGCCGTCGGACCGAGCGCCAGCAGTTCGGGCGAGCGCTCCAGGTCCTTCCGTACCTCGGTCAGCGGCGGTGCGCTGCCGTGCCGGACCACGATCGCGAAACCCGGTCCGGCGAAGACCATGATCTCCCCGGTGTCGACGATCTCACTGGTGGCCGTCAGCTTGTCGTGCTCGACGTACACGATGGTCTTCAGCACCAGGAAGAGCGTGTCGCCGTAGTGCTCCAGCTTCGGGCGCTGATGGGCGCAGACCGCGTCCTCCGCCGCCAGCGGGTGCAGTTCGAAGGCGTTCGCGATGTCGGCGAACTGAGCCGCCGTCGGCTCGTACAGGCCGAGCCAGACGAACCGGCCCGGCCGCTCCGCCGTCTTTTGCAGGGCCCTGGCCGGCTCCACCCGGCCGGGCAGCCGGTGCCCGTCCTCGTACAGCGCGCAGTCCACCACCGCCTGCGAACCCATCCCGCCACCGCCCTCCGGCCCGAGCCACTCGTGCCACGGCCCGCCAACCTACACCGCCGCCCGCCGCCGGGGCAGCCGCCTCGTCGACGGCTGCCCGGCGGCTGGTGCGGGGGCCCGTCCTGGGTTCAGCCGCGCAGGTGGGCGGGGGTCTCGGGCGGGCAGCTCTTGTGCACGAACGCCCGGCGCAGCTGGTGGTAGCTCTCTCCCGGGTCGAGGAAGTTGTGCCGCATCCGGGCCAACTCCTCGGCGCGGTACGCCGCCAGCGGCTTGACCGCCTCGTCGTCGGCCCGGCGCTGCTTCTTGGTCGCCATCTTCGTCGCCAGTTCGCCTGATCCGGCGATGAGTTCGGCCTGCTGCTGTACCCAGGTGCGGAAGGTGGTGGAGTCGCCGTCGCCGATGCGGTCGACCAGACCGAGGGCCAGTGCCTCCCCGGCCCCGACGGGCAGTGCGGCGTCGGTGAGGCGCTGTGCCTGGTCGGCGCCGACCCGGCGGGGCAGGGTGTAGGTCCAGTACTCGGAGCCGTACAGCCCCATCAGCCGGTAGTGCGGGTTGAGGACGGCGGAGGCCCGGCACCACACCTCGTCGGCGGCCAGCGACAGCATCAGCCCGCCCGCCGCCGCGTTCCCCGCCAGCGCCGCGACCACGTACTTGTCGGTACTGGTGAGAATCGCCTCGACCAGGTCGTCCATCGCGTTGATGTTCGCCCAGGACTCCGCCGCCGGGTCGCCGGCCGCCTCGATCACGTTCAAGTGGATACCGTTGGAGAAGAAGTCCCGCGCCGCCCCCAACACCAGCACCGACGTCGGCCGCACCACCGCCGCCCGGTACGCCGCCAACAGCCGACGGCACTGCGCCGTACTCATCGCCCCACCGGAGAACGTGAACTCCAGGTAACCGACGCCCTGTTCCTCCCGGTAGCGGATCTCCGACCAGGTGTCCCGCCGCGCCGCCACCGACGGCGTGACCGGCACCTCGGGAACCGCCGTGAGTGCCTCGGCGCCCAGTGCGTCAACAGCCGGCAGTTTGAAGGTGGGTGGTCCGCCGGCCTCCCGGCGCGGGCGCAGCTGCGGTATCCACACCGCGCCGTCGGCGGTGGCCCGGCAGACCGCGCCGTCCCTGGTGGCGATCAACTCGCCGGGGCTGCCGCGTAGTTCGTCCTCCGCGCAGCCGCCGTGCAGGAAGTACTCCCGGCCCAGCAGGGTGTCCAGCACCCCGGGCTGACTGTCCGCCGCCCGCAGCTTGCGCAGCACCGTCGCGGTGTCGTCCGCCAACCAGTCGATCCGCCGGAACTCCTGCGCGTGGTAGGGGCGGAGCTGCCCGGTGACGTCCCACTGGGAGTAGTCCAGCGGCTCGGGCCCGTACCAGCCGCCCGCGAACCGCTCGACCGCCAGCAGCACCGCCTCGACCGCCGCATCCGCCACCTCGTTGCGGTACACCTCGCTCTTCCCGCCGGCCCGGACCGTGAACGGCACCGACGCCCAGACCGGCCCCGCATCCATCTCCGCCACCGCCTGGAGCACCGTCACACCCCACTCGGCCGCACCCAGCTGGATCGCCCAGTCCAGCGACGACGGCCCCCGGTCCCCCTTCGGCCCCGGATGCACGATCAACACCGGATACCGCTGCCAGACATCCTCCGGCACCGCCCGGGTCAGCATCGGCGCCAGAATCAGATCCGGTCGGAACCGCTCCACCCCGGCCCGCACCGCCTCGTCCCCCAGCGCGAGTTCGACCCCCAGCGTGTGACCACGCTCCCGCAACTCCACATGGACACGCTGGGTCAGGCTGTTGAAAGCACTGGCGATCAGCAGTACGCGCACGGTGTTCCTCCGGCTAGCAGGCAGGGACTGTCCAGCTGTGGTGGCGGCCCGCAGCGGAGTCGTCCTGCCCAACCCGGGTGCGAGGTAGTCCCCCTTCCCCGGTCTCACTGATCACCAAGCGTCCCGACTGGTCGGTGACTTGGACATATCGGATCGCACTTGGCTACAGATTCATCAAGATCTGATCCGACGCATGGCTTTCTTGTCAGCTCATCGTCAAGCTCTGTCGAGGCAAATTCACTCGCAGTTCCCCTCGACTGGAGTCAGCATGAGCCCCACCTCATCCCAGCGCCGTCACCTCACGGCCGGAGCCATAGCGGTCACCGCCGCCCTCGTCGCCATCAGCGTCCAGACCGGTTCGGCCACCGCCGCCACCGGCCGCGACGCCGCGATCGCCAACGCCCGGGCCAACGTCGGCCACAACGCCGGGGACTTCGGCTTCGGCGCCGGCCAGGATCTCCAGGTCAAGGACGTGGTCATCGACGCGGACGGCAGCCAGCACGTCCGGTTCGACCGCACCTACCAGGGCCTGCCGGTGGTCGGCGGTGACCTGGTGGTACACCAGGACTCACACGGCCGCATGAAGGACTCCACCCGGGGCAACGCCCACGACCCCAAGGTCAGGTCGACCGTCCCGGCCGTCCCCGCGCAGGCCAGCGCAAGCAGTGCGCTGCGTGAGGCTCCGGGCATCGAATCCGCCACCAGCACGCCGGAGTTGGTGATCTGGGCCGCCGCCGGAACCCCCCGTCTCGCCTGGCGCACCACCGTCGCCGGTGTCGGCGAGCACGGCCAGCCGGCCGGCCAGGTCGTCGTCACCGACGCCTCGACCGGCGAGCAGATCGAGAGCTACGCCGCCGAGCACCAGGCCGTCGGCACCGGCCACTCGGAGTACACCGGCGACGTCTCGATCAACACCACTGCGCAGAACGGTGGTTACGCCCTGATCGACCCCATCCGGGGCCACATCACCAAGGACGCGCTCAACCTCTCCTCGTCCTCGATCAAGGCGAGCTCCGGCACGCTGTTCACCGACGCGGACAACGTCTGGGGCGACGGCAAGAAGTTCACCGGCGCACGCGCCACCGCCGCGGTCGACGCCCATGCCAACACCGCCTGGACATACGACTACTACAAGAACACCTTCGGCCGGAACGGCATCAAGAACGACGGCAAGGGCGCCACCGTCTTCGTCCACGTCGGCACCAAGTGGGACAACGCCCAGTGGTCCGACAGCTGCTTCTGCATGATGACCGGTGACGGCGACGGCGTGACCGACCCCGAGCAGGTCGACCTCGACACCATGGGCCACGAGATGACCCACGGCGTCACCAGCGCCACCGCCAACCTGCGCTACAGCGGCGAGTCCGGTGGGCTCAACGAGGCCACCAGCGACATCTTCGGCACCATGGTCGAGTGGTACGCCAACAACGGCATCGACACCCCCGACTACCTGTTCAGCGACCAGTCCACCCCGCCGTGGCTGCGCCGGATGGACAAGCCGTCGCTGGACGGCTCGTCCGCCGACTGCTGGACCAAGAAGGTCGGCCAGCTCGACGTCCACAACTCCTCGGGCGTGGGCAACCACTGGTTCTACCTGGCCAGCGAGGGCAGCGGCAGCAAGACCGTCAACGGCGTCACCTACAACAGCCCGACCTGCAACGGCTCGACCGTGACCGGCATCGGCAACCAGAAGGCCGCCAAGATCTGGTACCGCGCGCTCACCGTCTACATGACGTCCACCACGGACTACAAGGGCGCCCGCGCAGCCTCCCTGAACGCCGCCAAGGACCTCTACGGCGCCACCAGCACCGAGTACAAGGCGGTCGCCGCCGCCTGGAGCGCGGTCAGCGTCAACTGACCCACCAGCACAGCCACCTGTCGTCCGGGGCTCCGGTCAGAGCCCCGGACGACAGCGTGCCCCACGCCTCCCGGCCTCGGCCCCGGTCAGGCCGGGACGAGCGCCTTGGACCGGTCGGCGGCGATGTGTACGGCCAGCCCCGCCAGTACGGTGCCCATCAGGTACCGCTGAACCCGCAGCCAGGTGGGCCGCCGGCCGAGGAAGCCCGCGATCGTGCCGGCCGCCAGCATGACCGCGCAGTTGACGGTGATCCCGACCGTGACCTGCACGAGGCCCAGCAGGAAGCTCTGCGCGGCCACATGCCCCCGGGCCGGGTCGATGAACTGCGGGAGCAGCGACACGTACAGGATGGCGATCTTGGGGTTGAGCAGATTGGTGACCAGCCCCATCGTGAACAGCCGACGCGGTCGGTCGACGGCCAGTTCCTTGGGTGCGAACACCGAGGCGCCACCGGGCCGGACCGCCTGCCAGGCGAGGTAGAGCAGGTAGCCGGCGCCACCGAACTTGAGAGCGGTGTAGACGGCCGGCACCACGGCGAAGATCGTGGCCAGACCGGCGGTGGCCACCCCGAGGTAGACCAGGAAGCCGACCGCCACCCCGGCCAGCGAGATCAGCCCGGCCCGGCGGCCCTGGGTGATCGACCGGGAGGCCAGGTAGATCATGTTCGGGCCGGGGATGAGGGCCATGCCCAGCTCCATCGCGGCCACTCCGGCGACCGCGCCGAGGGAGACGATCATTCGCACCTGCTTTCGAGGAATGCGTCGACCCTATCGCGGCGGCTCCGGAGTGGATCACCCGCCGGCCCACCGACCGCACCGCCGCGCACGAGCAGGGTGCAGATCCACTGAGCGTTGGTCATACGCCCGTGACCAGTGGGTTCGTCCGGGGAGAGTGGTGGGGTTAACCCCCGACTCGATCAGGGGGTATGACGGATGGTCACCAGCGCCGGGTCCCGGAGAGGCTTACGGCATGCGTCTTCACAAGTCCGCCCCCGCCCTGGCCCTGCTCGTCGCGATCGGTGCGACGGCCGCCGTCGTACCCGCCGCCACGCCTGCCGCCGCAGCGCCCGCAGCCTCGTCCGCCGCCGTCCAGTCGGTGTCGGCCGCCCTCGAACGGGCGGCACACCCGCTGCGGACGGCCGAACCGCAGGGAAGTCTCGGCGACCTGCGCCCGCTGGGGCGGATGGCCGGCGATGCCGAGGTGGTGGGGCTCGGGGAGGCGACCCACGGCTCGCACGACTTCTTCACGCTCAAGCACCGGGTCTTCCGTTACCTGGTGGAGGAGAAGGGCTTCCGCACCTTCGCACTGGAGACCGGCTGGAGCGGTGGACTGCGCCTCGACGACTACGTGCTGCACGGCCAGGGCAACCTGCAGCAGATCATGGACGAGGAGTTCCAGAACACCTACGCGGTGTGGAACAACGCCGAGTACCGGGACCTGCTGCAGTGGATGCGCGCCTACAACATCGAACACCCCGGTGATCCGGTGCAGTTCATGGGTGACGACAACGCGTTCGCCGGCCCGGAGCTGTACGACCGGGTGAACGCGTACGCGGCCGCGACCCGCCCGGCACAGGCACCCCGGATCGCCGAGCTCTATCGGGAGCTGCGCCCCACCACCGACGCCGACACCTACATCACCGCCTACCTGGCGCGCCCGCTCGCCGAACGGAAGGCACTCGCGGAGCGGAGCGCAGAGGCGCTCGGTCTGCTCAAGCAGCAGCCCTCCGCCCGCCCGGTCGCGGACGGGGACGACGCGTACACCTGGGCCGTCCAGCACGCGACCGCGATCGACCAGATGACGAAGTTGTTCGCCTACGACTACGACGACCCGCAGGGAGTGGCGGCCGGCATGCGCTACCGCGACTCCGTCATGGCCGAGAACGTGCTCTGGTGGCAGCGGAAGACAGGGGACAAGGTGCTGCTGTCGGCCCACAACGGCCATGTCACGCTCAAGAGTTACACCCCGGACACCCACCCGAAGTCACAGGGGGGCTTCCTGCGCGACGCACTCGGCGGACGCTACGTCAGCATCGGCACGACCTTCGACCGGGGCTCGTTCAACGCGACCGGGGACGACGGCACCGTGCGCCCCTTCACTCTTGGCCCCGCCGGGCCCGGCAGCACCGAGGCGACGATGGACCGGGTGCGCTACCGCGACTACCTCGTCGACCTCAGGAACGTCGGTCCCGCCGGCCGCAGTTGGCTCACCACTCCGCACCCCACCAGGAGCATCGGGAGCGCGTACTCCGACCCCGCCGAGGCACAGGCACAGCTCGCGCTCGCGGAGTCGTACGACCTCGCCATCCACCTGCACGAGGTCGCCGCGGCCCGACAGCGCACCCCTGCACAGGACCGCTCCGCCACTCGGCCGGGCTTCTGACGGCCCGCCGGCGGTGCGCCGGCACGTCAGGTTCCTTCCGGTCAGGGGGTGGGCAGCGCGGGCGGCCTGCTGCGGGGATGTCACGGGCGTGTTGCCCCCGATGGCCTTTCCGGTCCGCCTCTTGATCGTCTCCCCGTCGCGTGTGAATGTGGCCGGGCGCCCGGTGATCGGCCGGGCCGTGCCAGTCGAACCGCGCCGTACCTCGTCCGGCCCGTCGCGGAGAACGGAGGACCCCGGTGCCCTCGCCTTCGCAGCCCCTTCGCAAGCTGGGTTTCCTGACCATCGGTCTGTTCGACCCCGCCGATCCCGGTCGCGGGCACGAGTCGACACTCCAGATCATCGAGCTCGGCGAGCAGTTGGGGTTCGACGGCGCCTGGGTGCGCCACCGGCACCTCCAGTACGGGATCTCCTCCCCCGTCGCCGTACTCGCGGCGGCTTCGCAACGCACCCGCCGGATCGAACTGGGCACCGCGGTCATCCCGTTGGGCTGGGAGAACCCGCTGCGCCTGGCCGAGGACCTCGCGACCGTCGACCTCCTGTCCGGCGGCCGGCTCAACCCCGGCCTCAGCGTCGGACAGCCCCGCCACTGGGACCAGGTCGCCCCCGCGCTCTACCCGGACACCGCCGAGGCCGAGGAGTTCGGCTACCAGCGGGTCGAACGGCTGCTGAGCTTCGTCAAGGGCGAGCCCGCCACCGACTTCAGCGGCGTCGAGGGCATCGAGGTGTACTCCGACCGGGTCCAGCCCGTCGCACCCGGCCTGGCGAACCGCATCTGGTACGGCGGCGGGAGCCTGCGCTCCGCCCGCTGGGCGGGCGAGCAGGGCCTCAACCTGCTGACCAGCAACGTGGTGCGAGCGGAGGAGTCGGAGGACTTCGCCGAGATCCAGCGCTCGCAGATCGAGGCCTTCCGCACCCACCACCCCGACGGCCCGCGCGCCCGGGTGTCCCAGGGCCTGGTGGTCATCCCCACCGACAGCGCCTCACCCGAGCAGCGCGCGAAGTACCTGGACTACGCCCGGACCCGACTCCCCCGCACGACCACCCCGCACGGACCGGCCCGCACGATGTTCGCGCCGGACCTGGTGGGCACATCCGCCGAGATCGCCGAGCGGCTGTACGCCCACGCCGCGTTCCGGGAAGTCGACGAGGTCGTCTTCGCACTGCCCTTCAGCTTCGACCACCAGGACTACGTCCAGATCCTCACCGACATCGCGACCCGACTCGCCCCCGCACTCGGCTGGCACTCCGCAGCCTGAACCGACACCGCCCGGGCCAGGATCAGCCAGAGACACAGAACTCGTTGCCCGCAGGGTCCTGCAGCGTGGTCCACGCAAGGCCCCCCGGCGCAGTGTGCTCACCGACGACCCGCGCCCCCATCCCCACCAGCCGGTCCACCTCGCCCCCACGGTCCGCAGAGGAGAAGTCAACATGGACACGGTTCTTGCCCAGCTTCTCCTCGGGCACACGCTGGAACCCCAGGACGAGGGGTTGGGCCGCGAGGATGACGAACCCGCCGAAGTCCTGGGCAACTTCCACCCCCAGGGCCACCGCCCACCAGTCGGCGAGCTCCCGGGGCTCCGCGCAGTCAATCGTGATCATCTTCGCCGTCAGCTCCATGGACCTCACCGTAGGGCAGAAGGGACGGCGGACACCTTCAGCCACCGCCTGGCAACCCGGTGAACCTCTGCGGTCAACAGCACTGAACCCGCAGGCGGCACGGTCGCGTCATGACCGGCTTGTACACCGACTGTTGCCGTCGGGGAGCGGCAGTACCGGACTACGCCTGGTCCGCCTCGGCGCAGGCGAGGGTCCGTCCACCTGCAGGGCCCACTCGCGCTGCGGCCCAGGGCGGTGAGTGGCGGAGAGGGCAGGATTCGAACCTGCGCGGACCCCGAGAGGTCCTGCTCGACCGTTACCGGCCAGGCACCCGATCAGCCACTCCGGGCACCTCTCCCAAACCTCCGGGGCGGCGCTTGCCCCTTCGGCGTGACACCACTCTGCCCGCCCGGCCTGACCGGGGCCTGACCTATGACTGACCGGCTGCCGACAGTCGTAGACGTACGGCGCGAGCGCCCGGCCCTTGGTGGGGGTGACCGTCGCGCTCCGACGCGGTGTCGTGTCGGGTCAGGTGGCGGGGTGGTCCGGTCAGGCCGGGCAGTTGCCCAGGACGACCTTGCCGCCCGCCTGCGAGGCGGTCGCCGGGTCCACCGTCAGGCACAGGTTCGTCCACTTGTTGATGAACCGGTAGGCCGCCTGGTCGGCAAGGTTCGTGGGCATGATGTTCCACATCTGGTTGTCGGAGATCCAGCGGGTCTCGCAGGGCCACCAGAACAGCTGGGTCCCGGCCGACGGCGGAGTCCCGTTGTTGTAGGGAGTGGTCAGGCACTGGCCGTTGTTGGCCTTGATCCAGAAGTAGCCCATGCTGTCGAAGGTGGACGGCATGGCGGCCTGCCACTGGTGGCTGCTGGGCGCGCTGCTCTGGCAGGCCCGCTGCTGCACCACACCACCCTGCCCGGAGCTGTCGAACTCGGGCCCGCGGGTCATGCACCGACCGTACTTGCTGTCCACGTACGTCTTGTCGGACTTGACCACCCAGATCGCCGGGCTGCTGCTCCTGGCCTCGTAGTACCTGTTGCGGGCGATGATGTCATGCACCAGCGCCCAGCCGGGGTAGTCCATCATGACGATGCCCAGCCGGTTGCCACCGCCGCTGTTGAGGTAGTTCATCAGCCGCAGGTTGACGCCGTCGACCCAGACCAGGTCCTTGCCCCGCAGGACGCCGTAGCCGCCCGCGTACTCGGAGGGGACGTGGTTGAACGGTGCCCGGGAGGCGGAGGTGTAGGTCACGAAGGTCTGGTTGGCGGGGGCCGAGGCGGCCGCGTTGAGGTTCTTGCTGACCAGGCTCCACTTGGCCGGTGCGTCGGTGGCGTTCCAGGTGTCCTCGGTGTGGTCACCGAAGCCGTTGAGGCCGTAGGAGCCGCCGTTGTCGGCGTTGAAGACCGACAGCACGATCTTGCCGCGGGCCTGACCCAGCGTCGGCGGGTCGCTGCGCTTGCCGCTGTTGTAGAACAGTCCCGCGTACTGCTTCGCGTAGGCGTCGAAGAGGGCCGTGTGACTCGCCGTCGGGTGGTCGTCCGTGCAACTGCCGAGGGAGCCGTCGCACTCGGCCCGCAGCCGCATCAGGACGGTCTCGCCCCGGTGGGCCGAGAGGAAGGCCCTCGTCTTGGTCAGGACGTCGTCGAAGTTGGCGTTCTGGTAGAAGGTGCCGTGGTGGATCACGAACTTGTCGTTGATGATGCGGACCCGGATGTCGACCGCGCGGATCCCACGGTCCAACTGCGCGGACAGCGTCGCCGCACTGTCGCCGAAGTCCTGCTGCGTCTGGGCGCTGGAGCCCCCGTGCACGGCCAGCGTCTCGTGCGTGCCGGGAATGGACATCGCCGTCAGCGGTGTGGTCGCCCCCACCTTGCCCATCCAGTCCTGCTGGTCGGCCGAACCGAGGTTCTGGAAGGCGTCGCGGTTGTCCTTCCCCTCGGCCAGGGCGGCGTGCGGTGCGGCCAGCGGGGCCACCACCAGGACAAGGGTGGCGACGGCGGTCACCGTCGCCGTCCGGGTCAGCCGGCGCAGGCGCCTCAACCCGGCCCGGGCCGGGCGAGCGGACGTGGCGGGGGTGTGGGGCATGGCCACCTTTCGGGGAATGGAAGGCCGCAGGCGTGGCCGAGGCCGGGCGCGCTGCTGTGAACCCCTGATGCTCGCCCGGGTGACGGCTTCGACGGTAGAGCCGACGGGGCACCGCGGTGGCGCCGAAAGGGCAGAATCCGTCGAACTCTCGTTCCCGATCAGTACGCCGTGGTCGGCGCCCAGGTCGTTCGAGCAGGTAGGAGCGGAGGTCGTCGCGGACCGCGTCGACGTCCCAGCGGGTGCTTCGCAGCAGCCGCTGCATCGGCTCGGGACGGACACGAGCGGCCTGTCCGCACGTCCCCCGCCCGCCACCGCCCGGCCGACCCCAGACCATCGCGATCCGCCACCCGTCCTGAGCGCACAGCCGCTGATCAGCGCACTCGCCCCCGTGGCTTCAGGGGCAGTGGGGGAAGCTCAGGAGCGGGCAGCCGATGACCGTCGTAGCCGTGCACCTCGCCGAAGCGGGTGCCGGACATCCACTCCTCCCGCGCCTGCCTGACATCCTCGTCCGATCGGCCGATGAAGTTCCACCACATCACCAGGTGCTCCTCGAACGGCAGGCCGCCGAGCAGCAGCACCGAGCTGTCCGTCCGGGCCAGCAGCGGGAGTTCCCGGCGCCCGCAGCCCAGGTAGAGCAGCGACCCCGGCTCGACCCGGACGCCGTCCACGTCCACGGAGCCGGTCATCGACAGCACCGCGTACTCGAAGCCGGGCTCCACCGGGAGCCGGTGGTGAGCCCCCTCACGGAGCGTCAGGTCGGCGCCGACCAGCGGGGTGTACGTGGTGCCCGGGGAGGTGGCGCCGTCCAGGGCACCGAGGATGACGGTGGCGTGCAGGCCGGTCGCGTCCACCGTCGGGAGGTCGGCGTGGTGCTCGAAGGCCGGGGCGGTGTGCCGGTGGCTGTCGGGGAGGGCGACCCAGAGCTGGGCGCCGTGCAGCAGGCGGGCGTGCTCGCGCGGGGACTCCTCGGAGTGCGAGATGGCCCGGCCTGAGGTCATCAGGCCGAGTTCGCGCGGACGGACGGTCTGCAGGCTGCCGAGGCTGTCGCGGTGCAGCACCGAGCCCTCGTGCAGCCAACTGACCGTCTGCAGGCCCATGTGCGGGTGCGGCGGCACCTGCATGCCGGGCTCGTCGGCGATGTCGTCGGGCCCGTAGTGGTCGACGAAGCACCAGGCGCCGACCATCCGGCGGCCCAGGTTCGGCAGCAGCCGGCGGACCTCGTTGGATTCGCCGAGCCGGACCTGACGGCCGGTCAGCAGCTCCTTGACCGGGCCGGTGTCGGCCTCCCCGCCGCAACTGGTCGGGGTGGGCTCGAGGTCGAGGTTGCTCATGGGCTGACGCGCTCCGTCCGGACGACACCGTTGACGATCCGATCATGCGTCAGTTCGGGCCCGGGGCAAAGCAGGGCGGAGCCTGAGCCCCGCCCCACCGGACGGTCAGTGCGCGCAGGCCCACGGCGCGGTGGCGGTGACGGCCTCCGCCCGGGCCCGCAGCGAGCGGACCGCCTCGGCCGGGTCGGCCGCGCCGTACACCGCCGAACCCGCCACGAAGACGTCCGCACCCGCCTCGGCGCAGCGCTCGATGGTGGCCGCCGAGACGCCGCCGTCCACCTGGAGCCAGAGGTCGAGGCCGTGCTTGGAGATCAGCTCCCGGGTGCGGCGGATCTTGGGCAGCATGATGTCCAGGAACGCCTGGCCGCCGAAGCCGGGCTCGACCGTCATGATCAGGATCATGTCGAGCTCGGGCAGCAGGTCCTCGTACTGCTCGATCGGGGTGGCCGGACGCAGGGCCATCGAGGCCCGCGCGCCCTTGGCCCGGATCTCCCGGGCGAGCCGCACCGGCGCGGCGGCGGCCTCGGCGTGGAAGGTCACCGAACCGGCGCCCGCCTCGACGTACTGCGGGGCCCAGCGGTCCGGCTGTTCGATCATCAGGTGGCAGTCCAGCGGCGTGTCGGTGGCGCGGGCGAGCGACTCGACCACCGGGATGCCGAGCGTGAGGTTGGGGACGAAGTGGTTGTCCATCACGTCCACGTGCAGCCAGTCCGCGCCTCGGACGGCCTCCGCCTCCTCGGCCAGGCGGGCGAAGTCGGCCGACAGGATGCTGGGGTTGATCTGCGCCATTTGAGGGAACCTTCACACTCGGTGCGGGCGGCCGGAGCTGCCGTCCGGGTACATCATCTCCCCTGCCGGTGGCGGGAAGTGGATGGTGAGACCACCGCGTGACCCGCGTCACAGCCGTTGCGCGCTAGGGTCACCAGCGCCGTTGCCCGTGACCGGAAAGGTTCCAGATGGCCGAGATGGTGCATCCCGCCCGCGCGTTGTGGTGGCTCTTCGAGCCGGTGCACGCGCTCACCTACTTCTCCCCCGAGGGCCGCGCCGCGTACGAGGCGGCCGGGCTGCGCGGGAGCTGGCGCGGGTACTTCGCCGGCCGGTCGGCCCCGCTCGGTCCGGTGGAGGCCGCCCCGGTGATCGCCGCCTTCTTCAACTTCGCGCCGCAGATGGTCGAGCGGGCACTGCCGGACGTCTGGTCCCGGGCCACCCCGGAGGCCGCGCTGGAGGCTCGGCTGACCGGGGCGGTGGCCACCCTGGAACGCGTACTGGAGACCGTCAAGCCCGATCTGATCGACCGTTCGGTGACGCTGCTGGAGCGGGCGGTGGACGGGCTGGACTGTTGTGGGCGGGTACTGGCCGCCGCCAACCTCGCGCTCCCCCGCCCCGAGGGCGCGCTCGCCCGCCTCTGGCACGCCACCACCGTGCTGCGCGAACACCGGGGCGACGGCCACGTCGCGGCACTGGTCGCGGAGGGCCTGACCGGCTGCGAGGCGCTGGTGCTGCGCTGCGCGCTGGACACCCGGCGCGAGCAGCTCCAGCCGTTCCGGGGCTGGACCGACGAGGAGTGGGAGGCCGCCGCCGCCCGCCTCACCACCCGGGGCTGGCTGAACCAGGACGGCACCATCTCCACCGACGGCCGGCACCGCCACCAGGCGCTGGAGGCCGTCACCGACCTGGCCGCCGCCCGGGTCTGGTCCGGCTTCCGGCGCGCCGAGCTGGACGAGCTGGCCGCCGCCCTGACCCCGATCGCCACCGCCTGCCGGGCCGAACTCCCCCAGCTCAACCCGATCGGCCTGCCGGTCAGCAGCTGACCCACCGTCCGACGGTGGTGTCCCCGGGGGCGCCACCGTCGGACGAAGCCGCCGCCGACCAGGGTCACCAGCCCGATCGTCACGCATGCCAGGGTGACCAGGACCCGCCTGTAGAAGATCATGGCTCCACCCTGGCGTGCGCCTGACCAGCCGTCATCGGGGGCGCACCCCGAACGGACCCTGACCGCACCCCGAGGCGCACCCGCCCAAACGGACTCCCAGGTTTCTCTCAGGAACGGGCAACCGAACAGACGTTCACGGCAGTCACTCATGTCACCGGGCGCACCGCCCCGGATGGCACAGGAGCTGGGTACCAGAACGCGATGAACCTGACCGACACGCCCGTCCTCGTCCTCACGATCGTCCTGTTCGTGGCCTCCCTCGCGCTGGCGATGGCGCAGTGGGGCGGCAGAGGAGTCGTCTTCGGCCGGATCAGAACCGCCGAACGGCGCCGCGGCCCGCTCCGGGCGCTGTCCTACCTCGGCACCGTCCTGCTCTGCCAGGCCACCGCCGTGGCCATGGTCTTCGTGGTGGTCAACAACGAGAACCTGATCTACGACAGCTGGGGCGACCTGCTGGGCACCTCGAACCACGTCCGGGCCGTCCCCGTGCCGCCCAAGGACGGCGGCCTCGGCGGCGACCAGGCCGCCGCCTCCGCCTCCCCGCCGGCCAAGGTGATCCAGTCCTTCCACGCCCCGGACTCGGACGCGGTGCCCCGGAGCGTGCAGCAGACCGACCTCAAGGGCAGGCTCTCCGGCGTCGACGGCGAGGTGCTGGTCTGGACGCCGCCGCAGTACGACGACCCCGCGCACAAGGACCGCACCTTCCCGGTGGTCGAGCTGCTCGCGGGCTACCCGGGCGCGTCCAGCACCTGGTTCGGCACCATGGAGGTGGTCGCCCAGCTCGAACCGCTGATGAAGTCCGGCCAGGTCACGCCCTTCATCCTGGTCTCGCCCCGGGTCAACCTGCTCGGCGGCACCGACACCGGCTGCGCCGACATCCCGGGCAAGGTGAACGCCGAGACCTGGCTCTCGCGTGACGTGCCGCAGATGGTCCTGGACAACTTCCGGGCCGACCGGACCGCGGACCGCTGGGCGCTGGCCGGCTACTCGGCGGGCGCGCACTGCGCGAGCCGCCTCGCCCTCGCCCACCCCGACCGCTACCGGGCCGCGATCAGCATGTCCGGGTACAACGACCCGATCGGCGAGTCCACCTCACTGACCGCCAAGGACCCCAAGCTGCGCGAGACCGCCAACCCGCTGTACCTGCTCACCCACGCCGCCACCCCGCCGAACGTCGCGCTCTGGGTGTCCGGCAAGAAGGGCGACGGTCTGGAGGACGCGACCGCCCTCCAGCGGGCGGCGAAGAGCCCGACCACGGTCACCCCGGTCGAGACCACCGGAGCGCACCTGACCTCGACCTGGAAGCCGCTGGTCGGCCCGTCCTTCAAGTGGCTGACGGGCATCGTCCCGCCCCGCTGACCCCCCCCCGGCCCCCCGGCCACCGACCCCCGACCGCTACCGGTCCGCCAGCGCCCGGACGGTGGCCACCGTGTCCGCCTCCCCGGCCGGCTTGTCCTCGCGGTAGCGCAGCACCCGGGCGAACCGCAGCGCCAGCCCGGCCGGGTAGCGCGGGCTGCGCTGGAGGCCGTCGAAGGCGATCTCCACCACCAACTCCGGCCGCACGTACACGGTGTACGCGTCCCGGTGGGTCTCCCGGGCCAGCAGCTGTTCGGTCTGCCAGCCGAGCAGCTGGTCGGTCAGGCCCTTGAAGGTCTTGCCCAGCATCACCCAGGGGTCGAGGCCGGGCTCGCCCTGGTTCCGGGCGGCCAGGTGCAGGTTGCTCAGGTAACCCCGGCGGCGGCCGCTGCCCCACTCGGCGGCGGTGACCACCAGGTCGAGGGTGTGCCGGGGTTTGACCTTGATCCAGCCCGCGCCCCGGCGGCCGGCCGCGTACGGCGCGGCCGGGTCCTTGACCACCACGCCCTCGTGGCCGTGGGCGAGCGCGTCCGCGAAGAACCGCTCCGCCTCCGGCAGCTGATCCGTGGTCAGCCGGGGCACCCGGAGCGGCTCCGGTGCGACCTCCGCCAGCGCGGTCCAGCGCTCGGCGGCCGGACGGTCGATCAGGTCGGTGCCGTCCCGGTGCAGCAGGTCGAAGAAGAACACGCTCAGCGGGGTCTCGGCCCGCAGCCGTTCCGGGTCCTGCCGGGAGGCGGTCCGCGCGGCCGTGACCTGGAACGGGCGTGGCCGGGCGTCCGGTCCCAGCGCGATCGCCTCACCGTCCAGCACCGCCCGCTCGACCGGCAGCGCCCGGGCCGCCGCGACCACCTCGGGGACCCGGGCGGTGATCTCGTCCAGGCTGCGGGTGAAGACCGAGACCTGCTCGCCGTCCCGGTGCACCTGCACCCGGATGCCGTCGAGCTTCCACTCCAGCGCGGCCGGGCTCACCTTCTCCAGCGCGGCCGCCAGCTCCGGCGCCGAGGCGGCCAGCATCGGGCGTACAGGGCGGCCGAGTCGCAGCCCGAACGCGCGCAGCGCCGGTGCCCCGCCGGTCAGCGCCGCCTCCGCCACCACCCGGGCCGAGCCACGCAGCATCAGCGCCCGCCGGACCACCGTCGCGGGGACGCCCGCCGCCTTCGCCACCGCGTCGCCCATCAGCGCGTCCAGCGCACCTTGCCGCAACTCGCCCACCAGCACCGCCCGGAGGAACTCCTGCTCGACCGCCGTGGCCCGTCCGAACAGCTCGCCGAGCAGCCGTTTCCGCTCCGCCTGCGCCCCCTTGCCGTGCACCTCGCCCAGCCGGGTCAGCAGGTCCTCGGTCTCCGCCACCCCCAGGGTCGCGGTCCCGGCCGGCTCCGGCAGCTCCCGGACTCCCGCCCAGCCGACCCCGGCCCGCCGTCCCTCGCCCGACAGCAGCGCCACCGCCGCCGGGATCTCGGCCGGGCCGAGCTCGGCGAGGCACTCCGCGATCAGCGCGGTCTTGGCGTTCCTGGCCGGCTCGGCCGCCACCGCGCGGGAGGTCAGGGCCAGACGTTCGAGCAGCACGGGCGGGCTCCTTCCACGGCGTACGGGGCCCTCCCATCATGCGGCGGCCCGGGGCCGGCCCGGCCTCGGCGCGCGGGCCCGGTCCGGGCTCGGCCGCCCGGTCGGCTCCCGCCGCCGGTCCGGCCCGGGGACACCGTGTTAGCGTCGGGATCGTTCGTGCCTGAACACTCCGAACACCCGGACCCCGACCGTGAGGTGCCTCCGTTGCCCGTCCACCGCTGGGCCACCCGTCCCGAGACCGCCACCGACCACCCGGCGATCCGCGCGGTCGTGCTGGCCGCCTTCGAGACCGCGGCGGAGGCCGACCTGGTCGAGGCGCTGCGGGCCGACGGCAGCTGGGTCCCCGGCCTCTCGGTGGTCGCCGAGACGCCGGACGGCACCGTGGTGGGCCACGCCCTGCTGACCCGGTGTCACATCGACGACACCCCGGCACTCTGCCTGGCCCCGGTCGCGGTGCTGCCCGGGCACCAGCGGACCGGCGTGGGCGCCGCCGTGGTCCGGGCCGCGCTGGCCGCCGCCCGGGTCCGGGGCGAGCACACCGTCACGGTGCTGGGCCACCCGTCCTACTACCCGCGCTTCGGCTTCAGCCGTGCCTCCCGGCACGGCATCAAAACCACCGCCGACGTCCCGGACGAGGCCCTGATGGCCCTCGACCTCGACTCGAACAGCCCGCTGCCCAGCGGCACCCTGCGCTACGCCGCCCCGTTCGGCAGCTGACCAGCCGGCTCAGGCGACCGTGAGGGTGCCCTTCATGAACTGGTGCAGGCTGCAGATGAAGGGGTAACTCCCGGGCTTGGTCGGGGCGGTGAAGGTCACGGTCTTGCCTGCGCCGATCGTCCCGCTGTCGAAGCCGCCCTGGCCGGTGGCGGTCAGCGTGTGCGCGGTGGAGTCCTGGTTCACGACCGTGACCTTCGCCCCCGGGCTGACCGTGAAGTTGTCCGGGCCGAAGGTGAACTCCTTGATGGTGACCTGCACCGCGGCCTGCGCCGAACCGCTCGCGGACGGACTCGCCGCAGACGTGGACGTGGACGCCGACGCGCTCGCGCCGGACGACCCCGCAGCGCTGGACGGGCTCGCGGCGCTGGGACTCGCGGCGCTGGGACTCGCGGCGGCCGAACTCACCGCCGGCGTCGGCGTACCGGAGGCCGACCCACCCCCCGCACCGCTGGAACAGGCGGCAGCCGTCAGGGCGAGCAGGAGCACGCCGAGGACGGGACGGAGCCGGGGAGTGTGCATGAGGGTTCCTTTCCAGAGGTGGCAGGTGTGTGCCCGGAGCCGCCGTGGGGAGCCGCTCCGGGCACACACCTGAGAGAAGGTCAGACCGTCAGCAGACTGGGGCTGGCGGCCTTGTCGACCGGGAGGAAGTCGTTCGGGACGGGGTACTGGCCGAGCACGTAGTTGAGGATCGCCGCGTGCATCGCCTCGACCGGCGCGATGGTGGCCGCGGTGGCGATCCCCGCCGGGCTGGTCACGTTGTAGGTGGCGAACAGGTAGGTCTGGGCCGCCTGGTCCTCCAGCTGGAGCGCCAGCTTGGCCACCGCCCCGACGTCGGTCGCCTTGCCCAGCGCGGCCGTCACCTCGGCCTGGTTGGAGAGCGGGACGGTGGTGATGGCGGCCTTGCCCGCACCGGTGAGCACCGCGTTCCAGGCCTTCGCGTGGTCGGCGTGCTGGGCCATCGCGGTGGTGATGAAGTTCCCCACCGCCGGCGGGACGGTGCCGAGCTTGCCCGCCCCGGCCGCGTCCAGGGCGGCCTGGTAGGCCCCGACCGCCTGGTTCTCCAGCGCGGTGGCCAGCGCGACCACCTTCAGGTCGCCGGTGTACTGCCCGCTCGCCGCGGCGGAGGAGCCGCCCGCGGAGGGCGAGGAGCTGCTCTTCGAGTCGGACGTCCCGCTGGAGCAGGCCGCCAGCACCAGGGCCGCCGCCACCCCGCCGGTGCCGAACAGGAACCGGCGCCGGTCCGGGTTCACCGCCTCGGGCCCGGCCGCCCGGCGGCCGCGGATCTCGGCCGCGAGGTCGACCGCACTGCTCTCCAGCAGCGGCAGGGTCTCGCGGTGCGCCTGCTCCATCTCCCGGGTCAGGGAGGTCAGTTCGCGCTCACTGATGGGGAGGTCCCAGCCTCCCTTGGTCGCGGTCACTTCACGGCCCCTTCACTGATCGGCGAGGCGTCCTTGGTCGGGTAGAACGCGTCCGGGAAGCCGACGCTGCCGGCCGCGGCGGGCAGCTTGGCCGGGTCGACCGGGATGGTGATCAGGTCGGCGGCGTTGCCCGCCAGCAGGGCCTGCACCGCGAGCAGGGTGGCCCGGTGCTGGGCCTCCACCGGGGCGACCGAGGCGAACAGCTTGCGCAGGTCGCCGTTGCTGACCTGGCCGACGTTCTTGGTGTACGTCTGGGCGGCGACGTCCTCCAGCGTGATGGCGAGCTTCACCACGTCGGCCGGGGTCTTGATGGTCGGCAGGGTCTGGTCGACCACCGCCTTGTACTTCGGGTCCGGGCTGTTCTGCGCCTTGCCACCGGCCTGCGTCGCGGCGGCGTTGAACGCCTTGGCGTGGGCCTGGTGCTGCTCGGTGGTCTTGGCGATGAAGGCCGCCACCGTCTTGTTGCCGTCCTTGATGAACGGCAGGGTGGCCGCCGTCTGGTACACGCTGATCGCCAGGTTCTCCAGCGAGGCCGCGGTCTGCAGCGCCATGATGTCGTCCGCCGTCGCGGTCGCCGCGAACGCCCGGGTGCCGCCCAGCAGCGCGAACGCGCCGGCCAGTCCGGCCACCGCGCCACCGCGCCGCCACCAACCGGCCGGCCGGGGCTCGGCGTCGGCGGCGAAGTCGGTCAGTGCGCTGCGGGTGATCTTCACCGCATCGCTGTTCAAGTCCTGTGACTGCTCGGTGAGTTCTTCGAGCAGCCGGGTGTCGATGTGCTGTGCGCCCATCATTCCCCGTCTCCGGTTCTGGGGCCCGCACGATTCAGGGGCCCACGCGAGCAGCATTCGACCCCACCGGCACCACAGATTGGTGCACTCGGCCGGGTTCACCCGCACGAGTGAATACGCGTACTCCGTACCGCCCTGACCTGGGACTTGGCCCACCGTCAGCCCTCTGACCATCCGTCGGCCACCGTCCGTCAACCACCGTCCGCCGTGCCCAGCGAGTCGAGCGCGGCCCGCGCCTGCGGCACGTGGAGCGGCGAGAAGTGCGGGTCGATCCGGAGCGCCTCCGCCAGGTGGGTCCGCGCGGCGTCCCGCTGCCCGAGCGCCCGTTCGATCTCGCCCTGGTGGTAGCGGAACCGGGCGTTCGGCCACCCGGTGCGGCGGGCCTGCTCGGCCAGGCCGAGCGCCTCCCGGTCGGCTCCCTGCCGGTGCAACGCCCAGCCGAGCGCGTCGGCGACCAGCACGCTCCGGCGGCGCTGCCACTCGGCCCGCAGCAACCGGACGGCCTCCGCCGGGTCCCCGTGGTCGGCCTGGTACTGGCCCAGTGCCAGATCGTCCACCACCCCGTTCTCGGCGGCCAACCGGTGCTCGGCGGCGAGCAGTCCGTACTGCTGCCCCGCCTGCTCGGTACGGCCCAGGGACTCGTACAGCTCCCCGAGTTCCAGCAGGTACTGCGGCAGCGGCACCCGGCCGACGGCGGCGCCGTAGTCCCGGAGCGCAGCCTCGGTATCGCCGAGCGCCGCCTCCGCCCTGGCCCGCCCGGCCAGCGCGGGCGTGTACTGCGGGTCGGCGTCCAGCGCCCGCTGATAGCCGGCCTGTGCGGCCTCGGGGCGGCCCGAGTCCTGCTCCAGTTCGGCGAGTTGGTGGAGGCAGAAAGCGCGGTCGGCGTCGTTGGCCGCTCCGGCCAGCGCCTGCCGGAGCGCCTGGCCGGCCCGATCGGTCTGCCCGTGCTGCTCCAGGTCGTAGGCGGCCCGGGTGAACGCGGCCGTGCCCGGCCGCCGGTCGAGCAGCGCCTGCACCGCGGCGGTGGCTTCGGTGTCGTTGCCCAACTGGGTCTGGGCGTCGGCCAGCACGGCGTACGCCTGCCAGTGGTACGTGGAGTCCGCGATCGCCCGGTCGGCGAACTCCTTGGCCTCGGCGAACCGGTGCCGGGCGTTCGCCAGCGCGCCCAGGCCCGTCAGCGCGTCGGCGTTGGCCTCGGGCGCCAGGGTCAGCGAACGCCGCAGCGCCTCCTCGGCCTTGGGGTAGTAGGACGGGTCCGAGGTCAGCCTGGCCTGTTCCACGTACGTACCGCCGAGCCTGGCCCAGGCCGACGAGTCGCCGGGCAACTGACGCAGGCGCTGCTGGGTGGCGGAGATCACCCGCTCCGGCGAACCGTCCGCACCGGCCGCTCCCGGCGCGGGCAAGGCCCCCCTGGGCGCGGCGGACGGTGCGCCGCCGTCCTCCGTTCCCAGCGCGGCGAGGGCCAGGCCGCCGCAGAGCGCGACCGTGGTGAGCAGCAGGGGAAGTCGTCGCATCGGTGTCCTCGGGGCGCGGCCTGCGGGGGAGGCGGGCGGATGGCGTGAACCACCCGCCCGCAGCGGTCAGTTGGCCTGGTTGACGGCCTTGGCGTACGGGACCGCGAGGTACGGGAAGCTGGTCCCGAACGGACGGTCGGCCGCGTTCACGCCGTCTCCGGCGGCGAGCGGGGCGATCAGCTTGCCGGGGGTGGCGCCCTCCAGCACCTGGAGCGCGATGTCGATCACGTCGTCGCTCAGCCGGCGGCCGTTCGGGAAGCCCTGGAAGTCGCCGTTGAGCACCCCGAGCCGGTTCGGCACGGGGGTGGACGGGGTGGACATGTTCAGCCGCAGTTCCTCGGCCGGGACGAAGGCACCCGGGTCGATGTCCTGGTTCAGCAACTGCGAGTTGAGGTCCACCTGGTAGGGACCGCCGGTGGCTTTGGCGATACCGGTCAGGAAGATCTCCTGGAGGTCGGTGCGCGGCGCGGCCGGTGCCTTGATCCCGTAGATCGCCTCGACCAGCTTCGGCACCTCCGGGTCCAGCACCTTGGCCACCACGGCCGGTTGGTTGTGGTCCTCGGACGGCGGCAGCGCGTTGAACGCGTCCTTCAGCCCGGCCGGCACCACGGCCTCGTTGACCAGCGGGTTGCCCAGCCGCGACACCTGCACGAACGGCCCCTCGGGCTGCCGGCCACCGGGGGTGAGCTTCATGCTCTGCTTCTCGGTGCTGCTCCAGACTCCGATGACGGGGTTGCGGGTGGCGTCGCCGCCGAGCGCGAGCCGGCTCTTGGGCAGCTGGATGGCGACCGAGTTGACGTTGTAGCCCGCCAGGGTGTTCTGCCCGGTCTCCTTGAGGTCGCCCCCGTAGAGCAGGTCGAAGACCCGCAGGTCGAGGAAGAACGGGTCGGCCGCCTGGGTGGCCACCGTCTGCCCGCCGCCCGGCAGTTGGACGGTGGCCTGGTCGCGGAGCCGGCCGTAGTCGGGCATCGAGGCGGCGCCGGTCCGGGACGGCGCGACCACCCCGCGCTCGATCAGGGTGACCGGGTCGCAGTCCGGGCGCAGCTCCTGGAGGGTGTAGTACTGCCGCACCTTCAGGGTCGGGTCGGTGAGGTTGTTCACCACGCCGGTGTTGTAGAGGAAGGTGTCGGTGCCCCGCTGGTCCTCGGTCCGGAAGGTCCAGCGGTAGGTGAGGTCCGGCCGGCCGGTGCCCCGGGAGTCGATGTTGATGTCGTAGTGCGCACCGTCCGCGAACGGGTAGAAGTTCGGCCCGCCGTTGGGCTCCTGGAACGGCAGCCAGTTGGCGATCAGCGTCACCGTGTCGGGCTTGTCCGGGCTGGTGAACGCGTACACGTCGGTGTTGTCGGTCTGCGGGTCGCCGGCGATCAGCGGTGCCTCCCGGTGACTGGACGCGCTGCCGACCCCGGCGCCGGGACCGGTCACGGCGGTGCCGGCCAGGGCCAGCCCGAGCACCGTCAGGACGGCCGCCGTTCGGGCCGTGGAGGACACGCGGACTGTTCTGAACTGGGACTTCATGGTGCTGTGGTACTCACTTTCGATCGCGGGACAGATCAGCGGAGGTTCCACTGCGGGCACTGTTGCCCGCTCCGCACCACTCCTTCGTGACCCGGCACGGGGTGGCTCGGCCGGGTCACCCGCACGGCCGACCCGGCTCACCCGTCCGGCTCTGGTGACGGTCTGCCGAGCACCGGCCCGGCCGGATCGGTGCGGCAGAGTACCGGTGCCGACGGAGCGTCAAGTCCGCTGCCCGGGCCGCCCGTCACCCCACTCATCCCCCACCCTCGGAGGCCGTGCGTGACCCCTTCCCGATTGCTCGCCCGCGCCGGTGGCGCCCTGGGCGCCGCGCTCTGGCTGCTGGCGGGGACGGCGCCGACCGCCGCCGCCCACCCGTTGGGCAACTTCTCGGTCAACCACCACCTCGGCTTCACCGTGCACCAGGACCGGATCGAGGTGCTGGCGGTCACCGACCAGGCGGAGATCCCCACCCTCCAGGAGCGGAGCCGGGTGGACCGGAACGCCGACGGCACGGTGGACGAAGCCGAACGCGGCAGCTGGGCCGCCGAGCAGTGCGCGGCCGGCGCCGCCCGGCTCCAGGTCCGGGCCGGCCCCGCCGAGCAGGTGCTGAACTGGCAGGTCCGCTCGGCGACTTACGGGTACACCGACGGCGCCGCCGGGCTCCCCACCGCCCGGCTGGACTGCACGCTGGACGCCCCGCTCACCGTGGCGGCCGACGGTACGGTGCTCCGGGTCCGCAGCGGCGCCGACCCGGCCCGGGTGGGGTGGAACGAGATCACCGCCCGGGGCGACGGCGTCCGGCTCGACCCGACGGACGTTCCCGAGATCTCTCCCTCGCACGAACTCAGGTACTACCCAAAGGAGTTGCTCGACGCCCCGAGCGGGGTGTTCGAAGCCCGGTTCACCGCGACCCCCGGCAGCGGCTCGGCCGTGGCCGGCCTGTCCGCCGCCACCCCCACCGGCGGCCCGGCCGGGTGGCTGGCCGCACTCGACCGCCGACTGGCCGACCTGGGCACGGTGAACCGGCTCACCGTCCCGGTCGGCCTGCTCGCCGTCCTGCTGGCCACCGTCCTCGGCGCGGGCCACGCGCTGCTCCCCGGGCACGGCAAGGCGGCGATGGGCATCTACCTGGCCGGCCGGCGCGGCCGGGTCAGGGACGCGGTCACGGTCGGAGCCACCGTCACCTTCACCCACACGGCGGGCGTGCTCGGGCTCGGACTGCTGCTGACCGGGTTCTCCACGCTGGCGGGCGACGTGCTGCTCGGGCGGCTCGGCGTGCTCAGCGGCCTGCTGGTGACGGCGGTCGGGGGGCTGCTGCTGCGCGACGTCCGCCGCCGGACCCGGCCCGCCGCCGCAGTGCCGCACCGTCATGACCACCACCACCCGCACGACCACGACCACCCGCACCCGCACCCGCACCCGCCGAAGGACGCGGCGCAGCACGGCACCCTGGCGGTACTGGAGGCCCCCGTACACGAGCACCACGAGCACCACGACCACCACCACCGGCACGGCCTGTTCGGATCTCACCACCACGCCGAACCGCTCGGCCGGACCGGTCTGATCGGCCTGGGCATCGCGGGCGGCCTGGTGCCGAGCCCGTCCGCGCTGGTGGTGCTGCTGGGCGCCGTCGCACTCGGGCGGACCATGTTCGGGGTCGCGCTGGTGCTGGCCTACGGCCTGGGCATGGCCGCCACCCTGACGGCGGCGGGCCTGCTCTTCGTCCGGGTCGGCGAGCGGATCGCCGGCGCGGCGGAGGGCACCCTGACGGCCCGGCTCCGCCGGCTGGCACCGTGGAGCGGCCTGCTCACCGCGCTGCTGGTGCTGACGGTCGGGGTGGGGCTGGTCCTGCGCAGCCTGCCCGCCGCACTCTGACCCGCCTGCTCAGCCGGGCGTGCCGGGCCCGCCGAGCACGATGCCCCGGTCGGCGTAGTAGCGCGGCAGCGCGGACCACGGCACCGGCGCGAAGCTCTGCGAACCGTCCGGGAAGCCCGAGGGGTTGTGGATCAGCAGCTCGCCGTCGCTCGCGCCGACGGCGAGCACCAGGTGCCCGCCCGGGCGCGGCGGATCGGGGTCCAGGGTGCGGATGGACGGGTGGACCGACAGCATCACCAACCGCCCGTCCGCCAGTTCCGCCCTGATCCGCTCGATCGGCAACGGGGCGACCGCCTCGGCGGACAGCCCCCAGCGACGCGTCACGTAGGCCGCGAACGGCGCGTGGATCAGCCCGTCCAGGCGGCCGTCCGGGTGACGCACGTACGCGCCCGCCGCCAGGCACTCCTCGGCCAGCCGGACGGCGGGCGGGCTGATGCCCCACCAGTAGTCCAGCGCCATCCGCAGGCAGGCCACCCCGCACAGCCGCCAGGACCAGTACTCGTACTCCTCCTGGTCCGCCGCACCGGACCGCGCCCAGAGCGGGTCGTCCACCGCCAGCGCCGTCCCGGCCAGGATCCCGGGCACCAGCTCGGGCGACTCCCACTGCGCGTGGTACGGGACCTGATGCGTGATCGGCTTCATCCGATCATCCTCACCCACTCCCGGCGCCGGCGCCGCCCGCCGGACGACCGGGAACCGGTCCGCCCCCAGGGCGACGCAGTCCCAGTTCGGTGGAGAACGCCGACCGCGCCGTGCTCCGCTGCCCGGGACACGGACACGGTGCTGACGGAGGGTCGGGGAACGACGGAACGGGACGTACGGTACGCGGAGGTGCCCGGCGGCCGGCTGCGGTACGCCCGGCAGGGCACGGGGCCCGACCTGGTGCTGCTCAACGCAGGCGCCACCGACCTGCGGATCTGACCGGTGCGGTGGCGGCGGACCTGGCAGTCTGGACCGCCCGGCTGGACCCCGGGCAGCGCGCCTGGCCGGCCGGGATCTGCGCGGACTCGCCGGGTGACGGTGGCCGGGGCCGACCACGTCGTGAACGTGACCGCACCGGACGCGTTCGCCGAGCTGGTCACCGCCTTCACCGCCGGACGGAGCCGACGCTCCGTCCGGTCGGCCGGGCGGGGGGCCCGGCCGACCGGAACAGCCGCCTACCAGGCGTAGTCCTCCGGCGCCGTCTTGTGGCCCGGGAAGATCTCGTCCAGCCGGTCCAGGGTCTTCTGGTCCAGCGTCACCTCCAGCGCCCGGGCCGCCGCGTGCAGCTGCTCCAGGGTGCGCGGGCCGACGATCGGGGCGGTCACCGCCGGACGGGACAGCAGCCAGGCGAGCGCGATGTCGCCCGGCTCCTGGCCGAGTTCGGCCGCCAGGTCCTCGTACGCCTGGATCTGCTCACGCTTGGCGGACACCGCCTCGGCGGCCCGGCCCTCCAGCCGGCGCAGGCCCTCGCGCTCCTTCCGCAGCACGCCGCCGAGGATGCCGCCGTGCAGCGGGGACCACGGGATCAGGCCGAGACCGTAGTGCTGGGCGGCCGGGACGACCTCCAGCTCGACGGTGCGCTCCAGCAGGTTGTAGATCGACTGCTCGCTGACCAGGCCGAGGAAGTTCCGCGCCTTGGCGGTCTCCTGGGCCTGTGCCAGGTGCCAGCCGGCGAAGTTGCTGGAGCCGACGTAGATGATCTTGCCCTGGGCGACCAGCACCTCCATCGCCTGCCAGATCTCCTCCCACGGCGTCGCACGGTCGACGTGGTGCATCTGGTACAGGTCGATGTAGTCGGTGTTCAGCCGCTTGAGGCTGGCGTCGACCGCCCGGCGGATGTTGAGCGCGGAGAGCTTGCCCTCGTTGGGCCACTCCCCCATGTCGCCGTACAGCTTGGTGGCCAGCACGGTCTTCTCACGGCGGCCACCGCCCCGGGCGAAGAAGCTGCCGAGGATCTCCTCGGTACGGCCCTTGTTCTCACCCCAACCGTAGACGTTGGCGGTGTCGAAGAAGTTGATGCCCAGTTCGTGGGCGGTGTCCATGATGACGTGGGCGTCCGGCTCCGTGGTGTGCGGGCCGAAGTTCATCGTGCCCAGGCAGAGACGGGACACGGACAGGCCGGTGCGGCCGAGGTGGGTGAACTCCATGTCCGCCACCCTCACCCGGCCGCCGCCGGTCTGTCCAGCATTCCTTCCCGACGGACCGTCAATTCGTCAGACCGTGCGGCGGAACAGCGCCAGGTACATCGCGTCGGTGCCGTGCAGGTGCGGCCAGAGCTGCACGTCCGGGCCCTCGCCGAGACCGGGCAGCCCGGGCAGCAGCGGGCGGGCGTCGATCCACTCCAGGCCCGGGGTCTCGCGCAGCACGTCGTCCACCACCGCGCGGGTCTCGGCCAGGTGCGGCGAGCAGGTCGCGTAGCCGACCACGCCGCCGATCCGGGTGGCCCGGACCGCCCCGCGCAGCAGGTCGCGCTGGAGCGGGCCGAAACCGGCCAGGTCGTCGGGGCGGCGGCGCCAGCGGGCCTCCGGGCGGCGGCGCAGCGCGCCGAGACCGGAGCAGGGCACGTCCACCAGGGTCCGGTCGAAGGTGCCGTCGGCCCAGGCGGGCTTGGTGCCATCGGCGGCGATCACCGTGTACGGGCCGGGGTTGCCGTCCAGCGCGCGGGCCACCAGGCGGGCCCGGTGCGGCTGCTTCTCCGAGGCGACCAGCGCGGCGCCCCGCTCGGCGGCCAGCGCCGCGAGCAGCGCGGCCTTGCCGCCGGGCCCGGCACAGCCGTCCAGCCAGAGCCGGTCCCGGCCCTCGACCGGCGCGGCGGCCAGCGCGAGCGCGACCAGCTGACTGCCCTCGTCCTGCACCCCCGCCCGGTTCTCCTTGACCGCCTCGATCCCGCCGGGCTCGCCGCCCTCGGCGAGCCGGACCGCGTACGGGGACCACCGGCCGGGCTCCGACTCCGGCCTGGCGTCCAGCAGTTCGGCCGCCGTGGACCGTCCTGGCCGGGCCACCAGGGTCACCTCGGGGCGCTCGTTGTCGGCCCGCAGCAGGTCCTCCACCGCGGCCCGGCCGGAGGCGTCCGGCTGCCAGCGGCCGAGCGAGTCCCAGAGCGCGGAGACCACCCAGCGCGGGTGCGAGTGCACCACCGCGAGGTGGTCCTCGGCGTCCTGCTCGTACGGCGGGGCGACCTGGGCCAGCCAGGCGTCCAGGTCCTGCGCACTGATCTTGCGCAGCACCGCGTTGACGAACTTGGCCCGCCCGTCGCCGAGCACCACCCGGGCCAGCTCGACCGTGGCGGAGACCGCCGCGTGGCTCGGGATCCGGGTGGTCAGCAGCTGGTGCGCGCCGAGCGCGAGCACGTCCAGCACCGGCGGGTCCACCTCGCGCAGCGGCCGGTCGATGCAGGCCTCGATGACCGCGTCGTAGCTGCCCTGGAGCCGCAGCGTGCCGTACACCAGCTCGGTGGCCAGCGCCGCGTCCCGGCGGTCCATGCCCTTCTGCTCCGCCTCGCGGAGCAGCGAGGGCAGGATCAGGTTGGCGTACGCGTCCCGCTCGTCGACGGCCCGCAGGGCGCGGAACGCGACGATCCGGGCCGGGTCCTTCTTCGGGCGGCGGTGCGGACGCGCGGGGCGCTTGGCGCTGGGGGTGCTGCTGGGAGTGCTCATGCGGTGCCTCGGGTGCCTCGGAATGTGCTGCGGAGTCAGACCGTCAGTGTAGGACCGGACCGGCCCGACCCCGAAAACCTCACCGGCACCGAGACCTCAGAGCCCGAGCAGCTCGCCGGGCTCGATCCGGACGCCACGGGCCCAGTCCGCCGCCCGCATCGGCTTCTTGCCCTGCGGCTGCACCTCGCCGAGCTCGATCTCGTGGCTGCCGGTGCCGACCCGGACGCTGTTCTTGCCGACCACGGCCAGCTCGCCCGGCGGCAGCTCGGCACTGTCGGTGAGCAGCTTGACCGGGCCGGAGAGCTTGAGCCGCTCGCCCCGGAAGGTGGTCCAGGCACCCGGCGCGGGCGCGCAGCCGCGCACCAGCCGGTCGACCCGGAGCGCCGGGTGGGCCCACTCGATCCGGGCGTCCTCGACGTTGATCTTCGGCGCCACCGTGATGCCCTCGGTCGGCTGCGGGACGGCCTGCAGCGCGCCGTCCGCGATCCCGTCCATGGTCGCCACCAGCAGCCGCGAACCCGCCTGCGCCAGCCGGCCGAGCAGCTCGCCGCTGGTGTCGGTCGGGCGGATCTCCTCGGTCAGGATGCCGAACACCGGCCCGGAGTCCAGGCCCTGCTCGATCAGGAACGTCGACGCGCCGGTCACCTCGTCCCCGGCCAGCACCGCGTGCTGCACCGGCGCCGCACCGCGCCAGGCGGGCAGCAGCGAGAAGTGCAGGTTCACCCAGCCGTGCTTGGGGATCTCCAGCGCGCCCGGGCGGATCAGCGCGCCGTACGCCACCACCGGGCAGCAGTCCGGGGCGAGTTCGGTCAGCCGGGCCAGGAACTCCGGGTCGCTCGGCTTGGCCGGCTTGAGCACCTCGATCCCGGCCGCCTCGGCCCGCTGCGCGACCGGGCTGGCCACCAGCTTGCGGCCCCGGCCGGAGATCGCGTCGGGGCGGGTGACCACCGCGACCACCTCGTGCCGGTCCGAGGCCAGCAGGGCGTCCAGGGCGGGAACGGCGACCTCGGGGGTGCCGGCGAAGACGAGGCGCATGGGGGCGGGGCCTTTCGGTGGATCTGAACGGGTGTCAGCGTCTGAAGGGGTGCCGACGGACGGCGTCAGCGGGCCGAGCCGAAGGTGGAGTGCGGGGAGACCTTCACCACCGGAGGCTCGCCCCACTCCGCCTCCCGGATCGCCTTCAGCGCTGCCTTGCGCTGCTCGCGGTCCAGCCGGTCGATGAAGATGATGCCGTCCAGGTGGTCGGTCTCGTGCTGGATGCAGCGGGCCAGCAACTGGGTGCCCTCGACGGTCACCGGCTCCCCGTACATGTCGAAGCCCTTGGCCACCACGCCGAACGCCCGCCTGGTGTCGTACCGCAGCCCTGGCAGCGAGAGGCAGCCCTCGGGGCCGTCCTGCTCCTCCTCGCTGAGCGACAGGTCCGGATTGATCAGATGCCCGACCACCCCGTCCACGTGGTACGTGAACACCCGGAGCGAGACGCCAAGTTGAGGCGCCGCCAGACCCGCACCGGGCGCGTCCAGCATGGTCTCGGTGAGGTCCTTCACCAGGCGCCGCAGCTCCTTGTCGAAGGTGGTCACCGGCCGGGCGGTGGCCCGCAGCACCGGGTCACCGAACATCCGGATCGGCTGGATCGCCATACCGAGGGTCTCCTGAGGGTCGATCGACAACGGCCGGGGCCCAGTCTATGCAATCCCACCTGCCCGTTCGGCCGGGCTTCTGGCATATCCCGTCTGCTCCTTGCGCGTGACCCCCCGCTCCCTCGGGCGTTGGTCAAGTGGGATTGACCGGGCCGTACGACGACCCGGTCCGGAAAGACGAGGGAAAGGTGGCACCAGAGGCCATGGCCGAGCAGATCAACCACGACGCCCGGGCGCGGGCCAGCCTGCACCTGCTGGTACGGGACATCGAACGGGTCCGGCGGCAGGTCGACGCCCTCCGCACCCTCACCGCCCAACTGGGCAACGTCTACCGTCCACGGCGGCCCAGCACCTCGGCCGGCTTCGTGGTCTACGGCCGGGCCCCCGCCCCCACCGTGCGGCTCGCCCAGGAACTCCGGGAGAGCGTCGAGACCCTGGTCGCCGCAGCCGTCGAGTTCGACCGCGCGCTCGGCTTCTCCTGGGACTCGGTCGGCTCCGCCCTCGGGGTCACCAAGCAGGCCGTCCACCGCCGCTACGGCATGCGCCGCCCCACCGGCGAACTCCTCTCCACCACCCTCCCGTCCCAGCCCCGCCGGGAACCCGAGGACGAACTCCCGCCCCTCACCCGCGCCATCCCCCCGGCCCGCCAACCCGAACGCCCGGGCCTCCCCCTCCGCACCTGACCCGTCCGGCAGCCGGGGCCACGCAGGCGACGCCGACCTTTTGGCGCGTGGTGCACCACCAGGGGCTCGGGGAACTGCGACGCCGGCCCCCGGTGCGTGATCGCCGCGTGCAGGGTCAGGCACTTTCGCCTGAACCCGCACGTGAAGCTCACCTCAGCCCCGCCCGCGGTTGACCACACCCGCACCTTGCACCCGCCCCGGGGCCGGCGTCGCAGTTCCCCGAGCCCCTGGACCGTAGCCACTCGGGCACCTGCCCCTCAGCCGATGTCCGGGGGGTCGATGCGGATGCGGACCTGGTCGGGCGACCGCAGCGCGACCCGGGCGATCTGAGCCGCCTTCAGGGCTGCGGCCAGGGCCGCCCCCTGACCGGGCGCCACCCGCAGCAGGGCCCGCTCCCACTCCTGGCCCCGTACGCCGGGCGCGGGCACCGGCCCGAGCACGTCGGCCCCCTCCGGCAGCCGGATCAGCGCCAGCAGATCCTGCACCGCCTGCGGAGCGCCCGTCACCGAGGCCATCCGCGACACCGGCGGGAAGTGCAGCTGAGCCCGCTCCTCCAGCTCGACCGCGGCGTGCCCCGCCGGATCCCACCGCACCAGCGCCTGCACGGGCCGTGCGGTGGGCTCGGCGACCACCACCACCGTGCCGCCCTCGCCGGCGGGCCGGACCAGGCCCGCCGCCGTCATCCAGAGCCGCAGCGCCTCCTCGCCGGCCCGCAGGTCGGGCCGGCCCAGCAGCGCCCAGCCGTCCAGCAGCAGGGCGGCCGCGTACCCGCCCTCGGCCACCGGCTCGGCCCCGGGCGTCGAGATCACCAGCGCGGGCTCCCCGGAGACCACCGACAGCACGGAGTCCCTCCCGGAGGTCCGGACCGGCACCCGGGGGAACGCCTTGCCCAGCTCCTCCGCCGTCCGCTTGGCGCCGACCACCTGGGCCCGCAGTCGGAACGACCCGCACTCCAGGCAGTGCCACTCGGGCTCGGGCTTGCCGCACCAGGCACACTCCAGCACCGCCCCGGCCGAACCGGCCGCCAACGGACCCTCACAGTGCCGACAGCGCGCGGGAGTCCGGCACTGGGCACAGGCCAGCCGGGGCGCGTACCCGCGCCGGGGCACCTGGATCAGCACCGGGCCCCGGGTGAGCGCCTCGCGCGCCGCCTCCCAGGCCGGGCGCGGCAGCCGGGCGTACTGGGCGGCGGCGTCCCGCCCCTGGTCCAGGTCGGTCACCGTACGCACCCTGGGCGCCACCGCCCGGACCGTGTCCCGGGGGGCGGCCAGCGGCCGGGCCCAGCCGGTACGGAGCAGCTGGGCGCCCTCGACCGTCACCGACAGCCCGCCGAGCAGCACCCCCGCGCCCTCCTCGGCGGCGCGCAGCAGCGCGACCTCCCGGACGTGCGGGTGCGGTGCGCGCGGGTCGCTGTGGCTGCCGTCGCCGTCGTTCCAGACCACCACCAGGCCCAGGTCCCGGACCGGGGCGAACATCGCGGCCCGGGTGCCGATCGCGGCCCGTACCGAGCCCCGGCTCACCGACAGCCAGCGGCGGTACCGCTCCTTGGGCCCGAGGTCGGCCGCCAGTGCCACGTGCCGCCCCTCCCCGAGCAGCTCGGTCAGCGCCGCGTCCAGCCGGGCCACCGAACGGCCCTCGGGCAGCACCACCAACGCGCCCCGGCCCCCGGCCAGGGTGGCGGCCACCGCGCGGGCGATCTCCTCCGGCCAGGTCGGCCCGGGGAGCGCGGTCCAGACCGCCCGGGGCGCGCGACCGTCCCCGAGCGCCGCCAAGTACTCCGCTCCGTCGGTGTAGCGGTCCCAGCTCCCGACCGCCGGCGGGGCGGGCGCCGGCAACGGCTCGGGCGAGGGCTCGGCCTCCGCCTTGGCGTGCCGGGGCGGCACCGCCAGCTGCAGCACGTCGGCCAGCGACCCGGCGTACCGGTCGGCGACCGTCCGGCAGAGCGTCAGCAGAGCCGGCGTCAGCACCGGCTCCGGGGACAGCACCTGGGCCAGCGGGGCCAGCACGCCGGGGAAGTCCGAGGCGGCCAGCCGGGCGACCACGAAGCCGTCGTACAGCTCGCCGCCCTCGCGCCGCCCGCCCGCCCCGACCCGGGCGCCGAACCGGACCCGCACCCGGACCCCGGGCCTGGCCTCGTCGGCGAGGTTCGCGGGCACCGCGTAGTCGAAGAACTTGTCCAGGCTGAGCAGCCCCTTGTCGACCACCACCCGGGCCACCGGCAGCTCCTCGGCCAGCAGCGCACCGCGCCACGTCCGGGGCTTGGCCCGGCGGACCGTGTCCCGGATGAAGGCCAGCTGCTCACCGGCGTCGTCTGTGCTCATCGCTCCAACATCTACCAGACCCGGCCGACAGGGACGCGAAAGGCGGCGGCCACCCCGTCCGGGATGACCGCCGCCTCACGGTGGATCAGGCGTTGACGGCCTTCTTCAGCTGCTCGACCCGGTCGGTGCGCTCCCAGGTGAAGTCGGCGTCGTCCCGGCCGAAGTGACCGTACGCGGCGGTCTTCGAGTAGATCGGCCGCAGCAGGTCCAGGTCCCGGATGATCGCGGCCGGACGCAGGTCGAAGACCTCCGACACGGCGGCCTGGATCTTCAGGACCGGCACCGTCTCGGTACCGAAGGTCTCCACGAACAGGCCCACCGGCTCGGCCTTGCCGATCGCGTACGCGACCTGGACCTCGGCGCGCGAGGCGAGGCCGGCGGCGACGATGTTCTTCGCCACCCAGCGCATCGCGTACGCGGCGGAGCGGTCCACCTTGGACGGGTCCTTGCCGGAGAAGGCGCCGCCACCGTGACGGGCCATGCCGCCGTAGGTGTCGATGATGATCTTGCGGCCGGTCAGACCGGCGTCGCCCATCGGGCCACCGATCTCGAAGCGGCCGGTCGGGTTCACCAGCAGACGGTAGCCCTCGGTGACCAGCTTGATGCCGTCGTCCGCGAGGCGCTTCAGCTCCGGCTCCACGACGAACTCGCGGATGTCCGGGGTGAGCAGCGACTCCAGGTCGATGTCACTGGCGTGCTGCGAGGAGACCACCACGGTGTCGAGGCGGACGGCCTTGTCGCCGTCGTACTCGATGGTGACCTGGGTCTTGCCGTCGGGGCGCAGGTACGGGATCTGACCGTTCTTGCGCACCTCGGACAGCCGCTTGGCGAGCCGGTGCGCCAGGGTGATCGGCAGCGGCATCAGCTCGGGGGTCTCGTCGCTGGCGTAGCCGAACATCAGGCCCTGGTCGCCGGCGCCCTGCTTGTCGAGGTCGTCCTCGTCGCCCTCGACCCGGGCCTCGTGCGAGGTGTCGACACCCTGTGCGATGTCGGGCGACTGCGCACCGATGGACACCGACACGCCGCAGGAGGCGCCGTCGAAGCCCTTCTTCGACGAGTCGTAGCCGATCTCCAGGATCTTGTCCCGGACCAGCTGGGCGATCGGCGCGTAGGCGGTGGTGGTGACCTCACCGGCGATGTGGACCTGGCCGGTGGTGATCAGCGTCTCCACGGCGACCCGGGACTTCGGGTCCTCCCGCAGAAGCGCGTCCAGGATGGTGTCGCTGATCTGGTCAGCGATCTTGTCAGGATGTCCCTCGGTCACGGACTCCGAGGTGAACAGGCGGCGAGACACAGCGCTCCCTGGGGTTGCAGCGGCTGCTGACTGAATGCCCAGCTGGTCCGGGCATCCGGAAAGACTTTGATTCCTGGAGTGTAACGGTCGGCAAACGGCCTGCGGCAATCCCCTCAGAAAGTGAGATGGATCAGACTGCTCCGCCGAGCCGGGCCACCACGGCGTCCCAGACCGTGTCGGCCAGCGATTCCTTGGGCCCGTCGGCGATCTCGGTCTCGGTGCCGTCCGCGCTGAGCAGAACCGCGGCGTTGGTATCCCGCCCGAACGCCTTACCCCCGCCCACTTCGTTGACGACCAGCAGGTCGCAGCCCTTCCGGGCCAGCTTGGCCCGGCCGTTGGCGAGCACGTCGTCGGTCTCGGCGGCGAATCCCACCACCAGCTGGCCGGGCCGGGCCCGGTGCGCGGAGATCTCGGCCAGGATGTCGGGGTTGCGGACCAGGGCGACCGGCGCGGGCTCCACGCCGTCCACCTTCTTGATCTTGCCGGAGGCGTACTCGGCGGGCCGGAAGTCGGCCACCGCAGCGGCCATCACCACCGCGTCCGCGTCGGCCACCGCCTTCAGCGCCGCCTCCCGCAGCTCCAGCGCGGTCGAGACGTGCACCACGTCCACTCCGGCCGGGTCGGGCAGCGTCGCGTTGGCGGAGAGCAGGGTGACCCTGGCGCCCCGGGCGGCGGCCGTCACGGCGAGCGCGTAGCCCTGCTTGCCGGAGGACAGGTTTCCCAGATAGCGGACCGGGTCGAGCGGCTCGCGGGTGCCGCCGGCCGAGACCACCACGTGCCGACCGGTCAGGTCGGCGGTCAGCTCGCCGCGCTCCAGCACCCGGCGACAGGCCTCGAAGATCGCGCCGGGCTCGGGCAGCCGGCCCTTGCCGGTGTCCTTCCCTGTGAGCCGTCCGACGGCCGGCTCCAGCACGATCACGCCCCGGCGGCGCAGGGTCGCGACGTTCTCCCGGGTGGCGGGGTGTTCCCACATCTCGGTGTGCATGGCGGGGGCCAGCACCACCGGACAGCGCGCGGTCAGCAGGGTGTTGGTGAGCAGGTCGTCGGCCAGACCGTGGGCGGCCTTCGCCATCAGGTCGGCGGTGGCCGGGGCCACCACCACCAGGTCGGCCTGCTGGCCGATCCGCACGTGCGGGACCTCGTGCACCCGCTCCCAGGTCTCGGTGGCGGCCGGCCGGCCGGACAGCGCCGCCCAGGTGGCCTCGCCGACGAAGTGCAGCGAGGCGGCGGTCGGCACCACGGTCACCTGGTGCCCCGACTCGGTGAACCGGCGCAGCAGCTCACAGGCCTTGTACGCGGCGATGCCGCCGCTCACGCCGAGGACGACCTGGGGCGGACTGGCGTTCATCGCGGGCTCTCTCTGCCGTCGGAGGGGATCAGGCCAACCCTACGGCGCATCAGATCCGCACCGCACCATGGCCCTCGACACACGGAAGGGCCCGTCGGAGCGAACTCCGACGGGCCCTTCCGCTGCAGTGCTGTGACTCAGGCGGCGTCGATGGCCTCGGCCGTGAGCATGCCCGCGTTGATCTCGCGCAGCGCGATCGACAGCGGCTTCTCGTGCACGTGGGTGTCCACCAGCGGGCCGACGTACTCGAGGAGGCCCTCACCCAGCTGGGAGTAGTACGCGTTGATCTGACGGGCGCGCTTGGCGGCGTAGATCACCAGGCTGTACTTCGAGTCCGTGGCCTCGAGCAGCTCGTCGATCGGCGGGTTGATGATGCCCTCGGGCGCGGTCATGGAAGAGGACACGCGAAAACCTTCCGAAAGAAAGAGAAAGACAGAATGCTGATCAGATCAACATGAGCTGATCAGGCTACACCGAGCAAGGTTAGCAGTTCGGCCGCTACCTGCTCGACCGACCTGTTGACAAGGGTCGTGTCGAACTCGCTCTCGGCGGCCAGCTCCACCTTGGCGGCCTCCAGCCGGCGGTCGATCACGTCCTGCGGCTCGGTGCCCCGGCCGGTGAGCCGGCGGACCAGCTCGTCCCAGCTCGGCGGGCCCAGGAAGACCAGGCGCGCCTCGGGCATCGACTCGCGGACCTGCCGCGCACCCTGGAGATCGATCTCCAGCAGCACCGGGGCGCCGTTCTCCAGCTTCTCCAGCACCGCGGCACGCGGGGTGCCGTACCGGTTCCCGGCGAAGACGGCCCACTCCAGCAGCTCGCCGTTGGCGATCAGCTTCTCGAACTCGTCGTTGTCGACGAAGTAGTAGTGGACCCCGTTCTTCTCGCCGGGCCTCGGGTGCCGGGTGGTCACCGACACCGAGAGCCAGAGCTCGGGGTGCTGCTTCCTCAGATGAGCGACGACCGTGCTCTTGCCGACCCCCGAGGGGCCGGAGAGCACGGTCAGCCGCGGACGTTCACTCATGCACCGATTATCCCGGATCGCGGACGGTCCGGGCACCACCGGGTGGCCACCCGGTGTCGGCGAGGAGGCGGTTCAGGAAGCGGTGCTGCCGAACTCCCGCTCCAGCGAGGCGATCTGGTTCGTCCCGAGGCCGCGGACCCGACGGCTCTCGGAGATGCCCAGACGCTCCATGATCTGCTTGGCGCGGACCTTGCCCACGCCCGGCATGCTCTCCAGCAGTGCGGAGACCTTCATCTTGCCGATGACCTCGTCATCGGCCTTGCCCGCCTTGATCACGTCGTGCAGCGAAGCGCCGGCGTGCTTCAGCTTGTTCTTCACATCGGCGCGCTTCCGACGGGCTTCGGCAGCCTTGGCGAGCGCAGCGGTGCGCTGTTCAGGGGTAAGGGGCGGAAGAGCCACGCCGTTCACCTCAGGGTGTGGAAGGAAGGGATGAGCTATGACTGGTTGGTGCCTGGAGTACACCGATCGCAGGGTGAACCCAAGGGCTCTGACCTGCAAAAGCGACGATTCCCGCCGCCCTTCGGTGACCTCCCGCCGGACACTACCCAACTTGAGGCCGCACGTCAGGAGAAGAACACGAAAAGTCCTGGTCAGCCAAGGTCGACCAGGACTTTTCCGGGCAAATCAACCGGCCTGACGCACTGTCCGGCCGATCACTGTGACGCTCCTCACTCCTTGACCGCGGCCGCGATCTCCTCGACGAAGCGCAGCGAGGCCGCCCGCAGGGCCGCCACCGAGGGTCCGTGCTTGAGGATGTCCCGGCTGACGCTGGGCACCACGTTGCCCACCGAGTCGCCGAACACCCGGGGCAGGTCGGCTGCGGTCGCGCCCTGGGCGCCGACCCCGGGCGCCAGCAGCGGGCCGTTCACGGCGAGGTCCGCCCCGGCCTCGGCCAGCGTCGCCCCGACCACCGCGCCGAACGAGCCGAGCGGCTCGACCCCCTCGTTCTCCGCCGCCAGCCGGGTCAGCACCGCCTGGGCCACGCTGACCCCGTCGGCGCCGATCGCGCGCTGCACCTCGTGCCCCTCCGGGTTGGAGGTGAGCGCCAGCACGAACAGGCCGCAGCCGTTCGCCCGGGCCAGGTCGACGGCCGGCTGCAGCGAGCCGAAGCCCAGGTACGGACTGACCGTCAGGGCGTCCGAGAACAGCGCGCGGTCCGGGGAGAGGAAGGTCTCCGCGTAGGCGGCCATGGTGGAGCCGATGTCGCCGCGCTTGGCGTCCATCAGCACCAGCGCCCCGGCCTCCCGGGCCTCGACCACCGAGCGCTCCAGCACCGCGATGCCCCGGGAGCCGAACCGCTCGAAGAACGCGGCCTGCGGCTTGAGCACCGCCACCTCCCCGGCCAGTGCCTCCACCACGGTGCGGCTGAAGGTCTCCAGACCCGCGAGGTCGTCGTTCAGGCCCCAGGCGGTGAGCAGCGAGGCGTGCGGGTCGATGCCCACGCAGAGCCGGCCGCGGGTCTCCAGGGCGGTGTGCAGTCGGGCACCGAAGGGAGCGAGGGTCATGGACGGCCTTTCAGCTGGTGGCAGGACGGTGGGCGTACCCCACCGCGTCGGTGTACGTGGCGAAACCCCGGGCCGCCAGCTCGCTGCGCAGCTCGTCGAGGATGCGCAGCGGGGCCGCGGGGTCGTTGAACAGGGTGGTGCCGACGGCGACGCCGGAGGCCCCTGCGAGGGTGAACTCCAGTGCGTCCAGGCCGGTGCGCAGGCCGCCCATCGCCAGGATCGGGACCTGCGGGATGCGTCCGGCCAGCATCTCCGCGTGCACCTGGTGGACGCAGCGGACCGCGATCGGACGGATCGCGGGCCCGGACAGGCCGCCGGTGATCCCGGCCAGCGCCGGGCGCATGGTGACCGGGTCGATCGCCATGCCCAGGGTGGTGTTGATCATCGACAGACCGTCCGCGCCCGCCTGGACGCAGGCGGCGGCGATCTCGGTGACCGAGGTGACGTCGGGCGAGAGCTTGGCGTAGACCGGGAGCTCCGCGTCGGCCACCCTGCGCACCGCCCGCACCACGTCGTAGGAGGTGGCCGGGTTGCAGGCGAAGACCAGCCCCCGGTCGGCGACGTTCGGACAGGAGATGTTGACCTCCAGGCCGATCACCCCGGGCTGCCCGTTGAGCTGCTCGGCGACCTCGGCGAACTCCTCCAGCCGCTCCCCCGCGATCGACACCAGCACCCGGGCACCGCGCTCGGCCAGCCAGGGCAGCTCGTTCCGGACGAAGTGGGCGATCCCGGCGCCCTGCAGGCCGATCGAGTTGAGCATCCCGGACGGCGTCTCGGCCATCCTGGGGGTGGCCCGGCCGGACCGGGCGTACGGCATGATCGTCTTGGTGGTGACCGAGCCCAGCGCGTCCAGCGGGACGAACTTGGCCAGCTCCCGCCCGTACCCGGCGCAGCCGGAGGCGGTGGTCAGCGGGTTGGGCAGGGTACGGCCACCGAACGGGGCGGTCAGATCGACCTGCTGAGCCGTCATCAGCCCCGCACCCCCATCGCGGCCGCGCCTTCCAGGTCGGCGGGCACCGTGCCGAGGTCCGCCCAGCGCACCTTGGCCCCGTCGAAGACCGGCCCGTCGGTACAGGAGCGGACGAACCGGCTCACCCCGTCCTCGCCGACCACCGGCAGCACGCAGGTCATGCAGATGCCCACGCCGCAGGCCATCGACTCCTCCACGGCGGTCCAGCACCGGGTGCCCAGCTCCTCGGCGATCCCGGTCACCGCACGCAGCATCGGCATCGGGCCGCAGGCGTGCACCACGGTGGCGTCGATCGCCTTGATCGCCTGTGCCAGCGGGTCGGTGACCCGGCCGGTCAGCCCGGCCGAGCCGTCCTCGGTGACCACCAGCACGTCCTGGGTGAGCGCCCGGGCCGCCTCCACCCCGAACAGCCGCGCCTCGGTGGCCGCGCCCAGGATGAAGCCGACCTGGCCGCCGCGCCGCTTGATCTCCTCGGCGAGCGGGAAGAGGGGTGCGCTGCCGTAGCCGCCGGCCACCAGCAGCGCGCTGACCGGCCCCTCGGGCAGCGGGAAGGGAGTGCCCAGCGGGGCGATCAGACCGAGCCGGTCACCGACCCGGCTCCGGACCAACTCCCGTGTGCCCGCGCCGTGTTCCGCGATCACCAGCTCGATGGTGCCCGCCGCGACGTCGGCCCGGTGGATCGAGAAGGCCCGCCGCAGCAGCAGCGCCGAGGCCCCACCACCGACCGCCAGGGTGGCGAAGTGCCCGGGCCGCACCCGGGGAGCCGCCTCGGGCGCCCGCAGCACCAGCCGCCGGTACGCCCCGGCCGCGGTGGACTCGACCACCTCGGCCTCGGTCTGAACTGGATGGGCCATCAGAACTCACCTTTCCGGCAGACTCGCGCTGCACTCTGCCAAACCGGACGACCCCCTGTCACTTCCCCCGCACACCCGCCCGACCTGTCGGTACGACTCCTGCGGTCGGACCCACCAGGGGCGCGAGGAACTGCGCGAATCGGAAGACTCCGTCCCGCAGCCAAGCACCTCCGGCCGGCGCTACACCTTGGCGCTGCCCACGGCCTCGGCGATCGACGCGAAGCCACTCGCCCGAAGCCGGGCCGACAGGCCCTTGTGCATCCGCCGCATCCAGAACGGCCCCTCGTAGACGAACGCGCTGTACCCCTGCACCAGGTCGGCCCCGTGCGTGATCCGCTCCCACGCGTCGTCCGCGGTCTCGATGCCGCCGACCGCGATCAGCACCAGCCGGCCCTCGGTCCTGGCCCGCAGCCGCTGCAGCACCTCCAGCGAACGCGCCTTCAGCGGAGCGCCGGACAGCCCGCCCATCCCGATCTCCTCGACCCGCGCGGCGGACTCCCGGAGGCCGTCCCGCCCGATCGTGGTGTTGGTCGCGATGATGCCGTCCAGACCGATCTGGAGCGCCATGTCGGCGATCTCGTCGATGTCCTCGTCGGCCAGGTCGGGGGCGATCTTCACCAGCAGCGGCACGTGGTGCGGGGTGGCCCGGTCGGCCGCCCGACGGACGTCCACCAGCAGCGGGCCGAGCGTGGAGACGGTCTGCAGGTTCCGCAGGCCGGGGGTGTTCGGCGAGCTGACGTTGACCACCAGGTAGTCGGCGTACTCGGCCAGCCGCTCGGTGCTCTGCACGTAGTCGGCGGTCGCGTCGGCCTCCTCGACCACCTTGGTCTTGCCGATGTTGACGCCGATCACCGGGGTGGAGGTGGTGTGCGGGCGGGCCTTGAGCCGGGCCGCGACCCGGGCCGAGCCCTGGTTGTTGAAGCCCATCCGGTTGATCAGCGCCCGGTCCTCGACCAGCCGGAACAGCCGCGGCGCCGGGTTGCCCGGCTGCGGCTCACCGGTGACGGTGCCGATCTCGACGAAGTCGAAGCCGAGCATCGACAGGCCGTCGATGCCGATCCCGTTCTTGTCGAAGCCCGCACCGAGACCGAACGGGCCCGGCAGGTCGAGCCCGAGCGCGGCGGTGCGCAGCGCGGGGTCCCGGGGGGCCAGCACCGCCTTCACCAGCTGGCGCAGTCCGGGCACCGAGGCGGCCAGCCGGATCCAGAAGAAGGCGAGGTGGTGCGCCTTCTCCGGGTCCATCTTCTTGAAGACCAGGTCGAACAGGAGCTTGTACACGGCGGGTTGAGCCTTCCTGGACATGGGTGTGGGGGGCACCCCACTGTGCGGTGTGCCCCCCACGAGGATCTGACTACTTACGGCCCGCGTTGATCAGCGCCGCGTGCTCCTGGAGCGACATCACCCCGATGTCGCCCCGCACCAGCGCCGCGCTGCCCTGGACGGCCGCACCCATCGCCTGAACGGTCGTCAGGCACGGGACGCCGCGCGAGACGGCGGCGGTACGGATCTCGTAGCCGTCCAGCCGCCCGCCGGTGCCGTACGGGGTGTTGATGATGAGGTCGACCTCACCGTCGTGGATCAGCTGCACGATGGTCCGCTCGCCGTCCGGGCCCGGGCCCTCGCTGTGCTTGCGCACCACGGTGGACGGGATGCCGCCGCGCTGCAGCACCTCGGCGGTGCCGGAGGTGGCGAGCACCTCGAAGCCCATCTCGACCAGCGCCCGGGCCGGGAAGACCAGGTTGCGCTTGTCGCGGTTGGCGACCGAGACGAAGACCTTGCCGGAGGTCGGCAGCGCGCCGTACGCGCCGGCCTGCGCCTTGGCGTACGCGGTGCCGAACACCTTGTCGATGCCCATCACCTCGCCGGTGGAGCGCATCTCCGGGCCGAGCACGGTGTCCACGCCCCGGCCGTGGATGTCGCGGAAGCGGCTCCACGGCATCACGGCCTCCTTGACCGAGATCGGGCAGTCGGCCGGCAGCGTGCCGCCGTCGCCCTCGGCCGGGAGCAGGCCCTCCTTGCGCAGCTCGGCGATGGTGGCGCCGAGCGAGATCCGGGCGGCGGCCTTGGCCAGCGGCACGGCGGTCGCCTTGGAGGTGAACGGCACGGTGCGGGAGGCGCGCGGGTTGGCCTCCAGCACGTAGAGGATGTCACCGGCCAGCGCGAACTGGATGTTGATCAGGCCGCGCACCCCGACGCCCTTGGCGATCGCCTCGGTGGAGACCCGCAGCCGCTTGATGTCGTAGCCGCCGAGGGTGATCGGGGGCAGCGCGCAGGCCGAGTCGCCGGAGTGGATGCCGGCCTCCTCGATGTGCTCCATCACGCCGCCGAGGTAGAGCTCCTCGCCGTCGTAGAGCGCGTCCACGTCGATCTCGACCGCGTCGTCCAGGAAGCGGTCGATCAGCACCGGGTGCTCGGAGATCAGACCGGCGTGCCGCTCCAGGTAGGAGGCCAGCGAGGGCTCGTCGTAGACGATCTCCATGCCGCGCCCGCCGAGCACGTACGACGGGCGGGCCAGCACCGGGTAGCCGATCTCGTCCGCGATCGCCTTGGCGTCCTCGAAGGAGAAGGCGGTGCCGTGCTTGGGCGCGGGCAGGCCCGCGTCGCGCAGCACCCGGCCGAACGCACCGCGCTCCTCGGCCAGGTCGATCGCCTCGGGCTGGGTGCCGACGATCGGCACGCCGTTGTCCTTGAGCGCCTGGGCCAGGCCGAGCGGGGTCTGGCCGCCCAGCTGGACGATCACACCGGCCAGCGGACCGGCCAGCGTCTCCGCGTGCACGATCTCCAGCACGTCCTCCAGGGTGAGCGGCTCGAAGTACAGCCGGTCGGAGGTGTCGTAGTCGGTGGAGACGGTCTCCGGGTTGCAGTTGACCATCACGGTCTCGTACCCGGCCTCGCTGAGCGCGAAGGAGGCGTGCACGCAGGAGTAGTCGAACTCGATGCCCTGGCCGATCCGGTTCGGGCCCGAGCCCAGGATGATCACGGCGGGCTTGGTGCGCGGCGCGACCTCGCTCTCCTCGTCGTAGGACGAGTAGAAGTACGGGGTCTTGGCGGCGAACTCGGCGGCGCAGGTGTCCACGGTCTTGAAGACCGGACGGATGCCCAGCGCGTGCCGCACCTCGCGGACCACGTCGCCCTTCAGGCCGCGGATCTCACCGATCTGCTGGTCGGAGAAGCCGTGCCGCTTGGCGTGCCGGAGCAGCTCCGGGTCGAGCCGCTCGGCCTCGGCCAGCTCGGTGGCGATCTCGTCGATCAGGAACAGCTGGTCGACGAACCACGGGTCGATCTTCGTGGCGTCGAAGACCTCCTGCTGGGTGGCACCGGCCCGGATCGCGTCCATCACGGTGTTGATCCGGCCGTCGGTCGGGACCTGGGCCTTGGTCAGCAGCTCGTCCTTGTCCGCGAGTTCGCCGATCCAGGAGAACTGCGAGCCCTTCTTCTCCAGCGAGCGCAGCGCCTTGTTCAGCGCCTCGGGGAAGTTGCGGCCCATCGCCATCGCCTCGCCGACCGACTTCATGGTGGTCGTGAGGGTGGCGTCCGCCGAAGGGAACTTCTCGAACGCGAACCGGGGCACCTTGACCACGACGTAGTCGAGCGAGGGCTCGAACGAGGCCGGGGTCTTCTCGGTGATGTCGTTCGGGATCTCGTCCAGCGTGTAGCCGACCGCCAGCTTGGCCGCGATCTTGGCGATCGGGAAGCCGGTGGCCTTGGAGGCCAGCGCGGAGGAGCGGGAGACCCGGGGGTTCATCTCGATCACGATGACCCGGCCGTCGTCCGGGTTGATCGCGAACTGGATGTTGCAGCCGCCGGTGTCGACGCCGACCTCGCGGATGATCGCGATGCCGATGTCGCGCAGCGTCTGGTACTCACGGTCCGTCAGGGTCATCGCCGGGGCGACGGTGATCGAGTCACCGGTGTGCACGCCCATCGGGTCGAAGTTCTCGATCGAGCAGACCACCACGACGTTGTCGTTCTTGTCGCGCATCAGCTCGAGCTCGTACTCCTTCCAGCCGAGGATGGACTCCTCCAGGAGCACCTCGGTGGTCGGCGACAGGGTCAGGCCCTGGCCGGCGATCCGGCGCAGCTCGCCCTCGTCGTGCGCGAAGCCGGAGCCGGCCCCGCCCATGGTGAACGAGGGGCGGACCACGACCGGGTAACCGCCCAGCGTCTCCACGCCGTTGATGACGTCGTCCATCGAGTGGCAGATCACCGAACGGGCCGACTCGCCGTGGCCGATCTTGGCGTTGACCGCCTCGACCACGCCCTTGAACAGCTGCCGGTCCTCGCCCTTGTGAATCGCCTCCACGTTGGCGCCGATCAGCTCGACGCCGTACTTGGCGAGCACGCCGTTCTCGTGCAGCGAGATCGCGGTGTTCAGCGCGGTCTGCCCGCCGAGGGTCGGCAGGAGCACGTCGGGGCGCTCCTTGGCGATGATCTTCTCGACGAACTCCGGGGTGATCGGCTCGACGTAGGTCGCGTCGGCGATCTCCGGGTCGGTCATGATGGTGGCCGGGTTGGAGTTCACCAGCACCACCCGCAGGCCCTCGGCCCGCAGCACGCGGCAGGCCTGGGTGCCGGAGTAGTCGAACTCGGCGGCCTGCCCGATGACGATCGGGCCGGAGCCGATCACCAGGACGGACTTGATGTCAGTGCGCTTCGGCACGGTCAGCTCCCTGCGGTGGTGCGGGCCGGGGCGCCGGCCATCAGGTCGACAAAGCGGTCGAAGAGGTAGGCCGCGTCGTGCGGACCTGCTGCTGCTTCGGGGTGGTACTGGACCGAGAACGCGGGGGTGTCCAGGCACTGGAGGCCCTCGACCACGTCGTCGTTCAGGCAGACGTGGGAGACCTCGGCGCGGCCGAACGGGGTGTCGCTCACCCGATCCAGCGGCGCCTCCACGGCGAAGCCGTGGTTGTGCGCGGTGACCTCGACCTTGCCGGTGGTGCGGTCCTGCACCGGCTGGTTGATGCCGCGGTGGCCGTACTTGAGCTTGTAGGTGCCGAAGCCCAGGGCGCGGCCGAGGATCTGGTTGCCGAAGCAGATGCCGAAGAACGGCGTCTTCTTCGCCAATACCTCGCGGGCGACCGCGACCTGGTGGTCGGCGGTGGCCGGGTCACCGGGGCCGTTCGAGAAGAACACCCCGTCCGGGTTCACCGCGTAGAGCTCCTCGACCGTGGAGTTGGCCGGGAAGACGTGCACCTCGATGCCGCGCTCGGCCATCCGGTGCGGGGTCATGCCCTTGATGCCCAGGTCCAGCGCGGCCACCGTGAACTTCCTGGTGCCGATCGCCGGGACGACGTAGGTCTCCTTGGTGGCGACCTCGGCGCACAGGTCGGCGCCCTTCATCTCGGGCGCCCGGTTCACCCGGGCCAGCAGCTCGGCCTCGTCCGCCAGCGCGGGACCGGAGAAGATGCCGACCCGCATCGCCCCGCGCTCGCGCAGGTGCCGGGTGAGCGCCCGGGTGTCGATGCCGCTGATGCCGACGACACCCTGGTTGGTCAGCTCCTCGTCCAGCGAGCGCTTCGAGCGCCAGTTGGACGCGATCCGGGAGGGGTCACGGACCACGTAACCGGCCACCCAGATCTGCTTCGACTCGTCGTCCTCGTCGTTCCAGCCGGTGTTGCCGATCTGAGGCGCCGTCATGACGACCACCTGACGGTGGTACGAGGGGTCGGTCAGGGTCTCCTGGTAGCCGGACATGCCGGTGTTGAAGACCGCCTCGCCGAAGGTCTCGCCGACCGCGCCGTACGCCTGGCCGCGGAAGGTGCGGCCGTCCTCCAGGACGAGTACGGCGGGCACTCGCTCCCGCCTGTGGCGCTCGGTGGTGGGGGCAGGTGCGGTCATGAGATGGCCTCTTCCGTCTTCTTCGTCTTCGTCGTACGTCGTGTCACCAGGGCTTCGACCGCCTCGACCCAGGCGGTGTGCCCGGCCGAGCGGTCGGCCCGGAAGCCGGAGTCCAGCGCCGTCCCCTGGTTCTCCCAGGTGACCACCAGCAGTCCGCCGGGGACGACCTTGCCCGCGATCCCGGAGTCGGTGCGGGCCGCCGTCAGGCTCTCGGCCGGGATCCAGAAGTCCACGTCACCGGGGCGACGGACCAGCAGGCCCCGCTCGGTGAGGGTCAGTTCGGCCAGGCTGCGGGTGCCCAGGCCGTGCGCGACGACCCGGTCCAGCCAGTTCCCGGCGGTGGTGGTGCCGTGGTAGCGGCCGGAGTCCGCCAGCAGTGCGGCGCCCGGGTCGGCGGGCAGCTCCGGCAGCGGCGGCAGCTCGGACTGCAGGGTGCGGCGCCAGTTCCAGCCCTGCCGCATCAGCCAGTAGACCAGCCCGACCAGGATCGCCAGCCCGACCATCCAGCCGAGGTAGCCGGACCAGTCGGTGATCCGCGCCTTCTCCTGCGCGATCACTTCGCCCCGCCCAGCTCGGCGAGCTCGCCCGCCAGCACGGTGGCCTCGCCGCGCAGGAAGGTGGCGTGCACCCGTCCTGGCAGTTCGAGGCCCTTGAACGGGGTGTTACGGCTACGGGTGGCGAAGGTGTCGGCAGTCACGGTCCCACGGTAACCGGGATCGAAGAGCACCAGGTTGGCAGGCTCGCCGACCGAGACGGGACGCCCCTGGCCGGTCAGCCGGCCGATCCGGGCCGGGCGGTGCGACATCCGGTCCGCGACGCCCTCCCAGTTCAGCAGGCCGGTCTCGACCATGGTCTCCTGCACCACCGAGAGCGCGGTCTCCAGACCGACCATGCCCATCGCGGCGACCGCCCAGGCGCAGTCCTTGTCGGCGTCCGGGTGCGGCGCGTGGTCGGTGGCCACCGCGTCGATGGTGCCGTCGGCCAGCGCGGCGCGCAGCGCCAGCACGTCCTCCTGGGTGCGCAGCGGCGGGTTCACCTTGAACACGGCGTCCTCGGTGCGGACCCGCTCGTCGGTGAGCAGCAGGTGGTGCGGCGTCACCTCGGCGGTGACGTCCCAGCCCTGGGCCTTGGCCCAGCGGACGATCTCCACCGAGCCCTTGGTCGACAGGTGGCAGACGTGCAGCCGGGCCCCGAGGTGCGAGGCGAGCAGCACGTCCCGGGCGATGATCGCCTCCTCCGCGACGGCGGGCCAGCCGGGCAGTCCGAGCTCGGCGGAGACGGTGCCCTCGTTCATCTGGGCGCCCTCGGTCAGCCGGGGCTCCTGCGCGTGCTGGGCCACCACGCCGTCGACGGTCCTCACGTACTCCAGTGCGGCCCGCATCAGCACGGCGTCGTCCACGCACTTGCCGTCGTCGGAGAAGACCCGGACGGCGGCGGCCGAGCGGTGCATGGCGTCCAGCTCGGCGAGCTCCTTGCCCTCCAGGCCGACCGTGACGGCACCGACCGGGTGCACGTCGCAGTAGCCGGACTCACGGCCGAGCCGGTGGACCTGCTCGACCACGGCGGGGTTGTCGGCGGTCGGGGTGGTGTTGGCCATCGCGTGCACGGCGGTGTAGCCGCCCTTGGCGGCGGCCTGAGTGCCCGTCAGGACGGTCTCGGCGTCCTCCTTGCCGGGCTGGCGCAGGTGGGTGTGCAGGTCCACCAGGCCGGGCAGCACGATCAGGCCGCGGGCGTCGATGTCGACGTCGGCCTCGACGGTCAGGCCGGTGCCGATCTCGGCGATGACGCCGTCGGCGAGGAACAGGTCCTGCGGGGCGCCGCCGAGGATCTGGGCGTTACGGATCAGGTAGCTGGTCACAGCTGTACTCCGGAGGTCGGTGCGGGGGTGGCGGGCATCACGGACGGGCGCTCGGGGCGCCGGCGGCCGCTACTCCCCGGAGCGCTGGGGGGCGAGGGCCTGCGAGGAGCGGGCCGCGTAGTCGCGGTCCCCGACCAGGACGGCGTCCCGGCCGTCCACGTCGGAGAGCTGCACCTGGACCGCCTCGCGCAGCGAGGTCGGCAGGTTCTTGCCCACGTAGTCGGCCCGGATCGGCAGCTCGCGGTGGCCGCGGTCGACCAGCACGGCCAGCTGCACGGCGCGCGGGCGGCCGATGTCGCCGAGCGCGTCCAGCGCGGCCCGGATGGTGCGGCCGGAGAACAGCACGTCGTCGACCAGGACCACCAGCTTGCCCTCGATCCCGCCGGGCGGGATCTCGGTGTGCTCGGCCGCGCGGGCCGGCTTCAGCTGGAGGTCGTCCCGGTACATCGTGATGTCCAGGGTGCCGAGCGGTATGTCGCGGCCGGTGATCTGCGCCAGCTTGGCGTGCAACCGGCGGGCGAGGTGCACCCCGCGGGTGTGGATGCCGAGCAGGACGACGTCCTCCGCGCCCTTGGCGCGCTCGACGATCTCGTGGGCGATCCGGGTGATCACCCGGGCCACGTCGGTGGCGTCCAGCACCTGGTGCGGTGGACGCGCGGTCTCGAGGTGTGCGGTCATGCCGAAGCCGACCTCCTTCCCCGCCTCACTGGACGGGCTTTAAAGGATGTCTGTGGACGGCGCCCGGTCGCGCCGGAAGCCGTCGTCATCCTAACAGCGCGACCACCGCCGCCCGCCGCCCCGACCTGCGGGTGTCGTTCGCACGACTGCCCCATTCGGCTTGACGCAACTACCTCACTCTACGTAACCTCACAGTGAGTTACGAGACGGCCGCCGAACCCATCGGTAACGCGGCCGGAAACCGCGGCTGAACCACTCGCTGCTCGTGACCCACCACTCAACGCGAAACGCGAAGCAATCTCGTCCGGGGAGACCAATGTCCAGCGACTACGCGAAGCAGCTCGGGGCCAAGCTCCGGGCGATCCGCACTCAGCAGGGGCTCTCCCTGCACGGCGTCGAGGAGAAGTCCCAGGGGCGCTGGAAGGCCGTGGTGGTCGGCTCGTACGAGCGTGGGGACCGCGCGGTCACGGTGCAGCGCCTCGCCGAGCTCGCCGAGTTCTACGGCGTGCCGGTGCAGGAGCTGCTGCCCGGCGGTACGCCCGGTGGCGCGGCCGAGCCGCCGCCGCGCCTGGTGCTCGACCTGGAGAGACTGACCCAGGTCCCGTCCGAGAAGGCCGGCCCGCTCCAGCGCTACGCGGCCACCATCCAGAGCCAGCGCGGGGACTACAACGGCAAGGTGCTGTCGATCCGCCAGGACGACCTGCGGACGCTGGCCGTGATCTACGACCAGTCCCCCTCGATCCTCACCGAGCAGCTGATCAGCTGGGGCGTGCTGAACCCGGACGCGCGCCGCGCAGTGCGGGACGAGGACGCCAACTGACCTGACGCCAGATGCAGAAACGTCACGGCGGGGCGGGTCACAGTCACCCACCCCGCCGTCGGCCGTTCCCCATCAGCAGACCGAGCCGAGGCTGAACCCCGGCTCCGCCTCGATCCCCGCCAGCCGCGCGGTGGCCGGCCGGTACCCGGCCCCACCGCTCTGCCAGGCCCAGGCCACCTGCCGGTACTCACCGCAGGCCCCCGCCGACCCCTGCGTCCCGTGCAGCAGCGCCGCACCGGGCAGCTCCCGGTAGAGCCCGGCGCAGAGCACCGCGACCACCAGGTCGATGTCCTCGTCGTTGATCCGCACCACGCCGTCCTCCCAGTGCAGGATCTTGGCCTCGGCGGTCAGCCGTCCCCCGGGCCCCTCCACCGCGCACCGGAACTGGTACGTCCCCGCCCCGGCCCCCACCAGCATCCGCCGGAACAGCTCGGCCGCCGACTGGTAGGCCCGCCGCACCGCCGGGTCGGTCTCCTCGTCCGGCTCGAACAGCCCGCCGTCCACCAGCAGATCCGCGTGGCGCAGCGTCAGACCGCTCTCCCTGGCCCGGATCAGACGGGGGATGAAGTCACCCGTCAGCTCCTCCCCCTGGTACGGCAGCAGCTGGGTCTGCAGCGCCGGGTTGACCAGGTACCGGTCCCGCGCGACCGGCTCCGCCGGGTCCAGCCCGTGCAGCAGGCAGAAGTCCGCGAAGTCCTCCGGGTGGAACATCCGGGCCTGCACCAGCCCGAAGGTCCGCCGCGCCTCGTCCAGCAGCACGGCGGTGTCCAGCAGGTAGCCGTCGTAGTCGGCCGCCTCGGCCAGCTGCCACTCCCGCGCCCGCTCGAAGTCCGCCCGGCTGGTCAGGATGCCCGTCACGAACGCCTGCCCCTCCTGCCGGGCCGACCGGCCGGCAGCGGTGCAGCGGGAGGAACGGGGGGTGCGGCCGTTGCGGCTCATCGGGGGCTCCTGGGGGTGGAGGGGTGCTTGCCCCTCTACCTCCCCGTCCACCGGATCCGCACACGCACCAGGTGTCACAGGACTGTAACTGACGGTGAGATCCGGGCAACGGCGCCATCACCGTTGTGACTCGATCCGCCGACGACCGGTCCCGGAACCGCACCGCACCCGCACGATGAGGACAACGGCTCACGGGGGTGGCGGGATGGAACTACGGACCTTGATCCGGCGGGTGACCCTGGGGGTCGCGGTGGTGGGTTCACTGGTCGTCGGGCTGTTCTGGTGGGCGCTGCTGTCCCTCCCCGGGGACGCCGAGCCACCGGACGTCACGGCGATGGCGAACGCACCGGCGACCCGCGCCGCCGACCGGGCGGCCGCGGAGCTGACGGACAGCCAACTCGGCCTGCTGCACGCACGGACGCCCTGGGCCGAGCAGCTCGGCACCTCCGCCGCCGACCTGTGCTTCTCCCGATCCTGGTCGGGGTCGTTCGGCAGCGGCGAGCGCTGGGACCCGGTGACCTGCCGACGGACCGGCACCACCTACCTCGCCTTCGACGGCGAGATCCGGCAGCGCCTGGACGAACTCGACCACACGGTGGCGGCCCTGGGCTGGTTACCCGACGGCGGCACCTGGCTGACCGACGCGGACCGGCACCTGCAGGCACCGGACAGCCCGGCCCACCCGGCCGCCACGGAGTCGGCCCACCCCCGACAGGTACCGGTCCGGCTCCACCTGTCCTACACCCGACTGCACACCGGCCCTCTCACCCTGAGCATCGACGTCCTGGAGGTCCCGGCCGTCCCGGCAGGCGCAGGCAGTTGGGGCAGCTGGGCCGACACCCGCTCGCTGGGCGGCATGCCGCACCAGAACGACAGCTCCGCCCGGGCCGTCTACCTCACCTGGCGACCCGTCGACTCGACCGCCCTGCTCGGGTCGACGGCGCACCGCTACGTCGCCGCCTTCAGCTTCGACGCCAAGTACTACGTCGAGCCGCCCGCCCACTCCCCCGAACCTTCGGCTCCACCGGCAGGTGCACCGGCGTGCCACAGCGGGAGCGGACGCTGCAACTAGCCGCGCGGCGCCCGGGCCAGCTGCCGCGACTGGGCGACCAGGCGCCCGGTGGAGTCCCAGACCTCGGCGTCCTCCTCGAAGTAGCCGCCGGCCAGGTTGCGGGTGGCGTGCACGACCCGGAGCCAGCCGGCCGCGGGGCGGGCCCGCAGATGGACCGTCAGTTCGATGGTGGGGGCCCAGCCGGGCAGGCCGAGGTCGAAGGTGACCGGCGGGAGGGCGTCGGCGACCAGCAGGAGCGAGAGCGGGTCGGGCTCGCGGCCGTCCGCGAGCTTGAACCAGCCCTGGATCCGGCCGTTCCCGGAGGGCTGGCCGAGCGCCCAGCCGATGGTGGCCGGGTCCAGCCGGAGGTCGAACCGCTCCAGCAGGGCGGCCTGCTCGATCAGCTGCGGCGGCGCGTGCTCGACCCCGATGCACTGCTCGACCGGCGGCAGCTGCGGCGGCTGTGCACTGGTCCGCACCTCGCCCTGGTGGCTCTCCAGGTCGCCGTACGTGGCGAGCACCCGCAGCCGCTCCTCGCCGTCCTGGAACAGCGAGGCGGTGGCGGTCGAGAGCGAACGCCCGCGCCGCACCGACTCGGTCCGCACCTCCACCGGCCCCGGGTGCGAGGCGGAGAGGTAGTAGCCGCTGACCGAGACCGGGTCGGGGTGCTCGGGGTGCTCCAGCGACAGCGCGTGGCCCGCGACCGCGAGCAGCAGGCCGCCGTTGACCCCGCCGCCGATCTGCCAGCCCTCGCCGAGCTCGCCCCGGTAGCGGCCGGGAGCGTCCGGACTGAGGGCGATGCCCTGGTCGAACTCGCTGCGCGTCGCGGTGGTCATGGGTGGAGCCGCCCTCTCGCCAAAAAGAGTTACCCGTCGGTAGCCAAACATACGTCAGCTCCCCGCCCGACGGAACACGAAGATGCCGCCGACCCCACAGGGGGCGGCGGCATCTCCGACGGGGCGTCAGTCGCGACGGATGGTCGGCTTGAGCTCCAGGAAGCGGGCGAGCAGACCGTTCACGAAGGCCGGGGAGTCGTCCGTGGAGTACTCCTTGGCGATCTCGACGGCCTCGTCCAGGACGACCGCGTCCGGGACGCCGTCCTCCCAGATCAGCTCGTAGGTGCCGAGGCGCAGGACGTTGCGGTCCGCGATCGGCATCCGGTCCAGCGTCCAGCCCACCGCGTAGGTGGAGATCAGGTCGTCGATCTTCCGGGCGTGCTGGACGTACCCCTCGATCAACTGCATGGTGTACTCGGCCACCTGCGGGATGCCCTCGTCCGGCTTGGGCTCGCGCGAGCGCGCGATCCAGTCGGCGAGCACCCGCTGCGGGTCGACACCACGGTGGTCGGCCTCGAAGAGGATCTGGAAGGCCCGCGTACGGGCCTTGGTGCGCGCAGCTGACACGGTTACTTGACCCGGCCCAGGTAGCTGCCGTCGCGGGTGTCGACCTTGATCTTCTCACCGGTGACGATGAAGAGCGGGACGCCGATCTCGGCGCCGGTCTCCAGGGTGGCCGGCTTGGAGCCGCCGGTGGAGCGGTCGCCCTGCACACCGGGCTCGGTGTGCGAGATGACGAGCTCGACCGAGGCCGGGAGCTCGATGTAGATGGCAGCGCCCTCGTACATCGCGACCAGGGCCTCGAAGCCCTCCAGCAGGTACTTGGCGGCGTCGCCGACGACCTCGGGGCCGACCATGATCTGGTCGTAGGTGTCCGTGTCCATGAACACGAACTGCTCGCCGTCCTTGTACGAGAACTGCATGCCGCGCTTGTCGACATTGGCGGTCTCGACCTTGGTGCCGGCGTTGAAGGTCTTGTCGACGACCTTGCCGGTCAGGACCTCCTTGAGCTTCGTGCGCACGAAGGCCGGGCCCTTACCGGGCTTGACGTGCTGGAACTCGACGACGGACCACAGCTTGCCGCCGTCCAGCTTGAGAACCATGCCGTTCTTGAGATCGTTCGTGGAAGCCACGGGCGCACTTACTCCTGGATATAGCTGTCAAGGAACCAAGGGATTGCGCGGACCGCGGCCGCCCGGGGGCGACTACAGCGCGAGGAGCTCCTTGGTAGTGATGGTGAGCAGCTCGGGACCACCCTCTTCGAGGGGACGGACCACGAGCGTGTCCTCGATCCGGACCCCGCCCTTCCCCGGGATGTGCACCCCTGGGCCGACGGTGACCGGCACGCGATTGTCCAGTTTACCCATGTCCGCGGGCCCGAGACGCGGCGCCTCCCGGATCTCCAGGCCGATGCCGTGGCCGAGCGGGTGCGCCGAGCTCTCGGTGTGCCCTCCGGACTGGAGGATCTCGCGGGCCGCCTGGTCGGGTACGTGCTGCGGAACGCCGGGGCCGAGCGCCTCCCTGGCGGCCCGCTGGGCCCGGAACACCAGGCGGTGCAGCTCCACCTGCCAGGGCGCCGGGGCGGCGCCGATCACGAAGGTCCGGGCGGTGGAGACGCCGTAGCCCCGGTACTGGGCACCGAGCACCACGGTGAGGAAATCACCCTCCTCGACCCGGCGGTCGGTGGGCAGGTGGAACTCCTGGCCGGAGTGGCTGCCGGTGCCGACCGAGACCGGGAAGGCGGCCCGGTCCGCGCCGTGGTCGATCATGCGGCGCTCCAGCTCCATCGCGAGATGGCGCTCGGTCCGGCCGACCAGGATCGACTCCAGCAGCTCGCTCAGCGCCTGGTCGGCGATCTCGGCCGCGATCCGCAGGTCGGCGATCTCGTGCTCGTCCTTGACCACGCGCAGCTGTTCGACGGCCCGCGCCAGATCGCTCAGGTGGACGCCCTCGGCCTGCCCGGCGACCCCCCGGTGCCGACTGACCGTCAGGTCGTGCTCCTCGACCGCGAGGTCCCGCACCCCCAGCCGGCCCGCGGCCTCGGCGGCGGCCAGCGCGGTGTCACCGCCCTCGGCCACCGGCAGCCGGGCCACCTCGGGGTCGTCGGGCAGCAGGTGCTCGCCGGTGTCGTCCGGCGGCAGGTCGTCGGGGAGCGCCAGCACGGCGCGCTCCCGGGTGAGCAGCAGGGTGGCTCCGCAGGGAGCGCAGCCGGTGAGGTAGCGGACGTTCGCTGCGCGGGTGATCAGCGCGGCGTCGGCCCCGGAGGCACTGCAGTGTGCCCTCAGCTGCTCGCGCCGTGCCGCGTATGCCTCAACCATGCCCCGAGCCTAAGAACCCGCAGGCGAAGCCGCCTCCTGAGCGCACCCGATGGGGCCGGAGACGGCGCGCAGGGCGGCGTCGATGCTGTCGAGGATGTCGGTCACGGGGTACATCACCTGCCGGATCACCCGGTCCGGGCCGATCACCAGGGTGAGGCGCTTGAGCCGGGTGGTGCCGCCGGCCCGGACGGTGGGCAGCCGCAGGGCGGCGGTGAGCTCCAGGCCGGCGTCGGAGAGCAGCGGGAAGTCCAGGCCCTCCGCCGCCGCGAAGGCGCGCTGCTCGTCGGTGCGCTGGGTGGAGACGCCGTGCACGGTGGCGCCGACGGCGGCGAACTCGGCCAGCCGGGCCTGGTAGCTGCGGGACTCGAGCGTGCAGCCGGCCGCTCCGGGCACGCTGCCCCAGCCCGGCGGGTAGGACTCCGGGCGGACGAAGGCGCCGGGGAAGCAGTACAGGACGGTGCTGCCGGCCACCGGGTCGCGGAGCCGACCGGTGGTGTCGGCGAGCAGCAGCTCGGGCACCCGGGTGCCGAGCAGGGCGTGCACCCGCTCGGCCTCCTGCGAGCCCGGGTCGGCGGTGGCGGTGGTCTCGCCGGGGCCGAGCAGCCAGGTGTCGCCCCAGTCCTGGAGCGCGACCAGCACCGGCAGCAGGGCCCGGCCGCGCGGCGTGAGCCGGTACTCGTACCGGGGCGGCCGGTCCTGGTAGGGCTCGCGGGCCAGCACCTCGGCGTCCACCAGCAGGTGCAGACGCTCCGTCAGGACCTTGCGGGACAGCCCGAGTTCGTGCTGCAGCAGGTCGAAGCGGTGCAGCCCGCGGGCCACGTCCCGCAGGATCAGCAGCGTCCAGGCGTCGCCGACCACGTCCAGCGACTGGGCGATGGCGCAGTTGTCGTCGCCCGGCCCACCCCGTCTTGGCATCCGTCCTCCCGCTCTCGCGTTGACCTCCAGCCTCCCATGCTGACATAGTCAGTTCCCCAAAGGAACTCACTAGGGGGCGTGCGTGCGTCAGGTGCCGAGGACGGTCTGGCTGCTGTCGGCCGGGATCTTCGCGAACATGGTGGTCTCCTTCACCTTCGTCTACCTGTTCGTCTATCTGACCGGCGAACGCGGCCTGGGCGTCGCCTCGGCCGGGCTGGTCGCGGGGGTCGGCGGGGTCGGGCTGATCGCGGGGAACTTCACCGGCGGCTGGTTCGGCGACCACGTCGGCCACCGCCGCACCCTGCTGGCCGCCTCGGTGGTGTCCGGCCTCGGGCTGCTCACCCTGACCGCGCTGCCCACCCCCGCCCTGCTGGTGGTGCTGCCGCTCTGCCAGTACGCCGCCGGGGCCGTCCGGGCCGCCAACTCGACCCTGGTGGCGGCCGCCGTCCCGCCCGGCGCGCGGCGCCAGGGCATCGCGGTGATGCGCTTCGCCGGGAACGCCGGCTTCACCGTCGGGCCACCGCTCGGGGCGCTGGTCGCCGCCCGGTTCTCGTACGGCTGGCTGTTCGTCGCCGACGGCGTCGGCACCCTGCTGTTCGCCGCGTACGCCGCCAAGGTGCTGAAGGCCGACCCGAGCCCGGCCGAGCGGGCCGCCGTGGCGGCCGGCGGCCCCGGCGTGTGGCGGTCGCTGCGGGACCGGCCCGCGCTGCTGGTGCTGCTGCCCGCGATCGTGCTGATCGACACCGTCTACCGGCAGCAGTACTCCACCCTGCCGGTCTTCCTGGCCGACCACGGCATCGGCACCGGCACCTACGGCGCGCTGATGGCGATCAACGGCGGCGTGATCCTCTGCCTGGAGCTGCCCGCCGCCGTGGCCTTGCGCCACCGGGCCCCGCTGCGGATCGTCGGCGGCGGCCTGCTGCTGGTCGGCCTCGGGTACGCGGCCCTGCTGCCGGGCGCCTTCCGCTGGGCCGCGGTGGCGATGATGGTGCTGCTCACCGCGGGCGAGATCCTCTACAAGACCCCGGCCACCGCGTACGTGGCGGACTGCGCGCCCGGTCACTTGCAGGGCCGGTTCCAGAGCCTGTACGCCGGGGCCTCGGTCAGCGGCACGGTGCTCGCCCCGGTGCTCGGCGGCGCCGTCTACCAGGCCGCGCCCGGGCTGCTCTGGCCGCTCTGCGCCGGGCTCGGCCTGCTCGCGGGCACCGCCGTCCTGCTGGCCGCCGCACCCGCGCGCGGACGGAGCCGGGCCGGGCTGCCGGGCGGCGCGGCCGCCTGAGCCGCTGACGCCCGGTCAGCGGGCGGGCGGCGGGCTGACCTGCCCGGTGTCCCTATAGTTGCGGGATGGCACGCACCGTACGCACCGTATCCAAGACCACCTCGTTCGACCTGACCGCCGCCGAGCGCTCCGCTCTGGAAGGGCTGGCGCAGCGGCCCACCGCGATGGGGATGCGGGCCAAGATCGTGCTCGCCTCCGCCGGGCAGGGCAAGGCCGCGAAGCCGGTCCCGGTGGACACCGTGCTGACCGAGCTGAACGCCTCCCGCGACTCGATCAACAAGTGGCGCAAGCGCTTCCTGACCGAGCGCCTGGCCGGGCTCTCCGAGGAACTCAGGTCCGGCGGTCCGCGCACCATGACGGACGAGCAGATCGCCAAGGTGATCGCCGAGACGCTGGGCCGCAAGCCCCGACTCGGCACCCAGTGGTCGGCCCGTGAGCTGGCCGAGCGGGCCGGGGTCTCGCAGCAGACCGTGACCAAGGTCTGGCGCGCCTTCGACCTGGCCCCGCAGCGCACCGAGGCGGTCACGCTGGCCACCGACCCGCTCGCGCTGGACCGCGCCCACGACCTGGTCGGCCTCTACCTCGCCCCGCCGGAGCGGGCCCTGGTGGTCTGCGTGGACGAGAACCGGCACAGCGCCACCGGCTACGCGGGCAACCCCGACCGGGGCCTGGCCGAGGTGCTCGAACTGACCGACGGTCAGGTGGTCGGCTCGCTGCACCGCCGGCACCGGGCGGTGGAGTTCCGCAAGTTCCTGGACGACCTGGACGCCGCCGTCCCGGCCGGCCTCCAGGTCCACCTGATCTGCGACAGCTACGCCACCCACAAGGCGCCGACGGTGAAGAACTGGCTGCTCGCCCACCCGCGCTTCCAGCTGCACTTCACCGGCACCGGCCCGGCCTGGACCGAGCTGGCCGCCCGCTGGCTCGCCGCAGTACGCAGCACCGACACGGCGCTGGCGCAGCAGGTGCGGGACTGGACCGGCACGCTCGGCGCGCCGGAGGAGGCGGCGGAGGCGGAGTCCTTCGCCTGGACCAAGGACACCACGGCGATCCGGCAGGCTCTGGGCGGCTGACGTCGCTCACTTCACCAGCCACCCGTCGCGGGTGGTGAGGGTGCGCGCGTACGGACCGTCCGGGCCGGTGCTGTGGTAGGTCTCGACCGAGCCGCCGGTGCGGACGGTCGCGTCGCCGTCGTGCCGGTGGGCGGTCGGGGCGTAGCTGTGGTCCACCGTGCTCCGGCGGCCGTCCTCGACCGCGGTGCGCTGCAGGCCGAGCACCATCTCGGTGCGCTGGTCGGAGCTGCCCGCGGCGGCCGTGTACCGGTAGCGGACGTCCAGCGGCGCGCTCTCCCGGACCGAGTCGGTGACCGGCCGGCCGCCGCCCCGGCGGGTGCTGACGGTGCTCTGGTCGGTGCGGTTGTGCAGCGTCAGGTCGGCGCCGCCGTCCCGCAGTTGCTGGCCGGAGCGGAAGGTCCGGTCGCTGCTGACCGTGCTGCCGACCCGGCCGTGCGAGGTCTGCACCCACCCCTCGGCCAGGTCGTGCCGGGCCGCGGTGACCGTCCAGTCGCCGCTGCCGTCGCCGAGGTCGGTGAGCTCGGTGCGCACGGTCGCCTCGGCGGCGACCTGGTGCCGGGTCAGGGCGCCGGAGGTCCTGGCGCTGCCGTGGTCGACGGTGGCGAACAGGTTGAGCTGGCCGGTCCAGGCGTCGTTGCTCTGCCGCTCGGCCGCGTTGACGGTCAGTGAGACGGTGTGCGGGCGGCCGTCCAGCAGCAGGCCGACGTACGGGGTCAGGTCGACCTGGTAGGCGGGCAGGTCGAAGGCGAAGATGCCCGGGGTGGGCCGCCAGAGCAGTGGGTCCCAGCCGCCGGTGTAGATCACCGGGTACGGCCAGACCGCCCCGGCCGTCCGGCCGTCCACGGCCAGCCGCAGCTCCCGGAACGGGCCCTGGCCGCAGTACCCCCGGCCCGGGTTGGCCCGGACGAACTCCTCCGGCGCGGAGGCGTAGGCGAACTCCTCGCAGGCGCCGCCGCCGCGTGCGTACACCTCCGCGGTCAGCCGCTCCAGGTTGCGCGGGAAGGTGAACTCCCGGGCGCTGCCCGGGTGCGCCTGGTCGAGGGTGAAGCCGCCGCCGGTGAGCACCCGGTCGGCGGTGCGGGCGGCCGGCCAGCGCTCCGAGGCGGTGTAGAAGGTGAAGGTCGCGGAGATCACGAAGACGCCGGTGTAGGTGGCGTCGGTGACGTTGGCCAGGTCGAACTCGAAGGGCTGAGCACCCGTCAGCACCGGTGCGTACCGGGTCACGTCGCGCTCCACCCGCCACTCGATGCCGTCCTGGGAGGGCTCCGGCGTGGACGACATCAGCATCTCGACCCCGCCCACCCGGACGGTGAACAGCCGGTCGAACTGCCGCCCGGCGACGCTGCCGTGCAGGTCGAGGACCACCTTGGACCAGGGCCCGGCGCAGTCGGCCGGCGGGGTGAGCGAGCCGTTGTACGGGGTGTCGGCCGGGCTGCCGTAACCGTTCCTGAAGGCCCGCTCGTGCATCACCTCGACCGTGCAGGACCGGGTGTCCGGCCTGGTCAGCGGCTGCGCGGCGGAGACCGGGTCCTGGTAGTCGGTACCGAAGTCGGCGTGCGCGGGGCCGCCTCCGGCCAGGACGGCCGCGAGGGCCAGTACGGCGGCGCCGAGGGCACGGGCCGCTCGGCGCAGTACGGGACGGGCGGACAACGCGGCCTCCGGGGCTGGGGGTTCCGACAGTGCTCGGCATCCTCCCGACACTGAACTGAACCTGTCAATAGCGCCACTGGCCTCCGGGAATCAACGGATCGGGCGCCGGGTTGTCGCCAACTGCCCGGCCCCGGCCGGTACTCGGCCACCTGACGCACCGAAAGTGGAACCGCCATGCCCAGCACCACCACCCGCGCCACCGAGATCCTCGCCCGCCCGTTCACCCTGGGCGGTCTGACGGTGCGGAACCGGATCGCGATGGCCCCGATGACCCGGGGGTTCTCCCCCGCCGGCGTGCCCGGCGAGGACGTCGCCGCGTACTACGCCCGCCGGGCGGCCGGTGGGGTCGGCCTGATCATCACCGAGGGCACCTACGTGGACCACCCCTCGGCGGGCACCCGGGCCGACGTCCCGCGGTTCCACGGCGAGCGGGCGCTGGCCGGCTGGGCCGGGGTGGCGGACGCGGTGCACCGCGCGGGCGGGAAGATCGTGCCGCAGCTCTGGCACGTCGGGATGGCCCGGGCGGCCGGTGCGCCGCCCGTCCCGGCGGCGCCGCGGATCGGCCCCTCCGGCATCCCGCTGGAGGGCACCGAGGCCGGGCACCCGATGACCGGTCAGGACCTGGACGACGTGATCGCGGCCTTCGCGGCCGGGGCCGCCGCCGCCCAGGCGCACGGCTTCGACGGCATCGAGATCCACGGCGCCCACGGCTACCTGGTCGACCAGTTCCTCTGGGAGCGCACCAACCGGCGTACCGACGGCTACGGCGGCGACCCGGCCTCCCGGGCCCGGTTCGCCGCCGAGCTGGTGGCGGCCTGCCGCGCGGTGGTGGCGCCCGGCTTCCCGATCCTGTTCCGGATGTCCCAGTGGAAGTCCGGCGACTTCGACGCGAAGCTCGGCCGCACGCCGGAGGAGCTCGCCGCGGTGCTCGCCCCGCTGGTCGAGGCCGGGGTGGACGCCTTCCACGCCTCCACCCGGCGGTACTGGCTGCCCGAGTTCGACGGCTCTGACCTCAACCTGGCGGGCTGGGTGAAGAAGCTCACCGGCCGCCCCGCCGTCAGCGTCGGCTCGGTCGGTCTGGACACCGAGTTCACCAAGGCGTTCCAGGGCCACGGCAGCGGCCTCGCCGACATCGACGGGCTGCTGGACCGCATGGAGCGGGACGAGTTCGACCTGATCGCGGTGGGTCGGGCGCTGCTCGCCGACCCGGAGTGGGCCGCGAAGATCCTCGACGGCCGCACCGGGGAGCTGACCGCCTTCACCGCCCAGGCCCTCCGGACTCTCTCCTGACGACCGGTCAGCGCTGCTGGCAGCGCGGGCACCAGAAGAGGTTGCGGGCGGCGTGGTTCTCCGTCCGCACCTCGGTGCCGCAGACCAGGCAGGGCAGCGCGGCCCGCCGGTAGACGTAGACCTCGCCGCCGTGGTCGTCCACCCGGGGCGGCCGCCCCATCGCCTCGGGGGTGTGCTCCGGGCGGACGGTGTCGATCCGGCCGATGCCCGCGCCCTCGTGCATCAGGGTCACCAGGTCGGCCCAGATCGCCGCCCACTCGGCCCGGGTCAGCTCCCGGCCCGGGCGGTGCGGGTCGATGCCGAGCCGGAACAGCACCTCGGCCCGGTACACGTTGCCGACGCCCGCCAGCACCTTCTGGTCCATCAGCAGGGCGGCGATCGTGGTCCGGCTCCGGGAGATCCGCTCCCAGGCCGGGCCCGGGTCGCTGCCGGGGCGCAGCGGGTCGGGCCCGAGCCGGGCGTGGATCGCCGACTTCTCTGCCCCGGTGAGCAGTTCGCAGGTGTTCGGGCCGCGCAGGTCGGCGTACGACTCCTCGCTCTCCAGCCGGAGCCGGATCAGCCCGACCGGGGCGGGGGCCGGGCCCGTGCCGAAGCTGAAGCCGCCGTAGAGACCGAGGTGGATGTGCAGCCAGGCACCGGCCTCGAAGCCGAGGAACAGGTGCTTGCCGTGCGCCTCGGCCTCGGCGAGCACCTGACCGTCGACCAGGGCGGCACCCTCGGCGAACCGGCCCTGCGGGCTGGAGACCCGGAGCGGGCGGTGCGCGAACGCCTTCGCGTTCTCGGCGGCGAGGCGGTGGATGATGTGGCCCTCGGGCAAGGCTGCTCCCCCTTGGAGATCCGGCTACCCGACCATCATCGCAGGTCGGACCGACAGTCCGGCCGGCTCAGCGGCCCGCCAGCCGGCCCGCTATCACCTGGTCCAGGGCCGCCGCGGTGCTCGGGACGTCGAGGTGCGAGTTGTCGATGATCGGCAGCCCGGAGTTGTACCAGCCGGCCATCCGGCCGTGGATCCGGGCCACCTCCTCGTCGCTCAGGCGACGGGTGCCGCTCCGGCGGGCGTTCCTGGCCAGCACCGAGTCGAGGCCGGGCAGCAGTACCACCGGGATCATGCCGGGGCCGATGTGCCGCTTCCAGCCGCCCAGGCCGACGGCCGGCAGGTCGGGGAAGACCGCGTCGTCGATGATGCAGGAGATGCCGTTGGCCAGGTAGTTCCGGCAGGCGAAGCCGCAGGTGCGGCGGGCCAGCCGGTACTGCGCCTCGGAGGCGTTGTTCCAGCCGGACTGCGGGTTGGCGAAGCCGGCCTGCACCCACTCCCGGACGTCGTCCAGGCTGATGTGCGCGGTCGCGGTCGGGCGGCGCTCGGCCCAGTGCCTGGCCACCGTGGTCTTGCCCGCCCCGGCGGGGCCGATCAACAGCACCGCGACGGTGAGGGCGGGGGCCTGCGGCGGCGGCAGCTGCACCGGCGCGCCGGTCGGCAGGGCGAAGTGACCGGTGGCGGCCTGCGGCGGGTACGGCGGCCGGGCCGGATAACCCGGCGGCACCTGACCTCCCCCTGCGTGCGTCACTGAGCACCTCCCGACGGGGACACTACACGTCGGCCCGGTGGCGGGCACAGCCCGCCACCGGCCAAATGATCAGTACCGCTGACCGGTCGTCAGCCCGCGCTGAGCTGCTCGGCGAGCGCCCGGAGCGCCAACTCGTAGCTGCCGATCCCGAATCCGGCAATGGTCCCGGAGGCCACCGAGGCGATCACCGAGTTGTGCCGGAAGGTCTCCCGGGCGTACGGGTTGGAGATGTGCACCTCGATCAGCGGCGCGGTCCGCTGCGCGGCGGCGTCCCGCATCCCGTACGAGTAGTGCGTGAAGGCTCCCGGGTTGATCACCACGGGGGTCTTCTCGTCGGCGGCCCAGTGCAGCCACTCGATCATCTGCTGCTCGGAGTTGGTCTCCTTGACCTCCACCTCGAAGCCGAGCTCCTTGCCGAGCGCGGTGCAGCGCTCGACCAGCCCGGCGTACGAGGTGGCGCCGTAGACGTCCGGCTCCCGGCTGCCCAGCCGGCCCAGGTTGGGGCCGTTCAGCACCAGGACCCGGCTCACGCGGAGACCTCCGCGTAGGCGGCCACCAGGGCCGTCGGGTCGGGGCCCTCCAGCACCGAGGTCTTGGCCAGACCGTCCAGTACGACGAAGCGCAGCAGGTCGCCGCGCGACTTCTTGTCGATCTTCATGGCGTCCAGCAGCTTCGGCCAGGCGTCCGCCCGGTAGGTCAGCGGCAGACCGACCGAGCCGAGCACCGCGCGGTGCCGGTCGGCCGTCTCGTCGTCCAACCGCCCGGCCAGCCGGCCGAGTTCGGCGGCGAACACCATGCCGATGGAGATCGCCGCGCCGTGCCGCCACTTGTACCGCTCGTTGCGCTCGATCGCGTGGCCCAGGGTGTGGCCGTAGTTCAGGATCTCCCGGAGGCCGTTCTCCTTGAGGTCGCCGGAGACCACGTCCGCCTTGACCTGGATCGCCCGGCGGATCAGCTCCACCGTGTGCGGCCCGGCCGGCGTCTTCGCGCCCTCCGGGTCCGCCTCGATCAGGTCCAGGATCACCGGGTCGGCGATGAAGCCGCACTTGATCACCTCGGCCAGGCCGGAGACGTAGTCGTGCTTCGGCACGGTCTCCAGGGTGGCCAGGTCGGCCAGCACGCCCACCGGCGGGTGGAAGGCGCCGACCATGTTCTTGCCCTCGGCGATGTTGATGCCGGTCTTGCCGCCGACCGCCGCGTCCACCATGCCGAGCAGCGTGGTGGGCATCGCCACCCAGCGCACCCCGCGCAGCCAGGTGGCCGCCACGAAGCCGGCCAGGTCGGTGGTGGCGCCGCCGCCCAGGCCGACGATCACGTCGCTGCGGGTGAAGCCGGTCTGCCCGAGCACCGACCAGCAGTACGCGGCCACCTCGGCGCTCTTCGCCTCCTCGGCGTTCGGCACCTGCAGCAGGATCGCGTCGTAGCCCTCGGCGGCCAGGTCCTCCCGGATCGCCTCGCCGGTGGCCTCCAGCGCCTCGGGGTGGACGATCGCCACCCGCTTGGCCCGGGTGCCGATCAACCGGCCCAGCTCGCCGAGCAGCTGACGGCCGATCAGCACGTCGTACGGGTCGTGCCCGGCACTGCCGCCGACGTGAATGGTGACGGTGTCGCTCATGCTGTCTTCAACTCCAGTGCTTCCAGTACGGCGTCCGCGACCTGCTCCGGCGAACGGCCCTCGGTGGCCACCACCGCGGCGGCCACCTCCAGGTACAGCGGGCGGCGGGCCTCCATCAGCTCGCGCCAGGCCGCCCGGGGGTTCACCGCGAGCAGCGGGCGCGGGGCATCCAGGCCGACCCGCTTGACCGCGTCGCCGAGCGCCACCTCCAGGAACACCACCGGGAGGCCGCGCAGCAGCTCCCGGGTCGGCTCCGCCAGCACGGCACCGCCGCCGAGCGCGAGCACGCCCTCGTGCGCGGTGGCGGCCGCCTCGACGGCGCGCACCTCCAGCGCCCGGAAGTGCGGCTCGCCCTCGTCGATGAAGATCTCCGGGATCGGCTTGCCCGCGAGCTGCTCGATGTCCTGGTCGGTGTCCCGGAAGGCGACGTCCAGCCGCTCGGCCAGCAGCCGGCCGACCGTGCTCTTGCCGGCCCCGGGCGGGCCGACCAGCACGACGAGCGGTGCGGTCATCGGACGATCAGGTTGTCGAGGTAGCCCTGCACGTTGCGGCGGGTCTCGGAGACGTTGTCGCCACCGAACTTCTCCGCCACCGCGTCGGCCAGCACCAGGGCCACCATCGCCTCGGCGACGATGCCCGCGGCCGGCACGGCGCAGACGTCCGAGCGCTGGTGGTGCGCCTTGGCGACCTCGCCGGTGCGGACGTCCACGGTCTGCAGCGCGCGCGGCACGGTCGCGATCGGCTTCATCGCCGCCCGCACCCGGAGCAGCTCACCGGTGGACAGGCCGCCCTCGGTGCCGCCGGAGCGGCCGGAGGTCCGCTTGATGCCCTCGGCACTCGGCACGATCTCGTCGTGCGCCTGCGAGCCGGGCACCCGGGCCAGCTCGAAGCCGTCGCCGACCTCGACGCCCTTGATCGCCTGAATGCCCATCAGCGCGGCGGCCAGCCGGGAGTCCAGCCGGCGGTCCCAGTGCACGTGCGAGCCGAGGCCCACCGGCACGCCGTACGCCAGCACCTCGACCACGCCGCCCAGGGTGTCGCCGTCCTTGTGGGCCTGGTCGATCTCGGCGATCATCGCCTTCGACGCGTCCGGGTCCAGGCAGCGCACCGGGTCCTCGTCGAGGCGGGCCTCGTCCGAGGGCAGCGGCAGCACGCCGGCCGGGGCCTTGGCGGCGGCCAGCTCGACCACGTGCGAGACGATCTCGATGCCGCAGGTCGCCTTGAGGTAGGAGCGGGCCACCGCGCCGAGCGCGACCCGGGCCGCGGTCTCCCGGGCGGAGGCGCGCTCCAGGATCGGGCGGGCCTCGTCGATCGAGTACTTCTGCATCCCGGCCAGGTCGGCGTGGCCGGGGCGCGGGCGGGTCAGCGCCTCGTTCCTGGCCAGGCCCGCGAGGATCTCCGGGTCGACCGGGTCGGCCGACATGACCTGCTCCCACTTCGGCCACTCGGTGTTGCCGACCATCACGGCGACCGGGGAACCCATGGTCTCGCCGTGCCGGACGCCGCCGAGGAAGGTGACCTCGTCCTGTTCGAACTTCATCCGGGCGCCGCGGCCGTAACCGAGCCGCCGTCGGGCCAGCGCGTCGGCGACCAGCTCGGTGGTCACCGGCACTCCGGCCGGCAGGCCCTCCAGCGTCGCGACCAGTGCGGGGCCGTGCGACTCCCCCGCCGTGAGCCAGCGCAACGTACCCAACGGGAGCTCCTTCGTCAGCGGCCGGAAGGCCGGGCGTTCGTTCCCCACGATCCTTTCACGTCCCGGGAGCCATCGGGCGCACGGTCCGCGTTGCGGACATGATCGGTCCGAACAGTGTCAGCTCGGGTCGGCCAGCGCGGCCTCGCCCGCCGCCCGCATCGCGGCCAGCGGCCCCTCGGCCACGCCGGTGAAGTACTCGAACTGGAGCACCGCCTGATGCACCAACAGGTCGAGTCCGCCCAGCACGGTGGCACCCTTCCCCTCGACGGCCGCCACCAGGGCGGTCGGCCACGGGTGGTAGAGCACGTCGAACAGCGCGCCGGGCGCGCCGGGGATCGCCGGGGCGAACGCGTCGGTGGCGCCGGCCGGGGTGGTCGACACGGTCAGCGGCGCGGCCAGCGCCTGCGCGCCGTCCGCCCAGTCGGCGGTCCGCAGCTTCAGACCGAGCCGCTCGCCCAGCTCGCGCATCTCGGCGGCCCGCTCGACGCTGCGCACGTAGACGGTGACCTCGCCGGTGCAGACCTGGGCCAGTGCGGCCAGCGCCGAGGAGGCAGTGGCGCCCGCGCCGAGCACCGAGGCCGCCTCGACCGAGTCGATCCCGCGCTCGCGCAGCGCGTTCACCAGCCCGGGCACGTCGGTGTTGTCCCCACGCCGCCGGCCGTCCGCGCCGAACACCACCGTGTTCACCGCGTCCACGCTCAGCGCGGTCGGGCTGACCTCGTCCAGCAGCGGGAGGATCGCCCGCTTCAGCGGCATGGTCAGCGACAGCCCGGCCCACTCCGCCGGGTCGAGACCGGCGACGAAGCCGGGCAGCCCGGCCTCGTCCACCTCGTGCCGCCCGTACTGCCAGTGCGTCAGCCCGAGCGCCGCGTACCCGGCCCGGTGCAGCACCGGGGAGAGCGAGTGCGCGATCGGCGAGCCGAGCACGGCCGCCCGGTGGCGACTGGTCACAGTCATGCCGTTCTCCTGTCGGCCCGGACTACTTGCAGTGCCCGCGGCCCTTGTCGAAGCCCTGGTTGTGCGCGGTGCAGTTCTCCTCGACGTTCTTCAGGTGCTCCGCGTAGGAGTCCGTGAAACGGGTCTCCGTCGGCGACATCGCGATGAAGAACGCCACGTTGCCCGGGGTCGGGTTGAGCACGGCCTTGAGCGCGTCCTCCCCCGGGTTGGAGATCGGGGTGGGCGGCAGGCCCGTGTTCACGTAGGTGTTGAACTTGGTCGACCCGTCGTCGATCTCCTTCGAGGTCAGCTTGGTGCGTCCCAGGAAGTACTGCAGCGTGGTGTCCATGCCCAGCTTGTGCTGGGTGACGTCGGTGTTCAGCCGGTTGCTGATGACCCGGGCCATCTTGCCGAAGTCCGCCGAGTTGTTGCCCTCGGCCTGCAGGATGCTGGCCGCGATCAGCACGTCGTAGCCGCTCTTCAGACCGGCCTTCTGCGCCCCTGCGTCCAGGTTGAGCGCCTGGTAGTGCTGGATGGCGTTGGCGACCATCTGCTTGAGCAGGTCCTCCGGCTTCATGCCCTGGCTGATCGAGTACTTGGTCGGGAACAGGAAGCCCTCGATCTTGCCGTTCGCGTACGGCGGCAGCCCGAGGGCGGCGACCTGGGCACTCGCCACGCCGGCGGTGGTGCCCTTGGCGAGCTTGAGCTTGTCGTCGATCATGCCGTAGGTGACCGCGGCGGTCTTGCCCTCGGGCACGATCAGCGCGTCCCCGCCTGCCGAGTCGACCAGCAGCTTCACGGCCTCGTCGCCGGACATCTGGTGGTGCATGGTGAAGAAGCCAGGCTGGATCGTGCCCGCCTTGGGGTTCCTGGTGAAGGCCGAGGTGAAGGCTTCGACGCTCTTCACCACACCGGCGGCCACCAGTGTCCTGCCCATCTGCTCGCCGGGGCCCGGCTTGATCTCGACCTGCACCGTGCCCGCACCCGCGCCGGAGAAGTCCGGCGGCGGCCCGAAGTGGTCCTGGTAGAAGCCGTAACCCCACCAGCCGGCCCCGCTCACGCCGCCGAGCAGCACCAGCGCGACCACCAGGCAGGCGCCGCGGTTGCGGCGGCCGGACTTCTTGCCCTTCTCCTTGCGGTTGCGCTCGGCCGAGCGGGAGTCGTCCTGGCCGCCGAAGAAGGAATCCTGCTCCGGCTCCTGGTTCGCCTCGGGCTCGTCGTCCGCCCACGGCTCCGGCTCGGGCTCGACGACTGCGGGCCGGGCCTGCGGCGCGTCCAGCGCGGCGGCCTCGGCCTCCCAGTCGATACCGTCCGGGCCGGGACCGGCGGGCTGCGGCGCGGCCGGCTGCGGGGGCTGGTTGTAGCCGTGCTGCGGCATCGTGCGGCGCGGCTGCTGCGGCTGCTGGGGCGGCTGCTGCACGTACTGCGGCGGCTGCTGCTGTTGCGGCTGGCCGTACTGCGGCTGCTGGGGTTGCTGCGGGTAACCCGGCTGCTGCGGCTGGCCGTAGCCGCCGTACTGACCCTGCTGCGGGTAACCGGGCTGCTGGGGCTGCACGTACTGCGGTTGCTGCGGTTGCTGCGGCTGGCCGTACTGGGGCTGCTGCGGTTGCTGCTGCGGGAACCCCTGCTGGCCACCGCCGTACTGGTCCTGGGCGTACTGCGGCTGCTGCCACTGGTCGCCCGGGCCGGGATCGCCCGGCTGCCAAGGCCGCGTGCCCTGGGGCTGGTAGCCCCCGCCCAGATCAGTCATGGATCCCCTTAAGCCGATCCGGCAAGACGTCTCGAACCGGCGTGCTAGCGCAACGCCTGGAGGGAGACGTTACCGTACCGCAGGGTTCACTCCGGCGGGCCCCGACGGACGGTCAGCGCCCGTCCGCGCTGGGTGAGGAGGAGCGCGCGGCCTGCCGGGCGTTGAACTCGGCGACGTTCCGCTGGTGCTGGTCGAAGCTGTCGGTGAAGCGGGTGTCGCCCGGCCCTACGGTCACGAAGTACAGCCAGTCCCCCTCGGCCGGGTGCGTGGCGGCCTGGAGCGCGTCCCGCCCGGGGTTGGCGATCGGGGTCGGCGGCAGGCCCTGGTGCAGGTAGGTGTTGAACGGCGAGTCGAGCTTGGTGTCGCCCGCCGTGGTGGTCAGGGTCGACCGGTTCAGCGCGTAGTTGATGGTCGAGTCGAACTGCAGCGGCATCGACTTCTGCAGCCGGTTGTAGACCACCCTGGCCACCTTGGCCATGTCCTCGGGGTTGTCCGCCTCCCCCTGCACCAGGCTGGCCAGGGTGAGGATCTCGTACGGGCTGCGGCCGTACGCGTCGGCCGCCTCCGCCAGCCCGTCGGCGGTCTGCCGCTTGGCCGCCTGAGCCACCATCAGCTGGAGCAGCATCAGCGGGGTGGTCTCGCCGGTGACCGGGTAGGTGGCGGGGAAGAGGTAGCCCTCCGGGTTGCCCCGGGCCGCGTCCGGCAGGCCCAGCGCCCCGGCCTGCTGCCCGGCCACCCCCTTGGTGGTGCCCTCCACGAGCCCGAGCTTCTGGTCGATCGCGGCGTAGACCTGCTCGGCCCGGCGGCCCTCGGGGATGGTCAGCGCGTTGGCGTTGGCCGGGTCCAGCAGCACGTTCAGCGCGGAGACGGCCGCCATCCGCAGCCGAAGCGTGTACGTGCCCGGCTGGATCCGGGTGCCCGCCGGACTCTTGGCCGCCGCCTCGGTGAAGGCCCGGACACTGGCCACCACACCCTCCTTCTGCAGGGTCTGGCCGATCTGGGTCAGCGTCGCACCCTGGACCACCGAGACCTGCACGCTGCCGGTGCCCACCCCGGCGAAGTCCGCCGCCCTCTCCTGGCCGGACGGCCAGAGCAGGAAGGCCGCCAGCGCCGCCAGGCCGAGCACCCCGACCACGGCCAGCACGCTGAGGCAGCAGGCCAGGCCGCTGCGCAGCCGACGCGGATCGGGCGGTTCGATCCCCGGCGCGTGTCCCGGCGGCAGCCCCTCGGGCTCGGCCACCGGCGCACCGAGGTGACCGGGCGTCAGTCCCGGGGTCAGACCGGGTGCGGTGTACGGATCGGTCATGGCCTCGTCCCCTCCGAATGCGGAACGGGGCACCCGCGGAGTTCCGCAGGTGCCCCGTCCGGGACGCTAGACCAGAATGATCAGCTGACCGGCTCGACGCTCTCACCGGGAGCGCGACCACTCACCCGTTCGGTCTCAAGGGCGCTCTGCAGGATCACCACGGCGGCTGCCTGGTCGATCACCGAGCGGCCCTTCTTCGAGTTCCGGCCGGAGGCCCGCATGGCCTGGGCGGCGGTGACCGTGGTCATCCGCTCGTCCACCAGACGGACCGTCACCGGGTAGACCAGCATGGCCAGCCGGCCCGCGTACTCGCGGACCTTGGCGGCGGCCGGGCCCTCCTTGCCACTCAGCGAGCGGGGCAGGCCGACCACCACCTCGACGGCGTCGTACTCCTCGACGATCGCCTTGATCCTGGCCTGCGAGCGGCCGCCCGCCGGGACCGTCTCCACCGGGGTGGCGATCAGCCCGTCGGGGTCGCAGGACGCGACCCCGATCCGGGCGTCGCCGACGTCCACGGCGATCCGGCGGCCCCGGCGGAAGACCTTCTCCTCCTGAGCCTCCATCAGACGGCGCGCTCGGCGACCAGACCGCGGACGGCGGCGATCGCCTCGTCGACGGCGGCGGGGTTGGTGCCGCCGCCCTGGGCGACGTCGTCCTTGCCGCCACCGCCGCCACCGAGGGTCTTGGCGGCGACCTTGACCAGCTCACCGGCCTTGACGCCACGGGCGCGGGCGTCCTCGTTGGTGGCGATCACGGTCACCGGCCGGCCGCCCGCCACCGTGAAGACGGCGACCACGGCCGGGCGCGAGCCGAGCCGGGCCCGCACGTCGAGGACCAGCTTGCGCAGGTCGTCGGCACCGGTGCCGTCGGCGACCCGGGCGGCCACCACCGAGACGCCGTTGACGTCCTCGGCGCTCCCGGCCAGACCCGAGGCGAGCGCGAGCACCTTCTCCGCGCGGAAGCGCTCGATCTCCTTCTCGGCGTCCTTGAGCTTGGCGAGCATGCCCGAGATCTTCTCCGGCAACTCCTCCGGACGGCCCTTCACCAGCTCGGTCAGCTGGGCCACCACGGTGTGCTCCTTGGCCAGGAACCTGTACGCGTCGGCGCCCACCAGCGCCTCCACCCGGCGCACCCCGGCACCGATCGACGCCTCACCGAGCAGCTTCACCAGACCCAGCTGGGCGGTGTTGCCGACGTGCGTGCCACCGCAGAGCTCCTTGGAGAAGTCACCGATGGTCACCACCCGGACCGCGTCGCCGTACTTCTCGCCGAACATCGCGATGGCACCCGACTTGCGGGCCTGATCCATCGTCATCACCTCGGCGGTGACCTCCAGCTCACGGGTCAGCACGTCGTTGATCTTCTGCTCGACGTCCACCAGCACCGAGCCAGGCACAGCGCTGGGCGCGCCGAAGTCGAACCGGAACCGGCCCGGGGCGTTCTCCGACCCGGCCTGCGCGGCGGTCGGGCCGAGCGCGTCCCGCAGCGCCTGGTGGGTCAGGTGGGTGGCCGAGTGCGCGCGGGCGATCGCCCGGCGGCGGTCCAGGTCGATCTGGGTGAACGCCTGGGCGCCCAGCACGACCTCACCGACCACCACGCGGCCCTTGTGCACGACCACGCCGGGCACCGGCGCCTGCACGTCGCGGACCTCGACCACGGCGCCGGAGTCCAGCCGGATCCGGCCCTGGTCGGCCAGCTGGCCACCGCCCTCGGCGTAGAACGGGGTGCGGTCGAGCACCAGCTCGATGTCGTCACCCTCGTGCGCGGCCGGAGCCGACACACCGTCGACCAGCAGACCGACCACGGTGGCCTCGCCGTGCGACTCGGTGTAGCCGGTGAAGACGGTGGCACCCGAGCGGTCCGCCACCTCGCGGTAGGCGGAGACGTCGGCGTGGCCGTGCTTCTTCGCCCTGGCGTCGGCCTTGGCCCGGTCCCGCTGCTCCTTCATCAGACGGCGGAAACCGTCCTCGTCCACCGACAGGCCCTGCTCGGCGGCCATCTCCAGGGTGAGGTCGATCGGGAAGCCGTAGGTGTCGTGCAGCTGGAACGCCTTGGCACCGGCGATCACGGCCGAACCGGCGGACTTGGTCTCGGCGACCGCCGTGTCGAGCAGCAGGGTGCCGCTGCGCAGCGTCTCCAGGAAGGAGGCCTCCTCCCCGACGATGACGGCCTCGATCCGGGTCTTCTCGGTGAACAGCTCCGGGTACTGCGGGCCCATCGCGTCGATGGTGATGTCCGAGAGCACCTTGGCGACCGGCTCGGTGGCACCCAGCAGGCGCATGTTGCGGATCGCCCGGCGCAGGATCCGGCGCAGCACGTAGCCGCGGCCTTCGTTGCCGGGGGTGACGCCGTCGGAGACGAGCATGACGGAGGTGCGGATGTGGTCGGCGACCACGCGCAGTGAGATGTCGGATTTGGTGTCGGCGCCGTAGGTGTGGCCGGTGAGCTGGGCGGCGCGGTCCAGGATCATCCGGCTGGTGTCGATCTCGAAGAGGTTGTCGACGCCTTGGAGGATGGTGGCCAGGCGTTCCAGGCCCAGGCCGGTGTCGATGTTCTGGTTGGGGAGGTCGCCCAGGATGGGGAAGTCGTCCTTGCCGGAGCCGGCGCCGCGCTCGTACTGCATGAAGACCAGGTTCCAGATCTCCATGTAGCGCTCGCCGTTGACGGCGGGGCCGCCCTCCTCGCCGTAGGCGGGGCCGCGGTCGTAGTTGATCTCCGAGCAGGGGCCGCACGGGCCGGGGACGCCCATCGACCAGAAGTTGTCGGCCTTGCCCAGGCGCTGGATCCGCTCGGCCGGGACACCGATCTTGTCCCGCCAGATCGCCTCGGCCTCGTCGTCGTCCTGGTAGACGGTGATCCACAGCTTCTCCGGCTCCAGGCCGTAACCACCCTCCGCGACGGAGGAGGTCAGCAGCTCCCACGCATAGCTGATCGCCCCCTCCTTGAAGTAGTCGCCGAAGGAGAAGTTGCCGCACATCTGGAAGAAGGTGCCGTGCCGGGTGGTCTTCCCCACCTCCTCGATGTCCGGGGTCCGGACACACTTCTGCACGCTGGTCGCACGGCTGAAGGGCGGCTTGACCTCGCTGAGGAAGTACGGCTTGAACGGCACCATGCCGGCCGGGACCAGCAGCAGGGTGGGGTCGTCGGCGACCAGGGACGCCGACGGAACAACGGTGTGGCCGCGCTCCTCGAAGAAGCGCAGCCACCGGCGGCGGATCTCTGCCGACTCCATCATTGGTCCTTCCGGTTGGTGGTTCCGCCGGGCAGCTCGTCGAGCTGACGCGGCGTCGAATCAATGGCCTGGGGGGTCTTGCGATGCTTGCTGGGGCGCAGGGCGGCAGCCGGGGAGCCGGGTGCCGCCGAGATAGCTCGGTACTGCGGCTCGCCGCGGAGCGCCCGTCGCCGGGTCGGCTCGACCACGGCGGTGCCGTCCAGCCCGAGGTCGCCGCGCAGCTGCTCCTCACGCTCGGCCATCCCGGCCCGGACGTCGGCGGCGAACTGCTTGGCCGCGTCGCCCAGGTGCAGGGCGCCGCGCGCGGCGGTGCCGGACAGGCTGTCGGGAGTGAGCCGGTGCACGGCCTCGTTGGCCTTGTTCATGGCCCAGACGGTGGCGCCGGCGCCGACCGCCATCCAGAAGATGCGTCGCACCATGGTCAGCCCCTCACCGCTCGGCGGACCCGGCCCAGCAGTCCGCCACCACGCGGCGCGGTGGCCGCCCGGACCTCGGCCCGGATCAACCGGGCCAGTTCCTCGCGCTCGCCCGCCTGCTGGGGCACCGTCAGACCGGTCTGCTGGCGGCTGACCGCCTTGCGGACCCCGTAGCTGAACGCGGCCACCTTCACCAGCGGTCCCCCGATGGTGGCGGCGACGGTGGACGACAGCGCGTTGGCGTTGGCCGCGGCGTCCTGCACGTTGGCGGTGATCTCGTCGACCCGCTCCAACTGCTCGTTCGCACTGCGGACGGCGGCCCCCGCGTCGGTCAGCAGCGGCACGGCCTGCTCGGTCACGGCGGCGACCAGCACGGTCGCCTCCCGCAGCACCTTCGAGAGCCGCACCAGCACCACGGCGAGCAGGGTGACCAGGACCGCCCAGAACACGGCCACCAACAGGCCGGCCAGCTCTCCCACGGACACCTTGCGCGCTCCCTACTTGCCACGTATCTCAGACTCGAACCCTATCGCGCTCCGCAACGAGTTACTCGCACCCCTGGCCAGCACAGCAAGTTGCCCCACCAACGGCTCGGGGGCTGCCCTTTTGGCAGGCGCTCGGGGCTGCACCATAGGCAGGCGCTCAGCCGTCTACTACCCAGGGGCTCGGGGAACTGCGAGGAGATCTGGCGTGCGGGTCACTGCGAAAGTCCCTGACCACCCACGCGACGATCACCTTGCAAGGGCCGGCGTCGCAGTTCCCCGAGCCCCTGACTCTCCCGAAGCACCTGCAAAAAGCTGAACACCTGCCGGAGGCCGGGCCTGAGTAACCTACCGGCGGTCACCTCGTTGGGCGGGATGGCTCGTAGGTCGCGAGCCCTGGTCTCACGGGGGCGACGGAAGTGTTCAGTGCGACAGACCGGCTGCCCGCGGACCTGACCAGCTTCGTCGGCCGCGAGGCCGAACTCGCGGGTCTGGCGGGCCTGTTGCCGGCCGGTCGGCTGGTCACCGTGACCGGCCCGGGCGGGGTCGGCAAGACCCGGCTGGCGCTGCGCGCGGCCGCTGCGGCGGCGAGCCGCTTCGCGGACGGCGTCCGACTGGTCGAGGTGGGTGCGGTCCAGGACCCGCTGCTGCTCGGGCACGCCGTGCTGGAGGCGCTCCGGCTGACCGACTCGACCGCCCGGCCGCCGACCGACGTGCTGGTCGAGCAGCTGGCCGACCGTGAGCTGCTGATCGTGCTGGACGGCTGCGAGCACCTGGTGGAGCCCTGCGCCGAGCTGGTGGCGACCCTGTTGCGGGCCGCGCCCGGGCTGCGGGTGCTGGCCACCAGCCGGGAGACCCTGCGGGTGCCGGGCGAGCACCGGATGCCGATCGCCCCGCTGCCGGTCACCGCCCCGGACGGGACCCCCGCCGAGGCGGTCCGGCTGTTCGCGGACCGGGCCGTCGCGGTACTGCCGGGCTTCGAGCTGACCGACCGCAACCTGGCCGAGGTCACCCGGCTCTGCCGGCGGCTGGACGGCATCCCGCTGGCCGTGGAGCTGGCCGCCGGCCGGCTGCGGGCGCTCTCCGTCGAGCAGATCGCGCTCCGCCTGAACGACCGGTTCCGGCTGCTCACCGGCGGCGACCGGGCCACCCCCGAACGGCACCAGACGCTGCGCACCACGATCGGCTGGAGCCATGAGCTCTGCACACCGAAGGAACGTTTAACCTGGGCCCGGCTCTCGGTCTTCGCCGGCAGCTTCGACCTGGAGTCCGCCGAGTACGTCTGCGTCGGCGAGGGCCTGGCCGCCGACGAACTCCTGGACCTGATCGGCGAGTTGATCGGCAAGTCGGTCCTGCTCCGGGAGGACGGCGAACTCGGCGTCCGGTACCGGCTGCTGGACACCCTGCGCGAGTACGGCGCCCAGTGGCTGCGCGCCACCGGTGAGGAGTACCGGCTGCGCTGCCGGCACCGCGACTGGTACCTCGGGGTGGCCAGCTGGGGCGAGATCGAGTGGTTCGGCCCGCGCCAGCAGGAGACCGCCGAGCGGACCCGGCTGGCCCACCCCAACCTGCGGACCGCACTGGAGTTCTGCCTGGCCGAGCCCGGCGAGGAGCAGCTCGCGCTGCTGCTGGCGGGCACGCTCTGGTTCTACTGGGTCGGCTCCGGCCACCTGGGCGAGGGCCGGCACTGGCTGGACCGGGCGCTCGCACTGGCCCCCGAGCCGACCGAGGCCCGGGCCAAGGCGCTCTGGGTCACCGGGTACATGGCCACCCTGCAGGGCGACCTGACCCGGGCCAGGCCCGCGCTGGCGGAGTGTCACCGGCAGGCCCTGGAGACCGGCGACGACCGGGCGCTGGCCTACGCCGTGCACCGGCAGGGCTGCGCCGCCCTGATCGGGGACGAACTCGGCCGGGCCACTCGGCTGTTCGAGGACGCGCTGTGGCACTACGACGCGATCGGCGAGCTGAACAGCAACGTGGTGATGGCGATGTTCGAGCTCGGCGTCGCCTACCTGTTCCAGGGCGAGACCGCGAGCGGCATGCGCTGGCTGGAGCGGGTCAGGGAGACCTGCGAGGAGCACGGCGAACAGTGGGCGTACGCCTACGGGCTCTACGCGATGGCGTTCTCCAGCTGGACCGGCGGCGAGCTGCGCACCGCCCGGGCGCACGCCCGGGAGTGCGTGCGGCTCAACCACCTGTTCCGGGACCTGCTCGGGGTGGTGCTGGCACTGGACATGCTCGCGGTGCTGGAGACCGAGGGGCCTGCCCCCGACCTGTACGAGGCCCGGGTGCTGCAGGGCGCGGCGCACCGGATCTGGCGGGCCGTCGGGAAGCCGTTCTTCGGCTCCACCTCGTTCAACGGCCCGTACCGGACCTGCGAGGAGCGGACCGGGGAGGGGCTGACCGAGCAGGAGTTCGCCGAGGCGTTCGCGCTGGGCGCCGCGCTCGACCTGGACCAGGCGGCCGCCCGGGTGCTGGGCCGGGAGTCGGTGGAGACCCCCAGGAACGGGCCGAGCCCCGCGGCCGAAAGGCCACGGGGCTCGGTACCGACTGCGGGTCAGCGCGAGTAGTACTCGACGACCAGCTGCTCGTCGCAGATCACGGGGACCTCACGACGCTGCGGGGCACGGTCCAGGCGGAACGCCAGGGCGCGGAGGTTGACCTCGAGGTACTTCGGGGTCTGACCCTCACCCGCGTAGCCACCCTCACGGGCGACCTGGAACGGGACCTTCTCCTTGCTACGCTCACGCACGGTGACGACGTAGCCCGGCTTCAGCTGGAACGACGGCTTGTTGACCTTGCCACCGTTGACCTCGATGTGGCCGTGAACGACCATCTGGCGGGCCTGGTAGATGGTGCGGGCGATGCCCGAACGCAGCACCAGCGAGTCGAGGCGGACCTCGAGCTCGGCGATCAGCGCGTCACCGGTCTTGCCCTCGGCCTTCTTCGCGCGGTCGAACGCGCGGGCCATCTGCTTCTCGCTGAGGTCGTACTGCGCGCGCAGACGCTGCTTCTCGGTCAGACGGACCTTGTAGTCAGAGTTCTGCTTGCGGCCACGGCCGTGCTGGCCGGGCGGGTACGGACGGGCCTCGAAGTACTTGACGGACTTCGGGGTCAGCGGAATGCCCAGGGCACGGGCAATCTTGACCTTGGGGCGCTTCTGGTTCGCCATGAACCAAACCTTCCTTGCGAATGAATACGGCTGCACCAGGTGTTGATGGAGGTCGCTTCTCGCGACCAGGAGAAAAACCACTCCGAAGGGTGATCAGCCGCTCTCCTGGCCGGGCACATCCGTGCTTGCACACGTGCGGCCCATCGCCGGGAAGGTGATGGGCTGCCCGCGACACCGAAAACGGTGCGCAACGCTCCAGGAGACCCCCCTGCGAGAGGGAGTCTCGGGCCACTGCCCCGCTGGTGCGGACGGTCGGTGGGCTCACGCTCACCGCCGTACCCGGGACAAGGCACTTCGGGACAGCATACAGGTTTACCGATCGCCCTTGAGTCGGGCCCTGGTCCACTCCACGGTGTCCGCGTACCTGGCCTCGCCGCCGCGCCTGGTCGGCCGGTAGTACTCCTTGCCGTGCACCGCGTCCGGCGCGTACTGCTGGCCGGCGATGCCCTCGGGCAGGTCGTGCGGGTACTGGTACCCCTGGGCGTGGCCGAGCTTGGCCGCGCCCTTGTAGTGCCCGTCCCGCAGATGCGGCGGCACCGGGCCGGCCAGCCCCTGCCGGACGTCCTCCAGCGCCGCGTCGATCGCCAGGTAGGCCGCGTTCGACTTGGGGGCCAGCGCCAGCGCGATGGCGGCCTGGGACAGGATGATCCGGGCTTCCGGGAAGCCGATCAGGGCCACCGCCTGGGCCGCCGCGACGGCCGTCTGGAGGGCCGTCGGATCGGCCAGCCCGACGTCCTCGCTGGCCGAGATCATCAGCCGCCGGGCGATGAACCGCGGGTCCTCGCCCGCCTCGATCATCCGGGCCAGGTAGTGCAGGGTGGCGTCAACGTCGCTGCCCCGGATCGACTTGATCAGGGCGCTGGCCACGTCGTAGTGCTGGTCGCCGTCCTTGTCGTAGCGGACCGCCGCCTGGTTCACCGCCGTCTCGGTGGTGGCCAGCGAGATGGTCTCCTCGCCCTTCTCCAGCGCCGCCCCGGCCGCCGCCTCCAGCGTGGTGAGCGAGCGGCGGGCGTCTCCCCCGGCCAGCCGGACCAGGTGGTCCTCCGCCTCCTGGCTGAGCGTCAACCGCCCGCCCAGACCACGCTCGTCGACCACCGCGCGGTGCAGCAGCAGCCGGATGTCCTCGTCGGTCAGCGACTCCAGCGTGAGCAGCAGCGAGCGGGACAGCAGCGGGGAGATCACCGAGAAGTACGGATTCTCCGTGGTGGCCGCGATCAGGGTGACCCAGCGGTTCTCCACGGCGGGCAGCAGCGAGTCCTGCTGGGCCTTGGAGAAGCGGTGGATCTCGTCCAGGAACAGCACCGTCTCCCGGCCGCTCATCCCGACCGCCCGCCGGGCGCCCTCGATCACCGCCCGGACCTCCTTGACCCCGGCGGTGATCGCGGAGAGCTCCACGAACCGGCCCTCGACGGCCTGGCTGATCACGTGCGCCAGCGTGGTCTTGCCCGTCCCGGGCGGCCCCCAGAGGATCACCGAACTGGTCGCGGCCGGGCCTCGGGTACTGGTCACCAACCGCCGCAGCGGCGACCCGTCCTTCAGCAGCTGCCGCTGCCCGGCCACCTCGTCCAGGGTGCGCGGGCGCATCCGTACGGCCAGCGGGGCCCGCCCGGGCTCCTGGCTCTGGCGTTCCTCGGCGGCTGCGGTGAAGAGGTCCGGTTCCACGCCTGAAGGGTATGCCAGCGCGCCGACAGCGCTACTTCCGCAGCCGCTCCGCGTGGTCGGGCACGTACTTCTGCAGGTCGCGCGGCGGCCGCTGGTAGCCCCGGGAGGACGGCCGGGGCGGCAGCTCCACGGCGGGCAGGCTGACCTCGTGGTACGGCAGTGTGGAGAGCAGGTGGGCGATCATGTTGATCCGGGCCCGCCGCTTGTCGTCGCTCTCCACCACGTTCCAGGGCGACTCCGGGATGTCGGTGTAGACGAACATCTCGTCCTTGGCCCGGGAGTAGTCCTCCCAACGCGAGATCGACTCGGTGTCCATCGGCGAGAGCTTCCAGCGCCGCAGCGGGTCCTCCAGCCGGTCCCGGAACCGCCGCTCCTGCTCGGTGTCGCTGACCGAGAACCAGTACTTGCGCAGCTCGATGCCCGCCTCGATCAGCATCCGCTCGAAGGTCGGGGCCTGGTGCAGGAACTGCCAGTACTCCTCCGGGGTGCAGAACCCCATCACCTTCTCCACCCCGGCGCGGTTGTACCAGCTCCGGTCGAACAGCACGATCTCGCCGGCGGCGGGCAGCTGCTCCACGTAGCGCTGGAAGTACCACTGCCCGCGCTGACGCTCCGTCGGGACGGGCAGTGCGGCGATCCGGGCGACCCGGGGGTTGAGGTACTCGGTCACCCGCTTGATCGCGCCGCCCTTGCCGGCGGCGTCCCGGCCCTCGAAGAGCACCACCAGGCGGACCCCCTCCGCCCTGACCCACTCCTGGAGCTTCACCAACTCGCTCTGCAGACGGAGCAGCTCCTTCTCGTACGGCTTCTTCGGGAGTCGCTTCCTGCCGTCCGCCGCCATCGGGCCCTCCAGTCACGGGTGCTGATGAGCACTCACGCTACGGCCGATCAACCGCGCCCGCAGGTCGGCGCGGTCCGGCACCGGGAGACCCCTGTACTGCCGGTGCCGAAACCCCGCCGATGAGTGGACCACCCTGCCGCAGCCCCGGCCCACGGGTCCAATTCCCCGTTCCATAACCTGTGGGCATGGACATCGACACCCGGTTGCTGCGCTCCTTCGCCGTGGTCTGCGAGGAGGGCCAGCTCACCGCGGCGGCGGCCCGGCTGTCCGTCTCCCAGCCGACCCTGACCAAGCAGATCCGGCAGCTGGAGGCCCAGCTCGGGGTCCAGCTGTTCGAACGCACCCGGGTCGGCGTCACCCCCACCCCGGCCGCCGAGGCCCTGGCCGCCCACACGGCGGCCGTCCTGGCCGGCTGGGACGGCGCGGTCCGGGCCGCCCGGCAGGCCGCCACCGAGGCCGAGGGCCTGCTCCGGGTCGGCTTCGAGGGCAGCACCATCAACCTGGTCGGCCTGGCCACCATGGCCGAGTTCGGCCGGCGGATGCCCGGCTGGCAGGTCCGGATGCGGCAGAACAACTGGTTCGACGTCAGCTCCGGCCTCGCCACCGGCGAGATCGACCTCGCCCTCTGGCACGCCCCCGCCGACCTCGGCCCCGAGTACGCCGCTGCCCGGCTGGCCGTGGTCGACCGGATCGCCGTGCTCTCCTCCGAACACCCGCTGGCCGCCCACCAGGTCCTGGACATCCGGGACGTACTGGCCGAACCCTTCGTCGCGATCCCCGCCGAGGCCGGTTTCTGGCGCGACTACTGGCTGGGCGCCGCCGAACGCGACGGCCGCCCGGCCCGGATCGGTGCCGTCGCCCACAACGCCGACGAATGGCTGGCCGCCGTCGCCTGCGGCCAGGGCATCGGCTTCGCCCCCGAAGCCATGCGCCGCCTCGCCTCCCGCCCCGACGTCGCCTACCGCAACGTCACCGGCCTCAGCCCCAGCCACGTCGGCCTCCACTGGCTCCGCGAACGTCCCCTCACCCCGGCCATGACCGCCTTCATCGACGCCTGCCGCGAAACCGTCCACCTCTAGGTTTCTGCGCGGCGCTCAGCCAGCTACGGTCCAGGGGCTCGGGGCCCAGCTGATGTGCGGCTCCGCCGCGCGGGCGACGCCGACCTTTTGCAGACGGCTCGGCATCTACGGTCAGGGGCTCGGGGAACTGCGAGGCCGACCTCGGAACAGGTGATCCGTGCATAGCTGGGTAGGCACTTTCGCAGTGACCCGAACACCAGATCTCCTCGCCCACGCGGCGGAGCCGCACAACAGCAGAGCCCCGAGCCCCTGGACAGTGCAACCGAGCGCCCTGCAAAAGGTTCAGACCGCGCTGAACGGCTCCGCATACCGACAGAGCCCCCGAGGACTGCCGTCGTAGGCGGGCAACGCGAGGGCCTGGAAGTACTCCCCCGACACGTCGAACGGCCCCGTGAGCCCGTGCCGTGCCGCCGGGACGAAGCCGAAGCGGCCGTAGTAGTCGGGGTCACCGAGCACCACCACCAGCTTCTCGCCGGCCTCGACCGCCGCAGCGAGGGCCGCCCGCACCAGCAGGACGCCCACCCCCTTGCGCTGCCACTCCGGCGCGACCGCGACCGGCGCCAGCGCCAGCGCCGTCGCGTCGCCGACCTCCAGCCGGGTCAACAGCGCGTGCCCGACGATGAGTTCGCGTTCGTCCACGGCGACCAGCGACAGCGCAGGCAGCCAACTGCCGTCCCGCCGCAGGGCGTCCACCAGGTCGGCCTCGTCCGGTCCGGGGAAGGCGGCCATGTGCACCCGACGGGTCGCGGGTGCGTCCGAGGGGTGCTCAACTCTGGTGCTGACGTTCATGGTTGATCCTTCCACGCCTTTGTGGACGAGATGATACGAGGGCCCCGGCCGGTGCAAACCTCGCACCGAACCGGGGCCCTGATCGTACAGATCCTGCGTCAGGCCTCGTTCACCGTCTCGGACTTGGCCTCGTCGCGCTGCTTGGGCTTGGCGTCGACACCGGCCTCCCGGCGCTGGGCCGGGGTGATCGGGGTAGGTGCGCCGGTGAGCGGGTCACCACCGGTGGAGGTCTTCGGGAACGCGATGACGTCCCGGATGGTGTCGTACCCGCCGAGCAGGGTGACGATACGGTCCAGGCCGAAGGCGACCCCACCGTGCGGCGGCGGGCCGTAGTTGAAGGCGTCGAGCAGGAAGCCGAACTGCGACTGCGCCTCCTCCTCGCTGAGCCCGATCGCGTCGAACGCGCGCTTCTGCACGTCCCGCTGGTGGATACGGATCGAACCGCCGCCCAGCTCCGAGCCGTTGAGCACCAGGTCGTACGCGTTGGAGAGCGCGTTGCCCGGGTCGGTGTCGAAGGAGGCCAGCGACTCGGCGGTCGGCGCGGTGAACGGGTGGTGCACCGCGTGCCAGCCCTGGAACTCGCCCTTGTCGTCCTCGATCGGCTCGAACATCGGGAAGTCGACCACCCAGAGGAAGGCCCACTGCGACTCGTCGATCAGGTTGCAGCGACGGCCGATCTCCAGCCGGGCCGCGCCGAGCAGCTCCTGCGAGGCGGTCTTCTTGCCGGCCGCGAAGAACACCGCGTCGCCCGGCTTGGCACCGGCGGCGGCCGCCAGTCCGGCCAGGTGCTCCTCGGAGAGGTTCTTGGCCACCGGGCCGCGCAGCTCGCCGGTCTCGGCGTCCACCAGCACGTAGGCCAGGCCACGGGCGCCACGCGCCTTGGCCCAGTCCTGCCAGGCGTCCAGCTGCTTGCGCGGCTGGGAGGCGCCACCGGGCATCACCACGGCGCCGACGTACGGGGCCTGGAAGACCCGGAACTCGGTGCCCTTGAAGTACTCGGTGAGGTCGGTGAGTTCCTGGCCGAACCGGACGTCCGGCTTGTCGGAGCCGTAGCGGTTCATCGCGTCCGCGTAGGTCATCCGGGGCAGCGGGCTCGGGAGTTCGTAGCCGTGCACCTCGGACCAGATCCGGGAGACGACCTTCTCGCCGAGCGCCAGGATGTCCTCCTGGTCGACGAACGAGGCCTCGATGTCGAGCTGGGTGAACTCCGGCTGCCGGTCGGCGCGGAAGTCCTCGTCCCGGAAGCAGCGGGCGATCTGGTAGTACCGCTCCATGCCGGCCACCATCAGCAGCTGCTTGAACAGCTGCGGCGACTGCGGCAGGGCGTACCAGTGGCCCGGCTGGAGCCGGACCGGGACCAGGAAGTCGCGGGCGCCCTCGGGGGTGGACCGGGTCAGGTACGGGGTCTCGATGTCGAGGAAGTCGTTCTCCTCCATCACCGTACGGATGACGTGGTTCACCTTGGAGCGCAGGCGCAGCGCGCGGGCCGGGCCCTCGCGGCGCAGGTCCAGGTAGCGGTAGCGGAGGCGGACCTCCTCGTTCACCGTGCCGGGCTCGTACTCGGCGACCTGGAACGGCAGCGCGGCGGACTCGGAGAGCACCTCCAGGGCGCCGACCACGACCTCGACCTTGCCGGTCGGGATCTCCGGGTTCTCGTTGCCCTCCGGGCGGACCCGGACCTCGCCGACGACCTTGACGCAGTACTCGGAGCGCAGGTCCCCGATCGCCTCCAGGTCGCGGGCGACGATCTGCACGGTGCCGGAGGCGTCGCGCAGGTCGATGAAGGCCACGCCGCCGTGGTCGCGGCGGCGGGCGACCCAGCCGGCCAGGGTGACGGTCGTTCCGGCGTGCTCCGCGCGGAGCGTGCCCGCGTCGTGCGTGCGGATCACAGCTGCTTCTCCTTCAGGGTGGTGACGAGTGCTTCGAGTTCGACGGGGATCTGCTCGCCGGTGGTCAGGTCCTTGAGCTGGACCACACCGGCGGCGAGATCTCGGTCCCCGGCGACCAGGGCGAAGCGGGCGCCGGAACGGTCGGCGGACTTCATGGCGTTCTTGATGGTCTTCACACCGAAGGCCAGGTCGGTGGCGATGCCGGCCCGGCGCAGCTCGGTGACCTTGCCGAACAGCACGTTCTTGGCCTCCTCGCCGAGCGCCACGGCGTACACCGAGGTGGTGGCGGGCAGGTCGAGGGCGATGCCCTCGGCCTCCATCGCGAGGAAGGTGCGGTCCACGCCGAGGCCCCAGCCGACGGACGGCAGCGCCGGGCCGCCGAGCATCTCGGAGAGACCGTCGTAGCGGCCGCCGCCGCCGATCGCGGACTGGGCGCCGAGACCCCCGTGCACGAACTCGAAGGTGGTCCGGGTGTAGTAGTCGAGCCCGCGGACCAGCTTCGGGTCGTCGACGAAGGCCACCCCGGCACTGGTCAGCAGCGCGCGGACCTGCTCGTCGTAGGCCTTGCACGCCTCGCACAGGTAGTCCCGCAGCATCGGTGCGTCGACCAGCTGGTCCTGCACCGACTGGCGCTTGTCGTCGAGCACCCGGAGCGGGTTGATCTCGGCCCGGCGGCGGGTCTCCTCGTCCAGGTCGAGCCCGGCCAGGAAGTCCACCAGCGCGGTGCGGTAGACCGGGCGGCACTCCTTGTCGCCCAGGCTGTTGACCAGCAGCCGGTAGTCGCTCAGCCCGAGCGAGCGGAACGCGTCGTCGGCCAGGATGATCAACTCGGCGTCCAGCGCCGGGTCCTCGGCACCGATCGCCTCGGCACCGATCTGGGCGAACTGGCGGTACCGGCCCTTCTGCGCCCGCTCGTAGCGGTAGAAGGAGCCCGAGTACCAGAGCTTGACCGGCAGGTTGCCGAGCTTGTGCAGGTTGGCCTGGAGGACGGCGCGGACCACCGAGGCGGTGCCCTCGGGGCGCAGCCCGAGCTCGTCGCCGCCCTTGGTGGTCAGGCTGTACATCTCCTTGGAGACGATGTCGGTGGACTCACCGACGCCCCGGGAGAAGAGCTTGATGTCCTCGAAGACCGGGGTCTCGATGTAGCCGTAGCCGGAGCGGCGCAGCGGGGCACTCAACCGCTCGCGGATCGCCAGGTAGGTGGCGGAGCTCGGCGGCAGCAGGTCGTAGGTGCCCTTGGGGGCGCTGAAGGTGCTCAACTTCTCTATCCGTCACATTCCTCGTCGCGGGAAGGCCGGGGCGCCGAGCGCTCCCGCCGCCTGCTGGAGGTAGGGGTTGGTGGCGCGCTCACGGCCGATGGTGGTCTGGCCGCCGTGGCCGGAGAGGACCACGGTGGCGTCGTCGAGGGGCAGGCAGACCCGGGCCAGCGAGCGCATGATCGCCTCGCTGTCTCCGCCCGGGAGGTCGGTACGCCCTACCGAGCCGGCGAACAGCAGGTCGCCCGAGAACAACACCGGTGGGATGTCGCTCTGCGAAGGCGTCCGGAAGGTCACCGACCCCTTGGTATGGCCGGGCGCGTGATCGACCGTCAGCCGCAGACCGGCCAGTTCGAGCACCGCGCCGTCGGTCAGCTCCCGCACGTCGTCCGGCTCGCCGACCGTGATCGAGCCCATGATCTGCTGCCCGATCGCGCGGCCCAGGCCGCGGGCCGGATCGCTCATCATGTAGCGGTCGTCGGGGTGGATCCAGGCCGGGACGCCCTGCGCACCGCAGACCGGCACCACCGAGGCGATGTGGTCGATGTGCCCGTGCGTCAGCAGGACGGCGACCGGCTTGAGCCGGTGCTCCCGGATCAGGTCCTCGACCCCCTGCGTCGCCTCGTGCCCGGGGTCGACGATCACGCACTCCTCGCCGGCTGCCGGCGCGACCAGGTAGCAGTTGGTGCCCCAGGCCCCGGCGGGAAATCCGGCGACGAACAACGTGATTCCTCTCAATCGGGTATCGATCGGTTGCTTAACGCTATGGCTTCGGGCCAGCCTACCGGCGGCGGGGCGCCGGTTCCTAACCGGTTACCAGCGAGTCGACTCTGCCCCGACCGGCCCAATCGTGACCTCCGACCAGCGCAGCTGATCTCGTACTTACGGACGAGGTCCCTACACTTGGCCGCCTGCGGATGCGATGATCCGCATCAGCATCCCGAAGAACTCCCCCATCTTTCAGGAGACACGGCCGGTGGTCACCAGCGAACAGCGTCGACGTCAGCTCGCCCGCGACAAGTACGAGCGGCAGATGGAGCGTCGGGTCGAGGCCCAGAAGAAGGCCAAGCGGCGCAACGCGATCGTCGGCGGCGCCCTCGCCGTCGTGGTGATCGCCGCAGGTGGCGCCTTTGCCGGCGGGGTCTTCGACTCCGACTCCAAGGCCAAGGACAAGAACGCGCAGGCCGCGCCGACGCCGCCCGCCGCGGTCACCCCGGTCAAGGGCTGCGAGACGCCGGCCGCCGGTGCGCCGAACGCCAAGCAGTGGAAGACCGAGCCCCCGCTGGCGATCGACACCAAGGCCGCCTACACCGCGAAGCTGGCCACCAGCTGCGGCGAGGTGACCGTCACGCTGGACGCCGCCAAGGCGCCGCACACCGTCAACTCCTTCGCCTACCTGGCCAGTGAGCAGTACTTCGACCACGTGAAGTGCCACCGCCTCACCACCGAGGGCATCTACGTGCTCCAGTGCGGTGACCCGACCGGCACCGGATCGGGCGGCCCCGGCTACCAGTTCGCCGACGAGAACCTGACCGGCGCGACCTACCCGGCCGGCACCGTGGCGATGGCCAACGCCGGCCCGGGCACCAACGGCAGCCAGTTCTTCCTGGTCTACAAGGACACCCAGCTGCCCCCGAACTACACCCCGTTCGGGAAGATCACCGGCGGGCTGGACGTGCTCACCAACATCGCCGGCGGCGGCGTCCAGGGCGGTGGCGGCGACGGTGCGCCGAACGCCAACGTGGTGCTCAACTCGGTGACCGCCACCAAGAGTTGACCGGTCAGGTGGCCGGGCCCCGAGCACTCGGGGCCCGGCCACGCCGGAACCCGACCGGCCCGGATACGGACAACGCCGGTGCTGGTCGCCTATCTTGCTTGTTGTATAGGGTGCCCTGACCGTCGGCCGTCACCCTCGGCGCACGACTCGACGGCTCGGACGGCGGACTCCATCGGTCCGCCGCACATCAACTGTGGACGACGTACGCGCCCCGTGCGGGCCGTGACGTCATGTGGAGGAGGCGCGCTGTGAGCAGCGAACCGTGGGGCCGTGTCGACGAGCAGGGGACCGTCTACGTCAGGACCGCCGACGGCGAGCGCGCCGTCGGCTCCTGGCAGGCGGGCTCCCCCGAGGAGGCCCTCGCCTACTTCGAGCGCAAGTACCAGGGGCTGGCGGCCGAGATCGCCCTGCTGGAGCACCGGGTCCGGAAGACCGACCTCGGCACCAAGGACGCCCAGACGGCGCTCGACCACCTGCGCGCGCAGGTCGTCGAGGCGCACGCGGTCGGTGACCTGGAGTCGCTCGCCAAGCGGCTGGACACCCTGACCGGCGAGATCGAGACCCGGCAGAACGAGCGCAAGGTCGCCAAGGCCAAGGCCCAGGACGAGACCCGCGAGGCCAAGGACAAGCTGGTCGCCGAGGCCGAGCAGCTCGCCGAGTCCACCCAGTGGCGGGAGGCCGGGGACCGGCTGCGCGCGCTGGTGGACATCTGGAAGGGTCTGCCCCGGCTGGACCGGAAGAGCGACGACGAGCTGTGGCACCGCTTCTCGCACGCCCGCTCGGTCTTCTCCAAGCACCGCAAGGCGCACTTCGCCACCCTGGACTCCGAGCGCGAGCAGGCCCGCGCGGTCAAGGAGAAGCTGGTCGCCCAGGCCGAGGCGCTCTCCAGCTCCACCGAGTGGGGTGACACCGCCGCCGCCTACCGGGATCTGATGACCAGTTGGAAGGCCGCGGGCCGTGCCCAGCGGGACGCGGAGGAGGAGCTGTGGGCCCGGTTCCGGGGCGCGCAGGACGTCTTCTTCCAGGCCCGGTCGGCCACCTTCAGCGAGCGGGACGCCGAGCAGGGCGAGAACCAGAAGCTCAAGGAGGCCCTGCTGCTCGAGGCCGAGGCGATCCTGCCGATCACCGAGCTGAAGGCCGCCAAGGCCGCGCTGCGCGGGGTCAGCGAGCGCTGGGAGGCCATCGGCCACGTCCCGCGCGACGCCAAGCCGAAGCTGGACGCCCGGCTGAACGCGGTCGAGCGGGCGATCCGCGAGGCCGAGGAGGCCGAGTGGCAGCGCTCCAACCCGGAGGCCCGGGCCCGTGCCACCGGCATGACCAGCCTGCTGCAGTCCGCCGTGGACAAGCTCCAGGGCGAGCTGGACAAGGCCCGTGCGGCCGGCAACGCGAGCAAGGTGGCCAAGCTGGAGAACGAGCTGGCGGGCCGTCAGGTCCTGCTCGACCAGGCCCTGAAGAGCCTGCAGGAGTTCAGCGGCTGAGCCGCCGCCCCTGACGCAAAGGGCCCCACCGCCTTCCGGCGGTGGGGCCCTTTCGGGTTCCCGGCTACTTGCGGGCCGAGGTGACCCGGTAGACGTCGTACACGCCCTCGACGCCGCGGACCGCCTTGAGCACGTGCCCGAGGTGCTTCGGGTCGCCCATCTCGAAGGTGAAGCGGCTCATCGCCACCCGGTCCCTGGAGGTCTGCACCGCCGCCGACAGGATGTTGACGTGCTGGTCGGAGAGCACCCGGGTGACGTCCGAGAGCAGTCGGGACCGGTCCAGCGCCTCGACCTGGATCGCCACCAGGAAGACCGAGGACTGGGTGGCCGCCCACTCGACCTCGATCATCCGCTCGGGCTGCTGGGTCAGCGACTCGACGTTGACGCAGTCCGCCCGGTGCACCGAGACGCCGTTGCCCCGGGTCACGAAGCCGACGATCGGGTCGCCCGGCACCGGGGTGCAGCAGCGCGAGAGCTTGACCCAGACGTCGTCCACGCCCTTGACGATGATGCCCGGGTCGCCCTTCGCCCGGCGCCTGGTGGCCCGGTTCTGATGGGTCGTCGGGGTCGCCGTCTCGGCCAGGTCGTCGGTCGCGCCGTCCTCGCCGCCGAGCGCCTGGACCAGCTTCTGGACGATGTTCTGCGCCGCGACGTGACCCTCGCCGATCGCCGCGTACAGCGACGAGATGTCCGGGTAGCGCATCTCGTGCGCGAGCGTGACCAGCGAGTCGCCGGTGAGGATGCGCTGGATCGGCAGACCCTGCTTGCGCATCGCCCGGGCGATCGCCTCCTTGCCCTGCTCGATCGCCTCCTCGCGGCGCTCCTTGGAGAACCACGCCTTGATCTTGTTCCGGGCCCGGGGCGACTTGACGAAGCCCAGCCAGTCCCGGGAAGGGCCGGCGTTCTCCGCCTTGGAGGTGAACACCTCCACCGCGTCGCCGTTCTCCAGCGTCGACTCCAGCGGCACCAGGCGGCCGTTGACCCGTGCTCCTATGCAGCGGTACCCGACCTCGGTGTGCACCGCGAAGGCGAAGTCCACCGGGGTGGCCCCGGCCGGCAGCGCTATCACGTCACCCTTGGGGGTGAACACGAAGACCTCGTTGTTGGAGAGGTCGAAGCGCAGCGACTCCAGGAACTCGCTCGGGTCCTCGGTCTCCTTCTGCCAGTCCAGCAGCTGCCGCAGCCAGGCCATCTCGTTGACGGCGCCGGCCTTGTCGTCCTTGCGGACCTGCGACGGGGTGTCGGTGCGGACCTTGGAGGCGCCGGCCACCGCGCGCTGCTTGTACTTCCAGTGCGCGGCGATGCCGTACTCCGCGCGGCGGTGCATGTCGAAGGTGCGGATCTGCAGCTCGACCGGCTTGCCGCCGGGACCGATCACCGTGGTGTGCAGCGACTGGTACATGTTGAACTTGGGCATCGCGATGTAGTCCTTGAACCGCCCCGGCACCGGGTTCCACCGCGCGTGGATGGTGCCCAGCGCCGCGTAGCAGTCGCGGACGGTGTCGACCAGGACCCGGATGCCGACCAGGTCGTAGATCTCGGCGAAGTCGCGACCTCGCACGATCATCTTCTGGTAGACCGAGTAGTAGTGCTTCGGCCGGCCGGTCACCTGGGCGGTGATCCTGGCCCCCCGCAGGTCGCCCTGGACCTGGTCGATCACGGTCGCCAGGTACTCGTCCCGCTTCGGCGCCCGCTCGGCCACCAGCCGGACGATCTCGTCGTACATCTTGGGGTAGAGGATCGCGAAGGCGAGGTCCTCCAGCTCCCACTTGATGGTGTTCATGCCCAGCCGGTGCGCCAGCGGGGCGTAGATCTCCAGCGTCTCGCGGGCCTTCTTCTCCTGCTTCTCCCGCTTGAGGTACCGCATGGTGCGCATGTTGTGCAGCCGGTCGGCCAGCTTGATCACCAGGACCCGGGGGTCCTTGGCCATCGCGACCACCATCTTGCGGACCGTCTCGGCCTGCGCGGCCTCGCCGAACTTCACCCGGTCGAGTTTGGTCACCCCGTCGACCAGCAGGGCCACCGAGTCGCCGAAGTCCTTGCGCAGGGTCTCCAGGCCGTAGTCGGTGTCCTCGACGGTGTCGTGCAGCAGACCCGCCATCAGGGTGGCGGCGTCCATCCCGAGTTCGGCCAGGATGGTGGCCACCGCGAGCGGGTGGGTGATGTACGGGTCGCCGCTCTTGCGCTTCTGGCCGCGGTGCCACTTCTCGGCCACCGCGTAGGCGCGCTCGATGTCGCGCAGCAGGGCCGGGTCGGCCTTCGGGTCCTGGGCCCTGATGGTCCGGAAGAGCGGTTCGAGCACCGGGTTGAGCAGGGTGCTGCGCTGGCCGCCGAGTCGGGCCAGCCGGGCCCGCATGCCGCCGGTGGCGGAGGGCTTGACCACCGCGGGGGGCGGTGTCGGCCGTACCGGGGTGGCCCCCGAGGGCGTGGGCCGGCTGTCGGGGGCGGCGGCCTTGGCCGTGGGCACAACCTCGTCGGGCAAGGACACTCCTCGTGGCGCGGTGCCTTCCCCTCGCACGAGAAGGGGAACGGATGATTCTTCATGGTACCGAGCCCGGGTAAACGCCGAGGCACGGGCATCCTCAGGATGCCCGTGCCTCGTGCGTCACGCAGGTTCAGACGGTGACCAGGGTCTCCAGCGGCGCGTCGCCCAGGTGCGGGGTGAGCCGCTCCCGGCCGTCCAGGAAGCCGAGCTCCATCAGCACGACCACCCCGGCCAGCTCGGCACCGGCCCGGCGGACCAGGTCCAGCGAGGCCCCGATGGTGCCGCCGGTGGCCAGCACGTCGTCGACCACCAGCACCCGCTCACCCGGCACGAAGGCGTCGCACTGCACCTCCAGGGTGGCCGAGCCGTACTCCAGGTCGTAGGACTGCTCGTGCACCGCGCCGGGCAGCTTGCCCTGCTTGCGGATCGGCACGAAGCCGAGCCCGGCCGCGTAGGCCGCCGGGGCGGCCAGCACGAACCCCCGTGCCTCCAGACCGACCACCTTGGTCGCACCGAGTGCCCTGGCCCGGTCGGCCAGCGCCCGGGTGAGGGCCGCGAACGCCTCGGCGTCGGCCAGCAGCGGCGCGATGTCCTTGAACAGCACGCCGGGCTTGGGGTAGTCCGGTACGTCCCTGATCCGGCTGTTGAGCAGCGCGGCCAGGACGGGGTCGGGAGAGGTCACGGGGGTCCTTCGGTCAGTCCGGTCAGTGCTTGCCGGACGGGCGGCCCTTGGTACGGGACCGGCTGACCGGCTGGTTGCGGCTACCGACGATACCCGCAGCGTCCTCGTCGCCCTCGCCCTCCTCGGCCGGGTCGGGCTCGCCGGCGGCGATCCGGTCGGCCTCGGCCTTGGCGTCCGAGGCCCGGCGGGCCGCGACCTTCTTGGCCAGCGTCTTCATCTCCGGCTGCAGCTCCTTGAGCTGCGCGTACAGCGGAGTGGCCACGCAGATCGAGGAGTAGGCACCGGCCGCGAGGCCGATGAAGAGGGCGAGCGAGATGTCGTTCAGGGTGCCCGCGCCGAGCAGACCGCCACCGATGAAGAGCAGGGCGGCGACCGGGAGGAGCGCCACCACGGTGGTGTTGATCGAGCGCACCAGGGTCTGGTTGAGGCCCGCGTTCGCGGCCTCGCTGAAGGTGCGCTTGTTCTGCCGGGTGATGCCCTTGGCGTTCTCCTTCACGGTGTCGAAGACGACCACCGTGTCGTAGAGCGAGTACCCGAGGATGGTCAGGAAGCCGATCACCGTACCTGGGGTGACCTCGATGCCGACCAGGGCGTAGACGCCGATGGTGATCAGGAGGTCGTGGATCAGCGCCACCAGGGCGGCGATCGCCATCCGCCACTCGAACGCGATGGCCATGTAGACGGTGACCAGCACCATGAAGATGACCAGGCCGAGCAGCGCCTTCTTGGAGATCTCCTCGCCCCAGCTGGGGCCGACCACCTGGGCGTTGATGTCGTTCGCCGGGATGCTCAGGTCCTTGGAGAGCTCGGCGATGAAGGTGCTGGCCGGCAGCTGCTCCTCGGCGCTGACCTGGATCTTGATCGCACCCTTGTCGTTGGACTGCACCAGCGCGCTGGTGTCCTTGAGGATGTCGTCCGCCGCCGTCTTGGCCTGACTGACCGTCAGACCGGGCTTGGTGAGGGTGTAGACCGAGCCGCCCTCGAACTCGATGCCGAGCTTGAGGCCGAACGCCAGACCGACGCCGGCGATCAGCACGATCAGGGCGGAGAGGCTGTACCAGAGCTTGCGCCGACCGACGAAGTCGAAGCTGACCTCACCCTGGTAGAGACGGTGACCGAGGTTGCTGAACCGCGACATCGCGTCAGACCTCCTTCGCGGCGGTGGCGGAGGTGCGGCGACGACCGCGCACCGGAGGACGGGCACCGAGGCGCTTCGGGTCCAGACCGGACCACTTGTTGCCCTCGGCGAAGAACTTCGTCCGCGCCAGCAGGGTGATCAGCGGCTTGGTGAAGAGGAAGATCACCACGACGTCGAGCGCGGTGGTCAGGCCGAGGGTGAAGGCGAAGCCCTGCACCTTGCCGACCGAGACCAGGTAGAGCACCGCGGCACAGAGGAACGAGACGAAGTCCGAGACCAGGATGGTGCGCCGGGCCCGGGGCCAGGCGCGCTGGACGGCCGGGCGCAGCGGGGCGCCGTCGCGGACCTCGTCGCGGATCCGCTCGAAGTACACGATGAAGGAGTCCGCGGTGATGCCGATCGCGACGATCGCACCGCAGACGGCCGGCAGGTTGAGCGCGAAGCCGATACCGGCGCCGAGCAGCGACATGATCGCGTAGGTCAGCGCCGCGGAGACCAGCAGACCCGCGATCGACACCAGGCCGAGGCCGCGGTAGTAGACCAGCGAGTAGAGCACCACCAGGATCATGCCGATCCCGCCGGCCACCAGACCGGCCTTCAGCTGGTCGCCACCGAGCTGCGGGGAGACCGTGGTGACGTCGCTCATCTCGAAGGTGAGCGGCAGGGCGCCGAAGCTCAGCACGTTGGCGAGCGCCTTGGCCTCGGTCTGGGTGAAGCTGCCGGTGATGACCGCGCTGCCGCTGATCGACTGGCTGACGGACGGGTGGGAGACCACCTTGCCGTCGAGCACGATCGCGAACTGGTTGGTCGGGCTGGGCTGGGTGGCGAGCTGACCGGTGGTGGCGGCGAACGCCTTGGAGCCGGTGTCGTCGAACTGGAGCTGGACCTGCCAGCCGGCACCCTGCTGGGTGTCGAAGGAGGCCATCGCCTTGTCGATGTTCTTGCCCTGCACGGCCACCGGGCCGAGCGCGAACTTGTACCAGACACCCTTCTCGGCGTCGAAGCTGCAGGCGACCGAGTTCTTGGCCGGGTCGGTCTGGTAGTCGAGCCGCTGACCCTGGACCGAGCAGTCCAGCGCGGTGTACTGCTGCTGCAGGTCCGGCGGGACGGTGCCCTGGGTGAGCGCGGCCGACAGCTCGGCGGCGGACGGCGCCGACGGCGCGGCGGACGGCGCGGTGCTCGGGCTGGCCGAGGCGGTCGGGTCAGCCTTCAGGCCGTCGGTGACGGCACGGCCGGCCGTGGACGAGGCGCTCGGAGCCGGCGGCGCGGCGGAGGCGCCGGTGCTCGGACTGGCCGAGGGGCTCGCCCCGGCGCTCGGCGTGGCAACCGGTGCGTTGGGCAGGGCGCCGGTGGGCGCGAGCGCCAGCACCGGGCGGAAGTAGAGCACCGCGGTCTGACCGATGTCCTTGATCGCCTGCTCATTGTCGCCATCCTTGTTCGGGATGTTGACGATGATCGTGTTGGACCCCTGCGTCTGGACCTCGGCCTCGGAGACGCCGAACGCGTTCACCCGCTTCTGCAGGATGTTGACCGCGGTGTCCATGTTGGTCTTGTTGATCGCGGCGGGGTCATCCGACTTGGCGGTCAGCGTGATGCTGGTGCCGCCCGCGAGGTCGATCCCGAGACGTGGCGTGGTGTGGCCCGTCCCGAACATGAGGGCGACCAGACCGACGGTGATCACCAGGATGAAGGCCAGCGCCCGCCCCGGGTAACCGTCGCGCGGGCGCGACTTGGGTGTTGCCACCTTGCTCGTTTCTCCCTGTCCATGGCGCCGGTCACCGGACCCTGTCCGGTAGGTGGCGGATAGGGGGAAGGTGGCCTGACGGCCCGTGAGGTCCTGTGAACGCGCGGCCGGCGGCCGCGCGGTCGAGGGTGTGCCCGACCGTACTACTTGCTCTGCGGGGCCTCGTCGTCGGTACCGTCGGTGCCCGACTCGTCCTTCTTGTCGAAGCTGAGCGGCTTCTCGTCGGCCTCGTCGACGGTCTCCGCCGGCTCGTCCTCGGCGGGACGGCCGTTGATGATCGCGTCGTACTCCTCGCGGTCCAGCACCGCGGCGATCGCACCCTTGGTGTAGTGCGCGACGGTGCCCGGGGCCACCTCCAGCTCGACGGTCTCCTCGTTCACCGACTTCACCAGGGCGTACATGCCGCCGATGGTGCGGACGCCCGAGCCGGGCTCGAGCGCGGAGCGCAGCTCCTTGGCCTGCTCCTGGCGCTTCTTGTTGGAGCGGAACAGCATGAAGAGCAGGAGCAGCGGCACGAGCAGGATGATGAGGTTAGACACAGCAGCCAGAGTCCTTACGGGCCACCCGAACGGGCGGCCTGTGGTGATTGGTCGGCCCCATCAGGTCGAGAGGGGCGGTCCGGCGGAGTCTAAGCGACCCGCCCTGATCGGACAACGCCAAGCATGTCATCCTGCCGCCGTTGGTGGCGACCTTCGGACCGCACTGTTTGCCGACGGCCCCTGGCCGGAACCCGGCCCCGAGGGACCGTCAGGCGCCGGGGCCGCCGAACAGCTCGGGCTGGCCGGGCACCGCACCGCGCGGCGACTGCGGCGGCGGCACCATCCCGAGGTGCTGCCAGGCGGCGGCGGTCGCGATCCGGCCACGCGGGGTCCGGGCCAGCAGGCCCTCCCGGACCAGGAACGGCTCGGCCACCTCCTCCACCGTCTCGGCCTCCTCCCCCACCGCGACGGCGAGCGTGGACAGGCCGACCGGGCCACCGCCGAACAGCCGGAGCAGCGCGTCCAGCACCGCCCGGTCGAGCCGGTCCAGACCGCGGGCGTCCACCTCGTAGACCGCCAGCGCCTGGGCGGCGATCTCCCGGTCCACCACGCCGTCGTGCCTGACCTGCGCGAAGTCCCGGACCCGGCGCAGCAGTCGGTTGGCGATCCGGGGCGTGCCGCGCGAGCGGCCGGCGATCTCGGCGGCGCCGGCGGTGTCGATCTGTACGTCCAGCAGGGCGGCCGAGCGGTGCACCACCCGCTCCAGCTCGCTCGGCGCGTAGAACTCCATGTGCCCGGTGAAGCCGAACCGGTCGCGCAGCGGGGGCGGCAGCAGCCCGGCCCTGGTGGTCGCGCCGACCAGGGTGAACGGCGGCAGCTCGAGCGGGATCGCGGTGGCGCCGGGCCCCTTGCCGACGATCACGTCGACCCGGAAGTCCTCCATCGCCAGGTAGAGCATCTCCTCGGCCGGGCGGGACATCCGGTGGATCTCGTCCAGGAACAGCACCTCGCCCTCGGTCAGCGAGGAGAGGATCGCCGCGAGGTCGCCGGCGTGCTGGATGGCCGGGCCGGAGGTGATCCGGATCGGGGCGCCCAGCTCCGCCGCGATGATCATCGACAGGGTGGTCTTGCCGAGGCCGGGCGGGCCGCTGAGCAGCACGTGGTCCGGCGTGGTGCCGCGCTTGCGGGCCGCCTGCAGCACCAGCGAGAGCTGCTCGCGGACCCGCTCCTGCCCGATGAACTCGTCCAGCACCTTGGGACGGAGCGCCGCCTCGACCGCCTGGTCCTCACCGTCGGCGGCTGCCGTCACCAGGCGGTCGGCGGGGTCGGAGTCGTACGGGCTCATCGGGGCGGGCTCCTGAAGGTCCATCAGCGGGTGCGGTTGAGGGTGCGCAGCGCGGCCTTGAGCAGGGCGCCGACGTCGGTGCGGCTCTGCGCCTCGGCCTCCGGCGTGACGGCGGTGACCGCCTCGTCGGCCTCGCGCGGAGCGTAGCCGAGGCCGACCAGGGCGGCGTGCAACTGCTCGCTCCAGGGGGCCGGACCTGCGGCGATCGGCTTCTGGGCGGGGACGCTGCCGTGCGCGGCGCCGAGCTTGTCCTTGTACTCGAGCAGCAGCTTCTGGGCCAGCTTGGGGCCGATCCTGGGCACCGCGGTGAGCGACTTGGCGTCGCCCTGGGCGACGATCCGGCGCAGCTCGTCCGGGGTGAAGGTGGCCAGCATGCCCAGCGCCATGGTGGCGGCCACCCCGCTGGCGGTGAGCAGCACGTCGAAGGTGGCCCGCTCGTCCTCGTCGGCGAAGCCGTACAGGGTGAGCGAGTCCTCCTTGACGATCAGTGCGGTGGTCAGCCGGGTGGGCTCGCCGATCCGCAGTGCGGCCAGCGTGCGCGGGGTGCACTTCACCAGCATGCCGACCCCGCCGACCTCGACCACGGCACTGCCGGGGGTGATGGCGGCGACCGGGCCCTGGACGAAGGCGATCATCGGCGGTACTCCCTGATCCTGGGGTTGCTCGCTGGCTTGCTCGCGGCCTGGCCCGCGACGGCGGCGGCGATCCGGTTGTGCGCCGTACCCCGCCAGATGTGACAGATCGCCAGCGCCAGCGCGTCGGCGGCGTCGGCGGGCTTGGGCGGCTCGGCCAGCCGCAGCAGCCTGGTGACCATCGCGGTGACCTGGGCCTTGTCGGCCCGGCCGTTGCCGGAGACGGCGGCCTTGACCTCGCTGGGGGTGTGCAGGGTGACCGGGATGCCGCGCCGGGTGGCGCAGAGCATCGCGACCGCGCTGGCCTGCGCGGTGCCCATCACGGTGCTGACGTTGTGCTGGGCGAACACCCGCTCCACCGCGACGAGTTCGGGCCGGTGGGTGTCGAACCACTGCTCCAGGCCCTGCTCGATCAGCAGCAGCCGCTGCCCGATCTCCGCCTCGGCGGGGGTGCGGATCACGCCGACCCCGAGCATGGCGAGCGGCCGACCCGGGGTGCCCTCCACCACGCCGACACCGCACCTGGTCAGCCCAGGGTCAACTCCCAGCACCCGCACCTGTGAACCCATCTCTGTCGTCCGACCTGCGAAGGCTACCGCCCGGGTCGGACAACCGGACGAACGACACCGGCCCGGTGGTCCGCGAGGGACCACCGGGCCGGAGGGGCGGCCGAGTTACTCGGCGTCGAGCTCGGCACCGACCTCGTCGCTGATGGAGAAGTTCGCGAAGACGTTCTGCACGTCGTCGCTGTCCTCCAGCGCGTCGATCAGCTTGAAGATCTTGCGGGCGCCGTCGACGTCCAGCGGCACCTGCAGGTCCGCCACGAAGTTGGCGTCGGCCGAGTCGTAGTCGATCCCGGCGTCCACCAGCGCGGTGCGCACCGCGACCATGTCGGTGGCCGCGCTGATCACCTCGAACGAGTCACCGAGGTCGTTGACCTCCTCGGCACCGACCTCGAGGACGACCTCGAAGACCTTGTCCTCGTCGACCCCGTCCGCCTTCGGGACGATCACGACGCCCTTGCGGTTGAACAGGTACGACACCGAACCCGGGTCGGCCATGTTCCCGCCGTTGCGGGTCATCGCGACCCGGACGTCGGAGGCCGCGCGGTTGCGGTTGTCGGTGAGGCACTCGATCAGGACCGCCACGCCGTTCGGGCCGTAGCCCTCGTACATGATGGTCGAGTAGTCGGCCCCGCCGGCCTCGGCACCGTCGCCGCGCTTGACGGCGCGGTTGATGTTGTCGATCGGGACCGAGCTCTTCTTCGCCTTCTGGATGGCGTCGTAGAGCGTCGGGTTACCGGCCGGGTCGCTGCCGCCGGTGCGGGCCGCCACCTCGATATTCTTGATCATCTTGGCGAAGAGCTTGCCGCGCTTGGCGTCGATCGCGGCCTTCTTGTGCTTGGTGGTAGCCCATTTAGAGTGGCCGGACATCACCAGCTCCTTTTCGTCGCCAAAGGGAAATGAACAGAAGGGATCTTACCGGTGCCGCGCGCCGCTTCAGCGACCGGCACTCTCGACCATGCGTACGAAGTACTCGTGCACCCGGTGGTCACCGGTCAGCTCGGGGTGGAACGAGGTGGCCAGCAGGTTGCCCTGACGGACCGCCACGATCCGGCTGTCCGGACCGTCGGCCGCGGGCAGCTCGGCCAGCACCTGGACCCCGGCGCCGACCTCCTCGACCCAGGGGGCGCGGATGAAGACGCCGTGCACCGGCTGCTCGCCGAGGCCGTCGAAGGCGATGCCGGACTCGAACGACTCGTTCTGCCGGCCGAAGGCGTTCCGGCGGACCGTCATGTCGATGCCGCCGACCGTCTCCTGGTCGTCCCGGCCGTCCAGGATCTTGTCGGCCAGCATGATCATGCCCGCGCAGGTGCCGTAGACCGGCATCCCGGCCCGGACCCGCTCGCGGACGGGCTCCATCAGGCCGAACAGCAGGGCCAGCTTCGACATCGTGGTGGACTCCCCGCCGGGGATCACCAGCGCGTCGACGTCGGCCAGCTCCTCGGGCCGCCGCACCTCGCGGGCGATCGCGTCGGCCGCGGCCAGCGCGATCAGGTGCTCACGGACGTCGCCCTGGAGGGCCAGCACGCCGATGACGGGGGTACTCACGGTCACTACCTCATTCACGTTGTTGCGTCGGACGTGCGGCGGCCCGCCGCGCGATCAAGGCTGCGCGGCGGGCCGACCGGGAGTTGTTACCAGCCGCGGTTGGCGTACCGCTCGCTCTCGGGGAGGGTGTCGCAGTTGATGCCGACCATGGCCTCGCCCAGGTTGCGCGACGCGTCCGCGATGATCTTCGGGTCGTCGTAGAAGGTGGTGGCCTTCACGATCGCGGCGGCACGCTTGGCCGGGTCGCCCGACTTGAAGATGCCCGAGCCGACGAAGACGCCCTCGGCACCCAGCTGGCGCATCAGCGCCGCGTCGGCCGGGGTGGCCACGCCACCGGCGGAGAACAGCACCACCGGCAGCTTGCCGAGCTCGGCGACCTCCTTGACCAGCTCGTACGGAGCGCGCAGCTCCTTGGCGGCCGCGTACAGCTCGTTGTTGTCGTAGCCGCGCAGGCGGGCGATCTCGTTCTTGATCTGGCGCAGGTGGCGGACCGCCTCGACCACGTTGCCGGTGCCGGCCTCGCCCTTGGAGCGGATCATGGCCGCACCCTCGGCGATCCGGCGCAGCGCCTCACCGAGGTTGGTGGCGCCGCAGACGAACGGGGTGGTGAAGGCGAACTTGTCCGAGTGGTTGACCTCGTCGGCCGGGGTCAGCACCTCGGACTCGTCGATGTAGTCGACGCCGAGCGACTGCAGGACCTGAGCCTCGACGAAGTGGCCGATCCGGGACTTGGCCATGACCGGGATGGAGACCGCGGCGATGATCTCCTCGATCATGTTCGGGTCGGACATCCGGGCCACGCCGCCGTCCTTGCGGATGTCGGCGGGCACCCGCTCCAGGGCCATGACGGCCACCGCACCGGCGTCCTCGGCGATCTTCGCCTGCTCGGCGTTGACCACGTCCATGATCACACCGCCCTTGAGCTGCTCGGCCATTCCGCGCTTCACGCGGGCGGTGCCGATCTGCGGCTGGTCAGCGGTGATGGGGGTGGTGGACACGTGAGACCTCACTCGAAGATGAACCAGTGCTATCGCCCTATCGTAGGCCCGAACCTGACGCGAACCACGCACCATCCGGGCCAGAAGGTCCTACGGGTTACGACAAAGAGGCTGAACAGCCACCGATTTCACTCGAAATGGGTCCAGGCCGGTCTCAGCCGGACGCCCCGTGCGGGGTGAGCGCGAGCGGCGGCTCGTCGTCCATCTCGAACGCCAGCGGGAACGGCGCCCGCCCGGCCAGCCGGAAGTACCGCACCAGCCGGTGCTCCCGCACCGCCCGGGCCGCCCGCACCGCGTCGTTGTGGAACCGCCGCGCCATCGGCACCCGCCGGACGGCCGCGGTCATCTCCTTCACCATCTCCTCGCCCCCCGGCACCGCGACCAGCGCCGCCAGCTGGGCCGGCTCCGCGAACACGGCGCGCAGCGCCAGGCTCAGCTCGCTCTCGGCCACCTCGCGGTGGTCGTCCTCCGCCTGCCGGGCGGCATGTGACGCCTCGTAGAGCAGGATCGAGGTCGCCGGGTCCAGCTGCGAGGAGGTCGCCAGCTCCAGCGTCACCGCCGACCGCCGCACCAACTGCGCGTCCAGCGACGCCTTCGCGGCGTCGATCCGGGCGTGCAGCCGGTCGAGCCGCCCCGCCGTCCAACTGAGGTACACGGCGAACAGCACGACCGCGGCCGCGGCCCAGATCCAGGTAGTCACGGAGCGGTACGCTACCGCGCCGCGAGGTGCCCGAAGCGGTACGTCGCCCGGTCCAGCTCGGTGACCTCGACCCCGTACGCCAGCGGCACCGTCACGTACCGCTCCAGCAGCCCCAGCGCCCGCCGGGTCAGCTCGGCCCGCTGCTCGGCGCTCCGGCCCGCCAGGATCTTGATCTCCACCAGCACGAACGCCTCACCCGACGCCCCGTCACCGAGCAGGTACTCCACGGCCGGCCGGAACACCGTCTTGCACGCCGCCACCTCGGTGTCGATCACCCCGGCGATCATCGGGTGCAACTCCCCGGCGAAGCCCGCCCGGTCGAACTCGAGCTCAGCCGAATAGTCGACAAGTATCTGCGGCACGACATCCTCCATCTACGGTTCAACACTCAAGGCACGTGGTGCACCACTGTTGTGCGGCTCCGCCGCGTGGGCGACGCCGATCTTTTGGCAGGTGCTCAGCCCGCTCCGGAGTCCGGGGCTCGGGGAACTGCGACGCCGACCTCGTACAAGGTCACCGTTGCGTAGCCGGTCAGGCACTTTCGTCTGTGACCCGAACGCCAGACCTCCTCGCAGTTCGCCGAGCCCCTGACCGTAGACGCTCGGCCACCTGCCAACGGCACAGCTAGTCCCGGGCGAGGCCGAGGCGTTCGCGCCAGCCGCCCCGGACGTCCTCGGCGACCGGCGGCATGCCGTCCGTCACCGTCTCGTACACCGAGAGGATCTCCGCCCCCACGGTGGACCAGTCGAACCGGCGGACGTGCCGCGACGCGGCCTCCCGCAGCTCGGTCAGCCGCTTGGGGTCCGCCAGCAGCCGGACCGCCGCCTCGGCCAGCGCCCCGGCGTCCTCGACCGGGAACAGCTCGCCCGCGTCGCCGCCGTCCAGCACCTGCTTGAACGCGTCCAGGTCGCTGGCCAGCACCGGTGCGCCCGCCGACATCGCCTCGACCAGGATGATGCCGAAGCTCTCGCCCCCGGTGTTCGGCGCCACGTACAGGTCGACGCTGCGCAGCAGCCGGGCCTTCTCCTGGTCGGTCACCATGCCGAGGAACTCGATCCGCTCGCGCACCTCGGGGGCGAGGCCGGCCATCGCCTCCTCCTCGTCGCCCTTGCCCGCGACCAGCAGCCGCACGCCGGGCCGGGCGGCCAGGATCGCGGGCAGCGCGGCGAGCAGAGTGGGCAGGCCCTTGCGCGGCTCGTTGATCCGGCCGATGAAGCCGATCGTGCCGGGACCGCCGTCGGCCGCCCCGCCCTGCCAGCGCTCGTCCGGTTCGGCGTCCGCGAAGAACCGGACGTCCACCCCGTTCGGGATCACCACCGCGTCGCCACCCAGGTGCTCGACCAGGGTACGGCGGGCGTACTCGCTGACCGCGATCCGGGCGCTGATCTTCTCCAGGCCCGGCTGCAGGATCGGCGAGGCCGCGATCATCGCCCGGGACCGCGGGTTGGAGGTGTGGAAGGTGCCGACCATCGGGCCGGACGCCGCCCAGGCGGCCAGCATCGACAGGCTCGGCGAGGCCGGCTCGTGCACGTGCAGGATGTCGAACTGACCGTCGTTCAGCCAGCGCCTGACCCGGGCCGCCGACAGGATGCCGAAGCTCAGCCGGGCCACCGAGCCGTTGTACGGCACGGCCACCGCGCGGCCGGCCGAGACCACGTACGGCGGCAGCGCCGACTCGTCCTCGGCCGGGGCCAGCACGGACACCTGGTGCCCGAGCGCGATCAGGTGCTCGGCCAGGTCGCGGATGTGGAACTGCACCCCACCGGGCACGTCCCAGTCGTACGGGCAGACAATGCCGATCTTCATCGGGTCCCCTCCAGGTCGGCGAGCCAGAACCGCTGCAGCATGTGCCAGTCCTCCGGGTGCTCCCGGATGCCGTCCGCCCAGATGTCGGCCATCGCCTGGGTCATCGCCAGGGTCTGCTCCCGCTGGTCGCCCTCGGCGGGGGGCCGCACCTCGGGGTGGATCACCGCCCGCATCACCGGACCGTCGTACCAGAGCGTGACCGGGAACAGCGCCGCCCCGGTGCGCAGCGCCAGCGCGGCCGGACCGGCCGGCATCCTGGTCCGCTCGCCGAAGAAGTCCACCGGCAGACCGGCCTCCGAGAGGTCCCGGTCCCCCACCAGGCAGACCAGCTTCCCGGCCCGCAGCCGGCGGGCCAGCGTCCCGATCACCGAGACCTGACCACCTGTCAGCGGCAGCACCTCCATGCCCAGGCTCTCCCGGTACGCCACGAACCGGTCGAACAGTGACTCCGGCTTCAGCCGCTCGGCGACCGTGGTGAACGGGTGCCCGGCGGCACTGGCCACCCAGGCGCCGGCCAGGTCCCAGTTGCCCATGTGCGGCAGCGCGACGACGGCGCCCCGGCCGCTGCCGAGCGCCTCCTCCAGCTGCTCCACGCCCTTGACCTGGCACTGCTCGGCCAGTTCGGCGGTGCTCAGGGTCTGCAGCCGGAAGGACTCCTTCCAGTACCGCAGGTAGGACCGCATCCCGGCCCGGGACAGCGCGCGCAGCCCCGCCTCGTCCAGGTCGGGGCGGACCCGGCGCAGGTTCGCCTCCAGCCGGAGCACGCCCTTGCCCCGACGGCGCCAGGTGTGGTCCGCGAGCTGGTTGAACAACCCGCGCGCCGCCGGCTCGGGCAGGTGCCTGAGCGCCGCCCAGCCCAGCGCGTACGCCCCGTCGATCAAACGGTCCTTCACGCTGCCGCCTCGGCTTCCCTGGACTCCCGACGGACCGTCAGCATCCGCTGCCCGACCGTCACCAGGCTGCCCACCGCGACCAGCCAGAGCGCCACCGGCAGCAGCCACTCGACGTACGGCACGCCGAACCCGTGCAGCCCGGCCACCCCGGCCGCGACCAGCGTGAGCACCAGCCGCTCGGCCCGCTCGACCACCCCGGAGACGTTCACCGGGAAGCCCAGGCTCTCGCCCCGCGCCTTGGTGTACGAGACCACCTGGCCACTGGCCAGGCAGCAGATCGCCACCGCGCAGAGCAGTTCGTTGTCGCCCTGGCCGGCGTACCAGAGGGCCAGACCACCGAAGATCGCCGCGTCGGCGACCCGGTCCAGCGTGGAGTCCAGGAAGGCGCCCCAGCGGCTGGACGTGCCGGCCTGGCGGGCCATGTTGCCGTCCACCAGGTCGGAGAAGATGAAGAGGGTGATCGTGATGGTGCCCCAGAAGAACTCCCCGCGAGGGAAGAACACCAGCGCACCCGCGACCGACCCGGCTGTCCCGATCAGCGTCACCGCGTCCGGACTCACACCCCAGCGGAGCAGGAGCGCGGCGAACGGCGTCAGGACACGTGTGAAGAAGGCACGTGCGTACTTGTTGAGCATGGCCTTCCGGACCGCCCCGATCTCACGGAACCCGCCCCCACCCAGCGGGTGGCGGGCGGCCGAGCGGATCGGCCCGCCCGGCTGGACAATGGTATCCACGCCGCTCGCACGCTCCGCCGCCCCACGCCCGCGAGCCGGTCCCCGGCCCGACCGGACGCCACCCAGGGCAGTTGAGGGGACACCCAGCGTCACGGAGGTGCGCCATGCCGGACCGGACCGCCCCACCGCCGCCACCCGTCGCCGACCCCGGCCACCTGCGCAACGTGGTCCTGATCGGCACCGCCGGGTCCGGCAAGACCACCCTGGCCGAGGCCCTCGCCCACACGTCCGGAGCGATCGGCCGAGCCGGGAACGTCCCGGACGGGACCACCGTCTCCGACCACGAGGCGGTCGAGCACCGGCAGCAGCGCTCCGTCCAGCTCGCCCTGCTCCCGCTGGCCTGGCGGGACTGCAAGATCAACCTGCTGGACACCCCCGGCTACGCCGACTTCGCGGGCGAACGCCGGGCCGGGATGCGGGCCGCCGAGGCCGCCGTCCTGGTCGTCTCGGCCGCCGAACCGGTCGGGCCCACCGTGCTCGCCCTCTGGCGCGAGTGCCGGGCCGCCGGGCTGCCCACCGCGATCGCGCTCACCCACGTGCACCAGGCGGAGGCCGTGACGGCCTGTCAGGAGGCGTTCGGCGAGGGGCACCCGGACACCGTCCTGCCGCTCTGCCTGCCCGCCTTCCGGGACGGCCGCCTCACCGGCTCGCTGGACCTGCTGACCGGCCGCACCTACGCCGACGCCCCGCCGCCCGACCCGGCCGCCCGGGGAGCCCTGGTGGAGGCCATCGCGGGCGAGGACGACGCCCTGCTGGAGCGCTGGGCGGCCGGCGAGCAGCTCGACCCCGCCGCCCTGACCGCCGCGCTGCGCCGCGAACTCGGCCAGAACACCGTCCACCCGCTGGTCTGCACCGCCGCCCCGCTGGGCGCCGCCGAACTCCTCGACCTGATCGTGGACGCCTTCCCCAGCCCGCTGGACCGCACCGACGGGCTGCCGTCCCCCGACCCGGACTCCCCCGTGGTCGCCCAGGTCGTGCACACCGGCGAGGACCAGTACGTCGGGCGGCTCAGCCTGGTCCGGGTGTTCACCGGCACCCTGCGGCCCGACACCGTCCTCGGCGACGAACGGGTCACCGCGATCACCAGCCCGTTCGGCCACCACCAGCGCCCGGTCCCGCAGGCCCTGCCCGGCGACCTGGCCTGCCTGGCCAAACTCGGCCACACCCGCACCGGTGACACCCTCGGCACCGACGGCACCGAGCTCGACCGCTGGCCCCAGCCCGAACCCCTGCTGCCGACCGCCGTCGAGGCCCACAGCAAGGCCGACGAGGACCGGCTCGCCCAGAGCCTGGCCCGGCTGACCGCCCAGGACCCGGCTCTGCGGGTCGAACAGAACCCCGACACCCACCAGCTGGTCCTGTGGTGCACCGGCGAGGCCCACCAGGCGGTGGTGCTGGACCGCCTGCGCACCCGCTACGGCGTGCACGTCGACACCGTCCCGTACCGGGTCGCCCTGCGCGAGACCTTCGCCGGCCCCGGGACCGGGCACGGGCGGCACGTCAAGCAGTCCGGCGGGCACGGCCAGTTCGCGATCTGCGACCTGACGGTGGAGCCGCTGCCGGGCGGCGGCTTCGAGTTCGTCGACAAGGTGGTGGGCGGCGCGGTGCCGCGGAACTTCGTCCCCTCGGTCGAGAAGGGCGTCCGCACCCAGCTGGCCAAGGGCGTGCTGGCCGGCTACCCCGTGGTCGACGTCCGGGTCACCCTCACCGACGGCAAGGCGCACTCGGTCGACTCCTCCGACACCGCCTTCCAGACCGCCGCCGCACTCGCCCTCCGGGAGGCGGCCGACAACGGCACCGTCCGGCTGCTGGAGCCGGTCGACGAGGTCCGGGTGCTCCTGCCCGACGAGTACCAGGGCGCGGTCCTCAACGACCTCTCGGCCCGCCGCGGCCACGTCCTCGGCACCGAGCCCGGCGGCCCGGGCCTCAGCCTGCTCCGAGCCGAGGTCCCCGAACTGGAGCTGGCCCACTACCCCGTGGACCTCCGCTCGCTCTCCCACGGCACGGGCACCTTCTCCCGCAGCTACGTACGCCACGCGCCCATGCCCGCTGCCCTTGCGGCGCAGTACCAGTAGCCCTTTGCAGATGCTCCGGGTCTACGGTCCAGGAGCTCGGGGAACTGCGAGGAGATCTGGCGTGCGGGTCACTGCGAAGGTGCCTGACCATTCACGGACGGATCACCTTGCAAGGGCCGGCGTCGCAGTTCCCCGAGCCCCTGGGGGTGCACCGTGTGCCGAGAAGTCAGCGTCGCGGCAGTGCGCACGCCGGGGTGCCGCCCGGGAGGCGGTGGCGGTTGCGGGCGACCCAGCGGTAGCCGAGTGCGGCGAGCGGGCGGACCGGTGCGAGGGTGAGCAGCGCGCCGAGGTAGGCCCAGGCGCCGCCGCTCCGCATCAGCAGCCGCGCCACCGCCTGCGCACCGCCGTACACGTCCCCCCGGGGCGTCAGCCAGAGCACCTCCTGCTCGGCCCGCTCCCAGGAGATCAGCCCGGTGCCGCCCGCACGGGCGTCCAGCTCCGCCAGGTCGGCGAACTGGAACGGCACCCCCGTCCAGTCCGCCGAGGAGAGGCTCGCGCGCAGGTAGCGCTCGGCGAACTGCACGCAGCTGCTGCAGAACGCGCAGTCCCCGTCGAAGACCAGCACCGGATCGATCGTACGTCCCTCGCTCATACCCCGATCCTGCACCATCGGCCCCGCCGGTGACGGTGCCACCCCGCGCGCAGGATCGAAGGCGTCCGAAACTGGGCACCATCCCTCCGCGACCACCGTGTACCGGAAGTGACGGCTGTTCAGACGATCATCCGCGCGGCGTACCGGTCGCACGATAACCTGCCGCTGAACACAAGGGGAGGAGGGGAGGCCACCGTGACCAAGCTCGACATGACCCCGGGCGCGCAGATACCCCGTACGGACGTCGGGCCGCAGACCGCGGTCACGCAGCTGCTCTCCTCGGCGGCCTACCGGGACACCGAGGTCGAGGCGCTCGCCGCGCTCGAAGGCGTGAAGCTCAAAGAGGGCAAGTTCTTCAAGCTGTTCCGGCCCAGCACCGGCGAGGCGTTCAGCCGCGCCGTGCTCGACCGCACCATCGGCAAGGGGCGGAATCCGCTGGTGCCCTCGTTCGGCACCGACACCCGGATGGTGGTCGAGCACTGCCTGGCCGCCCAGGAGCTGCGGGACGCCCGCGACCGCGAGCTGATGGTGGTCACCATGCTCACCGGCGTGCTCTTCCTGCCCGGCACGCTGATCTGGCTCGCGGTGTTCTACGGCCGCGCCTACTTCAAGAAGACCTCCCCCGGCCGGGAGGGCTTCTACAACGCCGTGCTGGTGCTGCTCGCGGTCGGGCTGGCGGCGCTGCTCGCGCTCCGGCCGCCGGTGAGCGGCGTGTTCGGGCTGTACTTCCGGGTGATGACCCTGGCGCCGGTGATCGGCTGGTTCGTGGCCAAGCGGATCTGCCTGCGGTTCACCATCGAGCTGCGCGAGCGCTGGGGCGGGCTGGTGGCGGGCAGTGCGCTGGCGGCCACCGTGCCCAAGGCGGTGCCCAAGGACGACCTGGACAAGAAGGCGGCCGAGCTGCGCGCCTCGCTGGAGCGGCTGACGGTCGAGCAGGAGACCAACGTCCACCACTACGCGGGCTCGAAGGGCCTGCTCGGTGCGGGGCTGCGCTGGGGCGACTGGCAGGTGGTGGAGGAGCTCCGCCCGGCCGAGGGCCAGGTGGACTTCCGGGCCTTCCACCCGTGGGACCTGGCCCGCAGCATCAGCGGTCGGCTGGGCACGCTCGGCCAGAGCGAGGTGTCGGGCGGCGGGATGCCGCACGTCGCGGTCCAGCAGTGGCTGGTGGTGGACATCCCGGAGGGTGCGGACGAGATCGGCCGGCCGTCCGGGGCGGACATGGACGGCTACCGGATGCGTGACTTCGCGCTCCAGACGATCGCCAACCGGCAGACCCTGGGTACCGACAGCCGACACCGCACCTCGGTGCAACTGGTGCTCCACAAGGGCCAGTTGGTCTCCACCGTGCTGATCGGCGTGACCGTGATGGGCAACATCCTGCGGGTCTCGGTCTCCGGTCACGCGCTCGGCCCGCTGCACGGGCTGTTCGGTGCCAAGCCGAAGCCCAAGGAGATCAAGGTCCCGAAGACCGGCAAGTTCTGGGAGGAGCGCACCGTCGTCCTCCCGCTGGTGAACAACGACGACGTGGTCCGGCAGGCCCTGCGCGCGCCGTTCCACAAGTTCCCCACGCTGCTCGGCTGGCTGGGCGGCGGGGTCGCGCTGCCCGAGCCGTTCTCGCTCCGCGGCTCCTGGGCCGACCGGACCTGGACCAGCCGGTTCAAGTCGGACGACGTGCTCTTCAGCGCCACCCCGGTGGTGAACGCCGTGATGGCCGCCACGGTGGAGTTCCTGGCCGAGCACGACGTCAACGTCGACCGGTTCAGCAACCGGATCGGGATCCTCAGGTCCGAGATGCAGGGCGTCCGCCCGTTCAAGGCCGACAACTACGACGCGGGCTGACCCCGGCCGGACGTAAAAGTGGGGCCGCACCGGTCGGTGCGGCCCCACTGTCGTGTCGTCAGCCCTGCCGTGCGGTCAGCCCTGCGGCCACGCCTCGGCGAGCATCTTCCGGGTGTCGGCCAGCAGTTGGGGCAGCACCTTGGTGTGGCCCACCACCGGCATGAAGTTGGTGTCCCCGCCCCAGCGCGGCACCACGTGCTGGTGCAGGTGCGCGGCGATCCCGGCCCCGGCGGCGGCGCCCTGGTTCATCCCGATGTTGAACCCGTGCGCACCGGAGGCGGCACGCAGCGCCGTCATGGCCCGCTTGGTGTAGTCGCCCAGCTCGGCGGTCTCGGCCGCGTCCAGCTCGGTGTAGTCCGCCACGTGCCGGTACGGGACCACCATCAGGTGGCCGCCGTTGTACGGGTAGAGGTTGAGCACCGCGAAGACCGAACCGCCCCGGGCGACGATCAGCCCGTCCTCGTCGCTGAGCGCGGGGATCGAGCAGAACGGGCAACCGTCGTCCGGTGCGGGCCCGGTGGGCTTGTTCTCGCCCTGGATGTACGCCATCCGATGAGGCGTCCACAGGCGCCTGAAGCCATCCGACTCCCCCACGCCCCGCTGCAGTTCCGGCTCACTCGTCATGCTGATCAGCATATTCGCCGGATCGGCTGTGCATAGCAGTGCGGGGCAGACTCGTTGAAGAGCCTGCCCCGCACCGACCGTTGGATCAGACCTGGATCCGGCGCTGGACGGCGTCGACGATCTCGGCGACCGCCTCGGCCAGCGGCACGCCGTTCTTCTGCTCGCCGTTGCGGTAGCGGAAGGAGACCGCGCCCGCCTCGACGTCGTCGTTGCCGGCGATCAGCATGAACGGCACCTTGCTGCGCTGGGCGTTGCGGATCTTCTTCTGCATCCGGTCGTCCGAGGAGTCGACCTCGACCCGGATGCCCTGCTTCTTCAGCTCGGCCGCGACGTCCCGCAGGTACGGGATGTGCTCGTCGGTGATCGGGATGCCGACCACGGTGACCGGGGCGAGCCACGGCGGCATGGCGCCGGCGTAGTGCTCCAGCAGCACCGCGAAGAACCGCTCGATCGAGCCGAACAGCGCCCGGTGGATCATGACCGGCCGCTGCCGGTTGCCGTCCGAGCCCTGGAACTCCAGCTCGAAGCGCTGCGGCAGCTGGAAGTCGACCTGGATGGTCGACATCTGCCAGGTGCGGCCGATCGCGTCCCGCGCCTGCACCGAGATCTTCGGGCCGTAGAACGCCGCACCGGCCGGGTCGAGCACCAGCTCGAGGCCCTGCTTCTCGGCGGCCGCCCGCAGGGTCTCGGTGGCCTCCTCCCAGTCCTCGTCCGAGCCGATGAACTTCTCCGGGTCCTTGGTGGAGAGCTCCAGGTAGAAGTCGTTCAGCCCGTAGTCGCGCAGCAGGTCCAGCACGAAGGTGAGCAGCGAGTCGAGCTCGTCCGCCATCTGCTCACGGGTGCAGTAGATGTGCGCGTCGTCCTGGGTGAAGCCGCGGGCCCGGGTCAGGCCGTGCACCACGCCGGACTTCTCGTACCGGTACACGGTGCCGAACTCGAAGAGCCGGAGCGGCAGTTCGCGGTACGAGCGGCCGCGCGAGCGGTAGATCAGGTTGTGCATCGGGCAGTTCATCGGCTTGAGGTAGTAGTCCACCTCGCCGTCGAGCTTCATGGGCGGGTACATCCCGTCGGCGTACCAGTCCAGGTGGCCGGAGAGCTCGAACAGGCTGCCCTTGGTGGCGTGCGGGGTGTAGACGAACTCGTAGTCCGCCTCCTCGTGCCGCTTGCGGGAGTAGTCCTCCATCACCCGGCGCATGATGCCGCCCTTGGGGTGGAACACCGCCAGGCCGGAGCCGATCTCCTCCGGGACGGAGAACAGGTCGAGCTCGGAGCCCAGCTTGCGGTGGTCGCGCTTGGCGGCCTCCTCCAGGAACTCCAGGTGCGCCTTGAGCTCGTCCTTGGTCGGCCACGCGGTGCCGTAGATGCGCTGCAGCATCGGGTTCTTCTCGCTGCCGCGCCAGTAGGCGGCCGCGTTGCGCATCAGCTTGAACGCCGGGATGTGCCGGGTCGACGGCAGGTGCGGGCCGCGGCAGAGGTCGCCCCAGCAGTGCTCGCCGGACTTGGCGTCCAGGTTGTCGTAGATGGTCAGCTCGGCGCCGCCCACCTCGACGTCCGCGCCCTCGCCCGCGCTGGCGGCCGACCCCTTGAGGCCGATCAGCTCCAGCTTGTACGGCTCGGCGGCCAGCTCGGCGGTGGCGGCCTCGTCGGTGACCACCCGGCGGGAGAACTTCTGCCCGCGCTTGATGATCTCCTGCATCTTCTTCTCGATGGCCTTGAGGTCATCGGGGTGGAACGGCTTCTCGACGTCGAAGTCGTAGTAGAAGCCGTCCTTGACCGGCGGGCCGATGCCGAGCTTGGCCTCCGGGAAGAGCTGCTGCACGGCCTGCGCCATCACGTGCGCGGTGGAGTGCCGCAGGATGTCCAGGCCGTCCTTGCTGGAGATCACGACGGGCTCGACCTCGTCGCCGTCCTGGACCTGGTACGCCAGGTCCTTCAGCGCGCCCGCGACCCGGGCCGCGATGATCGAGCGGTCGTCGGCGAAGAGCTCGGCGGCGGTAGTGCCCGTGGTCACCACGCGCTCTTCCCGATCGGGTTCGCGGTTGATGATGATCCGGACGTCGGTCACCGGTCTCTCCTGACATCTGTGGGCCACAGCACCATGCTGCGCGAGTCCGATGGTACCGAGAGCGGAGGCCCGACCGCGCACCCATATACCCCTGGCGGCGACGACGCGTCGAACGGCGGGATTGAGGGGGCGTCAACTGCGGTATCACCAAGGCAGAACGCCGCTCTGCCCGGCGCGCCACTGGTCCTCGGTGGCGCGCCGGGCACCGCCAGGTGGTGATCGGGGGCCGCAGCCGTGCCACACACTCCGCCCTGGTACCAGGGCCCACTCGCCTCTTTCGACACCGAGACCACCGGTGTGGACGTCGAGACCGACCGGATCGTCTCGGCCGCACTGGTGGTGCAGGCCACACCCACCGCTCCGGCCCGTACCGTGAGCTGGCTGGCCGATCCGGGGGTACCGATCCCGGACGCCGCCCGCGCCGTGCACGGGATCACCGACCAGCGGGCCAGGGACTTCGGTCGGCCGCCCCGGGTGGTGGTCGCCGAGATCGCCCGCGCGCTGGCCGAACAGGCCCTGGCGCACGTGCCGTTGGTGGTGATGAACGCCCCGTTCGACCTCACCCTGCTGGACCGCGAGCTGCGCCGGCACCGCGGTCTCTCGCTCGCCGAGAGCCTGGGCCGGACCGAACTGCTGGTGCTGGACCCCCGGGTGATGGACAAGTACGCCGACCGCTACCGCAAGGGCCGCCGCACCCTGACCGACCTGTGCGCGCACTACGGCGTGACGCTGGACGGCGCGCACGACGCCACCGCCGACGCGACCGCCACCCTGCAGCTGGTCCGCGCGCTGGGCCGCAGGTACGCGGCCCCGCTCGGCGGGCTGACCCCGGCCGAGCTGCACCTGCGTCAGGCGGTCTGGCACGCCGCCCAGGCCCGGGGGTTGCAGAACTGGTTCGACCGCGAGGGCACCCGGGAGCGGGTGGACTTCGCCTGGCCGCTGCGCCCGGCCCGCTGCGCCTGCGGCCGTCGGCTCGCCCTCGACCACCGCTGCGAGGCGGCGGCCTGAGCACGCTTCCGGGAACGACTCAGGCCCCGACCGAACTTCCGGTCGGGGCCTGAGTGTTGACTCCGGGTGGGCGATACTGGGATCGAACCAGTGACCCCTTCGGTGTGAACGAAGTGCTCTCCCGCTGAGCTAATCGCCCGGGCAACGAGAAGAAGACTAGCACCACTTGGGGGTGGCTCCGCAAACCGGATCCCCAGCTCCCGTACCGGCCGCGGGGACTGATCCGGAATCAGCCCGCCCCGGAACAGAACCCGGAAAGAGCAGAAGGCCCCGGCCAATTGAATTGGCCGGGGCCTTCCGTGCATTCCGGTGGGCGATACTGGGATCGAACCAGTGACCCCTTCGGTGTGAACGAAGTGCTCTCCCGCTGAGCTAATCGCCCGGGTGCAGGGAAAACATTACCGCATGCCGCGGGGTGCTCCGAACACCCCCGGCGGTCAGCTCAGCTTCCACGGCATGGTGAGCCCGTACTTCCACAGGTACCAGCCGCCGAGGCCCGCGATGATCACCACACCGATGGCGGTGATGATGATGTTGCGCCGCCGCACCTTGGGGTCGAGCGCGCGCTGTGCCGCCTCGGTCACCTTGCGTTTGGTCCACCGCAGCACCAGCTGGGCCCAGACGAACTCGGTCGCCCAGATGCCCATGCCCAGGAAGATGACCACCCAGCCCGGACCGGGCAGCGGCAGCATCACCACGCCGAGCGCGACCACCGCCAGGCCGACCAGGAAGATCGCCACCTGCCAGCTGAGGTGCAGCGGCCTGGACCGTCGGATGAAGTGCGGAGCCTTGGAACCGAGACCGCCCTCCGGGGTCTCGGCCGGCGCCTGCGCCGAGCTCGCGGGCTCGGGATTGTCGTTTCGTACAGCCATACGGCGAAAACTACCGGAGTCCCCAGTCCTGGCGCGGCCGTTCCGGCTGCCGCAGCGATTCTGCAATGCGCCGGAAGGGGTACGACTCGCACCTGAATCGGGACAGACGGGTTTACACCGGGCTTTCAGGTGGGATGGTCCGTTCGCCGACGTGCGATTCCCCGAGCGCACACTGAGCGAAAGGCCCTGGCGCTTATGAACACCACGGTCAGCTGCGAGCTGCACCTGCGCCTCATCGTGTCCAGCGAGTCGTCACTGCCCGTCCCCGCGGGCCTGCGCTACGACACTGCCGACCCCTATGCCGTGCACGCCACCTTCCATACGGGTGCCGACGAGACCGTCGAGTGGGTGTTCGCCCGCGACCTCCTCGCGGAGGGGCTGCACCGACCCACCGGTACCGGCGACGTCCGGGTGTGGCCCTCGCGCAGCCACGGTCAGGGGGTGGTCTGCATCGCCCTGAGTTCTCCGGAAGGAGAAGCCCTGCTGGAAGCCCCGGCTCGCGCGCTCGAGTCTTTCCTCAAGCGCACCGATGCCGCGGTGCCACCCGGCACCGAACACCGTCACTTCGACCTCGACCGGGAACTGTCCCACATCCTCGCCGAGAGCTGACCGCCTCGACGTCCGGGTACTCCCGCCACCGCGTCCGTCCTACTCGGGGGCACGGTCGCACTCACAGCCGCCCAGCAAGCGGCCTCGGGGCCAGGCCCCGGTTCGCCCATCCCAGGTGCGAGCCGGGGCCTTCGCCCGTTCCGCCGCCGGGCCCGGCCGGGCCGGTGACGCCGCGCCGTCACCGGCACTCCCGGTAGAGTCCACCGTGACGACCGACGCGGGGGCCGCCGGCCCCTCGCCGCGCGAGGAGCCCCACGTGCTGATCACCCATGACACCGAATGCGCGCTGGGCATTCTGGTCGAGCTGCTCAACACCTCGGCCGATGCCTGCGGCAGCGAGCAGTTCCCGGACCTGACGGCCCTCGGCGCCTTCGTCGCCCGGCACCGGATCAGCGAGGTCGACTCGCTCACCGCCGCCGACCTGGCGGCCGTCCACCGGCTCCGGACCCGGCTGCGCGAGGTGTTCTCGGCCGACTCCACCGTGCAGGCGGCCGAGCTGGTCAACGCGGTGGTCGCGGCCGCCGGCACCACGCCCCGGCTGACCAACCACGACCAGCACGACTGGCACATCCACTACTTCGCCCCGCACGCCGCCCTGGGCGACCACCTGGCGGCCGAACTGGGCATGGCGCTGGCCTTCATCGTGATGGCCGGCGAACGCGAGCGGCTGCGCCGCTGCGAGGCGCCGGACTGCGCCCGGGTCTTCGTCGACCTCTCCCGCAACCGCTCCCGCCGCTACTGCGACAGCCGGACCTGCGGCAACCGCCTGCACGTGGCCGCCTACCGGGCCCGCCAGCGGGCCGAGACCGTCAGCACCGGCTGACGACCTCGGCAGCCCGTGGCGGATGGAAGACTGGGGGCATGACCGACGCCCCCCTCCCCCGCCTCGAGTTCTGGTGCGACCTCCAGTGCCCGGACTGCCGCACCGCCCTGGACGACGTACGGGCGCTGCGCGCGCAGTACGGCGACGCCCTGGCCATCGAGCTGCGGCACTTCCCGCTCGAGAAGAACAAGCACGCCTACCCCGCCGCCGAGGCCACCGAGGAGGCCTTCGCCCAGGGGCAGGGCTGGGCGTACGCGGAGGCCCTGCTGGCCCGCTGCGAGGACCTCGCCAGGGCCGGGCAGCCGGTGCTCACCGCCCTGGCCGGCGAGCTCGGACTGGACGCCGAGGAGGTCGAGCTCTCCCTGATCGACGGGCGGCACATGCTGGTGGTCGACGCCGACCAGGCCGAGGGCAAGGCGATCGGCATCACCGGCACCCCGACGTACGTGATCGCCGGGCAGCGGCTGGACGGCGGCAAGAGCCAGGACGGGCTGCGCGAGCGGATCGTCGCGATCATCGAGGCGGCCCGGACCGGCGCGGAGCAGTGAGCTCGGGTCGGCGGGCTCAGGCCAGTGACTTGCCCATGATCCGACGGGTGGTCCGGTAGCCGAGCGACTCGTAGAGCCGGACCGCCACGGTGTTGCCGCTGAAGACGTTCAGCCCGAGGCGGCGCACCCCGGCCGCCAGGCACTCGCGTTCGGCGAGCAGCATCAGGGCCCGGCCGTACCCGTGGCCCCGGTGCTCCGGTTCGACCGCGACGCTCATCACCCAGGCCAGCGCTTCGCCGTCCGGCTGCACCTCCTGACGGAGCGTCAGCCACAACGACCCCAGCAACACGCCCTGCGCGTCCGTGAGTTCGCGCAGGGCCGTGCCCGGGGTGGCATGCCCTTCACGCAACAACCGCTGATGGTCGTTCTCCACCTTGGCCCGGGCGGCCTGCTCGCCGAGACCGGAGCTGGTCAGGTCGTGCAGGTATCCCGCCTTGGCCTGCTCCAGCCAGCTCCCGTACCGCTCCGGGCCGATCGGACGGACCGTCAACTCCGTTGGCAGGTCGGCTGGTTGGGACAGCTCCTTGACCATGTTCAGCATCCGCTCGGTGTAGCCGAGGGTCTCGGCCAGTCCGCGCGCGGCGTCGTTCCCGGCGGAGAAGCTGACGTCCACCCGGCGACAGTCCCACGCCCGCAGGACCTCCTCCGCAGCCAGCGCCCCGACGGTGGCCCGGCCGCGGCGCCGCCCCTCGGTGACCTCCAACTGGGAGATCTCACCCCAGAGCTGGTCCCCGTACGGCCGCGCACTGGTCCGCAAGCCGCCCACCGGCCGCCCGTTCACACAGATCAGCCACCGCCGGCTCCGCCCCCCGCTGGGCAGCAACTCCTCGGGGGACTCCGGACGCAACGTGGTGGTCATGCGGTGACCCTTCCCCTCCGCACCCCGAGCAACCACTCACGGGCTCGGGGAACTGCGACGCCGGCCCGTGCAAGGTGATCGTCGCGTAGGTGGTCAGGCACTTCCGCAGTGACACCCGCCGGCCACGAACCGTCGCCGTTCCCCTGGTTGTGCAACTTGCTACGCCGCAGAACGATCAGGGATCGAGGTCGTCCGCCGCGCGCTCCGCGAACTGGGCCATCGCCTTGAGGGTGACCGGACCCGGGGCGGGGAGCTCGCGGTCGTCGATCCGCCCGATCGCCTGGACGTCCCGCAGGGTGGAGGTGAGGAACGCCTCATCCGCCTCGGCCAGCACCTCGAACGGGAGGTCCGTCTCCTCGGCGCCGGTCCACTCGATCACCAGCTGCCGGGTGATGCCGGCCAGGCAGCCGGAGGCGAGGGTCGGGGTCAGCAGCCGGCCACCGAGCACCACGAAGATGTTCGAGCCGGTCCCCTCGCAGAGCTGTCCCGCCGTGTTGGCGAAGATCGCCTCCGAGGCACCGGCCCGGTGGGCGGCGGCCAGTGCGACCACGTTCTCCGCGTAAGAGGTGGTCTTCAGGCCGGCCACCGCGCTGTGCTCGTTCCGGCGCCAGGGCACGGTGTGCACGGCGGTGGTGTCGGGCCGCCGGGCGGCGCTGCCGAGCGCGATCAGCAGGGTGGTCGGGTCGGTACCGCGCTCGGAGCCGAGCGGGGAGATGCCGCCGGTGCAGGTGATCCGGAGCCGGCCGAGCGGCATCGGGTTGGCGGCCAGGACCCGGGCCACGCCCTCCCGGACCAGCTCGTGGTCGGGGGCGGTCAGGCCGAGGCCGTGGGCGGAGCGGCGGAGCCGGTCCAGGTGCCGGGTGAGGGCGAACGGCTGCCCGTCCACCGCCTTCACGGTCTCGAAGACACCGTCGCCGACGGTGAGTCCGTGGTCGAGGACCGAGACGGCGGCGGCGCCGTCGTCGACCAGGGAGTCGTTGACCCAGATCATCAGTTGCTGCTCCTAAGGTGCGGTGCCGTGCCCGACGCTATCGCGACCAGCCGGGCGGCCTTGAGTTCGGTCTCGTCCCACTCCCGCTCCGGGTCCGAGCCCCAGGTGATCCCCGCGCCGGTGCCGAACCGCAGCACCGGGGCGCCCGGATCCGCCCGGTCGATCCAGAACGTCCGGATGCCGACCGCGAGTTCGGCTTCGCCCCGGTCCGCGTCCACCCAGCCGATCGCGCCGCAGTAGGGGCCGCGGGCGGCGGTCTCCAGCGCGTCGATGATCCGCAGTGCGCTGGACTTCGGGGCGCCGGTGACCGAGCCGGGCGGGAAGGTGGCGTCGAACAGCGCGCCCCAGCCCGCGCCGCCGTGCAGCCGGCCCGCGACGGTGGAGACCAGGTGGACCAGGCCGGGGTGCTTCTCGACCACGCAGAGGTCCGGCACCGTGACGCTGCCGGTCTCGCAGACCCGGCCCAGGTCGTTGCGGACCAGGTCGACGATCATCACGTTCTCGGCGTGGTCCTTCTCCAACAGGTCGTGCTCGGTCCGGCCGGTGCCCTTGATCGGCCCGGAGGAGACCGCCCGGCCGTCCCGGCGCAGGTACAGCTCGGGCGAGGCGGTGGCGATCTCGACGCCGTGCCCGGGCAGCCGGATGGTGCCCGCGTACGGGGCCGGGTTGCCGTGCGCGAGCAGCCCGGTGAGCGCGTCGATGTCGGTCCGGGCCGGATCGGGCAGCGGTGCGGAGAGCACCCGGCAGAGGTTGGCCTGGTAGACCTCGCCCGCCGCGATGTGTTCGCGGATCCGGCGCACGCCCGCCGTGTAGGCGTCCCGGTCGAGCGAGCTGTGCCAGCTGTCCGGCGCGGGGCCGGCCCAGCCTTCGGTACGCGGCGGGGCCGGGTCCGGCCGGACCTCGTCGAAGCGGGCGCAGGTGAGCCGGCCCTCGAAGTCGTACGCGACGGCCCAGAACCCGGAGCCGTCCAGCACCGCCGGGTCCGAGCTGACCTCGCGCAGGCCGGTCGCCAGCCGCCCGCCGAATCGGGCCATCGGGGCGGCGGTGGCATGGGGTGCGGTGCGGCCGGACACGGTTCTCCTGCGCGGTTTCGGTGCTGCTCCGGGCGGTACGGGACCCGGAGCGGGGAGGGACTGCGGTGGCTTGAAGTGTAGGTCGGAGGGGCTCTCCGGGGTCGGCCGCGGACCCGCCGGGGAGCTGACGGGGTGCCACTTCGGAGGCACCCGGGCGCCACGCTGCGGGAACGGAATTTGAGCTGGCCCAGGAATCCGCTAAAGTTCAACACGTCGCCGGGAAACGGAGCCGCAAACAAGCGGTGAAGTGACCGGGAGACAGGCGGACGTGGCTCAGTTGGTAGAGCATCACCTTGCCAAGGTGAGGGTCGCGAGTTCGAATCTCGTCGTCCGCTCGACGAAGAACAGTGTAGGGTCGTTCTTCTGTGTGTGTTGCCTGGTGGAGTGGCCGAGAGGCGAGGCAACGGCCTGCAAAGCCGTGTACACGGGTTCAAATCCCGTCTCCACCTCCAAGAGGTGTCCCTGGTTCGCCAGGGCCCCTCCCCGCGCGATTAGCTCAGCGGGAGAGCACTTCCCTGACACGGAAGGGGTCACTGGTTCAATCCCAGTATCGCGCACTCGGACCTCTCGGGTCCGACTGCTGTACCGCACCACCACCCGCGCGATTAGCTCAGCGGGAGAGCACTTCCCTGACACGGAAGGGGTCACTGGTTCAATCCCAGTATCGCGCACTCGGTCCCCTCGGGTCCGACTGCTGTACCGCACCACCACCCGCGCGATTAGCTCAGCGGGAGAGCACTTCCCTGACACGGAAGGGGTCACTGGTTCAATCCCAGTATCGCGCACCGCAGTTCGAAGGGCCGTGATCCGACACCGGATCACGGCCCTTCCTGCGTCCGGCAGTTGGTACGGCAGCAGGGGCCGGGTACGGGTCGCCCTCACCGACGACCCGTGCCCGGCCCCTGCTCGTGCTGCCGGAGTGCGGTGCACCGTCTCCGCCCGTCCGCGTTGTCCCTGACGGTGCACTCCCGGCCGACGCCGACCTCTCCCCAGAGGTCAGCGCCCGATCAGATCGGCGACGGCCCTGGTCTGTGTCGCCAGGTGCTCCCAGCCGCCGAAGAACAGCAGCAGGGCGACGGCGAAGGGGAGCACCATGGCCACGGCCACCGCCGGGTGCCGGGTGCCCTGCTCGATGGAGCGGGCGGGCGCCTGGCGGATCCCGATGCGGCGTCGGCCGGCTTCGGTGAGCTGGGTGGCCATGGTCGGTGCTCCTGCCTTCTCTGTCGTGGTCCCTGAGCTGGTGTCAGCGTCGCGGTGGGCGGTTCACCTCGGGGGACGAGCCGGGCCGCCCACCGCTGTGAACAAAGGTATGGGGAGCCACCGACGGGGTCGTCATGCCCGCGTACCGTCGGTGGGCATCCCCGAGGATGACGCCGGGTCACCCGGCGTACTACCGGAGGCGGAGACCGGGTGGCGGCGATCCCCGAGGCAACCCTGAGAGCTACCCCGAGGGGATGCTCCGGCGCTGGTCAGTGCGGCCGTCCGGGCAGATCCGACAATCCGACCGGCCTGCCGGGTGTTGCGTATCAGCACACCGCAGCACGGAGTCCGTAAGCTGTGCCGGAACAGGATTCTGACGGTGGCCCAACCGACGGGGTCTCACCCTTCAGGCTGACGGGAAGAACTGACTATGGCGATGATGCGGCTGAGGCGTGAGGACCCCCGCATCGTCGGCCCCTACCGGCTGCACCGTCGGCTCGGCGCCGGCGGCATGGGGGTGGTCTACCTCGGGTCGGACCGCAAGGGCCAGCGGGTCGCGCTCAAGCTGATCCGGGCCGAGTTGGCCGAGGACGCCGAATTCCGCACCCGGTTCGCCCGCGAGATCGCAGCCGCCTCGAAGATCCGGGGCGGCTGCACCGCTCGGGTGGTCGCCTCGGACATCGAGACCGAGCGGCCCTGGCTGGCCACCGCGTACGTCCCCGGGCCCTCGCTGTACAAACGGGTCGGCGAGGAGGGGCCGCTGCCCTGGCCGGAGGCGGCCCGGATCGGTGCCGCGCTGGCCGACGGGCTGGTCAAGGTGCACGAGGCCGGGGTGGTGCACCGCGACCTCAAGCCCTCCAACATCCTGCTCTCGCCCAAGGGTCCGCGGATCATCGACTTCGGCATCGCCTGGTCGCGCGGCGCCAGCACGCTCACCCACGTCGGCACCGCCGTCGGCTCCCCCGGCTTCCTGGCGCCCGAGCAGGTCAGGGGTGCGGCCGTGACGCCCGCCACCGACGTGTTCGCGTTCGGCGCCACCCTGGCGTACGCGCTCACCGGGGACTCGCCGTTCGGCTCCGGCGCCTCCTCCGAGGTGATGCTCTACCGGGTGGTGCACGAGGAGCCCGACCTCTCGGCCGTCCCGCCCTCGCTGGCGCCGCTGGTCCGGGCCTGCCTGGCCAAGGAGCCCGCCGAGCGGCCGGCTGCCGCGGCGCTGCACGAGCGGCTGACCGAACTCGCCTCCCGGGGCACCGTACTGGCCCCCGCCGCCCGCCGGGCCGGGCCGCCGGTGGGCGTCGCCGCCCGGCCGCAGCCGGTCCGCCGCCCGGCCGGTCCCGGCCGCCAGTCCAGCACCGCCCCGATGCCGCAGGCGCACGCCGCCGAGTCGCCGAGGGAGCGTCAGGACGGCCGCCCCGTACCGCCGCCACCGCGCCAGGGCGGCCCGCAGCGGGACCGCCAGCACACCCTGCCCGGCCGGCCCGGCGAGGCCAGGCGCCGACTGCTCCGGCAGCGGGTGGTGGTCTTCGTCACCGTCACCGTCGGGGTCGCGCTGGCCATCGCGGCGGCCCAGGGCTGCGAGAACCGCGGCAACCAGGGGCTGCCCCCGGCACCGGCGGTGACTGCGCCCGGCGCCTCGGGCCCGCCGCTCCCGGTCTCGATCGACGGCGTCCAGCCGTCCGCCGCTCCGTTCGCGGCGGTGGCCAAGGGCTCGGCCGACGCCGGGCTCGGCCCCGCCGTCGGGGTCACCCTGCCCACGGTGGACTGGCCCGACCGCAGCTACGCCGACCTCTCCGGCGGCCCGGCGATCCGGCTGCGGGACGGGCGTTCGGCGGTGGAGGGCGTGCAGGTCGCCCTCACCACCGTGCTGCCCGCGCGTTACCACGGCGCCCCGGCGGCCCTGGTGGTGCTGCGCCGGGCCGAGGGTTCGGCGCCGGTCGACCTGGTGCAGCTGTACGGCTTCAGCGGCGACACCCCCGTGCTGCTGGCCTCGCGCTCCTCGGTGGCCGATCCGCAGGCCACCGCGGCCTGGCGGATCGAGAGCGGCGCGCTGGTCCGGGAGGAGCGGGTCTCGCACACCGGGGCCGGTTCGACGACCCGTTACACCGTGCGCGGGGACGGGCAGTTGGAGGAGTCCTGGCCGGGCGCCGGGGTCTCCGGCGGCACCGGTGGCAACGGCGGGGCGGGCGGCAGCTGAGCGCCGCCGCCCGCCCCTGAGGGTCCGTCAGCCGCCGTACGGGCGGGTGATGATCTCCAGGCCGTGGCCCGCCGGGTCGAGGAAGTAGACCCCGCGCCCGCCGTCGTTGTGGTTGATCTCACCGGGCCGCTTGAAGTGCGGGTCGGCCCAGTAGGTGATCCCCGCCTGCCGGATGCGCTCGAAGGCGGCGGTGAACTCCTCCTCCGAGACCAGGAAGGCGTAGTGCTGCATCACGATCTCGACCGGGACGGCCGCGAAGTCGAGGGTGACGCCGTTGGCGGTGGCCACCGGGACGAACGGCCCCCAGGGGGTGCCGACCTCCAACCCGAGGACGTCGGCCAGGAACTGGCCGGACTCCTGCGCGTTCAGCGCGTGGACGATGGTGTGGTTGAGCTGGACTGCCATGAGTGGAATGCCTCCGAAGGCACTCACGACACCTCCATGCCTCACCCGGCCGGTGACCGGCACGCGATGTCGTCTGCGGACGATCCTAGGCCGCCGTCCGCCGCCGGTCGAGCCCGGTCGCCAACTCTGCCTCCCCGTCGAGGGGTTCGGTCAGCCGGCGAACACCTTGAGGAGGCCGAGCGGGGCGTCGTCCTGGAAGCAGAGCACCAGGTTGTCGGCCGACGCGGCGGCCGCGACCTCGGAGCGGGCGAACATCGCCTGCTCGTACGCCGCGAGGGCCGCCTCGGTGTCGGCCGGGTGGGCCGCCAGCGCGAGGGCGAGTTCGGCGCCGTCCAGCATCGCGAGGTTGGCGCCCTCCCCGGCGAACGGGGACATCACGTGCGCCGCGTCCCCGAGCAGGGTCACGCCGGGGACCCGGGCCCAGCGGTGGCCGACCGGCAGCGCGTGGATGGCCCGGGGCGTCAGGGCGCCGTCCGCCTCGGTGACCAGCGCGCGCAGGCTGTCGTGCCAGTGGGCGAACTCCGCCAGCAGTGCGGCCTTGGCGGCCCCGGTGTCGGTGAAGTCGACCCCGTCCGCCCAGTCGAGCGGCACCTTGAGACTGGCGTAGACGTGCAGGCTGCCGTCGCCCTCCCGGTGCGCCAGGAAGCCCCGGCCGCCGCCCAGCGCGAACAGCATGCCGCCCCCGACCACGGCGGCCTCGGCCGGGTGCCGGGCGTCCGCGTCCAACAGGTCGAGTTCGACCATCGTGACGCCGGTGTACGCGGGCTGGGCGTCGGAGAGCAGCGGACGCACCCTGGACCAGGCCCCGTCCGCCCCGACCAGCAGGTCGGCGGTGAACCGGCCGCCGTCGGCCAGGGCGACCTCGTACGGGCCGTCGTCGCCGGACCGGACCTCGGTGACCTTGGCGCCCCAGCGCACGGTGCCCTCGGGCAGCGAACCCAGCAGCAGGTCGCGCAGCCGGCCCCGGTCCACCTCCGGGCGGCGGCCGGCGCCGTCGTCCGACTCGGCGTGGTGGACCACGGCCTGACGGTCCAGCACCCGCATCGCCTCGCCGCCGGGGTGGACCAGTGCGCGGAACTCCTCGTACAGACCGGCGGCCCGCAGTGCGACCTGGCCGGACTCCTCGTGGATGTCGAGCATGCCGCCCTGGCCCCGGGCCGCCGGGGAGGACTCCAGGTCGTACACGGCCGCCGGGATGCCGTGCACGTGCAGGACCCGGGCCAGGGTGAGGCCGCCGAGGCCGCCTCCGACGATCGCGATCGGGTGGTGAGTGGTCATCACGCTGCTCCTTCGGTGGGGTGCGGGGCCGGGGTGTGCAGCACCCCGTTGATCTGGACCTGGATGCCCCAGGAGAGCCGCTGCCGCGGGGCGCCGGAGACCAGCTCGGGGGCGAGCGCGGCGGTCCGGGGGTGGGTGTCCGGGTCGGCGCCGTGCAGGGCGCGGGTCAGGGTGTCCCACTCCTCCCGGGCGTCGGCCGCCTCACCCCGGGTGGCGTGCTCGGCGGCCGTGGCGGTGGCGTACTGGAGCAGCACGTCCACGCCCCAGGCCGCCTGACGGTCCGGCACCCCGCCCTGCTCCAGCAGGGTCAGCAGGGTCTCGACCAGCCGCAGGTAGTGCCCGCCGCTCGGGCGGGCCACCAGGGCCGAACGCGCCAGCGCGGGGTGCGCGAGCAGCACGGTGGTGTACTCGGTGAGCAGGCCCTCCAGGCGCTCGCGCCAGCTGCCCTCGGTGGGGGTGGCGAGGGTGCCGAGCAGCTCGTCCAGGATCGCCGCGTGCAGCTCGGCGGTGTTGGCGACGTAGACGTAGAGCGAGGCCGGGCCGGTGTCGAGCTCCTGGGCCAGCCGGCGCATGGTGACCTTCGGCAGGCCCTCGGCCCGCATGATCTCCAGGGCGGCGGCCAGGATGCCGGCCCGGCTCAGGGCGGGCTTGGCCGGGCGTTCACGGCGGCTACGCGGTTCGGTGGGCGGGGTCATGCCTCCACCGTAACGAACATGTTCGCTCCGAACAAGGCCGTGACGAACATGTTCGTCCGATGAAGTGACGAAGACCGCCGGATCCGGCCCGGGCTCAGATCCCGGCGTTCACGGCGTAGAAGGTCACGGCGGCGGCCGCGCCGACGTTCAGCGAGTCGATCCCGTGCGCCATCGGGATCCGGACCCGGCGGTCGGCGGCCGCGAGCGCCCGGTCGGTCAGGCCGTCGCCCTCGGCACCGAGCATGACGGCGGCCTTCGGGATCAGGTGCGGCGCGGCGGCGGGCAGGTCGTCCGCCCCGGCCGGGGTGAGCGCGAGCAGCTCGAAGCCCGCCGCGCGGACGGTCTGCAGCGCGGCGGGCCAGGGGTCCAGCCGGGCGTACGGGACCGCGAAGACCGCGCCCATCGAGACCTTGACGGCCCGTCGGTACAGCGGGTCGGCGCAGTCCGGCGAGAGCAGGACGGCGTCCATCCCGAGGGCGGCGGCACTCCGGAAGATCGCCCCGATGTTGGTGTGGTCGACCAACCCCTCCAGGATCGCCACCCGGCGGGCGGTGGCCAGCAGTTCGGGGGCGGTCGGCAGCGGCTTGCGCTCCATCGAGGCCAGCGCGCCCCGGTGCACGTGGTAGCCGGTGACGGCCTCGGCCAGGCCCGGTTCGACCACGTGCACGGGCGCCGGGGTGTCGGCGATCACGTCGGCCATCACGTCGAGCCACTTCGCGGTGAGCAGCATCGACCGCATCCGGAACCCGGCCGCCACCGCCCGGCGGATCACCTTCTCCCCCTCGGCGATGAACAGGCCCTCGGCGGGTTCGCGGCGGCGCCGCAGCTCGACGTCCGTCAGGTCCGTGTAGTCGGAGAGCCGGGGGTCGGCGGGGTCGGTGATCGCTTCAGGTTCAGCCACGCCGTCGATCTTGGCACACGGGACGGAGGACACGGCTCGGGGCCGCGCCTTTGGCAGGCGGCCCAGTTGCACTATCCAGGGGCTCGGGGAACTGCGAGGAGATCTGGCGTGCGGGTCACTGCAAAAGTTCCCGACCACCTACGCGACGCTCACCTTGCAAGGGCCAGCCTCGCAGTTCCCCGAGCCCCTGGACCGTAGATGCCGAGCCACTTGCCAGAGGCAGAGCCCCGGGCCCCTGTAGTTGCCTAGCCGGGTTGCCCGAGGACGTGGACGACGGCGCCGATGACGATGACGGCAGGGGGCTTGATGCCCTCGGTGGTGACCACCTCGGCGACCGTGGCGAGGGTGGCGTCCACCCGGCGCTGGGCGGCGGTGGTGCCTTCCTGGACCACTGCGACCGGGGTGTCGGCGGAGCGGCCGGCCTCGATCAGGCGGGCCGCGATCGCGCCGATCTTGTCGACGGCCATCAGCAGCACCAGGGTGCCGGTCATCCGGGCGGCGGCGTCCCAGTTGGTCAGCGAACGCTCGTCGGGGCCGACGTGGCCGGAGATCACGGTGAACTCGTGCGTCATGCCCCGGTGGGTGACCGGGATGCCGACCGCCGCCGGGACGCTGATCGAGCTGGAGATGCCGGGCACCACGGTGACCGGGATGCCCGCCTCGACGCAGGCCAGCAGCTCCTCGCCGCCCCGGCCGAAGACGTACGGGTCGCCGCCCTTGAGCCGGACCACGAACCTGCCCGCCTTGGCGTGCTCGATCAGGGTCCGGTTGATCGCCTCCTGGGCCATGTAGCGGCCGTACGGGATCTTGGAGGCGTCGATCACCTCGACGTGCGGCGGGAGTTCGGCGAGCAGCTCGCGCGGGGCCAGTCGGTCGGCGACCACCACGTCCGCGTCGGCCAGCAGCCGGCGGCCGCGCACGGTGATCAGGTCGGGGTCGCCCGGGCCGCCGCCGACCAGCGCGACGCCCGCGCCGTGGGCGCGGAACTGACGGGCCGCCAGCGAACCGTCCCGCAGGCCCTCGACGATGGAGTTGCGCAGCGCGGCGGAGTGCCGGGGGTCGCCGGTGAGCACCGAGACGGTGGCGCCGCCGTCCCGGCCGGAGGCCGGGGTCCAGGCGGAGGCGGCGGAGGCGTCGTCGCTGCGGGCGCAGAACACCCGCAGGCGCTCGGCCTCGGCGGAGACGGCGGTGTTGACGGCCGGGTCGTCGGTGGCGACCAGCGCGTACCAGGTGTCCGCGAGGTCGCCCTCGGCGTAGCCCCGCCGGTGCCAGGTGAGCTCGCCCGCGTCGGCCATCGCCTGCACGGCGGGGGTGGTGGCGGGCGAGATCAGCTGGATGTCCGCACCGGCCGCGATCAGCGCGGGCAGCCGGCGCTGGGCCACCTGGCCGCCGCCGACCACGACGACCCGGCGGCCGGTGAGCAGCAGGCCCACGGGGTACGGGGTACGGCCCTCGGTGCTGGGGTGGGGGTTGGGCGCGGTGCTCATCGGTGGTGCTCCTGGGGGCGGAGAGGAGAGGGTTCTGCGGGGGGTACGGCGGCACGACCCCGCACCGGCGCGCCCTCGGGCCGGTACGGGGTTTCTGCGGGTACGTCAGTTCTTCTCGGTGACGCCGGCGGAGTCGAAGGTGGCTACATCGTGCATCGCCCGGGCCGCACTCTGCACCAGCGGGAGGGCCAGCAGGGCGCCGGTGCCCTCGCCGAGCCGCAGGTCCAGCTCGATCAGCGGGCGCAGGCCGAGCTTGGCCAGCGCGGCCTGGTGGCCGGGCTCGGCCGAGCGGTGTCCGGCGATGCAGGCGGCCAACACCTCGGGGGCGATGGCCTTGGCGACCAGTGCGGCCGAACCGGCGATCACGCCGTCCAGGATCACCGGGGTGCGCAGCGAGGCGGCGCCGAGCAGGAAGCCGGCGATCGCCGCGTGCTCCAGACCGCCGACCGCCGCCAGTACGCCGATCGGGTCGGACGGGTCCGGCTGGTGCAGCGTCAGGGCGCGGCGGATCACGTCGATCTTCCGGGCGTGCGTCTCGTCGTCGATGCCGGTACCGCGACCGGTCACCTCGGCCGGGTCCACCCCGGCGAAGACCGCGATCAGGGCGGAGGAGGCGGTGGTGTTGGCGATGCCCATGTCGCCGGTGATCAGCACCTTGTTGCCGGCCGCGACCAGGTCGCGGGCGGTCTCGATGCCGACCTCGATCGCCTTCAGCGCCTCGTCCCGGCTCATCGCCGGACCCTGCGTCATGTCGTCGGTGCCGGGCTTGACCTTGCGCGGCAGCAGGCCGGTGGTGCGGCCCTGCTGGATCGGGTCGGGCAGCTCGGCGGCGACGCCGACGTCCACCACGCAGACCTCGGCCCCGACCTGGGCGGCGAAGGCGTTGACCACCGCTCCCCCGGCCAGGAAGTTGGCCACCATCTGGGCGGTGACCTCCTGCGGCCACGGGGTGACGCCCTGGGCGTGCACGCCGTGGTCGCCCGCGAAGATGGCCACGCAGCCGGGCTCCGGGATCGGCGGCGGGCACTTCCGGGACAGACCGCTCAGCTGGGCGGCGATGATCTCCAGCATGCCGAGCGAACCGGCCGGCTTGGTCATCCGCTTCAGCCGGTCCCACGCCTCGCCGAGCGCCTTGGCGTCCAGCGGACGGATGCCGCGCAGGGTGTCGGCGAGCAGACTGGACGGCTCCTCGCCGGGCAGCGCGCGGTTGCCGTACTGCTCCTCGTGCACCACCCAGGAGAGCGGGCGCTTCTTGGCCCAGCCCTGCTGCTGGAGCTCGGGTTCCTCGGGGAACGAGTCCACGTAGCCGACGCAGAGGTACGCGACCACGTCGAGGTGGTCGGGCAGGCCCAGCTCGCGGACCATCTCCTCCTCGTCGAAGAAGCTCACCCAGCCGACGCCCAGACCCTCGGCGCGGGCGGCCAGCCAGAGGTTCTCCACCGCGAGGGCGGCCGAGTACGGCGCCATCTGCGGCTGGGTGTGGCGGCCCAGGGTGTGCCGGCCGCCCCGGGTGCGGTCGGCGGTCACCACGATGTTCACCGGGGTGTCGAGGATGGCCTCGATCTTGATTTCCTTGAACTGCTTGGCCCGCGCTTTGGGCAACGAGTCGGCGTACGCCACCCGCTGACGCTCCGCCAGTTCGTGCATCCGGCGGCGGGTCTTGGCCGAACGGATCACCACGAAGTCCCACGGCTGCGAGTAGCCGACGCTGGGCGCGGTGTGCGCGGCCTCCAGCACCCGGATCAGCACCTCGTGCGGGATCGGGTCGGGGCGGAAACCGTTCCGGATGTCGCGGCGCTCGCGGATCACCTGGTGGACGGCGTCGCGGCCGGCCTCGTCGTAGGCGGGGGCGGCGGGGCCCCGGTCCACCTCGGGCTCGGGGTCGCTCTCGGGCTCGGCCTCTTCCACGGCCGCCGCCACCGGGGTGACCTCCGGCTCGGGCCGGGCCTCGGGCTCGGGCTCGACCACGGCTTCGGGCTGAACGGCCACCGGCTCGGGCTGGGCCGGCTCCGGGGCCGGGAACTGGGCCGGGAAGGACGCGGGCGTCAGTTCGCCGCTGACGGTCTCGGCGGACGGGACGGGCTCCGGGCGGGGCTCTGCCTCGACGGTCGGCAGACCGTGCGGGGCCGGGGCGGCCAGGAACGCGGAGATCCGGCCCGGCTGCCGGGCCGGAGCGGCGGCCTGGGCCGGGATCGCGACGGGCTCGGCCGGGGCTTCGACCGGCGCTTCGGACACTGCTTCGACCGGGGCTTCGACGGCGATCGGCTCGGCGACCACGGGCTCCGGGACCTCGACGACCGTGGGCTCGACGGCCACCGGCACCTCCACGGGTGCCTCGACCGGGACCTCGGCAACGGGCTCGACCGCCACCGGCTCGACCACGACCGGCTCGACGACGGGAACCTCGACCGCCACGACCGGCTCGACCACCACGGGGACCGGCTGCGCGGCCGGGACCTCGACGGGCTGCTCGACCAGGACCGGGGCCGGAGCCTCGACCGGCACCTCGACGGCCACCGGCTCGACCACGACCGGCTCGACGGCCGGAGCCTCGACCGCCACCGGCTCGGCGATCACGGGCTCGACCGCCACGGGCTCGACCACGATCGGCTCGACGACGGGAACCTCGACCGGCACCACCGGGACCTCGACGGCCACGACGGGCTCGGCCACGACCGGCGCAGGCTCCACCGGAGCGGGCGCGGCCACCGGAACCGGCTGGACCACCACCGGCGCGGGCACGATCGGCACGCCGTACGCCGGGGTGCTCCCCGAGGGGCCCCGGTCGGCGAGCGAGCGGACCGGGACGTGGCCGGTCATCAGTGAGGGGTCCGGGATCGGCGGACCGGCGTGCAGCGGGCGGCGCGGCGGCTGAGGGGCCGTCACCTGCTCGCGCGCCGGGGCGGCGGCCGGTCGGCCCAGGGACTCCGGGGCGGGTTGAGCAACCGGTTCTGCAACCACGGGGGGCACGCCGACGGCCGGCGGGGTGAGCGGCGGCCAGGAGGGCTCGACCGGCTGGCCGAGCGGGGCCGCGAGCGGCTCCTCGACCGCACGGAGCGTCATGGTGTCGGCCGGCGGAGCGGTGACGGCGGGGTCGCTCATCAGGACCGTCTCGACCGCCCCATGCACCGCCGCATCGCCCCAGGAGACCTGCGGACCGGGCATCAGGAGCACGTCCTCGTCCTCGTCCAGCCCGTCCGGCTGGTCGAGGAAGGTGTAGGCGGGATGGGGATCGGCACCCGGCGCCGGGACGCCGTCCGGGCGGCCGAGCGGGTCGGCGCCGCCGAGCAGGTGCTCGGGCAGGCCCTCGCTGAGGACGTGGCCGCCATCGGTCATCTCAAAGCTCCTTCCGGGCGCTGCCGCACCCTTGGCGCGGTGATCGCCGACCGCCGCGCCCAATTCTCCGCTCGGGGCGGGCCGTGCTCCCGCCCGTTCATCCGTCCGTCCTCCGGCCCGACGTCCGCCGTGCCGTGCTCCCGACCGGTGCGCTGCCCGTGGGAGGGGTGGCACACCATCAGAAACAACGACAGCCCGGGACAACCGGCACGACCGCACCGGGGCCCGATGGCATTCTTCCGGGCCGACCTGCTTCACGTCGAATGTCCGAGACCGCTCCGGCCTGTGGGTTCCGCCACGTCAGAAAGGTGGCAGACAGGACGAACTGGACACGAACCGTCGATCGCAAGCGCACTCGAAGGGCTTACCCTACCGGCCATCCCCGATCGACTTCCGAACCGGTGTCCGATTCGCGCGGCTTGTCGAACAGCCGTCAGGAGCCCTGTTCGCCCCAGAGGACCAGGCTCTGCTCCCCCGGCCCGAGCCCCAGCCCGGGTGCGCTGCCGTGCGCCGGACCGAGCGGCGCGGACTGCAGGAGTGCGCCGTCCACCCGGTATCCCGCGCCCGCGATGGCGGCCCGGATCTCCTCCGCCTCGCCCAGCGAGTGCGCGACCGCGACCAGCCGCTCCGGCCGGCGGTCGAGCACCGCCCGGACCACCTCGGCACCGCCGGACTCGACCACCACAGCGTCAGGTTCGGGCAGTCCGCCGAGCACCTCGGGGCCCACCCCGTGCACCACCTCGACCTCGACCCCGTACCGGCGGGCGTTCACGGTGATCTGCGCGCAGGCCGAACGGGACGCCTCCACCGCCACCACCGCAGCACCGAAACGTCCGATCTCCACAGCCAGCGCGCCACTGCCCGCGCCCACCGCCCAGAGCAGCTCGCCGGGCACCGGACCCAGCCGGGCCAGCGCCAGCGCGCGGACGTGCGGGGGCAGCGCGGTGCCGGCGGCACCCGCCGGGGCCGCGCCGCGCTCCGCACCCGCGTACGCCTCGGCGTCCAGTGCCCAGCCCCGGTCCGGCCCGGGGAAACCGAGCGGACGGCCGGCCAGCCAGCCGGAGGTCTCGGCCGGCGCGTGGTTCGGACCCGCGCCGCCGATCACCAGCACCACCGCCGGGTCACGCCAGTCGTGGTCCGGCACCCGGTCCGAGGTGAGCACCGTGACGTCCTCGTCGTCGGTCCCGAGCGCCTCGCACACCACGAACGTGCGGTGCACCCCACGGAGCATCAGCGCGAGCTCGCTCGGCCCGGCCCCGGCGGTGGTGAGCACCGCGACCTTCGGGTACGCCCGGCAGATGTTGGCCGCCCGGCGCAGCCGCCCGCCGTGCGCACTGACCACCTGGGCGTCCTCCCACGGCATCCCGGCTCGGGCGAAGGCCGCGGCCACCGAGGAAACCCCTGGCAGCACTTCGAGTTCGAGCCCGTACTCGGGACGGCGCAGCTCCCGGACCACCCCGAAGTACCCCGGGTCGCCCTCGGCCACCACCACGGCGGCGCCCCGGTGCTCGGCGATCCGGCGGGCGGCCTGCTGCACACTGCCCAGCGGCAGCCGTTCGGCACCGGCCGGGACCGGCAGCGCGGCCAGCTGAAAGGGCGCCCCGGCCACCAGGGTCGCGCCCGCGAGGGCCGAGGCGGCTGCCTCGGTCAGTGGAGTGCCGTCCCACCCGATGACCGTGATCCGGTCCGCCATCTACCGCTGCTCCCTCAGTCCACCTGACGGCCGGTCGGCCCCCGCCCCGAGGCTACCGGCTGGCACCCACCGAACACGGCAAACTCGCACAGCCGTACGGGCTGCACCTTCGCAGGGGCGCAGCTTTTGGCAGGGCGCTCGGTTGCACTGTCCAGGGGCTCGGGGCTCTGACCGTAGATGCCAGAACGCCTGCCTACCGTGCAGCCCCGAGCCCCTGGACCGTAGATGCTCGGGCGCCTGCCAAAGGTCCAGCGGGCTGAGCGTTCAGCGGCCGGCCGCGAAGTGCGGTTCGCGGGGGTGCACCGGTTCGAGGTCTTCCGGGAGGAGGCTCCAGAGGATCAGGTCGGTGCGGCTCTCCTCGCCGTCCCGCACTATCCAGGCGCTCCGCAGGACGCCCTCGCTGATGCAGCCGAGCTTCTGGGCCACCTGCTGCCCGGCGGTGTTGCCCGCGGCGGTGCGCAGTTCGAGCCGGAGGAAGTCCCGGTCCTCGAACAGCCACTGGGCGACGCCGTTCACCGCTTCGGGGGCGTAGCCTTCGCCACGGGCCCAGGCCGCGGTCACGTAGGTCGCCTCGGTGGAGCGCAACCGCCAGTCGGTGCAGCGCAGTTCGACCACGCCGACGACCCGCTGGGTGAGGTTCTCGGTGACCGCGAAAACGATTCCGCGCCCGTCCGCCCGGCGGGCGGGGGCCAACTCCCGGATCCACTCCAGGGCGTGGCCGTCCGTGAAGGGCTGCGGGATGGCGGTCCAGGCGTGCACCTGCTCGTCGGCCATCATGGCCACCAGGCTGGGCGCGTCCGTCTCCACGAGGGGGCGCAGCAGCAGCCGCTCGGTGCTGATCGCGGTCTCGGGGAAGCTCGCTGCCATCCGTCTCTCTCCTCGCCGGGTCGTGAACTTCACGGTACGCCCCGCCCTGTGCGGGCCGTGACACGGTACCCGCAAACGACGTGATGGCACCCCCGCCCGCCGGCGAGGGTGCCATCACGAACCGTCAGCTGCCCGCTCAGAAAGCCGGGATGACCGAACCGTTGAAGGTGGTGTTGATGTACTCCTTGACCTTGTCGGAGTGCAGCAGCTCGGCGAGCTTCTTCACCCGGGGGTCGTTCTCCTTGCCCTTCTTGACGGCCAGGATGTTGGCGTACGGGTTGCCCGCGGCCTTCTCCAGCAGGATCGCGTCGGTGGCGGGCTTGAGGCTGGCCTCCAACGCGTAGTTGCCGTTGATCACGGCGGCGTCCAGGTCGGGGAGCGAGCGGGGCAGCTGGGCGGCCTCCAGCTCCTTCCACTTCAGGTTCTTCGGGTTGCTGACCACGTCGGCCGGGGTGGCGGCGGTGCCCACGCCGTCCTTGAGCTTGATCACGTTGTTGTCGGCGAGCAGCTTGAGCGCCCGGCCCTCGTTGGTGACGTCGTTGGGCAGGCCGACCGTGGCGCCGTTGGCCAGCTCGGTGACCGACTTCACCTTCTTGGAGTACAGGCCGAGGGGCTCCAGGTGCACGGTCTCGACCGAGACGATGTCGGTGCCCTGCTTCTTGTTGAAGTCCTCGAGGTACGGCACGTGCTGGAAGTAGTTGGCGTCGGCCGAGCCGTCCTGGACGGCGGTGTTCGGGGTCACGTAGTCGGTGACCACCTTGACCTCGAGCTTGAGCCCGGCCGCGTCGGCCAGGTTCTTCTTGACGTAGTCCAGGATCTGCGCGTGCGGGGTCGGGCTCGCGACAACCGTGAGCGCGGCGTCCGGGCTGGAGCCGGACGAGGAGCTGTCGCTGCTGCAGGCGGTGAGCGACAGGGCGAGCCCGGCGGTGGCGAGGACGCTGGTGAACTTCAGGACGTTACGCACGAAAAGTGCCTTTCTCCATGGAACGGACGGTCGGCCGGATCGCTTCTGGCGATCCGCCGGCCAGGTCTCGCGGCCGGCCCCGGGTCGGGCCGGCCGCGTGGTCAGTGCGGAAGGACGAGCTCCTCGTCCTTCTCGGCGGGGGTGTCGCGCGAGCGCAGCAGGCGGGTGGTCCCCCCGGACCCGCCGCGGTTGGTCAGCCGGCGGACGATCAGGTCACCGGCCAGCTGGATGACCGTCACGATGACGGCCAGTTCGGCGACGATCACCCACATGAAGCCGGTCTCGAAGCGCAGGTAGCCGTAGTTGATGGCGAGGAAGCCGAGGCCGCCACCGCCGACCGTGCCGGCCATCGCGGAGAACCCGATCAGGGCGATGATCGTGGTGACCACGGAGGAGACCAGCGAGGGCAGCGACTCGGGGAGCAGCACCTTGCGGACGGAGGTCCAGGTCCCGCCGCCCATCGCGTGCACGGCCTCCAGCAGGCCACCGTCGACCTCGCGGACGGAGGTCTCCACCAGCCGGGCGAAGAACGGGATGGCGCCGACGGTCAGCGGCACGGTGGCCGCCTCCCAGCCGATGGTGGTGCCCGCCACGGCCCGGGTGAAGGACTGCAGGGCGACCATGATGATGATGAACGGCATCGAGCGGCCGAGGTTGACGACGGCTCCGACCACCCGGTTGACCGGGGCGTTCTGCAGTGCGCCACCCTTGTCGGTGAGCACCAGCAGCAGGCCGAGCGGCAGCCCGAGCAGCACGGTGACGACGGTGGCGACGCCGACCATCTGGAAGGTCTCCCAGGTGGCGGGCCACATCAGGTCCTGCATCTGATCCCAGGTCATGCCGCTGCCCCGCCCTTCTCGTCGAGCACGTCCACCTGCAGGCCCTGCTCGCGCAGGAAGCCGATCGGCACCACGTTGTCGCGGTGCCCGCCGGGCAGTTCGACCCGCATCCGGCCGACCATCCGGCCGCCGATGGTCTCCACCGCGGCGCCCAGGATGTTGATGTCGATCTGGTAGGTGCGGGCCAGCTGGGAGACGAACGGCCGGGCCGAGGTGTCGCCCTGGAAGGTGATCTCCAGCACCGTGTTGCCGGGGTGGCCGTGGCCGAACTCGCCGAGCGGGAAGAGCTCGCGGGCCAGCTCGGAGTTCTCGGTGGCCAGCAGGTCGGTCAGCTTCCCGGCCTCGACCACCCGGCCCCCGCGCATCAGCGCGGCGGAGTCGCAGACGGACTTGATGACGTCCATCTCATGGGTGATCAGCAGCACGGTCAGGCCGAGCTGCCGGTTGAGGTCGCGCAGCAGGGCGAGGATCGAGCGGGTGGTCTCCGGGTCGAGCGCCGAGGTGGCCTCGTCCGAGAGCAGCACCTTGGGGTCGCCGGCCAGCGCCCGGGCGATGCCGACCCGCTGCTTCTGGCCGCCGGAGAGCTGGCCGGGGTAGGCGCGGGCCTTGTCGCCCAGGCCGACCAGTTCGAGCAGCTCCCCGGCCTTGCGGCGGCGCTGGGTGCGGTCCAGGCCGATGATCTCCAGCGGGAGCTCGACGTTCTGCTGCACGGTGCGCGAGGCCAGCAGGTTGAAGTGCTGGAAGACCATGCCGATCCGGCGGCGGGCGGCCCGGAGTTCGGCGCCCGCGCGCTGCTCGGTGCCGGGCAGCGCGGTGAGGTCGACGCCGTCCACGGTGACCGTGCCGGAGCTGGGGCGCTCCAGCATGTTGACGCAGCGGATCAGGGTGGACTTGCCGGCGCCGCTGGTGCCGACGACTCCGTAGACCTCGCCCTCGCGCACGTGCAGGTCCACCCCGGCCAGGGCGGAGACCTCGCGGCCTCGGGTTCGGTAGACCTTGGTCAGGTCCTTGGTGGTGATCACGGCTGCTTCCGTTGGTCGGGGGCGGACGACGGCATGCGGAGGCACACCTCTGAGGGAGGATCAGGTCCGGCCATGCTTCGATCGTGGCCGCTGGGCGGCGGGGGCGCGCGTGGGCGTGACCCTTACGAGTCACGGCACGGGGTGCGCGGGAAGAGGGGCGAGAGCCCTCAGAAGCGACACATTCGACAACAACACATGCAGCGCGCTCCGGCCGGCGTGCCGCCGGTGGGGGTGCAGGTCGTCGTCGTGGTCATGGGTGAAAGTAAATCAGACATATGGACACGGTCCCAATTATCAGGAACACCGGTCCGAAATACGGACACGACACAGGCGTACCAACGCAAAGAGCACCCGACCGGTCATCAGGTCGGGTGCTCTCCGCACGTTCAGGCCGCGGCCGCGACCGCCGCCCGCTTCTCCAGCGTGACGATGCTCAGGCTCCGGCTGACCTCGCGGACCTCGGTCTGCCGGTAGCCGTGCCGGGCGTACAGCCGCAGGTTGCCCAGACTGCGGTGGCCGGTGAACAGCTCGAAGGAGCTGACCGGGCCCTCGGCGCTGAGCTGCCGCTCGACCGCGTCCAGCAGCCGGCCGCCCAGGCCGTGCCGCTGCATCCGGGGGTGCACCACCAGGCGGTGGACGTGCGCCGTGCCGTGCTCGTCCACGGAGCCGCGGACGGTGCCGACGATCTCCTCGCCGAGCCGGGCCACCAGGACGTGGCGCTCGGCCAGCTCCGCGCGCAGGTGCTCCAGGGTCTGGGTCAGGGGCTCGATGGCCCAGTCGCCGTACAGTTCGGCCTCGGACTGGTAGCCGAGGTACTGGAGCTTGAGGATCTGCTCCGCGTCCTCTTCGTTCGCCACCGAGATGTTCACGCTCATGCCCATGTGCTGGGGCCTCCCCATCGTTAGTTCCCGGTGCGCGGGGTGAGGGTGGCACACCGGTTGCCCTGCGAAGGATTCCCGGCCGGGGATCTGCCCTGACCGGGGGTGGCGCAGTCGTGCCCCGACTGTCCTCGGGGTCGGATCTGCGCGCCTGCCCAGTATCCGGCCGCTTGAGGGAGCGTCAAGGGCACGTTCGCCAGCGCTCTACCCACCGTCCGGCCTCCGGCAACCTTCCGGCCGCCGGACGTGGCGAGCGTCACTCCGGCCGTTCGGTGTGCAGGAGGGCGCGCAGGCAGGCGAGGCAGCGTGAGCGGGTGGGTCCGATACTGCCGCGCGGCAGGCCGAGCCGCTCGGCGAGTTGGCGGTAGGTCAGCTCGGGGGCCTCGGCGAGGGCGGTCATCAGTTCGGGGCAGCGGCCGGGCAGGCGGGCCAGTGCGCGGCGCACCGCGCGTTCCCGGGCGGCGGTCAGCACCTGCTCCTCGGCGGACGGGACCACCCACTCCGTTCGGGTGAGGACGGGGCGCAGTTCGGCGTAACGGATCACACCCGGAGAACGACGAGGGGACGCCCGTGGGCGTCCCCTCGATCAGGCGAAACTCAGTTCTGCGCCCACTCCTGCTGGACCGCCAGGTCGGCCTTCAGTTCGGCCAGCTGGACCGCGACGGCGGACGGGGCGGTGCCGCCCCGGCCGTCCCGGGAGGCGATCGAACCGTGCACGGTGAGCACCGAGCGGACCTCGGGGGTCAGGTGCGCGGAGATCTCGGCGAACTGCTGGTCGGTCAGGTCGGAGAGCTCGATGCCCCGAGCCTCGCAGAACTTGACGCAGGCGCCGGCCACCTCGTGCGCGACCCGGAACGGGACGCCCTGCCGGACCAGCCACTCGGCGATGTCGGTGGCCAGCGAGAAGCCGGCCGGGGCCAGCTCCTCCAGCCGCTCCCGGTGGACCGTCAGGGTGGCCATCATGCCGGTGAAGGCGGGCAGCAGGACCTCGAGGGTGTCGCAGGAGTCGAAGACCGGCTCCTTGTCCTCCTGGAGGTCCCGGTTGTACGCCAGCGGGAGCGCCTTGAGGGTGGCCAGCAGGCCGGTCAGGTTGCCGATCAGGCGGCCGGACTTGCCCCGGGCCAGCTCGGCGATGTCCGGGTTCTTCTTCTGCGGCATGATCGATGACCCGGTGGAGAAGGCGTCGTGCAGCGTGATGAAGCCGAACTCCTTGGTGTTCCAGATGATCACCTCCTCGGCGATCCGGGACAGGTTGATCCCGATCATCGAGGTGACGAAGGCGAACTCGGCGACGAAGTCCCGCGAGGCGGTGCCGTCGATCGAGTTGCCCACCGAGCCGCGCTCGAAGCCCAGCTCGGCGGCGACCGCCTCCGGGTCCAGGCCGAGCGAGGAGCCGGCCAGTGCACCGGAGCCGTACGGCGAGACGGCCGTCCGGGTGTCCCACTGGCGCAGCCGCTCGGCGTCCCGGCCGAGGGCCTGGACGTGGGCGAGCACGTGGTGGGCGAACAGCACCGGCTGGGCGTGCTGGAGGTGGGTGCGGCCCGGCATCGCGGTGTCGGGGTGCGCCTCGGCCAGGCCGACCAGCGCGTGCTGGAGGTCGAGCAGCAGACCGCCGATGATCTTCGCGTGGTCCCGCAGGTACATCCGGAACAGGGTGGCGATCTGGTCGTTCCGCGACCGGCCCGCGCGGAGCTTGCCGCCGAGGTCCGGGCCGAGCCGCTCCAGCAGGCCGCGCTCCAGCGCGGTGTGCACGTCCTCGTCGGCGACCGTGCCGGTGAAGGCACCTGACGCCACGTCGGCCAGCAGCGCGTCCAGGCCGCCGAGCATGCCGGTCAGCTCGTCCTCGCTGAGCAGCCCGGCCTTGTGCAGCACCCGGGCGTGCGCCTTCGAGCCCGCGATGTCGTACGGGGCCAGCCGCCAGTCGAAGTGCACGGAGGCGGACAGCCTGGCCAGCGCCTCGGAGGGGCCGTCGGCGAAGCGCGCGCCCCAGAGGCGGACGTCGGCGTTCTGATCGGCGGTCATCGCGTGGGCTCCTTCTGCGGGTTCGGATAGTGCGAGGCCCCGGCCGCCCTGGGCGGCCGGGGCTGGGTACAGCGGGGATCAGGCCAGGTCGCGGCGGGCGGCGATCTTCGAGGACAGGCCGAAGATCTCGATGAAGCCCTTGGACATGGACTGGTCGAAGGTGTCGCCGGTGTCGTAGGTGGCGAGGTTGAAGTCGTACAGCGACCGGTCCGACTTCCGGCCGTTCACGACGGCGCGGCCGCCGTGCAGGACCATCCGGATCTCGCCGGAGACGACCTGGTTGGCCTCGTTCAGGAAGCCGTCCAGCGCGCGCTTGAGCGGGGAGAACCACAGGCCGTCGTAGACCAGCTCGGCCCAGCGCTGCTCGACCTGCCGCTTGTAGCGGGCCAGCTCGCGCTCGACGGTGACGTTCTCCAGCGCCTGGTGCGCGGTGATCAGCGCGATCGCGCCGGGGGCCTCGTAGATCTCCCGGGACTTGATGCCGACCAGGCGGTCCTCGACCATGTCGAGCCGGCCGACGCCCTGGGCGCCCGCCCGCTTGTTGAGCTCCTCGATCGCCTGCAGCACCGAGACCTTGCGGCCGTCGACGGCCACCGGCACGCCGGCCTCGAAGGTGATGACGACCTCGTCCGCCTCACGCGGGGTGGCCGGGTTCTGGGTGTACTCGTAGACGTCCTCGATCGGGGCGTTCCAGATGTCCTCCAGGAAGCCGGTCTCGACGGCGCGACCGAAGACGTTCTGGTCGATCGAGTACGGGTTCTTCTTGGTGGTCACGATCGGGAGGTTCTTCGCCTCGGCGAAGGCGATCGCCTTGTCCCGGGTCATCGCGTAGTCGCGGACCGGGGCGATGCACTTCAGCTCGGGGGCCAGCGACTGGATGCCGACCTCGAACCGGACCTGGTCGTTGCCCTTGCCGGTGCAGCCGTGGGCGACCGTGGTGGCGCCGTGCTTCTTGGCGGCGGCGACCAGGTGCTTGACGATGGCCGGCCGGGACAGCGCCGAGACCAGCGGGTACTGGCCCTGGTAGAGGGCGTTGGCCTTGAGGGCCGGGAGGCAGTACTCGTCCGCGAACTCGTCGCGGGCGTCGGCGACCTCGGCCGCGACGGCGCCGCAGTCCAGCGCGCGCTGGCGGATCGCCTCGAGGTCCTCGCCGCCCTGGCCGACGTCGACGGCGACGGCGATGACCTCGGCGCCGGTCTCCTCGGCGATCCAGCCGATGCAGACGGACGTGTCCAGACCGCCCGAGTAGGCGAGTACGACGCGCTCGGTCACGGCTTTCTCCTTCACAACAGTGCGAACAGGGTTACGACGACAGGCATAAGTATGCACTACGCCGTATGAAACTCAAAACACGGGGGTCGCCTGCGGCGGGCTTCGAGGGCGGCAGGCCGCCTGCGGCGAGCCTTCGGAAGGGTCGCGCACGGCGGGCTTCGGGGCGAGAGCCGCCTGCGGCGGGCTTATCAGGGGATTCGAGGGTGGAGCCGCCTGCGGCGGGCTTCGAGGGCGGCAGGCCGCCTGCGGCGAGCCTTCGGAAGGGTCGCGCACGGCGGGCTTCGGGGCGAGAGCCGTCTGCGGCGGGCTTTTCAGGGGATTCGACGGTGGAGCCGCCTGCGGCGGGCTGGTCTGGGCGGGGGCCGGGGCCGGAGCCGCCTGCGGCGGGGTGCCTACTGGGCCTTGGCCTGGGCCAGTTGCATCAGGTGGTCGGCCAGGGCCTGGCCGCCGAACGGGTCACGGCTGATCAGCAGGACGGTGTCGTCGCCGGCGATGGTGCCGATGATCTCGAAGACCTCGGCCTGGTCGATCGCCGAGGCGAGGAACTGGGCGGCACCCGGCGGGGTCCGGAGCACCACCAGGTTGCCGGAGGCGGTGGCGGACACCATCAGCTCGCCCGCGAGCCGGGCCATCCGGCCCTCGGTGGCGGACTCCCCCATCGGGGCGCGCGGGGTGCGGTCCCCGCCCTCGGCCGGGACGGCGTAGATGAGCGCGCCGTCCCGGTTCCGGATCTTCACCGCGCCCAGCTCGTCCAGGTCCCGGGAGAGGGTGGCCTGGGTGACCACCAGTCCGTCGTCGGCGAGCAGCTTGGCCAGCTGGCTCTGCGAGCGGACGGGCTGACGGGTCAACAGGTCCACGATCCGCCGGTGCCGTGCGGTGCGGGTCTGCGGGACCTGCGACGTCGGCCCGGCGGCGGGCTGGTCGGGGTTGGGTGCGGTCATGTCGAGGATTCTCCCGGAGTTCGCTCAGACGTTCGCGTCGGGGGCGACGCTGTTCAGGATCTCCGGAAGCGCGGCCAGGAAGCGGTCCGCCTCCTGCTCGGTGAGCACCAGCGGGGGAGCCAGCCGGACGGCGTCCGACACGGCGGCGTTGACCAGGAACCCGGCCTGCTGGGCGGCCGCCTGGACCTGGCCGGCCACCGGCGCGGTGAGCACGATGCCCAGCAGCAGGCCCGCGCCCCGGACGTGGTCGACCAGCGGGGAGCCGATCGCCTCGATGCCGGTGCGCAGCTGCTCGCCGACCTTCTGCACGTGCGCCAGCAGCCCGTCGGCGACGATCGTGTCCAGCACCGCCAGACCCGCCGCCGCCACCACCGGGTTGCCGCCGAAGGTGGTGCCGTGGTGCCCGGCGTGGAACAGCTCGGCGGCCTCCCCGAAGGCCACTGCGGCGCCGATCGGCAGACCCCCGCCGAGGCCCTTGGCCAGCGTGACGACGTCCGGCTCGACGCCCTCGTACGCCTGGTGGGCGAACCAGTGGCCGGTCCGGCCGATGCCGGTCTGCACCTCGTCCAGCACCAGCAGGGTGCCGGTGGCCCGGGTGATCTCCCGAGCCGCCGTCAGATAGCCCTCGGGCAGCGGGATCGCGCCGTTCTCGCCCTGGATCGGCTCCAGGAAGACGGCGGCGGTCTCGGTGGTGACGGCCGCCCGGAGCGCCTCGATGTCGCCGAACGGCACGTACGTGACGTCCCCAGGCAGCGGGACGAACGGGGTCTGCTTGGCGGGCTGGGCGGTGAGCGCCAGGGCGCCCATGGTCCGGCCGTGGAAGCTGCCCTGGAGCGAGACCAGGTGGGTCCGGCCGGTCAGCCGGCTGATCTTGAGGGCGGCCTCGTTGGCCTCGGCGCCGGAGTTGCAGAAGAACACCCGGCCGCCCTCGCGGTCGAACAGGTCCAGCAGCCGCTCGGCCAGCCGGACGGTCGGCTCGGCGATGAACAGGTTGGAGACGTGGCCGAGCTGTCCGATCTGCGCGGTCACCGCCTCGATCACGGCCGGGTGGGCGGTGCCGAGCGCGTTCACCGCGATCCCGCCGACCAGGTCCAGGTACTCCTTGCCGTCGGCGTCCCAGAAGGTCGAACCGGCGCCCCGCACCAGCGGGATCCGGGGGGTGCCGTAGTTGTCCATCAGCGTGTGCTGCCACCGCTGGGTGAGCTGGTCGTTCGTCATGCCAGGCCCCCCAGGACCGTCGTCTCGTCGTCCGGCACCACCATGGTGCCGATGCCCTCGTCGGTGAAGATCTCCAGCAGCAGGCTGTGCTGCACCCTGCCGTCCAGCACACGGGCGGTGCCGACGCCGGAGCGGACCGCGTTCAGGCAGCCCTCCATCTTCGGCAGCATGCCGCTAGCCAGGGTCGGCAGCAGCTCCTCCAGCTCGGTGGTGCCGAGCTGGCTGATCACGTCGTCGGAGTTCGGCCAGTCCGCGTACAGGCCCTCGACGTCGGTGAGCACCACCAGCATCTCGGCGCCCAGCGCGACCGCCAGGGCGGATGCGGCGGTGTCCGCGTTGATGTTGTACACGTGGCCGTCGGTGCCGCGCGCGATCGAGGAGATGACCGGGATCCGGCCGTCCCCGATCAGCGCCTTCACGGCGCCCGCCTCGATGTTGACGATGTCTCCGACCAGGCCGATGTCGACCTGCTCGCCGTCCACCACGGCGTACCGCTTCACGGCGGTCATGGTGTGCGCGTCCTCACCGGTCATCCCGACCGCGAACGGGCCGTGCTCGTTCAGCAGCCCGACCAGCTCGCGCTGGACCTGACCCGCCAGCACCATCCGCACCACGTCCATGGTCTCGGGGGTGGTGACCCGCAGGCCGTTGGTGAAGGAGGACTCCAGGCCGAGCTTGCCGAGCTGGGCGCTGATCTGCGGACCGCCGCCGTGCACCACCACCGGGTGCAGACCGGCGTAGCGCAGGAAGACCACGTCCTGGGCGAAGGCCGCCTTCAGCGACTCGTCGACCATGGCGTTGCCACCGAACTTGATCACCACGGTCTTGCCGTGGAAGCGCTCCAGCCAGGGCAGCGCCTCGATCAGGGTCAGTGCCTTGGGCAACGCGGTGTTGTTACGGGCCTGTTCGCCCTTGGGTGCGATCTTCACGGGGTCCCCCGGCTCAGGTGGAGTAGGCGCTGTTCTCGTGCACGTAGTCGGCGGTGAGGTCGTTGGTCCAGACCGTGGCCGCCGCGTCGCCGGCCCGCAGGTCGGCGGTGATGACCACCTCGCGGCCGGTCATGTCGACCAGGTCCCGGTCCTCGCCGACGCTGCCGTCCTTGCAGACCCAGACGCCGTTGATCGCCACGTTCAACAGGTCGGGGTCGAAGGCCGCGTCGGTGGTGCCGATCGCGGCCAGCACCCGGCCCCAGTTCGGGTCCTCGCCGTGCAGGGCGCACTTGAGCAGGTTGTTCCGGGAGATCACCCGGGCCACCTGGACGGCCTCCTGCTCGGTGGCGGCGCCGGTCACGTCGATCCGGATGTCCTTGCTGGCGCCCTCGGCGTCGCCGATCAGCTGGCGGGCCAGGTCGGCGCAGACGGTGGCCACCGCGGCGGCGAACTCGTCCTGCTCCGGGACGAGTTCGGAGGCGCCCGAGGCGAGCAGCAGCACCGTGTCGTTGGTGGACATGCAGCCGTCCGAGTCGATCCGGTCGAAGGTGGTGTTCGTCGCGCTGCGCAGCGCGACGTCCAGACCCTCGGCGGTGACGTCGGCATCGGTGGTCAGCACCACCAGCATGGTGGCCAGGCCGGGGGCGAGCATGCCCGCGCCCTTGGCCATCCCGCCGACCGTCCAGCCGTTCTTCGTCACCTGTGCGGTCTTGTGCACGGTGTCGGTGGTCTTGATGGCGATCGCGGCGGCCTCGCCGCCGTCGGCGGAGAGCGCCTTGGCGGCCTGCTCGACGCCGGGCAGCAGCAGGTCCATCGGCAGCCGGAGCCCGATCAGGCCGGTGGAGGCGACCGCCACCTCGCCCGCGTTCAGCTCCAGCTCGGCGGCCACCTTCTCGGCGGTGGCGTGGGTGTCCTGGAAGCCCAGCGGACCGGTACAGGCGTTGGCGCCACCGGAGTTGAGCACCACGGCGGAGATCCGCCCGCCCTTGACCACCTGCTCCGACCAGCGCACGGGGGCGGCCTTGACCCGGTTGGAGGTGAAGACGCCGGCGGCGGCGTTGGACGGGCCCTCGTTGACCACCAGGGCCAGGTCGGGGGTGCCGCTGGCCTTGATGCCGGCGGTGACGCCGGCGGCGCGGAAGCCCTTGGCCGCCGTCACGCCAATGCTCTGGGGGTTCGTCACGGTGCGACTCCGTTCAGCGGGAGGCCCAGCTCTTCCGGCAGGCCGAGGGCGATGTTCATGCTCTGCACCGCGCCACCGGCGGTGCCCTTCACCAGGTTGTCGATCGCGCTGATCGCGATGATCCGGCCCGCGTGCTCGTCCAGGGCGACCTGGACCAGCGCGGCGTTCGAGCCGTAGACCGAGCTGGTCTGCGGCCACTGGCCGGCCGGCAGCAGCCGGACGAACGGCTCGCCCGCGAAGGCGCGCTCGTACGCGGCGCGCAGGCTCTCGGCGGTCACGCCGGGCTTGGCCTTGGCGCTGCAGGTGGCCAGGATGCCGCGCGGCATCGGCGCCAGCGTGGGGGTGAACGAGACGGTGATCTGCTCGCCCGCGACCGGGCCGAGGTTCTGCGCCATCTCGGGCGTGTGGCGGTGCCCGCCTCCGACGCCGTACGGGCTCATCGAGCCCATCACCTCGCTGCCGAGCAGGTGCGCCTTGGCCGCCTTGCCCGCGCCGGAGGTGCCGGACGCGGCCACGATCACGGCCTCCGGCTCGGCCAGCTTCGCGGCGTACGCCGGGAACAGCGCGAGCGAGACGGCGGTCGGGTAGCAGCCGGGGACGGCGATCCGCTTGGTCCCCTTGAGCGCGGCCCGGTGGCCGGGCAGCTCGGGCAGGCCGTACGGCCAGGTGCCGGCGTGCGGGGAGCCGTAGAACTTCTCCCAGACCGCCGCGTCCTTGAGCCGGAAGTCCGCCCCGCAGTCCACCACCAGCACCTCGTCGCCGAGCGCCTCGGCCACGGCGGCCGACTGGCCGTGCGGCAGCCCGAGGAAGACGATGTCGTGCCCGGCCAGCACCTCCGGCGTGGTGGGCTCCAGCACCCGGTCGGCCAGCGGCAGCAGGTGCGGCTGGAGCTCCCCGAATCTGGTCCCGGCATTCGACCCGCCGGTCAGCGCCCCGATCTCGATCTCCGGATGCCCGAGCAACAGACGCAGCACCTCCCCGCCCGCATACCCACTGGCGCCGGCGACGGCGACTCGCAATGCCATGATGATCCCTCCTAGGACTCGGCATGAATATACGCATCACGGAACATTCATGCAAGAAGTCCCCGCGGCCCACCCTGGGCGCCCAATCCGGTCGGCAGCGTGCCACAGCCTGCCACCCGACACCCGGGACCGCGCACCTCTCCATCAGGTCGCACCCCGCCCCGGACCCACTCGCGCATCCCGACCGCCCTCCAGGTGTCAACTGCGGGTTGACGTCGAGGCTGATGTCAACCTACCGTTGACGCATGACGATTCCCGTACGCCTCGACGACCTGATCGACGCCATCAAGAAGGTGCACCCCGACGCCCTGGACCAGCTCTCCGGTGCCGTCATCGCCGCCGACCACCTCGGCGACCTGGCCGATCACCTGATCGGCCACTTCGTGGACCAGGCCCGCCGCTCGGGCGCCTCCTGGTCCGACATCGGCAAGAGCATGGGCGTGACCCGGCAGGCCGCCCAGAAGCGCTTCGTGGCCAAGGACCCGGGCGAGCCCGGTGACCTCGACCCGAGCCAGGGCTTCGGCCGCTTCACCGACCGGGCCCGCCAGGCGGTGATGGCCTCCCAGGAGGAGGCCCGCGCCGCCGGGAACCAGGAGATCCGGGCCGAGCACCTGGCCCTCGGCCTGCTCGCCACCCCCGAGGCGACCGGCACCCGGGCGCTGACCGCCCAGGGCGTCACGCCCGAGGCGCTCCGCGCGGCCGTCGGCGCCGTACTGCCCGCGCCGGTGGCGGACGTGCCGGGGCTGATCCCGTACGACGCCGGCGGCAAGAAGGCGCTGGAGCTGACGTTCCGTGAGGCGCTCCGGCTCGGCCACAACCACGTGGGCACCGAGCACATCCTGCTCGCCCTGCTGGAGCTGGAGGGGGCCGACGGCCTGCTCGGCCGGCTCGGCGCCGGCAAGGCGGCCACCGAAAGCTTCGTCATCGAACAGGGCTGACCCCGCAAGGCCACTCCCTCGCGCGGCGGTATCCAACGCGCGCTCCGCTGACTACCATGAGTAGCCACGAGATCGCAGTCCGCTGCCGAGGGAGTCGCCATGCCCCGTTCCCGCGCCGTCTGGTCCGACTTCTGCGCCGTCGCCCCCAGTCCGGAGCTGCGCGAACGCCTCCAGGAGGAGCTGGCCCGGGTCCGTTCCGGCCCCGACGAACTCACCGGCCAGCTGGCCGTCGGGCGCACCCCCAAGCGGCTCGGTTTCGACGACGGCGCGATCTTCCCGCCCGACGAGTTCCCGCTCGGCACGCCGTACGACACCATCCAGTCGGCCGCCGCCGACCGTGCCCCGCTGCGCGGCCCGGTCCGGGTCGCGGTGGTGCTGGCCGACTTCTCCGATCAGGCGATGACGGCCACCAAGGCCCACTTCGAGCAGCTGTTCTTCTCGCTCGGCGAGCTCCCGCACGGCAGCGTGCGGGAGTACTACCGCGAGGTGACGCACGGTCTGATCGACATCGTCGGTGAGGTGGTCGGCCCGATCCGGCTGCCGCAGACGCTGGCCTGGTACGCCAACGGCAACTTCGGCATCGGCCGCCCCGGCGGCGAGCCGCGCGCCCACCTGATGGCCCGTGACACGGCGCTGGCCGCCGACCCGTTGCTCGACTTCGCCCCGTACGACAACGACGGCAACGGCTTCGTGGACGCCTTCATCGTGGTGCATGCCGGCTCCGGCGGCGAGGCCACCGGCCGCCCGGGCGACATCTGGTCGCACAAGTGGACGCTGCCCGCCGCGCAGAACGCCGACGGCACCAAGATCTTCGCCTACCTGACCATCCCCGAGGACGCCAGGATCGGGGTCTGCGCGCACGAGCTCGGCCACCTGCTGTTCGGCTTCCCCGACCTGTACGACACCGACGGCAGCTCCGAGGGGGTCGGCAACTGGTGCCTGATGGGCGGCGGTTCCTGGGGCGGCGGCGGTGACGTCCCGGTGCACCCGTCCGCCTGGTGCAAGGTCAACCAGGGCTGGGCGAGCGCCACCGTGGTCACCACCGGCGGCCTGGTCGCGTTCGAGGACGTGAAGTCCAGCCACACCGTGCACCGGCTCTGGAAGGACGGCGCGGGCGGCAGCGAGTACTTCCTGGTGGAGAACCGCCAGCAGAGCGGCTACGACGTCTCGCTGCCCGGCGAGGGCCTGCTGGTCTGGCACATCGACGAGAGCAAGCCCGGCAACACCGACGAGAACCACTACAAGGTCGGCCTGCTCCAGGCCGACGGCCGGCGCGACCTCGAGCTCGCCCGCAACCGCGGTGACGCCGGCGACCCGTACCCGGGCAGCAGCGGCAACAACACCCTCAGCGGCGCCACCTCGCCGAGCACCAAGTCCTATGCCGGTGCCGACAGCTGCGTCTCCGTCAGCGCGATCCCGGCCGCCGCCGTCACCATGACCGCCACCGTCTCGGTCTCCTGCGGCAAGCCGCTGACCAAGGAGCTCAAGGACGGCGGCAAGGAGCTGAAGGACGGCCGCAAGGAGCTCAAGGACGGGCTGAAGGACCTCAAGGAACCGCTCAAGGACCGCAAGGACGGCCGCAAGGAGGCCAAGGAGCCGTTCAAGGAGCGCAAGGACGGCAAGGACCGCCTGGAGAAGGGCCGGTTCGAGCGGCCCGGCGATCCGTTCGGTGCCGGTCAGGACGACCCGGTGCTGGCCGCCGTGCTCGACCTGCAGAGCAGGCTGGCGGCGGTCGAGCAGGCCCTCGGCACCGGCGATCAGGGTACGGCGACCGAGCCGTTCATCGGCTCCGCGCTCCGGCCCGACCTGCAGGGCGGCCCGGTCTACGGCACCGGGGCCGACACGCTCCGGCAGGCGATGGCCGACGGCGACGCGCAGGCCAAGCGGGCGTTCGACACCCTCCCGCCGCAGTGACCCCGGTGGTCCTGGTGCTGGCCGACCGGGCCGACCTCGGTGCGGCCGCGGTGGCCCGCGCGCTGGCCGGCCGGCTGGGCGGCTACCGCGTGCTGCCGCTCTCCTCCGCCGAGCTGGCCCGGGCGCGGTGGAGCCACCGGGTCAGCGCGGCCGGGGTCGCCACCACCAGGCTGACCTTTCCGGACGGCCGGGTGCTCACCGACGCCGGTACGACGGCGGTGCTGCACCGCCTGTCCGCACTGCCGGTGCTCGGTCTCGGCCGGGCGAGCCCGAAGGACCTCGACTACGCCCGGGCCGAGCTGCACGCACTGGTCGCCGGCTGGCTGCTCGGCCTCGGCTCCCGGGTGCTCGGCCTGGTCAGCGCGTACGGCACGGCGCACGGTCCGCTCTCCCCCACCACCGCCCTGGTGCACGCCGAGCGCTGCGGTCTGCCGGTCGCCCGCAGCGGCGGGGCGACCAGGGGCGGGCTGCTCACCGCCACCGCCGGGGAGCTCGAGCTGCCCCGGCCGGCCTGGCCCGGCGGGGCGAACGCGCCCGTCCCGGTCGAGATCCGGCCCGAGCCGGGTCTCGACCGGCTGCTGTACTGCGGCTCCCGCCCGGTCGGCCGGCTCGCCGACCGGTACGGACCGCGGCTGCACCGGCTGGCCGGGCTGCTCGGCACCCGGCTGTTCGAGCTGCGCCTCGGGCCGGGCGGCTCGGTCACCGACGTCGACCCCTGCCCGGTCCTGGCCACCGCCGAGCAGCGGGCCGCCGTCACCGACGAACTGGTCGCGCTGGCCCGGAGCGGCAGTTGACCCCGCCCCACGGTCCGCACCCTCCGTCCGGGAACCGTGCATGATCGTCTTCTACGGCTGCCCCGACGACCCGCCGCTCACCCTGGCCGCCGACGCCGCCCGGGCGGCGGGCCTGCGCCACCTGGTGGTCGATCAGACCCGGCTGGCAGGTTACGACTTCGTCGGCGGCGCCGGGCTGGCCGGGTACCTGCTGGCCGAGGGCCACCGGCTCGCGCTGGACGAGATCACCGCCGTCTACGCCCGCCCGCTGGAACCCCCGGCCCCCGGGGGCGACGCCGCCGCCCGGGCCAGGACGGCGGCCTTCCACCGGTGGTTCACCGACTGGCTGGACGTGGCCCGGGCGTTCGTGGTGAACCGTCCCCGGGCGATGGAGTCCAACGGGTCCAAGCCGTACCAGGCACAGCTGATCGCCCGGGCCGGCTTCCCGGTGCCGGAGACCCTGGTCACCGACGACCCGGCGGAGGTGCGGGCGTTCCACGCCGAGCACGGTCGGTTGGTCTACAAGTCGACCAGCGGCATCCGCTCGATCGTCCGGGAGTTCACCGCCGACGACGAGTCACGGCTGCACCTGGTGCGCGGGCTGCCGACCCAGTTCCAGGCGTACGTGCCCGGCCGGGACGTCCGGGTGCACGTGGTCGGCGAGCGGGCCTTCGCCGCGGCCGTGGACTGCCCGGCGGTCGACTACCGCTACGCCGAGCGGGACGGGCTGCGCGCCGAGCTCACCGCGTACGAGCTGCCCGCCGGGATCGAGAAGCGCGCGGTCGCGCTGGCCGCGGAGCTCGGGCTGCCGCTGGCCGGGATCGACCTGCGGGAGCGGCCGGACGGAGACTGGGTCTGCTTCGAGGTGAACCCGATGCCCGCGTACAGCTACTACGAATCGCACACCGGTCTGCCGATCGCCGCGGCGATCGTCGACCTGTTGGCCGGAGCCCCGGCCGCCCTGGAGGTATGAACGATGGTCGCCCCGGTGGAGAACCTCACCGCCCTGCGGGTCCGCCTGCTCGCGGTCGCCCCGCACCCCCGGCTGGCGGGGTGGGAGGCGGCGAGCGTGCAGGTGCTCTCCGCCGCCCCGGTCGAGGGGCGGGCCGACCTGCTCTCGCAGCGGGTCGGCGAGTCCCTCGACCTGGCCGTCCGGCAGGAGCTGCTGGTAGGGGTGCCGACCGGCTCGGTGCTCCGGCTCCGGGCCCGGCTGGCCGTCGGCGAGGCCCTGGCCGAACAGGCCCCGGCCCCGGCCGACTTCGGCGTCGAGCCCGGTCTCTAGCCGAGACCGGCTTCCGGGCGAGCCCGGCCGCTAGTCCTTGACCGCCCGGAGCAGCACGAACTTCGGGTCGCTGCTGACCACCTCGGAGTTGCCGAACAGCCGGCGCAGCTTGACGTGGTAGCCCAGGTGCCGGTTGCCGATCACCCAGAGCTCGCCGCCGGGGCGCAGCGCCCGCTTGGCGGTGGTGAACATCCGCCAGGAGGTGGCGTCGGTGGTGGCCTGGTGGGTGTGGAACGGCGGGTTGTTGAGCACCAGGTCGAACGAGTCCGGCTCGGCGTCGGCCAGCGCGTCGCCGACCGTGAACCCGGCCTTCGCCGCCGGGCCGAGCGCGGCCCGGAAGGTCGTCTCGGCGGAGGCGACGGCCTGGTACGACTCGTCCACGAAGAGCAGCTCGGCCTCGGGGTTGGCCAGCGCGGCGGCGGTGCCGACCACGCCGTTGCCGCAGCCGAGGTCGGCGATCCGCTTCGGCCCGGTGGTGGCCGGGAGGTGGGCGAGCAGGAAGCGGGTGCCGATGTCGAGGCGCTCGGCGCAGAAGATGCCCGCGTGGTTGGTGACGGTCCGTCCGGAGACCGGGCCGATGCCGTCGGGGAGGGCGTAGCTGATCGGCCAGGGGCTGGCGGTCCTGGGCAGCGCCGGGTCGGGCGTGCAGTGGATCAGCCGGGCCTTCCTGACGGCCAGTGAGGTCCTGGTCGGGCCGAGGATCCGCTCGAACAGGTGCAGCGTGGAGGTGTGGATCTCGGTCACCATGCCGGCCCCGAGCACCACCGTGCCGGGGTGGACGGCGGGCGCCAGCCGGTGCAGCTGGTCCTCCAGCAGCGCCAGGCTCTTCGGCACCCGGACCAGCAGCACGTCGATCTGCTCCGGCGGCGGGTCCTGGGTGGTCAGCAGCTCGACCGCGCCCGGCTCGGCGCCGTTGCGGGCCAGGTTCTCGGCGGTGGCCCGGCGGCCGAGCCAGGAGTCGGAGATCTGGGTCGGCCGGTGCGCGGCGAGCGCGGTGGCCAGCGCGCCCCAGCGGTCGCCGAGCAGCACCACCCGCCCGCTCAGGTCCACCGGCGGTGCGCCGTCGATGCCGTGCAGCTGCCGGAGCAGGTACTCGTCGGCGGCGTCCCAGGCCCGGAGGCGGTCGCGCTGGTCCTCGGGGAAGCGGCTCAGCTCGAACTCGCCCCATGACGTCGTGAAACTTTCCATCGTCCGCCCAGGCTATCCGAGCCGGGGCCGTCCCCTTCCGGATCAGCCCGGCTGTGACTCGTTCGGCTCCGCCACCGGCCCGGCGCGGCCCGGACGGGGCGGCCCCAGATCGATCCGCGCCGCCACCGGCAGATGGTCGCTGGGGGTGGGCGGCAGGGTCCAGCTGCCGTACACGGTCGCGCCCCGGGTCAGCACGTGGTCGATCCGCGCCGGCGGGAAGCCCCGGGGCCGGCTGAACTCCCGGCGGCCGTTCTCCCCGAGCAGCCGGGTGACCGGGGCCAGGCCACGGTCGTCCAGGGTGCCGTTGAGGTCGCCGAGCAGGATCACCCGGGCCAGCGGTTCGGCCGCGAGCACGGCGGCCGGCAGTCGGGCGCTCTCGTCCCGGCGGTCGGCGCCGTAGCCGCCGGGGCCGAGCCGGACCGAGGGCAGATGGACCACGTACACCGCCGTCTCGCCCTCCCCGGTGTGCAGGGTGGCCCGGAGCACCCGGCGCCAGTCGGCGGTCAGGGCACGGGGCTTGAGGTCGACCGGCCGGACGTCGGTGAGCGGGTACCTGGACCAGAGGCCGACGGTTCCCTCGACCGCGCGGTACGGGCGGGCCGCGCCAGCAGCGCCGTCGCCAGGACGGCGGTCCCCGCCACCCACCGCCCCCGCCGCCAGATCCCCGTGTCCACGGCTGACAGGAGGTCAGAAACGGGCGCGCCGGTTCCGGCCCGGGCGGGTAGCGTCCGGTCCATGTCGACCACGTTGTACGGCGTCGCCGTCACGCTGCGCCCCGCCATCGCCGAGGACGTCGTCCCGCTGGCCGCGATCCGGGCCACCCCGGAGGTGTTCGCCCGCTGGCGGGGGACGGGCGACCTGCCCGCCGAGGTGGCCGAGGACCTGGCCGACCCGGGGACCGAGGTGTTCGCGATCGAGCACGCGGGCCGGGTGGTCGGCGCCGTCCAGTGGTACGCGGAGAACGAGCCGGACTACCGGCACGCGGGCATCGACATCTTCCTCGACCCCGCCGTGCACGGTCAGGGCCTGGGCACCGACGCCGTCCGGGTGCTGGCCCGCCACCTCACCACCACCCTCGACTACCACCGCCTGGTGATCGACCCGGCCGCCGACAACGCCGCCGCGATCCGCTGCTACGCCAAGGTCGGCTTCCGCCCGGTCGGCGTGCTGCGGGCCTACGAGCGCGGCTCGGACGGGGTCTGGCACGACGGACTGCTGATGGACCTGCTGGCCGACGAACTGACCTGACCGGCCCTCACCCCGCCAACGGGTGCGCCGCCTGGTGGGCGAGCCGCCGGTCGGCGCCCGCCCCGGTCGCGCCGAGCAGGTCGTCCAGGTGCAGGAAGACCTCCCACGGCTGCTGCCCGGTGGCGGCGGTGATCCGGGCTCCGACCAGGTCCTCCAGTCCGGTGATCCGGCTGTTCTTCCAGACCTTGTCGGCGAGGCTGACCAGGAGTTCCTCGGTGCTGATGCCGGGGCGCGTCCAGGAGCCGTGCGATCCGGCGAACCGGGCGGCCGACGGCGGGTACCCGAGCTCCACCAGGAGCCGCTCCCCGGCGGGTTCGTGCAGCGAGCCGGGCGTGCTGAGCTCCTCCGGGTGGCGGACCTTGCCCAGGTCGTGGGTGGCCGCGCCGAACCGGACCGCCTCGGCGTCCACGGCGAGCTCCGGCCAGCGCTCGGCGAAGCCGGTCAGCAGCTGGACCGCCACGTCGTGCACCAGCCGCAGGTGCGCCACCAGGCGGGGCGGGGCGGCCAGTTCGACGTACAGGTCCTCGAGGCCGGGCGGGACTTCTCGGAGTGTCGATCGGCTGATGGTCATACCGATTAGTGTGCCCGCATGCTGACTGACGAGATGGTCGACGGGTACCTGCGCCGGCTCGGGGTGGCGCGGCCGGGACGGCCCACGGTGGAGGGGTTGTTCGCCCTGCACCGGGCCCAGGTCGAGCGGGTGCCGTACGAGACGCTGGAGATCCAGTTGGGCCGGCCGACCACGATCGAGCCGGTCGAGTCGGTGCGGCGGATCCTGGCCGGGCGGGGCGGGTACTGCTTCCATCTGAACGGGGCGTTCGCGGCGTTGCTGACCGCGCTGGGCTACCGGGTGACCTGGCACGTCGGTGGGGTGCAGACCGATCCGACCGTCCCGGCCGGGGCGAACGCCAACCACCTGGCGCTGACGGTGGAGTGCGAGCAGCGGCTCTGGTTCGCGGACGCCGGGCTCGGCGAGGCGCTGCACGAGCCGCTGCCGCTGGCCGAGGGGACGTACCGTCAGGGTCCGTTCACCTTCGGCCTGGTGCCCTCGGTGGCCGAGCCGGGCGGCTGGCGCTTCGAGCACGACCCGCTGGGCGTGTTCCCCGGCATGGACTTCCGGCCGGAACCCGCCGGGCAGGCCGACTTCCGGGAACGGCACACCTGGCTCTCCACCGCGCCGGACTCCCCGTTCGCCCGGGTGGCCTGCGCGCTGCGCCGGGACGCGGGCGGGTCGGACGGGCTGCGTGGCCTGGTGCTGGTCCGCACCGACGCCGACGGACGCAGCGAGCGCGAACTCCTGGAGCCCGCCGACTGGTTCGCCGCCCTCGCGGACGTCTTCGGCCTCACCCTGGCCGACCTCACCCGGGCCGACCGCGACCGCCTGTGGCGCAAGGTGCACGCCGCCCACCTGATCCGGGCGGCCGAGCAGGCGGTCGCGGCGGGGCCGGTCAGCGGGTGACCTGCCAGCTGAGCGAGTCGGTCAGGCCGGCCCGCAGCTCGGGGTCGCGGACGGCCGTGGTCGGGTCGGTGGCCACCGCGGTGAGCTGGTGCGGGCGGCTCTTGGGACCGGTCAGCCTGAGCTCGGTGAGGGCGAGCGCGGTGCGGTCGCGCAGTCCGGTCAGCTCACGGCCGTCCAGGTACCAGCGCAACCGGGTGCCGGGCGCGGGCAGTTCGACGCTCAGCCGGTCGGCGGTGGTGAGCTTGGCCGAGGTCGGCGTGCTGCTGCCCAGCGTGCTGGCGTAGCGGTAGAACCCGGCGATCATCGCCTCCCGGCCGGGGAGGTTGAACTCCCGGCCCAGCGACCGCATGATCGAGTTGTCGGTCGGCCGGTACAGCCCCTGCGGGTAGTAGCCACCGCCCAGGTACGCGCCGACGGTGCCGCCGTCCGGGGAGGTCTGGCCGAGCCAGCGGTACCACTTGGTGTGGTTGCGGCGCAGCTGGGCCGCCGTCTGCTGGGAGATGTTGGCCTCGGTCGGCTCCTTGCCCGGGTAGCTGCCCTGGCCCTCGTAGAAGTACTCGTCGGCGAGCAGGCCGAGCGAGTGCCCGGTCTCGTGCACGGCTATCTGCCCGGACAGCGCGTTGCCGCCCGCCACGGTGGCGATGCCGGAGTAACCGAGCGAGGAGACCACGTCGTTGTAGCCCGCGCCGCCGTACTTGGCGCTGTTGGCCACCACGACCACCAGGTCGGCCTGCGGGGCCTTGGCGGCGTACCGCTCCACCGCGTCGGTGTCGACGCAGAGCAGCCGCTCGACGTCGTCGCACCAGAAGTACGAGCCGAGCGCGGTCTGCCGCACGGTGGCCTTGTCCGGGTCGCCGCTCACCCCGGACTCGGCCGAGACGGCCTCCACGGCCCAGACGTTGAACAGGCCCCGGTAGGTCCGGTAGGGCTCGACCGCCGAGATCTCCTGCCACTTGGCGGTGGCGTCGGCCCGGAACTTGGCCTGCTGGTCGGCGGTGTAGCCGTCGCCCACCATCACGATGTCGAGCCGGGTCGCGGTGCTGCCGTTCTGCACGATCGGCGTCACCCCGGCCGCCGCGGTCGCCGCCAGGCCGCGCGCGGCGGCGGCCGGGGAGCCGGCCGGGGCCACGGCGCGGGAGATGGTGCCGTCCTCGGCGAAGCTCTCGACCTGGTGGCCGGGGCGGGCCACCGGGGCCGGGGCCGCCGAGGCGGGGGTGCTGCCGAGCGCGGCCAGGGCGAGCGCGCCGGCCAGCGTGAGGGTGCTGATTCTGCTGCGGTGCACGAGGGTCCCCCAGGGAGATAAGTTGATGGTTAATCAGACTTAAGTGGTGAGTTAATGTAGGCCACCCGCCGGGACCCCGACAATGGGGCGGACAGCACGGGTCGCCACCATGGCGGCCGACCTGGGAGGACGTGGGCATGACGGTGCGGACCGACGCCGCCGCGATCGGGCAGCGGCTGCAACAGCTGCGCCGGGAACGCGGACTGACCCAGCGGGCGCTGGCCGGCGACGGCTACACCGCCGCCTACGTCTCCACCCTGGAGGCCGGCCGGGTCCGCCCCTCGGAGGCGGCCCTGCGCTACCTGGCCGAGCGGCTCGGCGTCACCCAGGACGAGCTGGCCACCGGCCGACCCGCCCAGCTGGCCACCGAGCTGCGGCTCGCCCTGACCGAGGCCCAGGCGCTGCTCGCGGCCGGGCGGCCGGGGCCGGCCGGCGAGGGCTTCGCCGCCGTGCTGGAGCGGGCCGAGCGTGAAGAGATCACCGCCGTCCGCCCCGCCGCCCTGCTCGGGCTCGGCGAGTGCGCGCTGGAGAGCGGGCGGCTGGAGCAGGCCAGGGAACACTTCGAGGCGGCCGAGCAGTTGCTCGCCGACCAGCCGCTGCCGCAGCGCGCCGCCGCCGTCCGGGGCCGTGCGGTGGCGTACCTGCTCTCCGGTGAACTCCGGTACTCCTGCTACCTGCTGGAGACCGCGATCGACCAGCTGAACGCCGCCGGGCTGCCCGATCCGGACGCCCTGCTGCTGCTCTACGCGGCGGTGATCGGCCCGTACATGGACATGGGCGCGCACACCCGGGCCGCCCAGGCCGCCGAACTGGCCCTCGCACTGGCCCCCACCGCCACCGACCCGGCGCTGGTCGCCGGGCTGCACCGGAGCGTCGCCCGGACCCTGATCGCGGCAGGCCGGATCACCGAGGCGGACGCCTCGCTGGCCCGCGCCCAGCAGCTCTACCAGCGGCTGCGGCTCAGCTCCGACCTGGCCAAGTGCCACTGGATGCGCGGCTACGTGCACGCCCAGGCGGGCCAGTTGGCGCAGGCCGAGCACGAACTCCGGACCGCCCGCGAGATGTTGACCGTCCAGCAGGCCGAACTCTTCACCCACCAGGTGGACGTGGAGCTCGCCGACGTGCTCCGCCGCCGGGGCCGCCTCCAGGAGGCCGGCCTGCTGCTGCACGCCCTGCTCGACCGGCTCGGCCCGCACCGGGGCGCCGTGCACGCCGCCGGGGCGCACCGCCTGCTCGGCCTGATCGCCGAGGAGCAGGGCGCCCCGGAGGCCGAGGAGCACTACGTCCGCGCCCTCTCGCTGCTCGAACAGACCGGCGCGGCGGGCGATCTGGCCGACCTCTGCCGTCTGCTCGGCGACCTGTACCGCCGCACCGGCCGGACCGGCCTCGCCCTGGACGTCTACCGCACCGGCCTCGGCCACCGCGCCGCCCCCGGCACCACCACCCTGGGCCCCGGCCCCGCCCAGCCCCCGGCCTTCCCCCGGAGCGGCCCGGGGGAGGCCACCGGCTAGGGCCTGCCTTCCAGTGCCGCCACCAGCTGCGACAGCTCACCGCCGGCCACGGCGAGGGCCAGATGGTCGTGGTAGTCCCGGCTGCTGACGATGAGTCCGTCGCGGACCCGCAGCACCTGGATGTTGCCGGCCGAGAAGTCCCGCCCGGTCACCCGGTGGTGCACCAGGTAGTCGAACTCGGCGACGATCACCTCCGGGTCCTCGGTCTCCCGGACCACCACGTTGGTCGCGGTCAACCGCACCGGCGAGTCCGCGGCGACCTGCGCGAACCGCTCCGCGAGCACCGCACGCCCCTCGAACCGGCGCGGACCGACCGGCGCGAAGACCGTCTCCACCACCGCGCCCTCGGCGTAGAGCTCGGCCAGCTCCGTGTACCGCCCGGCCGTGATGCCCTCGGACAGCTTCCGGAAGACCTCGCGTGGCGACAGCGTTTCGGACATGATCAACCCCCATCGGTATCCGTCGATAGAATCGGACTGGAGACTCCGGTTCGACGATACGGACTGGCCACTCCGGTTGTCCAGTACGGGCGCCGCTGTCGGCACGGGTCGTGAGGTCACGGAGGAGTGAGGGATGACTGGCGCTCAGGAACGCCCGCTGCGCGCGGACGCGGCCCGCAACCGGGCCAGGCTGCTGGACGTCGCCACCGAGGTGTTCACCACCCGGGGCGTCGGTGTGCCGACCGAGGAGATCGCCCGGGCCGCCGGGGTCGGGGTCGGCACACTGTTCCGGCACTTCCCGACCAAGGAGGCGCTGCTGGAGGCGGTGCTGGTGCGCAGGCTGGAGTCGATCGCGGCCCGGACGGCGCAGCTGGCCGCCGAGGCCGGGCCGGCCGAGGCGTTCTTCGCCTGCTTCCGCCTGGTGATCGACCAGTCCGCGGGCAAGAACGAGTTCGCCCGGGCGCTCGCCGCGGCCGGGGTGGACGCGCACGCGTCACTGCGGGAGTCGGGTGCGGAGATCCAGGCCCGGCTGGCCGAGCTGCTGGCCGGGGCGCAGCGGGCCGGGGCGGTCCGCCCGGAGCTGGGCCTGCCGGAGCTGATCGCCCTGCTGGTCGGCACCGGCGCGACCATGGAGCAGCTCGGGGCGGACCCGGCGGCCCGGGAGCGGATCTTCGAGGTGCTCTTCGACGGGCTGCGCCCGCGCTGAACCCCGCCCCCGGACCGGGTCCCTGACAGCCTGTCAGACGAACAGCCGCAGCCGCTGCGCCGCCACCCCCACCCGGACGGTCTGACCCCAGCTCAGCTGGAGCGCGTCCGACTCGACACCGTCCCCGAAGGCGATCAGCCGGTCCGACTCGACCGTCAGGGTCAGTGCCTGGCCCGGGGCGAGCAGGCCCTGCACCTGCGCGGTGCCGGTGGTGGGCGAGGGCCAGGCCTCCCGGACGAACCAGGCCAGCGCGGGCGCGGTCGGCCCGGGCGGTGGCAGCGCGCCGGCCCGCTCCAGTGCGGCCGAGCGGCACCAGCCGGTCGCCCCCGTCCCGGTGCCGACCAGCACCCCGGAGGACGCCTGCGCCTCCTCGGGACCGCCCCCGACGGCGAGCCGGTAGCGCGAGGTCTGGTGGCCGCTCTGGCCGAGGTAGACCTCGTTCAGCGCGAGCAGCCGCTGGGTGTCGTCGGCGACCGCCTCCACCATCGTGCGCTCCTCCAACTGCCGCTCCGCGCCCGGGCCGGCGGCGGCCCGGAGCAGCCGCCCGGCCTGGTCGGGCCGGTGCCGGACCAGCACGCCGGGGTTGCGTCCGGGCTCGGTGTCGACGCCGATCACCGGCTGGCCGCTGAGGTACTTGGCGGCGTTGGCCACCAGCCCGTCCTGGCCGACCACGACCACCAGGTCCTCGGGCCCGAACAGGAAGCGGTCCAGGTCGGCCCGCTCGACCCGGCTGCGCCGCCAGTCAAGCGGCACCGCGCCCGCCACCTCGGCGAGCGCGGCCAGCGAGCGGTGGTGGCGCTCCTCCACCTCGGCCAGCGAGCGGCCGCGCGAGCCGGTGAAGAACGACGCCTGCCCGCGCGAGCCGTGCCGGGCGAGCAACTCCTCGTACTCGGTGCGGCGGTGCACCAGCACCACCCGGGGTGCCAGGCTCACCGGTCGGTGCCGAGCCTGGTCAGCAGACCGGTCAGCACGTCGGGGGTGAGCGTGATGCTGTCGATGTTCGGCAGGTGCTCGGCCAGCCTGATCAGCGCGAGCGCGCGCAGCACCTCGGGGCCGGCCTGCTGGTGCGCCGTCAGCCAGGCGGCCTCCGCCTCGGCCTCCGCGGCGCCGAGGTCGCGGTCGGAGTCGGCCTGCGCACTGGCCAGGATCCGGGCCGCCTCCGCCTCGGCGGCGGCGAGCCGGGTGCGGCGGACCGCCTCGGCCTCGGCCCTGATGCCGTCGGCGGCCGCGTTCTGCTCGGCCAGCCGGCGCGCGTTGGCGCCCTGCTGCTCGACCAACTGCTCTTCCCGCCGGGCGAGTTCGATCTGGCTGGCGAGCTCGTTCTCGGCGATCGCGCGCTCCCGCTCGACCGCCACCGCGCGCCGCTCGTAGGTGGCCCGGTCGGCGTCCTGCTGGACCTGCTCGCGGGTCGGGGTGCGCAGCGCGCGCTCCATCTCGGCCTCCGGCCGCAGCGCGGTGATCCGCACCGCGACCACCGAGAGGCCGGTCTCGGACAGCCGCTGCTCGTCGGCCAGACCCTCGGCGATCCGGTGCCGCAGCGCGGTGATGCCGTCGGCCAGCGCCTCGGCGAGCGAGGTGCGGGCGATCAGCTCCAGCGCGTACTGCTGGGCGATGTCGGTCAGCAGGGTGCCGAGCTGGTCGAGCGGCTCGGCCCGCCAGCGGCCGGTGTCGGGGTCGATGCCGAAGTCCACCCGGGTCGCGGCCACCGCGGCGTCCACGATCCGGTAGGTCACGGCGGCCTGCACCGTGAGGTCCTGGAAGTCGGCCGTGCTGGCGTGGAACAGCATCGCCAGCTCACGGTCGTCGGCGGGCACTTCGGAGATCGCGGCGGTACGCGGCCGGAACCAGAACGCCAGCCCGGTGCCGTCGTGGGCGAGCTTCCCGCCACTCAGGTGCCGGACGTGCGAGGTCGGCGCGGCCCGCAGGTGCCGGAAGCCGAAGCGCCTGGTGATGTCGGCCATGGGGTCCCCCTCTGGACAGCTTTAATCGTCCCCATGACGATAAGGCGCCGACCCCCTTATCGTCAAGAGGACGAAAACGACTTCTCAGCCGAGCGGGTCCTCCTCGCCGTAGGCCCGCAGCCGCAGCGTCCTGGCGTCCGCTTCCCGGATCTCCTCGGCCCGGCCCACCAGCAGCTCCAGGTTGTCCCGGCCCGCGTGGATGAACCGGCCGTGCAGCGCGTCGAACCGCCCCCGGGCCGCGTCCACGGTGACCGCCACCATGTACGGGATGCTCCCCCACGCCTTCATGTCCTTGAACATCGGCATCCCGGCGGTCATCTCGGTCTCCACCGCCCCCGGACTGATGTCCAGCACCACCACCCGGTGCGCGGCCAGCGAGTCGGCGATGTTGTCGGAGAGCTGCAGCAGGGCGCCCTTCGAGGTGGCGTACGCGGTGTAGTGGCCGTCCGGCCGCAGCGCGAACCCGGAGTTGAGGTTCACCACCCGCCCCCGGCCCCGCTCGACCATCCCCGGCAGCACGCTGCGCAGCAGGTTGTACGGACCGCGCAGGTTGGTCTCCACCACCTGCCACCACTGGACCGGGTCGGTCTCCCAGAGCGGCACCTCGTCCCGGTCCACCTGACCGGCGTTGTTGACCAGCAGGTCGACCGGCCCGAGGTCGCGCTCGACCGCCCGGACCGCCTCCCGGACGGCGCCCGGCCTGGTCACGTCCGCCGTCACCGCGACCCCGCGTGCGCCGTGCCGGACGCACTGCTTGAGGGTCTCCACCAGCACCCCGTGGTTGCGGCCGACCAGCCCCACCGCCATTCCCTCGGCGGCCAGTCCGATGGCGATCTCCCGCCCGATCCCGCGGCCCGCCCCGGTGACCAGCGCGACCTGCCCTGCGAGTGATCCCGTAGGCATGCTGACGTGCTCCCTCCTCGACTGCTCCGTATTCTTCGGGCCTTCCGGCCGCCCGGACCGGACCACCGGGGCCGACCGGGCCACTTGTCAGCCGATCGGCTCAGCATTCGTACCCGTACCATCCGACCGACGCCAGATCCCGGACCGGAGATGAACTCACCGGTAGCCGGGTAGTACCGTCGTCCGGGCGGCGTGTACGGCCACGACACCGGCGCGCCTCCGCCGTACCGCATGCTGGGCACCCCCAGCTCCACCGTGAAGAGGGCAACTGAGTGAGTGACATCGCGCGCGTCGGAGTAGTCGGCTGCGGCCTCATGGGGTCGGGCATCGCTGAGGTCTTCGCCCGCTCGGGCCTGGACGTGCTGGTCTCGGAGGCCACCGGGGAGGCCCTGGAGCTCGGCCGGACCAGGCTCACCAACTCGCTCCAGACCGCCGTCCAGCGCGGGAAGCTGACGGAGGAGCAGCGCGCCGAGACCCTCTCCCGGATCGCCTTCACCACCGACCTGGGCGACTTCGCCGACCGCGACCTGGTGGTCGAGGCGGTGGCGGAGCAGGAGGAGATCAAGAACAAGATCTTCCAGACCCTGGACCAGGTGGTCGAGCGCCGGGACGCCATCCTGGCCTCCAACACCTCCTCGATCCCGATCGTGAAGCTGGCCGCCGCCACCTCCCGCCCGGAGCAGGTGATCGGCCTGCACTTCTTCAACCCCGCCCCGGTCCAGCGTCTGGTCGAGGTCATCCCGACCCTCACCACCTCCGCCGAGACCACCGCCAGGACCGAGAACTTCGCCGTCCAGGTGCTCGGCAAGGAGCCGATCCGGGCCCGCGACCGGGCCGGCTTCGTGGTCAACGCCCTGCTGGTGCCGTACCTGCTGTCGGCCGTCCGGATGTTCGAGTCGGGCGTCGCCACCGCCGCCGACATCGACAAGGGCATGGAGGCCGGCTGCGCCCACCCGATGGGCCCGCTCCGGCTCTGCGACCTGATCGGCCTGGACACCATCCTGTCGATCGCCGACAGCATGTACGACGAGTACAAGGAGCAGCTCTACGCCGCTCCCCCGCTGCTCTCCCGGATGGTCGACGCCCGCCTGCTCGGCCGCAAGTCCGGCCGCGGCTTCTACGACTACACCGTGAACGCCTGACCCCACCCGCACGCGCCGGGGCCCCGTACCGATCGCGGTACGGGGCCCCGGCGCGTGCGGGCTACTGCGGTGCGGGCGGCTCCTGGGTGCCGAGCTGTTCGTTGAGCTTCTGCTGGGCGGTGTCGACCTGGCCGCTGTACTTGCCGCCGGTCTTGTCGTCGACGGCGTCGCCCGCCTTGTCGACACCCGTCCGCACGGTGTCCTCGTGGCCCTTGATCATGCTCTTCAGCTTCTCGAACACGGCTCGGTCCTTCCTGTGCAGCGATCGGACCCTCCAAGGATCACCGCTGCCCCGGCCGGCCGCATCCGCAGGCAGCTTCGGTGAAGGGTCACCGTCAGAAATTTACCTCCTGGGTCTACCCGCGTAAACCAGAGGCCCTCCATGATGGCGGGGCGCCACCACCCGACCCGTCGGGTGGTCCAACTCCCCCGTCGAGTAATGGAGTTCGCCATGTCCCGAGTTCGTCGCGCCGCCGCTGCGGCCGGTGCCGCCGTCCTGGCCTCGGCCGCCCTGTTCGGCATCGCCGCCCCTGCTCAGGCCGCCCTGCCGACGCCGGTGTCGGCCGCCACCGCCCGGACCTACCTGGCCGGGCTGACCGTCGCCGCCGACTCGCACGCCTCGACCTACGACCGCGCGCTCTTCCCGCACTGGAGCACCGTCTCCGGCTCCTGCGACACCCGCGAGACCGTGCTCAAGCGGGACGGCGTCAACGTGGTCACCAGCTCCACCTGCGCCGCCACCTCGGGCTCCTGGTACAGCCAGTACGACGGCATCACCGAGACCGCCTCCAGCGACATCGACATCGACCACATGGTCCCGCTCGCCGAGGCGTGGCGCTCCGGCGCCTGGGCCTGGACCACCGCGCAGCGGCAGGCCTTCGCCAACGACCTGACCCGGCCCCAGCTGATCGCGGTCACCGACAACAGCAACCAGAGCAAGAGCGACCAGGACCCGTCCACCTGGCTGCCGCCGCGCACCGCGTACCGCTGCACCTACGTGCGTGCCTGGGTGCAGGTGAAGTACTACTACCACCTCACCGTGGACAGCGCGGAGAAGTCCGCCCTGACCTCGGTGCTCAACGGCTGCTGAGGAGAAGGGGATCGGGGGCGCGGGCTCCCACAAGCCCACGCCCCCGATCGACCGCCCGTCAGGCCTGCCACTGCCAGGAGGCCGCCGGTCGGTGCTCCGCCGCGGCCCGGACCGCCGTGGCGTCCTGCAGCGCCGTCAGCCGGCGCAGCACCAGGATCGCCGGCACCGCCGCGACCACGTCCACCAGGTCGGCCACCACGGTCACCCCGAAGCCGGTGACGTACGCCTCCGGCGTCTCCGCAGCGCCGATGAGCCGCTGCGCGGCCTGGCCGACGGCCAGCGACAGCAGCCACGCCCCCCACCAGAGGCGCAGCACCAGCTCCGAGCCCCACGGATCACCCTTCGGTGCGCTCGCCCGCCAGCAGTCCCGGGCGATCTGGAACGGGAACCAGAACGAGACCACCGGGACGATCCAGCCCCAGACCACCCAGCCCGCACCCCGACGGTGCGGGGCCTGCGGGGCCAGCAGCTCGGCGTTCTTCCGGATCCGGAAGAACCAGCAGGCGAAGACCACGCCGGCGGCCACCAGCGCCACGACCTCCAGCATGGACGTTCCCGCCCACACCACCGCGTTGTTGACCGCGACGTCCTCGGACAACCCCGGCTCGTCGACGAGCCGCTGGTAGTCACCGCGGACCACGAAGGCCATCGCGGCGTCCAGCAGGTCGGTGAGCGCCACCACCCCGACCAGGATCGAGGCCGCCACCGCGAGGCCGCGCGGCGACCGATACGCCGTCAGGGCGGTTGGCGGGCCCTGCCGCTGGGGCGGCTGCGCGGTGGTGGTGCCGTCGGAGTGCATGATCGGAGGTGTCCAGTCTGTGGTGCCCACCGGGTGGCGGGATCGCAGCGGACATCGGATCACAGCTCCCGACCGGATTTCCAAACGTTGTCCGTCAGCTGTTGATGCTGAAGCTGTCGCCGTAGACCTTCCACTTGAGCGGCGGGTTGAGGTCGAAGTTCTTCGCCTTCAGGAAGACCCGCTGGGCGGTGTCCACCCTGCTGGTGTCGGAGTGCGCCTCCTCCTGCTGCATGGCCCACTTCCGGGCGTCCAGGAAGGCGTTCAGGTAGGTGGTCTCGTCGCCGCCCTGGGCCGGGGTCTTGGCCTTGGCCAGGGCCCGCTTGCGGATGTTGCCGAAGCTGGTGGAGTCGCCGCCGTTGCCGTGCATCACGATGGCGTCGTAGTACGCGAACTGGCCCAGCGCGCGCAGGCCGTCGGCCTTGCCCTGGCTGACCGCCGGGTTGAAGTAGACCCGGTCGCGCTCGTGGTTCTGGGCCTGCTGGAAGGTGCTGTCCTTGGCGGCGGTCGCCCAGTCCTTCTCGAAGGCCGAACCGAGGCCGGCGTGCGACTCGGTGCCGTCCACCTTGCGCAGGGCGGGCAGGTACTTGGCCAGGATGTTGCCGGGCTTGACCTGGGTGTAGTACTCGACCAGGTCGAGCATGTCTCCGGTACCGGAACAGAAGCCGATGATGCCGGCGGTGTAACCTCGGCCGTCACCGATGTCCTCGATGTACTTGTACTGGGACTTCCAGTCCAGCGAGGAGTTCTCCGCGCTGGAGACCAGCTTCATCGCGATCTCCTTCTTCGCGGGGTCGTCCAGGCCGACACCGGCGGCCTGCGAGGTGCCGCCGAGCAGGGTCAGCGAGACGGTGGCGGCCAGCAGGCCGGTGATGGCGGTACGACGGTTCAGCGCGTACATGGGGGCGCTCCGTAAGCCGGGGGATTAGGAAACTTTCCTAACTGGTGAGGATTGAAGCGCGTCCGGCACCCGGACCGCAAGAGTCCGGCGGCAACTTGCACCAAAAATCCGGCAGTTGAGCGCGCAACGAAACAGGGCCCCACCCTCCGGAAGACCGGGGATGGAGCCCTGCTGACCTGCGGTTGAACGTCAGGCGCCGCGCAGCACCGCGCCCGTACGGGCCGCGGCGGCCGCCACCGCCGACTCGCGGGCGGCCGTGGCCTCCTCGGCCGTCAGCGTCCGGTCGAGGGCGCGGAACCGCAGCGTGTACGCCAGCGACTTCTTGCCCGCGCCCGCCTGCTCGCCGGTGAAGACGTCGAACAGCCGGAGGGACTCCAGCAGTTCGCCCGCCCCGTCGCGCAGCGCGGTCTCCACCTCGGCGGCGGGGACGGCGGTGTCGACGATCAGCGCCACGTCCTGGGTGGCCACCGGGTAGCCGGAGACCGGCGGGCCGGAGACCCGGCCGGACAGGTCGGCGCCCAGCAGGTCCAGGTCGACCTCCATCGCGCAGGTGCGCTCCGGCAGGTGCAGCGCCTTGATGACCCGCGGGTGCAGCTCACCGGCGTGGCCGACCACGGTGCCGGCCACCGAGAGCTCGGCGCACCGGCCCGGGTGCCAGGGCGCGTACTGCGCCTGGCGGACCGTCAGTTCGACCCCGGCGGCGCGGGCCACCGTACGGGCCGCCTCGACGGCGTCCGCCCAGGAGGCCCCGGCGCCCTTGCCCCACCAGCCGGACGGCAGCCGCTCACCGGCCAGCGCGACGGCGACCCGGCGCGGCTGGTGCGGCAGCGCCGCGTCCAGCTCGGCCAGCTGCCCGGTGGTCGGACGGCGGTCGACGGGCAGTCGCGGCGCCACCTTGAGCTCCGGCTTGGGCAGGAAGACCGTGCCCTGCTCGAAGATCGCCAGATCGGTGTTGCCCCGGCCGACGTTCCGCCGCAGCGCGCCGAGCAGGCCCGGCAGCAGCGAGGTGCGGAGCGAGGGCTCCTCGTCGTTCAGCGGGTTGACCAGCTTGACGGTCCGTCGACGGGCGTCGGCGGCGTCCAGGCCGAGCGCGTCCAGCGCGGCCTCGCCGATGAACGGGTAGTTGTTCACCTCGACGAAGCCGGCCGCGGCCAGCGCCACGCCGGTCCGGCGGTGGAAGCGCTGGGCCTCGGTCAGCCCGCGGCCCGGCGGCACCATCGGCATCCGGGCGGGGACGTTGTCGTACCCCTCGAGCCGGATGACCTCCTCCGCCAGGTCGTACGGGTCGGTCAGGTCGGGCCGCCAGCTCGGCGGGGTGACCTCCAGGATGTCGGCGCCCGCGACGGTGGCACCGATCTCCTGCAGCCGCCGGGTGACGGTCTCGCGGCCGTACTGGGTGCCCGCGACCCGGTCCGGCAGGTCCGCGTCGATCGCGATGGTGCGCACCGGGAAGGACGCCGCGATGTCGGTGACGCCCGCCTCGGCGGTGCCGCCGGCGATCAGCACCAGCAGGTCCACCGCGCGCTGCGCGGCGGCCCGGGCGGCCTCCGGGTCGACGCCGCGCTCGAAGCGCTTGGACGCCTCGGAGGGCAGCTTGTGCCGCTTCGCCGAACGGGCGATGGTGACCGGCTCGAAGTGCGCCGCCTCGATGATGATCTCGGTCGAACCGGTGGTGACACCGGTCTCCGGGTCCGTCACCGGGTCGACGATCTCGGTCGAGGCGCCGCCCATCACACCCGCGAGCCCGATCGGGCCCGAGTTGTCACAGATCAGCAGGTCCTCGGCGGACAGCTTCCTGGTGGTGCCGTCCAGCGTGGTGAGGGTCTCGCCCTCGGCCGCGCGACGGACCTGGATCGGCCCGTCCACCCGGCTGCGGTCGTAGGCGTGCAGCGGCTGACCGACCTCCAGCATCACGTAGTTGGTGATGTCGACGGTCAGCGAGATCGGGCGGATGCCCGACTTCTGCAGCCGGCGCTGGAGCCAGATCGGCGACTGCGCGGCCGGGTCCACCCCGGTGACGGTGCGGGCCACGAAGCGGTCGCAGCCGACCGGGTCGGCCACCTTGACCAGGTAGCCGTAGGAGTTGGCCGGCGGCACGTCGAGCAGCGCCGGGTCGGCCAGCGGCAGCCCGTACGCGGCGGCGGCCTCCCGGGCCACGCCGCGCATCGAGAGGCAGTAGCCGCGGTCGGGGGTGACCGCGATGTCCAGCACCTCGTCGACCAGCTGGAGCAGCTCGATCGCGTCGGTGCCGGGCTCGTACTCCGGCGGGAGCACGATGATGCCGTTGTGGTCGTCGCCCATGCCCAGCTCGCGGGCCGAGCAGATCATGCCGGCCGAGGTGTGGCCGTAGGTCTGCCGGGCGGCGATCGGGAACGGGCCGGGCAGCACGGCGCCCGGGAGCACCACGACCACCTTGTCGCCGACGGCGAAGTTGGTCGCGCCGCAGACGATCTCCTGCGGCTCGCCGGTGCCGTTGGCGTCGCCGACGTTCACGAAGCAGTGCCGGATCGGCTTCTTGAAGCCGGCCAGCTCCTCGATCGAGAGCACCTGACCGACCACCAGCGGACCCTTGAGGTCGGCGCCGAGCTGCTCGACCGTCTCGACCTCCAGGCCGGCCCGGACCAGGCGGGCCGCGACGTCACGACCGGACTCACCCGCCGGAAGGTCGACGTACTCGCGCAGCCAGGAAAGCGGGACGCGCATCAGATCTCCATCCCGAACGGGAGGGTGAAACGGACGTCACCCTCGACCATGTCGCGCATGTCGGCGACGTTGTGGCGGTTCATCAGAATGCGCTCCAGGCCCAGGCCGAACGCGAAGCCGCTGTAGCGCTGCGGGTCCACCCCGCAGGCGACCAGCACGCGCGGGTTGACCACGCCGCAGCCGCCCAGCTCGATCCAGCCCTCGGAGGAGCAGGTCCGGCAGGGGCGGTCCGGGTTGCCGACGCTCTCGCCCCGGCAGACGAAGCACTGCAGGTCGATCTCGGCGCTCGGCTCGGTGAACGGGAAGTACGAGGGCCGCCAGCGCAGCTCCAGGCCGCCGCCGATCAGCTTCTCGACCAGCAGCTCGATGGTGCCCTTGAGGTCGGCGAAGGTGATGCCCTCGTCCACCGCGATGGCCTCGACCTGGCGGAACACCGGGGTGTGGGTGGCGTCCAGCTCGTCCGTCCGGTACACCCGGCCGGGGCTCACCGCGTACAGCGGCGGCTCGCGGTCGAGCATGGTGCGGATCTGCACCGGCGAGGTCTGGGTACGCAGCACCACGCCGGAGTCGGCGGAACCGTCCGGGGCCTGCACGAAGAAGGTGTCCTGCATCGACCGGGCCGGGTGGTCCTCGTGCAGGTTGAGCGCGTCGAAGTTGAGCCACTCGGCCTCGACCTCGGGGCCCGAGGCCACCTCGTAGCCCATCGCCACGAAGGTGTCCTCGATCCGCTCGGCCAGCGTGGTGAGCGGGTGCCGGGCGCCGCGCGGGGTGCGGTCGTACGGCAGCGTGACGTCCACCGCCTCCTCGACCAGCACGCGGGCGTCCCGCTCCGCCTCCAGCTCGACCTGACGCTTCGCCAGCGCCTGGTTGACCGCGCCGCGGGCCTGGCCGATCAGCTTGCCGGCCGCCGCCTTGGCCTGCGGGGGCAGCGCGCCGATCTCGCGGTTGGCGAGCGACAGGGCCGAGCGGTCACCGGTGTGCGCGACCTTGGCCTGCTTGAGCTCCTCGAGGGTGCCGGCCGCGGCGAAGGCCGCGAGGGCCTCGTCCCGGGCGCGCTCGACCTCTTCGGGCTTGAGTGCCTCGACCTCTACCGGGTCGTACGAACTATTGGGTGCCGACATCTCTATCTTTCCCGTGCTCCTGCTCGTGAAGGGGTGCCTCGCCCTTGCGCTACGCACTGCGTGGCCGGGGCACGGGCAGCCGGTCCCGAGACGATCAGGAGGGGTGTCCGCGGCACAGCCGCGCAGGGCGTCACACAACGCAAAGGTCGAGTGTAGTCGCAGCCTGCGAACCGCCCGCCGGGCCGGACTTCCTCAGAGCATGAAGTCGGGCACTCCGGCGGGCAGGATAAATCGGAAGCAGGCGCCGCCGGAGGGCGCCCGGCTGATCCGGATGGTGCCGCCGTGGGCCTCCACGATGCCCTTGACGATGTAGAGGCCGAGGCCGGTGCCGCCGCGCTTGGAGCCGCGCCAGAAGCGGGTGAAGACGCGCGGCATGGACTCCTCCGGAATCCCGCTGCCCTCGTCGCTCACCGTCACCGCCGTCCCTTCCAGGACTCGTTCCCGACCGGCGCTCTCCACCACTTCCTTGGCGGGCGCCACCTCGATCGTGACAGTCCCCTCACCGTGGCGCACGGCATTTTCCAGCAGGTTGGCCAGCACCTGGTCGAGTTTGTCCGGGTCCGCCCAGAGCTGGGTGAGCGGCTGCTCGATCCGGATGTCGAAGCGGTCGGCGGCGATGCCAGCCGCCAGTTTGCCGTCCACGTGCCGCCGGACCGCGGCCGGCAGGTCCACCACCTGCTTGTGCAGCTCCAGCCGCCCGGCGTCGATCCGGGAGATGTCCAGCAGCTCGGCGATCAGCCGGGTGACCCGGTCCGCGTCCGCGTCCACGGTCTCCAGCATCACCCGCTTCTGGCCGTCGGTGAAGCGCTCCCACTTCGCCAGCAGCGTCTTGGTGAAGCCCTTCACGCTCGTCAGCGGGGAGCGCAGCTCGTGCGCCACGGTGGCGATCAGCTCGGCGTGACTGCGCTCCGTCCGCCGGCGCGCCTCGGTGCCGCGCAGCGCCACCACCACCTGCCGGACCGGCCCGCGCGGCGACTCCCGGACGTACCGGGCGGAGACCAGCACCTCCCGGCTGCCGGGCAGCAGCAGGTTCCGCTCCGGCTGCCCGGTCCGGATCGGCAGCCCGCCGTACGGGTCGGTCAGCGGCCACCAGCGGCGGCCGTCCAGGTCCTCCAGCGGCAGTGCCTGCTCCAACGGCACGCCGAGCACCGCCTCGGGCCGGACGCCGGTCAGCCGGGCGGCGGCCCGGTTGAAACGGACCACCGCACCGGACGCGTCGGCGACCACCAGCCCGTCCGGCAGGTCGTCCAAGTCCAGTTCGGTGCCGACCATGGGTTGCCTCCCCGCTTACCCACTGTGTACGTGCCCCCACTGTCCGACCCTAGCGCCCCTACCCCTTGGCGCGACACCCTCCGGGAGACCGCTGGGCGCGCGCGGAGGCGTACAGGCACACGGCGGCGGCCGTGGCGAGATTGAGGCTCTCGGCGTGTCCGTGGATGGGCACGCGCACCACCTCGTCCGCGAGTGCGCGGGTCTCCTCGGGCAGGCCCCAGGCCTCGTTGCCGAAGACCCAGGCCCCGGGCGCGCCGAGGGTGCCCTCGTCCAGCTCCTGGTCGAGGTCGCGGTCCCCCGCGCCGTCGGCGGCCAGCACCCGGACACCGGCCTCACGCAGCCGGGCGACCGCCTGCTCGACCGGCACCCCGACCGCGAACGGCAGGTGGAACAGGCTGCCCACCGAGGCCCGGACCGCCTTCGGGTTGTACGGGTCCACCGAGGCGTCGGTGAGGATCACCGCGTCCGCCCCCGCCGCGTCGGCGGTCCGCAGCACGGTGCCCGCGTTCCCGGGGTCGCGCACGTGCGCCAGCACGGCGACCAGCTGCGGCTCCATCGCGAGCACCTGCTCGAACGGGGTGTCCAGGAACCGGCAGAGCGCCACGATGCCCTGCGGGGTGACGGTGTCACAGATCTCACCGATCACCTCGTCGGTCGCGGTGAGCACCGGCAGGCCCTCGGCCAGCGCCGCGTCCACGATCTCGGCGTGCCGCTCGGCCGCCTCCAGGGTGAGGTAGATCTCCACCACCGCGTGCTCCCCCGAGTCCAACCGCCCGTACGCGACCGCCTCCCGCACCGCCTGCGGGCCCTCGGCCAGGAAGCGCCGCTCCTTGCTCCGCTGGTTGCGCTTGGCCAGCTTGCGGGCGGCGATCACGCGGGGCGAACGCAGGGAGGTGAGCAGGGGGGGTTCGGTGCTCTGCATGGTCTCGTCTCTGGGGTGACGGTGTGTCAGGGGGCCGGAAACACGCAGACCCGCAGGCGAACCTGCGGGTCTGGGTGTGTCAGCTGTGCTGCCGATCCGGAACCGGATCGAGTCAGGCGGCGACGCGCGGGGCGTTGACGTCCTCGGGCAGCGCCTTCTGGGCGACCTCGACGAGCGTGGCGAACGCGCCCGGGTCGTTGACGGCCAGCTCGGCCAGCATCTTGCGGTCGATCTCGACGTTCGCGATCTTCAGACCCTGCACGAAGCGGTTGTACGTGATGCCGTTGGCACGGGCCGCAGCGTTGATGCGCTGGATCCAGAGCTGGCGGAAGTCACCCTTGCGCTTCTTGCGGTCGTTGTAGTTGTAAACGAGCGAGTGGGTGACCTGCTCCTTGGCCTTGCGGTACAGGCGCGACCGCTGGCCGCGGTAACCCTTCGCTCGCTCGAGGATGACCCGGCGCTTCTTGTGGGCGTTTACTGCCCGCTTGACGCGTGCCACTTCATTACTCCTTGGGTTGGACCACGGACTACTTCACGCGGTCCGTAAACGAATGGGTCGGAAAGGATCAGCCGGGGTCCTGCGGCCACCGGCCGCAGGAGGCGATCACTTGCCGAGAAGCTTCTTGATCTTCTTCACGTCGGCGGGGGAAACCACGACGGTGCCGGCCAGCTTGCGGGTCAGCGTCGACGGCTTGTGCTCGAGCAGGTGGCGACGGCCGGCACGCTCGCGCAGCACCTTGCCGGAGCCGCTGATCTTGAAGCGCTTGCTGGCGCCGCTGTGGGTCTTTTGCTTCGGCATGTCGCCGTATCTCCTCGTCGGTCCGCCCCCGCCCGCGCGTTACCGCCCGGGCGGGGACTGGATGGATCTGGTGGGTGGGGCGGGCCGCCCCACTACCTCGTTGACCGAACCGCTCAGGCGTCCTGAGTGGTCTCGGCCGGCTTCTCGACCTCGCTGGCCTCGGCCTCGACCTCGGCGGTCTCGTCGACGTCCACCTCATCGGTGTCGTCGTCCTCGTCCGCCTCCGCCTCGAGCGCCGCGTTCTCGGCTTCGAGAGCGGCGTCGTCGGCGTCGTCCAGGGCGTCGTCCGGGAGACCGGTGCGACCCTGACGCTCCGCCTTGCGGGCGTCCGCGATCGCACGGGCCTCGGCCATCGCCTCGGTCTTCTTCTTGTGCGGGCCAAGAACCATGATCATGTTTCGGCCGTCCTGCTTGGCCGACGACTCCACGAAGCCCAGGTCCTGGACGTCGTTCGCCAGTCGCTGCAGCAGTCGGAAGCCCAGCTCGGGGCGGGACTGCTCGCGACCACGGAACATGATCGTGATCTTGACCTTGTCACCCTGCTTGAGGAACCGAACGACGTGACCCTTCTTGGTGTCATAGTCGTGCGGGTCAATCTTCGGCCGGAGCTTCATCTCCTTGATGACCGTGTGCGCCTGGTTCTTGCGCGCCTCACGGGCCTTCATGGCCGACTCGTACTTGAACTTGCCGTAGTCCATGAGCTTGCACACCGGCGGCCGGGCGGTCGCCGCGACCTCGACCAGGTCGAGGTCGTACTCCTGCGCGAGCTCCAGCGCCTTGGCAAGCGGCACGATGCCGACCTGCTCGCCGCTGGGACCGACGAGTCGCACCTCGGGGACGCGAATCCGGTCGTTGATGCGGGGCTCGGTGCTGATGGGGCCTCCTTGGTTGCGCCTTCTGCGCTGCGGCCGTCGGACGGCGGTCGCAGGTAGTGGACTCGACCACTGGGCGGGGCTTCATTCGTGCTGCGCTGCCCACTGGCGTACGCACCGCGACACGAAAAAAGCCCCGCTCGGTACACAAGCGGGGCTCCACACAACCGGGGGCGGCACCTTCTTTCGAAGGGCGCTGCTCGGCGACTCGCTGGAACCTTGCGGCTCAGGTGTCGCGGACCGGACCCGTCGACCGCGAGGACGATCGGGTGGGAGACTTTCGCGGTTGCCCTCTCGGGCCTCCTGTGAGTGGAGCCTCCACTTGCTGGCCGGGCCACCTTGCGGTGTCCTGGCCGGTCAGTCTCGAAGCATACAGCGTTTCCGCCGAGGGTGGTATTCCGGGCCTCCGGGCCGGTGGCCGGAGGGCGGGCCGCTCCTCTGTACGCTCCCAGGTGTAACCGTTTCCACTGAGAAGTGAGCCCCCGTGAGCGACAGCACCCCCAACGACGAGATCGGCTTCGACGACCTCACCCGCGACATCGCCGAGGTCCCCGCGGTCGAGGTGATCACCACCGTGGCGGTGCACCTGATGAGCGCGGCCGCCGTCAAGTGCGGGCTCGCCGAGGGCGGCGAGAAGGACAAGGACCTCGACGAGGCCCGCAAACTGATCACCGCCCTGGCCGGCCTGGTCACCGCCGGCGCCCCCGAGATCAGCAACTTCCACGCCGGCCCCCTCCGCGACGGCCTGCGCTCCCTGCAGCTCGCCTTCCGCGAGGCCTCCCTCGTCCCGGACGCCCCCGGCTCCGGCCCGGGCGAGAAGTTCACCGGGCCGGTCTACAGCTGAGGCACACGCTTCGGAAGAGCTGGGCAGGCGCTCCAGGGGCAACCACCAGGAGCTCGGGGAACTGCGACGCCGGCCTCGTGCAAGGTGATCCGTTCAGGGGCGGTCAGGCACTTTCGCAGTGACCCCGGCGCCAGATCTCCTCGCCCACGCGGCGGAGCCGCAGATCGGCAGAGCCCCGAGCCCCTGACCGTAGATGGCCGAGCACGTGCCTACAGTGCAGCCCGGAGCGCCTGCAAGAGGTTCAGCGCAGCAGCGCCAGGTCCAGCCCCCGGTTGAGACGGACCCGGAGGACCGGGTCGGCCGCGAGGGCGGTGGCGAGGCGCTGGGCAAGCTCCTGGACCGGGGTGCCGTCGGCGAGGGCGAGGGCGAGCACCGCGTCCGTCTCGGTGCCGGGACGCAGTTCCGACCGCAGGACGGCCGGTTCGGCCGCGACCAGCGCCGCGACCGCGGCCTGCACCTCCGGGTCCTCGACCGGCGGCAGGTAGCGCCGGTTCTCGGCCAGCGCCCGCAGCCGGGCCCCGTCGACGGGGTACGACACCGGCCCGGCCGGGTCGATCAGCAGGGTGTCGGCCCGCTCGGAGTAGGCGACCATCGCGGCCTGCGGCCCGGCCACCGGCGCCGGCCGGGCGTCGGCGCGCCAGCGGGCCAGCGTCTCCAGCGAGGTGAAGGCGGGCAGCGCCCGGCGTCCGTCGGCGGCCTCGATCAGCGGGACGGCCATGTCACTGGTCTTCTCGTGCTTGAGCCCGTTGGCGTCGGTCTCCACCTCGCCGAGCAGGGCCACGATCGGGACCATCAGCCGACCGGCCGTCAGGGCGGCCAGCAGCTCGGACTCGGCGGCCGGTCCGGTCCGGTCGGCCGCCCAGGCGGCCAGGGCGGCGCTCAGGCGCGGGTCGGCGGTGCCGTCGTCGTCGGCGAATCCGGGGTTCGGGATGTTCTTCTGGTCCACCCGCTGAGCGTATGCCAACCGGGCCGGCGGATTCTCAGCCGCCGCTCACCCCCGGCTCAGCCGGGCCCCATCGGCGGCGCCGAGCCTCGACGGCATGGCAGGCACTCACCGGACCCCGAAGCGACGCACCCTCCGCACCCTGGCGGCTGCCCTGGTGCTCGCCCTGGCCGCACTGGCGCTCCACCTCCTCCAGCCCCCGCCGAGCCGGTCGACCCCGGTGGCGGACGTCCGGTCCACCGTCGCCTCGGCCTCCCCCACTCCCGCCGACCCCGACCCCGCCCCCGCCGTCCGGGCCGCCGCAGCGGCGGTGGCCGCGCAGGGCGCGGTGTCCGTCGCGGTGCTGGACACCGCGAGCGGGGTGAGCGCCTCGTACGGGACCGGGTCGTTCGTCACCGCGAGCATCGTCAAGGCGGACATCCTGGCCGCGCTGCTCTGGCAACGGCAGCAGGCGGGAAGGGAGTTGACGGCCGCCGAGCAGGCGACCGCGGCGCTGATGATCGAGCAGAGCGACAACGACGCCGCCGACACCCTCTATACGGCGGTGGGCGAGGCGACCGGGCTGGACGCCGCGAACCAGGTCTTCGGGCTGACCGCCACCACGGCCGGCCCGGACGGCCACTGGGGGCTGACCGAGACCACCGCCACCGACCAACTCCGGCTGCTCCAGGTGGTGTTCGGCACCGGCTCGCCGCTGAGCACCGACCGGCAGACATACCTCCAGGGCCTGATGGGCCAGGTCGCCACCGATCAGGACTGGGGCGTCTCGGCCGCCGACCAGGACGGCGCTTACACCCTGAAGAACGGTTGGCTGCCGCGCACCGCCACCGGGCTCTGGGTGGTGAACAGCATCGGGCGGGTCACCCACGACGGGCGGGAACTGTTGGTGGCGGTGCTCAGCGAGGGTTCGGCGGACCAGCAGAGCGGGATCGACACCGTGGAGTCGCTGGCCGGGGCTGCCACCGGCGCGCTGACCACCGAGCTGACGGGCTGACACCCCTACCCATCAGTACGGACGTGTGGCAGTCTGCGCGCATGGTCAACCACGCCGTTCCCGGCCTCGCCGCCGACCGAGCCCGCTACGACCGGGCCACCGCGCACCTCGACGCGCCGCTGGCGGTCGTGGACCTGGACGCCTTCGACGCCAACGCCGCCGATCTGGTCCGCCGGGCGAACGGCAAGCCGATCCGGGTGGCCAGCAAGTCGGTGCGCTGCCGGGCGCTGCTGGAGCGGGTGCTGGCGATGGACGGCTTCGCCGGGGTGATGAGCTTCACCCTGGCCGAGTCGATCTGGCTGGCCCGGGAGGGTTTCGAGGACATCCTGCTCGCCTACCCGTCGGCCGACCGGTCCGGCTTCGCCGAGCTGACCGGCGACCCCAAGCTGGCGGCCGCCGTCACGGTGCTGCTGGACGACCCCGCGCAGCTGGACCTGATCGACGCCGCCCGGACCGGCAGCGAGGAGGTCCGGGTCTGCCTGGAACTGGACACCTCGCTCCAACTGCTCGGCGGCAAGCTCCGGGTGGGGGCCCGCCGGGCACCGCTGCGGACGCCCGAGGCGCTCGGCGCGTTCGCCGAACTGGTGCAGCAGCGCCCGGGGTTCCGGGTGGTCGGCCTGATGGCGTACGAGGGGCACATCGCGGGTGTCGGCGACCTGATCGCGGGCCGGCCGGTGCGCTCCCGGGTGATCCAGGCGATGCAGGCCAAGGCCCGGCGCGAGCTGGCCGTGCGACGGGCCGCCGTGGTGCGACGGCTGCGCCAGGTGGCCGAGTTGGAGTTCGTGAACGGCGGTGGCACGGGCAGCGTGGAGAGCACGGTGGCCGAGCGCGCGGTGACCGAGGTGGCCGCCGGGTCCGGCCTGTACGTGCCCCGGCTCTTCGACAACTACCGTTCGTTCCAAGGGCGTCCGGCCGCCCTCTTCGCCCAGCCGGTGGTCCGCCGGCCCGGGCTCGGCGTGGTCACGGTGCTCGGCGGCGGCTACCCCGCCTCCGGCGCGGCCGGTCCCGACCGCTCGCCGGTGCCCTACCTGCCGCCGGGCCTGAAGTACGACCCCCAGGAGGGCGCGGGCGAGGTGCAGACCCCGCTGCTCGGCTCGGCGGCGGACGACCTGCGGATCGGCGACCGAGTCTGGTTCCGGCACGCCAAGGCGGGCGAACTCTGCGAGCGCTTCGCGGAGTTGCAGCTGATCCAGGGCGACCGGGTGGTGGACACCGTGCCGACGTACCGGGGCGAGGGACGGACCTTCCTCTGACCCGGTCCCGGTCGGGCTGCCCCACGTCACCCTGACGCACCCGGGCCCCCACCCCGAGGGGTGGGGGCCCGGACTGTCGGCCGGTCAGGCCTTGGTGCCACCGCCGCCGTCGAGCTGACCGGTGAACGCCTTGATGCTCTCCACGATCTTGTCCATCTGGGTCAGTTGGGGAGCCTTGTCGTCGATGTCGAAGCCCAGGTGCACCGAGGCGAGCGCCTTGCCGTCGGCGGTCGGGAAGACCACCGTCTGCACGTAGCCGTCGTTGCCCTCGGGCGCGTCCACCTTCCAGCGGACCAGCCAGCCGTCCCGGCCGTCGACCGCGATCGGCTCGGACTTCAGCTGCTCGTGCGACTTGATCTTGCCGTACGAGTCCTCGGCCGCCGCGGTGATGTCCTGCTCGGCGGCCTGCTTGGCGTCGGTGCCCTTGAGCTGACCGGTCGACACCCCGCCCAGCGAGCACTCGCCGGTGCCGGAGGCGCAGGTGTACGAGCCGATGCTCAGGCCCGCGTACCCGGCCTTGGTGGTGCCGCCGGTCCAGCCGCTCGGGATCGACAGGCTGATCCGGTTGACCGCGTCCACCGCCAGACCGGAGTTCCGGCCCTTGCCGCTGCCGCCGGGGTTGTCCGGCGCCTTCGGAGTGCCGTTGCCGCCCTCGGCGCTGTCACCGCCACCGCCGCCGGGGCGGACGTCCTCGCGGACCTTGTGCGACGCCTGCCGGTCGGACCGGCCGTCCATCGCCAGGTACGTGACGCCGGAACCGACCAGCAGCCCCGCCAGCGCGGCCACCGCGACCGCCACCAGCACCGGCTTGGCCGGCTTCCGTCGGGCCGACGGCACGCCGTCGACCGGCGCGAGCGGGGGCGGCTCCGGGTAGCGGACCGTCGGCCCGCTCACCAGCACCTCGCCCTCCAGCACCGTCGGCCCCTCGGGGCTGTCCGCCGGGGCGGGCCGGGTGCCGGCCGTCCAGCCCTGGCCGTCCCACCAGCGCTCCGGCCGGGGGTCGCTCGTGGTGTCCTGCGGGTCCGGGTACCACCCGGCGGGAATCTGCTCGCTCACGGCACCGAATCTAGGCGCCCGAAGATAAACGCGGTATCAACTCGACCCCTGTTCCGGCCGTTTTCCGATGAGATTCCGGTAAGAAAGCTGTCGGCCCCGCTCGGCCGACCTGACGGAACCTCCGGCGACCGGGCGACCTGACGGCGAATCGGCCACCGCGACCCACCCCGACGGTGCAGAATCCGGGCCATGACCAACAGACCCCTGATCGGAGTCAGCACCTACGTCAACGACGCGACGTGGGGCCCCTGGGACGCCCAGCGGGCGGTGCTGCTTCCCGAGCGGTACCCGCAGCTGGTGCAGCGCGCCGGTGGCACCGCCGTCCTGTTGCCGCCCGACTCCCCCGAGACCGCACCCGGCCTGCTGGCCCGGCTGGACGGCCTGGTCATCTCCGGCGGCCCCGACGTCAACCCCGCCCTCTACGGCGCCCGCCCGCACCCGAGGACCCGGGCCACCGCACCCGAGCGGGACCTCTGGGAGGCCGCCCTGCTGCGGGCCGCCCTGGCCGCCGGCCTGCCGCTGCTCGGTATCTGCCGGGGCATGCAGCTGCTCAACGTGGTCTGCGGGGGCACCTTGGTGCAGCACCTGGAGGGCGGCGAGCGCCACCTCCCCGACGCCAACCGCTACGGCTCCCACCCGGTCCGGCCGCTGGCCGGCACCCGGCTCGCGGAGCTGCTCCCCGAGCCGGCGGTCGAGGTCCCGACCTCGCACCACCAGGCGGTCGACCGGCTCGGCGAGGGGCTGCTGGTCAACGCCCTGGCCGAGGACGGCACCATCGAGGGGATCGAGGGCCCCGGCTTCGTCCTCGGCGTCCAGTGGCACCCGGAGCAGGGGGACGACCTCCGGGTGATGCAGGCCCTGGTGGAGGCGGCGCGGGTACCTGCGGTGGTCTAGGCAGCGCAGCCGACCCTTTTGGCAGGTGCTCCGGATCTACGGTCAGGGGCTCGGGGAACTGCGACGCCGGCCTCGTAAAAGGTGATCGTCGCGTGGGCGGTCAGGCACTTTCGCAGTGACCCGAACGCCAGATCTCCTCGCAGAGCCCCGAGCCCCTGGGTAATAGACGGCTGGGCGCCTGCCTACAGCGCAGCCGCGAGGTTCAGCTGAGGAGCGCCCCGGCCAGGCCGGCCAGCAGCAGGCAGGGGACGACGGAGCGGCGGGCCGCCAGCAGCCAGAGCAGGGCGAGCCCCAGGAGCACGTACTGCCAAGGGAGTTGCAGACCGAGGGCGAGCGGCACGGCCGAGCCGGCGATGGCCCCGGTGACGGCGGGGCCCGCGCCGGTGAGGAAGTCCTGGACCCGGTGGTCGGCGCGGAGGCGGTCGAAGTGGGCGGCGCCGAGCAGGACGAACAGGAACGACGGGGCGAAGGCCACCAGGGCCGCCAGCAGGCCGCCCGCCGGCCCGGCCGCCGCGTAGCCGACCACCGCGATGGTCTGGACGACCGGGCCCGGGGTGACCTGGCCGAGGGCGACGGCGTTCAGGAACTGACCGTCCGTCATCCAGTGGTAGCGCTCGACCGCGTCGTACCGCATCAGCGGGATGATCACGAAGCCCCCGCCGTACGAGAGCGCCCCCACCTTGAGCGCGACCCAGGCCAGGGCGCCGAGGCCGCCGGTCGCGGGCAGGGCGCCGAGCAGCAGGGGCAGCGCCGGCCGCTGTCCCCGGAAGGTGACTTCGGCCAGCCCCGCGGCCAGCAGGACGAGCACCAGCCAGGGGCCGGCGAGCAGTGCGGCGGCAGCGCCGCTGAGCGCGTACCCGATCCAGCGGGCCCGGCCCGCCCGGGTCGTACCGGCCCGGGCCAGGCTGCCGGGCGCCAGGGCGACGGCGGCCTGCACCGCCACGGCCGGTACCGCCGCGCCCGCTCCGGCGGCGGCGCCGAGCACCCAGGACGGCGGGTCGCCCGCCAGGAAGAGTGCGGCCAGCGCCAGGATCAGGGCCAGGCCAGGGAGGATGAAGCAGGCGCCGCCGACCAGGGCGCCGGCCGGGCCGCGCAGCCGCCAGGCCGTGAAGATCGCCAGCTGGGTGGAGGCCGGCCCGGGCAGCAGGTTGGTGGCCGCGATGCCGTCCTCGAACTCGTCCGGGCTCAGCCAGCCGTGCCGCTCCACACAGAGCCGGCGGAGCAGCAGGATGTGCGCGGGCGGACCGCCGAAGCCGGTGCAGCCGATCCGGCCCCACTCCCGGGCGATGGTGGGCAGCGAGATCCGCTCCTGATGCTCCGACACGTCCGCTCCCCTGTTCGCCCAGTGGCGGGCAGACCCTAGCGGAGGCGGCCGACCGGTTGATGAACGGCCGGGGAGGCGTAGCGGAGGGTGCCCGACGGGAACGACAACGGTCACCAGTGCAGCCTTTGGATCTTCGTCCGATCTGCGGTTCACTTCCGGTGCGGGGCGGCTCCGCCCTGGCTCCAGTGCGTTCGGGGAAGGATCTCGATGGCGAACCACGAGCACGACCACGACCACGGAGGACCGGGCGGCCACGCGGGCCACTCGCACGGCATCTCCGCCGACGCGGACCGCAAGTGGCTGCTCAGTGCGCTGACCCTGATCGTGGTCTTCATGGCCGGCGAGGTGGTGGTCGGTTTCGCCGCCCGGTCGCTCGCGCTGATCTCGGACGCGGCGCACATGCTGACCGACGCGGCCTCGATCGTGCTGGCGCTGATCGCGATGCGGCTCTCCCAGCGCCCGGCGCGCGGCGGGTACACGTACGGGCTGAAGCGCGCCGAGATCCTGTCCGCGCAGGCGAACGGGATCACCCTGCTGCTGCTCGCCGCCTGGCTCGGCTACGAGGCGGCCAGCCGGCTGTTCGACCCGCCGGAGGTGACCGGTTCGCTGGTGCTGGTGACCGCGCTGGTCGGGGTCGTGGTGAACATCGGGGCGGCCTGGTGCATGTCGAAGGCCAACCGCAGCTCGCTGAACGTCGAGGGCGCCTTCCAGCACGTACTGACCGACCTGTACGCGTTCATCGCCACCGCCGTGGCCGGTCTGCTCATCGTGACCACCGGCTTCACCCGGGCGGACTCGATCGCCTCGCTGATCGTGGTGGCACTGATGCTGAAGGCGGGCATCGGGCTGGTCCGGGACTCCGGGCGGATCTTCCTGGAGGCCGCGCCCGCCGGGATCGACCCGGACACGGTGGCCGACCGGCTGATCGACTCCTCCCAGGTGGAGGAGATCCACGACCTGCACATCTGGGAGATCACCTCCGGCCAGCCCGCGCTCTCCGCGCACATCCTGGTGGCCCCCGGCGGTGACTGCCACGCCGTCCGCCGCGATCTGCAGCGCACCCTGCGGGACGAGTACCGGATCACCCACGCCACCCTCCAGGTCGACCACGTCGGCGAGGAGCTGGGCCAGGAACTGCTGGCCATAGGGCGTTCGGCGGTGGAGGCGGGCGGCGCCGGCCCGGGGGACGACCACTGCGGCGACTCGCACGGCCCGGTGCACCGGAGCGGCCCGCACCGGCACTGACCGGGCCGTGCCGCTGAGGTTCCGTCAGCCGGGTGCGGCATGATCGAGGCCATGACCGCACCCAGGCTGATGCTGCTCGACTCGGCGAGTCTCTACTTCCGGGCCTACTTCGGCGTACCGGATTCCCTGAAGTCCCCCGACGGGCAGCCGGTGAACGCCGTGCGCGGCCTGCTGGACTTCATCACCCGGCTGGTCCAGGACCACCACCCCGACCAGCTGGTCGCCTGCATGGACGCCGACTGGCGCCCGCAGTGGCGGGTGGACCTGATCCCCACCTACAAGACGCACCGGCTGGCGGCGGAGCCCTCGGTCGAGGGCGAGGAGGAGATCCCGGACACCCTGGCCCCCCAGGTGCCGGTGATCGAACAGGTGCTGGACGCGCTCGGCCTGGCCCGGATCGGCTCACCCGGCTACGAGGCGGACGACGTGATCGGCACCCTGGCCACCCGGGCGGGCGGTCCGGTGCAGATCGTCACCGGTGACCGGGACCTGTTCCAACTGGTCGACGACGCCCGGCGGGTGACCGTGCTCTACCCGGTCAAGGGCGTCGGCAACGCCCAGCTGATCGACGAGGCCGCGCTGCGCGAGAAGTACGGCGTGACCGGCTCCCAGTACGCCGACATGGCCGCCCTGCGCGGTGACCCGAGCGACGGGCTGCCCGGGGTCAAGGGCATCGGCGAGAAGACCGCCGCCCAGCTCATCCACGAGTACGGCGACCTGGCCGGCATCCGCGCCGCAGCCGCCGACCCGCTCTCCAAGCTCACCCCGGCCCGCCGCAGGAACCTGCTCGAAGGCGCCGCCTACCTCGACGTCGCCCCCACCGTCGTCCGGGTGGCCACCGACGTCCCGGTCCCCGACCTCGACCTGACGCTCCCCCGCGAACCGCTCGACCCCATGACCCTCGAAGCGCTGTCGGAACGCTGGGGCCTCGGTACCTCCCTCACCCGCCTCCTCGACGCCCTCGCGGCCACCCGCTGAGCACCACGTGCTCGGCCCGCACCCGGGCCGAGCACGCTCAGCGCGCCGGGCCCGAGGTAGGGCCGAAGACGTCGGCGAGGCTGGTCAGGACGGAGCCGGGCCAGTCGCCCTCCCCGAACACGCCGGCCGGTAGGGCGAGGACGCCGTACTCGCGTTGGAGCGTCTCCGCCGGGATGTCCACCGGGAAGAAGTAGTTGCCGGGGCAGGTCCGGCTCGCCGCCGGAATCGCCCCGAGCACCTCGCTCGGCAGTCGTCCGAACAGCCGCTCGGCCCGGGCGGCCAGTTCGTCGGCGACCTGCCGGGGCAGGTCGGCGTGCTCGGTCAACAGCAGGTCGGCGAGCCTCAGTTGGGCCTGCGTCGGCGGATCCGCCCGGAACGCCTCGGCCAGTTCGGCCTGCGCCGGACCCAGCAGGACCACGCCGAAGGTGCGCGGCCACAGCCACCCCTTGGTGACCGAGTGGAGCAGGACCGCACGGCCGGTGCCCAGCAGTCGCCGGGTGCCGGCGGCGAACGGGGTGCCCAGGTCGTAGACGCTGTCGATCAGCAGGTGACGGTGCGGTGATTCCGCCAACCACGAGACGGCCGCGTCGCATTCGGCGTCGGAGAGGTACCGGCCGAGCGGCTTGCTGGGGTTGGCGAGCAGCAGGTACTCGGGCCGGCCGTCCGCCGGAGACGTCGGGAGGACCGGCGCCGGCAGCGTCGGGTAGGACCCGGGCGCCAGGCCCGCGGCCCGGGCCAGCTCGAAGTAGACCGGGTAGACGTCGCTGGGCAACCACAGCCGCGCCTGCCCGGCGCGCAGCCAGTGGAACACCACGTCGAGCCCGTGCCGGACCCCTCGGCAGACCATGGTGCGGCGGGACCAGTCCTCCGGCAGCTCGAACCGCCGCAGCCAGGCGCGGGCCAGATCGCACCGGTGCACCGTCCTCGGGTCGGCCGGCGGCTCCGGTCGCAGCGGAGCGAGCGCCCGGTACACATTGGTCTCGGCGACGTCCAACAGGGAAGGGACGGAGCCGAGTTGCCGCTGCCGGAACTCCTGGAACTCGTCGAACCTCATACCGCTGCCCCTTCCCGAACGATCTCGCCGGCCCGGTCCTCCAGGGAGGCGTAGCAGCGTCCGTCGGCCAGCACGTTCCAGCTGCGGGCGATCCCGTTGGTCCGCTCCCAGAGCAGGCTGGGCTCGGTGTAGGCGGCGATCCGAAGCGGCCGGCCGTCCCAACTGCCGTGGTAGACCGGGGCACCCCAGGGCAGGCGGCTCGCCAGTTCGAAGCCGTGCTGCTCGGCGAACCGGGTGACCACGGACAGCGAGACCTGGCGCTCCCGGCTCCAGGTGTTGGCGGCGCGGTCGAAGTAGAGCGACTCGGTGCTGGTGGAGACGTAGAGCTCCTTGAAGCAGACCTCCTCGATGCCGAGACCGGCGGCCCACGAGAGGTAGTCGGCGACCCCGGCCTCGTCGGCCACGCCGCCGTGCTGGAGTACGCAGATCAGCCGCATCCGCAGCCCCGGCCAGCGGTCACGTTCCTCCCGCCAGCTGTCGACCAGCGAGCCCACCGGTGTGCGCAGCATCATCAGCCGTTCGCTGACCGCCTCGTCCTGGTGGTGCCGGGAGACCGCCAGCACGCTCAGACCGGCGGCGCCCAGGGCCGCCAACCGGTCGGCCCGGTCGGCGTGCCCGCCCTTCGCCAGGGTGTGCCCGTTGGTGATCAGGACGACCTTCGGAAAGGCCGCCGAGCAGGCGGACACCAGCCGCAGCTGCTGGTCGAACGGTATGAGCGTGGGCTCCCCGCCACCGGTGATCACCGCCCGCTCGGCACCCGCCTCGCGGGCGCGCTCCAGCCAGTGGGCGACCGTGTCCCACGGGACCCGGGCCGGCGCCTGGTCGCTGGAGATCGAGGCCGCGGAGAAACAGAACGAGCACCGGGCCTGGCAGGCGGAGGCGACCGGCAGCACCGAGACGGTGCGCGGTCGCAGGTCCGCGTAGCGACGCTGCGCCGACCCGTGCAGCTGCAGGGAGGCCGCCATCGCGTCCTCGACGGTCGTCGGGCGCAGCGTGAACTCGTCGCCCGCTTGGTCGAGTTCGTGCACGGCCGACAGTCGGATGCTCGCCTCGTGCAGTTCCGCGCCGAGGCCGGTCGACGTGTTCGGGAGCAGGGCGTCGGGGTCCACCGTGGTTTCCAGCACCAGCAGTCGGTCGCCCGGAATGGCCAGCCGGTCCAGCAGGCGTCCGGCCTTGCCGACGCCGATCCCCAACTCCGCGCGGGTCAGCAGGTGGAACCGGTCGGGATGGGTACTCTCCGGAATCCCTGCCTTGCCATAGGCGAAGGCGTACTTGTCGAAGCCCCTCGCGAAGTTCGACAGCACGATGACGTGGAAGCGCTGGTCACTGCGGTTCATCCGGTCATCATGCATGAACGGACCTCTTACCTGCTCACCACTTTCGCCCGGCGACCCGCAGGGGCTCGGGGAACTGCGACGCCGACCGTGCGGTGTGACCCGCACGCCGGACCTCCTCGCAGTTCCCCGAGCCCCTGGTGGTGTGCCGTGTGCCTCAGCCGACCGAGGAGTAGGCGATGATGCCGCGCCGGAGCGAGTCCACCGCCTTCCGGGCGGTGGAGCGGAGCTTGGCGTCCTCCCCCGCCGCGTCCTGGATCTGGCCGAGCACGTCGATCAGCTGCTTGGTCCAGCGGACGAAGTCGCCGGCCGGGAGGTCGGCGTCCCGGAGCACCTGGTCGAGGTTGTGGCCGAGCGCCCAGCGGTAGGCGACCCAGGCGAAGCCGAGGTCGGGTTCGCGCTGGCCGACGCCCTCGGCCGTGTTGATCTTGTGCTGCTCCTCCAGGGCGTCCAGGTGACCCCAGATCCGGATCATCCGGCCGAGCGCCTCCTTGCTCGCGCCCTCCGGCACCCGAGGTGCCGCCGCGTCGTCGGACTGCCGCGACTCGTAGACCAACGCCGAGGCGCAGGCCGCGAGTTCGGGCGGGCTGAGCTCGGCCCAGACGCCCTCGCGGATGCACTCCGAGGCCAGCAGGTCGAGCTCGCCGTAGAGCCGACCGAGGCGCTTGCCGTCCTCGGTGACGGTGTCCCCGCTGAGGTAGCCGAGGTCGGTGAGCAGGCCGCAGACCCGGTCGAAGGTGCGGGCGATGGTGTGGGTGCGGGAGCGCATCCGGCGCTCCAGCAGCTCGGTGTCCCGGTGCAGGCGGTGGTAGCGCTCGGACCAGCGGGCGTGGTCCTCGCGCTCGTCGCAGCCGTGGCAGGGGTGCTGTCGCAGCTCGGCGCGCAGCCGGGCGATCTCCGGGTCGTCGGCGGCGGCCGCCCGGCCCTTGCGGAACCGCTCGGGCTCCAGGTGGCCCGCCTTGGTGCGCAGGGCCGAGGCCAGGTCGCGCCGGGACTGCGGGCTGCGCGGGTTGAAGGACTTGGGGATCTTCACCCGGTCGACCGCCGTCACCGGGTACGGGAAGTCGATCATCGCGAGCCGCTTGACCTGCCGCTCGGCGGTGAGCACCACCGGGCGCGGGCCGTCCTGGTAGTCCGGGTGACGGACCGTCCGGGGCGAGCGGCTGACCGGCGGCAGGCCGGGGTCGAGCACCAGCGCGAGCCCGGCGAACTTGCCGGTCGGCACGTGGATCACGTCGCCCGGCTTGAGCGCCTCGATCGCCTCGATCGCGGCGGCCCGGCGCTGGCCGGTGCCCTCGCGGGCGAGCTCGTTCTCCCGCTCCTTGAGCGTCCGACGGAGGTTCATGTACTCGTCGAAGTCACCGAGGTGACAGGTCATCGACTCGCGGTAGCCCTCCAGCCCGTCCTCGTTCTTCTGCACCTGGCGGGCGATGCCGACCACCGCGCGGTCCGCCTGGAACTGGGCGAACGAGGTCTCCAGCAGCTCGCGCGAGCGGTGCCGCCCGAACTGGCCGACCAGGTTGACCGCCATGTTGTACGAGGGGCGGAACGAGGAGCGCAGCGGGTACGTCCGGGTGCCGGCCAGGCCGGCCAGCGCCTCCGGGTCGATGCCGCGCTGCCAGAGCACCACGGCGTGGCCCTCGATGTCGATGCCGCGTCGCCCGGCCCGGCCGGTGAGCTGGGTGTACTCGCCGGGGGTGATGTCGGCGTGGGTCTCGCCGTTCCACTTGACCAGCTTCTCCATCACCACCGAGCGGGCGGGCATGTTGATGCCCAGCGCCAGCGTCTCGGTCGCGAAGACGGCCTTGACCAGCCCCTTCACGAAGAGCTCCTCGACCACCTCCTTGAACCGGGGCAGCATCCCGGCGTGGTGGGCGGCGATGCCGCGCTCCAGCCCGTCCAGCCACTCGAAGTAGCCGAGCACGTGCAGGTCCTCGTCGGGGATGTCGGCGCAGCGCTCCTCGACGATCGCCCGGACGGTGGCCCGGTCGCTGTCCCGGTTCAGCCGCAGGCCGGAGGTCAGGCACTGCTGGACGGCCGCCTCGCAGCCGGCCCGGCTGAAGATAAAGGTGATCGCGGGCAGCAGGCCCTCGGCGTCGAGGCGCTCGATCACGTCGACCCGGCCGGGCGTCCAGACCCGGTTCGGGCGGCCGGTGGGCATCGAACGGCCCCGGCCGCGGGCGAACTTGTCGTTGCGCGAGCCGCGGTCGCCCTCGGAGCGGGCCAGCCGGACCAGCTCGGGGTTGACCGCCTTCGCCGGGTTGCGCGGGGCGTTCTTGGGGCGACCGTCCACGTCCGGGTTGGCGAACAGGTCGTACATCCGGTTGCCCGCCATCACGTGCTGCCAGAGCGGCACCGGGCGGTGCTCGGAGACGATCACCTTGGTGCCGCCGCGCACGGTGTCCAGCCAGTCGCCGAACTCCTCGGCGTTGGAGACGGTGGCGGACAGCGAGGCCAGCACCACCGACTCGGGCAGGTGGATGATCACCTCTTCCCAGACCGCGCCGCGGAACCGGTCGGCCAGGTAGTGCACCTCGTCCATCACCACGTAGCCGAGGCCGTTCAGCGCGGAGGAGCCCGCGTAGAGCATGTTGCGCAGCACCTCGGTGGTCATCACGACCACCGGGGCGTCGCCGTTGACGCTGTTGTCACCGGTGAGCAGGCCGACCTTGTCGGCGCCGTAGCGCTTCACCAGGTCGCCGAACTTCTGGTTCGAGAGCGCCTTGATCGGCGTGGTGTAGAAGCACTTCCGGCCGGACTGCAGGGCCAGGTGCACGGCGAACTCGCCGACGATGGTCTTGCCGGAGCCGGTCGGGGCCGCGACCAGCACACCCTCGCCGGCCTCCAGGGCGCGGCACGCCTCGAGCTGGAACTCGTCCAGCTCGAAGTCGTACAGCTGCTGGAAGCCGTAGAGGATGGTGGCCTGCTCCTTGGCCCGGCGGCGGAAGGCCGCGTAGGCCTCGGCCGGGCCGAGCTCCTCGGTGCCGGGGGTCTCCGGGTGTTCGGGCATGGCGCTGTTCATCGGCGTCACCTCTTCTTCCCGTGGGACTGCTGGCTGCCGGGCCGGGGACCGGCCGGGCGGGACGGGGGCGCAGACGGCGACGCCTGCGGCTGCGGGGCCCGGGCGGCGGTGGCCGACCAGGGGGCGCAGCGGCTGTGGTTGGTGTGGTGATCGAGCATCTCAGCCAGACATTACCCGTCTGGACGGACATCAACAGCACCGTTTTCACCCGGGTTGCGGGCCGGGCGGGTCGCCCGATGTCGACCTGTCGTTTTGGCGCTCCGTCGACCGGGGCCGCACCGCCGGGCGGGCCACCCGGCGCAGCCGTCCGTGCACGCGGAGTAGCGAATCGGGTCAGCTTCTCAGTTGCAGAAGTCTTCAATTCGCTGACAGACGATCACTTCCCGCTCCGCTTCGGCCAACTCCGGGCAGATCGCCTGCGGACCCGCCGCGCTTCCTACAGTCGTCCCACCGAGCCCGCCCTCCGATGCGGGCCTCGCCGACTGGAGGATCCCGATGGCCAATCTGGAGAGCGCACTCAAGGAAGCCATGACCATCGACGGCGCGATCGGCGTCGCCCTGGTCGACTACGACAGCGGGATGGCGCTCGGCACCCTCGGCGACAACACCGAGCTCGACCTCAACGTGGCGGCGGCGGGCAACACGGACCTGGTCCGGGCCAAGATGCGCACCATGCAGATGCTCAACCTGCACGACAACGAGATCGAGGACATGCTGATCACCCTCACCACCCAGTACCACCTGATCCGCCCGCTCACCATGCCGAACGGGCGCGGGCTCTTCCTCTACCTCGCGCTCAACCGGGCCCGGGCCAACATGGCGATGGCCCGCCACCAGCTCCGCCGGCTGGAGGCCACCCTTGAGCTCTGAGCGGCGGTCGGCCGCCGACCGAGGACGGGCCTCCGGGAGAGGGGTGAGCTGCGGTGCCCCAGCTGTACCAGGCGAAGGCCGAACTGTTCCGGATGCTCGGGCACCCGGTGCGGATCCGGGTGCTGGAGCTGCTGCAGGCCGGGCCCACGCCGGTCCGTGACCTGGTGGTGGCGCTGGACATCGAGCCGTCCAGCCTGTCCCAGCAGCTCGCCCAGCTCCGCCGGGCCGGTCTGGTCACCGCCTCCCGCGAGGGCTCGACCGTGGTCTACGCGCTGGCCGGCGGCGACGTGGCCGACCTGATGCGGGCCGCCCGGCGGATCCTCACCGAGCTGATCGCCGACCGGGGCGAGCTGCTGGCCGAGCTCCGCGCCGCCGACTGACCGCCGACCGGCGCGGCGGACGGGCGGTGCACCCGACGGGCGGTCCACCCGACGGGCGGTGCAACTGACGGGCGGTACGGCTGACGGGCGGTCAGCGACCGTCCAGCAGCTCGCCGATCCCGGCGGCCAGCGCGCGGTACTCCTCCGGCCGGTTGTAGACCTGCGCGCTGATCCGCAGCACCCCGCCGCCGGACCACGGCCGGATCGCCACCCGGGTGGCCAGCCGTCGTCGGATTCCCACCATCAGCGCCTTCGCGGTGTGCTCGCTCTCCCCGCACCCCGGCGGCAGCCGGACCGCCCGCATCGCCAGCCCCGGCATCGCGGGCAGCGCCCGCAGCCCGGCCCGCTCCACCAGCTGCTGCTGCCCGTACACCGCCAGCGCCTCGTTGTGCGCCCTGACCCGCTCGGCGCCGAGCTGGTCCAGCAGGCCGAACCCGGCCGGGGCCGCCAGCCAGGGGGTGTAGTCGCAGGTACCGCGCCACTCCACCCGGCCGGGGAAGCCCCGGTCGTGCTCCCAGGAGAACATCAGCGGCCGGATCCGCGAGCGCCAGGCGGCGTGCACCGCGAGCACCGCCGAGGCCCTCGGCGCGAACGCCCACTTGTGCAGGTTGCCGATCCAGAAGTCGGCGCCGCCGGCCTGCTCGCCGAGGTCCACCGGCAGCATCCCGGGGGCGTGCGCGGCGTCCACCACCGTGGTCACCCCGCGCTCGGCCAGCGCGGCCAGCAGCACCGGGTCGGCGATCTGCCGGGCGGTCGGCGAGCTGACCAGGTCGAGCACGGCGACCTTGGTCCGCTCGTCCACCGCCGCCAGGATCCGGGCCCGGACCGCCTCCTGGTCGGGTGTGTGCACCGAGAGCCGGACGGTCCGCACCCGGGCCCCGCTCTCCGCCGCCCGCCGCTCGGCCGCCCTGGTCACCACGCCGTAGCCGTGGTCGGTGACCAGGATCTCCTCGCCCTCCCCGAGCGGCAGCGAGTCCAGCACCACCGCGATCCCCTCGGTGACGTTGGTGACCAGGGCGATCCGGTCGGGGCGGGCGCCGAGCGCGGTGGCGACCCGGGCCCGGGCCCGGGCCACCCGGTCCGGGAGCTCCAGGAAGAAGCCGTCCGGGTCCTGCTCCTGCTCGGCCCGCAGCCTGGCCTGGACCCGCTGCACCGGCAGCGGCACCGCGCCGTAGCTGCCGTGGTTGAGGTGGGCCACCGTCGGATCCAGCGTGAACAGGGCTCCCGCACCCGACAGTTGGCGTGGTGGTTCGATACTCATCCTGGTCTCCCGCTCCCCGGCAGTCATAATGGTGTGTGACATTTCACACTGCATACTTCTAGCCGAAATCCCCTGCTCACGGCAACCATCGGCCCGTGACCCACACCGACCCCTTCCTCGCCCTGAGCGCCCGGACCGGCCGCTTCAGCTACGGCGCCCCGCGCGCCGTGACGCTCGCCGCCGACGGTTCCCGGCTGCTCTTCCTGCGCTCCACCGGCCCCGAGGACCCGGTCGAGCGGCTCTGGCTGTTCGACCCGACCACCCGGCAGGAGCACCTGGTCGCCGACCCCACCGTGCTGGCGCCGCACCGCACCGGCGACCCGGCCGACCTGCCCGCCCTGGAGCGCCGGCTGCGCGAGCGGCTCCGGCTCTGGGCCCCCGGCATCGGCTCCTTCGCCGCCACCGCCGACCTCGCGGTGGCCGTCTTCGCCCTCGACGGCCGACTGTTCCGGACCACGGTGGACGCCGGCTCCAGCACCGAACTCCCGGTCGCCGGACCGGCCTTCGACCCCCGGCCGAACGCCGACGGCAGCCTGGTGGCGTACGTCACCGGCGGCGCGCTGCACCTGACCGACCGGGCCGAGCCGCTCAGCCCGGCCGACGGAGGGGCCTGGGGCGTCGCCGAGTTCGCCGCCGCCGAGGAGCTCGGTCGCACCCGGGGCCACTGGTGGTCCCCGGACGGCCGTGCGCTGCTGGCCGCCCGGATCGACGAGTCCGCCCTGCCGCTGCGCTGGTTCGCCGACCCGGCCCGGCCCGAACTGGCCGCCGAGAGCTTCGCCTACCCGCAGGCCGGCGGCCCCAACGTGGACCTCCAGCTCTGGGTGCTCGGCCTGGACGGCGGCCGGGTCCGGCTGGACTGGGACACCGCCGCCTTCCCGTACGTCTGCGCGGCCGACTGGGAGGGGGACGGCGAGCTGCTGCTCACCGTCGCCGACCGGCTCCAGCAGACCGTGCTGCTGCTCAGCGCCGATCCGGCCACCGGCCGGACCCGCGAACTCTCCCGCACCGTGGACGAGTTCTGGGTGGACGACCTGCCCGGCACACCGGCCCGGCTGGCCGACGGCCGGCTGCTCACCGCCGCCGACACCCCGAGCGGCGACGCCCGGGGCGTCGCCCTGGACGGGAAGATCCTCACCGACGAGCGGACCCAGGTCCGCCGGGTGGTCGGCCGGCTGCGCGGCCAACTCCTGGTCGAGGCCGGCCAGGACGACCCGGTCGACCAGCACGTCTTCCTGCTCGCCCCGGACACCGGCGCGCTCACCCGGCTCAGCGAGGGCCCGGGCGTGCACTCCGCGGTGGCGGCCGGCGAGACCCTGCTGCTCACCTCGGCCCGGCCCACCGGCATCGAGCGCCGACTGCACTTCCGGGGCGAGGAGATCGCCCTGCTGGACCGCGCCACGCCGTTCCCGCACGTGGTCACCCCGCGGCTGGCCCGGGTCACCGAACTCGGCCTGCCCACCGCCGTGGTCTACCCGCGCAACCACCCGACCGGCCGTCGGCTGCCGGTCCTGCTGGACGTGTACGGCGGACCGGGTCACCAGGCGGTGGCCAGCGAACCGCGTCGCTGGCAGGCCCGCCAGTGGTGGGCCGACCAGGGCTTCGCCGTGGTCACCACCGACAACCGGGGCACCCCGTTCGTCTCGCCCTCGTTCAGCCGGGCGATCTTCCGCCGGTTCTCCGCCGTCGCGCTGGACGACCAGATCGCCGCCCTGCAGGCGCTGGCCGGCACCCACCCCGACCTCGACCTGACCCGGGTCGGCGTCCGGGGCTGGTCGTACGGCGGGTACTTCGCCGCGCTCGCGGTGCTCCGCCGCCCGGACGTCTTCCACGCCGCCTGCGCGGGCGCCCCGCCCACCGACTTCCGGCTCTACGACACCGCCTACACCGAGCGCTACCTCGGTCTCCCGCAGGACAACCCGGAGGGCTACGCCGCGGACTGCCTGATCCCGGACGCCCCGTCACTCACCCGGCCGCTGCTGCTGATCCACGGCCTGGCCGACGACAACGTCCACCCCTCGCACACCCTGCTGCTCTCGCAGGCCCTCACCAGGGCGGGCCGGCCGCACTCGGTGCTCCCGCTCCCCGCGGTCAGCCACATGACCCCGAACGGCGTCAACGAGCAGATCAGCGAGGCCGAACTCGCCTTCCTGCGCAGCTCGCTGGGCTGATCTCCCCAGCACCCCACGGTCCGGTGCCCGCCCCCGGCGCCGGGCCGTGGCCCGTTCCTGCCCCGTCCCGCCCCGGCCGTCCGGGCGCTCCGCCAACTCCTCCGGCGGACACCCGACATGGGGCCCGCCGGTCGCGGTACCGGCCGGCAGGTCCGACGGCGAGATCCACCGGCACACAGGTCTTCCATGTGATGGATGACATGTGAAATATTACCCTCGCCCACCCGACCACCCCCGTCCGGAAAGGACCGGTCAGTTGCGCAGACTGTCCGCAGCCGTCACGGCTGCGCTGACCACCAGTGCGATAGCCGCCACCCTGTTGAGTGGCAACGCCTACGCCGCCCCGAAGCCCTCCCCCACCCTGCAGTCCCAGGACGCGCCGGCCGAGGCCCAGGTGGGCCCGGAGGGCAAGGAGGCTCCCGAGGGGCCGCTGGCGCCGCAGGAGAAGACCCGGCAGGCGCTCCGCACCAAGGCGCTGGAGCAGCTCAACAAGGGTTCACTGGCGAAGACCTCGGCGGGCACCGCGCCCAAGAAGGTCAAGATCGGCAACGATTACGTCCAGCTCGCCCAGGAGCGCAAGGACAAGGTCTTCGTGATCCTTGCCCAGTTCGGCGACCAGGTCGACAACTCGACGCTGTACAACGGCGTTCCGCGCTACGCGGGCACTCCCGGGCCGGCCCACAACGTGATACCGCAGCCCGACAAGAGCGACACCCACACCTTCTGGAAGAACGACTTCAGTCGTGCCTACTACCAGCAGATGTTCTTCGACGACAAGGCCGGCGCCAACTCGATGCGGAACTTCTACCGCACCCAGTCCTCCGGCCGGTACGACCTCGAGGGCACCGTCACCGACTGGGTGACCCTGCCGTACAACGAGGCGCGCTACGGCAGCAACAAGGGCCCGCAGGGCAACGGCGCCTGGACCCAGGCGCAGGAGTTCATCCGGGACGCCACCAAGGCCTGGTACGACGGCGAGCTGGCCAAGGGCCGGACCGCCGCCGACGTCAAGGCCGAGCTCAAGCAGTACGACGTGCACGACCGCTACGACTTCGACAAGGACGGGAACTTCGACGAGCCGGACGGCTACATCGACAACCTGGTCGTGGTGCACGCGGGCGTCGACGAGACCTGGGGCGGTGGCGCCCAGGGCGCCGACGCGCTGTGGGCGCACCGGAGTTGGGCCCTGCCGGACCCGACGGGACAGGTCGGCCCGGAGGGCAACAAGATCGGCGGTGCGCCGGTCGGCGACACCGGCATCTTCGCCTACGACTACGTGCAGGGCGGCGAGAACAGCGGCGTCGGCCTGTTCGCCCACGAGTTCGGCCACAACCTTGGCCTGCCGGACCTCTACCCGACCACGGGCGGCGACAACAGCGTCAGCTTCTGGTCGCTGATGTCCTCGGCCTCGTACCTGGGCCGCGGCAAGAACACCACCGGCGAGTACCCCGGTGACCTGGACGCCTGGAGCAAGCTGCAGTTCGGCTGGCTCAACTACGACGAGGCGCAGGCCGCGACCCGGTCCAGCCACGCGCTCGGCGTCAGCGGCTACAACACCGACCAGGCCCAGGCCGTGCTGGTGCACCTGCCGCCGACCACCAAGACCACCACGCTGGCCGACCCGTTCCAGGGTGCCTCGCAGTGGTACAGCGGCACCGGTGACTCCATCGACAACTCGCTGTCCCGGACGGTGGACCTGACCGGTCGCACCGGCTCGGCGGCGATCTCGGCGGCCACCTGGTACGACATCGAGCAGGACTACGACTTCCTCTCGGTCGAGGCCAGCGCCGACAACGGCAAGACCTGGAAGTCGCTGGGCGGCACGGTGGACGGTGCGCCGATCGGCAACACCACCGCCAACACCCCTGGCCTGAGCGGCACTTCGAACGCCTGGCGGCAGCTGAACATCCCGCTGGACGCCTACCTCGGCAAGACCGTGCAGCTGCGCTTCCACGTCACCTCGGACAACAACACCCACGGCAAGGGCGTGCTGATCGACGCCGTGAAGATCACCGCCGACGGTGCCACCCTGCTCGACGACGGCGCGGAGAACGGCAACCAGGGCTGGGTGCTGAACGGCTTCAACCCGCTCAAGGGCAAGGACTCGGTCAGCGAGCACCCGCGGGCGTACCTGGTGGAGAACCGCCGCTACGTCGGCTACGGCGCCTACCTGCAGACCGGGCCGTACAACTTCGGCTACAGCGGTGTCGAGGGCAAGGCCGGCGTGATCGACAACTACCCGTACCAGGAAGGTGTGTTGATCTGGCTCTGGGACACCAGCTACCTCGACAACAACACCAAGGACCACCTGGGCGGCGGCCTGATCCTGCCGATCGACGCGCGGCCGCAGGCGATGAAGTTCAAGGGCGGCGTGCTGGTCAACGGCCGGGCGCAGAGCCACGACGCGACCTTCTCGCGCAACCCCACCACGGCCTTCACCCTGCACAGCGCGGGCGTGGCCACCAAGTACCCGGCGAAGCCCGGCATCCCGGTCTTCAACGACCGGACCGGGGTCTACTCCGACCCGGCGATCCCGCAGCTGGGCGTCGCCGTCCCGAACACCAACACCAAGATCGAGGTCGTTCGGGAGACCCAGGGCGGCAAGCTGACCACCATCAAGGTCGGCCCCGCCTCCTGATCCACCCGCACAGCCCGGAGCCCCGGCCCGCACACCCTTGCGGACCGGGGCTCCGGCCCGTCCGGGCCCGCCGGCGAGCGGGCGTGGAAACGCCCACCCGGCGGAGGCGCAGGGCCCCCGCCGGGTGGGCGGGCCGGGTGGGTCAGCGACGGAGCGTCAGCAGGCCGCCCAGCGGCACGTGCAGGCCGAGTTCGAGGCTCTCCACCGTCACGGTCACCTCGGCGACGGTGCCCCCCATCGCGTCCTGGACCAGCACCGCCAGCGTGCCCGGGGCCCGGTCGAAGACCAGCCGGACCAGCGTGTCGGGGTCGGCGTTGCCGAGCAGCAGCAGGTCCCACTCCCCCGGCACCGCGACCGGCACCGGCGCGTACCGGCCGAACGCCCGGGCGCCGTCCCGCCGGGACTCGATCAGCGGGTAGCCGAGCTCGGGCCGGTGCGGGCGGAACTCGGAGCGCTGCAGCAGGTCCCGGTGCTCGGCCATGACGGCGAGCCAGAACCGCAGCGCGGCCAGCTGGCCGGGCCCCTGCACCGCCAGGTCCACCGAGACCTGCGGGGTGGCGAACAGCACCGCGAGCAGCAGCACCGCGATCTGCTCGGGCGCCTCCTCCGGGTGCCAGGTCAGCGGGTCGGCGTGCACCGCCAACGGTCCTGCGGTGAGCCGCAGGTCGGCGGTGCGGGCGCGGTTCTCGGTGGCGTTGTGCGGGCAGTCGATGGCCCGGACCATGGTCGAGTACGGCCACAGGCCGGGGCCCATGTACTGCTGCCGGTACTCGACCAGCACCTCCGGCCGGACCGCCCGCAGTCGGACGTCGAGTTCGGCCAGCAGGCGGCGGACGCCCTCGGCCACCTCGGTGCAGTCCGGGTCCGGGGAGGCGGAGGTGGCCTCGCGCAGGAAGGTGTCGACGAAGTCGATCTTCAGACCGTCGACCCCGTACCGCTCCACCGCCGCCGCCAGCCGGTCCACCTGGTGCGCCCGGACCAGCGGGCTGCGCGGGTCGAGGACGTACGTCTCCAGGGTCGGCAGGTGGGCCAGCGTGTGCCCGGCGAGCGTGCCGATCGCGGCGCTGCGGTCGCCGGCGAACGGCAGGGCGTACCAGAGCAGGTAGTTGAGGCCCAGGGCGCGGACCCGCGCGACGTGCCCGGCGAAGTCGGGGAAGCCGCCCGGGGCGGGCTGCCAGTCGCCGGTGGTGGCGTAGGAGCGGCCGTTCTCGTCGGTCTGCCAGCCGTCGTCGACGATCAGCGAGCCGAAGCCGAGCGGTGCGGCCAGCGCGGCCAGCTTCTCCACGTCGGCCGAGGTCATCGCCAGGTGCAGGGCGTACCAGGTGCAGAACACCGGCTCGAAGGCGGCGTCCGGCACCACCGGGGCCGGCAGCGCGGTGCCCCACCAGGCGGCCGCGCCCCGGACGGTGTCGGCGAAGTGACGTCCGCTCAGGTCCAGCAGCAGCCGCAGCGGGCCCTCGTGCTCGACCCACCAGCTGAAGTCGCCGGTCTCCTCCACCGCGCCCTCGCCGATCGAGACCGGCAGCACCGTCTCGCCGACCGCGAAGGTGCAGATCGCGGCGTCCGCCGTGCCGACCAGGCTGCCGACCGGTGCCCCCTTGGGCAGCGCGGCGACCCGGGGCAGCGCCCAGGACGGCGGCAGCCAGCGGGTGCCGGTGCCGGGCGTCCAGTAACCGGTGGCGCGGGTGCACGGCAGCCGCCACTCCACCCGGGCCCGGACCGGCGAACCGTCGGTCGACCGCCCCGGGGTGACGTCGATCAGCAGCACGCCGGGGACGTCCTGCGGGGTGACCCGCACCGCGAGCTCCCCGGCACCGACGGCGGTGGCTCTGACCCGCAGGCCCGGGAGGTCGAGGCCGGTCTCCACCGGGCAGGCGGTCTCGGTCCGGCCGGAGGGGTGGGCGCTGCCGTCCCAGCTGAGCGGGGGAGGTGTCTGGGTGGTCACGAGGTGTGGCCTTTCACGTGAAAGAGCCCCACCGGGGCCTGGGCCCTGATGGGGAGCGGGTGGCTGCGGGGAGGACAGCCGCGTGCCGGTACCCGTGCGGGGCAACCGCGGAAGCGGTCGAACGGCTGCCCCGCACGGGAGTTGTGGAGCCTGGTCGGACGCGGCCCGCCGTTACGGTTCCCCGCCGCGTCCGACCAGGGGTTCGGGTCACCTGCGGAGCGGGCCCTCGCAGGTGTAGTCGGCGGTGCCGGCCTTGCCGCCGGGCCAGACGTTGACCGCACCGAAGTAGCAGTTCATGTCGTCCAGGTTGTTGGCGACGCCCTTGGTCCGGCTCAGCAGGAAGTAGTCGACCGTGTAGGACATGTCGTTGAAGACCCGGTCGGGGTTGTTCGCGTCGGCCAGGTTGGCGGTGATCGCACCGGTGCAGACGAACCGCATCGGCTTGTTCGCCCAGTCCCCGTTGTCCTTGCAGGACGGGGTGTTCTGGGTGGCGGCGGCGATCGCGGCCTGCACCTCGGCGGCATAGGCGTACTTCAGCGCGCTGTTGGCGCTGAACGAGGTGTTCGGCACGTACAGGCTCGGGGCGATCGCGATCTGGGCGTCCAGGAAGGCGTCGTACTCGGCCTGCAGGCCCCGGTCGGCGCCGGTCCTGGTGCGCCAGGCGTCGAACCCGGCCGGGTCGTCGGCGCGCAGGTAGCCGTACATCTCGCGGAGCTTGGCCGGGTGCTTCGCCCAGAGGAACTCGTAGAAGGTTCCGGCGTAGTTGTAGAAGTGGAAGGCCGGGGTGTCGTCGTAGCTCGCGTGCAGCACCTGGGCGACGGTGAGCCGCGGGATGCCGGCCGCCTCGTCCGAGGCCAGCTTGGCCACCAGCGACTTGCGGACCTTGACGCCCTGGTCCCGGGTCGAGCCGTCGAAGAACTCGGCGGTGCCCTCGTCCATCGCGGTGGTCAGGTCCTTGGCGTACCAGCGCGCGTCACCGAAGTAACCCGGCACCGCCCAACGGCCGTTCAGGTAGTGGGTGTACTCGTGCCGGAACAGCTCCTCCAGCGTCAGGTACGACTCCGCGGTGGTCCGCTGGTAGGTGTAGAAGGTGGCGCCGCGCTCGATGTAGATGCCGCCGTTGTTGGTGGCCATCCCGGTCAGCAGCGGGTGGTACACCTCGTAGTCCGAACGCGTCGCGTACAGCTGGATGTTGAGGGTGGCGTTCGGGTCGCCGGCCAGCGGGACGTCGGTGCCGAGCACCCGGAAGAACTGGGTCTTCACCTGCTTGCTGGCGTAGTACATCTGGTCCACGGTGGCCCGGTCCAGTGCGGTGCGGACCGAGACGGCACCGTTGTCGTACTTGTAGGTGTAGGGGAACAGCTTCGCCTCGACGTCGCTGGTACAGACCCCGAACTGGGCGCAGTTCCCGTAGTAGTTGGCCCAGCCCGCCACCTTGACCCAGGGCGCCGACCACTGGCCGAAGGTGGCCTTGGTGAGGTCCAGCAGGCTGCCGATCTCGGCGGTGGTGCCGGCCCGCAGGGCGGCGATCTGGCCGAACCGGCCGTACTCGCCGACCGCGTCCCGGGCCAGCCACTCGTTCTGGGTGCCCTTGAGGTGGCCGTACCCGGCGAAGGCCCGGAAGGCGGCCCGGAAGGAGGGGTCGGCGGCGACCACCGGCAGGAACGCCGGGTCCTGGTTGGAGACGCCGAGCCAGCTGAGGTTGAGCGCGGCCAGACCGGCGGTGCCCCAGGCCCAGCTGTCGGCGACCTTGGTGCCGGGGGCGAACTTGGCCAGCACCTTCTTCGCCAGGCCGAGGTTGTTCTGACGCACCCCCACCGAGCCTGCGGTGGTGGTCATCTCACGGATGGTCGCACCGGCCAGCTCGGTGTCGTCGAAGGCGTGCGGGCTGTTCCCGTACGCCGTGACGGCCTGCTGGACCGCGGCCAGCGTGGCGGCGTCGGTGACGTCGATGCCGTTCTGGTTGAAGTCGAAGTAGACCGTGGCGTGCAGGAAGGTCCACAGCTCGTAGAGGTGGGCCGCGCCGGTGCCGTCGTCGGAGCCGGCGAGCTTGCCGATCCGCTGCGCGACGGCCTGGACGTGGGCGTCGTCCATGGTGGTGGTGTACCTGGCGTCCCAGGTCCAGAGGAAGTTCTTCAGGCAGCCGTCCACCGTGACGGCCGGGTCGGTGAGGAAGTCGGCCAGGGCGTTCGGGCCCAGGCCGGTCATCCCGTCCACGGTGCACGGCACGCCGGCCGCGGTGGTCGCGGCGGTGCCGCTCGCGACGAGTTCGGCGGCGGTCGGGGCGGGGGCGCCGACCCGGTCGGGCAGCATCCCGGGGACCGGTCCGCTGCCGAGCGAACCGCCACCGGGGGCGGGCGCGGCGGTGCCGGTCCGGGCGGTGGCGTCGCCGAGCCGGTCCACCTCGTCGTACCCGGTCGGTGCCACGGGTGCCGGCGCGGTCGCGGCCGCCGGGGCGGCCACCGGGGACTGGGCGAGCGCCTGGCCGGTCTGGATCGCGGGCAGCGTCAGGGTGGCGGTCAGCACGGCGGCGAGCAGGACCCGGCGCGTGGTGAAGGAAGTTGCCATGGTTCTTCTCCGAGTGGGGTGGAGAGGTGGGGGCGCACCGAGTGGGGCGGTGCGTGGAGCTCGCGCCGCCGCCGCGTGGGACGAGGGTGTGCGGCGGCGGCGCGGAGGAGGACCGACGGGGGAGCGTCAGGCCTCGGGGAAGTGGCAGGCGGCCTGTCGGCTGCCACCCGCCGGGGTGATCTGGAGCAACGGCCGCTCGGTGCGGCAGATCTGCTGCGCCTTCGGGCAGCGCGGGTGGAAGGTGCAGCCGCTCGGCGGGTTGGCCGGGCTCGGCGGGTCGCCGAGCAGCACGATCCGTTCCCGGGAGCGTTCGGCGGCCGGGTCGGGCAGCGGGACGGCCGAGAGCAGCGCCTTGGTGTAGGGGTGCGCCGGGTTGGCGTACACCTCGCGCTGGTCGCCGATCTCGACGATCCGGCCCAGGTACATCACCGCGACCCGGTGGCTGATGTGCTTCACCACGGCCAGGTCGTGGGCGATGAAGACGTAGGCCACGCCGAGTTCGCGTTGCAGCCGCTCCATCAGGCCGACGATCTGGGCCTGGATGGAGACGTCCAGGGCGGAGACCGGCTCGTCCGCGACCACCAGTTCGGGGCGGGTGGCCAGCGCTCGGGCGATGCCGATCCGCTGGGCCTGGCCGCCGGAGAACTGGTGCGGGTAGCGGTCCAGGTGCTCCGGGGCGAGGCCGACCAGCTGGACCAGGTCGCGGACCTCACGGTTGATCTCGGCGGCCGGGGTGTCCTGGGCGCGCAGCGGGGCGGCGATGATCTGCTGGACGGTCTGCCGCGGGTTCAGCGAGGCGAACGGGTCCTGGAAGATCATCTGGAACTTGCGGCGGAGCGGCCGCAGTTCGCGCTGCGTGGTCCGGGTGATGTCCTTGCCCTGGAAGGCGACCTGACCGGCCGTCGGGTCGAGCAGCCGGACCAGCATCCGCCCGGTGGTGGACTTCCCGCAGCCGGACTCGCCGACCAGCCCGAGCGTCTCGCCGGGGCGGACCTCGAAGCTGACGTCGTCGACCGCCTTGATCCCGGCCCGGCGGCCGAGGCCGGAGCGCGGACCGGGGAAGGTCATCCCCAGGCCCTCGACGGTGAGCAGCGGTTCGGTGGTCATGACGTCACTCCGTCGAATCGGCAGGCGTTGCGGTGCCCCTCCGCCACCAGGCGGAGCAACGGGCGCTCCGCGGTGCAGAGTTCACTGGGCTTCGCGGCGTAGACCGGGCAGCGCGGGTGGAACGCGCAGCCGGCCGGCGGGGCGAGCAGCGAGGGCGGGCTGCCGGGGATCGAGCGCAGGCTCTCCCCCTCGACCGCGTCCACCCGGGGCAGCGAGTCCAGCAGCCCCCGGGTGTACGGGTGCCTGGGGGTGGCGAACAGCGCGTCGGCGGAGGCCTGTTCGGCGGCGGCGCCGCCGTACATCACCAGCACCTCGTCGGCCACCCGGGCGATCACCCCGAGGTCGTGGGTGATCATCACGATGCCGAGGCCGCGGTCCTGCTGGAGCTTCATCAGCAGCTCAAGCACCTGGGCCTGGACGGTGACGTCCAGTGCGGTGGTGGGCTCGTCCGCGATGATCAGGTCCGGCTCGCAGGACAGCGCGAGGGCGATCATCGCCCGCTGGCGCATGCCGCCGGAGAACTGGTGCGGGTGCTCGCCCGCCCGGCGGGCCGGCTCGGGGATGCCGACGTCGCCGAGCACCTCGACCGCCCGGGCCAGCGCGGCCTTGCGGGTGCCGCCGTGGTGCTCCCGGTACGCCTCGGCGATCTGGTCGCCGATGGTGAAGTACGGATGCAGCGCGGTCAGCGCGTCCTGGAAGACCATCGCCATCCGGCGGCCGCGCAGCTTGCGGACGGTCTCGTCCGGGGCGCCGAGCAGTTCGGTGCCGTCGAACTTGACCGACCCGGTCACCTTGGCACTCCGGTGCAGGCCCATCACGGCCAGCGAGGTGACGGACTTGCCGGAGCCCGACTCGCCGACGATGCCCAGGGTCCGCCCGCGCTCGACCGTGAAGTCGACGCCCTTGACGGCCTTGACCACGCCTTCGGCGGTGTTGAACTCGACTTCGAGATCGGTGACTTCGAGCAGTGGTGCGCTCTTGCTGGGGGTTGTCACGACAGCCTCGCCCTCGGGTCGATCCAGGCGTAGACCAGGTCCACCACCAGGTTGGAGGTCACGATGAAGAAGGAGGCCAGCAGCGTGACGCCCATGATCACCGGTTGGTCGGACTTGTTCAGCGAGTCCGCGAACAGCTTGCCGACGCCCGGCAGGCTGAACAGCGACTCGGTGATCAGCGCTCCGGCGAGCAGGCCGCCGAGGTCCATCCCGAGCATGGTGGCGATCGGGGTCAGCGCGGGTCGCAGCCCGTGCTTGGTGACCACCCGGCGCTCGCGCAGACCCTTGGCCCTGGCGGTCCGGACGAACGGCTCCTCCATGGTCTCGATCACCGAGTTGCGGGTCATCCGGGCGTACAGCGCGGCGAACAGCAGCGACAGGGTGATCCACGGCAGGATCAGGTTGCGCACCCAGCCGACCGGGTCCTCGCCGAAGGCGATGTACCGGGGCAGCGGCATCAGGCCCAGCACCGTGACCACCAGGTAGAGCAGGATCATCGCGGTGAAGTAGACCGGCAGCGCGGCGATCCCGATGGTGCCGATCATCACGGTGCGGTCCACCCAGGTGTTCCGCTTCAGCGCGGAGACCACGCCGGCCGAGAGGCCGAGCACCAGCCAGCAGACCGCCGCACCGAGGGCGAGCGAGGCGCTGACCGGGAACCGGTCCATCATCAGGTCCCAGACCGGCTGGGCACTCTGGAAGGAGTAGCCGAAGCAGGGGAAGTTGCACTGGACCGCGTACTGGCCGCTGCCGAGCGTCTGGCCGGCGAAGATGCCGATCAGGTAGCGGCCGAACTGGACCGGCAACGAGTCGTCCAGGCCCATCTGCTGACGGACCATCTCGATCCGGTCGGTCGAGCAGTCCTTGCCGCAGAACTGGGCCGCCGGGTCGGCGGGGAACAGGTAGAACACCGCGAAGGTCAGCGCGCAGATCACCACCAGGGTGGCCGCGATGCCGAGCAGCCGGCGGATCAGGAATCCGATCACGACTTGCCGCCCTTCGGGTCCAGGGCGTCGCGCAGCGCGTCACCGAGCAGGGTGAACCCCAGCACCACCAGGAACAGGCAGGCGCTCGGCAGGATGAAGAACATCGGATCGACCTTGTAGTAGAGCACCGAGTCGGCGATCATCTGCCCCCAGGACGGCGTCGGGGGACGGACGCCCACGCCCAGGAAGGTCAGCGCGGCCTCGGTGCCGATCAGGCCCGGGATGGCCAGCGTGATGTAGACGATGATCGTGCCGGACAGGTTGGGCAGGATCTCGGTGAGCAGGATGCGACTGCTCCTGGTGCCGCTGGCGCGGGCCGCCTCGACGTACTCGCGGTGCTTCAGCGAGAGGGTCTGGGCCCGGATAACCCGGGCGATGTACGGCCAGCTGAAGACGCCCATCACGATGATCAGCAGCATGACCCGGTTGACGTTCCGGGCCACCGAGAGCAGCGCGATCATGAAGATCAGGCTGGGGAAGGACATCATGACGTCCATGAACCGGGAGATCGCGGTGTCGATCCGGCCGCCGAAGTAGCCGGCCAGGATGCCCAGGGTCACCCCGATCAGGGTGATCATGATCGCCGAGGCGAAGGCGACCAGCAGACTGATCTGGGCGCCGTAGAGCAGCCGGGCGAAGATGTCCCGGCCGAGCATCGGCTCGACGCCGAGCCAGTGTTCGGGGCTCATCCCGCCGAAGCTGCCCTTGGGCAGGCCGCCGAGGTAGGAGTTGATGGCCCGCTTGTCGGTGTCCGCCGGGCCCGTGCCGCTGATCGCGGTGAGCACCGGGGCCAGCAACGCGGCCAGGATGAAGAAGACGATGATGCCGAGGCCGGTGAGTGCGGCCTTCTGGCGACGCAGCCGGTGCCAGGCCAACCGCCAGGGAGAGGCGGGCTGTTGATGACGGTCGGCGGTGGAGACGGGGGCAGCGGGACTGGCCGCCGCCCCCGCTCCCTCGGCCGCGGCCGGAGAGAGCGGGGCGGTCATGGGGAACTCCCGACTACTTCGCGGTCTTCAGGCCGATGACGGCGAAGTCGAGCTGACCGGCCCACACCGGGTGGGCGAAGGCGCCGGCGATGTTGGAACCGACCAGCAGCGGCTTCTTGGCCCAGACCAGCGGCACGGCCGGCGACTTGTCCATGATCTTGGCGTCCAGCTCCAGCCACGCCTTGTTGGCCTGCTGGACGTCGCTCATCGCGGCGATCCGGTCCAGGTCGGCGATGGTCTCCGGGTCGTTGAACCGGGTGACGTTGCCCTGGTTGCCCTTGTCCTTGATGGTGCGGCCGTCGAAGATCATCGGCAGGAAGGTGGCGGCCGACGGGTAGTCGGGGCACCAGCCGCCGATCGAGAGACCGGGCTGCTTGGTCTTGTCACCGGTGATCGAGCTGACCGCGGTCGGGTCGACCGTGGTGATGGTGATCTCGACGCCGACCTTCTTCAGCGCGGCCTGGATGGCCTCCGCCTGCTGCTTGCCACCGGTGGAGGTGACCAGCTCGGTGGCGAAGCCGTTCGCGAAACCGGCCTCGGCCAGCAGCGCCTTGGCCTTCGCCGGGTCGCCGCCCGGCTTGATCAGGAAGTGGTCGACCGGCGCGCCCTGGGTGAGCACCGGCGGCAGGTAGGTGGTGGCCACGTCGGTGAACGCCGGGCCGCCCTGCGCGGCCGCGAAGGCCTCCTTGTCCACCGCGTACTGCATCGCGAGGCGGACCTTGGCGTTGTCGAACGGCGCCTTGGTGTTGTTCATGTCGAGCTTCGTGGTGCAGCCCGCGTTCTCCGAGATCAGCCGCTTCTTGATCTCCGGGTTGGTGAGCACCTCGCTGATCTTGGAGGGCACCAGGTCGACGTAGGAGATCGCGCTCTGGTCGTCGCCCTGGTCGGCGATCAGCCGCTCGGCCACACCGGTGCCCTTGAGGGTCTGGTCCACCACGATCTTGTCCGGGTACGCCTTGCGGACCGTGTCGCTCTTCGGGTCCCAGTTGGTGTTGCGGACCAGCACCATGCGCTTGCCGCGGTCGTACGACTCGATCTTGTACGGGCCGGAGGAGACCGGGTGGTTGCTGTAGTTGGCACCGGCCTCCTTCGCCTTCGGCACCGGCGAGAAGGTCGGCAGCGTGACGGTGTAGCCGAACTCCGCGACCGGGCGCTGGAGGTGGAAGACGATGGTCTTGTCGTCCGGGACCTCCATCGACTCCTTGCCCAGGCGCTGGCCGGCCAGCGGGCCCTTGTAGTCGGCCGGGGCGACCAGGTAGGTCCGGGCGTAGTCCGGGCCACCGGGCAGCTCGGGCGAGTAGGACCGCTCGACGTTGTACTTGATGTCGTCGGCGACGATCGGCGTGCCGTCCTCGTACTTCAGGCCGTCCTTCAGCTTGAAGGTCCAGGTCTTGCCGCCGTCGCTCGACTGGCCGAGGTCGGTGGCCAGGTCGGGCTCGATCTTCAGACCCTCGGCGCCCGGGGCCGCCTTGAAGGTGGTCAGGGTGCGGTAGAGGGTGCGGACGCCGAAGTCCATCACCGGCATGGTCCAGTTACGGGTCGGGTCCAGCTGGTCGAAGTCGACGTTCGACAGCAGGTTCAGGGTGCCGCCCTTGACGGGCGTCCCGCCGATGATGCCGTTGCCCTCGGTGGTGACACCACCCTGGTTGCCGTCGTCGCTGCTTCCGCCGGTGCTGGTACACGCCCCGAGGCCGAGGGTGAGTGCTGCCGCGATCGCCGCTGCAAGGGCGGCATGGGTACGCCTGGTCATAGTGCAACTCCGCAGTGGGAGGCCACAGTTGCGGCCTTGGTTCGCCCCGGGGCTGATCCGGGGCCACCGAGAGGGCGACCGCTGGGGTCTAGCCGCTCCAAGGTGTGACCCGTAACATAGTAATGTGAAATTGCACTGGCAAGGGATCGGGCGGCTCGTTACCGAGCTGTGTCCGGTAACCGCTCCAACTCCCGCCCCACGCAACGACATCAACACCACTGAATCCGGACAGACCACCCCGCCGAAGGAGTCGCAGACGTGACCACCGCCCCCCGCCCGCTGAACACCGGCAGCCACGACCTGCCCGTCTCCGCCGCCCTGGAAGCCTTCATGGGGACCGGCTGGGCCACCACCCCGCTGCCCGCCGGCGACCGGGTGCCCGGCTACGCCGTGATGCCCGGCCGCCGGGCCCGGCTCGCCGCCGCCTTCCCCGGCGAGCGGCTGATCGTCCCGGCCGGGCAGTTGAAGGTGCGCAGCTACGACTGCGACTACCGGTTCCGCCCGCACAGCGCGTACGCCTGGCTCACCGGCCTGACCGGCGAGGACCAGGTCGGCCACGTGCTGGTGGTCGAGCCGAACGGCGAGCCGGTGCTCTACCTGCGCCCGCGCTCGCCGCGCGGCGGCGGCAGCCCGTACGGCTCCGAGTTCTTCCGGGACCGCCGCTACGGCGAGTTCTGGGTCGGCCGCCGCCCCGACCTGGACGAGGCCGAGCAGCTCACCGGCATCCGGACCGCCCACCTGGACGACCTGGAGAAGCTGCTGACCGGCAGTCAGCCGGTCACCCGGCTGCTCGGCGGGGCCGACCCGGTGCTGGAGGCGCTGTTGCCGACCGCCGTCGACACCGCGCTCGCCTCCACCCTCTCCGAGCTGCGGCTGGTCAAGGACGCCTGGGAGGTCGAGCAGCTCCAGCTCTCGGTCGACGCCACCACCGCCGGCTTCGAGGACGTGGTCCGCGCGCTGCCCGCCGCCTTCCGGCACGGCCGGGGCGAGCGCTGGCTGGAGGGCACCTTCAACCTGCGGGCCCGCGCCGAGGGCAACGGCACCGGCTACGAGACCATCGTCGCCTCCGGCGCGCACGCCTGTGTGCTGCACTGGATCCGCAACGACGGCGCGCTGGACCCCTCGAAGCTGCTGCTGCTGGACGCGGGCGTGGAGGTCGACTCGCTCTACACCGCGGACATCACCCGCACCATCCCGCTCAGCGGCACCTTCTCCCCCGTCCAGCGGCAGGTCTACGAACTCGTCCTGGCCGCCCAGGAGGCGGGCATCGCCACCCTGCGCCCCGGCGCCAGCTTCCGGGACTTCCACCGGGCCGGCATGCGGGTGATCGCCGAGGGCCTGGCCGACTGGGGCGTCCTCAAGATCTCCGCCGAGGAGGCGCTCCAGGAGGACAGCGGCCTGTTCCGCCGCTACACCCTCTGCTCCAGCGGCCACATGCTCGGCCTGGACGTGCACGACTGCGCCAAGGCCCGCGCCGAGACCTACCTCGACGGCGTCCTGGAGGAGGGCCAGGTGCTCACCGTCGAGCCCGGCCTCTACCTGCAGCCCGACGACGAGACCCTCCCCGCCGAACTCCGCGGCATCGGCGCCCGGGTGGAGGACGACCTGGTGATCACCGCCGACGGCGCCCGGCTGATGTCCGGCGCGCTCCCCCGCACCGTCGCGGGCATCGAGGAGTGGATGGGCACCATCCTCGGCTGACCGTCCGTCAGGCGGAACGGGGCTGTCCGGCCCGTTCCGCCCCGGGTGATGATGGCGGCATGACCACAGCTGCGTATCTGACGCCCGCTCAGGCGGTCGAGGAGTCCGGGTTCAGCCTGGACACCCTGCGGTACTACGAGAGGATCGGGCTGCTCGGCGACGTGCAGCGGTCGGCCAGCGGGCACCGGCGGTTCAGCGCCGAGGACCTGGCCTGGCTGGGTGTGCTGCGGTGCCTGCGGGACACCGGCATGCCGATCTCGGAGATGCTGCACTTCGCGCAGCTGGTGCGGTCCGGGGACGGCACCTTCGCCGACCGGCTGACGCTGCTGGCCGCGCACGACGACCAGGTGGAGGAGCAGATCGCCACGCTGCGCCGGCGGCAGCAGGTGATCCGGGACAAGATCGCCTACTACCGCGCGGCGTTGGCCTGAGCGAGCAGTTCGGCGGTCAGGTCCGCGGCCGGACCGGTCCTGGCCCGCCGGTGGCCGGTACCCGCCCAGAGGTGCATCGCCGTCAGGTCGCCCCGACGGGTGGCGGCCGCGCGCAGCGGGCGGGTCAGGTGGTGCACCTCGGGGTAGCCGACCGGGGCGTAGGGCTCGTACCGGTCGATGAAGGCGTTCCGCAGCCCCCTGGCCGGGCGCCCGGTGAAGGCCCTGGTCACCGTGGTGCCGCCGCGGTGGCCGACCAGCGCCGCCCGGTGGTTGGGGTCGGCCCCGGACTCGTCGGTGCGCAGGTACGCCGTGCCGAGCTGGGCGGCGCTCGCGCCCGCGCGCAGGGCGGCGGCGATCCCGGCGCCGTCCATCAGCCCGCCGGCCGCGATCAGCGGCAGCGGGGTCACCTCCCGTACCGCGGCGAGCAGTTCGGCCAGCGACCGGGCGTCCGGCACCGCCGCCTGGCGGTGGGTGCCCCGGTGGCCGCCCGCCTCCGGGCCCTGCACGCAGAGCGCGTCCATCCCCAGCAGGGTGGCGGCCCTGGCCTCCGCCGGGGTGGTCACGGTGCCGATCTGGTAGCTGCCCGCCGCCCGGAACGCGGCGGCCTCGGCGGCCGAGGGCAGGCCGAAGGTGTACGAGACCACCGGCACCGGGTCGGCCAGCAGCAGCTCCAGCTTGGCCTCCCAGTCGTCCCGGTCCGGACCGGTCGACTCGGGGAGTTCGACCCCGTGCGAGGCGGCCTCCGGCCGCAGCCGCTCCCGGTAGGCGGCCACCGCCGCCGGATCGGCCGGCGCGTCCGGGACGAACAGGTTCACCCCGAACGGACAGTCCGTCAGCCGCCCGGTCACGCCGATCGCGGCGGCCAGCCCGGCGGCACTCAGGTATCCCGCGGGCAGCAGGCCGAGCCCGCCGCCCTCGTTCACGGCCGCCACCAGGGCGGGGGTGGTACCGCCGCCGGCCATCGGCGCGGCGGCGACCAGCGGCAGCTGCATCGGGGTGCTCCGGTTCATCGTGGTGCTCCGGTCAGGTCGGCGGTACGGGCCAGCGCGATCCGTCCGGCGGTGCAGCCCGCCAGCCGGAGGGCCGCGTCGGCGACCGCGGGGGCCACCTCGGCGGCGGTGCGGTCCGGGTGCTCCCGGGCGGCCGCCACCCCGCCCTCGACCAGGCCGAGCAGCAGGTCGGTGCGCAGCTCCAGCTCCGCCACCGGCGCCGACGGCTGCTCCAGCCGGGTCAGCAGCACGCCGTAGACCGCCCGCAGCTCCGTCCTGGCCCGGCGGAAGTCCAGGAACCGGTCGCCCCGCACCTCGGGCAGCCGGTAGAGCGCGACCAGGTTGTACAGGCCGCCGAACAGCAGCTCGGAGTCGTACCTGACCAGCGCCCAGAGCGCGGCCGCCGGGTCGGGCCCGGGCTCGGCGGCGAGCAGGTTCCGGCCGAACGCCAGCGAAGGTTCGACGGTGCCCTCCAGCAGGGTGGCGAGCAGGTCCTCCTTGTGGGCGAAGTAGTGGTACATCGACGCCTGCCGCAGCCCCGCCAGCTCGGCCACCGCCCTGGTGGTGGTCGCGGCGTACCCGTTCCGGGTGAACAGCGCGGCGGCTGCCGCCAACACCTGTTCCCGGCCGGACAGTTCGCTGTTCGACGGCCCGGCGGCGCGCGGCCGCCCCACCCGGGGCCTCGGGAACGCGGTACCTGACACCCGATGATCATCGCACAGCGCTCCGGCGCCCCGTCCGTCCCTGGACGAACGGCCTTCCCGGGCGACGGGCCGGGCGCACCGGAGCGGGCGCATCAGACCGGGCGTCAGGCCGGGCGGATCAGACCGCTCGTCAGGCCCGAGGCGATCGCGGCCGTCCGGCTGTCCACACCGAGCTTGTCGTAGATGTGCACCAGGTGGGTCTTGACCGTCGCCTCACTGATGAACAGCCGCTTGGAGATCTGCTTGTTGGCCAGCCCGAGCGCCAGCAGCTGGAGGATCTCCGCCTCGCGCGGCGACAGCGTCGGCCGCCCGGCCCGCACCCGCCCGAGCAGCCGGGCCGCCACCGGCGGCGCCAGCACCGTCTCGCCCCGGGCGGCGGCCCGCACCGCCGCCGCCACCTCCTCCGGCGGGGCGTCCTTGAGCAGGTAGCCCGTCGCGCCCGCCTCGACCGCCGCCAGGATGTCGGCGTCGGTGCTGTAGGTGGTCAGGATCAGCACCGCCGGCGGGTCCGGCAGCGCGGTGATCCGGCGGGTGGCCTCCACCCCGTGCATCCCGGCACCCATCTGAAGGTCCATCAGCACCACGTCCGGGCGCTGCTCGAGACCCTCCAGCACCCGCAGCGCCTCCGCGCCGTCCGCCGCCTCGCCGACCGCCGTCAGCTCCGGCAGGTCGTCCACCATCGCGCGCAGCCCGCGCCGCACCACCGGGTGGTCGTCCACCAACAGCACCCGGATCACTGCGCACCCGCCTCCGTCAGCACGGCCTCGGCCGTCTCGATCGTCCGCAGCGGCAGCGAGACCGCCACCACCGTGCCCTCGCCCGGCGCCGACTCCACCGTCAGCCGGCCGCCCAGCGCCGCGATCCGCTCCCGCATCCCGTGCAGGCCGAACCGCCGCCCCTCGCCCGAGGGCAGCGCCTGCGGGTCGAAGCCCACCCCGTCGTCGAAGACGTCCAGCGTCACCTCGTCGTCCAGGTAGGTCAGCGTCACCGCCACCGCCTCGGCCCGGGCGTGCCGGGCCGCGTTGGCCAGCGCCTCCTGGGTCAGCCGGAGCAGCGCGACCTCCGCCTCCACCGGCAGCGGGTACGGCTCACCGTCCAGGTGGAACACCGCGCCCTGCCCGTCGGCCAGCCGCCGCAGCGCCACGGTCAGCGTCACCCCGTCCAGCGCGGGCGGGGTGAGCGCCTGGACGAACCGGCGGGCCTCCGCCAGATTCGCCGAAGCCGTCCGCCCGACCTCGGCGATCCGCTCCCGGGCCGCGCCCGGGTCGGCCGGCAGCGCGGACTCGGCCGAGCGGGCCAGCAGCACGATGCTGGACAGGCCCTGGGCCAGGGTGTCGTGGATCTCCCGGGCCAGCCGCTGACGCTCCGCCAGCCGGCCGGCCTCGCGCTGGGTGGCGGCCAGCTCGTCCCTGGCCCGGACCAGGTCGTCGATCAGCCGCTGCCGCTCCCGGCTCTCCCGGTACAGCGCGGCGTACCCGTACGCGGTGAGCAGCGCGACCACCGCGCCCGCCACCGGGCCGAGCACCTTCGCCAGGGTCAGCCCGCCCTCGGTGCCGGCCTGCGCGGCCACCACCACCACGGTCAGCGCACCCACCGCGAGGACGGCCCAGCGCACCGGCATCAGGTGCAGGCAGACGAAGTACAGCGGGAAGGCGAGGTAGCAGAACTCGGGGTGCGCGAGCGTCAGACCGATCCAGAGCAGCAGCACCGCGCCCAGCCAGAGCCCGGCCCACAGCCGGGTGGTGCGCACCGGCGCGAACGCCCCGCCGCTCAGATAGACCGCCGCGAGCAGTATCGCGGTCAGCAGCGCACCGGGCCCCAGCCCGCCGTCGGCCACGCCCCGGGCCACCAGCACCACCAGCAGCGCCAGGAACAGGCCGTGCAGGGCGAGGTTCATCAGCCGCAGCGCGGGCGTGTTGCCGGCATGGCCGGGTGGTTCGGTACTGGTCACGCCTTCCGAGAGTACGGGGTGCGGGGCCCGGCTCCGCCCGGCACGGCATCAACCGTTCGATGGATTCCGGACTGCATCGCCCGCACGAGTGGAGTCCCCCTCCTCTCCCTGATGGCACGGGGCGGCCGCGCCGACAGGGTGGAGGAGTCGTCAGAACTCTCGTACCGGGAAGGCCACCGTGTTCGTCGCGCTCCGTGACATCCGCTTCGCCAAGGGGCGGTTCGCCCTGATGGGGGCGGTGGTCACCTTGATAACCACCCTGGTGGTCTTCCTCTACGGGCTGACCGGCGGGCTCGCCTCCGCCGCCTCCTCCACCGTCGCCGAGCTGCCCGCCGACCGGATCGTGTTCGGCGCCCCGGCCGGGGCCGCACCGACGGTCTCGTTCAGCAGCAGCACCGTCTCGCCCGCCCAGGCCGACGCGTTCGCCGCCGCCCCCGGGGTGGAGTCGGTGCAGCCGCTGGGCATCTCGATGACCCGGCTGACCGCCAGCGACTCGGCCGCCTCGGTCAGCGTGGTCGGGGCCCCGGCCGGGCTGCTGCCCCCGCTGGAGTCCGGCACCGCCCCGACGGACGGTCAGATCGCGGTCGGGGCCGACACCGCCGCCGAGTACCACCTGACGGTGGGTGAGCAGGTCAAGGTCGGCCCGCGCACCGTCACCGTCTCCGGCCTGACCGCCGAGCGCTCGTACGGGCACGCCCCCACGGTGTGGACCACGCTCGCCACCTGGGAGCAGGTCAGCGGCCAGAACCGGCCGACCGCGCTCGCGCTGACCGGCTCGGACGCGGACCTCGGCGCGCTGGACGCGGCGCAGGGCACCGAGACGGTGTCGCTCGACGACTCGCTGGCCGGGATCAACGGGTACTCCGCCGAGCAGGGCAGCCTGCAGCTGATCCAGGGCTTCCTGTTCGCGGTCAGCGCGCTGGTGGTCGGGGCCTTCTTCACGGTCTGGACGGTCCAGCGCAAGCCGGACATCGCGGTGCTCAAGGCGGTCGGTGCGAGCAGCGGCTACCTGGTCCGGGACGCGCTGGCGCAGGCCGCCGCCGTGCTGCTGGGCGGGGCGCTGCTGGGCGGCGCGATCGGCGGGGTGGGCGGGCTGCTGGCGGCCGCCGCCGTCCCGTTCGACGTCAGCGTGGCGAGTGTGGGCGTCCCGGTCGCGGTGATGGTCCTGCTCGGTCTGCTCGGCGCCGGGCTCGCCGTCCGCCGCATCACCTCCGTCGACCCGCTGGCCGCGCTGGGAGCCAACCGATGACCACCACCGTCCGTGCCACCCGCACCGGCCTCGCCCTGCACACCGTGACCCTCACCTACCCCGACGGCGAAGCCCGCCTCACCGCCCTCGACCGGGTCTCGCTCGCGGTCGCCCCCGGCGAGTTCACCGCCGTCGCCGGGCCCTCAGGATCCGGCAAGTCCTCGCTGCTCGCGGTGGCCGCCACCCTGCTCCGGCCGGACAGCGGCTCGGTGCTGATCGACGGTCAGGACGTCGGCGCGCTGGGCGAGAAGGCCCGCTCGGCGCTGCGCCGGGAGCGGCTGGGCATCGTCTTCCAGCAGTCCAACCTGCTCGCCTCGCTGACCGCGGTGGAACAGCTGCTGGTCCTGGAGTCCGTCCGCGGCGGCAGGCCCCGGGCCGCCCGCGAGCGGGCCGAGGCCCTGCTCGCCTCGGTCGGCCTGGACGCCTCGAAGCAGCGCCGCCGCCCGCACCAGCTCTCCGGCGGCGAACGCCAGCGGGTCAACATCGCCCGCGCCCTCTTCGGCGAACCCTCCGTCCTGCTGGTCGACGAGCCCACCTCGGCCCTCGACCACGAACGCGGCGCCCAGATCGTCGACCTGCTCGCCACCATCACCCGCGACCACGGCACCGCCACCGTCATGGTCACCCACGACCGCGACCTGCTGACCCGGGTCGACCGGGTGGTGGAGATGCACGACGGACGGCTGGTCTAGCCCTTCTCCCCGAGCACGCCGTCCACCGAGAGCGTCACCGTCGCCCCGATCGACTCGGGGAGTGTGAAGCTCTGGCCCCGGTGGTGGACGGCGTGCACGCGGTACTCGCCGTCGGACGGGTCGGTGAGCACCATGACCTTCTCGTTCTTGCGGTCCACCATGACGTAGACCGGGATGCCCGCTCCGGCGTAGGCGGCGGGCTTCCTCTTCAGGTCGTCGCTGAGGTTGCTGGAGGTCACCTCGAGCACCATCCGGAAGATCGCGGGGTCGTAGCAGTGGAACGCCACTCCGTGGTCGAGGTAGTCGGCATCCACAACGGCCAGATCGGGAATGGCGTAGTCCGAGGGCCCGTCCGGCAGCCACAGTCCGACAGCCTGAATGACCTTGCTCGCTTCCCCGTGCAACCCTGCGGCTCCGAGGGCGAGTACGAGATCCGTCAGGGAGACGCCGTGCGGGCCGTCAGCGGGTGGTGTCGCGGTGATCTGGCCCCCGATGATCTCGACCCGGTAACCGATCAGCTCGTCGGACATCCTGTCGGCGACCTCGAGCAACGTCGGGTGCTGCTCCGCTGCTGCTGCGGACACGGTTTCCTCCGGCTGGCCGGTGTCGAGAGCAACATCGTAGAACGCCGCCGCCCGACGCGACCTCGCGCCGGGCGATTCACCCGAACGGGAAACGCGTCAGGACACCGGGTGGCCGGCGGCGAGTTCGCCGTAGCCGCCGGTCTGCCAGATGCGGCGGCGGAACTCCTGGAGGGTGAGGGCTTGCGCGGGTTCGTCCGGGGTGGCAGGGAAGTGGGCCGTGCCGCAGCGGGCGCAGTACCAGGCCCGGGTCCAGAGCTCCTCGGCGACGGGGCGGCCGGCCAGGCGGTTGCGGAAGGCCGCCTTCTGGCGCCAGGCCAGGGCCAGCAGCAGCACCGCCGCGAGCAGGGCAAAACCGGAGATCCAGCCGAGGAATGCCAGGTCGGAGTCGGACGCCGGAGCCGACCGGCCGGTGTAGCCGAAGCCGGTGGCCGGGGTGGGGTCGTCGGAGAACCAGTGCCCGCCGGCGGCTCCGCCGATGAACGTACCGACGGCCACCAGCAGGGCCAGGGCACCGAGGCAGCCGGGCCCGGTGGCCTTCGGCTCCGGGGTCTCCGGCGCGGGCGCCAGCGCATCCGAGACGGCCGTGGTGACCGTCCGGGTCACCGTGGTCGACGTGCCCTCACTGTCCCGGTACGGGACCAGGATGCGGTCGCGCCCGGCCAGGTAGACGGCTGGGACGCCCTTGACCTCGTCCGTCAGGCCGCAGCTCGGGCAGGGCTCCAGGGTGTGCCCGGCTCTGCCGTCCTGTATCTCGTTCATCTGTCCCCCTGCAGGCCCCGGCCGGGAATCCGGCCGATGATCACCTGCGCAGACGCTGCAGGGGGGCGGGCGGTTGCGCCCGACGGGCCGTCAGCGCGCCCCGAGGCGCAGTGCCGGCTGCTGCTCGGCCGCCGCGGCCTCCACCCCGGCTGCCCAGAGCGAGCGGACGTGGCCGAGGTGTTCGGCCATGCAGGTCTCGGCGGCCTCGGCGTTGCCGGCGATCATCAGGTCGAGCAGGGTGAGGTGCTCCTCGGCCGAGGAGACCAGCTCGCCGCGCTGGTCCAGGCGGTTCAGGCCGTACAGGCGGGAGCGCTTGCGCAGGTCGCCGACCACCTCGACCAGGCGGGCGTTGCCGGCCAGGCCGAGCAGCGAGAGGTGGAACTGACGGTCCGCCTCCAGGTAGGCGATCAGGTCGTGCTTCCGGGCGGCCGCGACGATGGCGTGCGCCTCGGGGCGGAGCGCCTCGAGCTGCTCCCGGTCGGCGGTGCGGGTGACCCGGCCGATGGTGGGGACCTCGATCAGGGCGCGGATCTCGGTGTAGTCGTCGAGGTCGCGCTCGGTCAGCTCGGTGACCCGGAAGCCCTTGTTGCGGACCGCCTCGACCAGGCCCTCACGGGCCAGGTCGAGCATCGCCTCCCGGACGGGAGTGGCGGAGACGCCGAAGTCGGCGGCCAGCGCGGGCGCCGAGTAGACGACCCCGGGGCGGAGCTCGCCGGAGATCAGGGCGGCCCGCAGGGCGTGGGCGACCTGGTCGCGCAGGCGCTCCTGGACGGAGATGAGGGCGCGGGGCTTGAGGTCCGCCATGGTGTTCCTCCGGGTGGCTTAGCAGGACACCATTGTACAATGTCACGTTACGTTGATTTGTAAAACAATTCAGGCAGCATTGCCCGACTCGTACTGTGCCGCCGCCACCGCGAGGTCCTGCCAGGCCATCCCGACGCTCTTGAAGAAGCGCGGGCGATCCGTGGGAACAACTGCCTTGCCGTTGACCAGTTCTGACAGGTTAGCAAGCCTGGATCCGGCCACACCAGGGATCAGCAGGTCGCCCGCCTCCCGGAGTGCGACCGAACGCGCCTCCACGTACAGCGCCGCCCGGTCCACCAGCGCCGTGTCCACCTCACGGGCGGTCGGCTCGTGCGAGCCGACCGCCGCCACCGCCGCGTGGTCCGGCACCAGCGCGCCGTCGAACAGCGGCTCCCGCGCCGTGGTGCAGCAGACCACCAGGTCGGCCTCGGCCACCGCGCCGGCACCACCCGCCGCCGCGTCGAGCCCGAGCCCCCGGGCGTACGCCACCAGCGCGGCGACCGGCTCGGGCGACCGGCCGACCACGGTGACCCGGGTCAGCGGACGGATCGCCAGCAGCGCGTCCAGGTGCGCGTACGCCTGCGGTCCCGAGCCGAACAGCACCAGGTGCGCGGCGTCCGGCACCGCCAGCAGGCGCAGGGCCAGCGCGGTGACCGCCGGGGTGCGCAGCGAGGTGAGCGCGATGCCGTCCAGCAGCGCGAGCGGCTGCAGGGTCGGCCCGTCCAGCAGCAGGTAGCTGCCGGTGATCCGGGGCAGGCCCCGGGCCGCGTTGGCCGGGACCACCCCCGCGATCTTCACCCCCGCGTACGCGGTGTCGGCGGCCGGCATCAGCAGCAGCTCGCCCGCCGGGACGGGGATGTTGCTGCGGGCCGGGCACTCCTCCGGGTCGAGACCCTTGAGCAGCACGGCGGCCAGCGCGTCGACGGCCTGACCGGGGGTGAGGGTGAGCGGCAGCTGGGCGATGGTCATCAGAGCAGGAACCCCGTCCCGAGAGAGTCGGCCGGGTCGAGCAGGAAGCGGTGCTCGCCGGTGCGGTGGGCGGTGCCGGTGACCTCGGTGATCCATCCGTCGCGGTGCTCCGCGGCGAGCCGCCCGGTGAACACGCTACCGATGACCGACTCGTGCCGCAGTTCCTCACCCGGCGTCAGACGGCCCTCGTCGGCCAGCAGGGCCAGCCGGGCCGAGCTGCCGGAGCCGCACGGCGAGCGGTCGATCTGACCGTCCGCGAAGACGGTGACGTTGCGCTGGTTCGGGCCCGCCGGGGTGTCCGGCAGCTCCTCGTGGAGGATCACCCCGTAGACGCCGGAGAGCAGCGGGTCGGACGGGTGCCGGGTGGCCGGCTCGTCGGCCAGCGCGGCCCTGATCTCCCGCCCCACGGCGGTGAGTTCGGGCAGCGAGGCGGTGTCGACGGTCAGCCCGAGGTCGGCCGCCCGGACCGAGGCGTAGCAGGCGCCGGAGTGCGCCAGGTCGACCGCGACCGTCCCGCGCGAGGTGGCCACCGCGAGCTTGCGGGCGGTGACGGCGGTGGGCACGTTCCGGAAGGTGACCGCGGTGGTCCGGCCGCCGGTGCGGTGCACGGCGGCGCTCACCCGGCCTGACGGTACGTCGATCCGGACCCGTACGGTGCCGTCCGCCGGGGCGGCCACCAGGCCGGAGTCGACCGCCCAGGCGCCGAGCGCGATGGTGCCGTGACCGCAGGCGGTGGAGTAGCCGTCCTTGTGCCAGAACAGCACCCCGAGGTGCGCCTCGCTGTCGTCGGCCGGGACCACGAAGCCGCCGTACATCCCGGCGTGCCCGCGCGGCTCGCGGGTGAGCAGGCGGCGGATGTCGTCCAGCGCGCTGGGGCGCGGGGCGGTCGCGGTGCCGCCCGCGCCCAGCGCGATGGCGCGGCGCTCGGCGACGGTGTCGCCGGGGATCGGCGGCAGCCCGGCGGTGACGATCCGGAACGGCTCGCCGGCCGTGTGGTAGTCGACCGTGTGGACCGGCGTCAGCGCACTCATCGCGGTGATCCGGCCGGCAGCAGGGTGACGGTCCGCTCGGCGGTGTAGAAGTCGAGCACGGCCTGCCCCTGCTCGCGCGGCCCGTAGCCGGCGCCCTTGGCACCGCTGAACGGGACGTGGAAGTCCACGCCGCTGGACGGCGCGTTCACCCGGACCATGCCCGCGTCGAGCCGGTCGGCCACCGCCAGCGCGGTGTCCAGGTCCCGGGTGTGCACCGAGGTGGAGAGGCTGTGCCGGGTGTCGTTGGCCACCGCGATCGCCTCGTCCAGGTCGGCGGCGCGCAGCAGCACGGCCACCGGGCCGAAGAACTCCTCGGTGCGCAGCGGGTGTCCGGCCGGGACCTCCTCCAGCAGGGTCGGTTCGAGGAACCAGCCGTCCCGCTCGATCCGGCTGCCGCCCGCGAGCGCGGTGGCGCCGGCGGCGACGGCGGTGTCCACGGCCTCGGTCAGGCGGTCCAGCGCGGGCTCGTTGATCACCGGGCCGCAGACCTCGGTCAGCGCGGTCGGCTCGGCGATCGCGGCCAGCGCCTTGGCGAGCGCGGCGGCCAGCGGCTCGTACGCGTCGCCGACGGCGATCACCCGGCTGGTGGCGGTGCACTTCTGCCCCGCGTAGCCGGCGATCGCGGCGGCCAGGTGGGCGGCGGCCTGGGCGATGTCGGCGTCCGGCAGCACGATGGCGGCGTTCAGACCGCCCATCTCGGCCTGCACCGGGATGCCGCGCTCGGTGGTCGCGGCGACCACGGCCCGGCCGACGGCGGTGGAGCCGGTGAACGACACCACGTCGGCGGCCGCGACCAGCGCCGCCCCCTCCTCGCCGCCGCCCGGCAGCACGGTCAGCACGCCCTCGGGCAGGCCCGCGAGCTCGGCCAGCCGGAGCGCGCAGGCGGTGCCCTCGGGGGCCGGCTTGAGCACCACGGTGTTGCCGACCGCGAGGGCCGGGGCGGCCTTCCAGGTCGGGATGGCGAGCGGGAAGTTCCACGGCGTGATCAGCCCGGCCACCCCGTACGGGCGACGGCGGGTCAGCAGCAGGCCCGGCCCGGCGGCGGGCTCGTGCACGGCACCTGACGCGGCGTAGGGCGCCTGCGCGTAGTAGCGCCAGATCGCCACCGTACGGGCCACCTCGCCGCGGGCCTCGGCGTGCGGCTTGCCGACCTCGCGGACGATCAGGGTGGCGAGTTCGTCGGCATGCGACTCGACTGCGTCGGCGGCGCGGCCCAGCGCGGCGGAGCGGCCGCCGGCCCCGAGGGCCAGCCACCCGGCCTGGGCGGCGCGGGCCCGCTCGACGGCGGCCGTGGTCCCGGCCCCTCCGGCGGCTTCGACCTCGATCACGAGGTCGCTGGGATCGGCGGGGTTGTACGAGCTGACGCTCACTGGGAAACCTTTCATGTACTTGCACTACCCAGGGGCTCGGGGAACTGCGAGGAGATCTGGCGCGGGGTCACCGCGAAAGTGCCTGCCCGCCCACACAGGTGCGACGCTCCTGAGGTCGGCGCCGCCCACGCGGCGGAGCCGCACATCGGCAGAGCCCCGGGCCCCTGGTGGCGCAGCATGCGCCTAAAGCAGGAAGCCTGCGGGGAACGGGTCGGACGGGTCGAGGAAGTACTGCGCCGTGCCGGTGACCCAGGCGCGACCGGTGACGGTCGGGACGACCGCCGGACGGCCGGCCACGGTGGTCTCCTCGACCAGGCGGCCGGTGAACGAGGTGCCGATGAAGGACTCGTTCAGGAAGTCCTGGTGGAGCGGGAGTTCGCCCCGGGCATGCAGCTGGGCCATCCGGGCCGAGGTGCCGGTGCCGCACGGCGAGCGGTCGAACCAGCCGGGGTGGATGGCCATCGCGTGCCGGGAGTGGGCGGCGGTCGAGCCGGGGGCGAGCAGCTGCACGTGGTGGCAGCTGTGGATGGACGGGTCCTCCGGGTGGACCGGTCGGTCGGCCGTGTTGATGGCGTCCATCAGGGCCAGCCCGGCGTCCAGGATCTCCTGCTTGCGCTCCCGCTCGAACGGGATCCCGAACTCGGCCAGCGGCAGGATCGCGTAGAAGTTGCCGCCGTACGCCAGGTCGTAGCTCACCGCGCCGTAGCCGGGGACCTCGATCTTCTGGTCCAGCGCCACCGAGTAGGAGGGCACGTTGCGGATCGTCACGGCCTTGGCCGCGCCGTCCTGGACGTGCACGTCGGCGATCACCAGGCCGGCGGGGGTGTCCAGCCGGACCGTGGTGACCGGCTCCACCACGTCGACCATGCCGGTCTCCACCAGGACGGTGGCGACCCCGATGGTGCCGTGGCCGCACATCGGCAGCAGTCCCGAGACCTCGATGTAGAGCACGCCGAAGTCGGCGTCTGGCCGGGTCGGCGGCTGGAGGATCGCGCCGCTCATCGCCGCGTGGCCGCGCGGCTCGTACATCAGCAGGGTGCGGAAGTGGTCCAGGTGCTCCTGGAAGTGCACCCGGCGCTCGGCCATGGTGGCGCCCGGAATGACGCCGAACCCGCCGGTGATCACCCGGGTCGGCATGCCCTCGGTGTGCGAGTCGACGGCGTGGAAGACGTGACGGCTGCGCATGGATTCGGTCCCCTCGGTGGGAGGGCCGGCTGCCCCCGCAGCCGGCCACTGGCGTGTCAGGTGTGACGCGCGGTCAGATCAGACCGTCGGCGATGGCCTTCTCGGTCGCGGACCGGACGGCCGACTCGATCTCCGGGGAGAGCGGGAAGCGCGGCGGGCGGACCGGGCCGCCCGGGCGGCCGGCGATGTCCATCGAGAGCTTGATGGCCTGGACGAACTCGGTCTTGGAGTCCCAGCGCAGCAGCGAGTGCAGCGACCGGTACAGCGGCACCGCGGTCTCCAGGTCGCCGGAGACGGCGGCGTGGAAGAGCTTGGCGCTGGACTCGGGGAGCGCGTTCGGGTACCCGGCGATCCAGCCCACCGCGCCGGCCAGGGCCAGCTCCAGCAGCACGTCGTCGGCGCCGATCAGCAGGTCGAGACCGGGGGCCAGCTCGGCGATCTCGTACGCCCGGCGGACGTCGCCGCTGAACTCCTTGACGGCCACGATCGAGCCGTCGGCGTGCAGCTGGGCGAGCAGCTCGGGGACCAGGTCGACCTTGGTGTCGATCGGGTTGTTGTAGGCGACGATCGGCAGGCCGACCTGGGCCACGTCGGCGTAGTGCGCGCGGACGGCGGCGTGGTCGGCGCGGTAGGCGTTCGGCGGCAGCAGCAGGACGGAGCCGGCGCCGGCCTCGGCGGCCTGCTCGGTCCAGCGGCGGGACTCGGCGCTGCCGTAGGCCGCGACGCCGGGCATCACCCGGGAGCCGTCACCGGCGGCCTCGACCGCGGTGGTGACGACCCGCGCCCGCTCCTCGGCGGTGAGGGTCTGGTACTCGCCGAGCGAGCCGTTGGGGACGACGCCGTCGCAGCCGTTGGCGATCAGCCACTGGACGTGCTCGCCGTACGCGTCGTAGTCGACGGAGAGGTCGGCGCGCAGCGGGAGCGTGGTGGCGACCATGATGCCGCGCCAGGGACGGGTGGGCTCGTGCGTTGCGGACACGTGGACTACTCCTTGGGATGTGAGGTGTGACATTTTATTAGATGGGAAGAGCGGACACAAGGGGGCGCAGCGGACGGGCCGCGCCCCCGGGGTCAGGACTTCCCCCGACAGGGTGGCACTAGGAGCCGTCGGCCAGCTGGGCCAGCGGGACGGGGCAGGAGAGCGGCCGGGAGTCCGGGCGCAGCTCGGTGCTGCCGGACAGGCAGGCGACCGCGGGCCCGCACATCCGGCCCTGACACCAGCCCATCCCGGCCCGGGTGAGGAGTTTGACGGTCCGTGGGTCGGCGGCGCCGAGCTCCTCGACCGCCTCCCGGACGGCGGAGACCGGGACTTCCTCGCAGCGGCAGACGTCGGTGTCCGGACGGAGCCAGTCCGTCCAGCCCGGACCGGGGCGGTGCGCGGCGGCCATCAGTCCGGCGAACGCCCGACGGCGGTCCCGGCGGCGGCGCAGCGCGGTCGGCACCGGTGCCCCGGCGATCACCCGGGCCGCCAACTCGCCCTCGGCGATGGCCAGGTCGGCCCCGCCGACGCCGCAGGTCTCGCCCGCCGCCCAGAGCCCGGGCAGTGTGGTGCGCAGCCCCGCGTCGACCTTCAGCGCGACCGTCCGGTCGGCTGTCAGCACGGTCTCCGCCCCCAGCTCGGTGGCCAGTTCGATCTGCGGCAGCAGGCCGTGGCCGACCGCCACCGCGTCGCAGTCGATCCGTCGCTCGGTGCCGGGCACCGGGCGCCAGTCGGCGTCCAGCCTGGCCACCGTCACCCCGGTCACCCGGTCGGTGCCGTGCGCCTCGACCACCGCGCTGGAGCGCCGCAACCGCACCTTGCCACGCAGCAGGTTCGCGCCGTGCCCGGCCCCCTCGACCAGCTTGCCGGGGTTGGCGGCGAGCGTACCGAGCCCCCGGGCGTAGCCGAGGTAGTTGCCAGCCTCGACCACCGCCGGGACGCTCGCCCCGGCGGCGACCAGCGAGGAGGCGGCGGCCAGCAGCAGCGGACCGCTGCCCGCGACCACGATCCGGCGGCCGGGCAGCACCAGGCCCGCCTTCAACATCGCCTGCGCACCGCCGGCGGTCACCACCCCGGGCAGCGTCCAGCCGGGGAAGGGCAGTTGGCGCTCGTACGCACCGGTGGCCAGCAGCACGGCCGTCGCCTCGACCACCGCGCTGCCGGTCGCCCCGGCGCCGACGGTGGCGTGCAGCCGCCAGGTCTCGCCCCGTTCGGCGGTCCAGACGTGGTGCTCCGTCAGATGGGTGACCGAACCGGCGGCCAGCCGGGCGGTCAGCCCGGTGAAGGCGGACCAGCCGTGGTGCAGCCGCTCCGGGTGGGCGGCGCCCAGACCGGGGGCGGGGTGGCGGTAGTACTGGCCGCCCGGGCGCGGGCCCGCGTCCAGCAGGACGCAGCGCAGGCCGAGTTCGGCGGCGGTGACGGCGGCGGCCAGCCCGGCCGGGCCGGCCCCGATCACCGCGAGGTCGTACGGGGTCGGGGCGTCAGACGGCGAGGTCGGCACGGCCGTGGCCCTCCTGGGTGGTGACGGTGGTGCCGGGCTCGGCGGGCAGCAGGCAGGTGCGCTGGTTGGCCCGGCCGTCGACGGTGGCCAGGCAGTCGTAGCAGGCGCCGATCCCGCAGAAGGCGCCGCGCGGGCGGCTGTTCACCCGGGTGGTGCGCCAGGCCAGGATGCCCTCCGCCCACAGCGCGGCGGCGATGCTCTGGCCGGGCAGCGCCGGGATCGGGCGGCCGTCGAACTCGATGGTGTGGCCGGGCTCGGGCCGTGCGCCGACCAGTTCGGCGGGGGTTCGGCGCATGCTGCTTCCTCTGCTGGGTCGGGGCCTGTCCGACGATTCGCGTCGGATCAGGCCGGGTCGTTCGGTGCGTGCGATCGGCGTGTGGCCGGGACGCCCTCGTAGCGGAGCTACTTGGGTGTTTCGGCCGTGCGGCGAGCGTGCGTGCCGGGCGGGCCGGACCCGACGGGAATCGTCGGACAGGCCCCTGACGATCACGCGGCGGTTCCGTCGAAGCGGTCGGCGCGGAACGGGGTGAGGTCGAGCTCGGGGCGCTCGCCGGTGAGCTGACGGGCGATCAGCAGGCCGGTCGCGGGGGCCAGGCCGATGCCCGCGCCCTCGTGGCCGCAGGCATGGTAGAGGCCGGGCACCCGGGGGTCGGCGCCGATCGCGGGCAGGTGGTCCGGCAGATAGGGGCGGAAGCCCCGGTAGGCGCGCTGCACCGCGACGGTGCGCAGCACCGGGAAGAGGGCGGCGGCGTTGGCCGCCAACCGGTGGAGCACCTCCACCGAGAGCGTCCGGTCGAAGCCGACCCGCTCCCGACTGGCGCCGATCAGCACCGGCCCGGCGGGGGTGCCCTCCACCACGGCGGAGGTCTGCAGGGCGGCCGAGCCGCTGGCCACGTCGGCCACGTAGTCGGCGGCGTAGACCTTGTGCCGGACGATCCTCGGCAGCGGTTCGGTGACCAGCACGAAGCCCCGGCGGGGCAGCACCGGCAGGGCCACCCCGGCCAGCCCGGCGAGTTCACCGCCCCAGGTGCCGGCCGCGTTGATCACGGCGGGGGCGTCGATCCGGCCCCGGTCGGTGGTGACACCGAGCACCTCACCGGACGGACCGGTGCGGATCGCGGTGACGGTCTCACCGAGCCGGATCGACGCCCCGGAAGCCCGCAGCAGGTGAGCGGCTGCCAGTGCGGGCTGGACCTGGGCGTCCTGGACGTAGTGGAAGCCACCGGCCAGGCCGGGGGCCAGGTGCGGCTCCAGCTCGGCCAGCCGGTCGCCGGGGATCTCGGCGGAGACCACCCCGGCCTTGGCCTGCTCGGCCGCGAAGGCCCGCAGCGCGGTCATCCCGGCCTCGGCCGAGGCGACCACCAGGCCGCCCTTGGCCTCGTACTCGAGCCGCTCGCCCAGCTCCTCGGCGATGGTCCGCCAGAGGCCGGTGGAGAGCAGCGCGAGGTCGAGCTCGGGGCCCGGCTCCTTGTCGGAGACCAGCAGGTTCCCCTCGCCCGCACCGGTGGTGCCGCCGGCCACCGGGCCGCGGTCGACCACTGTGACGGTCAGGCCGGACCGGGCGGCGTAGTAGGCGCAGGCGGCACCGACCACACCGGCGCCGATCACCAGGACATCGTGGGGGGATCTCTTGGACACGTCAGTAATATGTCACATGGTTGTGGCGCTGCCAAGGCCGTGGACACGACAGAGAAGCCCCGGCCCACTGGAAAGACCAGCAGGCCGGGGCCCTGGAAGCCGACGACGACAATGTCAGGTGATGTCGTCCAGCTGCTCGCGGCGCGCCGCCGGCACGACCGACGGCAGCTCCGGGGCGGCCGACGCCTCGATCCCCTCGACCGAGTCGACCCGGTCCACCGAGAGGTCCAGGTGCGACGCCTCGTCCTCGTCCAGCCCGGTGTCCGGGTTGCGCCGGGCCCGACGGCGGTCGTTCAGCAGGGACACCCCGACCGCCACGAAGTACAGCGCGATGATCGGCGCGGCCAGCCCCAGCATCGAGAGCGGGTCCGCGCTCGGGGTGGCGAACGCGGCGAAGACGGTGATCGCCATGATCATCCCGCGCCACCAGCCGAGCAGCCGCTTGCCGGAGACCACCCCGACCAGGTTGAGCATCACCAGCAGCAGCGGGAACTCGAAGCCGAGACCGAAGACCAGCACCATCCTGGTGATGATGTCGAGGTAGTTCTCCACCGGCAGGATCGAGGTGACCCCGCTGGCGCTCAGCGAGATCAGCATCTGCGCCGTCATCGGCATGATCAGGTACGCCAGCGCGGCGCCCGCCAGGAACAGCGGGGTGCCGAGGCCGAGGAAGGAGAGCGTGTAGCGGCGCTCGTTCCGGTGCAGCCCGGGCGCGACGAACTTCCACAGCTGGTAGAGCCAGACCGGGGTCGACACCACCACACCGGTCGTCAGACCGACCTTGAGCACCACCGTGAAGGCGCTCATCAGACCGATGTTGGAGACCAGCGCGCAGTTGGCGTCGCCCGGCATCGGCTTGCCGTCCGGACCACAGGTCGGCAGCGGCGCGATCAGGAAGTCGGTGATCTGCCGGTGGTAGATCACCGCGACGATGGTGATCACGATGATCCCCACCAACGACTTCACCAGCCGGTTGCGGAGCTCCCGCAGGTGGTCGGCGAGCGCCATCCGGCCTTCGGGGTCCTTGGCCGGCTTCACGGCCTTCTCGGACTTGCTCAACCTCGGTCCTCAACTCGTGCGGTCTGGCCGGGGGCGGCCTTGATGACCCGCGGGGCCTCGATCGGATCGGCGGCCCCCTCCTTGGCGGCGGCCACCGTCTCGTCCTTCAGGGCCTTGGTCTCGGCCTTGAGGATGCGCGCCGACTTCCCGAGCGAGCGGGCCAGATCGGGCAGTCGCTTCGCACCGAACAGCAGCAGGGCGAGGACGACGATGATCAGAATCGTGCCGATCCGCATGTGCGACCGCCTTTCTCCCAGGGGCAGCACTCCCCTACTCCGGGCGATGGTAGCCCCTGCGGGTGACCGAGCGGGAACGAGGTCCTAGGAAGGCTTCAACTCGCCGGCCGCCTCGGCCAGCGCGCGGGCGGCGCCGTCCACCTCGCGGGCCAGCGATCTGACGTCCAGCCAGAGGCGGCAGGCCAGCGCGCCGAGCACCAGCAGCCCGGCGGTGGCCAGCAGGACGGCGGCGGTCATGGTCCACGGCACGGTGTCGGCTCCCCTGTTCCCTTATCCCTCGACCGGCAGCAGGCGCATGGTGCTGACCCCGGCCCTGGTCAGCGCCGCCACGATGTTCTCACCCGCGGGCTTGCGCACCGAGGCGCCGCACGCCGGGCAGCTGAAGCTGTAGAAGGTCCGCTCCCGGGTGGCGCCGAGCGCCAGCCGGAAGGCGTCCGCCGCCAGCTCCACCTTCGCCCGGCAGTCCGAGCAGTAGACCTTGAATCTGGTGCCCTCGGCCACGGATCAGTCCCGGTACCCCTCGAGCGCGGCCAGGGCGGTGGCCCGGGCCGACTCGGCCAGCTCGGCCGGCGAGACGATCCGGCCGTCCCGGCCCAGCCGCAGCGCCAGCGGGCGCAGCCCGGCCGGGTCGGCGCTGCGCAGGGTGATCCGCAGGCCGCCGTCCGGGAGCTCCTCGGCCGCGTCGTGGGTGTAGTACTCGGCCACCCAGCGACCGCCGGCGCCGACCTCGACCACCACCTCGGGGTCGTCGGCGGCCGGCGAGACCAGCCCGGCGGACAGGTCGCGCGGCTCCAGCCGGGGCGGCGCGGCGGGCTCGTCCAGCACCTTGATCTCGGCCACCCGGTCCAGCCGGAAGACCCGCCGGTCCTCGGAGGTCCGGCACCAGCCCTCCAGGTAGGTGTGGCCCTCGGTGACCAGCCGGATCGGGTCCACCAGACGCTCCGTCATACCGCCGCGCCCGTGCGACCAGTAGCGCAGCCAGATCAGCCGGCCCTCGCTGAGCGCGCGGTCGATGTCGGCGAAGACCTGGCCCTCGGCCTCGAAGGTCACCCCGACCCGGGCGCTGGATTCGGCGCTGTCACCGGCCGCGTCCTCGATCTTGGCGACCGCCCGGGTGAGCGCCTGCCGGTCCCGCTCGCGCAGTCCGGGCAGCCCGGCCACCGCGCGGGCGGCCACCAGCAGCGCGGTCGCCTCGTCGGCGGCCAGCCGCAGCGGCTGGGCCACGTCGTCGACGTTGTGCCACCAGATCCGCTCGCCGTCGGTGTCGATGTCCAGCAGGTCGCCGCCGCGGAAGCTGGTGCCGCACATCGGCAGCACGTTCAGGTCGTTGATCAGCTCCCGCTCGGTGATCCCGAACGCCCGGGCCACCTCGGCCACCTCGGCACCGGGGCGCTCCCGCAGGTAGGTGACCAGCGAGAGCATCCGCCGGGTCTGGTCGATCGCGTTGCTCACTGCTGCCCCTCCGGTGCGAGGCCGGCCACCGCGCGCAGCCGGTCGATGACGTCTGCCCGCAGCTCCTCGGGCCCCAGCACCACCAGGTCCGGGCCGAACTCGGCCAGGTCGGCGGCCAGGCCGTTGCCGTACGGGATCTCCAGCTCGTCCCAGCCGCCCGCCAGTTCACGGACCTTCAGCGCCTTGGTGCGGAGCGGGAAGCCCGCCCCCTGGCGCAGCCGGACGGTGGCGCTGGCGGTCGCGCCCTCGCCGGCGAACCGGGCCACCACCGCGCGGACGTCCACGTGCCCGGGCACGGCGCCGGTGAACTGCCCGGCCCGGGAGCGCACCTTGCCGGTGATCCGGCTGAGCCGGAACACCCGGGCGGCCTCCCGGTCGCGGTCCCAGCCGGCCAGGTACCAGTGGCCGCGCCAGCACTCCAGCGCCCATGGCTCCACCGCGCGCTGCTCGGCGGCGGAGGCACCGGCCTTGCGGTACTCGAAGGTGACCGGACGGCGGTCCCGGGCGGCGGTGAGCAGCGGCTCGAAGGCCGCCTCGCGGGCCGGGATCCGGGGCTCCAGCGCGCTGTTCGCGCCGTCCTCGGCGATCGGCATCCCGCCGGCCCGCAGCTTCTGCAGCGCCCCGCTGGCCGCGCCGGACATCTTGGCCTGCTGCCACACCCGGGCGGCCAGCGTCAGGGCGGCCGCCTCCTCGGCGTCCAGGGCGATCTCCGGCAGCCGGTTGCGGTCCCGGCGGGCCAGGTAGCCGACCTCGCCGTCCAGCGCGTTCTCGTCGACGTCGATGACCAGGCCGAGCTCGCGCAGGTCGTCCTTGTCCCGCTCGAACATCCGGTTGAAGGCCTCTTCGCTGCCCTGCTGCCAGGCCTCGCGGTACGCCTCGACGGACTCCCGGAGCTCCTTCTTGGAGAGCGGACGTCTGGTGTTCATCAGGCACAGGGCGAGGTTCATCAGCCGCTCTGCCTTGGCGATCGCCATCGCGGACCTTTCCGGTAACTGGGGTGCATCTTGATCCGCCGACGACCGTACCGGTAGCGACCCGGCCGGGGAAAGCCGAGGGCCGTACCCCGCAGTCGCGGGGTACGGCCCAGGGTGACGAGCTGTCAGACGCCGAGCAGGTCGACCACGAAGATCAGGGTCGAGTTCGGCGGGATCAGCGGGCTCGGCGACTGGGCGCCGTACGCCTTGTTCGGCGGGATGATCAGCTCGCGACGACCGCCGACCTTCATGCCCTGGACACCCTCGTCCCACCCCTTGATGACCCGGCCGCCGCCCAGCGGGAAGCTGAACGTCTGACCGCGGTTCCAGGAGGCGTCGAACTCCTCGCCGGTGGAGAACGTCACGCCCACGTAGTGGACCTGGACGTTGGCGCCGGCCTTGGCCTCGGCACCGTCACCCACCACGATGTCGCGGATCTGCAGCTCGGCCGGCGGCTCGCCGCCCGGGAAGTCGATCTCCGGCTTCGTAAGGCTCACAACAAGCTCTTCTCGTTCGGTGATGTAACAGGGACACGCTACGCGACCGGACCGGGACTAGTCGGCCGCACCCACACCCGCGTCCAGAATGTCGATCACGAAGACCAGGGTCGAGTTGGCCGGGATCTTCTCCGAGGCCTTGTCGCCGTAGCCGAGGGCCGGCGGGATGACGACCTCGATCCGGCTGCCGATGGTCTGGCCGGTGACCGCCTTGTCCCAGCCCTCGATGACGCCGCCGCCACCGGTGACGAAGCTGAACGCCTGGCCGCGCTCCAGCGAGGAGTCGAACTGCTTTCCGTCGGCGTACAGCGCGCCGGTGTACTGGACGACGACCTTCTCGCCGGACTCGATCTTGCGGCCCTTGCCCGCGACCAGCACCGAGGTCTTCAGCTCGGTCGGCGCCGCGGCCCCGGCCACCGGGGTGATGGTGGCCGGCTTCTTGCCGTTGTCCTTCACCTTGGGCATGCCCTCGGCGGGCTCGGCCACGTCACCGCTGACGGTGGCGTCCGGCGCGGTGGTCTGCTTGATGTCGATCACGAAGACCAGGTTGTCGGCGGCCCCGACACCCATCTGCTGGTTGCCCTCCGGGCCGAAGGCGGCGGCCGGCGGGGCGATCACCAGCACCCGGCTGCCGGCCTTGTGACCGGTCACCGCGTCGTCCAGGGCCGGGATCAGCTTGCCGCCGCCGGCCTGGAAGAGCTGCGGCTTGTTCTGGTCGAAGGAGCTGGCCAGGTCCTTGCCGGTGGTCCAGTCCTTGCTGGTGAAGTCGGCGGTGACCCAGTGGCCCTTGTCGACCTTCGGACCGGTGCCCTCGATCAGCGTCTTGACCACGAAGTTGCCGTCGGCCGCCTCCTTGGGCAGCTCGATGGTGGCCTTCTTGCCCAGCTCGCCGGTGACCGTCGGCAGCACCTTGGAGTCCGTCTTGATCGGCGGCACCGCGGCCTGCGACGGGGCCGCCGGGCTGCTCGGGGCGGCGTCCGCCGCCGGCTTCTTGCTGTCCGGCTTGTTCACCACGTACAGCGTCACCCCACTGCCGACCAGCAGCACCGCGAGCACCGTGCCGAGGATCACGCCGAGCCGACCCACCGAGCCGGGGTTCTCGTCGTACCCGGCCTCCGAGAGGTCCTTCTTGCGCACGTTGGAGGCGAAGACCTGCGGGGTCTCGTCCTTGGACTCGCCGCTCTCCACCCGCCTGGCCTCGGCCTGACCCCAGCCGGCCGACTGCTTCAGAATGGCGGGCGGGACGACGATCGACTCGCCGTCGCCGGGCAGCGGCCCACCGGGCCTGGCGGCCGCCGGGTCCGTCACCGCTCCGTCGTTCGCGCCACCGGCACTCTTGTCAGTCATGACTCCCCATCCATCTCGCCGCGCCGCGCCCTCACCGGGTCCTGACGGACACCTGCCACAGTGCGCGACAGTATGTCAGGTGTAGATGAGGGCGCGGTAAGAGGCGGGACGCCCGAACGGCTCAGACGGCCTCGAGGATGTCGATCACGAAGACCAGGGTCGAGTTCGCCGGAACGGCGGACTGCGCCTTGTCCCCGTAACCGAGGGTCGGCGGGACCACCAGCTCGACCCGGCTGCCCACGGTCTGGCCGACCAGGCCCTGGTCCCAGCCCTTGATCAGACTGCCGGTGCCGACCTGCAGCGCCTGCGCCCCGCCGTGGCTCCAGGAGGAGTCGAACTGCTGGCCGTTGGCCCACAGCACCCCGGTGTACTGGACCACCAGGGTCTGCCCCGACTGCACCGGCTTGCCGTCGCCCTTCACCAGCACGAAGGTCTTCAGCTCGGTCGGCGGCGCGGGCGGCCCGGCCGGGATCGTGATGGTCGGCGCGGCCTTGCCGTTGTCCTTGACCTGCGGCATGTCGGCCGGCGGCTGGGTGAGCGCGCCGCCGATGGTGGACTCCGGCGACAGGCTCTCCATCACGTCCAGCACGAAGACCACGGTGTCCCCCGCCCCCACCCCGAGGTCCGCCTTGCCCTCGGTGCCGAAGGCGGCGGCCGGCGGGGCCACCACGAGCAGCCGGCTGCCCACCTTCCTGCCCAGCACGCTCTGGTCGAAGGCGGGCACCAGCTGCCCGCTGCCTGCCTGGTACAGCTGCGGCTTGCTGCCGGAGTCGTAGGAGCTGGTGACGTCCTTGCCGGTGGTCCAGTCCTTGGCGGTGTAGTTGACGGTGACCCAGTCGTTCTTGGCGACCGTGGCGCCGTCCCCCTCGCTCACCGTGTTCACCACGAACTGGCCGCTCGGCTGCTCGGCCGGGATGGTGATGGTGGCCTTGCTGCCGAAGTTCCCCGCCACGGTGGGCATCGGCGAGGCCGACGCCACCGGGGTCGGCACCGCCGCGGCGGAGGCCGAGGAGGTCGCGGAGGCCCCCGAGGAGGGCGACCCGTCGCTGCTGCACGCGGGGAGCAGGACGAGCGGCAGGACGGCGAGCAGACCGGCGATACGACGCACGGTATTCCTAACTGTCGGTCAAGTACGAGGTACTACAAGCTCGCCCGACAGCGTATGGCCCGATCCGCTCCCTGCCCCGGAGGCACCACGACCCGGTGCTACATACCGGCGATCAGCTTCTCCACCCGCTCGTCCACCGAACGGAACGGGTCCTTGCAGAGCACCGTGCGCTGCGCCTGGTCGTTGAGCTTGAGGTGCACCCAGTCGACGGTGAAGTCCCGGCGCTGCTCCTGCGCCTTGCGGATGAAGTCGCCGCGCAGCCGGGCCCGGGTGGTCTGCGGGGGCACCGACTTGGCCTCGAAGGTCTTCAGGTCGGTGGTCACCCGCGCCGCCTGGCCCTTGTTCTGCAGCAGGTAGAACAGCCCGCGCCGACGGTGGATGTCGTGGTAGGCCAGGTCGATCTGGGCCACCCGGGGGTTGGACATGCTCATCTGGTGCTTCTCGCGGTACCGCTCGATCAGCTGGTGCTTCATGATCCAGTCGATCTCGGTGGCGACCGAGCCGAAGTTCTCGGTGCGGACGGCCTCCAGGGTGCGGCCCCAGAGGTCGAGCACCCGGGCGATGGTGCCGGTGTTGATGCCCTTGCGGTCGGCGAACTCCAGCGCCTTGGAGTAGTACTCCTCCTGGATGTCCAGCGCGCTGGCCTCCCGCCCGTTGGCGAGCCGCACCTGGTGGGTGCCGGTGAGGTCGTGGCTGACCTCGCGGATCGCCCGGATCGGGTTCTCCAGCGTCAGGTCGCGCAGCACCACGCCGGCCTCGATCAGCCGGAGCACCAGGTCGGTGGCGCCGACCTTGAGCAGGGTGGTGGTCTCCGACATGTTGGAGTCGCCGACGATCACGTGCAGCCGGCGGTAGCGCTCGGCGTCCGCGTGCGGCTCGTCCCTGGTGTTGATGATCGGCCGGGACCGGGTGGTCGCCGAGCTGACGCCCTCCCAGATGTGCTCGGCCCGCTGACTGACGCAGTAGACCGCGCCGCGCGGGGTCTGCAGCACCTTGCCAGCGCCGCAGATCAGCTGACGGGTCACCAGGAACGGGATCAGCACGTCGGCCAGCCGGGAGAACTCGCCGTGCCGGGCCACCAGGTAGTTCTCGTGGCAACCGTAGGAGTTGCCGGCCGAGTCGGTGTTGTTCTTGAACAGGTAGACGTCGCCCGCGATGCCCTCCTCGTGCAGCCGCCGCTCGGCGTCCACCAGCAGGCCCTCGAGGATCCGCTCGCCCGCCTTGTCGTGCGTCACCAGCTCGGTGACGTCGTCGCACTCGGGGGTGGCGTACTCGGGGTGCGAGCCCACGTCCAGGTAGAGCCGGGCCCCGTTGCGCAGGAAGACGTTGCTACTGCGGCCCCAGGAGACAACCCGGCGGAAGAGGTACCTGGCCACCTCGTCCGGGGACAGCCGACGCTGCCCGCGGAACGTACAGGTGACGCCGTACTCGTTCTCGATCCCGAAAATTCGGCGGTCCATAAGGCTCCTCTTCTCTGCGCGAGGCCTTGCGAAACCCTTGGTGAACCCGGCGGGGCATCGGTTCACCGCGGTGGAGCGGGAGCCCGGCCCGGGCTCCCGCTGCTACCGGCTACTCGGAGGCGTCCGGCTCCTCCGCGGCGGCGGACTCGTCGCCGCTCAGCAGACGGCCGAGCTGGCCGCCCAGGATGCGCTTGAACTTCCGCTGCTGGAAGCGGGTGCGGTCGAGCACCGCGACCTCCAGCTGATCCGGCGTCAGGGTGCGCGGGCTGCCGCCGCTCGGGTCCCTGGCGAGGCCGTCCACGGCCAGCCGGAGCGCCCCGGCCAGGGTCAGCCCGGACCGGTGCTGCTGGCCCAGGTAGGTGCCGATCGAGTCGGCGTTGCCGCCGACCACGACCGCGTTCTTCTCGTCCACCACCGAGCCGTCGGGGGTGAGCCGGTAGATCTGGTCGTCCTCGGTGGTGGCGCCGACCTCGGCCACGATCAGCTCCACCTCGTACGGCTTCTCGCCGACCGAGGAGAAGATCGTGCCGAGCGTCTGGGCGTACACGTTGGCCAGCCCACGGGCCGTCACATCGGCCCGGTCGTAGGAGTACCCGCGCAGGTCGGCGTAGCGCACGCCGCCGATCCGCAGGTTCTCGAACTCGTTGTAGCGGCCGACCGCGGCGAAGGCGATCTGGTCGTAGATCTCGGACACCTTGTGCAGCGCCCGGGAGGTGTTCTCGGCGACGAAGAGGATGCCGTCGTCGTAGGTGAGCACGACCACGCTGCGGCCGCGCGCGATGCCCTTGCGGGCGTACTCCGCGCGGTCCGCCATGGCCTGCTGGGGCGAGACGTAGAACGGTGTGGACACCGGCGATCGTCCCCTTCCTGGTTGGGAGCCGGCGGGCTAGAGGAGTGGGGCCTGCGGGCCGTTGGGGTGCTCGAGGCGGCCGTCGGTGATCGAGTGCGCGATCGTGGAGACCTCGTCGTCGGTGAGCCGGCGGAAGCCGTCCTCGGTGATCAGCGAGACGATCGGGAAGATCTTCCTGGCCATGTCGGGGCCACCGGTGGCGGAGTCGTCGTCGGCGGCGTCGTACAGCGCCTGCACCACCACGGTGGCGGCCTGATCGGCCGTCAGGTCGGCGCGGTAGAGCTTCTTCAGCGAGCCCCGGGCGAACACCGAGCCGGAGCCGGTGGCCGCGAAGCCGCGCTCCTCGGACCGGCCGCCGGTGACGTCGTAGGTGAAGATCCGGCCACGGCCCAGCCGGAGGTCGTACCCGGCGAACAGCGGCACCACGGCGAGGCCCTGCATGGCCATCCCGAGGTTGCCCCGGATCATCGTGGTCAGCCGGTTGGCCTTGCCCTCCAGCGAGAGCACGGTGCCCTCGATCTTCTCGTAGTGCTCCAGCTCCAGCTGGAACAGCCGGACCATCTCGACCGCCAGGCCGGCCGTGCCGGCGATGCCGACAGCGCTGTACTCGTCCGCCGGGAACACCTTCTCGATGTCCCGCTGGGCGATCACGTTCCCCATCGTGGCGCGGCGGTCACCGGCGATCACCACACCGCCGTCGAAGACCGCGGCGACGATGGTGGTGCCGTGCGGCGCCTCGATCGTCAGGCCCTCGGGCAGCTTGCGGCCGCCGGGCAGCAGCTCCGGCGAGTGCTGGCCGAGGAAGTCGTAGAACGACGAGGACCCCGGAGTCAGGAAGGCAGCCGGTAGACGCCCGGTGCCACCAGTGTTGGCTTCCACACGATTCCTTCCAGGTAGATCAACTAGACGCTTGCCCCGGACACTACCCGTTTGCGGGCCGTGATCCACCTGACAGGTCGTCCGAAGTTTGCGCGCGGCAACCCCGTGCATTTCTGACGGGATTGCCGCGCGCGACGGAAGAACTGGCGAGCGGCTACTGGCCGCCCTTCTGGACGAACTGCCGGACGAAATCCTCCGCATTCGACTCGAGCACGTCGTCGATTTCGTCCAGGACCGCGTCCACGTCGTCGTTGAGCTTTTCCTGGCGCTCCTTGAGGTCGTCCGAAGCCTGTGCCTCTACGGCCTGCTCCTCGACCTCCTCGGAGGAACGGTTCGCCCGCTGCTGACCACCGCCGGTGTCCTTGCTGGCCATTTCCCTCACCCCGCTCGCTCGGTTGGTCCGACCCTATCGACCGGCTACGACATCCGCGTCCGGTTCCTGTACAACGTTCGTCGTTCGTCAGGATGATTCCCCGTCGCGGGATGTTCACCCTTGGTGATCGAAAAGTTACCCGCCGGACAGCACCCGGACCAGGTCCTCGGCCGTCCGACAGCGGTCCAGCAGCGCCTCGACGTGCTCCTTGGTGCCGCGCAGCGGCTCCAAGGTGGGGACCCGCTGGAGCGAGTCCCGGCCCGGCAGGTCGAAGATCACCGAGTCCCAGGAGGCCGCCGCCACGTGGTCGGCGTACTGCTCCAGACAGCGGCCGCGGAAGTACGCCCTGGTGTCCTCCGGGGGCTTGCCGACCGCCCGCAGGATGTCCTCCTCGGTGAGCAGCCGCTCGAACCGGCCACGGGCCACCAGGCGGTTGTAGAGGCCCTTGTCGGGGCGGACGTCGCTGTACTGGAGGTCGACCAGCTGGAGCCTGGGGCTGTCCCAGTCCAGGCCGTCGCGCTGGCGGTAGCCCTCCAGGATCTCCTTCTTGGCGATCCAGTCCAGCTGCCTGGACAGGCTCATCGGGTCGTTCTCCAGCCGGCCGAGCACGTCCTCCCAGCGGGCCAGCACGTCCAGGGTCTGCTCATCGGCGTCCTGGCCGTAGCGGTCCTCGACGTACTTGCGGGCCAGCTCGTAGTACTCCAGCTGGAGCTGGACGGCGGTCAGCTTGCGGCCGCCGCGGAGCTGGATCAGGTACTTCAGCGAGGGGTCGTGGGAGACCCGGTGCAGAGTCCGGACCGGCTGGTCGACGGCGAGGTCGGCGGTGATGAAGCCGTCCTCGATCATCGTCAGGACCAGCGCGGTGGTGCCCAGCTTGAGGTAGGTGGAGATCTCCGAGAGGTTGGCGTCCCCGATGATCACGTGCAGCCGGCGGTACTTCTCGGCGTCCGCGTGCGGTTCGTCCCGGGTGTTGATGATGGGCCGTTTGAGGGTGGTCTCCAGACCGACCTCGACCTCGAAGTAGTCGGCCCGCTGGCTGATCTGGAAGCCGTCCGCGTTGCCCTCCTGGCCGAGACCGACCCGGCCCGCGCCGGTGATCACCTGCCGGGAGACGAAGAACGGGGTGAGGTGGCGGACGATGTCGGCGAACGGGGTGGCCCGCTGCATCAGGTAGTTCTCGTGGGTGCCGTAGGAGGCGCCCTTGTTGTCCGTGTTGTTCTTGTACAGGTTGATCCGCTGACCGTTCGGCAGCTCCAGCGCACGGGCGGCCGCCTCGGCCATGATCCGCTCGCCGGCCTTGTCCCAGAGCACCGCGTCCCGCGGGTTGGTGATCTCCGGTGAGCTGTACTCGGGGTGCGCGTGGTCGACGTAGAACCGGGCGCCGTTGGTGAGGATGATGTTGGCCAGACCGATGTCCTCGTCGGTCAGCTGGCTGGAGTCGGCCACGTCGCGCGCCAGGTCGAAGCCGCGCGCGTCCCGCAGCGGGTTCTCCTCCTCGAAGTCCCAGCGAGCCCGCCGCGCCCGGTGCATCGCGGCCGCGTAGGCGTTGACGATCTGGGACGAGGTGAGCATGGCGTTGGCGTTCGGGTGGCCCGGCACGGAGATCCCGTACTCGGTCTCGATCCCCATCACGCGCCGTACGGTCATGCGGCCCTCCTCTGGAATATCCCGAGACGCGCCGTCCGGCTGCGGGGCGGGTGGGCGCCGCAGCCGGACGGTGAGTTGAGCGGTCCTTCAGGTGGAGCGGTGCTACAGGTACTGCCCCGTGTTGGCCACCGTGTCGATCGACCGGCCGGACTCGGCGCCCTGCTTGCCGGTGACCAAGGTCCGGATGAAGACGATCCGCTCGCCCTTCTTGCCCGAGATCCGGGCCCAGTCGTCCGGGTTGGTGGTGTTCGGCAGGTCCTCGTTCTCCTTGAACTCGTCCACGCAGGCGGCCAGCAGGTGGGCCACCCGCAGACCGTGCTGGCCGGTGTCGAGGAAGGCCTTGATGGCCATCTTCTTCGCCCGGTCGACGATGTTCTGGATCATCGCGCCGGAGTTGAAGTCCTTGAAGTACAGGACCTCCTTGTCACCGTTGGCGTAGGTGACCTCCAGGAAGCGGTTCTCCTCGGTCTCGGTGTACATCCGCTCGACCACGGCCTGGATCATGCCGAGCACGGTCGCGGCGACCGAGCCGTCGTGCTCCTTGAGGTCGTCCGGGTGGAACGGCAGCGAGTCCTTGAGGTACTTGGAGAAGATGTCCTTCGCGGCCTCGGCGTCGGGGCGCTCGATCTTGATCTTGACGTCCAGGCGGCCGGGCCGCAGGATCGCCGGGTCGATCATGTCCTCGCGGTTCGAGGCGCCGATCACGATGACGTTCTCCAGGCCCTCCACACCGTCGATCTCGGCGAGCAGCTGGGGGACGATGGTGTTCTCCACGTCCGAGCTGACGCCCGACCCACGGGTGCGGAACAGCGACTCCATCTCGTCGAAGAAGACGATGACCGGAGTGCCCTCGCTGGCCTTCTCCCGGGCACGCTGGAAGACCAGGCGGATCTGCCGCTCGGTCTCGCCGACGTACTTGTTGAGCAGCTCCGGGCCCTTGATGTTCAGGAAGTAGCTCTTCCCCTGCGGCCGGCCGGTGACCTCGGCGACCTTCTTCGCGAGCGAGTTGGCCACCGCCTTGGCGATCAGCGTCTTGCCGCAGCCGGGCGGGCCGTAGAGCAGCACGCCCTTGGGCGGGCGCAGCTCGTACTCCTTGAACAGGTCGGCGTGCAGGTACGGGAGTTCGACCGCGTCGCGGATCTGCTCGATCTGGTTGCCCAGACCGCCGATCTGCCGGTAGTCGATGTCCGGCACCTCCTCGAGGACCAGATCCTCGACCTCCGACTTGGGGACCACCTCGTAGACGTAGCCCGAACGGGGCTCCAGCAGCAGGGCGTCCCCGGAGCGGAGCGTGACGCCGTGCAGCGGTTCGGCGAGCCGGACCACCCGCTCCTCGTCGGTGTGACCGGTGACCAGCGCGCGTTCGCCGTCCTCCAGCACCTCCTTGAGGGTGACGATGTCACCGATGCTCTCGTAGGCCATCGCTTCCACGACGTTGAGCGCCTCGTTGAGCATCACCTCCTGGCCACGGCGGAGTTCGTCGAGGTCGATGCTCGGGCTGACGTTCACCCGCAGCTTGCGGCCACCGGTGAAGATGTCGGCGGTGCCGTCCTCGTTCTGGCTGAGGAAGGTGCCGAATCCGGCCGGGGGCTGGGCGAGCCGGTCGACTTCCTCCTTGAGGGCCACGATCTGGTCGCGGGCCTCTCGGAGCGTGGAGGCGAGCCGTTCGTTCTGGGCGGTGACACCGGCCAGGTTGGTCTGGAGCTCGACGATGCGGTCCTCGAGAATCCGAGAACTGCGCGGTGAGTCGGCGAGCTTGCGGCGCAGGGCGGCGACCTCCTGCTCAAGGTACGAGACCTGAGCAGCCTCGTCGGAACCCCGTACGGGCCGGCCGGCGCTGCGGTTGTAGTCGTCATCGTGGGATGCCACGGTCCTCACCTCCTCCTGGGGGAGCTGGACGACCCAAACCTACCTGGGACCAGGGGGGTGTAAACCCCTAGATCAGAAAGTTGGAACGGGCGTGTCCGATCTTCGCCCTCGGATGCTTCCCCTCTGCAAGGGAGATACCCACCGCGCACCGGTCAAAGCAGACCAGATGTATCGTCGGGCAGGTCAATATCCGATCGTGACCGGGGGAGCCGGTCGGATCAGTGTACGAATGGCAGGAATGCCCCAGGACGGGATAGACCGGACCGGGCAGGAAACGGCAGGGGACATGTCGGTGACCGGTGAGGCCACGGCGGGCGACGCACTGGAGGTCTGGATCGACCAGGACCTGTGCACGGGGGACGGCATCTGCGTGCAGTACGCGCCCGAGGTCTTCGAGTTGGACATCGACGGCCTGGCCTACGTCAAGGGCGACGACGACGAGCTGCGCCAGCAGCCCGGCGACACCGCCCCGGTGCCGCTGACGCTGCTTCAGGACGTGGTGGACTCGGCCAAGGAGTGCCCCGGCGACTGCATCCACGTCCGCCGGGTGGCCGACCGGGTCGAGGTCTACGGCCCGGACGCGGACTGACCCGGCGTCACGCCGTGCCGGCCGGCTCCGTGGCCCTGCTGCGGAGCCAGTCGCCGGCCTGCTGGTGCCAGGACAGCAGCACCGTCAGGTCCGGGGCGTAGCGCGGGACGTCGTCGCTGGAGTAGCCCTTGGCCCGGGCGGTGACGGTGCCGTCGCTGCGCAGCTTGAGCTCGGTGACGGTCAGGCCCTCGGCCGGCAGCACCAGCGTCGCGGCGATCTGCGGGCGGCCGTCCTGACCCGGGGTCAGCAGGTAGACGCCGTCCGGCGGGGTGCCGTTCTCGGCCGCGCAGTGCGCCGCGACCACGGTGCTCGGGCGGCCGTTCAGCACCGCCCCGAAGCTCAGCGCCACCGTGGTGGGGAACGGGCCGCAGTCGAGCGGCAGCAGGGCCCGGGCGGGATCGGGGGCCGCGGCGGCCGGCAGCGCGCTCGGTGCGGCCGGCCTGGTCGGCCGCGCCACGCCCTGGGCCGGGTCGACCGCCAGTGCTCCGGCGATCACCGCGGCGGTCGCCACCGCCACCAGCACCCAGTGCCGCACTCTCGTCCTCGCCCCGGTGACCGGGGCCCCGGTCTGCTGCTCTGTCATCTGCACCGTCTCGACCGCGAGTTCCACCAGGCAGTCCCCTCCCAGGGTGGGGGTGGCATGAGCGTGCATCATTTCACGCCCCGCGCCCGGGAGACCAAGCAGGGGCGCGGATCCTTCCGGCTCCGCGCCCCTGCTGACCGTCGGGGGTGTTACCCGGCTTCCTTGGCCGCCGTGTGCGCGGCCGCGGCGGCCCGCTCGGCCGCGCGCTCGGCGAGCGACTTCTCCGCCGCACCGGGGCCGCTCTCGTAGTCCTCGCCGTAGGAGCCCTTGGCGGGGCGGCGACGACGCAGCGGCGGCTCGACCCCGTCGGCCAGCCGACGGCTGGTCAGCAGGAAGCCGGTGTGGCCGATCATGCGGTGGTCCGGGCGGACGGCGAGACCCTCGACGTGCCAGGTGCGGACCATGGTCTCCCAGGACTGCGGCTCGGTGAAGGTGCCGTGCTCGCGGAGCGCCTCGACGGTGCGCGAGAGCTGCGTGGTGGTGGCCACGTAGCAGCAGAGCAGACCGCCGGGGACGAGCGCCTTGGACGCGACGTCCAGGCACTCCCAGGGGGCCAGCATGTCGAGGATCATCCGGTCCACGTCGGTCTCCACCAGGTTGTCCTGGAGGTCACCGACCGTCAGCTTCCAGGCCGGGTGCGGGCTGCCGAAGTAGCGCTCGACGTTGGCCTTGGCGATGTCGGCGAAGTCCTGCCGGCGCTCGTACGAGGCGAGCAGGCCGGTGTCACCGACGGCGCGCAGCAGGTACGTGGAGAGCGCGCCGGAGCCGACGCCCGCCTCGACCACGCGGGCGCCCGCGAAGATGTCGGCCATCGCCAGGATCTGCCCCGCGTCCTTGGGGTAGATCACGGCGGCCCCGCGGGGCATCGAGAGGACGTAGTCGGGGAGCAGGGGGCGCAGCGCGAGATACGGGACGTTCCCCGTGGTGCGCACGACAGTGCCCTCGGGGGCGCCGATCAGCTCGTCGTGCGGGAACGCACCCTTGTGGGTGTGGAACTGGTTCCCGGCCTGGAGCGTGAACGTGTAGTGGCGGCCCTTGGGGTCGGTCAGCTGGACCTGGTCCCCGACCTGGAAGGGCCCGCGTCGGCGGGTGGCACCGGTCGGTTCGGACATGCGGACAATCCTAAGGGAAACGGAACGCTCCGCCGACCAAGTGATCTTCCGACCGGCACCCGGGGGCCGCTCAGCGCCCGCGGACCGCCGCGTTCAGCCGCCGCTCCAGGTCGGTCAGGGTCAGCACGCCGTACACCGTGCCGTCCGGGCGGAGCACCAGGTACTCGGTGGCCGGGGTGCCGCGCATCGCGGTCAGCAGCTGCTCCCCGGTCAGCTCCAGGCCGAGCCGGAGCCCGGGCTCGAGGTCCCGGGCCAGGCCGCCGACCGCGACCCAGGGGCGGCGTTGCTCGGGGACGGCGTTCACCGCCGCCTCCTTCACCAGGCCGATCGGCTCGCCGTTGCCGTCCACCACCACGACGGCCCCGGCCTGCGCCTCCCTGGCCTGCCGGAGCGCCTCGCCGAGCGGGGTGTCGGCGGTCACCGAGACGCTGCGCCGGGCCAGTTCGGTCAGCCGGAGGGCGGGCAGCGCCTCCTTGAGCCGGGCGTTGCGCAGGGCGCCGCCGGCCCCGTTCCAGATGATCACGGCCAGCACGGCGGCCAGCACGCTGTCGATCAGGCTGTCCGTGGTGGAGCGGTCCAGGCCGGCCCGGGAGGCGGTCCACATCGGCAGTCCGACCAGCACCACCAGGGCCAGCCCCCGGCCGATCCAGGCGGCGGCCACGGTGCCCGTCATCGGGCGGCCGGTGACCGCCCAGACCAGCGCGCGCAGGATCCGGCCGCCGTCCAGCGGCAGGCCGGGCAGCAGGTTGAAGGCGGCCACCACCAGGTTGCTGACGAAGAGTCCGGCCAGCAGCACGCCGGGCACGCTGGACGACTCGACACCCTGGAAGGCCAGGTAGAAGGCGCCGCCGAGGACCAGTGAGAGCAGCGGGCCGACGAAGGCCAGCCAGAACTCCCGGGCCGGGGTGTCGGCCTCCTTCTCGATCTCGGAGACGCCGCCGAAGAAGTGCAGCTGGATCCGGCGCGGGTTGAGCTTGAGCCGCAGCGCCACCACGGTGTGCGCCAGCTCGTGCACCAGCACCGAGGCGTAGAACGCCACCGCGAAGGAGAGCGAGACCAGGTAGCGGGTGCCGCCGAGCTCGGGCAGCACCTCGGTGAGCTGGCCGCCGAAGATCCAGGTGATCAGCGCCGCGATGACGAACCAGGAGGGTGTGACGTAGACGGGCACGCCGAACGGACGCCCCATCAGGATCCCGCCGGGCCGTTCCTGCCGCCCGCTGGTCTCACTCACCGTGGCCCCTTTGTCCGTTGCTGCCGTGTCCGACCGCTGTCGCGGTCGGTCCCGCGACCCTGGCCGCCACGCTACGTGATCTCCCCGTGGATCGGCCGACCGCCCCGTCCGTGGTTCCCTACCCGTCCAACGCTCGGGCGAGTGCCGTCGTTGCCGAGGCGAGACCCGGGCTGTGTCGGGCGTGACAGTGGGCTGACGGCGGGATGACCGCGCGGGGCAATAGGGTCGGGGGTATGCACCAGACCGACAGCGCCCCCGCCGAGGCTGTCCCGACCGACGCCGAGGCCGGGGGGCAGGCCCCTGCGGGAGTCCCTGCTCCCCGAACCCCCCGGCCGCCGACCGGGCTGTCACCGAGCCGGGCGGGCGACTTCATGACCTGCCCGCTGCTCTACCGGCTGCGGGTGATCGACCGGCTGCCGGAGCCGCCGAGCGCGGCCGCGACCCGTGGCACCGTGGTGCACGCGGTGCTCGAGCGGCTCTTCGACAGCCCGGCCGCCGAGCGCACCCCGGAGCGGGCCCTCGGCCTGCTCCGGCCGCAGTGGGAGCGGCTGCTCGGTGAGCGGCCCGAGCTCTCCGGCCTGTTCCCCGAGGACCCGGACGGCGCGGCGCTGGCCCGCTGGCTGGGTGACGCGGAGAAGCTGATCGACCGTTGGTTCCGGCTGGAGGACCCGACCAGGCTGCACCCGGTGGAGCGCGAGCTCTACGTGGAGACGGTGCTCGGTTCGGGCCTGCTGCTGCGCGGCTACATCGACCGGGTCGACGTCGCGCCGAGCGGTGAGGTCAGGCTGGTCGACTACAAGACCGGCCGGGCGCCCTCGCGCGACTTCGAGGGCAAGGCGATGTTCCAGATGAAGTTCTACGCCCTGGTGGTCTGGCGGTGGAAGGGCGTGCTGCCCAAGCGCCTCCAGCTGGTCTACCTGGGCGGCGGCGGGGACGTGGTCAGCTACGACCCGGACGAGGCCGACCTGCTGGCGGTGGAGCGGAAGCTCACGGCGCTCTGGGAGACCATCGGCCAGGCGGTCGCCACCGGCGACTTCCCGGCCACCCGGAACCGGCTCTGCGACTGGTGCGACCATCAGAGCAGCTGCCCCGAGTTCGGGGGCACTCCCCCGCCGTACCCGCTGCCGGTGCAACGGGCGGCCGAGCCGAACGAAGACGGGCGCGGCGACGAACGCGCAGACGACGGTCCCGTGACGGGACAGACGGGCAAGGAGTCCGAGTGACGATCCGAGTGCTGCTGGTCGACGACCAGCCGCTGCTGCGTACCGGTTTCCGGATGATCCTGGAGGCCGAGGCCGACCTGGTGGTGGTCGGCGAGGCCGGGGACGGGCAGCAGGCGCTTGAGCAGGTCCGGGCGCTCCAGCCGGACGTGGTGCTGATGGACATCCGGATGCCCCGGATGGACGGGGTGGAGGCCACCCGGCGGATCGCCGGGCCCGGCCGGGACGGCCCGGCCAAGGTGCTGGTGCTGACCACCTTCGACCTGGACGAGTACGTGGTCGAGGCGCTCCGGGCCGGGGCCAGCGGCTTCCTGCTCAAGGACGTGCCGGCCGAGGAGCTGGTGCAGGCGATCCGGGTGGTCGCGGACGGCGCGGCGATGCTGGCCCCGTCCATCACCCGCCGGCTGCTGGACATGTACGCCACCAAGCTGCCCTCCGGCGACGAGACGCCGCCGCAGGCGCTCACCGCGCTGACGGAGCGTGAGCTGGAGGTGCTCAAGCTGGTCGCCCGCGGGCTCTCCAACGCGGAGGTCGCGAGCGAGCTGTACGTCAGCGAGACCACCGTGAAGACCCACGTCGGGCACGTGCTGACCAAGCTCCAGCTGCGGGACCGGGTGCAGGCCGCGGTCTACGCGTACGAGAGCGGGCTGGTCCGACCGGGCGCGCAGTAGCCGCACCAGCGCGAAAGGGCCCATCCCCGAGGGGATGGGCCCTTTCGCGCGTGGTGACGGAACGTCACTTCTTGGCGGCGCGGCCGATCTCCCAGAACCGGAACACGCCGGTGGTGTCCACCGTGCCGTCCACCCCGGTGATGTCGGTGCCCGAGGCGTAGAACGCCTTGTTCTGGAACAGCGGCACCAGCGGGGCGGCCTCGGCCACCATGTTCTGCATCTGCGCGTACGCGCCACCGGCGGTGCGGTCGGTCTGCTTGATGCTCTCCGGCACCAGCTTCTGGCTGATCCGCGGGTCGTCCCAACCGCTGTGGAAGGCGCCGCCGTCGACCACCAGCGGGGTGACGAAGTTGTCCGCGTCCGCGTAGTCCGGGGTCCAACCGACCACGTACGCCTGGTACTTGCCGTCGGTCCAGCCCTGCTGGTAGGCGGTCCAGTCCGGCTCCTGCTGGACCGTCACCTGGAACAGCCCGCTGGCGTCCAGCTGCTTCTTCAGCTCCTTGGCCTCCGCCTCACCGGCGCGGGCCCGGGACCAGGTCAGGCTGAGCTTGACCGGGGTGGCCACCTTGCCGGCGGTGAGCAGCTTCTTCGCCTTGGCCACGTCCGGCTCGCCGTAGTGGTCGAAGTAGGCGGTGTTGTGCCCGTTGATCCCGGCCGGGACGATCGAGTAGAGCGGCTGCACGGTGCGCGCGTACACGTCGCGGGCCAGCACCTTGCGGTCCACCAGCTGCGCCACCGCCTGGCGGACGGCCGGGTTGCCGGTCAGCGCGTCCTTGGTGTTGAACACCAGGTAGCGGGCCTCGGCGCTCTCCCCCTCGGCCACCTTGATCTTGCCGGTGCCGGCCAGCTGGTCGTCCTTCAGCTTGGCGGCGGTGTCCGGGTCCAGACCGTTGTCGGCCAGGTCGATGTCGCCCTGCTCCAGCGCGCTCTTGAGCTGGGCGGGCTCGTCGAAGTAGCGCAGCACGAACTTGTTGTTCTGTAGCTTGGCGTCGCCGTGGTACTCGCCGTTGGCGGTGAGCGAGATCTTGCTCGGAGCGCCGTCGCCCTTGGCCTCGATCGAGTCGATCTTGTACGGGCCTGAGCCGACCAGCTTGTCGTTGGCGAGCAGCGCGTCGGCCGGGAAGACCTGGTGGTCGACGATCGAGCCGGCCGCCGAGGCGAGCTTGGCCGGCAGCACCGCGTCCGGGGTGTTCAGCTGGATGGTCACCTCGCTGCCCTTGGCCTCGACCGACTTGACGGTCGACAGCAGGTTGGAGGGGCCGTTCTCGTCGTTGATCTTCTGCATCCGCTGGATCGAGAAGACCACGTCCTCGGCGGTCAGCGGGTGACCGTTGGAGAACTTCAGGCCACCGCGCATGACGCACTTGTAGACCGTGGCGTCGGCCCCGGTGAAGGCACAGGACTCGGCGGCGTCGGGCAGCGGGCTGGTGGCCCCGGCGGGGAACTTCAGCAGCGACTGGAAGGTGTTGTTGAGGACCAGCCAGGAACCGGCGTCGTACGCGCCGGCCGGATCCAGCACCTTGGTGACGTTGGACGTCCCCATCGTGATGGCGCCCTTGTCGTCACCGCCGGTGACCACCTTCTTGGCCGAGGCGCAGCCCGCGGCGGTGGTGGCGACCAGGGTGGCGCATGCCAGCACGGCCAGTCGGTTGGCTGAAGTCATGCGCAAACACGTTCCTTCTGCGGGCTGACCGGCTGTGGAACCGGTGGCTGCCGTCGGGCGCCCGCGCGGGTGTGGCGGACGTCTGTGGTCGGATCTGATCGGATGTAGCGTGCCATATCGAACACACGCGGATATCACCGGTCGAAACGCCCCACGCCGTGGTGACGGAGCGTCAGCAGCCGTGAAGGTGACGAGTTGTCAGTCAATGCCCGTTTTCTCCCGAACCGACCGCTGCCCGCCGTCTCCGGTCGGTGACGGCGGGCAGCGGTCGCGAGAGCAAGGTCACACCGAATCGTGACCTTCCGGTGCGGGCGGACCGAGGTGGAACGGTCTTAGACCCGGGCGGCCACCACCGCGCGCAGCAGCTCCAGGTCGAGCTGCTCCAGCGAGCGCAGCACGGTGCGGCCGGGGCCGGGCTCGATCGGGGCCACCGAGGGCACCGCGATCACCGGGCAGCCGGCCGCCAGGCCCGCCTGCACCCCGGTCGGGGCGTCCTCGACCACCACGCAGCGGCCGGGCTCGGCGCCGAACCGGGCCACCGCGGCCAGGTACGGGTCGGGGTGCGGCTTGGTGCGGGCCACCTCGTCGCCCGCGACCGAGAAGGCGAAGTGGTGCCGCCCCAGGCTGTCCAGCACGATGTCGATGATGTGCCGGTGCGAGGCGGACACCAGCGCGGCCGGGATGCCGTGTGCGGCAAGCGTGTTGAGCAGGCGCTCGGCCCCGGGCATCAGCGGGACGCCACCGGCCAGCAGGTCGACGAAGCGCTGGTTGATCAGCACCGTCAGCTCGGCCTGGCTGAGCCCGACGCCCGTGGTCGCGATCAGGTAGTCCAGCACCCGGCTCATCGGGCCGCCGACCACGTGCGCGCGGTCCGCCTCGTTCAGCTGGTATCCCAGCTCGGCGAAGAGCGAGACCTCCGACTGCCACCAGAAGTCCTCGGTGTCGACCAGGGTGCCGTCCATGTCCAGCAGCACGGCCTGGAGGCCGTCGCCGTCCACCTGGTCGAGCCTCTGGGTGGTGGCGGTGGAGATGGTGGTCATGGTGGGCGTCCTTCCGTCCGGCCGTCCCCGGGGATGACACAGGCCGACCCGCTGGTGAGCGGACCGGCCCGTTCAGGGTGATCCAGGATACGCCCCGCTCCCTGGTTCGGAGCGAACGGAGCGCGGCCTTTCGGTTACCCGCTGTTGAAGAGGCGCGGGCGGGCCGGGGCGGGCGCGGGGGTGGCCGCCCACCCTGGCGGCCGGCCCCGGCGCCCGCCCGGCGCCGTCAGCGCGCGTTGAAGTACTTCGCCTCGGGGTGGTGGATCACGATCGCGTCGGTGGACTGCTCCGGGTGCAGCTGGAACTCCTCGGAGAGCACCACGCCGATCCGCTCCGGCTGCAGCAGCTCGGCGATCTTGGCCCGGTCCTCCAGCTCCGGGCAGGCGCCGTAGCCGAGCGAGAAGCGGGCGCCGCGGTACTTCAGCGCGAACATGTCCTTGACGTCCTGCGGGTCCTCGTCGCCGAAGCCCAGCTCGAACCGGACCCGGGCGTGCCAGAACTCGGCCAGCGCCTCGGCGAGTTGGACCGACAGGCCGTGCAGCTCCAGGTAGTCCCGGTAGGCGTCGGCGGCGAACAGCTCGTTGGCCGCCTCGGAGATCCGGTTGCCCATGGTGACCACCTGCAGGCCGAGCACGTCCTTCTGGCCGCTCTCCTCCGGACGGAAGAAGTCGGCCAGGCAGAGGCGGCGGCCACGGCGCTGGCGGGGGAAGGTGAACCTGGTCCGCTCGGAGCCGTCCTGGTTGTAGACCAGCAGGTCGTCGCCCTTGGAGGCGGCCGGGTAGTAGCCGTAGACCACGGCGGCCTCCAGCCAGCCCTCGGTCTGCAGGCGGTCCAACCACATCCGCAGCCGGGGGCGCCCCTCGGTCTCCACCAGCTCCTCGTAGGACGGACCGCCGGTGCGCGCCGCCTTCAGGCCCCACTGACCCTTGAACAGCGCGTCCTCGTCCAGCCAGGAGGAGTAGTCGGCGAACGGGATGCCCTTGACGATCCGGTCGCCCCAGAACGGCGGCGCGGGCACCCGGTTGTCCACCGAGACGTCGGAGCGGATCTGCCCGAGGTTGACCTCCTCGACCTCCTCCACCTCGACCCGGGCGTGCCGGCGCTGCTTGAGCTCCGGCAGCACCGCGCCGGGGACGCCGCGCTTGACCGCGATCAGCGCGTCCATCAGGCGCAGGCCCTCGAACGCGTCCCGGGCGTAGCGGACCTCGCCCTCGTAGATCTCGTGCAGGTCCTGCTCGACGTAGGCCCGGGTGAGGGCGGCACCACCGAGGATGACCGGGTAGTCGGCGGCGAGCTGACGCTGGTTCAGCTCCTGGAGGTTCTCCTTCATGATCACGGTGGACTTCACCAGCAGGCCGGACATCCCGATCACGTCGGCCCGGTGCTCCTGGGCGGCGTCCAGGATCGCCGAGACCGGCTGCTTGATGCCGAGGTTGACGACCGTGTAGCCGTTGTTGGACAGGATGATGTCGACCAGGTTCTTGCCGATGTCGTGGACGTCGCCCTTGACGGTGGCCAGCACGATGGTGCCCTTGCCCTCGTCGTCGGACTTCTCCATGTGCGGCTCCAGGTGCGCCACCGCGGTCTTCATCACCTCGGCGGACTGCAGCACGAACGGCAGCTGCATCTGGCCGGAGCCGAACAGCTCGCCGACCACCTTCATCCCCGCCAGCAGGGTGGAGTTGACGATCTCCAGCGCCGGACGCTCCGCCAGCGCCTCGTCCAGGTCGGCTTCCAGACCCTTGCGCTCGCCGTCGATGATCCGCCGCTGCAGTCGCTCCTCCAGCGGCAGCGCCGCCAGCTCCTCGGCCTTGGAGGCGGCGGAGCTGGCCATGCTGACGCCCTCGAAGAGCTGGAGCAGCTTCTGCAGCGGGTCGTAGCTCTCCTCGGTGTCGGTGGCCGGGCGGCGGCGGTCGTAGACCAGGTCGAGCGCGACCGCGCGCTGCTCGTCCGGGATCCGGGCCATCGGGAGGATCTTGGAGGCGTGCACGATCGCCGAGTCGAGACCGGCCTCGACGCACTCGTTCAGGAACACCGAGTTGATGACCTGTCGGGCGGCCGGGCTGAGGCCGAAGGAGATGTTGGACAGGCCCAGGGTGGTCTGCACGTCGGGGTGACGGCGCTTCAGCTCCCGGATCGCCTCGATGGTCTCGATGCCGTCCCGGCGGGACTCCTCCTGACCGGTGCCCAGGGTGAAGGCCAGGCAGTCCACCAGGATCGAGCCCTCGTCCACCCCGTACTCGGTGGTGAGCTGGGTGATCAGGCGCTCGGCGATGGCGACCTTGGCGTCGGCGGTGCGGGCCTGGCCCTCCTCGTCGATGGTCAGCGCGATCAGGCCGGCGCCGTGCTCCCGGGCCAGGCTCGCGATCCGGCCGAACCGGGTGTCCGGGCCGTCGCCGTCCTCGTAGTTGACCGAGTTGAGCACCGCGCGGCCGCCGAGTGCCTCCAGGCCGGCCCGCAGCACCTCCGGCTCGGTGGAGTCCAGCACGATCGGCAGGGTGGAGGCGGTGGCCAGCCGGCCCGCGATCTCCTTCATGTCCGCGACGCCGTCGCGGCCGACGTAGTCCACGCACAGGTCGAGCAGGTGGGAGCCGTCCCGGATCTGCTCCCGGGCGATCTCCACGCAGGCCTGCCAGTCGCCGGCCAGCATCGAGTCGCGGAACTTCTTCGAGCCGTTGGCGTTGGTGCGCTCGCCGATCGCCAGGTAGGAGGTGTCCTGACGGAACGTCACCGGCTGGTAGAGCGAGGCGGCGGCCGGCTCCGGACGCGGGTCGCGGGCGGTCACCGGACGGCCCTGCACCCGCTCGACCACCGCGCGCAGGTGCTCGGGGGTGGTGCCGCAGCAGCCGCCGACCAGCGACAGGCCGTACTCGCGGGTGAAGGTGTCGTGCGCGTCGGCCAGCTCGACCGGGCTGAGCGGGTAGTGCGCGCCGTCCTTGGCGAGCACCGGGAGGCCCGCGTTCGGCATGCAGGACAGGCCGATCTTCGCGTTCTTGGCCAGGTAGCGCAGGTGCTCGCTCATCTCGGCCGGGCCGGTCGCGCAGTTCAGGCCGATGTAGTCGACGCCGAGCGGCTCCAGCGCGGTGAGCGCGGCGCCGATCTCCGAGCCGAGCAGCATGGTGCCGGTGGTCTCCACCGTCACCTGGACCAGCACCGGCAGGTCGAGACCGGCCTCGGCCAGCGCGCGCTTGGAGCCGAGGATGGCGGCCTTGGTCTGCAGCAGGTCCTGGCTGGTCTCCACCAGCAGCGCGTCGGCGCCGCCCGCGATCAGACCGGCGGCGTTCTTCTGGAAGCCGTCCCGGAGCAGCTCGTACGGGGCGTGGCCGAGCGTCGGCAGCTTGGTGCCGGGGCCGATCGAGCCGAGCACCCAGCGGATCCGACCGTCCTGCGCGGTGAAGGTGTCGGCGGCCTCGCGGGCCACCCGGGCACCGGCCTCGGAGAGCTCGTGCACCCGCTCCGGGATGTCGTACTCGGCCAGTGCCGCGTGGTTGGCGCCGAAGGTGTTGGTCTCCACGCAGTCCACACCGACCGCGAAGTAGGCGTCGTGCACGGCGCGCACGATGTCCGGGCGGGTCAGGTTCAGCACCTCGTTGCAGCCCTCGAGCTGCTCGAAGTCCTCCATCGACGGGTCCTGCGCCTGGAGCATGGTGCCCATCGCGCCGTCGGCCACCACCACCCGGGTGGCGAGGGCTTCGCGCAGCGCGTTCGCGCGGTCCTGCGCGGCGGCGATGGTGAGTGCGGATGCGGGGACGGCTGTGGCCATGGGGCTACTCCCTGGGTGCGACGGCTGTCGGCTATGCGTCCCGTCCGTGTACGGGACGCACGCGGTCAGGGTAACGGGCCGAACGCCCAGGTCGGGAACCCGTTTCGCATCCTGAGCGTCTTCCGCCCACAGGGAGGACAGATGATCAAGCGGATCGGCCGGATCTGGCGGGGCTGGTCGCGGTGGCGGCGGGCCGGGGTGAGCGGCCTGTTCGCCCTGCTGCTGGCGCTGCTCCCGGTGGCCGGGGCCGCCCTCGCGCTGGGCCGGCAGTACTCCGGCGACCCCTCCGACCAGGCCAGGACCAGGGGCCGGGACGCGCTCTGGCTGGGGCACGCCTGGGTGGACGGACGGAAGGGGGAGGCGGACGTCGCCGCGTTGACGCGGCTGCTGGCCGGGACGGGCGTGCGCGACCTGTACGTGCACACCGGGCCGCTGGAGCACGACGGCTCGCTGCCCACGGACCGCTACCCGAGGGCCCGTCAGTTCCTCGCCGAGGTGCACCGGGAACTGCCCGGGCTGCGGGTGCAGGCCTGGCTCGGCGACGTGGTGCGGCCGGAGAAGGACGGCCTGGAGCTGGCGGACCGCACCGTCCGCGACCGGATCACCGCGGCGAGCGGACAGGTGCTGGATCTCGGCTTCGACGGGGTGCACTACGACCTGGAGCCGATCCGCTCCGGCTCGGCCGGCTTCCTGGCCCTGCTCGACCAGGCGCACGCGCTGACCGCCGCGCGGGGCGTGCCGCTCTCGGTGGCGACCCCGCAGATCGACCCGCTGCCGGGCCTGCACGCGCTCTCCGCCACGGTCTTCGACCACGGCAAGTGGTGGTCGCAGGCGTACTTCGCCGAGGTGGCCCGGCGGGTCGAGCAGGTGGCGGTGATGTCGTACGACACGGGGATGCCCGTGCGGTCGCTGTACGGCGGGTACGTGGCGCAGCAGACCACGCTGGCGCTGGAGGTGACACCGCCTCAGGTGGACCTGCTGATGGGGCTGCCCGCCTACCAGGACGACACCTTCGGGCACCGGGGCTCGGCCGAGACGGTGGCCGCCGCCGTCCGGGGTGCCCGGCTCGGGCTCGACCGGACGGCGCCGGGGCGGCCGAACTTCGGCCTGGCGCTGTACGTCGACTTCACCGCGACCCCGGCGGACTGGGCGGCCTACCGGGCCGGTTGGAGCTGACGCCGGGGCCGGCCGGGCCATCGGTGGTGGCGGCGGTGGCGGCGGGGTGACTTCGACCGGCGGTGATCCGGCCCGGCTCGGCCGAACGGCGGCCACTCGTACGGATGGTGACCGGCCGACGACGGAGCGTCTAGCATGGTTCGCGCACGACCGCCGCCGGCCGGAGGAGCCCCGATGGACACCGTCATCGTCCAACTGCCGCCGCGCCGGGGCGAGGCACCCGGTGAGCGGCCCCGGCTGCTCCGGATGGGGCCCGGTGAGCAGGCGGACTTCGGCCGGGGCGCGCCGGACTGTCCGGTCGCCATCGAGCTGGCCGACCAGGGGGTCTCCCGCCGGGCGGGCGAGGTGACGGCGGCCGAGGACTACTGGCGGCTGTCCAACTTCAGCTCCAGCGCGACCTACGTGGTGGAGAACCTGGAGGGGGCCGGCGAGCACGTCAAGGTGGCCCCCGGGCGGCTGGGCGCACCGGTGCCGTTCGAGTTCGCCCGGGTGGTGCTGCCGTCGGTCGACGGGCCGAGCGACTTCAAGGTCTTCGCGCCGCAGCACGCCTACCTGGACGGGCTGCCGGACCACAAGGGCGGTGACCTCACGGTGAGCCCGTTCGCGCTGGATCCGACGGCCAAGTACTTCCTGGTCCTGCTGGCGCTCTGCGAACCCCGGCTGCGCGACCCCTCGGCCGCCGCCGTGCCGGGGGTGAACGACGTGCTGGAGCGGTTGCGCCGGCTCCCGGGCTGCCGGACGCTGACCCGATCCGCCGTCAACTACCACATCGACTACCTGGCCGACACCAAGCTCCGGCTGCGGGAGTGCGAGGACGGCGGGCGGACCGGCCGCAAGCGGGAGGAGCTGGTCTCGCTGGCCCTGCGCTTCGACCTGGTCCGCGAGGAGCACCTCGCGCTGCTGCCCGCACTGCTGCCCGCGCCGGTCGTCGCGCCGAGGCCGTCGCCCGCCCCGGCTCCGCGCGGGTGCTGAGCCCCGGTGCCGATGGAGCCGACCGACGTGCCGACCGGCTATCTGGTGGCCGGTTACCGGATCACCGGCCCGATCGGAGCGGGCGCCTGGGGCCGGGTGTACGCGGCGCGCAGCGAGGCCGACGGGAGCCCGGTGGCGGTGAAGTTCCTGCTGCCCGGACGGCTCGCCCCCGGGCAGCGCCGGACCCTGGCGGAACTGACCCGGCGTGAGATCCGTTTCAGCCGCCGGGCCGACCACCCGCAGCTGATCCGGACCCTGGCGGTGGTCACCGTCCGGGATCCGGAGCGGCAGGCGCTGGACGGCGCCGTCGCGCTGGTGATGGAACGCGCAGAGCAGAGCCTGCACCAGCTGCTCCAGGACGCCGAGCCCGGCCGCCCGCTCCCCCGGGCCGGGCCGCTGCTGACCGAACTGTGCACCGGGCTGGCCCACATGCACGCCAAGGGCTGGGTGCACGGCGACCTGAAGCCGGGCAACGTGCTGCTGATGGCCGACGGCAGCGTCCGGTTGGCGGACTTCGGGCTGACCACCGAACTGGAGGGCACCCACGCCTACATCCCGCCGCTCGGCTCGCTGGACCACGTGCCACCGGAGTGGTGGTCGCAGCGCTCGGGGCCCCGGGGCGTGCAACTCCGGCCGGGGGCCGACGTCTGGGCCTTCGGGGTGCTGGCCCACCAGGTGCTCAGCGGTGGCCTGCACCCCTTCCTCGGCGCGACCGCACGGGCTCGGGGGCTGGCCGCGCAGGCGTACGCGCGCGGCGTTACGCCCTTGCGGCTGGACGAACGGCTGCCGCCCGGGTGGCGGGCGTTGATCGCCGACTGCCTGGCGGTGGACCAGGCGGTACGGCCTGACGCGGGCCGACTGACGGCCAGACTGCGAGCTCTGCACACGCCACCCCCTCGACGAAGGCGCCGGATCGCCCGGCTGATCCTGCTGGCACTGCTGGCCGCGGCCCCGGCGGGCTGGGCCGGCCTGCCCGGGCGGACGCCGCTGCCACCACCTCCCCCGGTGGCCGGTGCCCTGCCGGCCGACGCCGACGTGCCCGCCGCCCTGCGCGAGCCGATCCTCCGGGCCGCCCGGGCCTGCCCCGAACCGGAGATCAGCCCGGCCCTGATCGCCGCCATGCTCAAGGCGGAGAGCGGCTTCGACCCCACCGCCGCCCGCCCGGCGACCGAGGAGTACGGCATCGCGATGTGGACGCCCTCGGTCTTCAAGGCCTGGGCGCAGGACGGCGACGGGGACGGCCGGAAGGACTACATGTCGGCCCCGGACGCCATCGTCACCATGGGCAACTACGTCTGCTGGCTGGACCAGCAGCTCAAGCGCCGGGGCACCGGCGGCGACCTGCGGGCACTGGTCGCCGCCGGCTACCGGACCAGCGACAAGACGGTGGCCGACGCCGGGGGTGTCCCCGAGCGCGTCCGACCCCATGTCGACCTGGTGCTGCGCTACCTGGCGCAGTACGGCGGATGACGGGGCGTCAGCAGGTGGGCAGCCCCGGCACGGGCTCGTCGTTGCCGCCGCCGGAGAGGTAGATGACGTTGACCCAGACGCCCTTGTTACCGCTGTCGTCGTCGGTCTTGGCGTACCACTTGTTGTAGTACGGACCGTCGGACATGGTGGTGCCGACCGCCTGGCAGTAGAAGTAGTTGGTGCCGGCATTCAGCGTGCCGGCCCGGACGTTGTGCTCCCAGAAGGTCGGGGCGGTCTTCCAGACGTGGCAGTTGTACTTGCCGCCGCCGATCCCGTAGCAACCGCTCGCCGCATCCGCGCTGGCGGCGGTGGCCCCGAGGGAGGCGACACCGAGCGCGATCGCGGCACCGGCCATGGCCAGCCTGCGTACACCGAACATGAGGGCTCTCCTAACTGGTCCAACTGGTCCCGGCGCGGGCTCTCCCGCGCCGAGACTCAGCGAACCACCGGGCGGAACCGCTCGGTACCTGACATCTGTCAGGGTCTCCCGGTCCTGGTCAGGCCGGGTCGAGCGGGGTCCGGTGCAGCGCGATCAGCAGCCGCCAGCTCCGGGCGGCCAGCTCCTCCGGCGTCCCGGTGATCCCGCCGTGCAGCCAGTCCGCGAGCAGCCCGGTGAAGGTGGCGGCCACCGCCGTGGCGACCAGGGCGGCGTGCGGCGCACCGGCCAGTTCGCGCTCCCGTCGGCTGTACTCGCGCAGTTCACGGTGCATCAGCTCGCCCAGCGGCCCCCCGCCCTCGGAGGTCAGCAGCGCCCGGTAGAGCGCCGCGTGCCGGCCGAGCACGGCGAGGAACCCGGCCAGCGCGGGCGGCGGCACGGCCGGGTCGGGCACCCCGCGCCAGGCGTGCAGCGCCGCCACCCCGTCCCGGACCACCTCCGCGCAGGCGTCCACCGCGAGCGCCTGCAGGTCGGGGTAGTGCACGTAGAAGGTGGCCCGGCCGACCTCGGCCCGCCGGGTCAGCGCCGCGACCCCGAGCTCGGCCAGCGGCCGCTCGGCGCACTCGGCCAGCAGGGCGGCGCGCAGCCGCGCCCTGGTGCGCTCGGCGCGCGGGTCGGCGCCGGTCCCACCCACACCCGTCCCGCCCGCGCCGGTCCCGCCCACGCCACCGGCCCCACCCGCGTCGGCCCCGCCGGTCACCCGGCCACCAGCACCGCGGCCAGCGCGAGCGCCCCGGGCAGTGCCTGGGCGAACAGGATCCGCCGGTTGGCGGTGGCGGCCCCGTACAGCCCGGCGACCACCACGCAGCTCAGGAAGAACACCTGCACCCGGTGGCCGGTCGGGTCACCCGCGATCAGGCCCCAGACCAGGCCGGCCGCCAGGAACCCGTTGTAGAGGCCCTGGTTGGCCGCCAGCGGCGCGGTCAGCCTGGCCGTCGCGGCGTCGAAGCCGGAGAGCTTGCGCCCCGGCGCACCCTCCCAGAGGAACATCTCCAGCACCAGGATCCAGGCGTGCAACGCGGCCACCAGGCCGACCAGGACGTTCGCGACGATCTGCATGGGTCTCGCTCCTTCGCACCGGCCCGCACGGGCCCTCGACTCTTCCTGGACAACTGTCCATCATTGATGGACACCTGTCCAGTAGGCTGCGACAATCGACTGTGTTTCGGTCACCCCGCCGGGATAGGCTCGACGCTTCCCGACCCTCCCCGGCCGAGGCATCAAAGCTCGTAGGCTGGGCAGGTAGGGACCATGGAACGGACCGTTCCATGCGGAGTCAGGTCCGGAGGGAGACGCTGGGTGATCGAGCTGGAAGATGTTCCCGAGTTGATCGACCCGGTGATGGTCTGCGCGTTCGAGGGCTGGAACGACGCGGGAGACGCCGCCTCGGCGGCCGTGGGACATCTGGACGAGACCTGGGGCGGCAAGGTGTTCGCCGCCCTCGACGCCGAGGACTACTACGACTTCCAGGTCAACCGGCCCACGGTCTGGCTGGACGGAGGGGTGCGCCGGATCACCTGGCCGACCACCCGACTGTCGGTGGTCCGGGTGACCGAGCCGAAGCCGCGCGACCTGGTGCTGGTCCGGGGCATCGAGCCGAGCATGCGCTGGCGCTCGTACTGCAACGAACTACTCGGTTTCGCGCACGAGTTGGGCGTCGAGTTGGTGGTCATCCTGGGCGCCCTGCTGGGTGACGCCCCGCACAGCAGGCCGGTGCCGGTCAGCGGGGTCACCTCGGACGCCGACCTGGCCAGGACGCTCGACCTGGAGGAGAGCCGGTACGAGGGCCCCACCGGGATCGTCGGGGTGCTCCAGGAGGCGTGCGCGCACGCCGGGGTGCCGGCCGTCACGCTCTGGGCGGCCGTGCCGCACTACGTGGCCCAGCCACCGAACCCGAAGGCCTCGCTGGCGCTGATCAACAAACTGGAGGACCTGCTCGACCTGCGCATCCCGCCGGGCGAGCTGACCGAGGACGCCCGGGCCTGGCAGATCGGGGTCGACCAGCTGGCCGCCGAGGACAGCGAGGTCGCCGAGTACGTCCAGCAGCTGGAGGAGGCCCAGGACACCGCCGAGCTGCCGGAGGCCTCCGGCGACGCGATCGCCCGCGAGTTCGAGCGCTACCTGCGCCGCCGGGACAACCTGGGGCCGACCGGTGAGAAGCCGGTCTCCGGCCACGCCACCGCCGAGCGCCCCGCCGACCCGGAGCCGCGGACGGACAACCCGCCGGACGAGCCGGAGAGCTAGCCACCGGGCACGACGGTGACCCGGAACGGGTGAGGGGGCATCAGCGGTCGCTGATGCCCCCTCACCCGTTCGGTGCCTGTCTACAGTGCGACACCCAGCAGGGCGTCGACCGTGCGCGAGACCAGGCCGGGCGCACCGAGCTCGGTGCCGCCCTCGGTGGCCTGCCGCTCGGCCCAACGGTCCACCGCGGCGAGCGCGGCGGGGGCGTCCAGGTCGTTCGCCAGCGCCGCCCGGACCTCGGTCAGCAGGGTGTCCGCCGACGGGCCGTCGGGCCGCGAGACGGCCGCGCGCCAGCGGTCCAGCCGCTCCAGCGCGAGCGCCAGGTCGTCCTTGGTCCACTCCCAGTCGCTGCGGTAGTGGTGCGCGAGCAGGGCGAGCCGGATCGCGGCCGGGTCCACGCCGTCCCGGCGCAGCGCCGAGACGAAGACCAGGTTGCCGCGCGACTTGGACATCTTCTGCCCGTCCAGCGCGACCATCCCGGCGTGCACGTAGGCCCGGGCGTAGGGGTGGCCGCCGACGGCCACCTGGGCGTGCGCGGCGCCCATCTCGTGGTGCGGGAAGGACAGGTCGCTGCCGCCGCCCTGGATGTCGAACGACATCCCCAGGTACTCCAGCGCGATCGCCACGCACTCGATGTGCCAGCCGGGCCGGCCGTGGCCGAGTTCGGTGTCCCAGGCGGGCTCGTTCGGCCGGGCGGCCAGCCAGAGCAGGGCGTCCAGCGGGTGCTTCTTGCCGGGCCGGTCCGGGTCGCCGCCGCGCTCGCCGAAGACCGGCAGCATCTCCTCCCGGGTCAGCCCGGAGACCTCGCCGAAGTGCGGGTCGGACTCGACCGAGAAGTAGATGTCGCCGTCCAGCTCGTAGGCGGCACCGGTGGCCAGCAGCTTCTTCACCAGCGGGACGATCCACGGGATCGACTCGACGGCACCGATGTAGTGCGCCGGGGGGAGCATCCGCAGCGCGGTCATGTCCTCCCGGAACAGCGCGGTCTCGCGCTCGGCCAGCACCGTCCAGTCCTGGCCGGTGGCGACCGCGCGCTCGAGCAGCGGGTCGTCCACGTCGGTCACGTTCTGGACGTACAGGACGTCGTGACCGGCGTCCTTCCAGACCCGCTGCACCAGGTCGAAGGTGTTGTAGGTGGCGGCGTGACCCAGGTGGGTGGCGTCGTAGGGGGTGATCCCGCAGACGTACAGGCGGGCGGTCGGGCCCTGCGGGACGACCTCCCGGACGCTGCCCGTGGCGGTGTCGTGGATTCGGAGGGGAAGCCCCTGACCAGGCAGGGCGGGTACCTCGGAGGCGGGCCAGGAATGCATGGCTCCGACTCTAACCTTGCGATCATTTGAAAGGCTAACCAGTAGCCGAGATCGGCTGGAATGAGTTTCCGACCACTCCTGATCGCCTCGGCCGAGTGGCGGCACTCAGACGGGCGGCCAGGGAATCGACGGCCAGTCAGGGGCGGGCAGCGGGTGCCTGCCGGTGTCCCGGAGCTCGGCGACCCGGGCCCGGACGGCCGCCAGCTCGGTGGAGGTGAGATGGGGGCGCAGGCTCTCCCCCAGCGCGCCCCCGAGGTTCTCGGCCAGCGCGGCAAGCACCTCCGGAGTCTCCGGCGGCAGCGGTTCACCGGCCCAACCCCAGAGCAGCGTACGGAGTTTGGCGGGCTCCGCGAAGGTCACGCCGTGGTCGATGCCGTACAGCCGGCCGTCCGCGGCGGCGATCCAGTGGCCGCCCTTGCGGTCCGAGTTGTTCAGCACCGCGTCGAGTACCGCCAGTCGGCGCAGCCGCGGGTCGTCCCGGTGCACCAGCAGCGCGGTACGGCCGCCACCGACGTCGGCCAGGACGATCGGCAGCCAGCCCGGCTCGGGGCCGGCCGGGTCCTGCAGGTCGATCAGGTCCTCGGCGGCCTCGTCCGGCTCCACCCAGAGCTGCACCATGCCGGGGCCGTGCGGGCCGTCCCGCAGCACGGTGGGCGGGATCAGCGCCCAGCCGGTGGCGGCCGAGACCAGGTACGCCGCGACCTCGCGCCCGGCCAGCGTGCCGTCGGGGTAGTCCCAGAGCGGGCGCTCCCCGGCCACCGGCTTGTAGACGCACGGCGCCGTCCGGCCGTCCAGCGTGACGGTGCAGTAGAGCACCCCGTTGGAGGCCGTGGTGATCCGGCCGTGCACGGCGAGCTCGCCGGTGCGCAGCAGGGCCAGCGCGGTCGCCGGATCGGCGGCCAGCGCGGCGCTCGCCACCGGGTCCGCGACCGGGACGGTCTCCGCGTTCAGCGTCGGTACCCGTTCGCGCGGGGGCAGAGGTGGCCCTCGGGGTCGAGCGGCAGGTTGCAGAACGGGCAGGGCTTGCGGCCGGCCGCGACCAGGTCGAGGGCCCGCTTGGCGAAGACCCGGGCCATCGCACCGCTGAGCCTGACCCGGAGCAGGTCGGGCCCGTTCTCCTCGTCCTCGAAGGCGGCGGTGGAATCCTCGCCCTCCTCCTCGGCCTCGGTCACCGCCTGTGCCTCGACCACCAGCCGCTCGTCGGTGCCGTCCCAGGCCAGCGCCATCGTGCCGACCCGGAACTCCTCCTCCAGCGGGAGGTCCAGCGGCGCGGTGTCGATCAGCTCGGCCGGGGCGGCGGCGGGGATGTCCGCCTCGCCGTCGCTGCGCCGCAGCGCCTCGTCCAGCACCTGTTCGACCCGCTCGGCGAGGGCCGCCACCTGGGCCTTCTCCAGCAGCACCGAGGTGATCCGGCCGCGTGCGCTGGCCTGCAGGTAGAACGCCCGGGCACCGGGCTGGCCGACGGTGCCGGCGACGAACCGCTCGGGCTGGTCATAGAAGTGGACCTGACGGGGCACTCTCTCGCTCCGGGTTCTGGTCGATCGTCGTCTCACCGGCCACCCTACGGCCTGTGCGGCCCAGTTGGGGCGTCGGTCCTGCTGCTCGGACGGCCGGGACCGGCTGCGGGAACCCCGCCCCGGACCGGCCGTCCCGGATCACCGGGTGCCGGTGTCGCCGCCGACCACCGCGTCGCCCTCGGCCGCCGCCGGGGACGGGCGGGGCGCCAGCGAGGCCAGGCTGCCGGTGTCGCCGACCCGCAGCACGAACGGCCGGTGCAGGGTGTAGCGGATCGCGGTGACCGAGCAGGGCTCGACCGAGATCCGCTGGAAGTGGTCCAGGTGCAGGCCGAGCGCGTCGGCCACCACCGCCTTGATCACGTCGCCGTGCGAGCAGGCCACCCAGACCGCGTCGGGACCGTGCTCGACCGCGATCTTCTCGTTCCACTCCCGGACGGCGGTGACCGTCCGGTGGCTCAGCTCCCGCAGCGACTCGCCGCCGGGGAAGGCGGCGGCCGCCGCGTGGTCCTGCACGGTCCGCCAGAGCGGCTCCGTGGCCAGCTCGGCCAGCGGCCTGCCGGTCCACTCCCCGTAGTGGCACTCGCCGAGCCGCTCGTCGCGCGCGGCCGGGCCGAGCTCGGGGCGGGCCGCCAGCAGCGGCGCCAGCGTCTCGGCGCAGCGCTCCAGCGGGCTGCTCACCGCCTGCACCAGCGGAATGCCCGCCAGCCGTTCGGCCAGCCCGGCCGCCTGGGCCCGGCCGGTGTCGTCGAGGTGGACGTCCGGTGTCCAACCGGCGAGCACCCCCGCCGTGTTGGCGGTGGAACGGCCGTGGCGGACGAGCAGCAAGGTCGGCATGAGGTCAGCGTACGACCTCCGCCCGGCGCGGCCGCTGGGTATGGTGCCCTTTCAGGTCACCGGGCAGCAGAATGGATCCCATGATCGTCGACAGCGCCATCTACCGTGGCGGCCATCGCAGCGAGGGCCCCGAGGACTACTCGGACGCGCTCGCGGTGGCCCGGCGGGAGGGCGACGCCTTCGTCTGGGTCGGCGTGCTCGAACCGACCGCCGACGAGCTCGACCTGGTCAGCGAGGAGTTCGGGCTGCACCCGCTGGCGATCGAGGACGCCGTGACGGCGCATCAGCGCCCCAAGGTCGATCGCTACCCCGACTCGCTGTTCGTCGTGCTCAAGACCCTCGCCTACCGCTCCGACGGGCACTCGGTCAGCACCGGCGAGCTGATGCTCTTCCTCGGCGACAGCTACGCGATGACGATCCGGCACGGCAGCGAGAGCCCGCTGGCCGGGGTGCGGGCCGCGATGGAGGAGCAGCCGGAGCTGCTCGCCCAGGGCCCCGCCGCGGTGCTCTACGCGGTCGCCGACCTGGTGGTGGACCAGTACCTGGAGGTGGCCGCCGCGCTGCAGACCGACCTGGACGACCTGGAGGCGGAGGTGTTCGCCCCCGGCGGCCCGGCCCGCGGGCTGGCCGAGCGGATCTACGCCTTCAAGCGGCAGGTGACGGCGGTCCGCAAGTGCACCGGGCCGCTCCAGGAGCCGCTGTTCCGGCTGGCCTCCGGCACCGTCCCGACCCTGCCGGAGAAGCTCGTCCCCTACCTGCGGGACGTGGCCGACCACCTGGCCCGGGTGAACGAGCAGGTGGACGCGCTGGACCGGCTGCTCTCGGACATCCTGAACGCCAACCTCGCCCAGGTGAGCGTGCAGCAGAACAACGACATGCGGAAGATCTCGGCCTGGGCGGCGCTGGCCGCCGTGCCGACGATGATCGCGGGCGTGTACGGGATGAACTTCGAGCACATGTGGGAGCTCCGCCAGCCCTGGGGCTACCCGGCGGCGGTCGGCCTGATGGCGACGCTCTGCCTGGTCCTGCACCGGGTCTTCAAGCGCAGCGGCTGGCTCTGAACCGGCCGGCCGCCGCGCCTGCCGTCGGTCAGGCGAGTCCCGCCCGCTCCAGGGCTGCGACGCCGGTGCGCAGTGCGGTGATCCGCTCGTCCAGGGTGAACCCGGCCGGGGCGAGGGTCAGGGTGGTGACGCCCGCGTCGGCGTACGCCTGCATCCGGTCGGCGATCCGCTCGGTGGTGCCGAGCAGTGCGGTGGAGTCGATCAGGTCGTGCGGGACGGCGGCGGCGGCGCCCGCGTAGTCCCTGGCCAGGTACTTCTCCTGGATCTCGTCGGCGGCCTGCTCGTATCCCATCCGGCGGGCCAGCTGGTTGTAGAAGTTCTTCTCCTTGCTGCCCATCCCGCCGATGTAGAGCGCGGCGTACGACCGCTGGGTGTCGGCGGCGGCCTTGACGTCGTCGCCGACCGAGATGGTGACGGTCGGGCAGAGGTCGAAGCCGTCCAGGGTCTGCCCGGCCTTGGCCCGGCCGGCCCGGAGCGGGTCGATGGAGAGCGCGGCGTGCTCGGGCGCGAAGAAGATGCCGAGCCAGCCGTCGGCGATCTCGCCGGTCTGCTCCAGGTTCTTCGGGCCGATCGCGGCGATGTAGAGCGGGATGTGCTCGCGGACCGGATGCACCGTCAGCTTGATCGGCTTGCCCGGGCCGCCGGGCAGCGGCAGGGTCCAGTGCTCGCCCTCGTGCACCAGCCGCTCGCGGGACATCGCCTTGCGGATGATCTCCACGTACTCGCGGGTGCGGGCCAGCGGCTTGTCGAACTTGACGCCGTACCAGCCCTCGGAGACCTGCGGCCCGGAGACGCCCAGGCCGAGCCGGAACCGGCCGCCGGAGAGGGTGTCCAGGGTGGCGGCGGTCATCGCGGTCATCGCCGGGGTGCGGGCCGGGATCTGGAAGATGGCCGAACCGACGTCGATCCGCTCGGTCTTGGCGGCGACGTACGCGAGCACGGTGGCGGCGTCGGAGCCGTACGCCTCGGCGGCCCAGCAGACCGAGTAGCCGAGCCGGTCCGCCTCCTGCGCGACGGCGACGTTGTCGGCGTCCATGCCGAGTCCCCAGTAGCCGAGGTTGATGCCGAGTCGCATGTGGAAGCCTTCCGGATCGTGGTCACCGTGGGGGTGATCCCCGCACGGAGGTCGTCGCACGCGTGGTCACCGCTCGTTCGGGAGCGTATCGGTGGCCGCGCGGCCATGCTACCGGCCGGTAGGTGTGGGCCGCGTCACACCACCGGGGCACCCCTGCGGACCGCTCTGCGGGTCGGCGTGGCGCTCCGGGCCCGGGCCGCTACGCTCTGCCGACAGGGGGAGGGACCTCCCTCACCTGCGTGTCTGCCGGCCGACGGAGGTTCTGCCCGATGGAGAAGCGTCACCTGGGACGGACCGGGCTCCGGGTCTCCAGACTCGGCCTCGGCACCATGACCTGGGGGCGGGACACCGACGAGCACGACGCCGCCGAACAGCTCAAGACCTTCGTCGACGCGGGCGGCACCCTGCTGGACACCGCCGACGTCTACGCCGACGGCGGCGCGGAGTACCTGATCTCCCGCCTGACGGACAGTCTGATCCCGCGCTCCGAACTGGTCATCGCCACCAAGGCGGGCAGCGTCCCGGACTCCGACCGCCGGTTCGACACCTCGCGCGGCAGTCTGCTCTCGGCCCTGGACGGTTCGCTGCGCCGGCTCGGCACCGACTACGTGGACCTCTGGCAGGTGCACGCCTTCGACCCGGCCACCCCGGACGAGGAGACCCTGTACGCGCTCGACCTGGCGGTGGCCAGTGGCAAGGCGCGGTACGTCGGCGTCTCCAACTACTCGGGCTGGCAGCTCGCCAAGGCCGCCGCCTGGCAGCGCGCGCACCCCGGCCGGGTGCCGCTGGCCGGCACCCAGATGGAGTACTCGCTGCTCCAGCGCGGCATCGAGCGCGAGGTGGTGCCGGCCGCGCTGGACGCCGGGGTCGGCCTGATCGCCTCCTCGCCGCTCGGCCGGGGTGTGCTCACCGGCAAGTACCGGCACGCCGTACCGCCCGAGTCGCGCGGCGCCTCGCCGTACCTCTCCGGCTTCGTGCAGCCCTACCTCGGCGACCGGTCCCGGCGGATCGTGGACGCGCTCGCCACCGCCGCCGACGGGCTGGCCAGCAGCCCGCTCGCGGTCGCGCTGTCCTGGGTCCGGGACCGGCCCGGGGTGGCGAGCGCGCTGATCGGGGCCCGGACGGCGGGTCAGCTGCGGTCGGCGCTGTCGGTGGAGGCGCTTACGCTTCCGGATGAGATCCGCGGTGCGCTGGACGACGTCTCGGCCCCGGTGCACCGCTACCCGGACCAAGGCTGGACGGAGCTGTAGGAGCGAAGTGATGGGCGACGTGGAGGAAGTACAGAACGTGGCCGAGGGCGCTCCGGAGGTCGTGACTCCGGCTCAGGACGCGACCGCCCCGGCCGATCAGCCGGTCCAACCGCCGGACGCGGTGGCCGCGTTGGCCGAGGCGATCCGCACCGTCGGCACCGCCGCGCCCAGCGCGGAGGCCCTGGACGCGCAGCGCGAGCAGGCGCTGCGCGACACCGCCGGGGTGCTCACCGCCGGTGGTGCGCCCGCCGAGTTCGCCACCGCCGCGGTGGCCCTGCTCGGTGACGGTGCGGCCGCCGCGCTCCGCGAGGACCCGTGGGCCGTGCTCGCCCTGCCCGGCGTCCGGCCCGACCAGGCGGACGGCTTCGCCCGCGGCCTGCTCGGCGCCGAGGCCGGCCCCGGCGACCCGCGACGGGCGCAGGCACTGGTGCCGTGGCTGCTGGAGCAGGCCGCGCTGCGCGGGCACTCCGCCCAGGAGATCGGCGAGGTCGCGACCGGGCTGGAGAAGCTCGGGCTGCCGGACGCGGCCGCCGCGCTCCAGGAGGTCGTGGTGGACGGCCGGGTGATGGCCTTTCAGGAGGAGCTCCCCGGCCACCGCCCCGCGGAGGACGACGAGGACGAGCCCCCGATGCGGACGCTGCTCGCGCTCGAACGCCTGGCGCTGGCGGAGGAGAGCCTCGCGGACGGCCTGGTCCGGGTGATGTCCACCTTCGTGCCCGGCACGGACGAGGAGACCTCCGAGCAGGACGACGCCGAGGAGAGCTCCGAGCAGGATGACGCCGCCGAGGACGGGAGCGAGGGCGGCACCGACCCGGTCGACCACCCGCCGGTCCAGCCAGGACCGGCCGCCTGGGAGGCGGCCGCCGCCGCCACGCCGTCCTCCTCCGCCACCGCGCTGATCCGGGCGGTGGCCGAGAGCGCCGTGGTGCTGCACACCGGCGGCGAGGCCGCCCGGGCGGAGCCCGCCGCGCTGCTCACCGCCGCCCGCGCCCTCGGGCTCCGCGCCTGGGCCGCGACCTGGACGGCCGAGGGCCGGGACGGCCTCCGGGCCGCCGCCGACGCGTCCGAAGTCGCCGTCCTGGCCGACCTGCTGGCCGGTGCCACCGCTCCGGCGGGCCCGGGCCGGGCCCCCGACGGCACGCTGGCACTCGACCTGCTGATCGTGCTGGACGCCCCGCTGCTCGACGTCGAGCTCGCCGCCACCCTGCTGGAGTCGCTGGCCGACGGCACCCGCCTGGTGCTCAGCGGCGACCCGGGGCAACTCTGGTCGGCCGGCGCCGGCCGGTTCTTCGCCGACCTGCTGGCCGCCAAGGTCTGCCCCGCCGTCGCCTCCCGGACGCCCGACTTCGGCCCGATCGGCGAGCTGGTCTCCGGCATCGGCGTCGGCGAGCTGCAGCCGGTCGAGTCGCCGGACAAGGAGGTGGTGATCCTCACCGCCAAGGACGGCGCCGAGGCGGTGCACCGCGCGGTGCAGCTGCTCACCGACTCCATCCCGCGCGCGCTCGGCATCCCGTCCGAGCAGGTGGTGCTGCTGACCCCCGGTCACGGCGGCGGCGCGGGCACCCGGGCGCTGAACGCGGCGGCCAAGGCCAGGCTGAACCCCGGCCCCGGCCGGTTCGGCGGCTTCGACCCGGGCGACCGGGTGGTGCACTCCCCCGCCCCCGGGGTGACCCGGCTCGGCCGGGTGCTGGACGGCGACGCCGCCGGGCTGCACCTGGAGCTGACCGACGGCTCCCGGCTCACCCTGTCCCCCGCCCAGGCCGCCGGCCTGCGGCACGGCTGGGCGCTGACCGGCCACCAGGCGGTCGGCCGACGCTGGCCCGGTGTGGTCGCCGTGCTGCCGGAGGACGCGGCGGCCGGGCTGACCAGGCAGTGGGTCTACACCGCCTTCGGCCGGGCCGAGCGCCACCTGTCCGTGGTGCACGCGGCGGGCCAGGCCCTGCCGCAGGCGGTCGCCGAGCGCACCGCGCAGCCGCGCACCACCCGGCTCCGGGCCATCCTCGCGGAGCAGGCCGAGCAGGCGTACTGAGCCGACGTACTGAGCCGGCCGCGCGCAAGCGAGCGGGGGCGGAGCCACTGTGGCCCCGCCCCCGCTCGCGTCGCGCCGGTCGGCTACTCCTCGTCGAGCCCGTCCAGGTCGTCGTCGTAGACCTCGCTGACGTCGAACCGGCAGATCAACAGCTGCGGGTCGGCCCCGTCGAACGGCTCCGCCAGCCACTCGCCCGGGTCGGCCGGCTCGGTGGCCGCCACCCAGAGCGTCGAGTCGCCCTCCTCCAGGCCGAACTCCTCGCAGCGGGCCGCGATCTCGTCCGGCTCGTACTCCCCGAACAGCACGCCGATCGCGGCGTTCACCGCGCCGCCCGCCGGGTCGCCGCCCGGGGTCAGCGTGTCGTCCACCCGCTCGGCCTGCTCGCGCAGCCGCTTCGGGTCGGTCACCAGATAGTCGCGGCGGATCAGCACGCTGATCGCCTCCGGCTGGTCCGGACCCGCGTACCCACCCGCGCCCTCGTCGCCGGGCACCTCGAACGGGGTGACCTCGTCGTAGACCTCGTACAGGATCTGGTCGTAGGCGATGGCCGCCGCAGCGAGCTCCTCGTAGGCGCCGGCCACGGCGGGATCATCCGCGGTGGTCGGGCCGGAGACCGCTGCCAGGTGGCGGTCGATGGCGGACTTGACCGCCTCGGCGGCGGCCCGTACGTCGATGATGGAGTGCTGCGCGGCATCAGACATGGTGCTGACGCTATCTCCCCCCGGGCACAACATGCACAGGGGTTGTCGTCTACTTCCGGGAATTCACCGCAACTTCCGCCTGGATGTCCGGTCCGGACGGATCTGTACCGGGCCCGGACCGGTGCATCCGCGCCCCCGACCGGGCGCGTCGCGGCCACCGAGCCGGGGTATCTCGTCAGTGGTACGAAAACTGATTGACTGTCAGCCGCGCCCACCTCAGGCTCGGCAGACGCGGCAAGCGGGCCCGACGGTCCCGGCAAGCCCTGGTTGTCGCAGGCAGGTCGTACCCTTGCCTGCAAGCGTCCCGCAGGAGGAAAGTCTTGACCCCACCGAAGCTGGTTCGGCAGCCGGAGTACGAGTACCAGTCGCTGAGCATCCCGCGCGGCACCAGCCGCAACGCGGCCCGGCAGCTGCTCACCGAGCACGCCGAGTACGGGCACTGGGAGTTGGACAGGCTGAAACTCTTCCCGGACGGCCGTCGGACGGTCCGCCTGCGCCGCCGGATCATCCGGCAGGTCCGCAGCTGGTGAGCTGAGGGGGCGGGCCCGGCGGGCCCACCCCCTCCTCACGGTCGCGTGCTCAGGCCGCTCCGGGTGCTTCGACTGCTCAGACGCCGACCCGGGAGCGGCGGTAGAGCACGCCGCCGCCGAGCAGCAGGGCCGCACCGGCCACGGTGATCAGCTGCAGGCCCTCCGAGCCGGTCTGCGCCAGCTGCGCGCGGCTCGCCGCGGCGGGTGCCGCCTGGGCCGGGGCCGGCGGCGGGGTCTCGGTGTACGAGACGGGGCGGGCCCCGGTCGCCGGGGTGCCGATCTCGTCCGCACCGGGCAGGCCACCACGGCCCGCGCCGTGGCCGGAGCCGGTGCCCTCGGTCACCGGCGGGGTGGTGCCGGGCGGCTGGGTGCTCGCGGGCGGCGGCGGGTTGTGCGTGCCGGGGTGGCAGTCCTCGTCCTGGGCGGGCGGCGGCGGGGTGGCGACGTTGCCGCAGTCGTTCCCGAAGGCGGGGTTGCCGATGCCGACCACATTGGCCGAGTTGCCGCAGGCGTTGATCGGCACCGAGACCGGGGCCTGGATGTTGTTGCCGGAGAGGACGCCCGGCGAGTTGGTGGCGCTGCCGTGCGCATCCGCCCCCCGGTGCTCGGAACCCCGGTGCTCGGCGCCCTTCCCCGGGCCCGGGCCGTTGGCACAGTCGTTGCCCATCGCGGGGTTGAGCAGGCCGACCACACTCACCGTGTTGCCGCAGGCGTTGACGGGGATGTCCACCGGCGCCTGGATGTTGTTGCCGGACCCGACGCCGGGCGAGTTGGCGGCCACACCCTGCGCGTCCGAGCTCGCGTAGGCGTAGCCCGACGCCGAGGCCAGCACGCTGCCGGTGGCGACTGCGGTGAGGATGCCCCTCTTTGCGACCTGACGCATGTACTCCCCTGATGAGTTGTGATTGTCGGAATTCCTGACACGGTCTTCCCCGGTACACCGAACAACGAGCTGACGGGTTCGCCGGTTGAGCCGAACGAGGGCTTTCACCCCATCGAGTGACGAGGCGGGAGCGGCCGCACGCCGCCCCCGCACCCCGGACCGGACCCGCACGGACCGACGGACCCCCGGCTGCTGCCGGGGGTCCGTCGGCCTCACTCGCTCAGCGGTCGATCCGGCCGGGACGGCCGGTGACGGCTAGAAGTTGGCGCAGTTGTTGCCGAACGCCGGGTTCAGCAGGCCGATCACGCTGACGGTGTTGCCGCAGAGGTTGACCGGCACGTGCACCGGAACCTGGACGTTGTTACCGGACAGCACACCCGGCGAGTTGGTCGCGAAACCGTTCGCGGCCGCGCCACCGTGAGCGGCGGCGGCACCCGCACCCGCGAGCACCAGACCACCGGTGGCGGCGGCGATTGCGACGATCTTCTTGACCTTCATGGGTATTCCTCCTGGTCGATTCCTGTGTCCCACAGGCCGTCGTTCCGGCCTGCACATGGATGAACGACGCTGGGCCGAACGGGGTACGGAGTGGATCACCCAATCACCCGTAGCGGTGACAACTCGCACACACAGTCGCCCAGTTGACTACTGGAGGAATCCTTTCTGCACACGGCGTTTCGCCGTGCCGCTCGTCATTAGCTCCGACAAGCGGACGGCCCGCCTCCAGGGCATCCCCGGGGCGGGCCGTCCGCGCTGGTCGCGGTTCAGCAGGCGTCGATGAACCGGTCCAGCACCCGCACGCCGAACTTCAGGCCGTCCACCGGCACCCGCTCGTCCACACCGTGGAACATCCCGGCGAAGTCCAGCTCCGGCGGGAGCTGCAGCGGTGCGAAGCCGAAGCAGCGGATGCCCAGGTCCTGGAAGGACTTCGCGTCCGTGCCGCCGGACAGGCAGTACGGCACCGCCCGGGCGATCGGGTCCTCGGCCTGCAGCGCCGACTGCATCGCCTCCACCAGCGCACCGTCGAAGTCGGTCTCCAGTGCCTTGTCGTAGTGCAGGCTCTCCCGCTTCACCCGGGGCCCGAGCACGCTGTCCAGCTCGGCCAGGAACTCCTCCTCGTAGCCGGGCAGGAAGCGGCCGTCCACGTGCGCGGTGGCCTGGCCGGGGATCACGTTCACCTTGTACCCGGCACCGAGCATGGTCGGCTGGGCGGTGTTGCGCAGCGTGGTGCCGATCATCTTGGCGATGCCGCCGAGCACCCGGAGCGTCTCGTCCATGTCGTTCGGGTCGAGCTTCACCCCGATCGCGTCCGACAGCTCGTTCAGGAACGCCTGCACGGTCTTGGTCACCCGCAGCGGGAAGGTGTGCCTCCCCAGCCGGGCCACCGCCTCGCACAGCTCGGTGATCGCGTTGTCGTCGTTCTCCATCGAGCCGTGGCCGGCCCGGCCCTCGACGGTGAGCCGCATCCAGTGCATGCCCTTCTGCGCCGTCTCCACCAGGTACAGCCGCACCTGGTCGTTGACGGTGAAGGAGAAGCCGCCGACCTCACCGATCCCCTCGGTGACGCCCTCGAACAGCTCCGGGTGCTTGTCCACCAGGTAGCGCGCGCCGTAGGTGCCGCCCGCCTCCTCGTCCGCCACGAAGGCCAGCACCAGGTCGCGCGGGGGCTTCCGCCCGGTCCGCAGCCGGTCGCGGACGACCGCCAGCGTCATCGCGTCCATGTCCTTCATGTCCACCGCGCCACGGCCCCAGACGCAGCCGTCCGCGATCTCGCCGGCGAACGGGTCGTACGTCCAGTCCGCGGCGTTGGCCGGCACCACGTCGGTGTGGCCGTGGATCAGCAGCCCGGGCCGCGAACGGTCCTCGCCCTCGATCCGCACCACGGTCGAGGCCCGGCCCTTGGCCGACTCGTAGATCTTCGGCTCGAGCCCGAACTCGGCCAGTTGCTCGGCGACGTACTCCGCCGCCTTCCGCTCCCCCGGACCCGAACCGTCACCGTAGTTACTGGTGTCGATCCGGATCAGGTCGCGACAGATCTCGGCGACCTCCGACTCAGCCGTCACCTTCGACTCGCTCACGGTCACTCCTCGTCGTCTCGCCCACCCGGCGCACCTCCACGCCACTCCGGCACCCAACGCCGGAGCCCTGCGGGCACGGTCCCGCCATCCTCCCCCAGGACCCGCCCCACCCCAAGGCCATTCCCCCGGATCCAAGCCGCAGGGCCCCTGCCAGGGACGGTTTTGGGTCCTGGTGCCGTTCCTTGCTACAGTTACACATGTCGACGCGGGCAACAGGCCGCGAAGACGACACCCAGTCCGGGTGGCGGAATGGCAGACGCGCTAGCTTGAGGTGCTAGTGCCCTTTATCGGGCGTGGGGGTTCAAGTCCCCCCTCGGACACCAGGAAAGACCCCACTTAACGTGGGGTTTTCTTGTTTTACGGGCTCCGTGCAGCGGTCGCGTGACCCACCGTGTGACCCACAGGAATGGTCTTGGCCTAGATCGGCGCAGTTGGACCCATGCGCCGCGCACTCCCAGCAGCCAACTTCACTGCGCCAGCCTTGCTCCGATGCCCGCACTTCGTCATCGTGCAGCCGGGCCAGTGGTGCCGGGCATTCGCCGACACCTCCACTGGGTTCTCTCCCGCTTCGAGATCGTTGCTGATCCGGCCGTGACCTTGCCGATCATGTTCTCCCCCTGAACTTGAGCATCTGCGGGCAAGCGGATGTTGCCACAGCCACCGGTCCCCCGTCATCAACCCCTTGGAGGCTGAATGCCCATTCCCGTTGTACTGGTCCGGCCGGAGGAGACATCAGTTCCTCCGCCCGGTCCGCCGGAAGCGGTCGACTGGCACCACACGTACGTAACCATCACCGGCTCAAACGGCCAAGGCGCGGAGACCGCCCCCACCAGGTTCGCCGGCCCCGACCGGCCCTCGATCCTGATACAGGCCGGGGCACTGGGCCTGGACGCACCGCCCTTCGAGCTGCACTCCGACGACGGCCCGAACCTCGACGGCGGGATCTACCGAGGTACCGCGCTGTGGCGCGTGAGGTCCTACTACCCGTCTACATCCACGGCCCCGACCGGCGCACGCTGAAGGAGACGAAGCGGCGCCTGGTGGCCGCGCTCAACCCCAAGCGGGGTTACGCACTACTGCGGTTCACCGAGTCCAATGGTCAGTCCCGCTACCTCCACGGCTACTACAAGGACGGCATGGAGGGAACGAGTCCGACGACAGGGCCGGGTTCCGCTGGGTGAAGTACGGCATCAAGCTCGTCGCCTACGACCCGTGGTTCAACCCGGACGAAGTCCGCTCCCATAGCTGGGGCTTCGGCAGGGGATTCCCGTTCCTGCGCTCCCCGTTCCTGCCGCTGAGCCTCAGCGAGGGCATCGAGTCCGTCACCGACCTACCCGTGGACAACGGCGGGGACGTCGAGGCGTGGCCCGTCTGGAAGATCGCCGGCCCGGTGAAGTCCTTCAGCATCGGCACCGTCCCCACCAGCGAAGGTGGGGCAATCCAGTCATTCGGCATCGCAGCACTACCGTCCGAGGCGCCGGTCATCGAGGCCGGACGAACTCTCACGATCGACACCCGTCCGGGCCACAAGAGCGCCAAGGACGATGCGGAACAAATTATTATCCCGTCCTCGCGTCGAACCCGCAGCTGTTCAGCCGGCCCCTGGGCACTCAGCCGTCCGCGTCGATGTCGTCGCGGGCAGTGGGAAACCGTCCGTCCAGCTGACGTTCCGCCCCCGCTACAACTCCTACCGACCGGTTTGCCTTTCCGGCCACGTCTTACCCTCGCAGACAACCTGCAAGGCGGTCACTCCGCTGATCACCAAATTGCTCTTCGCAGCTTCCGGCCTGGCCAAGAGATCGTCCGCGTATCTCCGCGCCTGTCCCGCCAACCTTTCGATGTTGTTGCTCACATCGAAGTGTTGGGCCAGCTTGCGTGCCTGGTCCAGCTCGTCGGCCATGGTCCTGGTCTGCGCCACCATGCTCGTATTGCCGGGCAGGTCGAACAGATACAGGCGGGGCTTGTAGGCGTGCTCGGCCGCCACACACCCCGGGTCTTCCGTCCCGGTGGGAGCTACGGTCTCTTCCCCCACCAGCGAGGGCCCAAGCCCCCGATCATTCTGCGGAAGGAGACTGATCGCCCAGAGCGCCCCCAGTACGACAATCGGCGCGATCACAAGAGTGATCCACAGTGAAACCCTTCGAACCTCTGGCATGCCCATCCCCCGTAACAGCTGCGAGCCACAGCATGGCGTCTCCAAATCCCTTCTCGCCAGGCCGAGTTGCCAAACCAGAGACATCGAGGCTCGGCGCTCCCTAACCTGCCCAACCCGGCAGAAATGAGGTGATACCCCTGGGGTACCGCATTGAGGTACGCGACTGCGGCCTGAGGCGTGCCGGTGAGATCGACACGTGGATCAAGTGGGCTTGATCCACGGCCGGGCAGTTAACCTCGATCTTGCATGACGGCTCGTCAGCTCGGCTGGCGGGCCGTTTCTGCTTGTCCGGGCTGGGTCTTCTGCCTATAGAAATACCGAGGGCCCGACTGGCGCGTCGGTTGGGCGCCGGGTTCCACGGTTCCGGATGTTGTCTGGTGTTCGTTGGGGTGGGGCGTTGTTGCTGGTCAGTCGGGGTCCGGCAGGGCGTGCAGGCGCTCGAAGGCACTGGTGATCGTGTCGGTCCAGGGCCAGTGGCGGGCCAGGCGGAGGTAGCGGCGGCGGCCGGTGGTGACGAGCTGGGCGGCGGCGGAGAACAGCCGCAGCCGCATGCGTTTGGGTTCCCATCGGCGGGCGGTGCCGGTCAGGGCGAGCATGGGCATCCAGGCGAGCAGGTCGAGTGCGAGCTGGACGATCTCCAGCCAGATCTGGTTCTGGGTGGCCTGGTGGAGGGGCAGGTTGCGCAGTCCGGTGTCGCGGGCGGCGCGGATGCGGTCCTCAGCGCGGGCCCGCTGGCGGTGCCGCAGCTCCAGCCGGGCTATCGGGGTGCCGGTGGAGTTGGTGGCGAAGCAGGTCAGGCGCATGCCGTCGGCGTCGGTGAAGCGCAACTGGGCTCCGGGGTGGGGCCGTTCCTTGCGGACGATGAGCCGCATCCCCTTCGGCCAGCCTTTGAGGACATCGCCGGCGAGCTCGGCAACCCAGGCGCCGTCGCGGATCTCTCCGCCGGGTTCGACTGCGGGGGTCCAGGCAGAGGCCGGGATCTTCAGCACGGCCTGGTGGATGCCGCCGGTGATGGTCATCCCCACCGAGTAGGACAGCCACCGGCCGCGTGTGGTGAGCCAGTTCAGGAAGTCGTGGGTGCCGCCGGCGGAGTCGGTGCGGATCAGGGTTCGGCGTCCGCGCCGGTACTTCTTCGGTAGCTGGGCCAGTGCCGTCCGGGCCGCTTCGATGTGGTCTGCGGCCGTGTTGCTGCCGGCGTTCCCCGGCCGCAGCAGCCCGGCGACCGGTTCCCCGGAGCCGCCTGGGCCGTGGTCGACGAACGCGAACAGCGGGTGGTGCCCGAACGTCTTCTTCCAGGTCTTGGCCGCGTCCTGCTTTTCGGAGTGCGCGAGGACCAGCACTCCGTCGATGTCCACGACCACCTCGCCGCCCACGTGCGGGGCCGCCTCGCCGGCCAACCGCCAGACCCGCTCGCGGACTTCGGCCCGCGCCCGCCGGATCGCCCCCAGTGCACGGGGCCCGGCCGCGGCGAGGGTGTCGACCAGGCGCGAGACGGTCGGGTCGGAGGCCACCGGGCCGAACACGGCGGGCTCGGCCCGCAGCATCGCGACATCAGCCAGGCAGTCCCCGCCAAGGGCCACCGCGAGCGCGACGTCCAGCAGGACCTTGCCCGGGTCATGGACGGCCCGAGCCTTGCGCCACGGCGCCAGTGCCGTCGATATCGCCGCGTCCAACCCTGTCTTGCGGGCGGTCTCGACCAGCAGCACGGCGCCGGACTGCGAGACCACCCCGCGGCCACCGCCCTCGACGCGGACACGCGGGTACGACCCGGTACGCTTACTCACCTGGAAAGTGCCTCCGACCGGGGCGGGAACAGGGACCTAGACAATCCTCATTCTCGCTGGTCAGAGGCCCTTTCTGCTTTCCTGACCACCCGTCGGACAGCTGGCCTCATGAAAGCCCGAGGTTAAGGCATTCGCGCTGGTGGCAGGGGGTTTATGGGTTGCCCTGGCTGGTGTAGGTGGCGGGTCCGGCTTTGTGGATGGGTCCGTTGTGGGCCCATCGGTCGAGTTGGCGGCGCATGGTGGACAGGGTGACGTCGCCGAGGCGGCGGGCGAGGTCGCGCGGGTGCCAGTGGCGTTCGGGGTACGCGTGGAGGAGCCCCAGGACGTGCTGCCTTCGCCGGTCGTCGGGCGGGGTGTGGCGGTCGTCGTGCGAGGTGGTGGGAAGGCTTGGTTCGGGGTCGAGGATGGTGATGTCGAGGCCGGTGACGGTGTGACTGGTGTCCGGTCAGCCGTCGTTGCAGCGGGAGATCGGCGACTTCACCTTGCGGGTGCTGATGCGGGGCCGCCTCGGTGGGAGGAGTCCGGCCAGGACCCGTCGGCCGATGACGCCGGTCGTGTCGCTGCTGGTGATGCCGGCGGCCTGGACGACCAGGTCCCGGGCGGTGTGCAGGGCGATGGTGAAGCCGCAACGGTCCGGGCCGATGCCGGGCTGGGACTCGGCGGCCTCCACCATGACTGTTCGCAGGTCCTGGCAGAGCGCAAGCAGGCCCCACAACTCCTGCTCGACGCCGATCAGGTCGCCCGATCGCAGCACCCGGCCCCGCCGGAGAGTGTGCCGCAGCGCGAAGTACGCGGATTCGTGCTCCCACCGCTGGTGATAGAGGGGCGACCAGGGCTCGGGCCGGGTAGCGGCAGGCGCAGGTCAAGGTCGTGGCGAGCCGGTAGGAGCCGGTGAACGAGGTGCCGTCCTTGCAGGTCACGGCGATTCGGGCTTCGACGAGACGGTGCCGAGCGCGGACAGGTAGGAGCCGTCCGGCAGGCGGGTCAGGACCGGGGTGCGGCGGTTGGCGCGGAGCCGGCCCAGGAACTGGGAGCCGGTGTCGGCCACGGCTACGAGGAAGGCGTTGGCGTCGAAGCCCTTGTCCCGTCAGGCCGAGCTGACCAAGCAGGAGTTCGAGCTGACCGACTGACCCCTGAACGCAAAAAATTCCCCCTCACGCTTTCACAGAAGGGGGCTTTTTACATTTACCGCAGATAGGCGCTTCATTCAGACATTCAGGAGCCGCCACTCAGAGAGATCCATAGGGGACAGACTGGGTCGTTCACCAATCAAGGTAGCTTTCCGGATACGTCGGTGGCTCGAACTGTTCGTACGTAGCCGGGATCAGGCCAACCGACCTCAATCGAGAACTAGTTGATAAGAATGTGCGCGTGCCGGTGATTCAGCCGGCGCACATCGGGAGGGATCAAGAGTGATACACAAGATCACGTCAACTACCCTGACTGTGGCCGCTTCCGTGGCTCTGCTGGCCCTGGCGCCCCAGGCCCAGGCCCAGGCCATCGAGTCGGCACAACCGGACAAGCAGCAAGTCGGCCTCCACTTCGGAGGCTACGACCGCGAGGCTGCCGCAGCACTGGGTCTGGCGATCAAGAAGAACAGCTTCGGCTTGCAGTACTCGGTGAAGCAGGGGGCAACCACCGAGGAGGACACCGACGCACAGGAGAAAGCCGCCGCCCGCCAGGGCAAGACGGTCGACAACAAGTCCATCGACAAGGTTTACAACAACTACTATGACCCGAGCTGCGGTAATGCCTGGCTCCGGGTGACGCCACTCGGTAACGCATCCCTGAAGCTGGAAACCGGTTTCGAACTGAATTCTGGCGAGGAAGCGTGGGCCTACCGCTGGCGGGTCAACCTGTTCGACAACGGCGGCGCCAGTTACAAGGACTGGCCGCAATCAGGACTCAACGACCAGAACGAGTGGCAGGGAAATCGCACGGTCACGGGCCTCACCCGTGGCCCCGCCTGGGCACAGATCGCGTCCCCTTGGTCGTATGCGGTGCTGGGTGACGCTTCGACCTGCAACGCGTATCCGGTGACAGTCTCCTACACCGTTCTCTAGTCTCGGAGCGGGCCGGGTTGAGTGTGGGCGCTTGAGAGGTGGTTCTGATGATCCGTAACGATCAGCCGTTTGATGGTCGCCTGCCGACCGAGGAGGAAGTCGCCGCAGAGTTCGAGGAACCCATCGCGCTGGTGAGGTCGTCACCGGGCGAGTGGAAGCGGCTGTTCGGCCGCCAGGGCGCCGACGGTTTCCTGTGCCACGTGGGCGTCACCTACGCCGAAGGTCGGGAGCTGCGCGGGGTCGTACAGACATCGCGGCCGGCCCCGCCAGCGGCCACCAGCGGGAGCTTCTTGACCCCCGAGGGCGAACTGTCCGTCTTCCTCACCAACGCAGGCATCCTTCGACACGGTGCCGTCGATGGCTCGGCCTTCGCAACCACTCGGGCCACTGTCGTATTGGATGGTCAACCGCAGGATGTGCCTGCCGTGAGTCACGGTGGGTGTACAAGCGCGGAGGTCACTCGTGGGGCGCTCACCGTCATCGTCACGGGCCCGGACGCCTATTGGGACGTGCTGTCTGACGTGATGCTCCGCCGCCGGGCTGCCTGACAGCCCGTACGGGTGGCGCCGCACGAAGTAGGTCGAGTTCAGCCCCCTCCCCAACCGGGGAGGGGGCCTTTCGCTGTTCTCTGTCCGGGGCCTCTCCGAGAATTCGGTCAAGACACACGTCTCCAACATCCTGACCAAGCCCGGCCTCAGCAGAGTCGGCGCCCGTGCTGCAAGGTTTATGCAATCTGCCGACAGCAGCATGAAGACTTGACTGTCCACGGAGGAGTGTTGTGAAGACGAAGACTTTGATCACCCCCGGCACCGCGAAGAGGGCTGCCGCACTCGCTGTCAGCGCAACCGCGTTCGCCGCGTTCAGCCTGGTTGGCATGTCGGGCGCCAGCGCGGCGGCGGACCCGAACTGTGTTCCGCAGAGGACCACTTACAACGGGACCACCTGGACCTCGAAGGTGGATTCGACCTTCAACCTGAAGCAGTATCCCGCGACCGCTTGTGCGAACGTCGGCACCTTCACGCCGGGCCAGCGCTTCACGACGGAGTGCCGTAAGAAGAACAGCTACGGCAACTGGTGGGACTACGGCATCAACAACAGTACTGGCAGGTACGGCTGGATCTCCGAGGCCAACCTGATCTACGTGTTCGGCAGCGTCCCCCCTGGCTGTTAGCCCACATCCACGCCAACGACAAGAGTCAAGCGCCCGTGTACGACCCGTGGCCCGCGCTCAGGCGAGCGCGGGCCAACGGGGCATTCTCGCGGGTATGGTCACGCCGCCTGGTCCTCGGGCTTCCCCCACTGATCAACCTTCCGGGCTCACCACGCCCGAGCCTCCTCCGTGTCGGCCTCCTCCGTCATCAGGAGGAAGTTCGGCGGCACCGGCCCGGACTCATCCCGCATCACGGTCAGTACCACCGGCCGATCAGACACTGCCATCGCATGCTCGGCCTTCGGCTCCGTGTCCTCACCGCAGCCAGCGCCTCCGGCTCGCAGGACATCCACCAGAGCTTCGCGGACAGCGCGCACTCCCGGAGTGCCGCCCCATTGTCGAGGCGGTACAGCTCGTACCGGCCCTCTCCGGTGCACGTGATCCCGGCAGGGACCGGCTCCCTCGGACCGACCGAGTTCTTCCCGCCCCCCTGGACATTGTGCGGGCCTTGCCCGTCCGCAGCTGCCCTGGCACGTCGCGGAGTTCGCCGCGCTGCCACTCCAGTGCGGGGACGGGCTCCGGCTCCTGGTGCTCCTGCCCCTCGACCACCAGCGCAGGCACGGCCTTCAGCTTGCGCGGTCGCGCCCTATCTGCCCGTGCAGCGGCCGCCGGGAGTCCTTGCAGGGCGCCGGGAGCCGATGGACTTCCGTCCCGGCCGACCCCGGCAGCGTATTGGACGATTCGGCCCGGGCCCTGGCGTGGAGATCGCCGAGGTCGCGATTGCTCCTTCAACTCCACTGATCAGAAAGGCAGTTGATCAGAGCCACCGACAAGGTCAGTGCGGGTGGCACCCGGGCCGGTAAATCCGGCCACCGGTACCACGGTGGGCGTTCACCGCGCTACTGTGAGCAGGACGGAGGAACCCCCGGTTCGGCCTCGGAGCAGTCGCCATGCGGTGCACCGGATGACCGGACCGGCCGCTTCGGCGGTGCCGTCCCAGCTGCCCCGGACCCCGGCCGCGTCCCGTACGAGACGGCCAAGGAGTCCATGTGATCCCCACGCATCAGGCCGGACCCGCCCCGACAGCGGTGTGGATGCCCCCGTCCGCGGGTCGCGGCCTCGGCATCGACCGGCGCGACCGCATCCTCCGCACGACGCTCACCCTGAGCGGTGAGCTCGACATCGAGACCGTTCCGCAGCTCGACCGGGCGGTCCGGGAGTGCCTCCACGAGGGCGTGCGGGTCATCGACCTGGACCTGACCGGCCTGGTCTTCTGCGATCTCCGGGGTCTGACCGGATTCATCGACGCGAGCTGGTGCGCCTTCGCCGCCGGGGGGCGGCTGCGCCTGGAGAACCCGCCCCGGGTGGTGGAACGCCTGCTCACCCTGACCGGAACCCGCCACCTGGTGACCGTCCTGAGGAGCGGGGGCGCCCGCGGCCGGCCCACGACGGCGGTCCCCCCTTTCCCCGCGCAGCCGCAGGGCGACGTGCACCGGTGATCAGTGATCGGATGGTCGTGGTCCTGGGGCTGCTCCAGGCCCGGGCCGGCCCCGGGGCGACCAGGGACATCGCCGTCGTCGCCGCCGAGGCCCTCGGCGTGGACGGCCTGGCCCTGTCCCTGTCGACCGGGACTGCCCTGACCGTCACCGAGCTCGTGTGGTGCACCGACGACAGCGCCAGGGAGTTCGAGGACCTGCAGCTCACGCTCGGCGAGGGCCCGGGGCCGGAGGCGGTACGGACCGGTGCCATGGTCTGGGTACCGGACCTCTCCCGGATCAGTGCCGAGCGCTGGCCGGTTCTGGCCGTGGAGGCCGTCGGGCTGAGCGCCCGTGCGGTGTTCTGCTTCCCGATGGCGATCGGCGCGATCAGGGTCGGCGTGCTGTCCGCGGTCCGATGCACCCCCGGCCCGCTCACCCCCGACCAGACCGACGACGCCCTCGTACTGGCCTCCGCGCTCACCGCACGCTGCCTGAACCAGGACGAACCGACACCGGGCACGACCGACCCGACCGACCCGCTGTGCGAGTTGCAACACGCCGTGGTCCACCAGGCCACCGGCATGCTCAGCGTCCAACTCTCGCTCCCCCTCGCCGATGCCCTGCTCCGGCTGCGCGCCCACGCCTGGAGCAGCGGCCGTTCCATCGTCGCCACCGCCAAGGACGTGGTGGAGCGGCGCCTTCGCCTGGATCGCCACCTCAACAGGGAGGGCCCGACACCGCCCCTCCCGGACAAGGACTGATCGCCATGACCCGCGAACAGCAGCTCACCGAGGTCTTCGTGAAGGTCGCCGACTCCCTGATCGACGACTTCGACCTCATCGACTTCCTCCAGCAGCTCTCCGAACGCTGCATGGAACTCCTGGAGGTGGCCGCCGTCGGCGTCCTGCTCGCCGACCAGCACGGCCACCTGCAGGTGCTGGCCGCCTCCGACGAGCACACCCGGGTCCTGGAACTGTTCGCCCTGCAGCACGACCAGGGCCCGTGCGTGGACTGCTATCGCTCCGGCACCCCGCGCACCGCCATCAACCTGCACGACCCGCTGACCACTTCGGCCTGGCCGCGGTTCGCCGCCATCGCCAGGGAGACCGGCTTCGTCTCCACCAACGCGATCCCGATGCGGCTGCGCGGGCGGGTCATCGGGGTGCTCGGCCTGTTCCAGACCGATCCCGCCCCGCTCAGTGCCGATGACGTCACGCTCGCCCAGGCCCTGGCGGACCTGGCGACCATCGCCATCCTGCAACAACGCACCCTGGCCCACAGCGAACTGGAACGGGGCCAGCTCCAGTCCGCCCTGAACAGCCGTGTCCTGCTGGAGCAGGTCAAGGGCCTGCTCGCCGAACGGTGGCAGCTGAGCGTCGACGAGGCGTTCGCCGCGTTCCGCGCCTTCGCGCGCTCCCACCACTACCAACTCGGCCTGCTGGCACGCCAGATCGCCGACGGCACCTTCGACACCGACCTGATCCCCCGCCCGGCCGCGCCGCCGCACCGCCGACCGGGCGGCACCGGCAGCGGCACCGGCGAGGTCGTGGCGTAGATCCGGACAGGCGACCGTCGTATGCATCGCGTACGGTGCACCGGTAAACGCCGACCGCTCCTGTGAACTCAATGGAGTGGAAGTTCAATTGTGGACCATACCTGGGGCGCCCCGGTGGAGTTGACTCCGCACGTGAGCTTATCTGCAATCGCCTTGGCGATCTCATGTGTCATCGTGTCAATTCTCACCCTGGTCCTGATGGTGCGGTACGTCCCGGAGCGCTGGCGCGAAGGGTCCGCGCTGAAGGACAGCATCGAACACTTCTCGGCCCTCAACAGGACGTTGTTCAGCTTCATTCTGGCTCTCTCGATCGTCTCCGCCGGTGCGAGCCTGAGCAAGGCCGGCGACGAGGTCAGCAACGAGGGTTCGAGCCTGGTGAACCTCTACTGGGCGACGCGCCCGCTGTCGGAGACGCCACGCACGGAGGTCCGTGAGCTGGCGCGTGAGTACACCGTCACGGTGATCGACGACGAGTGGCCCGTGATGGCGAAGGGCCGATCCAGCCCTCGGGCCCAGCAGTTGTACGACGAGCTGCGGCGGAAACTGCAGGACACGGCGGGTGAGTCCAAGCAGGAGCAGACCTTCGCGCGGGACTCGCTGCTGGCGCTCAGGGAAGTGGGCGACGCCCGGCGCGCGCGGATGCTCGCCGTCTCCCAGGAGGTTCCGAACTACCTCTGGATCGGGCTGATCCTGTCCGCGGTGCTGCTGGTGGCCACCGCCGCGCTCCAGATCCATGAGCTGACCTGGCCGGGGATCGTCGGCATCGGCGGGCTGGCACTGCTGTTGGCCGGCGTGCTGACCCTGTTGTCAGCCATGAACCACCCTTTCGGCGGGGGGATCCATGTGGAGCCCGATGCCTTGAGGCTCGCGCTCGATCGATTCTCCGTCATCTGACCTCGGGTCACTTCCGAGACCGGGTGGCGGCGTCGCCGTGGCTGGGCGACGGCGGGCTACTGGAGCAGGAAGCCGGCCGGGAACGGGTCCTCGGGGTCCAGGAAGAACTGGGCGGTGCCGGTCAGCCAGGCCCGGCCGGTGACGGCGGGCACGATCGCGGGACGGCCGGCCACCGTGGTCCGTTCCAGGACGGTGGCGGTGAAGCGGCTCCCGATGAAGGACTCGTTCACCAGGGTGTCGCCGACCGTCAGCTCGCCCCGGGCGTGCAGTTGGGCGAGTCGGGCGCTGGTGCCGGTGCCGCAGGGCGAGCGGTCGAACCAGCCGGGGTGGATCGCCATCGCGTGCCGGGAGTGCCGGGCGGTGGAGCCGGGGGCCAGGAACTGGACGTGGTGGCAGCCCGCGATCTCGGGGAACTCCGGGTGCACCGGGCGGAGTTGCTCGTTGACCGCGTCCATGATCGCCGCGCCCGCGCTCAGGATCCGGGCTCCCTCGCTCCGCTCGAACGGCAGGCCCACCCGGTCGATCGGGAGGATCGCGTAGAAGTTGCCGCCGTAGGCCAGGTCCAGTCGGAGCGGGCCGTGGCCGGGCACCTCGACCACCGCGTCCAGCCGGTCCACGAAGGACGGCACGTTGCGCAGGGTCACGCTGCGCGCCCGGCCGTCCGCGACCTCGACGTCCGCCTCCACCAGGCCGGCCGGGGTGTCCAGGCGGATCACCGTCCGGGGCTCGGTGACCGTGACCATGCCGGTCTCGACCAGCACCGTCGCCACTCCGATGGTGCCGTGGCCGCACATCGGCAGACAGCCGGAGACCTCGATGAAGAGCACGCCCCAGTCCGCGTCCGGCCGCGTCGGCGGTTGCAGGATCGCCCCGCTCATCGCGGAGTGCCCGCGCGGCTCGTACATCAGCAGGGTGCGCAGGTGGTCGAGGTGCGCCAGGAAGTGACGGCGGCGTTCGGCCATGGTGGCGCCGGGGATCGGGGGGACGCCACCCGTCACCACCCGGGTGGGCATGCCCTCGGTGTGGGACTCGACGGTGTGCAGGACGAGTCGGCTGTGCATGGGTTCTCCGGTACTGGGTCGGTCCGCGAAGCCGCCCGAACGGCGGGTGCGGTCAGCTGTAGGCGCGGGCCTGGAGTTCGTACAGCTCGCGGTACGGGCCGTCCTGCGCCATCAGTTCGGCGTGGCCGCCGCACTCGCGGACGGAGCCGTGCTCCAGCACCACGATCAGTTCGGCCTGCCGGACCGTCGAGAAGCGGTGCGAGGTGAAGAGCACCACGGCGCCGTGCTCCCGGGCGGCCGCCCCCGCCGTACGGTCGAAGCGGTTGAAGAGCGCGTGCTCGGCCGCCGCGTCGAGCGCGGCGGCGGGTTCGTCCAGCACCAGCAGCAGCGGGTCGCGGCGGATCAGGCAGCGTGCCAGGCCGAGCAACTGCCACTGCCCGCCGGAGAGTTCGGCTCCGTCGCCGTAGCCCCGGCCGAGCAGCCCGGCCAGGCCGTCCGGGACGGAGGCGAGCACCGACTCGGCACCGGCCGCCGCGAGGGCGACCCGCACCGGCGCGTCCTCGTCGACGGTGTCGACCGCGCCGACCCCGACGCTCTCCCGGAGCAGCAGCTCCAGCCGGGCGAAGTCCTGGAACAGCGGCGCGACCTTGGCGCTCCAGGCGGCCGGGGTGAGGTCGCGCAGATCGGTGCCGTCCACCAGGATGCGGCCCTCGGTCGGCCGGTAGAGACCGCAGAGCAGCTTGACCAGGGTGCTCTTCCCCGCGCCGTTCTCCCCCACCAGGGCGACGGTGGCACCCGCCGGGATCAGCAGGTCGACGCCGCTCAGGGCCGGCCGGTCGCTGCCGGGGTAGCGGAAGCCGACGTTCTCCAACCGGATGCCCTGCCGGAGCCGGGCGGGCGCCGCGCCTGCCTGCCGGCCGGGCACCGGGTCCGCTGCGGCGGCGGGCTCGCCGTGTTCCGCGCGGGACCACCGACGGAGTTGCTCCAGCCGTTCCGCCGTCCGCCCCGCGCCCTGCACCACGCCGAACTGGCCGACCGCGCTGGAGACCTGTACGGCCACCTGCACGGCGAGGGCGATCACCAGCACCACGTCGCCGACACCGGAGGCACCGGTGGCCGCCCGGGCGACCACCAGCAGGACGGCGCCGCCATAGGCCGCGGCGAAGCAGAGCTGGCCGAGCGCCCGCAGGCCGGCCGCCTTGGCCTCGGCCCGGGTCAGCGCTCCGGAGGCCGCCTGCCAGGTGGCGGTGTACTGCCGGATCAGCTCGGGGCCGCCACCGAGCAGGCGCAGCTCCGTCACCGACCGGGCGGTGGTGGCCAGGCCCAGCAGGTGGTGACCGAACCGGGTGCGCTCGGCCGTCGCCTCGCGGGCGGCCTCGGACAGTTCCTGGGCACGGCGGCCCAGCCACACCGGGGCGACGGCGGCCAGCGGCAGCAGCGCCAGCCAGGGGCTGACCGAGCCGAGCAGCACGGTGGTGAGCACGGCCTGCACGGCCAGGCCGAGGAACTGGAGCAACGCCTCCAGCGCGGCCCGGACCCGGCCCAGTTCGTTCCGGACCAGGGTCACCGTGTCGGCGAACCGCGGCCGGTCGGCGTGGGCCAGCCCGGGCACGCCGTTGGAGACCTCGGCCAGCTCGCGGTGGAGCCGGCTCTCCACCTCCTCGCCGACCTCGAAGTAGGAGAGGTGGGCGAAGTGACCGAGCATCAGCTCGGCCAGCAGCAGCGCGGCCGCGACGGCGGCGGCCACGGTCGCGGCTCCGCCGTGACCGGCCAGCGCCTCGTCGGTCAGTCGGCGCAGGGCCAGCGCGATGCCGGGGGTGGCGAGGTGGCCGAGCAGCAGCAGGCCGGCCGCGACCGCCAGGCGGCGCCCGCCGCGCCGGAGGGCCAGCCCGCCCAACCGGCGGGCGGCGAGCAGGACCAGGCTCATCGGGCGGACTCCAGGGTCGGCTGCGCGGTGTCGTCGGGAGCGGTGTCGTCGGGAGCGGCACCGCCGCCTCCCGTGGAGCCGAAGCGGGCCGCCTGGAGGTGGAAGAGCCGGGCGTAGGTGCCGTCCAGGGCGAGCAGCTCCTCGTGGGTAACGCGTTCGGACACCCGGCTGGTCCCGCGCTACGGCTACCCGGCCCAGTTCGACGACCTCGCCGCACTGACCGGTCGGATCTCCGAACTGCTGCTCTCCGGCGACTACATCCTCGGCAAGCCGGTCGAGCGGTTCGAGCGCTCCTTCGCCGCCCAGGTCGGGGCCGACACCGCGATCGGCCTCAACTCCGGCACCGACGCCCTGGTGCTCGCCCTGCACGCGCTGGGCATCGGACCGGGCGACGAGGTCGTCACCGTCGCCAACACCTTCCACTCCACCGTGCTGGCGATCGTCCGGGTCGGCGCCGTCCCGGTGCTGGTCGACTGCACGGACACCGACTACATGATGGACCTGGACCGGATCACCGCGCTGACCGAGCGGCACGGCCTGGCCCTGGCCGAGGACTGCGCCCAGGCGGTCGGCGCCCGGTGGCAGGGCCGTCAGGTCGGCACCTTCGGTGACGTCGGCTGCTTCAGCTTCCACCCGTCCAAGACCCTGGGCGCGGCCGGCGACGCGGGTGCCGCGGTGACCGGCCGGCCGGGGCTGGCCGACCGGCTGCGCTCGCTGCGCGGGCTCGGCCAGCTCGAACAGAACCACCACCTGGAGGCCGGCTACAGCAGCCGGATGGACTCCGTCCAGGCGCTGGTGCTGGAGCACAAACTGCCCCGCCTCGACGCGTGGAACCTGGCCCGCCGCGAACTCGCCGGGCGCTACACCCGGGCCCTGGCCGGCAGCGCCGTCCGGGTGCCCGACGCCGGCCCCGGGCACGTCTTCCACATGTACCAGGTCATCGTCCCCGACCGGGACGCCACGCTGGCCGCGCTGCGGGCGGCGGGGGTCGACGCGGTCGTGCGCTACCCGGTGCCGATCGCCCGTCAGCCCGCGTTCGCCGCCCACGACTTCGACCCCGCCGACTACCCGAACGCCGACTTCCTCGCGGAGAACGCGCTCTGCCTGCCGCTGCGTCCGGAGATGACGCCCGCCGACGTCGACCTGGTGGCCGACACCCTGCTGTCCGTCGTCGGCCGGTCCTGACCACCGCCCCGCCCCTTCCCCAGCACCGAGAGGCCATCCCATGAGCGCTCCGACCACCATCGTCCCCGGCCTGTTCGGCGCCGACCCGCTGGAGTACGGCCAGGCCGTCGCCGACGTCGCCGCGGCCGGCGCCGAGCTGCTCCATCTCGACGTGATGGACGGCGTCTTCGTCCCGGACATCAGCTTCGGCCTCAAGGCGGTCGCCTCGATCCGCAAGTCCTTCGCCGGCCGGCTCGACGCGCACCTCCAGGTGGCCCGCCCCGAGGTGTACGTCGAGGGCCTGGCCGGAGCCGGTGTCGACCTGGTGACCGTGCACGTCGAGGGCACCCCGCACATCGGCCGGGTGCTGCGCGAGCTGGAGCGCTCCGGCGTCGCGGCGGGCCTGGCGCTCAACCCCGGCACCCCGCTCTCGGCCGTCGAGGAGGTGGCCCACCTCGTCGAACAGGTCGTCGTGATGGCGGTCAATCCCGGCACCAGCGACTTCCTGCCCTACACCGTGGACAAGATCCGGCGGCTGCGCACCGAGCTGGACGCCCGCGGCCTCGACCACATCCGGATCGCCGCCGACGGCGGGGTGACGGCCGAGCGCGCCGCCGAGCTGCGGGCGGCGGGCGCCGACCGGCTGGTGGTCGCCTCGGCCCTGTTCCGGGACCCGGCCGGCGTGGCGGCCGCGCTCCGCTCGCTGGCCACGGCTGCGGCGGGCACCCGATGACGGCCCGGCCCGCGCCCGTCGGGACCGGCCCGTACCTGCTGTTCGACATCGACGGCACCCTGGTCGACTCGAGCCGGCTGATCACCGACGTCTGGCGGCAGGTGGCGGCCGAGTTCGGTGCCGACGCGGACGCCATCCTCGCGGTCTGCCACGGCCGCCGGGACGCCGAGGTCGTGCCGATGTTCTTCGCCGCAGCGGACGTCCCCGCCGTCATGGCCCGGATCCAGGTGCTGGAGGCGGCCGGCGGCGACCTGCTCAGCCCGGTCCCCGGCGCCACCGAACTGCTCGCCGCGCTCCCGGCGGACCGCTGGGCCGCCGTCACCTCCGGCCCCAGTCGGCTGATGACCGGCCGACTGCGCAGCGCCGGTCTCCCGGTGCCCGCCGTCCTGGTCGCGGCGGACCACGTCGCCGAGGGAAAGCCGGATCCGGAGGGCTACCTGGCCGCCGCCCGCGCCCTCGGGGCAGATCCCGCCGACTGCGTGGTGATCGAGGACGCCCCGGCCGGTGTCGCCGCCGGCCGCCGGGCCGGCATGTTCGTCGTCGCGCTCACCACCACCCACCGGGCCCCCGCCCTCGGCGAGGCCCACCACGTCCTGGACCGCCTCGCCGACCTTCCCACCGCCCTGGCCGCCCGGACCACCTGACCGGGTACGTCTCCCCCGGCCCCGGCGACCGGGGGTCAGACGTACTGGGTCAGGTCGATCGAGTGGACGCTCAGCCGGTTGCCGGTGGCCGGGTCGGTGGTCTCGTGGTCGAGCTCCATGCCGAGCTTGCGCATCACGTTCTCGGAGGCGTCGTTGCCCGTCCTGGCGATGCTGATGACGCGGTCCAGGCCGCGGTCCTCGAGGGCGAACTCGAGCGCGGCGTGGGCGGCCTCGGAGGCGTACCCCTGGCCCCAGAACTGGCGGCCGAGGCGCCAGCCGATCTCCACGGCGGGGAGCACCTCGGGCAGGAAGTACGGCACCGAGAGCCCGGCGAAGCCCGCCAGCTCGCCCGAGCTGAGCAGCTCGACGGCGAACAGGCCGAAGCCCTCGTCGTCCCAGCCGTCCTCCCAGTGCTCGATCGCCTCCGCCGTCTGCTCCAGGTCGAGCACGGAGCCGTCGCCGATCCACTGCATGACCTCGGGGTCCGCGTTGATCTCGGCCATCGGCGCGAGGTCGTACTCGGTCCAGCGGCGCAGCAGCAGGCGGGGCGTGCGAATCTCGGTCATGCTCCCATCCTCCCGGACCGCCGGTGCGATCCGGTAATCGGCCGGGGCTCAGGCGGCCGGTCTCAGACCACCGGGACGGGCGCGGTGCGGCAGACCGGGCAGCGCTCCCGGCCGTCCCAGGCCGACCAGCCGAAGACCGCCGGGGTGAGTGCGTCGCCCTCCAGCTCCGCCCGGACCGCGATCCGGTAGGCCCAGACCGCCTCGATGTAGGGGTGGTACGCCTCGTGGAAGGCGGTCGAGGACTGGGGCGCGCCGCCGCCCACCACCCGGCGCAGCGCCCGCAGTTGCTGGAACATCCGCTGCCCGGCACCGGCCACGGCCTCGCTGGCGTCGATGTACAGCCGCTCGCGGGCGTCGTAGACCCCGGAGTCGACCAGCGCGGCCCGGCTGGCCGACTCGGCCAGGCCAGCCGGGCCGGCCGGGCCGGGATCGGCGGCGGCCGCCTGGGCGAGCTTCACCAGCTGGGTGTGCGCGGTGCCCGCGGCGGCGATGAAGGCGGTGTACACCTCCCGCCGCCGGGCGTCGAGCCCCCGGTCCACCTCGTGCCGGTTCCGCATCCGGTCGGCCAGCACCGTGCCGGATATCGCGATCACGGCGCCGCCCAGCGTCGCGACCAAGGTCCCCCACTCCACCCGCGCTCCCCCTGCCTGCCGACGGTGCTGGCACCGTAGCACCAGCCCCTGACGGGCCGTCACCGGACCTTGGCCCGGCCGATGCGCAGTTGATATCTGCCGGACTCTTTCGTGAGCAGTGTGATGTGTGCCATTTTACATGTCACACATCAAGTGATCGCGCCCCCAAGCCCGCGACCACCGAACCGGCCCGGAGGCCCCACCGTGCGACCCTCCCGGATACCCCTGGCCCAGTTGGGCCGTCTGCTCACCCTCGCGTTCGCGTTCCTGCTCACCCTCGGTTTCTTCGCCCCGCAGAGCCGGGCCGCGAGCGGCGCCCCCGCCACCGGCAACGGCCCGGCCGCGCCCACCGGCCAGCCCTCGACCCGGGCCGTCCCCGTGCCCAAGTCCGCCGAGGTGCCGAAGGACGGCCGCCCGACCCCGGGCGCCGCGACCGAGGCCACCGACGCGCCGAAGGCCGCCGCCACCCTGCCCACCGTGGCGACGAAGCAGTCCAAGCAGCTGCGTTCCGCCCCGGCCGCCGCCGACCCGGTCGCCGCCGCCTGCAACTTCACCACCAGCACCGGCAGCGTCCTGGTCCAGCAGGTCAAGGCCGCGAGCCTGGACTGCGTGAACTCGCTGTTCGACCTCACCGGCACCACCGCCCAGGGCACCTTCCGCGAGGCCCAGATGGTGACCGTCGCCAACGCCCTCCGGGACAGCGCCGCCTCCTACAACGGCACCAACTCCGGCTCGGCCGGCCAGCTGGTGGTCTTCCTGCGCGCGGGCTACTACGTGCAGTGGAAGTACCCGGACGTCGTCGGGACCTACAACTCCCCGCTGCAGAGCGCGATCCGCGGCGGTCTGGACGCGTTCTTCGCCGCCCCGCGCTCCAAGGACGTCACCCAGGCCAACGGCGAGACGCTGGCCGAGGCCGTCACCCTGATCGACAGCGCCCGGGAGAACGCCCGCTACACCGGCGTGGTCAAGGGCCTGCTGAACACCTACACCAGCAGCTGGACCGGCGCCATGTACGACGCGGTGGCCAACACCAAGACGGTGATCGAGCGCGGCACCGAGCTGCCCGCCTTCGTCGCCGCGCTGGCGGCCGACAGCAGCTTCGCCGGCGCGATGTCGGGCTTCGTCACCCGGAACAGCTCTATGATCAACGGTGGCGACCTGGCCACCGACCTCGGCATCCAGCTCGGTGGCCTGCTCGCCGTCCCCGAGCTCAAGGCGCAGGCCCGGCCGTTGGTCAAGGACCTGGTCAACCGCTACCCGCTGGTCGGCGCGACCGGCCCGCTCACCATGAACCTGGCCTGGTTCGCCGAGAAGCGCGACACCGGCAACTGCTCCTACTACGGCCTCTGCGACCTGCCCACCCGGCTGATCCCGCTGGTCCTGACGGTCAACCACACCTGCAGCCCGAGCCTGCGGATCCGCGCCCAGCAGATGACCGCCACCGAGCTGGCCGACACCTGCACCAGCCTGGCCAACCAGGACGCCTTCTTCCACGGTCTGGTCAAGGACAACGGTCCGGTCGCCGGTGACGTCAACACCGCCCTCGAGGTGGTGGTCTTCGACGCCTACTACGACTACAGCCTCTACGCCTGGTCGATCTACGACATCGAGGTCGACAACGGCGGCATGTACCTGGAGGGCGACCCGGCCAAGGCCGGCAACCAGGCCCGGTTCATCGCCCACGAGGCCAGCTGGCTGCGTCCGACGTTCTCGATCTGGAACCTGAACCACGAGTACACCCACTACCTCGACGGCCGCTACAACATGCTCGGCGACTTCGACGCGGGCGTCGCCACCCCCACCATCATGTGGGTCGAGGGTGTCGCCGAGTACGTCTCCTACAGCTACCGCAACGTCCGCTACGACGACGCGATCGCCCAGGCCGCCCTGCACACCTACAAGCTGAGCGAGCTGTTCGACACCACCTACGACAACGCGGACTCCACCCGGATCTACAACTGGGGCTACCTGGCGGTCCGTTACCTGCTCCAGTCGCACCCCCAGGACGTCACCGCCCTGCTCGGCCACTACCGGGCCGGCAACTGGGCGGCCGCCCGCACCCTGCTCACCTCCACCATCGGCACCCGCTACGACGCCGACTTCGCCACCTGGCTGACCGCCTGCGGCGCCGGCAACTGCGGCGCCCTGCCGCCGGTCCAGGCCCCGCTGTGCACCGGCGCCGACATCCGGCAGTTCGACAAGAACTGCCGCCGCGACGACGTCAACGCCGGCACCGGCAACTACCGTTACAGCTTCCTGTACCTGCCCGCCGGGGTGCAGAGCCTGACCATCACCACCGCCGGCGGCACCGGCAACGCCGACCTCTACTACAACGGCGGCAGCTGGGCCACCACCGGTTCGTACCTGCAGAAGTCCACCAACGGCGGCAACGGCGAGACGCTGACCATCAGCAACCCGCCGGCCGGCTGGGTCTACTTCAGCCTGTACGCCCAGCAGGGCTTCACCGGCACCACGGTCACCACCCGCTACTGACGGGCGGTACCGGCAGAGCAGTCCAACAGCCCCGCGGGCCGGTCACCGGCCCGCGGGGCTGCGTCGTGCCGGCTCCCGGCGCCGGGTCACTCGGTGGAGCGGACCGGGGCGCCGAGCGTACCGGTGGGGTTCAGGTCGACGCCCAACTCGCTGATCAGGAAGCCCGCGTGCAGTCTGCTGCGGGCTCCGAGCTTGTCCATGATGTCGGAGACGTGCCGCTGGCAGGTGCGCAGCGACATGCCCATCCGGCGGGCGATCGCCCGGTCCTCCAGGCCCTGGACCAGCAACCGGACGATGGACACCTTCATGTCCTCGGAGATCGCCAGCACCCGCTCCTGGCTGTAGTTCTCCGGGAAGGGCGTGGCACTGGTCCAGGCCCGCTCGAACGCGCCGATGGCGAAGTCCACCAGGCTCGGGTCGCTGAGCAGCAGGCAGCCCGAGTCGCTGTCCCGCATCGCGATCACGGCCGCCGACTGGTCGAACGCCAGCATCCGCATGAAGCCGTCGCCCAGGGTGCGGATCTCGGCACCGATCCGGGACACGTGGTCGACGTACTCCACCGTCACGGTGCTGAACTGGGCGGTGTGTTGGTAGAGCGTGCGCATCCGCACGCCGCGTCTCAGCACCCGTTCGGTCTTCTCCAGCGACTCCTTGAGCACGTCGTCCCGGCGGGCACCGCCCGGCTGCGAGGTGAGGATCTCGTGCTCGGCCCGGTCGGCCAGCTCGGTGATGGTCGCCCGCACCACGTCCAGGTCGGTCAGCCGCTGCACACCGCCCGCGTCGCCCGGGGTGAACCTGGCCTGCTCGTAGATGTTCTGAAAGACCGTCAGCCGCTCCCTGGTCGCCTCGACCGCGCGGTGGCGCTCCTCGATCTCCAGCAGGGCCGGCGCCAGCAGCTCGCTCGCCACCGCCTTCGGCAGGCCCGCCACCACCATCCCCGGACGGGTGGCCGAGCGCTTCAGCAGCCCGAGGTCCAGCAGCCGGTCGACCCGGCCCGGGCCGGCCGGACCGGCCCGTAGCTCGTCGCCGTCCACCTGCTGCCGCTCGACCACGTACTGGAACAACTCCAGCTCCTCCTGGCCGAGTTGGTCCAGTAACGAGGAGATGCCAGGCGCTACGGAGCCCAAGACCACAGTCCCATCCCGGTCGAATGTACATGCGAGGAAAGCGTCCGCAATCGTATCGCCCGGCGGGCACGCCAGCACCTGACCGCACCCTCGATTCCTTCACATTGCAACCACATCCGACACTCTCTGTCCGACTATGTCAGGTATGGACCCCTCGTGTCTGCGTCATGGCGTACTCACGACCCCTTGGGGGGCCTTACCCGCCATTCCCGGTCGCGGCAGACTCAAGGTGTCGGGAAAACCCGGAGAGCACCCGGATTCTGGAGGGGAAAACCATGGACCGCAAGATTCTCACCACCGCCGCCGTATTCGTCGCCGCCACCGTCACCGCCCTTGCCGCGACCCTGACGGTGGGCTCGGCCGCCGCCGACACGACCGCCGACGGCGGCACCCAGACCCCCGCCGTCACCGCGCTGCCCTCGCCCAGCCCGACCTCCGCTGACCTGGGCTGGGGCTGACCCGCACCGGAGTCGGACCACGTCGGACGGCCACCCCACCCGGGCGGCCCCGGCGGCGGAGCACGGCTCGGGACACCCCGCCCGAGCGGCGGCAGCGGGCCACCACCAGCGCCTCGCCATTACCGCCGGACCCGCAGGACACATCATTCCGGACAGAGAGACGTGGTGAACGGAAACCGTGGACGAAATGATGATTTCCGTCCGATTCTCCGGGCTGCTCCGGGAATTCCGCAGGAACTCCGGACTGACCCAGCAGGAACTGGCCGACCTCTCCGCGCTGAGCGTGCGGGCGGTCCGCGACCTGGAGTCCGGCCGGGTGCACCGGCCACGCCGGGAGACCGTCCGGCTGCTGGTCAGCACCCTGCGCCTGGAGGGCGCCCGACGAGCGGCCTTCGAGGACGCCGCGGCCGCCGAGCCCGCCGAACCCCCTCCCCAGCGCAACCCGTTCACCCTGCTCGGCCGGGCCGACGAGGTCCGCGCACTGCTGGAACTGCTGCGCTCCGGCGGGCAGCGGCTGATCTCGCTCACCGGGCTCCCCGGTGTCGGCAAGAGCCGGCTGGCCACCGAGGTCGCCGAGCGGCTGCGGGCCGGCGGCTGGCAGATCTGCTGGACCGCGAACGGCCGGCCCGCCCCCGGCGACGCCCTGCTGGTGCTCGACGGCGCACCGCCGAGCGACCCCGGCATCGCCGAACTCCTGCGCAGGCACCCGGGTCTGCGGGTGCTGGCGACCGCCACCGAACCGCTCCGGCTGCCGGGGGAACGGGTGATGCCGCTGGCCCCGCTGGCCGCTCCCCGGCCCGCACCCGGCGCCGACCCGGCCGCGCTGCTCCGGCAGGACGCCGTGCAGCTCTTCCTCTCGCACGTCCGCCGGGTCCGGCCCGGCTACCAACTCGCCGCCGGCGAGGTGGCCGTGGTGGCCGAGCTGTGCGCGCGGCTGGACGGACTGCCCGCCGCGATCGAGCACGCCGCCGACTGGTGCCTGATCCACCCGCCGCACCGGCTGCTCGCCTGGGCCCGGGAGGACCCGCTCGCGGTGGCCTGCTCGCCGGTCGCCGACGGCACCGGCCCCGACCTGCGCACCGCGGTCCGCACTGCCACCGAGGAACTCGGCCCCGGCCCGGGCCAGTTGCTCCGGCTGCTGGCGGGCAGCGGTCGTCCGCGCACCTTCGAGGAGATCGTCGGCTACGTCGGCAGTCCCGCCGCCGAGGTGGCCAGGGGCGTGCACGCGCTGCTGCTCCGCGGTCTGGTCCGCAGTACCCCCGGGGGCGGCGGCGAGTGCTTCGCCGTGCCGCGCCTGGTCCGCCGCGCGCTCGCCGAACTCCCGCTGCCGGGCGTCCGGTTGCTCGCCGCGGTCTGATCCCGCGCGCGCCGGCCGACGGCCGCGCTGCGAGCCACCGGGCCGCACCGCCCTGGCAGGTGCGAGCGGCAGAGTCCGAACCGCCGCTCTGCTGCCGGTCCCAACTGCCTGGCCCGGACCCCCGTGCTGCCTAACGTCTGCTGCTGGCGCCACCACCGGAGCGCCTCCGCCGACCGGGTCGGTGCCCCCGTACCCCGCGCACCGCACCCCGCGTCCCGGCGAGTCCACCACCACCCCTGTGAGAGTCGATCATGGAGCTGGACAATCACCCCTGCCCACCCGCCCTCGGGCCGGACGCCCCCGGCCTGGACGTCGTGGTCACCAGCGTGGCCTCGGACGCGCACACCTGGAACCTGATCTATCTCCAGCTGTTGCTGGAGGAGCTCGGCCACCGGGTGACCAACCTCGGGTCCTGCGTACCGGACCAGCTGATGGTCGACGAGTGCCGGACCCGCCGCCCGGACCTGATCGTGCTCTCCACCGTCAACGGGCACGGCCTGAACGACGGCCGCCGGGTGATCGGCCGGCTCAGGGACTGCGCCGAGCTGCGCAGCACGCCGATCGTGATCGGCGGCAAGCTCGGCATCTCCGGCACCGGACAGGGCTCGCACGTCGGGGAGTTGGTGGACGCCGGGTTCGACGCGGTGTTCGAGGACAGCGCGGGCATCGTCGGCTTCCACGACTTCGTCCGGGCGCTGCCGGCCGGGCGGCGGGCACTGCCCACCGGGGGTGCCCGATGACCCCGCCCGTGCTGCCGGCCGGCTCGTTCGGCGGCTTCGTGCAGGCCGCCCGCCGGTCCGGCCACCTGGTGGTGCAGCCCCGGATGGGGATGAGCGACCCGTACCTGATGCGCGAGGGCCTGCTGGCCACCCGGCGGGCCGACGCCAGCACCGTCGGCACCATCACGCTGGACAGCTACACCCGGGTCGGCGACCACGAGGCGGCCCGCCGCGCCCTGGCCGAGGGCGTGCCGCTGAACGGCTACCCGATCGTGGCGTACAGCACCGCCACCACCAGGGCGGTCACCGAGGGCATCGCCGGGACCGGTTTCCCGGTCCAGGTCCGGCACGGCTCGGCCGCGCCGCAGGACATCCTGGAGGCGGTGGTGGCAGCCGGTCTGACGGCCAGTGAGGGCGGGCCGATCTCCTACTGCCTGCCCTACAGCCGGACCCCGATCGCACAGTCGGTGACCAACTGGGAGGCCAGCTGCGCCATCCTGGCCCGGCTGCGCGAGCACGGCGCCGAGCCGCACCTGGAGACCTTCGGCGGCTGCATGATGGGCCAACTCGCCCCGCCCGGAATCCTGGTGGCGATCAGCGTGCTGGAGGCGCTGTTCTTCCGCCAGCACGGCCTGCGCAGCGTCTCGCTGAGCTACGCCCAGCAGACCCACCCGGGCCAGGACGAGGAGGCGGTCACCGCGCTCGGCCGGATCGCCGGTGCCCTGCTCGGCGACCTGGACTGGCACATCGTCATCTACGCCTACATGGGCGTCTACCCGCGCACCCCCGGCGGCGCCCGGCTGCTGCTGGAGGAGGCGGCCCGGCTGGCGGTGCGGACCGGGGCGGCCCGGCTGATCGTGAAGACCTCCGCCGAGGCGCACCGGATCCCCACCATCGCCGAGAACGTCACCGCCCTGGAGGCCGCCGCCCGCGCCTCCGAGCAGGTCAGGCCGACCGCCAGCGTCCAGGACACCGGCATCCACCAGGAGGCGCTGGGCCTGGTGCAGGCGGTGCTCGACCTGGACCCGGACCTCGGCCGGGCGCTCACCAAGGCGTTCGCGCTCGGCGTGCTCGACGTCCCGTACTGCCTGCACCCCGACAACGCCGGCCGGGCCCGCAGCTACCTCGACACGGCCGGGCGGCTGCACTGGTCCGACACCGGCGCGATGCCGGTGCGCGGCACCGGGCGCGGCGTCGGCCGGATGACCTCGTCCGGGCTGCTCGGCTCGCTCTCCTACGTCCAGCAGCGGTTCGACCGGCTCGCGGTCGAGACCGCAGGCCACCGCCAACTCACCACCCCCGCCCCGCAGAAGGAGTACGCCCGATGACCACCACCGCCGACGCCCCGACCACCGGGGAGCTGCTGCTCCCGCCGACCGACCCCCGGCAGCACCTGACCTCGCCGACCACCCGTACGGTGCTCCGGCTCCAGCAGCACATGCTGGCGGCGGCCCGGGAGTACCTCACCGGCGCCGGGTTCGCCGAGATGCTGCCGCCGATCATCGGCCCGGTCACCGACCCGGGCGGGCGCGGCTCCAAGCAGGTGGACGTCGACTTCTACGGCCACAAGTACAAGCTGATGACCAGTGCGATCCTCTACAAGCAGGCGTCACTGCTGGCCTTCCCGAAGATCTTCTGCATCGCGCCGAACGTCCGGCTGGAGCCGCTGGAGACCGCCAACACCAGCCGCCACCTGGCCGAGTTCCACCAGATCGACGTGGAGATGGCCGGCGCCTCCCGGGACCAGATCACCGCCGTGCTGGAGGAGTTGGTCCGGCACATCGTCGCCCGGGTGGTCACCGACCTGCCCGCCGAGTTCGCCGCGCTCGGCCGGGACACCTCGGTCTTCGGCGCGCTGCTGGACCAGGCGTTCGGCCGCCGCACGCACGCCGAGGCGGTGGCCGAGCTGATCGGTCTGGGCCATCCGCAGAACCCGGACGCCGAGATCGACTGGGAGGGCGAGGCGCTGCTCTCCGCCCGCTCCGCCCAGCCGTTCTTCGTCACCGACTACCCGAAGGGCTCACGCGGCTTCTACGACCGGGAGAGCGCCCAGGACCCGGGCGTGCTGCGGAACTTCGACCTGCTCGCGCCCGAGGGCTACGGCGAGCTGTGCAGCGGGAGCGAGCGGGAGTACGACTACGCCCGGATCGTCACCCGGATGCGCGAGACCGGCGAGAACCCGGCCAAGTACGGCTGGTACCTCAAACTGGTCCGCGAGGGCATCCCGGCCAGCGCCGGCTTCGGCATCGGGGTCGAGCGGTTCACCCGCTACCTGGCCGGGCTGGACGGCGCCTGGCAGGCCAACGCCTTCCCCAAGCTGCCCGGTGTGGTGTCGCCGTGACCGGCCTGCGCACCCGGGGCTTCCCGGAGCAGGCGGTCCGGGAGCGGGCCAGGCTCGGGGCGGCCGCCGCCTTCCCGGCCGACGCCCACTACGGCCACACCCTGTTCGGCGCGGAGGGCGGCACCTCCACCGACCCGATCGACCGACTGCGGATCACCCCGCCGGTGTTCATGCCGCAGCGGCTGGAGAAGCTGATCGAGCTGGGCCGCGAGCCGCTGCACACCGACGTCGCGCTGGACACCGTGATCGGCGGCCTGCGCTCCGCCCTGCCGCTCTACCTCTCCGCCTTCGGCTCCACCCGGGCGGCCGGCACCGACCAGGTGCTGGCCGCCGGCCGGCAGGCCGGACGGCTCGGCATCCCGATGGTGATCGGCGAGAACATCGTGCCGATGAGCGGCTACGGCCGGGGCGGCGAGCAGACCCGGCGCACCGCGCTCGGCCGGATCGCCGCCTACCTGGACGAACTACCGGACGGGCTGGGCGGGGTGGCGGTGCAGCAGAGCACCGAGGACGCCGACGCCGAGGTGTGGAACCTGGTCTACAGCGACCCGGCCGCCCGGCCGCTGCTGGAGAGCGGCCGGCTCGCCTTCGAGCTGAAGGTCGGTCAGGGCGCCAAGCCCGGCCTGGGCGGGATGACCGTGCTGGACCGGGCGGCCGCCGCCCGGGTGGACGAACAGTTCGCGCTGGACGAGGTGTTCGGCCCGGACGCCGACCGGGTGCTGCGGTGCAGCAGCCCGGGCACCTTCACCGAGGAGATCCTGCGTCAGCAGATCCGGCTGATGCGCAACAACTACCCCCGGGTCAAGGTCTGGGTGAAGCTGCACCCCGGCCGGGACGTGGCACTGGCCGCCGACATCGCCTGGACCGCCGGCGCCGACTCGGTCACCGTGGACGGCGCCGAGGGCGGCACCGGCTGGGCGCCGGTCGCCACCCTCGCGCACTCCGGGCTGCCGCTCGGCGAGTGCCTGGCCCGGATCGGCCCCCGGAGTGACTGCCTGCTCGCCTCGGGCCGGTTCTGGGAGGGCAGCCGGGTGGTGAAGAGCCTGGCCCTGGGCGCCACCGCCGCCGGTCTCGGCCGGGCCGCCCTGCTGGCCACCGACGAGGACCCGGAGGCGGGCCTGACCAGGCTGGTGGAGTGCCTGGCCCTCGAACTGCGGCTGCTGATCAGCTCGCTCGGCAAGTACGCCCCCGCCGCCCTCGGTCCCGAGGACGTCTGGCCGACCCCCGTGCCCTCGGCCGGGGCTCCGGCCCACCGAATCCCGGAGGTGCTCCACCATGGCTGACACCCTGCCCCGTACCGAGAACGAACCGGTGCCCAAGCGCGCCGACGGGCCGCTCGGCCTGAACTACCTGTCCTTCACCGGGGCCATGAGCCTGTCCCAACTCGGCGACTCCGCCTGGTACGTGGCGCTGACCTGGACACTGATCCGGGACGTCAGCCCGGCGATGACCGGCACCGTGCTGATGCTGGCCAGCCTGCCCCGGCTGATCGGTCTGCTCGGCGGCGGCGTGATCGCCGACCGCAGCGGTCCGCGCCGGGTGATGGTGATCACCGACGTGCTGCGCGGCGCCGTGATGCTGGCCGCCGCGCTGGTGGTCGGCCTGAGCACCCCGTCGGTGCCGATCCTGTTCGGGGCCGCGCTGCTGCTCGCCTTCATCAGCGCCTTCTTCATCCCCGCCTCGGGGTCGGTGAAGCCGCTGATCCTGGCCGACAAGGACCTGGTCCGGGGCAACGCGCTGTTCGTCTTCGGCATCCGGGGCGGGCAGGCGGCCGGCGGCCCGATCGGCGCCTGGCTGATCGCCCTCGGCGGGGTCCCACTGGTCGCCGTCGCCAACGCGGTCAGCTTCCTGCTCTCCGCCTTCGCCTCCGCCCGGGTGCGCTACACCCGGGAGCCGGTCGCCCCGCCCGCCCCGGCGGACCCGGCGGCGCCCGCGCCCGCGAAGCCGCCGTTCAAGGAGATGCTGCTGGACGGGCTGCGCTACCTCCGCAAGGAGCGCCGGATCCGGCTGGTGATCCTGGTGATCGCGCTGACCGAGCTGGCCTGCGCCCCGCCGGTCAACATCGGCCTGGTGCTGCTCTCCAACCGGCTCGACGCGGGCGCCACCGGCGCCGGTCTGCTGCTCACCGGCTACACCGTCGGCGCGGTGGCCAGCTCGGTGCTCACCATGGCCTGGCCGCCCGGCCGGCGCGGCGGGCTGGTGCTGACCCTGGGGGTCGCCGCCTCGGCGGTCTGCCTGACCGCGATGGCCTTCATCGACTCGCTGCTGCTGGGCATGCTGCTGTACGGCGTCCTCGGCCTGGTGACCGGTCAGTTCGGCCTGGTGCTGGTCTCGATGGCGCAGCGCTGGACCGAGCCCGCGATGCGCGGCCGGGTGATGTCGGTGCTCTCGCTGGCCATCTTCGCCTGCGCCCCGCTGGCCAACGTGGCGGTCGGCACCATGGTGACCCTGCTCGGCTTCAGCACCGCGATGACCGTCTTCGCCGCCTTCGCGGTCGCCGCCGCGCTGATCGTGGTCGGCACCCCGAGCCTGCGGGGTGTCCGCCTTGACTGACACCGGACACCTGGACCGGAGCACCGCAGCCTTCCCGGAACTCCCGGATCTGCACCGGCAGTTGCGCGAGGGCCGGCTGACCAGCGTGTCACTCACCCGGCGCTGCCTGGACCGGATCGAGCTGGTCGACCCACTGGTGCACGCGGTGCTCGCGGTGGACGACAGCGCCCTGGAGCAGGCCGCCCAGGCCGACCGCAGGTACGCCGCCGGGGCCGAACGCGGCCCACTGGACGGCATCCCGGTACTGGTCAAGGACAACATCGACACCGCCGGGCTGGCGGGCACGGCGGGTTCCCGGCTGCTGGCCGGGAACCCGCCCCGCCGGGACGCCGGGATCGTCAGCCGGCTCCGGGCGGCGGGCGCGGTGGTGCTCGGCAAGACCAACCTCTCCGAGTGGTCCAACTTCCGCTCCACCCAGGCCACCGAGGGCTGGTCCGGCACCGGTGGGCAGACCCGCAACCCGTACCGGCTGGACCGCAGCCCGGGTGGCTCCTCGGCGGGCTCGGCGGTGGCGGTCGCCACCGGGATGGCGCCGCTGGCGCTGGGCACCGAGACCGACGGGTCGATCGTCGGCCCGGCCGGGCTGTGCGGGGTGGTCGGGGTGAAGCCCGAGACCGGGCTGCTGCCGCTGGACGGCATCGTGCCGATCTCACCGGTCCAGGACACCGTCGGGGTGCTGGCCGCCCGGCTCGGCGACGCCGCCCTGGCGATCGCGGCGCTCACCGGCCGGCCGCCCGCCGAACCCGACCCGGCGATGCTCCGGGTCGGCCTCTGGCGGGTGCCCCGGATGCCCGGCGCGGTCGACGCGGTGCTCGACTCCGCGGTGCAGGCGCTGCGTTCGGCCGGGGTCGCGGTGGTGCCGATCGACCTGGCACTGGACCGGCAGACCGTCGAGGACGGACTGCTGGCGATGTACGCGGAGTTCCGCCCGGGGCTGGAGGCGTACCTGCGCAGCCGTCCCGGCGGGCCGCAGACCCTGGCCGAGCTGATCGAGGGCAACCGGGCCGACCCGGTGGAGCTCTCGCTCTTCGACCAAGACCTGTTCGAGCAGGCCCAGTTGATCGGTGAGCCGGAGCGCGCGAAGGCCGGGCTGGCCCGGCACAGCTCGCGCGAACAGGCCCGCAGGCTGCTCGACCGCACCATGCGCCGGTACGGCGTCCAGGCCGTGCTGGCGGCCAGCAACGAACCCGCGCCCGTCATCGACTACGAGCTCGGCGACCCCGGCACCCCCGGCAGCTCCACCCCCGCCGCACTGGCCGGCTACCCGAACATCTCGCTGCCGGTCGGCCACTTCCGTGAACTCCCGGTCGGCCTCTCCGTGTTCGGCCCGCCGACGCTGGACCGGCTGCTGCCGGTGGCGCTCCGGCTGGCCGAGGCGTGCGCCGTCCGGCGGACCCCCGCGCTGCGCTGAGAGCGCACCGGCCGGCGGCGGCAGAACTGCCGGTCAACTGCCCTGCGGCACTTCCTCGAACGGCTCGAGAACCCCCCTAGCTTTTCCCCCGTAAGCGCATTCGACAAGTCCCAGGAGGACGAGATGAGCAACCCCTTCGAGAACGAGGACGGGCAGTTCCTGGTCCTGGTCAACCACGAGAACCAGCACTCCCTGTGGCCCGCGACCATCGAGGTCCCGGCCGGCTGGAACACCGTGCAGGACGCCACCTCCCGGTCCGCCTGCCTGACGTACATCGAGGAGCACTGGACCGACCTGCGGCCCGCCAGCCTGATCGCGGACAGCCCGTTCGCCAAGAGTTCCTGACCGTCATTCATCCGCTAGAGGGCGGGACCGCGTGAGGTCGAATGCCCTGGCTCCGGGAGGCCCGATGATTCCGCTGTCCTTTGCCCAGGCCCGCCTCTGGTTCCTCAACCAGGTGGAGGGGCCGAGCCCGACCTACAACGTCCCGCTCACCGTCCGACTGCGCGGCCCGCTCGACCGGGAGGCGCTGCGGGCCGCCGTCACCGACCTGACCGACCGGCACGAGGCGCTGCGCACCGTGTACGTGGAGCGGGACGGCAGCCCCTGGCAGCAGGTGCTGGAGCAGCCCTCGGTGGTCTGGTCGGTCGCCGGGCACAGCGCGGCGGCGGTCCGCACCGCCGCCGCGCACGGCTTCGACCTGGCCACCGAACTTCCGCTGCGGGCCCACCTGTTCGAGTCCGGTCCGACCGACCACACGCTGCTGCTGGTGCTGCACCACATCGCGGCCGACGGCTGGTCGCTGGACCCGCTGCTGCGGGACCTGGCGACCGCCTACCGGGCGCGCTGCCACGGCGGGGCGGCCCCGGAGTGGGAGCCACTGCCGGTGCAGTACTCCGACTACACGCTCTGGCAGCAGGACCTGCTCGGCTCGGCCGACGCCCCGGAGAGCCTGCTCACCCAGCAACTCGCCTACTGGCGCTCGGCGCTGGCCGAGCTGCCGGAGGAGCTGACCGTACCGGCCGACCGCGCCAGGCCCGGCTCGCCGTCCTACCACGGCGAGGTGCTGGCCACCCGGATCGGGCCCGAACTTCAGTCCCGGATCAACGAGTTCGCCCGGAGCGGCGAGGCCACCCTGTTCATGGTGGTGCAGGCCGCACTGGCCGCCCTGCTGTCCCGGCTGACCGGGAGCACCGACGTGCCGCTCGGCACGCCGGTGGCGGGGCGGACGGATCGTGAACTGGAGGACCTGGTCGGGTTCTTCGTCAACACCCTGGTGCTGCGCACCGACCTGTCGGGGGCACCCAGCTTCCGCGAGCTGCTGGCCCGGGTCCGGGAGTCCGACCTGGACGCGTACGCCCACCAGGACCTGCCGTTCGAGCGGCTGGTGGAGGAGCTCAACCCGACCCGCAGCCTGGCCAGGCACCCGCTGTTCCAGGTGATGCTGGTGCTCCAGAACAGCCCCGGGGCGGCGGCCGACTTCCCCGGCCTGACGGTCGAGACCGAGGTCATCGACCTGGACGTGGCGAAGTTCGACCTGATCGTGGAGCTGGCGGAGAGCCCGGCGGGCGAGGGCATCAGCCTGCTGATGAAGTACGCGACCGATCTGCTCGACCGGGAGTCGGTGGTCACGCTGACCGACCGGCTGCTCCGGCTGATCGAGGCGGCGCTCACCGAACCGGACCTGCCGGTGGGTCAGTTGGACGTGCTGTCGGCGGCGGAGCGGCGGACGCTGGCGCTGGACTGGGCGGGCGCCCCCGCCCGGGTCCCGGTGGAGCGGACGGTGCACGAGCTGTTCGCCGAGCAGGCCGCCCTGGCCCCGGACGCCACCGCGCTGGTCTTCGGCGACAAGCGGGTCACCTACCGGGAGTTGGACGAACGCTCCACCCAGCTCGCCCACCACCTGATCGCCGAAGGACTCCGACGCGGCGACGTCGCCGGAATCCACCTCGAACGCTCCACCCACCTCGTCACCGCCGTCCTCGGCGTCCTCAAAGCCGGCGCCACCTACACCATGCTCGACCCCGAATTCCCCGTCGAACGCATCAACTCCCTCCTGCCCACCACCCGACTGGTGGTCACCCGTGCCGCACTGGCCGGCCGCCTGGCCACCGCCGACGAGATCCTGATCGAGCCCGCCGCCCTGCACCCCACCACGCCGCTTCCTCCGATCGCCGGGCCGCTGGACGCCGCCTGCCTGATGTTCACCTCCGGCTCCACCGGCACCCCCAAGGGCGTGGTCTCCCCGCACCGGGCCATCGTCGGCACCCTGCTCGGCCAGGACTTCGCCACCCTCGGCCCACAGCAGACCTGGCTCCAGTGCTCCCCGATCTCCTGGGACGCCTTCGCCCTCGAACTCTTCAGCCCACTGCTCTCCGGCGGCACCTGCGTCCTCCAGCCCGGCCAGCGCCCCGAACCGGCCGCCGTCGCCGAGCTGGTGACCCGCCACCAGGTCACCTCCCTGCACGTCTCCGCCAGCCTGCTCAACTTCCTGCTCGACGAATACCCCCAGACCTTCACCGGACTCCAGCAGGTGATGACCGGCGGCGAAGCCGCCTCCATCCCCCACGTCATGCGCCTGGTCCACACCTTCCCCAAGCTCCGCCTGGTCAACGGCTACTCCCCCGCCGAATCGATGATCTTCACCGTCGCCCACCACGTCACCCCCCGGGACGCCGCCCGCACCAGCATCCCGGTCGGCCGCGCCCTCAACGGCAAACAACTCTGGGTCCTGGACGCCCACCTCGGCCTGGTCGCCCCCGGCGTCACCGGCGAGCTCTACATGTCCGGCCTCGGCCTCGCCCACGGCTACACCGCCCAACCCGCCCTCACCGCCGAACGCTTCGTCGCCAACCCCCACGCCACCCCCGGCGAACGCATGTACCGCACCGGCGACCTCGTCCGCTGGCTCCCCGACGGCACCCTCGAATTCCTCGGCCGCGCCGACGACCAGGTCAAAATCCGCGGCTTCCGCGTCGAACCCGGCGAGGTGCAGGCGGCGTTGACCGCCCACCAGGGCGTCCGGCAGGCCGCCGCCGTGGTCCGCGAGGACACCCCGGGCGACAAGCGGCTGGTCGCCTACGTGGTCACCGACCACCCGGTCGACCCGACCGCGCTGCGCGCCTTCGTCGCCGCCCGGCTGCCCGAGCACCTGGTCCCGTCCGCCGTGGTCACGCTGGAAGCGCTACCGCTCACCCCGACCGGCAAGCTCGACCGCCGCGCCCTGCCCGCCCCCGACCACACCCCGCGCGAGACCGGCCGCCCGCCCCGGACTCCGCAGGAGGCCCAGCTCTGTGACCTGTTCGCCGAGATCCTGGGCTTCGACCGGGCCGGGATCGAGGACGACTTCTTCGAACTCGGCGGCCACTCCCTGCTGGCCGCCCGCCTGATCGCCCGTATCCGCTCCGCCGCAGGCGTCGAGCTGACCGTCCGAGACCTGTTCGAGGCGCCCACCGTGTCGCGCCTCGCCGAGCGAATCCGTGGCGCCCACCGGGCGCGAAAGGGGTCCTACGTCATGGAGCGTCCCGAAGAGATCCCGCTGTCCTACGCGCAGCGCAGGCTCTGGTTCCTGAACAAGCTGGAGGGGCCGAACAGCACGTACAACGTGGCCCACACCATCCGGCTGCGCGGCCGCCTCGACGTGGACGCGCTGCACAGCGCGGTGTCCGACGTGGTCGGCCGGCACGAGGCGCTGCGCACCGTCTTCCTGGAGGTGGACGGCGAACCGTACCAGCGGGTGGTGGCGCCCGGCGTGGCCCGGCCGATGGTGACGGTGCTGGACACCGACCCGGACGAGCTGCCGCTCGAACTCGACATGGCCTCCCGGCACTCCTTCGACCTGATGGTCGAACTCCCCATCCGCGCCCACATCTTCGCGGTCGGCCCGGAGGAGCACGTGCTGCTGCTGGTGATGCACCACATCGCCAGCGACGGCTGGTCCCTCGGCCCGGTGATGCGCGACCTCGCCACCGCGTACGGCGCCCGCTGCGAGGGCACCGCCCCGTACTGGGAGCCGCTGCCGGTGCAGTACGTCGACTACACGCTCTGGCAGCAGGACCTGCTCGGCTCGGCGGACGACCCGGACAGCCTGCTCTCCCAGCAGCTCGCCTTCTGGCGCCAGGCGCTGGCCGACCTGCCGGAGGAGATCGCGCTCCCGGCCGACCGCAGCCGCCCCGCGCTGCCGACCAACCAGGGCCAGGTCACCACCGCCCGGCTCGGCGAGGGGCTGCACCGCAAGCTGCTGGCCTTCGCCCGGGAGAACAACGCCACCCTCTTCATGGTGATGCAGGCGGCGCTGGCCGGGCTGCTCACCCGGCTCGGCGCGGGCACCGACATCCCCCTCGGCACCCCGACGGCCGGCCGCACCGACGACGCGCTGGAGGAGCTGGTCGGCTTCTTCGTCAACACCCTGGTGCTGCGCACCGACCTCTCCGGCGACCCGACCTTCCGTCAGCTGGTGGCCAGGGTCAAGGAGACCGACCTGGACGCCTACGCCCACCAGGACGTGCCCTTCGAGCGCCTGGTGGAGGAGCTCAACCCGGTCCGCACGCTCTCCCGGCACCCGCTGTTCCAGGTGATGCTGGTGGTGCAGAACAACGCCGAGGCCAAGCTCCGGCTGCCCGGTCTGGACACCGAGATCGCGCCGGTCACCACCGACACCGCCAAGTTCGACCTGACCCTCGGCTTCACCGAGACCTTCGGCCCGGACCGCGAGCCGGCCGGTATCCGGGCGATGGCGGAGTACGCCACCGACCTGTTCGACCGGGCCTCGGTGGAGGTGATCCTCGGTCGGCTGGTCCGCCTGCTGGAGGGTCAGCTCGCCGAACCGGACGTCCCGGTGGGCCGGTTGGAGATCCTCTCCGGCGACGAGCGGCAGGCCCTGCTGGTGGACTGGAACGACACCACCGTGGAGTTCCCGGCCGAGCTCACCGTGCACGAGCTGTTCGAGCAGCAGGCCGCCAGGCAGCCCGCCGCCACCGCGCTGATCTTCGGCGAACAGCGGATCAGCTACCGCGAGTTGAACGAACGCTCCACCCAGCTCGCGCACCACCTGATCGCCGACGGCTTCCGGCGCGGCGACGTCGCCGGGGTCTACCTGGAGCGCGGCGTCGAGCTGGTGGTCGCGGTGCTCGCCGTGCTCAAGGCGGCCGGCACCTACACCATGCTGGACCCGGAGTTCCCGGTCGAGCGGATCGGCACCGTACTGGCCCACACCGACGCCCGACTGCTGCTCACCGTCGAGGAGTTGTCCGGCCGGCTGCCCGGCCCGCACCGCGAACTGGCCCTGGACACCGAGGCCGGGCTGATCGCCCAACACCCCGTCACCGGCCTCCAGGGGCTGGCCGACCCGGGCGACGCCGCCTGCGTGATGTTCACCTCCGGCTCCACCGGTGTGCCCAAGGGCGTGGTCTCCCCGCACCGCGCGATCGTCGGCACCCTGGTCGGCCAGGGCTTCGTGGACTTCGACCGGGCCCAGGTCTGGCTGCAGTGCGCCCCGGTCTCCTGGGACGCCTTCGCGCTGGAGCTGTTCGGCCCGCTGATGTCCGGCGGGATCTGTGTCCTGCAGCCCGGCCAGCGCCCCGAACCGGCCGTCATCGCCGAGCTGGTGAGCCGCCACCAGGTCACCTCCCTGCACGTCTCGGCGAGCCTGCTCAACTTCCTGCTCGACGAGTACCCCCAGACCTTCACCGGACTCCAGCAGGTGATGACCGGCGGCGAAGCCGCCTCCATCCCGCACGTCATGCGCCTGGTCCACAGCTTCCCCAAGCTCCGCCTGGTCAACGGCTACTCCCCCGCCGAGTCGATGATCTTCACCGTCTCGCACGAGATCACCCCGGCCGACGGCACCCGCCCGTCCATCCCGGTCGGCCGCCCGCTCGGCAACAAGCGACTGTACGTGCTGGACGAGGGCCTCGGCCTGGTCGCCCCCGGCGTGACCGGCGAGCTCTACATGTCCGGCGTCGGTCTGGCACACGGCTACGCGGGCCAGGCGGCGCTGACCGCCGAGCGGTTCGTGGCCTGCCCGTACGGCGGCCCGGGCGAGCGGATGTACCGCACCGGCGACCTGGTGCGCTGGCGCGGCGACGGCATCCTGGAGTTCCTCGGCCGGGCCGACGACCAGGTGAAGATCCGCGGCTTCCGGGTCGAGCCGGGCGAGGTGCGGGCCACCCTGGCCGGTTTCCCCGGGGTCGGCCAGGCCGCCGTACTGGTGCGCGAGGACCGGCCCGGTGACAAGCGGCTGGTCGCCTACGTGGTCACCGACGGCTCGCCCGAGGCCCTGGCGGTGGACGCCGCCGCCCTGCGGGCCCACGTGGCCGGCCTGCTGCCCGAGTACATGGTGCCCTCGGCGGTGGTCTTCCTGGACGCGCTGCCGATCACCCCGACCGGCAAGCTCGACCGGCGCGCGCTGCCCGCCCCCGACCACACCCACCGGCCGCAGGGCCGCGAACCCCGCAACGCCCAGGAGGAGTTGCTCTGCGGCCTGTTCGCCGAGATCCTCGGCCTGGAGTCGGTCGGCATCGACGACGACTTCTTCGACCTCGGCGGCCACTCGCTGCTGGTCACCCGCCTGGTCAGCCGGCTCCGCTCGGTGCTCGGCGTCGAGATCGGCATCCGCGACCTCTTCCAGGCCCCGACCGTGGCCCGGCTCGGCAAGCGGGTGGACCGCGCCCAGCACGCCCGCCCGGCGCTCCGCGCGGTGGTCAGGCCGGAGCGACTCCCGCTCTCCTTCGCCCAGCAACGGCTTTGGTTCCTCGGCCAGTTGGAGGAGCAGGGCTCGGCGTACAACGTCCCGCTCACCATCCGCCTGCGCGGCGCGCTGGACACCCGGGCACTGCGGGACGCCGTCTCGGACGTGGTGACCCGGCACGAGGTGCTGCGGACCGTCTTCCAGGAGTGGGCCGGCGAGCCGTACCAGCGGGTGCTGACCCCCGAGCAGGCCGGCATCCCGTGGAGCGAACTGACCACCGACGAGGCGGGGTTGGCCGCACTGATCGCTTCGGCCGCCAACCAGGGCTTCGACCTGTCGACCCAACCGCCACTGCGGGTGCACCTGTTCGAGCTCGACCAGGAGCAGCACGTGCTGCTCCTGGTGATGCACCACATCGCCAGTGACGGCTGGTCGATGGGCCCGCTGGTCCGCGACCTCGGCGCCGCGTACGCCGCCCGGAGCACCACCGGCGAGGCACCCGACTGGCAGCCACTGCCCGTGCAGTACGCCGACTACACCGTCTGGCAGCAGGAGCTGCTCGGTGCGGCCGACGACCCGGGCAGCCTGATCGCCCAGCAACTCGCCTTCTGGCGCTCGGCGCTGGCCGAGCTGCCGGAGGAGCTGACCATCCCGCTGGACCGCCCGCGTCCGGCCGCCCCGACCAACCTCGGCGACGCGGTCAACGTCACCGTCGGCGCCGAGCTGCACGGCCGACTGCTCAGCTTCGCCCGGGAGAACCAGGCGACCCTGTTCATGGTGCTGCAGGCGGGCCTGGCCGCCCTGCTCTCCCGGCTCGGCGGCGGCACCGACATCCCCCTCGGCACCCCGGTCGCGGGCCGGGTGGACGAGGCCGCCGACGACCTGGTGGGCTTCTTCGTCAACACCCTGCTGCTGCGCACCGACCTCTCCGGCGACCCCGGCTTCCGCGAGCTGGTGGCCCGGGTCCGGGAGTCCGACCTGGACGCGTACGCCCACCAGGACGTGCCGTTCGAGCGGCTGGTGGAGGAGCTCAACCCGGTCCGTACGCTGGCCAGGCACCCGCTGTTCCAGATCATGCTGGTGGTGCAGAACAACAGCGCCGCCGAGCTGGTGATCCCCGGCCTGGCCGCCGAAATCGTCCCGGCCGGGGTGGACACGGTGAAGTTCGACCTGACGGTGGCCGTCACCGAGCGCCGCGAGGAGGGCGCGCCGGCCGGACTGCGGATCAACGTGGACTACGCCTCCGACCTCTACGACCGGGACACGGTCGAGGAGTTGGCGGCCCGGCTGGTCCGTCTGCTGGAGGGTGCGCTGGCCGCTCCCGAGCTGCCGGTCGGCCTGGTGGACGTGCTGTCGGCGGCGGAGCGGCGGACGCTGGCGCTGGACTGGGCGGGCGCTCCCGCCCGGGTCCCGGTGGAGCGGACGGTGCACGAGCTGTTCGCCGAGCAGGCCGCCCTGGCCCCGGACGCCACCGCGCTGGTCTTCGGCGACGAGCGGGTCACCTACCGGGAGTTGGACGAACGCTCCACCCAGCTCGCCCACCACCTGATCGCCGAAGGACTCCGACGCGGCGACGTCGCCGGAATCCACCTCGAACGCTCCACCCACCTCGTCACCGCCGTCCTCGCCGTCCTCAAAGCCGGCGGCACCTACACCATGCTCGACCCCGAATTCCCCGTCGAACGCATCAACGCGGTGCTGGCCCACACCAGGGCCCGACTGGTCGTCACCCGCTCCCCCCTGGCCGGACAGCTCGACGCACCCGAGGTGCTGACCGACCGTCTGCCCGACCTCCCCAGCACTCCGCTTCCTCCGATCGCCGGCCCGCTGGACGCCGCCTGCCTGATGTTCACCTCCGGCTCCACCGGCACCCCCAAGGGCGTGGTCTCCCCGCACCGGGCCATCGTCGGCACCCTGCTCGGCCAGGACTTCGCCACCCTCGACCCCGGCCAGGTCTGGCTCCAGTGCTCCCCGATCTCCTGGGACGCCTTCGCCCTCGAACTCTTCAGCCCACTGCTCTCGGGTGGGGTCTGCGTGCTCCAGCCGGGCCAGCGCCCCGAGCCCACCGTGATCGCCGCCCTGGTCCGCGAACACGCCGTCACCACGCTGCACGTCTCGGCAAGTCTGCTCAACTTCCTGCTCGACGAGTACCCGCAGGTCTTCACCGGACTCCAGCAGGTGATGACCGGCGGCGAAGCCGCCTCCATCCCGCACGTCATGCGCCTGGTCACCGACTTCCCGAAGATCCGCCTGGTGAACGGCTACTCGCCCGCCGAGTCGATGATCTTCACCGTCGCCCACCACGTCACCCCCCGGGACGCCGCCCGCACCAGCATCCCGGTCGGCCGCGCCCTCAACGGCAAACAACTCTGGGTCCTGGACGCCCACCTCGGCCTGGTCGCCCCCGGCGTCACCGGCGAGCTCTACATGTCCGGCCTCGGCCTCGCCCACGGCTACACCGCCCAACCCGCCCTCACCGCCGAACGCTTCGTCGCCAACCCCCACGCCACCCCCGGCGAACGCATGTACCGCACCGGCGACCTCGTCCGCTGGCTCCCCGACGGCACCCTCGAATTCCTCGGCCGCGCCGACGACCAGGTCAAAATCCGCGGCTTCCGCGTCGAACCCGGCGAAGTCCGCACCGCGGTCGGGAAGTTCCCCGGCATCAGCCAGTCGGCGGTGGTGGTCCGCGAGGACCAGCCCGGCGACAAGCGGCTGGTCGCGTACGTGGTGACGGACCGTCCGGTCGACCCGGTCGCCGTCCGCGCCTTCGTCGCCGAGCTGCTGCCCGAGTACATGGTGCCCTCGGCCGTCGTCCTGCTGGACGCGCTGCCGATGACCCCGACCGGCAAGCTCGACCGGCGCGCCCTGCCCGCCCCCGACCACACCGGCCGCCCGGTCGGCCGGGGCCCCCGGGACGAGCGGGAGGAGAAGCTCTGCGGCCTGTACGCCGAGATCCTCTGCCTGGAGACCGTCGGCATCGACGACAACTTCTTCGACCTCGGCGGTCACTCGCTGCTGGTCACCCGCCTGATCAGCCGGGTCCGTTCGGTGATGAGCGCCGAACTCACCATCAAGGCCGTCTTCGAGGCACCCACCATCGCCGACCTGGCCGGCCGGCTGACCACCGCCACCCGGGCCCGGCCGGCCCTGCGGGCCCGCACCAAGGAGGTCTCCTCGTGATCCCGCTCTCCTACGCCCAGACCCGGCTCTGGTTCTACGAGCAGATCGCGGGTACCAGCTCGGCCTACAACCTCCCTTACGCGCTGCGCCTGACCGGCGAGTTGGACCCCGAGGCGCTGCGCCTCGCCCTGACCGACGTGCTCGACCGGCACGAGGCGCTGCGCACCACCTACGGCGAGGCCGACGGCCGGCCGTACCAGCAGGTGCTGCCGATCGAGGACGTCGCCCCGGTCTGGACGGTCACCCCGAGCACCGAACAGGACCTCGACGCCGAGCTCGCCGCGGCCTGCAACCTCGCCTTCGACCTGACCACCGACCTGCCGATCCGGCCGTTCCTCTTCCGGCTCTCCGAGCGGCAGCACGTGCTGCTGCTGGTGATGCACCACATCGCCACCGACGGCTGGTCGCTCGGCCCGCTGGTCCGCGACCTGGCCGCCGCCTACCGGGCCCGCCGCCGGGGCGGCGCACCCGACTGGGAGCCGCTGCCGGTCCAGTACGCCGACTACACCCTCTGGCAGCACGAACTGCTCGGCACCGACGACGACCCGGACAGCCTGCTCAGTCAGCAACTCGCCCACTGGCGCGAGGCGCTGGCCGGTCTGCCGGACGAGGTCGCGCTGCCGCTGGACCGCCCCCGCCCGGCCGTCCCCGCGCACAAGGGCACCGCCGTCTCGGCCGTCAGCACCCCGGAGCTGCACAGCCGGCTGCTCGGTTTCGCCCGGGAGCAGCAGGCCACCGTCTTCATGGTGGTGCAGGCGGCGCTCGCCACCCTGATGTCCCGGCTCGGCGCCGGCACCGACATCCCGGTCGGCTCCGCCACCGCAGGCCGCACCGACGAAGCCCTGGACGACCTGGTCGGCTTCTTCGTCAACACCCTGGTGCTGCGCACCGACGTCTCCGGCGACCCCGGCTTCCGCGAACTGGTCGGCCGGGTCCGGGAGTCCGACCTCGCCGCCTTCGCCCACCAGGACGTGCCCTTCGAGCGCCTGGTGGAGGAGCTCAACCCGACCCGCAGCCTGTCCAGACACCCGCTGTTCCAGATCATGCTGCTCGCCCAGCAGTCCGGCGAGGGCACCGGTGCGGGACCGGACTTCGCCGAGCTCACTGCCGCCCCGCTGCCGGTGGGCACCGACGCGGTCAAGTTCGACCTCACCCTGGCGGTCGGCGAGTCCCACCGGGACGGCGGCCCGGCCGGGCTGCGACTGAACGCCGACTTCGCCACCGAGGTGCTGGACGCCGACACCGTCCGACGGCTGCTGGCCCAGCTGCTCCGGCTGCTGGACTCCGCCCTGGCCGCCCCCGAACTGCCGGTCAGCCGGCTCGACCTGCTCACCGAGGCCGAGCGGCACACCGTCCTGGTGGAGTGGAACGACACCACCGCCCCGCTGCCGGACGGCCGCCCGCTGCCCGAGCTGATCGCCGGACACGCCCGCCGGTCCCCCGCCGCGATCGCCGTCGAACACCGGGACCGGAGCCTCAGCTACGCCGAACTCGACGCCCGGGCCAACCGGTTGGCCCACCACCTGATCGCGCAGGGCGCCGCTCCCGGGGTGCTGGTCGGGCTCTGCCTGGAGCGCGGCATCGAACGGATCGTCACCCTGCTGGCGATCCTGAAGACCGGCGCCGCGTACGTCACGCTGGACGCCTCCTACCCGGCCGACCGGCTGGCCGTCATCGCCGCGGACGCCGCGCTGCCGCTGCTGGTGACCGAGCCCGGCCTGCTCGACCGGCTGCCCACCACCTCGGCCGCCCTGGTGCTGCTCGACAGCCTGCCCGACGGCCCGGTCGACGCACCCGCCGTCACCCTGCACCCGAGGGACGCCGCCTACGTCATCTTCACCTCGGGCTCCACCGGCCGCCCCAAGGGCGTGGTCTGCGAACACGCCGGGCTGACCGACCTGTCCGCCTGGATGGTCCGGGAGTTCGGCCTCGGCACCGCCGACCGGGCCAGCCAGCTCTCCACCCCGGGCTTCGACTCCTCGGTGATCGAGCTCTGGCCGGTGCTGGCCGCCGGTGGCACCGCCGTGCTGCCCGACACCCGACTGCTGGACGACGCCGAGGCGTTGACCCGGTGGGTGGCCGACTCCGGCACCACGATCTGCTTCATGCCGACCCCGCGGCTGGAGGCCGCACTCGACGACCTGACGGCCCGGCCGGGGGCGCTGCGCCTGGTCTACGTGGGCGGCGACACGCTGCGCCGCTGGCCCGCGCCGGACTCGCCGTTCCGGCTCTCCAACCAGTACGGGCCGACCGAGTTCACCGTCGCGGCCACCGCCGCCGAGCTCGGCCCCGAGCCCACCCCGGGCGCACTGCCGCCGATCGGCGGACCGGTGCACAACACCCGGCTGTACGTGCTCGACCGCCACCTGGCCCCCGTCCCGACCGGCGCCACCGGCGAGCTCTACCTGGCCGGCGCCGGGCTGGCCAGGGGCTACCTCAACCGGACCGACCTGACCGCCGAGCGCTTCGTCGCCTGCCCCTACGGCGTACCGGGCGAGCGGATGTACCGCACCGGCGACCTGGTCCGCCGCCGCTCGGACGGACAGCTCGCCTTCGCCGGACGGGCCGACCAACAGGTCAAGATCCGCGGCCTGCGGATCGAACTCGGCGAGATCGAGGCCATGCTCACCCGCCACCCCGAGGTCACCCAGGTCGCCCTGGACCTCCACCAGGGCCCCGGCGACCGCAAGGAGCTGGTCGCCTACCTGACCAGCAGCGGGCCGCTCGACCCGGCCGAGCTGCGCCGGCACGCCGCCCGGTGGCTGCCGGACTACATGGTCCCGACCGTGTTCGTGCAGCTCGACGCGCTGCCGCTGACCCCGAACGGCAAGCTCGACCGGCGCGCCCTGCCCGCCCCCGAACTCCCCGTCCGGCAGGCGGGCCGCGGCCCCCGGAACGCCCGGGAGGAGCTGCTCTGCGGCATCTTCGCGGACCTGCTCGGCCTGGAGTCGGCCGGCATCGACGAGAACTTCTTCGACCTCGGCGGCCACTCGCTGCTGGTCACCCGCCTGATCAGCCGGGTCCGCACGGTGATGGGCGCCGAACTCACCGTCAAGGCCGTCTTCGAGTCGCCCACCGTCGCCGACCTGGTCACCCAACTGGTCACCGAGGGCGGCCCGCGCCCGGGGCTGCGCCGTACCGACCGGGACTCGGCGATCCCGCTGTCGCCCGCCCAGGCCAGGCTCTGGTTCTACGAGCAGGCCCAGGGCGGCGCCGCGAGCACCGCCTACAACTTCCCGTACGCGATCCGGCTCCGGGGCGAACTGGACGGAGCGGCACTCCAGTTGGCACTGGACGATGTGATCGCCCGGCACGAGACGCTGCGCACCGTCTACCAGGAGGTCGACGGCGAGCCCCGGCAGCGGATCGTCCCGGTCGAGGCGGCCCGCCCCGGCTGGACCTTCGGCCGGTGCGCCGAGCCGGAGCTGAGCGCCGAGCTGGCCCGCGCCTGCAACGTGCCCTTCGACCTGGCCACCGACCTGCCGATCCGGCCGCACCTGCTCCGACTGGCCGACCGGGAGCACGTGTTGCTGCTGGTGCTGCACCACATCGCCACCGACGGCTGGTCGCTCGGGCCGTTCACCCGGGACCTGGCCGCCGCCTACCGGGCCCGCCGGGACGGGGCCGCACCGGACTGGCAGCCACTGCCGGTCCAGTACGCCGACTACACCCGCTGGCAGCACGAACTGCTCGGCACCGACGACGACCCGGACACCCTGCTGTCCCGTCAACTCGCCCACTGGCGCGAGGCCCTGGCCGGGCTGCCGGACGAGGTCACCCTTCCGCTGGACCGCCCTCGCCCCGCCACGCCCACCCACCAGGGCGCGGCCGTCACCCTGACCAGCTCGCCCGAGCTGCACGCCCGGCTGCTGGCCTTCACCCGCGAGCAGCACGCCACCCTCTACATGGTCGCCCAGGCCGCGCTGGCGGCGCTGCTCAGCCGGCTCGGCGCGGGCACCGACATCCCGCTCGGCTCCGCCACGGCGGGCCGCACCGACGAAGCCCTGGACGACCTGGTCGGCTTCTTCGTCAACACCCTGGTGCTGCGCACCGACGTCTCCGGCGACCCCGGCTTCCGCGAACTGGTCGGCCGGGTCCGGGAGTCCGACCTCGCCGCCTTCGCCCACCAGGACGTGCCCTTCGAGCGCCTGGTGGAGGAGCTCAACCCGGCCCGCAGCCTGTCCAGACACCCGCTGTTCCAGATCATGCTGCTCGCCCAGCCGCCCGGCAGCGGCCAGGGGCCCGAGTTCACCGACCTGACCGCCGAGCCCGTCCCGGTCGGCACCGACGCGGTCAAGTTCGACCTCACGCTGGCCGTGGCCGAGACCCGGGAGGACGGCGCCCCGGCCGGGCTGCGGCTGAACGCCGACTACGCCACCGAGCTGTTCGACCAGGAGACCGTCACCCGGCTGCTCGGCCAGTTCCTCCGCCTGCTGGAGGCCGCCCTCGACGACCCCACCCGGCCGGTCGGCGCCCTGGAGCTGCTCTCCGAGGCCGAGCGGCACACCGTCCTGGTGGAGTGGAACGACACCGCCGTGGCCTTCCCGACCGACCGCCGGGTGCACGAGGTGATCGCCCGGCAGGCCCGGCTGACCCCGACCGCGACCGCCCTTGAGTGTGGCCCCGAACGGCTCTCGTACGCCGAACTCGACGCCCGGGCCAATCAGTTGGCGCACCATCTGATCGACCGCGGGGTGACCCCCGGCACCCTGGTCGGGGTCTGCCTGGAGCGCGGCACCGCCCAGGTGGTCACCCTGCTGGCGATCCTGAAGGCGGGCGCGGCGTACGTCCCGCTGGACGCCTCCTACCCCGCCGAGCGGCTCGCCTTCCTGGTCGAGGACGCCGCGCTGACCCTGCTGGTCACCCAGCCCGAACTGGCCGACCGGCTGCCCGGCACCCCCGCCGTCCTGTTCGGCACCCAGACCGGCCCCGACACCGCGCCGCCGGTGACCGTGCACCCGAGGGACACCGCGTACGTCATCTACACCTCCGGCTCCACCGGCCGCCCCAAGGGCGTGGTCTGCGAACACGCCGGGCTGAGCAACCTGGCCGACTGGATGATCCGGGAGTACGGGCTGACCGCCGCCGACCGCTCCAGCCAGCTCGCCACCCCGGGCTTCGACTCCTCGGTGATGGAGCTCTGGTCGATCCTCTGCGCGGGCGGCACGGCCGTCCTCCCGACGCCGCGTCTGCTGGACGACGCCGAGGCGTTGACCCGGTGGGTGGCCGACAGCCGGATCACCGCCTGCTACCTGCCGACCCCCCGGATGGAGGCCGCCCTCGACGACCTGACCGCCGACCCCGGCGCGCTGCGCCTGCTCTACCTCGGCGGCGACACACTGCACCGCTGGCCCGCCCCCGGCGTCCCGTTCCGGATGTCGAACCAGTACGGGCCGACCGAGTTCACCGTCACCACCACCTTCGCCGACCTCGGTCCGGAGCCCGGCCCCGGTGCCCTGCCGCCGATCGGCCGGCCCGCCGCCAACACCCGGGTGTACGTACTGGACGACCACCTCGGCCCCGTCCCGGTCGGCGCGGTCGGCGAGCTCTACCTGGCCGGCGCCGGGCTGGCCAGGGGCTACCTCGACCGGCCGGGTCTGACCGCCGAACGCTTCGTCGCCTGCCCCTACGGCGCGCCGGGCGAGCGGATGTACCGTACCGGCGACCTGGTCCGGCTCCGGCCGGACGGACAGCTCGCCTTCGGCGGGCGGGCCGACCAGCAGGTCAAGATCCGCGGCCTGCGGATCGAACTCGGCGAGATCGAGGCCCTGCTCACCCGCCACCCCGAGGTCGGCCAGGTCGCCCTGCTGGTCCGGGAGGACCGCCCCGGCGACAAGCGCCTGGTCGCCTATCTGACCGCCGGTCAGCCGCTCGACCCGGCCGAACTGGCCCGGTACGCCGCCCGGTGGCTGCCGCAGTACATGGTCCCGTCCGCCTTCGTGCAGCTCGACCGGCTGCCACTGACCCCGAACGGCAAGCTGGACCGCCGCGCCCTGCCCGCCCCCGAGCTCCCGGTCGGCGAGACCGGCCGCGAGCCCAGGGACGAGCGGGAGCGGGTGCTCTGCGCGATCTTCGCGGAGGTGCTCGGGCAGCCGGCCGTCTCGATCGACGACAGCTTCTTCGACCTCGGCGGCCACTCGCTGCTGGTCACCCGCCTGATCAGCCGGGTCCGCACCGCCCTGGGAGCCGAACTCACCATCCAGGCCGTGTTCGAGGCACCCACCATCGCCGAGCTGGCAGGCAGGCTGACCGACGGGACCCGCCCGGCCCTGCGCCCGGTCGAGCGCGAGGCGGCCGTCCCGCTGTCGCACGCGCAGCACCGGCTCTGGTTCCACGAGCAGATCCAGGGCCCGGGCTCCGCCTACAACCTGCCCTACGCGCTGCGGCTGAGCGGCGAGTTGGACCCCGAGGCGCTCCGCCTGGCGCTGGCCGACGTGCTCGACCGGCACGAGGCGCTGCGCACCACCTACGGCGAGATCGACGGCGAGCCCCGGCAGTTCGTCCGGCCCGCCGGGTCCGCACCCGCCTGGACCTCGGTCGACTGCGCCGAACCGGACCTGGACACCGTCCTGGCCGACGCCTGCGGCCACGTCTTCGACCTGACCGCCGACCTGCCGATCCGGCCGTTCCTGTTCCGCCTGGCCGAGCAGGAGCACGTACTGCTGCTGGTGATGCACCACATCGCCACCGACGGCTGGTCGCTCGGCCCGCTGCTCCGCGACCTGGCCACCGCCTACCGGGCCCGGTGCACCGCCACCGCACCCGACTGGCGGCCGCTCCCGGTCCAGTACGCCGACTACACCCACTGGCAGCACGAACTGCTCGGCACCGACCAGGACCCGGAGAGCCTGCTGTCCCGTCAACTCGCCCACTGGCGCGGCGCGCTGGCCGGTCTGCCGGACGAGGTGCCGCTGCCGCTGGACCGCCCCCGGCCCGCCAAGCCGTCCTTCCGGGGCGCCGCCGCCACCGTCACCAGCAGCCCCGAGCTGCACGCCCGGCTGCTCGCCTTCACCCGCGAGCAGCACGCCACCCTCTACATGGTCGCGCAGGCCGCCCTCGGCGCCCTGCTGGCCCGGCTCGGGGTCGGCACCGACATCCCGGTCGGCTCGGCCACGGCGGGCCGGACCGACGAGGCCCTCGACGACCTGGTCGGCTTCTTCGTCAACACCCTGGTGCTGCGCACCGACGTCTCCGGTGACCCGACCTTCCGCGAACTGGTCCGCCGGGTCCGGGAGTCCGACCTCGCCGGGTACGCCAACCAGGACGTCCCGTTCGAGCGGATCGTCGAGGAGCTCAACCCGACCCGCAGCCTGTCCAGGCACCCGCTGTTCCAGATCATGCTGCTCGCCCAGCCGCCCGGCGAGGGCCACGGCGCGGCCTTCCACGGGCTGACCACCCACCCGGTGGCGATCGGCACCGGCGCCGCCAAGTTCGACCTCACGCTGGCCGTGGCCGAGACCCGGGAGGACGGCGCCCCGGCCGGCCTGCGGCTGAACGCCGACTACGCCACCGACCTGCTCGACCACGACACCGTCACCCGGCTGCTCGGCCAGTTCCTCCGCCTGCTGGGGACCGCGCTGGCCGACCCGGAACTGCCGGTCAGCCGCCTCGACCTGCTCACCGGGGCCGAGCGGCACACCGCCCTGGTCGAGTGGAACGACACCGCCGTGCCGGCCGCCGACGGCCGGCCGGTGCCCGAGCTGATCGCCGGGCACGCCCGCCGCACCCCGGCCGCGATCGCGCTGGAGCACGGCGCCGAACGGCTCAGCTACGCCGAACTCGACACCCGGGCCAACCGGTTGGCGCACCATCTGATCGACCGTGGGGTCACCCCCGGCGCGCTGGTCGGGGTCTGCCTGGACCGGGGCACCGAGCTGATCACCACCCTGCTGGCGATCCTCAAGGCCGGCGCCGCGTACGTCCCGCTGGACGCCTCCTACCCCGCCGAGCGGCTCGCCTTCCTGGTCGAGGACGCCGCGCTGACCCTGGTGGTCACCCGGCCCGAACTGGCCGACCGCCTGCCGTACGTCCCGCTGGTGCTGCCCGGCCACCCCGGCGGGCCCGACACCGCACCCACCGTCCGGATCAGGCCCGGGGACGCCGCGTACGTCATCTACACCTCCGGCTCCACCGGCCGCCCCAAGGGCGTGGTCTGCGAACACGCCGGTCTGACCGACCTGTGCGCCTGGATCACCGGCGAGTACGGTGTCACGGCCGCCGACCGGGCCAGCCAGCTCGCCACCCCGGGCTTCGACGCCTCGGTGATGGAGCTCTGGCCGGTGCTCACCGCCGGTGGCACCGCCGTCCTGCCGGACACCCGACTGCTGGACGACGCCGAGGCGTTGACCCGCTGGGTGGCCGAGGCCGGGATCACCGCCTGCTTCATGCCGACCCCCCGACTGGAGGCCGCGCTCGACGACCTGACCGCCGACCCGGGCGCCCTGCGCCTGCTCTACCTGGGTGGTGACACCCTGCGCCGCTGGCCCGCGCCGGGCGTCCCGTTCCGGATGGTCAACATGTACGGGCCGACCGAGTTCACCGTCGCGGCCACCGCCGCCGACCTCGGCCCGGAGCCCGGCCCGGGCGCACTGCCGCCGATCGGCGGACCGGTGCACAACACCCGGGTCTACGTGCTCGACCGGCACCTGGCCCCCGTCCCGGTCGGCGCCACCGGCGAGCTCTACCTGGCCGGCGCGGGCCTGACCCGGGGTTACCTCAACCGGCCCGGGCTGACCGCCGAGCGGTTCACCGCCAACCCGTACGGCGCACCGGGCGAGCGGATGTACCGCACCGGCGACCTGGTCCGCCGCCGCCCGGACGGTCAGCTGGCCTTCGCCGGACGGGCCGACCAGCAGGTCAAGATCCGCGGCCTGCGGATCGAACTCGGTGAGATCGAGGCCCAGTTGGCCCGGCACCCGGAGGTCGTCCAGGTCGCCCTGGACGTCCGGGAGGACCGACCGGGCAGCCGGCGCCTGGTCGCCTACCTGACCGCCCCGCACCCGCTCGACCCGGCCGGGCTGCGGGCGTTCGCCGCCGAGCAGCTGCCCGACTACATGGTCCCGGCCGCCTTCGTCCAGCTCGACGCGCTGCCGCTGACCCCGAACGGCAAGCTCGACCGCCGCGCGCTGCCCGCCCCCGACCTGCCCACCCGGCAGGCGAGCCGGGGCCCGCGCGACGAACGGGACCGGACGCTCTGCGACATCTTCGCCCAGGTGCTCGGGCAGCCGGAGGTGGGCATCGACGACAACTTCTTCGACCTCGGCGGCCACTCCCTGCTGGCCACCCGGCTGGTCAGCCGGCTCCGCTCGGCGCTCGGCGCCCGGCTCAGCCTGCGGGCCCTGTTCGAGGCACCGACCGTGGCCGAACTGGCCGAACGCCTGGACTCCGGCGAGGAGTCGGACTCGCTGGCCGTCCTGCTGCCGCTCCGGCCGCGCGGCTCGCGCACCCCGCTGTTCTGCGTCCACCCGGCCGCCGGGGTGAGCTGGGTGTTCTCCGGCCTGCTCGGCACCCTCGACCCCGACCAGCCCGTGTACGGCCTCCAGTCCCGGGCCTTCGCCGACCCGGAGGCGGCCCCCGCGAGCATCGAGGAGATGGCCAAGGACTACCTGGAGCAGATCCGCCAGGTCCAGCCCACCGGCCCCTACCAGCTGCTCGGTTGGTCGTACGGCGGCGCGGTCGCGCACTCGATGGCGGTCCAGCTGCGGGCGGCGGGCGAGCAGGTCGCGCTGCTGGCGATGCTGGACGGCTACCCGCCGATCCCGGCCCAGCTCCGGGACTGGTCCCCGGAGGACGGCGAGACGCTGGCCGCCCTGCTCGGCACCCTCGGCTACCCGCTGGACGGCTACCCCGACGGCCGGCCGACCCCGGCCGAGTACCGGACGGCGGTGCACCGCCCCGACGGCCCGCTGGCCGGGCTCGAACCCGAACTGCTGGCCGCACTCCCCCGGGTGTTCGCCGGCAACCTCAACCTGCTGGCCGACCACCGCCCCGGCCACTTCGACGGCGAGGTGCTGTTCTACCTGGCCACCGCCGACCGCCCGGCCGACGCCCCCGACCCCGCCGTCTGGCAGCCGTACGTCGGCGGCGGACTGACCGTGCACCCGATCGACTGCACCCACGCCCGGATGACCGGCCCCGCGCCGCTCGCCGCGATCCGCCCCACCCTGACCACCGCCCTGCTTCCTGGAGACCCCCGATGACCACTGCCCCGCCCACCACCGAGAGCGCCTTCGCCGTCCGGGTGGTCCGCCGTTTCTACGAGTTGGTCGACCAGGGCGACGCCGCCGGCCTGGCCGCGCTGTTCGCGCCGGACGCCGAGTACCGCCGCCCCGGCTACGGGCTGATGACCGGCCCCGAGGGCCTGCTCGGCTTCTACGGGCGGGACCGCACCATCCGCGCGGGCAACCACACCCTGACCACCGTGCTCGCGGACGGCCCGACGGTCGGCGTCTTCGGCGAGTTCCACGGCGTGCTGCACTCCGGCGCGCCGGTCGACCTGCGGTTCGCCGACAGCTTCACCGTCCGCCCCGACGGGCTGTTCGCCACCCGCGACACCTACTTCTTCGCTCCGCTCGTCTGATCGCCCGCACCCCCTTCCGCACCCTCGACAAGGAGAGTCCCACCATGACCACCACCCTCGAGCCCACCGCCCAGGTCGTCGCGAACCCCGGCCACGGCGAGTCCTTCACCGAGCACATGATCAGCATGGAGTGGAACGAGCAGGACGGCTGGTCGGCCCCCGAGCTGACCTCCCTGCAGAACCTGTCCGTCCACCCCGGCATGATCGGCCTGCACTACGGCCAGGTCGCCTTCGAGGGCCTCAAGGCGCACCGCCGGGCCGACGGCGCGATGGGCGTCTGGCGCTCCGCCGACCACGCCCTGCGGTTCCAGCGCTCCTGCGCCCGGCTGGCCATGCCCGAGCTCCCGGCGGACGTCTTCGTCTCGGTGGTCGACCAGCTGATCAACGCCGACCAGGGCAGCCTGTCCGACGACCCGTCGCACAGCATCTACCTGCGGCCGATGATGTTCGGCACCGACACCTCGCTGATGCTGCGCCCGTCCCGGACCTACCGGTTCCTGCTGATGGCCTTCGTCGCGGGCGGCTTCTTCGGCGAGAACACCGAGTCGGTCTCGGTCTTCGTCAGCCACGACTACGTCCGGGCCTTCCCCGGCGGCACCGGCAACGTGAAGATCGCGGGCAACTACGCCCCGTCCTTCCTGGCCCAGCGCGAGGCGGAGGCGGCCGGCTGCCAGCAGGTGGTCTGGCTGGACGCGGTGGAGCGGCGCTACCTGGAGGAGATGGGCGGGATGAACATGTTCCTGGTCCGCGGCCGGGGCGCCGACGCCCGGGTGATCACCCCTCAGCTCACCGGCACCCTGCTCCCCGGCGTCACCCGCAACACCATCCTGACCCTGGCCGAGCGGCTCGGGCACCCGGTCGGCGAGGAGCGGATCACCCTGGAGCAGTGGCGCCGCGAGTGCGCCGACGGCACCGTCTCGGAGGTCTTCGCCTGCGGCACCGCCGCCGTGGTCACCCCGGTCGGCCGGGTCCGCGACCGGGACGGTGACTGGACCATCGGCGACGGCACCCCCGGCCCGGTCACCCGCGCCCTCCGCACCGCCCTCACCGACCTGCACCACGGCCTCGCCGCCGACCCCGAGGGCTGGCTGCACCCGACCCGCTGACGGTACGGCAGAAGGTGGGTCCGGGTACCTCCGGGCCCACCTTTTTTCGTTCGGGTACTTCCTTGAGCAGAAAATTCCGGAGTTACACACGTCATGCACATTCTTCACCTGATCAGGCGAGCGGACGACCGGATGAAGGGCCCGGGCCACGCGGACGATCTAGTGTCGTGAGCGACCGGGGGCGAGGGGTCGGCAGGGCCGCTGACATCGTCAATCCCGTTTCGCTCAAACATATTTGACGACCTGTCAGGACGACAGGCGGTCCGCCGTGACCATATGAAGGAGACCCGGCAGATGTCCGTCGACGCAAGCCTGGAGACCGCACAGGCGCAGGAGAAGCAGCTGAGCCTCGGCACAGCCGCTGCGCGCAATCTCGCCACCACGACCAAGTCCGCCCCGCAGATGCAGGAGATCACCTCCCGCTGGCTGCTCAAGGTGCTCCCCTGGGTGCAGACCGCCGGCGGGGCCTACCGGGTCAACCGCCGCCTGACGTACACGGTCGGCGACGGCCGGATCGACTTCGTGAAGACCGGCTCCGAGGTGCGGGTGATCCCGGCCGAGCTCGGTGAGCTGGCACTGCTGCGCGGCTTCGACGACCAGGACGTGCTGGTCGCGCTGGCCGGCCGGTGCGTCCAGCGCGAGTTCCGGGCGGGTGAGGTGCTGGCCGAGCTCGGCGAGCCGATCGACCAACTGCACCTGCTCGCGCACGGCAAGGTCAGCCGGGCCGGTCTGGACGCGTACGACGCGCCCACCCAGCTCGGCGTGCTGGCCGACGGCGACCGGTTCGGCGAGCAGAGCCTGACCGACGACAACGCACTGTGGGACTACACGGTCAAGGCCGTCACCAACGGCACCGTGCTCTCGCTCTCCCGGGCCGACTTCCAGAGCATCCTGGACGCCTCGCCCGCGCTCCAGACGCACGTGCAGGAGTTCCTGACCCTCCCCCAGCAGCGGCAGAACGAGCTGGGCGAGGCCGAGATCGCCCTCTCGGCCGGCCACTGGGGCGAGGTCCAGCTGCCCGGCACCTTCGTCGACTACGACGCCTCGCCGCGCGAGTACGAGCTGAGCGTGGCGCAGACCGTGCTCCGGGTGCACACCCGGGTCGCCGACCTCTACAACCAGCCGATGAACCAGACCGAGCACCAGCTCCGGCTGACCGTCGAGGCGCTGCGCGAGCGCCAGGAGTACGAGCTGGTCAACAACCCCGAGTTCGGCCTGCTGAACAACACCGACTTCAAGCAGCGGCTGCAGACCCACTCCGGGCCGCCCACCCCGGACGACCTGGACGAGCTGCTCAGCCGCCGCCGGGACACCGACTTCCTGCTGGCCCACCCGCGCACCATCGCCGCGATCGGCCGCGAGTTCAACGCCCGTGGCCTGTACCCGGACCACGTGGACCTGCACGGCTCCAAGGTGCCGGCCTGGCGCGGGGTGCCGATCCTGCCCTGCAACAAGATCCCGGTCAGCAAGGACCGGACCAGCTCGATCATCGCCATGCGCACCGGCGAGGAGAACCAGGGCGTGATCGGTCTGCACCAGACCGGCATCCCGGACGAGTACCAGCCGAGCCTGTCGGTCCGCTTCATGGGCATCGACGAGAAGGCGATCATCTCCTACCTGGTCACCGCCTACTACTCCGCCGCCGTCCTGGTGCCGGACGCGCTGGGTGTGCTGGAGAACGTCCAGATCGCCAACGGGCGCGACTGATCCATCGGTTGGGCGTCGGGCGGTCCGGCCGTGGCCGGGCCGCCCGACGCCATGTCAGGGGAGACCCACGAAAGGCTTGGCACGCCGATGGCGCCGCAACCCTTCCAACTGCCGGACTTCTACATGCCGTACCCGGCCCGGCTGAACCCCCACCTGGAGAGCGCCCGCGAGCACTCCAAGGCCTGGGCCCGCGAGATGGTGATGATCGAGGGCTCCGGGATCTGGGACGAGGACGACTTCGACCGGCACGACTACGCGCTGCTCTGCGCGTACACCCATCCGGACTGCGACGCGGCCGAGTTGGCCCTGATCACCGACTGGTACGTCTGGGTGTTCTTCTTCGACGACCACTTCCTGGACATCTTCAAGCGCAGCGGCGACCTGGTCGGCGGCAAGGAGTACCTGGACCGGCTGCCCGCCTACATGCCGCTGGACGACGGCCAGGGCCACCCGGAGCCGACCAACGCGGTCGAGGCCGGGCTCGCCGACCTGTGGGCCCGGTCCGTACCGGCCATGTCGATGGGCTGGCGGAAACGTTTCGCGGTGGCCACCAAGGCGCTGCTGGACGAGTCGATGTGGGAGCTGGCCAACATCAACGAGGGCCGGGTCGCCAACCCGATCGAGTACATCGCGATGCGCCGCAAGGTCGGCGGCGCGCCCTGGTCGGCCGGTCTGGTGGAGCACGCGGCGGGCGCCGAGGTGCCGGACGTGATCGCGGCCAGCCGCCCGATGGAGGTGCTGCGGGACTCCTTCTCGGACGGGGTGCACCTGCGCAACGACCTGTTCTCCTACCAGCGCGAGGTCGAGGGCGAGGGCGAACTCTCCAACGGCGTCCTGGTGTTGGAGCGCTTCCTGAACTGCTCCACGCAGGAGGCGGCCGAGCGGGTGAACGACCTGCTGACCTCCCGGCTCCAGCAGTTCGAGCACACCGCGCTGACCGAGGTACCGCTGCTGCTGGCCGAGCACGGGCTGGACACCAGGGCCGCCGCCGACGTGTTCGCGTACGTCAAGGGGCTGCAGGACTGGCAGTCCGGCGGCCACGAGTGGCACCTGCGCTCCAGCCGGTACATGAACGAGTCGGCCGGTGCCGACGCCGCGCTGCCCGGCTACCTGAGCGGCCCGTCCGGGCTCGGCACCTCGGCCGTCCGGCTGTTCGGCTCGGTCGCCCGGACCATGCCCACCCGGCTGCGCAGCTTCAGCCGGACGCCGTTCGAGCAGGTCGGCCCGACCGAACTGCCGGACTTCTACCTGCCGTTCAAGAACGACCTGAGCCCGCACCTGGCGCAGTCCAGGGAGAACGTGGTCGGCTGGGCGCACCGGATGGGCCTGCTGGACCTGGTCCCCGGCGTGCCGGGCTCCGGGCTGTGGACCGAGGAGAAGCTGCGCGCGTACGACTTCGCGCTCTGCTCGGCCGGCATCCACCCGGACGCCACCCTGGAGCAGCTGGACCTCACCACCTCCTGGCTGACCTGGGGCACCTGGGGCGACGACCTCTACCCGCTGGTCTACGGCCGCACCGGGGACATGCTCGGCGCCAAGCAGCTGCACCAGCGGATGCTCGGCCTGATGGCGGTCGAGGGGGTGTCACCGGTCACCCCGGTGCACCCGATCGAGATCTCGCTGGCCGACCTGTGGCAGCGGACGGCGGGCCCGATGCCGGTCGAGTCCCGGCGGGACTTCCGGGGCGCGGTCGAACGGATGCTGGAGAGCTGGCTCTGGGAGCTGGCCAACCAGATGCAGAACCACATCCCGGACCCGGTGGACTACATCGAGATGCGCCGGCAGACCTTCGGCTCGGACCTCACCCGGGCGCTGGCCCGGCTGGCCCGGGGCAACAGCATCCCGCCGGAGGTGTTCCTCTCCACCCCGATCGTCGAGCTGGAGGCGGCCGCCGCCGACTACTCCTGCATGATGAACGACGTCTTCTCCTACCAGAAGGAGATCGAGTTCGAGGGCGAGCTGCACAACGCGGTGCTGGTGGTGCAGAACTTCCTGGACTGCGACCGGCACCAGGCGCTGGACATCGTGAGCGACCTGATGACCAGTCGGATGAAGCAGTTCGAGCACCTCACCGAGATCGAACTCCCGGCGCTGCTGGACGAGTTCGGGCTCGAAGCGGAGGCCAGGAAGGAGCTGGAGGGCTACGTCCAGGAGATCCGGCACTGGATGTACGGAATCCTGGTCTGGCACGCCGGCTGCGACCGCTACAACGAGGCCGCACTGCAGCGGCACTTCGCCCCGACCATCACACCGGTCCGGCAGCCGCTCGGCGGTCCGACCGGCCTGGGGACGTCGGCCGCCAGAGTGCTGGAGCTGATCGGCCGAAGCTGATCCCGACGGAGGGGTCCGGGTGCGCACCCGGGCCCCTTCTTCGGCACACCGTCCAATTCGAGAACCAATCACACTGGCTGACGATCGGTTAGCCCTTTCGAGGTATTCAGTGTCCAACTGGAGAACCTATCCACCCGGTCGCTCGGTGATCTTCCACGTGAGCGACAACTCCCCTTCGACAGCGCGCCGATGGCTCTGGCGAGCCGTCACGGTCGCCGGCGCGACCGCGCTCTGCTCGGCGCTGGCCGGGGCGGCCGCTCCCGGTGCCCCGCAGGACCACGGGAACCAGGCCGGGTTCGGCTACGAGTGGTGCGTACGGGTCGAGGTGGGCCTCGCACCGGTCACGGTGGACGTCACCACCGGGTTCGCGCTCGGCCGGGAGGACGGCCAGGGGCACGGCCACTGGCCCTGGCCCTGGCCGCCGCACCACCACCCGTGCCCGCCCAAGCCGACGCCGACGCCCTCGCCCAAGCCGTCCCCGTCGCCGACCCCCAAGCCCTCGCCGACCCCGACTCCGCCGCCCTCACCGACCCCACCGCCGCCTCCGCCCCCGCCGCCTTCCCCCAAGCCGAAGGTGACGCCGCGTCCGACCCCGTCGCCGACGCCGACCCGTGCGGTGGTCCCGCCTCCGGTGGTCACCCCGCCCCCGTCGCCGCCGCCGCCGACCGTGACGCCACCGCGCCCCGCTCCCTCACCTGCCGTAACGTTCCGCCACCCGGCCCCCGTCCCGGCTGCCGCCCCGCCCAAGCGGACCGGCATGCCGCCGACCAGGACCGTGCTGCTGGTGACCGTCCCGGCCGTCCTCGCCGCCGGGGCCCTCCGCCCCCGCGGCCGCTCGTCCGGCGGTGGCCGTGGCCGCTCCTGAACCCCCGCTCCCGGCGAGCACCCCGAACCCTCACCGTCACCGGAACACCGAATTGGAGCTCTCTCATGTCTGAGTGGGTGGCACTCCTCATCGCCATGGTCGCAGTCTGCGCCGTGGTGCTGGCGGTCGTCGTACTGCGACAACGTCGGGTCGGTGAGGACGACGACCCGTCGGAGACGCCGGACGTCATCGAGTACATGACGATGATGATCGGCGTGGTCTACGCGATCGTCCTCGGCCTCGCCATCGCCGGCGTCTGGGAGGGCATGGGTTCGGCCCAGGCCGACACCCTGCGCGAGGCCCAGGCCCTGCACGAGGTGAGCGCCCGGGCCGAGGTGCTGCCGCCCGACGTCCGGGACAAGGTCCGCAGCGAGGTCGACGCCTACGTCTCGTACGTGGTGAAGACCGAGTGGTCCTACATGTCGGAGCACGAGGAGATCTCCGCCGAGGGCACCGACCTGCTCGCCCAGCTGCGCCGGACGGTGACCGAACGGGCCCCGCAGACCGAGCTGGAGAACCAGGCCTACCAGCCCATGGTGGACCGCATCGCCACCGTCGACGAGGCCCGCAACTCCCGTGGCCAGAGCGTCGGCCCGACCATGCCGGGCGTGGTCTGGTTCGGCCTGGTGGTCGGCGCCCTGGTCACCGTCGGCATGCTCTTCGCACTCCAGATCCGCCGCTCCACCCGGGAGTTGCTGCTCGCCGCGGCCTTCTCCGCCCTGATCGCCTTCCTGCTCTTCCTGATCTGGGACTTCGACAACCCCTTCGGCCGGGGGATCTCGGTCACCGCCCAGCCCTTCATCGACCTCTTCCCCGGCCTCGGCCTGGACTGACCCACCGTCACCCGTCCAGGGGCCCCGCCGGATCGCTCCGGCGGGGCCCTGACGCGTCCGTCACAGGAAGCGCCACCAGTCGTCCTGCCCACGGGCCCACGGATCCGGGCGCACCCGGGCCAGGTAGACCCGGTCCACCGCGCCCACCACGGACCGGAGTTCCCGGGCGGCGCGCAACGGCAGTGCACGGAGGGCCTGTTCGAGCAGGATCCGGCCGTCGAGGTCCGCCTCCTCGCAGCACGGGCAGAGGGGCTGCTCCCGGTTGGCGTACGGCTCGTGCCGGGCTCTGCCCCGGACGAAGCGTTCCCAGCCCTCGGCCGCGGCCGCGATGCCGCCGGGCCGGTCACGGGCGAGCTCGAAGGCGGCGACCGCCCGTTGGGCGGCTGCGGAGAGGCCGGGCACCACCCGGCGCAAATTGCGGTGGTAGGGCCTGGGCCCCCGGGCGAGGCCCGCGCGGACGCGGGCGGGCGGCTTACGCGCCATGGGCCTTTCGTCGGCTGTTCATGCCGGCATCCTGCCCAACGGCCCCGCTCGTCGTCACCGGGTTTTCCGGGCGCTGTCGGTGCGGCGGTGCAGGATGCCGCCATGACGATCACCAACCGGCAGGTGTCCGAACACCCGTTCCTGCGCGGGCTGTACGCGGACGACTACTACCCGGACCACGTCCTCGACCTGGGCAAGGCGATCCTGCTCCGGCTGTGCGAGCGGATCGAGGCCGAGCGGCCGGCCGACCTGGCGGCGCTGTACCTGCTCACCGAGGTCGCGACCGAGGAGTTCAACGCGCTGGAGGCCGCCTTCGAGGAGGCGGACAGCGAGATCGAGACGGTGGCCAGGGAGGAGATCGCCGAGGACTTCTGGTTCGTCGCCACCGCGTACGGCTTCGCGGACGCGGACGTGGAGGAGCTGATCGCTGCCCGGGACTGGTGAGACGGTTGCCGGTTCGGCAACGATCTTTGGCCCGGGGCGGGGGCCGGACGGAACATCGTCGGGTAGGCACCCGACGGACGGAGAGCACCTGATGACCACCGAACAGTTCTGGGACGAGCGGTACGGCCAGAGCGACCGGATCTGGAGCGGCGAGCCGAACGCCGCCCTGGTCCGCGAGGTCACCGGCCTCACCCCCGGCACCGCGCTGGAGCTGGGCTGCGGCGAGGGCGGCGACGCGATCTGGCTGGCCGGGCAGGGCTGGCGGGTCACCGCCTCCGACATCTCCCGGATCGCACTGGCCCGGGCCGCCGAGCACGCCGAGGCCCAGGGGGTCGCCGACCGGATCGACTGGCAGCGGCACGACCTCGCGGCCACCTTCCCGGCCGGCCGGTACGACCTGGTCACCGCCGGCTTCCTCTACTCCCCCGAGCTGCCCAGGACCGAGATCCTGCGCACCGCCGCCGAAGCGGTCACCCCCGGCGGCACCCTGCTGATCCTCGGCCACGGCCCCTGGCCGGACTGGCACCAGGGCCCCCGCCCCGACATCGAACTCCCCACCCCGGACGAGCTCCTCGCCGACCTCGCCCTCCCCGGCTGGCAGGTCCTCACCTGCTCCGAACACGAACGCACCCAGACCGGCCCCGACGGCCAGCCCCTGGTCCGGATCGACAACACCCTCAAACTCCGCCGCCCCACCACCGCCTGAGGTCCGGGCGGGCGGCACCGCCGGGTGCCGTGGGTGCCCCGGCGGGGCCCGGGTAGGCTGCCGGGTGCCCCTTCCGACCTGCGTGTTCCGTGCCGAGGTGTCCGTGTTGAGCAGTGTCCCGCCCGTTCTGCCGCCCGGGCCGCCGATCGTGGTGGCCGGGATCGGAGCCGACGGCTGGGGCGGGCTCGGGGAGCAGGCCAGGGCGGCGTTGCGGACGGCCGGGGTGGTGCTCGGCGGACCGCGCCAACTCGAGCTGCTGCCCGCCGAGGTGACGGCGATCCGGGTCGCCTGGCCGACGCCGCTGCGGCCCGCCGTCCCCGGGCTGCTGGCCGAGCACGCGGGCCGCGGCCTGGCGGTACTGGCCAGCGGCGACCCGATGTTCTTCGGGATCGGCCGGGCCCTCGCCGAGCTGGCGGGGGCCGAGCGGCTGAACGTCCTGCCGCACCCGTCCTCGCTCTCGTACGCCTGCGCCCGGCTGGGCTGGCCGCTGGAGTCCACCGAGCTGGTCAGCCTGGTCGGCCGGCCGCTGGAGACGCTGAACCTCGCGCTGCACCCCGGCCGTCGCGTCCTGGTGCTCAGCGCGGACGCCGGCACCCCCGCCGCCGTGGCCGGACTGCTCACCCGCCGGGGCTGGGGCGCGACCCGGCTCCGGGTGCTCGAACAGCTCGGCGGCCCGGCCGAGCACCACCTCGACGGCACCGCCGCCGACTGGCCGCACCCGCCCGGCGACCCGCTCAACGTGATCGCCCTCGACTGCGCCGAGGACGGTCCGCGCTCCTCCGTGGTGCCCGGTCTGCCCGACGACGCGTACGAGTCGGACGGCCAGCTGACCAAGCGTCACGTCCGGGCCGCCACCCTGGCCACCCTGGCCCCGGCACCGGGCGAACTGCTCTGGGACGTCGGCGGCGGCTCCGGCTCGATCGCGGTCGAGTGGCTGCGCGCGCACCGGGACTGCCAGGCCGTCAGCGTCGAACGCTCCCCCGTCCGGGCCGAGCGGATCACCCGGAACGCCGCCGCCCTCGGCGTGCCCCGGCTCCGGGTGGTCACCGGCCCCGCGCCCGCCGCGCTGCACGGTCTGCCGACCCCCGACGCGATCTTCGTCGGCGGCGGCCTGACCGCCCCCGGCCTGCTGGACGCCTGCTGGGCCGCCCTCCCGCCCGGCGGCCGGCTGGTCGCCAACACCGTGACGCTGGAGTCCGAGGCGCTGCTCACCGAGTGGTACCGACGCCACGGCGGCGAACTGCTCCGGCTGGCGGTGGCGCACGCCGTCCCGGTCGGCGGCTTCACCGGCTGGCGCCAGGCGATGCCGGTCACCCAGTGGTCGGTGGCCAAGGAAACCGAGAGGACCAACGAGGCATGACCGTCTACTTCATCGGCGCGGGCCCCGGCGCCGCCGACCTGATCACCATGCGCGGCCAGCGCCGGATCGCCGCCAGCCCGGTCTGCCTGTACGCGGGCAGCCTGGTGCCGCGCGAGCTGCTCGCCGAGTGCCCGCCCGACGCCCGGCTGGTCGACACCGCCGACCTGAACCTCGATCAGATCGTCGCCGAACTGGTCCGCGCCCACCGGGACGGCCAGGACGTGGCCCGGCTGCACTCCGGCGACCCCTCCGTGTTCAGCGCGGTCGCCGAGCAGATGCGGCGCCTCGACGCGGCGGGCGTCCCGTACGAGGTGATCCCCGGCGTGCCCGCCTTCGCCGCGGCGGCGGCCGCGCTCAAGCGCGAGCTGACCGTGCCGACGGTGGGTCAGACCGTCATCCTCACCCGGGTCTCCCGGCAGGCCACCCCGATGCCCGAAGGCGAGGACCTGGCCACCCTCGGCCGCAGCGGCGCCCTGCTGGTGCTGCACCTGGCCACCCGGTACGTGACGAGCGTGGTCGAGGAGCTGCTCCCGCACTACGGCGCGGACTGCCCCGCCGCCGTGGTCGCGATGGCCAGCCGCCCCGACGAACTGGTCCTGCGCGGCACCCTCGCCGACATCGCGGCCCAGGTCGAAGCCGCAGGCGTCCTCCGCACCGCCGTCATCCTGGTCGGCCGCACCCTCGCCGCCTCGCAGTTCCCCGACAGCCACCTCTACTCGGCCGACCGCGACCGCGACCACACCTGCAACTGAGCCTGCGGCTCCGCCGACTCTTTGGCAGGTGCTCAGCCCGCTACGGAGTCAGGGGCCCGGGGCTCTGCTGATGTGCGGCTCCGCCGCGTGGGCGACGCCGACCCTGGCAAGGTGATCCGTACGTAAATGGTCAGGCACTTTCGCAGTGACCCCGGCGCCAGATCTCCTCGCCCACGCGGCGGAGCCGCACATCAGCAGGGCCCCGAGCCCCTGGGTAGTGCAACTGAACGCCCTGCAAAAGGCGCAGCCCCGCAGGGCTCAGGCACGGCCGACGATGGTGCCCGCGCGGTCGATGCAGATCACGTCCACCGCGACCGGTGCCCCGCGCAGCACGTCGAGTGCGGTGGCCCGGGCCCCCGCCGCGACCAGGTCGCCGAGCGGGACCCCGGCGGCCGAGCAGAGCTGGATCGCCTCGAGCGCGGTGTTGGCCGCCGCCACGGCCGCCGTGAGTTCGGGGGAGGCACCGCCCTGCCGGGCCAGCGAGGCGAGGTGGCCCTTGTCGACCTGGGAGCGGGCCGAGTGCAGGTCGAGGTGCCCGGCCGCGAGCTTGGAGAGCTTGGCGAAGCCGCCCGCGATGGTCAGGCGGTCGACCGGGTGGCGCTTGACGTACTTGAGCACCGCGCCCGCGAAGTCGCCCATGTCGAGCAGGGCGTCCTCCGGCAGACCGTGCACCGCGGCGGCGACCTTCTCCGAGGTGGAACCGGTGCACCCGGCGACATGGGTCCGCCCGGCCGCCCGGGCCACGTCCACACCCCGCCGGATGCTGTCGATCCAGGCCGAGCAGGAGTACGGCACCACGATGCCGGTGGTCCCCAGGATGGAGAGGCCGCCGAGGATGCCGAGCCGGGGGTTCCAGGTGGAGCGGGCGATCTCCTCGCCGTGGTCGACCGAGATCTCCACCTCGACGTCGCCGGCGCCGCCGTACCGGGCGGCCACCTCGGCGATGTGATCACGCATCAGCTGCCGGGGCACCGGGTTGATCGCGGGCTCGCCGACCGGGATCGGCAGCCCGGCCTTGGTGACCGTGCCGACCCCGGGCCCGGCCCGGAAGACCACGCCGCTGCCGGGCGGGCCGAGCCGTACGGTGGAGCGGATCAGGGCCCCGTGGGTGACGTCCGGGTCGTCCCCGGCATCCTTGACCACCCCGGCCATCGCCCGGCCGTCGGCGAGCAGTTCGGCGGCCAGCGCGAAGGCGGGCCGCTGGCCCTTGGGCAGGGTGATGGTCACCGGGTCGGGGAAGTCGCCGGTCAGCAGCGCGGTGTAGGCGGCCGTGGTGGCGGCGGTGGCGCAGGCGCCGGTGGTCCAGCCGGGTCGCAGACCGCTGCTCTTGAGCTGTCCGGCCCGGCCTCCCGTAGTCTCAGCAGCCACGTACGTCCCCTGGAGTTCCGTTGCACATCCTGATCCTCGGCGGCACCACCGAAGCCCGTGAGCTGGCCGCCGCCCTCGCGGAGCGTCCCGCGCCACGGGTCACCAGCTCGCTGGCCGGCCGGGTGGCGCAGCCCCGGCTGCCTGCCGGGGAGGTCCGGGTCGGCGGCTTCGGCGGGGCGGGCGGACTCGCGGACTGGCTGCGGGCCGAGGCGGTGGACGCGGTCATCGATGCCACCCATCCCTTCGCCGGCACCATCAGTCGGAACGCGGCCGAAGCGGCCGCCCAGGTCCATGTTCCCCTGTTGGCCCTGCGTCGTCCCAGCTGGGTGCCGGTTCCCGGGGACCGCTGGCACCCGGTCGGCTCCCTGGAGGCGGCCGCCGCAGCGCTCCCGGCCCTCGGCAGCCGGGTCTTCCTGACCACCGGACGCCAGGGGCTGGTCACCTTCGCGGCTCTGGACGACCTCTTCTTCCTGGCCCGCTCGGTGGACGCGCCGGAGCCGCCGATGCCCCGGCGGACCGAGGTGCTGCTCGACCGGGGGCCGTTCACCCTGGACGGCGAGCGGGCGGTGCTCCGCGAGCACCGGATCGACGTGCTGGTCACCAAGGACAGCGGCGGCGCGGCCACCGCCCCCAAGCTCGCCGCCGCCCGCGAACTGGGCCTGCCGGTCGTGCTGGTGCGGCGTCCGGAACCGCCGGCGGGCGTGCCGACGGTCCCGGACGTCCCGTCAGCCCTGGGCTGGCTCGCGCAGCTGTGAGAGCGCGGTCTCCAGCGCCTGGTCGGCCGGCACCGCGACGTCCGGGACGACGCCGACGCCCTCCCAGTTGGTCCCGGTGACCGGGTTGATCGAGCGGGCGGTCGGCACCGTGACCATGATGTGCGGGGTGAGCGCGAACCGGTCGGTCGGGTGGGCACCGCCCCGGGTGGTCTCACCGATCAGGGTGGCGCGCTTGAGCGCCTGCAGGTTGTAGGCCAGCTCCTCGCCGCCGGAGAAGGTGAAGGCGGCGGTCAGCAGGGTCACCGGGCGGTCCAGGTAGCGCGGCGCCGGGAGGTGCGGGTAGGTCCAGTACTGCCGGGTGGAGTCGGTCTCCCGGTCGTAGATGTCGTTCAGGTGCACCTCGTCGTCGGCGAAGAAGAAGCTGCACCAGAGCGCGACCCCGTTCGGCGAGCCGCCCCGGCAGGTGCGCAGGTCGATCACCAGGCCGTCGGTGTGCGCGACCAGCTGCATGGCGGCGCCGATCGCCTGGTACCCGGCGTCGGCGTCCGGGATGAACCGCAGGTCGAGGTAGCCGACGTTGCCGTCCAGGTGCTCGGCCCTGGCGATACCGAAGTTGCCCTTGCGGTAGTACTCCGCCCAGCGCTCCTTCTCCTCCGCCGGCGAGTCCTCCTCCTCGACCGGCACCGCCTCGTCGCTCCAGAGCAGCCGCAGGTGCTTGTCGGGACACACCTCCTGGAGGTGGACGGTCACGGCCGCGCAGAACTCGGGCCCGGCCAGCCCGTCGTACGTGCCCTTCTCGGCGTGCCCGCGCAGCGCCTGCCCGATCCCGGCGGTCAGCTCGGGGAAGACGTACCGGGTGTCGATCTTGGACAGGGCAGCGTCGAGAATCTCGTTGTTGGAGGTCATGAGCGCGAATGGTACGAGCTGCCCCGCAGGACCACGACCGATTTACCGGACCCCCGTTCGGCGGTCGGACGGCCGGGAGGGATCATGAGGACCGGTGGGGTGGCCCCGCCCACCGCTGCCGCAGGAGCGTCCGATGAACATCAGCAAGACCGACCAGTTGACCCCCGGGGAGCTGCTCCGCGGACTGAAACTGGCCAGAAGGCCACAGCGGGTACTCGGCTGGACCCTCACCGCGCTCGCTCTGACCGCCGGATCGGCGAACCTCGCGCTGGGCAACCTCCCGATCGAGGTGGTCTCGTTGACGGCCGGAGCGGGCTACGCCCTGCTGCTGACGGTCGGTTACCGGGCCGTCGTCGCCCGGCAGAGCACCCGGCTCTGCCGCCCGAGCCGGGCGACCCTGACCGACGAGTGCTACCTGGTGGAGACCGACCTGGAGCGGGTCGAGGTGCGGTGGTCGACGCTGCGGCGGCTCCAGGAGACCGACGAGTTCATGCTGTTGCACGGGGCGAGGGGGGCGGTGGCGGTCATCCCCAAGCGAGCGTTCGAGGCAGCCGAGCTGGCGGAGTTCAGCGCCTTCGTCGCCCGGCACGACAAGGCCGCCGGAACCGGCGCCCGCTGACGGTGGACCGGCTCGGTGGGGAGCGCACGAACGGTCGCACGCTCCCCACCTTCCGGATCAGACCTCCGGGTACCGCCTCGGCGTCCAGACCACCTCGGTGCCGTTGTCCCTGGCCACCGCCTGGGTCTGCGAGGAGCCGATCAGCAGGATGGTCCGCATGTCGACCTCGGCCGGGTCCAGCTCGCCGAGCTTCACGGTGCGGACCCGCTCGGTCGGGCCGCCGACGTCGCGGGCCAGCACCACCGGGGTGTCGGCGGCGCGGTGCTCCAGCAGCAGGTCGCGGGCCAGCCCGACCTGGGTGGTGCGGGACTGCGAGCCGGGGTTGTAGAGCGCCAGCACCAGGTCGGCGGCGGCGGCGGCGCGCAGCCGGGCCGCCACCACCTCCCAGGGCTTGAGCCGGTCCGAGAGCGAGACCACCGCGTAGTCGTGGCCGAGCGGGGCGCCGGCCCGGGAGGCGGCCGCGTGCGCGGCCGTCATGCCGGGGACGATCCGTACCGGGACCGCGCGGTACGGATCGGCGCAGGCCGCCTCCAGCACGGCGGTGGCCATCGCGAAGACGCCCGGGTCGCCGGAGGAGACCACCGCGACCCGGTGGCCGCGCCGGGCCAGGTCGAGCGCGAACTCGGCCCGCTCGGCCTCCACCTTGTTGTCCGAGCCGTGCCGCTGCTGCCCGACCCGGACCGGCACCCGGTCGAGGTAGGTGGTGTAGCCCACCAGGTCGGTGGCGGCGGCGAGTTCACCGCGTGCCTCGGGGGTCAGCCAGAGCGGTCCGGCCGGTCCGGTGCCGATCACCACCACCTCGCCGGGGCCCTGGTACGCCGGCGCCGAGGCACCGGCCGCGACCCGGCTGGGCAGCACGGCGACCGAGAAGTAGGGCACCGACTCGGGGTCCACCTCCGCCAGCGGCGCGGTGCGCTCGCCCGGCATGGTGGCCCGCTCCACGTAGTACGCCTCGGCCAGCCGGCCGGAGCGCTCCAGCGCCCGCCGTACGGTCGGGAAGGTCCGGCCGAGCTTCATCACCACAGCCGAGTCGGCCGAGGCCAGCCGGGCCGTCAGCTCCTCCTCCGGCAGCGTGCCGGGCAGGATGGTGAGCGCCTCATCGGCCTCCACCAGCGCCTTGCCCAGCCGGGCGGCGGCGGCGCTGACCGAGGTCACCCCGGGCACCACCTCGGTCGGGTAGCGGTGCGCGAGGCGCTTGTGCATGTGCTGGTACGAGCCGTAGAACAGCGGGTCGCCCTCGGCCAGCACCACCACCGTGCGGCCCGCGTCCAGGTGTTCGGCCAGCCGGGCGGCGGCCTGCTCGTAGAACTCGTCCAGCGCGCCCCGGTAGCCGCCGGGGTGGTCGGTGGTCTCCACCGTGATCGGGTAGACCAGCTTCTCCTCGATCACGCCCGCGCGGAAGTACGGCGCCGCGATCGAGCGGGCGATCGAACGCCCGTGCCGGGCGCTGTGGTACGCCACCACGTCGGCCTCGCCGATCAGCCGGGCACTCTTGACGGTCACCAGCTCCGGGTCGCCGGGGCCGAGCCCGACGCCGTACAGCAGACCGGTCGTACGCTCCGTCATTCTTCCTCGCTCGCAATCGCGTTGATCGCCGCGGCCGCCATCGCACTGCCGCCACGCCGGCCCCGCACCACCAGGTGCTCCAGGCCGGCCGGGTGCGCGGCCAGCGCCTCCTTGGACTCGGCCGCGCCGATGAAGCCGACCGGGACGCCGATCACGGCGGCCGGACGCGGCGCACCGGCCTCGATCAGCTCCAGCAGCCGGAACAGCGAGGTCGGCGCGTTGCCGACGGCGACCACCGCGCCCTCCAGGTGCGGCAGCCAGAGCTCCATCGCGGCGGCGCTGCGGGTGTTGCCCAGCTCCTTGGCCAGCCCGGGGACGGCCGGGTCGGAGAGCGTGCAGATCACCTGGTTGTCGGCGGGCAGCCGCTTGCGGGTGACCCCGCTGGCGACCATCGACACGTCGCACAGGATCGGCGCCCCGGCCCGCAGCGCGGCCCGCGCGTCAGCGACCACCCGGGGCGAGTACAGCACGTCCCGCACCAGGTCGGTCATCCCGCAGGCGTGGATCATCCGCACCACGACCTGGGAGACGTCGGCCGGCAGGTGGGCCAGCTCGGCCTCGGCCCGAATGGTGGCAAAGGACTCGCGGTAGATGGCCGCGCCGTCCTTCTCGTACTCGATCACGTGGTCCTCCGGGCCTCGGCTACCGCCTCGGCCATCTGCTCCGTTGTCAGGTCCTGCGAGGTCTGTCCGTCATACCCGGCACCGTGATGCGCCGTCACCCGGTAGCCCTGCCCGGTGGCCAGCACGTCCACCCACTGGCCCGCCGGGTGCCCGCAGCGCCGCTCGCAGCCCGACCAGTGCACCGGCAGGCCGGGTACGCCGCGCTCCAGCGCCGCCGCCGCGTCCGTCCGGACGTCGGCCAGCGACTTGGCGCAGCCCGGTGCGCCGGTGCAGGCGGTGGCCCGCTCCCAGGCCGAGCCGGGCTCGGCCCGCAGGCCGTCCGGGGCCGGGCCGGTGGCGCCCGGGAGCACCACACTGCGCCAGGGGGTGATCCGCAGCTCGGGGGCGGCGTCGGCGAGCCGGCGCAGCTGCCCGGCGGTCAGCCGCCCGAACCGGGTGCCGACCACCAGGCCGCCCGCGAACGGGCCTGGCTCCGGCGGGTCGCAGGTCACCGCGGGCAGCGGGACGCTGCCGGGGTCGAGCAGGTCGGGGGCGTCCCGGACGAACCAGGCTCCGGTGCCGGTCGAGCGGAGCGCCCGGACGAACTCCTCGGCGGCGCCGAGCGCGGCCGACACCTCGTCACCCGGCGCGATCCGGCGGGCGGTGTCGGCCCGGCCGAGCCGGAGCAGCGCGCCGCCGCCGGGGGTTGCGATCAATGTCACATCGGCGTCCAGCGCCGCGACGTCCCCGCGTCCGTCGTCCAGCGCGAACAGGAAGAGCCCGGCCAGTCCGGCCGCCAACTCGCTTGCGCAGAGCCGCCGGTCGAGCTCGGTCAGCCAGCCGCGCAGGTCGGCGTGCCCGGCGCCGTCCAGCCCGGCGAGCGGGGAGGCGACGATGTTGCGGACCCGCTCGTGGGTCTCGGACGGCAGCAGCCCGGCCGTCCGCAGCCGGGCGCCCAGTTCCGGACCCGAGTCGGCGGACAGGCCACGCAGTTGCACGTTGCCGCGCGAGGTCAGCTCCAGCGCACCGTCGCCCAGCTGCTCGGCGATCCCGGCCAGCACCCTCGCCTGACGGTCCGTCAGCAACCCACCGGGCAGCCGGACCCGGGCCAGCGCACCGTCGTCGGCCGAATGCAGCCGGAGCGCCCCCGGACAGGCGTCGCCACCCGCCCGGTCGGGCGGACCGGGACGTGCTTCGGCAGCGGCAGGCGTGGGTGGCATGGCGGCGAGCATACCGACCATCGGCGCCTTCGCCGGTGTCCGGTGCATCACGTACCCGCAGCTACCGGCCATGATCGGTATCACCCTCCGCACTCCCCCCGGCCCTGGTCCGCAGCCGGGGCGCACCCCGTACGATGCTGACCGGACGGGCCTGCCAGCCCAACCACCGCCAGCGACGGCAAAGTGGAGGAAACCGGTGCGAAACCGGTGCGGTCCCGCCACTGTGACCACGGCTCAGCCGTGGGAGCCAGGAACTCCTGCCGTCCTCACACTGCCCGGGGCGCGGACCTCGAGGAAGGCTTCACCATGCGCTGTCGCAGTTCCTCGCGAGTCCTCTGCCCGTCCCGGGGCGTCGTCACGGCCGGGAGGGCCCTCGCATGATCCTGCTCCTCTCCACCTCCGACACCGACCTGCTGAGCGCCCGCTCCTCGGCCGGCCCGGTCCCGTACCGCCTGGGCAACCCGGCCAGGCTCGGCGTCGAGGACCTGCCCGCGCTGCTGGAGGGCACCGACCTGGTGGTGGTCCGGCTGCTCGGCGGCCGCCGAGCCTGGCAGGAGGGCCTGGACGCGCTGCTCGCCGGGCCGCGCCCGGTGATCGTGCTGACGGGTGAGCAGGCGCCGGACGCCCAGCTGATGGAGCTCTCCACCGTCCCGGCCGGCCTGGCCGCCGAGGCGCACGCCTACCTCGCGCACGGCGGGCCGGCCAACCTGGGCGAGCTCGGCGCCTTCCTCTCCGACACCGTGCTGCTCACCGGCCACGGCTTCGAGCCGCCCGCCTCCGCCCCCGCCTGGGGTCCGCTGGAGCGTCAGGCCGCCGAGCACGACGGCCCGCTGGTCACCGTGCTCTACTACCGCGCCCACCACATGAGCGGCAACACCGCCTTCGTCGAGACGCTCTGCCGGGCGATCGAGGACCAGGGCGCCCGGGCCCGGGCGTTCTACTGCGCCTCGCTGCGCGGTGCCGAGCCCGAGCTGCTGGCCGAGCTGGGCCAGGCCGACGCGCTGGTCACCACGGTGCTGGCGGCGGGCGGCACCCGCCCGGCCGACGCCCAGGCCGGCGGCGACGAGGAGGCGTGGGACGCCGGTGCGCTGGCCGCGCTGGACCGTCCGATCCTGCAGGCGCTCTGCCTGACCTGGTCCCGCGCCCAGTGGGAGGCCAGCGACGACGGCCTGTCCCCGCTGGACACCGCCACCCAGATCGCGGTGCCGGAGTTCGACGGCCGGCTGATCACCGTCCCGTTCTCCTTCAAGGAGCTCGACCAGGACGGCCTGACCGTCTACGCCGCCGACCCCGAGCGCTCCGCCCGGGTCGCGGGCATCGCGGTCAAGCACGCCCGGCTGCGCCATGTCCCGGCCGCTGAGCGGCGGTTGGCGCTGGTGCTGTCCGCGTACCCGACCAAGCACGCCCGGGTCGGCAACGCGGTCGGCCTGGACACCCCGGCCTCCGCGATGCGGCTGCTGGCCCGGCTGCGGGCCGAGGGGATGGACATCGGCACCGCCGTGCCCGGCCTGGACCTCGACACCGAGGACGGCCACGAGGGCGACGCGCTGATCCACGCGCTGATCGCGGCCGGCGGCTACGACCAGGACTGGCTGACGGAGGACCAGCTCGCCCGCAACCCGGTCCGCATCCCGGCCGCCGACTACCGGCGCTGGTACGCCGACCTCCCGGCCGGCCTGCGCGCCAAGGTCGAGGAGCACTGGGGCCCGGCCCCCGGCGAGCTGTACGTGGACCGCTCGCAGAACACGGACGGCGACATCGTGCTGGCCGGCATCCGCTCCGGCAACCTGCTGGTGCTGATCCAGCCGCCGCGCGGCTTCGGCGAGAACCCGGTGGCGATCTACCACGACCCCGACCTCCCGCCGAGCCACCACTACCTGGCCGCCTACCGCTGGATCGAGGCGGCGCAGGCCGACGGCGGCTTCGGCGCGCACGCGGTGGTCCACCTCGGCAAGCACGGCAACCTGGAGTGGCTGCCCGGCAAGACCGCCGCGCTGTCCGCCGAGTGCGGCCCCGACGCGGTGCTCGGCGACCTGCCGCTGGTCTACCCCTTCCTGGTGAACGACCCGGGCGAGGGCACCCAGGCCAAGCGCCGGGCGCACGCCACCCTGGTCGACCACCTGGTGCCGCCGATGGCCCGGGCCGAGTCGTACGGCGACATCGCCCGGCTGGAGCAACTGCTCGACGAGCACGCCAACATCGCCGCGATGGACCCGGCCAAGCTGCCCGCGATCCGGGCGCAGATCTGGACCCTGATCCAGGCCGCCAAGCTGGACCACGACCTCGGTCTGGAGGAGCGCCCCGAGGACGACGGCTTCGACGACTTCCTGCTGCACGTCGACGGCTGGCTGTGCGAGATCAAGGACGCCCAGATCCGGGACGGCCTGCACGTGCTCGGCCAGGCCCCGGCCGGGGTGGACCGGGTCAACATCGTGCTGGCCATCCTGCGGGCCCGGCAGATCTGGGGCGGCGTCAGCGCGCTGCCCGGCCTGCGCGAGGCACTCGGCCTGGACGAGGCGGCCCTCACCCTGGGCGCCACCGACGCGGCCGAGGCGCAGGCCCGGGCGCTGGTCGAGGCGATGGAGGCCGAGGACTGGGCCCCGTCGGCGGTCGAGAAGGTCGCGGCCGGGCACCCCGAGGCGGTGCGCGAGGTGCTCGACTTCGCGGCCCGCGAGGTGGTCCCCCGGCTCTCCGCCACCACCGACGAACTCGACGCCGTACTGCACGCGTTGGGCGGCGGCTTCGTCCCGGCGGGCCCGTCCGGCTCGCCGCTGCGCGGTCTGGTGAACGTGCTGCCGACCGGCCGCAACTTCTACTCGGTCGACCCGAAGGCCGTCCCCTCCAAGCTCGCCTGGGAGACCGGGCAGGCGCTGGCGCAGTCCCTGGTGGACCGCTACCAGGCCGACAACGACGGCCAGTTCCCGCCCTCGGTCGGTCTCTCGCTCTGGGGCACCAGCGCGATGCGGACCGCCGGTGACGACATCGCCGAGGCGTTCGCGCTGCTCGGCGTCCGGCCGGTCTGGGACGACGCCTCCCGCCGGGTCACCGGCCTGGAGGCCGTCCCGCTCGCCGAGTTGGGCCGCCCCCGGATCGACGTCACGCTGCGGATCTCCGGCTTCTTCCGGGACGCCTTCCCGCACGTGGTGGCGCTGCTGGACGACGCGGTACGGCTGGCGGCCGCCCAGGAGGAGGCCGAGGACGAGAACTTCGTCCGGGCCCACGTCCAGGCCGACCTGGCCGAGCACGGCGACGAACGCCGGGCCACCACCCGGATCTTCGGCTCCCGCCCGGGCACCTACGGCGCGGGCCTGCTCCAGCTGATCGACAGCCGGGACTGGCGCACCGACGCCGACCTGGCCGAGGTCTACACGGTCTGGGGCGGCTACGCGTACGGCCGCGAGCTGAACGGGCGCCCGGCCCGGGAGGAGATGGAGACCGCCTACAAGCGGATCACCGTCGCGGCCAAGAACACCGACACCCGCGAGCACGACATCGCCGACTCGGACGACTACTTCCAGTACCACGGCGGCATGGTGGCCACCGTGCGTGCCCTCACCGGCAAGGCCCCGACCGCCTACATCGGCGACTCGACCCGGCCGGAGACGGTCCGCACCCGCACCCTCACCGAGGAGGCGGCCCGGGTCTTCCGCGCCCGGGTGGTCAACCCGCGCTGGATCGAGGCGATGCGGCGGCACGGCTACAAGGGCGCCTTCGAGATGGCCGCCACGGTGGACTACCTGTTCGGCTACGACGCCACCACCGGCGTGGTGGCCGACTGGATGTACGAGAAGCTCACCCAGGAGTACGTGCTCGACCCGACCAACCGCGAGTTCCTCAGCGGCGCCAACCCCTGGGCCCTGCACGGCATCAGCGAACGCCTGCTGGAGGCCGCCGAGCGCGGGCTCTGGGCCGAGCCCGACCCGGCCCTGATCGACGCCCTCCGGACCGCCTTCCTCGAAACCGAGGGCGACCTCGAAGGCGACGCCTGACCCAACCCGCCTGCCTGCACCCCAACTCGCGGGGCGCAGGCAGGCGCTCTACTTTTTCCAGGCGCTCGGGCATCTACGGTGCAGGGGCTCGGGGAACTGCGAGGAGATCTGGCGCCGGGGTCACTGCGAAAGTGCCTGACCACCTACGCGACGATCACCTTTTCCGAGGCCGGCGTCGCAGTTCCCCGAGCCCCCTGCTGTGCTGAACCACCTGCCAGAAGGTCGGCGTCGCCCACGCGGCGGAGCCGCACATCAACAGGGCCCCGAGCCCCTGACTCTTCCGAAGCACCTGCCAAAAGGGTTGGCGGAGCCGTCAGCGGTGGCTGAGGCCCTGGTCGATGGCGGCGTAGAGTTCGCCGTTCGGGGTGTCGCCGTCCAGGGCCCAGACCATGGCGCCGCCCAGTCCGCGCAGCTGGACGTAGGCCGCCTTGGTACGGAGCACCGTCGGGTCGTCGTACGTCCAGAGCGTGGTGCCGTCGAACAGCCAGGCGCTGCCGATGCCCCGGTGGACCTGGTAGGTGCCGGAGTCCGCGAGCTTCTTCAGGGCCTTGTAGTCCTCGGTGCCCGCGACCCAGGTCGCGGGGGCGGGGGCGGTGGCCGGCTGGTCGAGACCGTTGCCGCCGCCGGTGACGCCGGTCCAGCCCTGGCCGTAGAACGGCATGCCGACCACGAGCTTCTTGGCCGGGGCGCCGCGCCGCAGCCAGTCGTTGACGGTCTGGTCGACGCTGAAGTCGCCCTTCTTGGCGAACAGCGCGGACTGCTGGGCGGTGGTCTTCTCGCCGGAGACGTGGAAGTCGTAGCCCTGCAGGTTGACGAAGTCGAAGTCCCGGGTGATCTTGGCGACCTCGAAGCCGGCGTCGATCTTCGCCGGGTTGGCGGGGGCGTACGCGCTCAGGTCGAAGTGCTTGCGCTTGGCCAGCGACTTGCCGTACGCGTCCAGCTGGACCCGGAACTCGTGCACCAGCTTGGTGAAGTTCTGCTTGTCCTCGGGGCGGATGCCGTTGCCGGGGGCGCCCTCGGAGCCGGGCCACTCCCAGTCGAGGTCGATGCCGTCGAACAGGCCGGCCGCGGCGCCGACGCCACCGCGGGCGCCGTCCACGGGCAGGTTGCCCTTGATGTAGGTGTCGAGGCAGGAGGCGACCAGCGCCTTGCGGGAGGCGTCGGTGCGCACCGAGTCGGAGAAGTGCGCGGATCCGCTCCAACCGCCCAGCGAGATCATGACCTTGAGGCCGGGGTTCTTCGCCTTCAGCTCACGGAGCTGGTTGAAGTTGCCCGCCAGCTTCTGCTCGGCGGTGTCGGCGGTGCCGTCCACCGAGTTGGCCGCGTCCACCGGGCGGACGTAGTCGGCCCACGGGTCGGCGCCGGGCACGTTGCCCACCAGGCACTTGCCGTCCGCGCCGATCGCGCCGAAGGCGTAGTTGATGTGGGTGAGCCTACCCGCCGTACCGCTCGTCGCCAGGTCCTTGACCTGGTAGTTGCGGCCGTAGATGCCCCACTGGGTGAAGTAGCCGACCCGCTTGTAGGTGTACGGGCCGGACTGTCCGTGCTCGCCGCCCCCGGAGGAGGACGCGCTGGCGGCGGGGGCGAGCGAGACGAGCAGTCCGAGGGCTGCCGCGGTGGCGCCGACGGTCAGCTTGGTGATGGATCGGTGAGGCATTGGCTCTCGTTCCTGTGAGAACTGTGCGGAGCTGTGCTGCAGGGAAAGTATTGGTCTGAACCAATGGCGTCAACCGGTTGTCCGCCATGCAGAACTCCCGGCCCGGCCTCTTGACAGGCCCACCCCGCCCCTCGCCGAGTCCTGGACCGGACAAGGTAGTTGACGAACCAGCAACCGGCACCGTCGGGCCGGCGCCCCCGGTCGGCCCCGGCCCGAGGCGCGGTGGTCCCGCCGACTCCGGCGGGACGGGTCTAGCGTGGGGGCATGAGACCGCCTGCCTCGCTCCGCCAGCCCGCCCGGTACGCCTCGGTGTTGGCCGGGGCGCTGCCCGTGCTGACCTTCCCGGCGGCCGGTCTGGCGTGGCTGGCCTGGGTGGCGCTGGTGCCCGGGCTGGAACTGATGCGGCGGGCGGCGACCGGGCGGGAGGCGGCGGTCCGGGGCTGGTGGTTCGGGGCGGGGTTCATCCTGACCGCGATGTACTGGCTGGTGCCGTCGATCGGCCCGGGGCTGCTCGCGCTCGCGGTGGTCTTCGGGGCGCTCCAGGGTGCGGTCGGGCTCGCCGTGCACCGGCTGCTGCACCAACCGGCCACCCCGGGGCGGGCCGCGCTCGCGCTGCTGGTGGTGCCGTCGGTCTGGGTGAGCACCGAGTTCGTCCGGTCCTGGCACGCGCTCGGCGGGCCGTGGGCGCTGCTCGGTGCGAGTCAGTGGCAGCACCCGGCGGTGCTCGGGCTGGCCTCGGTGGGCGGGGCGTGGCTGGTGAGCGCGGCGGTGGTGGCCGCCAACGTGGGGGTGCTGATCCTGCTGACCGGCCGTCGGCTCCCGGTCCGGCTGCTGGCGGTGTCGGCGGTGACCGCGACGCTGCTGGCCGGTCCGCTGCTGTTCGCCGCCCAGCGCGCGCCCGCGCCGGGCGACACCGCGACCGTCGCACTGGTCCAGCCCGGCCAGACCGCCGGTCCTGAGGAGCGGCTGGCCACCGGCGAGCGGATCACCGCCGAACTGGCCGGCCGGCCGCTCGACCTGGTGGTCTGGGGCGAGAGCAGCACCACCGAGGACCTGGACCGCTCCCCCGCGACACTGGCCCGGCTGCGGCAGCTGACCGTCGCCACCGATGCCCCGCTGCTGGTCGGCGAGGACGCCAGGAAGGCGGACGGGAAGATCTCCAAGGACGCCGTGCTGGTCACCCCGGACGGCGTGGCGGAGCGCTACCGGAAGATCCGGCTGGTCCCGTTCGGCGAGTACGTCCCGCTCCGGCCGGTGCTCGGCTGGCTGACCGGGGTGAGCAAGGCGGCGGGCGAGAACCGGGCCCCCGGCGCCGCCTTCCACCTGCTGCACGGCACCGACCGGGCGGGCCGGCCGCTCCCGTTCGGCGCCCTGGTCTGCTTCGAGTCGACCTTCCCCGACATGTCCAGGGTGGCGGCGGCCGACGGCGCCCGGATGCTGGTCTTCCAGTCCTCCACCTCGACCTTCCAGTCCTCCTGGGCGCCGCAGCAGCACGCCTCGCTGGGTGCGCTGCGGGCCGCCGAGACCGGCCGCCCGGTGGTGCAGGCGGCGCTGACCGGCGAGTCGGTGGCGTACGACCGGCAGGGCCGCCGGCTGGCCGCACTGGGCACCGACGACAGCGGCGCGCTGACCGTCACCCTGCCGCTGGCCGCGCCGGGCGCCGACACCTGGTACCTGCGGCTCGGCGACTGGGTCCCGTACACGGCGGCGGCCGTCACGCTGGCCGCCGCCGTCGGTGAGCTGCGCCGCCGCCGGGCGCCGGAGCGGCGGCCGGCCGAGCGTCAGCCCGAGGTGTCGTCCAGGTAGATCCCGAACACCGCGCCGAGCGGGTCCCGGAGCACCGCGAGCCGGGGCCCGTCCGGCACGTCGGTGGGCGGCAGCACCGCCTCGGCGCCCAGCCCCACCGCGCGCTCGGCCGACAGGTCCACGTCGGCGACCGAGAAGTACGGCATCCAGTACGGCGCCAGGTCGGCCGGGAACTGCTCGCCCATGTCCAGCACCCCGCCGAAGTCCCGGCCGTCCAGGCCCCACTGGGTGTACGACTCGGCGGGGCTGACGCTCCATCCGAACAGCTCCGGGTAGAAGGCCAGCGCGCCGGGCACGTCCCGGGTGGCCAGTTCGATCCAGCCCAGCGACCCCGGTTCCGCCAGCACCGCCGCGCCCCGGAAGGCGCGGGCCTGCCAGACCGAGAAGACCGCACCCGCCGGATCGGCCAGCACCGCGTACCGGCCCAGGTCGAGGGCCTCGGCCGGCCCCGTCAGCACCCGGCCGCCGGCCGCCGTGGCGGTGGCCGCGGTGGCGTCGACGTCGGCGCTGGCGAGGGACACCGTCCAGACGCCGGGCCGCCCCGGGGCGGACAGCGGGGTGATCGCGGCCACCGGGTCGTCCCCGAGCAGCATCACGGTGTAGCCGCCGCCCGCCGGGTCCGGGTCAGTCTCGGGCCGCCAGCCGAACAGCTCGCCGTAGAAGGCCCGGGCGGCCCGCGGGTCGGCGCTGCCCTGCTCGACCCAGCAGGGCGCGCCCGGCCGGCTCTCGGTGATCCTCATCGGGTGCGCCCTCTCAGCGGATCTCGACGACGCACTTGCCGCGCGCGTGGCCGGACTCGACCGCGGCCATCGCCTCGGCCGCGCGGTCCAGCGTGAAGGTCTCCGAGACGTGCGGGTCCAGGCCGCCGTTGGCGACCAGCGCCGCCAGTGCGGTCAGCACCTCGCCGCTGTTCCGCCGCTTCACGAACGCGCCGCCCAGCTCGACGGCGGCGACCGGGTCGACGGTGGACACCAGCCGGCCGCCGGGGCGCAGCGCCGCCGCGGCGGACCGGACATCGTCGCCGCCGATCAGGTCCAGGATGCCGTCCACCCCGCCGGGCGCGGCGGCCTTCACCCGCCCGGCCACCCCCTCGCCGTACGCGATCTGGGTCGCACCCAGGCTCGCCACGTACTCCCGACTCTGGTCGCTCGCGGTGCCGAGCACCTTGACGCCCCGGGCCACCGCGATCTGCGCGGCCGCGCTGCCGACCCCGCCCGCGACGCCGAGCACCAGCAGCACCTGACCGGGCGTCAGGGCCAGCTGCTCGACCGCGTCGTAGGCCGTCGCGGCGGCCACCGGCAGGGTGGCCGCCTGGGCGAAGGACACGTCGTCGGGCACCTGGGCGGCGTTGTCCGACTCCAGCAGCGTGTGCTCGGCGAACGCCCCGCCGGGGGTGGGCCCGAACACCGGGTCGCCGACCACCAGGCCGGTCACCCCCTCGCCGAGCACCTGGACCACCCCGGCCGCCTCCAGTCCGAGCACCCGCGGCGTCGGCTGCGCGGTGCCGAACAGCCCCTGCCGGACCTTCCAGTCCGCCGGATTGACCCCGGCCGCGTGCACCGCGATCAACAGCTGCCCCGGCCCGGGCACCGGCACCGGCCGGTCCAGGAACTCCTGTCGCTCCGGCCCGCCGTACGCCACGAATCCGAATGCCTTGGACATGTTCTTCCTTCGCTCGGGAGCTCGTCCGCCTTCACCAGCTTGCGGGCGGCGGGCCCGGGGCGGAGGGGGATGCTGAGCCGAACGGGACAGCCCGGAAGGATGTTGTTCAAATTGGAACAACAGTGTACGGTCGTTCGAAACAGCCCGAAGGAGGTCCGGCATGACGGATCAGCTGAGCACCGCGACGGTACGTTCCAACGTCCAGATCCCGCTGGTGTTCCCGGACGGCTACCGGGTCACCGCCGAGGTCTTCACCTTCCACGGCCTGACCGACGGCGCCGAGCACCTGGCCCTCCGGCTCGGCGAGCCGGGCCCCGGTGCGCCGCTGGTCCGGCTGCACTCCGAGTGCCTGACCGGCGACGTGTTCGGCTCGGCCCGCTGCGACTGCGGCCCGCAGCTGCGCGAGGCGGTCGAGCGGATCGCCGAGACCGGCGGCTACCTGCTCTACCTCCGCCAGGAGGGCCGGGGCATCGGCCTCTACAACAAGCTCGACGCCTACCAGCTGCAGGACCAGGGTCTCGACACCTACGCGGCCAACACCGCGCTCGGTCTCCCCGAGGACGACCGCGACTACACCGCCGCCGCCCAGATGCTGCGCACCCTCGGCGTCACCGGCGTCCGGCTGCTCAGCAACAACCCCGACAAGGCCGGCCAGCTGGCCGGGCTGGGTATCGAGGTGACCGAGCGGGTCCCCACCGGCGTGCACGTCTCGGCCAGCAACGTCCGCTACCTCCGGGCCAAGGTCGAGCACACCAACCACGCCATCGCGCTGACCGAGCTGGTCGGCTGAGCCGCCCTGTCAGGGCCGGCGCGCCGCCCGGCGCAGCCGCTCCGCCACCGTGCCGGTGAACCGGGCCGCCTCGCCGAGCGCGGGCAGCGGGTCGTCCCGGCAGAGCCAGCCCCGTTCGGTGGCCGCCCTGGGCAGCACGTCCACCGGCGGCCGGCGCTCCCGCCAGGCGGTGACCACGGCGGACGGCAGGTCGAGCTGACCGACCCCGAAACTGCGGACCAGCTGGGGGCCGGCCGGGATCCGACGGCCCGTCAGCCCCAGGTGCAGGGCCCGCACCACGTCCACCCCGGCGGTGCTCTGGAACAGCCGGAACTGCGCCCCGGTGCGCGGGTTGAAGTCCACCAGCTTGTACTGCCCGTCCCGCCGGTCCAGCCGCCAGTCCAGGTCGGCCACCCCGTGGTAGCCGATCCGGCCGCAGAACTCGGCCGCCAGATCGGCGAGTTCGGGATTGGGCAGCGACTGCGCCCGGGTGGTGACCCCGGCGCCGGGTGGCCAGGAGCGGAGCTTGCGGCCGGTGAAGACCAGCGGCGGGGCACCGTCCGGGCCGCAGTACAGGTGGGTGATCCAGTCCTCGGCCTGCTCCGGCGGCAGGTACTCCTGGACCAGCACCGAGGGCACCGGCTCCGGCTGGCAGGCGGCCTTCAGCTCGGCCTCGTCGTGCACCACCGTGGTGTGCCGGACGGCGGGGGCCCGCAGCCTGGTCCACGCCTCCAGGTTCTTCAGCACCAGCGGGTAGCCGTGCTCCCGGCCCACCGCCAGCAGCTCCCGGTACCCCTGCGGCGCCCAGGCCGCCGGGCTCGGCACGCCGTACCGGCGGCAGACCTCGAACAGCCCGGCCTTGCTGGCCAGCAGCCTGGGCAGCGTGGGCGGCACCGGCGGCAGCAGGAAGTACCGGGAGAGTTCCCCGGCGTGCTCGGCCAGCAGCACGGCCGCCTCGTCGTCGGTGGCCACCGGCACGGTCGGACGGCCGATCGCGGCGCCGATCTCGAGCAGCACGGCCAGCAGCGCGGCCGGTTCCTCCGAACCGTCGGTGCGGCGGACGAAGGCACCGGTGAGGTAGCGGGAGAGCGCGGCCGGGGTCCAGCGGTCCTCCACCATGGCGTAGACCGGGACACCCAGCCGGCCGAGGGTACGGATCACCCCGACCCCGCCGTGGTGCTGCGGGTAGTGCCCGATCTTCACCAGCAGGGCGGGGGTCGCGCGGTCCGGCTCGATCCGGGCTTGCGGCATGTCGGCCTCATCGCTGGTGCTGTCCGGCGCCGGACGGGCGATGCCCCCTCCCCGTGCCGTGCCGGTGAGGACAATTCTCGCGCCACCGGGGCCGGTCGGGCCAGTGCAGGGGCGCACGAGTACGCAGCGACACCGGCCGTGACCCGAATGGGGGGTGTTCCCGGTCGCCTCCGCGGGTGCACCCTGGACTGAGGGGTGCTCCGTTCGAGGAGGGCGCCGGATGTTGACCAACCGTCTGTTGACCGTCTGTCGGACCGGGTCGGGGTGGTCGTCGTGACCACCGCCGAAGCGGTGCCGGTGACCGTGATCGGAGCCGGCCCGTACGGGCTCGCCACTGCCGCCCACCTGCGCGGCAGCCGAGTGCCGCTACGGGTGTTCGGTGAGCCGATGGAGAGCTGGCGGGCCCGGATGCCCGCCGGGATGTACCTCAAGTCCACGCCCTCGGCCTCCTCCATCTCCGACCCGGCCGAGGTGCACCGGCTGGACGACTTCCGGACCGCCGACGGCCGGGTCACCGGTGGCGACCTCTATCCGGTCCCGATCGACGAGTTCATCCGCTACGGCCTCTGGTTCCAGGAGCGTTGCGTGCCCGCGCTGGAGCGCACCACGGTGCGCCGGATCGACGCCGGGCGGACCGCCTTCCGGATCGCGCTGGAGGACGGCGAGGAGTTCACCAGCCGTCAGGTGGTGCTGGCCACCGGCCTGGGCGCGTACCCGTACCTGCCCCGGGAGTTGGCGCCGCTCGCCGAGGCGGGCCTGGCCTCGCACTCCTCGGAGCACCAGGACCTGACCCGGTTCGCCGGGCGGCGGGTGGCGGTGCTGGGCGCCGGGCAGTCCGCCCTGGAGAGCGCGGCGCTGCTGCACGAGGCCGGGGCCGAGCCGACCGTGGTGGCCCGCACGGACACGGTGCTGTTCGGCACCCCTCCGGAGACCGACCGCAGCACCGACCGGACACTGACCGTCCGGGTGACCAAACCGGGTTCGCCGCTCGGGCCCGGTTGGTCGCTGTTCGCGTTCAGCCGGGCGCCCGGGGCCTTCCGGCACCTGCCGGACCGGACCAGGCTGCACTTCGTCCGCACCGTGCTCGGGCCGTCCGGCGCCTGGTGGCTGCGGGACCGGGTGGAGGGCCGGGTGCCGGTGCTCACCGGCCACCGGCTGGGCTCCGCCCAGGAGTCCGCCGGGCGGGTCAGACTGGCCCTGCACCGGCCGGGCGGCGGCACCGAGCTGCTGGACGCCGACCACGTGCTGGCCGCCACCGGCTACCGGGTGGACGTCGACCGGCTCGGCCTGCTCGGGCCCGAACTCCGGCGCGGGCTGCGCCGGATCGAGGGCGCGCCCCGGCTGGACCAGACCTTCCAGTCCTCGGTGCCCGGCCTGTACTTCACCGGGCTGGCGTCGGCGGCCACCTTCGGGCCGCTGATGCGGTTCGTCTGCGGCACCGGTTTCGCCGCCCAGCGGATCTGCGCCACCGTCGCCGGGGCCGTCCGGTGAGCCCGTCACCACCCGGCCGGCCCGGGGCACCCCCGTGCTAGCCACCGCGTCCGGCGCCGACACCGGGGAGGACGCCGCCGGCGGCCGGCCGGCGGGCCAGGGTGCCGGCGCCGTACCTGGTGCTGCCGGTCGCGCTGCTGCTCTGGCTGCTCTCGCTGCGCTCGGTCGACCTGGCCGCGATGAACGACCTGGGGCTGCTCCAGGTGCTGCCGCCGCTGTACTGGATCGCGGTGGTGCTGCTGACCCTCGGCTTCTGGCTGGCGCTGCGTGACCCCCGGGTCCGCACCGGGTGGCTGACGGCGTATCTGCTCGGCCTGATCGGGATGATCCACGCCACCCCGAGCCTGCTCTACCCGACCCTGCGGTACTCCTGGGCCTGGAAGCACATCGCGGTGCTGGACGCGATGATCCGCAACGACGGCGCGGTGCCGCGCCCCGGCGGCTTCGACATCTACAACCAGTGGCCCGGCTTCTTCGTGCTGAACGGGCTCTTCCTGCGGGTCACCGGCACGGAGTCGGCCCTCGGGTACGCCGCCTGGGCCCCGGCCGCCACCAACGCCCTGCTGATCGCGCCGCTGCTGCTGCTCTACCGGACCTTCACCACCGACCGGCGGCTGGTCTGGGGCGCGCTCTGGGTCTACTACTGCTGCGCCTGGGTCGGCCAGGACTACTTCGCCCCGCAGGCGTTCGCCTTCCTGCTGTTCGTCACGGTGCTGGCCCTGGTGGCCGGGCAGCTGCCGAACGGCGGGACCGGGCCGGGCGGCGGCGCCCGGCCCTCGCTCACCCCGGCCCGGGCCGCCCCCAGCCTCGGCCGGCTGCTGGTGGTGCTGCTGCTGGAGGCCGCGATCGTGGTCTCGCACCAGCTCACCCCGCTGATGCTGCTCTGCTCGCTGACCGCGCTCGCGCTGCCCCGGCGCAACCGGCGGGCGGTGCTGCCCGCGCTGGCCGGGCTGCTGGTGCTCACCGGCGTCTGGTACTCCACGGTGGCCCGGCCCTTCCTGGCGGCCAACCTGTCGGACTTCGCGGCCGGGCTGACCTCCCCGGAGGGCAACGTCGTCTCCGGGCTGGCCGGCCTCGGCGCCGCCGCGCCCGGCCAGGTGGTGGTGGCCTGGGTGGACCGGGGGATGTCGGCGGCGGTGATCCTGCTCGCGGCGGCGGCGGTCTGGCGGCAGCCCTGGGTGCGCCGGACCGGGCTGCCGCTGCTCGCGGTGGCGCCGCTGCCGCTGCTCGCCGCGAACAGCTACGGCGGCGAGATGATCTTCCGGGTCTACCTGTTCGCGCTGCCCGCCAGCGCCTTCCTGGTCGCCGCGCTGCTGCGCCCCGGGCGGCTGCCCGCCCTGCGTTCGGTCACCTCGGTGGTGGTGACGCTGGGCCTGCTGGGCGGCCTGTTCTTCGGCTACTACAGCAAGGAGAACATGAACTACTTCTCCCCCGGCGAGGTCACCGCCGCCCGCCGGATGATCGCGCTCGCCCCGCCCGGCGCGGTGATCGTCTCGGTCACCGGCGACGTACCGGGCGGCGTCGCCGAATACGACCTGCACCCACGCATCCAGCTCACCCAGGAGAGCCGGGAGACCCAGCAGCTGCTGCTCGCCGACCCACTCGCCGGGCTGATCAGGGCCACCTCGTTCGCCGAGGCCGGCACCCCCGCGTACCTGATCCTGAACCGGGGTCAGGCCGCCGAGTGCTACCTGACCGGCGTACTGCCGGCCGACACGGTGGCCCGGCTCGGCACCGCGGTGGACGGGGCGCCCCGGTTCACCGTGGTGTACCGCAACGACGACGCGGTGGTCTACCGCTTCGTCCCGAACGCGGCCTGAGGAGGCGTCACCGATGACACCACGGGTCTTCCGGCGGGTCCGGCGCTCGAAGCTGACGGTCCCGCTGCTGCTCGCCGCCTCCGGCTGGGTCGCGCTCGGCGCGCTGGCCCTCCCCGCGCCGGTCCGACTGCCCGTCACCCTGGTCTACCTGCTGGTCGGGCCCGGCCTGGCGCTGAGCAGGCCGCCCCGGGCCGGACGGCGCGCCCTGACCACGGTGGTCCTGGCGGTCACGCTCAGCCTCGCCGTCGAGACGCTGCTGGCGGTCGCACTCTTCCTGGGCGGCTGGTTCACCCCGGCCCGGGCCGTCCTGCTGCTCGCCGTGCTGACCACCTCGGCGGTGCTGGCCCGGCCGCCGTTCGGCCGGGTGGCGCTGGCCGCGCTGCTGCTGGTCACCGCCTGCAACGCGGGCAGCGGCACGGGCCAGGAGGTGTGGAACACCCCGGGCGCGCCGTCCAACGCCAGCGGCCCGGCCGACGGCGCCTCACCGGCCGCCCCCGGGCCCTGGCAGCTGGTCTTCCAGGACGAGTTCGACGGCGCCCGGCTGGACCGCAGCCAGTGGGCCACCTGCTACGACTGGAACGACCGGGGCTGCACCAACCGGGGCAACCGGGAGCTGGAGTGGTACCTGCCGTCCCAGGTCTCGGTCGGCCGCGGCCTGCTCACCCTGACCGCCGAGCGGCGCGGCACCGACGGCAGCGACGACCGGCGCTACCCGTGGACCTCGGGCATGGTCAGCACCGGCCGGGACGGCTGGAACGCCCAGCCCCGGTTCACCTTCACCCGGGGCTACTTCGCCGCCTCGATCCGGATCCCGGCCGAGTCGGGCATGTTCCCGGCCTTCTGGCTGATGCCCGCCGGCCGCACCACCCCGCCCGAGCTGGACGTGGTCGAGTTCCTCGGCGACACCAGCGCCACCACCGCCCAGCTCACCGTGCACTGGCCGGGCCCGGACGGCTCCGACCAGCACGACGCGGCGTACGTCGGCCCGGCCGACTACCCGGCCGGCTTCCACGTCTTCGCGCTGGCCTGGGAGCGCGACTCGCTCACCTGGTACGTCGACGGGGTGGCCCGGCACCGGGAGACCGACCCGACCAGGATTCCGGACCAGCCGATGGAGGTGCTGCTCAACCTGGCGGTCGGCTACCCCAAGGCCCCGCCGGACGGCGTGGACACCGCCCGGCTGCAGGTGGACTGGGTCCGGGTCTGGCAGCACTGAGACCGACCGGCCCACCGATCCGGCGGCGGGTCTCAGATCTCCGGCGGCCCGCCGACCGGGCTGCCCACGGCGGCCCTGGCCCGGCGGTAGAGCCGCCAGCCCTTGGTCCGCAGCTGCTCCCTGAGCGGTGCCACCGGGGCGCCCTCGCCGTGCGTCCAGCTCCGGAACCGCTCGGCCGGGGTGTCGGCCCGGACCATCAGCCGGGCGATCCGCAGCGGGTCGTCGTTGCCCGAGCTGAGGGCGTTCAGCACGGCGCTCGCGGAGCTGAACCCGGCCTCCGAGACCTGTCGGCGGACGACGGCGCTGGAGTAGCCGTGCGGGTAGGCGAAGGAGGTCACCGGGTGGCCGAGCACGTCCTCCAGCTCCTGCCGGCAGCCGACGATCTCGCTCGCCAGCAGGCGGCCCGGCAGGGTGTCCAGCTGCGGGTGGGTCCGGGTGTGCGCGCCGATCTCCACGCCGCAGGCGTCCAGCGTGGTCAGCTGACGCCAGCTCAGCATCGGGGCCGGCGGCAGCAGGCTGCCGGCCGCCACCCCGCCCGGCGGGTGGATCGCGCCGGTGGTGACGAACAGCGTGGCGGGCAGGCCGCGTTCGGTCAGCAGCTGGGCCACCGTCCAGTAGAAGTCGGCGAAGCCGTCGTCGAAGGTGAGCACCGCCGCGTCGGCGGGCAGTGCCGGGCCGCCGCGGAGCGCCGCCACCAGGCGGTGCAGCGGGACGACGGTGCGGCCGGCGTCGGTGATCCGGTCCAGCTGCTCGGCGAAGGTGCGCGGGGTGACGGTGAACGGTGCGATCCAGGGCGGCGGGTCGTCCGACACCGAGTGGTACAGGAACACCGGGACGACGGTCATGGCGCACCCTCCGGGTCCTCGGCCCGGTGCGCCGGGCCGACCAGCCGGCCCAGCGTGCCGGCCCGGCCGAACCGGCCGTTGGCGTAGCCGGTCAACGTGGCGGCCACGCCCAGGGCGAGGGCCGCGAGTTCGCGCGGGCCGCCGCCGCCGGGACGGACCGTCCTGGCCATCCCGCGCGGCACCGTGCTGCGCAGGTAGCGGCGTTCGCTGGCCAGCGCCGGGCCCTTCCCGGTGTGCCGGGCCACCACCGCCTTGGAGAGGCCCTCGGCGTAGCAACGGGCCCGGAAGTAAGTCCAGTTGGTCCGCCCCTCGGGGACCCGGTGGCTGACCCCGGCGGCCGGTTCGTAGCGCAGTTCGACCTCCGGCCGGCCGGCCGCCAGCCGGATGCACAGCTCGGTCTCCTCGCAGCCGAGCGGCCGGTTGCCGATCCGGCCGAGGTCGGGGCGGAAACCGCCGGCCGCCAGCAGTTCGGCCCGCCGGAAGGACATGTTGGCGCCGATGAAGTTCCTTACCCGGGCGGCCTGTTCGGGCATGCCCCGGTAGGAGCAGCCGACCACCCAGTCGAACTCGGGCGGGAACCAGGCGGGCCGGCCGGTCTCCCAGCGCGGCCGGACCAGGCCGCCGACGCCCAGCACCCGGGGGTCCAGGTACCCGGCGAGCAGCCGCTCGGTCCAGTCCGGGTCGGCGGTGGCGTCGTCGTCCAGGAAGGCGACCACGTCGCCCCTGGCCAGCGCCACCCCGGTGTTCCGGGCGCCGGAGAGGCCGGCCTGCTCCCGGTTCGCCACCACCCGTACGCCGGCCAGCACCCCGGCCGCGCGGACGGCCAGTTCGGGGCAGTGGTCGACCACCAGCAGCAGCTCGTCGGCGGGGGTGTGCTGGCTCTGCAGCGAGCCGACGGCGGCGACCAGGTCGGGCCAGCGGGCCATCGTGTACGAGCAGACCACCACGCTCAGGGTGAGCCGATGCCCCGTCAGCTGCGTTCCGGCCCCCGGGCGGACCGGGTCGAGTCGGTCGGTCATCTCACTCGCTTCCCTTCGTCGTCCGGGGGCTCGTCTCCCGGGGGAGCCAGCGCGGCAGCGTGACCAGCAGCGGCAGGGCCAGCAGGCTCTCCGCGATCAGCCAGGCCAGGCCGACGCCGGTCAGGCCGTACAGCGGGATCAGCCAGACGGTCAGCGCGAGCACCACCACCAGCAGGGTGGCCTGCAGGCCGATCACCCAGCCCATCGCCCGGCGGGCCCGACAGACGTCGATGGCGACGCCGAGCACCAGGTTGGGCAGTGCGGAGAGGGCGAGCAGGCGCAGCAGGGTGGTGCCGTTCGCGGCGTAGTCCGGGCCGAAGGCGGCCAGCACCCAGGGGGCGGCGACCACCAGCAGCAGGACTCCGGTGCCGACCAGCAGTCCGGCGTGCCGGAGCACCCGGCGCCCGTGCTCGGCCAGCCGTTCGGGGGCGTGGGCGGCCTCGACGATCAGCGAGCTGCCCATGTTGAGGGTGGCCAGGTAGCAGGTGTAGGCGATCACCCAGGCCAGCGAGAAGTAGGCGTTCTGGTCGGCGCCGAGCCGTCCGAGCACCAGCAGCGGCATCAGGCTGTAGGCGGCGGTCCGCAGCAGCGCGCCGACGTAGTCCGCGGCCGCGTAGCGCACCAGCCGGGGCGGTGGCACCCCGTCCCGGTCCGCCTTGGCGTGCGCGGGTACGGCCCGCCCGAACAGGTAGCCGTTGGTGACCACCAGCGAGACCACCAGCGCGGCGCTCCAGGCCAGCAGGATGCCGGAGTCCAGCGCCAGCAGGGCGAAGCCGACCAGCAGGACCGCCTTGGCGACCGCGAACAGCGTGTTCTCGCCGAGCACCCAGCCGGGCCGGCGCAGCCCGGTGAGTGCGCCGTCCTGGAGCACGAACAGGGTGTACCCGGCGCTGGCGGCGACGAAGGCAACGGCCACCGCCGGGTCGCGCAGGAAGTCGAGGCCGGGGGCGAGCACCGGGATCAGCAGCAGGAAGGCCACCGCGGCGAGCACGCTGGCCGCCGAGCTGACGGCGTAGCAGCGCAGCAGCAGCAGCCGGGTGTGCGGCCCGGCGGTGGGGACGAACCGCATCAGCACGTCGCCCAGGTTGAACTGGCCGACCCCGGAGAGCAGCGCGGCGGCGGACAGCGCGGCGTAGCTGCGGCCGACCGTCTCCGGGCTGTACCAGGCGGTGGCGAGCAGCCAGAAGAACGCGCCGAGTGCCGCACTGAGCAGCGAACTGGCGGTCAGCACATGGCCGTTGTGCAACAGCGGCTCGGACGGGACGGCGGCCCTGAGCCGGGCCCGGAGCAGGGCCGGGTAGGAGCACTGGCAGGGCAGCGGCAGCGGGCAGCCGCAGTCGGCGGTGCCGGACCCGGAGAGGGCGGTGGCCATCGCCCTCACTCCGCTCTGGCCTGGTGCAGCGAACGAAGGTAGCCGACCGGCCCGTACAGCATCCCGCGCAGCTCCAACGCAGCCATCCGGGTGGACCGTCGGCCGCTCGGCGTGGTGCGGCTCCGGGCCTGGGCGGCGGCCTGCCGCACCCCGCGCGGGATCCGGCGCAGCAGCGCGGGCAGCAGCCGGGGTTCGGCGGCCACCGCGGCGGCCAGGTAGGCGCCCAGCCCTGCGCCGTAGCCGTAGAGCTGGGCGGGCAGCGCGTCCGGGGTCCGGCGGTGCCGGTGCCAGACGATCGCGTCCGGCTGGTAGCTGAGCACGTGCCCGCTGGTGACGATCCGGAAGAAGGCCAGCAGGTCGTCGCCGCCGTGCGCGGGGGTGCCGACACCGGTGGCGGGGTCGAAGCCGCCGATCGCGCGCAGCAGTCCGGTCCGGAACGCCATGTTGGCGCCGGAGCCGAACCGCCCCGCGGTGAACGGGAACAGCGGGTCGCCGGACGGCTGGTCGAGCGACCAGCGCCGGGCGGCGAACCCCTTGTCGTAACCACCGTGCTGCTGGAGCGCGGCCTGCGCGGCGGTCTCCAGCTCGGCGGGCAGGATCAGACCGGTGACGCAGCCGGCGTCCGGGTCCTCGGCGAAGGCCGTGGTCAGGGCGGTCAGCCAGTCCCGGTCGACCAGCGTGTCGTCGTCGGTGAAGGCGATCAACTCGCCCCGGGCAGCGGCCAGTCCGAGGTTGTGGGCCCGGGCCAGGCCCGCCACCGGCTCGCGCAGGTAGCGGACCCGGTCGGCGTACCGCTCGCGGATCAGGGTCTTCGCGTCGTCCCCGGCCGGGGCGTTGTCGACGACCAGCACCTCGTACCGCGGGCTGTCGATCCGCAGCACGGAGTCCAGGCACTGGCGGAGCAGCTCGGGCCGGTTGTGGGTGGCGATCACGACGCTGATCCCGGGCGGTTCCGCGGACGACCGGGCGCCGCCGACCCGACTGCGGGGCGCCCGGACCGTCGCGGTGGTCAACTGGTGTGCGGTGATGCGGATCTCGCTGAAGGCGGCTTCGACCAGCGCCCGGCGCAGACCGACCGGATCGTCGGCGCTGCCGGTGGCGGTGACCAGTCCGAGCGGGTGTCCGTGCAGCCGCACCAACGCCAACACGCGGCCGTCCGGAGTGGCCGGCCCGGTGCCGCCGGGCGAGCGCAGCTCACCGGGTTCGGCCAGGTCCAGTTCGACCACGTGGACGGGGGTGTAGAGCGAGTCCCGGGCGGCGGGGCAGGGGCAGGCCGTTGCGGCGCGCCGGTCGATGCCGTTCATCACCGCTCCCCCGAGGCGTGGCCGGCCGTTCCGCTGCCGCCAGGACGTTCGGCGAGCAGCGTCCGTAGCACCCGGCGGCCGTCCGAGACGGCGTGCAGGTGCGAACGGCCACTGCGGCGGGGAAGTTCGAGGCTCGGCACCTCGGCGATCCGCAGGCCGGACCGCAGCGCGTGCGCGATCATCTCGGCCTCGATCTCGAACCCGGCCGAGCGCAGGTCGAGTTGGTCCAGGAAGTCCCGGCGGAAGGCGCAGAATCCGTAGCAGAGGTCGGTCAGTCTGGTCCGGTAGAGCCGGTTGACCACGGTCAGCAGCGCCAGGTTGCCGAGCGCCCTGATCCGGGTCAGGTCCAGTGAGCCGCCGCCGGCGATGCACCGGGAGCCCTTCACGAAGTCGTAGCCGTGGTCCAGGAAGTGCAGGTAGTGCGGGATCTCGCCGGGCCACATCGAGCCGTCGGCGTCCATCATCACCACGTACTCGCCCTCGGCGGCGGCGAAGCCGGTCCGCAGCGCGTTGCCCTTGCCGGGGGCGCTCTGCTGTACCTTGCGGACGGTGGGCAGGCAGTGCTCGGCCATCGCCACGGTGGCGTCGGTGGAGGAGCCGTCGACCAGGATGACCTCGTCGACGCAGTTCGGGATCTGCTCGAACACCCAGGGGATGTTGCGGGCCTCGTTCTGGGCCGGGACGACCAGGCTGACCGAGTGCCTGGTCCTTGTCCGGTCGTCGACCCGGCGCATCGGCCGGTCGGCGGGCGGTCGGTCGGAGGCTCGTCGCCTGGGCCGGCCGTCGTCACGGGTCGGGTACGGGAGGACGTTGGGGGGCAGCGTGATGCTCATCGCGAAACGGCCTTCTCCGAGGCTGCGGGCACGCGGGCCCCCCACAGGCGTGACCCGGGAGACGGGGCGGACCGGCCGCGCTGGGCGCGGGGCGGGCCCCGGTTCTGGAATGAGAACGACGTGCGGCACGGCGGGCTGGTACGGACTCCCCCGAACCCCTCCGAAGTGCGCCGGTCGGTCTCGGGCGGCTGTGCGCCGACTGTCACGGGCAACTGGCGAATGAACTGGTGCCAGGGCCTCATCGTCCGCCCGGAGGGTGTCCCCTGTCAACCCTTATGTCCGCATTGTGAATTCCGCAGACCGAACCCTCCGGCTACGGCCTGCGGCGCTCCTCGGCGATCCGCCGGGAGATCTCGTCCGGCCGGACCGGGCGGCCGAAGTGCCAGCCCTGCGCCCAGTCGCAGCCCATCTGCCGCAGCCGCTCGGCGTCCGCGCCGCTCTCCACGCCTTCGGCGGTCACGGTCAGGCCGAGGGTGTGCGCCAGCGAGACCAGTCCGCTGACGATCCGCCAGCCGGTGTGCGCGTCCTTGGCCGGGTCGTGCAGGTCGCCGACGAAGGAGCCGGCGATCTTCAGGCAGGAGACCGGCAGGTCGCGCAGGTAGGCCAGGTTGGACCAGCCGGTGCCGAAGTCGTCCACCGCCAGCGAGACGCCGAGGTCGCGCACCCCGTGCAGGGCCTTCAGTGCCTCGTCCTCGGGACCGACCACGGTGGACTCGGTGATCTCCAACTGGAGCTTGCCGGGCGGCAGCCCGGTCATCCGCAGGATCCGCTCGACGTCGGTGACCAATCCGGCGTTGCGGGCCTGCCGGACCGCCAGGTTGACGTTGATCTGCGGCGCGTCCGGGCCGAACTCCCGTACCCAGTCGGTGGCCTGGCGGCAGGCCTGCTCCAGCACCCAGCGGCCGAGCGGCATGATCAGGCCGGTCTCCTCGGCCACCCCGATGAACTCGTCGGGCCCGAGCACCCCGAGCTGCGGGTGCCGCCAGCGCACCAGCGCCTCGACCGCGACCAGCGAGCCGTCGGCCAGCGAGCAGAGCGGCTGGTAGTCGATGAAGAACTCGCCCCGGTCCAGCGCGGCGGGCATCCGCACGGACACCGCGTACCGGCTGACCGCGCGGGCGTTCTCCTTCGGGTCGAACAGCGTCCAGCGGCCGCGACCGGCCTCCTTGGCCCGGTACAGCGTGAGGTCGGCGGCCCGGACCGCGGCGCCCGGGGTGGTGGTGGCCACCCGGCGCTCCAGCACGCCGACGCTGGCGCCGACCGCCAGCGAGTGGTCGCCCACCTGGACCGGCTTGGCCAGTGCGGCCAGCACCGTCTTGGCGGCCGCCACCGCCTCCTGCTCGCCCCGGCAGTCCTCCAGCAGCACCACGAACTCGTCGCCGCCGAGCCGGGCCACCAGGTGGCCGAGCGGGGTCAGGGCGGTCTCCAGCCGCTGCCCGACGGCGGCCAGCAGCTGGTCGCCGGTGTCGTGCCCGAGGCTGTCGTTGACCACCTTGAAGCCGTCCAGGTCCACGTAGCAGAGGCCGAACCTGGCCCCCGGCTCCGGCTCCTCGAACAGCTTCTCCAGCCGCTCGAAGAAGGCCACCCGGTTCGGCAGCCCGGTCAGCGGGTCGTGGGTGGCCTGGTGCCGCAGCCGCTCCTGCAGCCGGTACCGGTCGGTGATGTCCTCCAGCATGGCCACCTGGTAGAGCGGCACGCCCTCGTCGTCCCGGATCAGCGAGACGGTCAGGTGGGTCCAGACCACCTCGCCGTCCTGCCGGTAGTACGGCTTGTCGAACTGGAAGTACTCCCGGCGCCCGGCGATCAGGTCCTCGTACGCCTCCCAGACCCCCGGGGTGTCCTCGGGGTGCACCAGCTCGTCCACCCGACGGCCCGTCATGTCCGTCGAGCCGATGCCGAAGATCTCGCCGAGCGCCCGGTTGACCGAGATGATCTTGCCGTCGGTGTCGCCGATGCCGATACCGATCGCGGCGCTCTCGAACAGCGCGCGGAACTTGTTCTCCGACTCCCGGAGCGCCTTCTCCACCTCGCGCCGGGCGGTGTCGGCGGCCAGCCGGATCGCCTCCTGCTCGCGCAGCGTGCGCTCCCGCAGCGCCTCCGCCCAGCCGGCCGCGAAGGCGCCGCAGAGCGCCGGGCCCCGGCCGTCGCCGACCGGGCCGAGCTGCAGCAGCTCGACCGCCCTGGCCAGCACCGCCGGGTCGGTGAAGTGCGCCTCCACCAGCTGGGCGCCGGCCTGCCCGGCCAGCTCGGGCCGGAACGGCTCCTCGTGCTGGGCCCGGTGCAGCAGCACGGCCGTCCGGGACACCAGGCGGCTCAGGATGCCCGGGTGCACGGCCATGCCGTGGCCGCTCCGGAGCAGCCGCTCCCACTCCTGGTGGAACCAGGTGGGGGCGTCCACCCGGCCCGCCCCGTCCGACCCCGTGGTCACGGCAGCAGTCCGACGCCCGCCAGGCCGGTCATCCGCTCCGGGTGCGGACCGACCGACGCCGGGTCCTCGGGGCGCCACTCGGGCAGGAAGACCAGGCCGGGCTCGAGCAGCTCGAAGCCGTCGAAGAACGGGGTGATCGCCTCGCGGTTGCGCATCGTGATCGGGGTCGGGGTGCGCCTGTACAGGTCCTGGTGGGCACCGGCCTGGTCCGGCCGGCCCTCCAGCGAGGCGTGGCAGACCACCAGCGCGCTGCCCGGCGGCAACGCGTCCCGGAGCGTCCGCACCAGCCCGTACGGGTCGTCCTCCTCCGAGATGAAGTGCAGCACCGAGACCATCAGCAGGCCGACCGGCTCCCCGGCCGCCAGCAGGTCCACCACCTCGGGGCGGGACAGCAGGTCGTCGAGCTTGCGCAGGTCGGCCTCGACCACCACGCTCTGCGGGTCGTCCTTGAGCAGCAGGCGGCTGTGCGCGACCGCGATCGGGTCGTGGTCCACGTAGACCACCCGGCTGTCCGGCCGGATCGCCCGGGCGATCTCGTGCACCGGCCCGAAGGTCGGAATGCCGGAACCGATGTCCAGGAAGCGGGTGACGCCCTGCTCGGCCAGGTGCTGCACGGCCCGGCGCAGGAAGGCCCGGTTGGCGCGCATGATCTCGGGGAGCTCGGGCCAGAACTCCATCGCCTTCCGGGCCATCACCCGGTCGACCTCGAAGTTGTGCGAGCCGCCGAGGTAGTAGTCGTACACCCGGGCCGCGTTCGGCTTCTCGGTGTCGGTACCGTCGGGGACCCAGTTCGCTTGCTGCATGACGGCATCCCTACCGGACGTGGAGTGGACTACAAAGCATGAGGATCTTCCTATCATCGCCTCTCCGCTGCAAGCAGTGAAACAGGGGAGGCCGGTGTGACGGAAGGGGCACGTTCCCGAAGAGGCGCCGTTCCGGGCCCGCCGGACGAGAATGGGACCGTCATGGCCGGACCCATCGAGGACTACGCGCTCCTCGGAGATCTCCAGACCGCCGCCCTGCTCGGCCGGGACGGATCGGTCGACTGGCTCTGCCTGCCCCGCTTCGACTCGCCCAGCTGCTTCGCCGGGCTGCTCGGCACCGACCGGCACGGCGCCTGGCGGCTGGCCCCCGTCACCGGCGGCCGGTGCACCGAGCGCCGCTACCGGCCCGCCAGCCTGGTGCTGGAGTCACTCTGGCGGACCCCCGCCGGCACCGTCCGGGTCACCGACTTCATGCCCCGGCGGGAGCGCCTGCCCCGCCTGGTGCGGATCGTCGAGGGGGTCGAGGGCGCCGTCCGGGTCCGGGGCACCCTGCGGCTGCGGTTCAACCACGGCCGGATCGAGCCCTGGGTGCGCCGGACCGACCACCACCGGATCGCGGTGGCCGGGCCCGACTCCGCCTGGCTCCGGGTGCCGCCCGGCGTGCACACCTGGGGCGAGGACGGCGCGACCGTCTCCGAGTTCACCGTGCACCCGGGCGAGCAGGTCCCGTTCGTGCTCACCTGGCAGCCCTCGCACCGCACCGACACCCCCCGGGTGGACCCGGCCGAGCTGCTGGGACGCACCCTGGCCGGCTGGCAGTCCTGGGCCGACGGCCTGCGCTACCAGGGCCCGTACCGGGAGCAGGTGCTGCGCTCGCTGATCACCCTCAAGGCGCTCACCTACGACCCGACCGGCGGCATCGTGGCCGCCCCGACCGCCTCGCTGCCCGAGCATCCGGGCGGCGAGCGCAACTGGGACTACCGGTTCTGCTGGCTGCGGGACTCCAGCATGACGCTGGCGGCCCTGCTGCGCGGCGGCTTCCGGGACGAGGCGGCGGCCTGGCGGAAGTGGCTGCTGCGGGCGATCGCGGGCGACCCCGGCGACCTCCAGGCGGTGTACGGGGTGGCCGGCGAGCGCACCCTGCCGGAGACCGAGGCGGACTGGCTGCCCGGCTACCTCGACTCGACCCCGGTCCGGTTCGGCAACGCGGCCGTCCGGAAGCTCCAACTCGACGTCTACGGCGAGGTGCTGGACACCCTGGAGCTCGCCTACCGGGCCGGCATCCCGATGGAGCGCAAGGTCTGGGGGCTGCTCCGCAGCCTGATGGACTTCCTCACCCTGCACTGGCGCGAACCGGACGAGGGCCTGTGGGAGGTCCGGGGCCGGCGGCGGCAGTTCGTGCACTCCAAGGTGATGGTCTGGGTGGCCGCCGACCGCGCCGTCCGGCTGGCCGAGGCCACCGGGCTGCCCGCGCCGGTGCAGCAGTGGCGCGCCCTGCGGGACGCCGTGCACACCGAGGTCTGCGAGTACGGCTACCACGCCCGGCGCGGGATCTTCGTCCAGTCGTACGGCGCCGAGGAGTTGGACGCCGCCACGCTGTTCATCGCCAAGTCCGGCTTCCTGCCGCCCGACGACCCCCGGGTGGTGCGCACCGTGGACGCGGTCCGGACCGGGCTGGACCAGGGCGGCTTCGTCCGCCGCTACCGGGCCGCCCCCGACACCGACGGGCTGCCCGGCTCCGAAGGGGCCTTCCTGGCCTGCTCGTTCTGGCTGGCCGACGCGCTCGCGCTGACCGGGCGGCGGGCCGAGGCCAGGGAGCTGTTCGAGCGCTCGCTGGCGGTGGCCAACGACCTGGGCCTGCTGGCTGAGGAGTACGACCCGGCCACCGGCCGCCAACTCGGCAACGCCCCCCAGGCGTTCACCCATGTCGCGCTGGTGAACACCGCGTTCGGCCTGGCCGACGCCGAAGCGGCCGACCCCACCGGCGTGGGATCGGCCGCCGTTCACTGAACCGCCGTCAGCTGGTGGCGGTGCAGCTCAGGGTCGGGGCACTGTTGCCGCCCGAGTAGTTGGCGCCGAAGCCGAAGCCGGTGCTGCCACCGGCCGCGACCGCACCGTTGTAGCCGGCGTTGGCGACCGAGACCGCCGCACCGCTCTGGGTGACGCTGCCGTTCCACAGGTTGGTGATCTGCTGGTTGCCGCCCCAGGTCCAGGTGACCTTCCAGGACTTGGTGGCCACGGTGCCGGTGTTGGTCACCGTGACGTCGGCGTTGAAGCCGGCGCCCCAGTCGCTGCTCACCTTGTAGGTCGCGGTGCACCCGGCGTTGCCACCGCCGCCACCGGCCAGGGTGGTGACGCTCAGCGCGGCGGAGGCCGCCGAGACGTTACCGGCCGCGTCGCGGGCCTTGACCGTGTAGCTGTACGCCGTCGCGGCGGTCAGACCGCTGTCCGCGTACGAGGTCGTGGCCGAGGTGCCCACCTGCACACCGTTACGGAAGACCTGGTACCCCGTCACACCGACGTTGTCGGTCGACGCGGCCCAACTCACCGTCGCACCCGAGGCGGTGACGCCGCTCGCGGCCAGCCCGGCCGGCACGGAAGGGGCCACGGTGTCACCGGTGCCCGCCGAGGTGGTGACGCCCAGCGCGGCGGAGGCCGCCGAGACGTTGCCGGCCGCGTCGCGGGCCTTGACCGTGTAGCTGTACGCCGTCGCGGCGGTCAGACCGCTGTCCACGTACGAGGTCGTGGCCGAGGTGCCCACCTGCACACCGTTACGGAAGACCTGGTACCCCGTCACACCGACGTTGTCGGTCGACGCGGCCCAACTCACCGTCGCACCCGAGGCGGTGACGCCGCTCGCGGCCAGCCCGGCCGGCACGGACGGGGCCACGGTGTCACCGGTGCCACCGCCCACCGGCGGGTAGGCGTTCTTGAGCAGCTCGCGGAACTGGGCGGAGAACCAGGTACCGGCCAGCGGCGAGTCCGGCAGCGCGCCGGACATGTTGTTGTTGTTGCGCGGGTTGCCGGTGTACGTCGGGTCGCACATCCGGTCGAAGCCCTTGCCCTGGTCGTTCGCGATCTCCTTGCTGGCGCCGTCCGACTCACCCGGGGGCTTCACCCAGACGTAGGCGTCGATGCCCGGCTCGGGTGCGGCGGTGGGCCGCTCGCCGAGGCCCGCACCGGACTGGTTGCACCAGTTGCCGGTCTGGAACCGGCGGTCGAGGCGGCCACCGTCCACGTACGCGTCACCGCTGGTCTGCGGGCCCGGGCCGGTCGGCCGGTTGGCGCCGCCCCAGCCGTTGCGGGAGGTGTCGATCAGCATGCCGACGTTCGACTGGAAGCCGGCCTCGACCGCCTTGGCCCGGAACGCCTGGGCGTACGACAGCTCGTCGACGTAGCGGTTCCAGTCCACCCACTTCGAGGTGCCCCGGATCGACTGGCCACCGACGGTGTCGTTGATGGTGAAGTAGGGCTCCTTCAACGTCGAGTAGTTGGCGGTGTTCACCACGAAGCCGTGAACGTTGGCGGCGGTGGAGCCGGAGGCGTTGGCGGCCTGGTAGAGCAGGCTCGCGGTGGGGCCGAAGTTGGAGTCCCAGCCCAGCCAGCCGTGGTGCCCGGCGTCGATGTAGTTGTAGACGTTGGAGATCGCGCCCAACTTGTTCAGCGCGTAGCCGACGCCGGCCACGTAGTTGCCGTTGGCCTTCATCACGTCACAGGCCGGGGTGGCGGTGGCGGTGCCGCCCGCGTTGGTGATCAGGTTCGGCAGCGAGTCGAGCTCGATCGTGGTGACGATCCGCAGGTTCGCGTAGGCCGGGTCGGCCAGGATCGCGGCGATCGGGTCGATGAACTCGGTCTTGTAGCGGCCGATCTCGGTCGGGCCGAGCTCGCCGTTGGAGGCCAGCGCGGCGCAGTCGCGGCCGGGCAGGTCGTAGATGACCACCTGGAAGACGTACGGCTTGCCCGCGGCCGTGGCCTGGCTGACGGCGGAGTTCAGGTGCGCCCGCAGGCCCATCGAGCTGCTCGAGCCGCTGATCGCGGCGATCCGGTCCAGCCAGACGTAGGTCGGCTGGTTGGAGACGGCCGAACCACCCGGTTCGGCTGCGGCGTTGGCAGACCACTCGGGGTTCACGTAGACGCCGGCGCCGACATAGGGGTTGTCGACCTTGGGGGTCGCGGCGTGCGCGGTGCTCGCCATCGGAAGCAGGGTCGCCGCGCCGAGCGCGGTCGCGAATGCGGCCGTTCGGAGGCGGCGGAGGAGCTGTCCTGACACGTGCGGATTCCTTTCGGGTGGGGGGAGATCCGGTGGGGCGGAGGAGCGGGAGAGTCGAGCCCAACGTGGGAGCGCTCCCACACTGTTGGAATCAGCTGGCCCTGCGAGGAACGGTGGATGGGGGTGGTACTGCCTGACCGACTCGACGGGTGAACGACTCCCCGCATCTCAGGGCGGCCCCTGAGCTCACGGCATATCAACCCATGAAGGTGCGGAGGCGTCAAGCCTTCTGACCGACTTCAGCAAGTGAACACGGCACTCCCCATGGGAGCGCTCCCGAAAGGGAGTTGACGGTGTCCCGTGAGAACCTCGGAGTCCCACCCAGCTCGGAGGCCGCCCGATGACCGCCCGTCCCAGGATCGACGACCGGCAGCGCCGCGCCCGGCTGGCGACCCGTCAACTCCTCGCACCCACCCACCGGGCCGCCTCCCCGGAGCAGGTCACCGAGGCGCTGGTGGCCCTGCACGCGACCGACCCCGCGTCCGTCTTCCTGTCCACCGCCGCCCGGCTGGCCCGGCCCGAACCGGCCGATCTGGAGCGGGCGTTGTACCAGGACCGGACCTTGGTGCGGATGCACGGCATGCGGCACACCCTGTTCGTGGTCCCGACCGGCCTGGCCCCGGTGCTGTACGCCTCCACCACCCGCAAGGTGGCCGAGAAGGAGCGGCGCGGGCTGCTCGCGTTCGCGGCCGAGGGCGGCTTCGACGCCGACTGGCTGGCCGGGGTGCAGCGCCGCACGCTGGCCGCCCTGGCCGCGGCCGGCCAGGCCACCGGCAGCCAACTCGGCGAGCTGGTGCCCGAGTTGCGCGAGGCGATCACGGTCGCGGTGGGCAAGCCGTACGAGGCCAGGCAGACCATCGGGGTCCGGCTGCTCCGGGTGCTCGGGATGGAGAACGAGATCGTCCGGGGCCGGCCGGTCGGCGGCTGGACCAGCGGGCAGCACCACTGGGCCGTCCAGGGCGCGCTGCCCGGGCTCCCGGTGGCCGAGGCGCAGGCGGAGCTGACCCGCCGTTGGCTGGCCGCCTTCGGCCCCGCCACCACCGAGGACGTCCGCTGGTGGACGGGCTGGGGCGTCCGCGAGGTCAGGGCGGCGCTGGCCGCCTGCGGCGCGGTGGCGGTCGACCTCGACTGCGGCGAGGGCCACGCCCTCCCGGACGACCTCGACCCGCTGCCGGAGCCCGCCCCGTGGGCCGCGCTGCTCCCCTCGCTCGACCCCACCCCGATGGGCTGGCAGCAGCGCGACTGGTACCTGCCGGTCCCCCACCGGGCCGACCTGATCGACCGCTCCGGGAACATCGGCCCGACCGTCTGGTGGAACGGCCGGGTGGTCGGCGGCTGGGCCCAGCGCACCGACGGCGGGCTCCGCTGGGAGGCTCTCGAGCCGCTCCCCCGCGAAGCCGTCGCGGCGGTCGACGCCGAGGCCGACCGGCTCGCGGCCTGGCTCGGCCCGGCCCGGGTCACCCCGCGCTTCCGGACCCCGCTGGAGCGCCGGCTGACGGGCTGACCCGGCCGTCGGGCTCCCGCTCCCCGGGAAATACCGCTGGTCCGGGACGGTGCCGACCGGGCAGCATGGGGCGCATGGTGACAGTGGGAACGGTGACGGACCAGGACTGGCAGACCCTGCGGACGGTGCGCCTGCGCGCGCTGGCGCAGGATCCGGAGGCGTTCGGCTCGACGCTCGAACGCGAGCAGGACCAGCCGACGGAGTTCTGGCAGCGGCGGATCGCGTCCGGTGGCTGGTTCATCGCCTGGGACGACGCGCACCCGGTCGGCCTCGCCTCGTCCCTGGCGGACCCGGCCGGGCACCGGCTCAATGCGATGTGGGTCGACCCGGCGCAGCGCGGGCGCGGGGTCGGCGACGCCTTGGTGGCCGCCGTGCTCGACCGGGCCAGGTCCGAGGGGGCGGCGACGGTCTCGCTGACGGTGGGTGAGGGCAACGCCCCCGCCCGGAGCCTCTACCTGCGCGCCGGGTTCCGGCCCACCGGCGAGCACGAGCCGCACCCCCGCGACCCCGGGCGCCGGCTGGAGCTGCTCCGGGCCCCGCTGCGGCCGGACGGCTTCGAGATCTCCACCGACCCGGCCCGGCTGGACACCGCCCTGATCCACCGGTGGCTGTCCGAGGACGCCTACTGGGCGCTCGGCCGCACCCGGGAGAAGCAGGACCGCGCGATCGCCGGGTCGCTCAACTTCGGGGCGTACGACTCCACCACCGGCGCCCAGCTCGGCTACGCCCGGGTGATCACCGACCTGGCCACCTTCGCCTGGCTCTGCGACGTCTACGTCGCACCCACCGCCCGGGGCCGCGGGCTCGGCACCGCCCTGGCCGGCGCCGTCCGGGACCACCTCGCACCGTACGGGCTGCGCCGCATCCTGCTCGCCACCGGCGACGCCCACGAGGTCTACGCCCGGGTCGGCTTCGAGCCGCTGGCGGACCCGGAGAAGTGGATGATCCTCCCCGGCAGGTCCTAGGGTCGACGGGGACCGACCCGGGCCCGGTCACCCCCACTCCGAGCTCTCGGAGAGGCGGCGGTACCACCAGAACTCCGTACGCCACTGCAGCCGGTGGGCGAACGGGTCCGGCAGGGTGCGACGCAGGAACGCCGCGTCCAGGGGCTTCAGGATCCGGCCCAGCTCGGCCCGGGCCCGGGCCGGCAGCTGTGCCAGAGCCTCCTCCAGGACGTCGCGGGCATGCCTGACGTCGTCGAAGGAGCACCAGGTGCAGGAGCAGAACGCTGCCTGCGGGTACAGCGGCCGGTTGCCCGGCGGGTGGAGGAACTCGCGGTAGCGCCGCAGCGCCCATTCGGTGGCACCGGGGTGCAGCCAGTGGCTGTTCCCCAGCAGCTCGGCCCGGTGCACGGCCCGGCTGGCCCGGGTGGAGAGCCCGTGAATCCGGAACGGCGGGGTCGGTCCCCAGCCGGGGTGGACGGGGAGGTGGGCGCGCAGTGCGCCCGGCCGGCTACGCGGCATCGGCCTTTCGACACGTGGTCATGCGCGCCATGGTGCCAGGCCGGGCCGTCCGCCGCAGCCGGATTCCGCCCGCGGCGGACGCCACCCGCGCGGCCGCCGCCGGCGGGCCCTCAGCCCGGGAAGAGCCAGCGGCGCAGCACCCGGGTGGCGACCGGGAGGGCGAGGTAGGTCATCAGCGAACTGATCACCGGGGCCAGGATCAGCGAGCGGGCCAGCACCGGGAGGGTGGCCAGGTGCGGGGTGAGGTAGAAGTTGGCGCTGGTGGTGAGCGGGGCGATCGCCAGGGTGGAGGCGATCGCCATCTTCCAGCGCGGGGCCGGGGTGCGCCGGGCGCCGGCCGGGGTGGTGGCGAACCAGCCCTCCATGCCGAGCAGTTCGCGCCGGGCCACCTCGACGTGGTGGCCGTCGACCTTGGCGAAGCAGGCGGCCCGGGCGGGTGACTCCTGCCAGGAGCGGAACGAGTCGGCGTCCTGGAACGACAGCAGCAGGTGCCACGGGTCGTCCGGTCCGGCCGGGCGGAGCAGGCCGGTGCCGAGGTTGCCGGGGTGGTCGGCGGCGGCCCGCAGGATGGCCTCCGCCCAGCTCTCGAACTGTTCCTCGTGCCCGGGGTCGACCCGGCGGGCCACGAAGAGGGTGACCTCTTCGCCGTTCCGTTCGTCCGTGCCCATGGCTCCCTCGACCCCTTGATCAGCCCGCAGCCTATGCGCAGGCGGCGCGGGGTGGAACCCCTGACGGGTCGTCCACTGACACAGCCCCGGAGCGGCCGGGCACCCGCCCGGTCGGCGGTTCCGCCAAGCCGCCGGACGGCCGGGCCCGGCCGTCCGGTTCCGGCCTTGACACGCTCCGTCACGATCGGCCGGTGATCCGCGATTGACCGGATCGACCCCCGGTTTGGCGTGTTCTGTTCGGCACCGAGGTTTGTTCCATTGCAGACTGAGCAGGAACCCCGGGCCTCGAATCACTGACCAAGGAATGGTGAGTCCGGTGATACCCCTACGTCCCAACCCGGCGCCCGCGCAGTCCGCGCCCCAACAGCAGGCGGTGGAGACACCGCTGCCGCTGACCGAGTCCGCCGCGCTGAGCCATCTGGCGGGCATCTGTTTCAAGATCGGACCTCCCCGGTTGATCGGGGTGGAAGCCGAGTGGTTCGTCCACGACGGCGACTGTCCGGAGTTACCGGTTGACCCGCGGCGTCTGGCCGACGCACTCTCCGCACTCCCCACCCATCAGGACCCGGGTGACCCCGCCCCGCTGCTTCCCTCGGGCACCGGTCTCACCTACGAACCGGGCGGACAGGTAGAGCTCAGCTCCCCGCCCGCCGCCGACCCCGAAGAGTGTGCAGACACCATGCTGCGGGATCAGGCCACCCTCCGAGCCGCCCTCGCCGCCCACCGGCTCCGGCTCACCGGCAGCGGTACCGACCCGCTCGGCCGCGAGCGCCTGATGCGGCTCGACCACCCCCGCTACCTGGCGATGGAGCACCACTTCGACCGGGTCGGCCCCTGGGGCCGGGTGATGATGACCGGCACCGCCTCCGCCCAGGTCTGCGTGGACGCGGGCACCGGCACCGGGACGCACGAGTTCGCCCGGCGCTGGGAGCTGGCCCACCGGCTCGGCCCGGTCCTGGTGGCCGCCTTCGCCAACTCGCCGCTGCTGGACGGCCGGCCCACCGGCCACCGGTCCACCCGCCAGCTGGTCTGGTCCCGGATGGACCCGAGCCGCACGCTGGCCCCCCGGTTCACCGGCGACCCGCGCGAGCGCTGGGCCGAGTACGTGCTGGACGCCGAGGTGCTGTGCGTCCGCCGCCCGGACGGGCTGCCGTGGACCGCCCCGGCCGGGCTGACCTTCCGCGGCTGGCTGCGCGGTGCGGGCGAGCGCCCGCCCACGCTGGCCGACCTGGACTACCACCGCACCACCCTGTTCCCTCCCGTACGGCCGCGCGGGCACCTCGAACTGCGCATGATCGACGCCCAGCCGGGCGAGGGCTGGCAGGTGCCGCTGGCCCTGGTCGGCGCGCTGCTGGACGACCCGGTGGCGGCCGACGCCACCGAGGAGGCGCTCGAACCGCTGGGCGCCCCGGCGCACGGGGACCGCCACCCGCCGCGCACCGAGCTGTGGCACCGGGCGGCCACCCTGGCGCTGAACGACCCGCAGCTCCGCCGGGCCACCCTGGCCTGTTTCGGCGCCGCCGACCAGGCGCTGGCCCGCCGGGAGCAGGCCCGTGGCGGCCGCTCCCGGCTGCGGACCGTGCTGACCGACTTCGCCGAGCGCTACCCGGCCCGTGGCCGCTGCCCCGCCGACGACCAGTTGGACGCCCTGCGCACCGGCGCCCTTCCCCACGCCCTGGAGACCGCAGCATGCTGAACACCGACCACCGCGAGACCGACGCCGTGCGCGAGCGGATCGCCGGCGAGCTGCTCACCGCCCGCGAGCGCACCGCCGGGCTGACCGCGCTGGACGACCACGACCTGACCGCCCAGCACTCCCCGCTGATGTCCCCGCTGGTCTGGGACCTCGCCCACATCGGCAACCAGGAGGAGCTCTGGCTGCTCCGCAACGTCGGCGGCCGGGAGCCGATGCGGCCGGAGATCGACCCGCTCTACGACGCCTTCGAGCACCCCAGGGCCGAGCGCCCCAGGCTGCCGCTGCTGCCGCCGGCGGAGGCCCGGGCGTACGCCCACGAGGTGCGCGGCCGGGTGCTCGACCTGCTCGCCGCCACCCCGCTGGACGGTGAGGTGCCGCTGCTCCGGGACGGGTTCGCCTTCGGCATGATCGTCCAGCACGAGCAGCAGCACGACGAGACCATGCTGATCACCCATCAGCTCCGCAAGGGACAGGGCGCGCTGACCGCCCCGCCGCCACCGGTCACCGCGGCCGGGCCGCTGCCCGCCGAGGTGCTGGTCCCGGCCGGGCCGTTCACCATGGGCACCGACACCGAGCCGTGGTCGCTGGACAACGAGCGCCCGGCCCACCGGGTCGAGGTGCCCGCCTTCCACCTGGACACCACCCCGGTGAGCAACGGCGCGTACCAGCGCTTCATCGCCGACGGCGGCTACGACGACCCGCGTTGGTGGACGGCCGAGGGCTGGGCGCACCGGCAGCAGGCCGGGCTGTTCGCGCCGCTGTACTGGCAGCGGGACGGGAGCGAGTGGCTGCGCCGCCGGTTCGGCACGGTGGAGCCGGTCCCGGCGGACGAGCCGGTGCTGCACGTGGGTTGGTACGAGGCGGACGCCTACGCCCGCTGGGCCGGGCGGCGGCTGCCGACCGAGGCCGAGTGGGAGAAGGCGGCCCGGCACGACCCGGCCGCCGACCGCTCCCGGCGCTACCCCTGGGGGGACCGGGAGCCCACCGCCGAGCTGGCCAACCTGGGCCAGCACCACCTGCAGCCCGCACCGGTCGGCAGCTACCCCGAGGGCGAGTCCGCCTACGGTGTAAGGCAGTTGATGGGCGACGTGTGGGAGTGGACCGCCAGCGACTTCACCCCCTACCCGGGCTTCCGGGCCTGGCCGTACAAGGAGTACTCGGAGGTCTTCTTCGGCCCGGAGTACAAGGTGCTGCGCGGCGGCTGCTTCGCCGCCGCACCGGTCGCCAGCCGCGGCACCTTCCGGAACTGGGACTACCCGATCCGGCGGCAGATCTTCGCCGGCTTCCGGACCGCGCGCGACGCCGAGGCGGGCTGATGTGCCGTCATCTCGCCTACCTGGGCAGCCCGGTGACGCTGAACGAGCTGCTGGTGGCCCCGCCGGCCGGGCTCTACCGGCAGTCCTGGGCGCCCCGGCTGCAGCAGTACGGCACGGTCAACGTGGACGGCTTCGGCGTCGGCTGGTACGCCGAGGGCGACCCGGTCCCGGCCCGGTACCGGCGGGCCGGGCCGATCTGGGCCGACGAGGGCTTCACCGACCTGGCCAGGGTGGTGCGTTCGGGGGCGGTGCTGGCCGCCGTCCGGTCCGCCACCGCCGGGTGCGCGGCGGGTGAGGCGGCGGCGGCGCCGTTCGCCGCCGACCGGTGGCTGTTCAGCCACAACGGCGCGCTGCCCGGCTGGCCGGACGGGCTGGCCGGGCTGGCCGCCCTGCTGCCGCCCGCCGAGCTGCTGCGGCTCACCGCGCGCACCGACTCCGCCCTGCTCTGGGCGCTGGCCCTGCACCACCTGCGGGACGGCGCCGGGCCGGACGAGGCGCTGACCGCGACCGTGCACGAGGCCGCCAAGCACACCGAGGGGCGGCTCAACCTGCTGCTCACCGACGGCACTTCGATCGCCGCCACCAGCTGGGGCGACACCCTCTGCTACCGCACCGGGCCCGGCTCGCTGCTGGTCGCCTCCGAGCCCTCGGACGACCTGCCGGACTGGCAGCACCTGCCGGACCGCTCGGTCCTGCTCGCCGATCTCCGTGGCGTCACCGTCTCCTCCCTCAACTGACCGACCGAGCAAGGGAACACTGCTGTGAAGACCTACGAGCTGACCCGCCTGCTGGCCGCCGACCACTTCAGCCACGCGCTACGGCACGACGTGCGCAGCGGTCTGACCGCGAGTCCGAAGTCGCTGCCGCCGAAGTGGTTCTACGACGCCCGGGGCAGCGAGCTGTTCGAGGAGATCACCCGGCTGCCGGAGTACTACCCGACCCGGGCCGAGCGGGAGATCCTGACCGACCGGGCCGCCGAGATCGCGGCCGCCACCGGCGCCCGCACCCTGGTCGAACTGGGCTCGGGCTCCTCGGAGAAGACCCGGCTGCTGCTGGACGCGCTGCGCGACCTGGGCACCCTGCGGACCTACGTCCCGGTGGACGTCAGCGAGAGCGCGCTGGCGGCCGCCGCCGAGGCGCTCACCGCCGACTACCCGACGCTCACCACGCACGCGGTGGTCTCCGACTTCACCCAGCGGCTGGGCCTGCCGCCCGGCCAGGGCCCCCGCCTGGTGGTCTTCCTCGGCGGCACGCTGGGCAACCTGCTGCCCGAGGAGCGCGCGGTCTTCCTGCGCGAGCTGCGGGAGGCGATGGAGCCCGGCGACGCGCTGCTGCTCGGCACCGACCTGGTGAAGGACCCGGACACCCTGGTGGCGGCCTACGACGACGCGGCCGGGGTGACCGCGGCCTTCAACAAGAACCTGCTCGACGTGCTCAACCGGGAGCTGGGCGGCGACTTCGACCCCGAGCTCTTCGACCACGTGGCGCTCTGGGACGCCGAGAACGAGTGGATCGAGATGCGGCTGCGCTCGCGGGTGGCCCAGACCGTCAAGATCCACGACCTCGACCTGCCGGTGCACTTCGAGCGCGGCGAGGAGCTGCGGACCGAGATCTCGGCCAAGTTCCGCCGCGAGCGGGTGGCGGCCGAACTGGGCGCGGCCGGGCTGGAGCTGTCGGCCTGGTGGACGGACCGGGCGGGCCGGTTCGGGCTCTCGCTGGCGACCCGGTAGCGCTCCCGGGCCCCGCGCTCCGGCGCGGGGCCCGGCTCCGCGCGCACCTTAGCGGCTGATCACACCGGAGGAGGTGGGATTGCCGCACTCCGCGCGCCCGGCACATCACCTCCGGTACCCATGTCGGTGGGAGGGATGTGTCCTTGATCTTCAGTCGGCTCCGCACCCGCAAGTCCGCCCGGCTCGTCACCGCCTCGGCCGGGCCGGCCGCCCCGCGCTGCCCGTACGGTGGCGCCCCGGCGGCGCCCGAGCCGCCGTCCGCGCCGTCCGACGCCTCGCCGGCCGGGCAGGCGGTCGCCTTCGTCCGGCAGTTCCACCAGGAGCGGGCCGGCGCGGGCGATCCGGCGCCGAGGATCCGTCAGGTGCTCGACGAGATCGAGCGCACCGGCAGCTACCAGCACACCGCCGAGGAGCTGGTCTTCGGCGCCCGGGTGGCCTGGCGGAACTCCGCCCGCTGCATCGGCCGGCTCTACTGGCGCAGCCTGGTGGTCCGCGACCAGCGCCACCTCGACTCCCCCGACGCGATCGCCGAGCAGTGCTTCGAGCACCTGCGCACGGCCACCAACGGCGGCCGGATCCGCCCGGTGATCACCGTCTTCGCCCCCGACCGCCCGGACCGGCCCGCCCCGCGGATCGTCAACCAGCAGCTGGTCCGCTACGCCGGCCACCCCTCCGGCGTCGGTGACCCGGCCGGGGCCGCGCTGGCCGCCCAGGCCCGGGAGCTGGGCTGGAAGGGCGGCGAGGAGCGGTTCGAGGTGCTGCCGCTGATGGTCCGTCGGCGGGACCAGGACGAGCCGCAGTGGTACGAGGTGCCGGAGGACGCGGTGCTGGAGGTGCCGCTGCGGCACCCCGAGCACGCGTGGTTCGCGGAGCTCGGGCTGCGCTGGTACGCGGTGCCCGCGATCAGCGACATGGCGCTGGAGATCGGCGGCGTCCGGTACCCGTCCGCCCCGTTCAACGGCTGGTACATGGGCACCGAGATCGGCGCCCGGAACCTGGCCGACGCCGACCGCTACGACCAGCTCCCGGTGCTGGCGGCCCGGCTGGGCCTCGACACCTCCTCGGACCGCACGCTGTGGCGGGACCGCGCCCTGGTCGAGCTCAACATCGCCGTCCTGCACTCGTTCCAGGAGGCGGGCGTGACGATGGCCGACCACCACACCGAGTCCGAGCGCTTCCTCAAGCACATCGCCCAGGAGGAGCGGCTGGGCCGCCGCACCCCGACCGACTGGAGCTGGATCGTGCCGCCGGTCTCCGGCGGCCTCACCCCGGTCTACCACCGCTACTACGACCCGGTGGAACCGGACCTCCGACCGGCCTTCCTGCCGCGCTGAACAGCGGGACCTGACACCCGGTCACCTGGCGGACCATCCGCCGAGTGGGGTGTCCGGCTGCCCGTACGGCGCAGTTCCGTTCGCGGCGAGCGGCTCGGCTTCCCAGACTCGGAGGCGGGGGTGAGCTCGAACGGAGAGGCATTTCCTATGAAACTCGGCCTTCGTCGCATCGTGGTCACGGCCACCGCAGTGTCCCTCGGCCTCGGCCTGGCCGCCTGTGGCAGCGCCAAACAGTCCACGGGCTCGACGAGCTCCTCGGGGGCGGCGGCCGGGCCGGTCAAGATCGGCCTGCTGCTGCCGGAGACCAAGACCACCCGGTACGAGCAGTTCGACCGGCCCCTGATCGAAGCCAAGATCAAGTCGCTGGCACCGGACGCCCAGATCGACTACTACAACGCGAACGAGAACGCGGCGACCCAGCAGACCCAGGTGGACACGGCGCTGACCAAGGGCGACAAGGTACTCATCCTGGACGCGGTGGACGCCAAGGCGATCCAGTCCTCGGTGCAGAAGGCGCACGACGCCGGCGTCAAGGTGATCGCCTACGACCGGCTGGCCCAGGGCCCGGTGGACGCGTACGTGTCCTTCGACAACAACAAGGTCGGCCAGCTCCAGGGCCAGGCGCTGGTCGCGGCGGTCGGCCCGAAGGCGTCCAGCGGCAAGATCATCATGATCAACGGCTCGCCGACCGACCCGAACGCCGCCCAGTTCAAGGCGGGCGCGCACAGCGCGATGGACGGGAAGCTGACCATCGGCAAGGAGTACGACACCCCCAACTGGGACCCGAACAACGCCAACCAGGAGGCCGCCGCCGCGATCACCGCGCTCGGCGCCCCGAACGTGGTCGGCGTCTACTCCGCCAACGACGGCATGGCCGCCGGTATCGCCACCGCCCTCAAGGCGGCCGGTCTGAGCGTCCCACTGACCGGGCAGGACGCCCAACTGGACGCGGTGCAGCGGATCCTGGCAGGCACCCAGACCATGTCGATCTACAAGCCGTTCAAGCCGGAGACGGACGCGGCCGCCACCATGGCCGTCCAGTTCGCCCAGGGCAAGAGCCTGGAGCCGTCGCTCACCCCGACCAAGGCCACCAACGGCAGCGGCACCGAGGTGGCGTCGAACCTGATCACGCCGGTCGTGCTGACCAAGGAGAACGTCAAGACCACCGTGGTGGCCGACGGCCTCTACACCGTGGCCCAGATCTGCACGCCCGACTACGCCGCCGCGTGCACCGCGGCCGGGCTCCAGTAGCCGCACCGGTCACTCAGGTCGAATCCGGTACGGGGCAAGGGAGTTGGTTGTTGTGACAGGTTCGCCCGTGCTCGCACTGCGCGGGGTCTCCAAGCGGTTCGGTGCCGTCCAGGCGCTCACCGACATCGAGTTGGAGGTCAACGCGGGCGAGGTGGTCGCCCTGGTCGGCGACAACGGCGCCGGCAAGTCGACCCTGGTCAAGGCGGTGGCCGGGGTCAACCAGCCGGACGAGGGCGTCATCGAGTGGGAGGGCAGGCCGGTGGCCGTCCACCGCCCGCAGGACGCCCAGCAGTTGGGCGTCGCCACGGTCTACCAGGACCTCGCGCTGTGCGACAACCTGGACGTGGTCGGCAACCTGTTCCTCGGCCGCGAGCTCAAGCGGTTCGGCGTGCTGGACGAGGTCCGGATGGAGCAGCGGTCCAGGACCCTGCTGGACACCCTCTCCATCCGGATCCCCAGCGTGCGGATCCCGATCGCCTCGCTCTCCGGCGGCCAGCGCCAGGTGGTCGCGATCGCCCGCTCGCTGATCGGCTCGCCCAAGATCGTCATCCTGGACGAGCCCACCGCCGCCCTGGGCGTGGAACAGACCGCCCAGGTCCTGGACCTGGTCGAGCGGCTCCGCGACCAGGGCCTCGGCGTCATCCTGATCAGCCACAACATGGCGGACGTGATGGCGGTGGCGGACCGGATCGCGGTGCTCCGGCTGGGCCGGAACAACGGCTTCTTCGACCGCCGGAGCACCAGTCAGGAAGAGATCATCTCGGCCATCACCGGCGCCACGGACAATGCTGTGACCCGCCGTCGGGCCCGTGGCACGGAGGGCGAGGAATGAGCGCGGACGGCACCAACACCCCCGAGCCGGGGAACGGCTCCCGACGGAATCCGCTGCCGGAGGACGCGATGTCCAAGGACGGGGTCAACGCCCCCGTCCCGGTGGCGGCCCAGGCGATCCCGGCCGTCGACCCGCGCCTGATCGTCCGTCAGGAGGGCGTGAAGGGCTACCTGGGCGAGTTCCGGCGCCGGATCAGCAGCGGCGAGCTGGGCTCGCTGCCTGTGGTGCTGGCCCTGGTGGTCATCTGGGCCGTCTTCGGCAGTCTGAACAGCAGCTTCCTGTCGGCGCAGAACCTCTCCAACCTCTCGCAGCAGATCGTCGGCACCGGCATGATCGCGATCGGCGTGGTCTTCGTGCTGCTGCTCGGCGAGATCGACCTGTCGGTCGGTTCGGTCAGCGGCCTGTGCGCCGCGATCTTCGCCGTGATGAACGTGACGCACGGCGTCAACGAGTGGGTGGCCCTGCTCGCCGCCGTGGTCGGCGGCACGGTGGTCGGCCTGGTGCACGGCTTCTTCTTCGCCAAGATCGGCGTCCCCGCGTTCGTGGTCACACTGGCCGGCAACCTGGCCTGGAACGGCCTGATGCTGCAGATCCTCGGCGCCAACGGCACCGTCAACCTGTCCGGCCACGACATCGTCTCCCGGCTCTACACCACCATCTACGGCCAGGCCATCGCGGCGTACGGCCTGGCGGCGGCCGCCGTGCTGCTCTTCCTCGCCGCCGCCCTGACCGACACCGCGCGGCGGCGCCGGGCCGGGGTGCCGTACCGGCCGCCGGGCGACATCGCGCTCCGCACCGGCGTGCTGGCCGTGCTCGCCTTCCTGGTGGCGTACACGCTGAACCAGTACAAGGGCCTGCCGCTGGCGCTGCTGATCTTCCTGCTCTTCATCGTGGTGCTCGACTTCGTGCTCCGCCGGACCGGCTACGGGCGGCAGATCTTCGCCCTCGGCGGGAACATCGAGGGTGCCCGCCGGGCCGGTATCAACATCTCCTGGATCCGGATCTCGGTCTTCATGGTGGCCTCCACCATGGCGGCGGTCGGCGGGCTGTTCCTGTCGGCCCAGATCCAGTCCGCCAGCCAGACCTCCGGTGGCGGCAACCTGCTGATGAACTCGATCGCGGCCGCCGTCATCGGTGGCACCAGCCTCTTCGGCGGACGCGGCAACACCTGGTCGGCCCTGCTCGGTGCGCTGGTGATCGGCTCGATCCAGTCCGGGATGAACATCCAGGGCCTCAGCAACGCCATCCAGTTCATGATCACCGGTGCGGTCCTGCTGGCCGCCGTGGTCATCGACTCGCTGTCCCGCCGTACCCAACGGGCAGCCGGGCGCGCCTGACCCGATCAGTCGTCAGTTTTCGGGGGCCGGCATCCGCAGGCCCCCGAAAACCTGTCGCGTGCGGCGGTCCGCAGCGGCGAGAGTGATCCCCGTTCACCATCCGGGGAGGAATCACCATGTCGACATTGCGAGTCACGGCCGAACGGCTGACCATCCTGACGCACCCGAATGCCGACGCACTGGAGCTGGCCCAGGTCGGCCTCTACCGTGCGGTGGTCGCCAAGGGCGCGTACCGGACCGGGGAACTGGCGGTCTACATCCCCGAGCAGGCGGTGCTGCCGCCCGCGCTGATCGAGGAGCTGGGCCTGACCGGGAAGCTCGCGGGCAGCGCCCACGACCGGGTCAAGGCGGTCCGGCTGCGCGGTGAGCTCTCCCAGGGCATCGTCTGCCGCCCCGCCGCGCTGGCCGGCACCGACCTCACCGAGGCCGTCGCCGAGGGTGCGGACTTCGCCGAGCTGCTCGGCATCACCAAGTGGGTGCCGCCGATCCCGGTCGGCATGAGCGGTGAGGTCGAGTCGGCGCCCGGGCTGCTGCCCTGGGTGGACATCGAGAACCTCAAGCGCTTCCCGGACGTCTTCGAACCTGGCGAGCCGGTGGTGGTCTCCGAGAAGCTGCACGGCAGTTGCTGCCTGGTCACGTTCCACGCCGACTCCGGCACCGTCCAGGTCTCCTCGAAGGGGATCGGCGCGCAGCGGCTGGCGCTCCGCGAGGACGACCGCAACCTGTACTGGCGCAGCGTCCGCGCGCACGGCATCCCGGCGGTGGCCGCCGAGCTGGCGGAGCGGCTCGGTGCCAGCCGGATCGGCATCTTCGGCGAGGTGTTCGGCGTCGGGGTGCAGGACCTCGGCTACGGGGAGTCCGGGCGCACCGAGCTGCCCGGGTACGCGGCGTTCGACGTCTCGGCCGTGATCGACGGTGAGCTGCACTGGCTGGACGCCACCGAACTGCTGGCCGGGAAGCTGCCGTTGGTGCCGCAGCTGTGGAGCGGCCCGTTCGACCCGGACACCGTGCTGGCGCTGGCCGACGGCCGGGAGACCTTCTCCGGGCGGGAGTTGCACATCCGCGAGGGCGTCGTGGTCCGGCCGGTGGTCGAGCGGTACAGCCCGGTGACCGGTGGCCGGGCGATCGCCAAGGTGGTCAGCGGCGCGTACCTGACCCGCAAGGGCGGCACCGAGTACGAGTGAGTGATCGTTAAATTCGGTTGCCCGGACGACCGGCGGGCCCGAGACTGCGCGGGTGACAGAGCGAAGCGTGACGGTGTTGGTGACGTACCAGGGTGAACAGCTCGGCGAGATCGGGCCGTTCCCGGTCGGGACGCCGCGTTGGCACGACATCGCCCCGGTGGCCGAGGAGTTGACGCGGCGACTGGGCGTCCCGGTGCACGTGCTGCGCCTGCTGACGCACGACAGTGCCGACACCGGGTACGGCGGCTCGGTCGCCTACCACGCCGAGGCGCTGCGGTTCCCGGAGGTCGAACTCGCCGACTCGGCCCTGACGGTGGGCGAGGACCCGCTGCGGGCGCCGTGGGCCACCCCGGCCGGGCTGCGGTCCGCGCTGGCCTGGGCGGCCGGGACGGTGCGGGCGGTCGGCCCGGCCGAGCAGGTGAAGAGCTGGAACCTCTCCGGCTTGTACCGGCTGCCGACCGCCGACGGCCCGGTCTGGCTGAAGACCACGCCCGCCTTCGCCGTCCCCGAGGCCGAGGTGATCGCCCGACTGGCCGCCGTGGACCCGGAGTTGGTACCGCCGGTGCTGGCTGAAGCCGAGGGCCGGGTGCTGCTCGGCCACCTGCCCGGGGTGGACTGCTGGGGCCTGCCCGAGGACGCCATGCTGGCCGCGGTACCCCGGCTGGTGGCCGCCCAGGCCGCGCTGGCCGGGCAGCGCGACGGGCTCCCGGACCGTACTCCCGGCACTCTGCCCGAGCGCTTCGCGGCGCTGCTCCCCCGGGTCGTGCTGACCGCCGAGGAGCGGGCTGCCGCCGACCGGCTGCTCGCCGACCTTCCGGCGCTGATCGAGGAGTTGGCGTCCTGCGGGCTGCCCGAGACGCTGGTGCACGGTGACTTCCACCCGGGCAACTGGCGGTTCGACGGCACCCGCAACGTGATCGTCGACTTCTCCGACAGCTACTACGGTCACCCCGCCGTCGACGGCCTGCGCCCGCAGGACTTCCTCGACGAGGAGCGCTGGGCGACCGTCCGCCGGCTCTGGATCGACGCCTGGCGCGAGCAGGCCCCCGACTCCGACCCGGCCAGGGCGCTGGAGCTGGCGGAGCCGCTGATGCACCTCGGCTACGCCGTCCGCTACCAGGAGTTCCTGGACGGCATCGAGGCCACCGAGCGGGTCTACCACCAGGGCGACCCGGAGTCGGAGATCCGGGCCGCGCTGGCCTGCCGCTGAGCGGGTCAGGCCAGCAGGTGCGGGGCGTGCTCCCGGACCGCCGCCAGCAGTTCCTTCCGCGAGGGGTTGACCATCGGGTGCCCGGCCACCGTCACCGTCGGGACGGTCTCGTTGCCGTCGGCGACCGAGCGGACGAAGGCGGCGGCCTCGGGGTCGCGCCAGATGTTGACCTTGCGGTAGGGCAGGTCGGTGAACCGCAGCTGGGTGAGCAGCTTCAGGCAGAAGGTGCACATCGGCCGCCAGTAGACGACCACGCCATCCTGGTCATCGGTCACTGTTCGCTCCCCCGGGTCGAGTTGACGGTCCGTCCGTAGCGTAGTTCCAGACCGTCGAGCAGCGCCTCCAGGCCGGTCTCGAACGCGCCCTCGTCGATCCGCCGCCGGTGCTCGGCCAGCTTGTGCGCCTCGCCGAGGTGCGGGTACTCCTCGGTGTACAGCGCGGCGTCCTCGGGGAAGCCGGCCGCGAACGAGCCGAGGGCCGAGCCGGTGACGAAGTACCGCATCAGGGCACCGATCCGGGTGGCCTGGCCGCGTGGCCAGCCCGCCGCGACCAGGCAGCCGAAGACCGCGTCGGCCAGCCGCAGCGCGTTCGGCCGCCGGCCCGGGCCCTGGGCCAGCACCGGGACGATCGCGGGGTGGGCGGCCAGCGCCGCCCGGTAGGAGCGGGCCCAGTCGCGCAGCGCGGTACGCCAGGGCGCCGGCGGCCGGAACATCGACAGGTCGACCTCCCCCATCACGCTGTCCACCACGGCGTCGAGCAGCTCGTCCTTGGTGGCGAAGTGGTTGTACAGCGAGGGGCCGCTGACCGAGAGCTCGGTGGCCAGCCGGCGGGTGGAGAGCGCGGCCAGCCCCTCCGCGTCCACCAGGGCGAGGGCGGCCGCGACGATCCGCTCGCGGCTGAGCAGCGGGGTGCGCGGACGGGCCATGGTCGCTTCCTCCGGTCGGGTGGGGTTCCGGGCATTCTCGCAGGCGGCTCTTCCCAGCCCTGCGACGGCGGGCTAGAGTCGGACAAAACTTGCACCGCTAGTTTTAGCCGGTGCCAGCCTACCCACCGAGGACGCCATGAACCTGGAGCTCTCCGAGGAGCAGGTCGCGGTCCGGCAGCTCGCCGCCGACTTCACCGACCGTGAGATCGTGCCGTTCGCCGCCGACTGGGACCGCGCCGAGTCGGTGGACCGGGCGATCATCGGCAGGCTCGGCGAGGTCGGCTTCCTCGGCCTGACCATCCCGGAGGAGTACGGCGGCAGCGGCGGCGACCACCTGGCGTACTGCCTGGTGCTGGAGGAGCTCGGCCGGGGCGACTCCTCGGTGCGCGGGATCGTCTCGGTCTCGCTCGGCCTGGTGGCCAAGTCGGTCAACAGCTACGGCACCGAGCAGCAGAAGCGGCACTGGCTGCCCCGGCTGACCTCCGGCGAGGCGCTCGGCTGCTTCGCGCTGACCGAGCCAGGCACCGGTTCGGACGCCGCCAACCTGACCACCCGGGCGGTCCGGGACGGCGACGACTGGCTGATCACCGGCGCCAAGACGTTCATCACCAACGGCACCTGGGCCGAGGTCGCGCTGGTCTTCGCCCGCACCGGCGGCAGCGATCCGGAGCGGCAGGGCCATCGGGGGATCACCGCCTTCCTGGTCCCGACCGCCACCCCCGGCCTCGAACGCCGGGAGATCCACGGCAAGTTGGGCCTGCGCGGCCAGGCCACCGCCGAGCTGACCTTCGACGCCGTCCGGGTGCCGGACAGCGCCAGGCTCGGCGCCGAGGGCAAGGGCTTCATGGTCGCGATGGCCGCCCTGGCCAAGGGCCGGATGTCGGTCGCGGCCGGCTGCGTCGGCATCGCCCAGGCCTGCCTGGACGCCGCCGTCGGCTACGCCAAGGAGCGCGAGCAGTTCGGGAAGCCGATCGCCTCCTACCAGTTGGTGCAGGAGCTGATCTCCGACATCTCGGTCGAGCTGGACGCCGCCCGGCTGCTCACCTGGCGGGTGGCCGACCACATCGAGCGCGGCCTGCCGTTCGCCACCGAGTCCTCGGTGGCCAAGCTGTTCGCCAGCGAGGCCGCCGTCCGGGCCGCCAACAACGCGCTCCAGGTCTTCGGCGGGTACGGCTTCATCGACGAGTACCCGGTCGGCAAGTACCTGCGCGACGCCCGGGTGATGACCCTGTACGAAGGCACCAGCCAGATCCACAAACTGCTCGTCGGGCGTGCGCTGACCGGCGTCAACGCCTTCTAGTCCCCCAGTGGTTGAGGAGCCCAACGACGTGCGCCCTGTCTACTTCGCCGCCGCCCGCCGCACCCCGATCGGGCGGCTGCGCGGCGCCCTCTCGACCGTCCGCCCGGACGACCTGTCGGCCGCCGTGCTGCGCGGACTGCTCGACTCCGTACCGCAGTTGGACCCGGCCCGGATCGACGACGTCTACTGGGGCGCCGCCAACCAGGCCGGTGAGGACAACCGGAACGCGGCCCGGATGGCCGTGCTGCTGGCCGGTCTGCCGGAGACCGTCCCCGGCGCCACCGTGAACCGGCTGTGCGCCTCCGGCCTGGAGGCCGTCACCACCGCCGCCCGGGCGATCGGCTCCGGCGAGGCGGAGATCGTGCTGGCGGGCGGCTGCGAGGCGATGAGCCGCGCCCCGTTCGTGCTGCCGCGCCCCGACGAGGCGCTGCCGCACAAGCTGGAGACCTTCGACACCCGGCTCGGCTGGCGGCTCACCAACCCCCGGATGCGCGAGCTGCACGGCGTGCTGAGCATGGGCGAGACGGCCGAGGAGGTGGCCGCCCGGTACGGGGTGGGCCGCGCGGACCAGGACGAGTTCGCGCTGCGCAGCCACCAACGGGCCGCCGCCGCCCGGAAGAACGGGCACTTCGACGCCGAACTGCTCCCGGTGCTGCGCGCCGACGGTGTGACGGTCGATCAGGACGAGGGCATCCGGGAGGACAGCACGCTGGAGCGCCTGGCCGCCCTCAAGCCGGTCTTCCGGGCCGGCGGCACCGTGACGGCGGGCAACGCCTCGCCGATGAACGACGGCGCGGCCGGGCTGCTGCTGGTGAGCGAGGAGGTCCTGCACGAACTGGGCCTGGAGCCGCTCGGCCGCTACGTGGCCGGCGCCTCGGCCGGCGTGCACCCGGACGTGATGGGCATCGGCCCGGTGCCCGCCACCCGGAAGGTGCTGGCCCGCACCGGCTGGTCGGTCGAGGACGTCGAGGAGGCCGAGTTCAACGAGGCGTTCGCGGCCCAGGCACTCGCCTGCGTCCGGGAGTTGGGCTTCGACCCGGAGCTGGTCAACCCGTCCGGGGGCGCGATCGCCCTCGGCCACCCGCTGGGCGGCTCGGGCGCCCGGATCCTCACCACCTTGCTGCACCGGATGCGCCGTACCGGCGCCCGGCGCGGGCTGGCCACCATGTGTGTCGGTGTCGGCCAGGGCACCGCGGTACTCGTCGAGAACGTCTAGGGAGCTGTCGTGACTCGTTTCGCAGGCAAGGTCGCCGTCGTCACCGGTGCGGCGCAGGGCATCGGCGCGGCCACCGCGCTGCGGCTCGCCGAGGAGGGCGCCACCGTCGCGGTGGTGGACCTGACCGCCGAGCGCGCGCAGGGCACCGTGGACGCGATCACCGCCAAGGGCGGCAGTGCGCGGGCGTACGGCTGCGACGTGGCCGACTACGACGCGGTGGAGGTGGTGTTCGCCACGGTGGTCGAGGAGTTGGGCGCGCTGCACATCCTGGTGAACAACGCCGGGATCACCCGGGACAACCTGTTCTTCAAGATGCCCAAGAGTGACTGGGACGCCGTCCTGACGGTCAATCTGACCAGTGCCTACAACTGCAGCCACGTGGCGCAGAAGTACCTGGTGAAGCAGAAGTACGGCAAGATCGTCTCGCTCAGCTCGCGCTCCGCCCTCGGCAACCGGGGCCAGGCCAACTACGCCGCCGCCAAGGCCGGCATCCAGGGCCTGACCGCCACCCTGGCGATCGAGCTCGGCCCGTACAACGTCAACGTCAACGCGGTCGCCCCCGGCTACATCGCCACCTCGATGACCGCCGCCACCGCCGAACGCGTCGGCGCCACCGCCGAGGACCACCAGGCCCAGGTCGCCGAACGCACCCCGCTCCGCCGGGTCGGCCGGCCCGAGGAGATCGCCTCCGTGGTCGCCTTCCTGGTCAGCGACGACGCCTCCTACGTCAGCGGCCAGACCCTCTACGTCAACGGCGGCGCCCGCTGACGCTGCTCACGGCACTACTGCTGTACGGCAGAGGCGAGTTGCTTCAGGTGACGTTCGGCGGCCCGGAGTTTGCGGCCGTCGGGGCCGGGGAGGTGGGCGCGGAGCTCGATGATCTCGGGAGCCATCCGGATCGCCTCGGTGCGGTCGGGGACGGCGCGCCAGCAGGCTTCCGCGTTGGTGGCGGCCTGCTGGGTCTCGGGGTCGTCGGCGCCCCGGGAACGGAGCAGGCTGAAGGCCACCTCGCGGTAGACCTCGGCCGCCTGGGCCAGCCGGCCGGCCAGCCGGGCGATGTGGGCGCGGACCTGGCGGACCTGGAGCACCTCGACGGCCACCGGGCCGTGCGCGGCGACGGCGGACCGCTCCAGCTCGAGCGCGAGTTCGGCGGCGGTGTCGTGCTCGCCCGCCTCCGCGCAGCGGACGATCCGGCCGATCGCCTCCCGGTAGTCGACCGGAGCCGGGTCGGCGGCCGGGGTGGGCGCCGGGGTCGGGGTCGGCTTGTCGAAGGAGACCGGGGCCGGCCGCTTGTCCAGGCTGACCAGCGGCGCGGCGGGGGCGGGGTGCTGACCCGCCTTCAGCAGCGAGACCGGCGGCCCGACCCGGCGGGGCGTGGGCGGCACCCCGGGCTTGCGCAGCGAGACCCCGGCCGGCTTGGCCGACGGGAGGTCGGGGGTGCCCGGGCGGGGCTTGGGCGGCCGGGGCTGCTGCCCCTTCGGCGGTACCTGGACGGCCGCCGGGCGCGGCCCGGACGCGGCGCCCGGCAGCGCCTCGTTGACCTGCCGCGAGGTGTTGCGGAAGAACGGCCGCTCGGTGGGGTGCGAGTGCAGGATGATCGAGTCGTTCCGGACCACCGAGTGCACCTGGTCGCGGAGCAGCTCGGGCGCGAGCAGGGCCGGACCACCGGGGCGGCCCCGGTGCAGCACCTCGATCAGCGCGCGGGAGAAGGTGCCGATCTGCTCGGGGTCGGGGCTGACCACGGCCCACAGCGGGATGCCGTCCGCCAGCGGGGAGATCGCGCTCTGCACCAGCGGCCAGGCGGCCTGGTCGGCACTCAGGTCGGCGATCACCAGGGTGGGCAGGTCGCCCCGGTGCTGGAGTTCGGCGGCCAGCGCCTGCCAGGGCAGGCCGTCCTGCCGGACGGTGGCGGGCTTGGAGTCACGCAGCGTCAGGTAGAGGTGCTCGCCGCGCCGGTCGGTGACCAGGTGGCCGCCGAGGTGGAGCAGCAGCGGGCCCGGGTGCAGCGCGGCGGCGCGCAGGTGGGCCAGCACGCTCTGCGGGTCGGTGGCGCCCGGCAGGTGCACGGCGTCGACCGACTCGGCGGCCAGCAGCGTCCCCGGTGCGACACCGGCCAGCATCGCGGAGAGCACCTGGGCCTGCGAGCCCGCACCACGCCCCCAGGGCCTGCGCCCGCCGGCCCCGTAGCCGCCCTCGATCACCAGGATCCGGCCCCGGGCCCCGCCGCCGACCACCTGCGGTGCGGCGGGTTTGGGCAGTTGGACCGCCGGGATGCTGCCGGTCCAGCCGGTCGAGACCTCGCGCGGGGCGGTCTGGTCGGCCATCGCGCCCGGCCAGATGCCGCCCGCCGTCACGTCAGCCACCGCAGGTCACCGCCCCACCCCGTCGCCAGCGCGACGTCCGCCGCGGTGCCCGCCACCACGATCTCGCCACCTTACGACGCGCTCAGCCGACGGAGCCAGAGCGGGTGGTGATCACCCGCCACCCGTTACCGGCCGGGCACCGACTCAGGACCCGACGGTGATCCGCCGGGCCGGGCCGTCCACCCGGATCCGCCCGCTGTACGCCTGAGGTCGGCTTCGAGGACCGGGGGCGTACCCGACCGGCGCCCGGCGGCCGGCCGCACGCTGGTCGGCGCGGGCCGGGCGCCCGCTCAGAGCCGGGTGAACGGCTCGGCGAAGTGCGCGGTGGCCAGGATGCCGTGCCCGGCCGTCAGCTCCGCCAACAGCCGCTGCCTGGTGCCGGTCGCGGCCGGCTGGTCGTCGTCGTACAGGTATCCGACCGTCGGGTCGGTGAGCTGGACGGGGTGCAGCACCACGTCCCCGGCGACCACCAGCTGCCGTCCGCCGATCGCCACGCTCTGGTGCCCCGGGGTGTGGCCGGGGGTGGCGAAGACCCTGACCTCCGGGGTGAGCGCCACCTCGCCCGCCCGGGCGTCCAGGCAGCCCGCCGCGCGCAGCGGCCGCACCACGGCGTCCAGCAGCGGTGAGCCGGTGGCCGTCAGCCAGTCCAGCTCGGTGCGCTGGACCAGGTAGCGGGCGTTCGGGAACGCCGGGGTGCGGCCGTCCGCCGCCAGGCTGCCGCTCGCGTGGTCGCTGTGCAGGTGGGTCAGCACGACGGTGTCCACCTGCTCGGGCCGGACCCCGGCCGCCGCCAGCTCGGCGGTCAGCCCGCCCGGCACCGGGGCCCAGCTCGCGGCGGGTGAGTCCGGCCCGCCGAGACCGGTGTCCACCAGGACGGTCCGGCCGGCCGGCGTGCGCAGCAGGTAGCAGTGGAAGTGCAGCACCCAGGGCTCGGTGGCGTCCGCCCGGGCCCAGACCGGGTGGTCCGGGCCGCCGAACAGCTCGCGCAGCGGACGGGCGATCTGCTCGCCCATCGGTCCGACCGCGTCGCACAGCGGGGTCACCTCGACGCCCGCGCTCACCAGCCCCGGGTGCGGCATCCGCTACCCCTCCGTCTTCGCCCAGTCCTCGGCCAGCAGCCCGAGGATCACCTCGTCCAGGAACTCCCCGTACACCCAGGCGGACCGCCGCAGCAGCCCCTCCCGGACGAACCCGGCGCGCTCGGCGGCCCGGATCATCGGCTCGTTGTCGGCCAGTGTCTCCAACTGGGCCCGCTGGAAGCCGCGCACCGTGAAGACGTACCGGCACATCACCCGGACCGCCTCGGCCCCGTACCCGCGCCCGCGGAAGCCGGGCCGCACCGCCAGCCCGAGGTGGGCCAGCCGGTTGTGGCCGTCGATGCCCCAGACGATCGCCTCCCCGACCACCTCACCGGTCGTCAACTCCACCACGGTGAAGGCCGCGTGGCCGTCACTGGCCTCCCCCACCGCGTACGGCGAGAAGCCGACCGGGGTCGGCTGCCAGGGCCGGGTGTCCGCCCGCGAGCGGGTCAGCACATCTTCGTACAACTCCTCGTGCAGTACCGGTACATCCGACTCCAGGCGGGCCCGCAGGCCGATTCGCTCTCCATGCAACATGGGACGGGTCTACGGGAATCGGACAGGCCACGGCAACCGCATTACCGATCCGGTGCGATGATGCGCCGACAGGAGGTGCGCGATGAAGGTCATCGGACTGATCGGCGGGATGAGCTGGGAGTCCAGCGCCGAGTACTACCGGCTGCTGAACGAGCTGACCAGGGAGCGGCTCGGCGGGCTGCACTCGGCCCGCTGCGTGCTCTGGTCGGTGGACTTCGCCGAGATCGAACGCCTCCAGGCGGCCGGTGACTGGGACCGGGCCGGGGCCGTACTGGCGGACGCCGCCCGGGCGTTGCAGGCCGCCGGGGCCGAGCTGCTGCTGATCTGCACCAACACCATGCACAAGGTGGCCGACCAGGTGGCCGCCGCCGTCGACGTCCCGCTGCTGCACCTGGCCGACACCACCGCGCTCGCCGTCCGCTCGGCGGGCCTGACCCGGGTCGGTCTGCTGGGCACCGCCTTCACCATGGAGCAGTCCTTCTACCGTGACCGGCTGGCCTCGCACGGCCTCGACGTCCTCACCCCCGACACTCCGGGCCGGGCTCTGGTGCACCGGGTGATCTACCAGGAGCTCTGTCTGGGCGTCATCCGCGAGGAGTCCCGCGCCGCCTACCGGTCCGTCATCGCGGACCTGGTCGCCCGGGGCGCGGAGGGCATCGTGCTCGGCTGCACCGAGATCGAACTGCTGATCTCCCCCGCCGACAGCCCCGTCCCGGTCTTCGCCACCACCCGCCTGCACGCCGAAGCCGCGGTGGCGGCCGCCCTCGGGGTCTGAGTCGAGGACGGCCGCCACCGGCCAGGTCAGGCGCCGGAGAGCAGGTCCCGGAGCAGGGCGACGGTGTCGGGGTCGAGGTCGCGGCCGGTGCGGCGGCTGAGGGCGTCCAGACGGTTGACCGCGCGGACGAGTTGGTCGCGGGCGCCGGCCGAGGCGTAGGCGTAGAACAGGTCGCGGTGCAGGAGTTCGATGTCGGGGGCGACGGCCAGGCCGCGGAAGATGGCGGCCTCGGCGGTGCGGTGGTCGCCGTACTGGAGGCGGCGGGCGGCCAGTTCGTGCGCCGTGTCGACGATGGTGGCGATCATGTCCTGGCGCTCGGGCTCGGCCCAGCCGTAGGACGACCCCGGGGCCTCGGCGAACGGGGCGCCGCGGACCAGGGCGAGGGCGTGCGCCAGGGCGGCGTCGGCGGTGCTGCTGGTGCTGCGCATGCCCCGGCGGTAGAGGCTGCGGAACTCGTCCCAGTCGCAGCTGACGGTGGGGGCGAAGGTGTGGCCGTCGCCGCCGTCCAGTGGGAGGAAGGCCCGGCCCTCGGTGGACTCGCCCAGCCAGCCGGCCAGTTCGGCCAGTCGGACCGGCATCGGGGTGACGGTGTGTTCGGTGGTGGTCGGGTGCGGGTCGAGGTGGGCGGCGCCGGGGTGCAGGGCGCGGTCCAGAGTGGACTGGTCGGCGCCCGGGCGGAGCGCGAGCAGGGCGGCCAGCTCGGTCAGCCGGGGCCGGCCCTCGGGGGTGACCGATCCGGTGGTGCCGAGCACGTCGGGCGGGCCGAGCAGGCGGATCCTGGGCGCGGTCCGGACCGAGTGCGCCTCCGGCGACCGGAGGATGGCCAGCAGGTCGTCACTGTCGGTACGGGGAGCTGGAGTTGACGCCGTGACCGGCGGCGGCACGGGCCGCGCCGGGGTGGTGTCGGCCACCGGGGCGGCGGGCTCGTGGGTCGGGACCGGCTCCGGGTCGGGTTCCGGGGCCGGCGCCGGGACCACCACGGGCACCACGGCGGCGACGGCCGGAGCCACCGGCACGACAGGGTGCACCGGGTCGGCGGACTTGACGTGCAGGCCCACCGAGTTGGCCGAGTGCCGGGGCGTGGCGGCCGGGCTGACACCCGCGAACGGACTGCTGCCGGTGCCGATCACCCGGGACACCGCCTCGATCGCGGCCGCCTCGGCGGCGGTCGGACCGGAGGCCCCGACCCCCGCCAGCACCGGGACCGGCAGCGGGAGTTCGGACGGCTCCAGCTCCACACCGTCCAGCGTCCAGTCCGGGGCGGGCAGTTGGGCGGTGTCGGCCGAGGACCGGAGCAGGTCGCCGAGCTGGGCGTACTGGTCCGGGCTGAGCCGCTGCAGTTGCACCGTGAGGTGCAGACCCGGGATGACCGCGTTCCCGGTGCTGGGCAGGGTCCAGCGGGCGACCGGGCCGCTGCCGCGCTCCGGCGCCCGGGTGACGACGGCCAGGCAGGTGCGCGGGGTGCCGTCGAGCAGCCGGCCCAGCTCGGTGGGCAGGCTGCCGCTGGGCGGCTGGGCGGAGAGCACGATCTCCGGCACCCAGGACTCGTCGTCCTGGCCCCGGCTGCGGGCGTCCCGGGGGCTGGTCGCCTCGGCCGCCACCAGGGTGGCCCGGGCCCGGGCGGTGCGCGGGCCGAGCGCGGCGATCGCCGCCTCCAGCGAGTCGTGCCGGTGCACCCGGTCCAGCGCGGGACCGGAGATCGGCAGATCCTCGGCGAGCCCGACCAGGTGCAGGTTCAGCCGGTCGGCGAGCGGGCTGTGCGCCAACTCCACGGCCAGCGTGCGCAGCACGTCCTGCGAGTCGTCCGGGTGCCCGGACAGGTGCATCAGCCGGACGGTCTCCAGGTCGGCCAGCACCACGGAGCCGTCCGGTGCGCTGCCGAGGGTGACCAGTGCCGGGTACGGGGCGTTGTTCTTCGCCGCCTGCGAGGCGCCGAGCAGCTCGGAGGAGTCGTCCGGGCACCACCAGACGTTCGGCGCGTGCGCGGCCCGGAACGGCGCGATCGGCGCCGCCGGGGCGGCGAGGTGCAGCTCGACCGTACGGCCGGGGGTGATCCGGGCCGCGATCAGGGCGGGCAGGCGCTTGCCGCCCCGGACGGTGTTCCGGGCCATGGTGCGCAGCGCCCGGTCCAGCAGGGCCAGCCCGGCGTCGTCCTGACGGACCTTCAGTTCGGACTCGAAGGCGAGCGCGGCCGGGGCGGGCAGCGCGATCCGGTGCCGGGGCTTGCGGGACCGCTGCTGGGCGCCACGCCGCCGGGCCACCGTACCGACCAGGACGGCGGCGAGCAGCACGCCGACGGTCGAGGCGGCCAGCGCCACGGAGTAGTCGTCGCTCGGCGCCGCCGCCTCGGCGGGGTTGTGGGCGGCGGGCGTGTGGGCGGCGGGGGTGGGCGCCTGGGACGGGACCACCGGCCCCTGGGTGGCGGGCGCGGGCGTGGCCGGCGCGGGGGTGGCGGGCGCCGGGTCGGGCGTGACCGGCACGTCGGGGACGGGCACGGGAGCGGGTTCCGGGGCGGGCACCGGCGCAGGCGCCGGAGCGCCGGGGATGGCGAGCACCATGCCGGGCACCACCACGTCCGGGTCGGTCAGCCGTTCGCCGTCGGGCGCGGCCACCCCCTTGTTGGCCTCGAACAGCTTCGGCCACCCCTCAGCGTCCCCCAACTCCCGTTCCGCGATGGCGGACAGGGTGTCCCCCGCCCTGACCGTGACCGAGCCGTGCTGCGGTGCGGGCGCCTGGGGGGCGGGTGCGGGAGCCGGTGCCGGTCCGCCCTGGGCCTTGGCGTCGCCGGGCATCAGGAGCTGCCAGCCCGGGTGGATCGGGCGGTCCGCGTCGAAGGTCCGGCCCGAATCGTCCATCACCCGGCCGTTGTTGAGCTTGGCGATCTCCACCCACCGTTCGCCCGAACCCAGTTGGCGTTCGGCGATCGACCAGAGACTGTCCGCCGGGCGGCTGTCCTGCACGGTGTAGCCGGGCGCCGGGTCGGCCGCCGGGGTGAGCGCGGGTGCCACCGGGGCGGCGGGCAGCGCGGCGTACTGCGGCGCGGCCGTCACCTGGGCCGGGGCCACCGCGGCCGGCCGGTCGGGCACGGCGGCGAAGGCCGAACCGGCCACCGGCAGCAGCGCCAGCACCGAGCCGACCAGTCCGGCCGCGATCCGCTGGCTCCAGCCGAAGGCGGGCAGCCTGCGGGCCACCCGGCCGCGCAGCTGGGCCGGGATCTCCAGGAGCACCGAGAAGGCGAAGCAGAGCCAGCCCACCCAGCCGATCGCGACCAGCGCCCAGAGGAAGATCCGGCCGTCGTCGGGCGTGGTGAGCAACTCGACCGGCCCACTGGTGCTCTGGCCGCCCATGCCCGCCACCGCGGTCGTCCCGTACAGCAGCAGTGCGGGCACGCCGACCAGCAGGAGCGCCAGCAGCACCAGCGCGCCGAGGGCGGCGAACACCGACCCGGCCGTCCGGCGGCGGTTCGGCCGCAGCGGCACCGGCCGCCGTCCGGCCGGCGGGTTCGTCCCCGTACCTGCCCGGTGCTGTTCCTTGGCTCGTCGCCCGGCCATCAGTCCTTCTCCGCTTCCGTCACACCGTGCGCCGCAGCGGCCGTGCCGCGTCGACGCCCATCAAGAGTCCGGCCCGCACCCATTCAGGCAGTCTCCGCTTCCTTGACGCCGTGCACCAGAGTGGCGGAGCCGTGCCCGCGCACCTCCAGCGACTGCACCGCGAGCGCGCCGAGCAGGGTGGTCCGGTACTGGGCCCGGATGTCCACCAGCACCGTGCGACCGTCCCGGAACGCGATCTCGGCGTGCAGACCGTACGGCCGCAGGTAGGCCTCGGCGGCCACCTGGGCGGCGGCCACGTCCTGGGTGAGCAGGTAACCCCCACCGCGCAACAGCGCGCGCTCGTCGAGTTGTTGCCCGACCACCCGGGCCACTTCCTGGGCCTGGGCGTCGGCGGTCTCGATCGCCCGCAGCCGGCCCCCCGCCTCCAGCACGATCCCGACCATCATCACCAGCCCCGCGGCGCAGATGGCGACGAACAGCGCGATCGAGCCGTCGTCCGCACCGCCGCACCGCCGTGCTCTCACGGCTTCCTCTCCTTCGTTCCCGCTTCGGTCCCCCGGTAGTGGTCCAGCACCGAGGTGAAGCTGGCGGTCATGGTCTTGCTGCCGGGCGTGATGTCGATCAGCAGGTCGCTCAGCCGGACGGTACAACTCACCTGCACCGTCACGGTGGTGACCGGACCGGCCGGGGTCTCCAGGGTCCCGTACTCGATCGGCGGGTTCACCGGCTGCGGGCACGGCACCCCCTGCCCCCTGAGCACCTCCAGCACCGCGTCCCCCGCCGCCTGCTGAGCCCCCTCCGGCGTACGGGCCAACGAGGCCGCCCGGGCGCCGGAACGGGCTGCCGCATCAACTACCCCGCCGGTGCTCTGAATACGCCCGGCCGCCACCACGATCAGCACGAACACGACCAGCACCGGCGCGATGATGGCGGCCTCCAGCGCTGCGCTGCCCCGGTCTCCGCTGCCCCCCGCCGCCTTGAGCCGCCTCACGGCTGGGCCACCTGAGGCACGAACTTCTCCCGGGGGGCCGTCACCTGACGGGTGACGGAGTACTGGTCGAAGCCCGGCAGCACCGCAAGCGGCCGGACGGTCACCACGATCTTGAAGGTGGTGAGGTCCCCCCCGTCGGGGTCCACCGTGACCGGCTCGGCCAGCCGGCCGACCCGGGTCAGGAAATCCCTGGCCCGCTGCTCCCCCGCCTCCGGCGTCCCGCCCTGGACCCGGCCCGCGTCGGCCCCCTCGCGGGCAGCCGTCAACGCGGCCTGGCCCGCATACCAGTACAGCGCGGCCTGGACCACGAGGAAGACCAGGAAGAGCACCACCGGGAAGACCAGGGCGAGGCTGAGGGTCAGCGCGCCCCGCTCCCCCCGGCGGGGACGACTCGTCGGGCGTCGGTTCACGGTGCCGCGGTGACGACCGGGTCCGTCGGGACCTTGCCCTTCACGGTGTTGGCCAGGCGCATCACGACGGCCAGGACGGCGACCGCGATGCCCACCAGCACGATGACCGCCAGGGCGAGTTCGATGCTGATGGCCCCACGGTCGCCGGCCGCCCGGGCCGCGCGGACCCGGCCGACCCGGTGGTGGAAGACGAACAGGCAGAGTTTCACGGGCAGGAACAGCGCCGTGAGCAGATTTCGCAGAGCAACCATGGTGTGGTCTCCAGGTCGACGGAGGAAGGAGGAGCGGCTAGATCACGTTGAGCATCTGGTACAGCGCGGGGAATGCGATGAGCACCGTCATGAGCAGGGTGAGCGCCGCACCAGGCGCGACCATCCGCTCGCTGTCGGCGTTTGCCCTGGCCAGGTCCTCGGCCAGGAGTTCGTCGCGCAGGCTCTTGGAGCGGGCCCGCAGGGTGTCGTACACGGCGGCACCGTCGCTGCCGGACAGCCGCATGATGTCGGCGACGTCCTGAAGCGGCGTCAGACCGAGTTCGGTGGCCAGCGCGTCCAGTCCGTCCCAGGGCGGCAGCCGGTCGGTGGCGGCCCGCTCCAGCGCGTCCCTGATCCGGCGGAACACGGTGGACCGGCCGACCACTGCCGCCCGGCGCAGCGCCTCGGCGGGCCCGCAGTCGGCAGCCCGCTCCAGCGCGACCAGTTCGAGGTAGGCGGCGATCCCGTGCAGGTACTCCGTCCGGGCCTCCTTGGCCTCGCCCGCGACGATGCCGTCCGGCAGCAGCCAGCCCAGCAGGGCCAGTGCCGGACCGACCAGCACTGGCACCATCCAGGGGAGCTGCCAATCCACCAGGACGGAGACCAGCACCAGGTAGCCGGGCGTCATCAGCCCGATCAGCGCGAACAGCAGCTTGTGCGCCACGAACCGCGCCGGGCTCCGGCCGATCATCGACAACTGCCGGTGCGGAATCCGGGCGCCTGCCAGCCGGAGCGACCGGTGACCGATCCGGTCCACCCAGCTGACGTCCGGGTCGGTCCGCTCGGCGTAGTCGGCCGGGGTGCGGTGCAGCCGGTCCAACGCCTGGCCCAGGTCCGGTGGAGCGGGCCGGAGTTCGGAGGCGATCGCGGCCACGCCGCCGAGCAGCAGGGCGCCGGCCAGTACGGCCCAGACCGAAATCACGTGCCCTCCTTGACGAACGGGCCGACCGACGGCGCGTTCCGACCGGTCCCCGGCGCCGCGTCCTCGGCCGCAGCGGTGGGGACCGGGCGGGCCTTGCTCCGCCGATCCGGCTCCAGCAGCCGCGGCAGCGGACGCGAGGTGGCCAGCTTGCGCATCCAGGCGATCACCAGCACGAACAGCAACAGCACTACCCCGAGCACCAGTTGGCCCACCAGAGTGGCGTAGGGCTGGGAGTACCGTTCGTTGAAGAAGCCGACCACCAGCACCAGCATGATGATCATCAGCAGCCAGCGGATGGTGGTGCGGTGCTTCGCCCGGTCCGCCTCGATCACCCGGCGCTGCCGCACCTCCTCACGGACCGAGGTGGCCAGGTCGGCCAGCGTCCGGGCCAGGCCGGGGCCGGTGTCACCGGCCCGCAGCACCAGCGCGGCCAGCACCTTGTCGGAGGTGGCGTCGCCCAGTGTGTCGGCGAACGCCCGGAGCGCCTCCTCCGGCCGCCAGCGGGACTGCAGCCGGGCGCTCAGCTCGGCGATCTCGGCCTCCAGCGCGGGCGGCGCGGTCCGGCGGCTGGTCACGATCGCCTGGTTCAGGCCGACCCCCAACAGCAGGACGTCACCCAACCGTTGGGTCCACTCGGCGAGCGCCTCCAGGCGGTCGATCCGGTGCATGTCGGCCCGGGTGGCACCGATCACCCAGGGCAGGCCGAAGACCAGCAGGGCGAGCAACCCGATCGACACCGGCGGCCGGCCGCTCAGGATCAACCAGCAGCTGCCCAGCACCGCCAGCGCGGCCTGCACCGACAGCCGACGGCGGGCCGACGGGGTGAGCCGGTCCGACCAGGCACCGGGCTCGGCCGCCACCGGCTCCTTCCCGTACACCCCGGCCACCAGGGCGACCAGGCCGCCCGCCACCGACAGTCCGCACAGGACGAAGAGCAGCATCAGCGCATCCCTCCGATCCGCAGGTTCAACGGGGCGCCCCAACTCCCGTACGCGGACTGCAGCAGCCCGGCGTCGAAACCCGCCCGGCGCAGGTCGTCCAGGCAGTTCGGCGGGGTGTGCGGCACGGCCCGGGGCTCGCCCAGGTCGGGGCGCGGGCCGAACACCGTGTTGGTGGCCGGGCGGCCGCTCTCACCGAGGCCGGTGACCTCCAGCACGTGCGAGACGAAGCGGTGCCGGGCGCCGCCGACGGCCGTCTCGTCCACCATCGCCACGTGCACGATCAGGTCGACCGCGTTGGCGGTCAGCCGGTAGGCCAGGCTGTCGGTCATGTGCGAGCCGTACTCCAGGCAGAGTTCGGCGATCCGGTCGACCACCATGTGCGGGCCGCGCGCGTGCAGGGTACACATCGAGCCGCCCTCGCCGTTGGTCATCACCCGCAGCATCGGGACCACCTCGCCCGAGCGGACCTCGCCGACGATGATCCGGGACAGCGTCATCCGCAGGGCCGCCGGGATCAGTTCACCGATCGTCAGCTCACCGGCCATGCGGCCGTCCACCCGCTCGCCGTTGCCCTCCCGGGCCTCCATCGGGACCACCTGGCGCAGGTGGCCCAGGGTGTGCAGCCAGAGTTCGAACTCCGACTCCAGCGTGCCGACCCGTTCGTCCGGCGGGATCTCGGCGGCCATCGCACGCAGCAGGCTGGTCTTGCCGACCCCCTGGGTGCCGGTGATCATCACGTTCTTCCTGGCCCGGATCGCCGAGGCCAGGAAGGACGCCAGGGTGGCGTCCACGGTGCCGAGTTGGACCAGGTCGGCGAGGGTGGCCGAGGCCACCCGGTGCCGGCGGATCGCCACGTACGGACGGGGCGTCACCTCGGTCAGCGCCTGCAGGCGCATCCCGCCCTCCAGCCGCAGCGCCAGGGTCGGGCTGGCGGTGGAGAGGCTGCGCTCGCCGCCGCCGTGCTGCCGGGCCAGGTCCTGGAGCAGCTCGACCAGTTCCTCGTCGCTCTCGGCCACCGGCGGGACCTGGCGCAGCGGTTGGTGCACCTTGGAGATCCACACGTCGTCGCAGCCGTTGATCAGGATGTTCTCGATGTCCGGGTCGTCCAGGTAGGGCTGCAGCCGCCCGGCCCGGAACAGCAGGTCGTAGACGGTCTCGGCGAGCGCCCGGTCCTGCTCCCGGGTCGGCGGGATGCCGTGGGTCTGCGCGTACGCGTCCGACCAGCGGGCCACCGCCTCGTCGATCAGCGCCCGGCCGCGCTGCCGCCGGGTGGCCCGGTCCGCCTCGACCCCGGAGCTGTCCGCCAGCCGGCTGAGCTGCTGGTGCAGCTCGGCCGCGACCTGGCGCTTGAGCTCCCTGGCCACCTGCTGGTCGACCATCGGCTTGACCGCGACCGGCTGGATCATCGGGACCGAACCGGCCGCCGCCGCACCGGCGTTGACCGGTCCGGTGGTGAACTGGCCGACCGGGCTCGCGCTCGGTATCACCGGCGGGGCCGCCGTCCAGGGCAGCCCGGCCGGATCGGCGCTCGCGGGCTTGTGCAGCGGGTCGTGGAGCGGGCTACCGCGCACGGAGCACCTGCCCGTAGACCGGGGGCTGGTCCTGCGGCCGCGACTCGCCCTGACCGGGGAACGGCGCGGGCGCCGCCGGCTGCGGCACCGGCGGCACCGGGTACGGCTGCTGCGGTGCGGGCGGCACCGGGTACGGCTGCTGCGGTGCGGGCGGCGCCGGATAGGCGTGCTGGGGGTAGGGCTGCTGGCCGTACGGCTGGTGCCCGTAGGGCTGCTGCCCGTACGGCTCCGGCCCGGCGGACTGCTGCGGGTACGGCTGCTGCGGGTAGGCCAACGGGTGCGACTCCGACGGGGGTTGGGCCGCCGGCGGCGGCGGTGCGAGGAGGGGTGCGGCGCCCGGGGCGACCGCCGGTGCCAGCCGCTCGCGGCGGCGCCGGACCAGCAGCTGGATCTGGTCGGCGGTGCTCCGGGCGGTGCGCATCAGCTCGGAGCGGATGAACCGCCGGTCGGTGGTGTCCCCGCCGTCCGAGAGCAGCCGGGCGGTGCGCGGCACGTACGGCAGCACCCCGAGCACCGGCACCCCGAACTGCCGGGAGACCTCGGCCGCCGGGTAGGGCCCCTCGGCGACCAGCAGCAGGGCGAGGCCGTCCGCGCCGGTGCCCGCGTGCTCCAGGTCCTCGCGCAGCGCGGCCAGCCGGGGCCTGGTCGCGCTCAGGCCGCGCAGCGTGCTGCGCAGCGCGACCGCCACCACGTCGGCCCGCCGGGTCAGCACCGCGCCGGGCCCGTGCGCACCGGAGCGGCCGAGGTCGAGGATCACGTCGTAGCCCTGCGGTTCGAGCGCGTGCAGCGCCTCCAGCAGCGGCTCCCAGGTGTACGCGAGACCCGGCGCCTGGGCCGGGTCGGTCAGGCCCGGCAGCAGCAGGCGGTCACCGGTGCCGCCCGGGGAGAGGTCGATCAGCTGGTCCCAGAGGGTCTGGGCGAGCAGGCCCCGGCGGTCCGCGACGGCCAGGTTACGGAGCCCGAAGACCGCCTCCACCCGGCCCTCCAGCGCACCGGCCAGCACCGCGCCGCCGTCCGGGTCGCACTCCACCAGCAGGACCCGGCGGCCCGGCGGCAGCGGCCAGGCCAGCAGCAGGGCGAGCGCGCCGGTGGTGGCGCCGGGCGCACCCGGGCCGCCGACCACCGCGATCACGGCCATCAGGCCGCGCTCCCGCTCGGCGACGGGGCCGGGGTCGGGGTCGGGGTCGGGGCGGCAGAGCCGGTCCGCGGCGCCAGGATGATCTGCACCTTGCCGGTCGCCACCCAGGCGGCCAGCCGGGTGCCGTCCGCGGGCGCCGCCGCCACGTCGATCACCACGCTGCCGTCGGTGTCCGGCTTGCCGACCGTCACCACCCGGACCGCGAGCGTCTCGGGGGTGCGCACGGTGGTGCCGTTCTGGCCCGCATCCGGGGTGGAGACCACCAGCACCCGGTCCCCCGGTTGCAGCTTGGTGGCCGGGAGTTGGTTCCGCTTGGTGGCGACCCCGACCACGCTCTGGCCGGGCTCGACCAGCGGGTCGTCGGTCAGGTCGGCCTTCACCAGCAGCGCTCCCCGGCGCAGGTCGCCGGTGGCCCGCAACCCGACCGCCTTGGTCCGCTCCCCGGCGCCCAGCGGCCGGAGCACCGGGTCGGAGGCGATCCGGGCCACCACCAGGTCCTCGGCGCCGATCGCCTGACCCTTCGGTACGTCACGGGCCAGCGCCAGCACGGCGATCCGCTGTCCGGTGCTGTTGTAGAGCACCGCACCGCCCAGGCCGCCGGCCGCGACCATCGCCACCGCCATCGCCAGCACCGCGGGGCGCCGGCGCCGGGCCCGCAGCGTGCGCGGCGGGGTGCGCGGCGGGCCGCCGGGGGCACCCCGGCCCGGCTCGGTGACCGGGCCGGGGCTCGCGGTCGCGGCGCCGGGGCTCGGCGAGGGGAAGGTTCGGTGCTCCACCGGGCTTCGGCCTTTCGTACGGGGGCGGTGCGGTGCGGTGCAGTGCGGTTCCGGTGTGGGGCCGGCGTGAGCCGGACGGGTGCTGCCGTGCTGCGTCCGGCGGTCGGGAGCCGGTCAGTTGAGCAGCTGGACCTCGGCCACCCGGAGCGGCAGCGGGGCGGCGGCCGGGACGGGGTAGTCGAAGACGAGCGAGGACTTGCTGTCGCTCCGGGTGGCCGAGATCCGCCAGATCGCGGTGGCGACCAGGTAGAGCTTCCCGTCCGCGCGATGCGCCGAGCTGCTCCGGTAGACGTACTTGCAGTCCGGCGACTCCGTCCGGCCCTGGTCGGCCTGGTACGGCGTGCCGGCCCCGGGGCAGCTGACGGTGTGTCCGTCGTCCATGTCCCAGATCACCTCGCGCACCTCGGCGGTGGCGGTCACGCTGATCACGTTCCCCTTGGCCGTCCCGGTCAGCGGACCGACGCTGGCCGGGCTGCGGTCGTACCAGAGCCAGAGCGGGGCCCCGGTCACCGCGCTGCCCGCCGGAGCGGCGTGCATGGCCGGCGGCACCAGGTGCAGCTTCTCCAGCGCCTCCCGGCGCAGTTGCACCACGTCGTCGACCGGCGGCGGGCCGGCCGGTGCCTTGTCGAAGAACTGCGGCCCCCGCACGCTGGTCGAGCTGTCCCGGCAACTGACCTGGTAGATCTCACCGGTCGCGGGGTCGCGACCGCCCCAGGCCCGGTTGTCGGCCGGCGGCTTGGGCTTCTCCAACTTGTAGTAGCACCCGGTCGCGTTGCTGAACCAGCCGAGCTGGTCGTCCCAGCAGGCGATCTCCGCGTGGTCCCAGTAGCACTTGTCGGCGACCGTCTCGGAGCCGCCGCCGCCCGGGGTTCCGCTGGTGGTGCTGCCCGGCTCGTGCACGATGATGCAGATATCCCTGGTGGCGCACGGATTCACCGTGCCGCCGGGCTCATCGGCGGCGGCCGGGGTGATCGTCGCCGCCAGCATTCCGATCATCAGCAGGACACGAACCAAGATTCCTGGCGAAGTTCTCAACACGACCGGGCCTCCTCGCGTTTGAAGTCCACGATCAGCCAGCGCGAGTCCGCTTTCCGGAGCGTGGCTGTGGCGACGTACCGGGTCAGGCGCGATGCGGGATCGCGCACCGCCTTGGTGCCGGCATCCGCCTGGTGCCAGTCGGTCACGTCGAGGCAGTCCTCGACGGTCGCGGACGGCGGATTATCGGTGAGCCGAATCGACTTCACCAAAGGTGAGTTGCGCGGTGCTCCGATCATCACCAGCTTGGAGTCGCGGAGCTGCTGACGGGTGATCAGGGTGTCGCTCAGGGCCTGGTCGGCGGCGAAGCCGCGAACGGCCGCCGGGTCCTGCTCGGGTTGGCCGAAAGCCGTGACCCGCGCCTCCCACCAGCCCTGATAGGCCCTCAGGACCACCCGCCCGACGGCGCCGTCGGCTCCCTCGGTGGGCGCGTTCCCGATCTCCGCGGAGCCACTCGGCGTGACACCGGGGACAGTTGGGGCGGCCGTGACATCCGGCAGCCGATCGGTGGAACTCCCGCCGTCCGCCGCGCCGCAGGAAGTGAGCAGCAGCAGTGTCAGCCCACCGACCCCAACCGCCCCAGGGCGCACTGTAATGACGCGCTGCCGCATTCGCCCCACCTCATCGCGGCCGGCTCCGAACGGAGCGCCGACCGCAGCAGATTTCCGCCGTCCCGAACCACCGCTCACGAGGCATTGATTCTTCGCCAACTCGCCTCGCCCCGGCAACACCTCGGGCCCCCTGACCTTACGCGGAAGGCGGATCGGTTGGGGCACTTTCGCGCCACAGAACTGCCAACAGTTCCTCAGAAAGCGACAATCCGGCCAATGCGCCCCGCACGGCAGCCCGATTGCGCAACAGCAGCCTCCCCTGCTCCCCCGGTGTCAACAGCCGTACCTGGCCCGGCCCGTACCCCGACTCGGCCCAGGCCAGCTCCTGCTCCAGCGCGGGCTGGAGATCCACCGGGGCGACCGCCGCGGGCGCACCGGGCAGCCCGTGCTCCAGCACCCGGTCCAGCGCCCAGCTGAACGAGCCCTCGCCACCCGGCAGGACGGCCTCCCGGCCCCGGCGCGGACCGGCGTACCTGGCCACCCGGCCCCAGAGCGGCACCCGGGAGTGGCTGAGCAGCTCGCCCGCGCCATCCTCGCCCCGCTCCAGCGCGGCCCACGCGTCCTTGTCCGCGACCGCGTCCACCAGCAGCAGGGTCTCCTCCTGGCCGCCGTGCACCATGGTGCTCACCACCCAGTCCCAGGCCAGCCCCCGCCGGTACGCGTTGTCCGGGGTGGCCCCGGCGGTGACCAGGGCCAGCCGCCGGCCGCGCGGATCGACCGCGAGCTGGCCGAGCAGGCAGACCACCAGCCAGCGGGCCGGGCGCTGGGCGGCCGCGCGCAGCGCGGTCAGCATCGCGTTGGCGTCCGCCTCCGGCGGCACCAGGGTCACCCGGCTCCCCCGGGTGCCCGCATCGAAGCAGCGCCCGGGCAGCCCGGCGGCCAGCAGCCGGGCCCCGTCGGCCGCCCGGGCCGATCCCGCGTGGGCCCGCTCCGGCCCGCCGTCCGCGCCGATCACCACCAGCTCGATGCCGCCGCTCACCGGTCCCCACCCCTCACTCGCCCGCTCCCGCCGACAAGCTATCGGTCCGTCTCCGGCGGCGCGGCCTTTCACCCGGATTGACGCAGGTCAGGTGCCATTCAGGGACCATGGGCCCTAGTGACCGCACCGCCGGAGGGGCACCATCGAGGTATGGACCGAGACGACCGCGTGGAGACCCTGAGCGAGGCCGAGTGCCTGCACCTGCTCCGCACCGTGCCCATCGGGCGCGTGGTGTACACCGAACACGCGCTCCCGGCCGTCCTCCCGGTGGCCTTCGAAGTGGCCCCGGACGACCGGCTGATCCTCGGCCTGCGCGCGGGCAGTTCGCTGAGCCGGGCCCTGGACGGGACGGTGGCCGCGTTCCAGGCCGACCTGCTCGACCCGGTCGGCCGGAGCGGCTGGAGCGTCCTGGTGCACGGCCGCGCCGAGGTGGTCCGGGACGAGGCCGAGTACCAGCGGCTGCTGCGCACCGGCCCGCGCCCGTGGATCGGCGGGCAGCAGCGGATGTTCGTCCGGATCACCCCCGAACTGGTGAGCGGGCGTCGACTGCTGGCGGCCGGGCAGTCGCTGCACCGGTCGTACTGACCGCCCCGCCCGCTCGAAGGGGCGCTGACAAGTGACCGGCGAGTAGGCATACTCTCCGGTGCCCCGTCAGCACCCCCACCAGGAGCAGCCGTGACGACGTACGCCTCCCTAGCCGACCTGACCGCCGCGGTCGGCACCGAGCTCGGCACCAGCGAGTGGCACACCATCGACCAGGCCCGGGTGGACCTGTTCGCCGAGGCGACCGGTGACCACCAGTGGATCCACGTCGATCCGGTCCGCGCCAAGGAGAGCCCGTTCGGGGGCACCATCGCGCACGGCTATCTGACGCTCTCGCTGATCCCGGTGCTGGCCAAGGAGTGCTACGCGGTCGAGGGGATCAGGATGGCCCTCAACTACGGCTCCGAGAAGGTCCGCTTCCCCGCCCCCGTCCCGGTCGGCACCGCGATCCGGGCCACCGCCGAGCTGGTCTCCGCCGAGCAGGTCAGCGGGGGTGTGCAGGCCGTGGTCCGGTACACCATCACCAGCGAGGGCAGCCCGAAGCCGCACTGCGTGGCCGAGACGATCACCCGGTTCTACCCGGTCTGACGGCCGCTCAGCAGGGTGGTTACGCCGAACGGAGCGCCTGCCTCCGCTCCACCGGGTCGGTGCGGCATATCGCCGGTAATGTCCGATGGGACGGACCAACCCCGCTCATGGAGGCGCCGTGCCCAGCTCCGCTGCCTGGACGTCCCGGGTCGCCGCCCTCACCACCGGCACCCCGCCGATCGGTGAACTGCCCCGCGCCGCCTGGCGCCAGGTCCGGACCGAGTCCTTCGGGACCGAACCGACCGGCGCCCGGCTGGCGCGGATCCTGTCCTCCCCGCACTTCGCCGACGGCAGCTTCCAGAACCCGGTCCCGACCCGGCGGCTGGCCCGCGGCCGGTCCCGGCTGGAGCTGACCCGCCAGCAGTTCGCCGCCAACCGGCACCGCCGGCAGCCCGCCGCCGCCGTCCCGCTGCACCGGCTGGTGCCGATCGAGCTGGCCGAACCGCCCGCCGACGGGCTCCGGCTGACCTGGCTCGGGCACGCCACCGTGCTGGCCGAACTGGACGGCCGCCGGGTGCTGTTCGACCCGGTCTGGGGCGAGCGCTGCTCGCCGTTCGGCTGGACCGGCCCCAAGCGGCTGCACCCGATGCCGATCCCGCTGACCGAGCTCGGGCCGGTGGACGTGGTGGTGATCTCGCACGACCACTACGACCACCTGGACCTGCCCACCGTGCGCGCACTGGCCGCCTCCGGCGCCGCCTTCGCCGTCCCGCTCGGGATCGGCGCGCACCTGGAGCACTGGGGCGTCCCGGCCGAACGGATCACCGAGTTGGACTGGTGGGAGTCGGCCGAGGTGGCCGGGCTGACCCTGACCGCCACCCCCGCCCGCCACTACTGCAACCGCGGCCCCCGGGCCAACCCGCTGGTCCTGTGGGCCTCCTGGGTGGTGGCGAGCGACTCGCACCGCCTCTTCCACAGCGGCGACACCGGCTACTTCCCCGGCTTCACCGAGATCGGCCGCAGGTTCGGCCCGTTCGACGTGACGATGATGCAGATCGGCGCGTACAGCGACCTCTGGCCCGAGGTGCACATGACCCCCGAGGAGGGCGTCCGGGCCCATCTCGACCTGGGGGGCGACCTGTTGCTCCCGATCCACTGGTGCACCTTCAACCTGGCCCCCCACCCCTGGGAGGAGCCGGCCGAACGGACCGTCGCCGCAGCCCGCGCACTCGGCGCCCGGCTGGTGGCGCCCCGGCCCGGGAAGCCGTTCGAGCCGCTGGATCCGCCTGCGCTCAAGCTCTGGTGGCGGGCGGTCGCGGCCATGCCCCGCGGCGCCGAACTCCTCGTCCCGGAGGGGTTCTCCACCCACACCGACGACGAGATCACGGTCTGAGGCTGCGCTTCTGGCAGGCGCTCCGGGGCTACGGCCCAGGGGCTCGTGCCGAGAGGTCAGCGGCTGGCCGTGGCCACGGTGCCCTGTTGGACGGTCTCGACCGTGGCGGCGACGCCGAGGGATCCGAGGGCGATGGAGGCGGCCACGGCGGCGCAGGCGATCAGGCGGCGGTGCCGCTTGGGGAGCGGGAAGCGCGGCACTTCAAGGGCCAGGGCGGCCGGGGCGGATTGAGCGTTCATGATGGTCAGCATTCCAGGGCGGTGTTAAAGAGTGACGACGCCAGAGTGAAGTCTGGACGGGGGCTGGGCGTCCGGATATCGGTACGGAGGACGGCAGCCCAGGATGGCACCGGGTGACCGCTCCGACGGCGAACGGTCACCCCCGGGCGGCCCAGTTCACTCGGACGGGGGACGCTTCCCGGCCCGGTGGTCGGCCATCGCCTCGCCGACCGCGACCCGGACCGCGTCCCGCAGCCCGTGCGCCGCGTGCAGCCGGGACGGCCCGGCCGCCGGGTCCTCCCGGAGCTCGCGGACCAGCGCCAGACAGAGCAGCAGCATCACCACCACGAACGGCAGCGCGACCAGGATGGTGGCGTTCTGCAGCGCGGTCAGGCCGCCGGCCAGCAGCAGGGCGGCGGCCACGCCGCCCATCAGCACGCCCCAGACCACCACCAGCCAGGTCTTCGGGTGCAGCGAACCCCGGCTGGAGAGCGAGCCCAGCACCAGCGAGGCGGAGTCGGCGCTGGTGATGAAGAAGGTCATCACCAGCAGCACCGCGATCACGCTGGTGACCCCGCCCAGCGGCAGCGACCTGAGCATCTCGAACAGCGAGGCCTCGGCCCCCTGCGGGATGGTGCCGACCAGGTCGGCGGCGCCGGTGGAGTCCAGCCGGATCGCGGTGCCGCCCATCACGCAGAACCAGAGCACGGTGGCGCCGCTGGGCACCAGGAGCACACCGAGCAGGAACTGACGGATCGTCCGGCCGCGCGAGATGCGCGCGATGAAGGTGCCGACGAACGGGGCCCAGGAGAGCCACCAGGCCCAGTAGAAGATGGTCCAGGAGCCGAGCCAGGTCTCGTCGGTGAAGGCGCCGGTCTGGGTGGCCATCCCGGTCAGGTCGGCGAGGTAACCGCCGACCGTGGAGGGGATCGCGTCCAGCACGTAGACCGAGGGGCCGAACACGAAGACGAACAGCATGATCAGACAGGCCAGCACCACGTTGGCGGTGGAGAGCCACTTGACGCCCTTGTGCACGCCGGAGAAGGCGGACAGCACGAAGGCGGCGGTCAGCGAGCCGATGATGATCAGTTGGACGTTCTCGCTGGACTTGACCGAGGTGATGTAGCCGAGGCCGTCGGCCACCTGGAGCGCGCCGAGGCCCAGGCTGGTGGCGGAGCCGAAGACGGTGGCGAAGACCGCCAGCAGGTCGATCGCCCGGCCGGGCCAGCCGTCCGCGCCCTTGGTGCCGATCAGCGGGACGAAGGCGGCGCTGATCCGGTTGCCCCGGCCCTTGCGGAAGGTCGTGTACGCCAGGGCCAGGCCGCCGACCGCGTAGATCGCCCACGGGTGCAGGGTCCAGTGGAACAGCGAGAACTCCAGCGCCGACTGCGCGGCGGCCGGCGTCCTCGGCTCGATCCCGGAGCCGGGCTGCGGTGCGGCGTACAGCTGGAGCGGCTCGCCGACGCCGTAGAACATCAGGCCGATGCCCATGCCCGCGCTGAACATCATCGCGATCCAGGCCAGCGTGTCGAACTCCGGCTCCTCGTCGTCCCGGCCGAGCCTGATCCGGCCGAACCGGCTGAACGCCAGCAGCACGGTGAGCACCAGGAAGACGTCGGCGGCCACCACGAACAGCCAGCCGAAGTTGTGCAGCACCCAGCCGAGCGCGCTGCCCGAGGTCCGGCCGAGCGAGTCCGCCGCGAAGACGCCCCAGGCGACCACCCCGAGCACCGCGACGGCGCTCACCCCGAACACCACCTTGTCGGTGGGCAGGGTGGCTCTGGGCTCCTCGGGCTGACTGCTCATCAACTGACTCCGGCAGGGCTGCGGTCGGACAATAGCTACATTTCGTACTATGTCCGCCGAACCGTGCCGGAGCAGGCAGGACGCGCCGGGCGGCCCGCCCCCGCTGACGAGCGGTCAGGCCGCCTCGTAGGGCGTCAGGACCAGCCGGACCACGTCCTCCAGCCGGCGGCGGGCGTCGTCCAGGGTGGTCCGGCCGGTCACCCAGGCGGTCAGCTCGCCCTGCCAGGAGTGGCCGACGATGTGCCGCACCAGCTCACCGGCGGCCGGGGGCAGCCGGGGGCCGACCGCGTCCAGCGCCGCCCGGTCGGCCCGGGCCAGCGACTGCAGCGTCTCGCTGGCGAACGGGTCGGTCGAGGCGGCCACCGCGACCCGGAGCCGGGCCAGTTGGGGCTGCCGCTGGTAGGCCCGCATGCCGTTGCGGACGAACCGCACCACACGGTCGGTCTCGGCCGGCCCGTGCCGGGCGCCGCGCTGCTCGGCGACCAGGTCGGCGAGCAGCAGGCGGTGCCAGTCCGCGATCGCGGCGGCGAGCAGGTGGTCCTTGGAGGAGAAGTACCGGTAGGCGGTGCCGAGGGCCACTCCCGAGCGCTCGCAGACGTGTTTCATCTGGAGTCGCTCCACCCCGGCCTCGTTCACCAGCGCGAGGGCGGCCGAGATCAGGCTGTTGCGGCGTTCGAGCTGACGGGGCGACATCGCCTCCACCGGCCTTGGTGACAGGTCAACCTTGGTCACCCGCACCATGATACGGGCCGGGATCGCTCGGGCGAACGGGGCCTGAACAGGCCCGGGGCACGGTACTAGGTCCGGCGCTCGCGGAGCAGGGCCTCCTGGACGGCGGAGGCCACCAGGTTCCCCTGCCGGTCGTAGAACTCGCCGTGCGCCAGCCCCCGACCGTCCGAGGCGGACGGGCTGCGCTGGGCGAACAGCAGCCACTCGTCGGCCCGGAACGGGCGGTGGAACCACATCGCGTGGTCCAGCGAGGCGAGCATGATCCGGGCCGGGGCGGTGCGCTGGATCCGGTGCGGCTGCACGGTCAGCACGGTGGTGGAGGCCAGCGTCAGGTCGGACAGGTAGGTCAGCGCGCACACGTGCAGCAGCGGGTCGCCCTCGGGCAGCGGGCTGCCGGTCCGCAGCCAGACGAACTGCTGTGGGGCGCCGGGGAGTTCGGGTGGCAGACCGGGTGTGCCGGTCGGCACGAAGCGCAGGTCCAGGGTGCGGAAGGCACTCTCCCGGTAGTCCTTCGGCGCCGCCTCGGCCCAGGCCTGGAACGGGTCCGGCAGCTCCTCGGGGCCGGGCACCAGGGGCATCGCGGACTGCCTGGCCCCCGGGGTCGGCTCCGGGAACTTGAACGAGGCGGAGAGCGTGAAGATCACCTCGTCGTGCTGAACCGCCGTCACCCGCCGGGTGGCGTACGAGAAACCGTCCCTGGCCCGGTCCACCTGGTAGTCGATCGGGTGCCGGGGGTCGCCCGGGCGGAGGAAGTAGCCGTGCAGCGAGTGCACCTGCCGCTCGGCCTCCACCGTCCGCCCGGCGGCGGTCAGCGCCTGGGCGGCCACCTGCCCGCCGAACGCGCGCATCGGCGCTCCGGCGTGGCAGCGGCCACGGAACAGGTTCTCGTCCAGCTGCTCGATCCGGAGCAGGTCGACGAAGGAACCGGCCGTCTCTCCGGCCTCGGGCACTCCGCTGGCGTCCATCACGCCGCACAGCGTACGCCATGGGTAGTGGAACAGGTTTCAGGAATGTTCGTTCTTGACCGATCGTTCCTCAACTCCTAGGCTGACCGGCATGGGAAGACCACGCGCTTTCGACGAGGACGAGACCGTCCGGGCCGCCGCCCGGCTGTTCGCCGACCGGGGCTTCGACGGGACGTCGGTCGACGACCTGGTGCAGGGGCTCGGCGTCCACCGGGGCAGCCTCTACAAGGTGTTCGGCAGCAAGCGCGGCCTCTACCTGGCCGCCCTCCGGCAGCACCTGGACCACGAGATCCTGCCGCTGACCACCGCCCTGGCGGCGGTCGGCCACCCCGGCACCGCGCTGCACCGGGCGGTCGCCGCGTTCGACGGCGGCCCGGCGGCCGGCCTGCTGCTGCTCGCGGCGGCCGAGCGGGCCCCGCACGACCCCGAGGTCGCCGCCCTGGTGGCCGAGGGGCTGACCGCCCTGGAGCGGGCGCTCGGCGATCCGCCGCTGGCCCCCGCCCTGGTGGCGGCCGTACTCGGCCTGCGGCTGCGCGCCCGGGCGGGCGGCGGCGACGGGGCGGACGCCGCCCTGGCACTCACCGACCAGCTGAAGGAGCAGAACTGATGGCACGTGTTTCGGTGACCGGCGACACCCTCACCGTCGAGGTCGAGGGGCTGGACAGGCTCTGGGCCGTGAAGAGCCGGATCGAGATCCCGCTGTCCAACGTCCGGGGCGCCACCGCCGACCCCGGCATCGTCCGGGAGCCCAAGGGCGTGCGGGCACCCGGCACCCACCTCCCTGGCGTGATCGTCGCGGGCACCTTCCACCGCCAGGGCGAGAAGGTGTTCTGGGACGTCAGGAACCCGAACCTGGCCGTGGTGATCGAGCTCTCCGACGAGAAGTACACCCGCCTGGTGGTGGAGGTCGCCGACCCGCGCGCCACCGTCGCCCTGATCGAGCAGGCCCTGCGCGGCTGACCCGCCGGGTCAGCCGACCACCAGCGGCCGGGAGTGCCGCCCCGAGCCCGGCGGCTGCGGGAGCTCCGCCTCCGGCGCGTAGCGGGCGGCCGGTGCCCGGAGCAGCCAGGCCCGCCCCGCCGGGGCGATCAGCTGCATCCGGTGCAGCAGGTCCAGCGCGTCCCGCCGAAAGGCCGTCAGGTCGGCCAGGTAGTCCCGCCGCCAGCCGGCCCGCAGGCCGTACTCGTCGGTGACGTCGCCGAGCGCGCCGTCTATCAGGGCGTCCGGGATCAGCACGGCCGGCGGCGCGGCCTCGCCGGACAGCGGGCGCAGCTCCTCCACCAGCCGGACGGCCAGCAGCAGCGCCGCCTGCGCCAGGGTCCCGGTGCCGGGCAGCGCCAGGTCGGTCAGCTCGTCGGCCGGGTCCAGCAGGGCGACGCCCTCGGCCCGGACCTCCGCCTCCAGGCCGAGGAAGTCGGCGAACAGCTCGGCCTCCGGCTCCAGCCGCCCCTGCAGCCACTGCCGCTGCTCCGGCGTCAGCTCGTCCAGCAGCACCACCGGTGTCTCGGCCAGCCGCCGCCGGACCGCCAGCGCCGGGCCGACCGGCGCCGGTGCCGGCAGCGGGGCGAGTGCCCTGGCCAGCTCCGGGTCCGGCTGCCCGGTGGCCGTCAGCACCTGCCACTCGACCAGCTGCTGACGGACCCCCGGCAGCTCGAGCCCGGCCGGCCGGTGCTCGGCCAGCGCCGCCAGCGCGAGCACCAGGGCGGCGTACGACTCCGGGGTCCAGGCGGCCCCGGCGACCAGGGCGGGCGCGCGGCCGGGCAGCGGTGCCTTGTGCAGGCGGGCGTACCGGGCGCCGACGGTCAGCGGGTAGCCGAGCACGGTGGCGAACCGCTCGGTCAGCCAGCCAGCGTGACGGACGATCAGCGGGAAGCCCGCGCCGTGCGGGCCGTCTGCGGTGACCAGCGGCTGGGCGGCGAGCAGCCGGGCGGCGGTCCGGCGCTCGACCGCGATCTCCTCCGGGGTGCCGCCCGGGGCGTGCTCGGGCTTGCGGTGCCGGCCGCGCCGCCCGTCGGCGGCGGGGGCGCCGCGCCGGGCCGGCAGCGCACCGCGCCGGGCGCCCTCCCGGGGCCGCAGGCCCGCCGGGTGATGCACCGTCGGACCGTGCCACCAGCTCAGCTCGGCCCCGGCCTTCGACCCCTCCGGCAACGCACCGCCCAGGTGCCGGGCGCCGTACAGACCGAACGCGGCGGTGAACAGCTCGTCGGCCTCCTGCGGCCCGGCGGCCGCCAGCCGGCCGGCCAACAGCTCGGCCGCACCCCGGCCGCTGCCCTGCGCGGGCACTCCGGCGATCGCGTCGGCGGTGAGCCGCCCCGCCCCCGTCGCGCGTCCGCCCGTCGCCACCGTCGGTGCCTCCCCGGCCCCGACCGTGTCCTCGTACCGCTCCATGTCGCCCACCAGAGTAGACGGTGCCCAAGCCCACCTGGGGCACCCGACCCACGTTCCGGCCGATTCCCGCCGTACTCTCACCTACGCGTCGGTAACAACCCCTTCCGCAGGCCGCCAGGTGTCACCTATCGTCCTGGGCATGCCGAACCTGCCCAACGTCGTGCTGTGGTCGATACCCGCCTTCGTGCTGCTCACCGTCCTGGAGGTGGTCTCCTACCGCTTCCACCCCGACGAGGAGGAGCAGGGGTACACCGCCAAGGACACCGCGACCAGCCTGACCATGGGCCTGGGCAGTCTGGCCTTCGACGCCGCCTGGAAGATCCCGATCGTGGCGATCTACTCCGGGCTGTACGAGCTGACGCCGCTCCGGATACCCGTGCTCTGGTGGACGGTGCCGCTGATGCTGCTGGCGCAGGACTTCTTCTACTACTGGTCGCACCGGGGCCACCACGTGATCCGGATCCTCTGGGCCTGCCACGTGGTGCACCACTCCAGCAAGCACTACAACCTCTCCACCGCGCTGCGGCAGCCCTGGACCAGCGCGACCACCTGGGTGTTCTACGTCCCGATGATCCTGGCCGGGGTGCACCCCGCCGCGCTGGCGTTCTGCTCCTCGGCCAACCTGGTCTACCAGTTCTGGATCCACACCGAGCGGATCGACCGGCTGCCCCGCCCGGTCGAGTTCGTCTTCAACACGCCCTCGCACCACCGGGTGCACCACGCCTCGCAGGGCGGCTACCTGGACCGCAACTTCGGCGGCATCCTGATCGTCTTCGACCGGCTGTTCGGCTCGTTCACGCCCGAGACCACCAAGCCGGTCTACGGGCTCACCAAGAACCTGAGCACCCACAACCCGCTGCGGGTGGCCACCCACGAGTACGCCTCGATCGCCCGTGACCTGGCCGCCGCCACCAGCTGGCGCGACCGGTTCCGCCACCTCGTCAACGGCCCCGGCTGGCAGCCGGGCCCCACCGACCGCCCGGAGGGCACCACCGCATGACCATCACCGGCCGACTCCGCACCGCCCGCGGCCTGCTCTCCACCTTCGCGGCCACCTCCGCCGTCCACCTGGGGGCGATCGCCACCGGCGCGAGCGCGGTCCAGCACGCCACCAAGCCCGCGCTGATGCCGCTGCTGGCGGGGTGGGTGGCGGCCCGGGCGGAGCACGCGCCGAAGCTCTTGGTGCCGGCGCTGGCGTTCAGCACCGGCGGGGACGTGCTGCTCCAGGTCGGCGGGGAGGCCGCGTTCCTGGCCGGAATGGGCTCCTTCGCGGCGGCGCACCTCTGCTACGTGACGATGTTCGTGAAGCTCGGGGCGCTGGAGGACCGCCGGCGCACGGTGCTCGTCGCGCTGGCGTACGCGGCGGCCTGGGGCGTGATGATCAGTCAGCTCTGGCCCGGGCTCGGCGACCTGAAGATCCCGGTCGCGGTCTACAGCCTGCTGCTCTCCTCGACCGCGGTCAGCTCGGCCGGCCTGGGCTGGCGGACCGGCCTGGGCGGGGCGCTGTTCCTGCTCTCGGACACCCTGATCGCCACCGAGCTGGCCGAGTGGAAGGCGCTGCCCGGGCACGGCGTCTGGGTCATGGCGACCTACCTCGCGGCCCAGTACCTGCTGGCCGAGGGCACCGTCCGGGCCACCCGGCCGGAGAACGTACCGCTCAGCGCCCCGCTGGCGACGGCGGGGCGCTGACGGCGGTGCTGCGCTGACGCCGGATCAGAGGGCGGTCCGGCGCCGGAGCAGCCAGAAACCGCCGACCCCGGCGCTGACCAGGGCACCACCGGTGACCAGTTCGGCCGGGCTGGTCCGGACCGACCCGCCCAGGCCGGTCTTCACCGGGCCGGTCGGCAGCTTGCCGCCGCCCTCGTGGGCGGCGGCGGTCTGGACCTCGACCGCGCCGGTGAAGGTGTCGCCGTTCGGGCAGCTGCCGTCGATGCCCCAGCTGGAGCCCTTGGGCGTCTTGCCGGCGAACTCCTCCTTCGAGGCGAGCAGCGCCTTCCCGCTGTACTTGCCGTCCGGGCCGACCGTGAGGGTCGCGCTGCCGGTGGAGAACGCCTGCGAGTTGGCGGTGATGGTCTTCACCGAGCTGGTCTCGCAGGTGACGCTCACCGTCACGCTCTGGCCGGGCCCCGCCTCGGCGGGGTGCACCCAGGCCGGCTCGACGCTCTTGGCCGAGGCCGGCCCGGCCGCGATCGCCAGCAGGGCGGCGGCGCCCAGCACTGTGGTGGCCGTACGCGAAGCGCGCATGCCGTACCTCCAGGTTCTCGGGTGCAGCACGGGGACCCCGTCGTCCACGTATTCGAACAGCTACACCCCGTCACCTGTGACGCTAGGCAGACCCACCCCGGACGGCCACCCATCGGGCCCATCCGGGGGGCGCACTCAGAGGTCGAGGTCCACCACCACCGGCGCGTGGTCGGAGGTGCCCTTGCCCTTGCGCGCCTCCCGGTCCACATAGCTGTCCGTCACCGCGTCGGCGAACGGCTTGTTGGCGTAGGTGAGGTCGATCCGCATGCCGAGGTTCTTCGGGAAGCCGAGCCCCCGGTAGTCCCAGAAGGTGTACGGGCGGTCGTACTTGAGCGCGCGCGGCATGACGTCCGCCAGGCCGGCCTCGCGCAGGGCGGCCAGCGCGGCCCGCTCGGCGGGGGTGACGTGGGTCAGCCCGGCGAACACGGCCGGGTCGTGGACGTCCTCGTCGGTGGGGGCCACGTTGAAGTCGCCGAGCACCGCGAACGGGCGCTCGCCGGCCGCGTCCTCCAGCACCGCCTTCCGGAGTGCCTCGAACCACTCCAGCTTGTACTGGTAGTGCGCGTGGTCCACCTCGCGGCCGTTCGGCACGTAGACCGACCAGACCCGGACCGGACCGCAGGTGGCGGCGATCGCCCGGGGCTCGGTGTCCGGGATCAGCGCGCCGTCGGCCAGGAAGCCGGGCTGCTCGGGCAGGTCGCGGACGACGTCCTCCAGACCGATCCTGGAGACGATCGCGACGCCGTTCCACCGGCCGGTGCCGTGGGCGGCGGTCTCGTAGCCGAGCTCCTTGACCGCCTCGTACGGGAAGGCGTCCGAAGCGCACTTGAGCTCCTGGAGGCAGAGCACGTCGGGCTTGGCCGACTCCAGCCACTCCAGCAGCTTGGGCAGCCGTGCGGTGACGGAGTTGATGTTCCAGGTGGCGATGCGGACGGTCACGGCTGGCGGCCTTCCCGATGGGTGCTTCGGACGAGGGTGGGCACCCGCAGGGGTGCCCACCTCCGAACATACCGCCAGACACCGACAGGGCAGGGTCTAGCGCGTCGGGTGCACGACGGCGGCCGAGCCGCCGCCGCGGCGGGTGGGCTCGGCGGCCGCGATCCAGCGGCCGTCGGGCAGGCGCTCGACCCCGGTCGCGGCACCGATCTCCGGATTGAGCACGAAGCTGTGGCCGAGCGCCTCCAGGCCGACCCGCTCCGGGCTCGCCAGGAAGGCCGGTTCGGCCTGGCTGGCGGCGGTGTTGCGCTGGCTGGCGCGGGGGGCGGCGATCGCCTGTTCCAGCGTCAGGCCCCGGTCCAGGCGGCCGAGCAGCACCTGCAGCACGGTGGTGATGATGGTCGAACCGCCGGGCGTGCCGACCGCGACCACCGGCTTGCCGTTCTTCAGCACCATGGTCGGCGAGATCGAGGAGCGCGGCCGCTTGCCGGGCCCGGGCAGGTTGGGGTCGGGCACCCCGGCGGTGGCGGGCGCGAAGGAGAAGTCGGTCAGCTCGTTGTTGAGCAGGAAGCCCCGGCCCGGCACGGTCAGGCCGCTGCCGCCGGTCTGCTCCAGGGTCAGCGTGTACGCGACCACGTTGCCCCAACGGTCGGCCACCGTCAGGTGGGTGGTGCTCGGGCCCTCGTGGGTCTCCGGCACCGCCTGGCCACCGGTCGCGCAGGCCGCCGGGTGGTACGGGTCGCCGGGGGCGAGCGGGCTGGTCAGCGCCTTGGCCGGGTCGATCAGGCAGGCCCGGGCGGCGGTGAACTCGTCGCTCAGCAGTTGCCGGGTCGGCACCTGGGAGAACGCCGGGTCGCCGACCCAGCGGCCCCGGTCGGCGAACGCGATCCGGCTGGAGTCCAGGTACCGGTGCAGGTACTGGGTGGCGCTCACCGCGCCGAGGTCGCTGTGCTCCAGGATGCCGAGCGCCTCGCCGACGGTGGTCCCGCCGGAGGAGGACGGCGCCATCCCGTAGACGTCGTAGCCCCGGTAGTCGACGTGGGTGGGCTGACGGCGGATCACCCGGTAGTCGGCCAGGTCCTTGCGGTCGACCCTGCCGGGCCGGGCGTTCCAGCCGGAGGCCGGGTCGACCGGCGGGTGCTGGAGGGTGCGCACGATGTCGTCGGCCAGCGCGCCCCGGTACAGCGTCTGCACCCCCTTGCGGCCCAGCTCCCGGTAGGTGGCGGCGAGTTCGGGGTTGCGGAAGGTCGAGCCGAGCACCGGGAGCTTGCCGCCGGGCAGGAACAGCTTGCTGGTGTCGGGGAAGGCCCGGAACCTGGTCTCGTTCAGCGCGGTCTGGTCCACGAAGGTCTGGTCGACGGTGAACCCGCGGTCCGCCAGCTTGACGGCCGGCTTGAGGACCTCGTCCAGGTCCCGGCTCCCCCACAGCTCCAGTGCCTGCGCCCAGGTGGCCGGTGCGCCGGGCACCCCGACGCTCAGGCCGCTGGTCACGGCGTCGGCGAAGGCCAGTGGCGCGCCGTTCTCCTGGAACAGCGTCTCCCCCGCCGTCCGCCCGGCCACCTCGCGGCCGTCCAGGGTCTCCACCCGCCCGGTGCGGGCGTCGTAGTGGACGAAGTAGCCGCCCCCGCCGATGCCCGCCGAGTACGGCTCGGCGACCCCGAGCGCGGCGGCGGTGGCCACGGCGGCGTCCACCGCGTTGCCGCCGCGCCGCAGCACCTCCAGGCCGGCGGCGGTGGCGTCGGCGTCCACGCTGGCCACCGCGCCGCCCCAGCCGACGGCCTCGGGCACCTTGGGCGGCGGGCCGCTCTGGGCCTGCGCGGGAGTGGCCAGGGCACAGATCAGCGCACCCGCAAGGGTCAGCGGGGCCAGTCCGGAAAGTCTCATGGAATCCTCCTGATAGGCCGTCAACTCATGGTTCTTTCACAGTCGACGCCCTCCCCACAACAGCGGCTTCGCGCCACGGCGGCCGAGTCGCACTGGCTTCCGGACAGCCCCGCCGGATTGCGGCGGGGCGGGGCGCCCTACCGGGTCGCGGTGCCGAACGGGTTGTCGATCAGGTAGCGCCAGAAGCCGTCGGGGCCCCGGCGGGCGACGTCGGTGGCGGTGCCGGTGAGGTCGACGGGGTTGCCCTCGGGGTCGAGGCCGGCGATGGTCCAGTCGACGACCAGCAGGGCGATGTCCTCGACGGTGTAGACGTGCCGGGGGTGGACGGTGATCGGGAGACCGAGGGCGAGGAACCGCACGGTGGCGGAGTGGATCCCGTCGCCGGTGACCGGGTGGCCGGGCTCGGGGACGAAGACCGCGCCGGGCGCGTAGACCTGCCGGACCAGCGCGGGGTCACCGGAGTTGAACGCGGCGGCGAACACGGCCGGGTGTTGCCCGGCGTCGGTGGTGAGGGCGAGAGTGGGGGCATGAGCGGAAGTGGTCATGGCGGCAGTGAACCCGGCGGCGGCGTGGCTCACCAAAGGGAAACCCACGCGGAGCGGGGCTGGGACGCCGAGTTGGTGCCGGACGAACGCGGCCGCACCGGCCGGCCGGAGGCCGGCTGCCCGGTGGAGCTGGCGCTGGCCGCGGTCTCCGGCCGGTGGACCACCCTGGTGCTGCGGGAGCTGATGCACGGGCCGCACGCCTTCGGCGACCTCCGGGACCGGCTGCCGGAGATCAGCCCGAAGGTGCTGACGGAGCGCCTGCGGGTGCTGGAGGAACGCCGGCTGGTGGTCCGTCAGCGGCTGCGCGGCTTCCCGGTCCGCACCCGGTACGAGCTGACGGCCGCCGGGCGGGCGCTGCGGCCGCTGCTGGTGGAGCTGTACCGGACGGGCACCGCGATCGGCGCGGCCGGCTAGTGCCGTGCCCGCCGGGTGTCGGGGTGCCGGGGTGCCGGGGTGCCGGCGGGACAAAACGGCTTGCCCGGGACCGCCCGGCCGGGAGAGGCTGCCGCCCATGTCCGATACCGGTACCAGCACGTCGCGCGGGGTGTCCGCGCTCTTCACCGCCCAGGGGCGGCTGACCGCGATCCCGCGCAAGCCCGCCCGGCGGGAGCAGTTGCTCACCCATCTCGCGCACACGCTGTTCGAGCCCGGGCGGGAGTACGGCGAGCGGGAGGTCAACGAGGCGCTGCTGACGGTGCACGAGGACTTCTCCGCACTGCGCCGGTACCTGGTGATCGCCGGACTGCTGGAGCGGACCAGGGACGGCGGCAGCTACCGCCGGGCCGGCTGACGCCGGGTCAGACGGTGGCGGTCGCCGGGTAGGCGTCGCGCAGGTCCTCGCGGTCGGCGGCGGAGAGCGCCTCGGCCGGGCCCCGGCGGCGGTCGCGGCGGCCGGAGACGGCGGACAGCACGGTCAGCAGGACGGCGGCGGCCAGGCCCGCGTACCGGACCGGGCTGCCGGCCCCGAGCAGCAGGCCGAGCAGGCCGAAGGTCAGCACACCGGACAGCACCGGGAGCACCCGCAAGGTGGACTCGGCCGTGATCCCGACCGCGAGCGGCAGGGCCGCCAGCGCGGGGAGCAGGAGCAGGGCGACCGCACCGACCGGGGCCCGCTCACCGAGCAGCAGCCCGTCGGCCAGGGCGAAGGCGGCACAGAGCAGCAGACCTGCCCACCGCCCGGTGCTCACCCGGGGAATGCCGTACCGGAGCTTCGATATCGCTGCCACAGGCGGATGCTAGCCGGGCTTTCCCCGGCGCAGAAGATCTGTAGGCGTAACTATTGGGGAACTCTGCGGGCCGGGGTCACCCGGTGACCGCGCGCTCCACCCGGTGCCGCTTGATGGTCCGGAACCGCCGGGCCACCTGCCGGGCCAGGTCGGCCGCGCCGACCAGTCCGGCGTCGTTGCCCAGCGCCGCGTGCACGATCTCGGCCTCGGGCCGGAAGCCGCGCCCGGTCAGCGTGCGCCGGAAGGCGTTCCGGGCCGGTGCGAGCAGCAGCTCCCCCGACTCGGAGACCCCGCCGCCGATCACGAACCGTCCGGGGTCCAGCGCCGCCGCCAGGTTGGCGATGCCGACGCCCAGCCAGGTGCCCACCTCGTAGAGCAGCTCGGTGGCGACCGGGTCGCCGCCCCGGGCCGCCTCGGTGATCAGCGGGCCGGTCAGCCCGGCCGCCGTGCCGCCCGCCAGCGCGAGCAGCGGCTGCACCACCGGCGACTCCTCGGCCACCAGCTCCCGGGCGTCCCGGACCAGCGCGTTGCCGGAGGAGTACTGCTCCCAGCAGCCCCGGTTGCCGCACGGGCAGCGGTGCCCGCCGGGCACCACCTGCATGTGCCCGAACTCCCCGGCCAGCCCGTACTTGCCCCGGTCCACGTAGCCGTCCCTGACCTGGGCGCCGCCGATGCCGGTGCCCAGGGTGAGCATCACCATGTGCTCCTCGCCCCGCCCGGCGCCGAACCGCCACTCGGCCCAGGCGGCCGCGTTGGCGTCGTTCTCCACCACCACCGGGAACCGCAGCCGGGCGCTCAGCGCCTCCCGCAGCGGCTCGTTCCGCCAGTTCAGGTGCGGGGCGAACAGCACCCGGGAGCGCTCCGCGTCCACCCAGCCGGCCGCGCCGACGCCGACCGCGTGCACGTCGTGCCGGTCCGCCAGCTGGAGCACCAGGTCGACGATCACGTCCTCGACCACCCGGGGGCTCTTGCTCTTGTCGGGGGTGTCGGTGCGCAGCCGCTCCAGCACTTTGCCCTCGCCGTCCACCACTCCGGCCACCACCTTGGTACCGCCGATGTCCACCCCGACCGTGGGCAGCCGCAGGATGCTCGCGGGCAGCGACCGCCGCCGCCGCTCGGCCCGGGGGCCGATGCCGAGCAGGGTGGGCAGGACGGCGGGGCGCTGCGGGGTGCTCACAGGTGCTCCTTCAACCGGGTCGGGAACGTACGGGGGCTCATCCTCCCGCGCCGGGTCGGTGGTCCGCCTCCGGGCCCGGCCGGCCGGCCGCGCCGCCCAGCTCGTGCGAGAGCTCGGCCAGCTCGGAGCCGCCCGCCATCTCGGTGGTGAGCCGCTCCAGGGTGATCCCGTCGCGCGGGTGCCTGCCCGCCATCCGGCCCCGCTTGAGCAGGGTGAAGTGGTCGCCGACCAGGTAGGCGTGGTGCGGGTTGTGGGTGATCAGCACCACGCCCAGGCCCTCCGCCCGGGCCGCCGCCACGTACTTGAGCACCACCCCGGACTGCTTGACGCCGAGCGCGGCGGTCGGCTCGTCCAGCACCAGGGCGCGGGCGCCGAAGTGCACCGCCCGGGCGATCGCCACGCACTGCCGCTGGCCGCCGGAGAGGGTGCCGATCGGCTGGTCCACGTCGGCCAGCTCGATGCCCATCCGGGCCAGCGCCTCCCGGGTGATCCGCCGCATCCGGGCGCGGTCCATCCTGAACCGGCCGCCGAGCTCGGCGCCGAGGAAGAAGTTCCGCCAGACCGGCATCAGTGGGACCACCGCGAGGTCCTGGTAGACCGTCGCGATGCCCCGGTCGATGGCCTGCCGGGGCGAGCTCAGCCTGACCTCCTGATCACCGATCAGATAGCGGCCCTCGTCGTGCCGGTGCAGCCCGGCGATGATCTTGATCAGGGTGGACTTGCCGGCCCCGTTGTCGCCCAGCACGCAGGAGATCTCCCCCTGGCGCACCGTCAGCGAGACGCCCTCCAGCGCCCGGACGCTGCCGTAGGTCTTGCCCACGTCCTCCAGTGTCAGCAGGTTCACCGACCGCGCTCCGCCCGTTGCTTGACCCAGGAGTTGAGCAGCGCGGCCAGCAGCAGCATCGCGCCCAGGAAGAACTTGAACCAGTCCGGGTTCCACTGCGCGTACACGATGCCCTTGCTGACCATGCCGAAGATCAGCGCGCCCAGCGCGCCGCCGACCACCGAGCCGTAGCCGCCGGTGATCAGACAGCCGCCGATCACCGCCGCCACGATGTAGATCAGCTCGTTGCCGACCCCCTCGCCGGACTGCACGGTGTCGAAGGAGAACAGCAGGTGCTGGCCGAGCACCCAGGCACAGAAGCCGACGCCGAGGTACAGGCCGGTCTTGGTCCGGCCGACCGGGACGCCGACCGCGCGGGCCGCCCCGGCGTCGCCGCCGACCGCGAACACCCAGTTGCCGTACCTGGTGCGCAGCAGCACCCAGGAGGCGACCGCCACCAGGGCGAGCCACCACCAGACGGTGGCCCGCACGGTCAGCCCGCCCACCGTCAGCTCCGAGGCGAACAGCCAGCGGCAGGAGCCGAAGCCCTGCATGTCGCCGATCGGCTTGGTGGTGACGGTGCCGGAGACCAGTTTGGTGAGGCCCAGGTTGGCGCCGGTCAGCATCAGGAAGGTGCCCAGCGTCACGATGAAGCTGGGCAGCCGGGTGCGCCCGAGCATCCAGCCGTTGAACCCGCTGACCGCCAGCGTCACCAGCAGCGAGACCAGCACCCCGACCCAGGTCACGGCGGTCAGCTGGTAGCTGACCATCGAGGAGGTGAGCGCGGCGCTGGTCACCAGCACGCCCGCCGAGAGGTCGAACTCGCCGCCGATCATCAGCAGCGAGACCGGCACCGCCATGATGCCGATGGTCGAGGCGGCGTACAGCACGGTGCCGATCGAGGAGGCCCGCAGGAAGCTGTCGGCCACCACCGAGAAGAACACCAGCACCGCCACCGCCGCCAGCGCCGCCCCCAGCTCCGGGCGGGCCCGCCGGTGCCTGCCGGGCGGCCGGGAGACCAGCAGGTCGGTGCTCATCGGGTCCCCCGGGCCACGTACGTGGCCAGCGCGGCCGCGTCGTCCTTGGTGAGGATCTGCGGGCCGGTCAGCACCGGACCGCCGCCGCCCAGCACGTCCAGGTTGTAGCGGTGGAGCCAGAGCAGGTCCACGCCCTGGTAGCCCTGGAGGTACGGCTGCTGGTCCACCGCGAAGCCGACCGTGCCCGCCTGCAGCCCGGCCACCACCTGGGTGCCGAGGTCGAAGGTGTCCAGCTCGACCGGGCGGCGGGCGTCCTGGACGGACTGCAGGCCGGTCGCGGCCAGCGGGGCGCTGAGCGTGAGCACGGTGTCCACCGCCGGGTCGGCCTGCAGCTTGGCGGCGATCGCGGCCCGGGCGTCGGGCAGGTTGACCCCGTCCACGTACAGGGTCTGCAGGGTGCCGTCGAAGGCGCCCTTGGCGCCGCCGCAGCGCTGCTCCTGGCCGATGTTGCCCTGTTCGTGGATCACGCAGAGCACCGACTTGCGCCCGCGGGCGCCCAGCTCGGTGCCGGCCGCCTTCCCCGCGGTGCCCTCGTCCTGCCCGATGTGGGTGAGCGCGCCGAACCGGGCCGAGAACTCCTGGCCCGAGTTGATGCTGATCACCGGGATGCCGGCCGCCTTCGCCTTGCCCAGCACGTCGGTCAGCGCCTCGCCCTTGGCCAGCGAGACCAGCAGCCCGTCCACCCGCTGGTCGATCGCGGCCTGGATCAGCTGCACCTGGTTCTGGGTCTGTGCGTCGTTGGAGTACAGAAAGGTGATGTTGTCCTTCGCGGCGGCCTGTTCGGCGCCCTTGCGGACGGTGTCCCAGAACGCGTCGCCCGCGCCCGCGTGGGTCACCATGGCGACCGTCCAGCGCGGGGTGTCGACCGCGCCGCCCGCGGTCGCGGCCCGGTCGCGGGCCTGTTCGGCGCGGCGCCCGCCGGTGCTGCTGCACCCGGCCGACGTCACGGTGACCAGCAGGAGCGCCGCGAGCGGCAGGAGGGCGGGGCGGAACCGGCGGACTGACACCCCGACAGTTTCCAGTACCGGGCTGTTCGATCCGGCCGACTCGCTGGGAGTCGGCTGTACCCGTTCGACGTGTACGCCCAAGTGAGTGGCACACTGGTCCAGGCCGTTCAGACAGTTCTCACGGAAAACGTGACGTTTCTCTCAGCTTTCACCAAGGTTCGAGCGAAACTGATCCACCGTTCGAAAACGTCTGATCCCATCGAAGTGCTTCCGGGGCGATGCGGGTCCGGGGCGGCGGACGATCCGGATACGAGAACTTGATGCAACTCACTGGCACCCCTTTCCTCATCTGCACGATCATCCTCGTGCCGGTCTCCATCGCGGCGGCGCTGCTGCTCTGGGGGCGGGTGCGCGGGCCGCAGCCGGCCCGGGTGCTGGCGAGACTGGTGATGATCCTGGCCTGTCAGGTGACGGCCGTGGTGATGGTGTTCGTGATGGTCAACAACGCCAACCTGATCTACGGCAGCTGGTCCGACCTGCTCGGCACCGGCAACCACGTCCGGGCCGTCCCGAGCGTGGGCGACGACGCGGCCGGCGACGGCAAGTCCGGCAAGTCCCCCGAGCCCAAGGTGATCCAGTCCTTCAGCACCGTGGACGACCCCAAGGTGCCCGGTGACGTGAAGCGCACCGACCTCAAGGGCCGGGTCTCCGGGGTGGACGGCGAGGTGCTGGTCTGGACGCCGCCGCAGTACGACAAGCCCGAGTTCAAGGACAAGAAGTTCCCGGTGGTCGAGCTGCTCCCCGGCTACCCCGGCTCCTCCTCCACCTGGTACGGCACCCTGCGGGTCTCCGAGCAGCTCAAGCCGCTGATGGAGAGCGGCCAGGTGGCGCCGTTCATCCTGGTCTCGCCGCGCACCCTGCTGCTCGGCAAGGGCCAGGACACCGGCTGCGCCGACATCCCCGGCAAGGTCAACGCCGACACCTGGCTGTCCCGGGACGTCCCGCAGATGGTGCTGGACAACTTCCGCGCCGACCCCTCCCCCGACCGCTGGGCGGTCGCCGGGTACTCGGCCGGCGCCCACTGCGCCACCAAGCTCGGCGCCGAGCACCCCAACCGCTACCGCGCCAGCATCAGCCTCTCCGGCTACAACGACCCGGCCCAGGAGCCCGACTCGCTCACCGCGAAGGACCCTGCGCTGCGGGAGAAGTCCAACCCGGTCAACATCCTGCGGAACTCCGCCCACCCGCCGAAGGTCGCCTTCTACCTCAGTGGCAACAAGGGCGACGGCTACGAGGCCGCGCTCGCCCTCAAGGCGGCCGCCAAGGCCCCGACCACCGTCACCCCGGTGGAGAGCACCGGCTCCCACTCCAGCGACGTCTGGAAGCCGATGGTCCCCGACGTCTTCAAGTGGCTCACCACGATCATCCCGGCCAACCACTGACGCAGCGGCGGCACGAAGGGCCCACCGGTTCACCCGGTGGGCCCTTCGACGTTCCGGGGCTCAGACCGACCGGCAGATGGTGGGCGGCGTCAGGCCAGTTCGAGCGCCAGGTAGAAGTCCACCCGGTCCTCCAGCCGGGACAGGTCACGGCCCGTCAGCTCCTCGATCCGGCCGATCCGGTAGCGCAGCGTGTTGACGTGCACGTGCAGCTGGGCGGCGCAGCGGGTCCAGGAGCCGTCCGAGCGGAGGAACGCCTCCAGGGTGCGGACCAGGTCGGCCTGGTGCTCGATGTCGTACGCGATCACCTTGTCCAGCAGCCGGCTGCGGAAGGCGCGGCGGACCTCGTCCGGCACCGCCGCGAGCAGCAGCACGTGCGAGGCGAGCTCCTCGGGTCCGGCCACGCAGATCCGGCCGACCCGGGCGGCGGCGATCCGGCGGGCGTGCCGGGCCTCCTCCAGCGCGCCGCGCAGGCCGCCCGCCTCGGCGGCCGGGGCGGAGACGCCCAGGGTGATCCGGCCCTCCGAGCCGAGCCCGGCCTCCAGCGGGGCGAGCAGCTCGCGCAGCGCGTCGGCGGGCACGGTGGTGTCGGGGGCCGGCAGCACCACCACGGCGCCGGTACCGGCGCCGGCCACCAGGGCGCGGTCGGAGGCGTCGGTGAGAGCTTCCTCCAGGATCGACCGCACCGCCCCTTCCGGCAGTCCCGTCCCTTCCGCGCTCAGCACCAACCAGGATCCCTCGGCCACCGTGGGCCCCACGGCCGCACCCTCGTACCGGGCGGCCATCGCCGAGGAGGCGTACAGCGTGCGGCTGATCTCGGCCGGGTCGGCGTCGCGCTGAAGCAGCGTCAGCACCTCGTCGGCGAGCCGGCGGCGCAGTCGGCGGCCCTCGTCCCGGCGGGTGCGTTCGGCGGCGGCCAGCCGGGCCAGGTTGTCGGCCAGCTGCTGGCGCTTGCCGGTCCACTCGGTGACGTCCCCGGCGACCGCGAGCACCCAGTCGGCGAGCGAGGCGTCCGCCTCGGTGGAGGCGGGGGCGGGGATCAGCGAGTACGAGCCGCTGGCCAGCCGGGCCCGGTGCGGCGGGCGGCGGCGCTGGCGCTGGGCGGCCAGGTGGGCCCGGACCAGCTGGTCGCGGTCCTCGGCGGAGAGCCGGTCGGCGGGCCCGGCGATCACCCGGCCGGTGGGGGCGAGCACCCAGCAGTCCAGGTCGATGTCGCCGCCGAGCAGCTCCAGCACGGCGTCCAGACCGCCGCCGCCGGCGGCGGAGACCAGCAGCCGGTGCCGGTCCACCAGCGCCGCCAGGTCGGCGGCCCGGTCGGCCGAGACCTGCCGGCCGATGAACTCGGTGACGGTGCCGAAGGCGATGTCGTCGGGCACCGCGAGCAGCGGCATCCGGTGCCGGCGGCAGGCGTCCACCAGGTCCTCGGGGACCGGGCCGACCTCGGCCTCACCGGCCGCCAGGGCCACCGCGCCGCCCGCCACGATGGTGCGCACGAAGCGCTCGGAGTCTTCCGGGCCGGTCCGCCAGAGCATGCCGGTGAGCACCAGCTCACCGCCGTGCAGGTAGCGGCCGGGGTCGTGCAGGTCGGTCGTCATCACGCCGCTGACCTGCCGGTCGAGCTCGTCCTCGGCGGCGAGCAGGCGCAGTCGTGGGGCCCCGGGGGCGAGCAGGTCTCGGACGCGCATCCGCGGACTCCTTCGTCTGTTCTGGTGGTTCGGGGGGACAGTGTGCCCGAGTCGGGGGCGTCGGTGTTACGTATCAACCGGGCGCCGGGTCACGGGGCCGTAGCATCCGAATCACGGCCGGATTACGGTCGTAAGTAGTGGCGCGCACTTCGCTGTACAGGGCAATTGTCCGCCTTAGAGGAACGTACAGGATGCCGGGCGACAGCGAGGCAAGGGCTTCATGCCATCGGTGACTGCCTCCGGGTGAGCGGTCGGCGGTTCACTGGCAACACGCCGCCGGACACACCCCGGTGACCAGGACTCAACGCCGAGGCAACGAGGCGGTAGCAAGGTCCGATACACCGAATACCGGGCACTGTGCCCACTTGTCCGGCCGGCACCGACTTGAGGAGAGACCCGCATGGAGTTCCTTCGGCCCGCTACCTGGGACGAGGCGCTCGCGGCGAAGGCTGAGTACCCGACCGCGCTGCCGATCTCGGGCGGTACGGACGTCATGGTCGAGATGAACTTCGACGTGCACCGGCCATCCGCGATTCTCGACCTGAACCGCATCACCGAGCTGACCGAGTGGTCGAACGACGGCGACGTCGTCAGGCTCGGCGCCTCGGTCCCCTACACCCGGATCATCGACGAGCTGTCCGGGCCCCTCCCCGGTCTCGCGCTCGCCTCGCACACCGTGGGCTCGCCGCAGATCCGCAACCGCGGCGGCGTCGGCGGCAACCTCGGTGGCGCCTCGCCCGCCGGTGACGCGCACCCCGCGCTGCTCGCCGCCGGACGGGACGTCTTCGTCGAGGCCGCCTCGGTCCGCGGCACCCGGATGATCCCGATCGACGAGTTCTACGTCGGCGTCAAGCGCAACAGCCTGGAGCAGGACGAGCTGATCCGCGCCGTCCACATCCCGGTGGCGGACGGCCCACAGCAGTTCTCGAAGATCGGCACCCGGAACGCGATGGTCATCGCGGTCTGCGCGTTCGGTTTCGCGCTGCACCCGAAGAACGGCACGGTCGGTACCGGGATCGGCTCGGCTGCCCCCACGCCGCGCCGCGCCGTGGAGGCCGAGGAGTACCTGCAGGGCGTGCTCGCCGAGCGCGGCCTGTGGGAGTCGGGCGACCTGCTGGGCGCCGAGGTGATCCAGCGGTTCGGTGAGCTGGTGAAGGCCGCCGCCTCGCCGATCGACGACGTCCGGGGCACCGCCGACTACCGCCGGCACTCGCTGGCCGTGATGGCCCGCCGCACGCTGACCTGGACCTGGAACGACTACAGCAAGCAGATCAGGAGCGCGGCATGAGGGTCACATTCACCGCCAACGGCAAGCCGGTCGAGGCGGACGACGTGTGGGAGGGCGAGAGCCTGCTCTACGTCCTGCGCGAGCGGGTCGGCCTGCCGGGCTCCAAGAACGCCTGCGAGCAGGGCGAGTGCGGTTCCTGCACGGTCTACCTGGACGGCACCCCGGTCTGTTCCTGTCTGGTCGCGGCCGGCCAGGTGCAGGACCGCGAGGTCCGCACGGTCGAGGGCCTGGCCGAGGAGAACGGCGAGCTGGGCCTGGTCCAGCAGGCGTTCATCGACGCCGGCGCCGTGCAGTGCGGCTTCTGCACCCCCGGCCTGCTGGTGCAGACCGACGCGCTGCTCGACAACGAGCCGCAGCCGAGCGACAACGACATCCGCGAGGCGCTGTCGGGCAACCTGTGCCGCTGCACCGGTTACGAGAAGATCATGGACGCGGTGCGGCTGGCTTCCGCCCGCAAGTGCGCGAAGGCGGCCTCCGAATGAGCACTCGCACCATCCACGGCCAGAAGAACCTGCAGGACATCCGGACCTCCAGCCCGGACGGCATCGGCGGCTCGCCGCTGCGCCCGGACGGCAACCTCAAGGTCAAGGGCGAGTTCGCCTACTCCTCGGACATGTGGCACGAGGACATGCTCTGGGGCATGGCGCTCCGCTCGCCGCACCCCCGGGCCAACCTGATCGGCGTCGACATCTCCGAGGCGCTCAAGGTGCCCGGCGTCTACGCGGTGCTGACCCACAAGGACATCCCGGGCTCGAAGTTCTACGGCCTGGAGATCCAGGACCAGCCCGCGCTGGCGATCGACAAGGTCCGCTACCACGGTGAGGCGATCGCGCTGGTCGCGGCCGACCACCCGGAGACGGCCCGCCGCGCGGTGAAGAAGATCAAGGTCGAGTACGAGGTGCTCGCCCCGATCGTCACCGAGGAGCAGTGCCTCGACCCGGGGACCTACGGCTACGTGCACGAGCCGCACGAGTACAAGTCGCACGGGTACGACAACATCTGCCACGAGCAGAAGCTGGTCTCCGGCCTCGGCGTGACCGACGAGGTCCGCGCGCTGGCCGACGTGGTGGTCAGCGGCCACTACGAGGTCGGCATGCAGGACCAGGCGTTCCTCGGCCCGGAGTCCGGTCTCGCGGTCCCCTCCGAGGACGGCGGCATCGACCTCTACGTGGCCACCCAGTGGCTGCACGTGGACCGGCAGCAGATGGCCCCCGTGCTGGGCCTGCCGGAGGAGAAGGTCCGGCTCACCCTGGCGGGTGTCGGCGGTGCCTTCGGCGGCCGCGAGGACCTCTCGATGCAGATCCACGCCTCGCTGCTGGCGATGCACACCGGCAAGCCGGTCAAGATCGTCTACGCCCGGGACGAGTCCTTCTTCGGCCACGTGCACCGCCACCCGGCCAAGATGTACTACGAGCACGGCGCCACCCGCGACGGCAGGCTGGTCTACGCCGACGCCCGGCTGGTGCTGGACGGCGGCGCGTACGCCTCCGCCTCCCCCGCCGTGGTCGGCAACGCCGCCTCGCTGGGCCACGGCCCGTACGTGATCCCGAACGTCCGGATGCACGCCATCGCGCTCTACAGCAACAACCCGTCCTGCGGCGCGATGCGCGGCTTCGGCGCGGTCCAGGCGGCCTTCGGCTACGAGACCCAGATGGACAAGCTGGCGGCCGAGCTGGGCATGGACCCGGTCGAGCTGCGGCAGCTGAACGCGATGTCCGAGGGCGACCACATGCCCACCGGCCAGCTGATCGACTCGCCGGCCCCGGTCGCCGAGCTGCTCCAGCGGGTCAAGGACATGCCGCTGCCGCCGCCGCTCGACCTGGACAACCTGGACATCCGCCAGGTCCCGGGCGCGCTGTCGAACACCTCGCACGGCGAGGGCATCGTGCGCGGCGTCGGCTACTCGGTCGGCATCAAGAACGTCGGCTTCTCCGAGGGCTTCGACGACTACTCCACCGCCCGGGTCCGCCTGGAGGTCATCGGCGGCGAGCCGGTCGCCATGGTGCACACCGCGATGGCCGAGGTCGGCCAGGGCGGCGTCACCGTGCACGCCCAGATCGCCCGCACCGAGCTCGGTGTCGAGCAGGTCACCATCCACCCGGCCAACACCGAGGTGGGGTCGGCCGGTTCGACCTCCGCCTCGCGGCAGACCTACATGACCGGTGGTGCGGTGAAGCTGGCCGCCGAGGCGGTCAAGCAGGCGCTGATCAGCAAGGGCCGCCGGCGCTACGGCTGGATCCACGACGACATCGACCTGGTCGGTGGCAAGGTGGTCTCCGAGTCGGCCGGCGTGCTGGTGCCGATGGTGGACCTGCTCGGCGAGGAGGCCATCGACCTCACCCGCGAGCACCACCACCGCCCGACCGTCCCGTTCGACAAGGAGACCGGGCAGGGCTTCGGCCACGTCCAGTACACCTTCTGCGCCAACCGCGCGGTGGTCGACGTGGACGTCGAGCTGGGCCTGATCAAGGTGGTCGAGCTGACCGCCGTCCAGGACGTCGGCAAGGCGCTCAACCCGCTCTCGGTGGTCGGCCAGATCCAGGGTGGCTGCACCCAGGCGCTCGGCCTGGCCGTGATGGAGGAGATCGTGGTCAAGGACGGGAAGGTGCGCAACGCCTCCTTCACCGACTACCTGATCCCCACCATCCTGGACACCCCGCCGATTCCGGTCGAGATCCTCGAACTCCCCGACCCGAACGCCCCGTACGGACTGCGCGGCGTCGGCGAGGCCCCCACCGTCTCGGCCACGCCCTCGATCGTCGCCGCGATCAGGGCCGCCACCGGGATCGCCCTGACCCGGATCCCGGTCCGGCCGGAGCACCTCACCGGGACGCTCTAGCCCCAAACCTCCCCGGGGCGGCGACCGTCTTCCCCGCCGCCCCGGGGCGCACCACAAGAGAACACCGCATTGACGCATCATCAAGCACCATCGCTGCCGCCTCTCCCACGCCGGGGTTCTGCAGCAGTGCGTACCACCCCCGCACCGCTTGAGTGCGTACCTCGTGAGTCGAACAGTCCCCCTGTGCCTCCTCCAACCGGCAAATCAGGTCGGCTCGCCCACCCCAACCCCCTTTGAACCTTGGGAGTGGACATGACCCGGATCTCCACGGAGCCCGGCACCACTGACGACAGACCCGCCACGGACGACTCCCTCACGCCGTCCGAGGCAAACCCGCCGAAGAACGCGCTGGACGCCTACTTCAAGATCTCGGCGCGCGGCTCCACCTTCGGCAACGAGCTCCGCGGTGGCCTCACCACCTTCATGGCGATGGCCTACATCCTGCTGCTCAACCCGATCCTGCTCGGCGGCGCCGACAAGAACGGGGTGCACCTGGACCACGCGCAGCTCACCACGGCCACCGCGCTCGCGGCCGCCGTGACGACGATCCTGCTCGGCGTGGTCGGCAACGTCCCGCTGGCCGCGGCGGCCGGACTCTCGGTCTCCGGCGCGATCTCCGCGATCGTCGTCCCGCACACCACCTGGGAACAGGCGTTCGGCCTCTGCGTGATCTACGGTCTGGCCATCGTGCTGCTGGTGGTCTCCGGTCTGCGCGAGAAGATCATGAACGGCATCCCGCTGCCGATCAAGCACGCGATCACCATAGGCATCGGCCTGTTCATCGCCCTGATCGGTCTGGCCAAGGCGGGCTTCGTCTACCAGGGCAAGGGCCCGCTGCTCTCGCTCGGCCCCACCGGTGAGCTGTCCGGCTGGCCCGTGCTGATCTTCTCGATCACCCTGCTGACCATCTTCGTGCTGCTGGTCCGCAACACCCGGGGCGCGATCCTGATCGGCCTCGCCACCGGCACCGCGATCGCCTTCATCGTGAACGCGGCGGCCGGCCTGGACGACAAGGTCTGGGGTCTGCAGGTGCCCAAGTGGCCCGGCAGCCCGGTGGACGCCCCCGACTTCGGCCTGTTCGGCCACGTCGACCTGTTCGGTGCCTTCGGCAGCCAGGGCATGGGCGCCATCTCCGCCTCGGTCGCCGTCTTCACCCTGGTGCTGGCCGGCTTCTTCGACGCGATGGCCACCATCATCGGCGTCGGCACCGAGGCCGGTCTGGCCGACAAGCAGGGCCGGATGCCCGGTCTGAGCAAGGCGCTCTTCGTGGACGGCGCCGGCGGCGCCATCGGCGGGGTGGCGGGTGCCTCCGGGCAGACCGTCTTCGTCGAGTCCGCGACCGGCGTCGGCGAGGGTGCCAGGACCGGCCTGGCCTCGGTGGTCACCGGTGGTGTCTTCACCCTGATGCTGTTCTTCACCCCGCTCGCGGGCATGGTGCCGGTCCAGGTGGCCTCGGCCGCCCTGGTGGTGATCGGCTCCATGATGATGAGTCAGGCCCGGCACATCGACTGGTCCGACCGCGAGGTGGCCATCCCGGCCTTCCTCACCTGCGTCCTGATGCCGTTCACCTACAGCATCACCGCGGGTGTCGCGGCCGGTGTGATCACCTACTGCGTGATCAAGGCGGGTCGCGGCAAGTGGCGCGAGCCCGGTCCGCTGATGTGGATCCTCACCGGTGTCTTCCTGATCTACTTCGCCCTGACCCCGATCAAGGCGTGGCTGGGAGTTCACTAGTACCAGAGCCGCTGTGCGGGGGGTCAGCCCTCGCACAGCGGCTGCCCCGTTCCACCCCCTCTTCTTCCGTTGGGAGCCCCCGAAATGCAGGACATCGCCGAGCAGTTGCTGGCCTGGCACTCCTCCGGGCGCTCCTTCGCCGTGGCCACCGTGGTCGGCGTCTCCGGCAGCGCGCCGCGCGACCCGGGGGCGGCGCTCGCGGTGGACGCGGCCGGCGAGGCGATCGGCTCGGTCTCCGGCGGCTGCGTCGAGGGCGCGGTGTACGAGCTCTGCCGGGAGGCGATCGCCTCCGGCACCCCGGTGCTCGAACGCTTCGGCTACAGCGACGAGGACGCCTTCGCGGTCGGCCTCACCTGCGGCGGCCTCCTGGACGTCTTCGTCCAGCCGGTCGTCCCCGGCGCCGACCCCGCGCTCGACGCGGGCATCACCTACATCGCCTCCGGCACCCCGGTCGCCCTGGCCCGGATCGTGGCAGGACCGGCCGCCCTGCTCGGCGCCACCGTCGCGGTCACCGCCGACACCCACCACGGCTCGCTCACCCCGGCCCCCTCGACGACCTTCGCCCTGGAACGGGCCGCCGTCGCCGAGGCGCGGGCCATGCTGGACGCGGGCCGCACCGGACAGCTGGTGCTCGGCCTGGACGGCCGCCCCTGCGACGACGCCGACCAGGGCACCGTCACCTTCTTCATCGAGTCGTACGTGCCCGCGCCCCGGATGATCGTCTTCGGCGCGATCGACTTCGCGGCGGCGGTGGTGCGGATCGGCAAGTTCCTCGGCTACCGGGTCACCGTCTGCGACGCCCGCCCGGTCTTCGCCACCGCCCGGCGCTTCCCCGAGGCGGACGAGGTGGTGGTCGACTGGCCGCACCGCTACCTGGAGTCGCAGCTCGCCGCCGTCGACGGCCGGACCGTGCTCTGCGTGCTGACCCACGACGCCAAGTTCGACATCCCGCTGCTGGAGCGCGCCCTGCGGCTGCCGCTCGCCTTCGTCGGCGCGATGGGCTCCCGGAAGACCCACCGCGACCGCAACGCCCGGCTCCGCGAGGTCGGCCTGACCGACGCCGAGATCGGCCGCCTTCGCTCCCCGATCGGCCTCGACCTCGGTGCCCGCACCCCCGAGGAGACCGCCGTCTCGGTCGCCGCCGAGATCGTCGCGCACCGCCGCGGCGGCTCCTGCCTCCCGCTCTCGGCCGGCGACGGACCGATCCACCACGACCTGGCCCGCGCCGCCGAGAAGACCGAGGCCACCGCCGCCTGACTCACCCGGATGGCGCCGCCCGATGGCACGCGAGACGCTGGTGTGCAAGGACGAGCCGACGTCACCCGCCGACCCGTCACCACCTCCAGGTGACGAAAGGTGCCAGGACCATGCGCACCCTCATCCAGGTCGAGTTCGACACCGCGACCGCCAACCGGCTGATCACCGACGGCACCATGCCCAAGGCCCTCGAAGGCGTGATGGCCACCCTCAAGCCCGAGGCCGCCTACTTCGCCCCCACGGCCGGCCGCCGCTGCGCCTACCTCTTCGCCGACCTCCCCGCCGAGTCCTCCCTGGTCCCCTACCTGGAACCGCTCTGGGAACTCAACGCCGAGGTCACCATCACCCCCTGCATGAACGCCGACGACCTGGCCCAGGGCCTGCGCACCCTCAACGGCAGCTGAATCCCCGACAGCTGGGAGCCGGCACGATAGCGGTGTGCTGAAGATCGAGGTTTTCAGCACCGCCCACCCCGCCGCACGGCGCCGCCGCTACCTGCGCTCCAGCAGTGAGATGGTGATGCCGTCCGTGGTCGTGGTACGCGTGACCGAGTAGCTCGCGTTCAGTGCCTGGATCTGCTCGGCGCCGAGGTTGGGGTACGGGTTGCCGGGCTCGATGCCGATGGTGACGACCCAGATCCGCCGCTCGTCGCCGACGCACTTGGCCGCGGGGACGCACTCCTGCGCCCAGAGGTCGTTCCGCTCGACGGCACTCCTGTCGACGAAGATGTCCCGCATCCGGACCGACCGGGGCATCGAGTGGCGCATTCCGGCGTCCACGCCGCGCCAGAAGTAGGCGGCGCCGCGGATGTAGACCACGCCGTCGCCTGGCTGGTGGCCAGCGGCGACCGTCCTCGCGGCAGAGGTGTAGTCGACGGTCGAGATCGACCCGTTGAACGGTGGCATCGTCGGGTAGGTGTACCAGTCGTGGAACGTGTATCCCCGCAGTGCCCGCTGATCGGGCAGGGCGAGCACGACCAGGACCGCGTACAGGATCACTGAGAACGTGCGGGGACGGATGGCGGCGAGGGCCGCACCCGCCAGCACGGCCCAGACGGGCACCGTGAACAGCAGGTAGCGCGCCAGCCAGTAGGAGGTCGAGCCACAGGACAGCGCCCAGATCGCGACTGTAGGGACAGCGGCCAGCAGCCAGGTCTCCGCCGCGCCACGCCGCGTCCTGGGCAGCACCAGTGGAAGAACTACGAGCGTCAGCACCACAATGCTCGCGGCGGCGGAGAGGAACAGCTGGGGCCAGAGCTCAGCTGTGCTCTGGAACGTGGGCGCGGCCGTCCAGCCCAGCTGTCGCCCCACCTGGCGCTTCCCCAGGGAGACCAGTGGCAGCAGCGGCAGGACCGCGACGAGAGCCGCCGACGCGAACCACACCAGCGGCCGCCGGTCCCGCCCTCGCCACCAACGAAGCACCACCAGAGCACCGTGCCCGCCCAGGAGGGTCAGGGACGCGAGGTGCAGCGCGCCGGAGACCGTGACGAGGCATGAGTAGATCAGCCACCGGTACCAGACCGGACGGTCCAACGCCCGCAGCAGCAGCCAGGTGGCGGCGGTCACGGCACAGGTGACCAGCGCATAGGAACGTACTTCCTGGGCGTATCGGCTGACCGACGGGAGTGCGGCGAAGACCAGGCCCGCGATCAGTCCGGTCCGGCCGTCGAACAGCCGGCGGCCGACCAGGGCCGTCAGCGCGGCAGCCCCGGTCATCGCGAGCACGCCGGGCATCCGCAGACTCGTCAGGGAGTCCCCGAAGACCCTCATCCACTCGTGGAGGAAGAGGTAGTACGTGCCGTGGACGGCGTCCACGTTGTGCAGCATGCCGATCAGCTGGGCGCCCGTCCGCGAGGCGGCGGACCAGGTGGCCAGCTCGTCCTGTGCCATCTCCGGAGTGGCGACGCGGTACAGGCACACGGCGAGTGCCAGCAGCGCCGGCCACAGCGCGACGGCGCCCGCCGACCCGTAGAAGAAGCGGCCCCAGCCGGCCCGCCTCCTGGCCTCCCGTCGGCCGGACTCGGCACTCGCCCGCACTGGAGAGCTGCCCGGCGGCGTTGCGGCTGCATTCTTCATCGCATGCCCTGAGGTGGGAGGAGAAGGACGGAAGAGCAGCCTACCGAGAGGCGCCGGGTATTGAATCTAGGCTCGCGCGGCTCCCGTTCGAGGTCAGGTGTCCTGCGTCGGAGGAATCGGACGCTGGGTTGACAGCCCTCGACTCGTGGGTACTCGTCCCCGGCCGACTCCGCCGCAGCCGGAACCCCCACCGCCGCTCGAACTCCGCCCGGTGCCGGACGGCGCCCGCGCCCGGGTGGCCGGCCAGCGACGTACGTGACCCGCGCAGTGAATTCTTCACAGTCCAATGACTGTCCGTCGGACTGCGGTCCTGGCACCTACGGTGGGCGGCGACCGAGACCTGAAACTCCACTGACGGCCACTCAGCCCCGGCGGACCTCGTGCATGAAGCAGCCGAACTCGACGGCCCGGACGTGCAGCACGGCCACCTCGGGATCGGCGAGCAGTTCGGCCGCCCCGGCGGCGGCCTCGGTGGGCTGGACCAGGCGGCCGCCGAGGATGTGGCCGGCCGAGTCGTAGGCGCGCAGCACCCGGGGGCCGGTGTGCATCGTGGCGGGCCAGCCGTCGGCGGGGCCGGGGCAGGGGGTGGCGTGGAGGAAGACCGGGCCGCGCTCGTCGTAGGGGCCGGGGTCGGCGCCGGTCTCGGCGGCCCAGCGGGTGAGCGGGGCGTACGAGACCAGGGCGATCCGGTCGCCGGGGCAGGCCCGGGTGAGGCAGCAGCGCAGCGGGGCGCCGCCGGTGACGTCGACCGACTCGACCGGCGGGCGGCCCGCGTCGTCCAGCTCGCGCAGCCGGGCGCAGGTGGCGGGGTCGATGGGGTTGATCAGCAGCTTCATGGCCGCCAGCCTGCCGCCGCCGGCCCACGGGCACCGGCGGAATCACGACGTCGCGTTCAGTCGGTGGCGGCCAGCCGCAGGCCGAAGCCGACCACCACCAGCCCGGTCAGCCGGTCCAGCACCTTGCGGGCGGCCGGCCGCCGCAGCCAGCCCCGTACCGCGCGGGCGAACGCGACCAGCACGGCGGACCAGAGCAGTCCCTCCGCGACATGGATCGAGGTCAGCAGGATCCCCATCGGCAGGTGCGGCGCCCCGGCCGGGATGAACTGCGGCAGGACGGCGACGTAGAAGACACCGACCTTCGGGTTGAGCAGGTTGGTGAGCGCGCCCCGGCGCCAGCCGGCCAGGAAGCCACCGCTGCCGGCCTCCGGTTCGGGACCGGCCGGTCCGCTGCCGCGCAGCAGCTGGAGGCCCATCCAGAGCAGGTACGCCACCCCGGCCCAGCGCAGCGTCTCGTACGCCAGGTGGGAGGCGGTGAGCAGGGCGCTGACGCCGAGTGAGCTGAGGGTGCCCCAGACCATCGTGCCGGTGCCGATGCCGAGCACCACGCCCCAGGCCCGGGCCCGCTCACCGAGCGCGGCGGTCCGCAGGATCAGCGCGGTGTCCAGGCCGGGCGTCAGTGTGAGCAGGCCGACCACCAGGGCGAAGGACCAGACTGCCGTGGATATCCCCATGCCGGGTCACCCTAGCGGGCGGACCTGCTCCGCGACCGGACGGTCCTCCTGCACGGTCTCCTCGTACGAGACCTTCTGCCCGTCGGGCAGCGCCCGGTCGGCGCCCTCGACCAGGATCGAGTCGTAGTAGAAGGTCAGTTCGGGCCCGCCCCCGTCGGGGACGATCGTCCCGTAGCCGTGGTCGGCGTGGAAGGTCTGCACGGTGCCGGTGGCCATCTGACGACTCCTCGGGGTGGGGCGTTCGGTACCTGACCAGGAGTACCAAACGCCCCGTCCCCGGGAGCGTTCTGACACGCCCTCAGGTGACGTTCAGCCGGGCGGCCAGGCGGAGCAGGCCGGGGGCGAACCGGCTCAGGAAGTAGGCGCCCTTGGCCTCCGCCGTCACCGGGACCACGGCCTTGCCGGTGCGGACGGCCTTCAGGATCTCGGTGGCGACCTTCTCCGGCGGGAAGTTCCGCCGGGCGTACAGCTTCGAGGCCCTGGCCTGCTTGGCGGCCTGCTCGTCGGCCGTGGTGGCCGAGAAGGTGGAGGTGCGGGTGATGTTGGTGTTGACCAGGCCGGGGCAGATCGCCGAGACGCCGATGCCCGAGGAGGCCAGCTCGGCGCGCAGGCAGTCGGAGAGCATCCGGACGGCGGCCTTGCTGGTGGCGTACGCGGCCAGTGCCTTGGAGGGCAGGTAGGCGGCGGCCGAGGCGAGGTTGACGATGTGTCCGCCGTGGCCGCGCTCGGCCATCAGGGTGCCGAAGGCCCGGCAGCCGTGGATGACGCCCCAGAGGTTGACGTCCAGGACCCGCTGCCACTCCTTCTCGGTGGTCTGCAGGAAGGTGCCGGAGTGGCCGATGCCGGCGTTGTTGACCAGCACGTCGGGGACGCCGTGCTCGGCGGCGATCTGCTGGGCGAAGGCGTCGAAGGCCGCGCCGTCGCTGACGTCCAGCTGGTACGCGTGGCCGGTGCCGCCGCTCAGGGTGCACAGCTCGGCGGTGCGGACGGCGGATTCCAGGTCCAGGTCGCAGACCACCACCCGGGCCCCCTCGGCGGCGAAGGCCAGTGCGGTGGCCCGGCCGATCCCGCTGCCCGCGCCGGTGATGACCACCAGCTCGCCGGTCGCCTCGGGCTCGGCGCCCGCCGAGACGGCGGCGGTGAAGCTGCGGACGTGCTCCGCCACCACCGGGCCGTGCTCCAGCAGGGCGGACCAGTGGGTGCCGTTGACGGTCCGCCGGGTCAGCCGGGGCACCCAGTGCTCCAGGCCCTCGGAGAGGAACTCGTTGACGTAGTGGTCCCGGCTCAGCGTGAGCAGCTGGACGGGGACCTCGGTGTAGCGCTCGCGCGGGTTGCGGATCACCGGCCGCATGTTGGCCCGGTACAGCTCGATCCCACGCACGGCGTCCTGCTTCAGGGTGGCCTGCGGGTGCCCGGGGCGGGGGTTGACCGCCTCCAGGTCGTGCAGCACCCGGGGCCAGGACTTGGCCAGCCAGAGCTTCCAGGTGGCGGGCGCCAGCAGCGGCAGGTGGAAGGCGGTGATGTACCAGGAGTGCGCGCCCTGCACCAGCAGCTGCCGCAGGTGACGGGGCGTCGGACGGCGGAACCGCTTGCGCATCCAGAAGCCCAGGTGGTCCAGGCAGGGGCCGGACATCGTGGTGTACGAGGCGAGCCGCTGCTCGGCGCCCGGCTCGGTGACGGCCTCCCAGGACTGCACCGAGCCCCAGTCGTGCGCGACCACGTGCACCGGCGCGTCGGGGCTGACCGCGTCGGCGACCGCGAACAGGTCGGCGCCGAGCAGCGGCAGCCGGTAGCCGTCCCGGTTCGCCGGGACGCCGGACTCCCCCGCGCCGCGCACGTCGTAGCGGACCACGTGGTGGTCGACGGCCAGGTCCGCGGCGACGTCGTCCCAGACCACGTGGGTGTCGGGGTACCCGTGCACCAGGATCACGGTGGGATGGGCGGGGTCGCCCTGCTCGAAGACGGCGAGCGGCAGGCCGCCGGAGTCGACGGTGCGGCGGCTGATCATCGGGCAGCTCCCTCGGTGGTGGTCCAGCGTCGGACGTGCGGCAGGTCGTCGTCGAGCCAGTAGGCGTCGTCGTCCGTCACGACCAGCAGTTCCTCGAACTTGATGCCGACCTCGCGGAAGCCGATGTGCGGCTCGACCGCCCAGATCCCCGGCGTCGGCGCGTGCCGGGAGGACCGGCCGTCGGCCCAGAGCGGCGACCGGCCGTGCAGCCGCTCGCTGATCAGCTCCCGGCCGAGTGTCTGGATGGTCCGCACCCCGAAGCCGAACAGGTTCACCCCGGCCGGGCCGCGGGCGGTCATCCGGGTCACCTGATGGCCGATCACCCGGCCGGGGTAGACCCGGTGCCGGTTGTCGTAGCCGTGCGCGGCGATCTGGGCGTCCACGGCGGTGTAGATCTCGTCCAGCGGCTTCCGGGCCCGCACCTCGCGCAGGATCAGCTCCCGGTAGACCTTGAGGTCGCCGGCCAGCTTGTCCCAGATCGGGTTCTCGCCGACCTTGCCACCGTAGCCGATGTCGGCGGTGTAGCCGTCCACCACGGGGGCGCAGTCCAGCACGTACGGCATCCCCTCCTCCAGCCGCCGGCTGCCCGCGAAGAACTGCAGCGGGGTGTGGAAGTGCCGGAACGCCGTCCGGTCGCCGAACCAGGCGAACGGCACGTGGAAGAAGTCCTGCACCCCGGCCGCGACCAGGCACTTGCGCAGCTTGCCGGTGGCCTGGCGCTCCGTCACCCCGGGCTCGATCCAGGCCGCCACCTGCTCGGCGCAGTGGTACGCGAGCTGCTGGGTCTCCCGGAACCGGGTCAGGTCGTGCTCGGTGAAGGGGAACGTCATGGGTCAGACCTCCAGTACCAGGGTCTCGCCCTCGGCGGCCCGGGAGACGCAGGGCAGGAACGCCCCGGCGGCCCGGTCCTCCTCGGTGAGCCGGCGGTCGCGGTGGGCGGGCGTCCCGCCGGTGAGCCGCACCTTGCAGGTGCCGCAGAAGCCCTGGTGGCAGGAGTACGGCAGCTCGGGGCGGACCTCGCGCAGCACGTCCAGCGCGGACCGGTCCGCCGGTACGGTCAACTGCGGCCCGTCGGAACCGAGTCGGACGGTGAACTGCTCCCCGTCCAGGATCGGCGCGGCACCGAACCGCTCGAAGTGCAGCGCCCGGGCCACGGCCGGGTCGTACGCCTGCTGGACGGCCGCCAGCATCGGGGCCGGGCCGCAGCAGTACACCGCCGCACCGCGCGGGGCGCGGGCCAACAGCTCCGCGGCCGGGGTGAGTTCGGTCCGGAACTCGACCCGGGACGGGTCCAGCGCCCGCAGCTCCTCGGTGAAGGGCATCGACTCGGCGCTGCGTCCGACGTGCACCAACCGCCAGTTCAGGCCCAGGTGTTGGGCCTGCCGGGCCATCGGCAGCAGCGGGGTGACGCCGATCCCGCCGGCCAGCAGCAGCACGGCCGGCTCGGCGCAGAACGCGAAGCCGTTCCGGGGCCGGCGGGCGGTCAGCCGGACCCCTGGGTGCAGCCGCTGGTGGATCTCGACCGAACCGCCGCCACCCTCCGGCAGCAGCCGGACCGCGATCCGGTAGCTGCCCCGGTCGGCGGGGTCGCCGCACAGCGAGTAGTGCCGCACCAGGCCGGACGGCAGCGTCAGCTCGATCCGCGCCCCCGGCTGCCAGACCGGCAGCGGGCTTCCCCCGGGGTCGCCGAGCCGCAGCTCCACCACGCCCTCGGCCACCGGGCGGTGCACGGTGACCACCAGCTGCAGCGGCGGCGTCGGCCGCGGGCTCGGCCGGCGCGGGCTCCGCCGCAGCCCGGGCCGCCCCATCTTCGGGTCGTACCATTCGGCGAAGGCGGTCATCCGCCGCAGGAAGCCGTCCGGCTTGGGGCGGCCGTACAGATCCGGCGGCAACGCTTCGAGGTCCATCCGGGCAGCTCCAAAAGTGACGTGCGGAAGACAGGGGCTCGGGGAACGGCGACGCCCACCTCAGGAGCGTTCAACGTATGTACAGGGTCAGGCACTTTCGCAGTGACCCCGGCGCCAGATCTCCTCGCAGTTCCCCGAGCCCCTGGGTCCGTAAGTGGTTGCCGTTCAGCGAGATGCTGCAGCCCGGGCGGCCGGGGAGCCGGCCAGGTAGCTGAGGGCCTGGCTGGAGGAGCCCTCCTGGGTGGGGTGGTAGCCCGGGCGGAAGTAGCGGAGCGCCGAGCGGGCCATCCGGGAGGGTTCGGGGAGCAGGCCCCGGCGGGCGATCCGCTGGGCCTCGCGCCAGGTGGGCTTCACCGAGCCGTCCAGGCTGGGGTCGGCGGCCAGCAGGAAGCGGACGCCACGGATCCAGAGGTGGATCAGGGTGGGCCCGGAGACCAGCATGCCGCGCAGCCGCCGCAGGTAGCCCGGGTCCAGATGGACCATCAGGTCGAAGGCGACGCTGCGGTGCTCGACCTCCTCCGCACCGTGCCAGCGCAGCAGGTCGAGCATGGTCGGGTCGGCCTCGGCCCGGTCCAGGCCGGGCGAGTTGAGCGCCCAGTTGCCGAGGAAGGCGGTGAAGTGCTCGATCGCCGCCACGAAGGCGACCCGCTCGATCAGGTTCTCCCGCTGCTGGGCGGGCGTCAGACCCGACCGCTTGCCGAGCACCCGGCGGAACAGCCAGGTGACCTGCCGGACGTACGGGCGGGGGTCGAGGCCCTGGCCGAGCAGGTGGTCCAGCACCTCCTGGTGCGCCTCGGCGTGGATCGCCTCCTGGCCGATGAAGCCGAGCACCTCCTCGCGGAGCTGGTCGTCGGTGATCAGCGGCAGCGCGTCCTTGAAGACCTCGACGAACCAGCGCTCGCCCTCGGGCAGCAGCAGGTGCAGGACGTTGACCGTGTGGGTGGCCATCGGCTCGTCCGGGATCCAGTGCAGCGGCAGCCGCGACCAGTCGAAGCGGACGTCGCGGGGCTCCAGCACCAGGCTGTCGTGGACGGCGGGGGGCACAACGGGGCGGGGCGGCATGGCGGACCTCCTGGCCGAGGGGTGGGCGGCTCGACTCCAGGCAACCTACTCGCGGGTACGAGCGCCCACAAGAGGTTCGACCGTTCTTATCGACATCGTGTCTAATAGAGCGCGCCGGAGCTCAGACCGCCATCGCCAGCATCAGCGGCGCCGCCCGCTCGGCCAGCAGCTCGGCCGCCGCCCGCAGCCGGTGCACCTGACCGACCGGCAGCGAGGTGGCCAAGCAGCCCACCGTGCTGCCGGCCGTCACCGGGACGGCCGCGCAGACCGTGCCGAGCGCGTACTCCTGGATGTCCAGCACCGGCACCGTCGCGGGCTGGCACTCCAGCCGGTGCATCAGCTGCTGCTGGTCGGTGATGGTGCGGGCGGTCAGCCGGGCCACCGGGTGCCGGGAGAGGTGGTCCCGGCGGCCGTCGTGGTCGAGCTGGCTGAGCAGGCACTTGCCGATCGCGCTGGCGTGCGCGGTGGCCCGGAAGTCGACCCACTCGCGGACCGCCGGGGCGTGCTCCGCCGCCGAGACCGCCTCGACCGTCAACTCCCCGTCGTGGTACCGGCTGAAGTACACCGCCGCGCCCAGCTCGTCCCGCAGCTCGGCCAGCCGGTGCTCCATCCGGGCCCGGACCAGCTGCTCCCGGCTCTGCTGCCCGAGCACCGCGAACGCGCCGCCCAGCACCCAGAGGCCGTCCTCCAGCGCGAGGTACCCCTCCTGCTCCAGCGACTCGGCCAGCTCCCGGACCACCACCCGGGGCAGCCCCAACTCGCGGGCCAGCACCGGCTCCGGCACCCCGCCCGGGTGGCGGTCCACCGTCTCCAGCACCCGCAGCGCCCGCCGCATCACCCCGAACGGCCCGGCCGAGACCGAAGCCCCCTGTCCCCGTACCGACATGGCGTCCCCTTCCCCGTCCCTGCCAATCAGTCCAGCGTAGCCACCCGGACGCCGCTCCACCGGCCCGAGTCGGCAGCCGGCCGCCGCCGAACGCCGGAACGGGCCCCTCCCCCACTGCCCTGGGGGGAGAGGCCCGTCGGCCGTCCGGCCGGGTGGAGGCCCGGCCGGACGGTGAGGGTTGGTCGAACTGCTGGTCAGTTGTCGTTGCCCGCGCGGAGCTTGGCGACGGCGGCGGCCAGGCGGGCGCCGTACTCCTCGTCGGCCGCGTGGAAGTGGGCGAGGTTCTTCTCGACGATGTCGTCGCGGCTGACCTGGGCCAGGAAGCCCGCGATGTTGTCGATCAGACGGGACTTCTCGCCGTCCGACATCAGACGGTAGAGCTCACCGGCCTGGAAGAAGTCGTCGTCCTTGGTGTGCGCCGGGGTGGTGTACGTCCCGGTGTGGCCGTCCAGCCGGACCGGGGCGGCCAGCGGGCGGTCGGTCTGCGCCGGGCCGTCGTACGAGTTGGGCTCGTAGTTCTTGCCACGGCCGGCCGCGTTGACCGCCGACAGGCCGTCCCGGCCGTAGTTGGCGGCCACGGTGGCCTTCGGGGCGTTCACCGCGAGCAGGGTGTGGTTGACCCCGAGGCGGTAGCGCTGGGCGTCGGCGTAGGCGAACAGCCGGCCCTGGAGCATCTTGTCCGGGGAGGGGCCGATGCCGGGGACGAAGTTGTTCGGCGAGAAGGCCGACTGCTCCACGTCCGCGAAGACGTTCTCCGGGTTCTTGTTCAGCACCAGGCGGCCGACCTTGACCAGCGGGTAGTCGGCGTGCGGCCAGACCTTGGTCAGGTCGAACGGGTTGAAGCGGTAGTCCGCCGCCTCGGCGACCGGCATCAGCTGCACGTACAGGGTCCAGGACGGGAACACGCCCCGCTCGATCGCCTGGTGCAGGTCACGCTGGTGGCTGTCGGCGTCGGCGCCGAGCACCTCGGCCGACTGGCCGCCGTCCAGCGAGCGGATGCCCTGGTTGGTCTTGAAGTGGTACTTGACCCAGAACGCCTCGCCCTGGGCGTTGACCCACTGGTAGGTGTGCGAGCCGTAGCCGTTCATGTGGCGGTACGAGGCCGGGATGCCGCGGTCGCCGAACAGCCAGGTGATCTGGTGGGTGGAGGCCGGCGAGTGGGCCCAGAAGTCCCAGACGTTGTCGGCTTCCTGGACACCGGTGAACGGGTCGCGCTTCTGCGAGTGGATGAAGTCGGGGAACTTGATCGGGTCCTTGATGAAGAACACCGGGGTGTTGTTGCCGACCAGGTCGTAGTTGCCCTGCGCGGTGTAGAACTTCAGCGCGAAGCCGCGCGGGTCGCGGACCGCGTCGCTGGAGCCGAGGTTGCCCGCCACCGTGGAGAACCGCAGGAAGACCTCGGTGCGCTTGCCGACCTCGGCGAGGAAGTCCGCGTGGGTGTACTGCGAGACCTCGTCGGTGACCTCGAAGTAGCCGTAGGCGCCGGAGCCGCGGGCGTGCACGACGCGCTCCGGGATGCGCTCACGGTTGAAGCGGGCCAGCTTCTCCAGCAGCTGCTGGTCCTGGATCAGCAGCGGGCCGTACTCGCCGGCCGAGGCGGAGTTCTGGTTGTCGGCGATCGGGGCGCCGGACTCGGTGGTCAGGATCTGCGACATGACGGTCCTTCAGTAGTACGCGGGGCGGAGGGTGTCAGACGCCGAGCAGGCGCCAGATGGCCGAGCGGCGGCGGGACGACTGCTCGCCGTCGGGGCCGTCGGTCGGCTGCAGGGCAGCGACCGCGGCGGTGGTCGCGGCGGCGTCCGCGAGCGGGCGGGCGGCGGTCAGCTCGGTGGCCTCCGCCGGGGTGAGGCCGGCCTCGGTCAGCGCGGTGGCCGCCTCGGTGGCCGGGACGGCGTTGAACCAGCGCAGCGCGAGGGCGGCCCGGCCGGCCTCGGTCAGCTTGCCGGTCAGCCGCAGGCGGGCCAGGCCGCCGTCCGGGTAGACGTTGATCCGTACGTGGGTGACGGTCCGTCCGGCGGCGAGCCGGAAGCGGTGCCGGGTGTCCGGCTGGAGCCGGGTCCGGGGCAGCAGCTCGAACCAGCCGTCGGCGTCCTCGCCGGGGCTGCCACCGTCGGTCGCGTCATAGCCGACCAGGTCGGCCCAGCCAGGGGCGTTGGCGACGAAGTAGGACGTGTCCACCTCGGCGGCCAGGACCTCGCCACCCCCGGCCAGGGCGATCTGTACCCAGTCGTTGGCCTTGTCGCGCCGACGCCGGGTCTCCCAGCCGTCGCCCATGACGGAGGCGCGGCCCGGAGAGTTCAGGTTGTGCGGGGAGGAGAAGTAACGGTCCGAGGCGGCCTCGGCCACGCCGCCGAACTCCTGGGCGGCCAGGTCGAAGGAGAGGCCGTCCAGCTCGCGCGGATCGGGCAGCACCTCGCCGTGCACCCGCAGCCGGGCCACGCCGCCGTCGGGCCAGATGTTCAGCCGGACGTGGGTGTACCGGGTCGGGTCGGTGACCTCGAACTCGTGCGCGGTGTTGCCCTGGAGGGCGGTCCGCGGCACCAGGTCGACCCACTCCGCCGCGTCCAGCTCCTCCGGCGACGGGTGGCCGGGGACCGAGGCGCCCTGGACCGAGCCGGTCTCCGGGTAGTTGCCGGTGAAGTACGCGGTGTCCACCACCACGCCCCGGATCACGCCGGCCACGCCGAGCCGGACGATCGCCCAGTCGTGGTCGTCGTCGGTCGGGTGCGGCTGCTCGGCCGAGACGCCACGGCGGCGCTTGGACTCCCAGCCGTCCATGATCTGGCCCTTGTGGCCGAAGGTGTGCGGGCGGAACTCGGCGGGCTTGGCGACCAGCAGGTTCTCCGCGTCGGCGAAGGTGTCCTCGTTGGTGGCGACCACACCGGCGCCCAGCAGGCGGGAGGCCAGGTCGACCAGCTCGGTGAACGGAGCGCTCGGGGTCTTAACGGTACTCAATTGAGTCTCCTCAGTTTCGAGTGATCTGACGGCCGAACGGCTCGGCGTCGACGTCCACCACCCGGCCGCGCAGCCAGGTGGTCCGGACGGAGCCGGTGAGGGTCTTCCCCGCGTACGGCGTGACGGGGTTGCGGTGGTGCAGGTCCTCCGCGTGCACGGCGAAGTCGGCGTCCGGGTCGAAGGCCACCAGGTCGGCGTCGCAGCCGACCGCGATGGCACCCTTGGTGCCGGTCAGGCCGACCAGCGAGGCCGGGCCGCTGCTCATCCAGCGCACCACGTCGCCCAGCGAGTGGCCGCGCCTGCGGGCCTCGGTCCAGATGGCCGGCAGACCGATCTGGAGCGAGGCGATCCCGCCCCAGGCGGCGGCGAAGTCGCCGCTGCCGCCGTACTTCTGCAGCAGCTTCAGGTCCGGGGTGGAGGGCGAGTGGTCGGAGACCACCGCGACGAACTCACCGGCGGCGAGCGCCGCCCAGAGCTGGTCCCGGTTGGACTCGTCCCGGATCGGCGGGCAGCACTTGAACGCGGTGTCGCCGTCCGGCACCTCCTCCGCCGCCAGCGTGAGGTAGTGCGGGCAGGTCTCGGCGGTCACCCGGACGCCGTCCGCGCGGGCCTGCCGGAGCAGCGGCAGCACGGCGGCCGAGGAGACGTGCAGGATGTGCACCCGGGCGCCGGTCCGGCGGGCGGTGTCCAGCAGCCGGGCCACCGCCGCCGCCTCGGCGTCGTCGGGGCGGGAGGCCAGGAAGTCGCGGTAGTGCACGCCGGGTTGCTGCGGGGCGGCCGCCAGGACGGCCGGGTCCTCGGCGTGGATGATCGCCAGCGCGCCGATCCTGGCCTGCTCGGCCAGCGCCAGCTCCAGGTCGGCCTGCTCGACGTGCGGGAACTCGTCCACCCCGGACGGGGCGAGGAAGCTCTTGAAGCCGAACACGCCCTCCCGGTGCAGCGGTTCGAGGTCCGCGACGTTGCCGGGGATCGCCCCGCCCCAGAACCCGAGGTCGACCCAGGCCTGACCCTCGGCGACCTTCCGCTTGGCGGTCAGGCCGTCCACCGTGGTGGTGGGCGGGACGGAGTTCAGCGGCATGTCGATGACGGTGGTGACCCCGCCGGCGGCGGCCGCCCGGGTGGCGGTGGCGAAGCCCTCCCACTCGGTCCGGCCGGGCTCGTTGACGTGCACGTGGGTGTCGACCAGACCGGGCAGCAGCGCGGTGTCACCGAGGTCGGTCAGCTGCCGGTCCCCCACCAGCAGAGCGCCGTGCTCGGCGATCTGCTCGATCCTGCCGTCCCGGATCAGCACGTCAGCGGGACGCTCGCCGTCCGGCAGGACCACCCGGCGGGAACGGATCACCGCCGTGGTCGCGGGCGTCGCACTGAGGGGCATCTGGGACCTCCGAACCGAGAGTACGAGTGGGGTAGGCCGAAGGCGCGCTGGGCAGTTGGGGCCCGTTCACCGAATCGTCAGCTGCGATTGCTCGGAGCCTAGGCCCGCCTTCAACAAAACGTCAATGTAGGAAAGTACGATGAGTCAGGACCGCAGCAGGTCGGCCGCGAGCCGCTCGCCGGCCACCTCGGCCAGCTCGCCCGCCTTGGTCATGCTGTCGCCCGGCTGCTCGGCCAGGTCGGTCAGCGCGTACGCCGCCACGAAGCCCGCCGCCCGCCACTGGTCCTCCGAGAGTTCCAGCCGTCCGGCGACGGCGGCCACCCGAACCCCCGCCCGGGTGGCCGCCGCAGCGACGCCGGCGGGGGCCTTGCCGTGGAGCGTCTGCGCGTCCAGGCAACCCTCGCCGGTAACGACGAGGCGTGCCCCACGCACGGCCTCGTCGAAGCCCAGCAGTTCGAGCAGGAGCTCGATGCCGGGCCGCATGGTGGCGCCCAGCAGCGCGAGGGCGGCGAAGCCGACCCCGCCTGCGGCCCCGGCGCCGGGGGCGTTCCGGAAGTCCCGGCCCGTGCTGTCGCGGACCACGTCCGCCCAACGGGTCAGGCCCTCTTCGAGAATCAGCAGGTCGTCGCCGTCCGCACCCTTCTGCGGGCCGTAGACGGCGGTCGCACCACGGGTGCCGAGCAACGGGTTGTCCACGTCGCACGCCACCACCACCTCGACCCCGGTCAGGCTGTCGGCGAGCGACCCGAGGTCGATCCCGGCCAGCTTGCGCAGCGCGGCGCCACCGGGCGCCAGCTCGCTGCCGTCGCCGTCGTACAGGCCGACACCGAGCGCCTGCACCATGCCCGCACCGCCGTCGGTGCAGGCGCTGCCGCCCAGACCGAGCACAATCCGCTTGGCACCGAGGCCGACGGCGCGTCCGATCAGCTGGCCGACGCCGTAGGAGCCGGCCGCGAGCGGGGCCGTCCGGCCGCCGGGGAGCCTGGCCAGTCCGGAGGACTGCGCCAGCTCGACCACGGCGGTGTCGCCGCGCAACGCGATCGCGGCGTCCACCGGCAGGCCGGTCGGACCGGCCACCTTCACGGCGACCCGCTTGAAGCCTGCGGCCAGCGCGGCGGCCAAGGTGCCCTCGCCGCCGTCGGCGACCGGGAGCTCACGGATCTCGACGCCCGGGGCGACCCGGCGGATGCCGGCCGCGATCCGGGCGGCGACCTCGGCACCCTCCAGCGTCCCCTTGAACTTGTCGGGGGCGACAACGACGTGACCCATGAGGTGGCCTCTTTCCGTGTGGTGCTTCAGCTTTTCGCAGGGCGCCTGGTTGCACTGTCCAGGGGCTCGGGGCTGCACTTTTGGCAGGCGCCCGGGCATCTACGGTCAGGGGCTCGGGGCTCTGCTGATGTGCGGCTCCGCCGCGTGGGCGAGGAGATCTGGCGTTCGGGTCACTGCGAAAGTGCCTGACCATTCACGGACGGATCACCTGGTCCGAGGTCGGCGTCGCCGTTCCCCGAGCCCCTGGTGGTGCACCGTGCGCAGATAAGCAAAGGGGGGTGCGCCCCCTCCCCGCCGTTCCTCTCGTCCCGCTTCCGACGTACGAGAGGCTCCCCTCGGCGAGGGAGGGGGCCGGGTGACCCGCGCGAGCACGACCGAAGTGCACCCGGGAGGGTAGTTGCGTGGGTCACCGGTTTGGGACGGTCGACAGGGGGCGGTATGAGCCCCGGCCCTCCTGCCGACCGGACTTGACCTCCTGGTGGCGCGGGCACGACCGGACAGGTACACGCCACCAGGAGGAGCCTGTTACTTGACCTCGCGGCCCGAGAGGCGCTCGACGCCCCGGAGCAGGGCCGAGTGGTCCAGCGAACCGTCACCGTTGGCGCGGGCGGAGGCGACCAACTGGGCCACCACCGCGCCGACCGGGAGGGCCGCACCGACGGCACGGGCGGCGTCGGTGACGATGCCCATGTCCTTGTGGTGCAGGTCGATCCGGAAGCCCGGCGCGAACTGACGGTCGATCATGTTGGCCTTCTTGCGGTTCAGCACGGTCGAACCGGCCAGACCGCCACCGAGCACGTCGAGCGCGGCGGGGAGGTCGACGCCCGCGTTCTCCAGGAAGACCACGGCCTCGGCCAGCACCTGGATGTTGACGGCCACGATCAGCTGGTTGGCGGCCTTCACGGTCTGGCCGGCACCGGCCGGGCCGACGTGGATGACCGTGGTGCCGAGCGCGTCCAGGATCGGCTTCGCCTCGGCGAAGTCGGCCGCGTCGCCACCGACCATGATGGAGAGCACGGCCTCGATCGCACCGGCCTCGCCACCGGAGACCGGGGCGTCCAGGGTGCGGATGCCCTTGGGCTTGGCGGCGGCCTCGACCTTGATCGAGGTCTGCGGGGTGATGCTGGACATGTCGATGACCAGGGTGCCCTCGGCCACGTTCGCCAGCACGCCGTCCGCACCGAGGACGACCTGCTCGACCTGCGGGTCGGCCGGGACCATGGTGATCACGATCTCGGCGTCCTTCACCGCGTCGGCGATCGAGGTCGCGCCCTTGCCACCGGCCGCCACCAGGGCGTCGATCGCGGGCTGCTGGAGGTTGAAACCGGTGACGGTGTGGCCGGCCTTCACCAGGTTGGCGGCCATCGGGCTGCCCATGATGCCGAGGCCGATGAAGGCGATCTTGCGGGAGGCGCTCATGCGTCGCGTTCCTTCGTACTGGGAGGGGTGGGGGTGGCTCGAGGAACTAGGCGCGGTACTCGCGCGGGAGCCACTCGAAGCTGTCGGCGCTGACGCCGTTCGCCGGGCGGTACTCGAGGCCGACCCGGCCGGTGTAGCCGGCGGCGGCGAGGCGGGCGAAGAGGTCCTCGAAGTCCAGCTCGCCGGTGCCGGGCTCGTTGCGGGCCGGGGTGTCGGCGATCTGCACGTGGCCGATCTTGTCGGCGTGGGTGGCGATCACGGCCGCCAGGTCCTCACCGTTGCGGGCCAGGTGGTAGAGGTCGCAGAGGAACTTGGCGTTGCCCAGGCCGGTGGCCGCGTTCACCCGGTCGACGACCGCGATCGCGGCCTCGGCGGTGACCAGCGCGTAGTCCGGGGACTCGGCCTTGTTGAGGGTCTCGATCAGCAGCACGGCGCCGATCGCGTGGGCGGCCTGCGCGGCGAGGACGAGGTTCTCCAGCGCGAGCTCGTCCTGCTCGGCGGCGGGGACGCCCTCCACCCGGTTGCCGTAGAGCGCGTTGAGCGCCCCGGTGCCGAGCGACTCGGCGAGCGCGACGGCCACCGGGATGTTCTCCCGGAACCGCTCGCTCTCGGCCGGTACGGAGAGGGTGCCCCGGGCGCCCTTGGTCAGGTCGTCCAGGAAGTTGAGGCCGGTGAGCCGGACGCCCGCGTCGGTGAAGGCCTTGCGGAGCGCGTCCTGCTCGGCGTCCGACGGGGCGTGGTCCTCGCCGAACGGCCACCACAGCTCGGCGGCGGTGAAGCCGGCGGCCGCGGCGGCGGCGGGGCGCTCCAGGAGCGGGAGCTCGCCGAACAGGATCGACAGGTTGACCGTGACGCGTCCGTTCAGGAACGCGTGCTGGGAAGCGGCAGTCACGTCAATCACCTTTCACTCTCTTCCGAACCATCCAACTTCCACAATCCGGAAGAGGGATTCTGCTTGGTGGAAGCATGCCTCGCGATCCGAGGGACCGTCAAGACCGCCGCAACAATTTGTTGAAGACCGACCCCTTCCCCCGCAACCCCTGATCGCTACAGTGAGCAGGTGCGATTGAAGGTGGAGTTCACGACAGAGCCGTTCGAGCTGGACACGTTCCCGGACCACGCGGTGGCCGCCCGGCAGGCGGTCGACGAGGCCGGCCTGACCGTCGCGGTCGGGCCGTTCGGGACCGAGGCCGAGGGCCTGGGCGAGCAGGTGCTCGCCGCGGTGACCAGGCTGCTGCGGGAGAGCCTGGCCGCAGGTGCGACCCAGATCTCCCTGCAGGTGACCCTGCTCGACCAGGACAAGACGGACGACAACACCCCGGAAGGAGTGGGTAACCCGTGAGCGACGCCCTGGAACACCCGCTCGCCGCAGCGATAAAGCCGCTGCTGGAGGCCGTCGGCGCGACCCAGGTCTCGATCGACGAGGCCCGAGCCGACGACGTGCTGCTGGAGTGGGACGGCCAGGCGGCGGTCGCCGTCCGGCTCCCGCACCTGAGCAGTGCCCTGGACCGGCTGCTGGCCGAGATGGCCCGTCAGTTCGACGGCCGTCCGCTGGCCGAGCTGGACCGCTGGGAGAAGCAGCGCGTGGTCGCCCTCCTGGAGGAGCGCGGCGCGTTCACCGTCCGCCACGGGGTGGAGACGGTGGCCTCGGCGCTCGGCGTCAGCCGGTTCACGGTGTACAACTACCTCAACCGGCAGGACGGCACGAAGACCGGCTGACCCGGCCGGGCCCGCACCGTTCACCGGTGCGGCCGAGCGATGTGCCCCAGTCTGTCCGACCCCCACCGTCGGGCACGATTGGCGAATCGCACACCAAAACGGCCGGTCAGGGGCCTGGTCTCAAAACGTAACCACCAACAGTTCAACAAAGTGTTGACGGCCGGTGGTGGCGGATCTAGCTTTTGCGGGTGGCACCACTCTTCAGGAGGTCCACCCGTGACCAACCTTCCCACCACTCCTGACGCTCTCTCGGCGATCCCCGCCGCCGAGCTGACGGAGACACTGCTGGAGATCTGCTCCAGCCCCAGCTGGGCCGCCGCCGTCGCGGAGACCCGGCCCTGGTCCGACCGGGCCGAGCTGTTGGCCGCCAACGAGGCGGCGATGGCGAAGCTGACGGTCCAGGACCTCGCCGACGCGATGGCCGGCCACGCCCGGATCGGCAAGCCCAAGACGGGCGATGCCACCTCCGAGCGCGAGCAGGCCGGCATCCAGGGAGTCGACTCCGCGCTCCTGGACGAGCTGCACGAGGCGAACGCCGCCTACGAGGCGAAGTTCGGCCACGTGTTCCTGATCTGCGCCACCGGCCGCACCGCCGGCACCATGCTCGCCGCGCTGCGCGAGCGCTTCCCGCACGACGCCGCCACCGAGGCGGAGATCGTCCGGGGCGAGCTGCGCAAGATCAACGAAATCCGTGTCAACCGGCTGTTCGACCCGGCCTGATCCGCTGTCGACCGGTCAACTCCTGCCATCAGTAAGGTCATTCAACCCATGACTGGCATCTCCACGCACGTGCTCGACACCAGCCTCGGCCGCCCGGCCGAGGGCGTCCCGGTCGAGCTCGCACTGCACACCGAGGGTGGCTGGCAGGTGCTCGGCACCTCCGCCACGGACTCCGACGGCCGGGCCAAGGACCTGCCGGCCGTGGAGGCGGGCTCGGTCGTCCGGCTGCTCTTCGACACCGCTTCGTACTACGCGAAGACGTCCGACGAGCCGCCGTTCTTCCCCGAGGTCTCGATCGTCTTCACGGTCGCGCCCGCGCAGCACCACTACCACGTGCCGTTGCTGCTCAACCCGTTCGGATACTCGGTCTACCGCGGAAGCTAGTAGGCCGCTGGAACCCTTAGGAGCCATGTCATGGCCCACGTGCTCGGCCAGAACCAGTACGGCAAGGCGGAGAACCGCATCGTCCGGGTCTACCGTGACTCGACCCGCCACGAGATCAAGGACCTGAACGTCTCGGTCGCCCTCTCCGGTGACCTCGACGACGTCCACCTCACCGGCTCGAACGCAAACTGCCTGCCCACCGACACCACCAAGAACACGGTGTACGCCTTCGCCAAGGAGTACGGCATCGAGTCGGCGGAGGCCTTCGGCATCACGCTGGCGAAGCACTTCGTCGACAACAACGAGCCGATCCACCGGGCCCGGATCCGGATCGAGGAGTACACCTGGGACCGGATCAAGACGCCGGACAGCTCGGCGCGCTTCATCGGTTCCGAGGAGGTCGGCCACTCCTTCACCCGCAACGGCGGCGAGGTACGGACCAGCGAGATCACCTACGACGGCACCACCGTCCAGGTCATCTCCGGTCTCAAGGACCTGACCGTGCTGAACTCCACCAACTCGGAGTTCTGGGGCTACATCAAGGACAAGTACACCACCCTGCAGGAGGCGTACGACCGCATCCTGGCCACCCAGGTGACGGCCCGTTGGAAGTACGGCTTCAGCGGCGCCGAGGGCGAGGCCCAGCCGAACTGGAACCGCTCCTACCAGCACATCCGCCGGCACCTGCTGGAGGCGTTCGCCGAGACCTACTCGTACTCGCTGCAGCAGACCCTGCACTCGATGGGGACCCGGGTGCTGAACAACCGGGCCGAGGTGGACGAGGTCCGGCTCGAACTCCCCAACAAGCACCACTTCCTGGTCGACCTGTCGCCCTTCGGTCTCAAGAACGAGAACGAGGTCTACTACGCCGCCGACCGGATGTACGGCCTGATCGAGGGCACCGTGCACCGCGAGGGCGTCGTCCCGGTCATCCCGGTCGCCTGACCCACCCCATGAACACCGTCCAGCACCGCTGCACCCACCGGCCGGAGACGGCCGGACGGTGCCGGACGGGCCGCAGTACCGGCACCACTTGTTTCTCCACCCCCACCAACCGGAGATCGTGCTCGCCTCACGGCGGCCGGCCCGGGGAGCTGGAGAAGCATCCCGGAGGACCCTTGCACCGCCGTCCCGCCTCCGGGACGTCTCCAGCGCCGCGGGCGCGCCGGGAGCCACGAGCACAAGAGGGGCTCGACATGGCAACCAGCTCAACCCGAACCACAGACGGCGGTTCCACCCCGGACAGGCCGACACGGCCGGACGGTGTGTCAACCAACCTCCCCGACACACCGGACGGCCGTGCGGTCCACCCGGTGGACGAGTTGCTGCCGACGGTGAAGCTCTTCACCACCGGACTCCAGCACGTCGCCGCGATGTACGCGGGCGTGGTCGCGCCCCCGCTCATCGTCGGCGCCGGTGTGGGCCTCTCCCCCACCGAGCTCGCCCTGCTCATCTCGGCCAGCCTGTTCACCGCGGGGCTGGCCACCCTGCTCCAGACCCTGGGGGTCTGGAAGATCGGCGCCCGGCTGCCGTTCGTGAACGGCGTCTCGTTCGCCGGAGTCGCACCGATGCTGGCGATCGCCAAGGAGCACGGCCCGGACCGGGCCCTGCCGGTGATATTCGGCGCGGTGATCGTCGCGGGGCTCCTGTGCTTCCTCGCGGCACCGTACTTCTGCAAGCTGATCAGGTTCTTCCCGCCGGTCGTCCAGGGCACCGTGATCACCCTCATCGGGGTGTCCCTGCTGCCGGTCGCGGTCAACTGGGCGCGCGGTGGTTCACCCACCGCCCCCGGTTACGGCTCCGTCAAGGCCATCGGCCTCGCCGCGTTCACCCTCACCGCGGTGGTGCTCTGCAACAAACTGCTCCGGGGCTTCTGGCAGCAGCTCTCGCTGCTCGTCGGGCTGGCCGTCGGCACCGCGCTGGCCTTCCCGCTCGGGCTGGCCGACTTCGGTCCGGTCTCCCAGGCCGAGGTCTTCGCCCTGCCCTCCCCGTTCCACTTCGGGGCTCCGGTCTTCGAGCTCACCGCGATCGTCTCGATCTGCATCGTGATGATCGTGTCGATGACCGAGTCCACCGCCGACATGCTGGCCCTGGGCCGGATCGTCGACCGCGAGGCCGACGAGCAGACCCTCGCCGCCGGCCTGCGGGCGGACGGTCTGGCCACCGCTATCAGCCCGGTCTTCAACGGCTTCGCGGCCAGCGCCTTCGCCCAGAACATCGGGCTGGTGGCGCTGACCAACATCCGCAGCCGGTTCGTGGTCGCGGCCGGCGGCGGCATCCTGATCCTGCTCGGGCTCTTCCCGGTGCTCGGCTCGCTGGTCTCGCTGGTGCCCTCGCCCGTCCTGGGCGGCGCCGGGATCGTGCTCTTCGGCACGGTCGCGGCGAGCGGCATCCGGACCCTGGCCGAGGCGGGGATGAACTCCAGCGCGAACACCATCCTGGTCTCGGTCTCGCTCGGGGTCGGCATCATCCCGATCGCGGCCCCGACCTTCTACGACGCCTTCCCGGAGGCCGTCCGCACGCTGATGCACTCCGGCATCTCGGCCGGCTGTGTGCTGGCCGTCCTGCTCAACCTGCTCTTCCACCACGTCGGTGCCAACCGCCAAGCCCCATCCGGCGGTGCCACCGGTGCGACGGTGTCAACGGCGACGCCGTCCTGACCGGTGAGGGGCGCGCACCGCTCACCGCGCGCCCCTCACCCTCCCCCCATAGGAGAAACACCATGGCAGTCCAGCCCCCGCGCGCCGACCAGCGGATCGTGATCGAGAACGTGGCCATCGCCACGGTCGACGCCAACGACACCGAGTACGCCCGCGGCCACGTCGTCGTCCTCGGCAACAAGATCGAGTCGGTCGGCAACGGACCCGCCCCGCAGTGGCTGGACAACGTGGTGCGCCGGATCAACGGCGAGGGCCACCTGATCACCCCGGGCCTGGTCAACACCCACCACCACTTCTACCAGTGGATCACCCGGGGCCTGGCCCAGGACAACATCCTGTTCGACTGGCTGGTCGCGCTCTACCCGACCTGGGCCCGGATCGACGACCGCCTGGTGCACGCCGCCGCCCAGGGCTCGGCCGCCGCGCTGCTCAAGTCCGGCTGTACCACCGCCTCGGACCACCACTACGTGTTCCCGAAGGACGGCGGCGACATCCTCGGCGCCGAGATCGAGGCCGTCCAGGAGCTCGGCATGCGCTTCACCGCGCTGCGCGGCTCGATGGACCGCAGCAAGAAGGACGGCGGCCTGCCGCCGGACCACGCGGTGGAGAAGACCGAGGACATCCTGATCGCCTCCGAGGCGGCCGTCGACAAGTACCACGACGCCTCCTTCGACTCGATGCTGCAGATCGCCATCGCGCCCTGCTCGCCGTTCTCGGTCTCCACCGAACTCATGCGCGAGGCCGCCGTGCTGGCCCGCCGCAAGGGCGTCCGGCTGCACACCCACGGCTCGGAGACGGCCGAGGAGGAGCAGTTCTGCAAGGAGCTGTTCGGGATGGGCCCGACCGACTACTTCGAGTCCACCGGCTGGCTGGGCGAGGACGTCTGGATGGCGCACTGCGTCCACATGAACGACTCGGACATCGCCAAGTTCGCCGAGACCGGCACCGGTGTCGCGCACTGCCCGTCCTCCAACGCCCGCCTGGCGGCCGGCATCGCCCGGGTCCCGGACATGCTCACCGCCGGCGTGCCGGTCGGCCTCGGCGTGGACGGCACCGCCTCCAACGAGTCCGGCGAGCTGGGCACCGAGCTGCGCAACGCGCTGCTGATCAACCGGCTGCACGGCAGCCCGAAGGCGCTCACCGCCCGCAGCTCGCTCCGCCTGGGCACCATGGGCGGCGCCCGGGTGCTCGGCCGGCAGAACGAGATCGGCTCGATCGAGGTCGGCAAGCTGGCCGACCTGGCGCTCTGGAAGATCGACGGCATCATGCACTCCTCGATCGCCGACCCGATCGCCGCGCTGACCCTCGGTGCGCTCCCGCCGCTGGCCCTGCTGCTGGTCAACGGCAACCCCGTGGTGGAGAAGGGCAACCTGACCACCGTCAACGAGGACAAGATCGCCCAGGACTGCGCCCGCGCCGCCAAGGAGCTGGCCGCCCGCCTCTGATCACCCCTCAGCTCCGGTCCGCACCCGGGACGGTGCGGTCACCGGACTCCGCCCCCTCGGGGGCCGGAGAGCAGCCCCGGACTCACGGCGAGAGTCCGGGGCTGTCACCCGTGTCCTTCCCCGTCAGCCCGGCGCGTCCACTTCCCCCGCCGGAACTCCCCCTTCGGGTCGTCATCCGCCCGAATCCGGCTCGTTCCCGACCCGCTGCCCAAGGATCGAACTCGACCCCCCGAGTTCCCCGAGAGGCAGTCATGTCCGAGAGCTGGACCCGCGCATCACCTCCGTCTTCCGTCTGTACGACATCGACAACGACGGCCGGCTGAGCCGGGACGACCTGATCAGCTACGCCGCCCGGCCGGCCGCCGAGCTGCTCCCGCCGACCGACACCACCCGCCGGGCCGGGCTGTTCGACGCGTACCTGGAGCTGTGGACCCAGCCGGCCGCCGTCTCCGACACCGACCGCAGCGGCCGGATCGGCGAGCAGGAGTTCATCGCCGCCACCGCACGCGGTGCCTTCGACGGCGACCCGCACTTCCGGTCCTCCACCCTGCGCGCCGTGGACGCACCGGCCGAGGCGCTGGACCGGGACGGCGACGGCGAGATCGACCGGGACGAGTACGCCCGGATCTTCGGCGCCACCGGCCTCGACAGCAGCCGCTCCGAGCTGGACTTCGACACCGTGGACGTCGACGGCAGCGGCCGGATCAGCCGGGACGAACTGCGCGCCGTGGCGCTGCACCTGTACCCGCTGGCCGACGCCGGCTGGCTCACCGGAGCAGTGCCGGAGCGCGGGCCGCGCGGCATCGCGCTGGTCGCGCACGACTCCCGCAAGTCGGACCTGCTCGCCTGGGTCGACCAGCAGCGCGAGGCGCTGACCCCGCACCGGCTCTACGACACCACCGGCACCCTGATCAACCGTCAGCTCGACCTGCCGGTGGTTCCACTGCGCAGTGGCCCGCTCGGCGGCGACCAGCAGATCGGGGCCCTGATCACCCAGGGCGAGATCAACCTGCTGGTGTTCTTCGTCGACCCGCTCAGCTCGCACCCGCACGGCGACGACGTCCGCGCCCTGATCCGGCTGGCGGTACTCGCCGACGTGGCGCTCGCGCTCAGCCCGACCAGCGCGACCGCGATGGTGGCCGCGCTCGCCCCGGCGCCGGCCCACGTGCTGGTCGGCGCGGGCGCCTGATCAGCTGACGCCGCCGCTCCGAGGGCACCGAACCCGTTGACGACTCCCTTGCCCTGCTTCGGGGGAGCGGGACGGGGTCCTGGAGCGGGCTGACGTCGAGCCCGTGGGCCACCGCGCTCTGGTCCTCTGGAGGACGAGGCCCGACGGCTGGGTGAGCTCTGAGCCCGGGCGCCGCCCCACCGGGCCCGGGCTCGACGGCGGGTGGTCGTCCAGGGTCTGAGCGTTGACACGGCATCGACTCGGCGAGGTACCGGAAGGCGCCCACCGGCCGTCAGCGCTCCGGGGCGGGGTGCTCCGGCAGCCGGTTCGCGCCCGGCGGCCGGCCCGCAGTGCTCGATCAGCTCGACCGCCCGTTGCATCTCCACCCACGCGCTCCGGCTCCCGGCCGGCTCGACGAACAGCCGCTCAGCACCCTGGGCGGCAGATTGTCCCGGACGATCCCGTAGATCAGGATCACCAGTGCCGGCACCGCCGACGCCGTGAGCAGCCTGGACAGCAGGACATTCCGTCGCACCACTCGCCGAGCCGTGTTCGTCACGTCCACCCCCCGGCCGCCAACTCCAGGTCGAGCCAAGGGCCTTGGAACAGAAGGCGACTCGTCAGGCGGTCCGGCCCAGGGTGGCGAGGTAGGCCCGCCAGCCGCCGAACTCGGTGATCTCGCGGTGGACTTCACGCTCGGCCTCGCCCCGGGCGAGCAGCATCGACAGGCAGGCCGAGCCGTCGGCCAGCTTGATGACGCCGAGCTCCAGCTCGCGCGGTTCGCCGGGCAGGACGACGTCCCGCAGGTGGTCCAGGTCGACGTCGTAGAGTTCGCCCTCGATGGCGGTGTCCACCGCGGGGTCGGGGTGCAGGCCCGGGCAGACGTCACCGATCGAGAAGAAACGGTAGCCGGGGGCGGTGGTGACCGGGCCGATCAGGACGTCCGCCACCGAGGCGTGGAACGGACCGCCGACCATGGCCTGGCCGTTGAAGAAGATGCGTGCCATCGGGTGCTCCTCGGGAAGCCGTACGGCCACCCAGCTCGGGGTGGCCGTACGGATCGTAGAAATCGGCGCCGCCAGTTCTACAGCGCGGCAGGCGGCAGACCGGTTGCGGCTGACTAGATTGGTGGTCAGTCGAGCAGCGGGAGCGCGGGCAGGGTGAGGAAGTCGACGAACTCCTCGGCCAGCGAGACCTGCTCGAACAGCTTGGCGGCCTCGTTCCAGCGCCCACCGGCGTAGGCGGCGTCGCCCAACTCGGTGCGCAGGGCGGCGAGTTCCTCGGTCACGAGCCGACGGACCAGCTCGGCGGTGGCCTTCTCGCCGGTGTCGGCGAGCACCACGTCGTTGTGGATCCACTGCCAGATCTGCGAGCGGGAGATCTCGGCGGTGGCCGCGTCCTCCATCATGTTGAAGATGCCGACCGCACCCAGACCGCGCAGCCAGGCCTCGATGTAGCGGACGCCGACCTGGACGGCGTTGTGCAGACCGGCCTCGGTGCAACTGCCGCCCGCGCCCGCGATGTCGAGCAGCTGAGCGGGCGTCACCGGCTCGGCGGAGCCGGGGTTGTCCTTCTGGTTCGGCCGGTCGCCGAGCACCGCGTCGAAGCAGGCGCGGGCCACCGGGACCAGGTCGGGGTGGGCGACCCAGGAGCCGTCGAAGCCGTTGCCGGCCTCGCGGTCCTTGTCCGCCTTGACCTTCTCCAGCGCGGCGGCGTTGACCTCGGGGTCGCGGCGGGACGGGATGAAGGCGGCCATCCCGCCGATCGCGTGCGCCCCGCGCTTGTGGCAGGTCTGCACCAGCAGCCGGGCGTAGGCGGCCATGAACGGCGAGGTCATCCCGACCGTGTTGCGGTCCGGGAGGATGTAGTGCGCACCGGCGTCCCGGAAGTTCTTCACGATCGAGAACAGGTAGTCCCACCGGCCGGCGTTCAACCCGGCGGCGTGGTCCCGGAGTTCGTAGAGGATCTCGTCCATCTCGAACGCGGCGGTGATGGTCTCGATCAGCACGGTGGCGCGGATCGTGCCGTGCTCGATGCCGAGCGCGGCCTGCGCGTGGGTGAAGACGTCGTTCCAGAGCCGGGCTTCCAGGTGGCTCTCGGTCTTCGGGAGGTAGAAGTACGGGCCGGAGTTCGGGTCCTCGGCGCCGCGCGCGAGCAGCCGGGCGGCGTTGTGGAAGAAGTAGAGGCCGAAGTCGAACAGCCCGCCGGAGACCGGGGTGCCGTCGACCATCAGGTGGCTCTCGTCCAGGTGCCAGCCCCGGGGGCGGACCACCACGGTGGCCAGCTCGGCGGCGGGCTTGAGGGTGTAGGACTTGCCCGCGTCGGTGGCGAAGTCGATCCGGCCCTCGAAGGCGTCGATCAGGTTGACCTGGCCGCTGACCACGTTCTCCCAGGTGGGGGCGGTGGCGTCCTCGAAGTCGGCGAGCCAGATCTTCGCACCGGAGTTGAGGGCGTTGATCACCATCTTGCGGTCGGTCGGGCCGGTGATCTCCACCCGGCGGTCCTGCAGTGCGCGCGGCGCCGGGGCGACCTTCCAGTCCCCGGCGCGGATCGCGGCGGTCTCGGGGAGGAAGTCGAGGGTGCCGGCCGCCGCGATCTCGTCCCGGCGGGTTTTCCGTCGGGCCAGGAGCTCCTGCCGGCGGCCTTCGAACGCACGGTGCAGACCGACCACGAAGGCGACCGCCTCGGGAGTGAGCACCTCCTCGCTGCGGGGGACGCGCGGTCCGGCGACAGTGACGACCGGAGCGGCGGGGGAAGCGCCGACGGGTCCCTGATCTGCAGCCATGGCAGAACACTCCTTGGACAGTTGAGCCAACAGGGAAATTCCGGTGGGAACTTCCTCGATACCGACCCGCCTACTGGCGGGTTCGGTTCTGTAAGGTGGAGACTAGTTTCCGCGATACAGAATTTCAACGCTTTGTTGAGGTAGATCGCTGGGACTCTACTCCTCCTCCGACAGTGAAGGGAACGCCGGTGGCCAGCACCTCCGCCGCAGCACCCACAGGGGCCGACCGTGCCACCGGCGGCGTGCAGTCCGTCGAGCGCGCCTTCCAACTCCTCGAAGCCCTGGCCGACTCCGGCGGGGTGGCCACCCTGAGCGAGCTCTCCGCCACCTCGGGCCTGCCGATGCCGACCATCCACCGCCTGGTTCGTACCCTCGTGCAGCAGGGCTATGTCCGCCAGGACACCGCCCGTCGCTACACCCTGGGCCCCCGGCTGATCCGGCTCGGCGAGACCGCGGGCCGACTGCTCGGCAGCTGGGCCCGCCCGTACCTGGCCGAGCTGATGGAGGCCACCGGCGAGACCGCCAACCTGGCCGTCCTGGAGGGCGGCGAGGTGGTCTACGTCGGGCAGGTCCAGTCGCGCCGCTCGATGCGGATGTTCACCGAGGTGGGCCGCCGGGTGCAACCGCACTGCACCGGCGTCGGCAAGGCCCTGCTGGCCCAGCTGGACGAGGCCGAGGCGCGCGGCGTGCTGGGCACCCAGCCGCTCCAGTCGCACACCCCGTACACCGTCACCGATCCGGCCGAGCTGTTCGCCCAGCTGGCCCAGGCCCGGGAGCGCGGCTACGTGGTGGACGACCAGGAGCAGGAGATCGGGGTCCGCTGCATCGCGGTCGCCGTCCCCGGCGCGCCGGCCCCCACCGCCCTCTCGGTCTCCGGCCCCGAGGCCCGGATCCGGGCGCTGGAGGCCCAGGCAGGCAACACCTCACTGGTCCCGGTGATGCGGCAGATCGCCGGTCGACTCGGTCAGGTGCTGGCCCCCTGACACCGGGGCGGTCACCCGAAGACGCCGGGGCGGTCGCCCGAAACCCGCCCGGCACACCGTCCCCGCCTCCGTACGAATCCGCGTCGCGCCGCTACAGTGCGTAGCGGGACGACCGCATTCGGCAGACAGGTGATGACAGTGACCAGATGGGTGATGGCGGGCCTGGCCGCCTCGGCGGCGCTGATGCTCGGCGCCACGACGGCGGGCGCGGCGCCCTCCGGCTCCGACCTCATGGTGGTCCGGCTGGACCCGGACGCGGTCGCGCCGGGCGGGACCACCACCGTGCACGGCTTCGTCGCCAACGTCGGCCCGCAGCGGACGGCCTCGCCGTTCACCGTGCTGGTCGACCTGCCGGCCGGGTTCACCGCCGAGGGGCCGTACTTCCCGGCCGGCTGCCGGGCCCTGTCCGACCAGGTCGTGCAGTGCACCTTCGGCGGCGGGCTGCCCCCGCTGGAGACCGCGACCGCGCTGGTACCGGTCCGGGCGGACGCCGACGTGCCCCCCGGCACGGTGGCCGAGGGGCACGTCAGGGTGGTCAGCGTGGACGATCACAACCCCGCGAACAACAGCACGCCGTTCACGCTGACCGTCGGCTGACCCGAGCTCAGCTCACGGTCAGCGGTAGACCCGGACGTAGTCCGAGGCGAAGCTGATCGGCGCGCTGCCGCTGGGCCCCGGGTGGTACTGCCCGGCGCCCACCGAGAGGTTGAGGATCAGGTAGGCCGACCAGTTCGCCCCGACACCGGTGCCGTCGGAGAAGACCTTGGTCCCGTTCACGTACCAGTCGACGGAGTTGGCCCCGTAGTAGGTCCCGATGGTGACCCACTTGTCGGGGCCGACCGCGTTCGCGTCGGTGTGGTACTTCAGGCCGGACTTGACGTGGTTGGTCAGCTCCAGCAGCGCCGCGTTGTCGGGGTGGTACTCGAAGCTGTCGATCTCCCCGTTGCCGTCCTTCCAGGTCCACAGCGCGGGCCAGGCTCCGGAGCCGGCCGGCAGCTTGACCCGGGTCTCGGCGTAGTCGCCGGTCTTCACCTGGAAGCCCTGGGAGGAGTACTCGGTGGTGAGCAGCCCGGTGTCCCAGGCCTGCTTGCCGCTCTCCAGGGTGTGCGTGGACGGCTTCGCGGTGAAGGTGGCCACGCCGCCGGAGACCGAGACGCCGCCGGGGTTCAGCCAGTCGAGCTTGTTGTCGTCCGGGTTGTGGTTGCCGTAGCGGTACGCGCTGCTGCGGTCACCGACCCACTTGGAGCCCCAGGCGATCGAGCTGTCGAACTCCTCCGACCAGGTCAGCGCCTTGCCGGGGATCGGCGAGCCGCCCACCGTCGGGGTGGGAGTCGGCGTCGGGGTGGGAGTCGGCGTCGGCGTCGGGGTCGGCGTGGGGGCGACCGTGCCGCCGACGGTCAGCTTCTGCGACGGCAGGTTGTGCCAACTCCCGCCCTGGTCCTGCCAGAAGCCGAACTGGGTGTACGTCCCGGCGGGCAGCGTCCGGGCCCCGCTGGTGAAGTTCACGCCGCCCGGGCAGATCTGCACGTTGCTGGCGTTGCCGGGGAAGTCGAGGTTCCGGCCGGCCGCGTCCCGGACGCCGACGCCGAGCGTCTTCGCGGTGAAGCAGGCGCTGGAGTGCACGGTCAGACCCGCCTTGGTCGCGGTGTTCGCGGCCGTCGAGCTGAGGGTGAGCCGGTCCTGCGTGACGGCGGTGGCCGCCTGTGCCTGACCGGCCAGGCCGGTGGCGACCAGGGGTACCGCCACCAGGGCGGCCGCACCGAGGCGTGCGGGGGTAAGGGCGATGCGCATGGGCAGGTCCTCTGCGACGCCTGCGAGGTGAGCTGTCGGGTTCGGGCGAGAGGAATCGCCCGGCCGCAGTGGGTGCGGCTTCACCCCGAGCGACCCCCGTACCGGAGCAGGGGAGAGCGCAGACTGACCTGGTTCCCCCGCTCCTGCCCATGTTTCGGTGATCGGGTACCCGGCACCGGGTGGACAGGACTCGGCGTCCCGGCGACGAGGTCCGCGTAGGTGCGGACGACTCCATGCAGGCTAGGCAGATCGCCTGTCCATCGACAACGAGAGTTGCCTCACATCAGGTTTGGCGGGCCCCCGACCGGTGCGGGCCGACTGCACCCGGCCGACCGCGACCGCCGGGCCCCGGGTCGGCCCCACCCTCGCCCGGCACCCTTGTTCGACACTTCGATCGCTCGCGGTACACGACAAGTCGCAGGAGTTCCACGGTAGTTACGCGCGGGTGAAGTGTTTCCGCAGCCCTTCCGCAGCGTTCTGACATGCCCTCACAATGACAGCCATGCGAATCACTCTACGCGCGTTGCAGACCCGTGCCGCTTCCGTCGCGATGGTCGGCCTGGTCGCCCTGGCCCCCACCGCCGTGTTCGCCACCGACGCCTCCGCCAAGGTCAGCGGGAGCGTCTGCCTGACGGCGCTGCCGAGCCAGGGTCGGGACACCATCCGGCTGATCGACGCGGGCGGCCCGTTCCCGTACAGCCAGGACGGCATCGTCTTCCAGAACCGGGAGGGCGTGCTGCCGAGCCAGTCCACCGGCTACTACCACGAGTACACCGTCAAGACGCCGGGGTCGTCGACCCGGGGCGCCCGACGGATCGTCACCGGCAAGGTCTTCCACGAGGACTACTACACCTCCGACCACTACGCGACCTTCTACAAGGTCAACTTCGGCTGCTGACCGCTCCCCCACGGCCGCCCGCCCCCACTCCCCGGGGACGGGCGGCCCCGTCGTTGCACTGACCTGACGTCAGGTCCTGCCACGCGACGTACGGCCGGAAAGCGGGGCCCGGCCACTGGTTGTTGAACCCTGCGCCCTCACGTTGAGGCGAACGGGAACCGGGAGTCCGAATCACCTGTGCTGCGGGACCTGGCTGTCCGGCTGGTCGAGCCACGGGACCTGGTGACCGGCCGCCACGGTCAGGCCGAAGCGTTCGACTCCCGGCCGGCCTTCGGCCTGCCACCACCGAACAGCACGTTCGACGGCCTGCCACAACCGACGGGGGCCGGCCTGGTACACGGTGGTCTCCGACTGGCCCTTACGCCACACAACCGCTGCCCATGACCTGTCACCGAGCCCGTAGAACCAGGCGGTTGTCGTGCCGTCGTCCTGTTCGTGGATCACGTGTGTCACGTCCGGCACCGCCAGGCCGATGACGAACGTCTGCACGCCCCACACTCCGCCGAGATCATCCGCCGTGAGTGTCGTCCGGTACTCGGTGTCCGCGTCACCGGGGAAGTCCGGGACGTATGCCGAGTGGGACGGGAACTCCGAGCGCGATCCCCGGTCCTTCATGAAGCCGACCTGCTCGGTGAAGTGGCCCGAAGCGGTCAGGTCGTCTCCGACGGTCAGCTTCACCACAGCATCGCGGAAGGAGTACCGGGTGCCCCACGGAGCCAGGATCAGGCCCCCGGGCTTCACCTGCCGGAGCCACCCGGGAGGGATCTCCTGCACACCGTACGTGGCAATGAGCCGGTCGTAGGGTGCGCCCGCCGGCCAGCCGAGCTGCCCGTCCCCGGTGACCACCTCGGGAGCGAGTCCGGCACGCCGATGCGCGGTACGGGCACTCTCCGCAACGGCAGCGTCAATCTCCACGCTGACAACCCGTCCGGGGCCGAGCCGGTGAGCTAGCAGACCGGAGGTCCAGCCCGTTCCGGCACCCGCCTCGAGCACTTTCACACCAGGCGCCACGTCCAGGTCCCGCAGCATCGACATGACCACGTTGGGCTGGCTGTTGCTGCTGGTGGAGAGCTGCCCGGCCGCGGTGCCTTCGTGCGCTCCGTCATCCCATTGCGTGACGATCGGGATGTTGGAGTCCACGGCACGGCGCCAGGCGTCCGGGTCGGTGCGCCGGTCGATGGCCACGGTGGACCGGGAAGCCTCGGTCCAGGCCCACATCAGATCGGGGATGAACAGGGAGCGAGGCACCGAGTCGAACGATGTCTCCCAATCAGGAGACATGGAGCCGTTGTCGAGGAGGAACCGCCCCAGCTCGAAGCCGGGGCGGTCCGTTCCCTCAGCGAGGGGGGCGGTCACTTGCGGTGACCTCCATCGCCGGGCGGGGGCCCACTGTCGGGGGACGGGGGCGGCGGCGGTGCAGGCGGCTGGATCGGCGCGGGGTTGCCCCCGTGTCCTCCGTCGTTCTCCAAGATCATGGGGAATCCTCTCCATGCGGCTCGGGCCTACAGGCGTCTGCCTGAAGGAGTGGAACCCGCCCTCAGCCGACCGGACTTGGCTTCCCTCCCGGCGGAGGGCGGAGACTGTGAGGGTTGCTCCGGCGGCGTCACCGGAGCAACCCAGTGGGGACATGAGACGGACTGCTGCGGTCAGGAGGATTCCGCGGCCCGGTGGATCGGGCACCGGCACGGCTCGTAGTCGGCGAGACCGCCCCAGCTGACGCCGGTCCTGTACGTCTCGCGGGGCCTGGTCTCGGTCTTCTTGCCGTCCGGGGTGACCTTGTACACCCGGATCGACACGACAGCCTTGCTCACGTCAACTCCCTGACATCCTCGACCGGGTAGCCGAACAGCTCCCGGTCGCCGTATCCGTACGGCACCTGCAGCGGCGTCCGGTCGGGCGTGGGACCCCGCAGGTCCGACACCAGGACCCCCACGGCCGGCCGCCACGACAGCTGACCGGCCTCGGGTACCGGCCCCCGGAAGACGATCGGAACCGCAAGCGCTATGGGCCGGGGCAGAGTGGCGCTGGTCATGGTGGGGCCTCCGAGAGGGGATGGCTGGCCGGTAGAGGGCGAACCGGACTGTTCGTTCTGGGTAACAGCATCAGCACTGGTAGCTACGATCGGTAGATCACAGACCACAACAGATCGACAGACAGGGTCGGGGGACCAACAGTGCCGCGAGAGAAGGAACTCGACCCAACCGAGTCGATCTCGGCTCTGTTCGGGTCAGAGCTACGCAACCGCCGGACGGAGGCGAAGCTCAGCCAGGAGGCACTTGGCGAGGCGGTCGGCTACACGGGCTCTCTGATCGGGCAGATCGAAACGGGCCGACGGCAGCCGCGCTTGGAGTTTGCCCAGCGCCTCGACAGTGCGTTCGACACGTCCGAGTACTTCCAGACTCTCTGGCACCACGTCAGTGGAACGAGCCGCTTCGCCGACTACTTCAAGAAGTTCGCGGCATACGAGGAAGAGGCTCCGGAGGTCTCGGACTTCGCTGCGCTGATCTTCCCGGGCATGTACCAGGTAGAGGGATACATGTGGGCGCTGTACCGGTCGGCGGACCCGTTCGCCTCGGACGAGGAGATCGGGGAGAAGGTCGCCAACAGGCTTGCACGGCAGTCCCGTCTTTCGACCCCAACAAAGCCAGTGTTGTGGTTGCTGGTTGACGAAGCCGTACTTCGCCGGCCGGTGGGTGGCCCCGAGGTCATGGTGGCTCAGCTCTCCCACGTGGTCGATCTATGCCGGTCGCGAACCGCTCAGGTTCAGGTGATTCCGAGCAGGATCGGTGAGCATGCGGCATTGGAAGGGGCGATGACTCTTATGACCTTGGCCGACGGGTCGGCGGTGGCCTACGTTGAGAGCCCTCATACCGGACAACTGGTGGAGGACCCAGTAGTCGTCTCCAAGATGCGCCGGACCATGGACCTTGCGAGGTCGTTGGCGCTTACACCGATGGCTTCGCTGGACCTGATCAACGCAACGATCGAGGAGTACCGAGCACCATGACCACTGCTACTCAGTCCGAGCTTCTCTCCCTGTTCGCGTACCGGAAGTCCAGCCACTCGGGCGGCAGCAACGGCAACTGCATTGAGCCCGCGCTCAACCTCGCCCAGACTCACGACGCCGTGGGTGTGCGGGACTCCAAGGACCCCGAGGGCCCCGTGCTGGTCTTCCCGGCCGGCGCATGGTCGGCTTTCGCCACCTGGTCGGCCGGCTTCGAGGTCTGAGCCTCCCCGCCAGAAGCCCCGAGGGCTGTACCTGGCGGCCGGTGACTTCTCAGTGGTCGGCGCGGACGGCACAGACCCGGCGTAAGCCGGTGAACGGACAGGCGGTCCGATAGGTTGGTGGGTGCGGTCACGCGACCGCACCCACCTGTCGCTCCGCCCAGACGAGGACTGCCCGAGATGACCGCGCCCCTGCCAGCCTTCGCCGGCCACACCTACCTGTTCCAGGTCGACAACGGCGCGGCCTTCCGCAACACCTACTCGGCGGACGGCCTCCGGCTGCGCTGGGACGGTCTCGGCGAGTCGGCCGGGCAGTGGGAGGACGTCCCGCTGCACGTGGCCCAGGTCGCCCCGCACATCTACTTCGTCAGCTGGACGGAGAAGAGCGGCATCACCGTCAGCCACGTGATGGACTTGGCCGCGATGACCGTCCGCGCCTTCTGGACGTACGAGGGCGAGGGCGGCCGGGTCGGCGAGCTGCACACCGGCACGCTGCAGGCCGAGGTCTGACCGACCCCGCCTCGGCCCGGACCGGGCCCGCCGCCCGATCAGGCGGCGGGCCCGGTCCGCTCACTCGAACGCGGCCGCCGCCTCCCGCAGCGCCGTCGCCACCGTCTCCGGGTCGTACGGGGCGGGCTCGCCCGGCAGGTAGGTCACCGCGCGCAGGTCACCGGTGTACCGGAAGCTGCGGTGCCGCCGGTGGACCGGCCAGGAGACCGGGGACTTGCGGTCCACCCCGACGCTGATGCCCTGGAACGGTGCCATGCCGATGAGTTGGTGCACCGGGCCGAGCCGCCCGGTGGACACGCCGTCGACCAGCAGCTCGAACTCCCACTTCAGGTCGGCCACTGCGGTGGCCCGCAGGCCGACCTCCCGGGCGCCCGGCGCCAGCGGGCCGCCGTCCGCCTCGAACAGCTCGCCGTACTGGTTGTAGGCGAACCGGAGCCGGCTGTCCTCGACGTAGAGGCTGTAACCGCCGCCCTGGTCACCGTGCGAGACCAGCACGCCCTGGTCGGCCGCACCGTGCCGGGCGAGGTCCACCAGGATGTCGAAGGAGCGGAACGAGATCAGCCGGGAGGAGCGGTAGCGCTCCAGCTCCGGCGTCCCGGCGAGCAGGGTGAGCGGCTCGCGCAGCCGGGCGTCCTCGGGGTGCCGCAGCGCCAGCGCACCGGACCGGTCGGTCAGCGGGAAGACCCCGTTCCGCCAGGCCGCGTCCTCCCAGGCGTCGGCCAACTCCTTGACCACCTCCGGGAATTCGGCCGAGACGTCGTCGATCTCGGTCGGGTCGGTGCGCAGGTCGTACAGCGCCCACTCGCCGTCGTCGTAGGGGGCGCCGGGGCGGTGCAGGGTGACCAGCTTCCAGCCGTTGCGGTAGTAGCTGCGGTTGCCGGTCATCTCGCAGTACTGCTCGGTGTGCGTGGACTCGGCCTCCGGCGCACGCAGCACGGGGGCGAAGCTGATCCCGTCCAGCTCCTGGACCGGCTGCCGGGCGCGCTCCACCGGCCGTTCCAGGCCCGCCAGTTCGAGCAGGGTGGGCAGAATGTCGGTGACGTACTGGTACTGCTCGCGCACCCCGGTGTCGCCCTCGGCGCGCGGCAGGCCGGCCGGCCAGGAGAGCACGAACGGGACCCGGACGCCGCCCGCGTGGGTCTGGCCCTTGTAGAGCCGGAACGGGGTGTTCGAGGCCATGCCCCAGCCGCGCGGGTAGTGCACCAGGCTCTGCGGGCCGCCGATCAGCTCGATCTCGCGCTCGACGTCCGGATTCCAGTCGGCCGGGAGCCCGGGGTGGTGGACGAACCGGCTGAAGTAGCTGCGGGTGCCCTCCGCGCCGCCCTCGCCGGTGCCGCCGTTGTCGGAGGTGAACAGGATGATGGTGTTGTCGAGCTCGCCGAGCGCCTCCAGGGTGTCGGTGAGCCGCCCGAGGTTCTGGTCGACGTTGTCCACCATCGCCGCGTAGACCTCCATGTAGCGGGCGTACAACTTCCGCTCCACCTCGGTCAGTTCGCCCCAGGGGCGGACGTCGTACCCGGCCTCGCCGTTCCGCTCGGGCAGCCGGGTGCCGGCCGGGAAGTGCCCGGCGGCCAGCTGGCGGGCGAAGCGTTCGGCGCGCAGCTCGTCCCAGCCCCGGTCGTAGCGGCCCTGGTGCCTGGCCAGGTCCGCGGGCTTGGCCTGGAGCGGGCCGTGCACGGCGTTGTGGGCCAGGTAGAGGAAGAACGGCTTCTCCGCGTCGTGCGCGCGGAGCGACTTGACCATGGCGATCGCCTGGTCGGTGATGTCGTCGGTGTAGTAGTAGTCGTCGGGCAGCTCGTCGATGTCCAACGGGCTGTTGTCCCGGACCAGTTGGTGCGGGTGGAACAGGCTGGTCAGCCCCTCCAGCACGCCGTAGTACTGGTCGAAGCCCTTCTGCAGCGGCCAGTTGGCCCGGTTGTCGGCGGCGTTCGAGGCGGAGTCCCGGGTCAGGTGCCACTTGCCGACGGCGTAGGTGGCGTAGCCGCTGTCGTGCAGCAGCTCGGCCAGGGTCGGGATGTCCCCGGCCACCTCCATGCCGTAGCCGGGGAAGCCCGGGTCGGCGTTGGCGACGAAGGAGTAGCCCACCCGGTGCGGGTTGAGACCGGTGAGGAGAGCGGCCCGGGCCGGCGAGCAGAGCGGCATGGTGTGGTAGTTGGCCAGCCGGACACCGTTGCCGGCCAGCCGGTCCAGGGTCGGGGTGGGGATCTCCGAGCCGAACGGGCCGATGTCGCTGTAGCCCATGTCGTCGATCAGCACCACCACGACGTTGGGCGCGCCGGTCCTGGCCCGCCGACGGGCGGGCCAGGCGGCCGCCGAGTCGGCGAAGGTCCGGCCGACGGTGCCGGGGAAGCCGGCGTAGGGGTCGCGGCGGGTGCTGGTCATACGGGGCTCCGGTGGGTCAGTTGCGGTACGGCGGCGAGCAGTTCGGCCGTGTAGGGGTCCTGCGGGTCGGTGACCACCTGGTCGGCGGGACCGGTCTCGACGATCCGGCCCCGGTGCATGACGGCGATCCGGTGGCTGACCTGGCGCACCACGGCCAGGTCGTGGGCGATGAACAGGACGGCCAGCCCGAGCTCCCGCTGCAGGCCGGAGAGCAGGCCGAGCACCTGGGCCTGGACCGAGACGTCCAGCGCCGAGACCGGCTCGTCGCAGATCAGCACGCTCGGCCGGGGCGCCAACGCCCGGGCGATACCGATCCGTTGGCGCTGGCCGCCGGAGAAGGCCCGCGGGTGGCGGGCGGCGGCGGCCGGCTCCAGGCCGACCTGGGTGAGCAGTTCGGCCACCCGGTCGGCCCGTTCGGCGGCGTCGCCGAGGCGGTGCGCGATCAGCGGTTCGGCCAGGATCTGTCCCACCGTCATGCGCGGGTTGAGCGAGGAGTACGGGTCCTGGAAGACCAGTTGGATCTCCCGCCGGGCGGCCCTGGACCCGGTCAGGGGCTCGCCCCGGTAGCGGATCTCGCCCGCCGAGGGGGCGTGCGCCTGGACCAGCGCCCGGGCCAGCGTGGACTTGCCGGAACCCGACTCGCCGACCAGCCCGAGGGTCTCCCCCGGGTGCAGCACCAGGTCGACGCCGGCCAGCGCGGTGACCGGGCGGCGGCGCGGGCCGTAGGTCTTGGCCAGGCCGGTGACGGTGAGCAGCGGGTCCGGCCCCGGGGTGGAGTTGACGGCGGCGGCCGAGGGTGCGGAGAGCCTCGGTACGGCGGCCAACAGCCGTTTGGTGTAAGGCTCTTCGGGCCGGTCGAGGACGTCCTCGGTGCGCCCGCGCTCGACCACCTTGCCCTGGTGCATCACCAGCACCCGGCGGCAGGCTTGGGCGATCACGCCCAGGTCGTGGCTGATCAGCACCAGGGCGGTGCCGCGCTCGCGGTTGATCCGCTCCAGCAGCCGGAGGATCTGCTGCTGGACGGTCGGGTCGAGCGCGGTGGTGGGTTCGTCGGCGACCAGCACCTCCGGGTCCCCGGCCAGCGCCAGCGCGATCATGATGCGCTGACGCTGACCGCCGGAGAACTGGTGCGGGTGGTCGCGCAGCCGCCCGGCGGCGTCGGGGATGCCCACCAGGTCGAGCAACTCGACGGCCTTGGCGGCTCGTTCGGCCTTGGCGGCCGAGCCGTGGGCGCGCAGCGCCTCGTCCAGCTGGCGCCCGACGGTGAGCACCGGGTTGAGCGAGGACATCGGGTCCTGGAAGATCATCGCGATCCGCCGGCCGCGCACCTCGCGCAGGGCCGGCTCCGGCAGTGCGGCCAGGTCCCGGCCGTCCAGCTCGACCGAGCCGCCGGAGATCCGGCTGCCGGCCGGCAGCATCCGCAGCAGGGCGAGCGCGGTGGTGGACTTGCCGGAGCCGGACTCGCCGACGATGCCCAGCGTCTCCCCGGCGGCCAGCTCGAAGTCGACCCCGGACACCGCCTCGGTCCCGTCGAACTCGACCCGCAGGTCCCGGACTCGGAGCACCGCGTTCATCGGCGGATCCCTTCGTTCAGCGCCTCGGCGATCAGCGTCAGGCCGAGCACCAGGGCGGTCACCACCACCAGCGGGGCGGCGGCGAAGCCGGGGTGGCTGGAGAGGTAGGCCATCGACTGGCTGAGGATGCCGCCGAGCGAGGGCTCCGGCGGGCGGACACCGACCCCGAGGAAGCTCATCGCGCCCTCGATGAAGACCGCCAGCGAGAAGGCGATCGCCCCCTGCACGATCAGCGGGTCGACGGCGTTGGGCAGCACGTGGCGCAGCAGCACCCGGGCCCGGGAGGCGCCGCCGACCCGGGCCGCCAGGGCGTACTCGCGCTCGCGCTGGACCAGGATGCCGGCCCGCAACTGCCGTCCGAAGCCGGGGATCTCGGCCAGCGCGATGACGATCACCACCGGCCAGCGGCCGGGGCCGAGCACCGCCGTGACGGCCAGCGCCAGGATCAGCCCGGGGAAGGCCAGCAGCAGGTCGAAGATCCGCTGCACGGCCACGTCGGCCCCGCGCGAGGTGGCGGCCAGCAGGGCCAGCGCGCAGCCGAGCAGCGCGCCCACCGGCACGGCCGTGGCGCTGATCAGCAGATCGGTGCGGATGCCGTACAGGACCCGGCTGAACAGGTCCCGGCCGAGGTCGTCGGTGCCGAACGGGTGGGCCCCGCTCGGCCCGGCCAGCGCCAGCCCGCTCTGCGCCAGCGGGTCGACGTCGGTGAGCAGCGGGGCGAGCAGCCCGGCCAGCACCACGGCGCCCACCAGGAGCACTCCGGCGGTGCCGCGCACGGTGTGCAGCCCGGCCGGGAGGAGACGGCGTCGGCGCAGGCCGACGGAGAGGGTGGTCATCAGGTCACTCCCACCTGATCCGGGGGTCCAGCCAGGTGTACACCAGGTCGGTGACCAGCTGGACCGCGACGTAGACGGCGACGAGCAGCAGGAGCAGGTCCTGCACCACCGGGTAGTCCCGGCGCAGCACGCCCTGTTCGGCCAGCTGACCGAGGCCGGGCCAGGCGAAGATCGCCTCCACCAGCACGGCGCCGCCGAGGAGTTGGCCGACCTGGAGGCCGAGCACGGTGACGGCGGGCGGCAGCGCGTTCGGCAGCGCGTGCCGCCAGACGATCCGGCGCCGGGAGACGCCGAGCGCGGTGGCGGTGCGGACGTAGTCCTCGGCCAGCGCGCGTTCCAGACCGTCCTTGAGGTAGCGGGCCACGATCGCAGCGCTGGGCAGCGCCAGGCAGAGGGCGGGCAGCAGCAGGTACTGCACCGCCAGGTCGGGCTGGTCGAGGAAGGGCTCGTGGCCGCCGGCCGGGAGCACGCCGAGCGTCACCGCGAAGACCAGCACCAGCACCACACCGGTGACGAACGGCGGGATCGCCAGCACCGAGGTGGTGAAGGCGCGGACGGCGGCGGCCACCGGGCCGCGCCGGACGGTGGCGCCGAGCACGCCGAGCGGCAGGCCGAGCAGGATCACCAGCAGCAGGGCGGCGACGGTGAGTTCGACGGTGGCGCCGAGGCCGTCGCCGATCAGGTCGGACACCTCGCCGCCGATCGCGTAGCTCGGGCCGAGCTGACCGGTCACCAGGTCGCCGAGCCAGCGCAGGTACTGGGTCGGCAGCGGCTGGTCCAGCCCGAGCCGGGCGCGGATCGCCTCGACCGTCTCGGGCCCGGCGTCCGGGCCGGCCAGGCTGGTGGCCGGGTCACCCGGTATCAGCCGGAGGATCAGGAAGATCAGGAAGGAGGCGGCCAGCAGCACCAACAGCCCGGAGGGCAGCCGCCTGCGGAGGAAGGTACGCATCCGTCAGGCCGCGAGGTAGGCGTCGTCGAGGTTGAGGTAGTTGAACTTGTTGAGGGTCGCGCCGTGCACCTTGGCCCCGGCCACCTCGATCTGGCCGCCGATCGCGAGGTCGATCACGAACTCCTCGTCCAGCAGGGTGTCGGTGACCTGCTGGTAGAGCGCCTTGGCCTCGGGGCTGTCGCTGTCCGGGCGCTGCCAGGCGCGCTGGACGATGTCGGTGTAGGCGGGCGAGGAGAAGTGCGAGCTGTTCTTCGCCTCGTTGAAGGGGTAGGCGCTGACCGCCAGGGTGGCCGGGTGCAGCTGGGCGAAACCGTGGCTGAGCGTCCAGAGCGCGGGCATGGTCTGCGAGATCAACTGCTTCTGCATGGTCGGCGAGTCGGTCGGCTGGAGCACCGTCTCGATCCCGACCTGCTTCAGGTCGTGCTGGAGGATCTGCGCGATCGCGGTGTCGTTCGGGGTGTTCGAGTGCGCGAACGGCAGGGTGATCCCGGTGACGCCCGCCTCCTTGAGCAACGCCCGGGCCCGGTCCGGGTCGTGGCGGTAGTGGGTGGCGTTGGCGTCGGTGTAGGCGGGCGAGGACTTCGGCCACGGCGCGGCCGACGGCAGGCCGTAGCCGCCGAGCGCCTGCTGCACCAGCCGCTCCCGGTCGACCGCCCAGGAGATCGCCTGCCGGACCCGCTTGTCCTGGACGTGCTCGGCGCCGACGTTGACGCCGATGTAGTAGGCGCCGGAGCCGGTGTCGTACGGGCGGAGCTGGAACTGCCCGCCGTCCTTCAGCCCGGCCAGGTCCTTGCCGGGCACGTGGTAGGAGAGGTGGCTCTGACCGGTCTTCAGCGAGGAGACCAGCGAGTCGGCCTGCGGGATCACCCGGATCTCCACGCCGTCCAGGTAGGGGCGCCCGGGGTTCCAGTACTTCTCGTTCCGGGTGAAGGTGATCGAGGAGCCCGGGGTGCGCTTGCCCCAGCGGAACGGCCCGGTGCCGATCAGCTGCTTGCCCGCGACGGCGTCCTCGACGCTGGCCGAGTCGGTGATGATCATGAACTCGAAGAGGTCGAACAGGTTGCTGACCGGGTGCGCCAGCACCAGCGTCAGCTCGTGGTCGCCGTTCTTCCTGAACTCCGTGACGGTGGCCGCGGTCGACCTCAACTGGGCCGAACGGACCGGGTTCTGGAGGTTCTTCACGGCGAAGATCACGTCGTCCGCGGTGAACTTGCGGCCGTCGTGGAACAGCACGTCGTCGCGGAGCTTGAAGGTGATGCTGCGGCCGTCGGCGGCCAGCTGCCAGGAGGTGGCCAGCTCCGGCTGCGGCTGGAGCTTGTCGTCGTACCTGGTCAGGGTGTTGAAGACGAGCCGCTGCACCAGGGTGTTGGCACTCTGCGCGAACAGCAGGCTCGGGGTGAAGTCGATGGTGGTGGCCAGGCTGAGCGTGCCGCCCCGGCGCGGGCTCGCCGAGGCGGCGGCACCGGTACTGCTCCCGGCCGCCGAGCGGCAGGCCGCCAGGCCGATCAGGCCGGCCGCGGCGACGGAGCCGCGCAGGAGGGAGCGGCGGGAGAGCGAGGTCATGGTGCTTCCTTCGAGGGGGAGGCGCTCGGTTTGTTTCGGAGCGAAAGTAACCAGGGGAGACGGCGGCCGCGCGGGAGACCGGCACGACGTCAGGGAGTGGACGACGGAGCGTCAGGCGGAGCGGCGGCAGCGACAGGAGGGGGACACGGCACGGCACACGGCGGGCATCGCCCCTCCTTCGGATCGTCGACTGCGGGCAGGTCCTCGGCACATCGTGGTGACCCGGAGCCGGTCTGTCAAACACCATCTCGCCTGCCGGGAGCGGGCGTTGCCGGAGTGTTGCGGCACGTTGCGGCCGATGGCGATGCACCGCCCGGGGCTTGCCCGGGCCTCGCCCGGCCACTAACTTTCACCGTGAAATTAACCGGACCCGGCCACCGGCGCCGGGCCCGCCCCATCCGATCGGAGCGCCACCCGATGACGCCCTCGTCCAGCCGCGCGGTGCCCGCCGAGGCCGCCCACCGCAACGCCGCGGCCGTGCTCCGGACCGTCCTCGCGCACGGCCCGCTCCCCCGCCTGCGGATCGCCGAGCTCACCGGGATCTCGGCCGGCACCGTCTCCCGCCTGACCGCCCGGCTGGCCCGGGCCGGCCAGCTGGTCGAACTGCCCGCCGTCCCCGGACCGGCCGACACCGGCCGCCCCCGGGTGCCGCTCGACCTGCCGCTGGCCGCCACCGCGGTGGCCGGGGTGCACATCGGCCTGCTGCGCACCACACTCGGGCTGGTCGACCTGCGCGGCGCGGTGCTGGACCGGCTGGTGGTCCCGCGCGGCTCGACCGATCCGGACCGGGTGGTGGCCGAACTCGCCGACGCCCTGGATACCTTGACGGCCGGGCAGCCCACCCGCCGGCTGCTCGGCGTCGGGGTCAGCACCGGCGGCTGGGTGGACACCGAGGCGGGCACGGTGGCCGAGCACGGCCCGCTCGGCTGGCGGGACGTACCGCTGGCGGCCCGGCTGGCCGCCCGGCTGGACCAACCGGTCCGGCTGGACGGCCTGGTCCGCGCGCTCGCGCTGGCCGAGGGCTGGTACGGGGCCGGGCAGCGGGTCGGCAGCCTGCTGGAGCTGTTCGTCGGCAACGTGGTCGGCGCCGCCTTCACGGTGGACCGGCAGATCCACCACGGCCCGCGCTCCGCCGCCGGCACCGTCGCCCACCTGCGGCTGCCCGGGCTGCGCGGCGCACCCTGCGACGGCGGCCACCGGGACTGCCTGCAGGCCGCGCTGGCCGACGGTTCGGTGCTCCGACTCGCCGTGGCCGAGGGCCTGGTGGGCCCCACCGACCCGTACGAGGAGCTGGTACGCCGGGCCCAGGACGGCGGGGCGGAGGCGGGGCGGCTGCTCCGCACCCGGGCGCGCTGGATCGGCCGGGCGGCGGCCGCGCTGCTGGATCTGGTCAATCCCGACCTGGTGGTGCTGGCGGGCGGACCGCTGCTCACCCCCGAGTACCTGCCCGACGTCCGGGCCGAGTTGGTGCGGCACAGCGCTCTCGGCCCGGCCGCCGCCGACCGGCTGGTCCCGTCCGGGCTGGGCGAGCACGCCCTGGTGCTCTCCGCCGCCGCGGTCTTCCTGGACTCCTGGTTCTCGGACCCGCTCGCCCATGCCGATCGCGGTGCCACCCCGTGATCGCCGTCGAGTTGGCCACCGCCCGGGTCTCCGGACGGACCAGGTGGGACGTGCTGCGCCTGCGGGACCGGGACGGGGCCGTCGGCCTCGGCGAGTACTCCGACGCCGGGGACGGGGCCGCCCGGCTCTGGCCCGGCCTGGCGGCCCGGCTCGCCGACGGGGTGGAAGTCGCCACCGTGCTGGCCGAGTTGGACCAACTGGCGACCGGCCCCGACCGGTTCACCGTGCTCACCGTCCGGGGCGGTCTGGAGCAGGCCGCCACCGACCTGGCCGCCCGCCGGGCCGGGCAGCCGCTCTGGCGGTGGCTCGGCGGCCGGGCTCCCCGGCCGGTGCGGCGGTACGCCAACCTCAACCGGGCGCTCCGGCACCGGACGCCCGAGGAGTTCGGCGAGGTCGCGGCGGCCGCCCTGGCCACCGGGTACACCGCGCTGAAGTGCGCGCCGTTCGACGGCCTGGCGCCGGACGAGCGGCTGCGCGGCGGCCTGGACCGGGCCCGGGCGGTCCGGCGGGCGGCGCCCGGGGCGGAGCTGATGGTGGACGTGCACGGCCTGCTGACGCTGGATCAGGTGCTGTCCGCCGCCGGTGAGCTGGCCGGGCTCGGGCTGCGCTGGCTGGAGGACGCCGTGGCACCGGACGACCCGGCCGGGCTGGCGGCCGTGCACGCGGCGGACATCGCCCCGCTCGCGGGCGGGGAGTTCGCCACCGCCCCCGAGCAGGTCGGGCCCGCACTGCGCAGCGGCCGGCTGGCCTGGCTGCTCCCGGACGTCAAGCACGCCGGCGGCCCGACCGCCGCCCGCCGGCTCGCCGAGGAGGCGCTCGCGGCGGGTGCCGGGGTGTCGCTGCACAGCCCCTCCGGGCCGGTGGCGACCGCCGCCGGCCTGCACCTGGCCGCCGCCCTCGGCCCCTCGGTGGAGACCGAGTTCGCCTTCGGCGAGGCCGCCTGGCGCCGCCTCTCGGTCAGCCCCGCCGAGAGCCCGGACGGCCCCTGGATCACGCCCCCCGACGGCCCGGGGCTCGGCCTGGACCTCGACCCCGCCCACTGGACCGTCACCTCACCGACTCCCGCCGCCCGCCGGGACCTGCACCGGAGCAGCCGATGAACCAGCCACGCCCGCTCGCCGACCGGGTGGCGATCGTCACCGGCGCCGCCCAGGGCATCGGCGCCGCCGTCGCCGCCGAACTCGCCTACCGGGGCGCCCGGGTGGTCGCGGTCGACCTGGCGCCCGTGACGGCGGCGGCCGGGATCACCCCGGTACGCGGCGACGTGGCCGACCCGGCCACCGTCCGGGCCGCGCTGGCCGCCGCCGACGTCCTCGGCGGTCCGGCCACCGTCCTGGTCCAGGGCGCCTTCGCGGGCACCCCCGCCCCGCTCGACGAACTGGCCGACGACGCCTGGGAGTCCATGCTCGGCACCGTGCTCACCGCCGCCCGCCGCTTCGACACCGCCTTCGTCCGCGCCCTGCCGGCCGGCACCCCCGCCTCGATCGTGCACCTCGCCTCCCCGCACGCCCTCGGTGCGGTCCCCGGCTTCGCCGCGTACGCCGCCGCCAAGGCGGGCCTGCTCGCGCTGACCCGGGCGGCGGCGGTCGAGTGGGGGCGGCGCGGGGTCCGGTGCAACGCGGTGGCCCCCGGCTTCGTCCCGGTCGAACGCAACCGGCAGGTCTGGACCGACCCGGAGCTGAGCGCGTCGATGCTGCGGGCCGCCCCGCTCGGCCGGTTCGGCACCGCCGCCGAAGTCGCCCGCGCCGTGGCCTTCCTGGCCGGTGACGAGGCGTCGTTCGTCAACGGCGCCTGCCTGGCCGTGGACGGCGGCATGACCGCCATGCTCCCCGAAGCGCTGCTGCGCTGAGGGTCCCCACCGAAGGAGAACACCCCGTGTCCGGTACCCAGGAGGGCGAATGTCCCTGCCCCGCTCCGTGCGGCTGCTCACGCTCGCACTCGCCGCCGCGATCCCGCTCGCCCTGGCCACGCCGGTGGCCGCGGCACCCGTCACCGCCTATGTCGACTGCTCGGCCCCGGCCAACGGGACCGGCAGCCAGGCCGCCCCGTACAACACCCTCGCCACCGTCAACTCCCTCGCGCTGGAGCCCGGCAGCGCGATCCGCCTGAAGCGCGGCACCACCTGCCTGGGCACCCTGGCCCCGGTCGGCTCCGGCACCGCGACCGCGCCGATCACCATCGACGCGTACGGCACCGGGGCGCTCCCGGCGGTGAACGCCAACGGCGCCGCCCAGGCCGTGCTGCTCGCCGACCAGGCGTACGTCGAGCTGCGCAACCTCGACCTGAGCGCGCCGGGCGACAACACCACCTCCCGGCGCGGCGTGTACGTCCGGGCCACCGACGCGGGCACCCTGCCCGGCATCCTGCTCCAGGGGCTGGACATCCACGACGTACGCGGCAAGCTGCCCGCCGTCACCGGGGCCGGCGCGGGCACCGGCAAGTACGCCGACGCCTCCGGCGGCATCGTGATCGAGGCCCAGGGCTCCACCACCCCGACCGCCTTCGCCGGGCTGCGGGTGCTGGACAACCGGATCCACGCCGTCGACCGGCAGGGCATCTACACCTGGTCCAACTGGTGCCGCAACACCCGGCTCGCCGCGTTCTGGAACAGCCTCTGCTCGGCGGCCTGGGCCCCCTCCACCGACCTGGTGATCCGGGGCAACCGGCTGTGGGACATCGGCGGGGACGGCATCGCCCCGATGACCGGGCAGCACACCCTGGTCGAGCGGAATCTGCTGCAGGGCTTCAACGTGCGCTCCGGGTCGCCCAACGCCGGGATGTGGACGGCCAATTCGGTCGACGTCACGTTCCAGTACAACGACACCTCCGGCGGCCGCACCACCAGCGACGGCATGGCCTACGACGTGGACCACTCCACCGACGGCGTGCTGTTCCAGTACAACTACTCGCACGACAACGAGGGCGGCTTCTTCCTGCTCTGCCCGTACAACACCCCGACCAGCAACTTCACCATCCGGTACAACGTCTCGGTCAACGACCGGGCCCGCGGCTTCCAGATCTGCCCCGGCGCGCTGAAGAACGGTCAGATCCACCACAACACCGTCTACCTGGCCGACGGGATCAGCCAGCAGATCGTCACCGAGGGCACCACCGCGACACTGGACGTCCGGTTCACCGACAACATCGTGGCCAAGCACGGCAGTTCGGGCACCGTCGGCTGGACGCTCAGCGACCCGGCCTTCAAGATCGACCACAATGTGTTCTACGCCGTGCCGACCCCGGCCGGCGCGACCGGCACCGTCACCGGCGCCCCGCTGCTCTCCGGCCGGGAGCTGGCCGACCCCTGGGGCTACCGCCTCGCGGCCGGGTCCTCCGCACTCGGCACCGGCATCGCGGTGCCCGGCGACGGCGGCCCGGACTACTTCGGCAACCCCGTCCCGGCCGGTGGCGGCAACATCGGGGCGTACCAGGGCCCCGCGGTCACCGCGCCGAGCCTGGCGGACACCTTCAACACCGCCACCGCCGGTACGGCTCCGGCCGGTTGGACCGTCACCGGACCGGCCGCCGGAGCCGTGGTCGGCGCCGACCCGGCCGGCGGCCACGGCTCGGCGCTGCTGCTGACCCGGCAGGGCTCGGCCGAGGTCAACGCCACCCGCTCCTTCGCCGCCGCCGGCGGCGAGACCCGGGTGGACCTGCGGGTCCGGGCCGGGCAGACCACCGCACCGCTCGGCGTGCACCTGCTGGACTCCACCGGCGCTCCAGCGGCGCAGTTCAGTCTGGCGGCGAACGGCAGCGCGGCCTTCACCGACAACGGTGGCTGGGCCGACGCCCCGTTCGGCTACCCGCCGGGTAGTTGGCTGCGGGTGGCCCTGCTGCTGCACCCGGCCGCCGGCACCTACGACGTCCTGGTGGACGACGTGCGGCTGGCCACCGCCCGGCTGACCGCCGGTGCGGGCGCGCCGAGCCGGCTCCGGCTCCGGGTCCAACCCGGTGCCACCGCCGCCACGTTCGCCGTGGACGACCCGCTGATCCAGCCGCTCGGCTGACCCGTACCGCCTCCCGCGCCGCCCCCGCGCGGGAGGCACCGGGCGCCCGACGCCCCGTCAGGGCGCCAGGTGCCGGGACAGGAACTCCAGCGCGGGCGGCAACAGCCTGCTCCAGGTCTCGAAGTTGTGACCGCCGGTGGGCACCGAGGCGGTGGCGACGGTCATCGGCGGGCGGACGGCCGCCGCGAACGCGTCGGTCTCCCGCTGGTAGTCACCGTCCCCCTCCCGGCTGCCCGCCAGCATCACCGCGACCGGCGGCCCGGGCAGCGACCTCAGCCGCCACATCAGGTCGGCCTCGTCCCGGCGCTGCTGGCTGCCCTTGAACAGGTCGCCGGTGGAGACGTCCTCGGCGGCCTTGTAGTAGCCCGAGACGGAGACCCCGGCCGGGAACACCTCGGGGTGCCGCATGGTCAGCTTGAGCGCGCAGTACCCGCCGGTCGAGTTGCCCATCATCCCCCAGGCCCTCGGCCCGGTGGAGATCCGGTAGGAGGCGGCGAGCACCCGGGGGACGTCCCGGGCGAAGTACGTCTCCGACCGCACCCCGCCCGGGATGTCCTCGCACTCGCTGTCGGCGGGCAGCGCCGGGGACGGCCGCATCAGCACCAGGACGGTCGGCTGCATCCGGCCGCTGCTCATCAACCCCAGAGCCGCACCGGGGTAGTTGAGCCGGGTGATCAGGTTCTTGGCGTCGCCGGGGAAGCCGGTCAGCACGATCACGGCGGGGAAGCGTCGCTCGGCGTGCTGGGCCTGGAAGTACTCCGGCGGCAGGTAGACGTAGCCGTCGGTGCTCAGCCCGCTGGCCGGTCCGGGGATCCGGATCTCCTGGATCTCGCCGACCCGGCTCGGCTCCCGGCCCCGGCCGCCGCTGTCCACCTCGGCCCGGCCGAGCCGCTGCACCGGCTGGGCCGGCGGCTCGGCGGCCGCCGACCCGCTCGGACTCGGCCCCGGGCTCGGCCCGGGGCCCGGCTCGCCCTGCTGGCCGGTCACGCTCACCTCGCCGCGCTCGCCCGTCCCCAGCAGGTCGTCCCAACTGCTGTAGAACGAGAAGTAGTTGTTGGCCAGCAGGCCGAGCGCGCAGAGCACCGCGAGCTGGGTGGCGAGCAGCGCGCCGATCCGGCCCAGCACCGCCCGCCAGGTCGGCCGGGCGAACCGGGGCCAGGCCCAGACCGTGCCGGCCATCAGCAGCAGGGCCGTGACCGCCGCCAGGACCAGCACCTTGTGGCTTGTCAGCCCCATGTCCGGTGACTCCCGTGGGTTCCGAGGGTTCGTCGGTCCGGTGGGCGCCCCGGGGCCGGTGTCCCAGTATGCCCATCCGGCACACGCCACGGCCCCGGCCACGCCGCACGGTGACCGGGGCCGGACGGGTGGTCAGTAGCGCAGCACCGCCGCGATCCGGTCGTGGTCGGCCAGCGCCTCGTCGGCCAGGAAGACCACCTCGGCGCCCTGGTCCAACGCGGCTTCGACCAGTTCGTCGACGATGTCCTCGCGCACCCCCCGGTCCCAACTGCCCGGCTCGGCCACCGCTTCGGCGCCCACCGCCGCCAGGTGACCCTCGGTCAGCCGGACGGTCTGCTGGTAGTGCTCCTCGACCGCGACCAGGCTGACCCGGCCCTCCCGGACCGCCTCCCAGACCTCGTCCAGGCCGGCCGCGAAGGTCTTCCGGCCGCGCGCCTCGTCCAGCAGCCCGGCCACCCGCTCGGCCTCCTGCCCGGCGTACGCCGCCCGGGCCGGGCGCAGCTCCTCCCGGAGCACCCGGTCGGGGCCGTTCACCAGCCCGCCGCTGAGCACCCGGCCGGCCGCCCCCTTGGTGGCCGAGCCGACCTCCTCCAGCAGGCCGACCGCCTGCGGCAGGCCGACCAGGAACAGCGGACGGGCGTCGGTGGCGACCAGGTCGCCGAGGGCGGTGTCGACCGTGCGCAGGAAGCGCCGGGTCTCCTCGTCCTGGAAGGTGCTGGGACGGTCGCCGACCCGCTCCTCGTGCTGGACGTCCCACTCCAGCGCCTCGGGCTCGGCCGGGAAGCCGTCCGCCCGGTGCTCGGTCAGCGACTCGCCCACCCCGCTCCAGAGCGTGGCGCGGTCGGCCGCGACCGCCAGCACCCAGTACGGCCGGAACTGGGCCTTGGCGGCGACCAGGTTGCGGGTGAGGAAGGTGTCGCTGAGCACGACCCGCTCCGGCACCTCGCGGGGCACCGTCCGGACCTGGTGCTCGGTGGTGGTGGCGAACAGCACCAGGCCCTCCTCGGCATGCCGCAGGTCCACCTCCGCCGCGGCCTTGGCCAGCCGGGCCTTCAGGTCGATCCTGGCCTGCCGGGCGATGTCCGGGTCGCCGTCGATCCGGCGCTCGGCCTCGGCCAGCACGTTGCGCAGCCGGACCGGGTCCTGGGCGTTGTCCGGCTCCCTGCGGTGGGTCGGCAGCGTGAGCGAGACCGCCGGATAGGGCCGGGGCGCCCGGAGTTCACGCAGGGCCTCGGGTGTCAGGTCGTCGGCTTCCATCGTCCTCTTCTCCTCGATCCTCCGAGCGCTGCGGCACGGATCCGGGCGGGCCGGACCGGGGCACCGTCAGGCAGTGGCACGTGTGCACACCGTCGCACGAGAACCCGCGCCCGCCGTGGACAAAAGGGGGTGTTTCGGTCAACTGTCGATAGCCTGGGGCCATGCGGACACTCCCTGAACTCCCGCGGGTGGGCGCTCCCCGCACCATCGTCCGTTGGGCCCCGCTGCTGCTGATCGCCCTGGCCGCGCTCTTCGACGTGCTGACGCCGGGTCAGCAGCGCTACGACCGGTTCCTGGCCGCCGCGCCGGCGCTGGCCGCCGCGAGCTGGAGCGTCCGGGGCACCGCCGGGATCGGGCTGCTCACGGTGGCGGCGGAGCTGGCGCTCTCGGTCGACCGGGGCTCACCGGTGGGCCCCGCCGCGGTGACCGCCGTGGTGGTGATCCTGACCGTGACGGTGGCCGCCTGCTACGCCAGCCGGGTCCGGCAGAACCGCGAACGCGACCTGGCCGAGGTCCGGGCGGTGGCGGACGTGGCCCAGAGCGTCCTGCTCCGCCCGCTGCCGCCCGCGCTGGCCGGGGTGGAGCTGAACCTGCTGTACGTCGGCGCGGCCGCCCAGGCCCGGATCGGCGGTGACTTCTACGAGGCGCTGCGCACCCCGTTCGGCGTCCGGCTGATCGTCGGCGACGTCCAGGGCAAGGGCCTGCCTGCCGTCGAGGTGGCCTCGGTGCTGCTCGGCACCTTCCGCGAGGCGGCGTACGAGGCGCCGGACCTGGCCGCCGTGGTCGCCCGACTGGAGACCGGCATGGTCCGCTACAGCGAGCAGGTGCCCAGCTCGGACGCCGCCGAGCGGTTCGCCACCGCCGTGCTGGTGGAGCTCCCGCCCGAGGGCCGGACCGCCCGGGTGCTCAACTGCGGCCACCCCGCGCCGCTGCTGCTGCGCGGCCCCGAGGTGCTGGAGGTGGAGCCGTCCTCCCCCGCGCTGCCGCTGAACCTCGGTGCGCTGCTGAACGACCGGCACCCGGTCGACACCGTCCCGTTCGAGGACGGCGACCGGCTGCTGATCTTCACGGACGGGGTCAGCGAGGCCCGGGACCGGGCCGGGGAGTTCTACCCGCTCGCCGAGCGCCTGCGCGGCTGGACGGGGAGCGGGTCGGCCCGGCTGCTGGAGCAGCTGCACGCCGACCTGCTCGCCTACGGCCCCGGCGCCGGAGCCGGGGACGACATCGCCGTGCTGGTCGCCGGGCGGCTCAGTACCGCTGCGCCTTGACCACCACCGGCGTCAGCTGGTCGGCGGCTGGCCGGCGGCTGAACGAGACCGGGCTGGCCGGCTGGCCGGCTGCGACGTTCTCCGCACCGACCACCGTGCTCACCGCGACCTGGCCCGAGGCGTCCCGCCAGTCCACCTGGACGGCGTACGAGGCCGCCGCGGACGTCCGGTTGACGATGTTCACCACGGCCGCCTGGATGCCGCCGGAGCTGGCCGGCGGCACCCCGGTCAGCGTCACGTCGGAGACCGCGTTGCCGCTGCCCTCGACCCCCTTGAGCGCGGCCACCGCCCGCTCCTGGTGCTGCGCCGCGTAGGCCGACACCGAGGCCTCGAAGGAGGCGGCGGCGGCCGAGGCGGAGGACGCCGCAGCCGAGATCGAGGCCGCGGCGGAGGCGAACGCGGACGGCGGCGAGCCGGAGAAGGAGGACGGGTTCGGCGCCACCGACAGACTGTTGGCGGCCGACGGCGTCCCGCCGGACGAGCCGCTGCTGCCGCAGGCCGCCAGCAGCGCGGCCGCCGCGCCCACCGCCGCCAGGGCGGCGATCCCGCGCCGCCGGTCCGTTCCGTACCCGCCTGCTGCTCCGGTCACGACTGCCTCCTGGTCGGTGGTGCTCCGCCCCTCATGCTTCGCAGGCCCGACCGCTGCGGCGACCAGAGGTGCGCCATCCGGGTGACGGCCAACCCGGTTGGCCGTCAACGGAGTTGGCTCACGATCCGGCCCGCAGCCGGGTGTCCAGCCGGGCACTGTCGGCCACCGTCCAGCCCGGTGGCGGCGCGATCGCCGCCCAGGCGTACACCGGGAGCGTGCCGAACCGGTGGCCGTGCCCGGCCGGGACGTCGTTGGCCGCCGCCAGGTCGCAGCTGACCTGCCAGAAGGTGACCAACGGGTACCAGCGCATGGTCGGCGACACGTCGGCGGCCCGGGGCCGGTCCAGCCACGGCGGGCGGCGCCAGATCAGCGAGGGCTCCCACCAGGTGACCGGGTCGCTGCCGTTCTGCAGGTAGACCACGCGCGGCGGGTCCCACGGCCCGTCCGGCAGGTCGAGATCGGCCGGCGTCTGGGCGAACCGCACCGTCCGGCCGTCCCGGTACTGCGGCCGCCAGACCGGGCTGCCCCGGTCCCGGCCGTCGGTGACGTCGCGTCGGATCGGGTTGTCCGGGGTCGGCCCGACCAGCAGCGCGCCGTCGGTACGGGTCGCCAGCCCGGCCACCCCGTCCGGGTAGGCCCGCTCGGTGGCGTACGAGCCCAGGCTCTCCCCCGCCACCAGCAGCTTGGGCCGGTGGTCGGCGGGCAGCGCGGACCAGTGGGCGTACACCGCGTCGATCAGCGCGGCCCCGGCGTCCGAGGCCTGGTCCTCCGTCAGGAACGAGATCCAGCTCGGCAGGTAGGAGTACTGCATCGCCACCAGGGCGCTGTCGCCGCCGTACAGGTACTCCGGCGGGGTGGCGATCTGCTCGTTCACCCAGCCGCTGCCGGTGGTGCTGATCACCACCAGCACCTGGCGGGCGAAGCCGCCGGTGCGGTCGAGTTCGGCGACGGCCAGGGCGGCGCGCCGCTCCAGGGTGTCCGCGGAGCGCAGGCCCACGTAGACCCGGACCGGGTCCTTGGCGGGCCGCCCGGAGAACTCGGTGATCTGCCCGGCGGTGGTGGCCTGGCCGATGAAGTCCCGGCCCTTGGCACCCAGGCTGTCCCACTCCTCCAGGGAAGCCGGGCTGCCGGACAGGGTGGCCAGCTCGGGCCGGACGATGCCGGGCGAGGTGGACCGGTCGGTCAGCCCGGCGGCGCTCTCCGCGACGTTCAGCAGCCCGCGCAGCAGGAAGCCCTGCACCAGCCCGACCACCAGCACCGCGGCCACCAGCACCGCACCGGTGGCCGCCGCCCAGGGCGGGATCACCCGGCCGAGCTGACGGGCGATCAGCCGGGTGCCCAGCCGGACCAGCCGGGCGATCAGCACCAGCAGCCCGGCCAGCAGCAGGGCCACCGGCAGCACCAGCACCCACTGCCACCAGCTGATCCGCGGGTCCATCCCGACCGCGCGCCGCAGGTCGCCCTGCCAGCGCACGCTCCAGGCGGTCACGAACACCACCGCCACCGTGCCGACCGCCGCCGGCGCGAGCCGGGCCCAACGGCGCACCCCGGTCGGGACGGTGACCCCGCAGCGCCGCAGCAGCCACTGCAGGAAGGCGCCGATGCCGTACCCGAACGCGGCGGTGATCGCCCCGGCGGCGGCCTGCAGCCACCAGGCCCGGGGGATCAGCGAGGGCGTGAAGGACAGGCAGTAGCAGACCACCGCACCGGCCGACGCTCCCCAGGAGGGCAGCCGGCGCACCACTCGCGACACCGGGGCCGACCCGGCGTCAGAAGTCGACGGCGGCACGGCTGGCCTGGTGGGTCGGGGGCGGTGGCATCAGGACGGCGACGGGCACCTCGGGAGCGTATCAACCATTTGCCTGATATGTCCGATTCAACGGAGCCGACAGGGCGTCAACTCGGGCGTGGCTCCCGGCCCTCGCCCAGCCGGTTGCCGGCCCACCGGATCAGCTCACCCACCCCGACGAAGGCCAGCGTGACCAGGGTGCAGGCCACCGCGACCCGGCTGTAGCCGCCGGGGTGCCGGGGATCCAGGAAGGGGTACGGGTACCAGTCGGTCACCGCGCCCCGGATCAGCGTGTACGGCAGATAGAGCAGCGGGAACAGCAGCCAGCACAGCGCCCGCTGACGGCTGATCGGGCGGCCCGGCGGGTCGGCCGCCCAGTCCGCCAGCAGCACCAGCGGCATCAGCCGGTGCACCACGGTGTTCACCCAGGGCAGCAGCGGCCCGAGGTCGTGGCCGGACAGGGCGACCAGGTAGACCAGGCCGGTGATGGTCAGGTAGAGCACCACCGCGCCGCGCACCAGGTCCGGCACCCGGCCCCGGCCGAGCAGCCCGAGCGTGCCACCCGCCAGCAGCACCAGCACCCCGGCCATGTTGCTCAGGTTGGTGAAGTAGCTGAAGAAGCTCACCATCGACAGGTCCAGCGTGGCGCTCCGGTGCGCCTGGACCCCGAGCGCGACGGCCGCCGGCAGGCCGGAGCAGAGCCGCAGCACGTTCAGCACCCGGTCCCGCACGGGCCACCGCCTTCACCTCGTCCGACCGTTGCGGTCATCATGACGGCGAAGGGGTGGCCCGGCCCGACTGGACCCCGGCCCGGCGTGTCGGGTCAGGCGTGGGTGCCGCCGTCGATCCGGATCTCGGTGCCGGTGACGAACGCGCCGTCGTCCGAGGCCAGCATCGCGACCACGGCCGCCACCGCCTCGGGCCCGGCGAAGCCGTACCCGTTGCCCGACTGCAGCGCCGGGCTGAGCTTGGCGAACAGCGACATGTCGGCGTCGGCCGGGATGCCGGGGCCGCGGTTCTGGCCGCTGGCGCCGGAGGCGTCGGTCATCCCGCTGCTGATCGAGCCGGGCGCGACCGAGACCGCGCGCAGGCCCTGCTTGGCGTACTCGGCCGCCAGGGTGTGGGTGAAGGACTGCACGCCACCCTTGCTGGCCGCGTACGCCGCCATGTACGGGTGGGCGAAACTCGCCGAGGTGGAGCTGAAGTTGACCACCACGCCGCGCCCGGTGGCGAGCAGCTCGGGCAGCGCCTCACGGGTCATCAGGAAGGTGCCGGTCAGGTTGACCCGCAGGACGGTGTTCCACAGGTCCAGGCCGGTGCGGTCGGTGTGCTCCGAGCGCAGGATGCCGGCCGCGTTCACCAGGGCGTCCAGGCCGCCCAGGGTGTCGATCGCGGCGGCCACCCCGGCCACCACCGAGCCCTCGTCGCCGATGTCGACGACGAGCGTGGTGAGCCGGTCGGCGGTGCCGTCGGCGGCGGCCAGCTCGCGGGTGGCGGCCAGGCCGGTCTCGGCCACGTCGGCGCCGACGACCCGGCCGCCCTCGGCCAGGACGCGGCGGACGGTGGCCTGGCCGATGCCGGAGCCCGCGCCGGTGATCAGTACGCGGCGGCCCTCGAAGCGGTTCATGGTGCTCTCCTGCTGGATGATCCGGTGATTCGCCTTCACGTTACGCCTAGATGGCACGTTGTGCCACAAACGCACTTCGTGCCCGTCCGGCACTAGACTCGTCCCGTGTCAGACCAACGCCCCTCCCTCACCGAGCGCCGCAAGGCCACCACCCAGCAGGAGATCGCGCTGGCCGCCGCCCGGCTGTTCGCCGAGCACGGCGCGGCCGACTGCACCGCGGAGGCGATCGCCCGCGCGGCCGGCGTCTCGCTGCGCACCTTCTACCGGTACTTCCGCACCAAGGAGGACGCGGTCGCGCCGCTGCTCTCCGGCGGGGTCAGGCACTGGGTCACCGAGCTGGCGCTCAGCCCGCCCGAGCTCTCCGTCCCGGAGGCGCTGGAACACTCCGCCCGGATCGCCCTCAGCCCCTCCGCCGCGTACCCGGCCGCCACCTTCGAGTGGGTCCGCGGCCTGCTCCGGATCGCCCCCACCGAGCCGGACCTGCTCGCGGTCTGGCACCGGGTGCACCACGAGTCCGAGCTCGCCCTCGCCCCGGTGCTCGGCACGCTGGCCGGGGACGGTGCCGACCCGCTGGAACTACGGTTGGCGGCGGCCGCCGCCAACACCGCGATGCGGGTGGCGCTGGAGACCTGGGCGGAGACCGCGGACCCGCCGGAGCGGATCGCCGAGCTGGGCGCCCGCTGCATCCGGGAGCTGACGGCCGGTCTGCGGCTCTGGGCCTGACCGGGCGTCAGGACGGGCTCAGAGCGGGATCACCGCCACCGGACAGTGCGCGTGGTGCAGCACCGCGTGCACGGCGGTGCCCAGCCGCAGGCCGAGGTGCGGCGCGGGCCGGTGCCGTGCCACCACCAGCAGGGCCGCCCCCTTGGACGCCTCGACCAGGGTGGCGGCGGTCGGGCCGCTGTGGTCCTCGGCCTCGATCGCCAGCTCGGGGAACTCCGCCCGGACCGGGTCGACGGTGCGGCTCAGCAGCTGCTCGTGCAGCTTGGCCTCCTCCCCCGACTCGTCCAGCAGCGGCGCGCCGCGGGCGATGTCCGTGACCACCGGCGACCAGGTGTGCAGCGCCCGCAGCGGCAGCCCGGCCCGCAGGGCCTGCCCGGCCCCGAACCGCAGCGCCTCGGCGTCCCGCTCCTCCCGGATCGCCACCAGCACGCAGTCGCCCCGCTCCGGCGGGACCCGGACCACCACCACCGGGCAGCTCGCGTGCGCGCAGACCCGCAGGCTGACCGAGCCGAGCAGCAGCGCGGCGAAGCCGCCGTGGCCGCGGGTGCCGACCACCGCCAGCTCGGCGTGCTCGGCGGCGGCCAGCACCGCGGCGGCGGCGTCCCGGGGCACCACGTCACCGGTCGGGCGCAGGGTCGGGTGGGCGGCACCGACCAGGTCGATCGCCTCGTCCAGCACGGCCTGCGCGTTCTTCAGGATCAGGTCCGTCACCGCGGCGCCGGAGCGTGGCGAGAGGGTGACCGTCCCGGTGTTGACGGCGTACACCAGGTGCAGCCCGCAGCCGCGCCGTTCGGCCTCCTGGGCGGCCCAGTCGGCCGCCACCGTGGCATGGGGGGAACCGTCCACCCCGACCACCACACCCGCGGGGGATCGGATGTCCATGACCGCCTCCGAAGCGTCGATGCCTCTCTCCAGCATGCGCCCCGGGGCAGCGGAAAGGGGCCCCCGCAGGGGCCCCTTCCGGTGTGGGATCAGGCCTTGGACTGCTCCCACTCGGAGCGGTAGTCCAGGAAGATCTGCCGCAGGTGGTGGCCGATCTTCAGGTAGTCCAGGTCGTCCAGGTTGGCCAGCGAGACCCGGACCGACCACTCGGGCCCGTCGAAGCCACCGCCGTTGAGCAGCACCACACCGGTCTGCTCGGCCAGCCGGAACAGCGGCTCGGTCGGCTCGTAGGTCTTCTGCAGGTACTCCGCGAACTCCGGCCCCGCGGTCCGCTCGGCCTCCGCCAGCAGGTCCAACTCGATGTAGTACCCGGCCCGTTGCGGGTCGTCCGCGATCTTCATCTCGGAGCCCTCGAGCAGCAGCGCCAGCCGCTGGTGGACGATCTCCTGCACCTTGGCCTTGTACGCCTTGCCCTCCGGGAGCAGCGCGAACAACGAGAACAGCGTCATCTGGACCTGCTGCGGCAGGCTCAGCCCGGCGGTGTGGTTGAGCGCCACCTGCCGGGAGTCGGCGACCAGCCGGTCGATGAAGCGGATCTTCTCCGGCTCCAGGGTGAGGGTGCCGTAGCGCTTGTTCAGCCGGGCCTTCTCCTCGGCCGGGAGCTCGGCCAGCATCGCGTCCAGCACGTTGTCGTGGTGCAGGCCGATCACGCCCAGCCGGTGGCCGGTGCAGCCGTAGTGCTTGGAGTACGAGTACACCAGCAGGCTGTTCCTCGGCAGCTCGGCGGCGAGGGTGCGGAAGCCGTTCACGAAGGTGCCGTAGACGTCGTCGGTGACCACGATCAGGTTGGGGTTCTTGGTCGCCACGATCTGCTTGATCTGGTCGGCGACCCGCTGGGAGAGCGCCAGCGACGGCGGGTTGGAGGGGTTGACCAGGCAGACCAGCTTGACCGCCGGGTCCTCCAGCTTGGCCACCTCCTCGGTCGGGTAGCGCCAGCCGCGCACCCCGGTCTCGGTGAAGTTGGACGCCTCGACCTTGACCACCTCGAAGTCGAAGGTGTCCAGCTCGGCGATCTCGATGTAGGGAGTGAACACCGGCACCATCAGGGCGATCTTGTCGCCCTTGTGCAGGATGCCGTTCTTCATCAGCGAGTCGAAGATGTAGCACATCGCGGCGGTGCCGCCCTCGGTGGCGAACAGGTCGAGCTGGTCGGCCGGCGGCTTGGCGTCCATCAGCTCCTCCCGCAGGTAGCCCCGGACCACCTGCTCACCGTGCGTCAGCATCCGGTCCGGAACCGGGTAGTTGTCGCCCACCGTGGAGTCGGCCAGCTCGTGGATCCAGGCGTCCCGGTCGAAGCCGAACCGCTCCACGGCCAGGTCGATCGAGGCGGTCAGCAGCTCGATGCCGGGCAGCTCGGGGTGCGAGCGGGTGAACTTGTCGTAGCGCTCGGCGATGCCCTGCTGCTCCGGCATGCCGCCCAGGTTGTCGGCGGTCCACACCCGGCGGCTCTCGGAGAGCGAGAAGTGACCGAGCGCCAGGAACGCCTCGCGCGGGCCGGTGGCGATCCAGTTCGGGTTGCCGCGCCCGGCGTTCAGCATGTGCGCGTTCGACTTGCCCTTCTGCCCGGGCTCGTCGGCCTGGTACGCCTGGGCCAACTCGATGAACCTGCCCTTGAGTTCGAACGGGCTGAGCTGGGCCAGGCGACGGATCTCTTCGCGGCTGATCGAAGGCTTGCTCATGACGGTGTCTCTCCTTGGGGCTAACCGAGCAGGGCGACGATGATGGCGCCCCAGATGGTCAGCAGGACGTTGCCTGCCGCGTACGGGATGGTGTAACCGAGCGTCGGGATCTGGCTCTTGGCCTCTTCGTTGATCGCACCGATCGCGGCGGTGGTGGTCTGCGAACCGGCCACCACGCCCATCAGGATCGGTGTCCGGATCTTGAAGACGAAGTGACCGACCAGCAGACCGACGATCAGCGGGATCACGGTGGCCACCGCGCCCCACACCAGCAGGCCCCAACCCGCCTGGGAGAGACCGCTGCTGAAGCTCGGGCCGGCGTTGATGCCGACGATGCCGACGAAGGCGCACAGCCCGAAGGTGTCCATGAACCACTGCGCACCGGGCGGCACGTTGCCGTAGGTCGGGTACCTGCCGCGGATCCAGCCGAAGACCAGACCCATGATCAGCGCGCCGCCGGAGGTGGAGAGCGAGATCGGCACACCGCCCGCGGTCAGCGACGGGATGCCGATGCAGCCGCCGAGGAAGATGCCCAGGCCGACCCAGATCATGTCGGTGGCGAAGCTGGTCGGCACCGGCTTGCCGAGCGCCGCGGTGGCCGGGTCGACCAGCCGCTTGGGGCCGGTCAGCACCAGGGTGTCGCCGCGCTCCAGCTCGGTGGAGAGCCGGTAGGGGAACTCCGCGCCGGAGCGGTAGACCTTGTCGATGAAGACGCCGACCATGAACGGCTCGCGGCGGACCTGGGCCACCGTCTTGCCCAGGTGCTCCTTGTTGGAGACCACCACGTGCAGGTGCTCGGTCTGGTAGCTGAGCAGACCGGCGTCGTCCGACTCGGGACCGATCTGCCGGACCGCGTCGAACTCCACCAGGTCGTGCCGGAGCGCACTGACCGCGACCACGTCGCCCTGCTGGATCACGGTCTGCTGGGTGTGGTCCAGGATCTCGCCGTCCCGGCGGACCCGGGTGAGGTAGATCCGGCGGCCCTGCTCGTACTGCTGGGCCTCGATGTCGTCGATGGTCCGGCCGACCAGGCCGTTGCCCGCGACCGTGAAGGCGCGCAGCACCACCTCGTAGTAGCCCTCGGCGAGGTCCGGGTCGGCCTCCGGCGCGTCCAGCTCGACGGCCAGCGCCTTGGAGTCCTCCGCCAGGTTGCTCCTCAGCAGCCGGGGCGCGACGTTGGCCAGCAGCACCGCGCAGAGGATGGTGCCGAGCGGGTAGGTGACCGCGTACGCGACCGGCACCAGGTTCTGCTGGGCGGTGATCTGATCCGGGCTCAGGCCCTGGATGTTGCCGATCGCGTCCTGCGCGACACCGATCACGGCCGACTGGGTGAGCGCACCGCCCAGCAGGCCGGCCCCGAGCCCGGGGCCGTAGCCGAGCATCTCGGCGAAGCCCCAGCAGACCAGCAGGCCGGTGACACAGACCACCACCGCGACCGTGACCTGCGGCAGGCCGTCCTTCTTCAGGCCGCGGAAGAACTGCGGGCCGACCTTGTAGCCGAGGGCGAACAGGAACATGATGAAGAACACCGACTTCACCGTGCCGTTGACGCTCACGTCGGTCACCCAGCCGGTGAACAACCCGGCGACCAGACAGCCCGTCACCGCGCCGAGCCCGATGGCCTTGTAGCGGATCTTCCCGACCAGGAAGCCGATCGCGATGGTGAGGAAGATCAGTAGTTCCGGATAGGGCTTGAAGACGTGATCGGTGATCCAGTCCATCGTGGTCCTTCAGCTGGGGGTCGGAGGCCGGTGGTGCCGACCAGCGCAGGGCCGGTCAGGGGAGCGGGGAGCCGGACATGGTCAGCCGGTCGTCGCCCCGCCGGGCCGGCGGGGCTTCAGGACTGTGATCGGGAGCGGACCGATGGCTGATCATGCCTGCGATTACATCGCATATATAGGCTTATGTCCTTTTCAGACACTCCGTGGCGGCCAGATCTCTCACCCCATGCGAAAGGTCCGGAAGCCCGAGTGGGCTTCCGGACCTTGATCCGCCGTCAGGCCGGGACGAGCTCCTTGGCCGGCGCGGTGGGCTCCCCCGGCTCGATCCGCAGCTCGGGCAGCAGCCGGTCCAGCCAGGCCGGCAGCCACCAGTTGGCCCGGCCGAGCAGCGTCATGGTGGCCGGCACCAGCAGCAGCCGGACCACGGTGGCGTCCACCAGGACGGCGGCCGCCATCCCGACGCCCATCATCTTCACCGTGACGTCCGGGTCCAGCGCGAAGCCGACGAAGACCGCGACCATGATGGCCGCCGCACTGCTGATCACCCGTCCGGTCGCCGACAAGCCGCGCACCACGCTGCCCCTGGCGTCCCCGGTGGCCAGCCAGTCCTCCCGGACCCGGGCCAGCAGGAAGACCTCGTAGTCCATCGACAGCCCGAACAGCACGGTGAACATCAGGATCGGCACCCAGCTGGAGACCGGCACCGCGTGCGGCAGCCCGAGCAGCTTCGCCCCGGTCTCGGACTGGAACACCGCCGTGGTCACCCCGTACGCGGCGGCCACCGAGAGCAGGTTCATCGCGGCCGCCTTGACCGCCAGCACCGGCGCCCGGAACAGCACGGTCAGCAGGATCAGCGAGAGCGCCACCACGAACGGGACCACGATCCAGAGCCGCTCGCTCAGCCGCTGGGAGATGTCCGCGAACACCGCGACCACCCCGGTGGCCTCCGCACCGGCCGGCAGCACCCCGCCGCGCAGCCGGTCCAGCAGCTCGGTGGTCCGCTCGTCCTGCGGTCCGGTGCTCGGGGTGACCGAGACCACCGCCGCGTCACCGGCCCGGTTCTGCACTGCGGGAGCGACCGCCGCGACGCCCGGGTCGGCCTTCAACCGGGCTTCCAGGGAAGGAAGTTCGCCGGCGGGCAGGGTGCGCAGGTCGACCGCTATCAGCAGCGGGCCGTTCGCCCCCGGGCCGTACGCCTCGGCCACCAGGTCGTACGCCTTGCGGGTGGTGTTGCCCGCCGCCTGGCTGCCCGCGTCCTGCGGCCAGGTCCGCATCCCGAGCATCGGCGCGGCCAGCGCGAGCAGCACCACCAGCGAGGCCAGCCCGGCGGCCACCGGACGCCGCCCGATCAGCCGGGCCCACCGCTCGGTCCTGGTCGGCCCCGCCGCCACCGGTGCGGCCGGGTCGGCCCGCTCGGCGCGGCGCAGCAGGCGCGGCCCGGCCAGCGAGCACAGCGCGGGCACCAGGGTCAGCGAGGCCAGCATCACCGCGCCGACCACCGCGAAGGTCGCATAGCCGAACGAGGAGTAGGTGGAGAGCCCGGCCAGCCGCAGCCCGAGCAGCGAGACCAGCACCGTGGCCCCCGCGACCACCACCGAGGACCCGGCCGTCGCGGTCGCCTCGGCGGCGGCCTGCTGCTCGGTCAGCCCCTTGCGCAGCCCCTCGACGTGACGGCTCACCAGCAGCAGCGCGTAGTCGATGCCCACCCCCAGGCCCACCATGGTGGCCACGGTCGGGGCGGTCGCACTGATCTCGGTGACGGCGGCCAGCAGCGTGGTCAGCGCCGTCCCCAGCCCGAGCCCGGCCAGCGCCACCAGCAGCGGCAGCCCGGCCGAGACCAGCGTGCCGAGCGCGAGCACCAGGATCACCAGCGCGGCCACCACACCGACCAGCTCGGCGGTGCCGTCCGGGGCGGAGAAGTTCTCCGGCAGCTGACCGCCGAACTCCACCTGCAACCCGGCCGCCTCGGCCGGCTTCCCGGCCGCCCGGAGCGCGTCCAGCCCCTCCGAGCCCTTGAAGTCGGTGACCGGCACCCGGTAACCGACCTGGTACAGCGCGGTGTCACCCCGCCCGGAGAGCACCGGTTCCCCGACGGTCGCCACCTTCGGCAGCTCGGTCAGCCGTTGCCGCAGCTCGGCCAGCGCCGCCACCGGCAGGCGGGCGCCCGCCCGGTCGTGCACCACCACCCGGGCACCGGCGCCGGACATCTCCGGGAACCGCTCGGCCAGCAGATCACCCCCGGCGGTCGAACGGGTCCCGGGGACCCGGTAGTTGTCACGCGGCTCACCACCGACGGCGGCGGCCAGGCCGAAGGCCGCGACCAGGATCAGGAGCCAGGCGAGCAGGGTACGCCACGGTCTGGCGGCGGCAGCGCCACCCAGACGACCGAGGAACGAGGACATGTGCAGAGGCCTTCCGGCGGAATCCGTTGAGACTCCTCCACCCTGCACACGCCCACTTGGAACCCACTTGCAAGTGCTCCAGGGGCTCTGCGTCAGGCACACGCTGCGGCAGCCAGGGGCTCGGGGCTCTGCTGATGTGCGGCTCCGCCGCGTGGGCGAGGAGATCTGGCGCCGGGGTCACGGACGAAAGTGTCTGACCACCTGCGCGACGATCACCTTGCAAGGGCCCGCCTCGCAGTTCCCCGAGCCCCTGGCGCCGTAGGCGGTGAGTGCCCTGCCCCGAGCACCCGGCAGTGGCTAGCGGAGGGCGGGGAGGACGGTCTCGGCGACTCGGTAGGCCTCTTCGAGGAGGGGGTTGCCGGAGAGGATGAAGGTGTCCACGCCGAGGGACTGGTACTCCTGGAGGCGTTCGATCACCTGTTGGGTGCTGCCGACCACGGCGGTGCCGGGGCCGGGGCGGAACAGGCTCATGCCCGGCCACAGGTTGGGGTGGGTCTCCAGTTCGCGGGCGCGGGCCGGCACCCGCCCGCCGTGCTGGCGGAACTGCCGCTGCCAGCCGACGCCGTCCTCCGCGCCGTCCCCCAGCATCCGCGCATAGGTGGCCTGACTGGTGACGTCGAGCAGCCGGTCGGCGGCGGCCCACGCCTGCTCCTCGGTGTCCCGGACGATCAGGTGCAGCCGCAGGCCCAGCCGCAGGGTGCGCCCGTGCGCGGCGGCCCGCGCGCGGACCTGGTCGAGCTTCTGCCGGAGCTGGTCCAGCGGTTCGCCCCAGGTCAGGTAGACGTCCACGTGTTCCGCGGCCAGCTCGATCCCCGGCGCCGAGGAGCCGCCGAACCACAACGGGGTGTGCGCCCCGCCCTGGACCGGCGCCAGCTCCCGCAGTGCGGCCCCGGCGTTCGGCAGGTCGTAGAACCGGCCCTTGTGGTCGAAGACCTCACCGGCCGTCAGCCGCTTGACGATCGACCAGTACTCGGCGCTGAGTTGGTAGCGCTCGTCGTGCTCCAGGTGCAGACCGGACTGCCGCAGCTGCTCGGTGGAGCCGTTCACCACGTTGAACCGCAGCCGGTCCGGGCCGAACAGCTGACTGAAGGTCAGCGCCATCTTGGCCAGCAGGGTCGGCGAGATCAGCCCGGGGTGCACGGCCAGCAGCGGCTTGAAGCTCGGCCGGGTGACCGCGGCCAGCGCGCTCGCCAGCGGCCAGACGTCGTACAGGTCGGTGGCGAACAGCGCGCCGTCGTAGCCGAGCCGGTCGGCCGCGACGCCGAGCTGCTGGAGGTAGGCCAGGTCGACCGGGCGGCGGCCCTCGGGCTCCCAGGGGAAGCCGCCCTCGCGCGGGATGACGTACCAGAGGATCTCGGGGGTGGGCATCAGCGGGCTCCGTGGACGGCGTCGGTGACGGTGATTCGGGTGGGGAGGAAGCCGGCGGCGGTGAGCAGGTCGGCGGCCTCCTGCTGTTCGGCCAGGAAGGCGGCGGAGACCGGCTCCAGCTTCCAGGGCAGGTCCTGGAGCGCCTGCCGCCAGTCGGCGGGCTCGCCGCCCTGGTCCTCGGCGGCGATCGCGGCGGCCTCGTCCAGGTGCCCGGCGGCCCAGGCGTCGGCCTCCGCCAGCGCGGCCACGATCAGCTCGACCAGCTCGGGGCGCCCGGCCGCGAAGTCCCGGCGGGTGAAGAAGACGGACCGGTCGGTGATCACGTCACCGGCCTCGACCAGGGTCCGGACGGTGCCGGCCCGCCGGGCGGCGGAGAGCTCCGCGCCCTGCGCCACCCAGGCGTCGACCTCCCCGGCGAGCAGCTGCCCGTACGCGGCCGGACCGGACCGCAGCGCGGTGATGTCGGTGCCGTACGACAGCCCGGCACCCGCCAGCGCCTTCGCGGTGAAGTGGGTCTGCCACGATCCGATCGCCAACGCGACCCTCCGGCCCCGGAGTTCGGCGACGGTACGGATCTCGCTGTCGGCGGTGACCAGCAGCGCGCCGTGACCGGGCCGGGGGGACGAGACGGCGGCGTACACCAGGTCGAGCCCGGCGGCCTGGGCGGTCAGCGGCGGGGTGGAGCCGGTGCCGCCGAAGTCGATGGTGCCGTCGGCCAGCGCGTCCGCGGTGGCCAGACCGCCGACCTGGTGCCAGGTCACCGTCTCGCCGAGCGGGGCCAGGGCGGCCTCCAGGATGCCGAGCCGGGAGAGGTGGTAGAGCGAGGGGTTGGCGTTGTGCACACCGATGTTGACGGACATTCAGTTCACTCCAGTGGGGATCGGGGTGTGCACGCCGAGGTCGGCGAGCAGCCGGCGGCGCAGCTCGGCGAAGGCGGGGTCGGCCGGGTCGCGGGGGTGGTCGAACGGGATCCGTTCGTCGGTGACCAGCTTGCCGTCGCGCAGGACGGCGACCCGGTCGGCCAGCCGGACGGCCTCCTCCACGTCGTGGGTGACCAGCAGCACGGCCGGCCGGTGGGCCCGGCAGAGCTCGCCGACCAGGTCCTGCATCCGCAGCCGGGTGAGGGCGTCCAGGGCGGCGAACGGCTCGTCCAGCAGCAGCAGTTCGGGCTCCCGGACCAGCGCCCTGGCGAGCGCCACCCGCTGTGCCTCGCCGCCGGACAGGGTGGCGGGCCAGGCGTCGGCGTGCTGTTCCAGGCCCACCTCGGTCAGCGCCCGCAGGCCGGTCTCCCGGCTCGCCGCACCGCGCGGCAGGCCGACCGTGACGTTGGCCAGCACCCGCTTCGAGGGCACCAGCCGGGGCTCCTGGAAGACGATGGTGCGGACCTCGGGCACCAGCACCGTCCCGGCGTCGTGGTGGTCGAGCGCGCCGAGGATGCGCAGCAGCGTGGTCTTGCCGGTGCCGCTGGCGCCGAGCAGGGCCAGGAACTCGCCCCGGGCGAGGTCCAGGTCCAGGCCGTCCAGCACGTGCCGGGTGCCGAAGGTCCGGCGCAGGCCGCGCAGGTGCACGGCGGCGTTCTCGGGTACCGAGGTGTTCATCGGGCAGCCCCCTGGGTGCGCCATGGCATCAACAGCCGTTCCAGCAGCCGGACCACACCGTCCGCGAGCAGCCCGACCAGGGCGTAGACCAGGATGCAGACGGTCAGGATGTCGGTCCGGGAGTACTCCTGCGCGGTGGACATCAGATAGCCGATCCCGGCCGTCGAGTTGATCTCCTCGGCGGCGATCAGCGCGATCACGCTGAGCGTCATCGACAGCCGCAGGCCGGAGAGCAGGGCGGGCAGCGCCCCTGGCAGCACCACCTCGCGCACCAGGGCCAGTCGGCCGACGCCGAAGCTGCGCATCGCCTCCACCAGCTTGCGGTCGGTGTTGCGCACCCCGCCGGCGGCGGAGACGTACATCGGGAAGCTGGTGGCCACCGCGATCAGCACCACCCGGGCGGTCTCGCCGATGCCGAACCAGACCATGAACAGCGGCACCAGCGACAGGAACGGGATGGTGCGCAGCAACTGCACGGAGGAGTCGAGCAGTTCCTCGCCGAGCCGGGAGAAGCCGGTCAGTACACCGAGGGTGAGGCCGATGCTCGCGCCGATCAGCAGACCGGAGCCGGCCCGGGTCAGCGAGACGGCGAGCGCGTCGCCGAGCTGCCCGCTGCTCCACAGCTCGCCGAGGGCCTGCAGCACCGCGCCGGGCGAGGCCAGCAGGTCGTCGGTCAGTACGCCGGTGGCGGAGGCGGCGTACCAGGCGATCAGCACCACGACCGGGCCGAGCGTCCGCAGGCCGAGGGCGAGGCCGGGCCGGCGCGGGCGGGTGGTGCGGGGCTTCGGGGCGACCAGGTGGGTGGTGCTCATCCGGTGCTCCCGGGCAGCGTGGTGGCGTCCAGGACGTACGGCTTGACGTCGAAGAAGCCCTTGGTGATCTGCTGGTCGGCGAAGAACCGGGCCACCGTGTGGAACCGGGTCAGGTCCGCCTCGGTGATCGGCTGCGCGGTGCCCCTGGCCTTGTCGATCGGGATCTGGACCGCCCGCTGGGCGTCGCTGACCGCCTCGGGCCCGGCGGTGGTCTGCACGTTGAGGTAGGCGCCCGGGTCCTGCTGCTGCTTGAGCCCGGACTCGTGCAGGTACTCGTAGAGCGCCTTGACCACGGCGGGGTGCGCGTCGGCGAACTTGGTGCGCACCGTCCAGACCGCGTAGTTCTCCGAGCCGACCTGGCCGCCGGTCACCAGGAAGTGCGCGTTCCGGTCGGCGAGTTGCGGCACCGAGTAGGTGCCCCAGGTGGACCAGGCGTCCACCTGGCCGGAGTTGAAGACCGGGGCGGCCTGGTTGGGCTGCAGGTAGACCCGGCTGACCTGGTCGACCGGGACGTTGTTCTGCTGGAGCGCCTTGAGCAGCAGGTACTCGCTGGTGCCGCCGTGCCAGACCGCGACCTTCTTGCCGACCAGGTCCTGGACGCTCTTGATCCCGGAGTCGTTCTTGACCAGGATGCCCTCGCCGAGCTGGTCGGGCGCGACCGCGGCGAACAGCTTGAAGCCCGGGGACTGGGCCAGCGCGGCGGTCGCGGAGGTGATCGAGCCCTGGGCGAAGTCCAGTGCGTCGGCGTCGAGTTGCTGGGCGGCGGGGGCGAACGCCCCGGCGGTGCCGGTCCAGGCGACCTTGGCGTTGACCCTGGCCAGCGCCTTGGCCAGTGAGCCGTCCTTCTTGCCGAGTGCCAGCAGGCCGGAGTTGCCGTCCTCGGGGATCCGGACCTCGATCTGTCCGGCCCGGTCACCGGCGGCCGAGTCGCCGCCACCGGTCGAGGAGCCGCAGGCGGCCAGGCCGAGCAGGGCGGCGGCGAGGAGCGCGGCGGACGGGAGCAGGCGGGGGTTCATGGTGTGTCGCTTTCTGCGGAGGCGTCAGACGCCGGTGCGGTGGCGGGAGGCGAGCAGGGCACGGGCCTGCTCCAGTGGCGCGGGGTCGGCCCAGGCCCGGACTTCGACCGGATCGGGCAGGAAGCCCTGCGCGTGCAGGAAGCGCTCCTGCCGGGCCAACAGGTCGAGGCGTTCGTCCGAGAGGTCGAGTTGCAGCGAGTGCCCGGTGTCCGGGCGGTACGCGCCGGCCACCCCGTGCACCCCGGCGCCGGTCTCGGCGCTCAGGATCCGGGCCAGTTCGGCGGGTTGGTCACGGGCCCAGTCGGCGGCCTCGATCAGCACCGCGAGGAAGCGCGCGACCAGGTCGGGGCGCCGGTCCAGCAGGCGCTGGTGGACGGTGATCGGGCGCGGGGTGCCGTTGTTGACCCGGGCCCGGCGGTCGGCCAGCGCGTCCAGGTCGACCGCCACCACCGCGCCGTAGCGTGCGGCGGCCTCGACGGCCAGCGCGCCCTTGACGTACACGGCGTCCACCCGGCCGTCCCGCAGAGCGGCCAGTTCGCCCTGCCACTGACCGTGCGGCGAACCGGCCACCTCGGTCAACTCGGCGTCCGCCAGGGTGAGTCCGGCCTGCGACAGCGCACCGGCGAAGCCGTGCAGGGCCATCGCCCGCCAGAAGTCGATGCCGATCGCGTGCACCGGCACGGCCAGCCGGAGCCCGCGCAGCTGGGCCGGCTCACGCACCGGGCTGTCCGCCCGGACCAGGATCGACTGGCGCTCCTCGATCCAGGTGAGCCCGACCAGCCGGGTCCGCTCACCCCGTGAACGGGCCCACAGTGCGGGCACGTTGCCGCCCTCGCGGAACAGCCCGTCCAGGGCGTGGGTGTAGTGGTGGTCGGCGGCCACGGCGGCGGGGACGTCCTGGAGCGAACGGACGGTGATGCCGTCGGGCGCGAACTCCTCGGCCAGCCAGCCTCGGTCGGCGGCGATTCCGGTCGCGGTGGGCACCGGGCAACGGGTGAACCAGAGTTGGTCCATGACGGGGGACTCCCGGAGGTGGGGTGACGCTCTGTCGCACGGGGGCTCTCACCACGCGGCAAGGCAGGGAAGCGGAACGGGGTCAGCGGGGGCGACAACACCGGACCGGGGTCGGGCACAGCGTACGAGGTGTGGTCATCGTGCTGCTCCCTTCCGGTCCCGGTGGCCTGGTGACTGGAGGTTTCCACGGTCCGGGGCGTCACGGCAAGGCTTTCCACATGGTGGGAGCCATCTGTTGGCCGAGCCGTCAGACGGTGTAACGGAGGTTCACATTCCGGCAATACTTGCCAGATTGTGGCACTGTTCGCATGCTTGGGACATGACGACGACGGACGCCCCCGCCGGGGCCCAGGCAGTCACCCGGGCCCTCGGACTGCTGCACTGTTTCCGCGACAACGCGGGCGAGCTGAGCGCCTCCGACCTGGCCCGTCGGATGGAGCTGTCCGTCTCCACCTCGCACCGGCTGGCCCGCACCCTGGTCGCCGCCGGATTCCTCGAACAGGACCGCCGCACCGCCCGCTACCGGCTCGGCCCGTCCGTCGCCGAACTCGGCCAACTCTCGCTGCACCAACGCGGGTTGCACCGGGCCGCACCCGAGCTGGCCGCCCTCTCGGCCGCCACCGCCGCCACCGCCGACCTGGCCATCCGCAGTGGCGGCCACGCGGTCATCCTGGTCGGCGGCTCCGTCCAGCCGAGCACCGGCCTGGGCCTGCGCCGCCCCCTGCACTCCACCGCCCTCGGCAAGGTCCTGCTGGCCTGGGCCCGCCCCGGCGAGGACGACCTCACCGCGTTGCCGCCCCTGGCCGCCCAGACCGACCGCACCATCGTCGACCCGGTCGCCCTGGCCGCCGAACTCACCCTGGTCCGGGCGGCCGGCTACGCCCTGAACGACGGCGAATCCGCTTACGGGGTACGGACCTTGGGCGTACCGGTGCTGGACGCGGCGGGCCACGCACACTCCGCCCTCGCGGTCCGCTCCACCCCCGACGTCCTCACCGATGCGCGGCTGCCCTGGTTCCTGTCCCGGGCCAGAGCCTGCGCCGAAGCCCTCGAAGTCCTCCTCCTCGCCCCGAACGAACGCCGGGCCCGCACCCTGGACTGACCCACCCCGACTGTCAACGCCCGATGAACACCTCGTGGCACACGCTTCGGCAGCCAGGGGCTCGGTGCCTGCCGATGTGCGGCTCCGCCGCATGGGCGGGCCGGACTCCAGCCTCCGCTGCCGCGGATTCCGCATGCGCGCCCCGGAGGAGCGCAACGGATTCTGGTCAGCGCCCTCGCCCGGGCGGTCCGTGAGCTGGGTCCCAGGGCCGGCTGCCCGACGCCCAACTGCCTTGGCGCCAGGCCCCGCGAACGGCACACCGGGCATGGCGCTGCCCCTCGCCTGCAAGGTTTCTTCAAGCGGCCTTCGCCATCATCGGTGTTCGTGCCGATGAGGGAGGAAGTTGTGGCGAACAGCGTCGATCGGTCGGAGCGCCGGTTCGTCCTGCGGCTGAACCGTCGTCATCGGGCCAAGCCGATCCTGGCAGCGATGTGCCTGCTTCTGGGCACGCCCTCATACCTGTGGCTGGTGTGGCCGACCATCGGCAGTCACCCACCCGTCTACCACCTCGAAGACATCCTTTTCCGTTGCTTCCTCCTCATGCTCTGGCTGGCTCCTGCGGGTGCCGCCGCTGTGGTCGGACTCGCGGACACGGTCCGGCCCGCCCGGCTCACGCTTCGCCCCGACGGCATCGAGGTACGCACTCCGCTCCTGCCCAGCCGGTTTCTGAGCTGGCGTGCTATCAGCGGGGTCGATGCTCTGACCGTACGAAGTGCAGTGGCCTCGCAGCTGCTGGTGCTTGAGATTCCGGTTACCCGCCGACAGGCAGCCGGCCGCCCCGGCCGCAGCTACCAGCGCCTGCTCGTTGTGAACAGGGGCCTCCCTGGCTCGCAGGGACTCGCCTTCGATGATTCCTGCTACGACGTCCATGCCGTGGACGTCGTCACTGCGGTCCAGGCAATCGCTCCGTCAGCAGTCCGCACCGCGGACTACACCGGCACGCCCGTTCACGGCAGCACATTGGACTAGGTCCTCCCTGATGGCCTCACCTCCCGTGATCGCCCGGGCGGCCGCCTTCGGTTCGCCCTTCACGAAGTCCCAGATGGTGAACCAGTCCGTCGGCCGGGCACCCGACGGACTCCCGGATCACCTGCCGGAAAGCCGTCGCCGCCCACTCGGCGGAACCGCACATCAGCGGAGCCCCGAACCCTGACCTTCCGGAGCACCTGCCTGGTGGTCGGCGACCTGAGCCGCTGCCGAGCGACCTGCTTCGGCCGCCCAGTGCGGAGCGCTCCAGCGGTGGGCCACGTCCGCCGCGTGCCGGTAGTGCTCGGCGGCGTCGGGGTGGCCGAGGTAGGTGGCCAGGTCGCCGAGGGTCAGGGCCACCGGGCGCAGGGCGATCGAGGTGCTGGCCGCTCCGGCGATCATGTGCCGGAGCGGGAGCAGCTCGGTGAAGACCTCCTCCGCCTCGGCCCGTTCGTCCAGCGCGATGACGGCCATCGCCCGGATCGTCAGGAAGAACGACCGGTAGTAGTCCGGCGGAACGGCCCGCCCGGTACGGCGGACGGCCCGGGCCTCGGCCGGTCGGCCCAGCTCGACCAGGGCCAGCGCGCGGACGTCCTCGACGATCGCCCCGTACGCCGAACCGGTCTGCTCGATCAGGGGCAACTCGGCGCCCAGCGTGCCCCGTTGGATCGCCATGGTGATCCGGTGCAGCGCCCCGAAGCCGGCCGCGTGCAGCGACTCCCGGGCCACCAGGCCGTCCAGCGCCTGCTGGTAGTGGGCGTCCGCCTCGGCCGGCCGGTTCTCGATCAGGGCCAGCATGCCCAGCTGGCAGCGGCCGACGTCGACCAGCTCCGGCAGGTGGTACGTCTCGGCGATCACCAGCCCGGCCCTGATGTGCTCGCGCAGCGCCACCGGGTCGCCCCGGACGGCGGCGGCGGTGCTGAACAGGTGCTCGGCCTGCCAGCGGTAGGCCGGCAGGTCGTGCTCGGTGGCCACCGCGGCCAGTTCGGCGGCGATCTCGACCCGCAGGTCGATCTCCAACTCGTAGTCGTGCACCCGCGCCTGGGCGGCGAGCGCATGGGCCAGCAGCACCGGATCGCGCTCCGCCCGGGCGATCGCCACCGCCTCCTCGGCCGCCGCCCAGCCCTGCGGGCTGCCCGAGCAGTCGAGTTCGTAGGTGAGCGCGTCGAGCAGGTTGCACCGGGTGGCGGGGGCCAGGCCGGGCAGCGCGAGCAGGCCCGTCAGGGTGTCCACCGCGCTCTGGTCGATGGTGCCGTAGGCGTGCGCGACCCAGGGGGTGGGCACCGTCCAGGCGGTCCAGGCGGCGATCGCCAGGTCGGTCCTGCCGGTCTCCCGGGCCAGGGCGACGGCGGTGTGCCGGGTCGCCAGCGCCGCAGTGATGGCACCGGCCCTGACCTGGGCCCGGAGCAGGGCGCCGAGCAGCTCGATCCGGCGGGCCGGGCGGTCGTCGTCACCGGCCGGGACCAGGTCGAGGTTGGCGAGCGCCTGCCGCAGCAGCGCCGCACAGGTCTCGTGGGCGTAGCGCCGCTCGGCCGCCTCGGCGGCCCGGACGCAGTGCCGGACCGCCTCCTCCGCGGTGGCGGCGGCCGCGGCCCGGGTGAAGTGGTGGGCCAGCGCCGAGAGTTGACCCGGGCGCAACTCGGCCAGCGCCGCGCCGACCCGGCCGTGCAGCCGGGCCCGGCGCAGCCCGCTCAGGTCGGTGTACAGGGTGTCCCGGACCAGGGCGTGGGTGAACCGGACCACACCGGGGCCCGGTTCGGTGAGCAGCCCGCCGGCCAGCGCGGTCTCCAGGGCGGCCAGCACCTGGTCCTCGGTCCGCTCGGTGGCCGCCAGCAGCAGGTCGACCTCGGCCTCCCGACCGACCACGGCGGCCAGCCGGAGCACCTCGACCGTCCCGGTGGGCAGCACCCCGAACCGGCGGCGCAGCACGTCGCCGACGCCCTGCGGCACCTCGGTGACCGCCACCAGGGCGCCTTCACCGGCCAGCAGCCGGGCGCTCTCCCGGAGGTAGAACGGGTTGCCACCGGTCCGTTCGGCCAGCGCGGCCACCGTCTCGCGGTCCACCGGCGTCGGGCAGACGGCCGCGATCAGCCGGCCCGCCTCGGCCTCGGCCAGACCGGACAGCGGCAGCCGGCGGGGCGAGAGCCGGGCCAACTGGGCCAGCGTGTCGGTGAGATCGCCCTCGCCCGGGCGATGGGCGACGATCAGCAGCAGGCCGGGGACGGCCGGACCGGTGCTGAGCTCGGCGAGCAGTGCCCGGGTCTCCTGGTCGGCGGCGTGCAGATCGTCCAGCACCACGGCCACCGGGCGGTCGGCGGCCGCCCGGCGGAGCCAGTCGGCCACCGCCCGGTGCAGCCGGAACCGGCCCGCCAGCGGGTCGCTCCCCCGCCGCGCGGCGTACTCCTCGGCCTCCAGCAGCGGGGCCAGCACCTCGGCCTCGCCGGGCCCGGGGCCGACCTGTCCGGCCAGCTCGCGGAGCGCCTCGGTCCAGGCCCAGGCGGGCGGCGCACCCTCGGTCTCCGGGCACCGGCCGGAGGCCACCAGCCAGCCACCGGTGGACAGTTCGGACCGCAGCCGGCGCAGCAGTGCACTCTTGCCCGCCCCGGCCTCGCCGCTGACCAGCACCACCGCCCGGGCCCCGCCGACCGCCTCGGCCGCCGCCTCCCGCACCGCCCGGAGCTCGTCCGCCCGGCCGACGAACAGCTCCGGCTGCGGCACCGGTACGGCTACCAGGGTGGGCGCACCGATCAGCTCGGTCCGCTGGTTGAGGATCGCCGACTCCAACTCGGCCAGCGCGGGCCCGAGATCGAGGCCCAGGTCGGTGGCCAGCAGGGTGCGGGCCCGGCGCAGCGCGTCCAGCGCCTCGGCCTGTCGGTTCGCCGACCACAGTGCCAGCGCGAGCAGCCGCCACCCCTCCTCGCGGAACGGGTGCTCCTCGGTGAGCGCCAGGGCCTCGGGCACGGCGGCACCGCAGTCGCCCTGCTCGACCGCCAGCGCGATGGCCAACTCACGCGCGGTGAGCCGCAGTTCGTTCAGCCGGGCGACCTCGCGGAGTGCCCAGGGCCGGTCCGCGAACTCCGCGTACGCCTCGCCGTCCCAGAGCTCCAGCGCCTCCCGGGCCGGTCCTGGTCGCCGCAGTTCCCGGGCCCGGGCCACCAGCCGCTCGAAGTCCCCGGCGTCCAGTGCCCCGTCGTCCGGCAGCCGCAGGGCGTACCCGGGGGCCTCGCTGACCAGCACCCTGGCGGGCTCGCGGGGGCCCCGGGTGGGCTCCAACACCCGGCGCAGGTTGGAGATGTACGCCTGCAGGGAGGCCGCCGCCTTGGCCGGCGGCCGTCCGCCCCACAGTCCGTCCACCAACCGTTCGGCGGCCACCACGGCTCCCCCGGCGACCAGCAGTTGTCCGAGCACCCCGCGCTGTCTCGGCCCGCCGAGGTTCACCCGCACCCCGTCCACCTCGGCCGCCAACGCCCCGAGCACTCTGATCCGGACCGTGCCCACGCCCTGCACCAGCCCTCCCCCGGACCCACCCCGGCTCTGACCGCCGAGCCTATGCGATCCGCTCCCGGGAGCTCCAAGCGGACTCCAACCGGACTCCAAGTGCGGGCTCGGCCGGGCCTCAGCGGCAGAGGGCCGCTTCGACCACGCTCTCGACCTGCCTGGTGCCCGCGTCGTCGGCCGGGACGGTGGTCACCGTGACGTTGGCGGCACGGCCGTCCTCGGTGACGCCGCCCCGGCTCTCGAAGCCCGGGATGTCACCGCCGTGGCCCCAGTAGACCCCGCCGCAGGGCAGCGGCCTGCTGATGATCCCCAGCCCGTAGCCGGCACCGGTGTCCCCGATCGGCACGGTGGTGCGCATCTCGGCGAGTTGGGCCGCCGGCAGCAGACGACCGGCCAGCAGGGCGGTGAAGAACCGGTTGACCTCGGTGTTGGTGGAGATCATCTGCCCCGCCGCCCAGCCCGCGGAGGGGTCCAGCTCGGTGAAGTCGCGCAGCTGCCCGTCCGCGGCATCCCTGCGGTAGCCCTTGGGGTGGGCCTCCCGGATGGTCCGGTCCCCGGCGGCCGGGAAGGAGGTGTGGCGCAGTCCGAGCGGCTTGAGGATGCGGCGGTCGATCTCCTCGGGGAGCGGGCGGCCGGTGACCCGCTGGACGAGCAGGCCGGCCAGCACGTAGTTCGTGTTGCTGTAGCGGAAGCCCTTCCCCGGGGCGAATTCGGCCTTGTGCCGGAGCGCCAGGTCGAGCAGCTCACGGGGCTCGAAGTACCGGTCCCGCAGGACGGTCTCCTCGATCAGGCCCTCGTAGTCCGGGATCCCGCTGGTGTGCTGGAGGAGCTGACGGACCTTGATCCGGTTCCCGTCGATCCCGTCCCCGCGGACCAGACCCGGCAGATAGGTCTCGATCGGCTCGTCCAGGGCGACCTTCCCCTCCCCGACCAGCTGCAGCACCACCACGGCGGTGAAGGTCTTGGTGTTGCTGCCGATCCGCACCTGGCCGTCGTTCGGCACCTTCCCACCGGTGGACAGGTCACCGACCCCGGCCGTGTAGGTGCGGCTACGGCCCGTCCGGTCCTGGACGCTCGCCAGGGCGGCGGGCACACCACCGGGGCGCACCAGCGCGTTCAACCCCTGCTGGACACCGTCCGGCCCGGCCGCGGCGGACGGCGCCGGGGCGGCGCCCACCGTCAGCAGTCCGGCGACCAGCGCCGCCGCCACGGCCGACCACGCCGCTCGCCGACCGGAAGGAATTCGCTGCCACATCTGCTCGCGCACGAGTCAACTCCTGGGAAACCACCGGGTGACCGGGGACGCTCCCCGGTCGCGATGCGGCCAGTTTCGTCGGGTGGCTCGCCGATGACCTCCCCCGACCGGGGGAGCCGTCGGGGTCAGCCGCTGCGCAGCAGGACGGCCGAGAGCGGGACAAAGCCGCCGGTGCCGCCACCGGTCGCGCCGCCGGTCAGCCGGCGGAGCATGGCCAGCGAGATCCGTTCGCCCTGGCTCTTGGCCCGCTCGGCCAGCGGGCCGCTGTGCAGGCCGTCCACGGTGGCCGTCCAGAGCTGCAGCCAGCGGCCGAAGTGCCGGGCGGTGAGCGGCTGTCGGGCGTGCAGGGCGGCGTGCGGGGCGAACAGGTCGCGCCGGTACTCGGCGGACCGCAGCAGCGCCCGCCCCCAGAAGTCCGCGATGTGCGGCAGGTGCCGATCCAGCTCGGTGCCGGCGAAGAACGGGCCGATCACCGGGTCGGCGAAGGCCGCACCGTAGAACCGGCGCAGCAGCACCTCGAGGTCGGCCCGGTCGGCGATGTCGGGTCGGACGGACATCCGGGGGCTCCTCTCCCTGGGTCGGTCGCCAGCCTAAGGTGCGGCGCACCGGGAGAGCAGGGTCGTTGGTCCCCACGGGGCGGGAAACTGGCAGGATGCTGCCATGACGTACCTCGCCGCCGATGACCGTTACTCCACCATGACCTACCGGAAGGCCGGCCGCAGCGGAGTGCTGCTGCCCGCCGTCTCGCTCGGTCTCTGGCACAACTTCGGTGACACCCAGCCGTTGGAGGTGCAGCGCGCAGTGCTGCGCCGGGCCTTCGACCGCGGCGTCACCCACTTCGACCTGGCCAACAACTACGGTCCGCCGTACGGCAGCGCCGAGAAGAACTTCGGCACGCTGTACGCGCAGGACTTCCGCCCGTACCGGGACGAGCTGTTCATCGCCTCCAAGGCCGGGTACGACATGTGGCCGGGCCCGTACGGCGACGGCGGCAGCCGGAAGTACCTGCTCGCCAGCCTGGACCAGTCGCTCGACCGGATGGGCCTGGACTACGTCGACGTCTTCTACTCGCACCGCTACGACCCCGAGACTCCCCTGGAGGAGACCATGGGGGCGCTCGACACGGCCGTGAAGTCGGGCCGGGCGCTGTACGCGGCGATCTCCAACTACCCGGCGGAGCAGCACCGCGAGGCGGTGGCGATCCTGCGCGAGCTGGGCACGCCGGTGCTGCTCAACCAGTCCCGCTACTCGATCCTGGACCGGGGCGTCGAGGACGCCGTGCTGGACGCGGTGGGCGACACCCGGACCAGCCTGATCGCGTACTCCCCGCTGGCCCAGGGCCTGCTGACCGACCGTTACCTCTCCGGCGACGTGCCGGTCGGCTCCCGGATGTCGGTCGGCCACTTCCTCAAGGAGGAGGCGCTCACCGGGGCCAAGCTGGACCAGCTGCGGGCCCTCGCCAAGGTCGCCGAGCGCCGTGGCCAGAGCCTGGCCCAGCTGGCCCTGAGCTGGGTGCTCCGCGACGACCGGGTGGTCTCGGTCATCATCGGCGCCAGCAGCGTGGCCCAGCTGGACCAGAACCTCGACGCCCTCGCGGCAGGCCCGCTCACGGCCGAGGAGCTCAGCGAGATCGACGCGCTCACCCGCTAGGGGCTCCGCCTTTGGCAGGTGCTCAGCCGTCTACTACCCAGGGGCTCGGGGCTGCGCTTCAGGCAGGCGCCCGGGCATCTACGGTCCAGGGGCTCGGGGAACTGCGAGGAGATCTGGTGTGCGGGTCACTGCGAAAGTCCCTAACCACCCACGCGACGATCACCTTGCAAGGGCCGGCGTCGCAGTTCCCCGAGCCCCTGATGGCTGATGCCCGGAACGCAGGGCCCCGAGCCCCTGGCGGTGCAACGTGTGCCAAGGGCTTACGAGTTGACCGGGGTGTACTTGTAGCCGACGCGGCGGACCGTGACGATGCTGTCGCGGTAGGCCGCGCCGAGCTTGCGGCGGAGCCGGGCGACGTGGACGTCGACCGTGCGGCCGTCGCCGACGTGGCCGTAGCCCCAGACGGCGGAGACCAGGTGGTCGCGGGTGTGGACGCGCTGGGGGTGCTCGGTGAGGTGGGCGAGCAGCTCGAACTCGAGGTAGGTGAGGTCGAGCGGCTTGCCGTCGACGTGGGCGCTGCGGCGCTCGGTGTCGACGCTGATGCCGCGGGCCGACGGCTTCCCCGGCGTCCGGACCGCCGCGACGGCGGGGGGGACCGGTGCCGCGGCCGGGACCTCGGTGGCGGGGACCAGGACCAGGTAGCCGACCAGCGGGCCGCTGCCCGCCTCAGTGCTGCCGAACTGTGCGCCGTACTGCGCCAACAGGCCCTGCGGGATGGCGGACTGGGGCAGTGCGGCGACCACCGTGGCGCCCTCGGGGAGCGTCCCGAACAGCGCCTGCGGGGCGACCGGGACGGTGGGGGCGACGACGGGGGCGGCGCCGAGGTGCCGGCGCTCGGTGGGGGCGGTGACCGACCGGACCGCTCGCAGGTGCGGGGTGGCGGAGGGGAGGGACAGGGTGGCGGTGGAGGAGGAAGACATGATGCCGCTCTTTCGCGCGTGACGGATGGTGGGTGTCGTCTGCGCGTCGACCTGGGCCGGGCACCGGTGCTGACGGGAGGTCAGCCGGTGGGGCGGGACGCGCCGGGCGGGCCGGGGCACGGCTGCTGCGGTCGGTGCGACGGGCGGGGCGTGGGAAGAGTCCACGTCCGGTGGTTCGTTGCCCGGCGAAAGAAAGTGGCCGGAGGCAGCGGAACCGTCGCGTCACCGAAGACGGCAGGAGTGCGGGTCGGACCCGGGGTCAGCGACAGCAGGCGCTGGAGCAGAGCGCCTGGTCGATGTACCGGCGCATGGTCAGGACCGGTGTCACCGGGGCGGACCGGACCGTCGGGCGGAGCCTCGGACGGGCTGCTGCTGCGGTCATGCTGTGGTACCTCCCCCCGGACGCTGCGATGAACTGTCGGCATGAGCGTTCCACGACCTGGGCCCCGGCGGCAAGCCGGATGCACGAAAACCGTCCACAGAGCGAGACGGTGTCTCAGATCGTGAAACCCTGCCGCTCCAGCGCGTGTTCGGCGAGCCTGATCAGCAGCTCCTTGCCGTCCTCCCTGCGGCGTGCGTCACACAGCAGCACCGGCACCCCGGGGTCGAGGTCGAGCGCGTCGCGGACGTCGCCGGGGGCGTAGACCTCGGTGCCCTCGAAGCAGTTCACCGCCACCACGAACGGGATGCCGCGCCGCTCGAAGAAGTCCACCGAGGGGAAGCAGTCGGCGAGTCGGCGGGTGTCCGCCAGCACCACCGCGCCGAGCGCGCCCGCCGCCAGCTCGTCCCAGGCGAACCAGAACCGGTCCTGCCCCGGGGTGCCGAACAGATAGAGCGCCAGGCCCGGGCGCAGGTCGATCCGGCCGAAGTCCATCGCCACCGTGGTGGTCCGCTTGGCCTCCACCCCGGAGGTGTCGTCCACCTCCTGCCCCGCCGAGGTGAGTTGCTCCTCGGTGCGCAGCGGCCGGATCTCGCTGACCGCGCCCACCAGGGTGGTCTTGCCCGCGCCGAAGCCGCCGGCGACCAGGATCTTGAGGGCCACCGCACTCCAGGGCGAAGCCTGGCCGGGTCGGGTGTCAGAGTGCGCGAAGGCCATTGATCACGTCTCGCAGCAGGCGCTCGTCCGGTAGTTGGGCGAGCGGAACGGGTCGGGTGACGGCAATCAGTTCCGCGTGCAGCAGGTCGCCGAGCAGCACCCGCACCACGCTCACCGGCAGATCGGTGTACGAGCCCAACTCGGCGACGCTGAGCGGCTCGTGACGACAGAGGGCGAGGATGGAGCGGTGCTCCAGGTCGAGGTCGGGTTCCTCGGTCTCGTCCGGGTGCACGGCGGTGACCAGCGAGATCAGGTCGAACATGCCCTCCTCGACCGGCCTGGTCCGGCCCCTGGTCATCGAGAACAGCCGCACCATCGGCCCCGCGTCGTCGTCGAACCACTGGTCCTCGACGGGCGGGCGGGCGGGAAAGGCCGGCTGCGGCGGTTCCTCGGTCCTGCTCGACTCCGGTGCGGCGTTCTCGACGGTCATCGTTCGGTCATCTCCCCGGCGGAACGGACTCGGTACGCGGCTCGGCGGACAGGTGCTCGCCCACCCGCTTGACCAGCAGGGCCATCTCGTAGGCGATCTGGCCGACGTCGGACTCGGCCTCGCTCAGCACCGCCAGGCAACTGCCGTCGCCCGCGGCGGTAATGAACAGGAACGCGTCGTCCAGCTCGACCATGGTCTGCCGGACTCCGCCGACCTGGAAGTGCCGGCCGGCCCCCTTGGCCAGGCTGTGGAAACCGGCCGCGACGGCGGCCAGGTGCTCGGCGTCCTCGCGCTCCAGGCCCTGCGAGGCACCGGTGGCCAGACCGTCACTGGAGAGGATGACCGCGTGCCGCAGCGCCGCGACCCGTCCCACCAGATCGTCCAGCAGCCAGTTGAGGTCTCCTGACGGCTGTGCCGTTGCGGTCATGATTCGGTTCCTTCCGTTGGTGCAGGCTGAGCAGGTGTCACGGGTCGTGCGGGTGTCATGGGTTGAGCGGGTGTCACGGGTCGGGCCGGCCCGGCCGACAGGGCCTGCGGCCGGGGTGCCGCTGGGAGCGCGGCCCGGCGGCGGGGCACCGGCGGGGCCGGGGCGGGGACGGCGGGCGCCGGCTGGTCCGGGACCACGGTGAGCGAGGCGGGCTGGATCCGGTCCCCCCGGCCGCGCTGGAAGCCACGCTGGAAGGAGGAGAAGGCCGACCTGGCCTCCTCCGGCGACCGGTCCCGGCTGCCCTCGGAGCCGGTGTCGGCCGGCTCGGCGCTCCTCAACTGCGGGGCCAGGTTGGCCTGCCGGACCCGGCGCGGCAGCAGCCCGCCGCCCGGCGCGGTGACCGGGGCCGGGACCGGCCCCTCCTCCGGCGGGCTGTCCGCCCGGCGGTGCCGTCCCGTCCCGGAGTTCCCGGCGGGCACCAGGGGCGGCCCGCCGACGGACCGGCGGCGCGGCAGGCCGCCCGGCGTACGGGCGGGTTCGGCGGCCGAGGGGCGCGGGCCGCCGACCGGGCGTCCGGCGGCCCGGACCGGCTCGTCGGCGCCCACCGGCGCGCTCTCGCCACGTCGGTGCCCGCCGGTGCCACCGTCGCCGGTCCGGCCCTCCGCCTCGTCCTTGCCGAGCGCCGGGACGGCCACCAGGTCGGCCCGACCGGTCCCGGTCGGCGGGACCACGGCCGGCCGGGCTCCGGCCGGTGCCTCCAGCAGGTCGGGGGCCTCGGCCAGCAGCTCGCGCGGGATCAGCACGATGGCCGCCGTGCCGCCGTACGGGGACGGCCGCAGATGGACCCGGATGCCGTGCCGCCGGGCCAGCCGGCTGACCACGAACAGGCCCAGCCGGTCGGTGTCCGCGAGGTCGAACTCCTGCTCCACCGCGAGGCGTTGGTTGATGTCGGCGAGCGCCTGCTCGCTCAGCCCGAGGCCACGGTCGTCGATCTCCAGCGAGAAGCCGTGCGCGACCACCTCGCCCTGCACGGTGACCTGGGCCTGCGGCGGCGAGTAGACCGCGGCGTTCTCCACCAGTTCGGCGATCAGGTGGGTGACGTCGGCGACCGCGCTGCCGAGCAGACCGGTGCCGGGGAACGGGCGGACTATCACCCGGGCGTAGTCCTCCACCTCACCGACGGCGGCGCGCACCACGTCGACCATCCGGACCGGCTTGCGCCAGGCCCGGCCCGGCGAACCGCCGGACAGGATGATCAGGCCCTCGGCGTGCCGCCGCATCCGGGTGGTCAGGTGGTCGAGCTTGAACAGGTCCTCCAGCTCGGCCGGGTCCTCGGTACGCCGCTCCATGGTGTCCAGCAGGGTGAGCTGACGGTGCAGCAGCACCTGGCTGCGCCGGGCCAGGTTGACGAAGACCGCCGAGACGCCCCGGCGCAGCTCGGCCTGCTCGACCGCCGCCTCGACCGCCACCCGCTGCACCTGGTTGAAGGCCCGGCCGACCTCGCCGATCTCGGCGGGGCCGAACTCCAGCTCGGGGGACTCGGCGGCGATGTCGACGGGCTCGCCCCGGCGCAGCCGCAGCATCAGGGCGGGCAGCCGGGCACCGGAGAGGTCCAGCGCCGCGTTCCGCAGGTTGATCAGCTCGCGGGCCAGGCCGCGGCCGATCCGGTACGAGATCATCACCGAGGCGACCACCGCGATCAGGCCGAGCAGGCCCGCGATGCCGCCGCGCACCAGCTGGTTGACCGCGTAGGACTTCGCCAGCGCGCCGATCTGGCCGGCCAGCCGGGTGTTCAGGGTGGAGAGTTCGCCCAGCGCCAGGTCGGCCCCGTTGTTCCAGTTCGACAGCGGGATCCGGAGCAGTGCGGCCTCCCGCTCGGCCGGGTTCTGGAAGCTCTCGAACTGCACCTCGGCCCAGGCCACCGTGGACATGCTGTCGCTGGTCCGGGCCGTCCGGTAGTCGGCCTGGTCCTGCGGTTCCAGCTCCGCCACGTAGACCTTGAACAGCGTCTGCTGGCTGTGCAGCGCGTCCAGCGCGGTCTGGTACATCACGTTGTCCGGCTTGGGGCTCCGGGAGCCCGGGCGGTTGGCCGCGTCCAGGGTCAACCGCAGGCCGCGGAGCGCCGCGTCCTCCTGCGAGAGGTACTCGCGGGCCCGGACCAGCTCGGTCAGCACCATCCCCTGCCGGGGCAGCTGGCCGCTCTGCCGGCTGACGAAGGCGGTCCGGAACGCGAACACCGGCTGCACCAGGTCGGCGTAACGGTCGATCACCTTGTCCCAGCTCTTCACCTGCTGGTCCACCTCGCCGCGGATGGTGGCGATCCCCTCGCCGGCCGCCAGCACCTCCTCCAGCCGGAGCCGCTGGGCGCCGTCCAGCTTGCTCTCCTCGGAGGAGTTCGCCTGGTAGCGCAGCAGTTGCAGCGAGCGGTCGGTGACCGCCTTGCTCTGCTGGTACTTCTCCTGGGCGTCCTTGTCCTCCGGGTCGGCCAGCCGGACCACAGCGAACTTGCGCTCGTTCTGGAGGTCCCGGGCGTACTGGTCGATCGGCGCGCCGAAGGCGCGGTAGGCCGAGCTGACGTCCAGTTGGGTCCACACGTCACCGGTGGTCACCAAGGTCGCGTACACCCACAGTCCGGTGAGCGCGACGATGGGCACCATGAGCAGCGCGATCATCTTCGCGCGGATCGAGCTGCTGCGCAGACGCATGGGGTCCTCGGTGCGGGGAAGAGCACGGACAAGGGGGTGCGACGGGTGCGTTTCGGGACACGTCTCTGCCCGAGATCTGCGTGAGCTTACTACTCCATGACCACTCGTTCGAAGGGTCGAATGCACAGTCAGACGGAAGCCGTCACGATCCTCCCGGTATCGCCCGCAAAGGGAGTTCTGTCCGACCGTCCCGGCTGACCGGCACATGCCGATCCGGCGATCCGGCGCACCACCCCTGGGCAGCGCTGCTGCGATCGGGTAGCTTCGCTGGCATCCGCTCGGGCAGACGGGAACGGGGGCCACGGGTGCGGCAGTACAGCGGCCCGGCCGCGCCGGCCCCGGCCGTCGGCGGGCTGGCCGACTCGGTGTACGACACCGCCGAACGTCTCCCGGCCCTGGTCCAGTTGGACCGCTGGGAGCAGGACGGCTGGCGGCACGTGACGGCGCTCCGGTTCCGGGACGAGGTGCTCGGCCTCGCCAAGGGGCTGCTGAGCCACGGCATCCGGTACGGCGACCGGGTCGCGGTGATGTCCGGCACCCGGTACGAGTGGACCCTGTTCGACTACGCGCTCTGGTCGATCGGCGCCATCCCGGTCCCGGTCTACCCCACCTCGGCGGCCGAGCAGGTGCGCTGGATCCTGGCCGAGACCCAGGCGGTGGCCTGCGTCGTGGAGCACGAGGACCACGCCATGACGGTCGGCGCGGTGTGCGACGCGCTCACCGCGCTGACCTCGATCTGGCAGCTGGACCAGGACTGCGTGACCATGCTGACCGAGGACGGCCGGGGCCTGCCGGACTCGCTGGTGCACCGTCAGCGGCTCGGCGTCTCCCCCGACTCGGTGGCCACCGTCATCTACACCTCGGGCACCACCGGGCGCCCCAAGGGCTGCCTGCTCACCCACGGCAACCTGGCGGCCGAGGCGGACACCCTGCTCTCCGGCTGGGCCGAGGTGGTCCGGGACACCGGCGGCGGGCAGCCCGCCAGCCTGGTGCTGCTGCCGCTGGCGCACGTGTACGGCCGGGTGGTGCAGATCGCGGCGATCCGCGGCGGCATCCGGCTCGGCCACCACGGCGAGTTGACCACCGACTCGCTGCTGCCCGCGCTGGCCACCTTCCGGCCGACCTTCCTGCACCTGGTGCCGTACGTACTGGAGAAGGTGTACCAGCGCGCCAGGGAGGCCGCCGAGGAGGCCGGCAAGGCCGAACTCTTCGGCCAGGCGGCCGAGGTGGCGATCGAATGGGCGGCCGCCCGGGAGCAGCGCGCGTTCGGGCGCGGCCCGGGGCCGAGCGCCTCGCTGCGGCTGCGGCACGCGGCGTACGACCGGCTGGTGTACCAGCGGCTGCGCGCGGTGCTGGGCGGCCGGACCAGGTCGGTGATGTGCGGCGGCTCGATGCTCGGCCGGGAGCTCAGCCTGTTCTTCACCGGGGCCGGCATGGCCGTGTACGAGGGCTACGGGCTGACCGAGACCTCGGCCGCCGTCACCGCCAACCCGCCGGGCCGGGCCAAGGCGGGCACGGTCGGCCGGGCGCTGCCGGGGTCCGAGGTGGCGATCGGGGCGGACGGCGAGGTGTGGGTCCGGGGCCCGGCGGTCTTCGCGGGCTACCTGAACCAGCTCCAGGACGGGTTCCACGAGGGCTGGTTGGCCACCGGCGACCTCGGCGAGCTGGACGAGGACGGCTACCTCACCATCACCGGGCGGAAGAAGGAGCTGATCGTCACCAGCAGCGGCAAGAACCTCGCCCCGACCGTGCTGGAGGAGCGGGTCCGGGCCCATCCCCTGGTCTCCCAGTGCCTGGTGGTCGGCGACAACCGCCCCTACGTGGCCGCCCTGATCACCCTCGACCCGCAGGCGCTGGCGCACTGGCTGAAGGCCAACGGGCGGGAGCAGCTGGACTCCTGGGCCGCGCTCGCGGACGAGGCGCTGCACGCCGAGATCCAGCGCGGCGTCGCCGCCGCCAACACCACCGTCTCGCGCGCCGAGTCGATCCGTGCCTTCCGCCTGCTGCCCCGCGAGTTCGGCCCGGAGCAGGGCCTGCTGACCCCCTCGCTCAAGCTCCGGCGCGGCGCCATCGTCCAGCACTACGCCGACGACATCGAGGAACTCTACGGCGGCTGACCCGACGTCCGAGAGGGTTTCGGCTATCTGCGAATCCTCTTGACGGGCCGTCTGGTCCAGTCCAATGTGTGGCCCGGTCCGGAAGCGGCGACAAGCGGCGAACCGGGCCCGGCCCGTGTGCGACGGGCCGATTCGTCCCCGCCCTCAGGGGAGTGCAGCGTTCTTCCCCCACAGGAGATCACTCGTGTCCACCACTCTGCGCCGTCTCGCCGCCTGCGCGGCCGGCACGGCGCTCACGGTCCTGAGCGCCGCGGTTCCCGCCGCGCACGCCGGGACCGCCCCGGCCGTCAACCTCGCCACCAACCCCGGCTTCGAGATCCCCACCCTGCCGCTGGCGGACTGGGGTTCGATCCCCGGCTGGCGCTGCGGCACCGGTGAGGCCGTGCTCGACACCGCCGCGCACGGCGGCGGTTCGGCCCTCACGGTGACCCCGGCCGGCGACCACAGCACCGGCGAGTGCGCCCAGACCCTCGCGGTCCGGCCCAACACCACCTACACCTATTCGGCCTGGGTGCGCGGCGACTACGTCTTCCTCGGCGCCACCGGCACCGGCAACGACGTCGCCCCGTCCTGGGTGCAGTCCACCGGCGGGAACTGGCGCAGGCTCAGCACCAGTTTCACCACCGGACCGACCAACACCTCCGTCCGGCTCTACCTGCACGGCTGGTACGAGCAGGGCGCCTTCTCCGCCGACGACGTCGAGCTGAGCGGCCCTGCGCCGGACCCGGCCTGGGCCACCTGGAACATGCCGACCCAGGACAAGGTGGTCTTCTTCACCATCGACGACGGCTGGGCGCGGTCCGCCGACGCGGCGCGGTTCATCGAGACCAACAGGCTGCCGGTGACGGCCTTCCCGCTGCCGATGCCGTCCGGCTTCGAGCCGGACTACTTCAAGCGGGTCACCGCCGCTCCCGGCTCCTCGGTCGAGGCGCACAGCGTCTCGCACCGCGACCTCACCACGCTCTCCGCCGCCGAGCAGCAGGCCGAGATCTGCGACTCCAGGGACGCGGCGGCGGCCCGGTACGGCACGGTCCCGACGATCTTCCGTCCGCCGTACTTCGCGTTCAACGCCGACACCCTGCAGGCGGCCGCCAACTGCGGGCTGCGCACCGTGCTGACCGCGACCGCGGACTACAGCTGGGGCGCCTCCACCAGCTACCGGGGCGGCCTGCAGGCCGGTGACGTGATCATCTTCCACTTCGCCGACACCCTGGCCGGGGACCTCCAGCGGGCCCTCACCGACGCCACCGCCGCCGGACTGACGGTGGCCGGGCTGCACACCTACACCGGCTGAGCGAACGGTCGTGCCCGCTGCCGCCCGCGTTGGGCAGCGGGCACGACCGTCGGTGGATCAGACGCCGGCGGTGAAGGCCGGCAGGTAGCCGCCCGACTGGCCGGCCGCCTTGGGGTGGTAGCTCTCGTCCACCGGCAGCACGGTGCTGTTCAGCCACTGCGTGCCGCTGGCGCAGATCTCGTGGCCGGTGAACCGGCCTCTGACGTCCTGGTAGCTGAAGCCGGCGTTCGCCACCCGCTTGGCGATCACGTCGTCCAGCACGTCGGCCGCGCTGTTGATGGCGGCCCGCTTGGTGTCGCCGATGCCGAACACGCAGCTTCCGCCGACCTTGTAGAGGTGCGGGTAACCCAGCACCACCACATGGGCGTTGGGGGCCTTCTGGTGGATCGTCGTGTAGAGGTTGTCGAGCAGGCCGGGCAGGGTGTTGGTCGCGTACGCCTTGGCGTTGGCGACCGCCGTCAGACAGGAGCTCTCGCTGTTCAGGACACAGGTCTGCATGGTGCTGGCGAAGCCCGCGTCGTTGCCGCCGACGCTGAGGCTGACCAGGGTGGTCGAGGCGTCCAGCGGGCCGAGCTGGCTGTTCAGCACGTCGCCGGTCCGCGCCCCCGAGCAGGCGGTGAACGCGAAGGAGGCGGGTGAGTTGGCGTTCTTCCACAGGTACGGATAGGCGTTGGTGCTGCGCTTGCAGTTGCCGCTCTCGCTGGTGTAGCTGCCCGCGCCCACTCCGGAGGAGTAGGAGTCGCCCAGCGCGACGTAGCGGGCCGAGGCGGCGCTGGCCGAGGGGGCCACGAAGAGGGTGGTCAGGGTGAGCAGGATCGCCGTGGTGGCGACGGACACGGCACGGGCAGAGCGCACGGATACCTCCACTGGAGTGACGCGGGTCACATTTTGTGTACCAGGGAGTAGCTTCGAGCAACAGTGGCCATGCCAAAACTGTTGCGAGGGTTCGCCCATGTGGCACCGTCAGTTCGACGGGGTGTCAGGCGTGGGACGTCGGGCCGGGGTGCAGGCGCCGTAGGTCAGCGGAAGGCCAGCCCCGGGGGCGGCAGTTCCTCGATGGCCTCCTCGGCGGCGGACGGCACGCCGAGCAGCCGGACCGCCAGGTCCACCGCCGCCCGGGCCTGCCGCAGACCGGGCTCGCCCCAGCCGAGCAGCTCGACCGCGAGGCCGGGCGCCACCAGCAGCCGGCGGTAGTGCCGCCCGGAGGCCGGGTCGGGCGCGGTCGGGCCGACCGACCGCAGCGCGGCGGCCATCCGGACCCGGGCGCACTCGTGACCGCCGTTGGCCGAGCCGACCCGGTCGTAGAGGTAGCCGAGGTAGTGCGCCGGGCCGATCGCCGCCTGCGCCTCCTCCCCCGCCTCCCGGGCCAGTGCCGCACCGGGATCGCCCGCGTCCTCCGGCTCCAGCGAGCCGCCGGGCAGGCTGACCACGCCGTCCCGGGGGTTCACCAGGGTCAGCACCCGGCCGTCCGGCACGAACAGCCAGCCCCAGGACTGCTTGACCGGCAGCCCCGCCGGCACCTGCTCCCCCGGCCGCCACGGCCACCCCGCCGTCGGACGGCGCCGGACCCGGCCGAGCAGCTCGGCGATCTCCGCGCTGTACTCGATCCGGCTCATGCGTCCCCCTTCGGTCTCGGGCGCCGGTAGGCGTGCGGTGCGTGGCGCACCCCTGGTGGTGCGCGCGGGCAGGCCGTCCCATCACAGCACGCCCCGCCTGTTGATCTTCCCCGAACATCCGGTCGATGAACAGTCCTGGCCGCCGCCCGGGGCACGGCCCGCCGCCCGCCGTTCAGCCCTCGGTCACCTCCGGCGGGGGCAGCGGGAAACCGGCCCGGCCGACCCCCCCGGGCGGCCCCCCGGCCTCCGCCCCCAGCACCGCCTGGGTCTCCAACGCGGACATCGGCCGCAGCCAGCCGTCCACCAGCACCCAGCCGGAGACCCCGCCGCCGGCCCGGTGCAGCAGCAGCTCACCCGACCCGTACCCGGCCACCGCCGCGGCCAGCGTGACGCAGAACGCCTCCGCCTCCCGCCCCAGCTCGACCGGCCGCCCCGCCGCCACCAGCAGCTCGGCCGCCGCCGTCAGCTCCTCCCCGTCCAGCAGGCCGAGCGAGCGCAGCGTCAGCCGGTGCCGCCCGTCCCCCGCGCCCGCCGCCAGCGCCAGGCAGACCTCGGAGACGTACTGGAGCACCGCCGTGACCCGCTCCTCCGGCTGCCGCTCGCAGCCGACCGCCGCCAGCAGCGCGGCGCAGCCGATCGAGATCCGCACCCGGGCCAGGTGATCCTCCGTCAGCGCCGGCAGCAGCTCGGCCAGCCGCTGCCCGGTGTAGGCGAACGGCTCACCGGCCAGCTCCGGATCGGCCGCGTACGCCACCTCGGCCACCGGGTCGGCCGGGTCCAGCAGGTGCTCCGCGCAGAAGTCCTCGAAGTCCGCCGGCTCCAGCACCCTCAGGTGCACCGCCACCCCGTGCCCGTGCAGCGCCCGCAGCCGCTGCTCGGTGCACCGCAGGTACGCCCCGTAGTCCGCCGCCCCGAACAGGCCGCACCCCCGCAACCGCACGTACGCCGCCTCGTCGGCCGCCACCGCCAGCGCCACCGTCTGCCGCACCCGGCCCCGCTCCCCGCACCGCCGCCGAGCGCCCTTGTTCCTACTGGTCATGCACCCTCCCGAAGTGGAATCCGACGGCCGGACCACGCCCGACCCCCGATGCCGGGAAACGTACACAGCGTCACTGACAACCACGCTCAGCTACCGCCTTCGGGGTTTGTCCGTGCGAGCTGTGATACTCGGGAACGGTCCTGGTGGGTACGAGCGTGTGGGGGTTGGGTACGTGCGGCTGCTGCACACCTCGGACTGGCACCTGGGCCGGTCGTTCCACCGGGAGAACCTGATCGGGGCGCAGCGCGCCTTCCTCGACCACCTGGTGGCGGTGGTCCGGGAGCAGGGGGTCGAGGCGGTGCTGGTCGCCGGCGACGTCTACGACCGGGCACTGCCCGGGCTGGACGCGGTCGAGCTCTTCGACGACGTGCTGCACCGGCTCGCCGAGCTCGGCGTGCCCACCGTCTTCATCAGCGGCAACCACGACTCGGCCCGCCGGCTCGGGGTCGCGGCCGGTCTGATCGGCCGGGCCGGCATCCACCTGCGGACGGATCCCGGTGCGGTCGCCGCCCCGGTGCTGCTGGCGGACGAGCACGGTCCGGTCGCGGTCTACGGCCTGCCGTACCTGGAGCCCGCGCTGACCCGGGAGCGGTTCGGGCTGGCCAAGGGCGGCCACGAGCAGGTGCTCGGTGCGGCGATGGACCAGGTCAGGGCCGATCTGACGACCCGTCCGGCGGGGACCAGGGCGGTGGTGCTGGCGCACGCCTTCGTGACCGGCGGCGAGGTCAGCGACAGCGAGCGGGACATCACCGTCGGCGGGGTGGCGAGCGTGCCGTCCGCCGTCTTCGACGGGGTGCACTACGCCGCCCTCGGCCACCTGCACGGGAGCCAGACGATCGCCCCGCACCTGCGCTACAGCGGCTCCCCGATCGCCTACTCGTTCTCCGAGGCGGACCACCGCAAGACCATGTGGCTGGTCGACCTGGCCGCCGACGGCTCGGTGGCGGCCGAGCGGATCGACTGCCCGGTGCCCCGCCCGCTGGCCCCGCTGCGCGGCCGGCTGGAGGAGCTGCTGACCGAGGAGAAGTACGCGCGGCACGCGGACGCCTGGGTGCAGGCCACCCTGACCGACCCGGCCCGCCCGGCTGACCCGATGGAGCAGCTCCGCAAGCGCTTCCCGCACACCCTGCAGCTGCTGTTCGATCCCGACCCGGTGCCCGGCGACCGGCAGGAGTCGTACGCCGCCCGGGTCAGCGGCCGGACGGACCTGGAGATCGCCGAGGGCTTCGTCCGGCACGTCCGCCCCGGCACCGAGCCGGACGAGACCGAGCAGGGCTGGCTGCGGTCGGCCTTCGAGACCGTCCGCGAGCAGGGCGACCGGAAGGCGGAGCTGCCGCGATGAGGCTCCACCAGCTGACCGTCACCGCGTTCGGCCCGTTCGCGGGCAGCGAGCGGGTCGACTTCGACGAGTTGGCCGCCGCCGGCCTGTTCCTGCTCCGGGGCGCCACCGGCGCGGGCAAGAGCAGCGTGCTGGACGCGGTCTGCTTCGCCCTCTACGGCGAGGTGCCGGGCGCCCGCAAGGGCAACCCGCTGCGCAGCGACCACGCGGCCGCCGACCTGCCGACCCAGGTCGAGCTGGAGCTCACCCTCGGCGGGCAGCGGCTGCGGATCGTCCGCAGCCCCGAGCAGCTCCGGCCGAAGCTCCGCGGCAGCGGGCTGACCACCATGAAGCCGGAGACCCTGCTCAGCGAGTGGGTCACCGACACCGGCGAGGGCGAGCCCGGCTGGCGGGCCCTCAGCAAGTCGCACCAGGAGGCCGGCGAGCAGATCCACCGGCTGGTCGGGATGAGCCGGGAGCAGTTCTGCCAGGTGGTGCTGCTGCCGCAGGGCGACTTCGCACGTTTCCTGCGGGCCGACACCAACGAGCGGGCCAAGCTGCTCCGGCAGCTCTTCGACACCGGCCGGTTCGACCAGGTGGAGCGCTGGCTCACCGAGCAGCGGACCAGGCACGAGGCCACCGTCCGGGAGGGCAGGCAGCGGCTGCACTCGCTGGCCACCCGGGCCGAGGAGGCGGCCGGGGCCGGCGCCGTCCCGCTGGCCGAGCTGGTCCCGGAGAGCGCCGGGGCCGAGGAGTTCCTCGGCTGGGCGGCGGTGCTGCGCACCGACGCGGCCGAGCGGGCCGCCGTCGCGGCGCTCGCGCTGACGGCGGCCGAGCGGGGTCACGGCGCGGCCCAGCAGGCGCTCCAGCGCGCCACCGAGCTGGCGGACCGTCAGCAGCGCCACCGGCAGGCCGTGCTGGCCGCCACCGAGCTGGCCCGCAGCGCCGACCGGTACCGGCAGGACCGGGAGCGGCTCGGCACCGCCCAGCAGGCCGCCACCGTCGAGCCGGTGCTCCGCCACCACGCCGCCGCGGCCGACGCCCACACCACCGCCGTCCGGGCCGAGCAGCACCGCCGGGCCGCGCTGGCCGCCGCCACCGCCGACGCCGACGCCGATGCCGGGCAACTCGCCGGGTACGAACGGGAGCTGCGCGGCGAGCTCGGCCGGCTTGACGCCGCCCGGGCGGACGAGCGGCGGCTCGCCGAGGCCGTCCGCGAGCGCGAGCAGCTGGGCCACGAGCTGCTCCGGACGGAGGAGTTGGCGGACGAGGCGGCGGACTGGCTGACCGACTTCGACGGCCGGTTCAAGCGCCTCCAGGAGCAGCAGACCGAGGCCCGGGCCGCCGAGGCCAGGGTCGAACAGCTCGACGCCCGGCGCTCCGAGCTCCGCGACCGGCTGGCCGCCGCCGCCGAGCGGGACCGCCTCCGGGCCGGGATCACCACCGCCGAGCGGGAGTTGGACACCCTCAGGGCCGCCGCCAACGACGCCCGCGAGCGCAGCCTGGACCTGCGCGAACGCCGGCTCGCCGGAATGGCCGCCGAGCTGGCCGGCCAACTCGTCGGCGGCGACCCCTGCCGGGTCTGTGGCTCGGCCGAGCACCCGGCCCCGGCCCGCCCCGCCGAGGGCCTGGTCCGGGCCGAGGACGAGCAGCGGGCCACCGCCGCCCAGCAGCGCGCCGAGCAGCAGCGGGACAGTGCCGAGCAGGCCCTGCTCACCCTCCGGGTGGCCGAGGCCAAGGCCGTCGGCGCGGCGGGCGACCAGCCGGCCGACCAGCTCCGGACGGCCCTCGCCGAGGCCGACCGGCAGCACCGCGAGGCGCTCGGCAGCGCCGACTCGCTGGGCCAACTCGACCGGCAGCTCGACAAGTTGACCCAGGAACAGACCGACCGGCAGGCCCGGCAGCAGCAGGCCAGGGTGCGCGCCGCCGCGCTGACCACCCGGCTCGGCTCGCTGGCCGCCGACCGGCAGGAGCTGTCCGCCCGGCTCGGCGCGGTGCTCGGCGACGCCCCGTCGGTCGCCGCCCGGTCCGCCACCCTGACCGCGCTGGCCGACACGGTCGCCGCCGCCCTGGCCGCCACCCGGGCCCGGGCCGAGGCCGCCGGCCGGCTCGCCGAGGCCGAGCGGGAGTTGGCCGAGGTGAGCGCGGGGGCCGGGTTCGACTCCCCGACCGAGGCGGCGGCCGCCCTGCTGCCCGCCGCCGAGTCCCGGGCCCTGCGGGACCGGCTGGAACGCGACCGGGCCGACCGCGAGGCGGTCGAACGCCGACTGGCCGAGCCCGAGTTGGTCGCGGCCGCCGCCCTGCCCGCCGCCGACCCGGCCGGCGTCCGGCTGGCGTACCAGCAGGCCACCGACCGGCTCCGGGAGGCGTCCGCCACCGACAGCGCGGCCCGCCAGCAGGTGGCCGCGCTGGCCCGGCTGGGGCGGCAACTCGCCGAGCTGGCCGTCGCGCTGGGCCCGGCCCTGGAGCAGTACGAGCGGATCAAGCGGCTGGCCGAGCTGGCCGCCGGCACGTCCAGCGAGAACGCGCTGCGGATGCGGCTGGAGTCGTACGTACTGGCCGCCCGGCTGGAGCAGGTCGCGGCGGCGGCCAGCGGCCGGCTGGTCCGGATGTCCAGCGGCCGCTACACCCTGGTGCACAGCGACGGCCGCGCGGCGGGGAACCGGCGCTCCGGCCTGGCCCTGCGGGTGGTGGACGCCTGGACGGGGCTGGACCGCGACACCGCCACCCTCTCCGGCGGCGAGAGCTTCTTCGCCTCGCTCGCGCTCGCCCTCGGCCTGGCCGACGTGGTCACCGACGAGTCGGGCGGGATGCCGCTGGACACCCTCTTCATCGACGAGGGCTTCGGCAGCCTGGACGAGCAGGCCCTCGAGGAGGTGCTCGACGTCCTGGACGGCCTCCGGGAGCGGGACCGCGCGGTCGGCATCGTCAGCCACGTCGCCGACCTGCGCTCGCGCATCCCGGCCCAACTGCTGGTCCACAAGGGGCGGCACGGCTCCACCCTGCGGCTGGCCGACCGCGAGGAGCACTGACCCGGCGGCTCAGCCGGAGCAGGCGATCCGCTGGGCCTCCTGCCAGGCGCAGACCGGGCACAGGGTGGTGCCCGGCCGGTCGGCCGGGAACTCGGTCGGCTCACCGCACAGCACGCAGTCGGCCCGGGGGCCGTCCCCCACCGCCGGGGTCAGCGCCGCCACGGCGTCGACGGCGGGTGCCAGGTCGCACTGCTGGGTCTCGTCGCTCATACCGCCACCCTACGGCGGCCGGCTCCGGTACCGGGGCTCAGCCCAGGAAGGAGAGCCGGACGGTGCGCCGGGGGTTGTCCCCGTTGGTGTCCACCAGCACCACCGACTGCCAGACCCCGAGCGCCAGTTGGCCGCCGATCACCGGCAGGGTGGCGTGCGGGGCGACCAGACCGGGGAGCACGTGGTCCCGGCCGTGGCCCGGGCTGCCGTGCCGGTGCCGCCAGCGGTCGTCGGCCGGGAGCAGCTCGCGCAGGATGGCCAGCAGGTCGTGGTCGCTGCCCGCCCCGACCTCGATCACCGCGATCCCGGCGGTGGCGTGCGGGACGAAGACGTTCAGCAGACCGTCCCGGCCCGGGGCCACGTTCGCCAGGAAGTCCGTGCAGTGCCGGGTGATGTCCAGGGCGACCTCACCACTGCCGGTGGTGAGGTCGACGGTGTGGGAGTGGAAGGAGGTGTCCGCCATGGGATCATCCTCGCACCCCGCGGCGGGTACGCGGAAAACCCGACGGACCGGCAGGTCCATCGGGTCGCCCGGAGGCGGGGCGGCAGGGCTGGTCGGACCAGCCTCAGCCCCGACTGCCGAACAGGCTGCGCTTGAGCCGCCGGAGCGGCGCCAGCAGCATCACCCGAGCCGTCCGACGCGGCGCGGCCGGGGTGCTCACCCCACGGGGCGTCAGCTCCCTTATCAGGCCGAGCGCTTCGGCGGTGTCGACGGCCGAGAGGGCCGGCGCACCGAGCACCGAGAGATGGCGGTCGAGCCGGCGGCCGGTCGAGCCGACGCCGCACTGGATCGCCGGCACTCGGGGCCGGGACCGCACTTGCATGTGTTCCATCAGTTTCCCACCCCTACGAGGCGCCAGGGCCGTGAGGCGAAGACTATCCGTGAGTGGCGGGCTTCGCGCAACCGTCCTGGTGTTCTGCCACCGTATCGTGCGAAGTGAACTGACGCCCCACCAGATCTCGGCGACCCCGGTCACGACTGCGCATCGGCCGGGTCGGTCCGATCGGCCGGCGAACCGCCGAGTCTCACCTGGTGAAATTCAGGAAGTGAACACATCCAGGGGATTGACGCAACCGAAACCTACAAGCACTATCGGTATCGACGCCGAAAGGCGGCCCGGAGTCGGTCGAATACGTTCGACAGATGAAGGGAAAACTGCTTCCGACCCCAGGTGAGCCACTGTCCGGCCGTCTCGACGCTGCGGCGGCCCGGCTTCGAACTGGTGGACGGACCGGTGGTCGACCGCTGAGGGTCGGTCGGACCGCCAACCCCGGACTGCCGGTGCCCGCGCTCGCACAGCGCGGCACCGGCGGTCGTCTTTCCGCGACCGGCCCCGCGCGACCCGCCCACCCGGGCCGACCTGGGGTGCCTTGCCACCGCCCGTCCCGCCGGGCCCAGTAGAGTGGCGCCAGAACCGGGCGGCCGCCCCTCGCCCCGGCATCCCCAGCGGAGTGAACCAGCGTGAGCCCCCTCCTCAGCATCGTGCTGCCGGTCCACGGCGTTGAGCGCTACCTGCCGCGCTGCCTCGACTCGCTGGCCGGCCCGCCGGACGGCTCGGTCGAGCTGATCGCGGTGGACGACCTCTCCCCCGACGGCTGCGGCGCGATCCTCGACGAGCACGCCACCCGCGACCCCCGCCTGCGGGTGCTGCACCTGACGGAGAACCAGGGCCTCGGCGGCGCCCGCGAGGTCGGCCTGGCCCAGGCCACCGGGACGTACGTCTGGTTCGTCGACAGCGACGACTGGCTGCCCGACGGCACCCTGGACGCCCTGCTGGCCGAGCTCCGCGCCGAGCAGGCCGCCGAGGCGCCGGTGGACGTGCTGCTGACCGACTTCACCCACGTCTACCCCGACGACAGCACCGAGCCCAACCCCTGGCGGCACGTGCTGCGCGACTCCCCGCTGGTGGCCGGCTGCCGGGCCGCCGACCATCCGGCGCTGTTCCAGAGCGTGCTGTCGGTGTGGAACAAGGTCTTCCGCCGACAGTTCCTGCTCGACCTGGACGTCGCCTTCGGCCGCGGCTACTACGAGGACATCTCGGTCACCTACCCGGCCCTGCTCACCGGCCGGCTCCGCTATCTCGACCGCTCCTGCTACAACTACCGGCGCGGGCGCCCCGGCGCGATCACCGCCACCGCCTCCCCCAAGCACGCGGACGCCTTCGCCCAGTACGACGCGATCTTCCGGGTGCTCGACCGCCCTTCGGCCGACCCGGGCCCGGCCCTGCGCCGCCTGGTCTTCGACCGGACGGTCCGGCAGGCGCTCACCGTCTACGACACGCCCGGCCTGGTGCCGACCGACCTGCGGGCGGACTTCTTCACCCGGATCGCCGACCACTTCGCCCGCCACCGCCCGGCCGACTACCGCTTCCCGGGCGGGCTGCGCGGCGTCCAGTACCGGCTGGCCGCCCGGGGCGCCCGGATCGCGTACGGCGAGCTGCGCCGGGGCGGTCAGCTGCCGCGCACCCTCAAGCGCGGGGTCGGCGCGGTCGCCCCTGCCCTGCGCAAGGGGGTCCGCGGCGGGGCCAGGTACACCGCGTACAACACCTTCCGGCGGCTCCCGCTGGACGACCGGCTCGCGGTCTACGCGGCGTACTGGCACCGGGGCTACGCCTGCAACCCGGCCGCGATCTACCGGAAGGCGCTCGAACTGGCGCCCCAGGTGCGCGGGGTGTGGGTGGTGGAGACCCGGGCGCAGGCCGCCACGCTGCCCGACGGGGTGCCGTACGTGCTGGTGAACACCCCGGCGTACCTGCGGCTGATGGCGACCGCCAAGTACTTCGTCAACAACGTCAACTTCCCGCACACCATGGTCAAGCGGCCCGGCACGGTGCACGTGCAGACCCAGCACGGCACGCCGGTGAAGACCATGGGCCTGGACCTGGTGGACTACCCGGCCGCCGCCGACGGCATGGACTTCGACCGGCTGCGCGAGGCGGTGGACCGCTGGGACTTCCTGGTCTCCCCCAACCCGCACACCAGCGAGCACTTCAGCCGGGCCTTCCCCGGCCACTACGAACTGCTGGAGACCGGCTACCCGCGCAACGACCGGCTCGCCCTGGCCGGCCCCGCGGAGGTCGCCGACGTCCGGGCCAGGCTCGGGCTGACGCCCGGGCGGCGCACGGTGCTGTACGCCCCGACCCACCGGGAGGGGCAGGGCGGGTACGTCCCGCTGCTCGACCTGCGGGAGCTGGCCGAGAAGCTCGGCCCCGGGTACACCCTGCTGGTCCGCACCCACTACTTCGACGCCGACGGCCCCGGCGAGCTCGCCACCGGCCCGGGCGCGGCCGAGGTGGTCGACGTCTCCGCCCACCCCGTGGTCGAGGACCTCTACCTGGCGGCGGACGTCCTGGTCACGGACTACTCCTCGATGATGTTCGACTACGCGGTGCTGGACCGACCGGTCGTCATCTACGCCCCCGACTGGGAGCAGTACCGCCGGACCCGCGGCGTCTACTTCGACCTGCTCGCCTCGCCGCCCGGCGCGGTCGCCACCGACCCCGACGCCCTGTGCCAGGCCCTGCTGGCCGGCGACCCCGCGCCGGACGCCCGGGCGGCCTTCCGCGAGCGGTTCTGCCCCTGGGACGACGGCGGGGCGGCCGAGCGCGTGGTCCGCCGGATCTTCCCGGTCGCCTGAACGGGGCTCAGCTCATTGCAGGCGCTCAGCCGTCTACTACCCAGGGGCTCGGGGCTGCGCTGTGGGCAGGCGCTCAGCCGTCTACTACCCAGGGGCTCGGGGAACTGCGAGGAGATCTGGCGTGCGGGTCACTGCGAAAGTCCCTGACCACCTACGCAACGGTGACCAGTTCCGAGGCTGGCGTCGCAGTTCCCCGAGCCCCTGACTCCGTAGCGGGCTGAGCACCTGCCAAAAGGTCGGCGTCGCCCACGCGGCGGAGCCACACAGCAGCAGAGCCCCGAGCCCCTGGTGGTGCGCCTCGTGCCAAAGGTCGGCGTCGTGACGAGGATCGCACTCGTCCGGTGAGCGGAGTGGTGGACGGCGGGCGGGGTGGATGACGTAATCTGCGGTCTGGCCTCGCCGCGGTGTTCCGGGGTGGGGGTGGAGGCGGCCAGGGAGACTAGATGATCAACCTCATCACCAAGCTCGTGCTCAAGCCCGTGGCGAAGGCGGTCTACCGCCCCGTCATCGAGGGGCTGGAGAACGTGCCGCGTGATGGCGGAGTGATCCTGGCGAGCAATCACCTGTCGTTCATCGACAGCGTGGTGATCCCGCTGACCGCGCCGCGCCGCGTGTACTTCCTCGCCAAGGCCGAGTACTTCACCGGCACCGGCCTCAAGGGTGCGCTCTCCAGGGCGCTCTTCAAGGCGCTCAACGCCGTCCCGGTGGAGCGTGGCGAGATCAAGACCGCCCAGGCCGCGCTGGACTCGGCGCTGGAGATCCTCCGGGAGGGCAAGGCGTTCGGCATCTACCCGGAGGGCACCCGTTCGCTGGACGGGCGGCTGTACCGGGGCAAGACCGGGGTGGCGTGGCTGGCGCTGACCGCCGGGGTGCCGGTCGTTCCGGTGGCGCTGGAGGGGCCGGCGGACATCCTGCCGGTCGGCAAGCGGATCCCCCGGCTGCGCAAGGTGACCGTGCGCTTCGGGGAGCCGCTGCACTTCGACGAGCTGCACGGCCAGGCGCGTTCGGCCCGGGCCCGTCGCGAGGTCACCGACCAGGTGATGGCGGCGATCCACCAGCTGTCCGGCCAGGAGCTGGCCGAGGTCTACAACGAGCGTCCGATGGCGGCCTGACCGTCGTCGCCCAAGGGCCCGTCGGCGGGCCCGCCTGACGGCAGCTCACGGCGCAGCAGTGCGGCGTACCGCCCGTTCCGCGCGAGCAGTTCCTCGTGGGTGCCGAGTTCGGCGATCTCGCCCGCGTCCAGCACGGCGATCTGGTCGGCCCGCCGCACGGTGGAGAGCCGGTGCGCGATGGTGATCGTGGTGCGGCCCGCGGACAGGGCGTCGATGGCCTGCTGGACGGCTCGTTCGGTCTGGTTGTCGAGTGCGCTGGTGGCCTCGTCCAGGATCAGGATCGGCGGGTTGCGGAGCACCGTCCTGGCGATCGCCAGGCGCTGCTTCTCGCCGCCGGAGAACCGGTAGCCGCGCTCGCCGACCACGGTGTCGTAGCCCTCGGGGAGCCCGGCGATCAGCTCGTGGATCTGGGCCGCCCGGGCGGCCTCGACCAGTTGGGCGTCGGTGGCGTCGGGCTTGGCGAACCGCAGGTTGTCGGCGACCGAGGCATGGAACAGGTAGGTCTCCTGGGAGACCACGCCGATCGCGTCGGCCAGGGTGTCGAAGCCGAGTTCGCGGACGTCGGTGCCGTCGATCAGGACCCGGCCGCCGGTCACGTCGTAGAGCCGGGGCACCAGGTAGCTGAGGGTGGTCTTGCCCGAGCCGGTCTCGCCGACCACGGCGAGCGAGCCGCCGGCCGGGAGCTTGAGGTCGATCCCGGTCAGGGTCGGGCGGTCCTGGTCGGCGTTGTAGCGGAAGTCGACGTTCTCGAAGGTGACGTCCCCGCGGATGACGGACAGCCGGACCGGATCGGCGGGTTCGGCGATCTCGACCGGGAGGTCGAGGTACTCGAAGATCCGCTGGAACAGTGCGAGCGAGGTCTGCACCTGCACGCCGGTGGAGAGCAGGCTGACGGTGGGTCGGAACAGGCCCTGCTGGAGCGAGACGAAGGCGACCAAGGTGCCGACCGAGACGATCGGGGCGCCGCCCGCCATCGCCAGCCCGGCGGCCCAGTAGATGACGGCGGGCATCGCGGCCATCACGATCCCGATGGTGGCCATCCGCCAGCGCCCGGCCATGCTGGAGCGGACCTCCAACTCGGCCAATTCGTCCGACTGCCGGTCGAACTCGTGCGAGAGCGAGCCGGAGCGGCCCATCGTGCGGCCGAGCAGGATGCCGCTGACGGACAGCGACTCCTGGACGGCGGAGCTCATCGCGGCCAGCTGCTTCTGCCGCTCGGTGGTGATCTTCTTGCGCTCGTTGCCGACCCGGCGGCTGATCCAGACGAACAGCGGGAGCAGCAGCAGCGAGACCACGGTGAGCCGCCAGTCCAGCGCGACCATGGCGACCACGGTGGCGATCACGCCGGTCAGGTTGGAGACCAGCGAGGTGGCGGTGGAGGTGACGGTGGACTGCATGCCGCCGATGTCGTTGGCGATCCGGGACTGCACCTCGCCGGTGCGGGTCCGGGTGAAGAAGGCCAGCGACATCCGCTGCAGGTGGCGGTAGACCGCGGTCCGCAGGTCGTGCATGACGCGCTGGCCGACCGTGGTGGAGATCAGGGTCTGCAGCACCCCGAAGATGCTGTTCACCACGGCGGCCGCGATCATCCCGAGCGCGAGCAGGCTGAGCAGCCCGGTGCGGCCCTGCGGGATCGCGGTGTCCAGCACCGCGCGGAGCAGGAACGGGGTGACCACGCCGACCACGGCGGAGGCCGCCACCAGCAGGCCGACCACGGCGAGCCTGGCCCGGTAGGGGCGGAACAGGGCGAGGATGCGGCGCCACTCGGCCGGCGGGCGCGGTTCGCCCTTGGCCCGTGGCGGCGGTGTCCAGTTGATCTCGTCGCGCACAGGCGACCTCCCCGTGGTGTCGGTACGTGAGCAGGAGTCCCCCTGCTCACATACCGAGCATAGCTCATAGTTAGACGGGCTAATAATGAGCCGAGGTCTCGAACCCTGGACCACAGCGTCTCACTTGTACGTCCGCGCCGCCTTGCTGGAGATCCCGCCCAGCTTCCCGGCGGGCAGCAGCCTGGCAATCGCCACGACCGCCTTGTACCGCCGGCCGGGGACGGACAGCGAGCGCCCCTTGGCCAGGTCGCGCAGCGCCTCGTCCACCACCCGCTCCGCCGAGAGCCAGCCCCAGGCGGGGATGCCCGAGGTGCCCATCCCGGCCCGCTGGTGGAACTCCGTCCGTGTGAAGCCCGGGGCCAGCGCCATCAGCCGGACCCCGGTGCCGCCGAGGTCGCGGGCCGCCCCCTGGGTGAAGCTGACCACCCAGGCCTTGCTGGCGCCGTACGTGCCGCGCGGCAGGAAGGCCGCCACCGAGGCGACGTTCACGATGTCGCCGAAGCCGCGCTCGCGCATGCCCGGCAGCGCGGCCGAGGTGGTCCGCAGGATCGCCTCGACGTGCACCTTGAGCATGTCGAGCTCCTGCTCCAGCGGGGCGGTCAGGTAGGCGCCCTGGTTGCCGAAGCCGGCGTTGTTGATCAGGATGTCGACCGGTCGGACGGTGTCCCTCAGTCGCTCCTCGACCGCGCCGATCCCCGCGTCGGTGGCCAGGTCGGCGGGGAGCACCTCGACCTCGACTCCGTACGTCTTCGTCAACTCGGCCGCCGTGTCGGCCAACCGTCCGGCGTCGCGGGCGACCAGGACCAGGTCCCGCCCGTCCTTGGCGAGGCGGCGGGCGAAGGCGGCGCCGATTCCGGCGGTCGCGCCGGTGATGAGAGCAGTCGTCATGTGCCGACCGTACTCGCAGGTAATCACCCGTGCACCGGCGCGTCGCAGCTGATCTGACGGCTCGTTCGGCGAGCCCTCGCCGATCCGGACGATTCGTGCTCGTAGCTTTGCCGTGCGGCGTCGAGCCGACGTCGCTCCTGGACGACAAGGAGGTATCTGATGCCCACTCAGATCCACACCCCGGTACGGCCGCAGGCCACGGCGGCCGAACGCACCGCACTGGCCGGGCTGCTGACCGAGGGCGAGGCCACCGTCAGCGCGGCACCGGTCCACCGGCCCGAGGCCGCCGGACTGCTGCTGTTGCTCCTGCTGCTCTCGCCCAAGCCCCCGAAGGACCGGAGCTGAGCCGAGGCGGTCCGATGTCCGCGTCCCCCGGCATCGTCCGCCCGGCCACCGCACCGCACCGACGGGCGGTCGTGACCGCCCTGCCCACCGAGGCCGAGGCACCGGTCAGCGGCGCCCCGCTGCACTGCCCGGCCACCGCCCTCGCCCCACTGCTCCCGCTGTCCCCCAGGGAGCCGAGGGGTCCGAGGCACACCGGCGGCTGACCACGCCGGTCCGGACCGGGTCACCCGGCCCGGTCCGGACCGGCCGGTCCCGCCGAACGGTCCGCCACCACAGGAGACTTCACCACCATGCCGGTCACCGACACCTCGCTGCGCGACGCGTACGCCGCCGCGGTCGAGCAGGTGGCGGGCCGCGCCCTCGACGCCGTCACCGGCGCCGGGGGCGCGGTCACGCTCACCGACCCCACCAGCACCGCCGAGCTCGCCGCGCTCCGGGTGCTCGGCCCCGACCTGTTCGCCGCCCAGCTCCTCGCCCGGGCACCGCTGGCGAGCGTCACCACCGCCTCGCTGGCCGCCGCCCTGCTGGCCTTCCCGCCCGGCCCGGCCGCCCCGGTCGGCCAGGACGACCTGGTGGTGGCCTGGCTGGACCACGTGGCGGGCTTCCTGGCCGGCCGGGCCGTCCCGCAGCCCGGCGAGGTCCCCGATCCTGAGCACTGGCCGCGCTGGTCGGTACGGATGGCCCAACTCGCCCCGCTGGCACTGCCCGGACTCGACGGCCCGGTGCACCGGGCGGCCCGGCAGCAGCCGCTCGCGCTGGCCCGCGGCGCCACCCGGGCGATGCTCCGCCGGGACCACCGGACGGCGCTCCGGCTGACCCGCTGGCTGGCCTGGCTCGACGCCCCGGCCCCGCTGGAACTGCCGCCGCTGCTGGACCGGCTCCGGCTGGTCGGCGACGACTCCCGCCGGACCGCGCTCGAACTCACCATCACCGAACGCCTGTTGACGGAGGGTCGACGATGACGGAGTCCCGGCTGCTGAGCACCGCCCAACAGCTCGGCTCGAACGCCCTGCACTGGCTGCACCGGGCCCACCAGGACGGCCACGGCACCCTCCCGCCGGACACCACCATCGACCTCTCCGACCCCGACACCGCCTACAAGCCGATCGGGGAGTCCGCGCTGGCCGCCTCGCTGATCCTGCGGGACGGCGTGGCCGGGGCCCGCGACCTGGCGGCGGCGGGCGAGCTGATCGAGTTCTGCTGGCACCAGCTGCAGAGCGGGAACCTGCTCTACGAACGGCAGTTGCGCTTCCCCAACCTGTCCGACCCGCTGGAGACGTACGCCCACTTCGCCCGGTCCGGCTTCCGGCACCGGCCGTTGGACGAACTGCTCGGCTCGCTCACCCGGCTCCGCGCCACCCACGCCGCCGAGCTGGTGCCCAACCGGCGGCTCGCGGTCGCCAACGCCCGCCGGGTGGTCGGCCTGGACCACCGGCCGGACTGGGCCGCGCTGGCCGACGCCACCTGGCTGGGTGCCACCCCCGAGCCCTGGGCGATCGACTGGAGCACCGGCTACGACCTCACCCACACCGTCTTCCACCTGACCGACTGGGGTGCCCGCCCGGACGACCTGCCCGCGCCGCTCCGCTCGTACCTGCGGGACTGGCTGCCGGTCTGGGTCGACATCTGGCTGGAGGTCGGCCAGTGGGACCTGGTCGGCGAGCTGCTGATCGTGGACTCCTGCACCGGGGAGCCGGTCTGCGGCCTCGACCCCTGGGAGCGGCTGGCCGGCGCCCAGCACCCCGACGGCCTGACCCCCCGGGACACCGAACCGGTCGACCAGGACCCGGCCCGGGCCTTCAAGGACCACGAGCACACGGCGGTGGTCGCGGCGATCGCCGGGACGGTGACGCTGGCCCGCGCCCTCGGCGGCTCGCCGGTGGCGGTGTGACGCTGGCCGCCCTGGTCGCCGCCGCCCCCGGGGCGACCGCTGTGACACTGGTCACCTTCTCCGGCGGGCGCGGTGAAGTGCACTGCCATGGAACGGAGTTCGCGGGCGGTCCGAAGGTGACCGCGGACACCGGCTACGAACTCGGCTCGGTCACCAAGACCTTCACCGGGCTGCTGCTGGCCGAGCTGGCCACCCAGGGCGAGGTCACCCTGGACGACCCGCTCTCCGCCCACCTGCCGGTCGCCGCCCGCTGCACCCTGCGCGCCCTGGCCACCCACACCGCCGGGCTGCCCCGGCTGCCGCCCGGCCTGCTCCGCTCCGCCCTGCCGCAGTGGTACCGCAACCCGTACGCGGCCTTCGGCGACGACCGGCTGCTGGCCGCCCCGATCAGGCCCCGGTCGCCCGGCCGGGTCCGCTACTCCAACTTCGGGATGGCCCTGCTCGGCCGCGCACTGGCCGAACGCACCGGGACGCCGTACCCGGAGCTGCTGGCCGGGCTGGTCTGCGGACCGCTCGGGCTGACCGCCACCGACTGTGCCGAGCTGGCCCCGGGCCGGGCGCTCGGCCACCGGCGGGGCCGCCCGCTGCCGCCCTGGCGGATCCCCGGGCTGCCGGCCGCCGGTGCGCTCCGCTCCACCGGCCGGGACCTGCTCGGCTACCTGACCGCCCACCTCGCCCCGGCCGGGCCGCTCGCCCCCGCCCTGCGGGCCGTCCGGCTGCCGCTGGCCTGGAGCCTGCGGCGGAGCACCTACTTCCACTCCGGCGGCACCCGGGGCTGCACCGGCTTCGTCGGATTCGACCCCGAGCGCGGCACCGCGCTGGCCGCGCTGGCCAACGCCGGCCCCTCGCTCGGCGGCCGTTTCGTCCAGACGGCGTACGACGCGCTGCTCGCCCTCCCTTCGGAGAGGGGGTTGGTGTCGGGAACGGCCGAAGACGAGATATCTTGATATCAAGACGTTAGTAGACATGGAGCGGAGCACCGGTGACTGACTCGACCATCATCTATACGCACACTGACGAGGCCCCGGCCCTGGCGACGTACTCGCTCCTGCCGGTCATCCAGGCCTACGCCTCGACAGCGGGCGTCAGTGTGGAGACTCGCGACATCTCCCTGGCCGGGCGCATCATCGCGAGCTTCCCCGAGTTCCTCGCGGCGGAGCAGCGGATCGCCGACGCGCTGGCCGAGCTCGGCGAGCTCGCCAAGACGCCGGGCGCCAACATCATCAAGCTGCCGAACGTCTCGGCCTCGATCCCGCAGCTCAAGGCTGCCGTGGCCGAGCTCCAGGCGCAGGGCTACGCGCTGCCGGACTACCCGGACGACCCGAAGACCGAGCAGGACCGCGACGTCCGCGCCCGGTACGACAAGATCAAGGGCAGCGCCGTCAACCCGGTGCTCCGCGAGGGCAACTCCGACCGCCGCGCCCCCGCCTCGGTGAAGAACTACGCCAAGACCCACCCGCACCGGATGGGCGCCTGGTCGGCCGACTCCAAGACCAACGTCGCCACCATGGGCACCGACGACTTCCGTTCCACCGAGAAGTCGGCCGTGGTCGCCGAGGCCGGCGCGCTCCGGATCGAGCACGTCGCCGCCGACGGCGCCACCACCGTGCTGCGCGAGTCGGTGCCGGTGCTCGCGGGCGAGGTCGTGGACGCCTCGGTCATGCGCGCCGCCGCGCTGAACGATTTCCTGGCCGCGCAGGTGGCCCGGGCCAAGGCCGAGGGCGTGCTGTTCTCGGTGCACCTCAAGGCCACCATGATGAAGGTCTCCGACCCGATCGTCTTCGGCCACGTGGTCCGCGCCTTCTTCCCGAAGACCTTCGCCGCCTACGGCGAGGTGCTGGCCGCGGCCGGCCTGAGCCCGAACAACGGCCTCGGCGGCATCCTCGACGGCCTCGCCGCACTGCCCCAGGGCGCCGAGATCAAGGCCTCGTTCGACGCCGAGCTGGCCGAGGGCCCCGCGCTCGCGATGGTCGACTCGGACAAGGGCATCACCAACCTGCACGTGCCGAGCGACGTGATCGTCGACGCCTCGATGCCGGCCATGATCCGCACCTCCGGCCACATGTGGGGCCCGGACGGCGCCGAGGCCGACACCCTGGCCGTGCTGCCGGACAGCAGCTACGCCGGTGTCTACCAGGTCGTCATCGACGACTGCCGCGCCCACGGCGCCTTCGACCCGTCGACCATGGGCTCGGTCCCGAACGTCGGTCTGATGGCGCAGGCGGCCGAGGAGTACGGCAGCCACGACAAGACCTTCGAGGTCGCCGCCGCCGGCACCGTCCGCCTGGTCGACGCCACCGGCGCGGTCGTGCTGGAGCAGGCCGTCGAGGCCGGCGACATCTTCCGCGCCTGCCAGACCAAGGACCTGCCGATCCAGGACTGGGTCAAGCTGGCCGTCACCCGGGCCCGCGCCACCGGCAACCCGGCCGTGTTCTGGCTGGACGCGACCCGCGCGCACGACGCCGTGCTGATCGAGAAGGTCAAGCAGTACCTCCCGGAGCACGACACCACCGGTCTGCAGATCGAGATCCTCTCCCCGGTCGAGGCCACCGCCTTCTCGCTGGAGCGGATCCGCCGCGGCGAGGACACCATCTCGGTGACCGGCAACGTGCTGCGCGACTACCTGACCGACCTGTTCCCGATCCTGGAGCTGGGCACCAGCGCCAAGATGCTGTCGGTCGTGCCGCTGATGAACGGCGGCGGTCTGTTCGAGACCGGCGCGGGCGGCTCCGCCCCGAAGCACGTCCAGCAGCTGGTCAAGGAGAACTACCTGCGCTGGGACAGCCTGGGCGAGTTCTTCGCGCTGGCCGCGAGCTTCGAGCACCTGGCGCAGACCACCGGCAACGCGAGCGCCCAGGTGCTCGCCGACACCCTGGACCGGGCCACCGGCACCTTCCTCAACGAGGACAAGTCACCGAGCCGCCGCCTCGGTGGCATCGACAACCGTGGCAGCCACTTCTACCTGGCGCTGTACTGGGCCCAGGAGCTGGCCGGTCAGACCGTCGACGCCGAGCTGGCCGAGGCGTTCGCGGGTCTGGCCAAGACGCTGGCCGCGCAGGAGCAGACCATCGTGGCCGAGCTGATCGCCGTGCAGGGTTCGCCCGCCGACATCGGTGGCTACTACCAGCCCGACGCCGCCAAGGCCGCCGCGATCATGCGGCCCTCGGCGACCTTCAACGAGGCGCTGGCCACCCTCGGCTGACGGTCCGTCACCCGCTGACGCCGAAGCCCCGACCGCAGAGCCTGTGCTCTGCGGTCGGGGCTTCGGCGCGTTCCGGCCCGGTCAGGGTGTGCTGCGGGCCGCCGAGTCGGCCTCGCCGCCCGCACCGACCGGACGCAGCCGGGAGGCCGCGGTGGCCTTCAACTGCGGGGCCAGCTTGGCCACGTCGCGCGAGCCGACGGCCGCGATCAGGCTCGGCAGCAGCCAGCGGACCGGCTGCATGCCGCGCAGCCAGGGCTGGGCGTAGACGTGCGCGGAGCGCCGGGCGATGCCCGCGACCAGCCGGTCGACGGCCGGCGGCAGCGGGTAGGTCTTGTTGGCGGGCCAGGGCAGCCCGGCCCGCATCCGCCGCAGCACCTCGTCCTGGTCGGCGCCGCGCACCATGTCGGTGTCGGTCCAACTCAGGTACCCCACGCCGACCTTGACACCTTGGTGGGCGACCTCGGCGCGGAGCGAGTGGGCGAACGCCTCCACCCCGGCCTTGCTCGCGCAGTACGCGGACATCAGCGGGGCGGGGGTGATCGCGGCCAGCGAGGCGATCTGCAGCAGGTAGCCCCGGCTCCTGGTGAGCGCGGGCAGGAAGGCCCGGGCGGTGGCCACGCTGCCGAGCAGGTTGACCTCGATCACCCGGTCGAAGGCGTCGGGGTCGCTGTCCACCAGCGGCCCGCCGAGGGCGATCCCGGCGTTGGCGACCACGGTGTCGATCCGGCCGTACCGCTCCTCGATCGCCTGCGCGGTGCTGCGCAGCGCCGCCAGGTCGGTGACGTCGGCCACCCAGTGGCCGGCCTCCGGACCGCACTGGGCGGCGACCGCCTTGAGCTCCTCGGGCTCCAGGCCGACCAGCGCGAGCCTGGCGCCGCGCTGGGCGAGCTTACGGGCCGTCAGGGCACCGACGCCCCGGGCGGCTCCGGTGACGACGATGACCTGACCGGTCAGCTGCGGGCTCATTCGGCCACCTTCCGGGCGGTGTTCAGGTGCGAGCGGACCAGGCGGCGGATCTCGCCGGCCACCTCGGCGGGGCGTTCGACCGGGGACATGTGGCCGACCCCGGGGAGTTCGAGCAGGCCCTCGGGCGCGGGCAGTGCGGCGAGGATCCGGTGCGAGTGCACCGGCGGGGTGAGCCGGTCGTGGGTGCCGACCACCACTGCGGTGGGGGCGGCCAGCTTGCCGAGCTGGGCGTACAGGTCGAGGCCGCCGAGCACCAGGGACCACCGGTGGCGGACCCCGGCGGGGCAGGCGTGCACGATCCGGGCGTTCACCTCGGCCCGGTCGGCGGGGGTGGCCGGGCCCATGGTGGCGTACTTCAGGGCGGCCCGGCTGAGCGGGGTGACCGGGCCGAGCGGCAGTCGGGAGTGCAGCAACTGCCGCCCCAGGAACCGGCGCAGGCCGCCCCGGACGGCGTCCGGCACCACCTTCAGCTCGGCCAGCAGGTCCCCCGCGCCGGTGCTGACCAAGGCGACGGCGGCGGTCCGGTCGGCCACCTCGGCCCGGTCGGCGGCGGCCATGATGGTCATTCCGCCCATGCTGTGCCCGGCCAGCACGGCCCGGCGGCCGGCCGGGACGACCCGGCCGAGCACGGCTGCCAGGTCGTCGGCCAGCTTCACCGTGGTGTACCCGGCCGGGGTGACCGGCCGGTCGCTGCGGCCGTGGCCGCGCTGGTCGTACGCCACCACCCGGTGGTCGGGCAGCAGTTGGTGGATCACCGGGGCCCAGAACCGGGTGGAGCAGGTCCAGCCGTGGGCCAGCACCACCAGCGGGGCGTCCTCGGGGCCGTACGCGGCGGCATGGATCCAGTGGCCGTCGGCCGAGCGGATCCGGTACTCCTCGGCGGCGGCGGGCAGCAGGCAGTCGGCGGGCAGGGTGGTCATGCGAGCGCCTCCTCGGCGACGGGGGCGGTCTGCCGGACCACCTCGTACTCGGCCAGGTCGAGCCGGCGGGTGGCCCGGCGGAAGCTGCTGGTGGAGGCGGGCCAGAGCACGGTGTTCTTGCCGCCCTCGTCCTGGTACCAGCTCCGGCAGCCGCCGGTGGACCAGACCGTGCGGCTCATCCGGTGCTGGAGCTCGAGGTTCCACTGCCGCTGGGCCCGGGCGGTGGGCTGCAGCGCGCCGCCGCCGAGCGCCGCGAGCGTGGTCAACGCGTCGACCAGGTAGTTCAGTTGGGACTCGATCATCAGGATCATCGAGCTGTTGCCGAGCCCGGTGTTCGGCCCGATCACGAAGAACAGGTTGGGGAAGCCGCGCACCGTCGAGCCGCGCAGCGCCTCCATGCCGTCCTTCCACTCGGTGGCCAGACTGACCCCGTCGATGCCGAACACCCGGTGCGCGATCGGCATGTCGGTGACGTGGAAGCCGGTGCCGAAGACGATCGCGTCCACCTCGTGCTCGCTGCCGTCGGCGGCCACCAGGGTGGAGCCGCGCAGCTCGGTGAGACCGGCGGAGACCACCTCGGTGTTGGCCGCGGCCAGCGCCGGGTAGTAGGTGTTGCTGAGCAGGATGCGCTTGCAGCCGATCCGGTAGTCCGGGGTCAGCCGGGCCCGCAACTCCGGGTCGGCGACGCCCTTGTGGATGTTGTGGACGGCGAGCTGCTCGACCAGCCTGAGGGTGCCGGGGCGCCGGACGAAGGCGTCCACCTGGAGCTCGCGGAGCGCGAACAGGGCCGCCCGACGGAGCGTGCCGGTCAGCGGCAGCTTGGCGTGCAGCCACTTCTCGGTCGCCGAGATCTCCCGGTCACGGCGCGGCAGGACCCAGGCGGGGGTGCGCTGGAAGACCGTCAGCCTGCCCACCTTCGGCTGGATCTGCGGGATGATCTGGGCCGCCGAGGCGCCGGTGCCCACCATCGCGACCCGCTTGCCGGTCAGGTCGTAGTCGTGGTCCCAGCGGGAGGAGTGGAACACCTTGCCGGGGAACTCGGCCAGGCCGGGCAGCTCGGGGATCTGCGGGTCGGCCAGCGGCCCGGAGGCGGAGACCACCGCGTCGGCGGTCCACACCCCGGCGGCGGTGGTGATCCGCCAGCGGGTGTGCTCCTGCTCCCAGCGCAGCTCGGTCACCTCGGCGTTGAACCGCAGGTGCGGCCGGAGCCCGAAGGTGTCGGTGACCCGCTCCAGGTAGGCCCGGATGTCCGGCTGGCCGGAGAAGCTGCGCGGCCAGTCGGGGTTGGGCGCGAAGGAGAACGAGTAGAGGTGCGAGGGGACGTCGCAGGCGCAGCCGGGGTAGCTGTTGTCCCGCCAGGTCCCGCCGACCGCGTCGGCCCGCTCGAGGATCACGAAGTCGGTGATCCCGGCCCGGCGCAGCCGGACCCCGGCGCCGATGCCGCCGAATCCGGAACCGACCACGGCGACCCGGACGTGCGGGGTCCCCTCGGTCGGGCGCTGCTTGGTGCGCTTGGGGCTGGCTGCCATGCGTCGGCCTCCTGGGGGCTGGGTCCTGTCCATTAGAACCGCGCCAGTAATTGCTGGCGCGATTGGCAGGGTAGTCCTTGCTGACACCGAGTGGAAGAAGCCCGACCGGGTCGGTTCTCCCGGCCCCCCTGCGGCCGGTCGGTCCTATGCTGGGCGCCGTGGAGATCGAGGAGCACCGGGAGTACCGGGCAGAGGAGCTGGCCGAGGCGGCCGGGATCAGCACCCGGACGCTGCGCTTCTACCGCGAGCGCAAGCTGCTCCAGCCGCCCCGCCGGGAGGGCCGGATCGCCTGGTACGGCGAGCGGCACCTGACCCGGCTGCGGATGATCGGCGAACTGCTGGAGCGCGGCCACACCCTGGGCGGCATCACCGAGTTGATCGGCGCGGGCGAGAACGGCCAGGACGTGGCCGGGCTGATCGGCCTGAAGGCCGCCATCACCGCCCCCTGGTCGGACGAGACCCCGGTGCACCTGAGCTGGGCCGAGCTGGAGCGGGCGTTCGGCGACCAACTCACCGAGCGCAACACCGCCGAGTCGATCGACCAGGGCTACATCACGGTCGAGGAGGACGGCATCACCCACGTCAGCCGCCGGCTGATGGACGCCACCACCGCCCTGGTGGCCGAGGGCATCCCGCTCGGCGCGGTGCTGGCGGCCAGCCGCCAGGCGCAGGAGTACGCCGACGCGGTCGCCGAGGTGTTCACCTCGCTGATCCGCGAGCAGCTGCTCGGCGCACTGGAGCGGGCCGGGGAACTCACCCCCGACGAGGCCGCCCGGCTGACCGAACAGGTGCAGCGGGTAAGGCCGCTGGCCCGGACGGTGGCCGACGCGCAGTTCACGCTGGCGATGGACCGGCGGGTGACCACGGAGTACCGGGCCGTGCTGGAACAGCACCTCTGACCCCTTGCACCCCTCCCGTGCTTCAAGTTAGGGTTACCTAAGTCGAAGCGTGAGGGGTCTCGCCTCGGCGCCGCACACCCACCGCGCCCTCCTGATGACGGTCCATCAGGAGGGCGCGGCGCATTGGGTGGTCCTACAGGTGCCACACCGTGACCGCACCGCCACCCTGGGCGAAGCCACCCTTCCGGGCCGCGCCGCGCGCACCGTACGGTCGAGACCCACCCGCGGGACGATCACCTGTCAGGGCCGGCGGACGGGAGGCGGGCGCCCCGAGCCCGGCCCGTACGGGAGAGCCAGCATGGCCGTGTTCACCGCGTTCCGGACCGCCGCCGGACTGACCGGCGGGCGGGTGCTGCTCTGGTCCGCGCTCGGGCGGCTGCCGAACGCGATGGGCCCGATCGGGGTGCTGCTGCTGGTCACCCACAACTCCGGCAGTGTCTGGCGCGGTTCGGCCGCCACCGGACTGCTGGCGATCGGCCAGGCGGTCGGCGGCCCGCTGGTCGGGCGGCTCGCCGACCGGCACGGGCAGCGCCGGATCGGCCTGGCCACCGCCGTCGTCAACACGCTGGCCATCCTGACCCTGGTGGGCGCCTCGGAGACCGGGCGCCCGCTGCCCGAACAGCTGGTCGCCGCCGCCCTGATCGGCCTGTCGGTCCCGGCGGTCGGGCCGCTGTCCCGCAGCCGCTGGATCCGACTCGCGGACGGCGACGCCGAGTTGACCTCCGCCACGCTCTCGCTGGACGGCACCGTGGACGAGATCTCGTTCACCGCGGGACCGGCCATGATCGGCCTGCTGGCCACCCTGGTCGACCCGGCGGCCGGACTGCTGGTGGGTGCCGCCCTGGTCGCGGTCTGCGCCACCCTGTTCGCCCTGCACCCGACCGCCGCCCCCGGGAACCCGGCCCAACAGCGCGCCGCCGGACGGCTGCTGACCACGCCGTACGTGCTGCTGCTGGCCGGGATGGCGCTGCTCGGCACCTGCTTCGGCTCGGTCCAGGTCGGGGTCACCGCGACCACCGGGGCGCTCGGGCAGCCGGGCGCGGCCGGGCTGATCTACGGGCTGATGGGCGGCACCAGCGCGCTGGCCGGGCTGGCCACCGTCGCCCTGCCGACCCGCTGGGACCTGCCGCTGCGGCTGCGGGTCGGCACCGCGCTGCTGCTCGCGGTCTCGTTGCCGCTGCTCGCGGTCGGCAGCGTCGGCGGCCTGGCACTGGCCATCGGGGGCCTCGGGCTGGCGGTCGCACCGCAGATGATCACGATGTTCGGCCTGGTCGAACGGACCGTCCCGGCCGCCCGGTTGGGCGAGGCGATGGCCGCGCTGGTCTCCAGCATCACGCTGGCCCAGGCGGGCGGCACGCTGCTGGCCGGTCTGCTGGCCGAGCGGCACGGCACCACCGCGCCGTTCTGGATCACCTGCGCGGCCGCGCTGGCCGCCTGCGCACTGGCCGCCGGCACCGCCACCGGACGGCGCTACCGGCGCGTTCCGACGGGCGTACCGGCGGCCGAGCCGGTCACCGTCGCCTGACCGGCCGTCAGGCCTCCAGCCGGCGCACCCGGTCGGCGTCGCAGGTGCGCGGGCAGGTCACGCAGGCGTCCGGCGGCTGGACCGCGTAGTAGAGGCAGCAGCCGAGCCTGGTCCTGGTCAGGTGGCTGCGGCCCTCGGTGCCGGCCAGCCGGCGGAAGTCGGCGGCGCCCGGGAACGGCACGGTGTCACCCGGAAGGACGGCTTCGGCCACCCGGACGGCGTACGCCTCCTCGCCCAGCATCCGGCCGAGGTACCAGATCCCGGAGACCAGATCGTCCGTCACCATGCCCCAGAGCGCCCGGGGTCCGCGCTTCACGATTGGCTGAAACGCCGTCAGCACCGGCTCGACGTGCGCCGCCACGGCGGCCCGCAGGCCGGCCTCGTCGGCCGGGGCCGAGCCGCTCGGACGGACCAGCAGGTCACCGGTGGCGATCTCGATCCAGACGTCCTCGGGCCGGAGCACCGGCAGCTCGCCGGTCAGGTACCAGGGGCCGCTGAACAGCAGCCCGGCCGACCACAGGTAGTGGTGCAGCAGCCGGGAACCCGCCACATGGGCGCGCGGGGCGGTGCCGTGCGCGGCCTCGATCCGGGCCGCCTCGGCGGCCACCAGCGCGTCCAGGCCCGAGCCCAGCTCGCTGAGCCGCAGCCAGCCCTGACCCGGCGTCGGACCGTGCTGCAGGGCGACGCGGAGCGTGCCGCAGGCACTGATCACCGACCGATAGGTTTCGGCCAACCGCTCGTCCGGCGAGACCAGCACGGCCGTCATCCGGGACACCCACTCTCTAGATCGAATAAGGTGAGGCTCACCTTATAGTGAGCCGGGGAAGTTGCCCACTCCAGGGGCGGCTTGAAAACTTAGGGCAACCTAACCTAAGCTTTCACCTCGTGCTTACCACCGAACAGCCGGAGTCCACAGCCCCGGCGCGGCGGACCACGGCGACCTACAGACAGCCCCTGCTGCTGCTCGCCGGGCTCGCGGCGCTCGCGCTGTGCGTGGCGCTCAGCCTGGCCCTGGGATCGCGTCCGATCCCGCTGGGAACCGTTCTTGACGCCCTCTCGGGGCGACTGACCGGCGGGGACGCCGATGTCGTGACGGGCCTTCGGGTGCCGCGCACGATCATCGGGGTGACCGTCGGGGCCGCGCTGGGCGTGGCCGGAGCGGTCGCCCAGGGCGTCACCCGCAACCCGCTGGCCGCGCCGACCACCCTCGGCATCAACGCCGGCGCCAGTCTCGCGGTGGTGGTGGCGATCTTCGCGCTGGGGCTCACCCACCCGCTGCAGTACGTCTGGTTCGCCGTCGTCGGTGCCGCCGCCGCCGCCGTGCTGGCGTACGCGATGGCCCGCCGCTCGGGTGACCTCGACCCGGTCCGGCTCGCCCTCGGCGGCACCGTGCTGACCGCCGTGCTGACCTCCTGGACCTCCGCGGTGATGCTGGCCAGCCACCGCACGCTGGACGAGGCCAGGTTCTGGCTGGCCGGCTCGATCGGCACCCGCAGCCTCGAAGTGCTCACTCCCGTCCTGCCGTTGATCCTGACCGGCCTGCTGCTCGCGCTGCTGGTCTCGCCCGCCCTGAACGCGCTGGCGCTCGGCGACGAGGCCGCCCAGGCGCTCGGCGTTCCGGTGGCCAGGATCCGGGTGTTCGGCGGGCTCGCGGTGGTGCTGCTGGCCGCCGGCGCGGTCGCGGTGGCCGGGCCGATCGCCTTCGTCGGGCTGGCCGCGCCGCACCTGGTCCGGCCGCTGCTCGGCAACGACCACCGCTGGCTGATCCCCGGCTGCCTGCTCGGCGGCGCGGTGCTGCTGCTGGCCGCCGACGTGCTCGGCCGGCTGGTGGTCCGGCCGTCCGAGATCGAGGTCGGCATCGTCACCGCCTTCCTGGGCGCCCCGATGCTCGCCCTGCTGGCCCGGAAGGCCGCCCGGTGACCGCCGTCCTGCCGGTCACCGGCCTCCGGACCAGGACCGGCGCGATCGCCCGGCGGCGGCGCCGTTCGCTGCTGCTCGGCCTCGGCCTGACGCTCGCTCTGGGGCTGCTCACCGGGCTGGCGCTGAGCACGGGTCAGCTGGCGCTCCCGCTGCTCGACGCGCTGCGCGCCCTGATCGGCCTCGGCGACCCCGGCAACGTCCTGGTGGTGCAGGAGTTCCGGGCGCCCCGGGTGGTCTCGGCACTGATCGCCGGGGCCGGGCTCGCGGTCGCCGGCACCCTGCTGCAGCGGCTCTTCCGCAATCCGCTGGCCTCCCCCGACGTGGTCGGGGTGACCGGCGGCGCCTCGTTCGGCGCGGTGCTGATGCTGGCGCTCGGCGCGAGCCAGGCGTTCATCCCGCTGGCCGCACTCGGCGGCGGGGTGCTGGCCGCGCTGCTGCTCGGCGCCTTCGCCTGGCGCTCCCGGATGGCCGTCAACCGGCTGGTGCTGGTCGGCCTGGCCGTCCAGTCCGGGCTGGCCGCGGCGGTCAACCTGATGATCGTCCGGTTCCCGGCCGAACTCGCCTCCTCCGCGCTCCAGTGGACCACCGGCTCGCTCTACGGCCGGAACTGGACCGAGGTCAGGATCGGCGGCGCCGCCATCGTGCTGACCGTGCTCGCGGTCTTCGCGCTGTACCGCCGGGTCGCGGTGCTCGACCTCGGCGACGACTCGGCGGGCGGCCTCGGCCTCGACCCGAACCGGGCCAGGCTCGGCCTGCTGCTGCTCGCCGTGGTGCTGGCCTCGATGGCCGCCGCGCTGTGCGGCCCGGTCGCCTTCGTCGCCCTGGCCGTTCCGCACCTGGTCCGGCTGCTGGCCGGACCGCCGACCCCGGGCACCCTGGCGCTGACCGCGCTCACCGGCGCCCTGCTGCTGCTCGGCTCCGACTACGCCGTACTGAACCTGCTGCCGATCCACGGCCTTCCGGTGGGCGCCGTCACCGCCACCCTCGGAGCGCCCTGGCTGCTCGTCCTGATGATCCGCCAGGGGCGGCCGCCCCAGAGGAGTGAGTCGTGACCGCCGACCAGCTGACCGCCACCGCCGAACCGACCGGCAATCAGCTCACCGCCACCGGACTGGACCTGCGCTACGGCGACCGGACCATCGTGGCCGGGCTCGACCTGACCCTGCCGGGCGGCTCGGTGACCGCGATCGTCGGCCCGAACGCCTGCGGCAAGTCCACCCTGCTGCGCGGCCTGACCCGGCTGCTCGCCCCGGCCGCCGGCACCGTCACGCTGGACGGCTCCGACATCCACCGGATGACCGCCCGGGCGCTGGCCAAGCGGCTCGGCCTGCTGCCGCAGCAGCCGGTCACCCCGGAGGCGATCACCGTCGAGTCGCTGGTCCGGCTCGGCCGCTTCCCGCACCAGCGGATGCTCAGCCCCTGGTCGGCCGCCGACCAGGCCGCGGTGGAGGACGCGCTGACCCGCACCGGCACCGCCGAACTGCGCGACCGCCCGGTGGACCAGCTCTCCGGCGGCCAGCGCCAACGCGCCTGGATAGCACTGGCGCTGGCCCAGGACACCGAGCTGCTGCTGCTGGACGAGCCGACCACCTTCCTCGACCTGCGGCACCAGCTGGAGGTGCTCGACCTGGTCGCGGACCTGCACGACCAGGCCGGGCGCACCGTGGTGATGGTGCTGCACGACCTGGGCCAGGCCGCCCGGTACGCGGACCACCTGGTGGTGCTCGACGGCGGCCGGCTGGCCGCCGCCGGGCCGCCCGCCGAGGTGCTCACCGCGGAGCTGGTGGAGGCCGTCTTCCAGGTCCGCTGTCAGGTGATCCCCGACCCGGAGACCGGCACCCCGCTGGTCGTCCCACGGGCCAGGAGCCGCCGCCCGGCGCGCGTCTGACGCCCTCTCACCCCCCGACTTCCGGCCCCTCCGCCCCGAGCACCGACCGCCGACCCGGCGGACCGTCCCGAGGACCGCACTGCGGCGCCGGTCGCCCCACCCTGCCCGCACCTCCCACAGCAAGGACCCGACCATGTCCCAGCCCACCACCCACCTGCGCAGAATCCCCGCCGTCCTGCTGGCCGCCGCGCTGACCGTCTCGCTCGCCGCCTGCGGCAGCGGCGGCAGCTCCTCGGACGCCAAGCCGGCCGAGGGCTCGAAGGCCGCCGACGCCGCCGTCTTCCCGCGCAGCGTCAAGCACGCGATGGGCACCGCCGAGATCAAGGCCCAGCCCAAGAAGGTCGTGGTGCTGGACAGCGGCGAGCTGGACGACGTCACCCTGCTGGGCATCACCCCGGTCGGCGCGGTGGCCCCGCACCTGAAGACCGAGGGCGGCTTCCCGGCCTACCTCGACGGCAAGGTGACCGGCACCAAGGACGTCGGCCCGAGCGCCGAGCCCAACCTGGAGCTGATCGCCTCGCTCAAGCCCGACCTGATCCTCACCTCCAAGGTCCGGCACGAGAAGGTCTACGACAAGCTCAACGCGATCGCGCCGACCGTGATGTCGGAGACCACGGGCTTCCCGTGGAAGGAGAACCTGGCCCTGCACGCCCAGGCGCTCGGCAAGGAGGCCGAGGCCAAGAAGGCGCTGGCCGACTACGAGGCGAAGGCCGCCAAACTCGGCAAGGCCGTGGCCGAGAAGAACGCGGGCAAGGTGCCGACCGTCTCGGTGGTCCGCTTCGTGGCCGGTCCGACCCGGCTGTACGCCAAGGCCTCGTTCAGCGGCGTGGTGCTGAAGGACGCCGGACTGGCCCGCCCGACGCCGCAGGACGTCGACAAGGCGATGCTGGAGGTCGGCCCGGAGCTGATCAACCAGGCCGACGCCGACCTGGTGTTCGTCACCGTCGCCACCGACCCGACCAAGACCAAGCAGGCCGAGGTCCAGGCCACCCCGGTCTGGCAGGGCCTGACCGCGGTCAAGAACGCCAAGGTCTTCAACGTGCCGGACGAGACCTGGATGTCCGGCATCGGCGTGCAGGCCGCCGAGCAGATGCTCGGCGACATCGCCAAGGCCGCCGGCGTCGACGCGCCCAAGTAGTCCCCAGGGCCGGGGCGCACGGCGCCCCGGCCCGCTCGACCCTCCTGCATCACACAGAGGACACCTCGCCATGCGGATGTACCTGCTCGCGCTCAACCCCACCGACTCCGTCACCGACGGCTTCCTGCCCGCCGCCGGGCGGCTCGGCCTGTCGGTGACCGTGCTCACCGACTCCCCCGAGGCGCACCGGAAGGCGTACGCCGGACGGGACTTCGTGCCCGAGGTGGTGGAGTGCGCGGTGCACGACCATCGCGAGGTGATCGGCCTGATCTCGCAACTCCAGGCCCCGGACGCGGTGTTCAGCAACAGCGACCATCTGCAGACCCAGACCGCGCTGGCCGCCGAGTACTTCGGGCTGCCCGGCAAGGACTGGAAGGCCACCCTGCGGGCCAAGAACAAGGCCCAGTTCCGCCGGCACCTGGCCGCCGCCGGGCTGGACGCGGTCTGGTCCGGCGAGCTGGCGCCCGGTCAGGACCCGGCCGAGCTCGACCCGCCGTTCCCCTGCGTGGTCAAGCCCCGCGAGGGCGTGGCCAGCGAGGACGTCGCCCTGGTCGCCGACGCGGCCGAACTCGCCGAGCGGGTGGCCGCGATCCGGGCCCGCCGGGCCGGTACGGCGCTGGTGGTCGAGGAGTTCCTGGCCGGTGAGCTGCACACCCTGGAGACGCTCGGCGACGGCACCGTCCGGCACGTGCTCGGCGGCTTCCGGACCCGGCTCTCGCCGCCGCCGAACTTCATCGAGGAAATGCTGGAGTTCGTCCCCGCGCACCCGCCGGAGGTGACCGAGCAGGTGCTCGCCCAGCTGGACGCGGTCGGCGTCGGGCTCGGCGCCTGCCACACCGAGTTCGTGCTGCAGGCCGACGGCCGGGCCCGGATCATCGAGATCAACTACCGGGCCATCGGGGACCAGTGCGACCTGATGCTGGCCGAGCTGCTGGAGATCCCGTTCTTCGAGCACGTGCTCCGCGCCCACCTCGGGGTGCCGCTGCCCGCCGACCTCGGCGCCCGGACCGACGGCCGGGCCCGTAACGAGGCGGTCTGCGCCGACCGGGCCGGGGTGCTCAGCGCCGCTCCCGAGGCCTTCGACCAGGACCGGGACGGCGTCCGGCTCAGCTACCGCCCGTTCCGCTCGATCGGCGAGCGGCACGACCACTACGGCACCAACCGCGACTACCTGGGCGTGATCTGGGCGGTCGGCACCGACCAGGACGCGGTGGACCGCGCGGTCGCCGGGTTCATCGCGGCCAACCGCTGGGAGATCTCCGCATGAGCGTCGACCCCCGCTCCGCCCAGGCCGGGCAACTGACCCTGCGGGTGCTCGGCGCCCTGCTCCGCGAGGACGTGCTCGGCCTGCGCACCGCGAGCACCGTGGAGGACCGGACGGACGGCCGCTGGCTGCTGGCCGGGACGCTCGCGCTGCCGGTCGAGGCCGACGGCTTCCAGAGCGAACTGACCGCCCGGCTCCCGCTCCTGACGGTGGACGGCAAGCCGCTCGACGGGCTCCCGGAGATCCTGGCCCACCTCACCGGGCTGGCCGATCCGCAGGACCGGGACGGCTACCTCGCCTTCGCCGAGGAGTGCCGGCAGACCCTGGCCACCATGGAGCTGCACGCGGAGATCCGCGACCGGGTGCACGACCTGCTGGCGCTCCGGTACGGCGGGCACCCCGCCGACTGGACCGGCCTGGGCGGCTCGCTCGGCTTCGACACCCTGGCCGCCTTCCTGGACCACCCGGTGTACCCGACCGCGCGTGGCCGGTCCGGTCTGAGCCAGGACGAACTGCGCGTCTACGCGCCGGAGTTCCACCCGAGCTTCGAACTGAACTGGCTGGCCGTACCGGCCGGGTCACCGGCCGTCGACACCATCGGGCCCCGCCCGGACTGGTGGCCGAGCCCGGCACAGCTGGGGCTGGCCGAGCTGACGGACAGTCATGTCCTGTTCCCGGTGCACCCGTTGAGCGCGCGCGAGGCACTCCTCGCGGTGCCGGGCGCGGTGCTCGCCGAGGTCACGTACCTGACGGTGGTGCCGACCCTGTCGATGCGCACCGTCGCGCTGGCCGAGCACCCCGAGTGGCACCTCAAGCTGCCGCTGACCACCGCCACCCTGGGCCTGCGCAACCGGCGCACCATCAAGCCGGGCACCCTGGAGGACGGCGCGGCCGGGCAGCGGCTGTGCGAAGCCGTCCTGGCCCGCGAACCGCGACTGGCCGGGCGGATCCTGCACGCCGACGAGCAGGGCTACGCGCACACCGGCCACGAGTTGCTGGCGGTCCTGGTCCGACGCTACCCGGCCGGCCTGGAGCGGGCCCTGACGGTGCCGCTGGCCGCGCTGCTCGCCCCGGCGCCCGGCGGGCTGGTCGTCGACCTGCTGGCCGACCGGTTCTACGACGGCTCGGTGACCGCCCTCTACCGGGAGCTGCTGGCGCTGCTGCTGGACTGGCAGACCACCCTGTTCGGGTACGGCGTCGCCCTGGAGTCGCACCAGCAGAACACCTCGCTGGTGCTCGACCGGGTGGACGGCGCGACCCGGCTGCGGCTGCTCTACAAGGACAACGACGGCCCCCGGGTGAACACCGAGCGGATCGGTGAACTCGGCTCCTTCGTCGGCGAGTTCGATGACGCCCGGGTCTTCTCGTCGGGCGACCTGGCACTCACCGACCTGTTCACCACGATCACCGGTCACCTGTGCACCGCCTCGCTCGCCTTCGGTCTGGCCGCGCACGGCCGGGCTCCGCTGGCCGAGCTGCTCGGCCTGCTGCGGGCCGAGCTGGAGCGCTCGATCGGGCGGCTCGGCCCGGCCGGCGACCCGCTGCGGGCCGCCCTGCTGGACGCCGAGCGGCTGCCGGTGAAGGCGATGGTCACCGCCGGCTCGCTGCTCAGCAAGGAACGCTCCGGCGCCACCGACATCAACAAGCACTACACCAGCGGCCCGAACTACCTTCGCCTGGAGGTCTGATGAGCACCGCAGCAGCCGAGCGCACGGTGACCGCCGCCCCGGCTCCGGCCGGGCTGGACCGCCGCCAGGTGCACGCGATCGCCGCCTGTTACTTCGTCGCCTCGTTCGCGGCGCTCGGCCTGCCGCCGTTCCTGACCCGGATCCTGCCCGGACTGGGTGACCAGGACGGCAGTTGGGCCGGGGTGCTCTACATCGTGCCGACCGTGTTCAGCGGCCTCGGCGCCCCGCTCTGGGGCCGGCTGGCCGACCGGTTCGGCCGCAAGCGGCTGCTGCTCCGGGCCCAACTCGGGCTCACCGTCTCGTTCCTGATCGCCGGCTGGGCCGAGAGCCTGCCTGCCTTCACGGTCGCGCTGGTGCTGCAGGGCTTCCTCGGCGGCACCTTCGCCGCCACCAACGGCTACCTGGCCGCCGCACTGGAGGGACCCCGGCTGTCCAGGGCGCTCACCCTGATGCAGGGCAGCGCCCGGGCCTCGCTGGTGGCCGCGCCGATCCTGGTGGGCGCCCTCTCGCCCTGGATATCCCCGCACCGGCAGTATCTGGTGATGGCCGTCCTCCCGCTGCTCGCCGCCGGGCTGCTCGCCCTGCTGCCCGAACCGTCCCGGCCGGTCCGGCCGAGTACGGAGGCCGAGCCCGCCGACGTCGTGCCCGGGTCGCTCAAGCTGCTCTACACCGTCGAGTTCGCCTTCGTCTTCTCCACCGTGATCTCCTTCCCGTACCTGGTCGCACTGGTGGAGCAGAAGCTGCCCGGCGTCTCCGGCACGGTCACCGGCCTGCTCTTCGCGCTGCCGCACCTGTGCTACCTGGCAGCCGCCGGACGGGTGCACACCCGCTTCCTGGAGCGGCCGCGCACCGGCCTGGCGATCGGCTTCGGCTTCGTCGCGCTCGGTCTGGCCGCGCACGGCCCCGCCTCCTCGCTGCTCACCTTCACCCTCGCCCGGCTGCTGCTGGGCATCGGCCTGACCCTCGGTCTGGTCTGCCTCTCGGTACTCGCCGCCGACGCGTGCCGCGGGCGGGCCCCGGGCCGGATGTTCGGCTCGCTCGAATTCGTCTCCAAGGGCGGCGCGGTCGCCGCCGGGGTGGTCGCCGCGCTGGTCAACAGCGCCTTCGGGCCGACCGCCCCCGTGCTGGCGGGCACCGTCATCGCACTCGCCGCCGCCTCCCTCGTCCTCCTCTCCCGCAGGAGCAACTGATGCCCTCACCGATCGACATCGCCCCGGCCGACGCCGGGCCCGTCACGCTGCCCACGGCGGACCACGCCGTCACCCACACCCTGCTCAACTGCCTGCTCCGCGAGGTATCCGGACCCGAGCACCAGACCGCGATCGCCGACGGCCGGCTGCACCTGCAGCTGCCCCGCCGGGGCGTCGCACTGCGGATCACGCTGCGCCGCACCTCGCTCACCGGCGCGCACCGCTTCACCGGCCCGGTCTTCGAGGAGGGCCCGGACGGCTGGCGGGAGCTGGGCTGGCGGGAGCTGGCCGAGCACGTCCAGGCCGAGCTGACGCTGCGCACCGGGGTGCGGAACGAGGAGTTCCTCACCCAGCTGACCTCCAGTCACGCCGGGGTGTCGCACGGACTGGACCGCCGGACCGCCCCGGGGCCGGACCGCTACCTGGAGTCCGAGCAGGCCCTGCTGTTCGGCCACCGCTTCCACCCGGCCCCCAAGTCCCGCTACGCCGAGCGCGGCTCCTGGGACGACTACGCCCCCGAGGCCCGCGCCGCGTTCCGGCTGCGCCACCTCGCGGTGCGCTCCGAGTACGTCGCGCAGGACACCACCGACCCGTACGCGCTGGCCCTGCTGGACTCGCTCGGCGAGGTGCCGGCCGGCTACACCCTGCTGCCCGCCCACCCCTGGCAGTACGAACTGCTCTGCGACCACCCGGGGTTGACCGCCGCGCTGGAGCGCGGCGACGTGCTCGACCTCGGCGAGCGGGGCGTGCCGTTCACCGCCACCGCCTCGGTGCGCACCCTGCACGGTGCCGGCGCCTTCCTGAAGTTCAGCCTGAACGTCCGGATCACCAACTGCCTGCGCAAGAACTCCGCCTACGAGCTGACCGGCGCGGTCTCGATGACCAGGCTGCTGGCCGAGCCGTTCGCCAAGCTGGCCGAGCAGTACCCCGACGCGGCCGTGCTGCGCGAGCCGGCCTTCCGCACCCTGGCACTGCCGGGCCCGGACGGCGTGCCGGACAACTCGCTCTTCGAGGGCTTCGGCCTGATCGTCCGGGAGGGGCTGGAGCAGAAGCTCCGGCCCGGCGTCACCGCGCTGCTGGCGGCGGCGGTGGCCGACGAGTACCCGACCAGTTCGGCCCAACTGGCGGAGCTGCTGGGCGACTCGGGCCCGGCCGGGGCGCTCGACTGGTGGGGCGCGTACCTGCGGCTGGTGGTGCCGCCGGTGCTGGCCGCCTACTTCGAGCACGGCGTGGTGCTGGAGCCGCACCTGCAGAACGTGGTGCTCGGCGTGGACGACCGGGGCCGCCCGGCCCAGGTGCTGTTCCGCGACCTCGAGGGCACCAAGCTGCTGCCGGAGCGGAACGCCGAGCTGCTGGCCGGTCTGCCGCCGGAGGTGGCCGGGCCGATGAGCTACGACGCCCAGCGCGGCTGGGACCGGGTGGTGTACTGCCTGGTGGTCAACCACCTGTCCGAGCTGGTCTCCGCCCTGGCCGACCAGCACCCGGACCTGGAGGCCGCGCTCTGGGACGAACTGCGCACCGTGCTCGGCGAGTTCGGCGACGCGAACGGCTGCCCGCCCCGGCTGGCCGCGCTGCTCGCGGGCGTCCCGCTGCCCGCCAAGGCCAACCTGCTCACCCGCTGGGAGCGCAAGGCCGACCGGGAGGCGGGATACGTCCCGCTGCCCTCACCGCTCGGCGAATCCGTGCTGGCCCTGAGCTGGAGTGCCTGATGTCCATCACCGCCCTGATCGCCTCGCTGACGCCGGAGCAGTTCCCGGTCTACGTCTACGACCTGGCCGCGCTGCGCACACACGCCGCCGCCGTCCGGGCCGCGCTGCCGGAGCGGGTCGAGCTGTACTACGCCGCCAAGGCCAACCCCGAGCCGGAGATCCTGGCCGCCCTCGGCCCCGCCGTGGACGGCTACGAGGTCTCCTCCGGAGGCGAGTTGGCGCACGTCCGGGCGGCCGTGCCGGACCACCCGCTGGCCTTCGGCGGGCCGGGCAAGACCCCGGCCGAGATCGCCGCCGCGCTGCGGCTCGGGGTACGGCGCTGGCACGTGGAGAGCGAGCACGAACTGCGCCTGCTGGCCGCGCTCGCCGACGGCCCGGTGGACGTGCTGCTGCGGGCCAACCTGCCGGTGACGGACGGCTCGCTGGACACGGTGCCGCTGGCGATGGGCGGCCGACCGACCTCGTTCGGGCTGGACCCGGTGCTGGTCTCGCGCTGCGTACAACTGCTGGCGGAGCCCGGTTTCGAGCGGCTGCGGCTGGTGGGTGTGCACGCCCACCTGGCCAGCGGCCTGGCCGCCGAGGCCCAACTGGCGGTCGCCGAGCAGGTGGTGGCGTGGTCGGTGGCGCTGGCCGAACGGCACGGGATCACCCTGACGGAGGTCAACGTCGGCGGCGGGATGGCCGTGGACTACGCCGACCCGGCGGCCCGCTTCGACTGGACGGCCTTCGGCGCCGGGCTGGCGAAGCTGCTGGACCGGCACCCCGGGCTGACCCTGCGGATCGAGCCGGGCCGGGCGCTCACCTCGTACTGCGGCCACTACGCGACCGAGGTGCTGGACGTGAAGCAGAGCCACGGCGAGGACTTCGCGATCGTCCGGGGCGGCACCCACCACCTGCGCACCCCCGCCACCCGGGGTCACGACCAGCCGTTCACCGTGCTCCCGGTGGCCGACTGGCCGCACCCCTGGGAACGGCCCGCCGTGACCACCGGGCGGGTGACCGTGGCCGGGCAGCTCTGCACGCCCAAGGACGTGCTGGCGGCGGGCGTCCCGGTCGCGGAGCTGCGGGCGGGCGACCGGGTGGTGTTCGCGATGGCCGGGGCCTACGCCTGGAACATCTCGCACCACGAGTTCCTGATGCACCCTCGGCCGGGCTTCCGCTTCCTCGGCTGACCCCGGGCACCGGGCCGCCCCCGACCTGCCGCAGCCCACCCCGGTCGGTGGGGCGCCGCAGGTCGGGGCCGGAGGGACGTGCGAGAGTGGTACCCAGCGAAGGGAGCGCGCACGTGCTGATGGAGAAGGTGGCCGAGATCCTCGCCGAGACGTCGGCAGAGGTGGTCGAGCCGCGCTTCCGGGCACTGGCCGCCGGAGAGGTGATCGAGAAGGCCCCCGGGGAGATCGTCACGATCGCCGACCGGGAGGCCGAGGTGATCATCTCCCGCCGGCTGCGCGAGCTGCTGCCCGTCCCGGTGGTGGGCGAGGAGGCGGTGGCCGCCGACCCGGCGCTGGCCGAGGCACTCCGAACCGAACCGGCCGTCTGGCTGGTGGACCCGGTGGACGGGACCTCGAACTTCGTCGCGGGCCGCCCCGACTTCGCCGTGATGGCCTCGCTGGTGCGGGCCGGACAGACCGTCGCCGCCTGGATCTGGCAGCCCGTCACCGGCACCGCGTACGCCGCCGAGCTGGGCTCCGGCGCCTGGCGGGACGGGCACCGGCTGACCCGGCCGGCCGTCACCGACGCGCCCGAGAAGTGGCGCGGTTCGGTGAAGAGCCGCTACCTCGCCCCGGCCGAGCACCACCGGATGCAGACCGCCGTCCGGGTCTTCGGCAAGACCGGCGACGGCCTGCGCTCGGCGGGCATGGAGTACCCGCAGATCGCCGACGGGGAGAGCGAGTTCATCCTCTACTGGCGCACCCTGCCGTGGGACCACTCCCCCGGCTCGCTGCTGGTCACCGAGGCGGGCGGGGTCGCCGCCCGCCTCGACGGCACCGGTTACCGGCCGGAGCCGCCCGGTGGTCCGGACGGGCTGCTGGTGGCGGCCGATCCGGCGGTCTGGGAGCAGGTCAGAGCGGTGCTGCTGGGCGGTTGAGTCCGGTGTCGGCCCCGCTTCACCAGACCACCGGCAGCCGCTCCGGCAGCCGCTTGATGAAGCCGGGCCGCCAGGCCAGCTGCTCGGCCGGGAAGGCCAGCCGCAGCCCGGGCAGCCGCTCGACCAGTACCTGGAGCGCGATCTCGGCGTGGGTGCGGCCGAGCGCGGAGGCCGGGCAGAAGTGCCGCCCGGCGCCGAAGGCCAGGTGCGGGTTCTCCGCCCGGTCGAAGTCGATCCGCTCCGGGTCGGGGAAGACCGCCGGGTCGTAGTTGGCGCCCTCGATCAGCACCAGCACCAGTTCACCCTGACGGACCAGCACCTCGCCGACCTGGACGTCCGCCAGCGCGATCCTGGGCAGCGCGTCGCCGATCGACAGGTTGTACCGGAGCAGCTCGTCCACCGCCCGGCCGATCAGCTCGGGCTCCTTGCGCAGCCGCTCGGCCAGCTCCGGCCGCTGCGCCAGCGCGATGATGGCGTGCAGCAGGAACGAGGAGGTGGAGACCGCCCCGGCCCCGAACAGCGAGAGCGCGACGGTGGCCAGCAGCTCGTCGTCCTCCAGCTCGGCCCGCTCGGCGCGCAGCCGGACGAACCGGCCGAGCAGGCCCTCGGTCGGCGCCGGGTCGGCGTTCAGCCGGTCCAGCAGGTAGCCGAGGTCCTTGTACCAGTTGGGGGTCGAGCCCTCGAACGGCACCGGGCTGGTCTGGAAGGCGACGTCGATGCCGCCCATCAGCCGGCGCCAGTCGTCGGTCGGGATGCCCAGCAGCCGGCAGTGCAGCGCGGCCGAGTACGGCTCGGTGAAGCCGTCCCGCAGCTCGGCCGGCTGCCCCTGCCGCTCCAGCTCGTCCAGCAGCCGGTGCGCCTCGGCCTCCAGCCAGCCGGCCAGCTCCTTGTCGGCGCGCGGGGAGAGGGTCTTCATCACGGCGTCCCGCAGCCCGGCGCTGTTGATGTTGCCCATGTTGTTGACCACCTCGGGCGGGATGGTCAACGCGTACTGGCGCGGCACGCCCGGGTTGGCGGTGTCCTTGAGGCTGAACCGCTCGTCCTCCAGCACCTGCTTGGCCAGCTGGTAGCTGCTCACCAGCCAGGCCGGGTCACCGGTCAGCGTGCGGACCCTGGCGACCGGCTGCTGCTCGCGCAGCAGGGTGGCCTCCTCGGGCAGCACGTCGCCGCGCCGGGACAGGGGGAAGGTGAACTCGCGCTGTGCACTCGTGGTCATCGGGCTCGCTCCTCGTGAGGGTGGAAGGGGTCAGGCGGCGGTGGCGACCCGGGGCAGCTGCGGTACGTCCCTCGGCCGGACCACCGCGTAGCCCTGTCCGGGCGCTGCCCGCAGACCCCGGTCGCGGCCGAACAGCACCGGGGTGAGCGGCAGTTCGACGTGGTAGCAGGAGACCGAGGTCGGCACCTCCAGCAGGCTGGGGGTGTCCAGGAAGAACGGCAGCTCGGCGGCTATGTAGGCCACCCCGGCGGCCAGTTGCTCCGCCGAGGGGGCCTGGCCCGCCGGCAGCCGGGCCGCCAGGAAGCCGGCCGCCATCCCCTCCGTGGCCAGTCGGAAGTCCTCGTCCTCGGCCAGCGCGTCGGCCACCTCGGCGGACAGCCGCCGGTAGGCGGGGGTGTCCGCGAAGTCGGACAGCGCGTGCACCCCGACCCCGGACCGGCCGGCCAGCTCGACGCCGCGCTCGATCCGCCGCCGGGTGGTCTTGGTCTCCTTGGCCGCCCGCCGCCGGGCCTGGTCGGCCGGGTAGCCGAAGGCGGCGAACTGGGTGTCCACGTGCAGATCGGCGTGGACCACGTCCACCGAGTCGAAGAACTGGCGCCCCCAGCGCACGAGTTGGGCGATCCGGAGATGGCTGAAGTAGCTGTTGCCCGGGCTGACCCCGATCAGCAGATGGTCGCCGCGCTGCCAGACCAGGTGGCAGCGGTCGGAGAACGGCAGCGCCTGGAAGGTGCTGAAGGTGGAGCTCAGAAGTGTTTCGGTCATGCCGCGGCCTCCGCGTCGCAGGACTGAGTACAGGGAAGTGGTGTCGATACCAAAGGAGTTCGTGCCACAGAGGCGACAGGAGAGGCCACGCCGGATGACGGCGGGTTCACTACTCCCTCGCGCCGCGAGTCCCGAGGAGCCGTGTGCTCCTGGTGTGGCGGCGGCTACTAGAAGTTACCGCCGCGCTTCGTCCGATCCGCAACCATGGCCGGGTGGTTGGCGAGATCGCGCCGTACAGCGGCCGAAAACGACTGGACAGCACCGGGACGGTATGTCCACGGAGGCTTCCCGGAACGGCCCCGGAAATCACCACGGGGCGCGCTTCGCTCGCGCTTTCCTACGAATTCTGACAGCCGGACCGGGAATCCGGCTGTCAGATTCGCCAAATCACTTTTCAGGCAGCGAACTTGGCGCTGGTCACCTGGTCACCGGCCCTGAGCTGCTGGACCACGTCCAGACCCCGGGTGACCCGGCCGAAGACCGCGTAGTTCATGTCCAGGAAGTCCGCCGGGCCGAGCGTGATGTAGAACTGGCTGGAGGCGCTGTTCGGGTTCTGACTGCGCGCCATCGAAAGGGCGCCCGCCTCGCCGTGCTTGAGTTCGGGCGTGACCTCCAGCTTGATGGTCCGCTCGCGCTTGGTGTCCGGGTCGATGAATCCACCCGTCCCGTTGCCCAGCGGATCGCCGCCCTGGATCACGAAGCCGGGTTCGTAGCGGTGGAACTTCAGCCCGTCGTAGAAGCCCCGCTCGACCAGGTCGGCGAAGTTCCCGGCCGTGATCGGAGCCTTGTCCTCGTACAGCTCGACCGTGATCGCGCCCTTGGTGGTCTCGATCACCACGGTTCGGTTTGCCACTGTTGACCGCCTGTCCTCACTGGAGGGTTGTCCTGATTTTTCACCCTACGTCACTGTTCTTCGCCGCCCCGGTCTCTGACGCGCTGTCCGGCCGCCAGCACCGCGGCCAGCAGGGCCCGGGTGTCGGCCGGGGTGCTGTGCGGGTTGAGCAGGGTGAGCTTGAGCCGGATCCGGCCGGGTCCGCGGCCCGGCAGTTCGGTCCGGCCGACCACCGCGCGGCCGGACCGGAGCAGCGCGCGGCGCAGCCCGGCGTTCAGCCGGTCCAGCTCCTCCGGCCCGGCCCCGGCCGGGCGGTAGCGGAACACCACCGTGCTGAGCACCGGTGGGCAGTGCAGCTCCAGCTCGTCCGCCTGCCGGACCGACTCGGCGGTGGCCAGCGCGAGCTCGTGGCAGGCGTCCACCAGCACGCCCAGACCGGCCCGGCCCAGCGTGCGCAGCGTGACCAGCAGCTTGAACGCGTCCGCCCGGCGGGTGGTGCGCAGCGAGCGGCCGAGCAGGCTCGGGTACCCGGCCCGCTCGTCGTCGGCCGGGTTGAGGTAGGCCGCCCGGCGGGCCAGCGACCCGTACGACTCGGCCCGGCGGACCAGGAACACCCCGGCGGCGGCGGGCTGCCAGCCGAACTTGTGCCAGTCCAGTGAGACCGAGTCGGCCCGGGCGATGCCGTCCAGCAGCGGGGCCAGCCGGTCGCTGAGCAGGGCCCCACCGCCGTACGCGGCGTCCACGTGCAGCCAGGCGCCGTACTCGGCGGCCAGCTCGGCGGCCGGGTGCAGCGGGTCGACGGCGCCGGTGTCGGTGGTGCCGGCCGTGGCCACCACGGCGATCGGCCGCTGCCCGGCCCGGACGGCGGCGCGCAGCTCCGCCGCCAGCGCGTCCGGGTCCATCCGCAGCTCGCGGTCGGCCCGGACGGTACGGACCGCCCGCTCGCCCAGGCCGAGCAGGGCGGCGGCGCGCTGGACCGAGAAGTGCGCGGCCTCGGAGGCCAGGATCACCGGGCGGACGCCCGGCGGCAGGCCGTCCAGTCCGACCTCGCCGCCCAGCACCCGGTCCCGTGCCAGCAGCAGGCCCATCAGGTTGGACTCGGTGCCGCCGGTGGTCAACACCCCGGCGGCGGGTGCCGGGTCGAAGCCGACCAGCTCGGCCAGTTCGGCGATCAGGGCGGTCTCCAGGCCGGTGGCCGCCGGGGCCTGGTCCCAGGAGTCGAGCGAGGGGTTGAGGGCGCTGACCGCCAGGTCGGCGGCGACCGCGAGGGCCAGCGGCGGGCAGTGCAGGTGCGCCGCGCAGGCCGGGTCGGCCGGGTCGGCGGTGCCGTAGGCGAGGAACTCGGTGAGCCGGAGCAGGGCGTCCGGGTCGTCCCGGACCGAGAGCGCGAGCCGGGTCCGATCGGCGATCGGACCCGGGCCGCCGGGCGGCAGCGGCCCGCCCCGGTGCGCGGTGCCTGCCTCGATCGCGGTGAGCACCAGGTCGAGCAGCGGGCGCAGCACCGCCGGGCGGGCGAGCGCCGCCGGCCGGGCCGGCTCCGCCGGGCCGCCGGTCATCGGGAGGCGGCCTCGATGGCGTCGGCCAGCCGCTCCAGCACCGCCTCGACCTGTTCGTCGGTGACGGTGAGCGGGGGCAGCAGCCGGAGCACCGCGTCGTGGCGGCCGCCGAGTTCGACGATCAGGCCGCGCTGCAGGCAGGCCGCCCGGACCCGGCGGGCCAGCTCCGGGTCGGCCGGGTGGGCGCCGCAGCGGTCCGGCTCGCCGCTCGGGTCGACCAGCTCGACGCCGATCATCAGGCCCCGGCCCCGGACGTCGCCGATCACCGGCAGCCGCCCCTTGAGCGCGTCCAGACGGCTCGTCAGCCGGGCCCCGAGCAGCTCGGCCCGCTCGACCAGGCCGTGTTCGGCGACGTACCGCAGGGTGGCCGCGCCCGCCGCCATCGCCAGCGTGTTGCCCCGGAAGGTGCCGGTGTGCGCGCCGGGCAGCCAGCCGTCGTACTCCTCCCGGTAGACCACCACCGCGAGCGGCAGGCTGCCGCCGATCGCCTTGGACAGCACCAGCGCGTCCGGCACGATCCCGCTGTGCTCGACCGCCCACATCGCGCCGGTCCGGCCGACCCCGGTCTGCACCTCGTCCACGATCAGCGGGATGCCGCGCTCGGCGGTGATCCGCCGCATCTCGCGCAGCCAGCCGTCCGGCGCGGGGACCACCCCGCCCTCGCCCTGGACCACCTCCAGGATCATCGCGGCCGGTGGCAGCACGCCCCCTGACGGGTCGTCGAGCAGCCGCTCCACGTACGTCGCGGACAGCTCGGCCCCGCGCGCGCCCTCGCCGAACGGGCAGCGGTAGGCGTACGGGTAGGGCAGCCGGGTCACCTCTCCCCCGCTGGGCAGCGGGGACTTCACCTCGACGGCGCCCGTGACGGCCAGCGCGCCGGCGGTCATGCCGTGGTACGCGCCGGTGAAGGCGAGCGCACCCCGGCGGCCGGTGGCGGTCTGCATCAGCTTGAGCGCCGCCTCCACCGCGTCGGTGCCGGCCGGCCCGCAGAAGTGCACCCGGGAGCGGTCGCCGAAGCCGGGCGGCAGGCTGTCGAACAGCGCGGTGGTGAAGTCGTCCTTCTCCGCGGTGGCCAGGTCGAGCAGGTGCAGCGGGGCGCCGCTGTCCAGGGTGCGGCGGATCGCGGTGAGCACCGTCGGGTGGTTGTGGCCGAGCGCCAGCGTCCCGGCGCCGGACAGGCAGTCCAGATAGCGGCGGCCGTCCGCGCCCTCCACCGTCATCCCGTGGGCCCGGACCGGCACGATCGGGAAGGAACGGGCGTAGGTGCGGGCAGCCGACTCGCGGATGCGCTGACGGCGCAGGATCGCGTCGCCGGCCGAGGGGGCGGCGGTGAGGGCCAAGGCAGACTCCCTTTTAGTTAGGTAAGCCTAACTTTACCGGTCTGGAATCCCACGCTCCGCATCGGGCCGGCTTTCCACCCGTCCGAGTGAACCCGACACCCCATCAACGAGCGTCGGCCGCCGGGGAAACGGGCCGCGCGAAGGTGAACGCACCGGCCGGCCCCCGGGTCGTAGGCTGCCCGTATGTCGCACGAAGCCGAACTGGCCGCCACCCGTGAGTTCTTCGCCGCCCGCGCCGCCACCTGGGACTCCAAGTACCCGGACGACAGCCCGCGCTACGCCGCCGCGATCGCCGAACTCGGCCTGGCGGAGGGCGCGTTCGTGCTCGACGCGGGCTGCGGCACCGGCCGGGCGCTGCCACTGCTGCGGACGGCGGTCGGCCCCACCGGGACGGTGCTCGGGGTGGATGTGACCCCCGAGATGGTGGCCCGGGCCCAGGCCCACGCCGCCGTGGCCGCCGTCGCCCTGGCCGACTGCGCCCACCTCCCGCTGCCCGACGGCACCGTCGACCTGGTCTTCGCGGCCGGCCTGGTCAACCACCTCCCCGACCCCGGCCTGGGCCTGCGCGAACTGGCCCGGGTCAGCCGACCGGGCGGCACGCTGGCGCTCTTCCACCCGATCGGCCGCGCCGTCCTGGCCGCCCGCCACGGCCGCGAACTGACCCCGGACGACCGCCGCGCCGAGCCCAACCTCCGCCCCCTGCTGGCCGCCAACGGCTGGCGGCTCACCTCGTACACGGACACCGACGACCGCTTCCTGGCCGTGGCGGAGCAGGCACTTTGAGTGACTGCCACCACCGGTGGTAGCCTGACGGCATGTCTGAGTCGCCCTTCAAGAAGTACAGCGTCTCGATGCCGGAAGCCGTTGCGGAGGACGTCCGCACCCGGGTCGGCAAGGGAGCGTTCAGCGCCTACGTGACCGCTGCGGTCGAGCAGCGGATAGAGCGGGAGCGTTTGGCCGAACTGGTGGAGGAACACATCCGCCAACACGGCGAGATCCCCGATGCAGCCCGCGCGCAGGCTGCGGCGGAGGCCGAGGAAGCCGAGCGGAGGTACGCCCAATGGCTCGCCGAACAGCCGCAGGACGACGCCCTGGCGAGCTGACGCCCGGAGCACTCGTGCTCGACTGCCAGGGCTTGTCGCTGGCAGTCGACGACGATCCGCTGGTCATGGCCCGGCTCGAGCACGCCCAGACGCACGGTGCCCGCGCCGTGGTCAGCACCCTCACCTTGATCGAGGCGATGAATCCCCAACGGTCCCGGCCTCGATGGGACTTCGTGATCTCTCGACTCAACGTCGAGGAGGTCACTCACCACCACACACAGCACGCCGTGTCCCTGCTCAGGGCAGCAGGGCTGCACGGCCACAAGTACGCGATCGACGCCGTCGTCGCTGCGACCGCGATGGCACAGCCTGGCCCGGTCCGCCTGCTCACCAGCGACGTCGACGACATGGCGAAGCTCTGCGACCAGCGGGTTCTGCTGGTCGCCGTCTGATCCCTACCGTCCGGTCCGCCAGCGGTAGTGCAGCTCCGGGCGGCCGACCTGGCCGTACCGGGGCTCGCGGTCGGCCAGGCCGGTGGCGACCAGGTGTTCGAGGTAGCGGCGGGCGGTGATCCGAGAGACGCCGGTCGCGGTGGCGGCCGCGCCGGCGGACAGGCCGTCGGGGGTGGTGCGCAGGACGGTGGCCAGGGTGTCCAGGGTCGCGGCGCTGAGGCCCTTGGGGAGGGCGGTGCGGTCGGGGGTGCGGAGGGCGGCGAAGGCCTGGTCGACCTCGTCCTGGCCGGTCGCCTCGCCGGTCCGGCCGAGGGTGGAGCGGTAGCGGGCGTAGCGGTCCAGCCGGTCGTGCAGGGCGGCCGCGCCGAACGGCTTCAGCAGGTACTGGACCACCCCGGCGGAGACCGCCTGCCGGACGGTGGCCAGTTCGCGGGCCGAGGTGACCGCGATGACGTCGGCGGTGTGCCCGGCGGCGCGCAGGGTGCGGCAGAGCCGGAGGCCGTGGCCGTCGGGCAGGTGCAGGTCGAGCAGGATCAGGTCGACCGGGCGGTCGGCCGCCCGGGCCCGCTCCAGCAGCCGGAGCGCCTCCGCGCAGCTGTGCGCGGTGCCGTCGGCCAGGAAACCGGGCGTGCGGCCGACGTAGAGCGCGTGGGCGGCGGCGGCCACCGGGTCGTCCTCGACCACCAGGACCGAGATCATCGCGCGGCCTCCCGCTGGAGCGGCAGCCGGACGGTGAGCACCGCGCCGTCCGAGCGGCCGATCTGCACCGTGCCGCCGTTGCGCCGGGCGGTCTGCTGGACCAGCGCCAGGCCGAGCCCCCGGCCGCCGACGGCCGCCTTGGTGGTCCAGCCCCGGCCGAACACCTCGGCGGCGGCGTCCGGTTCGATGCCGGCCCCGGAGTCGGCCACCCGGAGCAGCAGTTCGGCGCCGTCCACCCGGGCGGTGACGCTGACCTCGGGGGCCCGGGCGGCGGCGTTCTCGATCGCGGCGTCCACCGCGTTGTCCACCAGGTTGCCCAGCACGGTGACCAGGTCACGCGGGGTCAGGCCGGGCGGCAGCACACCGTCGTCGATCCGGCTGTCCTCGGTCAGCGTCAACTCGACGCCGCGCTCGGCGGCCTGGGCGGTCTTGCCGAGCAGCAGGGCGGCCAGCACCGGCTCGGCGACCGCCGCCACCACCCGGTCGGTGAGCTGCTGGGCGAGTTCGAGTTCGGCGGTGGCGAACTCCACCGCCTCGCGGTGCCGGCCGAGTTCGATCAGCGAGACCACCGTGTGCAGCCGGTTGGCGGCCTCGTGCGCCTGCGCGCCGAGTGCCTCGGCGAAGCCCCGCACCGAGTCCAACTCACCGACCAGGCCCTGGAGTTCGGTGTGGTCCCGGAGGGTCACCACGGTGCCGAGGCCGGGGCCGACCGCCGAGGTGTTCAGCACCACCACCCGCTCGGCGGTCAGGTGCAGCTCGTCCCGGACCGGCTCGGCCGAGCCGAGCGCCCGGACCAGCGAGGGCGGCAGGCCGAGCGAGCGGACCGGTACGCCGTCCAAGTGCCCTGACAGGCCCAGCAGTTCGCGGGCCGCGTCGTTGCAGAGCACCACCCGCCCGGCGCCGTCCAGCAGCACCAGGCCCTCCCGGACGGAGTGCAGGGTGGCCTGGTGGTAGTCGTACAGGTGGCTCAGCTGGGCCGCGCCCATGCCGTGGGTGTGCCGCCGCAGCCGGGCGTTGGCGAGGTAGGTGGCCGCCCCGCCGAGCAGCAGCGCGCCGAGCGCGACCCCGCCCAGCGCGGTCAGCGGGCCGCGCAGCTGGGCGCTGATCGACTGCACCGTGATGCCCGCGCTGACCAGCCCGACCACCCGGCCGCCGTCCAGCACCGGGGCCACCACCCGGACCGAGGGGCCGAGCGTGCCGGTGTACGTCTCGGTGAACACCCGCCCCGCCAGCGCCTGTTCGGTGTGCCCGAGGTAGGGGCGGCCGATCTGGGCCGGGTCGCGGTGGGTCCACCGGATGCCGTCGGTGCCCATCACCGTGACGAAGTCGACCCCGGTGTCCTGGCGGACCCGCTCCGCGTACGGCTGGAGCTCGGCGGACGGGTCGGGACCGAGCGCGGCGTCCCGGACGCTCGGGGTGTCGGCCACCGAGCGGGCCACCGCGGTGACCTGGCGGCGGGCGGCGTCCTCGGCCCGGCCGGTGGTGAACAGGTAGGCGAGCACCGCGCCGCCGGCCACCACGGCGGCCACGATGACCACCTGGAGCACGAAGAGCTGGCCCGCCAGGCTGCGTGCGCGCCGGGGCGGCGGGAGGTCGGGGTGCGCGTCCATGCCAGCCAGTGTGCCCTGCCGGGCCGGGGACCGGTCCTGCCAGTGGCCGGAGATCCGGCCCGGGTGACGTGAACTCTATGAACTCAAACGTGACCCCGGTCACTCCGGAGCCCATAGTCGGATCGGCCCAACCACCCGGGGCCGCAGCACCCGCAGGCGAAGGAGCCGCACCATGACGACCAGCACAGCAGCCCCGAGACGGGACCGGACGCACTACCTCTACCTCGCGGTGATCGTGGCGGTGCTGGCCGGTATCGCGGTCGGCCTGGCCGCGCCGGACTTCGCGGTGGACCTGAAGCCGGTCGGCACCGGCTTCGTGAACCTGATCAAGATGATGATCAGCCCGGTGATCTTCTGCACCATCGTGCTCGGCATCGGCTCCGTCACCAAGGCCGCCAAGGTCGGCCGGGTCGGCGGCCTCGCCCTCGGCTACTTCCTGCTGATGTCCACCGTCGCGCTCGGCATCGGCCTGCTGGTCGGCAACCTGCTGGAGCCCGGCTCCGGCCTGCACCTCACCCAGGCGCTCGCCAAGGCCGGGCACGCCCAGGCCACCGCCGGCCACGCCCAGGACACCACCGACTTCCTGCTCGGCATCATCCCCACCACGGTCTTCTCCGCCCTCACCGAGGGCAAGGTGCTGCAGACCCTGCTGGTCGCCCTGCTGGCCGGCTTCGCCCTGCAGGCGATGGGGCCGGTCGGCACTCCGGTGCTGCGCGGGGTGGAGCACCTGCAGCGCCTGGTCTTCCGGATCATGTCGATGATCATGTGGCTGGCGCCGGTCGGCGCGTTCGGCGCGATCGCCGCAGTGGTCGGCGCCACCGGCACCGCCGCCCTGAAGAGCCTCGCCGTCATCATGATCGGCTTCTACGTCACCTGCGCGCTCTTCGTCGTCGTGGTGCTCGGCCTGCTGCTCCGGCTGGTGGCCGGCGTCAACATCTTCGCCCTGCTGCGCTACCTCGGCCGCGAGTTCCTGCTGATCCTCTCCACCTCCTCCTCCGAGAGCGCCCTGCCCCGCCTGATCGCCAAGATGGAGCACCTCGGCGTCAGCCGCCCGGTGGTCGGCATCACCGTCCCCACCGGCTACAGCTTCAACCTCGACGGCACCGCGATCTACCTGACGATGGCCTCGATCTTCATCTCCGAGGCGCTCGACAAGCCGATGTCGCTGGGCCAGCAGCTCGGCCTGCTGCTCTTCATGATCATCGCCAGCAAGGGCGCCGCCGGCGTCACCGGCGCCGGCCTCGCCACCCTGGCCGGCGGCCTGCAGTCGCACCGCCCCGAACTGGTCGACGGCGTCGGCCTGATCGTCGGCATCGACCGCTTCATGTCCGAGGCCCGCGCGCTCACCAACTTCGCCGGCAACGCCGTCGCCACCGTGCTGATCGGCCACTGGACCAAGGAGCTCGACCGCGAGCGCCTCGACCAGGTCCTCGGTGGCCGGCTCCCCTTCGACGAGACCACCCTGGTGGACAGTCACACCTCCGCCGTCCCCGCCCAGCCGGACGCCCCCGCGCTGGAGAAGACGCACTGACCCACCCCCTCGAACGGCAGGCCCCCGCCCGGTAGCCCCCGGTCGAGCGGGGCCTGCTCCATGCCCGCACCGACCCGGCACCGTCACCGTCCGGCGCGGACCCCCTCGTGCACCGCGCCGCTGAGCGCCCAGGCCAGACCGGTGGCCGGGTCCTCCAGGGCCAGGTGGACGAAGCGGAGTTCGTCCGTCGGCTCGTGCCAGGTGAAGCAGCGCAGACGGGACACCAGGGTCTCCACCTCACCGACCGCCGACTCGCCCGTCATCGCGGCGAGCAGCCGCCAGACCGCGATCCGGCCCTGGGCGCTGCCCCGGGCCGGGCCGTCCGAGGCGGCCTGCAGCAGGGCGGGGTAGACCGCCCCGAACGGGAGGTAACCGCCGGTCACCTGACCGGACGTGGCGAGTCGGGCGGCGGCGGCCGGGCCGGAGCCGCGGACACAGCGGGCGGTGGCCCAGGGCACCGCGGCGGCCAGCAGCCTGGTCGCCGCCAGTTCGCGGACCAGCGTGCCGGGCTCCGGCAGTTCGACCGGGCCGAGCCCCTCCCGGCCGGCCGGCAGGGTGAGCAGCGAGCGCCTGGCCCCACCGGTGCGAAGGTACTCGCGGACCCGGGCGCCCGGCTCCCAGCCCGCCAGCTCCCAGGGTTCCAGGGTCAGCGGAACGCCGTCCCGGTCCGGTTCGGCACCGTGGTCGAGCTCCTCGCCGAGCAGCACCCGGGTGTGCTGGACCAGCCGCCGGACCCGCGCGGGACCGAGCAACGGGGCCAGCCGTCGCCAGGAGTGACGGGTCGCCAGCACCTCCCAGAGCGGCCCGGCGTCGTGGTCGGCCACCGTGGCGGCGGAGCCGGGGCCGCCGTCCGGGTCGAACAGCCGGGCCGCCAGCTCCGGCGGCGCCCCGTACGCGATCAGGTGGCCGAGCGGCCCGGTCTCGGCCGCGCCCTGGGCCTCGCCGCGCAGCGCGACACCGACCGCCCGCGACTCGCGGTAGAGCCCGAGCAGCTCGGGCCAGCGTTCCTCGTCGGCCAGGGTGCGCAGTCTGCGGCACTCGTAGGTGATCACATTTTCAGCGTACGACCCGTGACGCTCCGTCAGCGGAACGCCACGAGCGGGCTCGGCGCGCCCCGGTCGGGAACGCTCAGCCGCCGACCTCGGCGAGCAGCCTGGCCGCGTGCACCCGGCCGGCGTGCTCGACCAGGTTGATCAGCACCTCCTTGCCGGACTCCCGCCGCCGGGCGTCGCAGATCACCACGGGTGTCTCGGCGTCCAGGTCGAGCGCCCGGGACACCTCCTCGGGGTGGAACTCCCGGGTGCCCGCGAAGCGGTTCACCGCGACCACGAACGGGATGCCCCGGTGCTCGAAGAAGTCGACGGCCGGGAAGCAGTCGGTCAGCCGCCGGGTGTCGGCCAGCACCACCGCGCCCAGCGCACCGGTGGCCAGCTCGTCCCAGAGGAACCAGAACCGGTCCTGTCCCGGGGTGCCGAACAGGTAGAGCGAGAGCCCGTCCCGGATGGTGATCCGGCCGAAGTCCATCGCCACCGTGGTGGTGGTCTTCTGCTCCACCCCGCCGAGGTCGTCCACCCCGGCCCCGGCGAGGCTGAGCTGCTCCTCGGTGCGCAGCGGCCGGATCTCGCTGACCGAGCCGACCATGGTGGTCTTGCCGACCCCGAACCCCCCGGCGACCAGGATCTTCAGGGTCAGCGCCGGGCTGTCGTCGGGGCGTTCAGAGCGCGCGGAGTCCATTGATGACCTCACGGAGGATGTGCTCGTCGGGGAGCATGGCGGGCGGTACGGGGCGGCTGACCCGGATGAACTCGGCGTCCAGCAGGTCACCGAGCAGCACCCGGACCACCCCGAGCGGCAGGTCGGTCTCGGCGGCGATCTCGGCCACCGAGAGCGCGTTGTCCCGGCAGAGGTCGAGGATCGCGCCGTGCTCGGGGCCGATCGGCAGCTCCGGGCTGTCCGGGACGTCGCTGACCACCAGGGCGATCAGGTCGAACTCCCGCCCGGTGGGCCTGGTCCGGCCCTTGGTCAGCGCGTACGGGCGGACCATCGGACCGGCCGCGCCGTCGTACCAGTGGGTGTGCGGCTCGGCCGGGGCCGGGAAGCCGAACGGGGAGTCGGGCAGGTGGCGGCGTTGCGGGTAGGGCATCGGGCTCACCGCCCCCGACCGGCGCGCGGCGGCGTGTACAGGTGCTCCCCGACCCGGCGGACCAGCCGGGCCATCTCGTAGGCGATCAGCCCCAGGTCGGCGTCGGCCTGCGCGAACACGGCCAGGCAGCTGCCCTCGCCGGCCGCCGCGACGAACAGGAAGCCGTGCTCCAACTCCACCATGGTCTGCCGGACTTCACCCGCCTCGAAGTGCCGCGCGGCCCCCTTGGCCAGACTGTGGAAGCCGGAGGCGACGGCGGCCAGGTGCTCGCCGTCCTCCCGTCCGATCCCGGCCGAGGTGCCGACCGCCAGGCCGTCGGCCGAGAGCATCACGGCGAATCTGATCTGGGCCACCCGGGAGACCAGCTCGTCGAGCAGCCAGTTGAACTCACCCGGTCGGGCCGCGGCGTTGGTCATCGGGTCTCTCCCTCGGTGCTGTCGACGGTCCGTTGGTTCTTCCCCCGGGCCCAGCCGCGCTGGTAGGCGGACATCGCGGCGCGGGCCTCCTCGGGGTTGCGGCCCAGCCGGGGCGGGCCGTCCGGGCGGGGCCGGATCTGCGGGCGCTCCGGGGCCTCCCGCAGCTGCGGCGCCATGCTGGCCTGCCGGACCCGGCGCGGCAGGTCCTCCGACTCCGGCTCCGACTCCGACTCCGGCTCGGCGACCGCAGGCCGGCCCGGCCGGGGGCGCGGCGCCGGGTCCGGTACGGCGCGCAGCGAGGGCGGCGCGCTCGGCGGCGGTGGCACCGCCGCCGCGACGGCCGGGAACGGGGTCGGCCGCAGCAACCCGGCACCGAAGGCGTCCCGGCCCGGCGGCGCGGAGACCGCGGGCACCGCCGCCGAAGGCACCGGCGGAGCGGCCCCGGCCGGCCCGGCCCCGATCGCCTCGCGCTCCGGACGGGGGTTCTCCAGCAGGGCGTTGGGCAGCAGCACGACCGCCGTGGTGCCGCCGTACGCGGAGGTCCGCAGCGAGACCCGGACGTCCTGGCGGCGGGCCAGCCGGCTGACCACGAACAGGCCGAGCCGGTCGCTGTCGAACAGGTCGACCTGCTGGGCCGCCTCGATCCGCCGGTTGGCGTCGGCCAGCGCCTCCGGACCCATCCCGAGGCCCCGGTCCTCGATCTCCAGCGCGTAGCCGTTGCCGACCTGCTCGCCCCGGACGTGCACCTTGGTGTGCGGGGGCGAGAACCCGGTGGCGTTCTCCACCAGTTCGGCCACCAGGTGGGTCAGGTCGGCGACCGCCTGCCCGGCCACCGCCGCGTACGGGAGGCGGTGCACCTCGACCCGGGCGTACTCCTCGACCTCGGAGACCGCCGCCCGCACCACGTCCATCAGCGGCACCGGATTGCGCCAACCCCGGCCCGGGGCCGCCCCGGAGAGGATGATCAGGCCCTCGGCGTGCCGCCGCATCCGGGTGGTGAGGTGGTCAAGCCGGAACAGGTCCTCCAACTCGGCCGGGTCCTCGGTACGCCGCTCCATGGTGTCCAGCAGGGTGAGCTGACGGTGCACCAGGACCTGGCTGCGCCGGGCCAGGTTGACGAAGACCCCGGAGACGCCGGAGAGCACCTCGGCCCGCTCGACCGCCGCCGTCACCGCCGCCCGCTGGACCGAGCCGAGCGCACCGTGCACCTGCCCGATCTCGTCCGCGCCGTGCCGGCGCAGCGGCGCCTCGGTCTCCACGTCGATCTCCTCGCCCGCGCGCAACCGCCGCATGGTGCCCGGGAGTTTGCGACCGGCCAGCTCCAGCGCGGAGTTCCGCAGCCCGATCAGCTCGGTGACCAGACCACGGCCGATCTGCACCGAGATCAGCAGCGAGGCGATCACCGCGAGCAGGCCGAGCAGTACGGCGGCACCGGAGGCGCTGAACAGCCCGAGCCCGTACGGGTGGGCCTGCGCGGCAGCGGCCGTACCGGCGTTGGTCTCCACCGCGCGCAGGGTGCGGGCCACGTTGTCGGCGGCCACCGACCACTGCTCGGCGCTCACCGCGTCGACCGCGGCCCGGCCGTCCACGGCGGAGCGGACGGCATCCTCGTACCGGACCAGCCCGCGGTGGTCGGTGCCGTTCAGGACCGCGAGCAGCGCGGCCCGGTCCGCCGGGCGCAGGTCTGGGGCGGCGGTCTGCTCGAACAGCCGGCGGGCGTAGACGGCGGCGGCGAACTCGGCCCGCTGGGACTCGAGCAGCAGGCCGGTCCGCAGGCCGGTGCGGAGCAACGCGTCCTCCCTGGCCAGGAGTTCGCGGGAGCGGGCGAACTCCAGCAGCACCCGGCCGTCCGAGGCCACCCGGTGGTCCTGGAGCGAGGTGGTGGCACCGGTCACCTCGAAGGCGCGGTCGATCGCGGCGGTGTACGCGGCATAGGTCTCGGCCCAGCTGACGGAACGTTCGGTCACCCGGCGGCGCAGCTCGGTCAGACCGCTGACGGCCGCGCCCAGCGCGTCCACCCGGTCGGCCGCCTCGGCGCCGAGGCCCCGGGCGTCGGCCCGGTTGTAGCCGACGCCGATCCCGAGCGGGGCGACCGCCCGGTCGGTGGTCTCGGCGGCCTCCCGGAGTGCCGCCTCGCGACCGGCCCCAGGCGCGGCCAACTGCAGCCCGGCGGAGACCCGTTCAGCCTGCAGGCCGGTCACGGTGGCGTTCACCGGGTCGAGCAGTTCGCCGTTCACCTGCTGGAGCCGCAGCAGGTCCCAGACCTGCTGCGCGGTGGTCACGGTGGCGAAGGACCAGAGGGCCATCACGGAGACCACCGGGACCATCAGCAGGGCGACGATCCTGGCGCGTACGGTGCGGGGGCGCAGCCGCCGCAGCAGCGCGTGCGCGGCGGGTCGGGGGACGGCGGCGGCCTCCCGGGCGGGCGGGCCCGCGTGGGTTCCCATGTGCTCAGGGCCCTTTCGGTGGTGAGTGGTCGACGGTCGTGGCCGGGGTGGCGGGCTCACGCCGCCCGGTCGAGCTCCTCGCTCGCCAGCCGGCCGGCCTCCCGGTAGGCGGCACGTTCCTGCGCGGTCGGCGAGAGCGCGACGAAGGCGGAGGTCAGGAACAGGAAGGAGCCGAGCCCGACCGCCAGCGGGAAGATGAACTGCATCGGCGTCGCCCCGCCCAACTCGGCCCGGGACGGGTGCAGTTCGACCTGCACGGCGGCCATGCCGGTGTAGTGCATACAGCTCACCGCGATGCCCATCACCAGCGCGGCGGCCCCGGCCGCGTACACGTTGCGGATGGTGACGGCGGCCCAGAGCGCGGCGGTCGCCGCCCCGATCGCGATCAGCACCGAGAGCGCGACCGTGCCGAGGTCGTAGTCGACCGTGCCGTGCAGCCGGACGGCCGCCATCCCGAGGTAGTGCATGGCCGCCACCCCGACCCCCGTGATCAGCCCGCCGAGCAGCAGCGACCGGCCCCGGTGCCGCCCGTACGCGACGGCGAAGACGCCGAGCCCGACCACCAGGACGGCGACCAGCAGGCTCAGCACGGTGAGCGGCACGTTGTAGCGCAGCTCGGTACCGTCCACCGTGAAGCCGAACATCGCGATGAAGTGCATGGTCCAGATGCCCGAACCGATCGCGGCGGCGGCGGTGATCAGCCAGTTCCGCCGGGAGGCGCCGGTGGCGGAGAGCGCCCGCAGGGTGCAGCGCAGGCCCAGCGCGGCGCCGACGCAGGCCATCGCGTAGGAGATGGCCGGGGTCGGCCAGCCGAAGCTGAAGTGGTCCAGGTGTCCCATCGGGCCTCCGGACGACTCGGCCGGGTGCCGGTCGCCTGTGCGATGTCGAATTCGGATGCGCCGGACGCTACCGATCGATCACAGGCGGTTACGCGAAGATGTGAAAAACAGCCCACGCCGGAGCTCGAATGTGCTGCACTGGAGCGGGTGTTGTGCGCCGGGCGCACGACTGACCAACCGTCACACCCGCCCCGTGCGCCGCCCCGACCACGACCGTCGGGACGGCACCCCGCACTCCGGGCCTACCGCCGGGTCAGCCTGATCCGCACCGGCCCGGCCGCCTCCAGCGTGATGCCGTGGCTCAGCGGCACCTCGCGGGCGTCCAGCGCCTCCACCTCGAAGGTCCGCAGCACGCCGGCCAGGCCGAGCACCGACTCCAGCATCGAGAAGTGCTGGCCGATGCAGGCGCGCGGCCCGCCGCCGAACGGGAACCAGGCGTACCGGTGCCGGCCGGCCTCCGCCTCCGGGGTGAACCGCTCGGGGTCGAAGCCCTCCGGGTCCTTCCAGTGCCCGGCGTGCCGGTGCACCACGTACGGGGCGACCATCACGTTGGCCCCGGCCGGGATCACGGTGTCGCCGATCACGCACTCCGCGACCGCGAGCCGGCCGATCACCGGCGCGGCCGGGTAGAGCCGCATCGCCTCCTTGAGCACCATGGTCAGGTACGGCAGGTCGTTGTAGTCGGCGGCGGTCGGTCGGTGCCCGTCGGCGAACACCGCGTCCAGCTCGGTGCGGACCCGGCGCTGCACCTCGGGGTGGTGGCCGAGCAGGTGCAGGGCGAAGGTCAGCGAGGTGGCGGTGGTCTCGTGGCCGGCCAGCAGGAAGATCAGGACCTGCTCGCGCAGCTCGGTCACATCCAGCCGTGCGCCGTCCTCGTCCCGGGCCGCGGCCAGCAGGCCGAGCAGGTCCTGGGCCTCGGCGGCGGAGGCCCCGCGCGCCGCGATGATGGTGTCGCAGACCGCGAACAGGGCCTGCTCGGCGGCCGCCGCCTGCCTGTTGGTCGGCGTCGGCCAGCTGCGCGGGATGCGCCGGGGCTGGAAGGCCCGGGCGGTGACGTAGTGGTTGATCACCGGGAAGTTCACCCGGACCGAGTCCAGCGCGGCCTCCAGGTCGGCACCGAACAGGATCCGGGCCACCGTCCGCAGGGCGTACCGGGACATCTCGTCCACCGCGTCCACCGTGCCGCTCGGCTCGGCGGCCCAGCGCTCGACCATCAGCTCGGTCTCCACCGCGATCGCCTCGGCGTAGCCGTCCACCCGGCGGCGGGTGAAGAGCGGCTGGATCAGCCGGCGCTGGCGCTGGTAGTCGGCGTCCTGCGAGGTCAGCAGGCCGTTGCCGAAGCTCTGCCGGATCTCCTCGTAGAAGGTGTTCTCCTTGCGGAAGTTGGCCGCCTGGCCGGCCAGCACCTGCTGGGCCCCCTCCGGCGAGTAGATCCCGTAGAACTCCGCCCGCAGCCCGGGCGGCCCGGCGGTGAACCGCACCACGTCGCCGTACTCCCGCTGGGCGCCCAGGTAGGTACCGAGCGGATCGCGTTTCAGGTCGAACATCGAGCCCAGCAGCGGCACCCCGGTCGGGCCCGGGATCTGAGTGGTCGGCAAGAGAACCCCCTGGTCACTGAACACTTGTACGTGTCCCACCAAGTTAGCTGACCCCCTGTCAGCACAGAAGGGCCGGAATGTGCTGCTAGTGCCGTGCCCGGCATGGACTGCCTCGTCACGTCGTTCGGTGGGTGCTCTCGGCGTGCCGGACGAAGGCCACTCGTAGCGGAGCTACTTGGGCCTTTGACCGGTACGGCGAGAGTGCGTGCCGGGCGGCGCGACGCGGCAGTCCATGCCGGGCACGGCACTAGTCGCTTCGCACATGCTGGCCCGTTCCGGTCTTCCACCTGGCCCGTGCGATGAGACAGGGGATTTTTGGACCGATCTTGCGGCACTATGATCGCCTCACCGGAAGTAAGAGGGGACCACCCGCATGTCCATCACCGTCCGCCGCACCGCCTTGGCCGTCACCGCACTCGCGCTGGCCGCCGGGCTGACCGCGTGCAGCAGCAGCTCCGACACCCCCTCGGCGTCCGCCTCGGCCTCCGGTGGCCCCAAGCTCTCCGGCACGGTCACCGTCTTCGCGGCCGCCTCGCTGAAGGAGAGCTTCACCGAGCTGGGCAAGAAGTTCGAGACCGCCTACCCGGGCGTCACCGTGAAGTTCAACTTCGGCGGCAGCTCCGCGCTGGCCCAGAGCATCGTCTCGGGCGCGCCCGCCGACGTGTTCGCGGCGGCCAGCCCGGCCACCATGAAGACCGTCACCGACGCCAAGGCGGCGGCCGACTCCAAGGTCTTCGTCCGCAACACGCTCGCCATCGCGGTCCCCAAGGGCAACCCCAAGCACATCGCCGCGCTGAAGGACCTGGCCGGCGCCGGGCTCAAGGTCGCGCTCTGCGCGAAGGAGGTGCCGTGCGGCGCCGCCGCCGTGACCGCCCTCAAGGCGGGCGAGGTCAACCTCACCCCGGTCACCCTGGAGCAGGACGTCAAGGGCGCCCTGACCAAGGTCGAGCTCGGCGAGGTGGACGCTTCGCTCGTGTACAAGACCGATGTGATCGCCGATGCTGCGAAGATCGACGGCGTGGACTTCCCCGAGGCCGCCAAGGCCGTCAACGACTACCCGATCGCCGCGCTGACCAAGGCCCCCAACGCCGACGGCGCCGCCGCGTTCGCCGCCTACATCCAGTCCGCCGACGCCCGACGGGTGCTCACCGCGGCGGGCTTCCAGGCACCGTGACACCCGCACGACCCGCGTTCCGGCGAGCGCCGTTCGCGCTCCTGCTGCCCGCCCTGCTCGGCCTCGCCTTCCTGGTGCTGCCGCTGGTCGGGCTGCTGATCCGGGCCCCGTGGAGTGACCTGCCCAGGCAGCTCACCAGCCCCGAGGTCTGGGAGGCGCTGCGACTCTCGCTGATCTGCGCGACGGCGGCGACCGCGCTGTCCCTGCTGCTCGGGGTGCCGCTGGCCTGGCTGCTGGCCAGGACGGAGTTCCCCGGGCGGCGGTTCGTCCGGGCGCTGGTCACCCTGCCGCTGGTGCTGCCGCCGGTGGTCGGCGGGGTGGCCCTGCTGCTGGTGCTCGGCCGCAACGGCATCGCCGGGCGCTGGCTGGACTCGGCCTTCGGGATCACCCTGCCGTTCCACACCTCCGGCGTGGTGTTGGCCGAGGCGTTCGTCGCGATGCCGTTCCTGGTGATCAGCGTCGAGGGCGCGCTGCGGGCCGCCGACCCCCGGTACGAGGAGGCCGCCGCCACCCTGGGCGCCTCCCGGCTGACCGCGTTCCGCCGGGTCACCCTGCCGCTGATCGCCCCGGGCATCGCGGCCGGTTCGGTGCTCGCCTGGGCCCGCGCGCTCGGCGAGTTCGGCGCCACCATCACCTTCGCCGGCAACTTCCCCGGCCAGACCCAGACCATGCCGCTGGCGGTCTACCTGGCGATGGAGTCCGAACCGGAGGCGGCGATCGCGCTCAGCCTGGTGCTGCTGGCGGTCTCCATCACCGTGCTGGCGGGCCTGCGCGGCCGGTGGATGTCCGGCTCATGACCATGACGGGCAGGAGTTCCGGAGGGGAGACCTCCTGCCCGTCTTCCGTCCCGCCCCGGAGAGGCCGATGAACATCTCGCTGGACGCCCGCCTGGTGGTCGAACGCCCCGGCCACGCCACCCGCTCGGGCTTCCGGCTCGACCTCGGGCTGCGGGCCGGGCCCGGCGAGGTGATCGCCCTGCTCGGCCCGAACGGCGCGGGAAAGTCCACCGCGCTCCGGGCGCTGGCCGGGCTGCTCCCGCTGACGGACGGTCACCTGCGGCTCGACGGCAGCACCCTGGAGGAGCCGGACACGGGGGTGCACACGCCCGCCGAGCGACGTCCGGTCGGCGTGGTGTTCCAGGACTACCTGCTCTTCCCGCACCTGTCCGCCCTGGACAACGTCGCCTTCGGGCCGCGCTGCCGGGGCCTGGGCCGACGCGCCTCCCGGGAGGCCGCGCTGCCCTGGCTGGAGCGGATGGGCCTGGCCGAGCACGCCCAGGCCAGGCCGGGCGCGCTCTCCGGCGGGCAGGCCCAGCGGGTCGCGCTGGCCCGGGCGCTCGCCGTCCGCCCCAGGCTGCTGCTGCTGGACGAGCCGCTCGCCGCGCTGGACGCCCGGACCCGGCTGGACGTCCGCTCCCAGCTCCGGCGGCACCTCCGCGAGTTCGAGGCGGTCGCGGTGCTGGTCACCCACGACCCGCTGGACGCCATGGTGCTCGCCGACCGGCTGGTGGTGATCGAGGACGGCCGCGAGGTCCAGTCCGGCACCCCGGCCGAGATCGCCCGGCACCCGCGCACCGACTACATCGCCCGGCTGGTCGGCCTCAACCTCTACCAGGGCACCGCCGCCGGACACACCGTCACCCTCCCGGACGGCGGCCCGGTGCTGGCCACCACCGAGGAGCTGACCGGGCCCGCCTTCGTCGCGTTCCCGCCCGCCGCCGTCACGCTGCACCGGAGCCGGCCCGACTCCAGCGCGCGCAACGTCTGGCAGCTGGAGGTGGCCGGGCTCGACCTGCACGGCGACCAGGTCAGGGTCGACCTGACCGGCGCGCTGCCGATGGCCGCCGATCTGACCCCCACCGCCGTGGCCGAACTCGACCTGGCGCCGGGCAGCCTGGTCTGGGCCGCCGTCAAGGCCACCCAGACCCACGCCTACCCGGCCTGACCCACCGTCAGCGGCGCAGCCGGCGTCCGGCCAGCACCAGTGCGGTGCCCGCACCGGCCAGCAGGACCGCCGCCAGCGGCGGGCCCCAGCCCGGTCCGCCGGTGTCCGGCAGCTCCCCGTCGCCACCACCGTCCGGCGGCGGCACGGGGGTGGGCGAGGCGCTGCTCGGGGACGGGCTCGGCACCGGGGTGGGAGTCGGGCTCGGCGTGGGAGTCGGTGTCGGCGTGGGAGTCGGGGTAGGTGTGGGAGTCGGGGTGGGCGTGGGAGTGGGCGTCGGGGTGGGCGTGGGTGTGGGCGTCGGCGGAGCCGCGTCGCAGCGGGCGTGCACCTCGCCCAGCCGCATCGAGGAGATCTCACCCTGGTAGACCCGGGCCCCGCCGGTGTCGTTGAGTGTGCCGGAGACCCGGATGTCGAGCCACGCCTCCGCCGTCGCCTGCCGGCTCTGGGCCGCCGGGTCCTGATGTGGTGTCACCACCACCGTGAGCGTGCTGGCCCCGATCGTCGGCACGTCCAGGTCCGCGCCGGTGATGTTCAGCGTCGTGGTACCGACCGGCACCACCTGCCCGAGCACGGTGATCTGGCCGCCGTTGGTCCGGTTGTACGCCAGCGCGAACGGGCCGATCGGCGGTGGCACGCACTCGGCGTACGAGTCGAGGGCGGCCACCCCGCTGCCGCCGGTCGACCTGATCGCGACCAGGTCCTTGCTCCGGAAGTGCACCACCAGCGCGGTGAGCTGGGCCTGCCCGTAGTACTTGGAGTCCGCCGCGTCGGTCCGCGCCACCTGGGTCGCGATGGTGATCAGGTTCAGCACCCCGTCGGGGTCGCTGAAGTCACCGTCGTCCGTGTCGCCGATCGCGGTGCTGTCGGCCTCCCCGTACGTGCCGGTGAAAGCGTCGAGACCGATCGCGGGCACCGACTGGTTCCGCAGCTGCACCAGCTGGGAGCTGGCCAGCGCGTCGGGCGCGACGGCGGCCGGCGGACCGGTCAGCGCGAGCGAACCGAGTCCGGCCGACAGTACGGCCGCACAGCTCAGCACTACGGCATGACGTCTCATACGAACAACTACTAACAGCTGATCACCCCGAAACCCGGCAGCCCGCGCGCGTCAACGCGGTACGAACCCGGATTCGTACGCCATGATCACCGCCTGCGTCCGGTCCCGGGCACCGAGCTTCCCGAGCACGCTGCTGACGTGCGTCTTCACGGTCTGCACGCCGAGGAAGAGCTGCTCGGCGATCTCGCCGTTGGAGAGCCCCCGGGCCACCAGCCGCAGCACCTCCGCCTCCCGCTCCGTCAGCCCGGCCCGGGCCATCGCCTGTTCGGCCGGCCGGTTGGCACGCTCGGCGGCCAGTCGGCGGATGGCGGCCGGGAAGAGCAGCGACTCCCCCGCCGCGACCAGCCGCACCGCGTGCGCGATCTCGGCCGGGCGGGCGCGCTTGAGCAGGAAGCCGTCGGCACCGGCGCGCAGCGCCTCGTAGACGTAGTCGTCGTTCTCGAAGGTGGTGACCACCAGGATCTTCGGCGGGTCGGCGCTGCCCGCCAGGATCGCCCTGGTCGCGGTCAGCCCGTCCACCTCCGGCATCCGGACGTCCATCAGCACCACGTCCGGCTTCAGCGAGCGGGCCAGCGCCATCGCCTCCGCGCCGTCCACCGCCTCGCCGACCACCCGCAGGTCGCCCTGTGCCTCCAGCACCGCCCGCAGCCCGGCCCGGACCAGCTCCTCGTCGTCCACCAGCAGGATGTCGATCATGAGCCCAACCGTAGTGGCAGCCGGACCGTCAGCACCCACTCCGCCCCCTGCCACCCGGCAGTGGCGTCGCCGCCCAGCAGGGTGGCCCGCTCCCGGATACCACGCACTCCCTTGCCGCCGCCCCGGCGCGAACCGCCCTCCGCTCCCCGGCCGTTGGCACACCGCAGTTCCAACTGCCCGTCCCGGACGGCGATCCGGGTCACGATCGGCGCGCCCGGCGCGTGCTTGAGCGCATTGGTCACCGCCTCCTGGACGATCCGGTACGCCTCCCGGGACAGCACGCCGGGCAGTGTGCCGGCCGGGATCTCCACCGTGGCCTCGACCGGGTGGCCCGCCGCCCGGGCGGTCTCGAACAGGCCCGGCAGCTGCTCCACGCCCGGCTGTTCCACGGCCGTCCCCTCGGGGCTGTCCCGGAGCAGCACCAGGGTCCGTTCCAGGTCGTCCATCGCCCGTCGGCCGGTCTCCTCGATCACCTCCAACGCCTTGGCCACGAAGGCCGGATCGGCCACCTCCCGGGCCGCGCCGGCCTGCAGCACGGTGACCGTGAGCGCGTGGCCGATCGAGTCGTGCAGCTCCCTGGCCAGCCGGTTGCGCTCCAGCAGCCGTTCGGCGCGCAGCTCCGCCTCGGCCAGCCGCTCGCTCGGCGAGGCGCCCAACAGCCGTACCGCCATCGCCAGTTGCAGCCGACCGGCGAGCACCGCGCACCAGCCGAGCGCGAACAGCAGCACCGGAGCGAGCAGCGGGTAGAGCACCAGGGGCCCGTCGGCCGGGAGTTGCCACCCGAAGACGGCGGGGGTCCGCTGCCGGAACGGCTGGGTGGAGAGCGACCAGACCCCGGCCAGGGCGTGCACCGTACCGAAGCCGACCACCGTGCCCAGCGCGACCCGGCCGATCAGCCAACCCGCCGTCCGCCGACGGTCGTTCCAGCCGGCCGAGGAGCTGACACCGATCAGCTCCTCCCGCGCCGGCATCAGCAGCAGCCGGGCCTGCACCCCCTCGGCCCGGCGGGTGGCGGGCACCAGTGCGGCCAGCGTGAGCAGCGCACTGTCCAGCAGCACACTGACCGTCAGGACCCGGGTCATGCCGACCCCTTCGGTCCCCGGATAGACCAGCAGCACCACCCCGACGAAGACCACGCCGATCAGCAGGTGCAGCCACCTGGCATAGGTGGCTGCGGCGAACAGGGGCGCGAAGATCCTGGGCATCCCGCCATCGTGCCAGCTCACCGCCCCGCACCGGCTCCCTCTCAGGAGGGAGCCGGTCCCCTCCCCGGCGGGATCCCCGGGCCGGCCGGCTCCGCTGGAATGGATCACGTCAGCAACGACCAGGGGAGGAAGCCGTGATCCGAGTACAGGACCTCAGCAAGAACTACGGGGAGACCCGGGCCGTGGACGGGCTCGGCTTCGAAGTGCGGCCCGGCAGCGTGACCGGCTTCCTCGGCCCCAACGGCGCGGGCAAGACCACCACCCTGCGGATGATCCTCGGGCTGGACCGGCCGACCGCCGGGCGGGCGCTGATCGACGGCACACCGTACGCCGAACTGACCGACCCGCTGCGGCGGGTGGGCGCGCTGCTGGACCCGCACGCCGTGCACGGCGGCCGGACCGCCCGGGGGCACCTGCTCTGCCTGGCCCGTAGCAACGGCATCCCGGACCGCCGGGTGGCCGAGGTGCTGTCCCAGGTCGGCCTGGCCGAGGTGGCCCGCAAGCGGGTCAAGGGCTTCTCGCTCGGGATGCGCCAGCGGCTCGGGGTGGCGGCGGCTCTGCTCGGTGACCCGCCGGTGCTGCTGCTGGACGAGCCGGTGAACGGCCTCGACCCGGAGGGCATCCGGTGGATCCGGACCCTGCTGCGCGGCCTGGCCGCCGAGGGACGGGCGGTGCTGGTCTCCTCGCACCTGATGTCGGAGATGGCGCTGACGGCCGATCACCTGGTGGTGATCGGCCGGGGCCGCCTGCTGGCGGACGCGAGCACCGCGGACTTCATCACCGAGCACGGCCGCCCCCGGCTCCGGGTCCGGGCCGTCGATCCGGTCAAGCTGGCCGATCTGCTCCGGAGTTCAGCGCTCACCGCCGAACCGGCCGAGGGCGGGGCCTGGGACGTCAGCGGGGTGACCGGCGAGGAGATCGCCCGCCTCGCGGCCGAGCACCGGGTGGTGCTGTACGAAATCGCGGCTCAACAGGATTCCCTGGAGGAGGCTTTCATGCGGATGACGGCGGACAGCGTCGAGTACCGGGCGGTGGCGGCATGACCACCACGACCGTGCTCCGCTCCGAGTGGACCAAGCTCACCACCCTGCGCTCGCAGTGGTTCACCCCACTGCTGGCCGTGCTGATCAGTGTCGGCATCACGCTGGCGGTCAACCTGGCCTACCGTCAGGACACCTCACTGACCGAGGACCCGAGCGTCGGTCTGTTCTACGGCTTCAACTTCGGCCAGGTCGCGCTCGCCTGCTTCGGCATCCTGCTGATGGGCCAGGAGTACAACTCCGGCACCATCCGGGCCTCGCTCACCGCCGTCCCCCGGCGCGGGCTGCTCTACGGCGGCAAGCTGCTGGTCGGCTCCGGGGTCGGCCTGCTGGCCGGCCTGCTGATCACCGGGGGCAGTCTGCTCGCGGTCGACTCGACGCTGGGCGTGGACCTCACCGCGCCAGGCACCGTCCGCAGCCTCACCGCGGGCGTGCTCTACTGCCCGCTGCTGGTGCTGATCTGCCTGGGCGTCACCACGATGCTGCGCAACCTGACCGCCGCCATGGGCCTGCTCACCCCGACCGTCTTCCTGGGCACCATCATGCTCAGCGCGATCCCGGGCATCCGCGATGTCGCCCAGTTCCTGCCGGACCGGGCCGGGCAGTACGCCTTCCGGCAGCAGCCCGACCCGAACGTCTGGTACGGCCACTGGACCGGCCTGCTGATCATGGCGGCCTGGGCAGCCCTGGCGGTCTGGGGCGGCTGGCGGTCCGTCAGCCGCAAGGACGTCTAGCAGTCGTGTCCGGTCGAAGTACGCGTCAGCTGCCCCGAGGACCCACCGCCAAGGTCAGCTCAAGGACCCGGTCCGGCGAAGCGAGATCCGGAAACAGCTCCCGCAGCTGCGCCATCCGGTACCGGACCGTCTGAGGATGGACGAACAGTGCCGCCGCCACCTCGTCCCGCCTGCCCTGGTGCAGCAGCCACGCCCGCAAGGTCTCCTCCAGGCGCCGTGCGGTCGCGGCAGGCAGAGTCCGCAACGGCGCGAGGGCTCGGGTGCGCAGGTCTGCGAACGCGTCCATGTCGGCGCTCAGCACCAGCTCGGGCAGGTGGTCCTCGGTGTCGCGAATCTCGGCGGAGAGCGAGCGCGCCCGTACGGCCCGGGCGTACGAGGCGGACGCACGAGTCCACGGCCGGGCCGGACCGACCACGGCGGCGCGGTCGGTCAGCTGCCGCAGGAGGTGCGGTCGGTCGGCATCGGGGACGAGCAGCACACCGGTGGCGTCCGGCAGGTCGTCGAGGACGAGAGTGCCCGGGTCGAGCACGCGGTAGGCGGGCCGGGCCTGGGCGGCGGGCAGCAGGACCACGGTCAGCGAAACCGGGGGCTGCCACCCGGCCCGTTGGGCGGAGGACAGCAGCACGTCCGGGCCCGCGTCGGCGAGGAGGTCGCGGGCCAGGTGTTCCAGGTGGCGCTCGTGGGCCCTGCCCCGGGCCGCCAGTTCGTCGGCATGGCCCGCGGCGCTCGCGGCGGAGAGCTCGTCGATGTAGGCGAAGGTCAGCTCGGCGAACCTGGCGACCTCGGCGGCGGGCAGACCCGCGGGTACGGCACCCGCGGCCAGGCATCGCCAGGCCACCCGGGCGCCGACCCGGTAGGCGCTGAGCAGGGCGTCCATCGAACGGCCGTCGCGCACCTCGCCGCGGCCCAGCTCGTAGGCCGCGTCACCGGCGTCGCCACCCGTGGCGTTCCCGCTCGCGAGGTCCAGGTAGTGCCCCAGGGCGGTCCGGACGGCTCGGCGGATGGTGCCGCCCATGCGGCCCGAAAGGGCGTTGGCGTAGGAAGGAACCTCGCTGATGATCGCCTGCACGACCTCGTCGGCGGTGGCCGTCAGCGCGGCCCGAAGCGCGGTGACCGTCGTCTCGTCCAGGACCGGTTCGCCGGCCCTCCGGACTGCATTGCTCACGTTCTTGTTCCCTACGAACAATTCTGCCGATCAGATTCACGTCCTGTGGTCAGGACTTTACGCCCCGAGGCGCAGCAAGCTGGAGTCATGACGAGTGCAGCCCTCCGCAGCAGGGCGTGGAAACTGCTGGAGATGGTCACGACGCCGCTGCTGCCGTCGGACTACCTCGACCTGGTCAGCCCGCTGCGTGCGGGCGCCGACCTGCGTGGGCGCATCGAGGCCGTGCACCCCGAGACGGGTGACGCCGCGACCGTGGTGATCAGGCCGGGACGGGGCTGGCGCGGCCACACGGCCGGTCAGTACGTGCGGATCGGGGTCGACGTCGACGGCAGGCGGCTGTGGCGTTCCTACTCCCTCACCTCACCGACGGACCGTCAGGACGGCCGCATCACGATCACCGTGAAGGCGATCCCGGACGGCAAGGTCAGCAACCACCTCGTCCACCGGACGACACCGGGCACACTGGTCCGACTCGACCAGTCGGCCGGTGACTTCGTGCTGCCGCCGGCCAAGCCCGCCAAGGTGCTCTACCTGACGGCCGGCAGCGGCATCACGCCCGTGATGGGCATGCTGCGCGACACCGGGCTCGACGACGTGGTCATGGTCCACTGCGCGCCGCAGCCGCAGGACGTGATCTTCCGCAGGGAACTGCACGGCCTGGTCGCGGACGAGAAGCTGCGCCTCACCGAGGTGCACACCACCACGGACGGCAGGCTCGACATCGCCCGTCTCGGCGAACTCGTGCCCGACTGGGCCGAACGCGAGACCTGGGCCTGCGGGCCCGAGGGCCTGCTCGACGCCGCGGAGCGGCACTGGACCGAGCACGGCGTCCGGGAGCGCCTGCACACCGAACGGTTCCGCCCCCGCGTCGTCGTCACCGGCGACGGCGGCGAGGTCACCTTCAGCGCCACCGGCAGGACCGTCGACGCGGACGGCGCCACGCCGTTGCTGGACATCGGCGAGGAGGCCGGCGTGCTCATGCCCTCCGGGTGCCGCATGGGCATCTGCTTCGGCTGCGTCACGCCGCTCAAGGCGGGCGCCGTCCGCGACCTGCGCACCGGCGAGATCACCGAGGCCGAGCCGGGCGTCCTCATCCAGACCTGCGTGTCCGCCGCGGCGGGCCCCTGTGACATCGAACGGTAGAGGTACCTTGACCGCCATCGACCCCACCGCCCACCTGACCGCAGAGCAGATCGAGGAGCTCGGCCGCGAGCTGGACGCGATCCGCGACGAGGTGATCGCCGACCGCGGCGAGCAGGACGCCGCCTACATCCGCAAGGTCATCTCGGCGCAGCGCAAGCTCGAGCTGGCCAGCAGGGGCGTGCTGCTGTTCTCGATCTTCCCGCCCGCGTGGCTGCTCGGCACCGCCGGCCTGTCCGTGGCGAAGATCATGGACAACATGGAGATCGGCCACAACGTCCTGCACGGCCAGTGGGACTGGATGCGGGACCCGAAGATCCACTCCACCACCTGGGAGTGGGACCACGTCTCGCCGGCCGAGCAGTGGAAGCACTCGCACAACGAGCTGCACCACACGTACACCAACGTGATCGGCAAGGACAACGACCTCGGCTACGGCATCATGCGCGTCGACGAGGACCAGAGGTGGCACCCGTTCCACCTCGGCCAGCCGCTGTGGAACTTCCTCAACGCCTGCTTCTTCGAGTACGGCATCGCGGCGTACGACCTGGAGCTCGGCAAGAACCTGCAGAAGCACCGCCGCAGGAGCCCGGAGTTCCGCGCCCGGGCCAAGGCCGTGGGCCGCAAGATCCGCAAGCAGGTGCTCAAGGACTACGTGATCCACCCGCTGCTGTCGGGCCCGTCGTTCCTCACCACCCTCGCCGCCACGTTCACCGCGAACCTGGTCCGCAACATCTGGACCCACTCGGTGATCATGTGCGGGCACTTCCCCGAGGGCGTACAGGTCTTCGAGCGCCGGTCGGTCCGGGGCGAGACGCGCGGCCAGTGGTACCTGCGCCAGATGATGGGCTCGGCGAACATCAGCGGCAGCAGGGCCATGCACTTCATGACGGGCAACCTGTCCCACCAGATCGAGCACCACCTGTTCCCGGACCTGCCGAGCAACCGGTACGCCGAAGTCGCGGTGAAGGTGCGCGCGCTGTTCGAGAAGTACGAGCTGGAGTACGTCACCGGGCCGCTGCCCAAGCAGGTGTTCTCCGCGTGGCACAAGGTCTTCCGGCTCTCCCTGCCGAACCGGAAGCCCAAGAGCAGGACACCGGCCCGCGAGCAGGAGCTCGTCGCGGCCTGAGGGCTCAGTGCAGCGCCGGGTGGTCCGCGACGACGGTGCAGCTGCCGGGGGCGATCTCGGTGAAGCCCGCGTCGCGGACCACCGGCAGGTGACCCGCCGTCAGTTCGGCCCAGTCCTCCTTGGCGGCGGTCCGGACCGCGAGCCGGAAGCCGGCTTCGGCCCACTCCTTGCGCTGCGCGTCGTCCAGCCGCCACCAGGCGAGCTGGGCGGCGTGGCCGGTCTGCGCCATGGTCTTGCCCGCGCTCATCTCCAGCTCGGGATTGAGCCAGAGCACCGGCACCCCGGGCTCGACCGGGCCCGGCTCGGCGGGGTCGTCCAGGTCGGTGCCGGAGACCTGGAGCTTGGCCAGCTCCTTCGGCCACCCGTCCAGCGGCACCGGCGGGTACACCCGCACCTCGGCGGCCTCGCCGGTCACCGTGATCCCGGGCAGCTCGGTCGCCTTCCGCCACTCCCCGCCCCTGGCCCGCCGGACCACCTTACGGATCCGGGCGTCCTCCCACGCGTGCGCCCGCTCGGCCCACTCGCCGTCCTCGGCGGTGACCCGGGAGTCGGCGAGAAACGTCAGCACCGCCCGCGCCGAGGTCTCCAGCGCGTCGGTACGGGCCGGAGGTTCGGCCTTCTCCAGCCGGACCACCAGCGGCAGCACGTACTGCGGCTGGTCGTCCCGCGGGTCGGAGGCGGCCGGGGTGCTGGGAGCGGTGAAAGGAGACGTCGTCACCCCACCAGCATGCCAGCCGCCCGGCCGCGCCCTCCGCGCAGGTCAGCGACGGTAGCCCCGGCCCGCCTCGCGTTCCTCGGCGTCCTCGTAGGTGAGGAACCAGCCCTCCGGGTGGGTGGCGGCCAGCAGTTGGTCGGTCCGGTCGGCCGTGTCCAGCTCGGGGTCGCCCTGCTCCTCCGGACCGTAGACGCCGAACAGCTCGTCGGCGCAGCCGTCCCAGTCGTAGTCGTACAGGTCGACCGGCAGGTCGCCCATCATGTCGGCGACCGCCTGCGGCTGGGCCCCGAGCAGCTCCCGGGCGTCCACCAGGGCCAGCCGGAGCGCCAGTTCCTCGGCCAGGCAGCGCGGCAGCGGCCACTCGCCGAGCGCCAGGTCGTCGGCCAGGTCGTCGAAGGTGCGGGCGATCGAGCGGCGCCAGCTCCGGTGCAGGTTCCAGGTCCGGCGGGGCAGCCGGGCCAGCACGGCCCAGTCCGCCTCCTCCTCGTCGGTGACCGGGTCGCCCTCGTGCTCGTCCAGGTCGTCGTACGCCGCGTCGGCCAGCGTGATCAGCTGGGTGTGCAGCAGGCAGGCGGTGCGCGGCGTCAGGGTCCAGTCCCCGGTGCCGCCGCCCTCCTCCTCGTCCAGGTCGAGCGGGAACAGCTCGGCGAAGTCCGGGGCGAAGTCGTCGGTCAGCGCGATCTCCAACGTGCCGCCGAGTGCCTCCACCCCGGGGATCGCGGCCACCAGCCGGTCCGGGTGCAGCAGTGCGCCGAGCGCCGCGTTCGGGTCCTCGGACACCTCGCGCAGCAGCGCCTCACGCTGCCCGGCCGGGTCCACCCCGGCGAAGTCCAGCTCCGCCACCGCGGCGCGCGCGGCGGCCCGCAACGCGTCCCAGTCCGTGATCCGGATACCGAGCACCACCGTCGCCTCGATCTCCTGCGCGCCGGTGTCACCGGATTCCGCCGCCGCGCCCGGCCCCTGTGGATGATCGCTTCGCTCGCCCATGCGTCAAGGTTTACAGACTGTTCGCGAGCGAGTCCACCGGCTTGGCAAGCCTTCGAGCGGCAGGATGAACGCATGAGCAACCTTGACGAGTACGGCGGCGGGCAGGGCCCGAGTGCCGATGTGCTGGTGGTCACCACCAACGACGTGCCCGGGTACCGGGTGGACCGGGTGATCGGCGAGGTCTTCGGACTCACCGTGCGCAGCCGCCACCTGGGCACCCAGATCGGCGCCTCCTTCAAGTCGATGCTGGGCGGTGAGCTCAAGGGGCTCACCAAGACCCTGGTCGAGTCGCGGAACCAGGCGATGGAGCGGCTGGTCGAGCAGACCAAGGCGCGCGGCGGCAACGCGGTGCTGATGATGCGCTTCGACGTGACCGAGGCGGCGGACCTGGGCACCGAGATCTGCGCCTACGGCACGGCCGTGGTGATCTCCCCCACCTCGTAGGGAACACGGCCGTCACGGCCGATGTTTCATCGGCGTGACTGTTTACGATGCAACGACCGACGTGGACGTCGTGGTGATCGGCGCCGGACAGGCGGGTCTGTCCGCCGCCTACCACCTGCGGCGACGCGGTCTCGCGCCGTACACCGGCTTCGTGGTGCTGGACGCCGACGACGCCCCCGGCGGGGCCTGGGCGCACCGCTCGCCCTCGCTCCGGATGGCCACCGTGCACGGCTTCCACGACCTGCCCGACTTCGAGCTCCCGCCGCCCGACCCGGCCGCCCCGGCCCGCGAGGTGGTGCCCGGGTACTTCGCCGCGTACGAGGCGAAGCACGCGCTGCCCGTGGTCCGGCCGGTCCGGGTACGGTCCGTCAGCTCCCGCCCCGACGGGCGGCTGCTGGTCGCCACCGACGCGGGCGACTGGTCGGCCCGGGCGCTGGTCAACGCGACCGGCACCTGGACCAGGCCGTTCCTGCCGTACTACCCGGGCCGGTTCACGGGCCGTCAGCTGCACTACGCGGACTACCGGGGGCCGGCGGAGTTCGCCGGGCAGCGGGTGCTGGTGGTCGGCGGCGGCGCCTCGGCGATCCAGGTGCTGTCCGAGGTCGCGGCGGTGGCCGAGACGGTCTGGGTGACCCGGCGTGAACCCGTCTACCGGGACGGTCCGTTCACCGAGGAGTCCGGCCGGGCGGCGGTCGCCATGGTCGAGCAGCGGGTCCGCGAGGGGCTGCCGGTGCGCAGCGTGGTCAGCGTCACCGGCCTCGGCCCCTCGGTCGCCTACCGCCGGGCCGAGCAGCTCGGCGCGCTGCACCGCCGGCCGATGTTCGACCGGCTGACGGAGCACGGCGTCGCCTGGGGCGACACCGAGCTGGCGGTGGACGCGATCGTCTGGGCCACCGGCTTCCGCCCCGAGGTCGGCCACCTGGCCCCGCTCGGCCTGCGTACCAACGGCGGCGGCATCCGCCTCGACGGCACCCGCGCCGTCGACGACCCGCGCGTCCACCTGGTCGGCTACGGCCCGTCCGCCTCCACCATCGGCGCCAACCGGGCGGGGCGCTCCGCCGCCAACGGGATCGTCAAGCTGCTCGGCGCCCCGGTGCCGGTCTAACGGTCGTAGTCGACGGTGACCTGGTCCGAGACCGGCCGCGCCTGACAGGTCAGCACATAGCCCGCGGCGAGCTCCTTCTCCTCCAGGGCGAAGTTCCGCCGCATGCTCACCTCGCCCTCGGTGACCAGCGCCCGGCAGGTGCCGCAGACCCCGCCCTTGCAGGCGAACGGCAGGTCGGGGCGGGCGCGCTGGGCGCCGTCCAGGATCGACCGGTCGCGCGGCAGGGCGAGGGTGCCGGAGCGGCCGTCCAGCACCACCGTGACCTCGGAGCGCTCGCCGTCCACCTGCTCGGGCGCGCGCTCGGCCACCGGCTCGTCCTCGGCGTGGAACAGCTCCTGGTGCACCCGGTCGGCGGGCACGCCCAGCTCGGCCAGCAGCTCCTTGGCCCCGAGCACCATGCCGTACGGGCCGCACAGCCACCAGTGGTCCACCTCGGGCACGTCCAGCAGCGCGCCGAACAGCGCGCGCACCCGGTCGGCGTCCAGCCGGCCGCTGAGCAGCTCGGCGTCCCTGCTCTCCCGGGAGAGCACGTGCAACAGCTGGAAGCGGTCGAGGTGGGTGTCCTTCAGGTCGGCCAGCTCGTCGGCGAACATCACCGTGTCGCTGCTCCGGTTCCCGTACACCAGCACCACCTCCGACTCGCCGTCGGCCAGCACCGAGGCGGCGATCGAGAGCATCGGCGTGATCCCGGACCCGGCCGCCAGCAGCACGTGCGTGCCGGGCACCGTCAGATCCGGGGTGAACAGCCCGACCGGCGGCATGACCTCCATGGTGTCGCCGACCCGGGCCTCCCGGACCAGCCACCGGGAGAACAGCCCGCCCGGCACCTCCCGGACCGCGATCCGGAGCGGCCCGCCGGCCGGCGCGCAGATCGAGTACGAGCGGCGCTCGTCCACGCCGTCGACGATCCGACGCAGCGTCAGGGTCTGCCCGGGCCGGAAGCCGTACGCGTCGGCGTGCTCGGCCGGCACCTCGAAGGTGACCGCGACGGCGTCCTCGCAGAGCGGCTCCAGCGCGGCGATCCGCAGCTCCTGGAAGGAGAGCCGACGGGAGGTCGTGGTGGTCACTAGATCTCCTTGATCCGTTCGAAGGGCTCCCGGCAGTCGCGGCAGCGCCAGAGCGCCTTGCAGGAGGTGGAGCCGAACCGGGACAGCTCCTCGGTGTCCTGGCTGCCGCACTGCGGGCAGGGCACCGCGAGCCGCGTCCGACCCAGCGTCAGCAGGCCGGTGTGCACCGGCGGGGCGATCCCCGCCGCCGCCAGCTTGGCCCGGCCCGTCTCGGTGATCAGGTCGGTGCTCCACGGCGGGTCCAGCCGGAGCCGGATCTCCACCTGGGCCCAGCCGGCCGCCCGCAGCCGGCCCGCCACGTCGGCGGCCATCTCGGCCACCGCCGGGCAGCCGGAGTAGGTCGGGGTGAGCCAGGCGGTGACGGCCGGGCCGTCCTCCGCCACCTCGGCCAGCACCCCGAGCTCGGCCAGCGTGAGCATCGGCAGCTCGGGGTCGGGGACGGCCGCGGCCACCTCCCAGGCGGACGGCGCGGTGGTCACCACGACGCCCCCGGGTGCGCCCTGGCCACCACCTGGAGCTCGGCCAGCAGCAGGCCGAGCGCCTCGGTGTGCACGCCTTGCCGGCCGGCCCGGCCGCCGACCCGGGCCATCGGGGCCGCGGTCGGCACCGTCAGCCCGGCCCCGGTGACCACCTCGGCCAGCTCGGCCAGCACCGGTTCGCGCAGCCCAGCCGGGTCGACGCCGAGCCGCAGCTCGACCGGATCGGCCGTGAACAGCTCGTCCAGCAGCGGCCAGACCGCGTCGAGCCCGGCCTGCATCCGCCCGGCGGAGTACGCCGTGCCGTCACCGAGCCGCAGTGTCCAGGCGGCGGCGTACTCGCGGTGGTAGGCCAGCTCCTTGACGCCCCGGGCCGCGACCGCCGCCAGCACCGGGTCGGCGTGCGTGCTCAGCCGCCGGTACAGCGCGTGCCGGGCGGTGGCGAACAGCAGCAGCCGGGCCACCGTGTGCCCGAAGTCGCCGTTCGGCACCTCGGCCAGCCGGACGTTGCGGAACTCGTGCGCCTCGCGCCAGTACGCCAGGTCGTCCTCGGTGCGCTCGGTGCCGTCCAGCTGACCGGAGCGGGTGAGCAGCTGCCGGGCCTGGCCGAGCAGGTCGAGGCCGAGGTTGGCGAGTGCCACCTCCTCCTCCAGCTCGGGGGCCCGGGTGCACCACTCGATCAGCCGCTGCGCCAGGATCAGCGCGTCGTCGCCGAGCATCAGGCAGTACGCCGCCAGGTCGGCCGCGTCCACCCCGTCCGGGACCGCCCGGTCCACGCCGAGCAGCGGGTCGGCGAACCCGGTGCCGTACGCCCAGCGGGCCTCGCCCTCCGGGCCGTGGTCGGCCTCGGCGAGGGACAGGTACACGTGGTCGTCGCTCATGAGAGGTGCTCCCCCGTCAGATGTGCGGGACATCCTCGGGGATGTCGTAGAAGGTCGGGTGCCGGTAGACCTTGTCCCCGCTGGGGGCGAAGAACGGGTCCTGCTCGTCGGGGGTGGAGGCGGTGATCGCGGCGGACGGGACCACCCAGAGGCTGACGCCCTCGTTCCGCCGGGTGTAGAGGTCGCGGGCGGCGAGCAGCGCCATCCGGTCGTCGGCGGCGTGCAGCGAGCCCACGTGCACGTGGTTCAGCCCGCGCCGGGGGCGGACGAAGACCTCGTACAGCGGCCAGTCGGCCTTGCTCATCGGTTGCGCTCCTTCTGCTTCTCCGCATGGGCCAGGGCGGCCTCACGCACCCAGGCGCCGTCCTCGTGCGCGGCCCGGCGGCGCTCGATCCGCTCGGCGTTGCACGGGCCCTGACCCTTGATCACCTGCTGGAGCTCGGACCAGTCCGGCTCGCCGAAGGTCCAGCTGCCGCGCTGCTCGTCCCAGGCCAGCGCCGGGTCGGGGAGGGTGACGCCGAGGTGCTGCGCCTGCGGGACCGTCATGTCGACAAATCGCTGTCGCAGCTCGTCGTTGGTGTGCCGCTTGATCCGCCAGGCCATCGACTGCGCCGTGTTCGGCGAGTCGCCGTCCGGCGGACCGAACATCATCAGCGACGGCCACCACCAGCGGTCCACCGCGTCCTGCACCATCGCACGCTGGGCCTCGGTGCCGCGCATCATCGTCATCAGCAGCTCGAAGCCCTGCCGCTGGTGGAACGACTCCTCCTTGCAGACCCGCACCATCGCCCGCGCGTACGGCCCGTACGAGCAGCGGCAGAGCGGCACCTGGTTGCAGATCGCCGCGCCGTCCACCAGCCAGCCGATCACACCGACGTCGGCGAAGCTCAGCGTCGGGTAGTTGAAGATCGAGGAGTACTTCTGCCGCCCCGAGATCAGCTTCTCGGTCAGCTCGGCCCGGTCCACCCCGAGGGTCTCGGCGGCCGCGTACAGGTACAGCCCGTGGCCCGCCTCGTCCTGCGCCTTGGCCAGCAGGATCGCCTTCCGCCGCAGCGAGGGCGCCCTGGTCAGCCAGGCCCCCTCCGGCTGCATCCCGATGATCTCGGAGTGCGCGTGCTGGGCGATCTGCCGCACCAGCGTGGCCCGGTACGCCTCGGGCATCCAGTCCCGCGGCTCCACCCGCTGCTCGGCCGCCACCACCGCGTCGAACCGACCCTCCAGGGCCTCCACCGCTTCGGACACCGTCACCGTACTCGCCTCCCGACTGACCGTTCGGTCGGTACCATTGTGTAGCCGGTACCTCACCCCTGACAAGAGCGGACCTGTGACCGGCCCCGGACGCACCGGAGGGCCGGGTCCGGTGGGTGCACCGGCGCCGGCCCTCGGGGTGGTGGAACTACGTCCGCTCGCGCAGGCGCGGCAGCGGGACGGCCAGCAGGGCGGCCAACAGGGCTATCCGGGGTGCCAGTTGGTCGGTGCGGATGTGCTCGTGACGGGCGTGCGGTCCGGCGCCGACCGCGCCGAGGCCGTCCAGGGTGGGGAGGCCCCGGGCGCCGGCGATGTTGGTGTCGCCCGCACCGCCGGCCGGGGCGCCGTCGAGGTTCTGGCCGAGGGCGGCCGCCAGCGAGCGGACGTGCCGGAGCAGCGGGTTGGCCGGGCGCACCGGCCAGGTGGGGCGGCTGGAGAGCACCTCGGCCCGGACCTTGGCGCCGGGCCGCAGCGCGGTCAGGTGGGCCAGGTTGTCCAGCGTGCGGCGCTGCGCCTCGGGGGTGGAGAACCGGAGACCGAGCTCGGCCTCGGCCCGGCCCGCGACCACATTGGCCCGGGTGCCGCCGGTGATCCGGCCGGCGTTCAGCTCGGTGCCGGGCTGGTTCACCAGACCGCGCACCAGCAGCAGCTGGTCGACCAGTTCGTCCACCGCCGAGATGCCCAGCGCGGCGTCGTTGCCCGCGTGCGCCTCCCGGCCGGTGACGGTGAGCCGGACCCGGCTGCTGCCCCGCCGGGCGGTCTTCAGGCTGCCGTCGGGGTGCGGCGGCTCCAGGCCGAGCACGGCGGCCGCCCCGGCCAGCTGACGCTCCACCAGCTTGCGGCCGTCGGGGCTGCCCAGCTCCTCGTCCGCCACCACCACCAGCCGGACCGGCCGGTGCGGCCGCTGCCCGAGGTCGGCGAGCAGCGCGAACGCGCCCTCGACCAGCGCGAGACCGGCCTTCATGTCCAGCACGCCGGGGCCGCTCAGCGCACCGTCGCGCTCCTCCACCGGCCAGTCCGCCAGGGTGCCGACCGGCCAGACCGTGTCGTGGTGACCGACCACCAGCAGCGGCGCCAGGCTCTCGTCCCGCCCCGGCCAGTCCAGCACCAGGTGGTCACCGGCCTCGTTCGGCACCCGGCGGACCCGGGCGCCGGTGGCGGCGTAGCCCGCGCCCAACTCCTCGGCCAGCGCGTTGAGTCGGGCACTTTCACCGGTCGGCGACTCGATCCGGGCCAGGTCGGCGCAGCGGCTGCGGACGGCGTCGCGCAGGGTACGGGCCTTGGAGCGCAGGGTGGCCGGCAGCCCCGGCAGCGCGTCGGTGTCCGCGAACGCGATCCCGACAGCGGGCGGGCGGGCGGCGGGGGTGCGGCCGACGGCCTCGGTATGACCGGCGGGTGCGGCGGCCGACTGGGGACTCATCGGGCGCCTCCCCGGCCGCTGCCGGTATTCAGCGCGGCCAGCGCGAGCGGGGCCGGCGGCCCGGCCGGGCGGGACGGCGGCGCGACGGCATCGTCGGTGCGACGGCGTACGTCGTCGGGCAACGGCTGGTGGAGCGACCTCGGGCTGGGCAACACTGCGTCCTCCTCGCTCGGTCCGGTGACCCCGGCTCGGCCCGGGGCACCTGGGACGGCGACTCCCGCGCGCCGGTGCGGACGGGCACCGGCACGGGGGAAGCCGCGAGGTGAGCCTAGAAGATTCGCTCGTTCCCCTGCGAGGTGGCCCGGTGATCCAAGCATCGGTGACCGGCGGGAGGCAGCCGCCGCTCTGGGCGCTCCCGGCTCGGGTCTCCCGGGCCGCGCTCACCTCCACGATGGACCTCCGGACGCTTCCATGCGCTCCGAATCGCGTGCCACCACCCGGAAGCACGCCTGATGGGTGACGGCCGGTCAGCCTTTGGTACCAGTTCCGCGGCCGGCGCCCGCTCGATCGGCCCGGGCGGACGTACGGTGGGTTCGTCCGCGTTTGTCCACCGGTTCGTCCGGCCCGGATCCGTCCGGCGGCAAGGAGTCGACAATGTCAGGAACGATCGGGACCGAGAGCGTCGAGGTCGAGGACGTCGAGGCGGCCGACCGCTTCGAGGCCCGGATCGACGGGGCGCTCGCGGGCTTCGCCGAGTACATCCGGAGCGGGAAGCTGGTGGTCTACCCGCACACCGTGGTGGACCCGGCCTTCGAGGGCCGGGGCATCGGCGGCGCGCTGGCCAGGGCGGCCCTGGACGACGCCCGGAAGCGCGGGCTGCCGGTGCTGGCCACCTGCCCGTTCATCAAGGCGTGGATGATCCGGCACCCCGAGTACGCGGATCTGGCGTACGAGAACCAGAGCCGGGTGAGCGACTGATGGGCGGCGTCCGGGAGTACCCGGCCGACGGCGTGACGGTCGGCTTCGACGCGACGGTCTGCCGGCACGCCGCGGAGTGCGTGCGCGGACTGCCCGAGGTGTTCGACACCGGGCGGCGGCCCTGGGTGCACCCGGGGGCGGCCGCGCCCGAGCTGGTCGCCGAGGTGATCCGGCGCTGCCCGACCGGGGCGCTGACTTACCGGCTGGCGGTGGGCGGGCCGGAGCAGCCGGAGCGGCCGACCACGGTGCGGCGGACGGCGGACGGGCGGCTGCTGGTCCGGGGCGAGCTGTCGATCGAGGGGCGGGAGAGCACCAGGGCGATGCTGTGCGGCTGCGGGAGCAGCGCGGAGCAGCCGTACTGCGACCGGAGCGGGGCCTGCGGCGGTCACGAATGACAGATATTGAAATCTGTCATCACACATGCCATAGTTGAGGCACCGCCCCACCCTTCCCTCAGGAGCCTCCCCGTGAACACCACCCCCGCCCGCACCCGCCTCGGCAGCACCGGCCCGGAGACCTCCGCGCTCGGCCTCGGCCTGATGGGCATGTCCGACCTGTACGGCCCGGCCGACGAGGCCGAGTCGATCGCCACCGTCCATGCGGCGCTGGACGCCGGCGTCACCCTGCTGGACACCGGCGACTTCTACGGAATGGGCCACAACGAGCTGCTGCTGCACGACGCGCTGCGTGGTCGCGACCGCGAGTCGGTGCAGATCAGCGTCAAGTTCGGTGCCCAGCGCGGCCCGGACGGCAGCTGGCTCGGCTACGACACCAGCCCGGCCGCCACCAAGACCGCCCTCGCGTACACGCTGCGCCGGCTGCGCACCGACCACATCGACGTCTACCGCCCGGCCCGGCTCGACCCGAACGTGCCGGTCGAGGAGACCGTCGGCGCGATCGCCGACCTGGTCAAGGCCGGGTACGTCCGGCACATCGGCCTCTCCGAGGTCGGCGCCGACACCCTGCGCCGGGCCGCCGCCGTGCACCCGATCAGCGACCTGCAGATCGAGTACTCGCTGATCTCCCGTGGCATCGAGGCCGAAATCCTGCCCACCGCGCGCGAGTTGGGAATCGGCGTGACCGCGTACGGGGTGCTCTCGCGCGGTCTGCTGAGCGGCCACTGGCAGCGCGACCGGGAGATCGCGGCCACCGACTTCCGGGGCTTCAGCCCGCGCTTCCAGGGCGAGAACCTCACCCACAACCTGAGCCTGGTGGAGGCCCTGCGGGCGATCGCCGAGGGCCGGGGCGCCAGTGTCGCCCAGGTCGCCATCGCCTGGGTCGCCTCGCGCGGCTCGGACATCGTGCCGCTGGTCGGCGCCCGCCGCCGGGAGCGGCTGGCCGAGGCGCTCGGCGCCCTGGACGTGCAGCTCACCGAGGGCGAGCTGGCCGCGATCGAGGCCGCCGTCCCGGCCGGGGCGGCCGCCGGGGACAGGTACGCTGCGGCTCAGATGGCCCACCTCGACAGCGAGCACTGACCCGCCGTCGGCCCGGCGGTCGGCCCGAACCGGAGGAAAGACCGTGACCAGCGAGAGTGCCCTGACCTCCGAGCAGATCCTCAGCGCCGCCGAGGACGTGCTGCGGCGGTTCGGGCCCGCCAAGGCCACGGTGGTGGACATCGCCCGCGCCCTCGGCGTCAGCCACGGCAGCGTCTACCGGCACTTCCCCAGCAAGGCGGCGCTCCGCGAGGCCGTCACCCAGCGCTGGCTGGACCAGGCGCACCACGAACTGGCCGCGATCAGCAGCCGGCCGGGCCCGGCCCCCGAGCGGCTGCACCGCTGGCTGGCCACCCTGTTCGCGGCCAAGCGCCGGAAGGCCCTGGACGACCCGGAGCTGTTCGCCACCTACCTCACCCTGGTCGGCGAACTCTCCAGCACCGTCGAGGCCCACGTCGCCACCCTCACCACCCAGATCGCCGCCATCCTCGACGACGGCGTCCGCCAGGGCGAGTTCCGCACCACCGACACCGCGACCACCGCCCGCGCCGTCTTCCAGGCCACCGCCCACTTCCACGACCCGGCCCACGCCGCCGAGTGGTCCGACCCGCGCAGCCAGGCCGACTTCGAGGCCCTCTGGACCCTCCTGCTGACCGGCCTCGGCACCACGGCCTGACCCGGACGGCCCGGGCGCCGGCCGGGTGGTGGCGGGCGGTGGAGGAACTGCCGGATCAGTCCCGGGAGTTGCCGAAGACGATGCGGTAGCCGACCAGCAGGACGAAGGCGCCCGCGATCGAGGCGATCCAGGTGGCGGGGTCGTAGAAGCTGGTGGTCACCGGGCGGTCGAGGAGTGACGAGGAGAGCCAGCCGCCGACGAAGGAGCCCGCGATGCCGATCAGGGTGGTGACGATCAGGCCGCCCGGGTCGCGGCCCGGCAGGATGAACTTGGCGATTCCCCCGGCGACCAGGCCGAGGATGATCCAGCTGAGGATACCCATGGTGCTGTTCCTGCCCTTCCCCTCGCCCGCCCATGCGTGAACGGTCTCTGCGGAGCAGGACGCGGCACCCCGCCCACCCGGTTGCACTCCGCCGGGTGGGCGACCACCTGCTGGGACGAGCTTGACGCAGCCGCCCCACGGCGTCAGGATCACCCCATGGACACCGGCACCACCCTCGTCTGCCGCCTGCACGTCGATCTGCGACGCCAGGCGAGCGACATGTGTGCCTGCTGACGGTTCCACCTCGTTCCCTGTGACGTCTGCCAGGGCCTGAGCCGCCGCACCGGCTCCGCTCCACCCGTCTGGCTTCCCTCCCGCTCGACCGTCACCGTGCTGCCGCACGGCTGCCGGTCCGCTTCGGACACCCCGAGGACCCGTCATGAGCCTTGATCTGGACATCCGCCTGTCCACCGCACCCGCCCCGCTCTCCCCCGCCGCGCTGCGGGAGATCGTCCAGGAGGTGGCCGCCCGCCCCGGGGACTGGCTGCCCCGGGTCCGGCTCTCCGCCGACGAACGCTGGTACGAGCGGCTGAGCCTGACCGAGGATCACGAGGTCTGGCTGATCAGCTGGCTGCCCGACCAGTCGACCGGGTTCCACGACCACGGCGACTCCAGGGGCGCCTTCACGGTGGTCCTCGGCGAGTTGGAGGAGCTCTCCCTCGGCGGGCCCGAACACGGGCTGCTGGTACGGCGGTTGGCACCGGGAGCGGTACGCTCCTTCGGCCCCGAGTACCTGCACGACGTGCGGAACACCACCACCGGACCGGCGGTCACCATCCATGCGTACTCGCCGCCGCTGAGCGAGATGGCCAGGTACGAACTGCGGGCCGGCGGTCTGGTGCAGACCGCCTCGGAGCGAGCGGAGCAGTGGGCATGAGCGGCATCGACGCACTGGTGGAGCGGTCCCGCGAGGGCGTGCACCGGCCGGGCCCGGCGGAGGCGTACGACGCGGCGGCCGAGGGCGCGCTGCTGGTGGACATCCGGCCGGTCGGGCAGCGGGCCAGGGAGGGCGAGATCCCCGGTGCGCTGCTGATCGAGCGGAACGTGCTGGAGTGGCGGCTGGACCCGACGGGCAGTCACCGCATCCCGCAGGCCACCGGTCCCGACCTGGCGGTGATCGTGGTCTGCTCCGGCGGCTACGCCTCCAGCCTGGCGGCGGCCGCCCTGCGCGAGATCGGGCTGCCGCTCGCCACCGACCTGGACGGCGGCTTCGTGGCCTGGGCGGCGGCCGGCCTGCCCACCCGGCCGGGCGGCCAACCGTCCTACGACGAGGTGGAACTGACCCGAAGTGACAGGATCGGTGAAGATCCGACAGATCATTGACGTTTGCCGCCATCCTGACCCGGGCAGGCCATAACGTCGCCAAGATCCGCACCGACCGACCGACCGACCGCCCGACCCAGCGGCACCGGACGCCACCGGCGCCCGGAGCACCACCCGACCGAGGACCCTGACGTGATCAGATTCGACGGCGCAGCCAAGCGCCACCCCGACGGCACCGTTGCCGTCGAAGGGCTGGACCTGGAGGTGCCCGCCGGTCGAATAACCGTGCTGGTCGGCCCGTCCGGATGCGGCAAGACCACCCTGCTGCGGATGGTCAACCGGATGGTCGAGCCGACCGGCGGGCGGGTGCTGCTGGACGGCACCGACGTCGCCGAGCTGGACGCGGCCAAGCTCCGCCGGGGCATCGGCTACGTGATCCAGCAGGCCGGGCTCTTCCCGCACCGACGGGTGATCGACAACATCGCCACCGTGCCGTACCTGCTCGGTTGGGACAAGAAGCGGGCCCGGGCCAGGGCCGCCGAGCTGCTGGAACTGGTCGGCCTCGGACCGGAGACCGCGAAGCGCTACCCGTTCCAGCTGTCCGGCGGACAGCAGCAGCGGGTCGGGGTCGCCCGGGCGCTGGCGGCGGACCCGCCGGTGCTGCTGATGGACGAGCCGTTCAGCGCGGTCGACCCGGTGGTCCGCGGCGGCCTCCAGGAGGAACTGCTCAGACTCCAGGGCGAGTTGAACAAGACCGTGCTGTTCGTCACGCACGACATCGAGGAGGCGGTCCGGCTCGGCGACCAGGTGGTGGTGCTCCGCGAGCACGGCCGGATCGCCCAGCACGCCGACCCGCACACCCTGCTGACCGCACCGGCGGACGAGGGCGTGGCCGGCTTCCTGGGCCGGGACCGCGGCCTGCGCGGTCTGGGCCTGCGCCCGGCCGTCGGCATCGCGGTCCGGCCGCTGGCCGAGGGCACCGGGTACCACGGCTGGCAGCTGGCGCTCGACCCGGCGGGCCGCCCGGCCGAGTGGCGGCACCCGGACCGACCCGCCCGCCCCGCACCGGGGTTCAGGCCGGAGCAGGACACCCTGCGGACCGCGCTGGACGCCGCCGTGCTCTCCCCGGCGGGCGCGGCCGTGGTGCTGGACGCCCAGGGCCTGGCCGTCGGCACCGCCGACCGGGCCACCGTGCTGGCGGCGCTGACCGAGCCGCACCCGGCCCCGATCGAGCAGCACCGGGTGGCCGAAGGTGCCTGACGACGAACCGCTGGTCCGCTGGGACTGGATCCACGACCACCTCGGCTACCTGGGCGGACTCGCCCGGGACCACGCGGTGCTGTCCCTGGTCCCGGTGCTGATCGGCCTGCTGCTGGCGCTGCCGCTCGGGCTGGTCGGCGCGCGTTTCCCGCGCCTGTACCAACCCCTCGCGGTGGTCTTCAACACGCTGTACGCGATGCCCGCGCTGGCGCTGTTCATGCTGCTGGTGCCCTACACCGGGCTGGGCAGCCTGGGCACCGTGATGATCCCGCTCACCTTCTACGCGCTGGCGCTGCTGCTGCCCACCGTGGTGGAGGGCATCCGGTCCACCCCGGAGCCGGTCCGGCAGGCCGCCGTCGCACTCGGCTACGGCCCCTGGCGCCGGCTGGCCGCCGTCGAACTCCCGGCCGCGGTGCCCTACCTGGTGGCCGGGCTGCGGGTGGCCGCGGTCTCCAGCATCTCGATGGCGGCGGTCGGCGCGCTGATCGGCCGGGGCGCGCTCGGGTACCTGTTCATCAACGGGTTCCAACTCACCTACACCACGCCGATCCTGGCCGGGATCGTGCTGATCGTGACGCTCGCGCTGCTGGTCGACCTGAGCCTGGTGGCCGCCCGCCGGGTGCTCGCGCCGTGGGCGGTCCGGGAGCAGGGGGGCGTCCGGTGAACTGGATCGACTGGCTGCACACCTTCTTCACCGCCCCCGCCCGGCAGACCGGGCCGGACGCGATCGCGCACCGCCTGGCCGAGCACCTCGCCTTCACCGGCGAGGCCCTGCTGTACGCGGGCCTGCTGGCCGTACCGGCCGGGCTGCTGCTCGGCTACACCGGCCGGGGTGCCGCCGTGGTCACCGTCCTGACCGGCACCGCGCGGGCGCTGCCCACGCTCGGGCTGGTCACCCTGGTGGTGCTGCTGGCCGGCGTCGGCGAGAGCGCCGTCCTGGTCCCGCTGGTGGTGCTGGCGATCCCGCCGCTGCTGGCGGGCGCGGTGGAGGGGGTCCGGGGTACCGACCCCGACCTGCGGGACGCCGCCCGGGGCATCGGCCTGACCCATCCTCGGGTGCTGTTCCAGGTCTGCCTGCCCGCCGCACTGCCCACCCTGCTGGCCGGGCTGCGCAGCGCCACCATCCAGGTGATCGCCACCGCCACGGTGGCCGCGTACGTCGGTCTCGGCGGCCTCGGCCGCTACGTGATCGACGGCCTGGCCCTGCGCGACTTCCCGTCGGTGGCCGGCGGGGCGGTGCTCGTGGTGCTGCTCGCGCTGCTCACCCAGCTGCTGTTCGCGGGGCTGATCCGGTACGCGCTGCCACCCGGCGTCCGGCCAGGACGCACCGCCCACTGACCACTGCACGTCCCCGACCGCTCCACACCGACCACTAAGGAACCTTCATGACCACCCGTCTGCTCAGAACCGCCACGGCCGCCGCCCTCCTGCTGGGTGCCGCGGCGTGCAGCTCCTCCGGCGGCGGCGACCCGCTGGCGGCCCCCTCCGCCGCCGCGGGCTCCGGCAAGACCGTGGTGATCGGCTCGGCCAACTTCCCCGAGAACGAGCTGCTCGCCTCGATCTACTCGCAGGCCCTCAAGGCCAAGGGCGTCAAGGTCGAGGAGAAGTTCAACATCGGCAGCCGCGAGGTGCTCTACGGGCAGCTCAAGAGCGGTGCGCTGACCGTGCTGCCGGAGTACAACGGCGCGCTGCTGACCTACCTCGACGCCAAGAACCCGGCGCTGACCGGCGGCACCGAGGCGGTCAACGCCGCGCTCGTCACCAAGCTCCCGACCGAGCTGGCACTGCTGGACTCCTCCGCCGCCCAGGACAACGACTCGCTGACGGTCACTCCGGAGACCGCCGCCAAGTACAACCTGAAGAGCATCGCCGACCTGGCCGGCAAGTCCGCCGAGCTGGTGATCGGTGGCCCGCCGGAGTTCAAGAACCGCAGCGAGCCGCTGCTGAAGGACGCCTACGGCCTGACCTTCAAGGAGTGGAAGCCGACCGGCGAGACCACCGCGAACGCCATCAAGGACGGCAGCATCCAGGTCGGCAACGTCTTCACCACCGACCCGAAGATCGTCACGCTCAAGCTGGTCCCGCTGACCGACCCGAAGAACGTCTTCAGCACCCAGAACGTCACCCCGCTGGTGAACAAGGCGGGCGTGGACGCCACCGGCACCGAGGTCCTGAACAAGGTCTCCGCCAAGCTGGACACGGCCGGCCTGGCCGAGCTGATGAAGAAGGTGGCGGTCGACAAGACCGACCCGTCGGCGGTCGCCAAGGAGTGGCTGAAGGCCAACGGCCTGATCTGACGCACCGTCCGGTCTTCGGCACGGCCGCGGCCCGCATCCGGTTCTCCGGGTGCGGGCCGCGGCCGTGCTGTGGTCCTGGGGTGCTGCTCAGTACCAGTGGTGGGTCTGCCAGAACGACCAGGCGGCGTTCGGGCTGCCGTAGCGCTCGTTCATGTAGCCGAGCGCCCAGCTGATCTGGGTGGCCGGGTTGGTGCGCCAGTCGGCACCAGCCGAGGCCATCTTGCCGCCGGGCAGCGCCTGGGCCAGCCCGTACGCGCCGGAGGAGGCGTTGGTGGCCTTGATGTTCCAGCCGCTCTCGTGGCTGATGATGTTGCTGAACGCGGCGTACTGACCGGCCGGGACGATGCTCCGGGCCAGCTCCTTGACCGCGCTCGGGCTGGTGCCGACGGTGGCGGCGGAAAGCTCGGAGCGCTGCTCGGAGCGGGAGGCCGCGGCCGGGTTCTCCTGCGGCTTCGGCTGCTCGGCCGGGGCCTGGGCCGGGGCCGCCTCGGGCTGCGCGGCGGCCGGGGCCTGGGCCGCCTCGGGCTGGGGCTGCTCGACGGCCGGGGCCGGGTTGCTCGCGGCGACCGCGACCGGGGCGGCGACGGCGTTCTCCTCGGGCAGCGCCACCGCGACCGCCGAGGCGGCGCAGGCGGTCGCCAGACCGGCGGAGGCCACCACGAGGGTGGTGCGGCGGCGCATCACGGCAAGGAGGGAACTACGCATGAAGAGGACGACCTCAATCGTGTGGACCGGCTCGGGGCGCACCGCTGCCCGGTCGGCTGAGCGCCGTGACCAGGGACAGCCGCACCACCGGCCGTGAGCGCCCCTGCTGCTGCGGGCGCCTGGCGGCGCGCTCCCCCGGACCGGTCCGACCGCGTGGTGGCCGGTGCGACAGGCGGGAGCGCCTTGCGACTCCACCAGTGTTGACGCGTCCCCTACCGGCCCACAAGGGCGCCGGCTACGACGCCGGATCGTAGTCCCGCCTTCACCTTCGACCCCCAGCCGCCTGAACACCGAGGAACCCGCCCACACCGCCGCCCCGCACCTTCGAAACCACTGTGGCCGGGCTCACCTCCACCGGCACGCTCCGCCACCGGTACGCTACCGCTGCCGACGTCCGGGTCGGCTGCCTTCGGGGGGAGACACCGTGCAACCGCACCTCAGCCGTCCCGTGGACCCGCCGCCGCCGCGCGAGTGGCGCCGCTCCTGGTGGTGGCTGCCCGAGCAGGAGCGCCGGGCCAGGCGGGAGCGCCGCCGGGCGTACAGCCGCTGGAAGGCGCAGCGGTCGAAGAACGACTGCGACTTCTGCGACTGCCTGGGCGACGGCTGCGGCGACCCCTGTCTGATCGCGCTGATCCCGGTGGTGCTGACCTCGGCCGTGCGGTTCGCCGTGGGCGGGCGGCGGGCCGGGGCGGACCCGGCCGCACCGGTCCCCGCCGGGCGGACGGCGGCCGCGCTGTACGGCGCCGTCCACCACTACCGCGCCCGGATCAGCCCGACCCGGCGGGCCTGCTGCCCCTACACCCCGTCCTGCTCCACCTACGCCGTGCAGGCGCTGCACCGGCACGGCGCGGTCCGCGGCGCCCGGCTCACCGCAGGCCGGCTGCTGCGCTGCCGCCCGGGCACCCGAGGTGGCACCGACCCGGTGCCGGAGCGCTGACCGGTCGTCAGTTCTTCGCCCAGGGGCGGCAGAGCAGTGCGAAGGTGAGCAGCGCGACCGCCCCGCAGACCGCGACCACGATGCCGAGCAGCAGGACCGAGGGCCGGCCGCCGAGGCTGCTGAGCGGAGCCACCAGCGCGCCGCAGGCGAAGGTGCTGACACCGATCAGCGCCGAGGCGGACCCCGCCGCGTGCGGGGCCATGGTCAGCGCCTGGGCCGAGGAGTTCGGCAGCACCAGGCCCATCCCGGCCATCAGCAGGAAGAGCGCGGGCCACACCCCGGCCAGGCCGGGGTGCCAGACCGTGCTGAACAGGATCAGCGCCAGGCCGGCCAGCAGCGCGGCGGCCAGCCCGATCGGCATCAGCCGGTTCATCGGCAGCCGCTGCACCAGCACCCGCCCGTTCAGCTGGCTGAACCCCACCACGGCAAGGGAGTTGACCGCGAAGATCAGGCTGTAGGTCTGCGGGGTGATCTGGTACTCGCTCTGCAGCACCACCGAGGACCCGCCCACGTACGCGAACAGCGCCCCGAAGCTGAACGCGCTGGTCAGCACGTAGCCGGTGAACCGCCGGTCCCGGAGCAGCCCGCCGATCGCCCGCAGCGTGGTGTTGAAGCCGCCCCCGTGCCGCCGCTCCGGCGGCAGCGACTCGCCCAGCCCGAGCAGCACCCAGGCGGTGAGCACCGCGCCGAACAGCACCAGGGCCAGGAACGAGCCCCGCCAGTCGGTGAACCTGAGCAGCTGGGCGCCGACCGCCGGGGCGAAGATCGGGGCCAGCCCGCTGATCAGCCCGAGCGAGGCCATGAAGCGGACCATCGCCACGCCGCCGAACCGGTCCCGGGCGATCGCCCGGGCGATCACCAGCCCGGCCGCGCCCGAGAGGCCCTGCAGGAACCGCCCACCCACCAGTACCGGCATCGACCCGGCGAACGCGCAGATCAGCGTGGACAGCGTGTAGAGCACCAGCCCGGCCAGCAGCGGCCGGCGGCGGCCGAGCCGGTCGCTCATCGGACCGAACACCAGCTGACCGATCGCCAGCCCGAGCAGCGAGCCGGTCAGGGTCAGCTGGGCGGCGGGCGCGGTCGAGCCGAGGTCACCGGTGAGCGCCGGGATGGCCGGCAGGTAGAGGTCGGTGGTGAGCGGTCCGAGCGCGACCAGGCTGCCCAGCACCACCACGGCGGCCCGCCCCGGCCCGGGACCGTCGGCCGCCTCCTCACCCGCCTGCCCGGCCGGCTGCTCGGTGGTGATCCGGGCGGGTGTCGAGCCGGCGGTCTCGGCGGTCGGGCCTGTCATGGGGCTCCTCGGGTGCTGGTCGGGTGCCCCAGTCCTACCGCAGCCGCCCCCGTCCGAGGAACCCGGCCCCCACCGCTACTCCGTGGTCGTACCGGCCTTGCGGGCCGCGATCACCACCACGTCGTCCTGCCACCCGTACAGCCGGTCCCCGATCACCGCCACGTTGTACAGCCCGCAGCGGGCGTCCGCCCGGGCCACCGCGTCGTCCGGGAACCAGGCCGCGCGGAGCCGCACCGTGCCCTCCGGGCTCGCCTTCCGGCACTCCGCCGGCAGCTTGCCGTCCGGCAGGGTGGCGCTGATCAGCCGGTCCCCGCCGGTGGTCGACATCAGGTACGCGACCTTGGTCGCCCCGTCCGGCAGCCAGCGCGGCACCGAGCTCCGGTCCTGCTTGGCGGCCGCCCCCGAGGCGTAGTGCGACCTCTGCTGGTGCCGGTCCTCGAACCAGTCCTGCGCCTTCGGCAGCACCACCAGCGCACCGGCCGCCACCACCGCCGCCCCCGTCAGCGCACCGACCGCCACCTTGCCCGCGACACCCATGCCGCACCCCTCGTCCTCGACTCCGACCCGCCCCATCCATCCTTCCGGACGGTGCGGCAGCCGTAGTCGGCACGAAGTACCGCTTCGGCCTCCACCCCTGGTCTGACGGCGGCCGCTACGGACGGAACTCCCGGACCACCTCGATCAGGCCCACGATGTGCCGGTTGAACTCGGCCAGCTCCTCGGCCGGGACCCAGAGCTCCAGGATGGTCCGGCCACCGGCCTGCCGGACGGGGTACCGGGTCAGGAAGTCGGTCTCCACCTCGAACCGGGTCACGTAGCCGACGCCGGAGGCGGGCACGTTCCAGTCCCGGGCGATCCGGACCGCGTAGTCCTCGTTCAGCACGGGGTAGAAGATCGGCTGGTCCGGCAGCCGGGGCGGCCAGGCGCGCCAGTCGGCGGCCTCGACCAGCGCGAGCTCCTCGGGGCCGGTGGGGCGCCACAGCGTGGTGGTCGCGGTCATGGTCCTGCTCCTCTCCGGTCGGAGGCCGGCGGTCGGCAGCCGGTGGCCGCCGCTCGGCGAAGGGCCCACCGTAGTGGCCGGTCCCCCGGCCGCCCAACGGGATTTCCGCCGGTCAGCGGTAGGCGGACTCGCCGGTGATGGCCTCGCCGAGCACCAGGGTGTGGATCTCGGAGGTGCCCTCGTAGGTGAGCACCGATTCCAGGTTGTTGGCGTGCCGGAGCACCGGGTACTCGACCGTGATGCCGTTGGCGCCCAGGACGGTGCGGGCGCTGCGGGCCACCTCGATCGCGGCGCGGACGTTGTTGAGCTTGCCGAAGCTGATGTGGGCCGGGCCGCACTGCCCGGCGTCCTTGAGGCGGCCGATCCGGTGGGCGACCAGGTACGCCTTCTCCACCTCCAGCATCATCTCCACCAGCTTCTGCTGCGTCAGCTGGAAGGCGGCGATGGGGCGTTCGAACTGGATCCGGGTCTTCGCGTACTCCAGCGCGGTGGTGTAGCAGTCCCGGGCCGCGCCGACGGTGCCCCAGAGGATGCCGTACCTGGCCTCGCCCAGCGAGGAGAGCGGGCCGCGCAGGCCGCGCACCCCGGGCAGCACCGCGTCGGCGGGCAGCACCACCTCGTCCAGCACCAGCTCGCTGGTGACCGAGGCGCGCAGCGAGAGCTTGCCGTGCACGTCGGTGGCGGAGAAGCCGGGGGTGCCGCGCTCGACCAGGAAGCCGCGGAGGCCCTCGTCGGTCTGCGCCCAGATCACCGCGACGTCCGAGATCGACCCGTTGGTGATCCACATCTTGGTGCCGGACAGCACCCAGTCGGTGCCCCGGCGGCGGGCCCGGGTGCGCATGTTGGCGGGGTCGGAGCCGAAGTCCGGCTCGGTCAGCCCGAAGCAGCCGATCGCCCGGCCGGCCGCCAACTCCGGGAGCCAGCGCAGCTTCTGCTCCTCCGAGCCGAAGGCGTGGATCGACCGCATGGCGAGCGAGCCCTGCACCGAGACGAAGCTGCGCAGCCCGGAGTCGGCCGCCTCCAGCTCCATGCACGCGACCCCGTACTCGACGGCGGTCGACCCGGCGCACCCGTAGCCCTCCAGGTGCATCCCCAGCACCCCGAGCTTCCCCAGCTCGGGCGCCAGCTCCTTCGCCGGGAAGACCCCCCGGTCGAACCAGTCCCCCACGTACGGGCGGATCGTCTCGTCCGCGAACTTCCGTACGGTGTCCCGGATCAGGCGCTCCTCGTCGGTGAGCAGCTCGCCCACCGCGAGCAGGTCGGCCGGGTCGGGGCTGGTGCGTGCCATGTCGCGCTCCTCGGGGCGGGGTGAGAGTGGCACGAGTATCGCGCACCATCCAGGCAACAGGGACATGGCAAGGTGCGAGACGCCGACCACATCCGACGGGACGGCGGATCAGGGTTGCTAGTCTTTTGAACGCGCTCAGAAGCTCTGGCCGCACGGGGGGTGGGGCTTTGCGTTTCCGGATTCTGCTGCTCGTCGCGGGTACCGTCACCGCCGGGCTCGGCGTATTCGCCGTGGTCGGCGGGCCGGTGGGCGACGTCCTCCGGGACGCGCTCTACACCGCCGTGGTGTACCTGCTGGTGCTGCTCGCCGCTCCCCGGGCCAGGCCCGTCGCCGTGGCCGGGATCGCGCTCGGGGTGAGCTGGGCGGTCGAGTTCCTCCAGCTCACCCGGATCCCCCCGGCGCTGCGGATCGTGCTCGGCTCCACCTTCAACCCGCCCGACCTGCTCTGGTACGCCGCCGGGGCGGCGGCCTGCCTGCTGATCCACCGTCGGTTCCGACGGCCGGGAACCGGGCGGGGTGAAGCGGCGTCAATTGCTCGTCGGAGGCTGCGACCAAAACCCGGGGCCGACCCGTCTGGTGGGTAGAGCCCGCGCAGCGCGGGCCCGCATGGCCGGCGTGCGGTTGGCACCAACAAGGGACAGCAACCGAAATGAACGAAGAAGACGGGTTCCGACCCAACGAGTTCCACCACACGCTCGACACCGAACTGGCCGCCCTCACCGCCCCGGCCCTGGGTGACCTGGTCGGCCAGGCCGCCAAGGGCGGCCGGCGGAAGCGGCGTCTGCGCGCCGCCGGTGCGGCCTTCGGGTCGGTGACCGCCGTGGCCGCCCTGGCGGTGCTGGTCGGGTCGCTGGGCGCCGGCCCGGCGCAGTCGACCGTGGCCGGCCCGGCCATCGGTCTCGGGCCCGCCGCCGCACCGGCCTCGGTCGCCGCATCACCGTCCGCCTCGGCGACCCCGACGACGCCGGCCGACCCGCTGGTCCCGGTCACGGCGGCGAGCCTGCTCGACGCCGTGGTGAAGTCACTGCCGGCCGGGCTGACCGCCGACAACTTCCGGGCCAATCAGGCGAAGTACCCGATCGTCGACGGCCTCGGCTACCCCATGGTCTTCGCCTATGTGAACACGTCGGCCGGCGTCGGCCGGATCGGCGTCATGGCCTTCCAGTCCGATCCCGAGCAGCCCGCCTGCGTGGCCGGCACCCAGAACCGCATCACCACCGTCTGCTCCACTTCACCCGCGGGTGACGTGGTCGAGGTCATGACCAACCCGACCAACTGCATCCAGACCACCCAGATCGTCGTGCACCGCCCCCAGAACCTGGGGGTCGCGATCGACATCTCCAGTTGCCTGAACTGGACCAACGGTCAGAACCCGCCCGCGGTCCCGGCCCTGACGCAGGAGCAGGCGGTCGCGCTGGCCAGCAGCCCGCTGATCAGCACCTCCATGCCGTCCGCCTTCGTCGCGGCCGCCAACGCGAAGTACCCGGCCCTGCCCGAAGCGCAGTAACCCACCACCGACCGCCGCGGCCCCGTTCTCGGGGCCGCGGCTCTCCCCTTGACCCCCACCGAGACCCGGAGCCCGATGGTGCGCACCGAAGCCGAGTTCATAGCCTTTGCCGAGGCCAACGTCACCCGCCTGCGGCAGACCGCCTACCTGATGTGCCGGGACTGGCACCTCGCCCAGGATCTGACCCAGGGCACCCTCACGAAGATGTACGTGGTCTGGAACCGGCTCGCCCGCCAGAGCGCCGACCCGTTCAGCTACGCCCGCAAGGTGCTGCTCAACACCCTGCTCGACCACAAGCGGCTGCGCAGCAGCGGCGAGCTGACGGTCGACCAGCTGCCGGACCGGCCGGACCCGAGCGACCCGACGGCCGAGCGGCTCACCCTGCTGAACGCGCTGGCGCTGCTGCCCAAGCGCGACCGGGCCATCGTGCTGCTGCGCTACTGGGACGACCAGAGCGTGGAGCAGACCGCCGAGATCCTCGGGGTGAGCACCGCCGTGGTGAAGTCGCAGAGCATGCGCGCACTGGCCGTGCTGCGCACGCACCTGGGCTCGGACCGCGAGGCGCTGTTCGGCTGAGCTGGGCAGCACGTGTGACGTTGCCTCCACAGCCGTGACCCCGGACCTGCCCCGGGTGTTGGGCCGGTCATGCGTACCGTGCTCCGAACCGCCGCCACCGCCGCCCTGCTGCTGGTGGCCGCCGTCGCTCCCGCCCAGGCCGTCCCGTCCGCCGACGGGCACAGCATCCCCGTGGGCGCCATCAGCGACCTGGGCAGTGTGCTGACCCTCGCGGACGTGGGCTACGACTTCGCCACCCTGCTCGGCCGGTAGGCGGTACCGGAAATACCCGGGGCGTCCGCGCGGCTGGCAGAGGCAGGAGGTGCAAGGTCATGCAGGAGTACCGGATCGAGCACGACTCGATGGGCGAGGTGCGGGTGCCCGCAGCCGCCAAGTGGCAGGCGCAGACCCAGCGGGCGGTGCAGAACTTCCCGGTGTCGGGCCAGCGGCTGGAGCGGGCGCACATCGCGGCGCTGGCCCGGATCAAGGCGGCGGCGGCCCGGGTGAACGCCGAGCTGGGCGTGCTGGACGCGGAGACCGCGGCGGCGATCGCGGCGGCCGCCGAGGAGGTGGCCGAGGGGCGGTGGGACGAGCAGTTCCCGGTGGACGTGTTCCAGACCGGTTCTGGCACCTCGTCCAACATGAACGCCAACGAGGTGATCGCCACCCTGGCCGCCGAGCGGCTGGGCCGGCCGGTGCACCCGAACGACCAGGTGAACGCGAGCCAGTCCTCCAACGACGTCTTCCCGTCCTCGATCCACATCGCGGCCACCGCCGCCGTGACGGGTGAGCTGATCCCCGCACTGGAGCACCTGGCGGCGGCGCTGGAGCGGAAGTCGGCCGAGTTCGCCGAGGTGGTGAAATCCGGGCGGACGCACCTGATGGACGCCACCCCGGTCACCCTCGGCCAGGAGTTCGGCGGCTACGCGGCGCAGGTCAGGTACGGGGTCGAGCGGCTGCGCGCCACCCTGCCCCGGGTGGCCGAACTGCCGCTCGGCGGTACGGCGGTGGGCACCGGGATCAACACCCCGCCCGGCTTCTCGGCCGCCGTGATCGCCGAGGTGGCCAGGACCACCGGGCTGCCGCTGACCGAGGCCAGGGACCACTTCGAGGCGCAGGGCGCCCGGGACGGCCTGGTCGAGCTGAGCGGGCAGCTGCGCACCGTCGCGGTCGGCTTCACCAAGATCGCGAACGATCTGCGCTGGATGGGCTCGGGACCGCGCACCGGCCTGGGCGAGCTCAACCTGCCCGACCTGCAGCCCGGTTCCTCGATCATGCCCGGCAAGGTGAACCCGGTGCTGCCCGAGGTGGTGCTGATGGTGGCCGCCCAGGTGATCGGCAACGACACCACCGTCACGGTGGCCGGGGCGGGCGGCAACTTCGAGCTGAACGTGATGCTGCCGGTGATCGCCCGCAACGTGCTGGAGTCGGTGCGACTGCTCGGCAACAGCGCCCGGCTGCTGGCCGACCGGACGGTGGACGGCCTGACCGCCAACGTCGAGCGGGCCCGCGAGTTCGCCGAGTCCTCCCCCTCGGTGGTCACCCCGCTCAACCGGTACATCGGCTACGAGGAGGCCGCCAAGGTGGCCAAGCAGGCGGTCGCCGAACGCAAGACAATCCGTCAGGTGGTCGAGGAGCGCGGCTACGTCGCGGCCGGGAAGCTGACGGCGGCGCAGCTCGACGAGGCGCTGGACGTACTGCGGATGACGCACCCCTGAACCCCCCGAGAGGGGAGCCGGACGCACCGGTGGCGCGGACCTCCCGGTCCGCGCCACCCGCGCAGATACTCAGCCCCCGGCGGCCATGCCGCCGGATCCGCCCCGGCGCAGGCCCCGCCCGGCCAGACCAGCCGCCATCCCGACGGCCGCCATGCCCAGGCAGACCATCAGCCCGCCGGTGATCACATTGGTGAGGATGGTCCGCCGGATCGCGTCCGTACCGGCGACCACCCAGGGCGCCAGGATCGTCCAGGCACCGATCAGCGTGGCGGCCCAGGCGCGCGCGTGGGTGCGCTCGTACGCCGATCCGTAGCCCGCCATCAGGACCGTGAAGGCCAGGCCGAGGATCAGGTTGCTGACCGTCAGCCCGGAGAAGCCGGAGAACCCGACCACCCAGGGCGAGACCGCCAGGAACAGACCCGACAGCATGGCCAGTGCCTCGACCGCCTGCGCCCGGGGAGTCGACACCACCCGCTCGTACTGCTCACGCATCTCCAGGATGTCCGGATGGTGCTCCATGCTCATCGGAAGCTGGGTTGACACCAGGACCACCTCCTCAGTCGGCACTTGGCACGCGCATGCTCACTACCCAGTCTGCGGCAGAAATAACAGTTTGTCCGGATTTACCCCCAGAAGGACTCGACGGCGGCCACCTCCGCCGCCCACAGCTCCTCGGGCACCGCCTCGAACGGCTCGACCACCACCCGGCCGCCGTCCCGGCGCCAGCTGCCGAGCACCCGCCCGTCCACCACCAGCGCGGGCCGGACCAGCCCGCCGCCCGCGTTGATCCGCTTCGCGTACCGCTGATCCAGCATCAGCCCCCGGTCGCGGTAGCCGAGCAGGTAGTTGTCGAAACCACCGAGCAGTCGCACCAGCGGCTCCCCCTCCCCCGGCGGCCCGCCGACCGCGAACAGGCCGTCCCCGACCTCGGGCAGCCCGGCGAAGGCCCGGCGGCCGACCGCCTGGGTCAGCCCGGACCAGGCCGCGAAGTCCGCCGGTCCGACCGGCCCGAAGGCGGCCACGTAGCGGGCGGCCAGCTCGGCCGCCGCCTGCTCCGGGTCGGCCTCCGCCCCCGGCGGCAACAGCTGGTACCCGGGCTCGCGCGGCGCCAGCTCCGCACCCCGGCAGAGCAGCCCGAGCCCGGCCGCGTACGCCGTCAGGTGCGCCGGGGCCTGCCCGGTCGGCTCGACGCCCACGCCCCGCTCGTTCAGCCGGGCCACCAGCTCGGCCCGGGACAGCGGCTCGCTGAGCACCTCCGGCAGCACGGCCAGCGCCCGACCGAGCACCGCCTCGGTCAGCCCGAGCTCACGACGGCGCCGGGCCCCCGCCGCGATGTTCCGCGCCCCGAACACGGCCAGCAACGGCCGGAGTTGACCGGTCGGCACCAGGTGCAGCGTGCCACGCATCAGCCAGCTGCTCACCACCTCGCCGGCCTGGTACGCCCGCTGCACCGCCGCCGCCTCGGCCGGCCCGCGCGCCCGCAGGCCGAGCCGGGCCGCCCCGGCGTCCTGCGCCTGGATGCCGGGGGCCCGGGCGGCGATCTCGGCCACCGTGGCTTTCCGGTGGGCAAACTGACTGTGCATTCGCCACCGAAGCAGCCCGTCCTCGTCGGTCACCCTCGTATTCTGCTCCGGACGATCGCTGGTCGGACCGGAGGGGGAGCCGTGTTCGCGGATGCCGCACAGGTGGACGTGTATCGGGACGGCGGACAGTGGACACTGACCGCGCCGCGCGAGACGCTCTCCCGACCGGTGGTCGAGGGCGACCGGGTGTACGTGCTGGTCGACGGAGCCGCCACCGCGCTCGACCGGACCAACGGATCGGTGCTCTGGCGGAGCCCGGACCGGGTCACCGGTGAGCTGGAGAGCTGGCAGATCGACTGCACCGCGACCGGCGACCACCTCGTGGTGCCCAACGGCCAACTGGCCGGGAGAACCGGAAAGGCGGGCCTGAGCGTGTTGGACGCGGGATCCGGCGCCCTGCTCTGGCAGTCCGACGCCGGCCCGTTGGACGAGTACCACACCGACCGGCACACCCTGGTGACCGTGCACAGCACCGGAATCCTGCCGTGCCGGATCACCGCCCTGGACCTCGCCACCGGCTCCCGGCTCTGGCAGCGCGACGTCGATTCACTGGGCAGCGCTGTCATCGCGGACGGTCGGCTGATCACCTACGGGCAGGACGACACGGGCTACGGAGTCGTCGCTCTCGACCTCCGCTCCGGCACCGAACTCTGGCGCAACACGAACCACGGCGGCGGGCTTTCGCTGTCCTGGCACGGCACGGCACACGACCCGTCGCCGCTCTTCGTCTGGAGCAGGTTCGGCGGCCGGATGAGCTGGCTCTCCGTGGAGACCGGTGACGAGACGGGGCACTTCCAGGTCGCCCCCCGGATCTACGCCGCACAGGTCGTCGACGGCGGCCGAAGCGTCTGGCTCAGCTCCAACGGGCGCCGTGTGCACCGTTTCGACGCTTCCACCCCGGCGGACGGGCCGTCACACTCCTTCCACCCGCTGCGGCATGGGCTCAAGCGCTACCGCGAGGTCGCCGTCCCGGGGGACGGCTGGCTCTACGGCGTCGACCGCGCCCGCCGCCTGCTCGCCGCCCCGATCGGCCCCGGTGGCCGACGGCCGCTGCCCCGGCTCCGCTGGCCGAAGTCCGTACCCCCGAGCGCCCGGCGGACGAACTACCCCGGCGTCCTGACCGTCGGCCCCGGCCAGGTCTACCTGGAGACACCCTTTGCCCGCTCCTCGGCAGATCGCGCGGTGGTGGCGGTGCGCGAGGGCCGTGTGCGGTGGCGGCTGCCGTACAAATTCTCCTTGGCCCCGCCCGTCCCGGCCGGAGCCGGGGTCCTCCTGGTCGACAGCCCCCCGGAGCACGATCGCCTCCGGATGGTCGACGCCGAGACCGGAGCCTTCGCGGACGCGTGATCCGCGTCTCCACCCGGGAAACTCGTTGCACAACAGGACGGCAGGCAGGGCGCGGGAGCACGCGGTTACCGCTCGACAGCCAGGCAGCAGGAGGAACCGGTGGTCACGGACGCCATACCGGTGCGGGTGCGGCGGGAGGGCGGTCTCTGGACGCTCACCGCGCCGCCCGGCACGCTGTCCCGGCCGGTGGTCCGGGGGAATCGGGTGTTCGTCCTGGTGGACGGACGGCCGGTCGCCTGTGACCGGGCCGACGGCACGGTGGTCTGGCAGAGCCCGCACCGGGTCATCGGCGAGCAGGAGCCCTGGCAGGCCGGGCTGACCGCGACCGGCGGCCACCTGGTGGCGCCGACCGCATGGACCGACCGGTTCAGCCCCGGGCGGGCCACCCTGAGCGTGCTGGCGGCCGAATCCGGCTCGCTGCTCTGGGAGTTCGACCCGGGTGAACTGGCCGAGTACCGCGCCGACCGGGAGACGCTGGTGGTCTGGCACGGCCGGGAGGGCGGTCGGCCGATCCGGCTGACCGGCTTCGACCTCGGCACCGGTCGCCGGCTCTGGGAGCACGCCTTCGGGTCGGTCGGGACCATGCAACTGGTGGCCGGTCGGGCGATCGCCTCGGTCCGGCACGGCACCCTGCTCTGGCGACGGCCCCGCCCCTCCGTGATCCGCCCGGTGCCGACCGGCGACCAGGTGCTGCTGATCGAGGGCGACGGGCAGCACGACCGGCTGCTGCTGGTCGACGGCGACACCGGAGCCGCCGTCGAGGGGTGATCCGCGTCTCAACCCGGTGCGCCGGCGTTGCCTATGAAACTCGTTGCATAGCAGGATGGCGAGCATGGCACTGGAGCACGCGATCCTCGTCTCACTGCTGGAGCAGCCCGGCTCCGGGTACGAGCTGGCGCGGCGGTTCGACCGTTCGATCGGACGGTTCTGGACCGCCACCCACCAGCAGATCTACCGGGTGCTGCGGCGGATGGAGGCGGACGGCTGGATCGCCGCCCAGGAGGTCGCCCAGGACGGCCGGCCGGACAAGAAGGTGTACGCGGTGGCCGGGGACGGGCGCTCGGTGCTCTCCGACTGGCTGCGCGAGCCGGTCGAGCCGGAGACCGTCCGGCACGAGCTGGCCGTCAAGATCCGGGCCGCCGCCTTCGACGACCCCGCCGCCCTGATCTCCGAGGTGACCCGCCACCGGGACAGTCACGCCGCCCTGCTGGAGCGCTACCGCACCGGCGAACTGCGCGACTTCCCGCCCGGCACCGAGCTCGACCCGCAGCAGCAGCTCCAGCACGTGGTGCTGCGCGGCGGCATCGAGTACGAGCGGATGACCATCGCCTGGCTCGACGACGTACTCGCCACCCTGCACCGCCTCGCCCACTGACCCTCACCCCCTCAGGAAGCCACATGCTCTTCAACCCGAGCACCTACGACCCGAAGCAGTTCGACGACACCACCCGCCGGCTGCTCCGCGCCACCGTGGACTGGTTCGAGTCGCGCGGCAAGCAGGCGCTGATCGACAGCTACATCGACCGCGCCTGGTACGGGGACTTCCTCGAGTTCGCCGCGAAGGAGGGGCTGTTCGCCGAGTTCCTGACGCCGTCCTCCGCCGACGGCGACAAGCGCTGGGACACCGCCCGGATCGCCGAGCTGAACGAGATCCTCGGCTTCTACGGCCTCGGCTACTGGTACACCTGGCAGGTCACCATCCTGGGCCTGGGCCCGGTCTGGCAGAGCGAGAACGAGGCCGTCCGGGCCCGCGCCGCCAAGCTGCTGACGGAGGGTCACGTGATGGCCTTCGGGCTGTCCGAGCGCAGCCACGGCGCGGACATCTACTCCACCGACATGATCCTCACCCCGACCGCCGACGGAGGCTTCACCGCCACCGGCCCGAAGTACTACATCGGCAACGGCAACGTGGCCGGCCTGGTCTCGGTCTTCGGCCGCCGCTCCGACGTCGAGGGCCCGGAGGGCTACGTCTTCTTCGCGGTGGACAGCCGCCACGAGGCGTACCACCTGGTCAAGAACGTGGTGAACGCGCAGATGTACGTCAGCGAGTTCCGGCTGGAGGACTACCCCGTCCGGGCCGAGGACGTGCTGCACACCGGCAAGGCCGCCTTCGACGCCGCGCTGAACACCGTGAACGTCGGCAAGTTCAACCTCTGCACCGCCTCGGTCGGCATCTGCGAGCACGCGATGTACGAGGCCGTCACGCACGCCCACAACCGGGTGCTGTACGGCCGCAAGGTGACCGACTTCCCGCACGTGCGACGGGAGTTGACCGATGCGTACACCCGCCTGGTGGCGATGAAGCTGTTCAGCGACCGGGCGGTGGACTACTTCCGCAGCGCCTCCCCGGAGGACCGCCGCTACCTGCTCTTCAACCCGATGACCAAGATGAAGGTCACCACCGAGGGCGAGAAGGTCATCGACCTGATGTGGGACGTCATCGCGGCCAAGGGCTTCGAGGCGGACACCTACTTCGACAAGGCCGCCAAGGACATCCGGGGCCTGCCGAAGCTGGAGGGCACGGTGCACGTCAACCTGGCCCTGATCCTCAAGTTCATGGCCAACTACCTGTTCGCGCCCACCGAGTACGCACCGGTGCCGACCCGGCTGGACGCCTCGGACGACGAGTTCCTGTTCCGGCAGGGCCCGGCCCGGGGCCTGGGCGCGATCCGCTTCCACGACTGGCGGACGGCGTACGACGCGCACGCGCACCTGCCGAACGTGGCCCGGTTCCGCGAGCAGGCCGACGGCCTGTGCGCGCTGCTGCTGGAGCACGCGCCGACCGCCGAGCAGCAGCAGGACCTGGACTTCCTGCTGGAGATCGGCCAGCTGTTCGCGCTGGTGGTCTACGGCCACCTGGTGCTGGAGCAGGCCGAGTTGACCGGCACCGAGCCCGACCTGCTGGACGGCATCTTCGACTTCCTGGTCCGGGACTTCTCCGCGCACGCCACCGAGCTGCACGGCAAGACCTCCACCAGCGAGCCGCAGGCCGCCTGGGCGCTCTCCCAGGTCCGCCGCCCGGTGGCGGACGCCGAGCGCACCGCGAAGCTGTGGGCCCGGGTCGAGGCGCTCTCCGGCGCGTACGAGATGCGGCCGTGAGACACGTCGGTGCCGGGCCCCTGGGCAGCAGGGGCCCGGCGCCGACGGTCGGTCAGAAGGTGAGCTTCCAGCTGTTGACGTAGCCGGTGTCCTGCGCGGCGATGTCCTGGACCTTGAGCTTCCAGACGCCGTTGGCGACCTCGCTGGAGGCGTTCACCGTGTAGGTGGTGATCACGTTGTCGGCCGAGTCGCTGCTGCTGGAGTTCTTAAGCCGGTAGGTGCTGCCGTCCGGGGCGACCAGGTCGATCACCAGGTCACCGCGGTAGGTGTGCTTGATGTCCACGCCGACCTGGAGCGCGGCCGGCGCGTTGCCGGTGACACCGCTGACGGTGACCGAGGAGGTGACCGCCGCGCCGTTGTCCGGGATCTGCACGTCGGCGGTGTTCTCGAAGACCGTGCCGGGCAGCGGGGGCGCCTCGGTGCCCAGGGCCCAGACCGCGTACGCGATCGAGTCGGCGCCCCGGTCCAGCGAGGTGTCGCTGATGTTCGCGCTGGTGTCGCAGGAGGCGTGGTAGCAGGCGTCGAACTCCCGGCCCGAGGTGCCGCCCCACTTGGTGGCCTGGGCGGCCGTCTTGATCTCGTCGCCGCCGGTGTACAGACCGCCGACCTTGATGCCTGCGGACTTGAACGGGGCGTGGTCGGACCGGCCGTCGCCGTTGGTCTCGATCTCGGTCGGCACGCTCACACTGGCGAAGTAGTTCTTCAGCACGCCTTCGAGCTTGGGGTCGTCGTCGTAGACGAAGTAGCCCGGGTTGGGCGAGCCGATCATGTCGAAGTTCATGTACGCGTCGATCTTGGCCCGCTCGGCGGTGGGCAGGTTGTTGACGTAGTACTTGGAGCCGATCATGCCCAGCTCCTCCGCCCCCCACCAGCCGAACCGCAGGTGCTTGGTGGGCTGCAGGCCGGCCCGGGAGACGGCCAGCGCGGTCTCCAGGACGCCGGCCGAGCCGGAGCCGTTGTCGTTGATGCCGGGGCCCGCCGTCACCGAGTCCAGGTGCGCGCCCGTCATGATCACGTGGTTGGCGTCACCGCCCGGCCAGTCCGCGATCAGGTTGTAGCCGGTGGCGCCGCTGGTGGTGAAGGTCTGCAGGGTGGTGGTGAACCCGGCGGCGTCCAGCTTGCCCTTCACGTAGTCGACCGAGGCCTTGTAACCGGGCCGGCCGTGCGCCCGGGTGCCGCCGTTGGCGTTGGCTATCGACTGGAACTGGGCCAGGTGCGCCTTGACGTTGGCGACCGGGATGTCCGGGGCGGCCTGCACCGTGACGGCGGCCGGGCGGGCCTGGGTCACCTGGGCGGAGGCGGCGGTGGCGAGGAATCCGGCGGCCAGGGTGGCGGCTGCGCCGGTCGCGACGGCGGAGCGGAGCACGCGGGATCGCCGCGAGGCACGCTGAGACAAGGGGAGCTCCAGATTCTGGTGGGGCAGAACGGAACGTGCGAAGTCAGCCGGTTCCGGAGTCCGGTCGGCCGTGATGATTGACGCGACCATGATGATTGGGTGAATACCGAGATCCCGTCAAGGGGTTCAACCCCGGGATCTCGCAGCGGAGTCGGCATCCGGCCAGGGACGGACCGGGACCACCGCCTCATGAAACCGGGACGGCGGGTGGCCCACCGTGGGACCAAACCGACCACCCGGAGGCCACCGTGCCCGAGCCCACCGACCTGACCAAGTTCGCGGATCCGCTGCGTATCCCCCAGCTGCTCCGCCCCGAAGGCGACTTGACGATCCGTCAACTCTCCGCCGACGTGCGGCTGCACTCCGAGCTGCCGCCCACCCCGATGTGGACGTACGAGGGCAGCTTCCCCGGCCCGACCATCGAGGTCCGGCGCGGGCAGCGGCTGCGGATCGACTGGCAGAACCGGATCAGCACCCCGTACCCGGCCCAGATCGGCCACCTCCCCGAGATCACCATGCCCCCGGCCGAGAACGTGCCGGGCATCGACCCCGCCCTGGTCGACCCCAGGGGCCCGGCCCTGCCGCCCTGGCTGGTGGTGCACCTGCACGGCGCGGTCACCGACGGCGGCAACGACGGCTGGACCGACAACGCGGTCCACGCCGGCCACTCCCAGCTCTCCGAGTACCCGAACGACCAGGCCGCGATGCCGCTCTGGTACCACGACCACGCGATGGGCGTGACCCGGCTGAACGTACTGGCCGGGCTGGTCGGCACGTACCTGGTCCGGGACGAGGAGGAGGACCGACTGCGGCTGCCCGCCGGGGAGTTCGAGGTCCCGCTGGTGCTCTGCGACCGGAATCTGGCCACCGGCCCGGACGGTGCGCCGACCGGGCAGCTGCTGCACAAGACGGTCGGCCCGCTGCCGTACTGCGGGCGGTACACCCTGGTGAACGGCGTGATCTGGCCGTACCACCCGGTCCGGCCGCGCTGGTACCGGTTCCGGGTGCTGAACGCCTCCAACTCCCGGCCGTACCGGCTGCACCTGGTCGACCAGGACGGGCAGCGGGTGAACGGCGCGGCCTGGCAGATCGGCAGCGACGCCGGCCTGTTCGGCACCCCGATCCCGCTGCCCGGACGCGGTCTCAGCCTGGCCCCGGCCGAACGGGCCGATCTGCTGGTCGACTTCACCGCCCTGGCCGGCCGCACCCTGCGGCTGGTCAACTCCGCCCCGGCACCCGCCGAGGGCAGCCCGATCGGCGAGCACGACGCGGTCGGCATCGCCGACCCGGCCAACCGGCTGCCCGATCCCGAGGTGCTGGAGTTCCGGGTCGCCGCCACCACCGAACCGGAGCCGTTCGCGCTGCCCGCCGTGCTCTCGCCGAGCTTCCGGCGGCTGACCCACGACGACATCCCGCACCACAGCCACCGGATGCTGATGATCACTCAGGACAGCGGCGCGATGTTCCACTTCTGGGAGATGGAGGAGGTCCCGGAGGCGGAGCTGCCACCGGCCGGCACGGTCCGGGACGGGATCGTCCAGATCCAGCCGGACGGCCAGGCCGTGCAGACCTACCGACGGGTCTCGGCCGACTTCAACGACCGCCTCAACTGGCGGATCGACGAGGACGCCTGGGAGCAGTGGACCATCGTCAACCTGGCGCAGCTGGCGCTGCACCCGGTGCACATCCACCTGATCCGGTTCCAGATCCTCACCCGGGCCACCGTCGACGTCACCGGCTTCGACCCGGCCGGCGGCGGGACCCCGATCGGCAAGCCGGTCCGCTGGGGCGCCCAGAACCCGATCGACCCGGCCGAACAGGGCTGGAAGGACACCGTCACCGTCGCGCCGCGCGAACTCGTCCGGGTGGCCGGGCAGTTCACCGGGGCGACCGGCAGGTTCATGTACCACTGCCACATCCTCGACCACGAGGACGACGGCATGATGCGGCCGTTCACCGTCTCCCCGGCCGCCGTGATGGCCCTCGACCCGGGGATGGGCCACGGCGGGCCGCACCACGGCCACTGAACACCGCCGGACGGTCGGATGCCCGGTCAGGAACTTCCTGACCGGGCATCCGGATCACAGTGGGGTCGGGGCTCACGGGCAGTCCGGTTGCCCCGGGCCGCCGCCCGGGCCCGCCGGGTCGAGCAGGCCGGCCTGCTCCTCCTCGGGCTCGTCCTCGGACTTCTTCTTCGGGCAAGGCGGCTGTCCCGGTCCACCGCAGGGGCTGCCGCCCTTGCCGTACTGCTTCGGCTGGATGTGCGTTGCCATCAGGTGTCTCACTTCCGCTCTGCGGGGCTGTTCCACCACTGTCCCCCCGGGCCGGTCCCACCCACATGAGCTCCTGGTCCCCACTCGGTCCAGGACACCCGGCCCGGGTCAGCCGTGCACCCGGGGGAACACCGCCCGGACCACCGCGCCCTCGGAGTCGTTGGCGGCGGTGAAGGTGCCGCCCAGCTCCTCGGCCCGCTCCGCCATCGAGCGCAGGCCCACCCCGGCGCCGCCGGTGTGCGCCGGGAAGCCCGCGCCGTCGTCGGTGGCCTCGACCGTGACCTCGTCCGGGCGGACCCGGAGGGTGAGCCGGGCGGCGGCGGCGCCGGAGTGCCGGACCACGTTGTTGAGCGCCTCGCCGCTGATCCGGTAGATGGCCACCTCGACGGCGGCGGGCAGGGTGGGCAGCGGGTCCGGGTCCAGGTCGAGGGTGACCCGGAGGGCGTGGTTGCCCAGGCCGTCGGCGAGCCGGCGCAGCGCCCCGGCCAGACCCTCGCTGCCGAGCGCGGCGGGCGCCAGACCGTCGGTGATCCGGCGCAGCTCGGTGATCGCCTGGCCGATCCCGGCCGAGGCGGTGCCGAGCGAGGCGGCGACCGCCGAGTCCGGCGCGATGCCGGTGCGGGCCGCGTCGATCTGCAGCCGGAGGCCGGAGAGCGCGGGCCCGAGCCCGTCGTGCAGGTCGTGCCGGAGCCGCCGCCGCTCCTCCTCCCGGGCCAGCACGATCCGCTTCCGGCTGACCTGCAGGTCCTCGTACAGCCGGAGCGAGGCGATCGCGGGCGCGGCCTGGTCGGCGAGCAGCCGCAGCACCTCGCGGTCCTGCCGGTCCAGTTCGCGCTGCCCGGAGCGCGGCGGCACGGACAGCTCGCCGATCACCGCGCCCTCGTAGCTGAGCGGGAAGCTCTCGGCGGGCAGGCCGGCGTCGCCCAGCCCGGCCAGCTCCCGCGGCCCGCCCCGGGTGCCGACCCGGACGTGCGCGGCGGGCAGGCCGAGCGCGATCACCACGGTCTGGCAGAGCAGCGACGGCGCCTCGGCCGGGTCGACGGTCCGGCTCATCCGCTCGGCGAGCCTGCGCACCACCTGGTACGGGTGGGCCCGCTCGCCGTAGTAGTACCGGTCCACCGCACGCACCACGAACCGGGCGGCGGGCCGCAGCAGCGCACCGAGCCCGGCGGCGACCAGGATCAGCCACCAGCGGGTGGCCGGTTCGCCCTCGGGCAGCAGCCGGTGGCTCAGGTAGGCGGTGGCCAGCATGCCGATGAAGAGCAGGGTGCAGAACGCGTAGCCGGCCAGGTAGCGCCGGGCGGCCCGGTCCAGCGAGAGCGAGCGGTCCCGGCGGAAGGTGGCGATCGGGACCAGCATCCAGGCCGCCTCGCCCGCGACCACCACCGCGTACGGCAGCCAGTCCGGGTAGTCGCCGAGGTAGTGCGGGACGGTGACCAGGGCGGCCCACACCAGGTAGGCCGTGACCAGCACGGTCAGGTGCGGGTGCCGGCCGGGCGAGCGCCACCAGCGGACCAGCGCGATGGTCAGGGTCAGCGCCAGGCTCGCGGTGAACAGGTCGAAGGCGTACGGGGCGAGCCAACCGTCCAGCCACTTGAAGAGCGCGGTGCCGTGCAGCGGGTTCGGCAGCTCGTACCAGTCGGTGACCCGGGCGGTGTTGGAGAAGGCCAGCAGCACGCTCCAGGCCGCGACCAGCGCGGTGACGCCCCGCCAGATCCCGCCGGGGAGCCGGACGTCGGGGAGCCAGAGCGGGAAGCCGATCACCATGAAGGCGTTGGCGATGTCGGCGGCCAGCACCAGCACCACGATCAGTCGCATCGCGCCCGGGCCCGCCTCGGCCAGCGCGGCGGCCAGCAGCACCACCATCCGGAGCGACTGGAGCACCCCGGTGACCAGCAGCAGGACGCCGAGCCCCGGACCTCGCCGGTTGATCACCAGGACCAGGCCGGAGAGCGTGAAGGTCAGGCCGAGCGCGACCCAGACCCCGTCGAAGAAGTAGTGGTCGCTGATGCCTTCGAGGCCGCCGTTGGCGAGTGCGAGGACCACCCAGACCACGGTGCACAGCAGGGCCAGGGCGGCGGCCGCGAACGCCCTGGCCGTGGTGGTGCTCTCCTGCTCGCTCATCGACGACGCTCCTTACCCCGCGCGGCCACCTCGCGTGTCCCGATCGGCCCCAGCAGCCGGGTGCCCTGGTTGGCCCATGCTGGTCGGCCCGCGGTCCCGAGCGCGAGGGGCCACGGTCCCGACCCGGTCCTCAGTCGCCGCCCAGGCCCATGTCCCTGGCCCGGGCCACCGCCTCGGCCCGGGTGACGACGTGCAGCTTCTCGAAGATGTGCGTGACGTGGTTGCGGACGGTCTTCTCGGCCACCACCAGCTCGCGGGCGATCCGCCGGTTGTCCAGCCCCCGGGCCACCAGGTTGAGCACCTCGGCCTCCCGGGCGGTGAGGGTGGGGAACAGCTGGCCCGCCTCGCGGAGCTTGGTGCCCGCCAGCAGCGCGGTGATCCGGACCGCGATCTCGGAGCCGAACACCGCACCGCCGGCCGCCACCGTGCGCACCGCGTGCAGCACCTCGTCCCGTCCTGCGCCCTTGACCAGGTAGCCGCGCGCGCCGGCCTGCAGGGCGGCCAGCAGGCTCCCGTCGTCGTCGGCCATGGTGAGCATCAGGACGGGCGCGGTCGGGGTCTGCTCGGCCAGTCTGCGGGCCGCCTCCAGGCCGGAGCCGTCGGGCAGCGAGAGGTCCAGCACCACCACGTCGGGGAGGCACTCGGCCACCGCGCCCGGGACGGCCGCGACGGTCTCCGCCTCGCCGACCACCTCGATCCCCTCGGCGCTCTGCAGGGCGGCCTTCAGACCTTCCCGGAAGAGTGGATGGTCGTCCACGATCAGTACCCGCACCGGACCGCTGTCCCTCTGCTGCTCGTCCACCTGGCCGACGCTACCAGTGACGCTTCGATGACCGACTGTGACATGCTGGTGGGTCGTCCCCGGTCAGGGCATCACCAGGACGGGCTTGACCACCTCCCCCGCCGCCGCGGCCGTCGCGGCCCGCTCCACCTCGGCGAACGGGAAGGTCCGCACCAGCCGGTCCACCGGCAGCCGGCCCGCCAGGTACAGGTCCACCAGCGCGGGCAGGAACCGCCCGGGCCGGCTGGCCCCCTGGTTGACGCCGACGATCCTCGGCACCCGGTCGAGCAGCGCCGGTACGTCCAGGGCGAGCCGGCTGCCCGTCGGCGGCGCCCCGACCACCGCGCAGGTGCCGCCGACCGCCAGCGCCCGGACCGCCGCGTCGAGCGCACCGAGCTGTCCGCTGGTCTCCAGGGTGTGCTCGGCCCCCCGGCCCCCGGTCAGCTCCGCCACCGCCGCGACCGGGTCCTCGGTGCGGGCGTCCACCACCTCGGTGGCGCCCAGCTCGCGGGCCAGCAGCAGCCGTTCCGGCCGGACGTCCACCGCGACCAGCCGGGTGGCCGGGGTGAGCCGGGCGGCCAGCAGGGCCGACAGCCCGACCGCCCCGGCACCGAACACCACCAGGGTGTCGCCCGGTTCGGGCCGCAGCACGTTCAGCACCGCCCCCGCGCCGGTCTGGACGCCGCAGCCGAACGGGGCCAGCAGCTCGGCCGGCAGCCCGGCCGGCACCGGGATCGCGTTGCGTTCGGTGGCCAGCGCCAGGGTGGCGAACGAGGACTGGCCGAAGAAGTGCCCGTGCAGCGGCGAGCCGTCGGCGCCGGCGAGGGTGGCGCTGCCGTCCGCGCGGCTGCCACCGAACAGGTTGAGCCGGGGCCAGTGGGCGCACCGCACCGGCCGCCCGGCCCGGCACTCCGGGCACCGCCCGCAGGAGGCGAAGGTGAGCAGCACGGTCTGACCGACCGTCAGCCGGGTCACCGCGCCGCCCACCGCCTCGACCGTCCCGACGCCTTCGTGGCCGAGCACGGCGGGCAGCGGGCCCGGGGTGTGCCCGGCCCGGACGCTCAGGTCGGTGTGGCAGATCCCGGCGGCGGCGATCCGGACCAGCACCTCGTCGGGGCGCGGGTCGTCCAGCCGGACCGGCTCCAGGGTGAACGGCTGCCCGGGGCCCCGCACCACGGCGGCGGTGGCGCTCGGCACGACCTCACCTCCAGCTCTGCGTCGGCCGGTAGAGCCGGGCCTCGGTGCCCTGCTCGTACGGGAGCCCGGGCGGCAGGTCGATCAGCTCCAGTTGCAGGCCCCACGGCGCCCGGAAGTACACCCAGCGGTCGCCGTCGATCGGGCCGCCGTCGGCCACCGTCTCCGGCCGACCGAGCACCTGCACGCCGGGCTGCTCCCGCAGGTACGCGGCGGCGGCGTCCACGTCGGTGACCGCGATGGCCAGATGGTGGCCGCCCCAGTCGCTGTTCCTGGGCAGCTCGCGGCGCTGGTCCGGCGAGCTGTACTCGAACAGCTCCAGGTTGGTCACCGGTCCCAGCCGGAGCATCGCCACGTACGCGGCGGCCCGGTGGTGGACGCCGAGCTGACGGGTCATCCAGTCGCCGTCCGGGTCGTGCACGGGACCGGTCCGGTAGAGCAGTTCGGCGCCGATCACCTCGGTGAAGAAGGTGACCGCCTGGTCGAGGTCGGGCACGGTGTACGCGACGTGGTGCACGGCGAGGGCACCGGGGATGGCGCTCATGATTCAGTCCTCACGGGTGGGTACGGCGGCGCGGCAGCGGACGCCGGCGCGGGGCGGGCCCGGCGCCGAGGGTCAGGCAGAGCAGCTCGGCGCCGAGCGGCCCGGCCTTGAGATCCAGGTCCTGGCCGGCCGGGACCAGCAGCAGGTCGCCGGCGTCGGCCAGGTGCTGGGCCCGGTCGGGGTGCTGCTCGGCGACCACCGGGCCGCGCAGCACGTACCAGGCGGCCTCGGTCGCCCGGCGGCCAGCGCGGTGGTGGCCGCCGCCGGGGCTGAGCCGGAGGTGTTCGAAGGACTCGCAGTCGGCGGCGACCAGGTCGCGGCGGGCCAGGCAGCTCACCCGGGTGCGCTCGCTGCCGGGGCCGACCACGGTCATGGCGGCGGCGGAGGCGGTGGTGACGATCATCGGGGGCCTTCTCCCGGTACGGCCAGGACGGCGTGGAAGTACTCCAGGCCCGATGCCCCGGCGGTGAGGACGAGTTCGCCGCCCAGCGGCAGCGTGACGGCGGTGCCTTCGGCGAGCGGCACATCGGTCTCGCCGGTGCTCGCCCGGCCGGCTCCGGCGGTGACGTAGAGCGTGTGCTCGACGCCGTCGGCGGTCAGCTCGACGCTCTGCTGCGGCTCCAGCCAGCTGAGGCCGACCCCGCGCAGCGGACCGGTGAGCACCCGGCCCGGGTCCACGGCGCGGCCCCGGTGGAGGGCGGTGATCACGGTGCTGGTCATCTCGGACGCTCCTTGCTCGGTCCTGCTGCTTCGAAGGTGTCCTGCCCGTGGTCCCGGGCGGGAGGGCGCGGTGTCCCGATCAGGTCCCGGCCCGCGCCGACTGCGAGACGCGTCCCAACTTCGGCTTCCGCTCCGGGAGTTCACGACTGACCGCGTCCGGCAGCACGGTCAGGCAGAGCAGCTCGGCGCCGAGCGGGCCGCCGTGCAGGTGCACCCGGCCGCCCTCGGGGGCGAGCAGCAGGTCGCCCTCGGCCAGCAGGTGCTGCGGCTGCTCGGGGCAGTCCAGCAGCGCGACCGGGCCGCGCAGCACGTACCAGGCCGCCTCGGTGCCGGCCCGGCCGCTCAGGTCGTAGCAGGCGCCGGGGCTGAGCCGGACGTGGTCGACCGCCTCGGTCTCGCTGTGCAGCATGCCCCGGCGGGCCAGGCAGCGGGTGCGGACCCGTTGGGTGCCGGGGCCCAGGTGGACGGCGGCGTGGGCCGCGTCGGTGACGATCATCGGAGGTCTCCAGGACGTTCGGCGGGCGGCACGGTGAGCACCGCGTGGACGTACTCCAGCCCGTCGTTCCCGGCGGTGAGCGCCGCCGAGCTGCCGAGCGGGAGGGTGACGGACCGTCCGGGCTCCAGCGGCACCCGGACGTCCGCCGCGGCGGCCCGGCCGCGGCCGGCCGTCACGAAGACGGTGTGCTCGGTCGCGTCGGCGGACAGTTCGACCCGCTCGCCGGGCCGCAGCCGGACCAGTTCCAGGTGGCGCAGCGGCCCGGTGAGCACCACACCGGGGTCGATCGGGCCGACCCGGCGGAGGTTGGTCACCACGGCGTGCCGCAGGATCGGCATCCGTGGCCGGGGAAGGGGTACGGCGGGCATCTCGATCACCAGCCAGTCCAGCGCCTCGGTGCCCGCGTTGCGGAGACCGTGGGTGGTGCCGAGGCCGGTGAGCACGACGTCCCCGGCCTCGACGGGGTGGGGTCGGCCGTCGAGGGTGACGACCCCCCGGCCGGTGAGGAGCACGTAGCACTCCTCGGTGCGGGTGTGCAGGTGCTCCCCGCTGACGCCGCCGGGCGGGATGCTGGCCCATTCGACCGCCTCCCAGCCGCCCAGCAGTCCCGGTCTGCGGGCCAGACAGGCCCATCGGGTCAGGCCCCGGGTGCCGTGCACGCCGTGCACGTCGGCCGGGCCCCGGGTGTCGGACACGATCACGGTGCCACGCATGCCAGTTCCTCCAGTTCGGTGGCCGCCCGGCCGATCTCGGCGGCGGTCAGGTCGTCGGCGAAGCAGCCGTCGCCGATACCGACCGGGAGCGGGAAGCGCTGCCGGCCGTCCCGGTGCCGGACGGTGTCGGTGAGCGCGTCGGCCAGCGTCCCCGGCTCCAGCAGCGGGTGCCGGACCGGGAGCCGGAGCCGGCGCATCAGGCCGAGGATGCGGTCCCGTTCGGCGGCCTCGACCAGTCCCCTCCGCTGGGCGAGCACCGTGGTCAGCGCCATGTCGAGGCAGACCGCCTCGCCGTGCAGCAGCTCGGGCAGCGCCCGCATCTCCACGGTCGGGCTGAACGAGTGGCCGTAGTCCATCGAGCGCTCCAGCCGGTGCTCCCAGAGGTTGGGCTGGAGCTCCTGGAGCATCCCGTGCACCGCCCGGACCAGCACCTCGCCGCCGGGGGTGGGGCCCTGGAAGCGCTGGTCGATCAGCGCCTCGCCGGTCCGGTCCAGCAGCTCGAACAGCCGCCGGTCCTTGATCAGGGCGACCTTGAGGATCTCGGCCAGGCCGTTGCTCAGGTGCCGCTGGTCCAGGGTGGCCAGGAAGGCCGGGTCCAGCAGGGTGGCCACCGCCGGGTGGTAGGTGCCGAGCCGGTTCTTGTGCCGGCCGAAGTTGACCCCGGTCTTGGCCCCGACGCCCGCGTCCACCAGCCCGATCAGCGTGGTGGGCACCCGGACGAACGGGGTCGAGCGGCGGTAGAGGCTGCAGGCCAGGCCGACCACGTCCGTCAGGACGCCGCCGCCCATCGCGATCACCGGCTCGGCCCGCCGGGAGACCCCGAAGCGGTCCATCCGGTCGGCGACCTCGAACACCGACTCCATCGTCTTGACCTGCTCGTGCGCCGCCAGCACGAAGAGCTCGGCGTCCAGGTCACGGGCCCCGAAGTAGGCCGCGATCCGTTCCCCGTAGAGCGCGTGCACGGTCTCCTCCACCACCACCAGGCGCCGTCCGGGGAGGGCCCCGGCGGAGGCCAGCGCCGGGTTGCCCGGGTGGAGCAGCTGCGGGGTGAAGCCGACCTGGTAGGTGACGGGGAGGGCGGTACTGACCGTCCAGGCGCTGACCGGCTCGCCGGTGGTGAACAGGCCGTGGGCGGGGCTGTTGGTCTTGCCGGCCACGGTGGCCTCCTCTGTCGTTCGCGGTTCGGACCTCCACCCTGGCGATCCCGAGGTCCCGGACACACGGGGGCACCGCCCGCACCGGGTCCCGACCCGCCGCGCGGGACATCCGGGGCCACCGGCCGGGACGTACGGTGGGAGGCGGAGGCCGTGGGATGTGGTTCACCGACCGGAGGGACGCGGGGCGGCAGCTGGCCGCCCGGCTCGGTGCGGTCCCCGACGCGGTGGTGGTGGGCCTGCCGCGCGGCGGCGTACCGGTGGCCGCCGAGGTGGCCCGGGCGCTCGGAGCGCCGCTGGACATCTGCGTGGTGCGCAAGCTCGGCGTGCCGGTCCAGCCCGAGCTGGGGATGGGCGCGATCGGCGAGGGCGGGGCCCGGGTGCTGGACGAACGCATCCGCCTGGCCGCCCGGGTGACGAACGCTCAGCTGGCCGAGGTGGAGCGGGTCGAGCGGGCCGAGCTGGCCCGCCGCTCCGCGCGCTACCGGGGCGGACGGCCGCCGGTGGAGCTGAGCGGGCGGACCGTGGTGGTGGTGGACGACGGGATCGCCACCGGGTCCACCGCGAAGGCCGCCTGCCGGATCGTCAGACAGCGCGGCGCCGCCCGGGTGGTGCTGGCCGTCCCGGTCGCCCCGGCCGGTTGGCGGGACCGGCTGCGCGGCGAGGCCGACGAGCTGGTCTGCGTCGCCGAGCCGGCCGACTTCCTGGCGATCGGCTCGTTCTACGCGGACTTCGGCCAGACCACCGACGCGGAGGTGCTCGACGCCCTACTCGGCTGACCGGGCGGGCCACAAGAGCCCGGGCCGACCCTGGACAATCTGACCAGCCCCGGCGGCCCCGTGCTGCTCAGCTTGTACACATTGAGCAGCGGATCATGGATCTGTTGCCCAATCAACCGGGCGGGAGCAAGCTCAGCGCACCGCAAGCCTCAACGTGGAGGAACCCATGACCGCCAACGCCGTTGAACTGACCCCCGAGGAGCTCGAGGCCGGCCTCGACGCGGAGCAGCTGCGCCGCCTGGTGGGCCTGGTCGAGCACGACGCCGCCGGTGACCCGTTCCCGGTCATCGCCCAGGACGCCATCGTCTTCGTGGTGGGCAACGCCACCCAGGCGGCCCAGTTCTACCAGGCCGTCTTCGGCATGGAGCTGGTCGCCTACTCCGGCCCCGAGACCGGCCGCCGGGACCGCAAGGCGTTCGTGCTGCGCTCCGGCTCCTGCCGCTTCGTGATCAAGGGCGGGGTCTCCCCGGACAGCCCGCTGCTGGACCACCACCGCCGCCACGGCGACGGCGTGGTCGACCTGGCGCTGGAGGTCCCGGACGTGGACAAGTGCATCGCGCACGCCCGCGCCACCGGCGCCACCGTGCTGGAGGAGCCGAACGACGTCACCGACGAGCACGGCACCGTCCGCCGGGCCGCGATCGCCACCTACGGCGAGACCCGGCACACCCTGGTCGACCGGTCCCGCTACCACGGCCCCTACCTGCCCGGCTTCGTCACCGCGCAGACCCGGGTGCAGCGCCCCGAGGGCCACCCCAAGCGGCTGTTCCAGGCCCTGGACCACGCGGTCGGCAACGTCGAACTCGGCAAGATGGACGAGTGGGTCGGCTTCTACAACCGGGTCATGGGCTTCGAGAACATGGCCGAGTTCGTCGGCGACGACATCGCCACCGAGTACTCGGCGCTGATGAGCAAGGTGGTCGCCAGCGGCAACCACCGGGTGAAGTTCCCGCTGAACGAGCCCGCGATCGCCAAGAAGAAGTCGCAGATCGACGAGTACCTGGAGTTCTACGGCGGCCCGGGCTGCCAGCACCTGGCGCTGGCCACCAACGACATCCTGACCACGGTGGACATCCTGCGCTCCAACGGCGTGGAGTTCCTGAACACCCCGGACTCGTACTACGACGACCCGCTGCTGCGGGAGCGGATCGGCAAGGTCCGGGTCCCGGTCGAGGAGCTCAAGAAGCGCGGCATCCTGGTCGATCGTGATGAGGACGGCTACCTGCTGCAGATCTTCACCAAGCCGCAGGGCGACCGGCCGACGGTGTTCTTCGAGTTCATCGAGCGGCACGGTTCGCTGGGCTTCGGAAAGGGCAACTTCAAGGCCCTGTTCGAGTCCCTGGAGCGCGAGCAGGACAAGCGCGGCAACCTCTGAGACCGGCTCGGGAGGATCACGGACATGGCGCACTACCGGCAGCTGGGCAGCATCCCGCCCAAGCGGCACACCCAGCACCGCACGCCCGAAGGCGGGCTGTACTACGAGGAGTTGATGGGCGAGGAGGGCTTCACCTCGGACTCCTCGCTGCTCTACCACCGGGGCATCCCGTCGGCGATCACCGCCGCCGTGCCGTGGGAGCTGCCCGATCAGCGCACCACCCCCAACCACCCGCTGATCCCCCGTCACCTGAAGCTGCACGAGCTGTTCAAGGGCGAGGAGTGGCAGGACACCGACGTGGTTGCCGGGCGGCGGCTGCTGCTCGGCAACGGTGACGTCCGACTGTCCTACGTGGTGGCCGGCGCGCCGAGCGAGCTCTACCGCAACGGGCTCGGCGACGAGTGCGTGTACGTCGAGTCCGGCACCGCCGTGCTGGAGACGGTGTTCGGCTCGCTGGCGGTCGGCGAGGGCGACTACGTGATCATCCCCCGGGCCACCACGCACCGCTGGGTGCCGGGCCCGGACGCGCCGCTGCGCGCGTACTGCATCGAGGCGAACAGCCACATCACCCCGCCCAAGCGCTACCTCTCCCGGTTCGGCCAGCTGCTGGAGCACGCGCCGTACTGCGAGCGGGACCTGCGCGGGCCGGTCGGCCCACTGCTGGTCGAGGACCCGGCCGAGGTCGACGTGCTGGTCAAGCACCGGGGCCCGGGCGGCGTGGCCGGCACCAGGTACACGGTGCCGCACCACCCGTTCGACGTGGTCGGCTGGGACGGCTGCCTCTACCCGTACGCGCTGAACATCGCCGACTTCGAGCCGCTCACCGGCCGGATCCACCAGCCGCCGCCGGCCCACCAGGTCTTCGAGGGCGGCAACTTCGTGATCTGCAACTTCGTACCGCGCAAGGTGGACTACCACCCGCTGTCCATCCCGGTGCCGTACTACCACTCGAACGTGGACAGCGACGAGGTGATGTTCTACTGCGGCGGCAACTACGAGGCGCGGAAGGGCTCCGGCATCGCCCAGGGCTCGATCTCACTGCACCCGGGCGGCCACACCCACGGCCCGCAGCCGGGCGCGTACGAGCGGTCGATCGGCGCCGAGTTCTTCGACGAGCTCGCCGTCATGGTGGACACCTTCCGCCCGCTGGAGCTGGGCGAGGGCGCGGCCGCGAGCGAGGACGGCAACTACGCCTGGACCTGGTCGGGCGGTCGGCGATGACCGTACCGGCGCTGTTCCGAGGGCTGTTCGACGACGCCGCGGTGTTCCCGCCCGGCGACCTGCCGCTGGCCGAGGCGGTGCCCGCGCACCTGGGGCACCGCTCGGCCTGGTACGCCGACGCGGTCGGCCCGTTCCTCTGCGGGGCGGGCCGGGCCGGTGAACTGGCCGCACCGGCCGTCCCAGGACTCCGGGTCGGGCTGGTACTGCCGGGGGGCAGTGACCGGCCCGGCCCGGTCCCCCTGCACGGGCTGGACGTGGTCGGGGTCGAACTGGTCGGGACGGAGGTGCCCGCCGGACTGCCCGAGGGCGTCACCGTCTCGCTCGAACTCCCGCGCGACGAACTGCTGGTGAAGCGGCTCGACCGGCTGGCCGGGACACCGCACCGGGCCAAGTTCCGCACCGGCGGGCTGACCGCCGACGCCTTCCCGACCGAGGCGGAGCTCGCCGCCCTGCTGACCGCCTGCGCCGAGCGCGGGGTGCCGTACAAGTGCACGGCGGGCCTGCACAACGCCCTGCGGCACACCGACCCGGTGACCGGCTTCGAGCACCACGGCTTCCTCAACGTGCTGCTGGCCGCCGCCGACCCGAGCCGGGCCGCCGAGGCGCTGGCCGAACGCTCCGGCCCCGTGGTCGCCGCCGCCGTCCGCGCCCTGACGGATGCTCAGGTGGCGACCGCGCGGGCCTCGTTCACCGCCTTCGGCACCTGCAGCATCGCGGAGCCGCTCGCCGACCTGGCCGCACTCGACCTCATGTCCCAGGAGAACCGTTGACCACCAGCTGGCTCGAGTCCGCACAGGACTCCCCGTTCGGCCTGCACAACCTGCCGTACGGCGTCTTCTCCACCGCCGAGCAGCCGGACCGCCGCCGGATCGGCGTCGCCGTCGGCGACTTCGTGCTGGACGCGGGCGCCGCCGCCCGTGCGGTCGGCGCACCCTCGGTGCTGCTGGACGCCGACACCCTCAACCCGCTGCTGGCGGCGGGCCGGCCGACCTGGACCGAGGTCCGCGCCGCGCTGACCGGCTGGCTGAGCGGGGAGCAGCACCGCGCCGCGCTCTCCCCGCACCTGTACCCGGTCGGCGAGGTCACCCTGCACCTGCCGTTCGAGGTGGCCGACTACGTCGACTTCTACGCCTCCGAGCACCACGCCACCAACCTGGGCAAGCTGTTCCGCCCGGGCACCGAGCCGCTCACCCCCAACTGGAAGCACCTGCCAATCGGGTACCACGGCCGGGCCGGGACGATCGTCACCTCCGGCACCGAGATCGTCCGCCCGCACGGCCAGCGCAAGGCGCCCACCGACGCCGTCCCCTCGTTCGGCCCGAGCCGCCGACTGGACATCGAGGCCGAGGTGGCCTTCGTGGTCGGCGCGGGCAGCGAGCTCGGCAAGCCGGTCGCGCTGGCCGACTTCCGCGAGCACGTGTTCGGCGTCTGCCTGCTCAACGACTGGTCCGCCCGCGATCTGCAGGCCTGGGAGTACGTGCCGCTCGGCCCGTTCCTCGGCAAGTCCTTCGCCACCTCGCTGTCGCCCTGGGTGGTCCCGCTGGACGCCCTGGAGCAGGCCCGGGTCAGCCCGCCGCCGCGCGACGTCGAGCCGCTGCCCTACCTGGACGACCGGGGCGGCGAACCCTGGGGCCTGGACCTCACCCTGACGGTCCGGCTGAACGGCCACCCGATCTCCCGGCCGCCGTTCGCCTCGATGTACTGGACGGCCGCCCAGCAGCTCGCCCACCTGACCGCCAACGGCGCCTCGCTGCGCCCCGGCGACCTGTACGCCTCCGGCACCGTCAGCGGCCCGGAGGTGGAGACCCGGGGTGCGCTGATCGAGCTGACCTGGAACGGCGAGAACCCGGTCAAGCTCCCGGACGGCACCACCCGGACCTTCCTGGAGGACGGCGACACCGTCACCATCACGGCCACCGCACCGGGCCCGGACGGCACGCTGATCTCGTTCGGCGAGGTCACCGGGCGGATCGTGCCCTGACCCTGGCCTGACGCACCGCCGACCGCCGACCCGCTCCCGTCCGAGCGGGGCGGCGGTCCCGCGTCAGCGGGCGGCCGCCACCGCCTCCTCGATCAGGTCCACCAGGTCCGTCTCCGAGCGGACCGAGACCGCGTTCAGCGCCTCCGCCTCGGCCCGCAGGTTCGTGTTGCGGCTCTGCGCGTAGACGATCACCCGCCCGGTGAAGCCCCGCGCCCTGATGTCCCTGATCCCGTCGACCCCGGCCCTCGGGTTGTCGTCGCGCTTCAGGTCGGTGATCACCACGTGCGGCTGCCAGACCAGCCCCGCCAGGGCCTCGGCCGTGCCCACCACCTGCCGGACCTCGACGCCCGAACTCAGCAGCAGTCTCACCAGGTTGGCGTTGTTCCCCGGGTTGTCGTCCACCCAGAGCACCCGGGCCCCGCGCAGGTCGAGCGGCGGAGCGCCCTGGTAGGTCACCGTCTGCGGCGCGCCCTGCGGCGCGGGCGGCTCCAGCGCGACGCTCCGCCGCAGCCGGCTCAGCAGCGCGGCGGAGTCCGGCAGTTCGGCCAGTTCCAGCACCAGCCGGACAAACCCCCGGTCGGCCGCCAGCAGCGGGTACTCCGGTGGCAGCGCCCGCTCCAACTGCTCCAGGAAGTGCGGCCAGTCGTCCGACGGGCGCAGGTCCAGCCGGTCCGCCAGCGGCACCAGCCGCGCCGACAGCTCGTCGCCCAGCTCCGAACCACCCCGGCGGACCAGCCCGCGCAGCTCGTAGTAGGTGACGAACTCGGCCACCCGGTCCGGACCGCCGGGCTGGACCAGGGCCCGGTGGAAGTCCGGGTAGAGCTGCTGGAGCAGCACCGACCTGAGCAGCCCCTCCGCGCCGAACCGGTGCCAGTGCGCGTCGATCTGATGCGCCATCACGAAACTGTTGATCAGCCGCTTGATCCGCCGGGGGTTGCGGCCGGTCCGCTCCGCCACCAGCGTCTGCAACGGCGGCGTCAGCAGCCCCACCGTGCCGGACCGGGCGGCGTACGCCCGGACCAGCCGGAGCGCCTGGGCCGGGTCGATCGGCGGGATACGGAAGTTGACCTGCACGATCTTCTGCAGGTAGTCCGCGCTGAGGGCCCGCCCGGAAGCCTCCGCCACGTCCGCGATCCGGCTCTGGTCGCAGCCCAGCACGAAGGCCAGACCGGGCACGTCGAGGTAGACCTTGACCGCCTCGCAGACCGCCAGGATGGTCTCGTCCGAACAGCGGTCCAGGTCGTCCACGAAGACCACCAGCAGCCGCCGTTGGTGCCAACTGCCGGGCACCGCGGCCCACTCGGTGGCCGCGTCGGCGATCAGCCGGCGGATCTCGTTCCGCGCCGCCGCGTCCGCCGCCATCCGCTCCCAGAGCTCGTCGACGATCCGGTCCACCCGGAACACCCCCGCCAGCAGGGTGACCGTCATCCGCAGCGCCGAGACCAGCCAGCCGTGCCGACTGGTCCGGTACCAGACCCGGCGCAGCAGGTTGCGGTCGAAGCGCTGCAGCACCGACTTGATGACCCCTTCCAGGGCGTCGGCACCGTCCGCCGTCCAGGCGTTGAACCAGACGCACTCGGTGTCGGGGTCCGTCCTGAGCGCCGCCTCGATCTGGTGCATCAGGCTGCTCTTGCCCATGCCCCAGTCCGCGTCGATCGCGATGGTGAACGGCGTCGCCGCCCGCGAGGCCTGGATCAGCGCCGCCAGCGACCCGGCCGCCTCGGCCGTCCCGAGTACGTCCTCGTCCACGGCGGCACCGTGCACCGGTTCGTCGTTGAGCAGCGAGAAGTTCAACGCGCACACCCCCCATGGTGATCAGCCGTCTCATCCTAGTGCTCGGCGCACCTTTCACCGATCTGTGAAATTTTTGCTCCTTTTGATCTGAACCTTGCAAGCCCCCGGGGCGCTCTGTACGGTCGGAGCCCGGCGCCACCGGTCCCGCTGAAGGAGTGTCAGATGCCGGAGTTCCCAAGGTCCCTCCGTGGCGCGGCCGTTGCCGTCACCAGCCTGGCGCTGCTGGCCGTCGTCCCGGCGGTCAGTTCCACCGCCGCGAGCCCGGCGGTGGGCGCCGCCACCGGTTTCACCAGCTACGAGGCCGAGTCCGGCACCCTCGGCGGCGGCGCGGCCGTCACCTCGGTGACGTCGGCGCCGACCACCCCGTACTCCAGCCCCGAGCTGGAGGCCTCCGGCCACGCCCACGTCCGGCTCGGCTCCACCGGGCAGTCGGTCCGGTGGACCAACACCACCGGACGGCCCATCAGCTTCCTGAACGTCCGCGCCAGCATCCCCGACGCCCCGTCCGGCGGCGGCCTCACGGCCACCCTGAACCTGTACGTCGACGGCACGTTCCGGCAGGCGCTGAACCTCAACTCCAAGCAGAGCTGGGTGTACGAGGGCAACAACAACTACAACACCAGCGACAACCAGAACCCGGCCGACGGCAACCCCCGGGTCTTCTGGGACGAGGCGCACACCTTCGTCACCGGCACCCCGATCCCGGCCGGGGCCTCCTTCTCGCTCCAGAAGGACGCCGCCAACAGCGCCTCGTTCTACGACCTCGACGTGATCGACGCGGAGAACCCGCCGGCCCCGCTCGCCCAGCCGGCCGACTCGATCTCCATCACCAGCTGCGGGGCGGTCCCGGACAACACCCCGACCAACGGCTCCGGCTCCACCCAGGCTCCGGACAGCGGCCCCGCCATCCAGAACTGCATCGACCAGGCCCAGGCGCAGGGCCGGGTGCTCTGGATCCCGCCGGGCACCTTCTACGTGAAGGGCACCGCCGGCCTGCACGCCCAGGGCATCACCATCGCCGGCGCCGGGCAGTGGTACAGCACCGTCTACCGGGACGTACCGGTGCCCAACTCCACCCCGCTGGCCGCGCTGTTCTCGGTGACCTCCTGCACCGTGCGGGACTTCCACATCGACGCCAACTCGGTCAGCCGCAGCACCATCGGCGGTGACGGCGGCGCGATGGACACCACCGGCACCAACTGGTCGGCCAGCGGCATCTGGAGCCAGCACACCATGTCCGGGTTCTGGGCCTCGGGCACCGGCGGCACGGTGCGCAACAGCCGGCTGACGTCCATCTGGGCGGACGGCATCAACGTCAACAACGTCGCACTCGGCGCCGACACCGGGAACAACCTGACCGTCACCGACAACTTCGTCCGGGGCACCGGGGACGACGCGATCGCGGTCAACTCGGTGGCCTACAACACCAACGGCGACGGCTCCCGGACGTACTACCACCCGATGACCGGCGCCACGGTCAGCGACAACACCTCGATCGCGCCGTGGGGCGGCAAGGGCGTGGCCGTCTACGGGGGCAGCGGCCACCAGGTCACCGGCAACCACGTCAGCGACACCGCCCGCTACATCGGCCTGGGGGCCGGCCGGTTCGGCGTCAACGGCGACGACCTGCGGTCCGCGACCGTCACGGGCAACACCGTGCTGCGCTCCGGCGGCAACGCCTACAGCCAGGGGCAGCCCGCGCTGCACGTCGGCAACGGCGGTGACGGGCAGAACACCGGGATCGTCGACCAGGTGACGGTGACCGGAAACACCGTCAGCGACTCGCTCTACGACGCGATCGGCTTCTCCGCCTCGACCAACACCCTGCTGCGGAACAACACCGTCAGCACCCCCGGCCGCAACGGCGTCGTGATCGCGCCGCCCTTCTACCCGGCACCCACCGGATCGGCCACCATCACCGGCAACACCCTGACCGGGCTGAAGTCCGGGGCGACCGCGTACGCCAACAACTCCGCCGGCTTCACGGCCTCGCTCAGCGGCAACAGCTGGGAGGGCGGCACCACCCCGACCGGCCCGTACGGCGGCACGCCCGCCGCCGTGCCCGGCACCGTGCAGGCGGAGAACTACGACACCGGCGGCCAGGGCGTCGCGTACCACGTCGGCTCCGTCAACGGCAGCGGCACCGCCTACCGCTCCGACGGCGTCGACCTGGAGGCCACCTCGGACACCGGCGGGGGCTGGAACCTGGGCTGGACCGGCGCGGGGCAGTGGTTCCGCCACACCGTGAACGTCGCCGCCGCCGGCAGCTACACCGTCAGCCTGCGGCTGGCCGCCCCCGCCGCCGTGACCGGGGCGCTGCACCTCTCCGACGCCTCGGGCGCCAACCTCAGCGGCGCGGTGAACGTCCCCGCCACCGGCGGCTGGCAGAGCTGGACCACGGTGACCGCGAACGTCACGCTGCCGGCCGGCCGCCAGGTGCTGACGATCCAGCAGGACAGCGGCGGTTGGAACCTCAACCAGCTCACCTTCACCGCCTCGGGCGGCGACCCCGCCCCGACCGACCTGGCCGCGGGCCGGCCCACCGGCGAGTCCAGCCACACCAACGGCTACCCGGCCTCGAACCTCACCGACGGCAACCGGAACAGCTACTGGGAGAGCGCCGACAACAGCTTCCCGCAGTGGGCCCAGGTCGACCTGGGGTCGGCCCGGAGCGTCGGCCGGGTGGTCCTCCGGCTCCCCGCCGGCTGGGGGGCCCGGACCCAGACCCTGACCGTCCAGGGCTCCACCGACGGTGCCGTCTTCACCACCCTGAAGGCCACCGCCGCCTACACCTGGGACCCCGCCACCGACAACACCGTCTCCATCGGCCTCCCCGCCTCCGCCCAGCGCTTCCTCCGGGTCACGGTCACCGCGAACACCGGCTGGCCCGCCGGGCAGCTCTCCGAGTTCCAGGTCTGGAGCCCCTGACCCGGAGCCACCCCGGACGGGTACGGTGACGGGGTTCTCCCGACAGACGTACCCGGACGAAGTGGGGCCCCGATGACGACGGATGTGGCGCTGGAGCAGGTCGGCCGGCTGGGCCGGATCACGCTGGACCGGCCCCGGGCGCTGAACGCGCTGACCCACGACATGCTGCTGGCGATCGAGCGGCGGCTCACCGACTGGGCGACGGACGACGGCGTCGGGGCCGTGCTGCTGACCGGCGCCGGGGAGCGCGGGCTGTGCGCCGGGGCCGACATCAGGGCGCTGCACGACGACGCCAAGCTGGGCGGCGCGGGCGCCCGGCGGTTCTTCCGGGACGAGTACCGGCTGAACCACCTGATCTCCCGTTACCCGAAGCCGTACGTCGCGCTGATGGACGGGATCACCATGGGCGGCGGGGTCGGCCTGTCGGCGCACGGCAGCGTCCGGGTGGTCACCGAGCGGTCCACGGTGGCGATGCCGGAGACCAGGATCGGCCTGGTGCCGGACGTCGGCGGCAGCCGGCTGCTGGCGCGGGCCCCGGGCGAGCTCGGCACCCACCTGGGTCTGACCGCCGCCTCGATGGGCCCGGGCGACGCGCTGCTCTGCGGCTTCGCCGACCACTTCGTCCCGGTGGCCGCGCTGGCCGGCTTCACCGCCGCACTGGCCGAGGCGACGCCGGCCGAGGCGCTGGGGCGGTACGCCGCCGAGCCGCCGGAGGCCGCGCTCGCGGGGCAGCGGGAGTGGATCGACGCCTGCTACGCGGCCGACACGGTGGAGGAGATCCTGACCCGGCTGGACGCGGCCGGGATCACCGAGGCCAAGGAGGCCGCCGAGCAGATCAGGGCCAAGTCCCCGACCTCGCTCAAGGTCACCCTGGCCGCGCTGCGCCGGGCCCGGACACACCGCACCCTGGCCGAGACGCTGGACCAGGAGTTCCGGATCTCCTGCGCCGCCCTGGACGCCCCCGACCTGGTCGAGGGCGTCCGGGCGCAGGTGGTCGACAAGGACCGCGACCCGCACTGGTCCCCCGCCACCCTGGCCGAGGTGACGGAGGACCAGGTGGCCGGCTTCTTCGCCGACCTGGGCGAGCAGGAGCTCGGTCTGGCCCGCTGAAGAGCCCCAGGCGTCACGCCGTCACCTTCGCGACGAAGGCCGCCAGGTTGGCCAGCGTCCGCTCGCTCTTCTCCGCCAGCGTGAGCGACTCGTGCAGTCGCCCGCCGGCGCCGGCCTCCCGCTTGCCGCGCACGTACAGCGAGCAGGCCAGGTCGGTGCACATGTAGGCGCCCACCGAGTTGCCCTGCTGCCCGGCCTTGCCGGCCAGCGGGGCCACCATCAGCGAGACGCCCCCGCTGTGCGTGGTCAGGCACAGCGAGCACATGCTGCGGCGGGCCTGGCCGGCCCCACCGGCCGACAGGCGCAGCGCGACCGCGGCCAACCGACCGTCCAACTCGGCCACCAGGTAGGCCCGTTCGGGTGCCTGCGGGTCCCGCCAGCCCAGGAAGTCCAGGTCCTCCCAAGGCAGCTCGGGCAGCCCGCGCGGCACGTTCAGACGCTTGGCCTCGCCCTTGGTGCAGTTCAGGAACGCGGCTCGGATCTCTTGCTCGGTCAACGGCTTCATGGGACGTACGCTAAAATACCTAGGAGTATTAGGCAAATGGATAATCAACCCAGGGAAAGAGCGGGACGACATGGCGAGAGCCGGGCTGACCAAGGAAGTGCTGGCCCTGGCCGGGGCCGAGCTCGCGGACGAGGTCGGCTTCGACCAGGTGACCCTGTCGGCGATCGCCCGCCGGTTCGGGGTCAAGGACGCCAGCCTCTACTCGCACGTCCGGAACTCCCAGGACCTGAAGACCCGGATCGCCCTGCTCGCGCTGGCCGAACTCGCCGACCGGGTCGCCGCCGCACTGGCCGGCCGGTCCGGCAAGGACGCGCTGGCCGCCTTCGCCGACGCCTACCGTGACTACGCCCGCGAGCACCCCGGCCGGTACGCCGCCGCCCAGTTCCCGCTAGACCCGGAAGCCGCGCTGGCCGGCGCGGCCGGCAAGCACTCCGCGCTGACCCGGGCCATCCTGCGCGGCTACGACCTGGCCGAGCCGGACGAGACCGACGCGATCCGGCTGCTCGGCAGCACCTTCCACGGCTACGTCACGCTGGAGCAGGCCGGCGCCTTCGGCCACACCGCCCGCGACTCGCAGGCGAGCTGGGCCCGGATCCTGGACGCCCTCGACTCCTTGCTGCGCGCCTGGCCGGCCGCCTGACCAGCCGTTGCCCGGCGGGCCCCGGAGCGTTTGACTGGAAGGTGCCGGTCCGCGCGGGCACCGGCACCGGCTTCGCACCGAGGAGTGTGCACCATGACCAGCGGCCACTCCGTCCCGGGCAAGGCCAGCTTCGCCGAGGCCTACGAGCAGCCCGACCCGCGCGGCTACTTCCGCGCCCTGGGCCCGTACGAGTACGTCACCCCACACCACGCCCAGCGGGTGTTCCGCCAGCTCACCGCCGCCCGGGAGCCGCGCACGGTGGTGGACCTGTGCTGCTCGTACGGGATCAACGCGGCACTGCTCAACCACCAGGTGACCCTGACGGAGCTCTACCACCGGTACACCGACCGGGCCCTGGACGACCTCTCCACACCCGAACTCTCGCTCCGCGACCGGCAGTTCTACGCCGCCCGGCGCCGCCCCGAGGCGGTCCCGGTGGTCGGTGTGGACGTGGCGAGCGGCCCGGTCGAGCACGCCCGCCGGGCCGGCCTGCTGACCGCCGGGTTCGCCGAGAACCTGGAGCGCGCCGCCCCCTCCGCCGCCCTGCGGGCCGCGGTCGCCGACGCCGGTCTGGTCACCGTCACCGGCGGCGTCGGCTACGTCTCCGCCGTCAGCTTCGACCGCCTGCTGGCCTGCGCCGACTCCCCGCCCTGGGTGGCCGCCTTCGTGCTGCGCGCCGTCCCGTACGGCCCGATCGCCGAGGCGCTGGCCGAGTACGGGCTGGTCACCGAGCGGCTGCCGCGGACCTTCCGGCAGCGCCGCTTCACCGGCATCGAGGAGCGGGCCGGGGCGCTGAGCGCGGTGCTCGACGCGGGCCTCGACCCGGCCGGCCTGGAGAGCGAGGGCTGGTTCCACGCCGAGCTGTACGTCTCCCGGCCCGCCCCGCAGGTGCGGGCCAGGCCGCTGGCGGCGCTGCTGCGCGCCGACACGTGATCGTCGTCTCGGATCCCGAGACTGGCGCGGAGGCGGGTCGGTCGGGAAGGGTGTCCCTCGTCACGGAACCCACGTACCGAGGGAGTCAACGGCGATGACCGAGTACCAGACGATCCTGGTGGAGCAGCGGGGCCGGGTCGGGCTGATCACGCTCAACCGGCCGGAGGCGCTGAACGCGCTGAACAACCAGCTGATGCGCGAGGTGGTGGCGGCGGCGACCGCCTTCGACCGCGATCCGGGGACCGGTGCGCTGGTGATCACCGGCTCGGAGAAGGCGTTCGCGGCCGGGGCCGACATCAAGGAGATGCAGGGCAACGCCTTCCCCCAGGTCTACCTGGACGACTGGCTCGGCCCCTGGGACGAGTTGGGGCGGTTGCGGAAGCCGGTGGTGGCCGCGGTGGCGGGCTACGCGCTGGGCGGCGGCTGTGAGTTGGCGATGCTCTGCGACATCCTGATCGCCGCCGACACCGCGAAGTTCGGCCAGCCGGAGATCAAGCTCGGGGTGATCCCCGGCATCGGCGGCTCGCAGCGACTGACCCGCGCCGTCGGCAAGGCCAAGGCCATGGACCTCTGCCTGACCGGCCGCACGATGGGCGCCGAGGAGGCCGAACGCGCCGGACTCGTCTCCCGCATCGTCCCCGCCGCCGACCTGCTCACCGAGGCACTGGCGACCGCCGAGACGGTGGCGGCGATGTCCGCCCCGGCGGCCGTGATGATGAAGGAGAGCGTCAACCGGGTCTTCGAGACCACCCTCGCCGAAGGCGTCCGGTTCGAGCGGCGGCTGTTCCACGCGCTCTTCGCCACCGCCGACCAGAAGGAAGGCATGGCCGCCTTCGCCGAGAAGCGCAAGCCGTCCTACGAGAACCGCTGACCCACCGTCGGACGCGCCCCGGTGCTACCGGGGCGCGCCGGGGAGGACGTTCTCCCGGCCCCAGGCCCCCAGCGGGGCCAGCGCGGCGTTGAGCCGCGCCCCGGCCGCCGTCAGCGAGTACTCCACCCGCGGCGGCACCTCCTGGTACGACTCGCGGTGCACCACGCCGTCCGCCTCCAGCTCGCGCAGGTGGGCGGCGAGCACCTTCTCGGTGATGCCGGGCACCAGCCGGCGCAGCTCGCCGAACCGGCAGCTCCCGCGCTCGTCCAGCGCCCAGAGGATCAGCACCTTCCACTTGCCGCCGATGACGTCCATCGCGGCGTCGATCCCGCACACGTACGGGCCCGGCCTCGGTACGGTCGCCATTCCCCCACCTCTCCGACCTGGATGCTGACCCCAGGGTAACCACCCACTTCGAAGTGCGTACTTGATCACCTGTCAGGCCGGCGGCGAGGCTGACCGACATGGCACAGCACAGCACCGACCCGACCGTCCCCGCCTCCGTCACCCTGCTCGGCACCGGCGCGATGGGCGCCGCCCTCGCCCGGACCTGGCTCGCCGCCGGGCACCCGACCACCGTCTGGAACCGCACCACCGCACGTACCGAACCGCTCGCCGCCCAGGGCGCCGTGGTCGCCGCCACCGCGGCCGAGGCGGTCGCCGCCAACCGGCTGGTGGTGGTCTGCCTGCTCGACGACGCCTCCATGCAGCAGGCGCTGTCCGGCCTCGACCTGTCCGGCAAGGACCTCGTCAACCTGGTCACCGGCACCCCCGGCGAGGCCCGGGCCCGCGCCGCCTGGGCCCGCGAGCGCGGCGCCCGCTACCTGGACGGCGGCATCATGGCCGTCCCGCCGATGATCGGCGTCCCGGCGGCCGGCGGGTACGTCTTCTACAGCGGCTCGGCGGACCTCTTCGAGGAGCACCGTGAGACCCTCGCCGTCCCGGCCGGCACCGCCTACGTCGGCGCGGACGCCGGCTCCGCCGCGCTGCACGACGTCGCGCTGCTGAGCGCGATGTACGGCATGTTCGCCGGGCTCACGCACGCCTTCGCGTTGCTGCGCGCGGGGTCCGTGCCGCCGACCGCGGCCGCCCCGCTGCTCAGCGGCTGGCTCACCGCGATGACCGGATCGGTGCGGACCACCGCCGAGCAGCTGGAGAGCGGCGACTACACCAGGGACGTCGTCTCCAACCTCGCCATGCAGGTCGCGGGCACCCCCACCTTCCTGCGCACCGCCGAGGAGCAGGGCGTCAGCCCGGAACTCCTGTCGCCCTTCTTCGAGCTGATGGGCCGTCGGCTCGCGGAAGGCGGCGGCGCGGAGGACCTGACCGGCCTGGTCGACCTGCTCAGGCAGCCCCGGTAAGGGCTGCGCTCAGTCCTGGATCCGCCGCCAGGGCCGGTCCTGCTCCAGCTCGAAGGCCAGCTCGAGCAGCAGCCGCTCGCCGCCGTGCGGGGCCAGCAGGTGCACCCCGATCGGTCGGCCGTCGGTGGTCTCGCCGGTCGGCAGCGCGAGGGCGGGCGCGCCGGTCACGTTGTTCACCGGGGTGAACGCGACGTACCGGCGGAGCCGCTCGATCAGCTCCTCGAACGGCACGTTCGGGCTCAGGTGGCCGATCGGCGGCGCGACATGGGCCAGCACCGGACAGAGGATCAGGTCGTACGCCCCGAACATCCCCGCGTACGTCCGCTCCGCCTGCCGCAGCCGGCGCAGCACCCCCGGGGTGCGCAGGAACTCGCGCCGGTAGCCGCGCCGCAGGCCCAGGGTCAGGCCGTCCAACCGGCGGGCCTGGAAGCCCCGGTCCAGCAGCAGCTTGCCGGTGGCGGCGATCAGGAACGCGATGTAGCCCCAGTACAGGGTGAAGTCATGGGCGAACTGCTCGCCGAACGGCAGCACGGTCGGCTCGACCCGGTGCCCGAGCGCCTCCAGCCGGGCGGCGGTCCGCTCGACCGCGTGCCGGGTCTGCCCGTCGGTGACCGCGATCGGCGAGTCCAGCACCAGGCCGATCCGCAGCCGCCGGTCGCCGGGGCCGGCCACCAGGCCGAGCGGCGGCAGCGCCGGGTTGCGGTAGTGCTGCTCGGCCGCCCCGAAGAAGGCGGCGGTGTCCCGGACCGTCCGGGTCAGCACGCCGTCGGTGACCAGGTCGATCGGCAGCCGGCGGCCCTGCTCGTTGAGCACCAGCCGCCCCCGGGTCGGCTTCAGGCCGACCAGTCCGCAGCAGGCCGCCGGGATCCGGATCGAGCCGCCGCCGTCGTTGGCGTGCGCGATCGGCACCACCCCGGCGGCCACCAGCGCGGCCGCGCCGCCGGAGGAGGCGCCCGGTGAGTGCGAGGGCCGCCAGGGGTTGCGCACCGGCTCGGCGTCGGCGTACTCGGTGGAGGCGTTCAGGCCGAACTCGGGCAGCCGGGTCTTGCCCAGCACGGTGACCCCGGTGCCGAGCAGCTGCTCGGCGAAGCCCGCCGTCCGGCGGGCGGGGCGGGCCGTGAAGGCCGCGCTGCCCTGGCCGGTCGGCATCCCCCGCAGGTCGACGTTGTCCTTCAGGAAGGTGGGCACCCCGGCCAGCGCCGCCCCGGGGCCCGAGCTGCCGGTCCGAGGGCTCCGGTACGCCTCGAAGGCCACCGGCGCCAGCTGCCCGGCCACCTTCCCGGCCCGCTCGACGGCGGCCGCCGCCAGCTCCCCGGCACTCACCTCACCGGCCCGGACCGCCGCCGCCAGCGCCACCGCGTCGTGCTCGCCCAACGCGTCGTCCCCGAACGCGTGCACCCGCTCGCCCGTCATCCGAACTCCCCTGTCCTACCGGCCAGTAGCCCTGCGAGTTCAGCAGTCTAGGGCTGAGCGGCCGTTCGCATCAGCCCGCGTCCTGATCGTTGTTCAGCCGGGCCAGGCCGCTCCGGGTGGTGGCCACCAGGATGCGGTCGCCCTCGGCCAGCAGGCGGGCCCGGTCGGGGTAGTTCCACTGGTACTCGGCGGGCAGCCGGGCCAGCCGGACGGCCACCACCCGGACGCCGCCCGGCTCCTCCAGGTCGTGCACGCTGCGGCCGACCAGGCCGGAGCCCGGCTCCGCCGTCAGCTCGGCGATCAGCAGCACCCGGCGGTAGACCGAGAGCGTCCCGAGCACCTCACGGCCCATCAGGGCGGAGGCGAAGCCCGGCGCCGAGAGGTACGAGGTCGAGCGGGACACCACGTTGCCGAAGGTGGCGTACACCTGGTGCGCGAAGTCGTCGTCGAACAACCGCAGGATCATCAGGACGTCCGGCTGCAGCGCCCTGGCCTCCAGCGCCGCCTCCAGGTTGGCCGCGTCGTCCCTGGTCACCGAGACCACCGCGCGGGCGTACTGGGCCCTGGCCCGGAGCAGCTGACCGGCCAACGGGGCCTCACCGACCAGCACCGGCACGCCGAGCGCCCGCATCGCCGCCACGCCCCTGACCTGCGGGTCGCGCTCGATGCAGACCACCGGCACCCCGGACTCCCGCACCATGCCGGCCACCCGGGTGCCGAGGTGGTTCAGCCCGACCACCACCACGTGGTCCCTGGTGCCCGCGCCGGGCGCCCTGGGCAGCCCGCGCCGCCCGCTGGCCAGCGCCTCCACCGCGATCGCGGTGGCCACCGGCACGAAGGTGATGCCGCAGAAGGTGATCACCACCTGGGCCACCCGCTGCCAACTGCCGCCCGGCATGGTCTGCCCGGGCTGGTCCGGGCTGGCCGCGCCCGCCATGTCCAGCAGGGTGAAGTAGAGCGCCCAGCCCAGGTGCCCGGTGGAGTACCAGATCACCGCGCCGCTGAGCAGCACCGCCACCACCGCGATGGTGAGCAGCATCCGCAGCCGGGCACTGGTGAAGAACCGCAGGGTGTCCAGCAGCCACCAGCGGATCCGGGCCCACCAGCCGATCCGGACCGGCGGCTCCGCCGTGAGCGCCTGCAGCGCGGCGATCCCGCCGCGCTGCTCGTGCTCCTCCAGCGACCTCGGCCCGTACTCCCCCTCGTCGCCGAACCGGCGGGCCAGCGCGATGAACTCGGCCGCCCGCCCGGCGGTCTGCGGCAGCAGCCGCATCCGGCCCAGGTCCTGCGGGTCGATCCGGTCGGCCACCACGCAGAGCTGGTTGTCCTGGATCTCGCCGTCGTACGCGACGTACAGGTACCGGCTGCCCACCCGGACCGAGTTGGGCCGGCTCAGCGCCCCGTTGGCGAAGGCGGGCGCGGCGGTGGCCGAGCCGGAGAGCGCGGCGCAGTTCGGCAGCAGCCGCTCCAGGTGCTCGCCGAGGCGCTGGTTGAACATCCGCAGCACGATCCGGATGCCGGGGTTGCGGTTGGCGGCGGCCAGCGCGGCGTGGATGTTCCCCTCGTCGGTGCCGTCCACCAGGGCGATGCCGCCCGCCGTCTCCACCCCGCAGGCCCGCAGCGCCTCGGCCGAGACGGTGGGGTACTCGTGCACCGCGGACAGGCCGGGGATCTGGCTGATCTGCGGCCCGTGATCCTGCGTCAGGTCCGGTACCAGGGCCACCACCGGGACCTCGTACTGCTCGATCAGCTCCCGGATCAACCGGTGGGCGAGAGCGTTGCCACCGCACACGACGTAGTGACTCAACGGCCCCCCGACCCATGCAGTTCAGCAGTCCTCCGACCTCGATCATATCGAGCCGGGTGTCCGGCAGATGGCGCCGGGGCGACTGAGGGGGCATCAGTTCACATCCCCCGAACGGCCGCGCTCACCCGGCGGGCCCCGGCGCCCGCCGGAAGAGTGGGGATGATCAACACCACTGCCCGTCAGGAGACCGCCATGGCCGACCCGTACGACCCCACCGCGCGCCCTCCGCTGGAGGGGCAGATCATGACCGGCCCGATGCAGCGACTGGCGCACGCCGCGTGGCAGGCGCTGCTCGCGGCGGGCATCGCCTCGCTGATCCTCGGCGTGATCGTCTTCGTCTGGCCGAAGCAGACCCTGTTCGTGGTCGGCGTGCTGTTCGGCCTCTACCTGCTGATCATCGGCGTGGTCCAGCTGGTCGCCGCGTTCGGCACCCACGCCTCGACCGCGATGCGGGTGCTGGCCTTCATCAGCGGCGCAATCTGCGTGCTGCTGGGCCTGCTGTGCTTCCGCAGCGCCGTGCAGTCGGTGCTGCTGCTGGCGATCTGGATCGGCATCGGCTGGCTGTTCCGGGGTATCACCCAGATCGCGGCGGCCGCCTCCGACCCGGCGATGCCGGCCCGGGGCTGGCAGTTCTTCGGCGGCGCGGTCAACACCCTGGCCGGCGTGCTGCTGATGATCTGGCCGGCCCACTCGGTCACCGCGCTGACCGTCCTGGCCGGCTGCGGCCTGCTGGTGCTGGGCGTGATCGAGATCGCCACCGCGCTGCAGGTCCGCCGCCGGGCCAGGGAACTGCCGGCCGGGGTCTGACCCCGGATCACTACCCGGCCGGGAACACCTTCCGCCAGCCGCCGCCCGCCTGCACCGCGTCGGCGTAGCCGAGGCCGCCGCTCCGGGCGGCGGCGCCCGGGTAGTCCACCTGGACCCGGACCTTCGGGAAGTCCGCGACGAAGGCCGCGACCGTGGCCTGCCCGGCCGCCGACGGCCCCTGCTCGCAGACGAGCAGCAGCTCACCGGAGCCGACGTTGCGGACGAACTGCGGGAACGTCCGGTCGTTGAACTGCTGCCCGGGGGCGATGCCGTCCCAGACCGCCGCCGCCACCTGGTCGACCACGGCCGTCACCTCGTCGGGGGTGCCGCTCTGCCGGGCCCTCGGGTAGCGACAGGAGGTGTACGGCTGCCCGGCCACCGCCGCCTCCGCACCGGTCACCCTGGGGCCGGCGGTGAACTGCATCCAAAAGGCCGCCGTGGCGGCCGGGACCGGCACGCCGGGGAAGCTCTTGCGCCACTGCCCGCCGGGCTGCACCTGCTCCGCGTCGCCGAAGCCGTACGCACCGCTCAGCCCGTCGCCCGCCGCCAGCAGCCGGGCGCTCCCGCCGTCCCTGGTGCTGTTCCGGTAGGTGACCTCGAAGCTGACGGTGGGCAGGTCCGCGCGCAGCAGCCGGAGCACCTCCCGGCAGGAGTGGCACGGGCCGAGTGCGGAGAACAGCGTCACCTCGCCCCGGCGGATCTGGCCGATCCGGGCCCGGTACTCGTCGTCGGTGGTGCAGGCGAGGTGCCGGTAGATCCGGTTGGCCAGGATGTTCATCGCCTGCTTCTCGGCGTCCAGGTCGTGCTGCTGGCCGGTGAGCGTGCTGCCCGTGGGCTCGGGCAGACCGTGGTAGTACGACCACACCAGCGGCTGGTGCGACTCGGTGTCGATCCGGCCGGTCAGCTGGGCCGCCCCGACGAAGGTCAGGGTGTACTCCAGTCGACAGGTGTTCTTGAAGGCAGGCGAACTCATCGGGCCCCCCGGTGTCGGCGGTCTGCGTGGCTCGGCCGGGCACCCCCCAGACCGGCTCCGAGCGTCCCAGCCGGTCTGACGGAGCGTCAACGGTCGCACCGGAGCACTCGCCCGGGCCCGCGCGCCCCGGGTCAGGCCGACGCGGTGGCCCCGGCCACCAGCAGGAGCAGCACCGCCGAGACCGCCGTCAGTCGCCGGGCCGCCGCCGGCGTGCCCGCCAGCGAACCGCCGAGCCGGGCCGCCGTCACGGCGACCGCGCCGTACACCGCCGCGCAGCAGAGCACGTTCAGGCCGCCCAGCGCGAGCACCTGGCCGCCGACCGGCATCCCGCTGTCCGGCTGGACGAACTGCGGCACCAGCGACAGGTAGAGCAGCAGCCCCTTCGGGTTGAGCAGCGCGGTCAGCATGCTCTGCCGGAGCACCGTGCCGGTGGACTGGGCCGGGGCGGGCCGCAGCTGACCCCCCGTCCGGCGCAGGCCGATCAGCATGGTGACGGCCAGCACCGCGAGGTACGCCGCCCCGGCCCAGCGCAGCGCGGGCAGCACGGCGGGCACCGCGCGCAGCGCGGCGGCCAGCCCGGCGGAGGAGAGCGCGGTGTGCACCGCGTACCCGGCGCAGACCCCGGCCACCGCGAGCAGGGCGGCCCGGCGGCCCTGGCCGAGGCCGCGCGCGGCGATGTAGAGCCAGTCGGGGCCGGGGGTGAGGACGAGCAGCAGGTCCACGCCGAGGAAGAGCAGCAGGGTGTGCGGGGCCATGGTGCGGTGGGGCTCCTCGGTCGATCGGGGGGGTCGATCTCCGAAGGTAGGCGGAAGGCCCCGGCAGCCGATGGCCACTTCGTGCTCGTTCCGGCGGCGGAGTGGCACAATGTTGCGCCATGGACCGCATCGACCGCAGAATCCTGCACGAGCTCCAGCAGGACGGCCGACTGACCAACGCCGAACTCGCCGCCCGGGTGGACCTGACCCCCTCCCCCTGCCTGCGCCGGGTCCGGCAGCTGGAGCAGGACGGGGTGATCCGCGGCTACCGCGCCCTGCTCGACGGGGCGGCGCTGGACCGGGGCTTCCAGCCCTTCGTCACCATCGTGATGCGGCACGAGGACAAGGCCACGGTGGCCGCCTTCGAGCGCCAGGTCGCCGAGCTGCCCGAGGTGGTCGAGGCGCACCGCCTGTTCGGCGACCCCGACTACCTGCTGCGGATCGCGGTGGCGGACATCGCCGCGTACGAGCGGTTCATCACCGACGTGCTGTCCGGCCTGCCCGGGATCGCCCAGGTGAACTCGCACCTGACGATGAAGCAGGTGAAGGCCGATCAGGGGCTGCCGACGGGCGCCGTCCGGTCCCGCTGAGGCACCTCCGGCAGCAGCGGGGTCGGGCGGAAGTGCGAGACGGTCGGCGGGTGCTCCAGGTAGCCGAACTCGCCCTCCGCCCAGACCGGCCTGATCCGCCACATCGGCCCCGCGTACGCCCGCACCGCCGCTTCGTCCCGCCAGTGGGTCACCAGCAGCACCCGGTGGTCCAGCTCGGTCACCGACCTGAGCAGTTCGGCGCCCTCGAACCCGTCGGTCTCCCGCAGGACGGGGAGCACCTCGTCGCACAGCCTGGTGCAGAACTCGTCCACCCGTCGGGGTGCCACCTGGGCCTCCCAGATCCGGACGATCATCTCGACCACCTCCGATCCACTCCCTCCAGTATCCGTTCGGCCGCGTGCCGATTGCCGGGCGCGGCCGCCGCCCGGAGATTGGAGGCAGGCGGCCGAGCCCGGCCGCCCCCGAGAGACGGAGCTCCCCGATGGCGGTCTGCGCGACCTGCGGCAACGACTACTGGCTGTCCTTCGAGATCAGGACGATCACCGGCGACAGCTACACCTTCGACAGCTTCGAGTGCGCGATGGAGAAGCTGGCGCCGCGCTGCGAGTACTGCGAGGTCCGGATCGTCGGCCACGGCGTCGAGGTCTCCGGCAAGTTCTTCTGCTGTGCCAACTGCGCCCGCCGTGACGGCGGCCTCGGCGAGCAGATCCGCGACGCGGTCGGCACCCATCCCGGTGTCACGTCCGAGCGTGCGAGGTGATGTCGGCGGCGAAGTCCTCGATCATCGCCGGGGTGACGGTCGGGCGGCACTGGTCGATCGCCGCCAGGTAGTCCCCGGTGGTGGCGCCCGCCGGGCCGTCGCCCGCCAGGTCGCGTTCGAAGGCGGCCTGGGCCGCGCTCCGGGCCGCGTGCTCGATGTCGGCCGGGGTGAACAGCTCGCTCCGCTCGACCAGCCGGTCCAGCTCGACCCCGGTCCGGCCCTCGGCGTACCGGGACCAGATCGCCTCCCGGGCCACCGGGTCGGGGGTGCCGATCGGGATCAGGTAGTCGAACCGGCCGTGCCGCAGGAACGCCGGGTCGAGCGAGCGGATCGAGTTGGTCGCGCAGACCAGCAGCCGCTCCTCGCCCTCCCGGAAGCCGGGGATCAGCTTGAGCAGTTCGTTGGTCACCCCGTGCAGCCCTGACGGCACCCCCTCGCCCCGGACCGGCGCGATCTCCTCCACCTCGTCGACGAAGACCAGCACCCGCTCCAGCTCGGCGATCCGCCCGAAGGCGGTCCGCAGCGCCGCCGCGAGGTTGCCCTCGTCGGCCAGCCGGGACGGCAGCAGCTCGACGAACGGCCAGCCCAGCCGGGAGGCCACCGCCCGGGCGAAGGTGGTCTTGCCGGTGCCGGGCGGGCCGAACAGCGCGATCGCCCGGGGCGGCCGCACCCCGTGCCGGGCGGCCCGCTCCGGCTCGGCCAGCGGCTGCACCACCCGACGCTCGATCAGGTCCTTCTCGGCCGCCATCCCGGCCACCTTGCCCCACAGGTCGCCGGGCAGCAGCCGGCCGCCCAGCTCCTCCAGCGCGTTGCCGCCCGGGCCGGCCGGCTCGGCCTTCTCGAAGTACGCGACGGCCGGCCGCCGGGTGTACCCGGCGTTCCGCAGCCCCTCGCCGAGCAGCTCCTCCCCCGGCAGCACGTACGCGATCCGGCGCACCCGGCGCTCCAGCAGCCGCCGCTCCAGCTCCCGGAGCAGCCCGCTGGCCAGGCCCCGGCCGCGCCAGGCGGGGGCGATCGCGATCCGCATCACCCAGGCCCGGTCGCCCGCCAGGTGCGCCAGCGCCGCCCCGATCGGCACGCCCCGGCTGACCGCCACCACGGCGGGCTGACGAGAGGTCAGCGCGGTGATGCACTCGGCCGGCGAGTACACCGACTCCTGGCCCAGCTCGGCCGTGCTGTCGATCAGGTGCACCACCGCCGCCAGGTCGTCCTCGCGGTAGTCGTGGATCAGCCACTCGTTCATGCCGGGGCCCGCCTCTCCTCTGGGTGTCCCGGAACGCTAGAACCCCGCCGCCGTCCACGCCGTACGCCGGAACGGACAACCGGGGCCGCCGAACCGTACGGTCCGCCGCTTGTCGGCGGCCGGCCGGCCGCACGGGGCACCGGCCGCCGCAGACCTGACGCATCGTCAGTTCGGCTGCACCGCACCGGAAGTCCCCAGATTTCTGGGATATCGGCGGCGAATCCCGCGCTGACACACTGACGGCGACCCCGATCCGGCGCACCCGAACGGTCCGCCCGGGGCTTTTCCCGCCGTCATGTCCACCACGCATCCGGAGGAAGCCTTGCTCCCGTCCCTGAAACGCCTCGTCCTGGGGATCGTCCTGGTCCTGACCGCCCTGGGCCTGGCACCGAGCTCCGCCTCGGCCACCTCGCCCGAGACCGTGCTGTTCAACCAGGCGTCCGCGCGCTGTCCGAGCGGACCGCAGGACGGCCCGCCCACCCTGGTCGTGTGCGACGACGCCCACAGCCCGGGCAGGTGGGAGTTCACCCCCGTGCCCGGCTTCGCCGGCGTGGTGACCATCAACAACCACCTGAACACCGCCGCCTGCCTGGGCACCTTCGACGGCGGCACCACCGTCAAGGCCTGCAACGGCACCACCAACCAGCAGTGGCGGGTCACCGCCTACCGGTCCGACCCCGGCAGCACCCCGCTGTACGACCTGGTCGGGGTGCGCCTGCTGAACGTGCAGAGCAGCCAGTGCCTGGACAACACCGAGCACCGGATCGGCGGCGGCTGGCGGCTCTACATCTTCGGCTGCAACAACGGTCCCTACCAGCAGTGGAACATCACCAAGCCGGCCTTCAAGGCGCTCACCGGCGGCCACCCGGGCATGACCTGGGCCAACCTGGAGCAGCGGGCCGGCAACCTGGTGCACGTCGGGTACGACACCGCCAGTGACCCGTACAACGGCGACACCACCCCGGTGACCGCGCTGCCGCTGCTCTGCCTCAGCCAGGACGGCCGGCCGGCACCCGCCGGGATCCCGACCAGCGGCTACCACAGCTGGGTCGGCGGTCAGGTCAAGGCGACCGCCCCGCTGCCCGGCACCCTGCTGACCAGCCGGGCGGTGGCGGACCAGACCTGCGCGAACACCTTCGGCACCGGCTGGCGGATGGCGGAGTTCCACGACGCCTCGGGCTGGGGGTTCTGGGCCAACGGCACGCTGCCGACCGGAGTCCGGTTCTGGACCGCGATCAACGACCAGCCGGCCAACCCCTGGAGCTGACGGCCCGTCCGACCGCGCGGGGCGGGCACCCGCCCCGCGCGGTCACAGCTCGAGTGCGGCGACCGTCTGACCGCCGCTCTGCTCGCCGGTGGGGCGGAAGCCGAGCCCGAGGTAGAAGCCCTCGGGGCCGTGCTCGCCCGGGTGCCAGGTGACGGTCAGCCGGGTGCCGCCCCGGCGGCGGATCTCCTCGGCCACCGCGTGCACCGCGAACCGCCCGTAGCCGTGGCCCTGTTCACCCGCCGCGATGTTGAGCCGCCACAGGCCCGAGCGGAGGTCGGTGCCCCGGCCGTCCCCGGCCCAGTCGATGTCGAGGAAGGCCATCACGAAACCGACCACCCGGTCACCGTCGACGATCGCGCGCGGCCAGGCCACCCCCGGGTGCACGTACGCCTCGGCCAGGGACTTGACCACCGGGCTGACCGCGACCTCCTGCTCGGGGTGCACCTGCACCCCGAGCACGGCGTCGAGGTTGTCGGCGGTCACGGGTACGAGGCGGGGCGAAGTCGTCATGCCGAGCACCGTAATCGAACTGATCAGCTCGACGGAACCGTGTATCCGAAGCGCAGCGCCCTGACCCGGTTGTCGAAGTTGGAGTGGATCAGCTCCGGCGCACCGATCGAGTGGACGTCGGGCAGCCGGGTGAGCAGTTCCCGGAACAGCACCCTCATCTCCTGGCGGGCCAGGTAGGCGCCCAGGCAGAAGTGCGGGCCGCCACCACCGAAGCCCAGGTGCGGGTTGGGCGAGCGGGTGATGTCGAAGGCGTCCGGGTCGGTGAAGACCGCCTCGTCCCGGTTGGCGGAGCCGAAGAACAGCACCACCTTCTCGCCCTTGGCCAGGTCGGTGCCGTTCAGCCGGTGGTCGACGGCGACGGTGCGGCGGAACTGGATGATCGGGGTCGAGTGCCGGACCATCTCCTCCACCGCGCCGCCCAGGTGGGTGTCCGGGTCGGCGAGCAACAGCGCGCGCTGGTCCGGGTGTTCGGTGAGCAGGTGCAGCCCGTGGGCGAGCGCGTTCCGGGTGGTCTCCACCCCGGCGACCAGCAGCAGCGAGAAAAAGGCGCCCAGCTCCCGGGAGTTGAGCCGGCGGCCGTCCACATCGGCGGTCACCAGCGCGGAGATCAGGTCGTCGGTCGGGCGGCGGCGGCGCTCCCGGCCGAGCGCGGCGATCACGCCCTGCATCCGGGCCAGTGCCCGAAGCCCCTTACCCGGGACCCGGATCCGGCTGCGGGCCACGCCGGTGTGCTCGGAGGCCCGGTTGATCTGGGCCAGGATGCGGTTCCGCTGCGGCTCGGGGATGCCCATCATGTTGCAGATCACCCGATAGGGCAGCTCGGCGGCCACCGCACTGACGAAGTCGGTGGGCCGGCGGGCGATCACCTCGTCCACCAACTCCCGGGCCACCGCCCGGATGTCGTCCTCGACCTTGGCGATCAGCCGGGGGGTGAAGGCCCGGGAGACGATCCGGCGCAGGTCGGCGTGCCGGGGGTCGTCCAGGTTCACCATCGAGTCGCCGAACAGGGTCCGTACCCAGCGCGCCGGTTCGGGTGTGGTGACGCCGGGGCCGCTGATGAACACCTCGGGCGTCCGACTGGCGGCCACCACGTCGGCGTGCCGGACCAGCGCGTGGAAGCCCTTGCCGGTGCGCAGGTCGGTGAAGTACACCGGGCCACCGAGCGAGCGCAGCCGGGCGAAGGCGGCGGCTCTCTCCGGTAGCGGGCGCCGCCAGAACTCCGGGTCCGCCAGGTCGATGCCGGTGGGAATTCCGAGGTCCGTCCGCCGTGAACCGATATCCGCCGTTGCGCTCATGTCGGCAGTTATCGTTCAGCCTCGGACGGAAAGTCAAATTCCCACCGGTGCATCGTATTTACCTACTGATAGGGCAATTCCGCTTCGTCGTCCTCCTCCGCCGGCTGCTCCTCGACCGGCGCCAGATCACGCGCCAGCAGGGTGGCGCCCGCGACCGCACCGGGCATCGCCAGCACGGTGACGAACGGAACGAGCATCAGCAGCATCAGCGGCATGCCGAAGCCGAGGGCCAGACCGAGCCGCCCGCGCAGCAGCCGCAGCCGCTCCCGCTGCGGGATGCCACGCCGCTGGAGGCCGACGGCGGTCAGTTCGGCCGCCATGAAGTAGCCGGAGACGGCGAGCGCGACCACCGGCACCACGGTCTGCCCGACCACCGGGACGAATCCGCAGAGGAACAGCACGATCCCGAACGCCAGCACCCGCACCAGCACGTACAGGCTGTCCCGGGCCGAGATCAGCAGCTCCCGCCAGAGCGGGAGTTCCGGCTTCGCCGGGGCGCCGCCCTCGGTCTCGTCCACCTGCTCGCAGAGCGACTCGTAGAAGGGCTGCCCGATCAGCAGCGTCGCCGCCGTGAAGGTCACCACCGAGAGCGCCACCCCGGAGCCGAGCAGGGCGACCAGCACCGCGCCCCGGACCAGGCCCTGCCACGGCGATCCCCAGTCGTCGGCGAACGGGGTGGCCCAGTCGGTGACGTCCCCCGACCAGACCACCAGGGCGGCCAGCGCCGCCACGTACCCGACCAGGGCGATCAGCGCCGGGATCATCCCGAAGCCCCACCAGCGCCCGTGCCGCGCCACCCACTTCTGACCCTTGAACAGATAGCCGAGCCCCGCCACAAAATCTCGCATGCGGGGAAGCCTACGATCCGCCGGCCACTACTCGTTGACCAGGACCGGCACCGTGAGCACCGCGCCGGCCGGGGTCCCGGTGACGCCGGTGGCGGGGACCGTGAAGTCGATGCCCGCGCCCTCGGCCCGGCGGTCGTCGTGGCTGGTACCGGTCGCCTCCTCCTCCTGGTACTGGAAGCTGCCGGAGCCCAGCAGCCGGCCGGCCGCGTCGTAGAAGGCCGCCCGCACCTCCAGCACCAGCACGTCGCTGACGTCCGAGGTGATGGCCAGGTGGCCGGTGACGGCGGTGGCCTGCGGGGCCAGGGCCAGGCCGGTGAACTTGATCCGGTCGGTGAACGGGCCCTCCTCCAGCCGGACTTGGCCGGCGGCCGCCGGACTGGCGAGGACGGCGGCCGGGGCGGGCGCCTCGCGCGGGGCAGGCAGCGCGACGGCGGCGACCGAGGGCGTCTGCACGGGGGCGTCGTCCGACGAGGCCGAGCAGCCGACCGCGAGGGTGAGGGCCAGGGCGGCGAGGGCGGCCGCCGCGGCGCGGGTGACGGGGTTCATGGCCAACTCCTGAGGCGGGTGCGGGGCCGGGAGGAGATCCTCCCGGCCCCGGTACGTGCACGACTGCCCGGCGCGGTGCTCCCGGACGTCGCTGCTGACGGTGGGTCAGTGCTGGTGGGGCGCCTTGCGGAACAGCGAGCGGTACATCTTGGTGTAGAGCTCGGTGTTGTCCTGGCTGGCGGCGAACGCCTCGCCGCCGGGGCCGTACGCGAAGATCGGCACGTCCGCGCCGGTGTGGTTACCGGACAGGTAGGTCAGCCAGAGGCTGGCCTGCGGGCTGCCGTCGACCACGCCGGCCGGGTCGTCCGGGGTCCGGAAGGTGGCCGGGGCGAAGTTCTTCGGGTCCTGCGAGCCGGTCCCGTTGACGATGCCGCCGGAGCGGGCCGGGTCCTTGACGTTGGCACCGGCCGAGCGGGCCGGGGTGCTGTTGTTGGCGGGGTTGCCCGGGTCGCTATTCACCGGCGGGGCGGCGGCCTCGGCGTTGGTGAAGCTGTTCTTCTCGATGATGTTGAAGCCGGCGCACTCGTGGTCGGCGGTGACGATCACCAGGGTGTGGCCGTCCTTCTTGGCGAAGTCGACCGCGGCGGCCACCGCGTCGTCGAACGCCTTGATCTCACCGAGCGTCTGGTCGGCGTCGTTGGCGTGCGAGCGCTTGTCGATCTGCGCGCCCTCGACCTGGAGCACGAAGCCCTTCGCGTCCCGGCGGCCGCTCAGCAGCGAGATCGACTTGCGGGTGAGGTCCGCCAGGGTCGGCTCCAGCTTCTCCGGCGCACCGGCGGGGAGCCCGGCCTTCGCCCGCTCGACCGTCAGGTTGCCCCGGTTGAACAGGCCGATGACCTTCTTGCCCTTGGCGGCGTCCAGGTCGGCCTTGGTGGCGACCTTCTGGCTGGCGGCCGTCTGCGCGGGCAGCGCCGGGTCGCCGAAGCTGCCCAGCACCTGGTAGCCCTGGGCCTTGAGCGCCTGCTGGTCGTCCGGCTCGAAGCGGGCCAGGCCGCCACCGAGGATCACGTCCGCCGTGCCGTTGCGGGCGATCTGCTCGGCGATCGGCGTGATCAGCGTGGCGTCGGAGGGCTTGGCCTCGTAGCTGCCGTCGGCGTTCTTCGGCAGGCAGGCGGCGTCCGAGTAGACCGGGCCCTGGCAGCCGCGCAGCAGCGCGTGGCTGAACTGCCCGGCCGGGGTGGCGTCGGTGATCTCGGCGGTCGACACGTTGCCCGTGGCGAAGCCGGCCGCGTGGGCCTGCTCCATCAGGGTGACGACCCGCTTCTCGTAGCTGTCGACGCCGAGCGCGGCGTTGTAGGTCTTCACGCCGGAGGACCAGGCGGTCGCCGAGCTGGCCGAGTCGGTGACCAGCGCGGGCTGCTTGCTGCCCTTCTCCACCGCGTAGGTGGACACGGCGCCGGTGTACGGCAGCCGCTCCATCGCCAGCTTCCCGGCCGCGCCGTAGAAGCGCTCCCGGCCGGCGGTGACGTGGGTACGCCCCATGCCGTCACCGAGCAGGTAGATCACGTTGCGGATCTGGTCCTGGTTGCCGTGCCGGCTCTCGTACGTCTCGGAACTGGCGGTGGCGGCAGTGCCACCCACCAGCGCACCGACCGCGAGAAGTACCGCGGAGGTCTGCCAAAGGCTGCGTCGCATGGAGCGATGTCTCCTCGAAGCGTCTTGACGCGCGCGGCCTTCACGCCATGCGCGGGCCCGGTTCACCCGGGCGTCGCCAAGCTAGGGGTGGCACATGAACGCACCCCCATGCCGGGGAGACCCCCGGTCGAACACTTCGACCAACCGGTGCGGCTCAGCCCTTGAGGATGCTCAGCCCTTGAGCGTGATGCGGATGCCGACGGTGCCGCGGTCACCGCGGCGGAGCTTGCTGCCGAGCAGGGTGACCACGCCGAGCAGGCCGTACTTGCGGCGCAGCAGGGTGCGGTAGGCGGCGGTCTGCTCGGCGGCGAGGATCTCGGCGGTGGCGGGGACCGGGTCGCCGGTCGGGTTGCCGCGCAGGTCACAGGGGCCGACCAGGACGTCGGCGCGGTTGCGGATGCGCTTGACCTTCCAGGAGTCGGTGACGGTCCAGATGCCGAGGGCGTTGCCGTCGCGCACCACCCAGACCGGGGTGGGGACGGGGGTGCCGTCCTTCTTGTACGTGGTCACCAGCAGGTAGCTCCCGGCGGCCAGGCTGCGGATACGTTCGAGCTGCTCGGGCGTCGCGTCCATGGCGGGAAGTGTACGGGCAACGACCGCACGCGAAGTGGCCCAAGGAAATGGCGGGCGAATGAACCGAACTGATGGGCCGCCAGCTCGGTAGATTACGGGTTGTCAAGACGAGCACAGCAGTTCGAGGGGAACGCACCATGTCCAACGCTCACGATGTCGTCCTGGTCCGCGCCGCCGACGCCGAGGTCCTGGCGGACGCACCGGGCAGCCTGATCACCCTGCTGGCCGACTCCGCACGGACCGGCGGCAAGGTCACCAGCAACCGGGCGACCTTCGAGAAGGGCGCGATCGGCGCTCCCCCGCACTTCCACACCCGGGCCACCGAGTTCTTCTTCGGCCTGGAGGGGCAGTTGGACGTCCTGATCGGCGACCGGATCGAGACCCTCGGCCGCGGCGACTTCCTGGCGGTGCCGCCCGGCACCCCGCACGCCTTCGCCCCGGCCGCCGACTCCACCGCCGACGTGCTGGTGGTGTTCACCCCCGGGATGGACCGCTTCGACTACTACCGCCTGCTCGACCGGGTGAACAAGGGCGAGGCGAGCGTGCAGGAGATCCGCGAGTCCGGGCAGCACTTCGACAACCACTACTTCGAGAGCCCGGTCTGGGCCGGGCGCGCCGCCCGCTGACGCCGGACGCCGAGGCGCCCCCGGACCTGTGTGGTCCGGGGGCGCCTCGGTCGGTCCCGGTGCTGACGGTGCCTCGGTCAGGCGCGGGCCTCGGCGACCGCCGGGGCGAGCGCCTCCTTGAGGCGGGGGCCGACCCGGGAGAAGCCGAGCTCCTTCACGGCGGCGCGGAGCAGCTCGTCCTCGCTGCGCTCGGTGCCGTCGCTGTCGATCCAGCGGATCAGGGCGGTCAGCTCGGCGGGCTCGTACGCGGTCACGGCGCGGCCGGCGGTGATGGCCGGCTTCTTCGGGCGGCGGGCCGGCTTCGACTCCGCGACGACCGGCTCCTCGACCACGGGCTCGGGCTCGACCTCAACCACGGGCTCGACCACGACCGTCGCCGCCTCGGGCTCGGTGACGGCGATTTCGGCCACGGCCTCGGGCTCGGGCTCGGGCTCGGGCTCGACGACAGGCTCGACCTCGGGCTCGACCTCAGGGGTCACCTCGGCCACGGGCTCGGGCTCGACCGCGGGCTCCGGGGTCACCTCAGCGACGACCTCGGGCTCGACCTCGGCCACGGGCTCCGGGGTCACCTCGACGACGACCTCAGGCTCGGCCACGACCTCGACCTCGGCCTCAAACTCGGGCTCGGCCTCGACGGCCGTCTCGACCACGGCCTCGGGCTCGACGACCGCGACCGCCGCCGCCTCCGGCTCGCGCGGACCGGCCGCCAGCGCGCTGATGGCCGCCGCCTCGGTGGCGGTGCCGTTCAGCCGGTCGTACGCCGCGAGTGCGGCGTCCCGGTCGGCCTGACGCTCCGCCAGCTCGGTGAGCAGCTCGGTAAGGCCACCGTCCGTCAGGACAGCGTGCAGTGCGCGGAGGGCGGGGAGCCGGTAGAGGGTGCCCTCGTCGGCGGCCAGGCGGTCGACCAGGTCGGCGAGTTCGGCCAGCGGCAGGGTGTCCAGGGACTGGCCGGGCAGCAGGGCGGACAGCGTCCGGACCGCCTGGCCGAGCTCCTCGACCGTCTGCGCGACGGCGGACAGCCCGGCGGCATCGGCCACCACGGGACGGCCGGCGGCACCGGCGGCGGCGCTCCAGTCGGACTGCGTCGCGGCCGCGGAGCGGACCGCGTCGAGCAGGTCGGCCCGGCGGGCCCGGCCGTCCAGCGCGAAGCTCTTGGCCTCGGCGCGCAGCGCCCGTCGGCGCCCCCAGCCGAGCTTCACGCCCTGCTCACGCCGCCAGCGCGCCGGGGCGAGAGCCGCGGTGAGCGCGTCCAGGTCGGCGTCGTAGACCTCGCGGCGCAGCGTGGCGGAGGTGCCCTGGGCACGCTGCAGGATAGCGGTGAGCCGGGTGAGTTCAGTCAGCGTGGCGGGCGTGGCGTCGGCGGCCGCGTCGCCGAGCAGCGCGGTGAGGCCGTCCCGGGTGGCGATCAGGTCGTGGCTGCGGAGCTCGGCCAGGGCGGTGGAGGCGGCGCGGGCGTCCTCGGAACTGGCGACGGCCTGCGCCGCGTACCAGGGGTTGGCCTCGGCGGTCAGGGTGAAACCGCCCAGTTCGGCGTAGCGGCCGAGATCCTCACGCGGGTCACCCACCGAGGAGGAAGATGCGTCCACCGCCGGGTTGTCGGCGTCGTTCAGATAGTTCACGGTCATGTGTGAAGTCCGGTTCGTGGCTGGGCGGACGGGGGGCGGTGGCGGCGGTGTGGTCCGCCGGCACGGGCGGGACTAGCGGAACGCCCGGTGCGGACGCCCAGGATACGGGTGGGCGTTCGAGCCGTGCACGCACCCGGTCGGGTTCGGGCCCGGCGCGCCGGACGTACCGTTCAGCGGGGATCACCTCGGACGACGGGACGGAAGTCGGACAGTCGCACCGGCGGCAGGTACTCACGCACCAGCGTGCGTTCCCACCACGCGCCGGTCGTACGCAGGGTGCGCCAGTCCGTGAAGCGATAACGGTAGAGCAGCGCACGGACGTGTTCGGGCGGCGCGTCCGGGAACGGGTTGTGCCGGAGCAGCCGCAGGGTGTCCCGGTCCCCGGCGAGCAGCCGGTGGACGAACGGCCTGAACCAGGGCCGCGCGTACGCCGGGGAGATCCCGGCGAACCACATCAGCCAGTCCAGCCGCAGGTGGTAGGGGGCGAACTGACGCGGCATCCGGTGCAGTTCGCCGGGTTTGCCATGGAATCCGTACTCCTGCCAGGCCGACCGCGCGGTCACCCGGCGGTCCGCGGTGCCCTGCACCACCACCTCCAGTCGGAGCCGGTTGACCGAGCCGAACGCGCCATAGGCGTTCACCAGGTGCAGCCGGTCGAACGAACGGTTCATCACCTGGTGGTGCGAGAACAGGTTCCGGGCAGGCCGGTAACTCAGCACCAGGACCAGCAGGGTGAAGGCCGCCACCAGGCCGAGGTACCAGGACGGCCCGGCCGCCGGGCTGCCCCCGCCGAGCGGCAGGACCGAGCAGGCCAGCGCGATGGTGAGCCAGTTCAGCCAGGCGAAGTTGCCGGACAGCACCAGCCAGAGCTGGGTCAGCACGATCAGCGCCGCACAGCCCCCGGCCACCGGCTGCGGCAGGAACAGGCCGATCGGGACCACCAGTTGGACCAGGTGGTTGGCCGCCGCCTCGACCTTGTGCAGCGGGGCGGGCAGGTGGTGGAAGAACCAGCTGAGCGGCCCGGGCATCGGCTGGGTCTCGTGGTGGTAGCGCAGGCAGGTCAGTTCACGCCAGCAGCGGTCGCCGCGGAGCTTGATCAGCCCGGCGCCGAACTCGACCCGGAACAGCAGCCAGCGGAGCAGCCAGAGCAGCGGCACGGCCGGGGCCACCTCGCCGTTGCCGAGGAAGCCGGCCAGCAGGCCGGACTCCAGCAGCAGGGACTCCCAGCCGAAGGCGTACCAGGTCTGGCCCACGTTGACGATCGAGAGGTAGAGCAGCCAGAGCAGGCCCCAGCCGAGCATCGCGGCCCAGAGCGGGACGAGTTCACCCGCGCCGGCCAGCAGGGCGGCGGCCAGCAGCGCGCCGGTCCGGGCGAGGGCCGCGAACGCCCGGTCCGAGTAGTGCCAGCGGAACAGGCTGGGCGCCTGCCGCCAGTCGGTCCGGGCGAGGAACCGGGGCACCGGCAGCATGCCGTGCTCGCCCAGCAGGGCCCGGAACTGCCGGGCGGCCGCCAGGAAGGCGAGCAAGTACACCGCGGCGACCAGCCGTTGGAACACCAGCCGACCCCACCAGTACTCGGGTGCCGCGAACCACTCCACGCCGGACCGCTCCTCCCACCGGGTCGCTCCTCCCCCGCCGGACCGTCCATGCCTACCACCGGAGCCGCCGGAACCGCCGGTGCCCGGACGACACCACCGGCGGGGTCAGCCACTCGGCCGACCCTGACGGCAAGTTGAGCGTGGTTGGCAGCAAAGGCGCTCGCGCGATCCGGCCCGATGTGGTGGCATTCGCCTGACAGCACCAAACTCGGGAGACACCCATGACCGCGCCTCAGCAGTCCCGCCGGCCGAAGACCCGACCGCCCCACGACTCCGTCCCCGGCGCCGGTCCGGGCCGGAGCACACCCGCCGTCTGGGGCGCGCTCGCCATCGTGTACGTGGTCTGGGGGTCCACCTACCTGGGCATCCGGATCGCGGTCGAGACCATGCCGCCGTTCCTCTCCGCCGCCGCCCGCTTCATCACCGCCGGGCTGCTGCTGGCCGGGCTGGTGGCCTGGCGGCAGGGCCCGGCCGCGTTGAAGGTGACCCGGCGTCAGCTCGCCTCGGCCGGGCTGGTCGGGCTGATGCTGCTGCTCGGCGGGAACGGCATGGTGGTGCTGGCCGAGCAGGACGTCCCGTCCGGGCTGGCCGCGCTGCTGGTCGCCACCGTGCCGCTCTGGCTGGTGCTGCTCCGGGCGGGCTCCGGGCAGCGGACCTCGAAGGCCGGGCTGGTCGGCGTGCTGCTGGGCCTGGCCGGGCTCGGGGTGCTGACGGTGCCGGGGCTGAGCGGTGACGTCAAGCTGGCCGGCGTGCTGCTGGTGATCGTCGGGACGCTCTCCTGGGCCGGTGGCTCCTTCCTCACCTCCCGGCTGCCGATGCCGAAGAACGTCTTCGCCACCAGCGCCTACGAGATGATCGTCGGCGGCCTGGGCTGCCTGGCGGTCGCCGCGCTCCGGGGCGAACCGCAGGCCCTGGACCTGGCCACCGTCTCCACCCGTTCCTGGGTCGCGCTGGCCGCGCTGGTGGTGTTCGGCTCGCTGGTCGCCTTCACCGCGTACGCCTGGCTGCTGCAGAACGCCCCGCTGCCGCTGGTCGCCACCTACGCCTACGTGAACCCGGTGGTGGCCGTCCTGCTGGGCTGGCTGATCCTGGCCGAACCGCTCAGCTGGCCGATCGTGCTGGGCGGCGCGATCGTGGTCGCCGCCGTCTGCCTGGTGGTGCGCAAGGAACGGTGATCGAACGTCAGCCGGGGGCCCGCCATTTTCTGAAGGCGGGCCCTTGGCATATACCGAGCAAAGGGGGACAGCTCGATTCGGGAAAGTAACGATTGGCATACCCGCGCCATCCCCATGGTTAAATTATTGACGTTACATCGGCTCGACAGCTTGACTCCCCCCGCTGCCGCAAAGCTGCGGCACGCAGTCAGGGAGGCACCACCCACCATGAACGCAACGCGCCGCACCCTCCTCGCCGCGGTCGCCGTGTCGATGACGCTGTCACTGGCCGCCTGTGGCCAGGACGGCACGCCGAGCTCCGACTCGACCGGCAGCAAGACCGTCGGTCTGCTGCTGCCGGAGCGCAGTTCGTCCACCCGGTACGAGACCTTCGACAAGCCGATGATCGAGTCGGCGATCACCGCCCTGTGCACCAAGTGCACCGTGGACTACGCCAACGCCGACGGCGACGAGACCCTCCAGCGGCAGCAGTTCGACCAGCTGCTGGGCAAGGGCGTCAAGGTGATCCTGCTCGACCCGGTGAACTCCAAGGTCACCGCGGACTGGGTCGACCAGGCCAACAAGCAGGGCGCGAAGGTGATCGCGTACGACCGGCTGGCGGCGGGCAAGGTGACCGCGTACGTCTCCTTCGACAACCAGCGCACCGGTGAGCTCCAGGGCGAGGCGCTGCTCCAGGCGCTCGGCCCGAAGGCCGCGCAGGCCACCGTGGCGATGATCAACGGCGCCGATTCCGACCCGAACGCCGCGATGTTCAAGGCCGGCGCGCACAAGGTGCTGGACGGCAAGGTCAAGCGGATCGGCTACGAGCAGTCCGGCGAGTGGAAGCCCGAGACCGCCGCCCAGAAGACCACCGAGGCGATCCAGAGCCTCGGCAAGGACAACATCCAGGCGGTCTACTCGGCCAACGACGGCATGGCCACCTCGATCATCGCCACCCTGAAGGCCGCCGGGATGAAGAACGTCCCGGTCGGCGGCCAGGACGCCTCGATCGACGCCGTCCGCCGCCTGCTGACGGGTGAGCAGGCGTACACCATCTACAAGCCGTACCGCCCGGAGGCCGACGCGGCCGCCAGCATCGCGGTCTACCTGCTCAAGGGCATCGGCATCACCTCGGTGGCCACCTCGGTGACCGACAGCGGCGGCGAGCAGATCCCCTCGATGCTGCTCAGCCCGATCGTGGTGACCAAGGCCAAGGTCGCCGACACCATCGTGGCCGGCGGCCTGTACACCGCCGAGGAGATCTGCGACGCCGCGCACGCGGCCGCCTGCGCGGACGCCGGGGTCAGGTAGCACCGACCGGGCCGACCGGCCCGTCTCAGCTGCGGGCCCGCTGGGTGACGGCGATGCAGGCGAGCACTCCGACCGCGGCCAGCGGGGCGGCCGGGGCCGGGGTCTCGCCAAGCAGCAGGACCGCCCAGCCGAGGGTCAGCAGCGGCTGGGCGAGCTGCAGTTGGCTGGCCTTCGGGATGCCGATCTCGGCCATCCCCCGGTACCAGAGCACGAAGCCGCCGAACTGCGAGACCGCCGCGATGTAGGCCAGCCCGGTCAGCGAACGGACCGTCAGCTGCATCGGCTCGAAGCTCACCGCGACGGCCGCGGTCACCACCATCACCGGCGCGGCCGCCAGCACGCCCCAGGCGATCACCTGCCAGCCGGGCAGCTCCCGGGCCAGTCGCCCGCCCTCGGCGTACCCGGCCGCGCAGACCGCCAGCGCACCGAGCAGGTAGAGGTCGGCCAGGGTCAGCGCCCCGCCGCTCTGTTGCAGGGTGAAGCCGAGCACCACCGCCGCCCCGGCCAGCGCGGCGTACCAGAAGGTCCGGGACGGGCGGTTGCCCGAGCGCCGCGCCGCGCAGCCGGCCGTGGCCAGCGGCAGCAGCCCGACCACCACGGCGGTGTGCGCGGTGGACGAGATCCCCAGCGCGAGCGTGGTGAGCAGCGGGAAGCCGAGCACACAGCCGCCCGCCACCACCAGCAGCCCGGGCCGGTGCCGGCGGGCGGGCAGCGGGGCCCGGGCCACGGTCAGCGCGATCGCGGCGACCACGGCCGCGAGCACCCCGCGCAGGCCGGTGGAGGTCCAGGGGCCGAAGCCGCCGAGCGACCAGACGGTGGCCGGGAAGCTGAGCGAGAAGGAGACCACGGCCAGCGCGGCCAGGGCCGTCCCACCGCCGACCGCTATCGTGCTGGATCGGATAGCGCTATTGTTCGCTGTCATGACCGAGCGTAGCAGTGTGGCCGAACTGGCCGCCATCCTCCGGGGCGAGCTGAACCGCTACTCACCACATGAGAAGCTGCCGTCCAGCCGGGCCCTGGTGGAGCGGCACCAGGTGAGCCCGGTGACCGTCTCCCGGGCGATCGCCGTACTGGTGGCGGAGGGCCTGGTGGTGTCCCGGCCGGGCGCGGGGGTGTACCGGGCCGAGCGGCGGGCCGCCCCGGCCCAGCCCGGGGACGTCTCCTGGCAGGAGCTGGCGCTGAGCGCCGAGACCTTCGGCGGGCAGGACCGGCGCACCGACGCCAGCGGGGTGCTCGGCGCCCTCGCCATGCAGCCCGCCGACGTGCTGGACCTGAACAGCGGCTACCTGCACCCCTCGCTCCAGCCCGAGCGGGCGCTGGCCGCCGCGCTGGCCAGGGCCGGGCGGCGGCCGGGCGCCTGGGGCCGTCCGCCGGTGGCCGGACTGCCCGAGCTACGGGCCTGGTTCGCCCGCGAGATCGGCGGCCCCGACGGCACGCTGAGCGCCTCGGACGTGCTGGTCACGGCGGGCGGGCAGGGCGGGCTGAGCACCGCGCTGCGTTCGCTGGTCGCCCCCGGCGCGCCGGTGCTGGTGGAGTCCCCGAGCTACCCGGGCATCCTGGCGGTGGCCCGGGGAGCCGGGCTGCGGCCGGTCCCGGTGCCGGTCGACCAGGACGGGGTACGGACCGACCTGCTGGCCGAGGCTTTCGCCGCGACCCGGGCCAGGGCCTTCGTCTGCCAGCCGCTGTTCCACAACCCGACCGGCGCGGTGCTCTCCGCCGAGCGGCGGCCCGAGGTGCTGCGGATCGCCCGGGCGGCCGGGGCATTCGTGGTGGAGGACGACTTCGCCCGGCTGCTGGTGCACGCCGACGCCCCGCCGGCGGCCCCGGCGCTGGCGGCGGACGACCCGGACGGGGTGGTGGTGCACGTCCGCTCGCTGACCAAGGCCACCTCGCCGAGCCTGCGGATCGGCGGGCTGACCGCCCGCGGCCCGGCCTTCGAGCGGCTGCGGGCGATGCAGGCGGTGGACAGCTTCTTCGTCCCCCGGCCGCTCCAGGAGACCGCCCTCGAACTGGTCGGCTCGCCCTCCTGGGCCCGCCAACTCCGGGACATCTCGGCCGCCCTGGCGGAGCGTCGGCGGTCGGCGGTCTCCACGCTGGCCCGGCTGCGGCCGGAGCTGCTCGGCGAGCGGATCCCGACCGGCGGCTACCACCTCTGGCTGCGGCTGCCGGACGGCACCGACGACCGCGAACTGGTCGCCGCCGCCCGCCGCAACGGGGTGGCGGTCACCCCGGGCCGCCCGTACTTCGCCGCCGAGCCGCCCGCCCCGCACCTGCGGCTCAGCTACGCCGCCTCCCGCAACCTCGCCGACCTCACCGAGGGCATCACCCGGCTGGCCCGCACCATGGAAGAACGGCCCGCTCCTGGCAGTGCCTAGACTGGGTGGTATGCCCGAATTGCCGGAAGTTCAGGCGCTCGCCGAACGGATCGCCGAGGCGTCCGAGGGACGGACCGTCGAGCGGGTGGACGTGCTGTCGATCCAGGTGCTGAAGACCTTCGACCCGCCGGTGACCGCCCTGCACGGACAGCCCGTCAGCTCGGTCACCCGGCACGGGAAGTTCCTCGACCTGCTGGCCGGGGACGGCCCGCACCTGGTGCTGCACCTGGCCAGGGCGGGCTGGATCAGGCACCGCGCCGCCTTCGCCGACCGCCCGGGCGGCGCCCGCCCCGGCCGGGGCCCGGGGGCGCTGCGGCTGGTGCTGGACGACGGTTCCGGGTTCGACGTCACCGAGCAGGGCACCACCAAACGGCTGGCCGCCTACGTGGTGACCGACCCTCAGCTGGTGCCCGGCGTCGCCCGGCTCGGGCCGGACCCGCTCGGCCCGGAGTTCACCGAGCAGCGGCTGGCCGAGCTGGCGGCCGCGCAGCGCCACCGGCTGAAGACCTTCCTCACCGACCAGACCGGGCTGGCCGGCATCGGCAACGCCTACTCCGACGAGATCCTGCACGAGGCCCGGCTCTCCCCGTACGCGCTGGCCCCGGCGCTGGACCGGGAGCAGCTCGGGCGGCTGTACACCGCCACCCGGCAGGTGCTGGGCTCGGCGGTCGAGCGGGCCCGCGCCACCACCGCCGACGCGCTCAAGGCGGAGAAGAAGGCGGGCCTGGCGGTGCACGGCCGGGCCGGCGAACGCTGCCCGCGCTGCGGGGACACCGTCCGCTCGGTGAACTTCGCCGACTCCTCGCTGCAGTACTGCCCGAGCTGCCAGACCGGCGGCCGGGTGCTGGCCGACCGCCGGTTGTCCAGACTGCTCAAGTGACGGCTCAACTCACCGTCAGGCAGCGGACGGTGGCGGGGCGGGCGAGCAGCTCCGCAAGCTGCCCGAGCCGCGTCGGCCGGTGGCGGCGCCAGCCGGCCAACGAGGTCCACTGCTCCACCGTCAGCATCCGGTCCCGGCAGTTCGGGTCGATGTAGAGCTCGAAGGCCAGGCAGCCGGGCAGCTCGGCGGCCGGTTCCAACTGGGCCTCCAGCTCCGTCCTCAGCTCGTCCTGCCGACCCGGGGCGGCCTCGTACCCGACCAGTACGGTGAGCACTCGGGCACCGTCAGAACGTGCCGGTGTCGATGACGAAGCGGTACCGCACGTCGCTGGCCAGCACCCGGGCGTACGCCTCGTTGATCTGGTCCACCGCGATGGTCTCGATCTCCGCGCCGAGGCCGTGCCGGGCGCAGAAGTCCAGCATCTCCTGGGTCTCCCGGATGCCGCCGATCATCGAGCCTGCCAGCTGCTTGCGGCCGCCGATCAGCGAGAACATGTTGACCGGGGCGGGCTCGGCCGGGGCGCCGACGTTGACCAGGGTGCCGCCGGTGCGGAGCAGGCCGAGGTAGTCGTCCAGCGGCAGGTTGGCCGAGACGGTGTTCACGATCAGGTCGAAGGTGCCGGCCAGCTCGGTGAAGGTGGCCGGGTCGGCGGTGGCGTGGAAGTGGTCCGCGCCCAGCCGCAGGCCGTCCTCCTGCTTGCGCAGCGACTGGCTGAGCACGGTGACCTCGGCGCCCATCGCGTGGGCGATCTTGACGCCCATGTGCCCGAGACCGCCCAGGCCGACGATGGCGACCTTCTTGCCCGGGCCGGCCTCCCAGTGGCTGAGCGGCGAGTAGAGGGTGATCCCGGCGCAGAGCAGCGGAGCGGCCTCGGCCAGGCCGATGCCCTCCGGGATGCCCAGCACGTAGTTCTCGTCCACCACGACGTGGGTGCTGTAGCCACCGTAGGTCGGCTGCCCGTCCGGGCCCGCCGGGTAGGTGAAGGTCAGCCCGCCGGTGCAGTACTGCTCGTGCCCGGCCAGGCAGTTGTCGCACTCCCGGCAGGAGTCCACGAAGCAGCCGACCCCGACCCGGTCGCCGACCGCGTACCGGGTGACCCCGGGGCCGACCTCGGAGACCACGCCCGCGATCTCGTGGCCCGGCACCATCGGGAACGGGGCCTGGCCCCAGTCCTCGTTGACCTGGTGGATGTCGGAGTGGCAGATGCCGGAGAACTTGATGTCGATCAGGACGTCGTGCTCGCCGACCGGGCGGCGCGGCACGGTGATGCGCTCCAGTGGGGCCTTCGGGGCGGGGGCGGCGTAGGCGGCGACGGTGGTGATGCTCATGAGCGGTGCCTTTCGGTCCGGCGTGCTGTCAGAACAGATCCTGCCGGGGCCCGGGCGGGTTACCCAGCACTCCACGCCACCTGGGAACAACCGGACCTGGGTCTGCGAGAACCACCCTTAGGATCGGAGCATGGGCAAAAAGGGTGAACTGGGGACCTTCCTGCGGTCACGACGGGCCCGGCTGCAGCCGGCCGACGCCGGGTTGCAGCAGTACGGCGAACGCCGCCGGGTGCCGGGCCTGCGCCGGGAGGAGCTGGCCCAGCTGGCCGGGGTCAGCGTCGACTACTATGTGCGGTTCGAGCAGGGCCGGGCGGAGAACGTCTCGGACAGCGTGATCGACGCGGTGGCCACCGCCCTGCGGCTCGACCAGGCCGAGCGGCAGCACCTGCTGCACCTGGTCCGCCCCGATCCCACCGGCCGCCGGCCCGCACAGCAGGTCCGTCCGGGGCTGCTGCGGCTGCTCGACTCGATGCCGGACACCCCCGCCCTGGTGGTCGGGCGGCGGACGGACGTGCTGGCCTGGAACGAGGCGCTCGCCGCGCTGATGCTGGTGGACCTGGCCGGGCTGCCGCCGGAGCAGCGGAACCTCACCTGGCTGCACTTCTGCGACGAGCGGATGCGCAGCCGGTACCTGGACTGGGAGGGCAAGGCCCGCGACCTGGTGGCGATCCTGCGGATGGACCTCGGCCGGCACCAGTGCGACCCCGGGTACACCGACCTGGTGGCCCGACTGGCCGACCGGAGCCCGGAGTTCGCCCGGCTCTGGGAGAACCAGGAGGTCCGCGAGAAGACCCACGGCGAGTACACCGTGTGGCACCCCGCGGCCGGCACCTTCACCCTCGCCTACGAGACCCTGCGGCTGCCGGACGACCCGGACCAGGCGCTGGTCGTCTACACCGCCGAGGCCGGCTCGCCCGCCGAGCCCGCGCTCCGCGCGGTGGTCGACGGTGCCCGGGCCGGGGCGGCCCCGGGCCGGTTCTGACGCTCCGTCGGCCGGGACCCGGGCAGGCCCGGCCGACGGAGCGCGCTCAGGACGCGATCCCGCAGTACTGCTGCTGCTTGCCGATCGCGCGGTACATGCAGTCCGCGTTCTCCAGCAGCCGCAGCACGGCATCGCGGTTCCGGCTGGTCTCCCGGGCGATCACCTCGTCGGGCGGGTAGAACCCGCCCCCGCCGCCGCTCTCGGACGGGTACATCTCGAAGGTGTACGCGAAGACCCGCTGGGTGCCCCACAGCCAGTCGTCGATCGTCCCGTCGGTGATGTACAGGTCGCTGGACTGCTCGGGGGTGTAGCCGTTGCTGTTCGCCATGGTCTTCCCGAAGGTGGCGAAGGTGTTGTACTCGTCCGCCGTCATGCCGGTGGCGGTGTTGTTGTACGTCCAGCCGAACGGCCAGAGCACCAGCTCGCTGTAGGTGTGGAAGTCGATCGCGGCGGTGATCTGCTGCTTGCCGCCGACGATCCGGCTGCGGACGAAGTCGGCCACCACCTTGACCTCCTTGGCGGACTCCGCGGCGCTGCCCCGGTAGGTCTCGCTGGAGGTGGAGCCCGAGGAGCCGCCGCAGCAGCCGAACTTGAAGTTCCAGTTGCGGTTCTGGTCGGTGCCGACGTAGCTGGAGCCGGAGTTGGGCTGCCGGTTCTTCCGCCAGCTGCGGTAGTTGCCGGTGGCCACGTCGTACTCGCCGCCGTCCGGGTTGACGTCCGGCACGATCCAGATCTCCCGGCTGTTCACCACGCCCGCGATCCGGCTGTCGGTGGCGTACTTGTCACCGAACTCGTGCAGCAGGTAGAGCGCCATCTCGACGGTGAGGTGCTCCCGGGCGTGCTGGTGGTGGGTGAACAGCACCTCCGGCTCGGCCTCGTCGGTGCCGACGTTGTCGCTGATCTTGATCGCGAACAGGTCCCGGCCCTCGTAGGACTTGCCGATCACCTGCTTGCTCATGATGGCCGGGTGCGCCGCCACCACGGCGTTGATGTCGGCGGTGGCCTCGGCGTAGTTGTGGTACATCGAGTCCTTGGACGGGAAGTCGTTGATGGTGACCCCCAGTCCGGTCTCCGGCTCCGGGCCGGGCAGGGCGGTCAACTTCCAGCCCTGGGTCCGGAGTCGGCGGGCCTCGGCGGCGGTGGCGGAGACCACCACCGACTGGGCGTCCACCTCGTCGATCGAGACGCCGACGGCGGCGATGGCGGTGCGCTCGGCCGGCGTGCGCGGGCCGTCGATGGCGTACTGGACGATCGCCTCGTCCTGGGCGGCGGACGAACTCTCGTTCACCGGTGCGGGTTTGGCGCTGGCCTCGGACGCCAGCGGCATCGCCAGCGCTATCGCGAGCAGGGCGGCAACGGCCGCAGCGGGCCTTCCGCGACTGAGCAGTCGCATGACTGTCCTCCTGTGGGGGTTGTCCGGTAGGACGGATGGCGGGAGGAACTGCGGCGCGCGCCAAGCACGATGGTGGCGGCACTGTCATGCGTGGGTCAAGCCCATCCGTGACGAACTCTTCTGCCAGATGTACTTGTCATGTCACCTGACGTCCGCTCGACTGTCCGATGCTGGCCACCTCGCCAACCCCCCGACCAGGAGAGACCGTTGAGCCTTCGCCGGACCGCCGCCGCCCTGCTCGCCACCACCGTCGCCGTCGCAGTCGCCACCCTGCTGCCGACCGCCCCGGCACAGGCCGCCGCCACCACCGACCTCCCGTTCGCCGGGTCCACCACGGTCGGCCTGCACAACACCTACGACCCGGCCGCCTTCGCCCAGTTGGCCCGCTCGCTGGACACCGGCACCAGCCTGATCGAGCTGGACGCCTGGACCGACACCGTCACCAAGGAGTGGAAGGTCAGCCACTCCAACCCGCTGGGCAACAGCAACAACTGTGTCGCGGCCACCGACGCCTCCCAGCTGTACGGCGGCGGCACCAACAAGAACCTCGAACACTGCCTGGACGACATCCGGCTCTGGCTCGGCGCGCACCCCCAGTCCGGGCCGCTGGTGGTCAAGTTGGAGCTGAAGGGCGGCTTCGCCGCCAACCGGGGCATGGGCCCGGCCCAGCTCGACGCGCTGATCGCCGCCCACCTCGGCAGCCGGGTGTTCCGCCCGGCCGACCTGCTGGGCTCGTACGCCACCCTGGACGACGCCGCCCGGGCCGGCAACTGGCCGAGCCGGTCGGCGCTGGCCGGGCGGGTGCTGGTCGACGTCATCCCCGGCACCGTCGAGGAGCAGAACCCGTTCGACACCCTGCACACCGACGTCGAGTACGGGCGCTACCTGCGCGACCTGGCGGCGGCCGGCCGGGTCGGCCAGGCACAGGTCTTCCCGGTGGTGCACGGCGCGGCCGCGGGCGACCCCCGGGGCAGGTACGGCGAGACCAACCTGCGCCCGTGGTTCGTGGTCTTCGACGGCGACGCCGCCGCCTACCTGGCCGGGAACATCGACACCTCCTGGTACCAGGCCCGGCACTACCTGCTGGTGATGACGGACGCGCACAACGTCGCCCCGGCCATCTCCGGCACCGCCCCCACCGCCGACCAGGCCCGGGCCAGGGTCACCCAGCTGGCCGCCGCCCACGCCAGCATCGCCACCAGCGACTGGCGTTCGCTGCCGGAGATCCAGTCCCTGGTGCTGCCCCGGGGCTGACGCCGGTCACATGGTGGAAGGGGCTCGATCGGGCGGCCCCACTGCTCGTAGGCTCCGGCCATGACCCGAGCCGAACTGCCGCCCCTCGCCGCCCGCGCCGCCACCGTCGGGCCGTCCGCCGTACGGGAGATCCTCGCGCTGACCGCGCGGCCCGAGGTGATCTCGTTCGCGGGCGGCCTGCCCGCTCCCGAACTCTTCGACGCGGCCGGCCTGCGGGCCGCCTACCACCGGGTGCTCACCGAGATCCCGGAGCGGGCCCTGCAGTACTCCACCACCGAGGGCGACCCGGAGCTGCGCACCGCGATCGCCGAACGGCTGACGGGTCGTGGACTGGCCACCGGGCCGGACGGGTTGCTGGTCACCACCGGCTCCCAGCAGGGGCTGACCCTGCTCGCCACCGCACTGCTGGAGCCCGGCGACGTGGTGCTGGTGGAGGACCCCGGCTACCTGGCCGCGCTGCAGTGCTTCGCCCTGGCGGGCGCCCGGGTGGTGCCGGTGCCGACCGACGACGGCGGCCTGATCCCGGACGCGCTGGCCGAGTTGGTGGCCACCGAGCGGCCGAAGCTGCTCTACCTGGTGCCCACCTTCCAGAACCCGACCGGTCGCACGCTGGCCACCGCCCGCCGCCGGGCGGTGGCCGAACTCGCCGAACGGCACGGCTTCTGGATCGTCGAGGACGACCCGTACGGCGAGCTGCGCTACGACGGCGAGGCCGAGCCGTGGATCGCCGGGCTCCCGGCGGCCGCCGACCGGACCGTGCTGCTGGGCTCGTTCTCGAAGATCCTCGCGCCCGGCCTGCGGCTGGGCTTCCTGCGCGCGCCCGCCGCGCTGCGCCGCGCCTGTGTGATCGTCAAGCAGTCGGTCGACCTGCACACCTCGACCGTCGACCAGGCCGCCGCCGCCCGCTACCTGCGCGACGCCGACCTCGACGGGCACCTCGGACGGATCAGGACCGCCTACCGCGAGCGGCGGGACGCGCTGCTCGCCGGTCTGCCCAAGGCCCTGCCGACGGGCAGCCGGTGGAACCACCCGGCCGGCGGCATGTTCCTCTGGGTCCGGCTGCCGGACGGCCACGACGCGACCGCCCTGCTGCGGACCGCCGTCCGGCACGACGTCGCGTACGTCCCCGGTGCGCCGTTCTACGCCGCCGAGCCGGACCGGCGGACGCTGCGGATGTCCTTCACCACGCACGGCCCCGAGGAGATCGGCGAGGGCCTGCGCCGGCTGGCCGACGCCTTCGCCGAGGGCTGACCACGGCACCGGCCCCACCCGTCCGGGGACGGGTGGGGCCGGGCCGCTCACCGACGGTGGGTCAACGGACGGTGCGTCAGCCGAAGATCCACCGCTGGTTGTCCCAGCCGTTGCGGTCCCAGAGCTGCACCTTGGTGCCGTTGCCGTTGATGGTGTTCAGGTCCGCGTCCAGGACCCGGGCGTTCTTCTTGGTCTGCAGGGTCTGGCCGTCCCAGATCCAGATCTGGTTGTCCCAGCCGTTGCAGTCCCAGAGCTGCACCTTGGTGCCGTTGCCGTTGATGGTGTTGAGGTCCGCGTCCAGGCACCGGTAGTTCTTCTCGGTCTGGATCTTGTAGTAGCCGACCGGCTGGCCCGGTGCCGGGGTCCAGATCCAGGTCTGGTTCGACCAGCCGTTGCAGTCCCAGAGCTGCACCTTGGTGCCGTTGCCGTTGATGGTGTTGAGGTCCGCGTCCAGGCACCGGCCACCGTGGCCACTGGTGAAGCGGGTGGTGCGGTAGCTGGCGGCGAGCGACGGCGCGGCCGTGGCGCCCACGCCCGGCGGTGCCGCCTTGACCGCCCGGAGGCCGTCGGTGGCCGTCGGGGCGACCGCCCCGGCGGTGGTGCCGGCCGACAGGGCCAGCGAGAGGACACTCATACCCGTCGCGATACCGAGAGCGATGCGGGACCTGCTCATCTGTGCCTCACTTCATCTGCACTGGAATATCGTACAAATACCGTGTATTACCGAACCCGACCGACAATCGGGTTCTTCATCAAGGTAGTTCGCAGTCAGAGCAGATATCAGCGGCGCACGGTGGTGAACCGGCCGCGCTTTTCCGGCCCCGCACCTCCGGCCCGGAAATGCCGGAACCGCCGCACCCCCGGAGGGGTGCGGCGGCCCGTGGATCGGACGGCTCAGAACTCGGTCGTGATGCTGACCTTGTCGAAGTTGGCCGCGGCGAACAGGCTCAGGTAGACGTAGCCCGCCGGGGGCTTCTTGATGGTCAGGGTCTCGGTGTTGCCGTTCTTCACCGAACGCTGGGTGAAGTTGGTGGTGGTGGCCCAGTTGCTCGGGCTGTAGTACAGGTCGGCGTTGCCCGTGCCACCGGCGACGGTGACCTTGATCGAGGCGGTGCCGGCCGGCACGTTCAGGTAGAAGTAGCTGTAGTTCGCCACGGTGTTGGACACGTTGGTGCGGCGGCAGTTCTTGCCGAGCACCCGGGTGTCGTCGGCCGGGGCGCACTCCGGCAGGCCGGCCACGGCCACCGTGATCGGCTGGGTGGTGGTCGCGGTGGCGCCCTTGTTGTCCGTCACCGTGAGCTTGACGCTGTAGGTGCCCGCCGCGGCGAAGGTCTTGGCCGGGTTGGCGGCGGTCGAGGTGGTGCCGTCACCGAAGTTCCAGGCGCGGGCGGCGATGGTGCCGTCCGGGTCGGTGGAGACGTCGGTGAAGTTCACCGCGAGGCCGGTCACCAGCGCGGTGAAGCCCGCCACCGGCGGCTTGTTGGCGGGCGGCGTCGGGTCGCAGCTGCCCGTCGAGCAGCGCGCCAGCCAGGCGGCGAAGTCCGCGTCGTAGCGGGTGCCGATGGTGGAGGTGAGCAGGGTGCGGGCGGCCGCCCAGTTGCCGGCCCGGTAGTACCCGAGCAGCGTGGTGACGTCCGCCGGGTGCTGCTGGATCAGGTAACGGACCGCCAGGTAGCCCCAGTTGTAGACCCGGGTGGAGTCCGCGTTGTCGTAGGTGGTGTCGAACAGCGTGCTGAGCTTGTAGGTGTTCTTGCCCGCCTCGGTCAGCGCGGCGGTGTACGTGACGTTCCGGTACGAGTAGGAGATGTACTCGGCGAAGCCCTCGACCCACATCACGGTCGGGGTGGTCATGCCGGCGTTGAAGTCGCCGAACATGTCGAACCGGCCGTCGAGGTAGTGGGTGTACTCGTGGTTGAGGTTCCAGATCTGGAAGTCCGGACGCACCCACTCGGCCTCGTAGGCGATGAACCGCGGCTGGTTCCCGGCGGCGGCCGGGTTGCCCTCCAGGTACATGCCGCCGTTGTTGGTGCTGATCCCGAAGATCACGCCGGCGTAGGTCTGGTAGTCGGCGCTGGAGTCGAACGCGTTGACCTCGATGGTGCTGTTGTTGTCGTTCGCCACCGCCCCGGTGTCCTTGACCACGCTGTGGAAGTAGGCGTCCTGGTTGTTCAGGCTGGTGCAGGTGGCGGCCAGGTCGGCCGCGGTCATCGCCTGGGCGACGATCTTGATGCTCGGGCTGCAGGTGTGGTTGATCGTCAGCACGGCGGCGCGCACCCGGTTCGACAGGTCGCAGGTGCCGTAGTACGCGCAGTTGGCCGCGTCGTACTCGGCGGTCATGTCCGCCATCGGGACCCAGATCGACGCGGTCCGGCCGGTCATCGTGGTCCGGTCCAGCAGCTGCTTGAGCAGCGGGCTGACGGCCGACTTCAGCTCCGGGTGGACCAGGAAGCGGCCGAGCTCGCGACCCGCATTGGCGGTCAGGTAGGACTTGTCGGTGCCGAGCAGGTTGTCGTGGGCGACCGCGAAGTCGCGCAGCACGGTGAGGATGCTCGGGTCGGCCTGCACGGCGGGCAGGAACTCGTCCGTCTGGTGGCCGCGGAACAGGATGGTGTAGGCGTTGTTGACCGCCGCCACCATGTAGTACGAACTGTCGTACGAGCTGTTGTAGTTGGTCAGCAGCCGCTTGACCAAGCCCAGGTAGCGGGCGTTCTCCTGGGCGCTGTCGACCAGGATGACCGCCTCGGACAGCGTGGTGCCGTTGGCGTCGTTGACGTCGGCGGCGCGCGGGGCGGCGAAGAAGGAGTCCAGGGCGCCCTGGATCGAGCTCTTCAGTGCCGGGCCGTAGCTGCCGACGGTGGACTCGTTGTACCACTGCACGAAGTACCCGGCGCGCAGGAACAGCACCAGCTGCCCGGTCGAAGTGCTGTTGTCACCGGGGTAGTTGGCCGCGGCGCTGCGCAGCGCGTCGGAGACCGTGACCATCTGCGCCTCGCGGAACAGCGCCTGCGCGTTCGGGCCGGTCAGGCCGAACAGCGTGTTCACGCAGGTCAGGTCCGAGCCCTTGATCTGCTGGACCAGCGCGGCGCCGGTCTTCGAGGTGAAGTCGGTGACGTTGCAGGTGGCCGCGGCACCGGCCGCGCCGGGCGCCGCCTGCGACTTGGCGAGGTTCGGGACGTGCTGGGTCTTGTCCTTGACCGCCCGCAGCGGGGCGCGCTCGGAGATCGCGACGGGCTGCTTGCTCTCCTCGGCGGGCAGGTCCGCGGCGGCCACCAGGGTGGCCGGCTGCGGCGCCGGGCCGGACCTCGGCGCGGGGGCCGGGGTGGGCTGCGGGCCCTTGCCGCCGACGGCGGCGGCGTGGCCGGCCGGCGCGAGCAGGGTCAGCCCGAGACAGCAGATCAGGGCGGCTATCAGCAGCCGGACGACGTCTTTCGTCGTGGGGGAACTACGCATGAAGGTGGCCTCCGGGCCGGTCTGCGGCCGCGTGTTGGGGACACGCGACAGTGGGGGATTGCGGACCGTGGCAGCGCCGGGAGTCGAGCTCGGACCCGGTTCTGTCGTGAACACGGTGGGGAGTGTGACATGTACCATTGCATACATCACATGGCTGGGGAAGAGGTCCGACCCCAACGACTCGAACTGAGCGACCGTCAGGCCGGTTTCGCCCTGCGGTGGTTGGCTGGTTCGTGCCCGCCGGGCGGTCACCCCCGGGGCCCGACGGTGATCCGGCGGCACAAGCCCGCCACAAGGCGGTGATGCCACAGTGACCGACTGTGAAGACCTGGCAGCTCCGCACCCTCCGCGTCGCCGTCCCGTCCGTCCTCTGCGTGACCCTCACCGCCACCGCCCACCTCGCCCTCGAAGGCGCCCGGCCGCACCTCCCGGCACTGGCCCTGGCGGTCGTCGGCACCACCCTCTGCAACGGGCTGCTGGCCCGGGGCACCCCGGGCCTGGGCCTGACCGGCGCCTGGATGACGGCCACTCAGATCGCCCTCTACGTGCTGTTCGCCCGGACCACGGCCACCCCGGCCCCGATCCCCCGGCCGAGCCACCTGCTCGGCCTGACCGACCCGGCCCTGCCGGTCCCCAGCCCCTCGGTCGCGCTGGCCCTGGCCCACCTGCTGGCCGCCGTGCTCTGCACCCTGCTGCTCCGACCCGGCCGGGCCACCGTCACCCGGGTGCTCCGACTGCTGCCGCACCCGCCCGTGCGTCCGCGCCTGGCACCGCAGCCCGTCCGACGCCCGCAGGCCGAGACCCGGGCCCAGGTGCCCCGGCGTTTCTTAGCGTGAACATTTCATAACAGCTGCCCCGGGTCGCCCCCGGCGGCCCGCCGCGCGTCCTACGGTCGATCAGTCCGCTCACCGCCCCGGTACTTCGGAGGACCCGTGCGCAAAAGGCTGACCATCTCCGCGGCGCTGACCGCCGCCCTGCTGCTGGCCGATCCGGCCGGCGCCGCCACCGGCGCCGTCGGCGCGTCCGGCCTCGGCGACTCCTACTACCCGCAGTACGGCAACGGCGGCTACCAGGTCTCGCACTACGACCTGCGCCTGAAGTACCAGCCCGCCACCGACCGGCTCGAAGGCACCGCGACGCTGCTGACCACCACCACCGCCGCGCTGTCCCGGTTCAACCTCGACTTCGCACTCACCGTCGAGGAGGTGCAGGTCAACGGGCGGAAGGCGGGCTTCGCCCGGACCGGTGAGCACGAGCTGGAGATCACCCCGGCCACCCCGCTCGGCAAGGGCGAGCACGCCACCGTGGTGGTCCGCTACTCCGGCGTCCCGTCCGCCGTCACGGCGTACGGCTTCACCTCCTGGCAGCGCACCCCGGACGGCGGAGTGGCCGCCAACGAGCCGGAGTCCGCCTGGTGGTGGTTCCCGAGCAACGACCACCCCTCCGACAAGGCCACCTTCGACGTCTCCGTGCTGGTCCCCGACGGGACCCAGGCGATCAGCAACGGCGCGCTGGTGTCGCAGAGTTCGCGCCTCGGCTGGACCCGGTGGAACTGGCGGCAGACCAAGCCGCAGGCCACCTACCTGGCCACCCTGGCGGTCGGCCGGTTCGAGATCGGCACCTCGGTCACCGAGGGCGGCATCCCGGTGTTCACCGCCTACAGCCGCGACCTCGGCGCCAACGCCGGCGCCGCCCGCGCCAGCCTGGAGCGGACCGGCGAGCTCACCGACTGGCTCAGCACCCTGCTCGGCCCGTACCCCTTCGACACCGTCGGCGGCTACGTCCCCAACACCCGCCCCGGCTACGCCCTGGAGACCCAGAGCCAGATCTACTACAGCCCGCGGATCTTCGCGGCCGGCTCCAACACCTCGATCGTCGTCCACGAGTTGGCGCACCAGTGGTACGGCGACAGCGTCTCGCTCGACCACTGGAGCGAGATCTGGCTGAACGAGGGCTTCGCCCGGTACGCCCAGTGGCTCTGGTCCGAGCACGAGAACGAGGGCACCGCCCAGGAGTTGGCGGACTGGACGTACGCGAGCAAGCCCGCCGAGGACCCGTTCTGGACCGTGCTCCCCGGCGATCCGGGCCCGGACAACCAGTTCCACGCCGCGGTGTACGACCGCGGCGCACTCGCCGTCCAGGCCCTCCGCAACACCGTCGGCGACCAGGCGTTCTTCGCGATCCTGCGCGGCTGGCCGGCCGAGCGCAAGTACGGCAACGCCTCCATCGCGGACTTCCGGCGGTACGCCGAGCGGGTCTCCGGCAAGCCGCTCGGCGACCTGCTGCAGACCTGGCTCTACACCAGCGGCAAGCCGGCCGCCGGGACCTCACCCACCCTGCGGGCCAAGGCCGTTCAGGAGCCGAAGTCCTGGTCGGAGATCAAGGCCACCGACACCGCACACGACACCCGCTGACCCCCGGTCCCGGGTGGCCCGCCGGATCGACGGGCCACCCGGGCAGGCATCAGACGCCGTAGACCCGGACGTTGTCGACCACCCAGTACCAGTTGTTGCTGCCGGTGTAGCGGAACCGCAGCTGGAGGGTGCCGGCGCCGGCCGGGACGGTCAGGGTGTGGGTCTGACGGCCGTTCACCAGGCTGCTGTACGAGGCCAGCTGGACCGGCGTGCCGCCGCTCCAGGAGGCCAGCACCTTGGCGGTCTGGGCACCGTCCTGCTGGTAGTAGCTGGTGTACTCGACCTTGACGGTGGCCAGGCCGGAGACCGGGTAGGCCGGGCTGACCAGGGTGGTGTCGTAGTTGCCCGAGAAGGACTTGTCGGCCCACTCGTCGGAGTCGGCGACCGCGAAGACGTTCCGGGAGCGCACGTTGAGCTCGCGGTACTGGTCGCGCTGGGTCTTCGTCCAGAACTCGTCGGTGGTGAACGACCAGCCGCGCCACTCGGTGACCCCGCCGGTGCCCATCGCCGAGTTGTCCACCGACCAGCCGCTCGGCGCGGTGCGGGTGAAGCCGAGCACACCCGCCGCGATGCCGGTCTCGTCCACCCGGCCGGTCAGCTGCGGACGCAGCGCGTCGAACGCGTCCGGGGTGAGGCTCGCGATCGGGGCACCGTCCAGGCTCCAGGCCGGGTCGATCGCGATGCCCAGGTGGGCCAGCGCGGTCGGCGCGATGTCCACCATCCGCACGTCGTAGCGGACCGAACCGGCCGCCAGGCCACCGCCGTTGGCGATCACGAAGGTCTGCCGCTCCTCCCAGGTCGAGCCGCCGTGGCCGCCGGTCGGGGTGTGGCCGTGGTCGGCCGTCACCATGATCAGCCAGTCCTCCTGGGCGTAGCCGGCCCGGCCCCGGACCGCCGCGACGATCTGGCCGACCTGGCCGTCCACGCCCTTGATCGCGTCCAGGTACGCCTGGCTGGCCGAGCCGCTCGCGTGACCCGCGTGGTCGACGTTGTCGAGCTGGACGAAGACCGCGTCGGGGTTGCCGTCCCGCAGCTTGGCCACCGCGCGGGAGGTGGTGCCGGTGTCGTACTCGGCGCTCGGGGTGGCCACCCGGGTGTCCACGGTCGCCGAGTAGATGGTGTTCGGGATCGACGCCCAGGAGGCCACCACGTAGGTGGAGAACGCCGAGTCGGCCCGCTCCACCCGGGTCAGCCAGTCCGGGTAGGCGGCCAGGTTGGGCGCGGTGAAGTTGTTGTCCTTGACGTTGTGCTTGTCCGGCCAGACGCCGGTGGCGATGGTGGTCCAGCCCGGGCCCGAGGAGGTCTCGGCCATCGGGTTGGCGTACAGGCTGCTCGCGGCGGTCAGCCCGCCGGCCATCAGGGCGTCCAGGTTCGGCGCGTCGGCGTCCTTGATCCGGTTGAGCATGGTGCCGTCCAGGCCGATCACCAGCACCTTGGGGGTCCGGGCGGCGGTGGCGGCGAGCGCGGTGCGGGCGAGCGGGCCGGTCACGAGAGCGGCTGCGGCGGTGCCGAGGAGCAGGCTGCGCCTGGGGAGTCCTGCGGTCACGTCGTCCTCCTGAGGAAGCGTCAGAGCTGGAGCGGGGCGCGGACCACACTCGGGCCGTCCGGTGGCGCGAGCTCCCCCGGCTGCGGTACCCGGCGTGAACAGCGTCCGAACTTCGGTCCAGACCCGTTACCGTTTCGTGACCTATGTGCGGCCGGGCCCAACTCCCTTCGTGCACTCAGGAATCCGGCTCCAGGCGGGTGGTGAAGCTGAAACGGTCACCCCGGTAGAGCGAGCGGACCCGCTCCAACGGAGTGCCGGTGGTGTCCCGGGTGAGCCGGTGCAGCAGGAGCATCGGGAGGGCCGGCGGGGTGCCGATCAGCAGGGCCTCCCGGGGGGTGGCGAGCACGGTCTCGATCCGTTCGTCGGCCGCGCCGAACCCGATGCCGAGCTTCTCGGTCAGGAACGCGTAGAGCGACGCCCCCGGATCGAACTCCCGCTCCAGGGACGGGATCCGGGCCACCGCGAGATAGGTGCTCTCCAGGCCGACCCGCTCGCCGTCGGCGAGCAGCACCCGCTCCAGGTGCCAGACCGGCGCCCCGGCCGGCAGCCGCAGCTGGTCCGCCAACTGCCCGTCCGCGCCGAGCTGTTCGAGGCCGATCAGGGTCCGACCCGGCACCCGGCCCTGCCGGCGGACGCCCTCGGTGTAGCTGGCCAGCGAGAGCGGCTGCTCCAGCTTCGGGCCCGCCGCCACCGTGCTGCGGCCCCGGCGCCGGACCCGGCCCTGGATCAGCAGGTCGCGCAGCGCCTGCCGGAGGGTCTCCCGGGACACCTCGTACCTGGCCGCCAACTCCCGTTCGGTGGGCAGCGCACCGCCCTCGCCGAGCTCGTCCAGCAGGGCTTCCAGCTCCGCCTTCACCGCGTAGTACTTGGGCACCCGGCCGTGCTCGGGGATGCCGGACCGGATCGGGGAGCCTGGGACGTCGTTCACCCCGCCATCCTCCCAGCCCGGTCGGCGGCCGCTCCGGGCGGCCCGACCTCACAATTCGCGGGCCTGCGTCGTCGGACCACTGACCCACCGCACCCACCCGCACCCACGTACTGGAGCCACCACCATGCGCACCCGACTCCTCCAGGGGCTCGCCCTGCTCGCCACCGGCCTGCTGGCCGGCGCGTTCGGCTACGGCGCCGCCAACCTCGTCCCCACCTTCGACGCCGTACCGCTCGACCTCCGGCTCTCCTTCCACACCGAGCTGATGAAGATGAACGGCATCACCATGCAGGCCGCGATGGCGGTCTCGATCCTGAGTTCCCTCGCGCTCGCGCTGCTGACCCGGGGCCGGGCCCGGCTGCTCGCGGGCGCGGCCGCCGCGCTGACCCTGGTCTCCTTCCTGACCACCCGGTTCGGCAACGTACCGATCAACGGCCGGATCAAGGAGTGGGCCCGCACCTCGGCCCCGGCCGACCACGCGGAGGTCCTGCGCCGCTGGGAGCTGTTCAACGACCTGCGCACGCTCACCGCCGTCCTCGCGTTCGGCCTGCTGATCGCCCTCGCCCTGTCGGCCGGATCACCCGCTCAGAGCCAGTCCCGGCGCTTGAAGACCAGGTAGAGCCCGCCGCAGACCAGCGCCATCAGCCCGATCGCGAACGGGTAGCCGAACACCCAGCCGAGCTCCGGCATGTGGGCGAAGTTCATCCCGTAGACGGTGCCGATCAGGGTCGGCGCGAACAGGATGGCGGCCCAGGAGGAGATCTTCTTGATCTCGTTGTTCTGGGCGTGCCCGGCCTCGGCGAGCTGCTTCATCTCCTCGTTCTGCGCCTGCGAGACCAGGGTGGCGTTGACGGTGAGGATGTTCTGCAGCATCTGCCGGAAGCCGTCCACCCGTTCGGCGGCGGTGGTGGCGTGGTCGGCCACGTCACGCAGGTTGCGCTGGAGCTCCTCGTCGGTGCCGTACTTGCCGAAGCCGGCCTCCAGGCTGGCCATGATCTGCAGCAGCGGGCGGGTCGAGCGCTGGAACTCGATCACCTCGCGGGAGAGCTCGTAGATCCGTCGGGAGACCTTCGGGTCGCCGCTGAAGACCTCGGTCTCGATCTCGTCGATGTCGTGCTGGAGCCCGGCGATCACGGGGGCGTAGCCGTCCACCACCGCGTCCAGCACGGCGTACAGCACCGCCTCCGGGCCGAGCGCCAGCAGCTCGGGGTCGTCCTCCAGCCGGCGGCGGACCACCGAGAGGTCCGGGGACTGCGAGTGGCGCACCGTCAGGACGAACTGCGGGCCGACGAAGAGGTGGATCTCGCCGAAGTCGACCTGTTCGCTCTCGTCCAGGTAGCGGGCCGCCCGGAGCACCACGAACAGGGTGGCGCCGTAGCGCTCCAGCTTGGGCCGCTGGTGGGCGACGATGGCGTCCTCGACCGCGAGCTCGTGCAGGCCGAACCGCTCGGCCGCCTCCAGCATCTGCTCCTCGGCCGGGCGGTAGAGGCCGATCCAGGCCATCGTGCCGGGCTCGCCCGGCACCTGGCGGTACACCTCGGCCAGGCTGTCGGCACCGGCGATCCGGTGGCCGCCCCGGTACACGGCGGCGTCCACCACCGAGCGCTCCAGCTGCACCCCGTCGTCCAGCAGCTCGGCGCGGGGGTCCATCGAGTGCTCGGGGGCGGGACCGGTCTGCTGCCCCGTCGGGCGGGCGAACGGACGCCTGCTCGCGCGGGCCGCGCGGGAACGCCAGTCGGACATGGGAGGCACCTCCGCCGCCCAGTCTCCCGCCGGGCGACCCGCCGCGCACCCAGGGACACGCGACGGGTGGCGGAGCGTCAGCCCGCGTCGGCCGGAGCCTTCGCGGGGGCCGGCGGCACGGCCACCTTGCCGGGCTGACGCAGGAACAGGAACAGCGTGGGCACCACGTACAGCGTCCAGGCCGAGACCTGGAGCACCGTCGGGTCGGGCTGGAAGTTGAAGACGCCCTTGAGCAGGGTGCCGTACCAGCTGTCCCGGGGGACGGTGCTGCTGATGTCGAACGCGCGGTTCGCCAGGCCCGGCAGGATGTCGGCCTCCTGGAGGTCGTGCAGGCCGTAGGCCAGCACCCCGGCGGCCACCACGACCAGCATCGCGCCGGTCCAGGTGAAGAACTTGGCCAGGTTGATCTTCAGGGCACCCCGGTAGAACAACCAGCCGAGGAAGACCGCGGTGAGCAGCCCGAGGCAGGCGCCGACCAGCGGCCGGACGCCGTCGCTGGTGGCCTGCACCGCCGCCCAGATGAACAGCGCGGTCTCCAGGCCCTCCCGGCCGACCGCCAGGAAGGCGGTGAACACCAGCGCGCCGGTGCCCATCGCGACCGCCGCGTCCAGCTTGCCGTGCAGCTCGGTCTTCAGGTGACGGGCCGTCCGGCGCATCCAGAACACCATCCAGGTGACCAGCCCGACCGCGATGATCGACAGCGTGCCGCCGAGGGTCTCCTGGGCCTGGAAGGTGAGCTGGTTGGAGCCGAACTGGAGCAGGGCGCCGAACGCCATGCTGAGCGCGACCGCCACCCCGATGCCGATCCAGACCGGGGCGAGCGCCTGCCGGCGCTCGGTCTTGACCAGGTAGGCGATCAGGATGCAGACCACCAGGCTGGCTTCGAGCCCCTCGCGCAGGCCGATCAGGTAGTTGCCGAACACGGCGGTGTCCTTCCAGTACTTGTGGGATCGGGGCAGGTCAGCCGAAGAGCGACTGACCCCACCACTCGCCGGGCTTGCGGACCCCCGGCGGGCAGGCGAAGTGCGCCGAACCGACATGCTGGATGTACTCGTTGAGGGCGTCGGTGGCGGCCAGCTTGCGCTGCACCGGCACGAACGCCTTGCGGGTGTCGCGCTGGTACGCCAGGAAGAACAGCCCGGCCTCCAGTCGGCCCAGACCGTCCGAGCCGTCGGTGAAGGAGAAGCCCCGGCGGAGCAGCTTGGCCCCGCTGTTGCTGTCGGGGTGGGCCAGCCGGACGTGCGAGTCCTTCGGCATCGCCGACAGGTCCGGAGCGTCGTGCTCCTTCTGCTTGCCGAACGGGGCACCCTCGCGCTTGGTCCGCCCGAAGATGTCCTCCTGCTCCTTGAGCGGGGTGCGGTCCCAGGTCTCGATGTGCATCCGGATCCGCCGGGCCACCAGGTACGAGCCGCCGGTCATCCACTCCGGGCCGTCGCCGGGCGCCGCCCAGATGTGCTCGTCCAGGGTCGGGGTGTCCTGGCCCGAGACGTTGTGGGTGCCGTCCTTGAAGCCCATCAGGTTGCGCGGGGTCTGCGCCTCCGGGGTGGTGGAGGAGGTCTTGCCGAAGCCGAGCTGGGACCAGCGCACGGTGACCACGCCCATCCCGATCCGGGCCAGGTTGCGGATCGCGTGCACCGCCACCTGCGGGTCGTCCGCGCACGCCTGCACGCAGAGGTCGCCGCCGCTGCGGGCCGGGTCCAGGTTGTCGTGCGGGAAGGCGGGCAGGTCGATCAGGCCCTCGGGCCGCTTGGCCTTGAGGCCGAACCGGTCCTTGCCGTCCTTCTCGAACAGGGTCGGGCCGAAGCCGATGGTCAGGGTCAGCCGGGACGCGGGCAGGCCCAGCGCCTCGCCGGTGTCGTCCGGCGGGGCCTCGGCCAGGCCGGTCGCCCCGGTGCCGACCTCGCGGCCGCCGGTCATCACGGCCGCCGCCTTGGTCCACTCCTTGAGCACCCGGATCAGGGCGTCCCGGCTGGTGGTGGAGACGTCGAAGGCGGCGAAGTGCAGCCGGTCCTGGACCGGGGTGGCGATGCCCGCCTGGTGCTCGCCGTAGAACTCGATGTCCGGGACCGCCTTGAGGGCGGCCTCGGCCTCCTCGTCGGAGCTCCGGGTGGCCGCGGCCACCGTGCCGACTGCGGCGGCGCCGAGCGCCACCCCGGCCCCGGCCCAGCCGATGACGGCGCGTCGGCTGACCGCGCCCTTCGGCTCCGGGCCCTGCTCCGCGCCGGTCTCCTGCGTCTGCTCGACCATGACTCTCCCTCAGGTCTTACTTGACCACGACGGCGGCGGCGAGCTTGGAGAGCGGCTCGGCGAGCGCGTTGACCGCGTCCGAGAAGGTCTTCCGCTCGGGCTCGGCGACCTTGTCGTACGAGGTGTAGCTGCCGTCGGCCTGCTTGTACTTGGCGAGCATCGCCTGCAGCGCCGCGAACTCCTGGTCCAGCGTCTTGGCCAGCTCCGGGTCCTTCTCGGCGGCGACCGGCTTGATCAGCTCGTACGCCTTCAGCGCGCCCTCGACGTTGCCCGCGAAGTCCGACAGGTCGGTGTGGCTGTAGCGGTCCTCCTCGCCGGTGACCTTGCCGGTGGCGACCTCGTCCAGCAGCTCCTTGGCGCCGTTGGCCATGCTGGTGGCGGTGATGTCGGCGGTGCCGACCACCTTCTGCCACTCCTTCAGGTCGGTGACCAGCTGGTCGGCCAGCTTCTTGTCGGCGTCGGTGATCGCGCCGGCCTCCCAGAGCGACTTCTCCAGCTTGTGCCAGCCGGTCCACTCCTGGCCGGCCTCCAGGCCGTCCTCGCGGACGTCGGTCTTCGGGTCGATGTCACCGAAGCTCTCGGCCACCGGCTCGGTCCGCTCCCAGCCCACCCGGGACGGGGCGAACGCCGCCTTGGCGGCCGCCAGGTCGCCGGCCTTGACCGCGTCGGCGAACTTCTGCACCAGCGGGATGGTGGCGTCGGCCTGCTCCTGGACGTACTTGCGGTACTCGGCGACCGCCTTGTCCAGGCGCGGGTCGCCCTTGGCCTGGGCGCCGTCACCGGTCACGGTGATCTTCTGCCGGATGCCGTCGCCGGTCATGCCCGGCTTGCAGGCGACCTCGTACTCGCCGGCCTTGATCTCCGAGGTGATGGTGGCCTTGGTGCCGGGGCCGATGTTCTCCCGCTCGGCCACGATCTTGTCGCCCGGGGCGTAGACGTAGACCTCGGTGACCTTGGAACCCTTGTTCTGCACGGCGAAGTTGACCGCGCCGGCCGGGAAGCTGGTCTTCGAGAGCTCGCAGGCACTGTCCGAGGCGTTCACCTGGATCGCGCCGTCGGCCGAGACGTCCTTCTTCTGCTCGGTGCAGGCGGTCAGCGCGGCACCGGCCACGGCGAAGGTGAGCAGCGCGGCGAGGTGCGGGCGACGGACGGGCATCAGGACTCCACGGACGGGGACGGCTTGAGGGACGGGCGGGCACCTAGTTAGGACACCCTCACCCACCAGTAAAGTAAGCCATGCCTAAGCCGATGCCCACACCGGGGGTGGTCACAGATCGGCAAAGACCCCCGGCCCCGTCCCGGCTCCCGTTCCTGACGGACCGGGACACCCCCTCTGCCGACCGGGCGTCAGGTCTGTCATCCTTCCCGGGTGCACACCGGCCAGCCTCCGTTCCGCGCGTTCCGCGCCCTCGCCTTCGCGGCGGTGTGCGCGGCCGCGTCGCTCGGTGTGCACCGGTTGGCGGGCGGGGCCCCGGTCCAGGCCGGGACGCTCGGGCTCGCGGTCGGCCTGACGGCCGGCGGCGGCTACCTGCTGGCCGGGCGGCGCCGGGGGCTCGGCTCGCTGCTGGGGGCGTGCTTCGCCACCCAGTACGGGCTGCACCACCTGTTCGGGCTGGGGGCGGTGCCGGACCGTCAGCCGGTGCACCGGCACGGCATGGCGCACGGCCCGGGCCACGGCATGGCGCACGAGATGCCGGAGGCCGTCTCCGCCCCGGTCGGGCACCTGTCGATGGAGCCGGAGATGCTCCTGGTGCACGCCGTGCTCGCGCTGCTCTGCGCCTGGTGGCTGGCCCAGGGTGAACACGCCCTGGCCGGGCTGCTGCTCGGCGCGGCCGTCGCCCTCGGCGGCCGGCTGATCCGCCTGGTCACCGCCGCACCCGCGGTGCCCGCCCTCCCCCGGCCGCGCAGCCTGACGTTCCGGTACCGCCCGGCGCCCGCGCTGCTGTTGCTGCTCTCGACCGCCGTCTCGCGGCGCGGGCCACCCGCTCTCTCCTGCTCGTAGCGCCGGCGCCCATCGGGGCCGACCGGCCGTACGGCCGCGCCCGTTCCCGGGTGCCGCCGGTCCGTCCGCCGTGCCTTCTTCCGCACCTGCGGCCGGACCTTCACCCTGTCGTGCCGCGCCGTCGCACGCACGTCCTCCCGAGCCGGAGAGAGCTGCTTCCATGCTGTCCGAAACCGAACGACCGCCCACCGCGGCGCCCACCGCCGCACCCTCCACGTGGGCCGGGCTGCGGCCCCTGCTGCTCCGCCTGCACTTCTACGCGGGCATCCTGATCGCCCCGTTCCTGCTGGTCGCCGCCGTCAGCGGGCTGCTGTACGCGGGCTCGTACCAGATCGAACGCTTCGTCTACGCGGACCAGCTGACGGTCTCCCGGGTCGGCGGGACCGCGCTGCCGCTGTCCCGCCAGATCGAGGCCGCCACCGCCGCCCACCCCGACGGCACCTTCGCGCTGGTCCGCACCTCCGACGACCCGGCGGCCACCACCCAGGTGCTGCTGAACGTGCCGACCCTCGACGAGGGCCTCAAGCTCGCGGTCTTCGTCGACCCGTACACCGCCGAGGTGCGCGGCGCGCTGGAGAGCTACGGCAGCTCCGGAGCGCTGCCGTTCCGGGCCTGGCTGTCCAAGCTGCACGCCAACCTCCAGCTCGGTGAACCCGGCCGGATCTACAGCGAACTCGCCGCCAGCTGGCTCTGGGTGGTGGTGCTCGGCGGGCTCGCGCTCTGGTTCGGCCGCCGCCGCAAGCGGTACGCCCGCCCCGAGGGCGGGCTGACGGGGCGTCGGCGGGCGCTCTCCTGGCACGGTGCGATCGGCCTCTGGGCCGCCGTCGGCCTGCTCGGGCTCTCGGCCACCGGCCTCACCTGGTCCACCTACGCCGGTGAGCACATCGACGGGCTCCGCACCTCGCTGAGCTGGACCACCCCCGCGCTCAGCACCGCCACCGGCGGTGGCGACCACTCGGCGCACGAGGGCCACGCCGGCACTCCGGCCGCGCCCGCCGCCCCGGTCGGCGTCGACCGGGTGATGGCGGCCGCCACCGCCGCCGGCATCGACGGGCCGGTCGAGCTGGTCCCGCCGAAGGGGGCCGGCAGCGCCTACGCGGTCAAGGAGATCGACAAGCAGTGGCCGGTCCGGCTGGACCAGGTCGCCGTCGACCCCGGCACCGGCGCGGTGACCTCCGAACTCCGCTTCGCCGACCACCCGCTGGGCGCCAAGCTGACCCGCTTCGGCATCGACCTGCACATGGGCGTCACCTTCGGCCTGGCCAACCAGCTCGCCCTGATCGCCCTGGCGGCCGGCCTGGTCGCGATGACCCTGCTGGGCTACCGCATGTGGTGGCACCGCCGACCCGGCCCGCGCGCCTTCGGCCGCCCCTACCCCGCGGGCGCCTGGCGGCAGTCCCCCAAGGCCGCCGCGGCCCTGGCCGGCTGCGCCGTCGCGGTCGGCTGGTTCCTCCCGCTGCTCGGCATCTCGCTGGCCGCCTTCCTGACGGTCGACGTCCTGCTGGGCCTGCGCAAGAAGAGCTGACCGGCGCGGTCCCGCCTCCCGCGAGGAGGGCGGGACACGCCTCGGGGCCCGCCGACGGTCGCGCGTGCGGCGGGCCCCGAGAGGGTGTGACGGTGGGTCAGGCGGCCGGGACCGCCGTGGCCGGCGGGGTGACCGTGGCCGGGCGGGGAGCCAGCAGGCGCTCCGCGAAGTGGCCGAAGAGCAGGGCGAAGCTCGTCCACAGGACGGCCTGGAGGCCCAGGGTGGCGAGGCGGAACTTCCACAGCAGGGCGGCCGGGAAGGTCTCCTTGATGGCGTCCCCGTTGCCCGGGAGCAGCACGAAGGCCAGCGTGACGGCGGCCACGAAGGCGAGGCCGGCCACCACCGAGGCGTTCCAGTTGCCCAGGCGCGGGGCGAGGCGGCGGCCGAGGATGACGGCCGCGACCGCGAGCAGCACGCTGAGCAGGATCATCAGGAAGAACAGCGTGGTGCGCTTGCCGATGGTGTCCGGGTTGCCCACCGCGGGCGGGGTGGCCGGGTACTTGAGGAACGGCACCAGGTACACGGTGGTGAACGCGGCCGCCGCGACCAGGGCAGCGGTCACCTTGGGCGAGAAGCGGCCGATCCGGCCGAGCGCGAAGCAGTACACCATGGCGGCGATGCCGCCGAGCGCGACGCCGTAGACCAGGACGCCGGTGGCCAGCCCGAAGGTGGACTGCATCGACCGGCTGACCAGTTCCTCTTCCTCCTCGGCGGCCGGAGCCGCCGGGGCGGCGGCGGCGTCCCCGCCGTGCACGTGTTGCGGCGCGGAGGCGGCGCTCTCCAGGGCGATCGAGTCGTCGACCGACGGCTCACCCACCAGGAAGGCGAACGCGAAGGCCAGCACGCCGGCCAGCAGGCCCGCGAGCATGCCGCGGACCAGCAGGTTTCTGACGGTGGTGGAAGGCATGTACGTGTTCTCCGTCAGTGGCAGGGGAAGCCGAGCAGGTGGCGACCGTCGTGGACCCACTCGTGTACGGAGGCGCCGGAGAACACGGAGGTGGCGCCCTGTTCGGCACCGACGAAGTAGAGCAGCACCAGCATCAGGGTGCCGAGGAAGACCGCCCAGGGCAGCAGGGCCCGGATCGGAAGCGTCTCGGTGACCTCGGTGACGGGAGAGACAATGGCCTGAGCCATGGCAGGACCTCCTTGGGGAACGCGCGTCCCAGTCGTTGGAGCTCGGACGACGACCCTCGGGTCTGACTCACCGGCAGTTCCCGCCCTCGGGCGGGGTGCTGCTCGGCATACAGTGGCGCGACCGTGCCGGGTTCTCACCGGCTTCCGTCCTGCCGTCGTCATGTCGCTGCGAACCGTACCGCCATTCGGGGGAGGCAGCCAAGGGAGCGCGAGGCGGCGCCCGGTTCGTCCGAATGCGCCGGGAGGCGGCCGATCCGGCACCGGTGACCAGCAGTTGAGCAGAGGGAGCGGGACGGATGACGGTACGGGTGATGTTCATCTCACCGGCGATCGGGGCGGCGCTGCGCGGCGCCCGGTTCGAGGACGGGGAGCCGCTGGACGCCGTCGGGCGGAGCCGGGCCGAGGCGGCGGCCGGGAGCGTCCGCGCCGACGGGGCGGTGCTGGTCTCCCCGACCGCACGCTGCCGGGAGACCGCAGAGGCGCTCGGGCTCACCGGCCCGGCAGGCCCGGCGGGGTGGTCGATGGGCCGCTGGCGGGGCCTGACCCTGGACCAGGTGGCGGCCGCCGAACCGGAGGCGGTCGGGCAGTGGCTGGCCGACCCGGACGCCGCACCGCACGGCGGGGAGTCGCTGACCGCGCTCTGCGCCAGGACCGCCGACTGGCTGACCGCGCTGCCGGACGGACCGGTGCTGGCGGTGGCCGAACCCGAGCTGATCCGGGCGGCCGTGGTGCACGCACTCGCCGTACCGGCCCAGGCGTTCTGGCGGATCGACGTACCGCCGCTCACCGCCACCGAACTGACCGGCCGGGCCGGCCGGTGGAACCTGCGCTGCGGCCACCCGCTCGGGTGACCGCAGCGCGGGACGGTCAGCGCTTGCCGTCCTCCGCCAGCGTGTACGCGACCAGCGCGTTGGCGTGCCCGTGGCCGAGACCGTGCTCGGCCTTGAGCCAGCCCACCAGCTCCAGGTGCCTGGTCAGCGGCGAGGCGCGGATCAGCTCCTGCCACTCGGCGATCGGCCGGCCGTACTTCTGCTCGATCGACGGGAAGTAACTGGCGGGGCCCTTCACAGCTTCGGTCATGGACCTCACTCTGCCACGGGGCCCCGACAGTCCGGCCGCTGACGACCCGTCGGTCAGCGGGCCGCGGTGCCGCCGAGCAGCTTCCGCATCTGCTCGATCTCGGCGCTCTGACCGCTGACCACCGCCCCCGCCAGCTCCTTCGCCGGGGCATAACTCCCCTGCTCCTGCTCGGTCCTGGCCATCTCGACGGCCCTGGTGTGGTGCGCCGTCATCAGCTTCAGGAAGGCGGTGTCGAGGGCCACCCTGGTGGCGTCCTTCAGCCCCGCCGGCTCGGCCTCGGTCATCATGCCCGCCGCCCCGGCGCCGCCGTGACCGGCGTGCGCTCCGGCCGCGCCGGGCTGCGGGACCTGCTCGCCCCACCCGGTCAGCCAGCCGGACAGGGTGGCGATCTCCGGGTCCTGCGCCGCCCGGATCGCGGCGGCCAACTGCCGGACCTCGGGCGAGCCGGCCCGGGTGGCGGCCGACTCGGCCATCTCCAGCGCCTGTCGGTGGTGCGGGATCATGCCCTGGGCGAAGGCCAGGTCGGCGGCGTTGTACGCCTTCCCGGTGCTCGCACCGGTGGCCGCCGGGGCGGCGTTGTGCGCGTCGTGGCCACCACCGCCGCTGCCGCAGGCGGTGAGCAGCAGGGCACTCGCGAGCAGCGCGGCTGCGGCGAGCGGGACACGACGGTTCGGCTTGGTGTTCATGCTCAGTGGTGGTGGGCGTGGACCACGGCGTGGCCCCGGCCCCTGGCGATCAGCCAGCGGTTCACCGGCACGGTCAGCACGAAGGCGACCACCAGCGAGAAGGCCAGCGAGCTCCAGAACAGCAGGCTGTCCAGACCGGCGTCCATCGCTCCGGGAACGCCGACCATGACGCCGTTGTCCACCAGTTCCATCACCACGATCGACACGGTGTCAGCCGCCAGCGCGACCTTCAACGCGCCACGCAGGTCCAGGCCGGCCCGCAGCACGCCGCGCATGGTGAGCGCGTAACCGAAGACGAACGCCAGCAGGACGGAGAGCAGCACGGTCGCGCCGGTGTGCAGGCCGAGGGCCGTCCCGATCACCAGGCCGAGGATCTCGCCGACGGCGCAGCCGGTGAGGCAGTGCAGGGTCGCCTGCGCGGCGTTCCGCCAGCTGCCGGCCCCGGCGTGCCCCTGGTGCGGGTGGTGGTCGTGGCGGTCGTGGTGGTCGTGCCCGTGCTGCGCGTGCTCGTGGCTCATCGGCTCTCCCCGTGCTCGGTCGTCCCTTCGGACACCCGAACCATATACCCCCGTGGGGTATTCCTCAGCGGCCGTCGGCGCTCGGTCAGGAGACCGTCCGGGGCAGCTCCGCGTACGCCCGGCCGCTGCGGATCAGGGCCTCCGCCTGGTCCGGGTCCATCGGGCGGGAGAACAGGTAGCCCTGCCCGAGCGGGCAGCCCATCGCACCGAGCAGCTCGCGCTGCCGGGCGGTCTCGATCCCCTCCGCGATCACCCGCACCCCCAGCGTCTCGGCGATCCGGGTGATGCCCTCGACCAGGGCGTACTGCTGCGGGGAGCGCTCCAGGCCGTCGATGAAGGACTTGTCGATCTTCAGGATGGTGATCGGGAACTCCCGCAGGTAGCTGAGCGAGGAGTACCCGGTGCCGAAGTCGTCGATCGCCAGCCTGATCCCCAGCCGGCTCAGCGCGGTCAGGTCGGACCTGACCCGGTCGTCCCGCTGCATCAGCACGCTCTCGGTCAGCTCCAGCACCAGCGACTCCGGCTCCATCCCGCACCCGTCCAGCGCGGCCAGCACCACCTCGACGAAGCCCGGGTCACGGAACTGCCGGGCCGAGACGTTCACACTCACGTACAGCGACCCGCCGGTGCCGGTCACCTGCTGCCAGCGGGCCGCCTCGGCGGTGGCGCGGCCGAGCACCCAGGCACCGAGCGGGACGATCTGCCCGCTCTCCTCGGCCAGCGTGATGAACTGCTCCGGCGGGACCATCCCGCGCTTGGCGTGCGGCCAGCGCACCAGCGCCTCGAAGCCCTCCAGGGTGCCGCTGCCGATCTCCACGATCGGCTGGTAGAGCAGGTGGAAAGCGGAGTCCGCGACGGCCCCGTACAGGCTCTCCTGGAGCTCGTGGCGCTCGATCATGCCCTCCTGCAGGACCGGCTGGAAGCGCCGCCACTGCCGCTTGCCGGAGCCCTTGGCCGCGTACAGCGCGAGGTCCGCGTGGGTGATCAGCTCGGTGGAGTCGACGCTGTCGTCGGTGGTCGCCACCCCCAGGCTGACCGAGACGGTCACCGGGCCGACGCTGAGCCGGAACGGCTCGTCGAAGGCCCGGATCACGTGCTCGGCGAAGCCCTCCGCGTCCGCCGGGGTGAGGGCGTCCTCGATCAGCACGGCGAACTCGTCGCCGCCGAGCCGGGCGGCGGTGTCCGAGGCCCGGGCGATGGTGGACAGCCGCAGCGAGACGGCCACCAGCAGTTCGTCGCCGACGCTGTGGCCCATCGCGTCGTTGACCACCTTGAAGTCGTCGATGTCGATCAGCAGCACCCCGGCCGCCCGGCCGCCCCTGACCCCGCGCCGGAACGCCTGGTTGACCCGGTCGTGGAAGAGCACCCGGTTGGCCAGACCGGTCAGCGCGTCGTGGAACGCCCGGTGACTCAACTCGCGCTCCAGCTGGCGCTGTTCGGTGACGTCCCGGAGGGTCAGCACCAACCCGGCCACGGTCGGGTCGCCGCGCAGGTCGCTGTGCCTGACCTCGACCTCGATCGCCACCCCGTCGTGCCGGAGCATCCGCCAGTGCTCGCGCCGCTCCCGGGTGGCGGGGCCGCGGCGCATCTGGTCCAGCGCACCCAGCACGGAGAGGCTCTCCTCCGGCGGCACCAGCGACCCGATCGGCGTGCCGACCAGGTCGGGGTAGCCGAGCACCCGGTCCGCCGAGGTGGAGGCGTACCTGACCCGGTCGCCCTCGTCCAGGATCAGGATGACGTCCGAGGCGTTCTGCACCAGGCTGCGGAAGTACGCCTCGCTGTTGCGGCGGTTGACCTCCTCGCTGAGCGTGATCCGCTCCAGCGCCAGCGCCGCCTGCGAGGCGAGCGAGCCCACGGTGTCGGTGAGCGCCAACAGCTCCTCCTCGTCGCCGCCGACGATCAGCACCCCGATCAGCGGATCGCCGGTCGGCCGCTCCCGCAGGGCCAGCGGCCAGACCAGCGCCTGGTCCGCGCCGTCCAGCACCGACGCCAGCTCCGCCCCCAGTTCGGCCGGCCGGCACTGGTGGCTGCGCCCGGTGGCGGCCAGCAGCCGGACGGCCCGCGGCACCCGGAACGGCGGCCACTCGTCGGGACGGCCGTGCGGCGGCTGGAACCTGACCCCGCCCTCCTGGTCGCTCAGCCCCAACAGCACCCGGCGGCCCGGGTCGGGTGGCGGCAGCGCGGCACCGGCCGCCCGCAGCGCACTGGTGATCTCGTCCACCCGGGTGGCGGCGGCCAGCGAGCTGACCGCCACCCGGAGCACCCGCTCCCGGGCCACGGCCTTCCGGTGGGTCCGCACCACGCCCGCCAGCCGGGCCAGCACCAGCAGGTAGATCAGCGCGGAGAAGGCGGCCACCACCCCGACGTTGCTGGTGTCGCCGACGAAGGCGTCCAGCATCAGCATCGCCGGGGCGATCAGCGAGGCGACGGCGAGCAGCCCGATCCGGCCGCGGGCCACCTCGAGCATCCGGCGCGGGGCCGGGCGGGTCATGGTGACCATCGAGGGGTGCAGCGCGGCAATGCCCCAGGCGGTGTAGAAGGCGGCCCAGCCGAGGTCCACCGGAGTCCCGATCCGCCACGTCCCGTGCAGCTGGATCAGCCCGAAGATGACGTCCGAGACCAGCATGCCGAGGGTGCCGACGGTGAGCAGCCGCAGCGACCAGCTGCGCGGCGCCGGTGGCACCAACAGCCGCACCAGCATGGCCAGGACCAGGATGTCGCCGAGCGGGTAGGCGATCGAGAACGCCTTCTGAACCCACGTCAGTTCGGAGTTCTGCGCGGACGGCAGCACGATGTAGATCCAGACCAGCAGCGCCAGGCCGGCGGTGAAGGTCAGCGCGTCCAGCAGGCTGCCCCGGTCCCGGCCCGCGCTCCGGCGGCGGATGAAGAGCAGCAGCCCGGCCGCGTACAGCGGGAAGGTCAGCAGGTAGAAGCCGTCCGCGATGGACGGGAACGGGTTGACCAGCTGGAGGATCTCGGTCTGCACCACCTCGGCGACCTCGCCGGCGGTGAAGCTGAGGTTCGCGGCGGCGAGCAGGAACCAGGGCAGCGGGTGGGCCGGCCGGTTGCGGACGACGCCGAGCACGATGGCGACCACACCGCTCAGGCCGATCCCGGTCCACCAGATGATCCGCTGATCCGGGTGCGTGTAGTACAGCGCGGTCAGCAGGGTCATCCAGCCGAGGAAGACGAACGCCGGGTAGGGCCATCGCCATCTGGTCATCGCAGCCTCTGGGCGGGAGCCGAATGGAATCCTGACCAGAATACCTGACGGCGTATATTCGAAGAACAGTTCACCGCGGGTCCGAAGCACACCGGGAGAGCACAGGTGGCTGATCGTGAATTGCAGGTGACGGTACTGAACTCGCACGGCCAGTACTCGATCTGGCCGAGTCTCCGCGAGCTGCCGTCGGGCTGGCAACAGGTGGGACCACCAGCGGTGTTGGCCGACTGTACAGCGGCCGTCGACGCTCTGTGGACGGATATCAGGCCGGATTCCGGGGAATCCACGGAATTTTCCGTGCCGGAGCTGGTCCGGGCCCGGGCCCGGCTGATTCCCGGTCACCCTGCGGTGATTTCGGAACACGGTTCGCTCGATTACGCGGAGTTGGACCGGCGCTCGGATCTGCTGGCCCGTCGGCTGCGCGGCCGCGGCGTCGGGGCCCGGCGGACGGTGGCGGTCTGTCACGACCGCTCCCCCGGCATGGTGGTCGCCCTGCTCGGCGTGCTCAAGTCCGGCGCCGCGTTCCTGCCGCTCGACCCCGCGCTGCCCCGGCGCCGGCTGGACCGGCTGATCGCCGACGCCGGGGCCGAGCCGGTGCTCACCGACCGGGACCACGGCTGGCTCACCGAACACACCATGGTGGTCGACGACGAGCTCGACCGGCCCGGGACCGACCAGGACGGGCCGTTACCCGCCCCGGGGCCGGAGGACCCGGCGTACCTGATCTACACCTCCGGATCGTCCGGTGAGCCCAAGGGCGTGCTGGTCGGTCACCGTTCGTTCGCCACCGTGCTGACCGCGCTGGTCGCGGCGTACGGGCTGCGCCCGGCCGACCGGGTGCTGCAACTGGCCGCGCTCGGCTTCGACACCTCGCTAGAGCAGGTCTTCGCGACCCTGGTCGGCGGCGCCACCCTGGTGCTGGCGGACCGGCGGGGGTGCGCGCCGACCGAGCTGGCCGACCGGCTCGCCCACCACCGGGTCACCGTGGCGGACCTGACCCCCGCGTACTGGCACCAGTTCCAGAACGCCACCGAGCGGGACCCGGCGCCGCCGGGTGACCTGCGGCTGCTCATCGTCGGTGGCGACACCGTCCGGCCGGCGGACTGCCGGCGCTGGCTCCGGCGCCGGCCCGGGGTCCGGCTGATGAACGCCTACGGGCTGACCGAGACCACCATCACCTCCACCCTCTGCGAGCTGCACCCCGAGCTGCTGGTGGGCCCGGTCGGCGCCCCGGCACCGATCGGGCGGCCGGTCGGCGGGGCCACCGTGCACCTGCTGGACGAGCAGCTCAGGCCGGTCCCGCCGGGGCGGCCCGGGGAGATCTACCTCGGCGGCCCCGGCGTGGCGCTCGGGCTGTGGCGGCAGCCCGGGCGGACCGCCGAACTGTTCCGGCCGGACCCGTTCGCGGCCGAGCCGGGCGCCCGGATGTGCCGGACCGGGGACCTGGGCCGGTGGCGGGCGGACGGCGAGCTGGAGTGTCTGGGCCGGATCGACCGGCAGGTGAAGATCCGCGGCTACCGGGTCGACCCGGCCGAGGTGGAGTCGGCGCTCACCGACCACCCGGCGGTGGACCAGGCCGCCGTGGTGGCCGAGAGCGGGACGCTGGCCGCCTTCTACACCGCCTCGGCCCCGGTCCGGGCCGAGGAGCTGAGCCGGTTCCTGGCCGAGCGGCTGGCCCGCTGGATGCTCCCGGCCAGGCTGGACGAGGTGGCCGAACTGCCGCTGGACCACAACGGCAAGGTGGACCGGAAGGGCCTGCTGCTGTCCGCCGCTCCCCCGCCGGTGCCGACCACCACCGGGGTGCTCACCCCGGTCGGCACCGGCGTCGCCGAGCTCTGGGCCCGGCTGCTGGACCTGCCGCAGGTACGGCCCGGGGACGACTTCTTCCGGATCGGCGGCGACTCGCTGCTGGCCACCGAGATGCTCGCCCGGGCCCGGATCATGTTCGGCATCGGCGTGGGCCAACTCCGGGCGCTCACCCGGGCGTTGTTGGAGGAGCCGACGCTGGCGGCGTTCGCCGGGAACACCCAGGCGGCCCGGGCCGGCACCCTGACGCCCGGTGACCCGCCGCCCGACTTCGCCGCCGAGGCCGAACTCGGGGTGCCGATCCGGTCCGACGGCGGCCCGCCGCCGAACTGGCGCCGGCCGGGCGCGATCCTGCTCACCGGAGCCACCGGCTACTGCGGCTCGCACCTGCTGGACGCCCTGCTCCGGGAGACCGACGCCACCGTGCACTGCCTGGTCCGCGAGACCGACCCCGGGCAGGCGCTGGAGCGGATCCGGGCGGCCGGCCTGCGGTACCTGCTCCGGGACCCGCTGGACGGGACGGCCCCGGGCCGGGTGGTGCCCGAGACCGGCGACCTCGGGGCGCCGCTGCTCGGGCTGACCGAACGGCGCTTCACCGAGCTGGCGTCCGGCCTCGACCTGATCCTGCACTGCGCCGCGCGGGTCAACTTCATCTATCCGTACCGGGAGTTGAGCGCCGTCAACGTCGGTGGCACCCGCGAGCTGGTCCGACTGGCCGGGCACTCCCGGGGCATCCCGCTGCACCACCTGTCGAGCATGTCGGTGCTGGCCGGGTACGGGGCGGCCGGGATCCGGCAGGTCACCGAGCGCACCCCGCTCGGGTACCCCGGGCACCTCTCGGTCGGGTACGCGGAGACCAAGTGGGTGGCCGAGGAGCTGCTGCGGCAGGCGTCCGAGGCGGGGCTCCCGGTGGTCTCGCACCGGCTGAACGACGTCACCGGCGACCGGGCCACCGGCGCGATGAACAGCAGCACCGAGATCTGCGCGCTGATCCGGCTGTTCGCCGACAGCGGCTCCGCACCCGACGTGGACCTGCCGATGGACTTCCTGCCCGCCGACAGCTTCGCCCGCGCGGTGACCTACCTCGCCACCCACGTCGAGGCCACCGGACAGGCGTACCACCTGACCAATCCCCGGCACCCGCTGATCGGCGAACTGACCTCCCGGCTGCGGGCGTTCGGGTACCCGGTGCGGGACCTGCCGTACCAGGACTGGGTGCGCGAGTTCGCCCGGTACGCCGCCGAGCACCCCAAGCACCCGGCCACCCCGTTCCTGCCGCTGTTCGTGGACCGCTGTGCGGGGCGGCCCGACCTGACGGTCAGCGAGATGTACTTCCGCCGGACCTTCCCACGCTTCGACCGGTCCCGGGTGGTCGCGGACCTGGCCGGCAGCGGGCTGGAGTTCCCGCCGGTGGACGGGCCGCTGCTGGACCGCTACCTGTGCCACCTGATCGGCTCCGGCTACCTCGACCCGCCGTCCGTGAGCAGGTGAACGGGCGGTGTGGTGGCAGGAGTTGGACCTGAGCGAGGCCCCGACCGACGGACCGGTGGCGTTCGGCGGGGTGCTGGACGCGGCGACCCTGCTGGGGGCCTGCCGGGCCGGCCTGTTCCCCTTCCCGGCGGCCGATCCGGTGCTGGCCGCCTTCAACGAGGCGCGCTGGGCGGGCGGGCGGGCCCCGCTGGTCGGCGGCGCCGACCCGTACGCGCTGGCCTGGTGGTCGCCCGACCCCCGGCCGGTGCTCCCGGTGGCCCGACTGCGGGCCCGGCGCAGGACCGGCCTGCACTGCACGGTCGGGCGGGCCTTCGGCCGGGTGCTGGAGGAGTGCCGGACCGGGCGTGAACCCCGGTGGATGACCGACGAGTTGCTGGCCGCGCTGGAGCAACTGCACCGGGACGGGCGGGCGGTGAGCGGGGAGGTCTGGGAGGGCGAGGAGCTGGTCGGCGGAGCGTACGGGATCCGGGTCGGTCCGGTGCTCAGCCTCGACTCGATGTTCCACCGTCGGCCGGGGGCGGGCAGCCTGGCGCTGGCCGAGCTGGCCACCCGGTTCGGGGCGGTCGGCGGCCGGCTGCTGGACGCCCAGTGGGACAGTCCGCACGTCCGGTCGCTGGGGGCCGAACTGCTGCCCAGGGAACGCTATCTGACCGTGCTGCGGGAGCCGGACACGCCACCGCCGGGCGGCTGAGGGTGCCCGGGGGACGACGGCAGCGTCCGCACCGGGACGACCCCGAGCCCGGCCCGGTCGGTGGTCCGGACCACGCCGTCGGTGCCGCCGATGCCGCGCCAGGGGTCGTGCCGGAGCAGCAGGTGGCCGTCCAGGTCGACCCAGCGGGCCCGGTCGACCAGGTGCACGGCGGGGGCGATGCCGAGCGAACTGGCCGTCAGGCAGCCGAGCATCACCTCGGTGCCACTGCCCTGCAGGGCGGCGCAGATCCGCAGCGCGGCCGCGACGCCGCCGCACTTGGCGAGCTTGACGTTGATCCCCTGCACCCGGCCGGCCAGCCGGACGGCGTCCGCCAGGGAGACCGCGTCCTCGTCGGCGATCACCGGCAGTTCGGAGCGTTCGGCCACCTCGGCCAGCCACTCCGGGTGCCCCGGGGCGGTGGGCTGTTCGACGGCGGTCACCCCGAGCGCGGCGAACCGCGGGATCAGGGCCAGGGACCGGGCGACCGTCCAGGCCCCGTTCGGGTCGAGCAGCAGCTCGGCCTCGGGGGCACCGGCCCGCACCGCCCTGACCCGGGCCAGGTCGTCCGCCGGATCGGCCGATCCCGCCTTGACCTTGAGTACCCGGAAGCCGTCGGCGGCCAGGCGGGCGGCCTGCGCGGCGGCCCGGGCCGGGTCGACGATGGCGATGGTGCGGGCGGTGGCGGCGGCGGGTGGCCCCGGCAGGCCGAGCAGCCGGTGTACGGGGGCGCCCGCGCGCTTGCCGACCAGATCGAGCAGCGCAGCCTCCAGGCCGGCCAGCACCCCGGGCGGCAGTTCCCCGAACGGGGCCGCCAGACACTGGAGTTCGCTCAGCGCGGTCTCCGGGTCGGGGTAGCGGAGCAGGTCCAGGGCCCGGCCGTGCCGGAGGATCTCCCCGGTGGGCAGCCCCAGGTAGGTGCTGGCGACCACCTCGCCGTGGCCGCTCGCCCCACCATGTCGGACGGTCAGCTCGACCGCGTCGCGGGAGGTCATGGTGGAGCGGGAGATCCGCAGCGGTTCGGTCAGCCGGAGTTCCACCACGCGCAGGTCGAGTCTCACGGTCGGGGCTCCCTCGGAGGGTCCAGTGGGTCGACGACGGTGCGGCAGCGGGCCCAGCCGGTCACCTCGACGGCACCCGGGTGCAGGATCTCCACCGGCGTGGGGACCGGCGCGGGCAGTCGGCGGGCCCGGCACCAGTCGTCGTCGTAGACCGTACCCAGGTAGCGGTGCGGCCCGTCCGGGAAGACGGTGGCGACCACCGCGCCGGGCTGCGCCCTGGCGGCCCAGGCGGAGACCAGCGCGACCGCCCCGGTGCTCCAGCCGCCGCTGACGAAGCTGCCCCTGGCCAGCCGCCGGCAGGCGTCCACCGCCTCGGCCGGGCCGACCCAGTGCACCTCGTCGAAGTGCCGGTGGCCGACGTTACGGGGGTGGATGCTGCTGCCGAGGCCGCGCATCAGCCGGGGTCTGGCGGGCTGCCCGAAGATCGCCGAGCCGACCGAGTCCACCCCGATCACCCGGAGCCGGGGCCAGCGGCGGCGCAGCGGCTCGACCAGCCCGGCACTGTGGCCGCCGGTGCCGACGCTGCACACCAGCACGTCCAGCTGGTCGAGCCGGTCCGTCAGCTCACGGGCCATCGAGAGGTAACCGGCCGCGTTGTCGGGGTTGTTGTACTGGTCCGGCCAGTACGCCCCGGGCATCCGGTCGAGCAGCTCGCGCACCCGGTCCAGCCGGGCGGCCTGCCAGCCGCCCCGCTCGGCCGGCCGGTCGACCAGCTCCAGCCGGGCCCCGTACGAGCGGAGCAACTGACGCATGGAGGGCTCCAGTTCACTGTCCCCCACCAGCACCACCGGGTGCCCGAGCGCCTGCCCGGCGAAGGCCAGCCCGATGCCCAGGGTGCCCGAGGTGGACTCCACCACCGGTGCTCCGCCGGGCAGTTCGCCCCGGGCGTGGGCACCGCGCAGTATCGCGACGGCCGATCTGGCCTTCATTCCGCCCGCGCCGAGGTACTCCAGTTTGGCCCAGAATCCCGGATGCGGCTGTGGCAGCGGTGTGCCGATCCGGGCCAGCGGGGTGCGGCCGAGCAGGGCGAGCAGCTCGGGGTTGGCCGTGCCGGGCGGGCAGAGCGCGGTGGTCATCGCGGCCCCCCGTACAGGTGGACGGTGCCGGGGCCGCCGTCCAGCCAGAAGAACGGGTAGGGCTCGGCGCTGACCGCCGTGACCCCGTCGCCCAGCAGCCGGGGCAGCACGCCGCTGCCGGTCTGGGCGAACATCACCAGCGGCTTGCCGGTGCGCCGGGCGTGCTCGGCGAAGGTCTCGAAGCTGCCGTTGCCGAGCGTCATGCCGGAGACCAGCATCGCGTCGCAGTCGTCGAGTCCGGCCTCGGTCCGGATCGGTTCACCCCACTCCGTCCGGCCGCCCTTGAGGTCGCAGGGCAGGTAGGCGGTACCGCGCTCGCGGAGCCGCTCCAGCAGCGAGTTGACCACGCCGACCACCAGCACCCGCCGGGCCCGGGCCGGGACCAGCCCGACCACCGCGCGGGCCCGGGCCCGGGAGCGGGCCAGCGAACTCCCGGCCGGGATCGGCACCGGGCGGGCGCCGTGCTCGGGGACGTGCGGGCGGGCCAGCAGCAGGAAGGCGTCCAGCGCGGCGATCCGCACCGCCAGCTCCGGGTGCCCCAACAGCTCGGCGACGCTCACGCCGACGCAGTCGTCCAGCGTCCCGGGCGGCAGCGTCCCCGGCTCGACGGCGCAGGAGCCGACGGCCGCGCCCAGCCGCAGGCTGAGCACCTCGTTCCGGTACCCGCCCGACCGGCCCGGGTGCCGGACGGCCTGGCTGGTGCTGAAGGCCAGCGCGATCCGCTCGGCCGCCGGATCGAGTCCGTACGCACCGGAGTTGACCCGTTCGACCAGGGTGTCGACGGCGCCGGTCATGCCCGCACCGCCTCCTCGGCGTAGCGGGGCACCAGCCGGGCGAGCAGCCGTTCGGCGGTGTCGAGCGCGGCGGCGCCCTCGGGGTCGGTGGCCAGCAGGTGGCCGAGGTACTCGTTGTTGCTGACCGCGCGGCGGACCTGGCGGCCCGGCTCGGCGAGGGTCAGTTCGACCACCGCCGGGTGCTGCCCGACCTGCTCCGCCCCGTCGACACCGGCCAGCAGGCCGTCCCGCTCCGGCAGCAGGAAGGCGATCGCCGCGCTGGCGACGCCGGTCGGACGGTGCGTCAGGTCCGGTGCGGCGCCGAGTGCGACGTCCACCGCGGCCGCCGCCAGGTCGACGCCGGTGACGCGGCGGACCAGTTCGGTGATCCGGTTCCCGGCCGGGCGCGGGTTCACCTCGACCACCCGGGGGCCGCTCGGGGTCAGCTTGATCTCGGTGTGCGCCACCACCTGGTCCAGCCCGAGCGCGGCCAGCGCCCGGACGGCGGTGTCGGCGGCGGCCGCCGCGTCCGTCGGGTCGAGCGCGGCCGGGAACAGGTGGCCGGTCTCGACGAAGGCGGGCGCCCCGCCGATGCTCTTGCCGGTCACCCCGACCACCTCGGTCCGACCGCCGTACGAGACCGTCTCGACGCTCACCTCGGGCCCACCGAGCAGCTCCTCCAACAGCACCACGGGCTGCCGCCGCTGACCTCGGGCATTCACCGGGAACTCGTCCAACGTGCCGTACGCCGCGAGCAGTTCGCGCTCGTCGTCGACCTTGCGGACCAGCATCCCGGCGCACAGGTCGACCGGCTTGACCACCAGCGGGTAGCCGATCCCGGCCGCCGCCGCGACCGCCTCGTCCCGGTCCCCGCAGAGCGCGAACCGGGGCCCCGGCACCCCCTCCTCGGCCAGCCGCCGCCGGGTCAGGTCCTTCCGGCAGGCCGCCGTGACCGAGGCCACCGAGGGCCCCGGCAGCCCGAGCCGCTCCGCCACCAGCGCCACGGTGGGCAGGTAGTAGTCACAGGAAGACGCCACCCCGTCGAAGCCCAGCACCCGGTGCAGCCGCTCGACGTACGGGAGCAGCGACTCGGGGTCGTTGGTGTCGGCGGTCAGCACGTTGTCGGCCGCCAGCAACGGGTGGGTGGTGTCGGCCGGTGCCGCCCGGAGGTAGTGGTGCAGGTCCCGGGTGAGGAAGGTGAACCGGTGCCCGCCCTCCGCAATGGCCCTGGGCAGCAGTCTGCTCATGGACCCGACCCAGCTCTCGATCACCAACAGATGCGCCACGGCTCTCCCTCTCGCTCCACCCGGCAGGACGGTGTGAAAGGAGAACCTATACGACATGCGTTTTCATTTTCAATTGCACCTCCCGTGAGCCAGGAAGCTTGCCCCTGACCCACGGGGCAGGGGTTAGCGTCGCGGCTCCCGTTCCGGACCGATCCCGAGGAGCCGTCGCCGATGAGCCCGACCCTGCCCACCCACAGCCGAGAGGTCCGGCTGGCCGCCGTGCCCGACGGGCTGCCCGAAGCGCGTCACTTCGCCCTGGCGGAATCCCCGCTGCCGGCCCTCCAGGAGGGTGAAGTCCTGGTCAGGAACCGGTACTTCGCCGTCTTCCCCGGTCTGCGCACACTGATCGGCGGCGAGGTGGACGGGGTGCCGCTCCCCCGACTGCACGCCGGTGACACCCTGTTCGGCCCGGCGGTCGGCGAGGTGCTGGCCGGAGCGCTGCCACCGGGCACCCTGGTCTCGCACCACGCGGGCTGGCGGGAGTACGCCGTGCTGCCCGCCGGGTCCTGCGCACCGCTGGACCCGGCGCTGCCCGAGCCGGTCGCCCAGCTCTCGATGGGCGAGGCCGGGTACGGCGCGCTCACCCGGCTGGCCGAAGTCCGCCCCGGCGACACGGTGTTGGTGACCGGCGCGGCCGGCGGCGTGGGCTCGCTGGCGGGCCAGGTCGCCCGACTGCTCGGGGCCGGGCGGGTGATCGGCAGCACCGGTTCGGCCGCGAAGGCGGACCGGCTGACCGCCGAACTCGGCTACGACGCGGTCCTGTTGCGCGATGCGGCCGAGCCCTTCGGGGCACAGCTGGCGAGGGCCGCGCCGGACGGGATCGACGTCCTGGTGGACACCGTCGGCGGCGAGCAGCTGGCGGCAGCCGTGCAGGCGGGCCGGGCCGGCGCCCGGTTCGCCCTGGTCGGCGCGCTCTCCGGCCAGTTCGCCGCCGACCGGGCGGGCGGCAGTTCACCGGTGCTGCTGGACAGCTTCCGGATCGTGGTCAACGGCATCTCGCTGCGCGGCTACCGGGGCACCGAGCACCCAGGGGTGGCGGCCGAGTGGACGGCTCGGTTCGGCGGCTGGCTGCGCTCCGGGGAGATCACCTTCCCGCACGCGGTGCTCCCCGGAATCGGGCGCGCACCGGGAGCGTTGCGGGAGTTGATCGACGGTCGGCAGGTCGGCGCCGTCGTGGTCGAGTTGTAGCCTCCGGGCACCGGCGGCGGGAAGGCGGGCGGATGCGGATCGGGGACGCGGCGGCAGCGGCGGGCACCACACCGAGGGCCCTGCGGCTCTACGAACAGCGCGGGCTGCTCACCCCGGCGCGCTCGGCCTCGGGCCAACGTGAGTACGGTCCGGCCGAGTTGGCCCGGGTCCGGGCCGTCCGGGGCCTGCTCGCGCTCGGTCTCACCATCGAGGACGTCCGCCACTGCGCCGACCGGCTCCACCTGCTCGCCGCGGACCCGCCCCCGGCCTGTCCCGCCGCCGGGCCGCCCTCCCCCGCCGCCACGGTGGTGCAGCGGCGGCTCGCGGCACTCGACGCCGAGATCGCCCGGCTGACCCGGCTGCGCCGGACGCTGGCCGAACGGACCGGCGCCTGAAGCCCGTCCGGGCCCGGCCCGCGGCCCCGGCCCGGCCCGCGCGGGCGTCGGGATCAGGACGGGCCCGGCCCGGCGGGCATCGGCGTCAGACCGGGATGGCCACCAGCTCGGCCCCCTCCGTGGTGCGGACCTCGAAGTGGTCGATCTGGGTGGCCGGGAAGCCGACGCCGCCGTGGGTGACCAGGGCGTCCTGCTGCGCCGAGGTGCCGTACCCGGCCTCCGGGACGGCCCAGCTGGTGACGGTCTGTTCGCGGCCGTCCCGGGCCACCGCGATCAGCGAGCAGGACAGCGGGCCCTTGACGCCGCCGAGCCGGAGCGCGACGTGGGTACCCCACTTCTTGTCCTCCAGCGCGACCGTGGCGACCGCCCCGCTGGTCCGGTCGGTGGCGGTCCGGAGCGTGCCGTGCTCCATCAAGTCCTGGGCGGGGCTGGTGGAGTGGGCCACCGGGGCACCCGCTCCGTCGTCCCCACCGAGCGAGGCGCCGACCAGTGGTCCGGCGATCAGGACCGCGACGGCGGCCACGACCAGGAAGAGCCGACGGGTCCGGGAGGTGCGGCGGACGGCGGTCACCTCGGCGACCATCCGTTCCAGCAGCTCGCCACCGGGGGCCGGGTCGGTCACCGGACGCACCGCGTCCGCGTACTCCGCCAGCAGCGGTTCCAGTCCGGAGAGCTCCGCGGCCTCGGCCGTGCACCGGGCGCAGCCCGCCAGGTGCACGGCGAACTCCGCCATCTCCTCCGGTTCGAGCAGCCCGAGGACGTAGGCACCCACGTCGAGGTGCTGCTCCTGCGGGGACGTCACGATGTCACTCCTCGTTCTTCGAGTGCGATCTTGAGCGAGCGGAGCGCGTAGAAGACCCTGGAGCGTACGGTACCGGCGGGCACGCCGAGCACGGCGGCGGCCTCGTTGACCGTACGTCCCTTGAGGTAGGTCTCGACGATCACCTGCCGGTGCGGCTCGGTGAGGGCGTCCAGGGCGTCGGAGATGGTCATCAGGCGCAGCGCCTTCTCCAATTCGTCCTCTGCGGGCATGACTTCGAGCATGGCGTCGCCGACCTCGCGCGGGCGGGACTGCCGGCTCCGGTGACCGTCGATGACGATCCGCCGGGCGACGGTCACCAGCCAGGGGCGGAGCGAGGCGGCCGCCGGTTCGAGGCGGTGGATGTTCCGCCAGGCCCGGACCAGCGTCTCCTGCACCACGTCCTCGGCCTGGTGGCGGTCGCCGCCGACCAGCCGGAGCACGAAGCTGAGCAGCGCGGCGGCATGCTGGTCGTGCAGGGCGCGGATCAGCTCCTCGCCCTGCGGCGGCCCGGGCGGCGCCGCCTCGTCCTGTGCTCCGGTCACGGCGGAATCGTGCCGCATGCGCCTCTCCTCGTCGAGCAGCAGCGGGGTCACGGCAGCCATCAGTAGCCGTTGCCGCCCGTGCCGGTGCTGCCGGTGCCGGCCGCCGCCTTCTTGCCGTCGGGCGCGGCGATGAACCAAGTACCGCCCACGCCCTGGCCGTTGGTCTCACCCGGGGCCTTGTCACCGGCGAAGCGGTACAGCGGCCAGCCGCCCAGGGTGAGCTGCTTGGTGCCGTCGGCCCGGGTGACGCTGCCGACCAGCTTGGTGTCGATGCCCTTGATCGTGCCCTGGGCGTTCACCGGCACCGGCGGCCACTTCGCGGCGCAGTCGCCGTTGCAGTTGGAGGCCGAGGGGTTGGCGGTGTCCTTGTCGAAGCGGTAGAGCGTGTAGTCGAGGCCGTCCAGCACGATCGCGCCGAACTTCGCGGTGTTCCCGGCGGCCAGCGAGCCCTTCAGCACGGCCTTGTCGCCGGTGGCCTGGCCGGTGGCAGGTGCGGAGGCGGCCGGCGTCGAGGTGGTGGCGGCGGGCCCGGACGCAGGCGCGGACGCGGCGGGCGCCGGGGTGGCGGCGGGCTTGCCGTCCGAGCCGCAGGCGGTGAGCAGCAGCAGGCCGGCCACGGCCGGGGCGGTCAGCAGGGCGGTGCGGCGAAGGTTGCGCATGAGTGGTCTCCCCCACGAGATCTGATGGACATTCGCATCCATCAGTACGGAGCCGGGCGGCGGAGCACTCAACGGAACGGAAGATTTTCTCGGCGACTTTCGGCAGGGCGGGCGGGCCTGGGACCAACATGGCTGGGGGCAGAGATCGTTCGTCCAGGCAGGAGGCGCTGCGGACCCCCGCTACTGCCAGCCGGAGTCGGACCGCAGCACGCTGTACCCCACCCCGTCATGCCACCCGCCCTGCCGGTACGCGACGCTGCGCAGCACGCCCTCCCGGCTGAACCCGGCCCGCTCCAGCACCCGTTGGGCGGCGAGGTTCGCCACCTCGGTGGCCGCCTCGATCCGGACCTGCTGGGTGTGCGCGAACAGGTAGCGGACCAGTTCGCGCATCGCCGGTGCGCCGAGGCCCCGGCCCCGTACCTCCGGCAGCAGCGAGATCCCGGTGTTCCAGCAGGACGAGCCCCGCCAGCACATCACCTTCCGCCAGGAGACGAACCCGGCCGGCGCCCCGTCGGCGGCGACCACCATCAGCGTGCCGCCCTCCTCGCCGAGCATCCCGTTCTCCAGCCACTGCCGGCGCCACCGGCCCGGGTCGGACCAGCCCTGCCACTGGAACTCGCCGGCCGCCTCGGGATCGGTGAGGAACGGCTCGAGGACCCGCAGGTCGTCCTCGCGCACGGGCCGCAGGGTGATGCCGGTGTCTTCGCTCATCGGGCCACCCTAGACCGCTACCCCGCCAGGCCCTCCAGCACCTGCGCACCCGGCAGTTGGGCCAGCACCCGGCCCGGCAGGATCAGCTTGCCCCGCCGCCGCCCGCTGCCCACCAGCACGTACGGCGCCGCCACCACCGCCGCGTCGATCAGCAGCGGCCAGCCGACCGGGAGGCCGACGGGCGTGATGCCGCCGTACTCCATACCGGTCTCGGCGACGGCCGTCTCCATCGGCGCGAAGGACGCCTTGCGGGCGCCGAGGTGCTTGCGGACGGCCGTGTTGACGTCCACCCGGGTACCGGCCGGCGCCAGGCAGGCCGCCAGTGTGGTCTCCCCGCCGCGCTTGGCGGCGATCACCACGCAGTTCGCGGACGCCTCGGGGGCGACGTCGTACGCCTCGCAGAACACGGCGGTGTCCGCCTTCGCCGGATCGGTGTCCACGTACAGCACCGACCGGGCGGCACCGGGCACGTCCCAGTTCTTCAAAGCGTCCGCGACCGGCCCGACCAGCGGCTCCGCCAGCGTGGCGGCGGCGAAGGCGGTCTCGAAGTTCCCGAACGGTGCGGGCTGACGGTCGTTCATGGCGGTGGGACCTTCCGTGGTCGAGGAGGCCCGTGGAAATCCACGGGCCACGGGAACACCCTTCGGGCAGGATTCTGCCGTGGACCACCGCCTGCTCGGCCTCGCCGTCAACCCCGCCCTGCCGGGCGCCCTCCTGGACCGGCTGATCGCCGGGGCCGACGCGGACACGCTGGAGGAGCTCGCGGGCCGTCCGGACCTGACACCCGCCCAGGTGGCCGCGCTGGCGGCGCGCGACGAAGGCGCGGCGGTCCGGCTCGCGCGGTCCGGCCTGCTCACTGCCACCGACGTCGATCCCGCCGGGCAGCCCGGCGCCGCGCTCGCCATGCTCGCCGAAGGGCGCGGACTCCCGTCCTGGGCCCGGCTGCTGGCAGTCGATCCGGCCGTCGAGGTCCGGGAGAGACTGGCCGCCTGCCCCGGCCTGCCGTCCGACGTGGTGGCACGGCTCGCCGCCGACCCCGAGATCCGGGTGGTCGCAGAGCTCGCGCTGTGCACCACGGCCGAGGTGGCCGCCCGGCTGGCGGCCCATCCCCATGCCGAGGTACGCCGCTCGGTGGCCGTCAACCAGGCCGCGCCACCGGCCGTACTGACGATGCTGCTCACCGGCGAGGGGCTGCCGCCAGCCCGCTGGTGCCTGGTCTGTGAGCGCGAGACCGTCCCGTTCGAGCACGATCCGCACTGCCCGCGACCCGACTGCGAGCTGCCGCCGGGTGCCGCCTGCGACGCCGGACACCAGTCCACGGTGCACGCGATCCAGTGGGCGGCACTGGCCAACCCGGCCACTCCGCCGGCCCCCTGCGCGGCCTTCGCGGACCATCCGTCCCTACTGCTGCGCCGCGAGCTCGCCTGCCGTACCGACCAGTCGGCCGCCACCTACGCGCGACTCGCCGAGGACGGCATGCCCTGGACCCGGTCCACCCTGGCGGCGAACCCGGCGATCGGAGCGGCCTTGCAGCGCCGACTGGCCGAGGACGACGGGTACGACGTCCGGCGCAGCCTCGCCCAGCACCCCCGGCTGCCGCTCGACCTGCTCACCCGACTGGCCGCCACCGGCCGGATCGGGCCGGTCCTGCTGCCCCGGGTGGCGTCCGCCTCCCCGGTCGAGGTCACCGAACTCGCCCGGTCCGCGAGTCCGCAGGTCCGGATGCTGGTGGCACAGCGCCGCGACCTGCCGGACGGGGTGCGGGACGCCCTGGCAGCCGATCCCGACGCGAAGGTGGTCGCCTCGGTCGCACCGCATCCCGGCCTGTCGGAAGCGCAGCTCCGGGCTGCGCTCGCCCGCCACGGTGACCGGGTGGCCGCTGCGGTGGCCGCCAACCCCGGCACTCCGGCGGCCCTGCTGGCGGACCTCGCCCACCGCAACCCACCGGCCCGGAAGGCACTCCGGGAGATCGCCCGGCACCCGAACGCGACGGCGCCGGCCCTCCAGGTCTGCCTGACGGACCTCCGGGCTCGGCGGTCGGCAGCCGGGCATCCCGCTCTCCCGCCCTCGGTGCTGACCGAGTTGCTCGATGACGACGACTTCCAGGTGGTGGAGGCGGCCGCCGCCCACCCGGCCCTGCCGCGTACCGTCATGGCACGGCTGGTCGCCGGTCGCTGAGCCGGGCGCCCGTCAGATCACCAGGCGGTGGGCCTCCGCGATGAACGCCTCCACCGCTTGCTCGAAGGACCGTTCCGTGCGCTTCAACTCCGCGCGGTCGGCTGCGGGTTCGATGCCGCCGATCAGCTCGAAGGCGGCGTGGGCGAGCGCGCCCAGCCGCTGATCATGGGTCATCAGTTGCATCCGGAACATCGCGGACTGGGCCGCCGCGCCCGACCGGTCCGCCTCCTGCCGGGCGGCGCGGACGGCGTCCTCGTCACGCGGACGGTCGTGGCGGCGGAGCCAGACGCCGACGGCTGCGCGCTCCAGCTCCGCCAACGCCTCGGCGAACGCCAGACAGGCGCTCGCCCGCTCCTGCCGCAGGCGCTCCGCCTGGGCGGACGCCGCTGCGCGGTCAGCCTGGCGGCGCTGGAGCACCAGCGTCCCGAACGTCCCCGCCAGAGTGCCGAGTACGGCCACCGCGGCGGCCAACACAGTTTCCATGTCGACAAGTTGACCACGCGAGGGTCAGGCCCGTCCGCCCACCTCGCGGGCCACCTGCTCCGGCCTGGCACGGTGGGCCGCCCACCAAGTGGGGCCGCCGGGCGGCAGGTTGTCGTTCTCGCCACGCTGGCCGACCGATCCGTCGACCAGTTCGCGGACGAGGTCGGCATGACCCGCGTGCCGGTGGGTCTCGCCGATCGTGTGGACCAGGATGCGATGCAGGGTCAGCTCACTCCGGGGGCCCCAGGGCACCCGACCGAGCGCGTCGAGCGGCAGCGCCGCGATCGTCGCGTCCGAGTGGGCCCAGGCCGCCCGGCAGCGCCCGACGATCTGCTCGCGGCTCCCGTCGACGGTCGCCGACAGGTCGGAGTTCGACTCGGCGTCAGTGGCGATCCAGAGCCTCGGCGTCTCGAACGGCCGCCCGAAGGTCTCGCCGAAGTACGCCGCCTCGGCGCCGGTCAGGTGCTCGACCAGCCCGAGCAGATTGGTACCGGTCGGCGTCATCGGCCGGCGCAGGTCGTACTCCGAGAGCCCGTCGAGTTTCAGCAGCAGCACGTCGCGCGCGTCCTGCAGGTACAACTGGAGGTCTGTCTCGGGTTCTGTCCTGGCGATCACGAGCGGAGTCAGATCGCCAGCACGTGCCGCTGCTCCGGAGCACGGTGGTGTCCGGAGCAGCGGGGTGTGGTGCCTAGGAGGGGTCGGTGATGCCGGTGATGGTCAGATCCTTGGTGTTCACCGTGTACCAGACGTCGGTGGTCGTGTCGTCGTCCCAGGTCTCGGTCAGGACGACTTTGGTGTTGCCGTCCGCCTGGCCGGCCTCCGCCCAGGAGTAGCTCTTGGGCAGTGCTTCCTTGCGGAAGATCGGGTCCACCTGGTGGTCGAACCCCCACTGGGTGAGGGCGTCGTTGAGTTCGGTCGAAAGGTAGTGCTCCCGGACCTTGTCGGCGGTGAGGCTCTCGCCAAAGACCATGACGGCCCCGTCCCTGACGGCCTGCCAGTAGTCCCCGACGAACGACGCGACGGCCTGCTCCGGGCGCGTCGACCTCAGGTCGGTGACAGCGGCCGGGGCCTTCAGGTTCTCGGCCTGCGCGGGGAGCGCGAGCAGGCCGGAGCCGGCGAGCAGAGCTGCGGCGCACGTTCCGATCACGGCGGTGCGCAGACGGGGGCGGTAGGACAAGGTGACTCCTCAGGATGTAGTGCGAAGGGGGTACGCCGCGCACTCAAACATCTTCCGAGCAGCCCGGATAGGGGCCATCCGGGGCACCTCCGCGCGGCCAGGTACCCGGGTGACGAGGCCGCCCCGGTTCACCCCTTGGGGAGAAGCGTCGGCCGACATCCGCCCCGAGGCCGCCGGTCACGCCAGGAGTACCCGTACGGCGGGTGGTACAGGGCGCAAGCGCACCGCCTTGGCACTGCTGGTGATCGACAGGACAGCTTCCGGGCCCCGAATCGGTCATGCTCGCCCGTCTGCCAGCACCCTCGGGCGCCTCAACCGAGTTCCAGAATAGAACATTCATTCGAGCATGGGCGTACGCTGGCCCCATGAACTTCCAGGGATCACTGCTGAGCGCGGACCGTCCCGAGCTCGGGCCGCTCGACGGCCTGCGCCGCACCACGCTGGGCCACGGGGCCTGGGTGGACGTGCTGCCCGGGTGGGTGCGTGGGGCCGACGCGCTGTTCGAGCGGCTGGCCGACGGGGTCGACTGGCGGGCCGAGCAGCGGGAGATGTACGAGCGGGTGGTGGCGGTGCCCCGGCTGCTGGCGTACTTCGGGGAAGGTGACGTGCTGCCCGATCCGGTACTGGCGGAGATGCGGGCGGAGCTGAGCGCGCGCTACGGGGCCGAGCTGGGCGAGCCGTTCGTAACGGCCGGGCTCTGCCTCTACCGGGACGGGAACGACAGCGTGGCCTGGCACGGGGACCGGATCGGGCGCGGGCGGTCGGCGGACACCATGGTGGCGATCGTCTCGGTCGGCGAGCCGCGCGCCCTGGCGCTGCGGCCCGCCGGCGGGGGCGGGGAGTCGGTCCGGTACGCGCTCGGGCACGGGGACCTGCTGGTGATGGGTGGCTCCTGCCAGCGGACCTGGGACCACGCCGTGCCGAAGACCGCCCGCCCGGTCGGGCCGCGGATCAGCATCCAGTTCCGCCCCCGCGGGGTCAACTGAGCACCCGTTCAGTCCTTCACCGCACCTCCCAGCCTGGAGACCAGGTGACGCTGGACCAGGACGAAGAACAGCAGCACCGGCAGCGTCTCAGGCCGGGGCTACGCGGTGGAGGACCCGGAGAACGAGCCCGAGGTGCGCTGCGTGGCCGCCCCGGTCTTCGACCACACCGACACCGTGACCGGCGCGCTCTCGGTCTCCGGCCTGACCTCCCGGATCACCGCGGCCCGGGTCCGGGTGCTCGGCCCGGCGGTGGCCGCCGGGGCACTCCGGGTCTCCCGGGCGCTGGGCTCGGGGCGCTGAGACCGGCTCCGCCTTTTGGGCTCGGGTCGCCGAGACCGGCTCCGCTGGTCGCGACCCGCAGTCCACGCTTATTTGCGCATTCGCGCAACAAGGGTGCAGACTCGGGGGGACGGAACGAAACCGGCCCTCCGCCGTGCCCCGAACCGAAAGGAGGCAGCCATGCGTACCGAGCCCCCCAGTCGCCCCTGCCTCCGCGTTGTTCGTTGAGCCTTTTTCCGTAACTCTCCGCACCGGCCACCGTCGGTTGCCCGGCCGTCGGCGTGCCTGCCGCGGACCGGGGACCTCGGCGTGCGCACAGTGTGCACCGGAGGTCCCTCTCGTGATGTCGTTCCGTACCCAGCACACCCTTGCCCGCAGGTCGGGCCGCTTCTCCTGGGTCGACCTGGTGGTCGCCTCGGCCGTCCTGGTCCTGCTCTACACCGCCCTGCGGGTGGGCCAGGGCACCACGGTCTCGTTCACCCCCGACCGGACCACCCTGGTCGACACCAGCCCGTCCCAGCTGCCGTACGACGCGGCCCGCAGCCTGCTGCGGATGTTCGTGGCACTGGCCGCCGCGGTGGTCTTCACCTTCTGCTACGCCTACGCCGCCGCCCGCAGCCGCCGGCTGGAGCGGGTGCTGATCCCGGCCCTGGACATCCTCCAGTCGGTCCCGGTGCTCGGCTTCCTGACCATCGCGGTGACCGGCTTCCTCGCGCTCTTCCCGGGCTCGATGTTCGGCCTGGAGTGCGCGGCGGTGTTCGCCATCTTCACCTCGCAGGCCTGGAACATGACCTTCGGGTTCTACCAGTCGCTGACCTCGCTCCCCCGCGAACTGGACGAGCTGTCACGGTCGTTCGGCTTCACCCGGTGGATGCGGTTCTGGAAGGTCGAGCTGCCCGCCGGGGCGATCGGCCTGGTCTGGAACGGCATGATGAGTTTCGGCGGCGGGTGGTTCTTCCTGGTCGCCTCCGAGATGATCAGCGTCGGCAGCCGGGAGTACGCCCTGCCGGGCGTCGGCTCCTACGCCGGGGCGGCCATCGCCGACGGCGACCTGGGCAAGGTCGGCTGGGCGATCCTGACCATGGCGGTCATGGTGATCGGGGTCAACTTCCTGTTCTGGCGGCCGCTGACCGCCTGGACCGAACGCTTCAAGAACGAGCAGTCGGAGGCCGGCGAGGCCCAGCGCTCGCTGGTGCTGGACTTCCTGCGCCGATCCAACTGGCCTCGTCTGATCGGCCGTTGGCTCCGCCCGCTGGGGCCGGCCTGCTCCCGGGCCGGCCGGGTGTTCGGCATCGACGACCGCCCGCTGGTGGTCGACCGGGCCAGGCGCCGGACCGGGGACCTGGTCTTCGCCGTGGTGGCGGGCGGCCTGATCCTCTGGGGCCTGGTCGACCTCGGCCGCTACCTGGACGCCAGCACCGGACTCGGCGTGTTCGGCGAGCCACTGCTGCTCGGACTGGCCACGCTGGCCCGGGTGTCGGTGCTGATCGTGGCCGCCACCGTGATCTGGGTGCCGGTCGGGGTCTGGATCGGCTTCTCCCCGAAGCTGACCCGGATCGCCCAGCCGGTGATCCAGGTACTGGCCGGCTTCCCCGCCAACTTCCTTTTCCCGCTGGCGGTCTGGTTCTTCCTCAGGACCGGTCTGTCGATCGACGTCGGCGGCATCCTGCTGATGGCGCTCGGCGCCCAGTGGTACATCCTCTTCAACACCATCGCGGGCGCCATGTCGATCCCGGGCGACCTGCGCGAGGCGATGGACGACCTCGGCGTCCGGGGTTGGCAGCGCTGGAAGCGGCTCATCCTGCCCGGCGTCTTCCCCTCCTACGTCACCGGCGGGATCACCGCCTCCGGGGGCGCCTGGAACGCCTCGATCGTCTCCGAGGTGGTCACCTTCGGCGCCACCACGCTGACCGCGACCGGCCTCGGCGCGTACATCGCGCAGGCCACCGGCGACGGCGACTTCCCCCGGCTGCTGGCCGGGGTGGCCGTGATGAGCCTGTACGTGGTCGCGCTCAACCGGCTGGTCTGGCGGCGGCTGTACCGGCTCGCCGAGACCCGCTACTCGCTCTGACCCCCTCGCCCTGCTGGACCCTTTTCTGGACCTCCGGAGGTTCCCCATGAAGCTGAACACCCTGCGTCGGACCCGTCCCACCGCCGCCCTGCCCCGCGCCGTGGACGGCGAAGTCCTGCTGGAGACCGTCGGGTTGACCAAGTCGTACGCCGGTGCCGACGGCGAGCTGCCGGTGCTGGGCGGGATCGACCTGGAGATCCGGGCCGGTGAGGTGGTCGCCCTGCTCGGCCGGTCGGGCTCGGGCAAGTCCACCCTGCTGCGCTGCCTGGCCGGCCTGGTCCCGGCCAGCTCCGGCACCGTCTGCTACCGGGGCCGGCCGCTGAACGGCGCCAACCCCGGTACCGCGATGGTCTTCCAGAGCTTCGCCCTGCTGCCCTGGCTGACGGTCCAGCAGAACGTCGAACTCGGCCTGGAGGCCCAGGGCTGGAACGCCACCGATCGGGCCGAGGCCGCCCGGCAGGCGATCGACCTGATCGGCCTGGACGGCTTCGAGTCCGCCTACCCCAAGGAGCTCTCCGGCGGCATGCGCCAACGGGTCGGCTTCGCAAGGGCTTTGGTGGTCGAGCCGGACGTGCTGATGATGGACGAGCCGTTCTCCGCACTCGACGTGCTGACCGCCGAGAACCTGCGCGGCGAGCTGATGGAGCTCTGGGAGTCCGGCCACTTCCCGACCCGGGCGATCGTGCTGGTCACCCACAACATCGAGGAGGCCGTGCTGATGGCCGACCGGATCGTGGTGCTCGGCTCCCGCCCGTACGGCACCGTCCAGGCCACCTTCGAGGTCGGGCTTGACCGGCCGCGCGACCGCAACAGCCCCGCCTTCGAGGAGCTGATCGACCAGGTGTACCGGACCATGACCGGCCGGACGAAGGAGACCCGCACCCCCGGCCGGGACACCCCGGCCGAGCGCCGCACCCCCGCCAACACCCCGCTCCCAGCCGCCGGGGTGGACGGCCTGGCCGGCCTGGCCGAACTGGTCGCGCACGCGGGCGGCAGCTGCGACCTGGCCGACCTGGCCGACGACCTGGGCCTGGAGGTCGACGACCTGCTGCCCCTGGTGGACGCCCTCGACCTGCTCGGCCTGGCCACCGTCGGCGGCGACGACCTGGTGCTCACCGAGCGCGGCACCGCCTTCGCCCGGGCCGACGTACAGACCTCGAAGACCGTCTTCGCGATGGCCGCGATCGGCGTGCCGCTGGTCCAGCTGATCACCAGCAGTCTGCGGCAGAACCCGTCCGGCACCCTGCGGACCGGCTTCTTCCGCGACATCCTGGCGCACCACTTCACCAGCGTGCAGGTGGACCGCCAGCTGGAGACCGCCACCGACTGGGGCCGGTACGCGGAGCTGTACACCTACGACGCCGAGCGCCAGGAGTACCGCCTGGACGAGAACGGCCTGCTCGGGCGCGGCGAAAGCGACGGGCCGGGTGAGTGAGAGCAGGGCGGGTGCGGCTAGGCGGGCTTCGGTGCGAGGGCCTGCCTGGTCCGGGCCCGGGCTCGGGCCACCGCCGGCTCCCCCGCCGGCGCGGCCCCGGTGACGTCCGGGCCCGGTACCGCCGTCCGCCCGACCACCAGGGCCGTCTCCAGCAGGCCCCGCACGTCGGCGCCCTCGGCGGCCCGGTAGAAGATCCGGGTCCCCTCCCGCCGGGAGTCGACCAGTCCGGCGGCCCGCAGCTTCGCCAGGTGCTGGGAGGTGGCCGCCACGTGCGCCCCGAGGAGTTCGGCGAGCGCGCTCACCGGCAGTTCCGCGCCGCTCAGCGCCCACAGCAGCCGGTAGCGCGCCGGATCGGCCACCGCCTTGAGCACGGCCACCGCCCGTTCGGCCCCGGCGGCGTCCCACGGTCGTACTTGCGCTCCCATGCAAATATCCTACGCCGCTCTCCGGGGTCGCCCCGCGCCGGTCAGTCCTCGATGTCGACGCCGTAGGAGCGGGCCAGGCCCTCCAGCCCGTGGTCGAATCCCTGCCCCATCGCACGCAGCCGCCACGACACGCCCCGACGGTAGAACTCGGCCAGCAGCATGGTGCGTTCGGTGGTCGCCGCGTCCAGCGTCGCCTGCGCCAGCAGCCCGCCGTCGCTCCCACGTCCTGCGGCGATCTCGATGGCGCCGACCTCGCCGAAGGTCACGACTCCGTCGATGGCCGCCGCCACCACGACCTTCCGGGTCGAGACGGGCAGCCCCGCGAGATCCACCGTCACGGACTGCTCGGTCGGGCCGTCGAGCCCGAGCAGGACGGACCCGCCCGGGCTCTCCGGCGCACCGTAGAAGACGAAGTCCTCGTCGCACGAGACCTGTTCGTCCTCGTCAACCGCGAAGGCCACCACGTCCACCTCACAGCTGGTCTGCTGTCCCCAGCTGACGTTGAGCTGCCAGCGCGCCCCCGCCGTTTCGACGGGCAGGTCGACGACGCCGCCGCGCGGCAGTACCGGGGTCTGCGGGCCGTGGTGCCGCACCACGCCGAACTGCGGGTCGTCCAACCAGCCGGGCTCGTACACGACCAGCCCCAGCGTGGCGATCCTGGGCAGGCGGCGGTCCGGCACGCCTCCCGGGAGCAGGACGACGTCGGTGACGTTCGCCGACAGGTTGACGGCCGCGCTGCCGCCGAGACCGGTCACCCGGGTCCGTACCGCGGCCGCGTCGGGGTGCGTCCCGCCCATGACCAGGACCCGGCGGCCCGTCAGGGGGCCCGCCGAACCGGCCCGCGCCGACGGCACAGCCGGAGCGGTGGCCAGGACCGGTACCGACGCGGAGGCAGGGCCCGGGACCTGCGCCGGAGCGACGACCGGGGCCGGGGCTGCGGCAGGGGCGGGCGCGACCGGGCCGCCGTCCCGCGCCACCCCGGGCCGGATCGCCGGGAGCAGCGCCCGGAAGTCATCCTCGTCCAGCACCGGCACGCCCTCCGCGACCGCCCGCCGCCCCTTGGCCGAGCCGGAGCTCAGGTCGTTGGTCACCAGCAGGCTGGTGTGGCGGCTGACCGACGTCATGACGTTCAGGCCGACCGCCACCGCCCCGGCCACCAGTTCCTCACGTGGCAGGCGGGTCTCGCCGGTGACCGCCACCTTCATCCCCTGGACCAGGTGACCGCCCGGCTGCCAACGCCCCGGATTGTTGAAGGCACACGGGCTCTTGGGGATGCTCGGCCGGTACTCGGAGGCGCGCCTGGGCGGACAGTCGACCAGCGGCAGGGCCACCCCGAGCCGGGTGGCCTCCGCCAGCGACCCGCGTAGCACCCCCGCCAGCACCCGGGTGTCGTCCAGCGCATCGTGCGCCTTCAGCTGCCGCACTCCGTAGAACGCGGCCAGGGTGCCCAGGCGAAGATTGTCGGTGGGTGTGCCGATCCGTCGGTTCAGGGCCACCGTGCACAGCCGCCGGGTGACCGGGAGGGGCACCCCGGCGGCGCCGAACTCGCGGGCCAGGAAGTCGTAGTCGAACTGCGCGTTGTGCGCCACCATGACCCGATCCCGGAACATCTCCGCCAATCGCCCCGCGACCTGCTCGAACCGGGGTGCGCCCCGCAGCCGCTCCGGCGTCAGCCCGTGGATCTCCACCGGCCCCGGGTCGCAACCCGGGTCGAGCAGCGTCGAGAACTCACCGGTCCGCTCCCCGAACGCGTCGACCGTGATCACCGCGACCGACAGCACCCGGTGCTCGGCCGCCCGCAGGCCGGACGTCTCCACGTCCACCAGGGCCCATTCGGGAGCAGGACCGACGGCTTCCGGTGCGGTGTACGAAGTCATGCCCAGAAGAATGCTCGATACCCTCGCCCGCGCTCAACCCGTTCGGCAACCGAACTGTCGTCAGATCCCCATCTGCGAGGCCGAAGCAGTCAGCGAGCGCGCGTAGCCAACCCGTGCGCTGTAGTCCTGGACCTGCGCGACCGAAGCCACCGGCAGCTGGATCTGGTGCAGCAGTCCCGGCCCCTGCACCACCACCTGAACCGACCCCTCGGTGCGGTCCTCCTTGGCCAGCAGGAAGAGCAGGCCGAGGAAGCAGAACACGAAGAAGACGACCGCACAGACGATCGCCCACGCCGGGATCGCCCGGGTGGTGCGGGACATGTCGGTGAAGGACCAGGTCACCCGCCCGATCGGGCACCTGCCGCTCGGCGTGACGACCTCGAACTGCGTGCAGACGATGTCCCCGATGGTGACCATCGTCCCCGGCAGCTGCCCCGGCGGTAGACCGGTGCCCGCGCCGCCGGGCTCGGGCAGTGGGGGCGTGTTCCAGGACGGTGTGGTCATGGCGGGCTCCTTACCGGGGCTCGGACGCCGCCCCGCTCTCGGGCTCCACTCTCGGTGGGAGCCAGGGTGGCTGCACGCCTGGTTGAGCCAACTGCGTGCGCCCCGGGGTCGGCCGCCCCAGGCGACGGCCGGAACGACCCTGGTGGAGGGCGGCCGGGCGGGAATGCCGGTGGGATGTGCAGACTTCTGGGTAGACGAACGCAGCGTCGGGCCCGGTACGCGGCCCGGCCGAGAGAGGACGACACGACTATGGGCACCCCCGTCGACCAGTTGGTGGACCTGCTCGACCTGGAGCAGATCGAGCTCAACATCTTCCGTGGGCGCAGCCCCGAGGAGGCGCTCCAGCGGACCTTCGGCGGGCAGGTGGCCGGGCAGGCCCTGGTGGCGGCGGGGCGGACGGTCGAGGGCGACCGCCCGGTGCACTCGCTGCACGCGTACTTCCTGCGGCCGGGCGTGCCCGGGGTGCCGATCGTGTATCAGGTGGACCGGATCCGGGACGGGCGGTCGTTCACCACCCGCCGGGTGCTCGGCATCCAGCAGGGGCGGAGCATCTTCGCCCTGACCGCCGACTTCCACGTGCCCGAGGCGGGCGGCATCGAGCACCAGGAGGCGATGCCGGACGTCCCCGGCCCGGAGGACCTGCCGAGCGCGCTGGACGAGGTGGGCGCCCGGCTGGGCGAGCTGCCGCCGTTCATCAGCCGCCGCCAGCCCTTCGACATCCGGTACGTGGAGCGGCTGAAGTGGACCCAGCAGGAGTTGGTCGGGGTCGAGCCGCGCAGCGGGGTCTGGCTGAAGACCAACGGCGCGCTTCCCGACAACCCGCTGATCCACGTCTGCGCCCTCACCTACGCCAGCGACATGACACTGCTGGACTCGGTCCGGGCCCCGGTCGAACCGCTCTGGGGCACCCGGAACTTCGACATGGCCTCGCTCGACCACGCGATGTGGTTCCACCGCCCGTTCCGGGCCGACGAGTGGCTGCTCTACCAGCAGGAGTCCCCGATCGCGCACGGCGCGCGCGGGCTGGCCCGGGGTCAGATCTTCGACCGGAACGGCCGGTTGGTCGTCTCGGTGATGCAGGAAGGACTGTTCCGGCCGCTGGGTGACCGACGGGTCTGAGGGTAGACGCCGCTCGTGCGCGGACGGGTCGTACGCTCACAACTCGTAGCCGTACAGCCGGTACGGGTACGGCTCGCAGGCATTCGACCCGGATGCACACGGCACGCAGGCGTACGGCCCGGACGCGATCAGGCCCGTACCCGAACAGGGAGGAAGCAGTCATGACCGACACCGCCATCGAGGCGTGGCAGCGCTGGACCGAGCGCCGCACCGCCGCCGTCGGCGCCCCGCACGGGGCCCTCGCCCTCACCGGCACGCACTGGCTGGAGCCCGAGCCCACCGCGATCCCGGGCCTGCCAGGCCGCTGGTGGGCCGCCGACGGTGCGGTGCTCGTGCAGGCCACGGCCGCCGACGGGCTGCGGGTGCGGGGCGCGGAGGGCGCGCCGGACGGCACCGTCGAGCTGCGCCCCGACACCGCTCCGGACGCCGACCTGCTGACGTTCGGTGAGGTCCTGCTGGTGCCGATCGAACGCGAGGGCGAGCTCGCCCTCCGGGTCTTCGACCCGGACTCTCCGGCGCGGGCGGCGTTCGCCGGGATCGCCGCCTACCCGTACGCGCCGGAGTGGGCGGTGCCCGCCGTCTTCACCCCGTTCGAGAGCGACCACGACGTGCTGGTGCCGAACGCCGACGGCCGGGAGCGGCCGCTCGCGGTCACCGGCCGGATCGCCTTCCAACTGGCCGGCGAGCCGCACACCCTGACCGTCAGCCGCGAGGGCGACCGGCTGACCGGGGTGATCGCGGACGGGACCAGCGGGCGGGAGACGTACCGGTTCCGCTTCATCGTGCTGCCCGCGCCGGACGCCGACGGCCGCACCGTGCTCGACCTGAACCGGGCCTACCTGCCGCCGTGCGCGTTCGCCGACCACTTCGTCTGCCCCTTCCCGCCACCGGGCAACCGGCTGACGGTGGCGGTCGAGGCGGGCGAGAAGCAGGTGCTGACCAAGTAGCGGGGGCCGGCGGGTGCCGGGCGGGTGGAAACCGTTTCGGCGGCGGCGGGGCGGTGAGCGAGGATGAGGCCCGTGCCGACCACTCCCCCTGCGCCCGCCACCCCGTCCAGCTCCGGTCCCGCCGGTCCCGCCGGTCCCGCCGGTCCCGCCGACCATGGCCTCTCCGTGGGCGGGGCCTCGGAGGCGATACCCGCCGACCCCGTCTCCGCCGACCCCGTCTCCGTCGACCCGGCCGACCCCGGGCCGTCGGGAGGGGGTGGACGGTGGCGCCGGCTGGGCCGGGGTGCACTCGCCGACCTCAGCCCGCTGCGCGAGCACCCCGACTACCGGCGGCTCTGGACCGGCCAGGTGGTCTCCGCCGTCGGCCAGCAGATGACGGCGGTGGCGGTCGCAGTCCAGGTGTACGCGCTCACCGGTTCCAGCTTCGCCACCGGCCTGGTCGGGCTCTTCTCGCTCGTCCCGCTGGTCGGCCTCGGCCTGTACGGCGGCGCGATCGCCGACACCGTGGACCGCCGCCTGCTCGGCCTGGTCGGCTCCTCCGGACTCGCCCTCACCTCCGCCGTACTGGCCGTCCAGGCCATCCTCGGCCTCGGCTCGGTGGGCTTGCTGTACGCGGCGGTCGCCCTGCAGTCCGGCTTCTTCGCGCTGAGTTCCCCGGCCCGGTCGGCGATGATCCCGCGCCTGGTGCCGCCCCACCAGCTCCCCGCCGCCAACGCGCTGGGCAGCATGAGCATGAGCCTGGGCACCACCGTCGGTCCGATGATCGGCGGCCTGCTGATCGCCGCCTTCGGGGTCCAGTCCGCGTACCTGGTCGACACCCTCGCCTTCAGCGGCACCCTCTACGCAATGTGGCGGCTGCCCGCCATGCGCCCCGGCGACGGCGCCCCCCGCAAGCGCGCCTCCGTCCTGGACGGCCTGCGCTTCCTACGCAGCCGCCCCAACCTGCGCACCAGCTTCGTCGCCGACCTGATCGCGATGGTCTTCGCCTCCCCTCGCGCGCTCTTCCCCGCCATCGCCCTCACCGTCTACGGCGGCGGCCCCGGCACGGTCGGCCTGCTGGTCGCCGCCCCCGCCGTCGGCTCGCTGGCCGGCGCCCTGTTCTCCGGCTGGGTCTCCGGGGTGCGCCGGCACGGCATCGCCATCGTCACCGGCGTCGCCGCCTGGGGCCTGGCCATCGCCGCGTTCGGCCTCTCCACCCACCTCTGGCTCGGCCTGCTGATGCTCGCCGCCGCCGGCTGCGCGGACAGCATCAGCATGATCTTCCGCAACACCATGCTCCAGGTCGGCGCCCCCGACGACATGCGCGGCCGCCTCCAGGGCATCTTCATCGTGGTGGTGGCCGGCGGCCCCCGCCTCGGCGACTTCTTCGCCGGCACCGTCGCCTCCCTCACCACCTCCACCACCGCCCTCCTCACCGGCGGCCTGACCTGCGTGGCCGCCGTCCTCCTCCTCGCGGCCCGCCGCCCCGCCTTCCGCCGCTACGACTCCCACCACCCCGCCCCCTGACCTGCACGGCACGCCCGCCCCCGCCCCGGAAACTGGCAACGAGCACCCCTCCCCGTGCTGTATTGTTTTCCACGTCGCCGGGAGATCGGCGACACGGTCAGAAAGCCGAAGCCCCAGGGCCAGGCAGCCAGACCACGGGACGTGGCGCAGCTTGGTAGCGCACTTGACTGGGGGTCAAGGGGTCGCAGGTTCAAATCCTGTCGTCCCGACCAGCGTTTTCGCAGGTCGGAGGCCGTCTTCGCAGAAATGCGAGGGCGGCTTTGTCGTGTTGGTGGTCGTCAGCTGGTCGTTCCCCGGCGCTGGCCGCAGCGTGTGGCTGCGAGATTGAGCTAATGGATCATCAGCTGCCTTGTGCTCCGCCTCAGTCCGAGCGCACCGGGGCATGCCTGATCGGCCCCGTGCGGCCCATCGTTGGAGCTTCCCTCCCCCCTCAGTCGCTGATTGTCACCGCCCTCGTGTGCGGTACTGCTGCGGATCTCGGGCACTGATGGGTGTTCACGCGGCTCGCCGGTAGCCGGTCTGATGCTGCGTCGGTTGGCTGCCTGCTGTTCCGCGTGTCCTCCTACGGCGGTTGCGGCGTCGTTCTTCGCGTTTGAGGGCGTGGGCGATGGCGTCGACGGCTTGGTGGGCTGCCTTGCGGGTGAGGTGGGCGTAGATGTTGGCGGTGGTGGAGTAGGTGGAGTGCCGGGCGGTCTTGGAGACGATGGTCATCTCGACGCCTTCGTCGAGGGCGGTGGTGACGGCGAAGTGGCGCAGGTCGTGGACGGTGCAGTCTGGCAGGCCGGCGGCGCGGGCGATCTGGTGGAAGTGGTTGAGCACGTACTCGGGGTGCAGCGGGCTGCCGTCGTCGTGGTGGAAGACGAAACCATCGAGGGTGGTGCGGTCGGCTTCCTTGCGCAGGCGGAGCAGGAGCTGTCGGGCTCTGGGTGAGAGGGCGACCCATTGCCGGCTGGCCTGGGTCTTGGGAGTGGTCATGGAGAGCTGGTTGTTGTCGATGGCGGACAGGGTCCAGCGGACGTAGATGAGGGCGGGGTGGAGGAGGACGTCGTGCCAGTGGAGGGCGAGGGCTTCGCCCTTGCGCAGGCCGGTGCAGACGATCAGCTCGATGAGGTCGGCGAACTTCGGGTCCACGGCGCGGCAGTACTGGAGGAAGGTGACCACCTGGGCGACGGTCCAGATGGTGCGCTCCTCCGAGTGGGGGCGGTGGATGATCGTGGGCCTGGCGACGTTGGCGGGCAGGCGGTGGGTGCGCTTGGCCTCCCCGAGGGCGGAGGAGAGGGTGGCCAGGATGTGCCAGACGGTGGGCCGGCCGCGGCCGGCGGCGAGTTGGGCGCGGGCGTAGGCGAGGAGGTGCTCGTAGGCGAGGTCGTCCAGGCGTACCGAGCCGAGGGCGGGGATGAGGTCCTTGGTGACGTAGTCGCGGTAGCGGACCCAGGTGGTGGGCTTGAGGGTGAGCTTCTTCGCCGCCAGCCAGGTGGTGAGGTACTCGGCCACCGTCTGGTTCGGGTCAACGCTGACGCCGAGCCGGCGGCCGGCCTGGTAGCGGCGCAGCGCGTCACGGGCGTCGCCTTCGGTGGGGAAGCCGCCGCGGCGCACCGTGCGGTTGTGACCGCCGTGGGTGGCGGGCGGGAGCTCGAGGGCGAACGTCCAGGTCCCATGGTCGGGTTCGGTGGTGAGTCGGGGGCAGTGGGTGCCGAGCTGGTGGCGCTGCTGGTCGCGGCAGCCACAGCGACGGTAGACACGTCCCACCGCGAGGTGGGCACGCATGACGATCACCTTCAGACAACGGGTGCGGTGAGCGGCAAACCCCATCCTGCTCCGCCCACGCACGACGGTCCAGGGCCACGACCACAACCCGACCACCACTCCCCCGAAACCCCCGCCGACCTGCGGCGATCCCTTGACTCGTGACAAGGGGACCCGGAACCCGGCGGGGAAACACGGGCCCTGACCCTTTCGCCGCCAGCTGGCCTTCGGCTTCGAGCACAGAGAGTGATCTGAAGGGCGGGGCCGGCTCGTCGAGGCACGCAACCTGCGCACGGCTACGGTACGTGACCGTGCTGCCGAGACGGGACTGTTAGCCCGTCGGGCACGTGGAGATGTTCGGCCCGCTCGGCGTCCCTTTCCTCAGCTCAGTCCTCGTGGTTGCCGGTCTCGGGCCGCCAGGCCCGCAGCAGCTCATCGGCGGGAAGCTGGGTGTCCGGGTTCGCCAGGCGGCTGACCGGCATGGAACTCGTCGCGGCGTCCAGGAGCTGCTCGGCGACGAGATGCGGAACCAGGACGGCCACCGTGGCGGCCTGCCAGTGGGCCGCCACCTGGTACGTGGCGATCACGGCGCACTCCCACGCGCCGAGGGAGTCCCTGTCCTTCTCCTCGTACGGTTCCCGGACGACGGGCGGGAGCTTGACGGCGATGAGCTGGCGCGGAGCGTCGCCGTACTGAGAGACCTGAGCCCGGGCGTCGGAGATCCAGCCTGCGACGAGATCGTCGAAGGCTGCTTCGGCCTGCGGGCGGCCCTTGCGTCGGCGGCCGAAGGCATCGCCCACCACGGAGGCCACGGCCCAGCCGTTCTCCTCCAGGCGGCGCCAGGACCATCCGGCGCGGCGCTCCCACTCCGACCAGGCACGCCGCACCACCATGGGCGCGTCCTCCCCCAGGCCCGCGAACTCCGGTCCAGGCACGAACCGCGGCTCCCCCAACAGCCGGACAGCCGCGGCGTCCACCAGGCTGGCCGGCCGGAGCAGGGCAGCGAACGCCCGTCGTTCCTGCTCGATGACCGAAGCGAGCCGCACCTGCAACGGCTCGGCCCACGCTTGCAGATGAGGGAACGTCAGAACGGCGTCGTTGCTGCGGATCATGTAGGTGTGCAGGCGACGCCAGTGCTCCAGCCGACCCAGCCGGATCTCCCGGGCCCGGGTGAACCGCTGCCACTCCTCATCGTTCCAGTCGTCGTCCTCCAGCTCCTCCAGCCCGGCGGCCCCGCCGCTGTGCGGCTCCAGGACCTTCGCTGGGGGGTACTCACCGATCGCGAGCGCTGAGGCGGCGTCCACCTGCGCCGCCTCATGCTCCGGGTCGGGTTCCTGATCCAGCCAGATCTTGAGGGCGCCGACGTCGACAACCGCAGCCCCGAGTTCCAGCAGGAGGCTGTCGGCCAGCACCGGCCAGCAGCAGCTCCCGCACAGCCGCCCCACCGCCTCCCGCAGCGGAACCTCGACCCGGACGATGCCCGGTGCCGAGCCCAGCCTCCCGCAGTCCTCCGCCCCGTGGAGCTTGCCCTTCCCCGTCGTAGAGGAGTGACAGGTCAAAGTGAGGTCGCCCGCCGCCCCGAGGGGGACCTGGGAGGTGAACGTGCGGCCGAGCGGGACGGCGCGCTCTGCGGGGGTAGTCAGCGGCATGCGGGAAGGCTAGCGGTGCCCGCCGACAGCCACCTCATCTCCGCCAAACCGCCCGCAGCTCCTGCGCCGGCGGCCAATAATCACCATCTGACGGCCGCCCGCCATGTCGCTACGGGCGCGTCCGGCACCGTGACCGCCCGGGCGGTCACGCCAGCGCCTTGTGTTTCTGTCTCGACGTCAACCCTTGCGTGCCGTCGGCGCTCGTTCGTCTGGTTGCGGGCAGGGAGGCTGGGCCTGATCCAGTGCGGCAGTGGTGAACTGCACGGTTGGCGGTCGGCCAGCCGGCCGACGTCTGTGTGTCCTTTTCCCACCAATCGTTGCGGTCGGCATGAAGAAGATCACCACAGTGGCCGTCATGGCGCTCACCGCAGCCGCCATGTCCGTGGCCGCCCACGCCGACAACGACTCCAACCGCTGTCGCCGGTCAGTTTCCTTCCGCTCGCCCGGGCGCGGGCCACCAACTCGTCGATCAGGCCCTGGTCCACGGCCTCCGACGCGGTGCCGTGGGGGGTCAAATGAGGCGGTCGCGGTCCCGGGCCGCGATGGCGCGTACGAGGGCGGCGAAGGTCCCGCGGCTCCGGTCCTGATGCCGTTCCGCTTGCTCGTCGTCCCAGTCCTCCTCGTCCAACCCGTCACCCTCGTCTTCGTCTTCGTCGGGTTCGGCGTACTCGTCGTGCAGGATCCAGCAGCCCTGGATGCCGGCGAGGAGGTCTTCGAGGAGATCCCGAGCAGGGCGCTGGGGGTCGAGCGGGGTGATGCGCAGGCCCGCCAGTTCCATCTCCTCGTCTTCGTCGTCGTACTCGGCGAGCAGTTCCTGCGCTTCCTCGAGTTGTTCGCGGAAGGCTTCCGGGTCGGGCAAAATTCCGTCCGCGACCCGCATGGCGTGGCGTACCAGCCCGGTGACGGCATCGTAGGGAGTGGCGCCCTCTTCGAGGAGCTCCAGCACGAGGGGCGGTGTCTCGTGGGCCAGGGACTCGATGTTGTCCGCCTCCCGGACCACGGGGTGTTCACGAGTGGGGCTGACCAGGGCCCGGAGAGGGCAGCCGAAGATCGCTCCCCGAGCGACGAGTGATCGCTTCCCGAATGCGGGTCATGTAGGTCGGCGAGCCGAGTCGGACTGCAGCAGGAGAAGGCTTGGCACTCACGCGCCCACCGTCGGCCGGCCGACCCGCAGGTGTGCGAAGATCCGGGAATGCTGACCGAACGGATAGCGGCGGTGGACTGGGCCGCGATCCCCACGCCGGCCCTTCGGGTCCCGTCGTGGGCCGCCGAGCGCGTTCCGCATGACGGGCAGCTACCAAATCCGGTTGCGCCGCTGCAGGTGCTGGCCACCGCCCGCAGTCAAGTCCAGGTTGCCAACGCCGTATCCCGATTGGAGAACACCAGCGTCCTGCACGGGCACATGGCCGCCGTCTTCCCCGCAGCGGTCGCCGCCACCCCGTTCCTGCTGGAAATCGCCGAACAACCGGACGCCTTCCCGTTGGCCCGCAACTCCGCCCTCGGCCTGCTCAGCGAGTTCCTGACGATGGCTCCCTTCATCGGGTTCAGCCGCATCGACGGCGCGGCACTGTGCTGCGCGGTGGCGGATCTGGTCCGCACCCGCCGGACCTTCCTCCATTCGCTCGGCAAACCTGGCAGGGAACTGCTCCAAGAGACCGACGAGCACTGGCGTTTCGAGGTTGCCGAGGTCCTTACGGAGGGCGACCAGCTACTCGCCTTCGGCGGGCTGGCCGGAGACCTTCCCTCCGACACGGCCCGTGGGGAGGACCAGCGGAGCGGCACTGTCTGCGTCGTCTCAGTCGAGTATCCGCCAGCGGACAAGTCCGGCGGTGCTTGCCTACGCCTCGAAGGCCTCACCGAGGTGGCCGTCGGCACGGTACTCCGCCCCGCCGAGTGCGGCGAGCGGGAGCACTGAAGTCACTGACAACCGATCAGATGGCCGCAGCGCCAGTGATGTTGGTCAGTCCCACCAGAACTCCCAGCAGTGGGCACCGATCAGCTGCTCGGAGTACGCGGTCAAGGTGTAGGGGTGGCTGCTCTGCCAGACATTGTCCGGGCAGAAGGCAAAGTGCTCGGCCGCCACCAGCAGGGCGTCGGCTGCCGTCAACGGAGGTGCGGCGACGCTCAGGTGGAGAGTGGCTGGACCGACGGCGACCACGCGGGCACCGAAGCGCTGCTCCCAGCCTCGTACGACGGCGGAGAACTTGGCAGTGTCGTTGTCGTAGTTGAGCGGCCCGTCCCAGCCCGCGACAGTGATCGCGTCGGAGCCCGTTCCGGCGACGACGAGTCCCAGCCGCGACTGCGGCCGACGGGCAACGAAGTGTTCCGCGTATTCGGCGGCCATTTCGTCCGGATCCAGGAGTGATCGGGGACTGGATGCAAGTCCTGGCCAGAGCTGGCCGAAGGGGGCGGTGACGGCCTGGCGTTCTTCCGGCGAGAGCATGTCGTCCTCTTCATCGAGGGTGGTGTAGTCCTTCCACCACCTCGCGAGGAGTTCGGCCGGGTCGTGGGCGTCGGGTGAGGACATCCGTTCAGGGAAGAGTTCACCCGCTCCCCAGGGCCTGAACTCACTGTCGAAAGGCTCCCCGGAGTCGAGCAGTAGAGGCCACAGGCCCGTGCGGACGTGCTCGGCGCGCACCATCACCCACAACCCGGCGGAGGCCGGCCCGTCACTCAGCCAGAGGGGCTGCAGATCTCCGTCGCCCTCATCCGAGATGATCATCCGGCCGGGTGGGAGGGGGATGCCGATGGGCAAGTGAAGTTCAGTGGCCATGTGGCCGGATGCTAGTCCCGAGATCCGACAGCTCCGGCCTCAAACAGGCCCCTGCCAGACCAACCGTTCGAGCGGTGTCCATGAGCACGGCCGATCAGGGCTGGTAGACGCCGAAGATCGCTTCACATTCGGTAGATGATCGTTTCCTGTCTCATTGTCCTGGGTGTCTGGGAAGCTGCCGTGTGGCGCAAGCGGTGGATGGCGATGGGAGCTGCTGAGGTGGGTTTCGAGGGTGAGGTCTGGCGGCTGGTGCGCCAGGAGGAGCTGGTCGGCGAGATCGTGATCGACGAGGCCGACTTCCCATGGCTGCACGGGCGGTTCGCTCCGGGGCCGGCGTTCGTGGGTGTGAAGCCGTGGTTCGACGAATCGCTCGCTCTGCTGGATGCAGAGGAGTACGAGCGGTTCGAGGACTCGTACGACCAGATCGCGCGGTCTCTTTCGCTCGCCGGGCCGTCGGGGGTCGTGTCCCTTGTCGTGGTGTAGCCGATCAACCGGCGGTCGTGTTCGTGGTGTTGGGTAGCGCGGGGGCGCTTTCGGGGAGCTCGGGGTAGAGCTGGTCCATGCTGCCCTCGGGCAGGTAGCGGCGGGGGAAGGCGATCCACTCGTCGTGCAGCTCGAAGAGCACCGCCGTGACCAGCCGAAGCAGCGCGTCATCGTTGGGGAGGACCTGGACGACGTCGGTGCGGCGCTTGACCTCGCGGTTGATCCGCTCAAGCGGGTTGGTCGACTGGATCTTCTTCCAATGTCGTTCCGGGAAGGCGGCGAACGCGGTCAGGTCGTCCTTTGCTTCCAGCAGCATCTCCTTGACCTTCGGGAACTGCTTGCCGAGCATGTCGGCGACCGTGTCGAGCTGGGCTCGCACCGTTTCCCCGGAGGGCTGGGCGAAGATCGTGCGGATCGTTGCCGCGACCATCTCGCCCGCTTCCTTGTTGATCACGGAGAAGGTGTTGCGTAGGAAGTGGACGCGACAGCGCTGGTAGGCGGCGCCGAGCATGACCTTCCGGATGGCCTTGACCAGGCCGAGATGGTGGTCGCCGATGACGAGCCGGACCCCGGTCAGGCCGCGTTCGCGCAGGTGGCGGAGGAATTCGGTCCAGAAGACTTCCGTCTCGCTGTCGCCGACCATCACTCCCAGGACCTCTCGGCCGCCGTCCTCGGTGACACCGGTGGCGATGACCACGGCCCGGGAGACGATCTGGTGCTCGACCCTGGCCTTGCAGTAGGTCGCGTCGAGGTAGACGTAGGGGAATCGGACATGGTCCAGCGGCCGGGTGCGGAACGCGGCCGGCTGGCCGTCCAGGTCCTGGCAGATCCGGGAGACCTCGCTCTTGGAGATCCCGGTGTCCGCGCCGAGGGCCTTGACCAGGTCGTCGACCGACCGGGTGGGCACGCCGTGGACGTACGCCTCCATGATCACCGCATACAGGGCCTGGTCGATGCGCCGACGGCGCTCGAGAAGCACGGGGAAGAAGCTCCCCGACCGCAGCTTCGGGATCCCCAGCTCAAGGTCGCCGGCCTGGGTACTGAGTGTCTTGTCCCGGTGGCCGTTGCGGAACGAGGTCCGGGTGTCGGTGTGCTCGTTCCACTCGGCGCCGATCCTCGCGGTCGCCTCGGCCTCGATCAGTTCCTGGAGCATCCGCTCGGCCACACCACGGACGAGTTCGAGCCCGTCCGCCGAACGTAGTGACTCCAGCAGCCGCAGTAAGTCATGCTGAGACAGGGCCACCCTGCACCTCCCAAGTTGAACTGGCCGTTCACTTCGGAGAGTTGCACGGTGGCCCGCCCTATGGGCAGAGAGCAGAACCCAACCGGGCACACGCCCCCGGCGTACGCCTGAGCCGTGATCGGCTACACCACATCAAGGGACGCCATCCGCTTGCCTGTGGAGCGTGTCGGATCAGAAGCCGGTGACATTATGTGACAGGGTGAATTCATTGCATGGTGTGACTCGTGGGTGGCTCCTGTCCTGGAGGCATTTGATGATCATGTCGGCGCGAACCCGTTCCTTCCGTGTCCTGGCCTGCGCTGTGCCCTGCCTTTCTCTCCCGCTCCTCTTGGCCGTCCCCGCGGCGGCGGAGGATGGCCCGGCGGGGGCCTTTGTCGAGGTCGAGAGGGGCCGGGCGGCATTCGACGGCAAAGCCAAGATCATGTTCTCGTACCGGTGCGGCCCCGAAGAGACCCCCTTCACCGGGCTGGGGACGGTCACGGTCCAGCAGGCGCCCGATGGCCGGCGCTTCCGCGCCTCCGGCGGGAGCAGCTTTGAGGCGACCTGCGACGACACGGATCGCCGCCGGACCATCACGGTGACCAGCGAAGGGCAGGACTTCACCGCCGGGCAAGCCGTCGTGGAGGTCAGAGTCCCGGGCTCGGCCACCGACAACGACATCCCGGGCACTGGCAAGGGAGCCGCCGCGGACACCCCGTTCGGCAAGACGGCGGACCGCCAGAAGCTGCGCCTGAACCTCACCGGGAACTGACGCGACGCTGGAAGGGCGGCACAGCAGGCCGTACCGCTATCCCGGGGGTGGCCTGGTCACTCCCCCGGTCCGATGTGCACCCGCAGGCCAGTTGGCCGGGCTCGCCGACGGTGCGCCGAGGCTGGCCGGTGCACTGCCGGGACGGCGGCCTCCGGTTCGCTCCGGGCCCCGCAGTCGCCACGTCGGGCGCGTCGTGCTGCAGATCCGCGCCTTGGTGGCGGGCGCCCCGGCCGCGACCAGTATCTGAAAAGGCCGCTCTTGACAGCCCGTCAGGCTTCTGTGCCCCTCAGTGCGCCCTCCAGCACCTCGTGCGCCGGACCGCTGACCCGAATTCCCCACCCCACGTGATCATTCGCCGCCTGCGCGGCGCGTGGCCGCTTCTACTGTGGTGGGCATGACCAACGTGGGGCCCGAGCAGCCGTCACCGCATGATGGGCCCCTGCCCGAAGCCGACGCGGCGACGGTTGCCGAGCCCCGCTACGAAGCACTGCAACTGCCGCCGGACTCCTGGGGGCGTGAACCGTGGGCGGTGCTCGACCACCACGCCGGCCGCTGGGTCGAGGCAGGCGTGGAAGTCGACCTCTACGCCACCCGCGACAGCGCCCGCTCCTGTATCCGCCGCCTGCACTACCTCGACCAAGCCGGAATCCGCTGGCACTGAACCCACGGTTCACGTCGCCACAAGTCCGGTGGCAGGAATGGGCGGCCTGGAATTCCCCGTGTACGGCCAGGTCGGAGGTGACGCTCGGTAGCGATGTGGCGGGGCAGGTCGATACCGCCATCACAGTGATCATGGTGTCCGATGCGGTGGTGATTCGTTTCTTCTCATGGGCGGTCGTGGGGATCGCCGATCATGGAAAGAGCATGCATCGATGACGCTGCCCGTTCGTATCGTCTTCCGCTCCGCACTGCGTGACGCGCCCGCCGTCGGCGAGGGCCTGCGGGTGGCGCTCTACCAGGGCCAGGGTCCCGTCGGCAGCCGGGAAGCGGTACGGCAGAACATGGACCGGCTGGCCGAGGTAACCGCGCTGGCCGCCGCCTACGACTGCCAAGTGGTGGTGTTCCCGGAGAAGTACACCACCGGCTACGCCATCGACCCCAGCCAGTGCCAGGAGCTGGCGGAACACCGCGAGGGCCCCTCGGTCGACCGGGCCCGGCTGGCGGCCAAGGAGAACGGCCTGGCCGTGGTCCTGCCCTATCCCGAACGTGACGGCAGCGACTTCTACGACTCCATCAGCGTGATCACCGCCGACGGGCAGGTCGCCGCGAACTACCGCAAGACCCACCTGTACGGGGCCGCCGAACGCCGCAACTACTCCTTCGGCCAGGAGCTGCCGCCCGTCGTCACGATCAACGGCATCACGGTCGGGGTGCTGAACTGCTACGAGTGCGAGTTCCCGCCGCTGTACCAGTACCTGGCGGAGCACGGTGCGCAGATCGTGCTCGGCCCCACTGCGGCCGACTTCCACTTCCGCCTGGCCGACGGCACCATGAGCCGCGTCCCCTACCAGGACGCCACCCGCCACATCATCCCCGCCATGGCCAGCATCTGGCGCCTGTTCATCGCCTACGCCAACCGCCGCGGCTGGGAACAAGTCCCCGCCGGCGCCTGGCAGTACCAAGGCAACTCCGGAATCTGGGCCCCCAACGGCGAACCACTGGTCACGGCCACCGCCGAAGACCGCCACCACGACACCCTGCTCATCGCCGACTGCCTCCCCGCCACCGTCCCGCCCTTCAGCCCCGAAGGCCACCACCCCACCGACAACCGCCTCGCACTCAACCCCGCCCTACGCCCCACCCGCTGAGACACCACCCGGATCTGCCGGCGCCACCCGCCGACGCCGTAGTAGGCATGCCCGGCCCGCCGAGCTTCCGGGTCAGAAGGCGCGGGCGGCGGCATCACAGGTCAGGCAGACGTAGCCCTTCCAGCGTGGCGAGTACCATCCCTGGCCCGGCCGCCGCGGGCTCCACGGGTCGGTCACCATGGCGGCGGTATCCATCGCGCACGCGGTCAGCGGCCCCACATCGCCGAGGGCGTCCGGATCCGAGGGCGCGGCGTGGACCCGCCGCACCGACAGGGCATCAACCGGATCGCCGCCGACCCCCAGGACGACTTGGTCCAGCGGCTCGACCAGCTCCAGCAGCACCACGATACCCATGGGCCAACCCTGCGCGTTCCCGCACGCACCCGCGACCGCACCGCGGGGGCCGCCGCACCACGGGTACTCATCGCCGACAAGCCCGTCTCCGCACTCGACGTATCCGCCCAAGCCACCGTCCTCAACCTGCTGCGCCACCTCACCAACGACCGCGGCCTGGCGAGCCTGCTCATCTCGCACGACCTCGGAGTGGTCCGGGCGGTCAACGACGACGTCGCCGCAATGCAGCTCGGCCGGATCTGCGAACAGGGCCCGACCGAAGAGGTACTGGCCTCCCCCGCCCACCCCTACACCGCCGCACTGCTCGCCGCCGTCCCCGAACCCGGCCGACCGCTCCGCGACACCGGCCTGCTCCCCACAGACCCACCCTCCCCGCTGAACCCGCCCTCGGGCTGCCGCTTCCGCTCCCGCTGCCCCTGGCAGACCAGCGCTGCGCCACCGAGACACCCCAACTCCTGGAGGTGGCACCCTCCCCCACCGTCGCCGTCAGGTTGCGGAGTAGCTGAGGTCTCCGATCGTCCAGCTGCTGATGTCCTCGATGGCGATGCGGTACATGCCGCCGGTGTGGGGCAGCCCGAAGTCCCCCTGCAGGATCTGCGCCCGGTGCAGGTGCAGATGGGTGGGCCGTGCGGGCGCGCCCTCGGTGGGTCGGGTGAAGAGGGCCGCGAACGGCTTCAAGTGGTCCGAGGCTTCGAGGACTTCCGCCACTCGCTCCAGCCACAGGGCCACCGGCGCGAGCCTGCCGGTGATCACCGCTCCGGGGACCACCACGGTCAAGGACATCTGGTTGCTGTGCTCGGACTCCACCATCGCGGCGATGTCGACGAGCAGCCCGTCAGGGTTCGACATGACGGACAGGTTAGGACACAGCCGTCGCGGACGCGACACCCACCCCGCATCCAGCGTCCCACCCCAGACGCCCCGCTCGAAGGCGGAACGGTGCGCGAGGAACGGACCGGCGGCCGGCGTGCACAATGATCCCGGCCGGCGGTAGTACAGCGTGAAGAGGGCAAGGATGGACAAGCCGCTCATCGAGGTCGGCGCTCAGGGCAGTACCGGTTCGGACAGCACCACCGTGTGCCCGGAGCGGACCAGCCGACGGAGGCCGGCGAGCCGCTCCTGTCCGTGCTTGTCGCCGACGGGCAGGGCGATTCGCTGCAACTGCAACGCGAGGTGTCACAGAGGCTTGGCCGGGACGTGCCGGCGGATGATCAGGCTCTCCTGGCTCACCTGACGGGCGAGATCGCCGATCTTCATCGTCGGTGGGAGCAGCGCTGAGCATCCGCCGAGAACGAGACCGTGGAGCTCAGAGGGCGGTCTCGTCAGAGCTTGAACAGTGCGGCGTACGGCTGGGTGATCCGCCGCTGCTGTGACCCGAAGTCGACGAGGACCGCGATGTCACTGTCTGCCTCGACACTGATGGCCCGGCCGAGGCCGTACCGGTCGTGCGAGACCCGGTCCCCCACCGCGAACCGCTTGCGCGGTGCTTCGACCCGGACTTTGAAGGGACTGGTGGGCAGGTGGCGCCGGACTACTGATTTTGTCATCCCCTTCAGTATGCAGCGAAAAGCACAAATTGACCCCGCGAGGAAGCCTGAATTTCGCCAGCCGCCGAGATGGCGGGCGTCTTCACCGCTTCCGACTCGGGGTCGACGGCCTGCGCGTGCGCAGGGCGACGCTGAGGCTGCGTCGGTCGCACCGCGCCCCTCCTCCTCGACCCCGACCGTCGGAGCAGGCATCAGAAGCCCCAACTACCCTGCCAAGGCTACTACTTCGCGCTTTGCGCAAGGAGAGTGCCCTGCCCTCGGGGCAGGGCTCAAGCACCTCCGGGGCAAAATTTCCCACCACTGTGAGGCTCGGCCTGCTATCGTCTCCTTAGTTGCAGTAGTGGTTCCCATGAACTTTGTGTGCGCCTGCTGATGTATCGCAGGCGTATTTTTGTTTCCCGGTTCTTTCCCGGGTGGGTGCTCATCGCGGCGACTCGGGGTCCGCACTGTGCGGGTTCCGGACAGCCCCTTGAAGGAGATTTCTTTATGGCTAATGGCACTGTTAAGTGGTTCAACGCGGAAAAGGGCTTCGGCTTCATCGAGCAGGAGGGCGGCGGTCCTGACGTGTTCGCCCACTACTCGAACATCAACGCCAACGGCTTCCGTGAGCTGCTTGAGGGCCAGAAGGTCGAGTTCGACGTCACGCAGGGCCAGAAGGGCCCGCAGGCCGAGAACATTCGTCCGCTGTAGTTTTTCTGCCGAGGCACCCGCCTAGCAGCGAGGGGCCCGCACCGCGTACACGCCCGGTGCGGGCCCCTCGGCATTGCTCCACGCTCCACCCCGGCCGTTGAGGCCCCCTTGGCTCCGCCACCGGCAGCCATCCCCACGCGAGCCGCACAGCGCCGCGTCCGGATCGGCGCCCTGCCGTGACATTCCACGGTTCGAGGTTCTGCGCTCCCGCCCTCCGTGGTGAGCGCCGACCGCAGGTGACGTGCCGCACGGTTCTACCGTCCACGCCCCACCCCGTCATACTTCTCGGCCCGTCTCCCCGCGGGCTCCGCCGGCGCCTCGCGCTGCGGAGCCTTCCTCGTGACGTGCCGCCCGAGGAAGGTCTCCCGCATGAACCGCTCCAGTCGCTCCTCGTACCAGAACGCCAACTCCCGCTCCGCCGCGTCCTCCCGCTCCGGTGGCGGCGCCGGCTCGGGATCGCGCTCCGCCGGCTCCTCCCGTTCCGGCGGCAGTTCCTTCTACGGCGACCGGCCGTCCGGCGGCCGGAGCAGTCGTCAGGGCTCAGGCCCGCAGGGCGAGTTCGCGATGCCGGTGAGCACCACCCCGGCGCTGCCGCCCGTCGAGTCCTTCGAGGAGCTGGACATGCCGGCGGCGCTGGTGTCGGTGCTGACCCGGCAGGGCGTCACCTCGCCGTTCCCGATCCAGGCCGCGACGCTGCCCAACTCGCTGGCCGGCCGCGATGTCCTCGGCCGGGGCCGCACCGGCTCCGGCAAGACCATCGCCTTCGGCCTCGCCGTGCTGGCCCGCACCGCCGGGCAGAAGGCCGAACCCCGCCGCCCGCTGGCCCTGATCCTGGTCCCCACCCGGGAGCTCGCGCAGCAGGTCACCGACGCCCTCACCCCGTACGCCCACGCGGTGCGCCTGCGGATGGCGACCCTGGTCGGCGGGATGTCGATCGGCCGCCAGGCCCAGGCACTCAACCGCGGGGCAGAGATCATCGTCGCCACCCCCGGCCGGCTCAAGGACCTGATCCAGCGCGGCGACTGCCAGCTGGACGGCGTCGGCGTGACCGTCCTGGACGAGGCCGACCAGATGGCCGACATGGGCTTCCTGCCGCAGGTCACCGAGCTCCTCCAGCAGGTCGCCGCGGGCTGCCAGACCATGCTGTTCTCCGCCACCCTGGACCGCAACGTCGACCGGCTGGTGCGCACCTTCCTCAAGGACCCGGTCACCCACTCGGTGGACCCGTCGGCAGGCGCGGTCAGCACGATGGAGCACCACCTGCTGCACGTACAGAACAGCGACAAGAACGCCACGATCGCCCACATCGCCTCCCGCGACGGCGGGGTGATCATGTTCATCGACACCAAGCACGGCGCGGACCGCCTGGTGCTCGACCTGCTCGCGAACGGGGTGAAGGCCGCCGCCCTGCACGGCGGCAAGTCCCAGCCGGAGCGCACCCGCACCCTGGAGCAGTTCCGCAACGGCCAGGTGACCGCGCTGATCGCCACCAACGTCGCCGCCCGCGGCATCCACGTCGACGGCCTGGACCTGGTGGTCAACCTGGCGCCGCCGAGCGACCACAAGGACTACCTGCACCGGGCCGGCCGCACCGCCCGCGCGGGTGAGTCCGGCACCGTCGTCACCCTGGTGCTGCCCAACCAGCGGCGGGAGATGGCCCGCATGATGACCACGGCCGCCATCACCCCCGAGTCCACCCGGGTGCACTCCACCGACGAGGAACTGGCCCGCATCACCGGTGCCCGGGTGCCCACCGGCATCCCCACCGTGATCGCCACCCCCGTCGTCGCGCGGGCGAGCCGCAACGCGTCCACGAATCGCAACCGCAACCGTCGCCGCCCCGCCACCGGCCGGAGCACACAGACCACCGGCGGCCGCCAGGCAGCACCCGTCGCCCTCGCCGCGTAGTCGGACGGGTGTGCCCCGCTCCGCGCGGAGCGGGGCACACCCACATCTCCGAGGCAAGCGCCGCCACCTGGGCGACCGCACCCATGACCTGGCGTTGCCGCACTTCCCTGCCTGATGTCCCGGGCCGTCACCGGCGGGACCGACACGAAGGAACCCGCCTGTGAGCATCACCCTCGAACGCCCGACCACCACCGCCACAGCCACGGTCGGCGACCTCATGAACCACCCTGAACTGCAGATCAGCGATGACGCCACGGCCGACACGGCCATGGACATCCTGCTCAGCTCCGGCGCCGAGCACCTCCTGGTCCGTGACGAGGACGGCCGCTGCGCCGGCCTGCTGACCCGCCTGCACCTCGCCCCGTTCCAGGCCCGCTCCTGGTACACGGAGCGCACCCCGGTCCGCGACATCCTGCACGACCGCGCCCCGTTCGCCACCGCCGACATGCCCGCAGCGACCGCCGTCGCCGCCATGCGCTCCCGCGGCCTCGACGCCTGGCCGGTCATCGACCACGACGGCCACGCCATCGGCCTGCTCACCGCGTAGGAACGCACTGCCCCCGGCCCCGGGGGCAGCACACCCCCGATGCTCCCGCCGAAGCGGCCCGTCACCAGAGAGGCATCCGTCGTCGGGCCCCGCCACCGTCTGACCGGCCTGCGCAGTGCGACCGTGTGTACTCCGCTCGCTGCGTCGTACCCGCTGGTACAGAGGGCCGGGCAGGTTGGCACCCTTGGGTGCTTCGCGGGAGCCCGAGCGATCCGGCCTTCAAGGGACGGTTGCCCGCCGGTGGGCGCGCGGGCGCGGACCGGCCGACGGGCCTGGCGGTGAGAGCCTGCCGCTCACCGCGGACCGCTCGCCAGCCGGGCCGCAGGGTCAGGTGTCGGCGGCGGAGGACTGCCCGGCCGGGCGGCCTTCGCGGAGCTGTTCGTTGATGCGCAGGGCTTCTTCGAGCTGGTCTTCGAGGATGATGATGCGGCAGGCGGCGTCGACGGCGGTGCCCTCGTCGACGAGATCGCGGGCACGCATCGCGATCCGCAGCTGGTAGCGGGAGAAACGGCGGTGGCCGCCCTCTGAGCGCAGCGGGGTGATCAGGCCGTGCTCGCCCAGGGTGCGCAGGAAGCCGGCGGTGGTGCCGGTCATCTCGGCGGCGCGGCCCATGGTGTAGGCGGGGTAGTCGTCGTCGTCGAACGAGCTGACGGCGTCGGGCGTGGTGGGTCGGTTGATGGTCGTGGTCACTGCACCTCTTCGAATCCGGTTTCCGGGGACGCGTGGAGGGGCCCCGGCGCCATTGCGGCTCCGGGGCCCCGAAGGGGAACAACACACCATCTACCGGCCCTGGGCCGGTCCTTGGGTCCGCACCGCCCCATCGGATGGAGCGTGCGGGGATCGCGTATGCGTGACCGGAAACCACCAACCTTCATAACGTGGGGTCTGCGGTGTCCGCCCGGACGAGGACTGCTCATCTCACGGGCCGGGCGATCCTGATGGCGCTTGTGCCCTCCGTTTCATCCTCAACATCACTGACAACTGCTGGTACTGCGAACTGCGATTCACATCGGTACTGCGGTACTGCTGTGGTGTCCGAACCGGCCCACCTGCCGACAGCCAGCCCCGTCGCCTGCCCTGCTCAACCTTCGTGGCTTGGAACCCCACTGCCGGACCTCCCGGTACGCGCGCCCGCAGCACGGCGCCTTTACCGAGATCCCACGCACCCCGAAAACTGGTGACTGCGGTCCAACTTCACCTGCTCGTACCGCAACTGCTTCCTACGCGGTACGCCTGGCGGCAGCCCCTGATCACTGCGGGCCACCCGGGTGCGGTTGCCACTCCCGTCGCCGTACTGCACCAAGCCTGGCTCCGGAACTCCGCAACCGCACCGACACTTCTCTACCTCTACCGCCAGTTCGTGTCTGGCGGGCCCCGCTGACTGCTTGCTACGAGAGAAACACTAACCACACCCCGCGCCAATGTCTACTCCAGGCAACACAGATTTTGCCCCGTTCGAAGGGCAGCTACCCTTTCGGACCGCACGCAGGAGTTGCCCAGCCCTCCGGACCAGGCAGAACGAGCAGACGGGTGAAAAGGGACGAGGCCCCCACGCGGCAGCCGCTCGCACGCACGCTCCCCCAGCACCCAGGCTTCCTGCCGGCCGCCCCAGCCGAAAGCCGTCCACGAGCAAAAGGAACACGCCCTACGCCGCCCGCCGGCCCGCGTCGCCGACCTGCCCGACTGCGCCCCTCAGAGCCGGGACGCCGTCCTGACCAATTCCGCCGCTCGGCACGGGCATGGGATACGGCGCGGCCCGGGAGTGTCATGAATCAGGTGGACACCCTGATCAAGGGAGACGCTGATGAGCTCGCTGACGGATCACCAGATCGGGTCGGTTCCTGACGGGTCGGTTTCGTCGGAGTCGGAAACTGCCGATGCCTTGGGCATGGGTCCGAGGAGGAACACGGGTGCGTCGGATGTGGTGGCGTCGGTCGCCGAGCTGGCGGCCGAGCAGGCCCGGGCCGGCGGGATGCAGCTGCTCGGCGAGGGCGGACTGCTGCAGCAGCTCACCCGGCACCTGCTCCAGGAAGCCCTGGAGGCCGAGATGGACGAGCACCTGGCCTCGTCGGCGGGGCAGGGCCGCTCGGCGCGCAAAGGGGGCAACGCGCGCAACGGCTACCGGATGAAGACCGTGATGACCGAGGCCGGGCCGGTCACGCTCGAGGTCCCGCGGGACCGGGCCGGCACGTTCGAGCCGAAGGTCGTGCCCCGGTACGCCCGCCGAACCGAAGGCCTGGACAACCTGGTCATCTCGCTGACCGCGAAGGGCCTGACCTCCGGGGAGATCGTCGCGCACCTGGCCGAGGTCTACGGCATGACCACCAGCAAGGAGACCGTCTCCACGATCACCGACCGGGTTCTGGAGAGCATGGCCGACTGGCGCACGCGCCCCCTCGACCCGGTCTACCCGGTCCTGTTCATCGACGCCGTGAACATCAAGGTCCGCGACGGTCAGGTCGCCAACCGGCCCGTCTACGTCGTCCTCGGCGTCACGGCGGACGGCTACCGGGACATCCTGGGCCTGTGGACCTCCAGCGGCGGCGAGGGCGCCAAGTACTGGCAGTCCGTGCTCACCGAGATCAAGAACAGGGGCGTCAAGGACTGCCTGATCCTCATCTGCGACGGCCTGGCCGGGCTGCCCGATGCGGTCGCCCAGGTCTGGCCGCAGACCGTGGTGCAGACGTGCATCGTCCACCTGCTGCGGAACTCTTTCCGCTACACCTCCAAGCGGGACTGGGCGGCGGTCGCCCGCGACCTCAAGCCCGTCTACACCGCGCCGAACGAGGCCGCGGCCCTGGAGCGGTTCGCCGAGTTCGCCGCCGCCTGGGAAGCGTCCTACCCGGCCGTCGTGCGACTGTGGGAGCGGGCCTGGTCCGAGATGGTGCCCTTCCTGGCGTTCGACGCCGAGATCCGAAAGATCATCTGCACGACCAACGCCATCGAGAGCCTCAACTCCCGCTACCGCAGGGCCGCCGGCGCCTGCGGCCACTTCCCCAACGAGCAGGCCGCCCTCAAACGGCTCTACCTGGCCACCCTCGCGCTCGACCCCACTGGCCGCGGCCGCCAACGTTGGAGCAACCGCTGGATGGCCGCCCTCAACGCCTTCGACATCACCTTCGACGGACGCCTGTCAGCCGGACGGGCGTAGGCCACCTGGCCCACGCCCGACAGCAAGATCAACACCTAGTCCAACCGGGTGTCGTACACCTAGATCGTGATAGTCCCCGCGGCCCGCGCCTCTCCGGCCTGAGGCAGTGCGGTCCGGCGGAGACCAGGCCGCAGCGAAGCAGCTCGCGCCGGGGCGGGCCTCGGCTTTGCGCGGGCGGGCGGTCGGTCGCCGCCACTTTCGCCACGGCGATGGCCGGCGGGGTTCACCCGCCGCTTGCCTGTCTACGGGGGCGGCCGAGCTGTTCGTTGGTACGCCGGGCGCTGTCGAGCTGGTCTTCGAGGATGATGATGCGGCACGCGGCGTCGACGGCGGTGCCCTGGTCGACGAGGTCGCGGGCGCGCATCGCGATCCGCAACTGGCGACGGGAGAATCGGCGATGGCCGCCGCCGGAGCGCACAGGGGTGACCAGGCCGTGGTAGCCGAGGGCGCGCAGGAAGCCGGGGGTGGTGCCGGTCATCTCGGCGGCGCAGCCCGTGGTGTAGGCGGGGTAGTCGTCATCGTCGAAGCGGCTGACCGGGCCGTGAGGTCCGGTAGTGCGGTGGATGGCTGTGGTCACTGCACCTCTTCATATGAGATTCGGGTTCATATGGGGGCCGGGACGCCGGAGGGGCCCCGGAGCTGTGGCTCCGGGGCCCCGAAGGGGTACATCACCATCTACCGGCCCTGGGCCGGTCCTTGTGTCCGCAACTCCTCGGGGGAGGAGGATCGCGGGGATCGCACATGCGTGACCGGAAACCACCAACCTTCGTACCTTGAGGGGTCTGCGGTGTCCGCCCGGACGACAACTGCTCAACTTCACAACCGGGCGATCCTGATGGCGCCAGCGCCCTCCGTCTCTTCCTCTACAGCACTGAACATCTTGCGAACTGCTGGCACTGCACCTGCGGGTACTACTGGTACTACGTGATTCACACCTGTACTGCTTGGTACTGCGAACTGCCTTGGTACCGCCGTGGTGTCCGTGAAGGCACACCACCTGTCCGGCAGCCAGCCCCGTCGCCTGCCCTGCTCGACCTGCTTGGCTTAGAACCCCACTGCCCGGACCGTCCAGCACGCGCGCCCGCAGCCGACGCCTTTGCTGAGACCTCGCACACCTCAACCACCGGTGACTGCGACCCAACTTCAACTGCACCTGCCCGTACTGCAACTACTTCTACAACCGCGGTACCGCCTGGTGGTGGCCCCTGATCACTGCGGGCCACCCGGCCCGGCCGCCAGTCCCGTCGCCGTACTGCACCTGCGCTGGCTTCGAGGCTCTGCTGCCGCACCGCTCTTTTGCGTCACTGGCTCGCGCCCACCTACTCGGCGCGTCCCGCGTCTCTACTTGCTGCGGTACCGCCTGGTGGTGGCCCCTGATCACTGCGGGCCACCCGGCCCGGCCGCCAGCCCTGTCGCCGTACTGCACCAACCTGGCTTCAGAACTCCACAACCGCACCGAGACTTGCGAACTTCCGTACTAATCCCGCCAGTTCGTGTCTGACGGGCCGTTCCGACTGCTTGCTACGAGAGAAACACTAACCACACCCAGCAGCAATGTCTACTCTGCTCGGCATAGATTTTTCGGTGTTCGAAGGGGAGGTAGCCTGCGACCCGCACATAGCAGCAACCCGCGCCCCGCCGACCAGGGACAACGAGCAGACGGGTGACCATGGCAGACGTGCGGCGTTGTGGCGCAGGAACGCCGCGGCCTCGTCGGGGGTCCAGCAGGTGCGTTCGGTGGCGCGGGGCCTGGCGGGGACGCGCGCCTCGAAGATGCGGCATGACCTGCACGGACAGACTTGTCGGCACCCACAGGGGCGGTGCCCCCCGAAAGACCCCCGGCAGGGTCCGCCCATGCGCCGTCGTCGTCCGCCGTGCCAAGCGGCGCCGCCGGGCCGAGAGGGCGGCGCTCAGTCCGCCGTGGCGATCAGCGGCTGGAGCAGGATGTCGGGGTGGGCGCGCTGGAAGGCGTTCAGCTGCCACTTGTCGGCGAACAAGGCCAGCAGCGCGTCATCCGAGCGGCGGGTGAGCACCTCGCCGTTGATCAGGCGGGCTTTGCCCAGGGTGGCGGCGCCGTCGGCGTCAGTGATCCGGGCCAAGCGGTAGGAAAGCTGGTCGAGAGCGATGGGGGAAGAAAACTCGTGCTCCATCCGGTGCAGGATCACATCGAACTGCATCGGGCCGACCGCAGCCATGACCGGCGCCTGGTCGCCACGCCGGTCGGAGACCAGCACCTGGATCACGCCTTCCTCGTCGAGTTGGGCGATGCCCTTGCGGAACTGCTTGGACCGGCTGATGTCCTTGGGCCGTGCCACCGCGAAGTACTCGGGGGCGAAGGCCGGCAGCGAGGGAAACTCGGCCTTCTTGCCGGTGAAGAGGGTGTCGCCGACCCGCAGCGCGCTCGCGTTGATCAAGCCGACCACATCGCCGGGGTACGCGGTGTCGACCACGGTGCGCTCGGCTCCGAAGACGGTGTGCGCGTACTTGGTTGCAAACGAGCGGCCGCTGGCCGCCCGGGTGACGTGCATGCCGCGCTCGAAGACGCCGGAGCAGACTCGGACGAAGGCGATCCGGTCGCGATGGGCCGGGTCCATGTTCGCCTGGATCTTGAACACCAGGCCGGAGAACTCCTCACCGACCTCGCGGCTGCCGGCCTTGGCCAGCGGGCGGGGCCCGGGAGCCGGAGCGAGATCGACCACGGCGTCCAGCAGGAGCTTCACACCGATGTTGGTCAGCGCGGCACCGAAGAAGACCGGGCTGATCTTGCCGGCCTCGAAGGCCTCCTGGTCGTAGCCGGGGCCGGACGAGAGCACCAGCTCCAGCTCCTCCAGGGCGGTCGTCCAGGCTTCGCCTTCCTGCTCGGCGGCCTTCTCGGAGGTCAGCTGCTCCTCGAGGGCGGCGTGCGTGCCGGCCGGCACCTTGGTGTAGCGCAGCATCTGCTCGGTGTTCCCCGCTTCGACCAGGCCGCGCAGGTTGCCCGCACTGCCCACCGGCCAGACGACCGGGACGGGGGTGATCCCGAGGTGCTTCTCGATGTCCTCGAGCAGGGTGAGTGCTTCCTGGCCGCGCCGGTCCCACTTGTTGATGAAGGTGATCACGGGGACGCCGCGATGGCGGCAGACCGCGAAAAGCTTGCGGGTCTGCTCCTCCAGGCCCTTGGCCGCGTCGACCAGCATGATCGCGCAGTCGACGGCGGCCAGCACCCGGTAGGTGTCCTCGGAGAAGTCGGCGTGGCCGGGGGTGTCGACCAGGTTCATCACATGGCCGCGATAGCCGAACTGCAAGGCGGCCGAGGTCACCGAGATACCGCGCTCGCGTTCCAATTCCATCCAGTCGCTGGTCACGCCGCGCCGGTCACCCTTGGCGTGCACCGCACCGGCCGAAGTGATCGCCCGCGCGTGCAGCGCCAGCGCCTCGGTGAGCGTGGACTTGCCCGCGTCCGGATGGCTGATCACAGCGAAGGTCCGTCGGCGGCCGGCCTCACGAAGGACCTGCGGGACGGTGATTGACTGTACAGTGCTCACGTTTTTCCTCGGGTACGCCTCGGCAGCAGGCCGGTGACGCCTCTCCGCACCTGGTGAGCCGGGATCAGGTCCGCAGGCCCAGAGAGCGATAATAGGCTGTCGGGCGGCGTACCCCTGAATTCCGGGTCGCGCAGCACGTCGACCCGGATGACCTTGGACTGGTCGTCGGCGCCCAGCGTCTCCGTCACCGCCATGACTCTCCTCGCCCCGCTCCCCGCAGCCACCTTCTACTTCGGGGACCTTGACATCGCAGGACTGCGCACGCAGCAGACGCGATGGCCCGGACCAACATCGCCGCCACCAGGGCCGTCCTGCCCCACGTGCACGCCGAGGGGATCGACCGGCCTGCCGTACGCCTCGCCCTCACCGCCCCTGCTCGCCGGCTTGCGGATGGCCAAGCTCTGGGCGACATCTTCGCCTTCGGCACGTCGTTGCCGCCAGTGACAGCGGGCGGATCGGTACCTCTGGGACCGCTTTGGGACCACGCCCCTGGGCGCGGTTTCCGCACGGTTGAGCCGATCCGGTGCTGTGACCGTGACGGCTCACCGGGTTGCGGCCGGCGGTGGTGGTGCTCGGCCCGGTTGGATGTCCAGAGGCATTCAACGAGGAGCTGGGCGGCGTGGTGGCGGAGCCGGTCAGGGCCGGTCGGCGCCCGGTTCCTGGTGGATGTGGATGTCGCCCTTCATGACGGTGTACAGGGTGGCATGCCCGCCGGCCGTGTTGTTCTGGGTGGGGGACTCCGGCTCGGCGGCCGCGGCAGGCGCGGGAGTCGTCTCGACGCGGTTGTCGCGGCCGACGACGACGGGGCCGTGCGCGTCGCCGCCGATCCGGATGTCGTACCGGTCACCGGCTCCGGTGGCCATGGGCGCTCCTTCCGAGGAGTCCGAGGGGGTGGTCATCAGGCCGCCGACCGTTCCTGCCGGACGGTGGCGAGGAGTTGGTCGACCTCGGCCTGGGTGAGGACCAGGGCCTTGATCTCGATGTCGTCGGCGCGGTCCCAGTAGGAGTTGCTGCCGACGGCGTTCGCCCGGGCCTGGCTCTCTGCGGCGATCTGCTGATACACGGCGGCAGCGGACGGATTGTCGCAGGTGAGGGTGCCGGTAATGGTGCTGCCGCCGACCGGCAGCGGCTGCGGGCCGCTGGAGCAACTGCCCGCCGCGCGGCCGTCGATGGTGAGCGAACCGACCGTCAGCAGCACGTTGACGTGCGAGAGCCGACGGACGAGGGCGTCGCCCTGGAGGACGTCCGCGCTGACGACCTCCTTGACGTGGCACCCGGAGGCATCGCAGTTCACCGAGCTGCCGTCCCCGCGACCGGTGAAGTCGAGGGTTCCGTAGGTCGCCGTCGTCAGGTCCTTGGCGTACTTCTCCAGGCCGTCGTACATCGTGCCGACCTCCGTCGGCGCGACCGTCGTCAGGTCGACCGACGAGGTCTCCCACAGCGGGGACTGGATCTCCCTGGCGCGGGGAAGCTGACCGTCCTTGGGGAGGTGGAAGTTCATCGCGCTCGGCGGCTCCCAGCGCAGAAAGCGGTACGGCGCGTCCCGGGAGACGTAGAGGTAGCCGACGGTGGTGTCCGCACGCAGGGCCGGGACGCCGTTGACGTCGGTGGTCTGCGGGTCCTTCGCGGCCGGGAGACGGGGCTTGTCGGCGAGCGCCTGCGAGAACCGCTTGGCCAGGTCGGCCGGCGTCTCGTACAGCGACATCTCCTGCGTCAGGCGGCTGCTGCCGTCGGTGGTCCGGTCGCCGAGGCCGTCGTAGGTCCACAGACGCAGGATCAGGTCGGAGGCGTGCCAGCGCGAGTAGTCCTTGCCGCCGATGGTCAGCAGGTCATGCGAGTTCGTGTCGGACTGCATGGTGTCGCCCTTGAGGTGGCTGGTGCCGAACTTCTCGCCGTGCGTGGTCACCGTGACGTCGTTGAGGTACTCCTCGACGTTCCAGTCGCCCTGGTAGCGAACGCCCGGAGCTGTGGACAGTGCCTGCACCGCCTGGTCGAACGGCTCGCGCAGTCCCTTCTCCTCGGCGGTCGCACCGCCGCCGCCCCCGGTGGAGGCCGACCAGGTGACCGCCCCCGCCACGGCGAGCAGCACGGCCAAGCCGATCAGCAGCGCCTTGGCGCTCAGCACACCCACCACCCCGGCCGCCCCCGCGCCCGCGCCGAGAGCGGCCGACGTACCGGCAGCGCCATGGCCAACGGACGTACCGGCGGCGGACGTTCCGGCGTGGCCGGCTGTCGCGTGGCCCGCCTGCGCGGCGGCCCCGTGCTGCGCCGCCGGGACGGTGGCGTGCGGAACGGTCGCGGCGGGCTGCGCCGGCGCGGGCGAGAGGTTGGCCATGTGCGAGGCGACCGAGTTGGCCTGCGCACCGTGCGCGGCGGCACCTGGCGTGGTCGCGGCGTGTGCCGCGCCGCCGTGCGCCCCGGCCCCGCTCAGGCCGGCACCCGGCGTGGGGACGGTCGGGACGGTGGGCAGCGGACCCATCAACGAGGGCGCGACGCTCTGGGCGTGGAGCGCGGCCGTCGCGCCGTGCAGGTCTCCGATCGCCTTCCACAGCATCGCGGCCTCGCCGAGCAGCGCGGCCGCGATGACCCGGCGGCCCGTCAGCAGACTGCGGATGCCCTCCTCGTGGACGAAGAAGGTCTGTGCCTGCCGGTCACCGGCCCGCTCGGCGGCTCCCCAGCCGCGGCCGAGCAGCCGGCCCCACGCCCCGGGGCGCAGCGCGCGGGCCAGTGCCGGGGAGGCGGCCCGGGCCAGGACGACCGCGAGCTCGGACTGGCCGGCCGCCTCGGCGAGCGCGGCGGCCCGGTCCAACGCCCGGCTGTGCGCGGCCACTTCGGCGGGGGTGGTGTCCGGCCGGGTGATCCACTCGGTGAGCTGCGAGCAGATCCGTTGGTACGGGAACGGGGTGGTCCGGCCGAGGGCCGCCGTGACGGCGTCCGGCGGGCAGCGGTAGCCGTCCTGTTCGGCCCGCAGCAGGCCGGTCTCGGCCAGCCGCTCGCACACGCCCGTGGCGTCGGGCAGGTCGACGATCGCGCCGATCCGGGCCGCCGCGAGTTCCGCGCCGTCCAGGGTGGCCAGCAGGCGCAGCACCTCCGCCGACGGGGCGTCGAGTCCGTCGAGCAGCAGGGGGACGAGTTCCGCGACCTCGCCGGCCAGGGGCAGTCCGCCGCCCGTGCCGACCCGGGAGCGGGCGAGGACGCCGGCCTGCAGCAGGTGCAGCGGTCGCCCCTGGGCGGCCTGCCACAGGCTGGTCGCGGCGGCAAGTTCGTCCTGGGCGAGCGGGCGGCGCAGTTCGCGGACGAGCAGTTCCAGCCCGGCTGCCCTGTCCAGTCCGGCGAGTTCGACCAGCGCGCCGTCCTCACCGAGCAGTGACCGCTGGTGGGAGGCCAGGACGAACGTCGCGTCCGGCGCCAGGTCTGCCAGGGCGAGGGCCTGAGTACGGGTCAGGTTCGCGTTGTCGAGGTACACGGTGACCCGTACCCCGGCCATCAGACGCCGCAGTTCGGGCTCGGACGGGGCGTAGCCGATGGCGTCGTAGCAGGCTTCGAAGATCTCCTGCGCCAGGTCGGCGACCTCGCGGTCGAACGCGTTGAGGTACACCCGCCCGTCGAGGGCGGCGGCCGGCCGGTGCGCGGCGTGGCGCAGCAGCATGCTGGTGCCCGTTCCGGACGGACCGTACAGCTGCACCAGCCCGCCGTCGCGGATCGCCCGTTCCAGGTCGGCCAGTTCGGTGGCGCGTCCGAGCGGCGCCGGCTGCCGGCGGGGAAGCAGGGCCACTCGCTCCCGGCGTACCGGGGTCGGACGCCGGCCGGATACCAGGAGGGTCACCGAGGAGCCGTGCTGGGCGTCCACCACCAGGTTGTGGTCGCCGACCACCACTGGCCCGAGGGCATCGCCGTCGATGTCGAGGCGGTAGTCGTTGCCGCCGCCCGGCCCGGTCGGGCCCGCGCTGCTGTTGGTGGCGTCCGTCGCGGTCCTCACGTCGGACTCGGCCGGTTCTTCCATCGCGAAGTCTCTCCCGGCCGTGGCATGCGACCGTTCTCGGGGCGGACCGCTGCGGGGGCGGTCGGCCGGTACGGAGCTTGGCAGCCCACCGAGCGTGCGTAGGCGCACGGCAGGGTCCGAAACTGCCCTCGGGGCGTCCCGTCGTCGGTCAGGCTAGTGCAGGCGGTACGGTGAGACCCCGTCGAACGACGGTTTCCGCCATGGCTGTTCACGGCAGCTCCGCGAAGCAGCCGAGCCGGCAGCTGTGCTGACGGATGGTCAGATGCCCGGGTGATCAGGGGAACGCGATGGCGTCGAGCAGTGCCATGCTCTCCACCCTTATGGTGCGGTACCCGGTGCTCACGGCCCCGGCTTCGCGCAGCCGACGCAGCGCCTTGTGGACGGTTGGCTCGGCCGCGCCGCAGAGCGTCGCCAACTCCGGCTGGGTGACCGGCCAGTGGATGACGGCGCCGGCGCCGACCGGCTCCCCGTAGCTGACCGCGATCTGGCAGATGACCCGGGCCAGCCGGGTCTCCGTGTCGCAGCCGGTGAAGTCGACCCGGCGGTCGTTGGCGACCCGCAGCTTGGTGACGACGGACGCGTTGACAGCCTGCGCGATCCGCGGCTCGCGCCGCAGACAGTCGAGAAACTCCGCCCGGCTCACCACCCTGGCGGTGACCTGGCCGCAGCTGGTGACCGTCGCCGAACGCGGCCGGCCGTCCAGAGCCGCGAACTCGCCGACCAGGTCGCCGCCCATCCGCACGGCCAGCAGGGCGTCCCGGTGGTCGTGGGTGCGCCTGGTCGCCTTGACCACGCCTGCCAGCAGCACCACCAGGAAGTCCGTCAGGTCCGACTCCCGCAGCAGCACCCGGTCAGCCGGGTACCGCACCTCGGTGCCGAGCGCCAGCAGGCGGTCCCGCTCGACCGGGGGCAGACCACCGAGCAGGCTCGCCAACGGCCACGTCCGGGTGTGACCGGACGGGATGCCCTCGTCCCGGCGGCGGTCGCTCGGTGCCACTGCTCTCCCTGCCCGCGCTGCTCCGGGCGCGCCCTCCCGTGAGCCGCGCCGGTGGGACCAGTATGCGTCCCGCCGTGGCACGGTCCGGCCGGAAAACCCGTATTCCGACGGGGTTCTGGGCCCGACGGTCCGCCACCATGGGAACCGGAGGCGGGGCCGGTGCGGTCAAGACAGAGGGGTGAGGTGCAACGCCCCGGGCAGGGTGTGACCAGTCGTCAGGAGGAGCAGCATGGAATGGGAGTTGTCGTACCGGGCGGTGCTCGCAGTGGACATCGAACGTTCTGCCGGACGCGGCGACCCGGCATTGCTGACGGTCCGTGCGGCGCTCCGCACGATGCTGCGCGAGTCCGTCGAGCGGAGCCGGATCGACTGGGCGGCCTGCCGGGTCGACGACCTGGGCGACGGGTTGCGGGTCACCGCCCCGTCCGGGGTGCGGAAGGCGGCGCTGATCCACCCGCTGTTCGACGAGCTCGCCACCCGGCTGCGGGCACACAACCGGCTGGCCGGGCCGCTCACCACGATCCGGGTCCGGATGGCGCTGCACGCCGGCGACGTCCGGCTGGGCCCGGCCGGGGAGGTGGCCGGCCGACCGCTGGAGGTACTGGCCCGGCTGCTCGACGCGCCCGCCGTCCGCACCGAACTGGCCGACGCCCCACCGCAGACCGTCGCGGTCCTGGCCCTCTCGGAGCACTTCCACGAGGAGACGGTGCAGCCCGGCCAGCCGGGGATGGATCCGGAGGACTACCGCCAAGTAGCCGTCCACAACAAGGAGTTCAGCTCGTCGGCGTGGCTCCGGTCATCCGCCGCCCCGGCTGCGGACGCCACCGAGACCGCGAAGGCCCCGGTCGTCGCGCCGCCCGCCGGGCCGTCGCGGATGACCAACCGGGCCAGCGGACACGGCGCCATCTACGCGGTCCAGAACGGCGTCCAGCACATCACCACCACCCGCAGCCCCTGAAAGTGAGGCGATCAATGGACCAAGAGCTCGGCGCGCTCGCGCAGCCCGGCGCCGCGGTGGTCGTCAGCGCGATGGCCACCGACCTCTGACAGTCCGTCAAGGACGGCACTCTCGCGGCCCCCGCCGCCTGTGGCAGCGGGTCGGTGCTGACGAACCGGCCGGCGAAGCAACGGAGTTCGGCCACCTGGCGAGAGGGAGCAGCAGCTCGCTGTCGCCGAGCGCGGTCAGGATTGCGGTGCGGTGGGCGAAGTCCCGGCTGGTCTTCCCGTGCAGGAGATGGTGACCAGCACGCCTCGGCAGTCGTCGCGTGAGTGCTGCGTGCGCCAGGTCTCGTAGCGCATCGCGGTGAGCTCGACCAGGACGAGGCCCACCTCGCCTGCCCGGACGTCGACGCTGCACCGCGTCATGGACTGTCCCTCCGGGTCTCCTTTGGATGCTCCAGCGGACTCTCTTCCGGCGGCAACGCCGACCAGCTCTGCGCGAAGCGGAGGCGGTACGTGCGGTACCGGCGCGCCTCGACCTGACGGGGGCGGTCGTTGGCAGAGCGGTGGCAGGTCGAAGCTCCGTCGGGAAGGTGGCCTTTCCAGGTCGCCTTCGTTCGACGGGGCTTCGTTGTGCACCGCTGCGGCTCCGACGGACATCGTCACACCGCCGGGGCCTGCACACTCACACGATCATCCCGGCTGTGATGCTGCCCTCGGTGCGGGTCTGCCGGGGTCCTGCTGATGGTTGCTCAGAAATGCAGCATGTACTGGAAGGAGGACTCCGAACTGCTGACGCGGAGGTGGCTGCGGGTGCCGTAGCCGAGGGGGTTGTTCCAGTTGTACTCCTCGACGTCGAAGGAGCCGTCGGAGTAGACCGCGTTGACGTACGCGACGTGGCCGACCTTGTGGGTGTCGTTGACGGCGATGGCTCCGACGGTGGGGGTGGTGTTGACGGTGACGCCGACGCGGCGGGCGGCGTCGTCCCAGGTGCCGGCGTTGCCCCAGTTGGTGCCGCCCCAGGAGTTGCTGAAGTTCGGGACGCCGAGACGGTCGGCGATGCGGAACGCCGCGAAGGCGGTGCAGTTGTCGGCGGCGAAGCCGCGGGTGCCGTGGTCGAAGTCGTTGGTGGTGCCCTCGTTGCCACCGCCGCCACCGCTGAGGAACTGGTGCGAGGCCTCGTTGTTCTTCAGGGTGGAGTTGAGGTTGTCCTTGGCGCCGGGGGCGAAGTCCTGGCCGGCGCCGGCGTAGCCGCTGTTGAAGTAGACGCGGACGGTCTGCCCGGTGCGGTTCCACACCGATGCGGCGTTGTTCTTGACGCAGACGCCCTGGCCGCTGCCGGCGCTCTTGAACTCGTAGCAGCTCGGCTGGGTGGCTCCGTAGTCGCTGATGGAGCCGGTGAAGTCGGAGATCGAGCCGGCCTGGTCGCTGTTGTAGTAGAGGCAGAACTCTCCGGAGTCGCAGACTCCGTCACGGGAGGCGGCGAAGGCGGGGGCGGAGGTGGTGGCGATGAGGGGGACGGCCATGGCCAGTGCGGTGCCGGCGATGGTGAGCGTGGTGCGTATGTTCTTCAAGACCTGCTCTTTTCGTGACGTGTCGTCAAGGGGCTCTTGGGTCGTGCTCGGAGTGGCGCCGTGCGCGGTCAGTGGGTGCGCTGGTACTCCTCCCAGGTCTGGATGGGGATGCGGGGGCCGTCGTCGGCAGCGTGGTTGGCCAGGCCGTTGAGGCCGAGGTAGTAGTCACCGACCTGGTTCTGGGCCTGGGTGGCCAGATCGGTGTCGCTGATCGCTGCGGCGTGGATGTGCCACGGCCAGTCGCCCTGGTTGGGGTTGCGGACCCAGGCGGCGAATCCGACCTGGCGCAGTGCCCGGGCGACGGCGGTGCGGGTGGTGCTGGACATCCCGTCGACGTTGACGTCCACGACGCCACCGCCGTCGTGGGTACCCGCCGAGGTGGGATCGCCGCCGGGGTTGTAGGAGCCCTGGTCCAGGGTGAGATGGAAGCCCAGCAGGCGTTCGGCTTCGGTGAGCATCGTCTGGGTGCGGGTGTCGACGGTGTATCCGTCGCGTTGCACCTTCGCGCCGGCCGCGATCTGGTGGGTGAGGGTGAACTTGCCCTGGCCGAGCGCGGTGAGGGAGGAGGAGCCCGGCAGTCCGTTGGCGTCCAGGCCGCTGTAGCCGAGGGAGCGCTGGAAGGCGGCGTAGGCGGTGATGGTGGTGGTGCCGAAGTACCCGTCCACCCAGCGGGCGTCGAGGAGGTTCCGGGCCTGCAGGGCTCGCTCGACGGCCAGGACCGAGTCCTTGGCCCCCGGGGTCAGCGTGCTGTCGGGGCGGCGGGGGTCGATCTGGGCGGCCAGGACGGTGGCTTCCATGTCCACCACGGGCAGCGCGGCTGCGACGGCCGCCGGCGCCTCGGTGCGGGACGACGGGGTTGCCGCGTGGGCCTGTACGGCGCTCAGCGCCAGACCGCTCAGGACGGCGACGGCCGTGAGCAGTCGGGTTGCGGTGGTGCGGGTCTTGATGGCGGATGCCATGTGGTGGTTCCTTCTGGTTCGGTGGAGGATCGGCCCTGGACTCGTCCCGCTGTCGGGCACCGGCGGGCGAGAGGTCTGATGGAGGGGTCCCGGCTGGAGCAGCGGGCAGCGCGCAGCGGCACCGCTGGTGGGTGCGGGCGTCGCTGACGTGGTTGCTGCGGAGAAGGGCGGCGCCTGCGCAGGCGCGCTCGCCGCTGCCCGGCGAAGCCGGGTGAGCGGTACGAATTCCGGTGACAGCTCGGGGACCGGTACTGCTCGATGGACACGGCCGGCTTCGCGGAATCCGCCGGACGGTCGGCAACAGTCGTCGTGGGGAACGCTGTTGGCGTTCAATGACGGCCCGTCACGGCCGTCGAGGTCGGCCTTGGCGCCGAAGATCGTGGCGGCGGCCGCGGGAGGGCGGGTGTCCCCAGCGCTGCGGTGGCCACCACGAGGAGCGGAGGGGAAGTGCGGATGGGCTTCGTGCGGATACAGGCGTGCATGCCCACGGTCCTCCATGAGCTGGGGCGGTGCGGCGGCCGGCTGGTCGCGAATCCACGGGAATCCTCCACGCGGCGCGTATCACGCCCGTCATTGGTCAGTAACTCAGCCGCTGACCAGGGATATGACGAAGCCTGAGGTTTCGCCGAGCCGTGAACCCCCTTGCGAGCGGACGGAGTTGTAGCTCGTACGCTCGGGGCGAGCCGCGATACCGGTCGGAGACGGCGGTGGTACGCGGAGTCGCCATGCTCGCGTGGGGGCGGCGATCCGACCTGCCCCTCCCGGGCAGAACCGTGCCGTCCGCGTCAAGGCCGGCAGCCTCTCCGGCACGCCAGCCCTGACCCACGCCGCCCGGTGTTCCACTGCTGAGCCGAGCCGACCTGGCGCGGCGGCCGGACGCCGCGTCAGACCTCGGTGGCCCAGCGCACACCCGGAGTCGGCGGCGTGGCCAGCCGTTCGGCGGCGGCGCGCCTGTCCTGCTGGGCCGGCACCGCCCCGCGCCGCAGGCCACCCTGCTCGCGGGCGAAAGCCCGCAACAGAGCCGGATAGCGGTACCGGCCGGGCGCGTCGGTGAGCAGCAGGTGTGCGTCGACGAGCCGTTCGAGCAAGTGCTCTGCGGCCGGCAGCGGAAGGTGCAGTGCCCGGGCCGCCTGCACGGTCGAGAGGGGGCCGTCCGTGGCCGTGGCGAGCAGCCGGAAGGCCCGGGCCGCGGCGGGCTCGAGTGCCCGGTAGCTGGGCTCGACACTGGCCCTGATGTCCAGGCTGCACACCCGCAGTTCGTTCAACAGCATCAGCTGGTCGGCCAGCCGGTCCGCGAGGTGCCGCATGCTCCAGCCAGGGCGCGCGCCCAGCCGGGCCGCGCAGATCCGCAGCGCCAGCGGAAGCCGTCCGCAGGCGGCGACCACCTGGGTGGCCGCCTGCGGATCGGCTGCCAACCGTGCGGTTCCGACCAGCCGCCGCAGGAGCAGCTCGGCCTCCGCCGCGGACAGCACGTCCAGTTCGAGCGGCAGTGCCCCGGCCAGGTCGGCGAGTCGGTAGCGGCTGGTGACCAGCGCCGCGCAGCCGGGGTCGCCGGGCAGCAGCGGGCGGACCTGGGCGCTGTCGCGGGCATCGTCCAGCACCACCAGGATCCGACGGCCGGTCAGCAGCGAACGGTAGAGCGAGATCCGGTCCTCCACTCCGACCGGCACCAGGTCGGCGGGAACGCCGAGCGCGATCAGGAAGGTCCGGAGCACGGCGGCGGGAAGCGCCTGGCTGTCGCCCGTCCCACCGAGCTCGGCGTGCAGTGTGCCGTCCGGGAACGCGGCCCGGGTGGCGTGCGCGACCTGGCCGGCCAGCGCGCTCTTGCCGACGCCGGGCTGGCCCGAGATCACGGCGGTGAACGGCGCCGTGCGGTCCACGCCGGTCAGCCGGCCGGTGAGCAGGGACGTCTCCCCTGCCCGGCCGGTGAAGTCGGGCAGCGCCGCGGGTAGCTGACATGGCGTCACAGCGAAACCCGGTCGACCGCCCGCGGTCCGGTCGGCTGCCGGGTGCCCGGCCGCGCCCGCTCCGGCCCCCGCGTCGGCTCCTGGGTCCGCTGCCGCGCCGGCGCTCGTGGAGTTGATGCGGACCGGCTCGGGGCGGGGCCGGGCCGGCCCGTCAAGGGCGGGGTCACCGCGCAGGACCCGCTGGTGGACCTCGCGCAGTTCACTGCCGGGCTCGACGCCGATCTCCTCGATCAGGGTCTGCCGCACCCGCTGGTAGACGGCCAGCGCCTCGCTCTGCCGCCCGCTGCGGTACAGCACCGTCATGAGCTGGGCCCAGAGCAGCTCCCGCTCCGGGTACTCGGTGGTGAGTGCCTGCAGCTCGGCGGTGAGTGCCCGGACGTCGCCGCCCAGCCGCAGCTGCGCCTCCAGCCTCGCCTCCACGGCGTCCAGGCGGGCTTCGGCCAGCCACCCGGCCTCCTTGCGGAGCAGCGCGTCCGAGGGGATGTCGGCCAGCGCGGGCCCGCGCCACAGCTGGAGGGCGGTGTCCAGCCGGGTGGCGGCGCCCTCGAAGTCCTGTCGGCGCAGCGCGGCGATGCCCTCGTCGCGCAGGACGGTGAACCTCTGGAGGTCGAACTCCTGCGCGTCGACGTCGATCCGGTAGCCGCCGGCGGTGGTCTCGATCCGCTCACCCGCAGCGCCGAGCGCCTTGCGCAGCCGCATCACGTAGTTGCGCAGGGCGGCGGCGGCACTCCTGGGCGGGTGCTCGTCCCAGATGGCCTCCGTCAGGAACTGCGCCGACGTCGGTTGCCCGTGCCGGATCAGGAGCGCTGCGAGCAGCGCCCGCTGCCTGCCGCTGGGGACGGTGCGGGTCTGCACTCCGTCACTGACCACAAGGGGCCCCAGGATCCCGAATTCCACTCGCCTGTTCTCCTGCGCCGTCGGTGTTCCGAACGGTGCGCCCGGGCTTGCCGGGCGCACCGTGCTGACGGACGAGATCTAAGGCGACGGTTGGTTGCCAGGTGGCGTCGAGCCGGTGATGGGCGGTCAATCCCGTACAAGCGCCCGGCGTTCCGCTGTCCTGACAGAGTCCGTACAACGCCCTGACAACGTCCGAACGGACCGTTGAACAGCCGGACAACGGGCCGACCACACGAGCAGGGGTCAGCCGCAGTGGCTCCAGCCGCTGGTCCACGAGGTGCCCGCGTAGGAGCCGCCCCACTGCACGCAGACGTTCGCCGCCCCGAGGATGACCGGGCCGGCGTAGTACGTGAAGTTGCCCGGATTACCGGCCGAGGAGCCACCCTGCGCGGCCAGTGTCGCGTCCATCGCCACCTTGCCGCCCGGGTCGGTGGCCACGGTGGTGACGCAGTTCCGAGCGGTGGAGCCGTTGTACAGCAGGTAGACGACCGCGCCGCCGAGGGCGTGCGAGTCGATCACCTTGAAGCCGGTGCCGCAGATCGCGGTCGGGGTGTTCGGGTTGGTGCTGCCGGTGGTCGTGGGGGTGGTGTAGCCGACGATGGTGTAGCCGTCCGCGGTGTCCACGTTGCCGGGTACGCTGCCCACGCTCTTCTGGCCGGCGGAGAGCGTGATGGCGGCCACCCGGGAGCTGACCGCGAAGTCGGCCATCGAGCCGGTGCCCGGGGTGCCTCCCCAGTCGCCGTTGGCGGTGGTGATCGAACCGTCGGCGTTGACGGAGGTCACGATGGCGACGTGATGGATTTCGGTGTCGTTCACACTGCCGTAGACGACCGCGTCACCGGGCTGCGGCTGGTAGGAGGCCGAGGTGTGCAGGGTGCCGTTGTCCCGGCCGTAGGCGTAGAAGCTGGCAGCATCGGCATCCAACCCACCGGTGGAGAAGCCGGAGTTCTGCCAGACCCACTGCACGAAGTCGGCGCACCAGTACTCGGGACCTCCCGACCCCCCGCCGGAGCAGCTGGTCTCGAACTGCGCGCCACCGAGGCTGTTGTGGGTCGGGCTGTTCGCGCAGGTGCCGGCCGTCTTGTCGAGGTTGGCGGCGGCGAGCGCAGCGGCGCCCGTGCCCGTGGCGGCGGAGGCGGTGGTGACGTTGGCGAGGTTCAGCAGAGCGAACACCACGGTTGCGACCGTGGCGCCGGCTATCCGCCGGACCAGGCCCGGAAGGTGACGGTGGTTCACCATTCTCCTCGGGAGGGAAGGACAGGACATGGCGCGGCGCGGCCGGCGATGCCGTCCGGCAGCCGGCCACGCCGCGCAGGACATTCTTCGCGCGCGCTGTAACTTCTCCGTCGCACCCGGCGGGCCGGACCAGGCCCTGGTACTCCGCTGAGACCTCTCCAGGTGCCCTGGTCAGCGGCATCGGGCGGAGTGGAACGCCGAAGCCCCGCCACCGGGCCGGATCGCTGTGGGGGCGCGATCCGGGTCCGGTGGCGGGGCCGTCGTCGGCGGGGGTCAGCCGCAGTGGCTCCAGGGGCTCTCGTACGAGCTCTGGTCGTTGTCGCTGAACCAGCCGTTCCACTTGACGCACTTGCCTGCGGCGTAGGCGTAGACCGGGCCGGCGTAGGACCCGTAGTAGCCGGTGTCGGACTTCTGGGCGCTGCCCTCGACGGTGAGGCCGGCCGACATGTGCACCGGGGTGCCCGCGTTCCCGCGGACGGTGACCACGCAGTTGTAGCCGTTGGAGCTGTTGTAGGTCAGGTAGACCCACACGTCGCGGTTGATGAGCTGTTCGGAGTCGACGACCTTGTAGCCGGGGCCGCAGACCTCCGCCGGCGAGGCGGCGAGCGCCGAGGCCTCGGGCGCGGTCATCACGGTGGCGGCTCCGGCCATCGCGAGGGCGCCGAGGACGGAGACGAGCTTCTTGCGCACGGAAAAAACCTCTCTTGCGCCGAACACCAGTGGTTCGACACGGTCGGAAATGCGGATCTGCCGGGCTCCGGTGGGCCGGCGGGAGGCGGGCCCACCGGAGCCCGGACGGGACCTCGGGGGCGTTCCGCGGCCCGTCGAGGGGGCGGGACGCGGGGCTCTCAGCAGCCCCGGGTCCCGCTCGACACGGAGTACTCGTGGCCGGCCCAGTTGACGTAGCCGTAGGCGTAGACGCAGTGGTTCGCCGTGCCGGTCACGCCGACCGGTCCGGCGTTGTACGCGTACGACCCCTTGTCGATGCGCGACGAGACGTCGACGGTGCAGCCGCCGCCCGTACCGGACTTCTGCAGGCACCGGTAGATCTCGATGCTGGTCGTCGCCGAGACGCCGTAGGACGCCCCTCGGTGGTAGAAGCAGGCGCTGTTGGTGCCGCCGTTGCCGCTGTTGTAGTAGATGACCAACTCGCCGATGACACCGCCGTTGTGCGAGACGCTCTGGTCGTACGTGACGGTGCCGGAGCAGGAGGTGGCGGCCTGCGCGGTGGAGGACGCGAACAGGCTGACGCCAGCGAGCAGCGCCACGCCGGCGAACGCCGCGAGGACTCGGCGGAGGACGTGCATACGGAACCCTGTCTGAGGCGGATCATCGATGGTCGATCGAACGTCGACCATGCTGGCGCAGCCGCGTAACGCCGCCGTATCGCACGAGGGCCCCGTACCCGTCTCGCCGCGGTCCCCCGGGGAGCGGCTGCTGCGGGTCGGCCCGACGGGCCGACCGCGCAGGGCTCGGACGGAGCCCGAGGCACCCGTCCACGCCCAGCCGCCGCGCCGACCCGGCGGCCCCACTCCCTGCTGCCCTTCGCGGTCGAGCAGCCCACGGACCCTGCTGGATGCCGCGGGCCGTGGTCACGCGATTCCCCAGGTCCTGGCTGTGTGAGGGGTCTAGGAGGGGTAGCGGCAGGCGGTCCGTTCGGCCGTGCTCCGGTCGCCCTCGCCCAGCGAGAGTGGCCGTGCCTGGGTGGGGGTCGCAGGGGGGAGGGTCAGCGCGTCCAGCACATCGGTGGGGCCGTCCCCGCCCAGGCAGGCGACGGCGACCAGCTGGATCGGGCTCTGATCGGCCGTCGGCTTCGCGATCCGCCAGGGGAGTACGAACCCGTCGGCGCCGACGCCGATCAGGCCGAGCTGGTGCCAGCGCGGCACGGGCACGGCTTGGCCGCTGTCGGAGAAGTACCCGGCGAACCCGACGATGCCGAGGTAGGAACCGCTGGCGCGCAGTTCCACGGTCTCGGGATCGGCGGGCCGTGGCGCGACCGCCAGGGAGATCGACGAGGGAGCCGGGAACTCACCCGGGCAGCGGTCCGGCCTCAACTCCCACGGCGGATTGCCGTGCACCACCGCCGACGAGACCAGCCCGCCGCTGCCCAGTTTGAACCAGCGCACATCGGGAGTCCCGCCCGTCACGTCCAACTCGGCGTCACCGATGCAGAAGCCGACGAACTGGACCGTGCACCCGGGCGGGATCTGGTCGATCACCGGTGCGCTGCGGCTGGCGCTGCTGCGGACCCGGGTGCTCCCGCTGTAGGTCAGGCCCTGGAACGTCGTTCCGCCGGCCGGGGCGGCCGGACAGCCGGATCCGGAGACCGTGTGGGTGTCGCCGGACCCGCGCTTGAGACCCACGAGCAGGCCGGTCAGCACCAGCACCAGGGCGACGGCCATGGCGGGCAGCCACGCCCGCGACCGCCACAGGCGCCGATGCGGTGCTCCCGGCTCCTCGCCGTCGACCGGCTCGGGCTCGAAGCCCGGTTTCCGGAACGTGTCCACCACCGGGGCGTGGTTCTCGGCGTCCGCCTCTGTCGGCTCGATCACCTCCGAGACGGTCAGCGCGGCCTGGACACCCGACTGCCGGGCCCGCACGTCGGCTCCGGCACTGCCGGCGAGCCGCCGGTCGAGTGCGTACCAGCGCTTCTCCCAGAGCTTGACGTCGCCACCGCAGGCGCCGACGTACGCCAGCGTCACGTCCAGGGTGGGCCTGCGCACGCCGCCGGCGGCGTCGCTCAGCGTCGTGGCGCTGAAGCCCGCGGTTCCTGCGAGTGCCCGGTAGGTCGGGTTCCCGGCCGCTTGCCGCAGACACCTCAACTCGTAGGCGAACGCCTGCAGTGGGCCGTCATCGGGGTCGAGTGGTCGTGGCCTAGGGGGCATCGGACTCCCCTTCGCCGCCCATGGTCGGTACGGACATCCCCGGAACCCCTTCAGCTCTGTTGCCGTCAGCCGTGACCGGTCTCGCTGCTGCGAACCCGTCGGCCCCACTGCTGACCTGCAGCAATGTGTAACGCGCACCAGATGACTGATCATCAGATTGTTGCACAGGGGGTGGATGTGCTGAAGACCGGGAACGCATGGGGGCGCCGCCCCGGGACCAGAGGTGTCCCGGGGCGGCGCCCTGTGGGTGTCGCGGAGGTGTCCGGCCGATACGGCCGATCAGGTCCAGCAGTAGTTGAGGTTGCCGGTCCCCTGGGAGGTACCGGTGGACCAGGTGGCAGTGCCGCTGGTGTTGAGGAAGACCAGGTTGCCGTCGTTCCGGAGCTCGGCGTGGCCGCCGGGCGCCGGGTTGAGCGCGCCCAGGGTGCAGACGATGCCGCCGGAGGAGTTGAGGAGCTTGACGTATCCGGACCGCGACCAGTCGACCCGCACGACGCCGTCGCCCTTGGTCCCCGAAGCCCAGACCGGGTAGCTGTCGGCTCCGGTGAACTTGTAGAGCACCAGGTTGCCGTCGGACTGGAAGACCAACTGCGACATGCCGTTGTCCGCCCCCACGCTGGCACCGGCGGTCCAGTCGGACTGGGAGAGCGTGAAGTTCGCGACGAAGGCGGCGGCCGACGCGGTGGTGGCGGTCAGACCGATCGCGCTGGCGATCGCCGTGCCGACGAAGGCGGCGCGCACAAGGCGCCTGCGGGCCGTGGAGCGACCGGACTTGCTGGGTGTCACGAGGGTCCTTCCGAAAGGCGGCCGCGCAACGGCGTGGCGCGGCGGAGGTTGTGGGTGTCGCGATGCTTCGGGTCGATCACCTTGCCGTCGGGCCGGCACATCAGCCTCGCGTCGGCAGAGCTCCGGCCCGGAATCGGCGGCACCGGTCCACTTCGGAACCAACCTAGGAAGGGCGCGTATCAGCCGGATAACCCCGCTGTCACACCACCACGGGCCCGGTGTCGAGCCCGACAGGAACGCTGGACCTCGTCCCCCGGAGACGGCCCAGGAGTTGGCGCTCCCGGCGGGGTGGGTGGAAGTCTGGGCCGGTGGACCACATGATCACTGCCGCCCTGCGGCGCGCGGCCGAGCACCGGCGCCGGTTCGACGCCCGCTTCGCGGCGTACTTCGACACCCTGACCGACCCTGCGGGCGGAGCCCTCGACGGGCCACAGCACGGACGGTTCCCCGCGCGCGCACTCGACCTGCTGCGCGACATGTCACTGCGCGGCGGCAAACGCCTCCGGGTAGCGGTTCTCCACGAGGCCGCCGCACTGATCACCGACCAACCGGTGCCGGGCCTGGAGGAGGCCGCCATCAGCCTCGAACTGCTCCAGACCCACGGCTTGATCCACGACGACATCATCGACGGCTCGGCCGTGCGCCGTGGCGCACCGTCAGTCCCGCACACCTACCGCGCCGAGTACCCGGACCGGCCCGACACCGCCCTGGGCCTGGCCGTCCTCGCGGGCGACCTGGCCGCCTTCCTGTCGCTGCGCGTCCTGGTCACCTCCGACCTGCCACCCGGCCTCGCCGCAGCCATGGTCGCCGAGCAGGCCGACGTCGGCGCCACCACCGTCATCGGCCAGTTCCTCGACCTGGAACGCGACTTCGGCCCCGTCCCCGACCTCGACTTCCTGCACGCGGTCACCGAGTTCAAGACCACCCGCTACTCCATCCTGGCCCCGCTGCGCCTCGGGCTGCTCACCGCCGACGTCGACCCGGCACCGTACGACCGCGAACTGCGCCGCTACTCCAGCGCGTTGGGGATCGCCAACATGCTCCGCGACGACTGGCTCGACCTGTTCGGCGACCCTGCCGTGGTCGGCAAGTCCCTCGGTTCCGACCTCCGCGCAGGCCGCCGCAGCTACGTCGTCCGCGCCCTGCTGGCCGCCGACACCGACGAGTCCGAGCGCAGGATCCTGGACGCTGCCCTGGGCGACCCGCAGGGCGACGACGACACGCTCGACCGCGTGCGCTCCATCGCACGGCGGCACGGCATCGACCGTGCAGTGCAGGCCGACGCCCACTGCTACGCGCGTGAGGCATCCACCGTGGCAGGCTCCTGGCGCACCCGCTGGCGCGCGGACGCCGTGACCTTCTTCGAGCACATGCCGACCTGGACCGCAGAGCGCGACCACTGAACGTGCATCGACTGGTTCGGCCGGGCTTCGCGGTGTCGGGAGCATTGCTCAGTTCCCGAGGCGTCCGATCACCTCGCGTGCGATGCCGACCTTGCGCTTCTGGAAGGAGCTCAGCCTGTTCAGGGCCGAGGATTTCTCCGCGATCATGCGCGTCTGGATCTCCGCCTCGACGGCACCCCACCTCTGCAGCAGATCTGCCTCGGTCTTGCAGTCCATGTCAGCCAGGGCCACGGCCTTCTCGCGCTCCGTCGGCTCCGCGGTGTCGAACGCCCGATCCCCCACGGAGGCCATGGGGTCCTGGTACCGGTAGCCCTGGCGTTCCATGCAGGTCGACCACGTCCGGAAGGCGGCCACGACCGTCGCGTCCTGCCGGGACTGCTTGAAGCTCTCCTTGTCGATGGCCGCCGCGGCGGCGATGTCGGACTCAGGACGCGGTCCGCCGTCCAGCCGGGCCTCGGCATCCCCGTAGCAGCCGCCGGGTGGAATCGGGCGGCCGTCGGGGCTCGTCGACTGCGGCACTCCCGCACGAGTCGCTCCGAACAGGATCGCTTCCTGCGCCTCGGTGGGCCGCTTGCCGGCGGCTGCCCCGCCGGCCGGCGACGGGAGGTGGTAGCCGAGGTCGCGGGCGACCCCGCGGTCCGATATCCCGTAGCGCCTGGAGGATTCGGCAACCAGCGGCGGGTGCTCCGGAATCCGGTAGTCCAGACCGAAGCCTCCCAGGCACTCGTTGGTCAGGAGGACCTTGGCCCGGTCGACCGCGCTGGACTCCTCGGCCGTGAGAGCGAACCTCTCGACCGGCAGGGAAACGCCGCCCGAGGGCACGGCCGAGGGACGAACGTCCACGCTCCGACCGCCGGGCTCACCGCCGGTCCGGTCCTTGGTTGCCGAACAGGCGGCCGTCGCCATGAGCGCGGCCGCGACAAACACGAGAGCGCGTGATGCCCCGGTCGGCAAGCCCTGTCTCCGCACAGTCATCCACTTCTCTCCACAAGGAACATGGCGGCCGCGTGGGTCCGCGGCCGCCACGAATTCATGGCTCCGATCAACCGAAGTTGACGCAGCCCTGGTTGACCGGAACGTTCCGGAAGTACACCGACGCGTTCTCGTTGTACGTGTTCGAGAGCTGCCAGGCGACCGGGTACTCGGTCCTGTGGAACTTGTCGCAGGGGCCGGCGTAGCCGCTGTTGAAGTAAATCGTCACGCTGGCGTCGATACCCCAGACCCGGGCCTTCGCCGAGGCTGCGTTGTTCTTCAGGCTCTTCCCCTGCCCGGCACCATCGCTCTGGAAGGTGTACCCCGCCAGGTCGTACACGCCCTCGCCACCGTTGGGGGTGCCGGACTCGATGGTCGTGTGCGAGCCGCCGTAGCCGGTGTTGTAGTAGAGGACCAGGCACTGGGCGTCACAGTCACCGACGTTGTACGAGCCGGTCGAGATTCCCGCGCTCGCCGGAGAGGCCATGGCAAGGGTACCGACAACGGCTGAAGCCGCTATTGACGCAGCGACAAGTGCCTTACGGGCAAAGAGCATTGACTTCCCCATTTTCTTGATCATTTTTGGGTGGCCCGAGCGTACCCAGTGGCGACGTGTGCCATCCACCGGGGCGGCCAAGGCCGTTCGGCATAATTCGGAACAGAACTTCTCCGAGCAGGCCCGCAACGGTCAGCCGCAGTGGACGTTCTCGCGGTAGACGTAAACGGTCTCTATCTCGCCGCCCCAGTCGATGCAGGTGCCGGCCGCGGAGACGTACACCGGCCCCGCGTAGGTGGTGAACTGGCCGTAGTTGCCGATCCAGTCCGGCGAGCCGGACACCCGGACCAGTGCGTTCATGTACACCCGGGCGCCCGGGTTGTCCCGCACGTTCACGACGCAGTTCTTGCCGGTGGACCGGCTGTAGGTGAGGTAGATGGTCCCGTGGTCGCCGACCTCCAGGGCGTCGACAACGGTGTAGCCGCTTCCGCAGGCGCCGTTGTAGACGGCGGCCTCGGCCGAGCCGGGTACGAGGACCACTCCGGCCAAGGCGGCGGTCGCGACCGCGACGGCGGTGGTGGCACGGTGGACGAGCTGGCGCATGAGAACTCCTCGCACGGGGCCGCGTCCGTGCGGCGCCCGGGCTCGGGCGGCGGCGCGACCTGCGCCGCGACGCTAATTGGCCATGATCGCGTGCAGGTATCGCGGGGGTATCGCGTACCCGCACCGGCAATCCGGCCGCCCCGCCCCGAGCCCGGGCTGACGCCAAGTCACTTGAGGGTATGTAGGAACGGGCATCTTGCACGAACGGCGGCCTGGCAAGGGCGGCCGGCGCCGCCGGGTATCGCGGGGATGAGACCACTGCGATACCTCCGCGCACCACGATGGCGTCACAGGCCGAGGGCTCACCCGACGGCCCATGCCAACGGACCGGAAGAGGACGCAGGACGAGATGCGGAAGATGTGCAAGCACCTGGCCATGAGTGCAACGGTGACCGCGACCGAGGCCGTCGGCGTATGAGTTCCGCCGTGCAGCAGCGATTGACCGGCAAAGGTGTGGGAGTCGGCCTGGCCGGGCTCATCTTCCTTTCCCTGGCGGGCTGTTCGCCGTCCGGGGGCCCAGCCGCCGAGGCGGTGCCGACCACGCAGGCCCCGTCCGCGCAGGCCCCGTCCGCACTCCCGGCGAGTGCCGATCCGCATCTTCCGATCGAGACGTACCTCTTCTCCGACGCGGAGACGGAGAAGCTGGCCAGGGCGGGAGCCGTGCTGCGCAAGGCGTGCCTGCAGCGGTTCGGTCTCGACTACGACACCAGCCCCGCCGGCCCGCCGACCGGACCGCGCACGTTCATGGACCGCCGGTACGGCGTGACGGACCAGGCCGAGGCGGCGGCCAACGGCTACCACCTCGGCGACCGCGACCCGCGCACCCACCCGGTCCACCCGCCGCAGTTCTCCCCCGAGCAGCAGCAGGTGCTCACCGGACACCTCCCGGGGAAGACCGGTGCGGACGACACGAAGCTTCAGGTCAACGGGGTTCCGGTACCCCCCGGAGGCTGTTACGACGAGGCGAAGCGGAGCCTGGCCGGCTCGGCGGACCTGGGCCCGGGCAACGTGGCCCAGCAGGCCGACTTCCAGACCTTCAAGGCCAGTCTGTCGGTGCCGCAGGTCACCCAGGCATTCGAGGCGTGGTCCGGCTGCATGAAGGACAAGGGCTACTCCTACCCCAACCCGATGGATGCCATCAGCGACCGCCGCTTCCTGGGGGACTCCCCCACGCCGCTGGAACTCCAGGTGGCGACGGCAGACGTGACCTGCAAGCAGCAAGTGGATCTGATCGACACCTGGTTCGCGGTCGAGACTTCCTTGCAGAAGGAACTGATCGCACGGCAGCAAGCCGACTTCACGGCGGCGTTCGCGGCGAAGACCGAGCAACTCGCCAAGGCCGACGCCGTGCTGCGCGATCAGTGAAGTAGTGGGCCGGCACTTTTTCACGTCCGGGCGGGCCCACCAATCCCCAGGCAGAACAAGGGGATTGCCTACGCCTGGAACGTCCACCAAGAGAGGACCCAAAGAAATGAAGCGTACCCTCAAGCTCACCGCAGCAGCCCTGGGCGCTGCCCTGCTCGTCCCCATCCTCGCCACCACCGCGCAGGCCGACGCGAGCGACTGCGAGGAAAGCACCTTCTGTTTCTTCTACAACTCGAACGAGCAGGGCTCCCACACCGCACTGCGAGTGCGGGACGTGCCCGACCTTGCCGGGTACACCTTCGCCAGCCCCGGCAACGGCCAGGGGCAGCACCTCAAGAACAACGCCGCCTCGGCTGTCTCCAACGTGTGCATGACGGTCACGGTGTTCTACAACTCCAACTACGGCGGCCCGCGCGACGCGTTCAACTACCGCAATTCCGGGAACCTGGTCAACACGTACAACGAGAACGCCTCGGTGATATTCGCCAAGGACTGCTGAGCCTCACCCACCTGGCACCCGGGCCCCGGTACGCGCTCTCGCGCACCGGGGCCCGGCTTTGGCAAACTGACGGTGCGACCGCGCCTGTCGGCCAACTTACCTGCTGCTGAACGGAGTCGAAGCCGTCCTGCCAGGCGACACAGGCGCCCGCGGTTGCGGCTCGGACGAGCGGACGGCGGGTGAGGTTGTTGGTCCGGGTCTCTGTCCGGGGGTGTGGGGCGGGCGTACGGTGTGCGGTTGTGGATGACGGGGTGGGCAGGATCGTTTTCGGGTTGCCGGCTGAGTGGCGTCTTCGGGCGGTGCTGGTCTCTGTGGGCAACGGTGTGCTCGCGGCCGGGTTGGCGGCGGGATTCTTCGTGGGGCATCGGGGTGTTGCGGCGCTGATCTCCGGGCTGTTCGTGCTGCTGAGCTGGCCGATGCCGCTGCTCGGTGTGGTGGCGGTCGGTTTCGGCGCGGCCGCCCTGTGGACCCGGGACCGCAGGCGCCTGCGCGCCACGGCGCTGGCCGTGCCGGCGTTGGTGTTCTGCCCGGCCTGGCTCGGCTACCAACTGCTCATCGGCGCACCGCTGTTCGGCCCCGGCGGGTCGGAGCTCAGTACCCTCGATGTGGGCGAGTGCTACAACCGCACCACCGACCCGGACTACCGGACCAGCCCCCGGGTGTTGCCGGTGCCCTGCACGGGACCGTACGAGGGCCAGGTCTACGCGACGTTCCAACTGACCGGGAGCAGCAACTCCCCCGGCTCGGCCGCGCTGCACCGCCAGGCGGACGAGCTGTGCGCGAAATGGCGTGCCGACCACCGCCAGTGGCTCGGCACGCCGGTCACGGGGGTGCCGTCGGACAGGCGCTGGTCGACGGACGGGAAGCGCAGGGCCACCTGCGCCGTCGAATGGCTGCACCGGGAAGTGGTGGGGCCGTAGGCCGAACGGACCACGGTGCCGTCCCGGCTTCGCGGGCGGCTCAAGTCGCCGGGCGGACACTGTCGGTGCCGGTGCGCAGTCGGCGCAGGGTCCAGTCGGGGTGGCGGGTGCAGGCGGTGGAGAGTTCGGCGGCGCGGCGGTAGGAGAGGCGGGCGCGGCCGGTGTGGGGGCAGCGGTCGGGGGCTGGGGTGTTGGCGGGGGCGCGGCGGTCGGTGAGGAAGAGCGGTCCTGCGGTGCGGCCGACGAGGTGGAGAGGGAGAAGGCGAGCGGTGCCGGCTTGCCACCGGAGGTCGGCACCGGCGGAGGGGCGGGTCCGACGGTGGATCAGGTCGAGGTCGTCGGCGTCGAGGGCGAGGACCGTTTCGATGGGCGCGTGGCTTTCGTGGAGCAGGTGCCAGAGGGTCTGTTCGCGGAGCGGGGCGCGGATGGCGAAGAGGGTTCGCAGGTCCTCGGGGGTGAGGGGACCGGAGCCGGACGCGGGGAGCGGGAGGGGGCGCAGGTCGGTGGTGGGGTCGGTGTCGATCCAACCCTGGGTGCGCCACCAGGTGACGGCCGCGCGCAGGATGGAGAGTTCCCGGTTGAGCGTGCGGGGATCGGCGTCGGCTGCGCGGCGGGCGACGGCGCCCCGGAAGCGTCCGGCGGCGTCCGGGTGGTCGAGCAGCGCGAGCGGGAGGACGGGGGGCCGCGCGCGGCGCCGGTCAGGGCCGACGGGGGCACTGCGGTCGGCGAGCGCCCAGGCCCAGGTGGCGAGGGCGATCCGGTAGACGCGCAGGGACCCGGTGCTCAGGTGCGAGGCCGCGAGATACCGCTCGACGGCGACTGCGTACTCGACGGGCTGCGTGCTCGACATGGGGCCTTCTTTCCGCAGTAAATTCGACCGGGATCACCTGCGAAGAATAGCGTTGAAGCGCAGTAAATAGCAGGCCACATAGGGGGTATGGCGCCATTTACTGCGACAGTTGGCCGTCGGGAAGAATTGAGCATGGAAGACTCAATCTTTCCGCCGAAAGCCCTTCCGCCAGGCCGTCCGACGGAGGCAGACTGCCGCCCATGGCAGTGGATGCGCATCGCGCACCCGAGCCCGGTGAGGCGGCGTCGACAAGGTTGACGGACCGTCTGGCCGTGCTGGGCGAGCGCGATTTCAGGTGGTTCTTCGTCGGTTACGCGACTTCGCTCCTCGGCTCCTCGATGGCACCGGTGGCGGTGGCCTTCGCGGTTCTGGGCGCCGGTGGCGGTGGTAGCGGGCTCGGCTGGGTCATGTCGGCCCGGATCCTGCCGATCGTGCTGGTCCTGTTGGCCGGCGGGGTGATCGCGGATCGGCTGGGCGGCCGACGGGTGATGCTGGCCGCGGACGTGCTGCGCTGCGGCGTACAGGCCGTGTTCGCCGCAGCGCTGCTGTGGGGGCACGCGTCGGTCTGGGTGATGGTTGCGCTGGTCGCCCTCTGGGGGCTCGGCGAGGGGGTGTCGATGCCCGCGATGGGATCACTGGTGCCCGCGATGGTTCGAGCGGGTCCCCGGCTCGCGGACGCCAACACCCTTGTGGGGCTGGCTCGTTCGCTGGCCATGGTGGCCGGTCCGGCGACCGCGGGGGTGGTCACGGCGGTGTACGGCCCGGCCACGGTGCTGCTGGTCGATGCCGTCACGTACGGCATCGGGGCATTCTCGCTGGCCCGGTTGTCGCTGCCACCGCAGGAGCGGAAGCGGAGTGACGGGTCGATGCTCACCGATCTGCACGAGGGATGGTCGGAGTTCCGCTCGCGCCCCTGGCTGTGGATCACGACCGTGCACATGGGACTGTTCAACCTCCTCGTCTGGGCGCCGTTCCTGGTGCTCGGCCCGCTGACCGCACAACGGGGACTCGGCGGGGCGCGCGGCTGGGGGCTGGTGATGGCGGTGTACGGGGCCGGGGCGGTCCTGGGCGGCCTGCTGATGCTCGGGCGGCGTCCGGGCCGGCCACTGGCGGTGGCGACGGTGGCGACGCTCGGCTGGACGCTTCCTTCAGCCGCCCTGGCGGCACAGGCATCGGTGCTGCCGGTGGCCGGGGCGGCCCTGGTGGCGGGGGCCGGATCGGCGGTCTGCGGCACGTTGTACAGCACCACGCTGCAGCGCTGGGTACCGGCGGAAACCCTCGCCAGGGTCAGCGCGTTCGGCGGCCTGGGCGCGTTCGTACTCGGGCCCCTCGGGCTGGCGGCGTCCGGGCCGCTGGCGGACCAGGTCGGCACGGCGGGTGTGCTGGGCTTCGGCGCGCTGTGGCAACTGGTCGCCGGTGCGGTGGTACTGGCGGTCCCGGCGGTTCGGCGGAGGCGCTGGGACCAGGAGCCGTGAGCCTGCCCCTGTCGGTGAGCCCGGTCGCTCCGGCCACGCTCACGGCCACCCCGGTCCTGGCCGTCACCACTCAGGCGCGTACGCCCTCGGTGCGGCCAGGATCCGGGGGAACGGTCACGCCTCCACCGGCGCGGAGACCTCGCCGGTGCGCCGGAGCTTCTGCCAGCGCAGTCGGCCGCCGGTCAGCGCGGTGATGGCGGACTGCAGCAGGACGATGTACATCAGCTGCCGGTAGACCAGTTGCTGGGTCGGCAGGCTGATCAGGTGCCAGGGCTTCTCGTGGTCGAGCCGGAAGGCGTACCAGGACAGCACGCCCTGGACCGCCAGGAAGCCGCCGAAGCTGGTGAGGGTCAGCCCGGCGTCCGCGAACAGCACGCCGTAGATCAGGAAGATGTCGACCAGCGGGGCCAGCAGCGGGGCGACCACGCCGAACAGCACGACGAGCGGCAGGCCGCGACGGCCGAACCGCCCGGCCGGCCCACGGGCGACGACGGTGCGGCGGTGCTTCCACATCGCCTGCATCGAGCCGTAGCTCCAGCGGTACCGCTGGGACCAGAGCTGCTGGAGGCTGGCGGGGGCCTCCGTCCAGGCGCGGGCGCGCTCGGCGTAGACGATCCGCCAGCCTTCGCTGAGCACCGCCATGGTGATGTCGGTGTCCTCGGCGAGGGTGTCGTCGCTCATCCCGCCGACGGCGTCCAGGGCCTCCTTGCGGAAGGCGCCGACCGCGCCGGGGATGGTCGGGATGATGCCGAGCATGTCGTACATCCGGCGGTCCAGGTTGTGGCCGAGGACGTACTCGATGTGCTGCCAGGCCCCGATCAGGGTGTCGCGGTTGCCGACCTTGGCGTTGCCGGAGACCGCGCCGATCGCCGGGTCGCCGAAGGGCTGGACCAGTTCGCGCACGGTGGACGGCTCGAAGACGGTGTCGCCGTCCATCATCACGACGATGTCGTGCGAGGCCGCCGCGATGCCGACGTTGAGGGCACTGGACTTGCCGCCGTTGACCTTGCGGATCAGCCGGACGAACGGGAGGTTCATCTCCTCGACGATGTCCGCGGTGCCGTCCGAGGAGCCGTCGTCGATGACGATGACCTCGATCGGGTAGTCGCTGGCGGCCAGCGAGTTGAGGGTGTTGGCGATGCACTCGCGCTCGTTGTAGGCCGGCACGAGCACGGTGACCGGACGGGTGACGGGCTCGCCCCAGAGGTCCTGCCGCCGGGAGCGGCGGGCGTGGATCGGCGCGAGGACCAGCATCAGCGCGAACCGGCCGAAGTTCAGGAAGCCGACCACGGCCAACAGCCCGATCAGCACCGGCAGGGTGTGCAGGGACAGCTGGGTGGCCCAGATGTAGCCCTTGCCCGCCCACAGCTGGAAGCCGCTCACCGGCGTGGTGGCACTGCCGGCGCCGAGCGCCTCGGAGATGGTGGTGAAGCGGTAGCCGTCGGCCTGCAGCTTGTCGATGAGCACGCCGAGCGCCTGAACGGTCTGGGAGCGGTCGCCACCGGCGTCGTGCAGCAGGATCAGCTCGCCCGCGCCGGGGATGGCCGGCACCGCCTCGTTGACGATGGCGTCCACCCCCGGACGCTTCCAGTCGTCGGTGTCGTGGTCGATGAATGCGGTGACGTAGCCGCGGGCACCCAGGTACTGGATCACCGGGTAGCTCCAGTCGTCCAGGGCGGCCGAGTTGGAGGAGTACGGCGGGCGGAACAGCGAGCTGTGCACCCCGGCGACACCGGCCAGCGCCAGCTGGGTCTGGGCCATCTCCCAGCTGATCCGGGCGTGCGACTGGAAGGCGAAGTCGGGGTGGGTGAAGCTGTGCAGGCCGATCTCGTGGCCGTCCGCCACGATCCTCCGGATCAGATCCGGGTGACGGGCGGTCATGGCGCCGGTCACGAAGAAGTCGGCGCGGACCTTGCGGGACTCGAGGATCTCCAGGATCTGCGGGGTCCACTCGTCCGAGGGGCCGTCGTCGAAGCTCAGGACCACGGTGCGGTCCGGGATGCTGTAGCTCACCGGGTGGTCGTTGTTGCTGCCGCGCGCGTCGATGATCGGGCCGCCCGTGAGCAGGTTCTCCGGCACGATCGTCTTGTCGGCCGAGTCGGCGACCCGGGTGTCGTGGAACACCTCGTTGGTCGCCAGTCCGCGCAGGACCAGGAGCGCGAGCAGGCACGCCAGCAGGGACAGTGGCATGAAGAAGCGCAACGGAGGCGCGGCCAGTCGGCGCGGCCTGCGCGGGGACTGCCGGCGGCGCTGATGGCGGGACAATGGCGCTCCTGGAGATGGGTGGTGCGGCGGTTCAGGGGTGCTTGGTCGACTGGCCCGAAGGCGTCGCGCCACGCGGCGCGGTGGTCGTCGGCTTCGACGTGGTCTTCGTCGAGGGGGTCGCGGAGCGCGGCGGCGTCTTGGACGGCGCCGACGGTGAAGGTGACGGGGTGGGCGACGGAACCGGTGACGGCGACGCCTCGGGGGTGGGTGACTGTGCGGGCGACTGCACGGGTATCCCCATCGCCGGGGCGTCCGCCTGCATGCCGACCAGGCTGCTGGCCATGACGACCGCCAGGAGTGCGCCGACCACCGAGACCGGCCAGCCGAAGCCCCGCAGCAGCCGACCGCGCAGACCCGACCGGGACACGAACACCGGTGCCGGAGCGGCCTCTTCCAGACTTGATTCGTGCACGTCAGGCACCGGTGGGTACGCCGATCCGGGTTCGATGGGGGTGGTGACTGGGCGCACCTTGCGACGCCTTTCAGGCAGGGTACGTAGACCGCGTGAGCGTAGAGCGAACGCTAGTGCACCACCTGGATCGAATTGGGTTCGATGGGGGGATTTGGCCTGATCTGGCGAGGGGTTGTAATCGGATCGCAACGCCGGTGGGCGGGTACCGGAAAGTAGGCATGCGTGCCGTTGACCTCGGACTCCGCCCCTCCGGATGCGGCGGGACGCGTGCCGGACGGACGCACGCCGAAGGCGCCTGCGGGCCGGAGGGGTCTGCGGGCCCCCGTTAGGATGACCCCCTCATCCGATCAGTGCGCAGGTGTGATCGGTACGCCCCGAGGAGCCCGCGTGAGTCAGCCCCGCCGCACCCGTCGTCACCGCGCGTGGAGCGTGCTGACCCTCCCGGTCCTGCTGGGCGTGCTCGCCGCCTGTTCGAGCGGTCCGGCGGCCGGTGGCGGCGACGGCCCCGCCGCGACGGCGAAGAGCGGGTCCGCGACCAGCGCCTCGCCGACCCCGACCGGCCCGCCGGGGACCCTGTTCGACAGCTTCCGCTACACCGGTCCCACCGACCCCGCGCTCACCGCGCACGGCTGGGAGATCCGCACCGGCGAGGGCGGCCCCGGGATCAAGGACTCCTGGTCCGACTCCGGCGCGAGCTTCCCCGCCGACACCACCGCCCAGGGCGGCCGGACCCTGCAGCTGCAGGCGTCCACCGACGGCACCCAGAAGGGCACCAAGCAGGTCGAGATCCAGAGCACCGGCAGCAAGCTCTTCAACGGCACCTTCGCCGCCCGGGTCTACCTCAGCGACAAGCCGGCCGGCGGCAAGAACGGCGACCACGTCGTCCAGTCCTACTTCCCGATCTCCCCCGCGGACGACTCGGCGAACTACAGCGAGCTCGACTACGAGTACATGCCGAACGGCGGCTGGGGCACGCCGGGTCCGCAGCTCGACACCACCAGCTGGTTCAAGGCCGATCCGGCGGACCGGGTGACCAAGCCGCACAAGCAGCACTTCGAGGGCTGGCACATCATGATGGTCACCGCCGTGGACGGGAAGGCCACCTACTCCATCGACGGCAAGGAGCTGTTCACCAGCACCGGCAAGTACGTGCCGCGCGAGAAGATGGACGTCCACTTCAGCAACTGGTTCGTCGACCTGCTGCCGTCCCTCGGCGGACAGCGGACCTGGAACCTGAAGATCAACTGGTTCTACTACAAGGACGCCGCGGCCGTCTCCTACGCGGACGTCCAGAAGACCGTGGACGGCTTCTACGGCGCCGGCACCGACTTCGTGGACACCCTGCCGAAGCCGTGAGCCACGTCAGATGAGGCGGTCGCGGTGCCGGGCCGCGGTGGCGCGGACCAGGGCGGCGAAGGCTTCGCGGCTGAGGTCCTGCCGCCGTTCGGCCCGCTGGTCGTCCGAGTCCGAGCCGGTCTGCTCGTCCCCCTCCTCGTCGTCCTCCTCATCGGATTCGACGTACTGGTCGTGCAGGAGCCAGCAGCCCTGGATGCCCGCGAGGAGGTCTTCGAGCAGGTCGCGGGCGGGTCGTTGGGGATCGAGCGGGGTGATCCGCAGGCCCGCCAGCTCCATCTCCTCCTCGTCGTCGCCGTACTCGGCGAGCATCTCCTGCGCCTCCTCCAGCTGCTCGCGGAAGGCGTCGGGGTCGGGCAGGATGCCGTCGGCGACGCGCATGGCGTGCCGAACCAGACCGGTGACCGCGTCGTAGGGGGAGGCGCCCTCGTCCAGAAGTTCCAGGACCAGCGTCGGTGTCTCGTGCGCCAACGACTCGATGTCGTCCGCCTCCTGGACGACCGCGGTCGGCGCGTGCCCGGAGACTCCCGAGGCGACCTCCGCCGCCGCCAGCAGCCAGTGCGCCGCCGCGACCGCCGCCGCCGTCGGGTCGACGTCGCAGAACAGCGCGGCCGGGCCGAACGGGTCCCGCTCCAGCAGGCGGTCGGCGGCCGCGACCTGCGCCGGGGAGGCGCCCTCGCGGCTGAGCAGCACCGCCTGCTGGGCCCGGCCGGTCAGGTCGCCGAGCTCGGCCGCCTCCACCGCCGCCAGCTCCAGTACGGTCTCGGCGCGGACCGCCTCGGTCAACTCCGGTACGCCCAGGGCGAGGAGGGCCCGACCGACCCGGTTGGCGTTCTCCACCAGCGGGCTGTAGGCGACCACCATCGAACCGCCCTGCGGGACGTTCGGATCCGCCACGGCATGGGCGACCTCGTCGAACGCCTTGCGCTCCTGCTCCCTGCGCCACCCCTCGCTGTTGGGCTCCAACGACTCGGTGGCGCTGGCGGGGTGGGTGTAGGTGTGCCAGGCCGCCGCCGACAACTGGGTGAGCACGCTGGCCAGTCGGGTGAGTGCCCCCGTATCGGTCCCGGCCGGGAGGACGGCGATACGGGTGGCCAGATCGCCGGTCCCGCTCCCCCAGGTGGCGATCAGTTCGAGTCGCGCAGGGTCGACGCAGTACCGGGTCATCAGGGGACCACCTCCAGGCTCCGCACCGTCATATCACCTGACACGGACTCCGGTTGGCCGGATCACCCGGACGGGCTCAGGAGGCCGGGCGGCCGGCCCGGGTCGCTGCGGCGGAATCCTCGGTCACCGGAGGGACCGTGCGTGGACGCAGGACCATCAGCGGGCCCTCCGAGGTCGCCACCATCGCGAAGGGGAACCGGTCGACCTCGAGGCAGAGCGCGACGTCGTCGGGGTGCACTCCCTCCCGCACCCCTTCCGCCAGTTCGGTGGCGGCCCGCGACCCGGCGGCGCGGCGGACGAAGCCGGCGGCGTCCGTCCCGTCTCCGGTGGCCCGCCGGGCGATGTACTGGGCGCACGCCAGATCCTCGTCGGCCTGCCCGTCCTCGCCGGTGACCACGAAGGTGACCGCGTCACTCCCGCGCAGGACCCGCGCCGTCGCCTCCGCCACCACGAAGCTTGCGCACAGCACCAGCGACGCGTCCTTGACCGCGAGCGCGCCGACCGTGCCCGCCGTGGTCTTCTGCACCACGGTCCGCCCGCCGAGGTCGACCGACCGCAGCAGGCCCGGCGAGTTGACCAGGTCGAACCCGGGGGCGGCCGGGCCGTCCTTGAGCGCCACCCAGTCCGGGTGCTGCTCCTTGAGCGCCAGGGCCTCGTCCAGCGACCCGGCGAGCACGATCTTCTCCGCGCCCTGGGCGAAGGCCCAGGCCGCCACGGTGAATGCCCGCATGACGTCGACCACCACCGCCACCGACGGGGCCTCGACCAGCTCGGGGATACCAACGAAGCGAGCGTCCATACCGATCATGATCGCGCACGCCCGCCCCGGGCCGCCCGGACAGTGACGCGCATCACTCCGGCGGCTCGCGGTGCGTCGGACCGGCCCTAGCCGCCGATCACCTGGAGGGACCCCCACAGCGCCGCCACCGTCAGGAGCAGCGAGGCGGGCACGGTCAGCAGTCCCAGCCGGCTGTACTCCCCGAGGTCCACCTCGGCGCCGTGCTCGCGCACGATCCGTCGCCACAGCAGTGTGGCCAGCGATCCGGCGTAGGTGAGGTTCGGTCCGATGTTCACCCCGAGCAGCACCGCGAGCACCGCGCCCGACCCGGCCGGGGCGGCGAGCGGGAGCAGCACCAGCACGGCGGGCAGGTTGTTGATCAGGTTCGCCAGCAGGGCGGCCAGCGCCGCGAGCCCGAGCAGCGCCAACAGGCCGTCACCGTCCGGTACGACGTGTCCGAGCGCGTCGGCGAGCCCGTTGTCGACCACCGCGCGGACCACGATCCCCAACCCCAGGACGAAGGCGAGGAACGGCAGGCTCGCGGCGCGGACGATCGCCACCGGACCGGTCCGGCGCTGGGCCAGGGCACGGGCGGCGAGCACCAGGGCCCCGGCCAGCGCCGCCCACGCCGGGCTGATGCCGACCGCGGAGGCGACGACGAAACCCGCGAGCGTGCCCGCCACGGTGACCAGGGCGAACAGCGGCAGCTCGGGAGCCCCGGTGGCGGGCGGGGCCTCGGCCCCGGCGGCCAGGTCGGCGGCGAAGAACCGGCGGAGGACCAGGTACTCGACGCCGATCGCCACCAGCCACGGCAGCGCCATCAGCGCCGCGAACCGGGTGAAGCTCAACCCGCTGGCCGCGAACGCCAGCAGGTTGGTCAGGTTGGAGACCGGCAGCAGCAGCGAGGCGCTGTTCGACAGGTGCGTGCAGGCGTAGACGTGCGGCTTCGGCCGGGCCCCCAGCCGGGCGGCGGTGGCGAACACCACCGGGGTGAGCAGCACCACGGTGGCGTCCAGGCTGAGCACCGCCGTGATCACCGAGGCGACCGCGAACACCTGCACCAGCAGCCGTCCGGGCCGGCCCGCCGCCGTCCGGGCCATCCACGCCCCGCAGGCCTGGAACAGCCCTTCGTCGTCGCAGAGTTGGGCGAGGACCAGCACCGCCGCGAGGAAGCCGATCACCGGCCCCAACCGCTCCGCCTCCGCCCGGGCGTGCTCCAGCGGGATGGCACCGGTGACGATCACCAGACCGGCGGCCGGCACGGCGGCCACCGCCTCGGGCCAGCCCCACGGCCGCACGACCGCACAGCCCAGGACGACGAGGAGCAATGTGACCGACAGGATCTCGGCGAACAGCGGGTTCAGGACCGGGTCCTTCCAGGAGAGGTGACGGCAGGGCGACGGGGCATCGTACCGGGCGGCGTGCGAAGCCGCGTCGGCTCCGGTCGGGTTCCCGGCGGTCCGCCCGCAGGACACCAGGGGGTACGAAGACCGTACACGGACGGGAAATCGTCCACCGGCCGGCGAATTGCCGGGAGGGCATTCCGGTGGACCGCCCTTTCCCGTCCGCCGGGCCTGGCAACGTGGGAGAAGTTCCCGGCTGCCGGCCCGTGTCAGAGTGACTGCGGCCATGCAGAATCGGCGCTGCGCCGAATGAGGGCCGACCTATTTTCGTGTCTCTGCCATCGTATTTCGAGGAGCACAGATGACGACCATCGAGGCGCCGACGAGCGCTCAGCTCGTCCGCCGGGCAACCGAGTTGGTCCCCCTGATCCGCAGGCACGCGGCCTGGCAGGAGGAGCACCGGGCGCTGCACCCGGAGGTGCTCCGGGGGGTGGCCGAGGCCGGGCTGATGAAGATGCGGGTACCGGCCCGGTACGGCGGCTTCGAGTCGGACGTCCGGACGGTGTGCGAGGTGATCTCCGAACTCGCCCGGGGCGACGGCTCGGTGGGCTGGACGGTGAGCACGATGACGATCAGCTCCTGGCTGGCCGGGCTGCTCCCGGACCAGGTACAGGACGAGATCTTCGCCGACCCCGACGTCCGGATCGGCAGCAGCGTCAGCCCGAACGGCGTGGCCGTGCCGACCGAGGGCGGGGTGGTGCTGAACGGGCGCTGGCCGTTCAGCACCGGGGTGCTGCACAGCCAGTGGTTCGTCCACTCGGCCGTACTGGCCGGCCCGGACGGGGAGTTCACCCCCGTGATGCTCGCCGTGCCGACGGCGGAGCTGACCGTCGTCGACGACTGGCACACCGTGGGCCTGCGCGGCACCGGCAGCGTGACGACCGTGGCGGAGGACCTGTTCGTCCCGGAAGGGCGGATCCTGCCGATGATCCCCCTGGTGCTGCAGAACCGGCACCGCTCCGAGCTGAACGCCGGGTCCCTGATGTGGCAGGCGCCGTTCTCGCCGATCACCGCCGCCGGTGCCGCCGCCGTGCCGCTGGGCCTGGCGAAGGCGGCCCGGGAGGCGTTCTTCGAGAAGCTGCCGAGCCGCAAGATCGCCTACACCCACTACGAGCACCAGGCCGAGGCCCCGCTCACCCACCTCCAGGTGGCCGAGGCGGCGATGAAGATCGACGAGGCCGAGTTCCACGTCCGCCGCGCCGCCGAGCAGGTGGACGACAAGGTCCGCCACGGCGAGGACTGGTCGATCGAGGAACGCGCCCTGGCCCGGATGGAGATGGGCGCGGCCACCCGGCGGGCCAAGGAGGCGGTGGACGTGCTCAACACCGCCAGCGGCGGCTCGTCCATCTACTCCGACCAGCCGATGCAGCGGATCGAGCGCGACATCCAGACCATCAGCCTGCACGGCGTCCTGCACCCGGACACCAACCTGGAGCTGTACGGGCGGGTGCTCTGCGGGCTGGAGCCCGGCACGCACCTGATCTGAGATCAGGAACGTGAAGCAGGGCCCGGGTCTGCCGACCCGGGCCCTGCTTCACGTGCGCAACGGTCCTCGGTGGTTCAGTCCTTCCAGAGCGTGCGGGCGAACGCCCGGAGGTCCCCCACGTACAGGTCGGGCTCCTCCATCGCGGGGAAGTGGCCACCGCGGTCGAACTCCGACCAGTGCGTGATGGTCGGCAGCACCCGGTCGGCGAACCGGCGGAGCGGGAGCGCGGCGTCGTGCGGGAAGACCGCGACGCCGGCCGGCATCGTCAACTCCCAGGGCCCGCCCAGCCGGGCGGCGATGTTCGGAAGGGTGCGGTCCAGCGACTCGTAGTACAGCTGGGCCGAGGAGCCCGCCGTCGCGGTCAGCCAGAAGACGGTGACGTTGGCCAGCATCAGGTCGCGGTCGATCGCGTCCTCCGGCACCTGGTCGGAGTCGGTCCACTCGCGGTACTTCTCCATGATCCAGGCGAGTTGGCCGACCGGGGAGTCGGTGAGGCCGTAGGCCACCGTCTGCGGGCGGGTGGCCAGCAGCTTCAGGTGTGCCGACAGCTCCCGGTCGAAGTGCCCCAGCCTGCCGAGCCGTGCCAGCTCCGCCCGGTCGAGGTCGGCCAGCTCGGCCGGGTCCTCCGGCGGGAAGGTGACCAGCGAGTTCACGTGCACGCCCGCCACGTGCTCGGGGTCGGCCAGGCACAGTTCCAGCGACACCATCATGCCCCAGTCGCCGCCCTGCACCACGTAGCGCCGGTAGTCCAGCCGGGCCATCAGCTCCTTCCAGGCCCGGGCCACCCGGTAGTGGTCCCAGCCGGCCTCCCGGACCGGGCCGGAGAAGCCGAAGCCGGGGATGGTCGGGATCACCAGGTGGAACGCGTCCGCCGGGTCACCGCCGTGCGCCCGGGGATCGGTCAACGGGCCGATCACGTCCAGGAATTCGACGAAGGTGCTGGGCCAGCCGTGGGTGATCAGCAGCGGCCTGGCAGTCGGTTCGGGCGACCTGACGTGCAGGAAGTGGATGTTCGCGCCGTCGATCTCGGTGGTGAACTGCGGGTACCGGTTGATCCGGGACTCCACCGCCCGCCAGTCGAAGCCGGTGCGCCAGTACTCCGCGAGCTCCTTCAGGTAGTCGACCGGGACACCTCGTGACCAGCCGGCGCCCGCCACCTCGTCCGGCCACCTGGTGTTCTCCAGTCTCCGGTGCAGGTCGTCGAGATCGGCCTGGGGGATGTCTGTCCGGAACGGTTGCACGGGCCTGCCGCCTTTCGTCGGGGAGGTCCGGTCGGGTGGCCGGGGCGCCGGCCCCGGCCACCTGACCTGGAGGTCGGTCCGTGGCCTACAGGAGGTCGGTGTTCGGCTCCAGGCCGCACAGGATCCGGCCGTAGGTCTCCGCGACCGTGTTCGGGTGCAGGACACCGTTCAGGTTGAGCGCCTGGATGTCGCGCTCGATCCGCTGCATCGGCTGGTCGGAGTAGATGGACGAGCCGCCGCTGGCGGTGTTGAGCACGTCCACCGCCTCCTTGGCCCGCAGACAGCCCATCGCCGCGTCCATCTTCGAGAGGGCGCGCTCCTCCAGCGACCACTGCTCGCCGGCCCGCACCTTGGTGTCCAGGCGCTCGGCGGCGCGGCGGACGTGGAACTCGGCCTCGTCGATCTTCATCGCCGCCTCGGCCACCTGGAGGTGGGTGAGCGGGGCCTCGGCCTGGTGCTCGTAGTGGGTGTAGGCGATCTTGCGGCTCGGCAGCTTCTCGAAGAACGCCTCCCGGGCCGCCTTCGCCATGCCGATGGCCGACGAGCTGGTCACCGCGGTGGCGTGCGGCACGAACGGGAGCTTCCAGGTGAGCGAGTCCGCGTTCTGCTTCGAGAGGTGCTCACCGTGCATCATCACGGGGATCATCGGCAGCACGCGGGCCTGCGGGACGAACAGGTCCTTCGCGATGGTGGTCACGCTGCCGGTGGCCCGCAGACCGGCGGTGTGCCAGTCGTCGACGATGGTCAGGTCCGCCATCGGCACCGCGATGGTGGCCGGGGCGAACCCGCCGTCCTCGGTGGCCAGCAGCACCGAGTGCATGTCCCACTGACTGTGCGGCGCACCGGAGACGAAGTGCCACCGGCCGTTCAGGATCACGCCGCCGTCGGTCGGGGTGGCGATGCCCGACGGGTTGACGCCGCCGCAGATCCGGACGCCCGGGTCGGCGAAGATCTCGTCCTGCACCTCGTCCGGGAACAGGCCGGCCAGCCAGGAGCCCATCGTGAACGTGCTGATGGTCCATCCGACGGCGCCGTCGCCCCGGGCGAGTTCGGAGATCACGGCGGACACGGTCCGCACGTCGGACTCGGCGCCGCCGTAGCGCACCGGCACCCGCATCTTCATGATCCCGGCGTCGGTGATCGCCTGCAGCACCTCGTCGTGCAGGACCCGGTGCTCCTCCTGCCACGGGATGTGCTTCCGGATCACCTCGACCAGCTCCGTGGCCCGGCCGACGAGCTCGGCCTGCGGTGTCGCCTCGTTGATCGTCATCTGTGCTCCTCAATTCGATGACAGGGAAAGGAAAGTGGAGTGGAACCCCGCCGGAATCGGCGGTATCCGCGCGGAATCGTGTCGCAGGTCTCCCCTGCTGTCCGGCTGGGCGGCGATTCACCGTCGGCTGGGAACGACTCTGGCAGGGCGCCCCGGCCGGGGGCTTCTCCCACATTGCCGAGCCCGGAGGCCCTGATTCCCGGTGTGCGGGGAATACCCGGGAGAACGCACGGGGGAATGCGCGGTCGCCGTACGGAGCGGACCAATGGCCGGTCCGGGTACGGGACTTCCGGCGCCGAAGGGTCAGAGCCCGCCGAGGAACTTCAGCAGTTCGGCGGTGACCTCGTCCGGGCGCTCCTGCTGGGTCCAGTGCCCGACCCCGGGCAGCACCACCGTGCGGGTCAGGTTCGGTACGAACACCTGGAGGTTGGCGATCAGCTGGTCCAGGCCCGGGAGTTGGACGCTGCCGTCGCGCTCGCCGTACAGGTACACCGCCGGGGTCGTCATCGGCGCGCCCTGCCAGGGCGCGGTGAGCTCCCAGCTCAGCTCCATCGTCCGCCACCAGTTCAGGCCGCCGGTGAACCCGGTCCGGGCGAAGTCCGCCGCGTAGACGTCGAGATCGGCCTCGGTCAGCCAGTCGGGCAGTGCGCCCGCCTCGGGCAGCAGGTCGGCGAAGCTGCCGCCCTCGGGCACCAGCGGCAGGGTGGGCGCCTCGGCCTGCGGCGAGTCGCCGAAGCCCCACCGGAAGACCCGGAGCAGGCCGGCTCGCGGGTCCCGGGCCAGTTCGGCGTCGGCCACACCGGGCTGCTGCAGCTGGTTCATGTAGAAGCCGGGGCCGAGCCCCTGGGTCATCCCGGCCAGCGCGCTCACCGGGCCGCGCGGCAGGTACGGCAGGCCCAGCGCGGCAATGCCGCGGACCCGGTCGGGGCGCAGCAGTGCGGTGTTCCAGGCGACCGGCGAGCCCCAGTCGTGGCCGACCAGGACGGCCTGCTCCTCGCCGAGCGCGTCGATCAGACCGACGACGTCGCCGACCAGGTGCAGCTGGGAGTACTGCTCGACCGCCTCGGGGCGGTCGGTCCGACCGTAGCCGCGCTGGTCGGGGGCGACCACGTGGTAGCCGGCCGCCGCGAGCGCGGCGAACTGGTGGCGCCAGGAGTACCAGGTCTCGGGGAAGCCGTGCAGCAGCACGACCAGCGGTCCTTCGCCCTGCTCGGCGATGTGCATCCGGATGCCGTTGGTCTCCACGAACCGGTGGGTCACCTCGGTGGTCGGGCCTTGACCCGGTGCCGCCTGCGAGTCGTTCATGGCACACCTTTTCTGTCGGTGAAGTGGGGATGTCCCAAAGCTCCCACCGCAGTCAGGGCCGTCACTACTCCTTCCTTGCCCACCTCCCCGGGCGGCCGGACATGCGTTTCGGAAGCACGGTGGTGACGGGACCGGGTGGTCACCACCGTGCTTCCGAAAGCTGCGGGGAGTGGTCCGACGGACGGTTACGCGGGCTCGGGCACCGACTGGACGGCGGCCGGTGACGACTCGTCGACCACCGGCGGCTTCAGGTAGCTGGTCCCCCAGGCGACCGCGATGGTGACCACGCCGAGGATCAGACCGGTGATCACGGGGGCGGAGGCGCTGTGGTTGTCGATCGCGAACCCGCCGGCCAGGGCGCCGAACGCGATGCCGACGTTGGCCGCGGAGACCGGCAGCGACTGGGCGAGCTGGCCACCAGGGCCGGCCAAGCTGATCACCCGCACCTGCAGCGAGGGCACGATGCTGTAGAAGGACAGGCCCCAGGCGAGCAGCGCGAGCGCCACGAGCCAGGCGATCGAGCCGACGAAGTAGAGCACCAGCAGGGAGGCCGCGATGCCGACCGAGCCGATGATCAGGGTGAGTTGGGCGTTCCGGTCGGCGAACTTGCCGCCGCCGAACGAGCCCACCGCGGTGGCCGCGCCGTAGGCGAGCAGGAACACGCTCAGCACGCCGCCGGAGATGCCGGTGACCCGCTGCAGGAACGGCACCAGGTAGGTCAGCGTCGCGAACACCGAGGAGAACACGATGAAGTTGAGGAACAGCACCGCGAGCACCCGGGGGGCGAACGCGTACCTGGCTTGGTGGGCCGCACCGGCACCGGCCGGCGGGACGACCGGGATCAGCGCCACCGTGCCGCCCAGGGTGAGCACGGCGCCGACCACGATCGCCACGAACGAGCCGCGCCAGCCGAGGGTCTGGCCGACCAGGGTGCCCAGCGGCACGCCGAGCGCCCCGGACATCGCGACACCGGAGATGACGATGCCGATCGCCTTGCCGATCCGCTCCGGCGGGACCACGGTCATCGCCGCGATGAACGCACCCGCGATGAACAGGCCCTGCGACGCACCGATGAAGAAGCGCAGCACCAGGAAGAGACCGTAACTGGAGGTCAGCACCGCGGCCAGGTTGCACGCGATGAACAGCGCGAGCGACCCGATCAGGACGATCTTCTTCTCCAGTTTGATGGTCAGCGCGGTCAGGATCGGACCGCCGATGGCGAGGCCCAGCGCGTACACCGTGACCAGGGTGCCCGCTTCGGAGATGGTCACGTGGAGGTCGGCGGCCACCCGGTCCAGTACACCGACCACGAGCAGTTCACCGCTGCCCAGCACGAACATTCCTAGGAACAGCGTGGCCAGTGCCAGGTTGGCCCTGCCCGGGCTCAGCGCCGTCTGTTGGGTACTCATGTGCGCACTTCCTTCTTGTCGTGGTGCGAGGAGTCGTCTCAACAACGGGGCGACCGACGGGGGTTCGGGGTCAGGCGGTCACTTCCACTCGATGATCTGGAGGTAGTTCCCGTCGGGGTCGGCGAAGGTGCCGAACTTGCCCTTCTCCCGGTCCTCGATCGAGACCCACTCCACCCCGGCCGCGTTCAGCTGGGCCTCGACGGCGGCGAAGTCCTCGACGTGGAAGTTGACGATCACGCGACCGGGCTGGTCGTTCTTCGGCTCGACGTCGTCGCGACCGTCGATGACCAGCAGGAAGCCGCCCAGGTCGATCGCGCCCTCGCCGGTGAACTCCGGGGCCAGCGCCTTGACGTACCAGGCCCTCAGCTCGGCCGGCCGGGTGGTGCCGAGCAGCATGCTTCCAGGCTTCAGAATGCTCATGACAAGTCTCCTCAGGGATGAGTCCGGTTGCGCGGCAGCAGCGATCGCCGTGCCGCGGATCAGGGTGTCGGGTGGGTCCGGGTCCTACGGGAAGTCGCGCTCCACCGTCTCGGCGACGCGCTTGATGGCCGCCAGCCGGCGGTCCCAGTCGGCGGCGAGCGAGGACATCCACCGCGTGGTGGCATCCAAGCCGGTCGGCCGCAGCGAGTACCTCACCTCACGCCCGACCCGACTGCCGACCACGAGGCCGGCGGCGTCCAGCAGGGAGAGGTGCTTGACGACCGCCTGCCGGGAGACGGGGAGCCGCCCGGCAAGCGTCGTCGCGGTGGCCACGCCGAGCGCGGCGAGGAGGTCGAGCAGTCGGCGACGGGTGGGGTCGGCGAGGGCGACCAGAACACTGCCGACCTCCTCGACCGCACTGTCGGGGTCCGCCCTCACACAGTCGGCTCCTCGACGCGCGTCTTCACCATGTCGAGGATCTGCGGCCAGCCGGCCGTGAGGTTCGCGATCGTCGAGGCACGCACCTCGTCGGAGACGGCCAGTGCGGCGAAACCGCTCTCGACCACGGTCAGGCGGGTCTTGTCGCCCTCGGGGGACAGCGTGAACTCGACCAGGGTGCTGTTGCCCTCGGTCAGCTCCTGCCCCGGAGAGGCGGGGGCCCAGCGGTACGCGAGGTACGTCTGCGGCTCGACCTTCACCACGCGCACCGGGAAGTCGCCGTGGTCCGGGTTCTTGGCCAGCATGGACTCGCCCTCGACCGCGGTGGTGCCTTGGACGCTGTCCGGGTCGGCCACCCAGAAGCCGGGGGCGGACACCAGCGACCAGACGCGCTCGACCGAGGCGTCGATCAGAGTGTCACGCTCGATGATGTCGTCGCTCATGAGGAAACTCCTTCAAGTACCGGCATTGAGTGCAACCAAATCATTGCACGCCGATCGATCGTCGTGCAACCTTTTCGTTGCACGACGGCGGCCCGGCCTCGGACAGTTCCGGGGAAGCCCGACCGCCCGTCACGTTCCGTTCATTCGCAGTCCGCCGCGCCCCGACTGAATTGGCCTGGTTGTACAGCCAACTCGACTCAGCCGCGCACGCCCGCCGCGGCGGACAGGACCCCCGTGGCGACAGGTTCCTCCCTCGTCCTCTCCAGCTCTCCCGCTCCGCACGAGGGGGACAAGCTCACCTTCCGCTGGACCACCGACGTGCCCGACGCCAAGAACTGGGTCGGCATCTACGACGGCGCCCGGCTGCCGGGGACCGGCTCCTCGCTGCTCTGGAAGTACACCCCGGCCGCCTCCGGCGACCTCCAGCTGGACACCTCGGCGCTCACCGACGGCCCGTACACCGCCTATCTGCTGGCCAAGGACGGCTACGGCATCCTGGCCCAGAGCGCGCCGTTCGGCTTCACCCCGCGACCGGTCGCCCCGCGCCCGCACAGCGCCGTCGACGCCCTGACCGCGACCACCGTGGCCCCGTCCGCCGCCTTCCGGATCAAGCTCGGCGGGCTGTGGATGCACGGCACGGGCACCCCGGTGTTCCGCAAGGTCGGCGGCGACTCCTGGCTGTCCGTCAGCTCCGACGGCACCGTGACCGGGACCGCCCCGAACGCGGCGCTGTCCCGGCCCGCCGTGCTGACCGTCGGGATCAAGGACCCCGCGGGCAGCACCGACACGATCACCGTCCAGGCGCCGGTGAACGCCCGCAAGCCGCAGCTCAAGACCGCCACCCTGAACCTCTGCAAGGCCGGCGCGGGCGTCGAGGACGCGCTGGAGAAGCAGCTCCGGCTGATCCTCACCCAGGGCCTGGACCTGGTCGCACTGCAGGAGACGGCGGGCACCGCCGCCCAGGCGCTGGCCGACGCGCTCGGCTGGTACGCCCACCAGAGCGCCGGCAGCGTGGGCATCCTCAGCCGGTACCCGCTGACCGAGATCACCGCCGCCACCGCCGAACTGCCCGCCGCCGGCGCCACCGTACAGCTGCCGGGCAACCGCACCGTGCGGTTCTGGGCGGCCCACCTGGACGAGGCCGACTACGGTCCGTACGCCGTCCAGGACGGGCGCACCGCCGAGGCCACCCTGGCGAGCGAGAACGCCTCCGCCCGGGGGAAGCAGGCCCTCGCGCTGGCCGCGCTGGTGAAGGCCGACCTGGCCGCCCGCAAGCCGGTGATCCTGGCCGCCGGGCTGGCCTCGCCCTCGCACCTGGACTGGACGCCCGCCACCGCCACCGCGCACGGCGGCGTGCCGGCGCTCAACTGGCCGGTCACGGTGGCCCTGCAGAACGCCGGTCTGGTCGACGCCTACCGTCTGGCCCACCCCGACCCGGCCGCCTCCCCCGGCAACACCTGGTCCGTCACCCGCACCCTGCGCGGTGGCAAGCCCGAGCCGCAGGACCGGATCGACCAGGTGCAGTTCGCCGGAAAGCTCACCCTGGTCGAAGCGCACACCCTGGTCACCGGCTGGCCCCAGCCGGAGCCCGGCGCGGCCGCCAACGGCTGGCCCTCCGACACCGCCGCCGCCGTCGCCACCTTCACGCTCTGAGAGGCCGTCCGATGACTCCCCAGCTCAGCCGCCGTACCTTCGTCTCGGCCACCGCCGCCGCAGGCGCGGCCACCATGGTCGGCCTGACCGGCGCCACCGAGGCCGAGGCCAAGGGCAAGCCCAGGCCGGGCACCGTGGCGGACGTGAAGCACGTGGTGATCCTGATGCAGGAGAACCGGTCCTTCGACCACTACTTCGGCACCCTGAACGGTGTCCGGGGCTTCGGCGACAAGCAGGCGCTGCAGTTCCCGGACGGCGGCAACGTGTTCCGCCAACCCGATGCCGGGCGCAGCGACGGCGGTGTGATGCTGCCGTACCGGATGGACACCACCAAGTACAACGCGCAGAACGCGGGCGGCCTGGCGCACGACTGGGCCACCGGGCACCAGGCCATCAACAACGGCGCGATGAACAAGTGGATCGCCGCCAAGGGCGAGCGCGCGATGGGGTACTTCAACCGCGAGGACATCCCCTACCAGTACGCGCTGGCCGACGCGTTCACCCTCTGCGACGCCTACTTCACCTCGCTGGCCGGCCCGACCGACCCCAACCGCCTGTACCTGTGGACCGGTACCTCGGGCCCCGGGGTGGACGGCACCACCGGGCCATGGATCGACAACACCCCGGTCACCGACAACCCGGTGGCCGACTGGACCACCTACGCCGAGCGGCTGCACGCCGCCGGGGTGAGCTGGCGGGTCTACCACAACCCCAGCAAGGACGACCGGACCGGCGACTACGACGACAACGCGCTGTCGTACTTCAAGCAGTTCCACAACTTCCCCGCCACCGACCCGCGTTACATCAACGCGATGACCAAGTTCGACCCCGCCGCCTTCGACGCCCACTGCAAGGACGGCACCCTGCCCACCGTCTCCTGGCTGGTCGCGCCGTACCTCTTCAGCGAGCACCCCAACGCCGGCCCGGCCTACGGCGCCCACTGGGTCAACACCGCACTGCAGTCGCTGATGTCCAACCCCGAGGTGTGGAAGCACACCGTCTTCCTGGTCATGTACGACGAGAACGACGGCTACTTCGACCACATGGTGCCGCCCACCCCCGAGGCCGGTACCCCCGAGGAGTTCACCCAGGGCCGGGCCATCGGCCTGGGCAACCGGGTGCCGCTCTGGGTCGCCTCCCCGTGGTCGCGCGGCGGCTGGGTCAACTCCCAAGTCTTCGACCACACTTCGGTGCTGCGCTTCCTGGAGGTGGTGACCGGGGTCCAGGAACCCAACATCTCCGCCTGGCGCCGCACCGTCTGCGGTGACCTGACCAGCTGCTTCGACTTCGCCAAGCCCGACTACTCGATCCCGGTGCTGCCCGACACCGCCGCCCTGATGGCCACGGCCGACGCCAACGCGGGCCTGCCCGCCGTCAAGCTGCCCGCCACCGGCAGCCAGGCCCTCCCGCCCCAGGAGCCGGGCGAGCGGCCGCACCGCAAGCTGCCCTACGGCCCCGGCGCCGAGGTCACCGTCGACCGGAGCACCGGCAAGGTCACCTGCACCCTGACCAACACGGGGACCGTCGGCTACCCCTTCACGGTGTACCCGAACATCGTCTTCCCCTTCGCCGGAACGCCGTTCACCGTCGCGCCCGCCGCCACCAGGACCTACACCTGGGACGCCGCCGCCACCGACGGCCGGTACGACTTCACCGTGCACGGCCCCGACGGCTTCGTCCGCCGGTTCGCCGGCACCGTCACCCGGGCCGGCCAGGACGACGTCCCCGTCCCCTCGGTCGAGGCGCTGGTCAACCGCAACAAGGTCGCGCTGCACCTGCACAACGACGGCGGGACGGAGGTGTCGTTCACCGTGGCCCCGAACGACTTCGCCGGTCAGCCGCAGACCGTGTGGGTGGCCGCGAACAAGCAGGCCACCGTCAACTGGCCGCTCGACAACGGTCGTTACGACGTGACGGTGACCGCCGCCACCGGCACCCGGTTCACCCGCCGCTACGCGGGCACGGTGCACTGACCCGGCCGCCCCACCGACGACCCCGCCCGCGCCCCCGGGCGGGGTCGTCCGGCGCCCACCGGCCGGGGCACTACCGGAGCAGCTCCCGGACCTCGTCGGTGAGTTCGAGCTCCGGATCCGCCGCCAGGGCGGCCCTGGCCTCGGCCAGCGCCTCGTCCTCGCGGCCCAACGCCCGCAGCGAACCGACCCGCTGGAGCCGGGCCGAGGGGTCGTCGGTCTCCGCCAGCACGGCGTCCAGCAGGCCGAGCGCCTCGGCGTGCCGCCCCGCGTCCTGGTAGGCGACCGACAGGTTGAACCGCAGCCCCGGGTCGTCGCTCAGCCCGACGGCCCGCTCCAGGTCGGCGGCGGCCGCCGCCAGGTCGCCTTCCTCGTAGGCGAGTTCACCGCGCAGCGCCCAGGCCGGGGCGAACTCCGGGTCGGCTGCGAGGGCCGCCGAGCACGCCGCGTGCGCCGCCACGTTCTCGCCCTCCGCCGCGTACAACTGGCCCTGAACGGTCAGCAGTTGGGCGTTGGTCGGGTCGAGGGCCAGCCCGGCCGCGACGTCCCGGTGGGCACCGGGCAGGTCACCGAGGTCGGTGAGCAGCCCGGCCCGGTTGAGGTAGGCGTCGACGAAGGCCGGGTCGAGTTCGATGACGTAGCCGAAGTCCTGCACCGCGCCCTTCACGTCGCCGAGTTCGGCCCGGACGTCGGCGCGGTTGTAGTACGCCTCGGGGAACGGGGGCGAGAGCCGGATCGCCTCGTCGAAGTCGGCCAGCGCCTCGGCCGCGCGGCCGGTGCGCCGGAGCACGATGCCCCGGTCGAAGTAGTACTCGGCGTAGTTGGGGTCGACGGTGATCACCGAGCTGTAGTCGGCCACCGCCGCGTCGTGGCTGCCGAGCCCGCCGTGCACCTGGGCCCGGTTGTAGACCAGCACCGAGCGGTGCAGGGCGTGTTCGCCCGGGTCGAGGATCTCGTCCAGGCGGGCGACGCACTCGTCCAGCAGCGCCAGCGCCGCCTCCGGCCGCCCCTCGCGGACCTCGATCAGGGCCAGCCCGTTGCGGTTGAAGGCGGTCCGGAAGGCCCGTTCCTTCGGGTCCGGTGTCCGGGTGGCGAAGGCGATCGCGGTGTTGATCCAGCCGCGCGCCAGCTGGTGGTCCCGCTGGTCGTCGTCCAGGAAGCGGGTGTAGAGCATCGCCGTGCCGTACGCGCACTGCAGGTGGATCTCCGGATCGGTGCTCAGCGCGCGGGCCCGCTCCCAGATCGGCAGGATCCGGTCGGTCAGGCCCAGCCCGGCGAAGGCGTTGGCCGGTTTGGCGAGGAAGGTCCACCAGTGCCGGGGGTGGGTCTCGTGCGTGACCAGGGCGCCACCGCGCTCCCCGTAGTCCAGGACGGCGTGGTAGAAGCCCATGTCGGTGCAGTAGTTGCACGCCTCGCGGAGCAGCTCGGCACCCAGGCCGGACGGGTCCGAGCCGTGCTCGGCGTGCCAGAGCAGGGCGCCCAGGCTCAGCGAACGCTCGTCCGGCGCCGCCAGTTCGAGTCGCCGGGCATCGTGCAGCGCGGCGCGCTCGGCGGGGGCGAGCCGCTCGTACGCCTCGGCCACGCGCGGGTCCTCGGCGGTGCCGTCGCCGGCCACGTACAGCGCCGCCCGCTCGGCCGGGGACTCCGGCAGCGGGTCGGCCGGGGCCGTGCCCTCGACGGTCACGCAGTACGCGGTGAGGGCGGGCTCCAGCGGGGCGGCCACCTCGCCCGGGGGCTGCTCCAGCGGCTCCGTCCCGGTGTGCGCGACCACTGTGAGCAGCGCCGGGTCCATCCGGCGGAGCAGCACCGCCAGGAACTCCTGGTCGGTCGGGTCGGCCCGGTGCAGGTCCTCGACAACCAGGGTGTGCGGCCCGTCACCCAGGGCCTGAGCGTACTCGGTGAGGAACTCGACCAGGCCGTGCGCGATCCGCAGGGTACGCAGCCGGGAGTAGTACCGGGTGCGTTCCTTGGGCACCGCCAGCGAGGTGAGGGTCTCCCGGGAGGCGGGGACCACGCCGCGCAGTTCGGGGGCGGTGCTGAGGATCTCCACGTCGTGCCGCCGGACGGCTTCGGGGCAGCGGGTCAGCGCGTCGGGGACCAGCGCCCGCAGCAGCGAGCCGACGGCGGTGTACGGGCCGCGCAGCCGGCGGTGCGCACTGACCGTCACCAGGACCGGCGGCAGCGCCAGTTGCTCGTGGGCGGCGGCCCGGGCGGCGCGGTGCGGCGCCCGGACCCAGTGGTGGCGGGGCTCGGCCATGGCGGTGGGGCCTTTCGTCAGAGAGCGGGTGCGGGGGCTTCCGGAGCGGACTTCCGACGGCGCCGGTCCCGGCGGACCAGCACCGCGACGGCGCCGAGCTGGAGGACGGCCAGCGCGAAGAACACCGTGGAGTCGATGAACGGGCCGAGCGGCGCGTGCCCGCCGAAGCGGTCCAGCGCGCCCGTGACGAACCGGGCCCCGGCGGGGACGACGCCGATCACGAAGACGGTCAGCGAGAAGGCGTAGCCACCCACGATCAGCCAGGAGTACCAGCGCGCCGCCCGGCGGTCGACCGGGTGCCAGGCCGACTCGTCCAGCAGCGGGCGGCCCCGGCGGCGGCGGACGGCGTTGGTCAGCACGCCCGTCGCGGTGGTGTGCAGGTCGCGGCAGCCGAGCACGGTGCTGAGCAGCACGTAGATGTCGGTCCGCAGGTAGAGGAACGCCTGCCAGGCGATCCGCAGCAGGGTGGCGTAGGCGAGGGCGAGGCAGAGCCGGCCGAACCCGCTGAGCGCGCCACCGGGGAGCCGGGTGGCGTCGGCGGTCAGGGTGAGCGCGGCGGTCAGCACGGTGTCGGCGAGCATTCCGGCCAGGATCGGCAGATAGCGCTTGCGCCGGGGCACGGTGACCAGCCCGTCGAGAGAGGTCTCCAGCACGATGTAGATCAGGCGGTGGCCGATGGACAGTCTGCTCGGCAGCCCGAGCCGGCGGCCGGCCAGCGCGTGGAAGCCCTCGTGCACCAGGATCAGCGGGAACTGACCGACGAACAGGACCAGCGAGACCACGGTGAAGTAGGGGCTGAAGAACACGTTCGAGGGGCGCGGTGCCAGCTCGGGCACCCGGATCGTCTGGGTGATCCAGGCGGCGACCACCAGCAGGTAGCAGAGCCAGGCGGGCCAGCTGAACGCCGCCCGGCCGAGGCGCTGCCAGCGCAGCGGCGGTGGTGCCGGCTCGTCCCCGGTGCGGACGAAGCCGAGCTCGGCCAGTCCGGCCAGCAGGTCCGCCATGTCGACGCTCTCGCCGTACTGCCGCTCGTAGGCGCGGGCGGCCGCGCGCGGCGTCAGGCCGTCCGCCAGCAGGCGGACCAGTTCCGCGCCGTCGGCGGGGAGCACCGCGTAGGAGTCGGTCTCGACCCGGCCGACGGTGACCTCCTCGCCTTCCTCCAGGTAGACCAGCGGGTGCAGCGCGACCGGACGGTCGAGGTCCGGGCCGGCGGACGCCTGGTCGGTCGAGGGGCGCATCGTTCCTCCCGGGGAACTTCCCTGCTGGGCGGTGTGGTTGACGGGGTCGGCCACCACGGCGGCCGACCCCGTCAGATGGCGCTGGAGCCTCAGGCGTCGCAGCCGCAGCCGTACATGGTCTGGGCCGAGCTGGTCAGGCGGACGGGGCCGGCCTTGCGGATCACGATCTTCTTCATGGGATGTCCTTTCGTCGAGCTGACAGGGACTAGCAGAAGTGAATCGCTAAGCATCGGTCATTCATCTCAGCTGTCGCGACGCCCATCAGCATGGATCCGAGTCCGGCTCATGTCAACAGTCGGAAAAGCGAGTTGACGCCCCGTCAGGTCCGGCATGGAAGCCGCCGTCGACGAACAGCAGCGGGGCCCCGGAGGTGGCCCGGTGCTCCAGCACCCGGCCGATCAGGATCAGGTGGTCGCCGGCCGGCACGGTGCGGTCCCGGTGGCAGACCAGGGTCGCCACGGTGCCCTCCAGCAGCGGCAGTCCGTACCGTCCGGCCCGGTCGCCCAGCCCCGCGAAGCGATCGCCGGGACCGGCGAACCGGACGGCGAGATCGCGCTGGTCGGCGGCCAGCAGGTAGACCGCGAAGTGGTCGGCGCCGGTGAACGCGACCCGGCTGGTGGCGGACAGCCGCAGGCACCAGAGCACCAGCGGCGGGTCCAGCGAGACCGAGGTGAAGGAGTTCACGGTCAGACCCGCGGGCCGTCCCCGGTACCGGGTGGTGACCACCGCGACCCCGGTCGCGTAGCGCCCCAGCACCGCGCGCAGCGGGCGGCCCGCCGTCACCGCCTCGTCGAGGGCCATCCGGCACGCCTCTCCCTGCTGGAGTCCAACCAGTCCCAGATGAACGGGACTTGGTGTTTTCATTCATCTCAGACGGAGCCCTCGCAGATTGACAGCTCCGCCGCCGACCCGTCAACAGCTGCGACCGGCCGGGCCGCCCGGCGACGGCCGGGACGGGCGGGGCGCCGCAGACCAGGGTGGTTCCGGCGCCCGGCCAACTAGGATGGGGCGACGGAGCCGCCGGGTTCCGGCCGCGCTCGCGGCGCAGCGCTGAACCAGCAAGGGAGGTGCGCGGTGACCCGATCCGGAGCCACCACGCTCGCCGACCGGATCGACCGGCTCTTCGAGGTGGTCCGAGGCCCCGACCGCGAGCCGTACAGCAACGAGGACGTCGCCCGGGCCTGTCGGGAGGCCACCGGCGAGACCTTCTCCGCGACCTACCTCTGGCAGCTCAGAACGGGACGGCGGGACAACCCGACCAAGCGTCACCTCGAGGCGCTGGCCCGGTTCTTCCAGGTCCCGCCGGCCTACTTCTTCGACGACGAGCAGAGCGCCCGGATCGCCGAGGAGCTCCAACTGCTCGGCGCGCTGCGGGATGCGGGCGTCCGTGACGTGGCGCTGCGTGCAGTTTCGCTGTCCCCCGAGGGGCTCGGCACGATCAGCGACATGATCGAGATCATCGCCCGCAGAGAGGCCGGATCGCACCGCTCCGAATGACTGTCCATCAGACCTTCACACGCCTAGGATCGCTCACAGCGGGTCGGGTATCGCTGACCGTGATCGGACCGGGCCAGGGGGTGGGACTGTGCGGTTACACACGGACCAGCGGCGGCGGGTGCTCTGGCGCCGATGTCGACGGATGGTGGAGTCCCTCCCGCTGTCCGCGCCCTTCGATCCGGCGGAGCTGGTGGCCGCGCTGGCCGAGCGGCGCGGGCGGCCGATCGAGCTGATCCAACTGCCGATCCGGGCCCGCACCCCGTGCGGCCTTCTGATCACCACCGACCGGGCCGACTACATCGGCTACCCCAGCGCCACCACGGCGCTGCACCAACAGCACATCCTGCTGCACGAGTTGGGCCACCTGCTGTCCGGCCACGCGGGATCCGACCGGCTCAGCCCCGGCACCGTGCAGGCACTGCTGCCGAATCTCTCCGACGAGCTGGTGCAGCGAGTCCTCGGGCGTACGGTCTACACCGAACTCGAGGAACAGGAGGCCGAGTTGTTCGCCTCACTGGCCCTGCACCGCCCCCGCCGCGGCAGTCGGGTATGACCCCGGCTCCGATCCGCTGGATCCGGGCCTGGACGGCGTACCGGCGGATCGGCCCGCTCTGGGCCGCCCTGCACCGGGCCGTGCCCGAGATCGCGCTCTGCACACCGGCCGCCCGGCTCCGGCCGGCCTTCCCGCGCGGTGCCGAGTTCGCGCTGTACCGCCGCATCATCGAGATCCACGACGGCCAGCTCGCGCTGCGACCCTACGTCCATCCCGGGGTGCACACCTGGGCGGTGGCCACCGCGGGCCGGCCGGGTACGGGCGGCAACGCGGCGGCCCGGGCGGAGGCGGCCTGCATCGCGGCCGCACTGGCCGCCGCCGAGGCCGGGCTGCCGTACCGGGCGGGGCCGCCGGTCCCGTACGCCGCGCACCAGGTGCAGGCCAGCATCGAGGCCGAGACCGCCTGGCTGATCGACGTCACCGAGGCGTTCACCCGCTCGGCCCGCGCGGCCACGATCGGGGCGCACCGCCCGGGCGCCCGGCACCTGACCCCCTGGCAGGCGGTGATCCGGCACTGCTGAGGGAACGTCAGGGCAGCGTCCGGGAGGCCGATGCCGCTGTCGGGGAGCCCCTTTACAGTGTCCGGATGGCCCCCGAGACGCAGCCCGAGAACTCACCGCAGGCTCTGCTGGAGCAGTGGATCGACGACCTGCCCCACCAGCTGATGATGCTGGAGAAGGTGCTGCTCGCCGGGACCTTCGGCTTCGACTACTCCCCCGGCTCACTGGACGCCCTGGAGGCGCGGCTGCTGGAACGGCACGACCGGGAGCAGGACGCCGAGCAGCGGCGGGAGTTGGCGACGGCTGCGGCGGCCTATCTCGGCGAGGTCCTGCTCGGCGTCGCGGGCGGCGGCTGGGGGTGGCACACCCGGCCGACCGGCGAGCTGCCGGGGCAGCCGGTGGTCCGGCCGGACCGGGGGCTCGAACTCTCCCCCGTCGCACCGATGTTGCTGATCTCGTACGCCCTCCGGGTGCGCACCGGGACGGCGTTCGCCGAGGAGGTCGACCGGCTGCGGCAGGCCGTCGCGGACCGGCAGGACGAGGTACCGGGCTGGCAGCCGGTCAAGGAGCACACGCCACGGGTCGATCCCGCCCTGCCCCTGCCGGAGCACCCGGTGCTGACGGCCTGGCTGGCCGAGCGGCGGGCGGCGCTCGCCGGCTGGGCCGGGGACGCGTTCGGCGGGGCCTGGCGGTGGAACTTCCACCCCGACACGCTGGACTGGCTGGAGGCCGAGGTACGCCGACGGTTCGCCACGGTGCGGGAGTTCGACGCCGCCCGGGAGGAGCCGTTCGTCCAGGGTGCCTGCTGGTACCTGGGCGAGGTGGTCCGGCGGAACCGGGGTGCGGTGTGGCAGCACACCCCGTTCGAACCGGCCGCCGGGCCCGGGACGCCCGGCTCGCGGGAGAGCGGGTGGACCGGGGTGCCGCTGGTGGATCAGCCGACCAAGCGGGGCGGCGCGGCTGCGGTCCCGCTGCTCTGTCTGCGGGACCTGTTCACCGGGAAGCCCGCGGACCACCTGCGGGATCTGCTGTTCTGGTTCCGGCCGACCTCGTACGCCCACGTGGGGGCGCTGCTGCAACGGCTGGGCATGATCTCCCGGGAGAAGGCCGACAGCGTCCTGGCGGAGTACGCCGAGTACGCGCACCACGACCTGCCGCCGCACGAAGTGCCCGACGCGCTGGAGGCGTTCGGGGTGGCGGTCTCGGCCCACGCGGACGACGTCGACGACCTGGAGGAGAGCTACGCCGCCATCCTGGCGGCCGCCGCGGCGCTCACCGACGGCGCGGTCACCGTCACCGACGTCCGGCTGCGCGCCGACCAGGAGTACGACGAGGTCCTGGAGTTCGCCCGGAACGGCGTCCTGGTGACCCAGCCGACCGAGCACCGGTCGGCGGAGTACCTCGACCATCTGGCGATCGTGGAGTTCATCGGCCACCTCGACCCGGACCCCGGCGGCGACCCGCGCCGGTTCCGCCTGGTCGACCACGTGCGGCTCGGGGACGGCGGCTACGAGACCTACTTCGCCTTCGTCACCCCCGAACAGGCGGCCGCGCTGGAGCGTGAACTCGGCCTGGAACTGCGCTGACCGGATCCGCCCCGGTCAGACCGGGAGCCTCGGGGAGAGCGGTGGCGGCGTCCAGGGATCGGTGCGGGGTCTGGCGGAGGTCACGCCGTAGTCGCCCTTGAGGTGTTCGGGGACGGCGTACTGCATCACCCGGCCCCGGGTCAGCGAGCTGAGCTCGAACCGGGCGGTCAGGTCACCGAGGCGGTCCAGGGCCCAGGCGCCGAGCGGGGAGGCATCCTCGATCCGCTCCAGCACACCGAGCAGGGCCGGGGTCAGACCGATCGCCCGGTCCCAGCCGGAGCGCGGCACCTCCAGCCAGTCGGCGCAGGTCTCGCCGATCAGGTAGCGGATCAGCGCGGGCACCACCGGGTCGAGCAGGGTGCCGGGGACGACCTCCTCGTAGAGGTCGATCAGCTGCCGGGTGAGCCGGGCGCCCTCCTCGGACGGTCCCATGTGACGGGCCATGTAGAGGTCGGAGAAGTGGCGGGCCTGCTCCAGGTCGGCCGGGGCGGCGGCGGTGTCGATGCCGAGGATGGCGCCGACCACCCGCCAGGCGTAGAAGTAGGACTCGGCGCCCTCGTTGGAGAGGTGGATGCCCATCCGGTGCAGCGCGTCCAGCACCTGGATGGAGAACATCATCTGACCGCCGATCATGTCCTCCTGGCAGATCGGCACCCCGAGTGCGGCCTCGTCCCAGCGGTTCTCCCGGCGCAGGTGGTGGCGGATCGAGGCGTGCAGCAGACGGACCTTCTGGGCGGCGGGGATGAACCTGCCGCCGGCCTCGAAGGCGTCCGGCCGCATCAGGTACAGGGTGAACTGGCCGGTCTCGGCCATCCGCTTGGAGGGGTACGCCAGCGAGTGGGTGGCGCTCAGCAGCCTGGCGATGTGCGGCACGACGTAGCAGGCGGGCATCGAGGCGAAGGAGAGCGCGGTGGAGATGTGCACGTTGTTGTCGATGAAGAACAGCCGGGCCTTCTCCATCTGGTCCCAGTCCACCCAGTCGGGCGGGGTGGCGGTGGACCGCAGGTAGTCGCGGGCCACCTCGGGGAGGTCCTCGGGCAGTGGCTGGCCCGTCCGGGCGAACCAGCGCATCAGGGTGTTGAACCTGCCCATCTCACCGCGCTCGAACAGCGTCGCCACCACGGCGTCGGCGAGCGGGTCACCCTGCAGGCGCAGCGCGTCCATCGCTTCGGGTGTCGCGGTCATCGGGTGTCCCCTCGTTCGGTGCGGGCATCGGCAGGTACGGGCGTCAGCAGGTACGGGCGGTCGCGGCGGCGACCAGGTCCGACAGGGCGTCGGCGACGCCCCGCGGGAGCGCGGCCCGGGCGAGGGCGGCGCGGGCGGCGGCCGTCCGCGCGCCGATCATCTCCTCGACCCGGGCCCGGGCTCCGGAGCGGACCATGACCTCCCGCAGCTCGTCGAGTTCGGCGGCACCGAGGTCCTGCCGGCCCAGCAGCCCCCGGAGCCGGGCCCGGTCGGCGGGGGTCGCACCGGCGAGGGCGTGGGCGAGCAGGGCGGTGGGCTTGCTGCCGGCCAGGTCGTCGAGGTTGGACTTGCCGGTCCGCCGCGGGTCGCCGAAGACGCCGAGCAGGTCGTCCCGGAGCTGGAACGCCTCGCCCAGCGGCACCCCGTAGGCGGTGAAGGCGGCGAGCAGCGCGGGCGGCCCGCCGCCGAGCAGCGCGCCGAGATGCAGCGGGTGTTCGACGGTGTACTTCGCGGTCTTGTAGCGGATGATCTCCACCGAGCGGTCGGCACCCGGCGCCGCGCCGGTCCGCAGGATCTCCAGGCACTCCCCCGCGACCAGCTCGCGGGCCAGGGTGGCCCACAGCGGGCGGGCCCGGGCGAGGTAGGCACCGGGCAGTCCGCAGCCGGCGAACAGCTGGCCCGCCCAGGACATCAGCAGGTCGCCGGTCAGCATCGCCAACGCCCGCCCCCGGGCGTCGCGTTCGGGGCCGTCCGGGACGGCGTGCCGCAGGGCCAGGTGCACGGTCGGCGCGCCACGGCGGATCGGACTGTCGTCGATCAGGTCGTCATGGACCACGGCCGCCGCGTGCACCAGCTCCATCGCCGCCGCGGCCCGGACCGCCGCCTCGCTGTCCGGTTGGCCGGTCGCCCGCCACCCCCAGTAGCAGAAGGCGGCCCGGAGCCGCTTGCCCTCCGCCACGGCGGCTCGCAACTGCTCGGCCACCGGCTCCAGTTCGGCGTCCACGGCGACCAGCAGCCCGGTCTCCTGCTCGGCGAACGCCAGCAGGGCCCGGTCCACCCGTGACTTGAGCGCCGGGCCTCCGGACGGATCAGGCATCAGGTGCCGGGCGTCGGACCGCGGCCGCCCGCCGGGCCACGGCCTCCAGATGGGACTCGGAGGCGGGCGCGAACCGGCCGAGCAACAGCTCGCCGCGCGCCCGCAGTTCCTCCTGCCCGTCGGCCGCCAGCCCGGGCAGGTCCGAGCGGCCGAGCAGGCCACGCATCCGGCGCAGCAGCCCCTCGGCCTGCTCCAGGCCCAGATCGACCGCGCCGGCGACGAGTTGGATCGCCTCGACACCCCGATCGGTGCGCGCTCCGGCACTGTCCTGGGCTGCCATGGTGTTCCCTCCCGGGGCACGGATCGGACGGCAGGCCACCGGACGGCGACCCACGACGTCCACCAGGATCGGCGGCCCGGGCCACCGGTCGGCGCGGGGCGCCCCGAAGTGCATCGGATCGGCTGACTTCGGCCCCGAGATCGCCCGGCCCGGGGCGGTTCTGTGCTACCGCCGTGCCCGGCCCTGGTCGCCCTGGTCGCCCTGGGCGTCGAGGCCCTCGCGGATGGCCCGGGCCAGGTCGGCCCGGTCGGCGTACCGCGCCAGGTGCGGGGACGGCCGGTCGGGTCCGTCGGCCAGGACGGCCAGGACCGGTACCCGGGCCAGGGTGCGGCCGTCGCCCGCCGGGGGCAGCAGGACGACGGTGAGCTCGGCCGCTTCGAGCCGCTCGCCGGCCCGACCGGGCGGTGCGTCGAGCACCAGGTGGTACTCGCAGGCCCCGTTGCCCGGCACGTCGACCGGGTACTCGACGGTGCCGGGGCCGACCGGTTGCCCACGGTCCGTCAGGTCCTCCACCACCGGTGTCACCTGCTTGACGGACCGCACCCCGGCGCCCGGCGGCAGGCCGACCCGCAGCGCGAGGTTGCGGGCGTAGGGCTGCCGGGTGGCGTCGATGACGGTGGCCAGTTCGCGGGCCAGGCTCTTCTCCGCCGTCGGCCCGGCCGTGGCTGCGACGATGTCCAACGTGCCGGCCAGGGCACTGGTGACCGCCCTGAGTTGACCGACCGACCAGGCGGTGCCGAGGCCGCGCGCGTGGCAGGCGAACCGGCCGGTCGAGGCGGCCAGCGCCGCCGCGAGCTCGTCGGGGGACTCGGCCGTGGCCTCCAGATCGGTCAGCAGGATCGCGGTGCGCACCGTCTCGGCGTGCGCGGTGAACAGCCGGTCGGCCAGCCGGATCCAGCGTCCGAACGCCGCCGCTCCGCTCGGTTCCAGGTCGGCCAGCGCGGCGCGTGCCTCGGCCTTGGTGGTCGCGTTCGCCCGGACCAGGCGCATGGTGTCGGGGTAGAGCATCCGGGCGTACTCCGCGCCGGCCACCACGGCGAAGGCGACGCCGTCGTCCAGCCCCTCGACGGCGTCGGCGACGCGCTCCCGGACGGCCCGGAAGTCGGCTTCGGGCAGCGCGGCGGAGAGGCCGAGCAGGAAGACCAGCGACCGCGGCGCCGCCACCGCCAGGTCCTCCGGGCGGGGAGCGCCCCCGCTGATCCGCACGATGGCGTTGACCTCGGTGGCGTCCGGCGGCAGGTACTCGTTCTGGAACACCTCGATGCCGAGCTCGGGCCGCCCGGCCCCGACCGGCTCCGGCGCGCCGGCGGGTGGCTCGGGGACGGGGCGGGACGGGGGCCGGCCGAGGTCCCTGAGCTGCTCCGCGACCAGGCCCGCGTAGGTGGGCCGCGCCCCGGGTCGTTTGTCGAGCAGCCCGGAGACGATCCGTTGCACCGCGTCCGGGACGTCCGGGCGCAGGGTGGCCAGCAGCGGGGGCGGGGTGTTCAGGTGGTCGACCAGGACGGCCCAGCCGCCCGTGGTGAACGGCGGCCGCCCGGTGAGCAGCGCGAACAGCACGCAGCCGAGGGCGTACAGATCGGCCCGGCCGTCGACCCGCCCCTGGGCGGCCTGCTCCGGGGCCATGTAGGCGGGCGTCCCCAACACCATTCCCGCATGGGTGAGTTCGGACTCGACCCGGATGAATCCGGCCAGCCCGAAGTCGCAGACCTTGACCCGGCCGTCGGGGAGCAGCATCAGGTTGGCCGGTTTGATGTCACGGTGCACGATCTTCGCCCGGTGCGCGTGTGACAGCGCGTCGGCGACCTGCGCGGCCAGCTCCACCGCCCGGTCCACCGGCAGCCCCTGGGGCCGCTCCCTGAGCACCGCGCCCAGGTCCCGGCCGTCGAGCAGTTCCATCACCAGGTACAGCTGCCCGGCCTGGGCTCCGTGGTCGAAGACCTGGGTGATGCCCGGGTGCTTGAGCCCGGCGGTGACCCTGGCCTCGCGGCGGAACCTCGCCACTCCCTGGCCGTCGTGGGCCGCCCAGGGCGGCAGGAACTTGATCGCGACCTGCCGGTCCAGCCGGGGATCGTGCGCCCGCCAGACCTCGCCCATGCCGCCCCGCCCGAGCAGCGAGATCAGCCGGTACCGGTCGTCGATCTTCCTTCCGGCAACGTTCAAGGTCCCCCACCTTCCAGCCGCCGCCCCCGGGACTTCGCGGTACCACTGTAGGACGAGCCGCACCCGGGGGACCGAGTTCACCCTGCTCAGGGGACTCAGTGCCGCAAGGGCTGGCCGAGATGGCACAGAGTGTGGTCTATTAGGGGAACTTGGTTCCCTCTATCGCTCAGGAGCGCCGCGCCATGGACAAGGTGTTCGATCTCTTCCGGGTTTCCGAGGAGCACGAGATGCTCCGGGAGGCGGTGCGGTCGTTGGCGGAGGCGAAGATCGCTCCGTTTGCGGCGGAGGTGGACGAGCAGGGCCGGTTCCCGCAGGAGGCGTTGGACGCGTTGCAGGCCAGTGAGCTGCATGCGGTGCACGTGCCGGAGGAGTTCGGTGGTGCGGGGGCGGACGCGTTGGCGACCGTGATCGTGATCGAGGAGATCGCGCGGGTGTGTGCGTCCTCGTCGTTGATCCCGGCGGTGAACAAGCTGGGTTCGCTGCCGGTGCAGCTGTCGGGTTCGCAGGAGTTGAAGGCGAAGTACCTGGGTGCGCTGGCGCGGGGCGAGGGGATGTTCTCGTACTGCCTGTCGGAGCCGGAGGCGGGTTCGGACGCGGCGGGGATGAAGACCCGGGCGGTGCGGGACGGGGACTTCTGGGTGCTCAACGGTGTGAAGCGGTGGATCACCAACGCGGGGGTGTCGGAGTTCTACACGGTGCTCGCCGTGACCGATCCGGAGCTGCGGTCCAAGGGCATCTCGGCGTTCGTGGTGGAGAAGGGCGACGCGGGCGTCTCGTTCGGTGCGCCGGAGAAGAAGCTCGGCATCAAGGGTTCGCCGACCCGTGAGGTGTACTTCGACAACGTGCGGATCCCCGCGGACCGGATGATCGGGGCGGAGGGCACCGGTTTCGCGACCGCGATGAAGACCCTGGACCACACCCGGGTGACCATCGCGGCGCAGGCGGTGGGCATCGCGCAGGGCGCGCTGGACTACGCCAAGGGCTACGTCCGGGAGCGGAAGCAGTTCGGGAAGCCGATCGGTGACTTCCAGGGTGTGCAGTTCATGCTCGCGGACATGGCGATGAAGCTGGAGGCGGCGCGTCAGCTGACGTACGCGGCGGCCGCGAAGTCGCAGCGGGTGGACGCGGACCTGACGTTCTTCGGTGCCGCCGCCAAGTGCTTCGCCTCCGACGCCGCGATGGAGATCACGATCGACGCGGTGCAGCTGCTGGGCGGTTACGGCTACACCCGTGACTACCCGCTGGAGCGGATGATGCGCGACGCCAAGATCACCCAGATTTATGAGGGCACCAACCAGATCCAGCGCATCGTGATGTCCCGCAACCTCCCGTAGTTTTCCCTGTCGAACCGTCAGAAAGGCGCAGCAGTCGTGAGCTTGAGGATCGTTGTCTGTGTGAAGTACGTGCCGGATGCGACGGGTGACCGTCGGTTCGCGGACGACACCACCACCGACCGGGAGGCCGTGGACGGTCTGCTGTCGGAACTCGACGAGTACGGCGTGGAGCAGGCGCTGCGGATCGCGGAGGCGCACGGCGACGCGGAGGTGACCGTCCTGACGGTGGGTCCCGACGATGCGAAGGACGCGCTGCGCAAGGCGCTGTCGATGGGTGCGGACAAGGCCGTCCACGTCAACGACGACGACCTGCACGGCACCGACGTGATCGGCACCTCCGCGGTGATCGCCGCGGCCCTGGGCAAGACCGGCTACGACCTGGTGGTGTGCGGCATGGCCTCCACCGACGGGACCATGGGTGTGCTGCCCGCCCTGCTGGCCGAGCGCCTGGGCGTGCCGCAGGCCACCTTGCTGTCCGAGGTCACCCTGTCGGGCACCACCGTCTCCGGCCGCCGCGACGGCGACGCCGCCACCGAACTGGTCGAGGCGCAGCTGCCCGCCGTCGTCTCGGTCACCGACCAGTCCGGTGAGGCCCGTTACCCCTCCTTCAAGGGCATCATGGCCGCCAAGAAGAAGCCGGTGCAGTCTTTCGACCTGGACGACCTGGGCATCGACGCCGACACGGTGGGCCTGGCCGGTGCGTGGACCGCGGTCGACGACATCACCGCCCGCCCCGCCCGCACCGCCGGCACCATCGTCAAGGACGAAGGCCAGGGCGGCACCGCGCTGGCCGGCTACCTCGCCGACCAGAAGTTCATCTAAGCCACCGTCAGCGCCACCCGCCACGATCCCTCAGGAGACAAAATCATGGCTGAGATCCTGGTCCTCGTGGACCACGCCGACGGTGTGGTCCGCAAGCCGGCCCTCGAACTGCTCACCCTGGCCCGCCGCATCGGCGAGCCCTCCGCCGTCGTCCTCGGCGCCGGCGACGCCACCGCCGGCATCGCCGCCAAGGCCGCCGAGTACGGCGCCGCCAAGGTCTACACCGCCGACGCCGCCCAGTTCACCGACCACCTGGTCGTCCCCAAGGTCGACGCCCTCACCCAGATCGCCCAGAACGCCAACGCCGGCGCCGTGCTGGTCACCTCCTCCGGCGAGGGCAAGGAGATCGCCGCCCGCGTCGCACTGCGCCTGGGCTCGGGCATCATCACCGACGCCGTCGACCTCGAAGCCGGCACCGACGGCGGCCCGGTCGCCACCCAGTCCGTGTTCGCCGCCTCCTTCCAGGTCAAGTCGACCGTCTCGCACGGCACCCCCGTCATCACCGTCAAGCCCAACTCCACCAGCCCCGAGCCCGCCCCGGCCGCCGGCACCGTGCAGAGCGTCGAGGTGGCGTTCACCGGCAACGCCGCCACCGTCACCGCCCGCACCCCCCGCGTCTCCTCCGGCCGCCCCGAACTCACCGAAGCCGCCATCGTCGTCTCCGGCGGCCGCGGCGTCGGCGCAGCCGAGGGCTTCAGCGTGGTCGAGGACCTCGCCGACGCCCTCGGCGCGGCCGTCGGCGCCTCCCGCGCCGCCGTCGACGCCGGCTGGTACCCCCACACCAACCAGGTCGGCCAGACCGGCAAGCAGGTCTCCCCCCAGCTCTACATCGCCGCCGGCATCTCCGGCGCCATCCAGCACCGCGCCGGCATGCAGACCTCCAAGACCATCGTCGCCGTCAACAAGGACCCCGAAGCCCCCATCTTCGAACTCGTCGACTACGGCATCGTCGGAGACCTCTTCACCGTCCTCCCCCAACTCACCACCGAAATCAAGACCCGCAAGGGCTGACCACACCCAGACACCAGCGCACGACGAAGCCGGACGGCAGCAACTGCCGTCCGGCTTCGTCGTCAGGTGCGGTCAGCCCCGGCCGAGGCCCGCCTCGACGTCCCTGACGACCCGCCACATCGGGGTGGAGCGCCTGGTGATCACGATGACCACCTCGTCCTCCTCCGCAGCCTCGGCCGCTGGGGACGACTCGGGCGTCCAGGCCCGGGCGACGTAGTCGAGGGCGTGGTCCACCCCCGCCGACGCGTCGCCCTCGCCGCCCGCGCGGAGCCAGGCGCGGAGCGCGTGGTTGTGCGCGGTGACCACGGCGGAGGCGATCACGTCCGCCCGCAGCGTGCCGTCCCGGCGGGCCGAGAACCGGGCCCGCAGGTACTCGGCGAGGGTGCGCTCGTAGCGCCAGACCACCGAGAGTTCGTAGGTGCGCAGGCCCGGCACCTTCTTGGTCAGCCGGTAGCGCTGGACCGAGAAGACCGGGTTCTCGGCGTACATCCGCAGCACCAGCCTGGCTGCGTCGCAGACCCGGGCCACCGGGTCGTCCTCGTCCCCGCTGGCCTCCAGCAGGGCGGTCATGTCCGCGAGGCACTGCTCGTGGTCGGGGAAGACCACGTCCTCCTTCGAGGGGAAGTACCGGAAGAACGACCGGCGGCCGACACCGGCCAGCGTCACGATGTCGTCGATGGTGGTCTGCTCGTAGCCGCGTTCCACGAACAGCTGGAAGGCCGCCGCGACCAGCGCGTCCCGCATGGCGGGCTTCGCCGGGGTGGCGGAGGTCTCGGAGCTGGTGTCCCGTGCGGCGGTCATGGCGTGAATTTAGCATTTTCGGCACGGAATGGCACTTGATGCATGCCATCGGCAGCACTCAGTGCCAACAGTGGGCCGTCGCAGCCGGGCCCTGGCTGCGACGGGTCAACGACGGGTCAGGACAGCCAGCTCGTGTTGGTGCCGAGCAGTTGGCCGCCGGAGCCGTACACCGCGATGGACCGGGCCTTGTTCCCCTGACGCTCGGGCACCCCGATCAGGCGCACCAGGGAGTCGCCGAGGGTGACCGGCGACGGCTCGGAGGTGCTGCCGTCGGCCCAGGTCACCACGGTCTTCGCGACGTCCGGGCCGACCGTGAGCGCCGCCACCCGGACCGGGCCGGCGTTCTGCCCCTTGCCGAGCGCACCGACCAGCACGCCACTCAGCCCGCCGTCCGGCCCGGTCGGGGTCGGGGGCGTGGGGCCCGGGGCGGTGGGGGTGAGCTCGCCGTTGTACGGCAGCCGGGTGCCGTCCACGGTGTAGTAAAGGTTCACCACGTCCGAGCCGGACTGCCAGTACTGCTGGACGTAGGCTGCGGTCGGCTCGGGCAGGTCGGAGCCCGCCGCGTGCTGCTCCTGCCAGATCATCCTGGCCTGCTCCAGGGACTGCTCCCTGGTCGCCAGCGGCCAGAGCGCGGCCCAGACCTTCCACTCCTTGCCGTCCACCACACCCTGTGCGAGCACGGCCCGCACCGGCGCGAGCGGGTTGCGGGCGAGCGGGACCGCGCCGGCCGACAGGACCGCCGACGGACCGGCGGCCACCCCCGCCGCGGCGGCCAGGCCCGGCCGCCCGGCCGGGCCCAGGCCAGGGCCGATCAGCAACCCGCCGCCGACCACCGCGGCGGTCACCAGGGCCACCGAGCCGGTCAGCACCGCCCGGCGGCGCCGTAGCCGCCGCCGGCCACCGGCCGCCAGCGCGGCCACGGGGGCCGGCCCGATCTCCACCGTCTCCACCAGACCGGCCAGGCCGATCCCCACCTGTGCCGCCGACTCCTCGTACCCAGAACGCTGTTCACTGGTCATGCCGCGCCTCCGATGTCTGCCGTTTCCTTCAGTGACGAGGCGGTGCGCAGCCGGGCGATGCCCTTCGACGCCTGGCTCTTCACGGTGCCCACCGAACACCCCATCGCGGCGGCCGCCTGGCTCTCGCTCAGGTCCTCCCAGTACCGCAGCACCACCGCCTCCCGCTGCCGGGGCGGCAGGGTGGCGAGGGCCGCCAACAGCACGGCCCGCTGGTCGAGTTGGGCGAACCCGTCCGCCCCGGCCCGTTCGGGCACGGCGGTGACCAGCTGCTCCGGCACCTTCCGGCGGAACCGCCGGGCGTGTTCGTTCACCAGGATGCGGCGTACGTACGCGTCCCGGTCGTCGGCCCGGCGTACCTTGCCCCAGGCCGCGTAGGTCCGTTCCAGGGTCGACTGGACCAGGTCCTCGCCCGCGTGCTGCTCACCGGCGAGCAGGAACGCGGTGCGCAGCAGCCGTGGCCAGGCGATGACGGTGAACGCCTGGAACTCGCTGTCCCGGTCGGTCTTCGGTTCTCCCATGAGCACCTCCTCACCCTGCCAGAGCCCAGAACGGCCCCCGACCGTTGCCTCCGGGGCGGCTCGATCTCTCAGGGTTCGAAGCGGTAGCCGAGCCCGGGCTCGGTGACCAGGTGCCGGGGCCGGGCCGGATCGGGCTCCAGCTTGCGGCGCAGGCCGGAGAAGTAGACCCGCAGGTAGTTGGAGTGCGCCTGCTGCTCGGGCCCCCAGACCTCGCGCAGGATGTCCCGGCCCGGCACCAGCAGGCCGGGGTGGGCCAGCAGCAGGGTGAGGATCCGCCACTCGGTCGGGGTGAGCCGGACCGGGCCGTCCGGGCCGGTGACGGTCGCGGCGCCGACGTCGATCTCGTGGACGCCGATGACGGCCTTGGGCGGCGGCTGTCCGGTCGGCGGGCGGCGCAGCACCGCCCGCAGGCGGGCCAGCAGTTCGGCCATCACGAAGGGTTTGGTGAGGTAGTCGTCGGCCCCCGCGTCCAGGGCCCGGACCTTCTCCAACGCACTGCCCCGGCCGGAGATCACGATGATCGGCACCGGGCTCCAGGCCCGCAGGCCCCGGATGATGTCCATCCCGTCCAGGTCCGGCAGCCCGAGGTCGAGCAGCACCGCCTCGGGCATCTGACGCCCCGCCAGGTCCAGCGCCTCGGCGCCGGTGGCGGCGGTGAGCACCGAGTAGCGGCGGGCGTGCAGGTTGATCTTCAGCGCGCGCAGCAGCTGCGGCTCGTCGTCCACCACCAGGATGCGGCTCACGGGGCCACCTCGCCGGGCTCCCCGGCGGGCTCCGGTACGGGCCCGGCGACCGGCAGGGTGAGCAGCATGGTGGTGCCGCCGCCGGGGGTGTCCTCGACCTCGAGCGAGCCGTTCATCGCCTCGGCCAGGCCCCGGGAGAGCGCCAGGCCGAGCCCGACGCCGGCGGTGTTGTCGGTGTCGCCGAGGCGCTGGAACGGGAGGAAGACCCGGTCGCGCTCCTCGGCGGGGATGCCGGGGCCGCGGTCGGCGATCCGGATCTCGACCCGTTCGGCGTGGGCGCTGGCGGTGACCAGGACCGGGGCGCCCGGGGCGTTGTGCCGCAGCGCGTTGGTGATGACGTTGGCCAGCACCCGTTCCAGCAGCGGGGGGTCGGCGAGCACCGGCGGTGCCTCGGCCAGGCCGAGCGGCTGGACCGGGGCGTCCTGGTCGGCGAGCGAGTCGAGGGCGCGCGGCAGCACCTCGTCCAGGTGGGTGGGCGTCAGGTACAGGGTCAGCGCGCCGGCCTGCAGGCGGCTCATGTCGAGCAGGTTGTCGACCAGGCGGTTCAGCTTGAGCAGCGACTCGTCGGCGGTGGCGAGGAGTTCGGCCTGGTCCTCCTCGGAGAACTCCACGTCGGGGCTGCGCAGCGAGCCGACCGAGGCGAGCGCGGCGGCCAGCGGGGTGCGCAGGTCGTGGCTGACGGCGGCCAGCAGGGCGGTGCGCATCCGGTCGGCGGCCTTGATCGGCTCCACCTCGGCAGCGACGGTGGCCAGCCGGTCACGTTCCAGCGCGGCCGCCACGTGGGCGGCGAAGGCGGTCAGCACCCGGTGGTCGGCGGCAGGCAGCCGCCGACCGGCCAGGATCAGCAACGCGCTCTCGCCGACCGGCACTTCGGTCACCTCCCGGTCGGCGGCGGCCTCGCCGCCGGCGTCACTCCTGGCCAGCACCTCACCGCTGGTGCGGTCCAGCAGGGCGACCGAGTCCATCCCGAAGGCGGTCCTGGACTTCTCCAGCAGGGCGGGCAGCGCGTCGGCGCCGCGCAGCACGCTGCCCGCCAGGGTGGACAGCGTCTCCGCCTCGGCGGTGGCCCGGGCGGCCCGGGCGGTGAGCCGGCCGGCGTGGTCCACCACGGTGGAGACGGTGAGCGCGACCACCGCGAACACCGCCAGCGCGATGATGTTGTTCGGCTCGGTGATGGTGAAGGTGTGGACGGGTGGGATGAAGTAGTAGTTCAGCAGCAGCGAGGCGACCACCGAGGCGAGCAGTGCGGAGGTCGCGCCGCCGAGCAACGCGACCGCCACCACGCCGAGTTGGAAGATCAGCGCGTCGGTGGTGAGGTTCAGCCCGGCGTGCGAGAGCAGCGGGGTGAGCAGCGCGGGCAGCGCCAGTCCGACGGTGTACCCGGCCACCGTGCGGCGGCGGGAGTGCCGGCGGCCGAGCGCGGGCAGCCGGCCCCGGCCGCTGAACTCGTGGGTGACCATGTGGACGTCGATGTCCTCGGAGGCGTCCACGGTGGTCTCGCCGATGCCGGGGCCGGTCAGGAACCGGGTGATCCGGCCGCGGCGGCTGGTGCCCAGCACCAGCTGGGTGGCATGGTGCGCGCGGGCGAAGGCGAGCAGCGCGGTGGGGATGTCGTCGCCGACCACCACGTGGTAGCTGCCGCCCAGGGTCTCCACCAACTGCCGCTGCTCGGCCAGGTTTCCGGGCGAGGCCCCGGCCAGGCCGTCGCTCCGGGTGATGTGCACGGCGAGCAGTTCACCGCCCGCCGTACGGTCGGCGATCCTGGCGGCCCGGCGGATCAGGGTCTCGCCCTCGGGGCCGCCGGTGAGGGCCACCACCACGCGTTCCCTGGTCTCCCAGACCCGGTCGATCCGGTGCTCGACCCGGTAGTCCCGCAAGCCCTCGTCGACCCGGCCGGCCACCCAGAGCAGGGCGAGTTCCCGAAGGGCCGTCAGGTTGCCGACCCGGAAGTAGTTGGAGAGCGCGGCGTCCACCTTCTCGGCCTTGTAGACGTTGCCGTGGGCCATCCGGCGGCGCAGCGCCTGCGGGGCCATGTCGACCAGTTCGAGCTGGTCGGCCCGGCGGACCACCTCGTCGGGTACGGTCTCCCGCTGCGGGATGCCGGTGATCTTCTGCACCACGTCGTTGAGCGACTCCAGGTGCTGGATGTTGACGGTGGTGATCACGTCGATCCCGGCCGCCAGCAGTTCCTCGACGTCCTGCCAGCGCTTGGCGTGCCGCCCGCCGGGGATGTTGGTGTGCGCGAGCTCGTCGACCAGGACCACGGAGGGGCGGCGCTCCAGCACGGCCGCCAGGTCCATCTCGGTGAACTCGGTTCCCCGGTAGGTCCGCTGGGTGCGCGGGATGACGTCCAGGCCCTGCAGCATGTTCTCGGTGTGCCGGCGGCCGTGGCACTCGATGTACCCCACCACCACGTCCGCGCCGCGCTCCTGGCGTCTGCGGGCCTCGTCCAGCATCCGGTAGGTCTTGCCGACCCCGGGGGCGGAGCCGAGGTAGACCCTCAGCCGGCCGCGGCGGTGCGCGGGGCCGGGGGTGAGGTCGTCGCGGGCCATGGGCGCTGCATCTTTCGCTGGAGGGCGGATACGGCGGACCGACCCTGCCCCGGGTGGTGTCCCGGGGCAGGGTCGGTCCGTTCAGTCGGCGGCCGGCCGGTCTGCGGTCACTTCTGCTCGCTGACGGCCTTGTTGAGCAGGACGACGTTGACGCCGGCCTGGCCGAGGAAGCCGAGCGGGCGGCCGTCGGTGTACTTGGCGACCAGGCCCTTCAGCGTCTCGGCCGACAGGTTGCGCTCCCTGGCCACCCGGGTGACCTGCTGCTCGGCGTAGGCCACCGAGATGTGCGGGTCGAGGCTGGATCCCGAGGTGGTCAGCGCGTCGGCCGGGACGCTCGCCGGGTCGACCCCGTCGAAGGCTGCGACCGCGGCGCGGCGCTCCTCGACCGCCTTGACCAGGTCCTCGTTGTTGGGGCCGAGGTTGGAGGCGCCCGAGCTGGTCGGGTCGTAGGGGTAGGCGGCGGGCCGGGGCTGGAACCACTTCGGGTCCGGCTGGGCGGCCTCGTCGGCGTCGTCGGGGTTCTTCTTGGGGAGGTTGAAGTTCTGGCCGATCAGGCTGGAACCCACCTCCTTGCCCTCGGAGCTGACGATCGATCCGTTCGCCTTGCCGGCGAACGCGACCTGGCTCAGACCGGTCACCAGCAGCGGGTAGGCGATGCCGAGGATCACGGTCATCACCAGCAGCATCCGCAGCGCGGTCAGGTGGTTGCGCACGATGGTGGGCAGGGGCTTGGACATGGCTTGCGCTCCTTTCAGCTCAGGCCGGGGATGAACTGGACGATCAGGTCGATCGCCTTGATCCCGACGAAGGGGACCACCAGACCGCCCAGGCCGTAGACCCCGATGTTCCGGCGCAGCAGTGAACTGGCGTCCGACGGGCGGTACTTGACGCCGCGCAGGGCGAGCGGGATGAGGCCGACGATGACCAGGGCGTTGAAGACGATCGCCGAGGTGATCGCCGACTGGGGGCTGTGCAGCTGCATGATGTTCAGCTTGTCCAGGCCCGGGTACACGGTGGCGAACATCGCCGGGATGATCGCGAAGTACTTCGCCACGTCGTTGGCGATCGAGAAGGTGGTCAACGCACCACGGGTGATCAGCAGTTGCTTGCCGATCTCGACGATCTCGATCAGCTTGGTGGGGTTGGAGTCCAGGTCCACCATGTTGCCGGCCTCCTTGGCCGCCATGGTGCCGGTGTTCATCGCCACGCCGACGTCCGCCTGGGCCAGCGCGGGGGCGTCGTTGGTGCCGTCGCCGGTCATCGCGACCAGCTTGCCGCCCGCCTGCTCCTTCTTGATCAGCGCCATCTTGTCCTCGGGGGTGGCCTCGGCGAGGAAGTCGTCCACGCCCGCCTCCTCCGCGATCGCCTTGGCGGTCAGCGGGTTGTCACCCGTGATCATGACGGTCCGGATGCCCATCCGGCGGAGCTCGTCGAAGCGCTCCTTCATGCCCTCCTTGACCACGTCCTTGAGGTACACCACGCCCAGCACCCGGGCCTGGGCGGCCCCGATCCTCGAGGCGACCAGCAGCGGGGTGCCACCGGCACCGGAGATCTCCTGGACCAGGTCGGTGACCTCGGTGCCCACCGTGCCGCCGTTGCCGGTCACCCACTCGGCGACCGAGCCGGCGGCGCCCTTGCGGACCTGGTGCACACCGTCGGCCTCGGCCAGGTCGACCCCCGACATCCGGGTCTGCGCGGTGAACGGCACCCAGGTGGCGTGCGTCAACTCGCCCTGGGCGCGGGCCCGCAGGCCGTACCCGGTCTTGGCGAGCACCACGATCGAGCGGCCCTCGGGGGTCTCGTCGGCGAGCGAGGAAAGCTGGGCGGCGTCCGCCAGCTCCTCGACCGACACGCCCTCGGCGGGCCGGAACTCGGCCGCCTGGCGGTTGCCCAGGGTGATGGTGCCGGTCTTGTCCAGCAGCAGGGTGTTGACGTCGCCCGCCGCCTCGACCGCGCGCCCCGACATCGCCAGCACGTTGCGCTGCACCAGCCGGTCCATACCGGCGATGCCGATCGCCGAGAGCAGCGCGCCGATCGTGGTCGGGATCAGTGCGACCACCAGAGCCACCAGCACGATCATCGACTGCGGGGCACCGGCGTAGGTGGCCATCGGCTGCAGGGTGCAGACCGCGATCAAAAAGACGACGGTGAGCGAGGCGAGCAGGATGTTCAGCGCGATCTCGTTCGGCGTCTTCTGCCGGGCGGCGCCCTCGACCAGCGCGATCATCCGGTCGATGAAGGTCTTGCCGGGCTCCGAGGAGATCTTGACCACGATCCGGTCGGAGAGCACCTTGGTGCCGCCGGTGACCGCCGAGCGGTCGCCGCCGGACTCGCGGATGACGGGCGCGGACTCGCCGGTGATCGCGGACTCGTCGACCGAGGCGACCCCCTCGACCACGTCGCCGTCACCGGGGACGGTCTGGCCGGCCTCGACCACCACGTGGTCGCCGAGCCGCAGCGCGGTGCCGGAGACCTCCTCCTCGGCCCCCGAGGCGGGCCAGTCGACCAGCCGGCGGGCCACCGCGTCGGTCTTGGTCCGGCGCAGGGTCTCGGCCTGGGCCTTGCCGCGGCCCTCGGCGACGGCCTCGGCCAGGTTGGCGAAGACCGTGGTGAGCCAGAGCCAGAGGGTGATCGCCCAGGCGAACACGGACGGGTCGGCGATCGCGGCGACGGTGGTGACCACCGAGCCGACCTCGACCACGAACATGACCGGGTTCTTGACCATCACCCGGGGGTCGAGCTTCTTCACCGCGTCGGGGAGCGAGGCGACGATCAGCTTCGGGTCCAGCAGACCGCCGGAGACTCTGTGCGGAGCCTGCGGCTGCCCGGCCGGAGCGGGAGCGGGGGTAAGGGTGGACGACATCAGTGCAGACCTTCCGCGATCGGCCCAAGAGCCAGGGCCGGGAAGTAGGTGAGGCCGACGACGATCAGGATCACTCCCGACAGCAGGCCCACGAACAGCGGTTTGTGGGTGGGCAGGGTGCCCGGGGTGGCGGGGACGGGCTGCTGCCGGGCGAGCGCGCCGGCCAGCGCCAGCACGAACACCATCGGCAGGAACCGCCCGAGCACCATGGCCAGGCCCAGCGCGGTGTCGTACCAGTCGGTGTTGACGGTGATACCGGCGAACGCGGAGCCGTTGTTGTTGGCGGCCGAGGTGAACGCGTACAGCACCTCGGAGAAGCCGTGCGCACCGGAGTTGAGCATCCCGGCCCGCTCCCCCGGCAGCGCCATCGCGATGCCGGTGCCGACCAGCACCAGGGTGGGCGTGGTGAGGATGTAGAGCGAGGCGAACTTCATCTCCCGCCCGCCGAGCTTCTTGCCCAGGTACTCGGGCGTGCGGCCGACCATCAGACCGGCCACGAAGACCGCGACGACCGCCAGGATCAGCATCCCGTACAGGCCGGAACCGGTACCGCCGGGCGCGATCTCACCGAGCATCATGTTGAAGATCGTCAGACCGCCGCCGAACGGCGAGTACGAGTCGTGGAACGAGTTCACCGCACCCGTCGAGGTGAGCGTGGTGGAGGCGGCGAACAGGCTTGACGCGGCGATGCCGAAGCGCTGCTCCTTGCCCTCCATCCCGGCACCGGCGGCCTGCGCGGCCACTCCGGCGTGCTGGACCTCGAAGAAGGTGATCAGCGCGGCCGAGGCCACCCAGAACAGACCCATCACCGCGACGATCGCGTAGCCCTGGCGGTTGTCGCCGACCATCCTGCCGAAGGTGCGCGGCAGGGCGAACGGGATCAGCAGCAGCAGGAAGATCTCCAGCAGGTTGGTGAAGCCGTTCGGGTTCTCGAAGGGGTGCGCGGAGTTGGCGTTGAAGAAACCGCCGCCGTTGGTGCCCAGCTCCTTGATGACCTCCTGCGAGGCCACCGGACCGCCCGGGATCGACTGCGGGTCGCCCGCCAGGGTGGTCAGCTCGTGGAAGCCGTGGAAGTTCTGGATCGTGCCGCCGGCCACCAGGACCAGGGCGAAGACGATCGCCAGCGGCAGCAGCAGGCGCAGCACGATCCGGGTCAGGTCGACCCAGAAGTTGCCGACCCGGTCGGTCTTGTTCCGGGTGAAGCCCCGGATCAGGGTCGCCATCACCGCGATGCCGACGGCCGCCGAGACGAAGTTCTGCACCGCCAGGCCGGCCATCTGCACCAGGTGGCCCATCGCGGCCTCGCCGCTGTAGGACTGCCAGTTGGTGTTGGTGGTGAACGAGATCGCGGTGTTCCAGGCCTGGTGCCCCTCCATCTGGGGAACGCCCAGGCTGAGCAGCAGGTGGCCCTGGAGCCGGATCAGGCCGTAGAGGAAGAGGACCGAGACGGCCGAGAAGGCCAGCACCGACCGCAGGTAGACCGGCCAGCGCTGGTCGGCGTCGGCGTCCACGCCGACCACCTTGTAGAGGCCGCGTTCGACTCTGAGGTGCTTTCCGGTGGTGAGGAGCTTGGCGATGTGGTCGCCGAGCGGGCGGTAGCACAGGGCCAGCGCGCCCACCAGGGCGACTGCCTGCAGCCAGCCCGTGAGTGTTGAGCTCATGGTCAGAACTTCTCCGGGTAGATCAACGCCACGATGAGGTAGCCGACGAGCGCGACGGCGACGATGAGACCTGCGACGTTCTCGGCGCTCACAGCTTCTCCACCCCTCGCGCGATCAAGGCGATGACGGCGAACACGGCAACCGTGATCCCGACGAAGAACAGATCGGACATTGGCTCCACCAGAGTGGTTCAGGACCCGGCCATGGATGCCTTCAGGGGCTCCGCACGGCGCCGGTGGCAGACCGGCTCGGTCAGCAAACCAGCCGGTCAGAGCGCTGAGACGGTTCCTGACGCCCTCCATACGGGTGAGCCCGCGACCTTGACGCAGCCTTGACGCCCACCTCATGCGCCCGGTCCTTGGGCCTGGCCGGAAACGCGTCGGGGCCCCCGGACAGCGGCGCTGTCCGGGGGCCCCGACGGTGCGTCAGACCTGCTCCGGCTCCCGGACCTTCTTGACCGGCCTGGCCGGTTCGCCACGTCGCACCGCGCCGGGTGCGCGGCGGGCCGGACGGTCGGCCCGGGGCGCGGAGGAGAGCTGCCAGGGGACGCTGATCACCATCACGCCGGGGGTGAAGAGCAGTCTGCTCTTCAGCCACAGGGCGGACTGGTTGTGCAGCAGGTTCTCCCACCAGTGGCCCACCACGTACTCGGGGATGAACACCGCGACCACGTCGCGCGGACTCCCCCGGCGCACGCTCCGGACGTACCCGACCACCGGTCGGGTGATCTCCCGGAACGGCGAGTCGAGCACCTTCAGCGGCACCTGGACGTCGAACTCGTCCCACTGCGCCCGCAGTTCGGCCGTGGAGTCCTTCTCCACCTCGACCGTCAGCGCCTCCAGGGTGTCCGGCCCGAACGCCTGGGCGTAGCCGAGTGCCCGCAGGGTCGGCTTGTGCAGCTTGGAGACCAGCACGATCCCGTGCACGTTCGACGGCCGGGCGGACTCCTCGCGCGGGTCCTCCACCGTCAGCTCCTCGGCCACCCGGTCGTAGTGGCGCCGGATGCCGCGCATCATCACCCACAGCACCACCGCCGCGAGCACCGCCAGCCAGGCGCCCTGGACGAACTTGGTGGCCAGCACGATCACCAGCACCAGCCCGGTGACCACGGCGCCCAACGCGTTGATCACCCGGGCCCGTTGGGCGGTGCCCCGGACGGTGCCGTCCGTCTCGGTGGCCAGGGTGCGGTTCCAGTGCCGGACCATGCCGATCTGGGACAGCGTGAAGGAGGTGAAGACACCCAGGATGTACAGGTGGATCAGGTCGGTGACGTCCGCGTCGTAGAGCCAGAGCAGCCCGCCGGCCACCACCGCGAGGGCGATGATGCCGTTGGAGAAGGCCAGCCGGTCGCCCCGGGTGTGCATCTGCCGGGGCAGGTAGCGGTGTTCGGCCAGGATCGAGGCCAGCAGTGGGAAGCCGTTGAAGGCGGTGTTCGCCGCCAGGATCAGCACCAGCGCGGTGGCGGCCTGGATCAGGTAGAACAGGATGCTGTCGCTGCCGCCGAAGATCGCCGCCGCCAGCTGGGCGATCACGGTCTGCTGCGGCGTCGTGGCGCAGTCGGCGTAGCCGGTCAACTGGCAGGCGTCCTCGGTGATGTGGACGTCCGCGATAAGCGCGAGCGCGGTGATGCCGGAGAACATCACGATCGCGGTGATGCCCATCACGGCCATCGTGCTCGCGGCGTTCTTCGACTTCGGCGCGCGGAACGCGGGCACCCCGTTGGAGATCGCCTCGACGCCGGTCAGCGCGGTGCAACCGGAGGCGAACGCCCGCAGGCCGAGCATCAGCAGGGCGACCCCGGCCAGCGCGTCCTTGCCGTGCTCGGGCCGGACCCCGTAGTGGGCACTCTCCGCGACGGGGGCGTCCCCGAGCGCCAGCCGCACCAGGCCGGTGACGATCATCAGCAGGATCGCGCCGATGAACAGGTAGGTCGGTGCGGCGAAGGCGTTGCCGGACTCCCGGACGCCGCGCAGGTTCATCGCCGTCAGCACGGCCACGAAGCCGACCGCCAGGATCACCCGGTGGTCGGCCAGGCTCGGCAGCGCGGAGATGATGTTCGCCACCCCGGAGGCGACCGATACCGCCACGGTCATCACGTAGTCGACCAGCAGCGAGGCCGCCACCACCAGGCCGGCGTTCGGCCCCAGGTTCTTCGAGGCCACCTCGTAGGACCCGCCGCCGCTGGGGTAGGCGTGCACCACCTGACGGTACGACAGCACCACGACCACCATCAGCGCGACGACCGCGAGCGCGATCCACGGGGTGAGGTAGAGGAAGGCGGTGCCGCCGACGGTGAGCACCAACAGGATCTCCTGGGTCGCGTACGCGACGGAGGAGAGCGGGTCGGAAGCGAAGATCGGCAGCGCCAGCCGCTTGGGGAGCAGGGTCTCGCCCAGCTCCTCGCTGCGCATGGCCCGGCCGATCACGAGGCGCTTGAGCGCCTGGGGCAGATTGAACACACGGGCGAGCGTAAGGCTGGCGACCGATCGGCCGCAGCGCGCCGAAAACCCCGCCGGACCGGCTGTTTGCGCAGGTCGGGCGGGGTCTTCCAGGGCGTCAAGGGCCCGTCAGGAGAGGCGTTAAGGGATCGTCAAGATATCCGGAACGAATGCCTCATAGGGCTCATATCACCCGATTACATCCGCAGCCGGAGCCGGCAGACGACCGCGTCGGTGTGCCGGCGCAGCGCGCGGTCGATGACCGCACCGCGCTGGTTCTGCAGCGCCCGCTCCCACAGCCGGGTCGGCTCGACCTCGGGGATCAGGACGGTGATCCGGTCGTAGGCGTGCTCGGAGCCGAGCTCGTTGACGAAACCCACCAGCGGGCGGCCGATCCGGCGGTGCGCGTCGGGGATCTCCAGCAGCGGGACACCGGGGTGCCAGAGCTCCCAGTCGCGGCGAAGCGCCTCGGCGCTCTCACGGTCCTCCGCGTCGGGGACGGTGTGCACCACGGTGACCGCGAGCACCTCGTCGCCGAGCGAGACGGCGGCGCTCAGCGCGTCCCGGGTCAGCCGGGTGATGGCGTGCACCGGGACCACCACCAGCGAGCGCTGCCGGGTGACCGGACCGGGGATCCGGCCCAGCTCCAGCCGGGTGCCGATCCGGGCGTAGCTGCGGTGGACCAGTTCGAAGAGCAGCACCAGCAGCGGCAGCGCCAGGCAGATGCCCCAGGCGCCCTCGGTGAACTTGGTCCCCGTGACCACCACGGCCGCGACACCGGTGAGCAGCGCCCCGCAGCCGTTCAGCAGCGCCTTGCCGCGCCAACCGGAGCCCTGCTCGCGGTACCAGTGCCTGACCATGCCGACCTGACAGATCGTGAAGCCGACGAAGACCCCGATCGCGAACAGCGGCACCAGGCGGTTGACGTCGCCGCCGGAACCGACCAGCAGGGCGGCCGAGACCAGCGCCAGGAACAGCACGCCGTGCCGGTGCACCTGGTGGTCGGCGCGCAGCGCGAAGACGTGCGGCAGGTGGTTGTCCCGGGCCAGCAGGCGCATCAGCACCGGCAGGCCGCCGAACGAGGTGTTGGCCGCCAGGCCGAGCAGGACCACGGTGGCGAACTGCACCACGTAGAAGCCGAAGCCGTGGCCGAGCGAGGCGTCCGCCAGCTGGGCCAGCACGGTGACGCCCTCCACCGGCTGGAGCTGGAACCGGCCGATCAGCACGGCCAGCCCGATCAGCATCACACCGAGCAGGGCGCCGAGCGCGACCTCGGTGTGCTGGGCGCGCTTGGCGCGCGGGGTCCGGAACGAGGGGACGGCGTTGGCCACCGCCTCCACGCCGGTCAGCGCCGAGCAGCCGGCCGCGAACGCCTTGAGCAGCAGCAGCGCACCGACGGCGGTGGCGTTGCCCGCCAGCGCGGAGGCGTGCCCGGCAGCGGCCTCGGTGCTCACCGGGCCGTCCCGGAACAGGCCGACCACGACGATCGCCAGGATCGAGAGCACGAACACGGCGGTGGGCGCCATGAACCAGCGCGCCGACTCGGCGATCCCCCGCAGGTTGACCGCCGTCACCAGCGCCAGCACCCCGAGGCAGAGCCACACCCGCTGGTCGTACAGCGCAGGGAAGGCCGAGGTCAGCGCGGCCACCCCGGCGGTCACCGAGACCGCGACGTTCAGGATGTAGTCGATCACCAGCGAGGCCGCCGCGGTCAGCGCGGTGCGCCGGCCGAGGTGCGCCTTGGCCACCGCGTACGAGCCGCCGCCGTCCGGGAAGGCCGCGATCACCTGGCGGTAGGAGGCGACCAGCACGGCCAGCAGCACCGCGATCGCGACCGTCACCGGCAGCGTGAAGCCGAGGCCGTACGAGCCTGCGGCGGCCAGCACCAGCACGATCGACTCGGGGCCGTACGCCACCGACGCCATCGCGTCCAGCGAGAGCGCCGCCAGGCCCCCGAGCGCGGTCAACCTGTCGCGCTCCGGCTCCGGCCGCGCGCCGGTATCAGGGGGCTCCTCAATCGCCGACTGCTGCGCCGCGGTGACACCGGACATCGAACTGGACCTCCTGCTGAGTACTGGTCCCCTGATCCTGGCGGCGCCCGGCGGGCCGGCGCCCGGCCCGTACGGATCCTTGACGCCGGTGGCCCGTTCCCTGACGGGGCGTTGACGGGCCGGCGCCCGTATTCGAGAAAAGCGCCCGGCCCGCGCGACACTCCGTCCTGCCGCGTAGTCATCAGGGGTATGCACGGGGAACACGGCACGACAGGACAGGGCGGGGTCGAGTGAAATCAGCACAGGAGGACGCGTACCTGGAGTTCGTGGCCGACAGAGCGAAGGCGCTGTACCGGTCGGCGTACGTCCTCGCGGCCGGCGACACGCATCTCGCCGAGGACCTGGTCCAGGAGACCCTCAGCCGGGTGTACGTGCACTGGAACCGGGTGGCCAGGGCGGACAGCCCGGCGGCCTACGCCCAGACGGTCCTGGTCCGCACCTTCCTGACCCTGCGCCGTCGGCGCAGCACCGGCGAGCGCCCGGTCGGGAGCCTGCCCGACCACGCGGCCGCCGGCCCGGACGCCGCGCTGCGGCTCACCCTGCTGGACGGGCTCGGCCAACTGCCGCCCCGCGACCGGGCGGTGCTGCTGCTGCGCTACTGGGAGGACCGCAGCATCGAGGAGACCGCCCGGATGCTCAAGCTGAGCAGCGGGGCGGTCCGCTCCCAGGGCACCCGGGCGCTCGGCAGGCTGCGGGTGCTGCTCGGCGACAGCCTGTCCGACCTGGTGTCGCACTGAGCGACCCCGTCGCAGAGTCCCCATCGACGACAGAAATGGTGAGATCAGCATGCCGTTCGAAACAGACTTCGCCCACGCCGTGGACCGCACGACCGACTCCCTCGAACCCGATCTCGACGCGCTGCTGAGCGGAGCCGTCGCGCGCGGACGCAGCCGTCGGCGGCGGCGCAGCGCCGGCGTCGCCGCCGGGATCGGCGCGTGCGCCGTGGTCGCCGCGGCCTGCCTGGCGATCCCCGGCACGTCGACCGGGATCGGCTCCGGCGGATCCGATCTGGAGATGGTGGCGCTGGCGATGCCCCGTTCCGCGATCAGCGACGCCCAGATGATCGCGGCCCTGCAGGCCACCCTCCCCGGGGGGCGGTTCAGCCAGGTGACCGGACAGAGCAACAACCCCTCCGACCCGAACGCCGGGATGGTCGCCAACGCCGGAATGGTCGTCGACGACGGCCGGGGCGCCGCCGCCATCGGCGTCTCGGCCGTGCGGCTCAAGCTGCCGCTCCGGGACGGCGACGGTCTGAGCTGCGACCGGACGCCCAAGCGTCCTGCGGGCGACACCTGCACGCTGCGCGAACTGCCGAGCAGCGCCGGCCTTCCCGGCGGAGCCCTGGTGATGTCCGAGCGGATCGCGGCCGCACAGCCGGCCGGTGCCGACACCCCCAACCGCTGGACGGTGACGGTGACGGTGAAGTCGACCGGCGCACAGCTCCAGTTGGTGGAGTGGAACAGCACGGTCGGCGCCGGCCCGGACACTCCGAAGCCGACCCGGAACGCCCCCCCGCTCACCGAGCAGCAGGTGGTGACCGCACTCACCGGTGCCGTCTGGGCTCCGATCCTCGGCGCGGTCGCCTGATCGGAGCCCGTTCCGGCAGGCGTCAGTTGACCGGGGCCGGGGCGGTCGGCAGGTGCCAGGGGCCACGGCGGTGCAGGGCTTCCAGCTCGCGCTGCAGCCCCGGCTTGGGCACCACCAGGGTCGGGCAGGCGGCCCGCCGGACGCAGTACGCCGTCACCGAGGGCCGCAGCCCCCGCCGTAGCCAACTGCCGCCACCGGCCCCCAGGACCAGCAGGTCACCCGGCTGGTCGGCGGTGTGCACCAGCGCCGGGCCCGTGTCGCCCCGGACCACCTGCGCGGCCAGCCGCACACCTGCGGGCGCCCCGCCGAAGGCGGCTTCGAGGGCCTCGGTCAGCCGGGCCTCGGCACACTCCTGCCAGGCGGCCAGCAGGGGCGGACAGGGTGCCAGGCGGTAGCCGTGCTCACCGCCCTGCGGCAGCCAGGCGAGCACGGCCAGCACCTCACGGTCGGTCCGGCGGCCCTCGTCCACCGCCCGGTGCAGCGCGGCCAGGCTGCCGAGCGATCCGCTGACACCGACGACGATCCGGTCGGCCCGCTGCCCGTCGGTGCTGTACCCGTCCATCATGTCCGTCCCGTCTCCGCTCGGCTGGTGCGCACAGCCAAACCCGTGCGCCGCCGGGACGGCCGCTCGCTGACGCTTCCCTGACGGTGCACCGGGGTGGCTTGACGCGACTCTGACGCCCCCGGTCCGCGACAGCGGCCCGGGGGCGTTCGGCCGTCCGGGGGCTGGCGGCGTCAAGGGACTGTCAGAACTGACCCACGGTCAGTCAACGAAGCGTCAGGAACGGCTGCCGTCCGCATGATCCGGCTAGCGTCGGAGACCTCTCCACCCAACGCCCCGAGTCGCTCCACGACCCGCCGCGCTTCTCCCGCCTTCCCCTTGGAGTGCACGTCGTGACCAGTACCACCCCGGCTCCCCAGGAGCCTGCCGAACGCCGGACCGTCCTGCACGTCCCGGTCCGGTCCACCGGTGCGGGCTTCGCCCTGCGGCTGTTCCGGCAGCGGGACGGCAGTCGCTGCGCCGTCGCCTTCAGCTCCCCCGACCGGCTGGCCGCGCTGCTCGGGGCCGACCAGCGCTCGGTACCGCTGGCCGAGGCCGCGCTGCGGGCACTGGCCGAACCGCTGGGCGCCACCGCCCTGGTCGTCGACCCCCGGCTGGTCGCCGGGCCGGTCGGACCGGACCGGGCTGTCGACACCGTCCGGCTCCGCGCGCTCCAGCAGCAGTGGTGACCCCCGCACCGGGGCCCGGCCTACGGCTGGTCACCTCCCCCGCCCACCCGGCCGGGTCGCCGCCGCTGCGGGCGGTGGCCCGGGTCAGATCCGGTCCCGCCCGGCTGGACTTCGAGCAGCTGGCCGCCCGGATCCCCGCCGTCCAGTGGGGCCTGGCGCTGGCCGGTGACGCCGACCTGGAACTGCACCTGGCCTGCCGCGATCCGCAGGAGCTGCGCGAGGTGGTCGCCACCCTCCGCCGGGCCGGCGCCGCCGGGGTCCAGGTCGAACTGGTGCTGCGCACCCTGCTGCCCGCGGCCGCCGCCCCGTCCACCGTCCTCCCGGCAAGGAGCACCGTCGCATGACCCTCACCTCTGCCCGCCCCGCCGCTCCCGCCGCCGGGCAGGTCGTCGGCAGCCCCTGGCCGGCCTCCGCCCGGCTGGCGCCGAACGGGGAACTGACCGTCGGCGGCGTCGCGCTCGCCGACGTCGCGGACCGGTTCGGCACCCCGCTGTACGTGCTGGACGAGGGTGAGGTCCGGGCCCGCTGCCGGGCCTACCGGGCGGCCCTGCCCGGGGCCGAAGTGCTGTACGCCGCAAAGGCGTTCCTGAGCAGCGCGGTGGCCGGCTGGGTCGCCGAGGAGGGGCTCGGCCTGGACGTCTGCTCGGAGGGCGAACTGCGGCTGGCCACCGCGGCGGGCTTCCCGCCCGAGCGGATCCTGCTGCACGGCAACGCCAAGAGCCCCGAGGAGCTGCGGCTGGCCCGGCGCCTGCGGGTCGGCCGGATCGTCGTCGACAACCTCGCCGAGATCCCCCGGCTGGCCGCCCTGACCGTCGCCGACGCGCCGCAGCGCGTGCTGCTCCGGGTCGTCCCCGGGGTGGCCGCCGGTCACCACGAGGCCGTCCGCACCGGGGTCGCCGGACAGAAGTTCGGCTTCACGATCGAGGGCGGGGACGCGGCCGAGGCCGTCCGGCGGATCCTGGAGCAACCCGGCCTGGTACTGGCCGGGTTGCACTGCCACCTGGGCTCGCAGATCGACACCGTCGAGCCCTACCTCGGCGCGGTCGAACGGCTGGTCGCGCTGCTCGCGGAGATCCACGCCGAGCACGGCCGCCAGCTGCCCGAGCTGGACCTCGGCGGCGGGCACGGCGTGCCCTACCTGCCCGGGGCCGACGGCCTGGACCTCGACGCCTTCGCCCGGCAGGTGCCGGCCCGGCTGGCCGAGCTGTGCGGACGTCACCGACTGGACGTGCCAAGGCTGTTGGTCGAGCCGGGCCGCGCGGTGATCGGCCCCGCCGGGGTCGCGGTCTACCGGGTGCTGACCGTCAAGCACGGGACCGACGGCCGGGTCTTCGCCGCCGTCGACGGCGGCATGAGCGACAACCCGCGCCCGGCCCTCTACGGCTCCCCGTACTGCGTCCGCCTGATCGGCCGGACCGCGACCAACGCCGTCCGCGCGGTGGACGTGGTCGGCCGGCACTGCGAGGCCGGGGACGTCCTGGTCCGCGACGCCCCGCTCCCCGCCGACCTGCGGCCCGGTGACCTGCTCGCCGTCCCGGTGGCCGGTGCCTACCAGCTCTCGATGGCCTCCGGCTACAACCTGGTCGGCCGCCCGGCCGTGGCCGCCGTCCGGGACGGCGGGGCCCGGCTGCTGATCCGGCGGGAGACCGTCGAGGACTTCCACGGCCGCGAGCTCCCGCACTGAGACCGACCCGTCAAGGGGGCGTCAAATCCGCCGCCCGGCGCGTAGGGCGGACGTCAGGGACCGGCTCCGGCCGGGCCGTTCGGGGGTCCACTGGAGACACGGGCGAGGCGAGAGGACGTGGGTTGCCATGGTTGAGGGCGGCGTTCGGGTCGTGGTGGGGGTCACTGCCTCGGTGGGCGGCCTCGCGGCCGTGCGCCGGGCGGTGGCCGAGGCCGGGCGGCAGGACGCCGTCCTGGTCCCGGTGGTGGTGCGGTCCGCGCCGGACGACGGGCGGCGGCCGCCGCTCCCCGAGTCGGCGCACGCGGCGCTCCTCCTGCTGGACACGGTCTTCGAGCGGGCGTTCGGCGGCTACCCGCACGACCTGGTGATCCACCCCTTGGTGCTCGACAGCCCGGAACCGGGCCGGGCCCTGGTCGCGGCCGCCGACCGGCCGACCGACCTGCTGGTGCTCGGCGGCAGCCACCACGGCAGGCTGGACCGCGCGCTGCACGGATCGGTCACCCGGTACTGCCGCACCCACGCGGCCTGCGACGTGGTGGTGGTCTCTCCCGCCGAGCTCCTGTCGGGCCCGGACCGGCCGGTCGCCGTCCCCGCCGGCCGTCCCTGACCCGGAGGCGGGGTCGGGGACGGCCGGGGTCAGGTGACGCTCCTCAGGCGGGGTCCGAGGGTTCGGCCGACCGGACCCGGCGCACCAGGCGCACCAGACCGGCCACCGCCACGGCCGCACCGATCGGGGTCAGCCAGGCCGCCCCGACGGTCAGCGCCGTGCCCGGCCCGACCCAGCCGTCGAACACCCCGAGCAGGTACGGCGCCACCCAGGGCACCGTCGCGAGCGCGACACCGACCGCCACGAGCGGATCGGGCCGCCTGCCGGACAGCTCGCCCAGCAGGACCACGGCCACCACCACACTCATCCACACGGGGAGCGAGACCACCCCGGTCACCGGGATCAGGTCGATCCCGTACTGACCGAACACGATCATCGGGATGCCGGTCCCGAGGGCGACACCGACCATCCTCCGGCGGCCCCGCTGCGTGACGTCCACCAGGCCGGCCGGTGCGAGCACCAATGCCGTGCAGGCCAGCACCGTCAGGGCAGCCATCTCACCCAGGAGGTAGCGGTCGAGGAAGGACCGGTAGACGGGTACGGCCAGAGCGGCGGACAGCACCGAGCCCCACCACCCCGTGAGCCTGGCGGTCCGCCACCGGCCCAGCAGTGCGAACGCGAGGGCGAGCAACCACGGGACGGTGCAGGACAGTTCGAAGGAGGCGTGGAGCACGGTGCGCATCGGGGACGGCACCTGGTCGCCCCGGACCAGCTGGTCGAACTGGGGCAGCGCCCGGTACAGCGCCACGCCCGCCGCCAGGGCGAGCTGGATCGGTGCCGCGCCGGCCAGCACCCGGCCGGCCGGGTCGGTCGGGCCGATCCGGAACCGGAGCCGCAGCGCGTGGGTGACCAGGTCACGGCGCTCCCGGCGCACCACCCGGGCGGGCTGCCCCTCCACGGTGTCCGCGAAGGTGGCCGCGACGTCCTCGCCGTGGGCCGCCCGGTACCGGGCGGGGTAGAGCCGGATCAGCCGGTGGCCCGGCGGCGGCGTGCTCTGATCGTTCGTCAGGCCGCTCACGCAGTCGCCCCGTTCGGGCGCAGCCGGGCGGCGCCGAGCCGGCGGTCCACCTCGGCGGCCGCCGTCCGGAGGCGGTCGGCCTCCGCCGCCAGCAGCGTCCGGCCCTGGTCGGTGAGGGCGTAGGTGCGGCGCAGCCGTCCGCTGACCACCTCCTCGCCCTCGATCCGGACCAGGCCCTGCTGGAGCAACCGGTCCAGCGCGGTGTAGAGGGTGCCGGTACTCAGGCGGCTCAGGCCGCCGGAGATGGCCAGCACCTCCTGGATGATCGCGTAGCCGTGCCGAGGGGCGTCGGCCAGCGCGGTGAGCACGAGCCTGGTCGGCTCCTGGATGTGACGTTCGGTCATGGGCCGAGCATAGGGCTGTCGTCGCCATATGTCGATGGTCGCACTATGCGAGCCGATCCACCTGCCCTGCGGGGCTGCTGACGGAGGGTCGGCGCAGGTGCAGGAACAGCAGGACGGCGGTGGCCAGGGCCGGGAGCACGGTGACACCCAGCAGCACGCCCAGTTCGGCACCGGCGGACTGGGCGGCGGCGTGGCCGGTGTCCGAGGAGACGTAGCCGAACAGCTGGAGCACCACCCCGTAGGCGAACGAGCCGAGCGCCAGCCCGAGCACCTCGCCGGTGGCGAACACCCCGGAGAACACCCCGGCCTGCTGACGGCCGGTCCGGGCGGTGTCCCGGGCGATGTACTCGGGGAGCATCGCGTACGCGCAGAGCAGCTGCCCGGCGTGACCGGCGCCCGCCACCCCCCAGAGCAGCAGCGCCAGCGCCACCGGCAGCGCCGGGGCGGCCAGCAGGGTCAGGCAGCCGGCCAGGAAGAGCAGGTTCGCGATGGTGTAGCCGGCCCGGCTGCCCAGCCGGGCCACCAGCTTGGACCAGAGGCCGACGGCGAGCAGGTTGGGGGCCACGTACGCGGCCACCGCGACGCCGGTGGCGGTCGGGTCGCCGATCACGTGCCGGGCGAAGTACGGTGCGCCGGCCAGGAAGCAGCCGGTGGCCAGGGTCTGCACCACCGCGCAGGCGAACAGCACCCGGAACGGCCCGTTGGCCCGGGCGACCGCGAGCTGGCGGCGCAGACTGGGCTCGCTCGACAGCACCTGCCGGCTCCTGGCCCGCGCGGTGCCCAGGAAGGCGGCGAGCGCCCCGACCAGCACCACCCCGGCCCCGAACAGCCCGGCCCAGCGGTGTCCGGCGATCCCGCCGCCCGCCGCCTCCACCACGGCCGGGCCGACCGCACCGGCCACCAGCGCGGCCAGCCCGATCACCGCGACCCGGCCGCCGACCAGCCTGATCCGGTCCTCGGTGCGGTGCGTGATGTCGGCCGGGATGGCCGCGTACGGGACCTGGAAGAAGCCGAACGCCGTTGCGGTGAGCAGGAATCCACCCGCCGTCAGCCAGACCCCGGCCGAGCCGCCCGCGAACCCGGCGAAGGTCACGGCCAGGAAGAACGCCACCGCCAGCCCGCCGAACAGCACGTACGGACGGCGGGCGCCCCAGCGTCCGGTGGTGCGGTCGGTGAGCCGCCCGGCCAGCGGGTTGAGCACCGCGCTCCACACCTTGGGGAGCAGCACGATCAGTCCGGCCAGCGCCGCGCCCACCCCGAGGGTGTCGGTCAGATACGGCAGCAGGAGCAGCCCGGGCAGCGTGTTGACGGTGCCGGTCACCAGGGAGCCGGCGGCGTAGCCCCAGCGCACCCGGCGGGAGCGCTCGGGGGCGTTCTCGGGGGCTTCGGTGGGTACGTGGAACGGCTCGTTGGCCGTGCCCTGGACGGGAGGTGCGAGTTCCCCGGATTCGATGGCCATGACTCCCGAGGATGGCGGCCGGAAACGCCCCGGACCAGTCGGGGTTCTCCCCCACACGGTGCGGCCGGCGCCCCGAACAGCGCGAACCGCTCTGGTGACTTGCTGCCACACCGGTACCGGACAGCGTCGGAGCCTTGGCGTGTCCGGGGCTTCCCGGACACGCTTCCTGCCATGACTACCGAGCCGGACCGCGACGCCCTGGTGGGGCGACGGGGGGAACTGCAGCTGCTGGAACAGGCCCTGCGCCTCACCCGCTCCACCGGCGCGGACGGCCGGGCGCGGATCGTCTCGGTCGGCGGCGAGCCCTGGATCGGCAAGACCCGGCTGCTGGCCGAACTGGCCGGGCTGGCCGGGGCGGAGGGCTGGCGGGTGGCCGTCGGCCGGGCCGGGCGGACCGGCCCCGGCACGCCGTTCGAGCTGGTGGTGGACGCGCTGGACGACCGGCTCGGCTCCGGCGAGGTCGAGTTGCCGACCCCGCTGGCGCTCCGGCTCGGCCGGGTTTTCCCGGCGCTGGGCGGCGCGGGTGCGGCGGTCGCCCCGGGGGACGAGTACTGGCTGATCCGGGCGGTGCGCAGTGCGCTGGAACTGCTGGCGGACGGCCCCGGGTTGCTGCTGGTGCTGGACGACGCCCACCGGGCCGACCCGCTGACCCTGGAGCTGCTCGACCACCTGGTGCGGCACCCGCCCAGGGGCCGGCTGCTGACCGTGCTGGCGCACCGGGACTCCCCCGCCGCGAACCGGCTGGCCGTACTGCGTGGCACCGACGGTGGACAGCCGTGGCAGCACCTGGAGTTGGGACCGCTGGCGGCGCACGAGGCGGGCGCGCTGCTCGGGCCCGAGCTCGATCCGGTGGACCGTCAGGTGCTGCTCCGGGACGCGGCCGGGGTACCCGGGCTGCTCCGGGCCTGCGCCGCGACCGGCCCGGAACGCGAACCGGTCGGCAGCTTCGAGCTGGCGACCGCACCGCCGGCCCCGGGGGGCGGCCCGGTGGCCCTGGACTTCGGCCCGCTCTCCGGCCCCGCCTGGCGCACCGCTTGGGCGGCGGCCACCCTCGGCGGCGCCGTCACCCCGCAGCCGGTGGCCGAGGTGGCCGGGCTGCCGCTGTCCCAAGTGCTGCTGTCCATCGACGAGTTGCAGGCCGAGGCGCTGCTCCGGCCGGAGCCGGACGGCCCCGGCTTCCGGTTCCGGCACCCGGCGGTGCGGGCCCTGCTGCTGCGCGGCGGCCGGGCCGGCTGGCAGTACGGGGCGGCCGGGCGGGCGCTCTCCGCGCTCCGCCGGACCGGCGCCCCGGCCGGGCTGCTGGCGGCCCAGCTGGAGCGGGCACCCTCGCTCGGGCCGGCGGACCGTCAGCTGCTGCTGGCCGGGGCGACCGCCGACCTCCACCGCGCCCCGGCGGCTGCGGTCCGGCGGCTGCGCCGCTGGGCCGCCGGGCCCGGCGCACCGGCCGAACAGGCCGAGCAGGCACTCGGGTTGGGGCAGGCACTGACGCTGGCCGGCCGGGGCGAGGAGGCCCTGACGGTGTACGCCCGGGCCCGGGCGGCCGACGGCGGCCGGGCCCCGGCTGGCGGCCCGGCGGCCGAGGCGGAGTCCTCGGCGCTGCGCGGGCTGGGCCGGTGGGCCGCCGCGCGGGAGCTGCTGGCCGCCGCCGAGGACGTCGAACTCGCCTGGGCCGCCCTGGCCCTGGAGGTCGGCGACCCGGTCGGCGGCCGGACCGCCGCCCAGTGGGCCGAACACGGGTACGTCCGCGCCGTCCGGTCGGGCGACCCGGCCGCCCAGGCGCACGCCCTGGCCCTGCTGGCCGCCGCGCACGCCGTCGACGAGCGGTTCGCCGAGGCGGCGGAGGTGGCGGGGGCGGCCGCCGAACAGCTGGCGGGGCAGGAACTGCCGCTGCACCGGCTGGAGTCGGTGCGCTGGCTGACCGACGCCGAGTTCTACCTCGGGCGGCGGCACCGGGCCGAGGCCCTGCTCGGCCGGACCTTCGAGGCGGTGCTCGACACCGGGCAGTGGCAGTTGCTCGGCCGCACCGCGCTCGGGCTGTCCCGGGCCCGCTGGGAGGCCGGTGACCTGGCGGGGGCGGCCGACCGGGCGGTGCTGGCGGTGGCGGCCGGCCGACGGTTCGACAGCCCGCCGCTGGCGGTGGACGCGCTGCTCTGGCACAGCCGGATCAGGCTGGCCGGGCGGGACCTCCCCGGGGCGCACCGGGCGGCGGCGGCCGCCGGGCGGGAGGCGGCGGGTCTGGGCCGGCTCTGGCAGCGCCGGGTGGCGGAGACGCTGCGGATCCTCGGCGCCGTACCGGCCCCGACCGTTGCCGTACCGGCCGGCCGGCCCGGTGGTGCCGGGCCCGCCGGGCTGACGGACGCCCAACTCGCCGACGCCGGGCTCGCCGACGCCGGGCCGACCGACATCGTGCGCGCGGCCGCCGGACCGGGGCCGACACAGGTACCGACGCCGGAGCCGGCACCGGGGCCGGGGCTGGCCGAGCTCAGCCGGCGGGAGGTGCAGGTGGCGGGGCTGGTCAGCGAGGGGTGCACCAACCAGCAGATCGCGGGCCGGATGGGTGTCAGTGCGAAGACGGTGGAGACCTACCTGAGCCGGATCTTCCGCAAGCTCGGCATCGTCTCCCGGGCGCAGGTCGCGCACCTGGTCGGACTGGACGACCGGCTGCGCCGGGGCCCCGGCGCGGACGGTCCAGGACCGGACGGCTCCGGGGCGCACGGCGCGGGCCCGGGCGGCCCTGCTCCACGGATCGGGGGCAACCCGTGGAGCGGGCCCTAGGGCGGAAGCGGCCAGGAGGGGGAATTTCCGGGCGCTGCCGACGGACTCCACTGTGCGGCCCGTCCCCTGAGGGCCGCTAAAGCGCCGCTGAGGCCCTGACCCGCAGTTCTGGCCAGTCAACTTGCTGCCACCGTGTCGTGCTGGCCCCCGCCCGGCCGGTGCGGCGACGCTGGCGGACGGGCGGTCGGCAGCCGGCCCGGTCGAGGCACGGCGCCGGAGCAGAGGAGGACGCATGAGAGGCGAGAGGGCCGCCACCGCGGAGTTGGGCACGGGCCACGACATCCGGCACCTGATCCACTGCCCGCCGTCCTGGGACCACTACCTGCTCGACGCGCCCAGCAACGGCGAGGAACGGTTCGTGCTGGCCGGTGAGATCCCGCTCCGGCACCCGCTGTTCAACGACGGGTCCGGCCACTTCCACGACCACCAGTTGACCACCGAGGCGATCCGGGAGATCGGCGAGTTCGTCGGCCACCAGTACTTCGGGGTGCCCGCCCGGCGCCGGGGCCTGTTCTACCGGTTCAGCCTGGAGCTGACCGATCTGACGGCCTGGCGGGTGGAGTCCCGTCCGGCCAGGATGACCACCGACATCCGGGCCACCCCGGCCAACTCGGTGCACGGCGTGCCGCGCGGACTGGACTTCCACCTGTCCGTCCAGATCGACGACGTGCCGTGCGCGACCGGCAGCGCGGCCCTGGTGTTCGTCCCGCCGGTGCTGCACCGCAGCCATCAGGAGCACAGCAGTTGGGCGGTCCGCGCCACGCCCGAGCTGGCGGACGAGCCGGACGGCCCGACCTGGCCGGTGTCCGCCGCGGCGGTCGGCCGGGCGGCGCCGCAGAACGTGGTGATCAGCGAACCGACCGAGAGCTCCCGGGGCCAGCTGAGCACCTGGGTGCTGAGCCGCGCCGACCACCCGGTGCTGGGCAGCGGCGGCGGACCGCACGTGTCCGGCACGCTGCTGCTCGAATCGCTGCGCCAGTCCTCGCTGCTGGCGGCGTCCCGGGCCTTCGGCCTCGCGCCCGGCCGGTCCACCCTGGTGGCCACCGACATCCACGTCAGCGGCTACGCCGACACCGACCTGCCGCTGCGCTGCGCGGTGGTGCCCGGCCAGCTCGGCCGGGACGCGGCCGGACGGCCCGCCGTCCCGGTGACGCTGACCCTGACCCAGCACCGGAGAGCCGTGGCCGAAGCCCGCACCACCGTCGTCCAGGACTTCTGACCGACCACCAGTTCTCCGACCGACCTGGCCCGGACGTCGGAGGATCCACCGACACCAAGGACCGGGCCACGGGGGCGGAAGTGAGCGAGCACAACGAGCGGATCATCGGGAGAGTTGCGTCGTGCCGGGCACGCGCCGGGCGAAACGAGGCGTGGGCATGAGCGGACTGAGGTTCAGGATTCTGGGACCGCTGGAGATCGAGGGGGCGGCCGGGCCGGGTGTCTCGTACACGCCGGGCGCGGCGAAGGTCCGGGGGGTGCTCGGCGCCCTGCTGGTCAACGCGAACGGGACGGTCTCGGTCGACAGCCTGATCGACGAGCTCTGGCAGGACGACCCGCCGCGCACCGCGACCACCACCCTCCAGGTCTACGTCTCCCAGCTGCGCAAGATCTTCCGGCGGGCCGCCCCCGAGGACGGCGCCGCCGTGCTGCTCACCCAGCCCCGGGGCTACCGGATCAGGATCGACGCCGACCAGCTCGACCTGACCACCTTCGAGAGCCTCTACCAGCGCGGCCGGGAGGCGCTGGAGTCGGGCGACCACGCCGCCGCCGCCGAGCTGCAGGGCCGGGCGCTGGCGCTCTGGCGCGGGCCGCTGCTCGGCGACACCCCGCACGGGCCGCTGCTGGACGCCGCGGCGGTCCGCCTGGTGGAGGCCAGGAACGCCGCCCTCGAGCAGCGCATCCTGGCCGACCTCCGGCTCGGCCGGCACCGCGACCTGATCCCCGAACTCCGCTCGCTGGTCGAGGAGTTCCCGCTCCGCGAGGAGCTGCACGGCCAGCTGATGCTGGCCCTGTACCGGGCCGGCCGGCAGGCCGAGGCGCTCCGGGCGTACGGCGCGCTGCGGCGCACCCTGGTGAACGAGCTGGCGATCGAACCGGGCGCACCGGTGCAGCTGCTGCACCAGCGCATCCTGGCCGGTGACCAGCGGCTGGCCGTCCCCGAGCCGACCGGCCCGGCGGCCGCCGTCCGGGGGCCGGCCACCGAGCCGCCGGTGGTGCTCGGCCTGCCGCCCGCCGACCCGGCGTTCACCGGGCGGGACGGCGAACTCGCGGAGATCGACCGGCTGTTGCGGGCCGCCCCGCCCGGGGCCTTCGTGGCGCTGGCGGGCCAGCCCGGGGTGGGCAAGACCGCCCTCGCGGTGGCCGCCGCCCACCACAGCGCGGACGCCTTCCCGCACGGGCAGCTCTTCCTCGACCTGCGTCCCGAGCCGGGCCGGCGGCTCGAACCGGCCGCGGCCATCTCGGCGCTGCTGCGCCGGGCGGGCGCCCCGGTGCCGGTCGGCGCCGACCCGGCCGACCTGCAGGAGGCGCTGCAGCAACTGCTGGCCGGACGACGGCTGTTGCTGGTGCTGGACAACGTCAGCTCGGAGGCCCAGCTGCGTCCGCTGCTGCCCACCTCGGCGGGCAGCAGCGCGATCGTCACCGGCCGCCGGCTGCCCGCCGGGCTGGACGGGGTGCACCCGCTGGTGCTGGACGTGCTCGACCCCTCGGCGGCGCTGGCCGTGTTCGAGGCGGCCGCGGGCCCCGCCCGGGCCGCCGAGCACCCGGCCGCGGTGGCCGAGCTGCTGGAGCTCTGCGGCGGGCTGCCGCTGGCCATCCGGGTCGGCACCGCGCAGCTGAACGCCCGGCCGCACTGGTCCGCCGAGTCGCTGGCCACCCGGCTGCGCGACCGGCGCTCCCGGCTGTCCGAGCTCCGGATCGGCGGACTCGACGTCCGGGAACGGCTGCTGTCGGCCTATCAGGACGCCGGGCGGAACGAGCGGCGGACCTTCCGGCTGCTCTCCCTGCTGCCCGCGCACTTCGAGCCGTGGGCGGTCAGCGCGGTGCTCGGCCTCGACCCGCACGACCGGCGCACCCCGGTCGGCACCGCCCGGCTGCTGGACGCGCTGGCCGACGACCACCTGCTGGCCGCCGACCACGAGGGGTCGCGGCCCGGCCGGTACCGGCTGCCGGAGCTGCTCCGGTTACTGGCCGCCGAACGGCTCGCCGAGGAGGAGGGCGAGGACACCGTACGGGCGGCCACCAGGCGGCTGTGCGACGCCTACGTCCGGGTCACCGAGGAGGCGGACGCCGTGCTGAACCCGCGTCAGCCCGGCGTCCGGATGGTCCGCACCCCCGGCAGTGACGCACCGTCCGACTGGTTCGCCCGGGAGCTCGGACCGCTCACCCAGGTGGTCAGGCAGGCGTACCTGGCCGGGCTCTGGGAGCAGACCGTACGGCTGGCGACCGCGCTCACCGGTCACCTGGAGTCGCACGCCCGCTGGCGGGCCTGGGAGCGGACCCACACCCTGGCCCTGGACGCCGCCCGGCAGCTCGGCGACCGCTCCGGCGAGGCCCGGCTGCTCGCCTCGCTCGGCGACCTCGCCTGGCAGCACCGGCGGACGGCCGAGGCCAGGGACCGTTACGAGGGCGCCCGGCGGGTGGCGGAGGCCGCCGGGGACCAGGTCGCGCGGAGCCGGGCACTGGTCGGGCTGGCCGACCTCTGGCTGGACGGCGGCGAGGTCGCGGAGGCCACCGCGCTGCTGACGGCGGCGCTCGACGGGCTGCCCCCCGGCCTGCCCCGGGAGCGCTACCACGTGCTGCGGGCGACGGCGCTGGCCGCGCTGCTGGCGGACGGGCCGAGCGCGGCCCGGTCCCGGTTCACCGACTGCCTGGAGATCGCCCAGTCGCTGCGCGACCGCCGCCTGGAGGCACACGCCAGGCGCGCCCTGCGCCGGCTGCACGACCCGGACGACGACCCGGGCGGCTGCCTGGAGATCCGCCCCGGGGTCTGGCGCCTGCGCAGCCCCGCGCCGCTCACCCCCGCGCTGGTCTGACCCGGGCCGGCCTGTCCCGAGCCGCCCCGTCCCACCTCGACCTGACGCACTGAAGCCGGCCTTTAGCGGGAGCGGGCAGTCTGGAGGGTGGACTTCGGACAGGGGGGACCATGACGCGCACGCAGGCGGCGGTCGGGACGTGGCAGGCCGTCGGGCTGGTCGGGCGGGAGTGGGAACGGCTGGCGCTGGTCGGGCGGTTGCGCGACCCGTCGGTCCGGCTGCTCACCCTCACCGGCCCGGGCGGGGTCGGCAAGAGCCGTCTGGTCCGGGCCGTCCGGCCGGAGCTGGCCGAGCTGTTCGGCGAGCCCGGGTACGCGGACCTGAGTGAGGCCGGGTCGCCCGCGGCTGCGGCGGCCGAGGCCGTGGCGAGCGCCGCCGGCGCGGTGCGGACCCCGGGCCCGGACGGCCGGCACCTGCTGCTGCTGGACGGCTGCGACCAGCACGGCGCACCGCTCGGCACCACCGTCGCCGACCTGCTGCACCGGGACGACCGGCTGGTGGTGCTGGCGACCGGTCAGCAGCCGCTGGGGGTCTACGGCGAGCGGCTCTTCCCGGTGGCACCGCTGCCGGTGCCGCCGGTGGGCGACGACCCGGAGGAGCTGCGGGAGCTCGCCTCGGTCGAGCTGTTCGTCCGCCGGGCCCGCGAGGCCAACCCCGGCTTCGCCCTCACGGCCGGGAACGCCCGGGCGGTCGCCGAGCTCTGCGGACTGCTCGAAGGACTGCCGCTGGCCCTGGAACTGGCCGCCCGTCAGGTGCGCCTGCACAGCCCGGACGACCTGCTGGACCGGCTCCGCCGCCGGGGCGTCACGCTGGGCGGCGGCCCGTTCGACACCCCCGAGCGGCACCGCTCGCTGACCGCGCTGGCCGCCTGGAGCTGCCGGGGGCTGACCCCGGAGTCCCGCGCGCTGCTCGGCCAACTGGCCTGCTTCCCCGGCGGGTTCACCGCCGCCACGGCCGAGTCGCTCGGACCGGCCGACGGCGCGCTGGACGTCCTGCTCGACCGGGGTCTGGTGGCCCAGCTGCCCACCCCGCCGGGACAGCCCCGGCTCACCGTGCCGGAGCCGGTCCGCTCGTACGCCAGGGCCGCGCTGGCCGAGGAGGGCCGGGAGCCGGCCGCGCTGGACCGGCAGACGGCGGAGTGCCGCCGGCTGCTGGCCGTCGCCGAGCCCCGGCTGTCCGGCACCGAGCAGAGCCGCTGGCTCGATGTGGTCCAGGCCGAACACGCCAACGTGCTGGCGGCGCTGGACCGGCTGCGGGAGCGCGGTGAGCCCGAGGCGACGGCCGCCGTGCTGCTCGCCTGCCGGCTGCCCTGGCTGACCCGGGGTCATCTGCGTGAGGGGCTGGCCCGGGCCGACCGGGCGGCCGGCGAGGCGGTGCCGGAGCCGGTCCGGGCCCGGCTGCTGGACCTGGCCGGGGCCTTCGCGGCGGCGCTCGGCGACCCGGTCGGGGCGGTCCGCAGGCAGCGGGCGGCGCTGGCGGCGGGCTAGCCGCTGGGCGACCGCAGGCTGAACGCCCTGCTGGCGGCCCGGCTCGGGGCCGCGCTGGGCCGGCTGGACGACCCGGCCGGGGCCGAGGCGGCGCTCGGCCCCGCGCTGGAGACCCTGGAGCAGCTCGGCGCCGCCGGGGCGGCCGTCGAGGCCGGCACCGAGCTGGCCCGGGTCCTGCTGGCCCGGGGCGAGCGGCCGCGGGCCGTCGAACTGCTCGACCGTGCGGTGGCCGCCGCCCGGCGGATCGGCGACGGCCGGGCACTGGCCGGGGCGCTCGGGGTGCTGGCCCACTGCGCCGAGGACCCGGTCACGGCCGGCCCGGCCCTGCGGGAGGGCCTGCGGATCTACGGGACGGTCGGCGAGCGGACCGAACTGCCCGCCGCGCTGGAGGACTTCGCGCTCCATCTGCTGCGGGCCGCCCCGGTCCAGCAGCCGCGCGCCGCCGGACTGCTGGCCGCCGCCGAAACGCTGCGGGACGAGCTGGGCACCGCACCGGACGGACGGCGCCGGGCCGCCCTGGACGACGCTCTGGACGGGCTGCGGGACCGGCTCCGTCCGCACGGCTTCGCCGTCGCCTGGGCGGAGGGGCGGCGGCTCTCCCCGGCCGCCGCCGTGGCCGAGGCACTGGCCGCGCCGGACCCGGCCCGGCGGGCCGCCGCACCGGGCCCGGCGGGCGGACAGCCGCTGACGGCCCGCCAGTTGCAGGTGGCGATGCTGGTCGCGGAGGGGCTGACCAACCGGCAGATCGCGGCCCGGCTGGCGCTCTCCGAGTGGACCGTGGTCAACCACGTCCGCCAGGTGATGCGGCGGCTCGGCTGCGCCTCCCGGGTCCAGGTCGCCTGGTCGATCGGTCGCTGGTCATGACGGGGGCCGGGTTCGTCCCCCCGACGCCGTCGGCACCCGCCGACCGGCCCGCGCCGGTGAGCCGGCTGGCCGGCCCGGCCGCCCTGTTCGCCGCCGCCGGGCCGCCGCCGGAGCTCGCCGCCGACCACCGGGCGGGCGGGTGGTGGCGCGACGAGACCTTCCTGCACGACCTGTACCGGACGGCGGCGACCGCACCCGACCGGCCCGCGATCGTCTCGCACCGCGCCCACCGCCCGGCCGGGCACCGGATCGTCACCCTCGACCACGGCCAACTGGCCCGGTACGTGGACCGGTTCGCCGGGGCGCTGCGCTCGCTCGGCCTGGGCCCGGGCGATCCGGTCGCCTTCCAGCTGCCCAGCTGGTGGGAGGCGTCCGCGCTGACCCTGGCCTGCCTGCGGATCGGCGCGGTGGCGGTACCGGTCCTGCCCACCCAGCGGGCGCACGGTCTGGAGCGGGTGCTCGGCGACCTGCGGGTCCGGCTCTGCGTGGTGCCGGACGCCTGGGAGGGCTTCGGCCACGCCGAGGCACTGGCCGAGCTGGCCCACCGGCTGCCCTGGCTGCGGCACCGGGTGGTGCTCGGCGACGCCGCGGCGACCGGCGCGGTGGACTTCGCCGCGTACTTCCTGCGCACCCCGCACGAGCAACTCCCGGACCCCGGAGGGCCGTTCGTGGCCGACCCGGACCGGACCGCACTGGCGGTCACCGTGATGGGCCTGGGCGACAGCTTCACCTCGACCCTGCACACCCCCAACACCCTGTACGCGGGCCTGCGTTCGCAGCAGCAGTCGCCCGGCCTCGGCCCGGCGCCGGGCGAGGTGAGCTACTCCGCGCTGCCGCTGACCTCGCTCGCCTCGCTGCTGTTCGGCGTGTACTGGCCGGTGGCGGTCGGCGGCACGGCGGTGTTCCAGGACGTCTGGGACCCGGACAGCTGCCTCGACCTGCTGGAGCAGGCCGGGGTGACCCGGGCGTACGCGGCACCGGTGTACTGGGCCGAGGTGCTGGCCGCCCAGCGCCGCGCGCCCCGGCGGCCGGCCGCCCTGCGGCTGCTGCTCTCCGGCGGGCGGACCAGGACGCCGGCCGGGCTGCTGGCCGAACTGCCCGTCGCGCTCGGCGCACCGGCGGTCGCCGTCTGGGGTTCGCCCGAGGTCGGCCTCGGCACGGTGGCCCGCGGCGAGACCCCGGCCGAGCGGAGCGCCGAGAGCGACGGCCGCCCGCTGCCCGGCCTGGAGCTCTCCCCGCTGTCGGAGCTGCCCAGGGCCCCGGGCGGCCCGGCCGTCGAACGGCTCCGGGTGCGCGGCCCCGCGGTCTGCCTGGCCTGCTGGCCGCACGGCGCCGAGACGCTCCGGCTGCCCTGGGAGCAGGACCAGGGCTGGCTGGACACCGGCGACCTGGCCAGGGCCGACGGCCTCGGCGGCGTCCAGGTGGTGCAGTGGGCCGGCCACCGGACCGGTGCGATCTTCCTCGTTCCGGTGGCCGAGCTGGAGGACGCGCTGCTGGCGCACCCGGCGGTCCGGGAGGCCGCCGTGGTCGGCTACCCGGACCCGGAGCACGGCGAGCTGACCTGCGCGGTGGTGGTCCCGGCGGCCGGGGCCGATCCGCCCGGACTGCCCGAGCTGCGCAGGCACCTGACGGCCCGTGGACTGGCCGAGGCGTTCCTGCCCACCCGGCTGGAGCTGGCCGGTTCGCTGCCCCGGGACGCGCACGGCGGCCTGCGGGCCGAGGCACTCCGGAGCTGGCTCGCCCGGCTCCGCCCGGGAGCGCCCCGGCCACCGCTCACCAGGCACTCGGGACACCCTCAGGAGCTCGGGGAACTGCGACGCCAGCCTCGAACCAGGTGATCCGTACGTAGGCGGTCAGGCACTTCGTACTTTGACCCGCCAGTCACGAACCGTCGCCGTTCCCCGAGCCCCTGGCTGAGTCCCGGCTGAGCGCTTGCCTACAGTGCGGCTGCGTTCACCAGGTGCTCGCCAGCCCCAACCGCGCGGCCAGGTTCACCAGTTCGCGGTGCCAGCCGGACCGCAGCGGGGCTTCGGCGACCGCCCGGTCCGCCTCGTTCACCAGCCGCATGATGAGGTCCTCGGTGCGGTCCTTCTCCTCCCGGCCGAGCAGGATCTCGCAGAGCATCCGGGCGTGCCAGTCGCTCGCCGCCCCGCTGTCCAGGAAGCCGCGCAGCCGCCAGGCCGCGTGCAGCCGGCTCGCGTAGTCGCCGTACTCGTCCGTCAGGTCCGGCCGCCCGGCCAGCGCGGCGCCGAGCAGCAGCGGCTCGCGGACCGCGTACCAGCCCGCCGCGCAGCCCGGGGTGCAGCCCTCCAGACAGCCCAGCGGCCAGGGGTCGTCCAGGTACTCGGTCCTGGTGGCCGCCTCGGCGTGGGCGCCGAGCACCCGGGCGATCCGCAACTGGTCCCAGATCTCCCGGGCCTGACCGGTCAGGCCGCCCACCAGCCGGTCCGCGTAGGCCACCGCCAGGTCGCCCGCCAGGGTCGCGGTGGCCTCGCCGAACCGGCGGGACTCGCCGCGCCAGCCGTTCCGCTCGTGCTCGGCGGCGTGGCCGACGTGCGGGGTCGGGATGCCCCGCCGGAGCGGGACGTTCTCGCGGACGTCGCCCCGGATCAGGTGGCAGGTGTCGAGCAGCTCCAGGGCGGCCGCCACGTCGACCACCTGGGCGCCGGCCGGGCTGCCGCCGGCCGCCAGGTAGCCGGTCAGCAGCAGGGTGGCCCTGGTGCGTTCACCGCCCGCGGTGACCTGGTCGGCCAGCGCCCGGATCGGGGTGACGGCCCGTGGGTCGGCCCCCCGGGTGGCGGAGTGCTCGGTGGCCAGCAGGCCGCGCAGCCGTTCCTCCACCCGGTCCAACATCCGGGCCCGGAGCAGTTCGGGCACGGCCGGGTCGGACAGCTGGAACGGCGTTGCCATGGTGTGCCTCCCTGGATCGGCTCGGGTCTGTCACCAAGCCTCTCGAACGGGCGGCCCGCCCACAATGCGATCCGGCCCCGGAGGACACACTTCCCCACCTCACGGCCGGGAATCGTCCCATCCCGGCCATGTCTGACATGGACACGAGGCGTTCTTGCCATTCTCTTGCCACTGTCCGGCTCCTGACGGGTCCGTCACGCGTGCTCGGCGGCTCCGAGCAGGTGCAGGTCCACCGGCAACTGCTGCCGGCGGGTGATGTTCAGCTTCCGGTAGACCCGGGTGAGGTGCTGCTCGACCGTGCTGATCGTGATGTAGAGCTTCATCGCGATCTCCCGGTTGGTGTGTCCGTGCACCGCGAGCATCGCCACCCGCTTCTCGGACTCGCTGAGCCGGGCGTCGAGTTCGGCGTACCCGACGTCGGTGCGGCCGCCCTCCGGTACGCCGGGCGTCGCGGTGTGACCGGGCAGGATCCGCTCGCGCAGGGCGTGCGCCCCGCACTCGTCGGCCAGGTGCCAGGCCCGCCGGTTCACCATGTTGGCCCGGTTGCCGTCCCCGGTCTCCTTCAGTACCTGTCCGAAGTCGGCCATCGCCAGCACCAGTTCGTAGGTGTCGCCGACCGTGCGCAGCTCGTCCACCGCGCGGGCCAGCAGCACCTGGCGCTCCTTGGGCTCGCTCAGGGCCGCCTTCAGCCGGAGCGAGATGCCGTGCACCCAGGGGTGCGCGGCGTCCTTGGAGCCGAGCTGGTCGGTGATGAACCGGGCCGCCTGGTGCGCCTCGCCGAGCTGGATCAGCGCCTCGGCGGCGCCGATCCGCCACGGCAGCAGCAGCGGCCGGTCCAGCCCCCACCGGCGCATGGTGCGGCCGATCTGCAGGAAGTCGCCGAGCGCGGCGTGGAATCGGTTGGTGGCCAGGTGGTACTGGCCCCGGGCCCGCAGGTGGGCCAGCCCCTGGAAGCTGCCGGCCAGCCCCTCCGGCAGCGGCCGCGCCAGCTCCCGGGCCGCCGCGTCGTGCCGGCCCATCGCGGTGCAGGCCCGGATCAGGGTGGCCGAGACGCCGGCCGCGAACACGCTGCCGCCGCGCTCGGGCAGCAGGTCCATCGCGGCCGCGGCCCGGCTCTCCGCCCCGATCAGGTCGCCCTGCCGGAGCAGGACTTCGGCGCCCAGTGCGGTGAACGCCGCCTGCCAGCCGGGCGCCCCGGCCCGGATCGCCGCCTCCGTGTACAGGTGGCACCAGGGCATCGCCCGGGCCGGGCCCTCGGTGAGCAGCAGCGCCCGGACCGCCTGGCCGATCGGGGCCACGGTGGCCTCGGAGAGCGTCGCACCGCGCAGGAACAGCTCGGCGGCCGCTCCTGACGACCCGTCGACGGCGTACTCGGGGATGGTCCAGAGCGTGGTCGGCGAGCCGGACCTGACCGGCCTCGGCACCCCGCCGGGCTCCACCGGCGGCGCGGCGGCCCAGCGCGGGAAGGCGGACAGGCCGTCCAGTGGATCGGCCCACCGGCCGCCCTGGCCTGGCCTGGGCGGACCGTCCTGGGCGGCGGGGTCCTGCGCGGTGATCCGCTCCAGCACCTCGGCCGCCTCGTCGATCCGGCCCTGGGTGGCCAACAGCCGGGCCAGCGCGGCCAGTCGGGCCGGGGCGAGCGAGCCCGCCCGGAGCAGCTCCAGCGGTCCGGTCAGGTGCCGCTCGGCGGCGCCCGGGTCGGAGCGCGCGGCGATCGCGGCCAGCATGGTGCGGAACTGGGCCCGCTGCTCGTCGTCGGCACCGCTCCGGTCGGCCAGCTCCAGGCAGGCGCAGGCCCGTTCGACCGCGCCGTCGGCCAGCAGCTGTTCGGCCGCCTCGTGCAGCACCGGCACCGCCCAGGGCAGGTCGGTGCGGTCGGCGGCGAGCAGCTGGGCGGCCACCGAGGAGGCGGCCACCCCACTCCGGTGGGCGAGTTCGGCGGCCCGCCGGTGCAGTTCGGAGCGCGCGGCGTCGTCCGTCCACTCGAGGACGGCGGCCCGGGCGGCGGGGTAGCGGAACCGTGCGCCGTCCAGGATGCCCGCGGCGCTGAGTGCCTGGACGCCGCGGTTCACGGTGGCCAGCGGCAGGTCGAGCAGCCGGGCGGCGCGCTCGGGGGTGGCCAGCTCGTCCAACACCGCCAGCACCTCGGCGAGTTCGCGGACCGCCTGGCCGCAGCGGTAGAGGCAGGTGAGTACGGCCTGCGCGTACGCGCCGCCGACCTCGGGCTCCTGGGCGCCGGTGACCCGGTGCTCCTCGACCATCGCGCGCAGCAGCAGCGGGTTGCCGCCGGTGGCCTCGGCGAACCGGCCGGCCAGCCGTCCGGCTGCGTCCGGGCCGAGCTGCTCGGCCACCAGGCGGGCCACCGCGGCCTCGTTCAGCCGCTCCAGCCTGATCCGCTGGAAGTTCGGGCGGCGGAGCAGCTCGGTGCCGAACACCGGGTCGTCGCCGCGCTCGTGCACCGACTCGGTGAGCACCAGCAGGATGCGCGCCCAGCGGGTGCTGCGGGCCAGGTGCAGCAGGTAGGCACAGGACTGGTCGTCGGCGTGGTGCACGTCGTCCACCACGATCACCACCGGTGCCATGGCGGCGAGTTCGGCGGCGGCGGCGGAGAAGGCCTGCATCGCGCCGACGTTCGCGCGGCCCGGCTCGCCGGTGAGTTCGGGCAGCACGCCGGGCGGCGTGCAGGCGGTCAGCTGGCGCAGGATTCCGAGCGGGAGTTCGCGCTCCGCCGCCGAGCCCAGGGCCCGCAGCACGGTGGCCCCGGCGGCCTCGGCCCGATCCGCGACGGCATCGGCGAGTTCGCTCTTCCCGCACCCCACCGCCCCTTCGACCAGGACGATCCGGGCCTGGCCGGCAGCGGTGCCGGCCAGTGCTGAATCCATTGCGGCGAGTTCTGCTTCACGGTCGATCAGCGTCATTGGATCCCCCGTTTTCCCGCATGACAAAGAGCGCCGAGAATTCGGCCGAACGGCGGGAATGTAGTCAACTTCGAACCGGAATCCAGTCTAAGCACGGTCCGGCGCGCGGCCCGGTGACCAGAAGTTGCACGACAGCTACTCCCGTCCGCGCAAGCGGGCCTTTAGCTGTCGACCGGATGATCTGACGGTATGTCGGGCCCGTCGTCCGGGCCCCGCCGAAGCGCCTGCTGCTGATGCGAGGGGATTCCCATGTCTGGCTTCGACACCTTCACCGATCTGGTCCGCACGCGCACCGCCGACCTGGCCGACCGCGACGTCCACGTCTTCCTGCAGGACGGCGCCGACGGTGCCAGGGCCGACCGGCTGACCTACGGCGAACTGGACCGGGAGGCCCGACGGATCGCCTCGCTGCTGCAACTCCAGAGCGCCGAGGGCGAACCGGTGCTGCTGCTGTACTCCTCCACCACCGAGTTCCTGAAGGCGTTCGTGGCTTGCCTGTACGCCGGGGCGGTGGCCGTCCCGGTGCCGCTGCCGGGCGGCGAGGGGCGGGGCCTGCGGATCGACCGTACCTCGGCGGTGATCCAGGACACCGGCGCCCGGCTGGTGCTGACCGAGACCGCGAGCGCGCCGGACATCGCGCTCTGGCTGTCCAGGACCGGCCGGCGGAACGTCGCCTGCCTGGCCAGCGACGTCCCCGGGCTGGGCGACGCCGACGCCTGGCAGGAGCGCCGCGGCGGCCCGGAGGACCTGGCCTTCCTGCAGTACACCTCGGGCTCGGTCGCCGACCCGCGCGGCGTGATGGTCTCGCACCGCAACCTGCTGGCCAACCAGAGCGCGCTGCAGAACGTCTTCCGGACCAGCTCCGAGGACCGGTTCGGCGGCTGGCTGCCGCACTTCCACGACATGGGCTTCATCGCCCACCTGCTGCACCCGCTGTTCCTCGGCAGCATGTCGATCCAGATGTCGCCGACCTCCTTCGTCCGCCGGCCGGCCCGCTGGCTGCAGGCGATCGACGAGTACCGGGTCACCGCGGGCGGTGGCCCGAACTTCTGCTACGACCTCTGCCTGCGCCGGGTGACCGACCAGCAGATCGCCGAACTCGACCTGTCGCACTGGCGGTTGGCGCTGAACGGGGCCGAGCCGGTACGGGCCGACACGCTCCGGGCGTTCGCCGAGCGGTTCGCCCCGGCCGGGCTGCGGGCCGAGGCGCTCTACCCCTGCTACGGGCTGGCCGAGGCCACCCTGGTGGTCTCCGGCGGTGTGCCGCTCACCCCGTTCGCCGAACTGTCGGTGGACGCCGCCGCGTTGGAGCTGGACCAGGTGGCCGAGCCGGTCGCCGACCAGCCGACCCGGACCCTGGTGAGCAGCGGTCAGGTGCTCGACTACGACCTGCGGATCGTCGAGCCGGTGGTCGGCCTGGAGCAGCCGGAGGGCGCGGTCGGCGAGATCTGGCTACGCGGCGACAGCGTGGCGCAGGGCTACTGGCGGCGCCCGGCCGAGACCGAGTCGGTGTTCCGGGCCGGTCTGGAGAACGGCGAGCGCGGCTTCCTGCGCACCGGCGACCTCGGCTTCCTGCACCGGGGCGAGCTCTACATCACCGGACGCAGCAAGGAAGTGATCATCCTCAACGGCCGCAACATCTACCCGCAGGACATCGAGTGGGCGGCCCGCGGCCTCAGCCCGGCGCTCGGCGGCGGGGTCGGCGCGGCCTTCTCGGTCGACGTCGAGCGCGAACAGCTGGTGCTGGTGCACGAGTTGCGGGCGGCCCGGGGCGGTCTGCCGGCCGGGCTCGACCTGCGCGCCCTGGTGCACGAGATCCAGACCGAGCTGAGCCGGGAGTTCAGCATCCCGGTCGGCAACGTGCTGCTGGTCCGTCCCGGCGTGGTCCGCCGCACCACCAGCGGGAAGGTGCAGCGCAACCTGATGCGCAAGCTCTTCCTGGCCGGCGAACTGCGCGGCGAGGTCGAGGTGTTGGACCCGGCGTTGCGGGCCAGGGTGCGGGCCACCGACGCGCTGCTGGGCGAGGACCTGCTGGAGGCCGAGCCGGCCGGAGGGGGTCGGCCGTGGTGAGTACGGACACGCTGCCCGGCGCCCTGACGGGGTCGGCCGAGGCCAGGATCGCCGCCCTGGAGGAGCTGCTCGGCGACCCCACCGAGCCGGCCAACCCGACCGGCTACGGCGCCCTGCTGGCCGCCGACCGGACGGCGGTGCCGTTCGCCGCCGGGGAGGAACTGCTCGACCGGGTCGGCCTGAACGCCGAGTACGTCCCGGTCCGGCTCGGCGGCCGGCTGGACTCGCTGGAGACCCTGGTCCGGGTGATGCGCCCGGTGTTCCGCCGGGACGTCGGGCTGGGCATGGGCTACGGGATGCACACCTTCATGGCCGCCTCCGACGTCTGGCTGGCCGGCACCGAGGAGCAGCAGCGCTGGCTCGCGGACCGGCTGCTCGGCGGTGCGAAGGCCGCCATCGCCCAGCACCAGACGGCGCACAGCAACGACTACGTCCGCAGCGGGGTGACCGCGCAGACGCAGGGTGAAACCTTTCTGCTCAGCGGCAAGAAGCCGATGATCAACAACCTCGACCGGGCCGCCGCCCTGGTGCTGTTCTGCGAGACCGATCGGACCGGCGGCAGCCGCAGCCAGTCCGTCCTGCTGCTCGACCCGACCCGGCTGCCCGCCGGGAAGGCCACCATCGGCCCCCGCCATCTGGCAGTCGGGCTGCGCGGCTGCCGGTGGACCGGGGTCGAGTTCCTCAGGTGCCCGGTGCCGGAGAGCGCGCTGCTCGGCCCGGTCGGCGGCGGCGTCACGCTGGCCCTGCGGTCCTTCCAGATCAGCCGGACGGTGATCGCGGCGGCGGCGCTCGCCGCGGTGGACACCAGCCTGCGCACCGCCGTCCAGTTCGACCACGACCGGGGTGCCGAGCTCGCCGAGTCGTCCTGGCTCGACCCGGTCAGGACCGACCGGGCGATGACCGGAGCCTTCGTCAACCTGCTGCTCTTCGACAGCCTTTCGGTCGCCGCGACCCGCGCGCTGCACCTGCTGCCGGAGCAGACCAGCGTGTACTCGGCGGCCCTGAAGTACCTGATGCCCCGGGTGCTCAACGACACCATGCACGACCTGTCGATCGTGCTCGGCGCCCGGGTCTACACCAAGGACGGCAACTTCGGGATCTTCCAGAAGCACGTCCGGGACGTCCCCGTGCTCAGCCTCGGCCACGCGGGGACGGTCGCCTGCCAGGCGACCGTCATCCCGCAGCTGCCCCGGCTGGCCGCCCGGTCCTGGCTGGTCGAACCCGAGGCCCCCGCCGAGCTGTTCAAGCTCGGCGGCGAACTGCCGCCGCTGCGCAACGAGGCGCTCAGCCTGGCCGGCGGCCGGGACAGCCTGAGCGGCTCGCTGGTGGCGATCGCCGCGCAGATCGGCGGCCGGACCCCGGTCGAGCGGGCGCTGCGCACCCTGGCCGGGCAGCTCACCGAGGAGTTGGCGGACCTGCGGCAGCGGGTGCTGGCGCTGGAGCCGGCCGAACGGACCTCGCCCAGCGGGGCGGCCTGCTTCGCCCTGGTCGACCGGTACGCGCTGCTGCTCGCGGCGGCCGCCGTGCTCGGGGTCTGGTGGCACAACCGGGACGGCGCCGATCCGTTCCTGGCCGACCCGAGCTGGGCGGCGGCGGCCCTGCACCGGCTGGCCCGGCGGCTCGGCACCCAGGTCGCCGACCTGCCGCCGGAGTGCGACACCCGGCTGCTGCACGAGGTCCAACTGCGGTTCAGCGACCGGCGCAGCTACGACCTGTACAACACGCCCCTGCCCGGCTGACCGGCCGCGGACCCGAAGGAGACCAGCCATGACCACTCCCGCCACCTGGCAGACGGCCGACCCCGCCACCGCGGCCCGCGACTGGCTGCTGGAGCGCGTCTCGCTCTACCAGCACCGCGACCCGCTGACCATCGACCCGACCGTCCCGCTGGCCGAGTACGGCCTGGACTCGGTCGGCGCGCTGAGCCTCTGCGGCGACCTGGAGGACGAGTTCGGGCTGATGGTGGAGCCCACCCTGCTCTGGGACCACCCGACCCTGGACAGCCTGGTCGGCTACCTCACGGCGGCCATCCCGGCGGCCGCCGGGCGCGGCCGGGGCGGGGCACCCGAGTCACCGGAGGACCGGTTCTGATGAGCGGCATCGCGATCGTCGGCCTGGACTGCGCCTTCCCCGGCGCACCCGACGCCGAGGCGTACTGGGACCTGCTGATGCGCGGCGGCGAGAGCGTCGGCGAGGTGCCGCCGCAGCGCTGGGAGGCGGACGAACTCCCGGACAGTGTCCCGGAGTCGGCGCGGGCCGGGATCAACCGGGGCGGCTTCGTCGCGGGCGCGGACGGCTTCGACAACGACTTCTTCGCGCTCTCCCCGCGCGAGGCGGCCGCGATGGACCCGCAGCAGCGGCTGCTGCTGCAGTGCGCCTGGCGGGCGCTGGAGGACTCCGGACAGGCGCCCGGTGCGCTGGCCGGTACCGACACCGGGGTGTTCATCGGCGTGATGGGTGGCGAGTGGGGCCGGCTCCGGATGGGCGACCCGTCCCGGGTCACCCCGCAGCTGGGCGCCGGCAGCGCGGCCGGGATGACCGCGAACCGGATCTCGTACCACCTCAACCTGACCGGCCCGAGCCTGGCGGTGGACACCGCCTGCTCCTCCTCGCTGGTCGCCGTGCACCTGGCCGCCAACGCGCTGCTGGCCGGCGAGTGCGACACCGCGCTGGCCGGCGGGGTGAACCTGGTGCTCACCCCCGCCCTCGGTCTGATGTACAGCCAGCTCGGCCTCGGCTCCCCGGACGGGCGGTGCAAGCCGTTCAGCGCGGACGCCGACGGGATCGGGCGCAGCGACGGCCTCGGCCTGGTGGTGCTGCGCCGATTGGAGGACGCGGTCGCCGACGGCCAGCGGATCTACGCGGTGATCCGGGGCTCGGCGGTCAACCAGGACGGTCGCAGCAACGGGGTGACCGCGCCGAACCGGTGGTCCCAGCAGAAGGTGCTGGAGGCCGCCTACCGCCGGGCCGGGGTGACCGCCGACCAGATCACCTTCGTGGAGGCGCACGGCACCGGCACCGCGCTCGGCGACGCGATCGAGTGCGCGGCGCTCGGCGGGGTGCACGCGGTGCCCCGGGAGAAGACCTGCGCGGTGGGCTCGGTGAAGGGCAACATCGGGCACACCGAGGGCGCGGCCGGGATCGCCGGGCTGATCAAGGTCGCGCTGGCGCTGCACCACCGGATTGTCCCGGCCAGTCGGCACGCCGACCGGGAGAACGCCCAACTCCGGCTCGCCGAGCGCGGGTTGCGCCTGCTGAAGTCGCCGATGCGGCTGCCCGCCGGGGAGATCCTGGCCGGTGTGAGCAGCATCGGGATGGGCGGCACCAACGCGCACATGGTGCTGGCCGGACCGCCGCGCACCCCGCGCCGGGCCGCCCGCCCGGCCGGCGAGACCGAGCCGGTGGGCGTGTTCACCGTCACCGGTGACACCCCGGACGCGCTCCGCCGCAACCTGGCCGACCAGGCCGAGGCGTTCGCCCGGCGGCCGCGCACCGGGGCGGCCTCGCTCGGCTTCAGCAGCAACCGGGTGAAGACCGGGCTGCCCTACCGCTTCGCGGTCACCGCCCGTGACACCACCGAACTGGCCGAGCGGCTCCGGCTGGCCGCCACGCACGGCGTCGACGCGGGCACCCCCGCGCACCGCTCCTGGACCAGGCCGGTGGTGGCCTTCGTCTACACCGGCCAGGGCAGCCAGTACCCGGCGATGACCGCCGGTCTGTACCGGGACTCGGCCGCCTACCGGCACTTCCTGGGCGAGGCGGACGCCGCGCTCACCCGGCACACCGGCCGCTCCACCCGGGAGCTGATCCTGCGCGGCGACCCGGCCGGGTTCGACACCGGTGACGCGCAGACCGCGCTGTTCGCGGTCGGCTACGCGCTGACCCGCACCCTCGGCGAGCTCGGCGTGCAGCCCGCCGCCGTGCTCGGCCACAGCCTGGGCGAGTACGCGGCCGCGGTCGCGGCCGGGGCGCTCGACCTGCCACAGGCGGCCGAACTGGTCGCCGCCCGCGCCGCGTTGACGCGCAACCTGCCCGCCGGTGGCGGCATGCTCGCGGTCGGGGCCGGCCCCGAGGCGCTGGCCGAGCTGCTGGCGGCCGAGCCCACGCTGACCCTGGCGGCGGTCAACTCGCCTGCCGACAGCGTCGTCTCGGGCCCGCTGGACGCGTTGGACCGGGCCGAACAGCGGCTGGCCGGACGCGGCCTGCGGACCCGCCGGCTGGACGTCACCCGGGCCTTCCACTCCCCCCGGATGACCCCGGTCGCCACCGGGCTGCGCGCGCTGGCCGACGGGCTGCGGCCCGCCGCGCCCCGGCTGCCGATGGCCTCCACCCGCTACGGCCGGCTGCTGCACGACGAGCCGCTGGACGCCGGGTACTGGGCCGGCCAGGCCACCGAGCCGGTGCTGTTCGGCGCCGCGCTGACCGCACTGGCCACCGAGGTGGCGCCGACCCACCTGGTGGAGATCGGCCCCCGGCCCACCCTGCTCCCGCTGGCCCGCCGGGCCGGGCTGGCCCCGGGCACCGAGCACCTGCACCCGGTGCCCGGCCCCGAGGCGGACGGCCGGCAGCTGGCCGAGCTGGTCGCCACGCTCTACCGCGCCGGTCTCGACCCGGAGTGGGCCGCGCTCTACCCGGCCGAGTACCGCACCGTGGAGCGGCTCCGCCCGTACGTGTTCTCCATCGAGAACCGGTACTGGAGCCGCCGGGACGACCGCGCCGTCACCCCGGCGCCGGTGGAGCGGCCCGCCGCCCCCGCGCCCGCCCCGGCCGCAGCACCGGCCACCGCACCGGTCGACCCGGTGCTGGCCGACCCGGTGCTGGCCGCCGTGATCGAGGCCGTGGTCACCGTCGGCCAGTACCGGCCGGACCGGGTGGTGCCTTCGACCCGCTTCTACGAGGACCTGGGATTCGACTCCGTGATGATCATGCAGCTCAAGGACGTGGTCCAGGAGGCGCTGCCGCACCTCGGCGAGGTGTCGATCCGTCAACTGCTGCCCGCACTGCGGACCGTGGGCTCGCTGGCGGACTTCCTGCGCGAACTCGCCCTGGCGAGGGTGTCATGACCGGAGCCGCCACCGCCTACCTCGCCTCGGTCGGCACCGCACTGCCCGGGGACCCGGTGGACAACACCGTGCTCGGCAAGCTGCTCGGGGTCAGCGAGGAGTGGATCGACATCTTCGTCGGCACCAGGTCCCGCCACTTCGGCCGTGACCTGGGCACCGGCGAGGTCCGCTGGTCACTGGCCGACCTGTGCGCGCAGGCCGCCGCCGAGGCGCTCGACTCGGCCGCCCTGGAGCCGCCGGACATCGAGTTCCTGATCCTCTCCACCACCACCCCCGACACCCTGCTGCCGACCACCGCCAGCCAGGTGGCCGACCGGCTCGGCCTGGACTACCTGCCGGTCTACCAGCTGCAGGCCGGCTGCTCGGGCGCCGTCCAGGCGCTCGACCTCGGCCGGACGCTGATCGCCTCGGGCCGCCGGGCCGGGCTGGTGATCGGGGGCGACGTGACCCACCGGCACCTGGACTTCGACCGCGAGCTGGCCCGGATCCCGACCGACGAGCTGGTCAACTACCTGCTGTTCGGCGACGGTGCGGGCGCCGCCGTGCTGACCGCCGAACCGGTCGGCGAGCGGGTCGCCGTGCGCGCCGTGCTGAACAGCCTGACCGGCCTGGGCCGCCCGGCCGGCCAGACCGTGGACTGGTACGGCCTCACCGACCGCGACCAGGACCGGCCGCTGCTGCGCGAGGACTACAAGGCGATCGAGGAGCAGGTCCCGGTGATGGCCGTGGAGATCTTCTGGGAGCTGCTGGAGCAGGTCGGCTGGCAGGTCGAGGAACTCGACCACCTGCTGCCGCCGCAGCTCTCCGAGCGGATGACCACCCGGATCGTGGAGCGGCTGGCCGTCCCCGGTGTGCACGAGGTCAGCTGCGTGGCCGAGACCGGGAATACCGGCAACGCCCTTCCGTTTCTCCAACTGGCCCGTCTGCTACCGGACCTGAAGACTGGTCAGCGAGCGCTGGCGGTGACCGTGGAGTCCAGTAAGTGGATCAAGGCGGGCTTCGCCCTGGAGAAGGTCTGAGAGGCGGGGAGATGACCACCACACCGATGGAACGGCTGCGCGGCCTGCGGGCCGTCGGGGAGCTGGCCGCGGCGTACCACCGCGTGCCCGCCCTGCTCGCCGAGCTGCTGGACGAGGCCGGTCCGGCCGACCGGGATGCGCTGCTGGACCGGGCCGGCCGGCTGCTCGGCGGGCTCGACCAGGACGAGGTGCTGCACCACCATCCGGCCACCCGGGTGGTCACCGTCGCGATCACCGGCCAGTCCACCGTGGCCGGCCTGGTCGATCCGCTCACCGCCGAACTGGCCCGGCACGGCCTGCTGTTGCGCCCGCTGGTCGGCGACCACGGCGGCTGGCTGCGCGACCTCACCGACCCGGCCGGCCAGCTGCTGCCGGAGCGGCCCGACCTGTCGCTCTGCCTGCTGGACGCCGACACGGTGTTCGCCGAACTGCCCTCACCCTGGCGGGTCGAGGAGCTGACCGAGGCCGCCGACCGGGTGCTGGAGCGGATCGCCGGGCTGGCCGCCGAGCACGAGCGGATCGCTCCCGGCCTGCTGGTGCTGAACACCCTGCCGCTGCTGCGCCGGCACACCGGGCAGCTGGTCGACCACGCCTCCCGGGCCCGGCTGGGCGCGGTCTGGCGGGAGTTCAACGCCCGGCTGCTCCGGCTGACCGAGCGCCACCGCTCGCTGGTGGTGCTCGACCTGGACCCGCTGACCGCCGGCACCGGCCCGGTCGAGGACGCCAGGATGGCCTGCTACGCCCAGGTCCGCTGGACCGCACCGGTGCTGGCCGGGTACGCCCGCGAGGTGGGCCACCTGGCCAGGTCGCTGACCGGGCTGACCCGCAAGTGCCTGGTGCTGGACCTGGACAACACGCTCTGGGACGGCGTGCTCGGCGAGGACGGGCCGGACGGCATCGCCGCCGCCGACACGCTGCGCGGCGAGGCGTTCGGCGGCTTCCAGCGCACCGTCCGCCAGCTCGCCTCGCAGGGCGTGCTGCTCGCGGTGAGCAGCAAGAACGACCGCGAGCCGGTGCTGGAGACGCTCCGCTCGCACCCCGATCTGCTGCTCCGCGAGCCGGACTTCGCCCAGGTGCACGCCGACTGGCTGCCGAAGGACGGCCATCTGGCCGAGATCGCCAGGAACCTGGGGATCGGCACCGACGCGCTGGTGTTCGCCGACGACTCGCCGGGCGAGCGTGCCCAGATCCGGTTCGGCCTGCCCGAGGTGGCCGTACTGCCGTTGGACGGCGAGCCCGCGCTGCACACCGAACGACTGCTGGCGGACGGCTGGTTCGACGTGCTCCGGCTGACCGACGAGGACCGGGCCAGACCGGAGCAGTACCGGCTGGAGGGCGAACGGCACCGGCTGCGCGAGCGCAGCGGTTCGCACGCCGACTTCCTGCACCAGCTCGGGGTGGCGGTGCGGCTCGGCCCGGCCGAGCCGCACGAGTACCCCCGGCTGGTCCAACTCACCCAGCGGACCAACCAGTTCAACCTGACCGGGCACCGGCTGCAACCGGGTGACCCGGCCGCGGTGGCCGAGGACGCCGGCCGGCTGCTGCTGGCGATCCAGGCCGCCGACCGGTTCGGCAGCAACGGCCTGGTCGGCGCGGTGCTCGGCCGGCACACCCCGGAGGGGCTGCTGCTGGAGAACGCCTGGCTGAGCTGCCGGGTGCTCACCCGGGGCATCGAACAGGCGGTGCTGAACGCCCTGCTGACGGAGGGTCGGGCCGCCGGACTGCCGGCCGTCCTGGCCCGCTTCCGCCTGACCGCCAAGAACCACCGCGCGGAGCTCTTCTACCCGGAGCTCGGGTTCACCGAGACCGCGCGGACCGAGGACGGGGTGCTCTTCCGGCACGGACTCGAGTGCGCACCGGAACCCCCTTCTCATGTCCATGTCACACTTGATCTAGGATGGCCGACAGATGCCTGGGCTCGATAGCCTCGACGGATTCCTCCGCCTGGTCCGTACGGAACTCGATCTGGAGCTGACCGACCAGGACGCGGAGACCGAGCTGGCGACGCTGCCGGGCTGGGACTCGATGAACCTGCTCCGACTCGTCACCCTGCTGGAGTCCGGCACCGGGCGCCGGCTCCCCGTCCCCACCGTCCTGGCGGCCCGCAACCTCCGGGAGATCTACGCAGTCGTGGAGGAAGCAGCATGACCCGCCCCGGAGCCACCCCTACCGGGCCCCCACTCGGCGAGCCCGTCGAGGTCGCCGGCGACCAGACCTGGGACCTGGTCCGGGCCGACCTGGCCCGGCACGGCACCGCCCTGGTGTACGCCGAACTCGGCGACCTCCAGCCCGAGCTGCCCGCCGCGCACGAACTGCGCGCGGTGCTCGGCCGGGACTGGTCCCGCTACCTCGACCTGGCCCACCCCTCGGTGCGCGACCGGTACGCCGCGTCCCGGGTACTGCTCAAGCGGGCCGGCGCCGCCGTGCTGCGGGCCGACCCGGACACCCTGGAGCTCGGCTACGGGCCGACCGGGCGGCCGTACCTGCGCGGCTGCGACCAGGTGGACATCAGCCTGAGCCACACCGACGACCTGCTGCTGGTCGGCCTCACCACCCGGGGCCTGATCGGGGTCGACGCCGAGCGGGCCGACCGGCCGATGTACGGCCGCGGCCTGGGCCGGCACGTCTGCACCCCGTACGAGCTGGTGTCGCTGGCCTCGCTGCCCGAGCCGGAGCGCAACCCCAGCCTGGTCCGGCTCTGGACGCTCAAGGAGGCGTACAGCAAGGCGATCGGCCAGGGCATGCAGTTCAGCTTCACCGAGTTCGGCTTCGGCCCGGACGGCAAGCCGGTCCGGGTGTACCGGCCGGACGGCAGCCCCGGCACCGGGGCGGAGTGGGCGTTCCGGACCTTCCTGCTGGGCAACGGCTACCGGATCAGCGCCGCCGTCTACGACGCCGGATTCGGCGAGCTGGACGACGCCGAGCTGACCAGCATGCTCGACCGGGACACCGTGGAGGCGATCACCGACGCGCTGGGCGACAGTGTCTGACGCCCGGTCGGCCGACCGGGCGTCAGAACTCGTCCTTGAACTGGTCCAGGATGCCGGACATCGCGACGTTGAAGCCGGCCTGGAACCGGCTGGTCGCCTCCAGCTCCTCGGTGATCTCGGAGATGTGCCGGCGGCAGGTGCGCACCGACATGCCCAGTCGGCGCGCCACCATCTCGTCCTTGTAGCCCTTGGCCATCAGCCGCAGCACCGACTGTTTGAGGTCGTCGGTGATGGCCTCGGCCTTGGCGGTCTCCGGGTTGAAGGGGGTCGCCCCGTCCCAGAGGTACTCGAAGACCTTGCAGACGAACTCCACCAGGGTGGACTCCCGGACGATCGCCGCGGCGGGCGCCCCGCCGGTCTCGGTGCGGCGGGCCAGCACCACCGTCTCCCGGTCGTAGATCAGGATCCGGTCGATCACCTCGTCGGCGGTCCTGAACTCCGCACCCAGCGCGGTGACGTCCCGGACGAACGACTTGGTCGCCAGGTCACTGCGGGCGGTGTGCTGGTAGATCGTCCTGATGTGCACCCCGCGCTCCAGCATCCGGCCGTGCGAGTCCCGGGCCGAGGAGAGCACGAACGCCGGACGCGGTCCGCCGGGTTGGACGGTCAGCAGCTCGTGCCGACAGTTCTTGCCCAGACTGTCCAGCATCGACCGGATCACGCTCAGGTCGTTGACCACGTCGAAGGCCTCCAGCCGGTTCCGCAGCCGGCGGCCCTCGAAGTAGAGAGGGGTCAACGACAACAGCTTGGAGCGGACGTCGGTGACGGCCTGCTGGAGATCGCGGATCTGGTTCTCGGCACCGCCGACCAAGTCCGCCGCCGCCACGTCCGGCCCCACCGGGACCAGCACCGACGGGTGTCCGGGCATCGGCTGGAGCAGCTTCAGCAGCAGCAGCACCTGCTCGACCCGGTCCAGTTCGGACTCGTCGACCGACAGCCGCCCGGCGATATCACTCTTGTCGAAACGCCCTAACTCGACGGCATGACCGTACGCAGCAGCACTCAGATCATCCAACTCCGCGAAATCCAAGTATCCGTGCACCCCCTCGCCCATCCGAGTCTCCCCCCAACCCTGCGAAGTTGTTGCCAAGCAACTTTACGCCATCGGGTTCGGCTTGGCACAGGCATGCGATCGTCGGCAGCCTATGCGTTGTCGCCACCGAGAGCACAGACCCGGAAGGCGACGAGTCTGAGCAAGTAGTCAGCCAGTCTCTGTATGGGGGATGAAATGCAGCTTTCCATGAGGACAAAGATGGCCATCAGGGGCATCACACTCGCCGCGGCGGTAGCGGTGGCGGTGCCCACCTTCTCTCTGGCGATAGGACACGGCGGAATGAACACCCTGTCCGACGCCACGGTCACCGCCGTCACCACCGCGTCGCCGAGCCCGACGGTCATCCCGCAAGGTCCGGACGACGGCTGGCACTAGCCCTCCGGCGCGACACCGCGGATCCGCACGGACGCGGTGAGCGGACGACCCCGGGGGCGGTGGCCGACCGCACGACCAGAGCAGCACCAGGTACCACCACGCCCGGGCCGGGCGCGCAGTCGCGCCGGCCCGGGCGTTCGACTGTCCGGACCGTCCGGGCGTCCGGGCCGCCTGGGACAGCAGGGGTCCGAAGGGGGTCCGCTAGGGGGCGAGTTCGATTACCGAGACCCCTAACGTCGAGCTCGGCCGCGTGTCCGGCCGCAGACGAGGGAGGTCTCGGATGACCACCGTGGCGACCGCCGCCGCACCGACCGACGCAGCACCGACCACGTTCCGGGAGGCGCTGGCCGCCTTCCCGAGCGGGGTCACCATCGTGACCACCACCGACCGGCAGGGCAGGTGGTGGGGCTTCACCGCGAGCTCGTTCTGCTCGCTCTCGGCCGACCCGGCCCTGGTGCTGGTCTGCCTCGCCGACAACGCCCAGTGCCACCCCGCCTTCCTGGCGGCGGAGTCCTGGGTGATCCACGTGCTCGCGCCGGAGCACACCGACCTCGCGGTCCGGTTCGCCACCCGGGGCGTGGACAAGTTCTCGGACAGCGACTTCAGGCCGAACGAGAAGGGCCAGCCGGTGCTGGACTCGGCCGCCGTGACGCTGGAGTGCGACGCCTACGCGCGGCACCCCGGGGGCGACCACACCATCCTGGTCGGCCGGGTCAGGGAGGTCCGGATGCGCGAAACAGTCCCTGCGGTCTATTTCCGCCGGGGCTTCCACACCCTGGCGGAGTAAGCACCGCGGGGCCGACCCGGAGGGCACCCCTAAGCCACCGGACAGGGGTGCCGACCAAGGCTCCCCCGCGATTAGCGTGAACATCAGGGCCGGGATGTCCGGGCCGCCCACACAGAGGAGAAAATCATGGCGGAATTCCTGCCGGACCCCTCCGAGGACGACGAGTTCGAATTCCTCCCGGAAGAGGATCTGCTGGTCGAGGAGATCTCCATCGACGGTATGTGCGGCGTCTACTGATCCGAGGAAAAGTGTCGTCATTCGATCCGGACCTGCCCTATCGGTGCGCACCGAGCGTCGCCCTGCGACCCGAGCCTTTCGGTGCACTCGCCTACGATTTCTCGACCCGCCGACTCTCCTTTCTCAAGTCTCTCGAGTTGGTAAAGACCGTGCGTGCGCTGATCTCGAACCCGGATGTCCACGGCGCACTGGACCAGGCGGGCGTGCCGGCCGAGCAGCGGCGGGCCTACCTCACCGCCCTGGCCGGACTGGCCGAGGCCGGCACGATCCAGCCGCGCTGAGCGACCACCCACTCACCAGGGAGTACCCGGATGAAGCTCGTCGACCAGTTCCAGCACGGGCTGGACGCCCCCATCTGCCTCACCTGGGAGCTCACCTACGCCTGCAACCTCGCCTGCGTGCACTGCCTGTCCTCCTCCGGTCGGCGCGACCCCCGGGAGCTGAGCACCGCCGAGTGCCGGTCCGTGCTGGACGAATTGCAGCGCATGCAGGTCTTCTACGTGAACATCGGTGGTGGCGAACCGACCGTCCGGCCGGATTTCTGGGAGCTGGTCGACTACGCGACGGATCGTCAAGTCGGGGTCAAGTTCTCCACCAATGGGGTCCGGATCACGCCGGAGCGGGCCCGGCTGCTCGCGGGCAGTGACTATGTGGACGTACAGATCTCGATCGACGGCGCCACCGCCGAGGTCAACGACGCGGTCCGCGGGGCCGGCTCGTACCGGACCGCGATCACCGCGATGGACAACCTGGCCGGGGCGGGCTTCCGCGACTTCAAACTGAGCGTGGTGGTCACCCGTCAGAATTGTGACCAACTTGACGAGTTCGCTGAAATCGCCGACCGCTACGGTGCCCAGCTGCGGCTCACCCGGCTCCGCCCGGCCGGTCGCGGCGCCGAGGTCTGGAACGAGCTGCACCCCACCGCCGAGCAGCAGCGCTCCCTCTACCACTGGCTGGTGGCCAACGGCGAGCGGGTGCTGACCGGGGACTCGTTCTTCCACCTCAACGCGCTGGGCTCGACCCCGCTGCCCGGCCTCAACCTGTGCGGGGCGGGCCGGGTGGTCTGCCTGATCGACCCGGTCGGCGACGTCTACGCCTGCCCGTTCGCGATCCACGACCAGTTCCTGGCCGGTAACGTGCGCTCCCCCGGTGGATTCGCCGAAGTCTGGCGCCACGCACCGCTGTTCGCCCAGCTGCGCGAGCCGCAGAGCGCCGGCGCCTGCGGGTCCTGCTCCGCCTTCGACTCCTGCCGGGGCGGCTGCATGGCCGCGAAGTTCTTCACCGGCCTGCCGATGGACGCGCCGGACCCGGAGTGCGTCAAGGGCCACGGCGAGACCGCGCTGGCGGCGCTCGGGCCCGGCAGCGTCCCCCGGCCCAGCGGCGACCACTCGCGGCGCGGCCGGGGCCCGGTGCCGGTGCAGATCGGCTGGGCCCCGCCGGCCGCCGGTCTGCCCGACCGGGCCTGCGACACCAGCCCGTTGGCCGGCCTCACCGCCGCCGGACGGTAGCCGATGCTGCTCACCGACCCGATCACGCTCGCGGGCCGGACCGCGCCCAGCCGGGTGCTGTTCGGTCCGCACGAGACCAACCTGGGCCACCGCCGGGCGCTCTCCGACCGGCACGTCGCCTACTACCGGCGCCGGGCGGCCGGCGGCGCCGGACTGATCGTCACCGAGACCGCGAGCGTCACCGCCGAGGACTGGCCGTACGAGCGGGCCCCGCTGGCCGCCGACTGCCCGGACGGCTGGCGGGCGGTGGCGACGGCCTGCCGCCCGTACGGCACGCTGGTGCTGGCCGGTCTCGGGCACGCGGGCGGGCAGGGCTCCTCGGCGTACTCGCAGCGCGTGCTGCGGGCTCCCTCCCGGGTGGCCGACGTGGTCAGCCGGGAGCTGCCGGCCGAGCTGGAGGCCGCCGAACTCGGCCCGCTGGTCGCGGACTTCGCGGCGGCTGCCGGGCTGGCCGCGGCCGCCGGGCTGGACGGGGTGGAGATCGACGCCGGACAGCACAGCCTGCTGCGGCAGTTCCTCTCCGGCCTGACCAACCTGCGCACCGACGAGCACGGCACCGACCGGGCCCTGCTGCTGCGCGAGGTGCTGGCCGCGACCAGGGCCGCGATCGGCGCCGACCGGGTGCTCGGACTACGGCTGAGCTGCGACGAACTCGCCCCCTGGGCCGGGATCACCCCCGAGCAGGGGGCGGAGTTGGCGGCCGGGCTCGCCCCGCTGGTGGACTACCTGGTGGTGGTCCGGGGCTCCGCGATGAACCTCTCCGCCACCCGGCCGGACGGGCACACTCCGCCCGGCTTCAACCTCGACCTCTGCCGCACCGTCAGGACCGCGGTGGCGGGCGTCGTCCCGGTCGTCCTGCAGGGCTCGGTGGTCGAGGCCGGCCAAGCCCAGTGGGCCCTCGACGACGGGGCCGCCGACCTGGTCGAGATGACCAGGGCACAGATCGCCGAACCCGAACTGGTCGCCCTGCTGCGGGCCGGTCACCCCGAGCGGATCAGGCCCTGCGTGCTGTGCAACCAGCGCTGCCGGGTCCGGGACAACCGCAACCCGATCGTCAGCTGCCTCGGCGAACCGGCGGCCGGCCACGAGACCGGGGACCAGCCGGTGGCGGGCCGGGACGCCCGGCCGCTCGACGTGCTGGTGGTCGGCGGCGGCCCGGCCGGCCTGGAGGCCGCCCGGGTGCTCGCGCTGCGCGGCCACACCGTGGAACTCACCGAACAGGACACCGAGCTGGGCGGCTCGCTGCGGGCCGCCGGCGCGCTGCCGGGCCGGGAGCGGCTCGGCCTGCTGGCCGACTGGCTGGTCGCGGAGACCGACCGGCTCGGCGTCACCGCCACCACCGGTACCCGGCTGACCGGGGCGCAGCTCGACGCCGCCCGGGCCGCCGGCCGGGAGGTCCTGCTGGCCACCGGCTCGGTGCCGGGACCGCACGGGTTCGACCGGCTCGGCGGCACCGTGGTCCGCCCGGCCGAGCTGGCCGCCGACCCCACCGCGCGGTCCCTGCCCCCGGGCCCGGTGCTGGTCTTCGACCCGGTCGGCGACGCCGTCGGGGTCGCGGTCGCCGAGCTGCTCGCGGCGGCCGGCCGGCCCACCGCGATCGTGACGCAGGATCAGGTGGTCGGCACCCAGCTGGCCCTGACCGGCGACCTGGCCGCCGCCAACACCCGGCTCCAGCAGGCCGGGGTGACCCTCTACAAGCGCCGCACGGTGCTCGAACTGCACGACGGGTACGCCCTGCTGGAGGACGTGGTGACCGGCCGCAAGGAGCGGGCCGAGTGCGCGGTGCTGGTCGACTGCGGCCACCGGCTGCCGGAGCGCTCGCTGTCCGCCGACCGCCCCGACCTGCCGGTGGCCGGCGACTGCGTCGCGCCGCGCACGGTGTACCAGGCCGTACTGGAGGGCCGCCGGGCCGCGCTCCGGCTGGCCGGCCCCGAAGGGAGCCACCGATGACCGGCTACCGCCACCTGTTCTCCCCGCTGCGGGTCGGCCCGCTGACCCTGGCCAACCGGGTGGTCTTCTCGGCCCACCTGACCAACTACGCGGAGGACGGCCTGCCGAGCGGGCAGCACGCCGCGTACTACGCCGCCCGGGCGGCCGGCGGCGCCGGGCTGATCATCACCGAGGAACACTCCACCCACCCGACCGACTGGCCGTACGAGAAGCTGATCCACGGCTTCCACCAGGAGGCGGTGGCCGGGTACCGGCGGATCACCGAGGCGGTGCACGCGCACGGCGTGCCGATCCTGGCCCAGCTCAACCACAACGGCGGGCAGGCGTCCGCGATGTACTCCCGGCTGCCGGTCTGGGCGCCGAGCGCCGTCCCCGACCCGCTGTTCCGCGAGGTGCCGAAGGCGATCGACGCCGCCGAGATCGCCGAGGTGGTCGCCGGGTACGCCACGGTGGCCGCGAACTGCGTGGCCGGCGGCTTCGACGGGGTCGAGCTGCAGTGCTCGCACTCCTCCATCGTGCGCGGCTTCCTCTCCCCCGCCACCAACCTGCGCACCGACGGGTACGGCGGCCCGCTGGCCAACCGGGCCCGGCTGCTGCTGGAGCTGGTGGCGGCCGTCCGGACGGCGATCGGCCCGGACCGGGCGCTCGGCGTCCGGCTCTGCGGCGACGAGCTGATCAAGGGCGGCATCACCCTGGACGAGGCGGTCGAGGTGGCCCGGCTGGTGGAGGCGAGCGGCCAGGTCGACTACATCAACACCTCGATCGGGGTGGCCACGTCGACGCTGTACCTGATCGAGGCCTCGATGGCGGTGCCGGCCGGGTACGCGCTGTTCATCTCCAACGCGATCCGCCGGGCGGTCAGCCTGCCGGTGATCGGGGTGGGCCGGATCAAGGACCCGGCGCAGGCCGAACGGGCGCTGGCCGAGGGCCACTGCGACCTGGTCGGGGTGGTCCGGGGCCAGATCGCCGACCCCGACTTCCTGGCCAAGGCCCGGGCCGGGCGCGCCTCCGACATCCGCAGCTGCCTGTCCTGCAACCAGGAGTGCGTGGGCCGGATGGGCCTGAACCGCTGGCTCGGCTGCATCGAGAACCCGCGGGCCGGGCGGGAGTCGGTGCCGCTGCCGATGCCCGGGCGGCGCGGCCGCCGGGTGCTGGTGGTCGGCGGCGGTCCGGCCGGTCTGCAGGCGGCCGCCAGCGCCGCCCGGCGCGGCCACCTGGTCACCCTGTTCGAACGCGAGCCGGCCACCGGCGGGCAGGTGGCCGAGGCCGCGAGCGTGCCGGTGCGGGCCGAGTTCCTGGACGTGGTGCGCAACCTGGCGGCCGAGTGCCGCCGGCTGGGAGTGGAGATCAGGACCGGCCTGGAGGCCACCGCGGAGTCACTGGCCGCCGAATTGCCGAACGCGGTGGTGCTGGCCACCGGCGCCCGGCCGCAACCACCGCGCTGGGCGGGCGGCCTGACCAGGGTGGTGGACGTCCGGGACGTACTGACCGGGCGGGCCGCCCCCGAGGGCGAGGTGCTGGTGGTCGACGAACTCGGCTTCCACCAGGCCACCTCGGTCGCCGAGCTGCTCGCCGACCGGGGCTGCCGGGTCCGGATCTCCACCCCCGGCATGGTGGTCGGCCAGGACCTGGGCGTCACCCTCGATCTGGAGACCTTCACCGTCCGGGCCGAGGCCAAGGGCATCCGGCAGACCACCGACGAGGTGGTGATGTCGGCCGGGACCGCACCGGACGGCGAGCGGGTCGAGGTCGGCCTGCTCACCCACACCACCGGGGCGATGGCCACCACCGTGGTCGACTGGGTGGTCTGCGCGGTGCACCAGTCCCCGCAGGACGAGCTCTGGCACGCCCTGCGGGACGCGCCGTTCGAGGTCCACCGGGTCGGCGACTGCCTGGCCCCGCGCCGGGCGCACGCCGCCGTGATCGAGGGACACCGAGTGGGGAGCGCGCTGTGAACGACACCGAGCCGATCGCCGTCCTGCTGGTCCGGGGCGGCACCCTGCCGCACGGGGCCGACGAGGCGGTGGCCGAGGCGGGCGGCCTGGTCCTGCTCGCCGGGGAGGACACCAAGGCGGCGGCCGGCCTGCTGACCACCGCCACCCGGGTCTGGACGGTGGAGACCGGCACCCGGCCGCCTGGACCGTTGGCCACCGCGCTGGCACCGCTGCTGACCGACCGTCGGATCGTCCTGCTGCCGGCCTCGCCGGACGGCCGCGACCTGGCCCCCCGGCTGGCGGTCGCCCTGGACCGGCCGCTGCTGGCCAGCGCCCTCGCGGTGCACAGCGGCGGCGCCGACCTGATCGGGGCGGACGGCCGGACCCTGATGGACGCCGCCGTGCTCGGCCCGTTCGTCGCCACCCTGGAGCCCGGCCTGCGCGGCGCCGAGGCGCTGCCCGAGTCCCCCGAGATCATCGAACTCCCGCCGCCGGACAGGTCGGTGGGCCCGGACGCCGAGCAGTCCGCGCTGCTCACCGCGCCGCCCGGGCAGGAGCAGCTCGACCAGGCCGCCCGGATCGTGGCGGCGGGCGCCGGCCTGGGCACCGGCGAGCTGACCGGCCAGGCCGCGATCGCCCTGCTGGAGCAGGTCGGAACCGCGCTCGGCGCCGCCGTCGGCGCCACCCGGGTGGTCACCGACGCCGGCTGGACCGGCGAGGAGCGCCAGATCGGCACCACCGGCGTGGTGGTCTCCCCCGAGCTCTACCTCGCCTTCGGCATCTCCGGCGCCGCCCAGCACGTCGGCGGCCTCGGCCGCCCCGCCCACCTGGTCAGCGTGAACACCGACCCGCACTGCCCGATGACCGCGCTGGCCGACCTCGCGGTGGTCGCCGACGCCCCGACCGTGCTGGCCGAGCTGGCCCGTCGGCTGACCCCGGAGGCCCCCCGTGACTGACGTCACCACTCCCTCGTACGCGGGCCCCGCCTCGGCCTCGGTGCTCCGTCAGGAGCTGCCGGCGCAGCGCGACTTCGACGTGCTGGTGGTCGGCGCGGGCCCGGCCGGGTCGGCTGCCGCGCTGGCCGCCGCCCGGGCGGGCTGCTCGGTGGCGCTGCTGGAGCGCGGCCCGTTCCCTGGTTCGAAGAACGTCTACGGCGGGGTGGTCTACGGCCGGATCCTGGACGAGCTGGTGCCGCAGTGGTGGGACGAGATGCCGGTCGAGCGCTGGGTCACCCGCCGCTCGACCATGGTCATGACGGCGGATCAGGCCCTGACCGTGGACTTCCGCAGCCAGCGCTGGGGCACCGCCCCCTACAACGGCGCCACCGCGCACCGCTCCGACCTGGACGGCTGGCTGGCCGGCCACGCCGTCGCGGCCGGGGCGGTCCTGGTGCCCGCCACGGTGGCCACCGGGCTGCTGCGGACCACGGCGGGCACGGTGGTCGGGGTCCGGACCGACCGCCCCGACGGCGACCTGACCGCCCGGGTGGTGATCGCCTGTGACGGCGTCAACTCCTTCCTGGCCAAGGAGGCCGGGCTGCACCCCCGGCAGGACAACGCCCGCCACCTCACGCTCGGGGTGAAGGAGACGCTGGCCCTGCCGCGCGACGTCATCGAGCAGCGGTTCGGGCTGACCGGGCGGGACGGCCAGGACATCGAGATCCTCGGCTGCACCCGGGGCATCCCGGGCGGCGGCTTCCTCTACACCAACCTGGAGTCGGTCAGCCTCGGCGTGGTGGTCGGCCTGCCCGGCCTGGCCGCCGCAAAGGTCCGCCCCGAGGAGCTGCTCGCCGACCTCAAGGCGCACCCGGCGATCGCCCCGCTGGTGCGCGGCGGACGGCAGGTCGAGTACGCCGCGCACCTGATCCCCGAGGGCGGCTACGACCACCTGCCCGAGCTGGCCGGGGACGGCTTCCTGGTGGCCGGGGACGCCGCCGGGATGTGCCTGGCCGCCGGGATCTGGCTGGAGGGCGTCAACTTCGCGATCGGCGCCGGGATGTACGCGGGCCGCGCGGCCGCCGCCGCGATCGGGGTCGGGGACACCTCGCAGGCCGGTCTGGCGGGCTACCGCCGGGCGCTCGAGCAGTCCTTCGTGCTGGCCGACCACCGGAAACTCCGCAAGGTCCCCGGACTGGTCCTCTCCGAACGGATGCAGCGCCAGTACCCGGGGCTGATCTGCGACCTCGCCCAGGGCCTGTTCGAGGTGGACAACCCCCGCCCCAAGCCGGGCGTCCTGCGACTGCTGCGCACGGCGGTACGGACCCACGGCATCAGTCCGCGCCGACTGCTGGCCGACGCGATCACCGGAATGAGGGCCTTCGGATGACCGGTCAGCCGGCTGAGGACTACCGCGAGATCTCCTTCGACGACCGGATGGGCGGCACCGAGTTCCGGGTCTCCGAGCGGGCCCACATCACGGTCGACACCGCCGTGTGCGACTCCTGCACCGTCCGGTCCTGCCTGCACGTCTGCCCGGCCAAGCTGTTCGTGCCGACGGCCGACGGCGGCATCCTGTTCAACTTCGAGCAGTGCTTCGAGTGCGGCGCCTGCTACCAGGTCTGCGACGCCGAGGGCGCGATCTCCTGGACCTACCCGGACGGCGGCCTCGGCGTCGTGTTCCGAAAGGGCTGACCGACATGGCCGAACAGCCGCTCGTGGTGGCCGCGTTGAGCCCCGCCGATCCGCTCGGCGGGGCCGACCTGGCCGCGCTGGAGCACGCGCTGCGACTCGCCGGGGAGCTCGGCGGCCGCACCCTGGCCGTCACCGTCGGCCCGGCCGGCGCGGAGGAGGTGCTCCGCCAGGCGCTGGCCTGCGGGGTGCAGCGGGTGCTCCGGGTCGACCACCGAGGCCCGGCCGACAGCGATGCGAAGGCCCGTGCGCTGGTCGCCGGGCTGGCCGCGCACGGCGCGGTCCCCGCCCTGCTGCTCTGCGGGAGCCGCTCCACCGGCCGGGGCACCGGCGCCACCCCGGCCTTCCTGGCCGCCCGGCTGGGCGCCGCCCAGGCCCTCGGCCTCACCGAACTCAGCTGTCAGGACGGCGAGTTGACGGCCGTACGACGGATCGACGGCCGCCGGCGCGAACGGCTGACGGTGCCGCTGCCCGCCGTCTGTTCGGTGGAGCCCGGCAGCGCCCGACTGCGCCGGGCCGCGCTGCCCGCCCTGCTGGCCGCCCGGACGGCGGAGATCCCGGTCACCGTGGTGACCGTGCCGGCGCCCCGCCGGCCGGTCCTGCTCGGCCCGGCCCGGCCGTACCGGCCCCGGCCGCTGGTGCTGCCCGCCCCGGTGGGCGCCGACCCGCTGACCCGGATCCGGGCCCTGACCGAGACCGACCGCCCCCGCACGGCCGCCCGGGTGGTCACCCCGGCCGACCCGGCGGCGGCCGTGGACGAACTGCTCGGCTACCTCCGAGAGCACGGCTATCTCGCTCACCTCACCCGGGAGGACGACCAGTGCTGAACACCGATCTGCCCCCCAGAGTCGCCCTGGTCACCGGCGCGGCGCGCGGGATCGGGGCCGCCGTCGTCACCCGGCTCGCCGACCAGGGCTGGCGGGTGGTCGCTGTGGACGTCTGCGAGGACCTGCCCGGCGTCGGCTACCCGCTGGGCAGCAAGCAGCAACTGCTCGAACTGGCCGACCGCTGGCCCGAGTCGGTCGTCCCGGTGGTCGCCGACGTCCGCGACGTGACCGCGCTCCGGGCGGCCGTCGCGGAGGCCGAGCACCGGTTCGGCGGTCTGGACGCGGCGGTGGCGGCGGCGGCCGTGATCGCCGGCGGACGGCCGCTCTGGGAGACCACCGACACCGAGTGGGACGTGCTGCTCGACATCGGCGTACGCGGCGTGGCCAACCTGGCCGCCGCCGCCGTACCCGCCCTGCTGCGGCGCCCGCAGCCGCGCACCGGCCGGTTCGTCGCGCTGGCCTCGGCCGCCGGGCACCGCGGCCTCTGGCACCTGGCCGCCTACAACGCCGCCAAGCACGCGGTGGTGGGCCTGGTCCGCGGCCTGGCCACCGACCTGCGCGGCACCGGCGTCACCGCCACCGCGGTCTCCCCCGGCTCGACCCGCACCCCGATGCTGGACGCCAGCGCGGCGCTCTACGACCTCGCCGACGTCGAGGAGTTCGCGCAGCACCAGCTGACCGAGCGACTGCTCGACCCGGCCGAGGTGGCCGCCGCCGTCTGCTGGCTCTGCCACCCCGACTCCTCCGCGATCACCGGCACGGTGGTCCACGCGGACGGCGGGTTCACCGCATGAGCGCCCCGCCGAGCACGGCGCAGCTCCACCTGACGCCCGATCAGAGCGTGCAGCTCTGGGAGGACGGCCGGACCCTGCTGGGCGGCTCGCCGTACCGGGTGCTCCGGCTCTCCACCCAGGCCGCCGACCTGGTCGGCGGCTGGCTGGCCGGGGCGCCGGTCGCCCCCGTCGCCGCCCACCGCCGCCTCGCCGCCCGGCTGGTCCGGGCCGGGATCGCCCACCCGGTGCACCGGTCCGCCCGGCTCACCGCCCAGGACGTCACGGTGGTGGTCCCGGTCCGGGACCAGCCGGGCGGCCTGGACGGGCTGTCGGCCGCCGTCGCGGACACCGCCAAGTTGCTGGTGGTGGACGACGGTTCGAAGCTGCCGATCCCGGGCGCAGCGGTCCGCCACGAACACTCCCGGGGCCCCGCCGCCGCCCGCAACTCCGGCTGGCGGAAGGCCGGTACGGAGCTGGTGGCCTTCCTGGACGCGGACGTCACCCCCGAGCCCGGCTGGCTCGAGCCGCTGCTCCGGCACTTCGAGGACCCGGCCGTGGTCGCGGTCGCCCCCCGGGTTCGCAGCACCCGTGGCAGCTCGCTGCTGGCCCGGTACGAACAGGTCCGCTCCCCGCTCGACCTCGGGCCGGCCGGCGGCGTGGTCCGCCCGGGCAGCCGGGTCAGCTACCTGCCGTCGGCCGCCCTGGTGCTGCGCACCTCCGCGCTGCGCGAGCTCGGCGGCTTCGACGAGCGGATGCGGTTCGGCGAGGACGTCGACCTGATCTGGCGGCTCGCAGCGGGCACCGGACTGGTGCGGTACGAACCCGGCGCCGTGGTCCGGCACGAGCCGCGCCCCGACTGGCGGGCCTGGGCCAAGCAGCGCTTCGGGTACGGGACTTCGGCCGCACCGTTGGCCGTGCGGCACGGCCGGGCGGTCGCCCCGGTGAAGGTCTCGTTCTGGAGCGCGGCGGCCTGGGCCGCCCTCGTCCTCGGCCGCCCGGCGGCCGGGGTGGCGATCGCCGCCGGCACCGCCGCGCTGCTGCCGCGCAAGCTCGCCCCCTTCGGTGTCCCGGCCCGCGAGTCGCTCCAGCTGGCCGCCCGCGGCCACCTCGGCGCCGGACGGCTGCTCGGTGACGCGGTGACCCGCTCGTGGTGGCCGGTGGCCGTCCCGCTGCTGGCCGCCACCCGCGCGGGCCGCCCGCTGCTCGCCGCCGCCTTCGCCCGGCACGCGGTGGACTGGTACCGCGACCGACCCCCGATGGACCCGATCCGCTGGACTGCGGTCCGGATCGCCGACGACCTGGCCTACGGCGCCGGGGTCTGGTGGGGCGCGCTGCAGCACCGTACGGTCGCCCCGCTGCTGCCCGACCTGGCCGACTGGCCGGGGCGCGACGGGGTCCAGCGTCCTACCGACTGACTCACCGTCACTTCGGGTGGGGCAGGCCGTGCAGCTGCGGACGTCGACCAGGTCGGCGACGGCGTCGAAGAGTGACGGGGGAGAAAGCTTCTTCGTCCGGGTGTGTAACGTCCGACCGGGGTTGCGGCGTGGGTGCTGTGACAACCGAGATCGGAAGGATCATCTGGTGGGGGAAGCACCCGCGGACTATTTGGAGTTCGCACACGCCCACAGCGGGCAGCTGTTCCGCACGGCGTGCCTGCTGACCGGCGACTGGCACCTGGCGGAGGACCTGGTCCAGGAGACGCTGGCGAAGATGTACCGGTCCTGGCGGCGGATCGACCGTTCCGAGGCGCCCGTGGGGTACGCGCACACGGTGCTGACCCGGACCTTCATCTCCCAGCGGCGGCTGCGCCGCTCCGGGGAGACGCCCACCGGGACGCTGCCCGAGACGGTCGGTCACGTGGAGGACCCGGCGCTGCGGATGGCACTGCTGGAGGCGATGGCCCAGCTGTCGGCGAAGGACCGCACCGTGCTGGTGCTGCGCTACTGGGAGGACCGCTCGGTCGAGGAGACCGCCCAGCTGACCGGGATGAGCGTCGGTTCGGTGCGGGTGCGCAGCCTCCGGGCCAGAGAGCGGCTGCGGCAGGTCCTCGGCCACGACTTCGCAGAACTGGGCCGGTCATGACGGCACCGAACCCACACCCGCAGCCCACGCCCCACGACGGAGCGGAGAGCACCGTGTCCCACGAGCAGCAGTCCGACCACGAGCTGCACGACGCCTTCGACCTCACGGTGCGGGGGTTCTCCCCGCACAGCCCCGACCTGGTCCAGCGCGCCGCCGGCCGGGGCAGGCACCTGCGCCGGGTCCGGCAGGCCCAACTGGCTGTCGCCGCGGTGCTGGTGGTCGGGACGACCGGGCTGGGCCTGAGCCAGTTCGGCCCGCAGGCCGGACCGGTTCCGCTCCCGCCGACCGCGACGAGCACCTCGCCCGGCCCGGTGCCGAGCAGCACCCCGTCCGTGCCGCCGACCGACTCGGCGCGGCTGCTGGAGCTGCTGCGGGGGAAGCTTCCGTCCGGCCTGCAGCTCAGTGCGCCGTACCGGGTGGACCCGGGCGGGCAGTGGCCCTCGGGTGAGCCTTCCCGGGTCCTGGCCGCCGGCTTCGCCGTCACCAAGGGCACCAGCCGGGGCGGCGTCGGCATCACTTTCTCCCGCACCCCGCTGCTCTCCACGACCAACTGCGCGAAGCCCACCTGCACCGCGACCCGGCAGCCGGACGGCACGCAGCTGACGGTTCGGCAGCTGGCGAACCCCCCAGGGCACCAGAACTGGAGCGCGGTGCTGGAGTGGCCGGACGGGTCGGAGGTGATGGTGGCGGCGAACAACGATCCGGGCAAGGACGAGGAGGGCGGAACGCGGTCCTACACCAACGCCCCGCCACTGGGCCTGCCCGAGCTGTCCGCGATCGCCCTCGATCCGGCCTGGCGGCAGGTGGTGGCGGGCCTGCCCGCCCAGTGACCGGCGGGAGCTTCTCCTGAGTGAGAATCCGTCCGGCGGTCCGACTGATCGAAGCGCGGCCGAGGACGTCCGGCCGGCAGCTGCCCGGATGCTTCGTGGCATCCGTGCTGGCCGGCGTCCCCGTGGCCGCCCTGCTGTGGGTGTGGTTCATCTCCGTCTCGCTCTCGTGCACAGGAGAGAACACCGGTTGCCAGCCAGTCCCGGCCCAGCAAGGGGCCACCGCCTGGCACCTCCTGCACAACCTCACCGAGGCCGTCACCGTGTCGACCTGCGCGAGCGAACAAGCTGGACATCGACGACAGACCACGTCCTCGAAGACCCCACGCCCGTTCCCACCGCTCGCGCAGCGCTAGCATCGGGGCCCATGATCGTATGGCTCAACGGTACCCACGGTGCAGGCAAGACAACGACCAGTGCGCTCGTGCAGCCCCTGATCCCGGATTCACGGGTGTTCGACGCCGAGAAGGTCGGCGAGACTCTCATGGACATCACGCCGGGGCTGCCCGGGACGGACAACTTCCAGCACTGGCCGCCGTGGCGGCAGCTCGTCGTCGAGACCGCCCGCCGCGTACTCGACTACACCGGCGGCACTCTGGTGATGCCGATGACTGTCCTGGTCGAGCAGTACTGGCGCGAGATCGGCACGGGCCTCGCCCAACACGCCATTCCGGTCCGGCACTTCGTCCTGCACGCCGACCAGGACACCCTCCGCGGGCGCATCGCAGAGGACACTGTCGTCGGTCCCAACTCCTGGTTCCGCCTCAAGTACCTCGAGCCCTACGCCGAGGCGGCCCGCACCTGGCTGCACGCCGAGGCCGAGGTCGTCGACACCACGCACCTCACGCCGGCCCAGGCCGCCCTGCAGATCGCAGAGGCCGTCAAGAGCTGAGGTCCACCCACCCCAGACCGCCGTCAGGACGTGGCGGACCAGTCGTCGTACGCCGCCAGCAGGGTGGCCGTCCAGGCGTCCAGCAGGCGGTGCCCCTCCTGGGCGGTGGCTCCGGTGGGGTCGCCCAGGACGCCGTTCGGGGTGACCGCGGCCAGGCCGCCGGTGCGGAGGGCGGGGAGCAGCTCGGCCAGACCGGTGGTGTTCCCCGGCTCGGCCAGGTCGGTGCGGACCGCCTCGGGGCGCAGGGCCAGCAGGGCGGAGGTCTCGGTGCGTCCGGCGTGGCTGTCGTCGGGGGGTCCGGACGGGCACCAGGCGAGCGCCCGGCGGCCCTCCACCCGCAGCCGGGCCACCGCACGGTGCAGCGGGGCGGCGTTGCCGCCGTGCCCGCAGACCAGCACCACCCCGGCGAAGTCGTCGGCGGAGCGGACCAGTTCGACCAGCAGCAGCTCCAGTGCCCGCTGTCCGATCGACAGCGTGCCGGGGAAGCCGGCGTGCTCGCCGCTCGACCCGTACGGCAGCGCGGGCGCCACCACCACCGACTCCCGGGCCACCGCCAGGCGTTCGCACAGTGCGTCGGCCACCTCGGTGTCCACGGTGAACGGCAGGTGCGGGCCGTGCTGTTCGGTCGCGCCGAGCGGCACGGCCAGCACCGAGTACGGTGCCAGCCGTGCCGCCTGTGGCCACGTCAGCCCGGCCAGCCGGCGCGGGCCGGAGCGGGACGGGGCCGGTTCGGGGGTCAACGGTCAGCCGGAGATGCCGAGTTCGGCGTCGAGGATGTCGAACAGCTCGTCCGTGCTGGCGTCCACCAGGTCCTCGTCGATGCCCTGCTCCTCGGTCTCGAAGAGCAGCTCCCGCAGGTAGGCCGCGAGCGCGCCGGCCGACGGGTAGTCGAAGACCAGCATCGGCGTCAGGTTCCGGCCCGCCACGGTGACCATCCGGTTGCGCAGTTCGAGCGCGCTGAGCGAGTCGAACCCGATGTCCAGGAAGCCCCGGTCGGGGTCGATCGCGTCCGGGCCCGGGTGGCCGAGGATCTCGGCGGCGTGGGTCCTGACCACCTGGAGGACGGCCCGGTCCAGCTCGGCACCGGTGACGCCCGCCAGCTGCTCCGGCAGGGTCTGACCGGCGCCCTGGTGCGACCCGGCGCGGGACGGCCGACGGGTCGGCGCCTTGACCAAGCCGCGCAGCAGCGCCGGGAGTTCGTCGGCCCGGGCACGCAGGGCGACCGGGTCCACGTGCACCGGCACCACCACGGCCGTGTCGCCGACCCGCAGCGCGGAGTCGAGCATCGCCAGGCCCTCGGTGGCCGAGAAGGCGGGCAGGCCCTGCCGGCGCATCCGGAGCAGGTCGGCCTCGGCGAGGTACTGGCTCATGCCGGTGTCCACCGCCCAGGCGCCCCAGGCCAGCGAGGTGGCCCGCAGACCCGCCAGCCGCCGGTGCTCGGCCAGCCCGTCCAGGAAGACGTTGGCGGCGGCGTACCCGGCCTGTCCCTGGGCCAGCACCAGACCACCGGCCGAGGAGAACAGCACGAACAGCGCCAGGTCCAGCTCGGCGGTCAGCTCGTGCAGGTACCAGGCGGCGTCGGCCTTGGGCGCGAGACTGGAGTCCACCAGCTCGGGCGTCCAGGAGCCGATCACGCCGTTGTGCACCACACCGGCCACGTGCACCACGCCGGTCAGCGGGTGAGCGGCCGGGATGGCGGCCAACAGGCCCTCCAATGCGGCCCGTTCGGCCACGTCGGCGGCGGTCACGGTCACCTCCGCGCCCAATGCCTCGAGCTCGGCGACCAGTTCGGCCGCACCGGGTGCGGCCGGGCCGCGCCGGCTGGTCAGCAGCAGGTGCCCGACGCCGTACTCGGTCACCAGGTGCCGGGCCACCAGCGCGCCCAGGCCACCGGTGCCGCCGGTGATCAGCACGGTGCCCGCCGGGTCCAGCTCGGGGGCGGTGGCCTCGGCCGGGACCGGCAGCGCGGTCAGCCGGGGCACCAGCACCTCGCCGGCCCGGATGGCCAGTTCGGCTTCGCCGGTGGCCAGCGCGCCGGCCAGGGCGATCCGGGACTCGGCCCGGTCGTCGATGTCCACCAGGACGAAGCGGCCCGGGTGTTCGGCCTGCGCGGCGCGGACCAGACCCCAGACCGGGGTCTGGGTGAGGTCGCCGGGCTCGCCGACCACCGTGACGCCGCCGTGGGTGGCGACGGCCAGCAGCGAGTCGGCGTACCGCTCGTCGGCCAGCCACTCCTGGACCACCGCGAGCACCTGGTTGGCCGCCACCCTGGTCCCGGCCGGCAGGTCGACGGTGGCCGCGCTGATCTCCAGCAGGACGGTCTCCGGCACCACCGGGCTGTCCGGGTCCAGGCTCGCCCAGTCCACCGGGTCGGGCGCGCCGAGAGCGGTCAACGGGAGCGGGTTCCAGACCAGTTGGAACAGCGAACCGGCCTGCGCCGGGCCGCCGGTGCCGAGCTGCTCCGGGGTGACCGGACGGAAGGTGAGCGACTCGACCGTCGCCACCGGGGCACCGTCGGTGTCCGCCAGCTCGATGCTGATCGTGGTGTCGGTGGGCCGCACCAGGCGGACCCGCACGGCGGTGGCGCCCACCGCGTGCAGGGTGACACCCGCCCAGGAGAACGGCAGCAGGGTCTGGTCCTCACCGCCCTCACCGAGGCTGAGCGCGTGCATGGACGCGTCCAGCAGGGCGGGGTGGATGCCGAAGGCGGCGGCCTCGGCGTGCGACCCGGCGGGCAGCGCGACGGTGGCGAACACCTCGTCACCACGCTTCCAGGCCGCCTGGACGCCCTGGAACACCGGCCCGTACGCGTAACCCTGGCCCAGCAGCACCGAGTAGAGGTCCTGGACGTCCACGGCGGTGGCGCCGGCGGGCGGCCACTCGGTGAAGTCGAAGGCCGGCGCCGGGGCACCGGTGCCGAGCACACCCTCGGCGTGCAGGGTCCACGGACCCTGGGCGTCGGCCTCGGCCCGCGAGTAGATCCGCAGCGAACGACGCTCCGTCACGTCCGGCGCGCCGACCGAGACCTGGACGGCGAGACCGCCGCGCTCCGGCAGGATCAGCGGTGCCTGGATGGTGAGTTCCTCCAGCAGGTCGGCCCCGGCCTGCTCGGCCGCGCGGGTCGCCAGTTCGACGAAGCCGGTGCCCGGCAGCAGGATGCTGCCCAGCACGTCGTGGTCGGCGATCCAGCCCTGTCCGTCGAGCGACAGGCGCCCGGTGAGTACCAGGCCCTCGGTGTCGGGGAGCGCGAGCGCCGCCCCGAGCAGCGGGTGCTCGACCCGCTGCTGGCCCACCGACGCGACGTCGCCGTCGGTGCTGCCCCCGGCCAGCGCGTCCACCCAGTAGCGGTTGCGCTGGAAGGCGTAGGTCGGCAGCTCCACCCGGCGGGCGCCCGAGTCGGCGAAGAACGCCGACCAGCTGACGGCCACTCCGGCGGAGTGCAGCCGGCCGAGCGCGGTGACCAGGGTGGTGCTCTCCGATCGGTCCTTGCGGGCCGCCGCGACGAACACCGCGTCCTCGGACTCGACGCTCTGCTGGGCCAGCCCGGTCAGGATGCCGTCGGGGCCGATCTCCAGGAACCGGGAGGCACCCCGGGCGGCCAACTGCCGGACGTTGTCGGCGAACCGGACCGCGTCCCGGACGTGGCTCACCCAGTACTCGGGGTCGGCGAAGGAACCCGAGGCCACCACCGGAATCACCGGCTCGGCGAAGGTCAACTCACGGACCACCGCGCGGAACTCGTCCAGCATCGGATGCATCAGCGGCGAGTGGAACGCGTGCGAGACGCTCAGCCGCTTGGTGCGCTCGAAGCGGGCCGCGACCTCCAGGACGGTGGCCTCGTCACCCGACACCACCACCGAACGCGGACCGTTCACCGCCGCGATGCTCACCCGGTCGGTCAGCAGCGGCAGCACCTCCTCCTCGGTCGCCTCGATCGCCACCATCGCACCACCGGAAGGCAGTTCCTGCATCAGCCGCCCACGCGCCGACACCAGCTTCACCGCGTCCGCCAAGGACAGCACCCCGGCCACATGCGCGGCCGCGATCTCACCCACGGAGTGACCCGACAGGAAGTCAGGACGCACCCCCCACGACTCCACCAGCCGGTACAGCGCGACCTCGAAGGCGAACAGCGCACTCTGCGCGTTCACCGTACGGTTCAACTCATCCGCATCCGAGCCCCAGACGACATCCCGCAGCGAACCGCCCAGCTCACCCAACACCTCGTCAAAAGCCGAAGCGAACACCGGGAACGCAGCGTGCAGTTCACGCCCCATCCCCAGCCGCTGCGACCCCTGCCCCGTGAACAGGAACGCCACCTGCGCACCGGCCCGGGCCTGCCCCGGCACCTCGGCGCCCTCGGCGACGGCCCGCAGGCCCGCGATCAGCTCGGCCCGGTCCGCGCCGACCACCACGGCCCGCCGCTCCAGGGCGGAGCGGGTGACGGCCAGCGACCAGCCCACGTCCGCGATCCCGAGCTCGGGGTCGGCCTCGACGTGGTCGGCCAGCTTGGCCGCCTGGCCGCGCAGTGCGTCCACCGTCCGGCCGGAGAACACCCAGGGCACGTCCGGGAGTCGGACACCGTCGGCGGCCGGGGCCACCTCGGCCGGGGCCTGCTCGATGATGACGTGCGCGTTGGTGCCGCTGAGACCGAACGAGGAGACCCCGGCCCGGCGCACCCGCCCGTTCCCCGGCCACTCCCGGGCCTCGGTGAGCAGCTCGACGCCGCCCGCCTCCCAGTCCACCTTGGAGGTGCGGTCCGCCGAGTGCAGCGACTTGGGCAGGACGCCGTGCCGGATCGCCTCGACCATCTTGATGATGCCGCCGACACCCGCCGCCGCCTGGGTGTGACCCAGGTTCGACTTCAGCGAGCCCAGCCAGAGCGGCTGGTCCGCCGAGCGGCCCTTGCCGTACGTGGCGAGCAGCGCCTGCGCCTCGATCGGGTCACCGAGCGTGGTGCCCGTGCCGTGCGCCTCGACGGTGTCCACGTCGGCGGGCGTCAGCTGGGCGTTGGCCAGCGCGGCCCGGATGACCCGCTGCTGGGAGGGCCCGTTGGGCGTGGTCAGGCCGCTGGAGGCGCCGTCCTGGTTGGTGGCCGAGCCACGCACCACGGCCAGGATCCGGTGCCCGTTGCGCTGGGCGTCGGAGAGCCGCTCCAACAGCAGCATGCCGGTGCCCTCCGAGCAGCCGGTGCCGTCCGCGTGCTCGGAGAAGGACTTGCACCGCCCGTCCTTGGCCAGCCCGCGCTGGGTGCTGAAGTAGACGAACATGTCCGGGTTGGTCATCACGGTGACGCCACCGGCCAGCGCCAGCGACACCTCGCCGGCCCGCAGCGCCTGGACGGCCATGTGCAGCGCGACCAGCGAGGAGGAGCAGGCGGTGTCGACCGTGACGGCCGGGCCCTCCAGGCCCAGGGTGTAGGCGACCCGGCCGGTCACCAGGCTGCCGTCGCTGCTGCCGAAGCCGTAGTCGTGGTACATCACCCCGGCGTAGACGCCGGTCCGGCTGCCCTTCAGCGAGAGCGGGTCGACGCCCGCGTGCTCGATCGCCTCCCAGGAAGTCTCCAGCAGCAGGCGCTGCTGCGGGTCGATGGTGAGCGCCTCGTTCGGCGCGATGCCGAAGAAGCCGGGGTCGAACTCGGCTGCGTCGTGCAGGAACCCGCCCTCGTGGGCGACGCTCTTGCCGGCCTTGCCGGGCTCCGGGTCGTACACCCCGTCGAGGTCCCAGCCGCGATCGGCCGGGAAGTCCGACACGGCGTCGACCCCGTCGGCCACCAGCCGCCAGAGGTCCGCCGGGGTCTGCACCCCGCCGGGGTAGCGGCAGGCCATCCCGACGATGGCGATCGGTTCGACGGCCGCCGCGGTGAGGCTGCCGTTCAGCTGACGCAGGCGCTCGTTGTCCAGCATGGACTTACGGAGTGCCTCGACTATCTGGTCCACGGACGCGTCCACGGTGTGGGGATACCTTTCGCTCTGCGGGTCTCAGTTGGAGTTGGCGGCGAGCGCGGCCCGCACCAGGTCGTCGATGGCCATGGTGGTGATGTCGGCCGCCGGTGCGGCCGCTCCCGACGCCGGGGCCGGGCCGTCCGCCGGAGCCGTGGCCGGGGCGGTCAGCTTCAGCAGTGCGTCGAGCAGGCCCGCCTCCCGGAGCGCGGCCAGCGGCAGCGCCCCCAGGGCCCGGCGGAACTCGCCCTCGTCCAGCTCCGACTGCGGCTGCTCCGCCGGCTCGCTGTCGGCGATGCCGGGCAGCAGCTCGGTGAGCAGGAACTCGGCCAGCGCGCCGGGGTTCGGGTAGTCGAACATCAGCGTGGCCGGGAGCCGCAGGCCGGTGGCGGTCTGCAGGCGGTTGCGGAGCTCGATCGCGGCCAGCGAGTCGAGACCCAGCTCGGTGAAGCCCCGGGTGACGTCGATCGCCGCCGGGTCGTCGTGGCGGACCGCCGCGACGTGGTTGCGCACCAGGTCGAGCAGGAACCGGTCCCGCTCGGTCCGGCCCAGACCGGCGAGCCGCTGCTCCAGCGAGAGCTGACCGGCCGGCTCGGCCTCCACCGCCGCCACCTTGGCCTTGGTGGTGCGGGCCGGGCGCCGGCTCTGACTGCGCACCAGCTCGCGGAAGAGCGGCGAGATCTCGTCCGCCACCGCCGCCAGCGCGGGCACGTCCAGCCGGATCGGGACCAGCACCGCGTCCTCGCTGCGGCCGAGCGCCTCGTCGAACAGCGCGAGACCCTCCTCGCCGGTCATCGCGGGCATCCCGAGCCGGTTCATCCGGTGCAGGTCGGCCTCGGTGACGCCGCCGCCCAGGCCGGTCTTCTGGGTCCACAGACCGAAGGCCAGCGAGGTGCCGGGCAGGCCCAGCTCCCGGCGGTGGACGGCGAGGGCGTCGACGAAGCGGTTGGCCGCGCCGTAGTTCGCCTGCCCGGTACCGACCAGCAGCCCGGCGCAGGAGGAGAACAGCACGAACGCCGTGAGGTCGAGCTCCTTGGTCAACTCGTGCAGGTGCCAACCGGCTTCGAGCTTCGGCCGCAGGACGTTGTCCAGCTGTGCCGGGGTCAGCGAGCCGACCAGGGCGTTGTCCATCACCCCGGCCGCGTGCACCACACCGCGCAGCGGGTGGGCGGTCGGAACGCCCGTCAGCAGGCCCTCCAGGGCCGCCCGGTCGGCGGCGTCGGCCGCCGCGACGGTGACCTGCGCCCCCGCCTCGGTCAGCTCGGCCGCCAGGGCCGCCGCCTCGGGCGAGGCGAGCCCACGCCGACTGGTCAGCAGCAGGTGCCTGACCCCGTGCTCGGCGACCAGGTGACGGGCCACCAGGGCGCCCAGACCGCTGGTGCCACCGGTGATCAGCACCGTGCCCTCCAGGTCCCACGGGGAGACCGGCGGGACGCCGCTCTCCGCGACCCCGGCGAGCCGGGGCACCCGGACGTCCACGCCGCGTACCGCCAACTCCGGCTCGCCCAGGGCGGCGAGCTGGACCGGCACGTTCCCGCTGTCCAGGTCCACCAGCAGGATCCGGCCCGGGTTCTCCTGCTGGGCGGATCGGACCAGGCCCCAGACCGCGGCCTGGCCGAGGTTGATCCGCTCGTCCTCCTCGACCGCGACCGCGCCCCGGGTGAGCACCATCAGGCGGGTGTCGGCGAACCGGTCGTCGGCCAGCCACTGCTGAAGGGTGCTCAGCACCCCGTCCAGCGCCGCCCGGGCATCCGTCGGGACCTCCCCGGTGCCCAACGGCACCGGCAGCAGGATCAGTTCGGGCGTCGTCGTACCGGCCCCGGCCGCGCTGCCGAGGGCCGTCAGGCTCTCGAACACCGGCAGGTCGAGGTCCAGCCCGGCGGCGTCGCCGACGATCACCCGGCCGGCCGCGGTGGCGCTGCCCGCCGCACCGAGCGGCAGGTGGCTCCAGCCGATCCGGAACAGCGAGTCGTGCTGCTTGAGCCCGGTGGAGGCCGCCGCACCGGCGGCGATCCGGTCCGGGGTGATCGCCCGGACCACCAGCTGCTCGACGGTGGCCACCGGCAGGCCGGTGGAGTCGGCGAGTTCGAGCCGGACCGCGTCGGGGCCGGTCGAGTTGAGCTTCACCCGCATCCGGGCGGCGCCGCCGGCGTGCAGCGAGACGCCGGTCCAGGCGAACGGCAGGTGCGAGGAGCCGATGTCCTGCGGGCGGTAGCCGCCGAGGAAGTCGGTCGCGCTCAACGCCGCGTCCAGCAGCGCCGGGTGGACCCGGAAGCCGGCCGCCTCCTCCCGCACGTCGTCCGGCAGGGCGACCTCGGCGAAGACGTCCTCGCCCCGGCGCCAGACCGCCTTCAGACCCCGGAAGCGCGGGCCGTAGTAGTAGCCCTGGCTGGTCAGGTAGTCGTAGACGTCGCTGATGTCGACCTCTTCGGCGCCGGCCGGCGGCCAGGAGCCGTAGGTGACGTCGAAGGCGGCGGGCACCGTCGCGGTGGCCTCGGACGGGGCCAGGAAGCCGGACACGTGCCGGGTCCAGTCCACGTAGTCCGGCGCGTTCTCGAACCGGGAGTAGACCTCCAGGGTGCGCCGGTTCGAGGCGTCGGCCGCGCCGACCACGACCTGGACGGCGGTGCCGCCGGTCGCGGTGAGCGGCATGATCGCCTCGATGGTCAGCTCCTCGACCAGGTCGCAGCCGACCTCCTCGCCGGCCCGCAGCGCCAGTTCGACGTAGCCGGTGCCAGGGAGCAGCAGCGTGCCGAGCACGTTGTGGTCGGCCAGCCACGGGTGGGTGTCCATCGCCAGCCGGCCGGTCAGCACCACGCCGCCGTCCACCGGCGAGACCACCACCGCGCTGAGCATCGGGTGTTCGGCGGGCGTCTGGCCGATCCCGGCCACGTCGCCGCCGGGCAGCGCCGGGACGTCCAGCCAGTAGTGCCGCTTCTCGAAGGCGTAGCTCGGCAGGTCGACCCGCCGGGCGCCGTGCCCGGCGAAGAACGCGGCCCAGTCCGGGCCGTTGCCCGCCACCTGGAGCTCGGCCATCGCGGTGAGCAGCGCCTCGGGGGCGGTGCGGTCCTTACGGGCGGTGGCGGCCAGCACGTGGCCGTCGCCGGTGAGCGTCCCGCCGGCCAGCGCCGTCAGCACGCCGTCCGGGCCGAGCTCGACGTACCGGGTGACGCCCTCGCGCTCCAGGTAGCCGACCCCGTCGGCGAACCGGACCGCCTCGCGGACGTGCCGGACCCAGTAGTCGGCCGAGCCGAGCTGAACCGAACTCGCTTCGGTGCCGGTCAGGTTGGAGACCACCCGCAGGCTCGGGATCCGGTACGAGACGCTCTCGGCGACCTGCCGGAACTCCTCCAGCATCGGCTCCATCAGCGGCGAGTGGAAGGCGTGCGAGACCCGCAGCCGGTTGGTCTTGCGACCCTCGAAGCTGCCGATCACCGCCTCGACCTCGGCCTCGTCGCCGGAGACCACCACCGAGCGCGGGGCGTTGACGGCCGCGATGCTGACCCGGTCGGTGAGCAGCGGGAGGATCTCCTCCTCGGTGGCCTGGATCGCCACCATCGCACCACCCGAGGGCAGTTGCTGCATCAGCCGGCCCCGGGCCGCGACCAGCCGGGCCGCGTCCGGCAGCGAGAACACCCCGGCCACGTGGGCGGCCGCCAGCTCGCCGACCGAGTGGCCGACCAGGATGTCCGGCAGCAGGCCCCAGGACTCGACCAGGCGGAACAGTGCGACCTCGTAGGCGAACAGCGCGGTCTGGGTGTACACCGTCCGGTTCAGCAGTTCGGCGTCCTCGCCCCAGACCACCTCGCGCAGCGGGCGGTCCAGGTGACCGTCCAGCTCGGCCAGCGCCGCGTCGAAGGCCGACGCGAACACCGGGAAGGCGGCGTGCAGTTCACGTCCCATGCCGAGGCGCTGGGCGCCCTGGCCGGAGAACAGGAAGGCGGTCAGCCCGCCCGGAGCTGCGACGCCGGTGACGGCGGTGGGGTGTCCGCTCTGCTCGGCCAGCGCGGTGAGCGCCACCAGCGCCGAATCGCGGTCCCCGGCCAGCACCACGGCCCGGTGGTCCAGGTCGGCCCGGCCGGTGGCCAGCGAGAAGCCGACGTCCAGCAGGCTCAGCTCCTGGTCCCCGATGATCCGGTCCAGCAGCTTGGCCGCCTGGGCGGGCAGGCTCTTCGCGCTCTTCGCGGAGAACAGCAGCGGCACCAGCGGGAGCCCGGCGCCGGCCGGCACCTCGGCCACCGGGGCGGGCACGGGGGCCTGCTCGATGATCAGGTGCGCGTTGGTGCCGCTCAGGCCGAACGAGGAGACACCGGCCCGGCGCGGCCCGGTGACCTGCGGCCACTCCCTGGCCTCGGTCAGCAGGCGCACGTCGCCGGCCGTCCAGTCCACCTGCGGCGAGGGCTCGTCCACGTGCAGGGTCCGCGGCATCAGGCCGTTGCGGACCGCCATCGCCATCTTGATCACACCGCTGACCCCGGCCGCCGCCTGGGCGTGGCCGATGTTGGACTTGATCGAGCCGAGCCAGAGCGGCCGGTCCTCGGGCCGGTCCTGGCCGTACGTGGCCAGCAGCGCCTGGGCCTCGATCGGGTCACCGAGGCGGGTGCCGGTGCCGTGACCCTCGACCAGGTCGATGTCGGCGGCGGAGAGACCGGAGGCGTCCAGCGCCTTCTGGATCACCCGCTGCTGCGAGGGACCGTTCGGCGCGGTCAGGCCGTTCGAGGCGCCGTCCTGGTTGATCGCGCTGCCCCGGATCACGGCGAGCACCGGGTGACCGTTGCGCTCCGCGTCGGAGAGCCGCTCGACCAGCAGCAGGCCGATGCCCTCGGACCAGCCGGTGCCGTCGGCGGCACCGGAGAACGCCTTGCAGCGACCGTCGGCGGAGAGCCCGCGCTGCTGACTGAAGTCGACGAACAGCTCCGGCGTCGGCATCACGGTGACACCACCCGCGATCGCCATGGTGATCTCACCGGCCCGCAGCGCCTGGACCGCCATGTGCAGCGCGACCAGCGAGGAGGAGCAGGCGGTGTCCACCGTGACGGCCGGACCCTCCAGGCCCAGTGTGTAGGCGACCCGGCCGGAGGCGATGCTCGCCGCGCTGCCGTTGCCGATGTAGCCGGTCAGCTCCTCCGGCACGTACGGGAGGCGGGTGCCGTAGTCGTGGTACATCACACCGGCGTACACACCGGTCTGGCTGCCGCGCATCGACTGCGGGTCGATGCCCGCCAACTCGAAGGTCTCCCAGGCGCCCTGGAGCAGCAGGCGCTGCTGCGGGTCCATCGCGAGGGCCTCGCGCGGCATGATGCCGAAGAACTCCGGGTCGAACTCGTTGGAGTCGTGCAGGAAGCCACCGGTGCGGGCGTAGGTCTTGCCCGCCAGGCCCGGCTCCGGGTCGTAGATGGACTCGATGTCCCAGCCACGGTCGGTCGGGAACTCCGAGACCGCGTCCACCCCGTCGACCACCAGTCGCCAGAGGTCCTCGGCGGAGCGGACCCCGCCGGGGAAGCGGCAGCTGATCGAGACGATCGCGATCGGCTCGTCCGCGACGGTCGCGGCGGCCGGGCGGGCCACCGGGGCCTTGGGCGCGCCGTCGCCGGCCAGCTTGGTCTTCAGGAAGTCGGCCACCGCGCGGGAGGTCGGGAAGTCGAAGACCAGGGTGGCGGGCAGGCGCAGGCCGGTGGCCCCGCCCAGCGAGTTCCGCAGTTCGACGGCGGCGAGCGAGTCGAAGCCGAGGTCCTTGAAGGCCCGGTCGGCGCCGACCGCGTCGAGCTCGGCGTGGCCGAGCACCGCGGCGACCTGGGTGCGGACCAACTCCAGCAGGTGCCGGTCGCGTTGGGCCTCGGTCAGGCCGGCCAGCCGCTCGGCCAGCGCGTTGCCGTCGACGGCCTTGCCGCCGGCCTGGGCGCGCTGCCGGGCCGGGCCGCCGGTGAGGCCGCGCAGCAGGGCCGGGATGCCCTCGCCCCGGGCCAGCACGCCGGTCCGGTCGATCCGGAGCGCGGCCAGCTGCGGGTGCTCGGTGCCGACCGCCGTGTCGAAGGCCGCCAGGCCCTCAACGGCGGTGAGGGCGGGCAGGCCCAGTCGGCTCATCCGGTCCAGGTCGGCGTCGGTGACGTCGCCGAGGCCGGTGTTGACCGCCCACATGCCGAAGGCGAGCGCGGTGGCGGGCAGACCCGCCGCCCTGCGGTGGGTGGCCAGCGCGTCCAGGAAGACGTTGGCGGCGGCGTAGTTGGCCTGTCCGGCTGCCAGCACCTGGCCACCGGCGGAGGAGAACAGTACGAAGGCGGTGAGGGCCTGACCAGCGGTCAGCTCGTGCAGGTGCCAGGCGGCGTCGGCCTTCGGGCGGAGCACGTGGTCGAACTGGTCCACCGTCAGCGACTCGACCAGCGCGTTGTCCATCACCCCGGCGGCGTGCACCACACCCGTCAGCGGGTGCTCGGCGGGCACCGTGGCCAGCACGGCGGCCAGCGCCGTCCGGTCGGCGACGTCGGCGGCGGCGATCGCCACCTCGGCGCCCAACCCGACCAGCTCGGCGGTCAGTTCGGCCGCACCGGGTGCGTCCGCGCCGCGTCGGCTGGTCAGCAGCAGGTGGCGGACCCCGTGCTCGGCCACCAGGTGACGGGCCACCAGGGCACCGAGACCGGTGGTCCCGCCGGTGATCAGCACCGTGCCGGTGGAGTCCCAGGCCGGCGACGGCTCGGCGGCGACCGCCAGCCTGGCCAGACGGGGCACCAGGAGCTGTCCGGCCCGCAGGGCGGCCTCCGGTTCCCCGGCGGCCGCGGCGGCGGCCAGGGCCCGGTCGGACTCGGCGGAGCCGTCCAGGTCGAGCAGGGCGAACCGGCCCGGGTTCTCCTCGATGGCCGACCTGACCAGACCCCAGACCGGGGCCTGTGCCAGCGCGATCGTCTCGGACTCCCCCGCCACCACGGCGTGTTCGGTCACCAGGACCAGCCGCGAGCCGTCGAACCGCTCGTCGGCCAGCCAGCTCTGGACCGCGCCGAGCGCGTCGGCGACGGCCGCCCGGACTCCGGCCGGGACGTCGGCGTCGGTGCCCGACGTGACCCGGTGCAGCACGACCGCCGGGACCTCGGCCTCGGTGCCCAGCAGCTCGGCCAGCGTCGGCACGGTGCCGGGGGCGGCGGCGGGCGGCGCGCTGCGCTGCCAGTCGACGCGGTGCAGGATCTCGTTCAACCTGCCCTGGCTCGCCGCGAGTTGCTCGGACGAGACCGGGCGGGAGACCAGCGACTCGACGGTGGCGACCAGCCGGCCGGAGGTGTCGGCGACACCGATCGCCGAGACCTCGGCGCCCCGGACCCGGCGGATGTGCACCCGGAGCGCGGAGGCGCCGGCCGCGTGCAGGGAGACGCCGTTCCAGGAGAACGGGAGCAGCGTCTCGCCCTCGTCCCCGGCCGTCCCGTCCAGCAGCAGGTCCACGTGCATCGCGGTGTCCAGCAGCGCCGGGTGCAGCCCGAAGCGGGCCGCCTCGGCGTGCGACTGGGCGGGCAGGGCGACCTCGGCGAACACGTCGTCACCCCGGCGCCAGGCGGCCTTCAGGCCCTGGAACACCGGACCGTAGCCGTAGCCCCGGTCGGTCAGCCGCTGGTAGGCGTTCGCCACGTCGATCACGTCGGCGCCCGGCGGCGGCCAGGCCGTCAGCTCGAACTCGGGCACGGTCGGCTCGGGCGCCAGCACACCGTTGGCGTGCCGGGTCCACTCCTGGTCGGCACCGCCCTCGGGGCGGGAGTAGACCGAGACCGACCGGGTGCCGGCGCCGTCGGCGGCGCCGACCACGACCTGCAGGGCAACCGCCCCGCCGGGCGCGAGGATCAGCGGCGCCTCCAGGGTGAGTTCCTCCACCCGGCCGCAGTCCACCTGGTCACCGGCCCGGACCGCCAGCTCGACGAATCCGGTACCCGGCAGCAGCAGGTTGCCCAGCACACCGTGGTCGCCGATCCACGCCTGGGTGTCGAGCGACAGCCTGCCGGTCAGCACCACACCGCCGGAGTCCGGCGAGACCACCGCCGCACTCAGCATCGGGTGGTCGACGGCCTCCAGACCGGCCGAACCGAGGTCGCCGAAGCCCACCCCGACCAGGTCGATCCAGTACCGCTGACGCTGGAAGGCGTAGGTCGGCAGGTCGGTACGGGCCTGCACCCCGGGCAGCAGCGCGGTCCAGTCGACGGCCACGCCACGGGCGTGGGCGCGGGAGAGGCCGGTGAGGAGTTCGCGCTCCTCACCGCGCTCGCGGCGCAGGGTGGAGACGAAGAGGGCGTCGGAGTCCTCACCGAGGTTGTCGGCACCAGCGGCGGTCAGCACCGCGTCAGGGCCGATCTCCAGGAAGGTGGTGACGCCCCGCGCCTCCAACTGCTTGACGTTGTCGGCGAACCGGACCGCGTCACGGACGTGACTCACCCAGTACTCCGGGTCCGCGAAGTCACCGGACGCCACCACCGGAATCCTGGGCCGGCTGAACGCCAACCCACCGACCACCGAACGGAACTCGTCCAGCATCGGATCCATCAACGGCGAGTGGAACGCGTGCGAGACACTCAACCGCTTCGTCCGCTCGAAACCCTCAGCGACCCGCAGCACCGTCGCCTCGTCACCCGACACCACCACCGAACGCGGACCGTTCACCGCCGCGATGCTCACCCGGCCGGTCAGCAGCGGCAGGATCTCCTCCTCGGTGGCCGAGATCGCCACCATCGCACCACCCGACGGCAGCTCCTGCATCAACCGCCCACGCGCCGACACCAGCTTCACCGCATCCGCGAGCGACAGCACCCCGGCCACATGCGCAGCCGCGATCTCACCCACCGAGTGACCCGACACGAAGTCAGGCCGCACCCCCCACGACTCCACCAACCTGAACAACGCCACCTCAACCGCGAACAACGCACTCTGCGTGTTCACCGTCCGGTTCAACTCATCCGCATCCGAGCCCCAGACCACCTCACGCAGCGAACCGCCCAGCTCACCCAACACCTCGTCAAAAGCCGAAGCGAACACCGGGAACGCAGCGTGCAGCTCACGCCCCATCCCCAACCGCTGCGACCCCTGCCCCGTGAACAGGAAGGCGAGCTTGCCCTCTCGCACGAAGTCGGCCGCACCCGCGCCCGCCGCCAGCGCGTCCAGCGCCTCGGCGAGCTGCTCGCGGTCGGCGCCGAGCGCCACCGCCCGGTGCTCCAGCCCGGCCCGGCCGGTGACCAACCCCAGCGCGGCCGAGGTGAGTTCACCGTCCTCCAGGGTCTCCAGGTAGGAACGGAGCCCGGCCGCCTGGGCACTGAGGGCCTGCGCGGTCCGGCCCGAGACCACCCACGGGACGAGGGTGGCGTCACCGACCGGCGTGGCCGCGACGGCGGCCGGCTGCGACGGCTCGGGAGCCTGCTCGACGATGACGTGCGCGTTGGTGCCGCTGATGCCGAAGGACGAGACGCCCGCCCGGCGGACCCGACCGGTCTCCGGCCAGGCCCGGGCCTCCGTCAGGAGCTCGATGTCACCGGCCTCCCAGTCCACCTGCGGGGACGGCTGCTCGGCGTGCAGCGTGCGCGGCAGGACGCCGTGCCGGATCGCCTCCACCATCTTGATGATGCCGCCGACACCCGCCGCCGCCTGGGTGTGACCCATGTTGGACTTGAGCGAGCCGAGCCAGAGCGGCTGTTCGGCCGGACGGTCCTGGCCGTAGGTCGCCAGCAGCGCCTGCGCCTCGATCGGGTCACCCAGCGTGGTGCCGGTGCCGTGGCCCTCGACCGCGTCGACGTCCGAGGTGGTCAGACCGGCCGTGGCCAGCGCCTGCTGGATCACCCGCTGCTGGGACGGACCGTTCGGCGCCGTCAGGCCGTTCGAGGCACCGTCGGAGTTGACCGCCGAGCCCCGGATCAGGCCGAGCACCTGGTGACCGTTGCGCTGGGCGTCGGAGAGCCGCTCCAGCAGGAGCATGCCGACGCCCTCGCCCCAGCCGGTGCCGTCCGCTCCGGCGCCGAAGGACTTGCACCGGCCGTCGGCGGCCAGACCGCGCTGACGGCTCATGTCGATGAAGGTGTCGGGAGTGGACATCACGGTCACACCACCGGCCAGCGCGAGCGAGCACTCGCCCTGGCGGAGCGCCTGGATCGCCCAGTGCATGGCGACCAGCGAGGAGGAGCAGGCGGTGTCGACCGAGACCGCCGGGCCCTCCAGGCCGAGGGTGTACGCCACCCGGCCGGAGACCACGCTCGCCAGGCTGCCGTTGCCGTGGTAGGCGGCGATCTCCTCGGGGAGCGGGCCCATCCGCAGGCCCCAGTCGTGGTACATCACCCCGGCAAAGACGCCGGTGTCACTGCCGCGCAGCGAGTGCGGGTCGAGTCCGGCCCGCTCCAGGGTCTCCCAGGAGACCTCCAGCAGCAGGCGCTGCTGCGGGTCCATCGCCTGCGCCTCGCGCGGGCTGATCCCGAAGAAGTCCGCGTCGAACTGGGCGGCGTCGTACAGGAAGGCGCCCTCCCGGCTGGAGCTCTTGCCGGGCTTGCCGGGCTCCGGATCGTACAGGTCGGCGGGCCAGCCGCGGTCGGCCGGGAACCGGTCGATGACGTCCCGGCCCTCGTCCACCAGCTGCCACAGACCCTCGGGCGAGGTGACCCCGCCCGGGTAGCGGCAGGCCATCGAGACGATCGCGATCGGGTCGTCGGCGCCGGCCACGGTGGCCGCCCGCTCGCGGCGGGGGGCGGTGGCGGGGGTGCTGGTGACCTTGCTCGCGATGTGCTCGGCGAGTGCGCGCGGGTTCGGGTAGTCGAAGGTGAGGGTGGCGCTCAGCCGCAGTCCGGTGGCGGCGTTGAGGCGGTTGCGCAGTTCAACGGCGGCCAGCGAGTCGAAGCCGAGCTCGTTGAACGCCCGGCCCGCGCTGACCGAGTCGGCGCTGTCGTGGCCGAGCACCGAGGCGGCGTGGGTGCGGACCAGGTCGAGCAGGGTCTCCACCCGCTCGGCCTCGGCCAGCCCGGCGAGCTGCTGCACCAGCGGGGTCTCGTCGGCCGACCGGCCGACCCCGGCGGCGGCCCGGCGCGGGACCGCGCGGACCAGGCCGCGGAGCAGCTGCGGGACACCGTCGGTACGGGCCTGGAGCGCCCGCAGGTCGATCCGGACCGGGATGACGGACGGCTCGGTGGTGGTCAGCGCGCGGTCGAACAGCGCCAGGTTCTCGTGCGGGAGCAGCCCCGCCATGCCGAGCCGGCGGGCCCGCTGGAGGGCGGCCTCGTCCAGGTCGGCGCCCATGCCCGCGCCGCCCAGCCAGAGGCCCCAGGCCAGCGAGGTGACGGGCAGTCCGGCGGCCTTGCGCTTGGCCGCCAGCGCGTCCAGGAAGAGGTTGGCGGCGGCGTAGTTCCCCTGGCCCGCGCCGTCCAGCGCGGTGGCGGTCGAGGAGTAGAGCACGAAGGCCCTGAGGTCTTGATCCTCGGTCAGCTCGTGCAGGTTCCAGGTGGCGTCCACCTTGGGGCGCATCACGTGGTCCACCCGGGCCGGGGTGAGCGAGCCCACCAGGCCGTCGTCCACCACACCGGCGGTGTGCACCACGGCGGTCAGCGGGTGCTCGGCGGGCACCTCGGCCAGCACGGCGGCCAGCGCCGCGCGGTCGGCGGCGTCCACCGCCGCCACGGTCACCGAGACGCCGAGCTCGGTCAGTTCGGCCGACAGCTCGGTGGCGCCGGGCGCGGACGGGCCGCGCCGGCTGGTCAGCAGCAGGTGCCGGACGCCGTGGTTGACCACCAGGTGGCGGGCCAGGTGGCCGCCGAGGCCACCGGTGCCGCCGGTGATCAGGACGGTGCCGGTGGCGTCCCACGGGGAGTCCTCGGTCTCCGCGTCGGCCGACAGCGCGGCCACCCGGGGCACCAGGAACTCACCGTCCCGCAGCGCGAGTTCGGTCTCGCCGGCAGCCAGTGCGGCGGACAGCGCGCGCTCGGAGTCGGCGCTGCCGTCCAGGTCGGCCAGCACGAAGCGGCCGGGGTTCTCGGCCTCGGCCGAGCGGACCAGACCCCAGACCACGGCCTGGGCCGGGTCGATCGGGTCGCCGTCCCGGGCGACCACCGCGTTCCGGGTGAGCACCACCAGCCGGGCGGCCTCGGTGCTCTCGTCGGCCAGCCAGTCCTGGACGGCGGTCAGTGCGTCGGCGGTCACCAGGCGGACCACGTCCGGCAGTTCGCCGGCGGGGGTGGCGATCACCGGGCGGCGGACGAAGCCCTCGGGGACTGCCTCGGCGGCGGGCAGCGCGAGCGGCTGCCAGCCGATCCGGTAGAGCGGCTCGCGGCGGCCGGCCCGGCCGGCCTCCAGCTGTTCGGCGGAGACCTGACGCAGCACCAGCGACTCGACCCGGGCCACCGGGCGACCCGCCTGGTCGGCGATGGCCAATGCCAGGCCGTCGGTCCCGTTCGGGGTGATCCTGACCCGGACGGCGGTGGCGCCGACCGAGTGCAGCGCGACCCCGGACCAGGCGAACGGCACCCGGGTGCCGTCCGGCACCGGTCCGGCCAGGTCGGCGGCGTGCAGCGCGGCGTCCAGCAGCGCGGGGTGCAGCCCGAACCCGTCGGCCCGGACCTCCGGGTCGAGGGCGACCTCGGCGTACACCTCGCCGCCGAGCTCCCAGGCGGCCCGGACGGCCCGGAAGGCCGGTCCGTAGCCGTAGCCCTGACCGGCCATCTGCTCGTACAGACCGCTGACGTCGAGCGACCGGGCGCCCTGCGGCGGCCAGACCGCGAGCTCGTCGGTCCCGGCGGCCGGGGCGCCGGCGCCGAGGAGGGCCTCGGCGTGCCGGTCCCACGGGCCGTCCCCGGTCCGGGAGTAGAACTCGACGGTGCGCCGGCCGGAGCCGTCGGCGACGCCGACCACCACCTGCAGCGCGACGTCGCCCTCGGCCGGGATCACCAGCGGGGCGGCCAGCGTGAGTTCCTCGACCAGGTCGCAGCCGACCTGGTCGCCGGCGGCCAGCGCCAGTTCGACGAAGGCGGTGCCGGGCAGCAGCACCACGCCCGCGATGACGTGGTCACCCAGCCAGGGCTGGGCCCGCAGCGAGAGCCGGCCGGTGAGCACCACGGTGTCCGACCCGGCCAGGCTGACCGCCGCACCCAGCAGCGGGTGCTGGACGACGTCCTGGCCCAGACCGGCCGCGTCGGCGGCCACGGTGGGCGCGGTCAGCCAGTAGCGCTTGTGCTGGAACGCGTAGGTGGGCAGCGCGACCCGGCGCGGGGAGAGACCCGCGTACGGGGTGTCGCCGTCCAGCGCGCCGCCCCGGGCGTGCACCCGGGCGACGGCGGTGGTCAGTTCCCTGACCTCGTCCCGGCCGGACCGCAGGGCGGCGACGAAGACCGCGTCGGCGGCCTGCTCGGGGACGCAGTCCTGGCCCATCGCGGTCAGCACCGCGTCGGGCCCGAGCTCCAGGAAGGTGCGGACGCCGTTGGCGGCCAGGCTCTCGACCGCGTCGTGGAAGCGGACCGACTCCCGGACGTGGCCCACCCAGTACTCCGGCGAGGTCAGTTCCTCGGCGGTGGCCGGGCGGCCGGTGACGGTGGAGACGATCGGGATGCGCGGGGCGGAGTAGCTGAGGATGCCGGCGATCAGGCCGAACTCCTCCAGCATCGGCTCCATCAGCGGCGAGTGGAAGGCGTGCGAGACCCGCAGCCGCTTGGTCCGCTCGAACCGGGCGGCGATCGCCAGGACGGCGTCCTCCTCGCCGGAGACCACCACCGAGCGCGGGCCGTTCACGGCCGCGATGCTGACGCCCGCGGTGAGCAGCGGGAGGATCTCCGCCTCGCTCGCCTGGATCGCCACCAGTGCGCCGCCGGTGGGCAGTTCCTGCATCAGGCGGCCACGGGCGGCCACCAGGGTGGCGGCGTCCTCCAGCGAGAACACCCCGGCCACGTGGGCCGCGGCGATCTCACCGACCGAGTGGCCGGCCAGGAAGTCCGGGCGCAGGCCCCAGGACTCCACCAGGCGGTAGAGCGCGACCTCGACCGCGAACAGCGCGACCTGGGCGTAGCAGGTCTGGTGCAGCAGCTCGGCCTCGGGCGATCCCTCGGCGGCGAACAGCACGTCCCAGAGCGGGAGTTCGAGCTGGAGGTCAAGGTAGCCGATGGCCTGGTCGAGGGCCCGGGCGAAGACCGGATAGGTGTCGTAGAGCTGACGGCCCATCGCCAGTCGCTGGCAGCCCTGGCCGGTGAACAGGAACGCCGTCCGGCCGGCCGGGGCGGTGCCCCGGAACGTCCCGGGAATCTCGGTGCCCTCCGCCAACGCCCGCAGGCCGGTGAGCAGTTCGTCGCGGTCCTCGGCCACCAGGACGGCCCGCTCGGCGAGCGTGGCCCGGGTGGTGGCGAGCGAGTGGCCGAGGTCGGCCGGGGTGAGCTCGGGGTCGGCCTCGACCAGCGCGAGCAGCCGCTCGGCCTGGCCGCGCAGCGCGGGGCCGGTCTTGGCGCTGACCGTGACGGTGACCGGGAGCGGGGTCGCGGCGGGCTCGGCACCGGCCTCGGCGGGCTCGACGGCCGGCGGCTCCTCGATGATCACGTGTGCGTTGGTGCCGCTGACGCCGAACGAGGAGACGCCGACCAGCCGGGGACGCTCGGCGTCCCGGGGCCAGTCCCGGTCCTCGGTCAGCAGCCGGACGTCGCCGGCCGACCAGTCGATGCTGCTGGACGGCGCGTCCACGTGCAGGGTGCGCGGCAGCACGCCGTGCCGCATCGCCATGATGACCTTGACGATGCTCGCCACACCGGCGGCGGCCTGGGTGTGGCCGATGTTGGACTTCACCGAGCCGAGCCAGAGCGGCCGGTCCTCCGGGCGGCCCCGCCCGTAGGTGGCCAGCAGCGCCTGGGCCTCGATCGGGTCGCCGAGGGTGGTGCCGGTGCCGTGCGCCTCGACCGCGTCCACCTGGTCCGCCGTCAGCCCGGCGGTGGCCAGGGTGTCGCGGATCAGCCGCCGCTGGGCGGCGCCGCTGGGGGCGGTCAGGCCGTTGCTGGCGCCGTCCTGGTTGATGCCGGTGCCGCGCACCACGGCCAGCACCGGGTGGCCGAGCCGCTGGGCGTCGGAGAGCCGCTCGACCACCAGCACGCCGACGCCCTCGCCGAAGGCGGTGCCGTCGGCGGCCTCGGCGAACGCCTTGATCACGCCGTCCTCGGCCAGGCCGCGCTGACGGCTGAACTCGGTGAAGATCGCCGGGCTGCCCATCAGCGTCACACCACCGGCCAGCGCGAGCGAGGACTCGCCCCGGCGCAGCGACTGGACGGCCAGGTGCAGGGCGACCAGCGAGCTGGAGCAGGCGGTGTCGATGGTGAGCGCCGGGCCCTCCAGACCGAGGGTGTACGCCACCCGCCCGCTGGCGATGGAGAGCGCGGTGCCGGTCAGCAGGTAGCCGTCCAGGCCCTCGGGGCTCTCGTGCGAGCGGACGCCGTACTCGTGCGCGCCGGCCCCGAGGAAGACGCCGGCCCGGGTGCCCCGGAGCCCGGTCGGGTCGATGCCCGCGTGCTCCAGCGCCTCCCAGGCGGCCTCCAGGGTGACCCGCTGCTGCGGGTCCATGGTGAGCGCCTCGCGCGGGCTGATGCCGAAGAAGTCGGCGTCGAACTCGGCGGCGTCGTAGAGGAATCCACCCTTGCGGGTGTAGCTGCGGCCCGGTGCGTCCGGGTCCGGGTCGAAGAGGTTGTCGAGGTCCCAGCCACGGTCGTCCGGGAAGTCACCGGAGACGGTGCGGCCCTCGCTGACGATCCGCCAGAGCGCCTCGGGGGTGGTCACCTCGCCGGGGAACCGGATGCCGACGCCGACGATGGCGATCGGCTCGTCGTCCGCGTAGGCCGCCAGGGTGGACACCGCGGCGTCCTCCGGCAGACCCAGCGCCTCGGCCCGCAGGTACTCGGCGAGCAGCGCGGGGGTCGGGTGGTCGAAGCCCGCCGTGACCGGCAGGGCCAGGCCGGTGGCCGCGTTCAGCCGGGCGTGCACCTCGACCAGACCGAGCGAGTCGAGGCCCTGCTCCTTGAACGGGCGGTCGGCCTCGACCACCGGCTCGACCCCGGGGCGCACTCTGCGCAGCACCGCCCGGGTCTGCTCGGCCACCAGGTCCAGCAGCACCCTGCGCTGCTCGGAAACCGGCAGCGCCTCCAGTCGACGGACCAGCTCGGACCGGTCCACCGGCGTCTGCCCGTCACCGGAAACGAAACTCCCAGACTCGCTCATCGAGATACGCTCCACTTTATCCGTCTTCGCCGGCAGGCCACGCACGGGCAGCCACAGAAACGCACACTACGGAAACTCGAACACCCACCCAAGCCCCTAAGGCCCCCTAGGGCCCCCAGACTGCGATTACGGGTGTACAAGGGGCGGGCCGACCGTGGTACCAAAACCCTGGATAGCTCTAGCCGACAGGGGACTGATTCACGTGAACTTGAGTGCCGAGAATTACGCGCAGCGGCCTGCCGAGCGAATTCATGAATTCATGCTCGCCCCGGTCGCATTCGCTCCGGAACGACCCGCCGTGGTCGAATCCGACGGGGTCGGCGGGCTGGTCACCACCACCTACCGGGAACTCGCGGACCGGGTCGACCGCTACGCCGCCGCCCTGCTGGATCTCGGCCTGGACATCGGGGACCGGGTGATCCTGGAGTCGGACACCTCGGGGCACGCGATCGCGCTGCTCCTGGCCTGCTCCAAGGCCGGGGTGGCGTTCGTCCCGGTCAGCCCGGAGACCCCGGACAAGCGGCTGCACTCGATCATCTCGACCACCGCACCGGCCCTGCACCTGCAGAGCCCGACCGGCGCCCGGCAGGGCATCCCGGCCGAGGTCGGCACCGCCAGGTTCGGCCCGAACGGGCTGGCCGTGGAGCGCCCGCCGGTGGCCCGGGTGCGGCACCGCCGGGAGGCGTCCGCCACCGACCCGGCGTACATGATCTTCACCTCGGGCACCACCGGCCGCCCCAAGGGCGTGGTGATGAGCCACCGCGGCGTGGTGGCCTTCTACCGGGGCATGCTGACGGCCGGCATCGTCGGCACCGAGGACCGGGTGGCCACCACCTCGCCGCTGCAGTTCGACTTCTCGCTGCTGGACATCGGCCTGGCGCTGGGCAGCGGGGCCACCGTGGTCCCGGTGCCGCGGGCCGCGCTGCCCTGGCCGCGGCGCTTCCTGGCCTTCCTGAACGAGGCCGAGGTGACCCAGGTGAACGGCGTGCCGTCGATCTGGCGCGGCGTGCTGCGGCACGAACTCGCGGGCCTGGCCGAGCTGGAGAAGCTGCGCGGGGTGCTGTTCTGCGGCGAGGACTTCCCGCTCCCCGAGCTCCGGCTGCTCCAGCGGGCCCGGCCGAACGCCCGGCTGGTCAACTGCTACGGCGCCACCGAGTCGATGGCCGCCTCCTTCACCGACGTGCCCAACCCGCTCCCCGACGACCTGGAGAAGCTGTCGATCGGCTTCGCCTACCCGGGCGCCGAGATGACCATCGTGGACGAGGACGGCAACCCGGTCACCGAGCCCGGCGTGGTCGGCCACATCCACCTGCGCGCCCCGTCGCTGTTCACCGGCTACTGGGACGACGTGGAGGCCACCCGGGCGGCCCAGGTGCCCGACCCGCTCAACCCCAAGTCCGGTCAACTGGTGCTGCGTACCGGCGACCTGGCCTACCAGGGGCCCGACGGCGAGCTGTACTTCTGCGGCCGGGCCGACAACCAGGTGCAGATCCGGGGCAACCGGGTCGAGCTGGGCGAGGTGGAGCGGCGGATCCTGGAGTTCCCCGGGATCACCGCGGCCGCCGCGCTGGTGCTGCCGCGCGCCGACAAGGAGCCGGTGCTCGGCGCCTTCGTGGTGACCGCCAAGGACGGCCAGCAGATCAGCGAGAACGAGATCCGGGCGTTCTGCAAGGAGACCCTGCCGGCCTACATGACCCCGCACGAGCTGCGCGTGGTGGACAGCCTCCCGGTCACCCCGAACGGCAAGATCGACCGCAAGGTACTCGCGGCGAGCGTCGCCTGACGGCACCTCACCCCCAACGGCCGTCGGCCCCGAACCTCCTGAGGGTTCGGGGCCGACTCCGTGCCGTGGGGGTTCAGCCCACCGGTACGGCGGTCAGCTCGGCGGCCGCCTGCCGGGCCAGCAGGCCGCGGTCCACCTTGCGGTTGGCGTTCAGCGGGAACTCGTCGACGTGCCGGTAGTGCCGGGGCACCATGCTGTGCGGCAGCACCTCACGGAGCTGGCGGGCCAGCTCGGCCGGCGGCGACTTCTCGCCGACGTAGAACACCACCAGCTCGGTGCCGCCGGCGCCCTCCCGGGTCACCGCCACCGCGTCCTGCACCCCGACGCAGACCCGCAGCGCGTGGTCGATCTCGGCCAGTTCGACCCGCCAGCCCTGCACCTGCACCTGGGCGTCCAGCCGGCCGAGGTAGACCAGCACCCCGTTGCCGTGCTGCCGGACCCGGTCGCCGGTGCGGTACCAGCGACGGCCCAGGTACTTCAGGAACCGGCCCCGGTCGTCCTCCGGGTCGAGGTAACCGGTGGTCATCTGCGGCCCGGTGATGCAGAGTTCGCCCTCGGTCAGCGAGGGCTCGCCGTCCGGCGCGAGCAGCACGAAGTCGTGCCCCTCGTGCACGGTGCCGATCGGGGTGAGCCCGTTCACGCAGAGCTCCGGCGAGGTGTCCTGGTCCCAGCGGTAGCCGGTGACGGTGACGGTCAGTTCGGTCGGGCCGTAGATGTTCTCCAGGGTGGAGTTCGGCGCGGCGTCCTGCCAGTCGGTGGCGTCCGCGGCCCGCAGTGCCTCGCCGGCGAACAGGCTCCAACGCAGCCCGGGCAGCGAGCCCGGCTTCAGCCCCCGGGTGCGGCGCACCAGCGAGATCGCGCTCGGCGTGGAGAACCAGACCGTCACGCCCTGTTGGGTGAGGTAGCCGGGCAGGTCGTGGTACGCCTCGTTGGGCAGCGCCAGCAGGGTGGCGCCGGCGCCCCAGGCGCAGAACATGTCGAAGACCGCGCAGTCGAAGTTGACGTCGAAGGTCTGCGAGAAGATGTCGTCGGCGGTGAAGTCGTAGCGCCGGTCCAGCAGGTCGAAGTAGTGCCGGGTGGAGCCGTGGCTGATCGGCACGCCCTTGGGGGTGCCGGTGGAGCCCGAGGTGAAAAGCACGTACGCCCGGTCGGTGGCGCTGACCGGGCGGGGCTCGGTGAGCGCGTCCCGCTCGTCCAGGACGATCCCGCGCAGCGGCAGGCCGCGCAACCGCCCGGCCTCGTCCACCCCGTGGCCCGGGGCGAGCACCGGCAGGTCGAGGCCCTCGGCCGCCAGCTCGACCAGGTTGGCCAGGCCGAACCGGTCGGCCACCACGGCCTGCACCCCGGCCACCTCGAGCATCCGGCGGGTCCGGGCGACCGGGAAGTCCGAGCGCAGCGGCACCACGGTGCGGCCGGTGTAGAGGCCGGCCAGGATCGCGACGTACGCCTCGATCCCCTTGCCGGCCAGCACCCCGATCACCTCGGGCGGCTCACCGGGGCCGGCCAGCAGGGCGCCGGCCCAGCTGAGTGCCCGGCGGTGCACCTCGGTGTAGGTCAGCGACTCGGCTCCCAGCCGGACCGCCAGGCGGTCGGGTGAGAGGGCCAGGCCGCGGAGGAAACGGGCGTGCAGCGCAGGCCCTTCGGTCAGGTTCATTCTGCCTCCAGGAGAGGGGTGGTAAGGGGTTGCGGCCCGCACTCCCGGCGCGGGTATCGTCGAACGCGCAAGACATCCTGGAAATCCCGCCCAGGTCGGGAATCGACATTCGGAGTCAGCATGTGGGACAAGAAGTTCGAGAACACGATCCGTCGGCACCTGCCGTATCTGGAGGCCGGTGACGAACTGCGGCCCGACGTCAGTCTCCGCGAGCTGGGCCTGGACTCGATGGGCACCGTGGATCTGCTCGCCTCGCTCGAGGAGACGTACGGGGTCGAGTTCATCCACGACTTCCTGAACTCCGAGACCTTCTCCACCGCAGAAACCCTGTGGAACGCGATCTCGAAGCTCGGTGCTCCGGCTGTCTGACCGTCACGGACGTCGGCCGAAATTCCCTCCGGAATCCTGGTGATTCCGGAGGGAATTTCGTTTTACGCCGGTGCCGGAACCCGACGGCGCGGCTGCATCGCGGTCCGCGGGTTGACCGGGACCACCTCGAAGTTGCGGGTGGTGGCACCCACCCGGCCGAACAGGCCGTCCGGACCGGACACCTGGACGGTGCCGATGCCCAGCCGGCGGAAGGTCTCCACCACGGCCGGCCAGCGCACCGGCTTCACGTAGCCGTCCAGGATCATCGTCCGGACCCCGGCGCCGGTGGTGAGCACCGCGCCGTCCTGGTCCGCCACGATCGGCAGCACCGGGTCGGCGAAGGTCAGCCGGTCCACCACCTCCGCCTCGACCCGGTCGCGCAGGGCGCCGAAGGCCGAGGAGTGCATCGGCGGGTTCATCGTGTAGAGCGGCAGCCCGCCCAGGCCGCGCAGCCGGGTCTGCAGCCAGTCCACCCGGCTCTCCCGCAGCGAGAGCATCCAGAAGTCGTCGTCGATGTAGCAGGAGATGTCGTACCACTCCCCCTGCTCGTCCAACTCGGCCAGCACCTCGGCCAGTTTGGCCTCCGGGGTACGGGTGAACGAGTGGGTGACGATGTCCCGGTGCTCGACCGCGAAGTACTCGTCCTCGCAGCGGGCCATCTGGGCGGTGGCCCAGACCGCCTCGGCGAAGTCCAGCGAGCCCGAGTGCACGGCGGCCGCCTTGCTGCCGAAGCTCGGCCCGGCGATCAGCTCGGGACGGGTGTCCAACTCGGCCTCGGCCCACTGGGCCAGGGCGACGCAGTTCACCAGGAAGGCGACCTGGGCGTACTCCGAGTAGTCGCTCTCGCTGGCCCGGTAGCGCGCCAGCAGGTCGTATCCGAGGGTCTCCCCGGCGGTCGCCACCAGCTTCCGGGCGAACGGGTTGAGCAGCATGAACTTCGCCACGTCCGCGAACTGCGACGGCCCCATACCGGGGAAGATCAGCGCGGTGCCGGGCCGGTCTTCGGCCTTCATCTCGGGTTGTTCCCTTCAGAGTTGGTTGAGCGGTCAGCCGACGAGCTTGGTGAAGGCCTCCTCGATCCGGGTCAGCACGTCCCGGATGTGCGGGAGCGACAGCGGGTCCTCGGAGTCCAGGGCGAGCTGCTGCTCCTCCCTGGTGTGGCCGTACAGCAGGCTGGTGGCGGCCTTGAAGCGCAGCGCCCCGGCGTCGTCGCCCAGGTTGTCGCCCGCCAGCACCACGATGCCGAACTCGTCGAACAGGTACCGGAACAGCGACTGGGCGTCGGTGATGCCCTTGGCCTCCAGCACCGCGCGCCTGGGCTCGAAGTCCGGGTAGACGTAGAACCCGCCGGTCGGCGGACGGCAGGTGGCGCCGGCCCCGATCATGATCCGGTACACCGCCCGGGCCACCGCCCCGTGCAGCCGGGCGCTGCGGGCGAACCGGTCACGCACCTCCGGCGGCTCGGAGAAGGCGTACGCGGCGACCTCCTGCATCGGGATGGCCAGCGTCGACCAGACCTCGCTGGCCAGCGAGATGACGCCGTCCCGGACGCTGTTGCCCCAGACGTTGTCGGGGAACCTGGCCACCCCGATCCGCCAGCCGCCGAGCGCCAGGGTCTTGCTCAGGCCGTTGGTGACGATGGTGCGCTCCGGCAGCACCTCGGCCGGGCTGAGCACCGGGGTGGCGGGGTCGTGCACCACGTCCCGGTAGATCTCGTCGGAGATCAGGTAGAGGTCCTCCTCCTCCGCCACCGCGCAGATCTCCCGGACCAGTTCGGGGGAGACCGTGGTGCCGGTGGGGTTGTCCGGGAGGGTGAGCACCACCAGCCGGGGGTTGCCGCCGGCCGCGCGGGCGGCCCGGACGGTCTCGCGCAGCTTGACCGGGTCAGGCACCCCGCCGCACTCGGCCGGGATGTCCACCTCGTACACCTGCTTGCCCGCCAACAGGCCCTGCGGCTTGTAGGTGTTCCAGGCGGGCCTGGGGATCACCAGGTCGCCGGGGACGACGAACTGGACCGCCATCAGCAGCGGCTTGCTGCCCGGGGCGACCACCACCTGCTCGGGTTCGGTCGGCAGGTTGCGGCGGCTGAAGTAGCCCGCCGCCTCCCGCCGGACCGCCCGGCCGCCGGGCACCGCCCCGTAGGCGTTCTCCCCGGAGCTGGCGGCCAACTGCCCCTTCAGCGCCGGGTGGACCGGCAGCCGCGCCTCGCCGAAGGCCAGGTGGACGATCGACTCGCCCCGCGTCCGGCGCTCCGCCACGTCGTTGTTGAGGTCCAGGTTCGGTGACACTTTCCGGCCGACCATCGCCAGCTCCTTCCACTGATTCTCTGCGGTCGCGCCCGGGCCGTGCGCCCGGACGGGGAGGAGGGTTCCGCCGCCGCTCCCCCGATGTGCTCAGGTGCCCTGGACCGCGGCCCGGATGTCGGCCGGCGTGGTGTCCGCGAGCACCAACTCGTCCACCCAGGAGGCGGTCTCCGAGAAGTGCGCCCGGAACGGGCGGCCGACCAGCTCGGGGTCGCGGGCCTGGAGCAGCCGCAGCTGGAAGAACTTGCCCTGCGGGGTGTCCTCGATGCCGTCCACCGCGACCTTGCCGGGCTTGGCGGACATCACCGGGCCGCGCACCGTCCGGGCCAGGCCCGGCAGTTGACGGTAGGCGGCCTGGAAGATGCCGACCGCCTGGGCCAGCGGCACCTTGAAGTACTCGTGCGGGCCGGTGTCCCGCTCCACGAACATGTAGTAGGGCACCACGCCGGCCCCGAGCTCCCGGCGCCACAGCTCGGCCCAGGCGTCGGCGTCGTCGTTGACCCGGCCGATCAGCGGGGCCTGCCCGTAGACCAGCGCACCGGTGGAGCGGATCCGTTGCAGCGCCCGCCGGGCGATGTCGGTCTCCAGCTCGCGCGGGTGGCTGAAGTGGCCCATCACCGCGAGGTTGCGGCCCGAGTCGACGATCTTCTCGAACAGCCAGAGCACCTCGTCGGCGTCCTGGTCGGTGACGAACCGCTGCGGCCAGTACGCCACCGACTTGGTGCCGATCCGGATGGTCCGGACGCTGTCGATCGCCAGCAGCGGCTCCAGGTGGCTGCGCAGCCGCTCGGTCGACATCACCATCGGGTCGCCACCGGTGACCAGCACGTCGGTCACCTGCGGGTGCGCCTTCAGGTACTCGACGAGCTGGCCCGGGTCCGGCGCGGCGAACTTGAGGTCGGCGTCGCCGACGAACTGCGCCCAGCGGAAGCAGTACGTGCAGTACGCGTGGCAGGTCTGCCCCTGGCCGGGGAAGTAGAGCACCGTCTCGCGGTACTTGTGCTGCATGCCGGCCAGCTCGACCCCGTCCAGCCGGGGGACGTTGAGCTCCTTCTGCCCGGACGGGTGCGGGTTCAGCCGCGAGCGGATGTCCTGCACGGTCTCCCGCAGCTGGAGCTTGTTCGCCGGGTCACCGGAGAGCACGCTCAGCCGCTTCTCGTCCTCGATCGACAGCATCCCCGGTTGCGGGAAGACCAGTTGGAAGATCGGGTCGTTCGGGATGTTGGTCCAGTCGATCAGCGAGGAGAGCACGTACTCGTTGACCCGGAACGGCAGGACCTGCGAGATCATCCGGACGGTCTCCTGCAGGTGCGCGGGAAGACCGTAGCGGCTGGCGATCTCGTCGATGTGTCTCGGGCCGAATGCTTTGAATCGCTCCGTGGTCGGAAATTCGAGGGTCAGCAGGGACATTCGGACATTCCTCCGGTCTCATGGGCCCGCCTGTGGGGATTGGGCCCCGGCATAGGTGTGCAACGCGGCCTGAATACCTTGAACCCGGCGAATCCAGTGACGGTTCGGGGACTTGACTCGCTGTAGCTCTGGAGACTAGTCCGGGGCCGTAATCGCCGACCCCCCTGTTCCGTCCCCTAGCCCGCCCGCCAACCCCTGGACTGCGGGTCAGTGAATCCGGTGCAGGTAACTGCTCAGCACCTCGAGGAACTTCTCCGGCTCCTCCAGGTGCGGCATGTGGCTGGAGTTCTCGAGGATCTCCCAGCGCACGTCCGGGATGAGGTCCGCGTACGGCTGGACGGTCGCCGGGGTGGCCTCGTCGTGGGCGCCGGTGATCAGCAGGGTGGGCACCGCGATCCGGTCGATGCAGTCGGTGACCCCCCAGTCCTTCAGGGTGCCGATCACGTGGAACTCGCTCGGCCCGTTCATGGTCCGGTAGACCGTGGGGTCGTTGTAGACCTCCATGAAGGAGGCCATGAAGTCCCTCGGCCAGGGGTCCATCCGGCAGACGTGCCGCAGGTAGAACGGCATCATCGCGTTGAAGTACTCCTGGCTGTCGGTGGTCCCGGCCGCCTCGTGCCTGAGCAGGGTGTCGTTCACCTCGAGCGGCAGCCGGTCGCGCAGCACCTTGGCCTCCTGCAGCCAGAGCGGGTACGACGCCGGGGCGTTCGCCACCACCAGGCCGCGCAGGCCGGCCGGACGGCCGGCGGCGTGCTTCGCCGCCAGCAGCCCGCCCCAGGACTGGCCGAACAACACGTAGTTGTCGGATATCCCCAACGCGCCGAGCAGATTGTCCAGTTCGTCGAGGAACAGCTGGACGGTCCAGAAATCCTCACCGCGGTCCGGCAGATGGGTCGAACCGCCGTTTCCGATCTGGTCGTAGTGCACCACCGGCCAGCCCTGCGCCGAGAGTTCGGCGAGATTCAGCAGATAGTCGTGGGTGCTGCCGGGGCCGCCGTGCACGGCGACCACGACCGGCTTGCCCGACTTCAGGTCTCCGGTGACCCGGTACCAGGTCTTGTGTTCACGAAACGGCACGCTTCCCTTGGCACTGGGCGCCAGAGCCATCGCTATCCCGATTCCCTTCGGTGTTCGTTCGGTCGACGGTCGGTTGCCCGGTCGTCGCTCAGTCGTCGATGGAGAGGCCCTCGAAGGCCATGCTGATCAGGCTGTCGGCGTCCAGCCCGTCGATCGAGCCGTCCTGGTCGGTCGGGCCGTCCTGCTCCGCGCCGCCCTCGCCGTCGGCCGACTCGCCGCCCAGCTCCAGCAGTTCGTCCAGCAGGCCGGCGATCCGCAGCCGGTCGATCGGGATCTCCCGCAGGATGCGGCGGATCCGGTCCTCCTCGGTGCCGACGGCACCGGCCTGGTCGGCTCCGGTCTCCGGGACCAGCACCTCACCGAGGTGCAGGGCCAGCGCCCTGGCGTTCGGGTAGTCGAAGACCAGCGTGGCCGGCAGCCGGAGGCCGGTGGCCGCGTTGACCTGGTTGCGGAACTCGACCGCCGACAGCGAGTCGAAGCCCAACTCCTTGAAGGCGCGGTCGGGTTCGACCGCGTGCGCCCCTGCGTGACCGAGGATCACGGCCGCCTGGGTCTGCACCAGGTCGAGCAGCACCTCGGCCCGCTCGGGCGCCTGCAGGCCGGTCAGCCGGGCCAGCAGGCCGTCGGCGGAGACCGCCCCGGCCGCGGCCGCGGCGGCCCGGCGCGGGCGGCCCCTGACCAGGCCCCGGAAGACCGGCGGCAGTTCGTCGCCCGCCTCCGCCAGGGTCCGCAGGTCGAGCCGGATCGGCAGCACCGCCGGGTCCGTCAAGCTCCCTGCCAGGTCGAAGAGTTCGAGGCCCCGCTCGGTCGGGATCGCCCCGATGCCGACCTTGCCCATCCGCCGGACGTCGGCCTCGGCCAGCTCGCCGGCCATGCCGCCGTCGGCCCACAGGCCCCAGGCCAGCGACTGGGCGGGCAGGCCGTGTGCCCGCCGGTGCGCGGCCAGCGCGTCCAGGAAGGCGTTGGCCGCCGCGTAGTTGCCCTGCCCCGCGTTGCCGAGCGTGCCGGCCGCCGAGGAGAAGAGCACGAAGGCGGTCAGGCCCATCCCGCTGGTCAGCTCGTGCAGGTTGAGCGCCGCGTCCACCTTCGGGCGCAGCACCCGGTCCATCCGCTCGGGCGTCAGCGAGCCGATCGCACCGTCGTCCAGCACACCCGCGAGGTGCACCACCCCGGAGAGCCGACGGTCGGTCAGCAGCGCGGCCACCGAACCCCGGTCGGAGACGTCGCAGGCGGCGATCTCCACCTCGGCGCCCAGCCCGGCCAGTTCGGCCCGCAGCTCGGACATCCCGTCGGCGGCGGCGCCGCGCCGGCTGACCAGCAGCAGGCTGCGGACCCCGTGCTCGGTCACCAGGCGACGGGCCACCAGCCGGCCCAGCAGACCGGTCGCCCCGGTCACCAGCACCGGCCGGTCCGTGGTCCGGTCGAAGCGGGTGACCGGCTCGGCCGGCTCGCCCTCGGCGACCGGCACCCGGGCCAGCCGGCCCGCCAGGACCGTACCGCCCCGGACCACCGACTGCGGTTCACCGGTGGCCAGGACGGCGGCGAGCGCCTCGCCCTCCGCGGCCCGCCCGGTGTCCAGGTCGGCGAGCACGATGCCCTCGGGGTTGCTCAGCTGGGCGGCCCGGACCAGGCCCCAGACGGCCGCACCGGCCAGGTCGGTGACGTCCTCCCCCGGCAGCGCGACCGCGCCCCGGGTGAGCACCGCCAGCGTGGCGGCGGCGAACCGCTGCTCCGCCGACCAGCTCTGGAGGACCGCGAGCACCCGGTGGGTGGCGGTGCGGACCGCTTCGGCGTCGTTACCGCCGTCGACCCGCAGCACCACCGTGCCGGACACCGCCGACCCGTCGACGGCGACTGTCTCCCAGTCCACCCCGGACACCGGCACGACCGGTCCGGCCGGGGTCACCGGCGTCCAGTCCAGCGTGAACAGGCTGTCGTGGAAGGCCGTCCGGCCCGCCGCCAGCTGGGCGTCGGAGACCGGGCGGGAGACCAGCGAGCGCACCGACGCCAGCGGGTTGCCGAGGGCGTCGGCGATGGCCAGCGCCACGGTGTTCTCCCCCGTGGGCGAGATCCGGACCCGGACGGCGGCCGCACCGGCCGCGAAGAGCTCGACGCCCGACCAGGAGAACGGCAGCACCCGGCCGCCGGCCTCCCCGTCGGCGCTGTCGTTGGCGAGGATCGCCGCGTGCAGGCAGGCGTCCAGCAGCGCCGGGTGCAGCCCGAACCGGGCCGCCTCGGTGTGCGTCTCGACCGGCAGCGCGACCTCCGCGAGGATCGACTCACCGTCCTGCCAGACCGCCCGCAGGCCCTGGAACACCGGGCCGTAGCCGAAGCCGATGGCCAGCAGTCGCCGGTAGCCGTCCTCGATGTCCACCGCCGTCGCACCGTTCGGCGGCCAGGCGGTCAGGTCGAAGGAGGGTGCCCGGGTCTCGTCGGTGAGCAGACCCTCGGCGTGCAGGGTCCAACCCGTCGCCTCGTCGCCCTCCAGGTGGGAGTGGATGGTGACCGGACGGGCACCCGTCCCGTCCGCCGCGCCGACCGCGACCTGGAGCTGGACACCCCCGCGCTCCGGCAGCACCAGCGGCGCCTGGAGCGTCAGTTCCTCCAGCACCCCGCAGCCCAGCTGGTCGCCGGCCCGGATCGCCAGCTCGACGAAACCGGTGCCGGGGAAGAGCGTGGTCTCCCCCACCACGTGGTCGGCCAGCCAGGACTGGGCGCCGGTGGCGAGCCGGCCGGTGAGCACCAGGCCCGCACCGTCCGGGAGTTCGACGGCCGCACCGAGCAGCGGGTGCTCGACGGCGTCCTGACCGACCGAGGCGACGTCGTTCACACCGGCCAGCGCGTCCACCCAGTAGCGGGTCCGCTGGAAGGCGTACGTCGGCAGGTCCACCCGGCGGGCGCCCGAGCCGGCGAAGAAGGCCGGCCAGTCGACCGCCACACCGGCGGCGTGCAGCCGACCGAGCGCGGTGACCAGCGTCGTGCTCTCCGGACGGTCCCGGCGGACGGCCGCGACGAACAGTGCCCGGTCCGACTCGACGCTCTGCTGGGCCAGCCCGGTGAGGATGCCGTCGGGGCCGATCTCCACGAACCGGGAGGCCCCGCGCGACTCCAACTCCCGCACGTTGTCGGCGAACCGGACCGCGTCGCGGACGTGGCCGACCCAGTACTCCGGGTCCGTGACGTTGCCGGTGGTCACCACCGGGGTCTTCGGCTCGGTGAAGGTCAGTCCGCTGACGACGGTGCGGAACTCGTCCAGCATCGGGTCCATCAGCGGCGAGTGGAACGCGTGCGAGACACTCAGGCGCTTGGTGCGCTCGAAGCCCTCGGCGATCCGCAGCACGGTCGCCTCGTCACCCGACACCACCACCGAGCGCGGGCCGTTGACGGCCGCGATGCTCACCTGGTCGGTCAGCTGCGGCAGCACATCCTCCTCGGTGGCCTCGATCGCCACCATCGCACCGCCGGTGGGCAGTTCCTGCATCAGGCGGCCACGGGCCGACACCAGCTTGGCCGCGTCCTTGAGCGAGAACACCCCGGCCACGTGAGCGGCGGCGATCTCACCGACGGAGTGGCCGGCCAGGAAGTCGGGCCGGACACCCCAGGACTGCACCAGGCGGTACAGCGCGACCTCGAAGGCGAACAGCGCACGCTGCGCGTTCACCGTACGGTTCAACTCGTCGGCATCGTCGCCCCAGACCACCTCACGCAGCGAACCGCCCAGCTCCGCCAACACCTCGTCAAAGGCGGCAGCGAACACCGGGAAGGCGGCGTGCAGTTCACGCCCCATCCCGAGCCGCTGCGACCCCTGGCCGGTGAACAGGAAGGCCACCTGCGCGCCCGGCCGGGCCAGGCTGACGCTGCCGCCGCCCGCCGCCAGCTCGCGGAGTGCGGCGAGCAGTTCCGCCCGGTCGGCACCGACGGCCACCGCCCGCTGGTCCAGCGCGGACCGCGAGGTGGCGAGGGAGAACCCCAGGTCGGCCAGGGCCAGTTCGGGCCGGGCCTCGACGTGGTCGGCGAGCCGGGCCGCCTGGGCCGGGATCGCGTCCACGTTCTTCGCCGAGACCACCAGCGGCACCACCGGCAGCTCGGCGGCCACGGTGACCGGCTGGGCCACCTCCGCCGGGGCCTGCTCGATGATGACGTGGGCGTTGGTGCCGCTCAGGCCGAAGGAGGAGATGCCGGCCCGGCGCGGACGGCCGGTCTCCGGCCAGTCCCGACGCTCCGTCAGCAGCTGGACGTTGCCTTCGGTCCAGTCCACCTTGGAGGTCGGTGCGTCCACGTGCAGGGTCTTCGGCAGCACCCCGTTGCGGATCGCCTCGACCATCTTGATGATGCCGCTGACACCGGCGGCGGCCTGGGCGTGCGCCAGGTTGGACTTGATGGAGCCGAGCCACAACGGCTGGTCCACCGGCCGGTCCTGACCGTACGTCGCCAGCAGCGCCTGCGCCTCGATCGGGTCACCCAACGTGGTACCCGTACCGTGCGCCTCCACCGCGTCGACCTCGGCCGTCGTCAGCCCCGCGTTCGCCAGCGCCTGCCGGATCACCCGCTGCTGGGACGGACCGTTCGGCGCCGTCAGGCCGTTCGACGCACCGTCCTGGTTGATCGCGCTGCCCCGCACCACCGCGAGCACCGGGTGCCCGTTGCGCCGCGCGTCCGACAGCCGCTCCACCAGCAGGACGCCGACACCCTCGGACCAGCCGGTCCCGTCGGTCGCCTCGGCGAACGACTTGCAGCGCCCGTCCTTGGCCATCCCGCGCTGCCGGCTGAAGTCGATGAACATGCCCGGGGTGGACATCACGGCCACACCACCGGCCAGCGCCAGCGACACCTCGCCGGAGCGGAGTGCCTGAACCGCCATGTGCAGCGCGACCAGCGAGGAGGAGCAGGCGGTGTCGACCGTGACGGCCGGACCCTCCAGCCCCAGGGTGTAGGCGACCCGGCCGGTCACCAGGCTGCCGCCGCTGGTCGTGGCGGCCTCCGGGCCGAGGCCGTAGTCGTGGTACATCACGCCGCCGAAGACGCCGGTGCGGCTGCCCTTGAGCGAGAGCGGGTCGATGCCCGCGTGCTCGATCGCCTCCCAGGACGCCTCCAGCAGCAGGCGCTGCTGGGGGTCGATGGTGACCGCCTCGTTCGGGGAGATCCCGAAGAAGTCGGCGTCGAAGTCGGCGGCGTCGTACAGGAATCCGCCGGTCCGGGTGTACGTGCGGCCCGGCTTGCCCGGCTCCGGGTCGTAGAGCGCGTCGAGGTCCCAGCCACGGTCGGTCGGGAAGTCCGACACCGCGTCGACCCCGTCCAGCACCAGCTGCCAGAGGTCGCCCGGCGACTCCACGCCGCCCGGGTAGCGGCAGGCCATGCCGACGATGACGATCGGGTCGTCGGTCAGCGGCGTCACCACCGCGACCGGGGAGGCGGACTCGGCCTCGGTACCGGCCAGGGTCTCGCCGATGTGGTCGGCGACCGCCTGGGCGCTCGGGTAGTCGAAGACCAGGGTGGCGGAGAGCCGGATGCCGATCACCGTGTTCAGGCGGTTGCGCAGCTCGACCGCGCTGAGCGAGTCGAAGCCCAGCTCCTTGAAGGCCCGGTCGGGCTCCACCTCGTCGATCGAGGCGTGGCCCAGGACGGCGGCCACCTCGGTCCTGACCAGCTCCAGCAGGGCCCGGCCGCGCTCGGCGGCGTCGAGGCGGGCGAGCTGCTGCCCGACCGCCGAACCCCCGCCGGCCCCGGCCCGCGCCGTCTGCCGGGCCGGGGCCCGGACCAGTCCGCGCAGCAGGCTGTGCAGCGAATCACCTTGCGTGCGAAGGGCCTTGGGGTCGATCCGGAGCGGCACCAGGACGGCTTCGCCGGTCGCGATCGAGGCGTCGAACAGCGCCAGGCCCTCGGCCTGCGGCAGCGCGGGGAGGCCCAGCTTGGCCATCCGCTGCTCGGCGTCGTCGAGCGAGTGGGCACCGCTCATGCCGGTGGTGACGCCCCAGAGGCCGAACGCCATCGAGGTGGCCGGCAGACCGGCCGCCCGACGGTGGGTGGCCAGCGCGTCCAGGAAGACGTTCGCCGCCGCGTAGTTCGCCTGACCCGCCGCCAGCACCATGCCACCGGCCGACGAGAACATCACGAAGAACGCCAACTCGCTGTCGGCGGTCAGCTCGTGCAGGTGCCACGCGGCGTCCACCTTCGGCGCCAGCACCGCATCCAACCGCTCCGGCGTCACCGAAGTGACCACACCGTTGTCCATCACACCCGCGACATGCACCACGCCCACCAACGGACGCTCCAGCGAAGCGAGCAGGGTCTGCACCGAAGCGCGATCCGCCACGTCACAGGCCGCGATCTCGACCGCAGCTCCCAGGGCCTCCAGTTCGGCCGCCAACTCCCGTGCGCCCGGCGCCTCCAGGCCCCGGCGGCTGGTCAGCACCAGACTGCGGGCCCCGTGCCCGACCACCAGGTGCCGGGCCACCAGGGCACCGAGGCCACCGGTACCACCGGTCACCAGCACCGTGCCGTCGACCACCGAGGGCAGCTCACCCTCGACCGCGCCGACCTTCGCGAAGCGCGGTACCCGCACCACGCCGGCCCGAACCGCGGCCTCCACCTCACCCGAAGCCACCACCGCGCTCAACGCGGCGCCCGACTCCGGCAGGCCGTCCCAGTCGACCAGGACGAACCGGCCCGGGTTCTCGGCGATGGCGGCGCGCACCAGGCCCCAGACCGGAGCCTGCACCACGTCCACCGCATCACCGTCGACCGCGACCACACCGCCGCGCGTCAACACCACCAGGCGCGAGTCGGCGAAGCGCTCGTCGCCGAGCCACTCCCCCACCACGCCCAGCACCCGGCCGGCCAACTCCCTGACCCCACCGGGCACATCAGCTGCCTCAGGCGTCAGGCACTCCAACAGCACCGCCTCGGGCACCGCACCATCAGCCGTCAACGTGTCCCAGGCGGGCAGCGGACCGGTACCGGAACCGACCGGAAGCACCGGCCACTCCACCCGGAACAGCGACTCCACCCCACGCCCCGCCGACAACTGCTCCGACGACACCGGCCGCCCCACCACCGACCGCACCGACAGCACCGGCACACCCACACCGTCGGCGACGGCGAGGGCGATGTTGTGCTCGGGGCCGACCTGCGAGATCCGCACCCGGACCTCGTTGGCGCCGGCGGCGTGCAGGGTGACACCGTTCCAGGAGAACGGGAGCACCGGCTCTCCGTCGGGACGGTCCCCGGCGTCCAGCAGGATGGCGTGCATCGCGGCGTCCAGCAGGGCCGGGTGCAGGCCGAAGCGTGCGGCCTCGGCGTGCGACTCGGCCGGCAGGGCCACCTCGGCGAACAGCTCGTCACCGCGCTGCCAGGCGGCCTTCAGGCCCTGGAACACCGGCCCGTAGGCGTAGCCCTGGGCGAGCAGCAGCTCGTACGCGTCGCCGGTGGCGACGGTGGTGGCGCCGGCCGGCGGCCACTCCGAGAAGTCGAACGTCGGCGCTGCGGCACCGGAGGTCAGCACGCCCTCGGCGTGCAGCGTCCAGTCCCCGCCCTCGTCGCCCTCGACGCGGGAGTGCACGGTGACCGTCCGGGCACCCGAACCGTCCGCCTCGCCCACCGCCACCTGGACCTGCACCGAGGCACCCGGCGGCAGGATCAGCGGTGCCTGGAGCGTCAGCTCCTCCAGCAGGTCACAGCCGACCTGGTCGCCCGCCCGGATGGCGAGTTCGACGAAGCCGGTGCCCGGCAGCAGGACGTTGCCCAGCACGTCGTGGTCGGCGATCCAGGCGTGGGTATCGATCGACAGCCGCCCGGTCAGCACCGCACCGCCGGAGTCCGGCAGCGTGACGACGGCGCCGAGCAGCGGGTGGTCGGCCGAACGCAGGCCGGCGGACGAGATGTTGGTGGTGTCGCCGCCGAACCAGGAGTCGGCCAGGTACTCGTTGGTGTCGACCCAGAAGCGCTGCCGCTGGAAGGCGTACGTCGGCAGGTCGACCCGGCGGGCACCGGTGCCCGCGAACCGGGCGGCCCAGTCCAGCTCGACGCCCCCGGTGAACAGCCGCCCGAGCGCGGTGACGAAGGTAGCCGCCTCCGAACGGTCCCGGCGCTGGGTGGCGACCAGGACGGCGTCCTCGGACTCGACGCTCTGCTGGGCCAGCCCGGTCAGGATGCCGTCGGGGCCGATCTCCAGGAACCGCGTGACCCCCGAGGACTCCAACTCCCGTACGTTGTCGGCGAACCGGACCGCGTCCCGGACGTGACTCACCCAGTACTCGGGGTCGGCGAACGAACCCGAAGCCACCACCGGAATCACCGGCGCGGCGAAGGTCAGTCCGCTGACGACGGTGCGGAACTCGTCCAGCATCGGGTCCATCAGCGGCGAGTGGAACGCGTGCGAGACACTCAGCCGCTTGGTCCGCTCGAAGCCCTCGGCGATCCGCAGCACGGTCGCCTCGTCACCCGACACCACCACCGAGCGGGGGCCGTTCACCGCCGCGATGCTCACCTGGTCGGTCAGCAGCGGCAGCACATCCTCCTCGGTGGCCTCGATCGCCACCATCGCACCGCCAGAAGGCAGTTCCTGCATCAACCGCCCACGCGCCGACACCAGCTTCGCCGCGTCCGCAAGGGACAGCACACCAGCCACATGCGCGGCCGCGATCTCACCCACGGAGTGACCCGACAGGAAGTCAGGACGCACCCCCCACGACTCCACCAGCCGGTACAGCGCGACCTCGAAGGCGAACAGCGCACTCTGCGTGTTCACCGTACGGTTCAGCTCGTCGGCATCGTCGCCCCAGATCACCTCACGCAGCGACCCGTCCAGCTCCGCCAGCACCTCGTCGAAAGCCGAGGCGAACACCGGGAAGGCGGCGTGCAGCTCACACCCCATCCCCAACCGCTGCGACCCCTGCCCCGTGAACAGGAACGCCGTCCGACCCCGCGACCGACCCGATCCGCTCACCACTCCCGGGCTGGTCCGCCCATCTGCCAGCGCCCACAGCCCGGCGAGCAGCTCGTCCCGGTCGACGCCGACCACGACGCCCCGGTGCTCCAGCACCGCCCGCGAGGTGGCCAGCGACCAGCCGAGGTCGACCGGGGTCAACTCGGCGCTTGAGTCCAGGTGTTCGGCGAGCCGGGCCGCCTGTGCCCGCAGGGCCTCGGGGTTCTTCGCCGAGACCACCAGCGGCACCACCGGGAGGGCGGCCGTCACGGTCACCGGCTGCTCCACCTCCGCCGGGGCCTGCTCGATGATCACGTGCGCATTGGTGCCGCTGAGGCCGAAGGAGGAGATGCCGGCCCGGCGCGGACGGCCGGTCTCCGGCCAGTCCCGGTTCTCCGTCAGCAGCTGGACGTTGCCCTCGGTCCAGTCCACCTTCGTCGTCGGCGCGTCCACGTGCAGGGTCTTCGGCAGCACCCCGTTGCGGATCGCCTCGACCATCTTGATGATGCCGCCGGCACCCGCCGCCGCCTGGGTGTGGCCCAGGTTGGACTTGATCGAACCGAGCCACAACGGCTGGTCCACCGGACGGTCCTGACCGTACGTCGCCAGCAGCGCCTGCGCCTCGATCGGGTCACCAAGAGTGGTGCCCGTACCGTGCGCCTCCACCGCGTCCACGTCGGCGGTCGTCAGACCGGCGTTCGCCAGCGCCTGCCGGATCACCCGCTGCTGGGACGGACCGTTCGGCGCGGTCAGCCCGTTCGAGGCACCGTCCTGGTTGATCGCCGTGCTGCGCACCACCGCGAGCACGGGGTGCCCGTTGCGCCGCGCGTCCGACAGCCGCTCGACGAGCAGCATGCCGACGCCCTCGGACCAGCCCGTGCCGTCGGTGGCGTCCGCGAAGGACTTGCACCGGCCGTCCTTGGCCAGGCCCTTCTGCCGGCTGAACTCGACGAAGACCTCGGGGGTGGACATCACGGCCACACCACCGGCCAGCGCGAGCGAGCACTCGCCCGAACGGAGCGCCTGCGCCGCCAGGTGCAGGGCGACCAGCGAGGAGGAGCAGGCGGTGTCGATGGTGACGGCCGGGCCCTCCAGGCCGAAGACGTAGGACACCCGGCCGGAGGCGATCGCGCCCGTGCTGTTGTTGGCCGCGTAGTCGTGGTACATCATTCCGGCGAACACGCCGGTCGAGCTGCCCTTCAGCGTGCCCGGGTCGATCCCGGCCCGCTCGAACGCCTCCCAGGAGGTCTCGAGCAGCAGGCGCTGCTGCGGGTCCATGTACAGCGCCTCGTTCGGCGCGATGCCGAAGAACGCGGGGTCGAACCGGTCGGCGTCGTGCAGGAAGCCGCCCTCGCGGGTGTACGTGGTGTTGGCCCGCTCACCGGTCGGGTCGTAGACCTGCGCGGTGTCCCAGCCACGGTTGACCGGGAAGTCCGAGACCGCGTCCACCCCGTCGGCCACCAGCCGCCACAGGTCCTCCGGCGACTCGACACCGCCCGGGAACCGGCAGGCCATGCCGACGATGACGATCGGCTCGTCGTCCGTCCCCGAGGCCGTGGCGGCGACCGCGGCGATCTCGACCTTCGCGCCCTGGACCGCGTCCAGCAGATAGGCCGCCAGCGCGACCGGCGTCGGGTAGTCGAAGACCAGGGTGGCCGGCAGCCGGCGGCCGACCGCGTCGCTGAGGCTGTTGCGGAACTCCACGGCGGTGAGCGAGTCGAAGCCGAGGTCCTGGAAGTGCCGGTCCGGGTCGACCGCCTTGGGGTCCGGGTGGCCCAGCACGGCGGCGGCCTGACCGAGCACCAGGTCGAGCAGGGCCCCCGGCCACTTGTCCTCCGGCAGGGAGGCCAGCTTGCGTTGCAGCGCGCCGCTCTCGGTCTTCGCCCCGGCCTTCCGGCGGCGGGTCGCCGGGGCCAGGCCCCGGAACACCTCGGCGAGGTTCTCGCCCTGCGACCGGAGGGAGGCGAGGTCGAAACGGGTCGGCACGGTGATCGGCTCGTCGGTGCGCAGCGCGGCGTCGAAGGCCAGCACGCCGTCCTCGGCCGACAGGGCGAACATGCCGCCCTGGGAGATCCGGGAACGGTCCGCACTCGCCAGCTTGCCGGCCATGCCGCCGGCCTGGTCCCACAGACCCCAGGCGAGCGAGTGGGCGGTCAGGCCGTTGGCCCGACGGTGGGCGGCCAGCGCGTCGAGGAAGGAGTTCGCCGCCGCGTAGTTGCCCTGTCCGGGCGCGCCGAGCAGACCGGCGGCCGATGAGAACAGCACGAACGCGGCCAACTCCCGGTCGGCGGTGAGCTCGTGGAGGTTGAGTGCGGCGTCCACCTTCGGGCGGAGCACGGTGTCGATCCGCTCGGGGGTGAGCGAGCCGACCACGCCGTCGTCCAGCACACCGGCGATGTGCACCACGGCGGTCAGCGGCAGGTCCCGGAGCAGTTCGGCGGTGGCCCGACGGTCCGCCAGGTCCACGGCGGCGTACTCGACTTCGGCACCCAACTCGTTCAGCTCAGCCGCCAGTTCGGCCGCCCCGGGGGCGTCCGCACCGCGCCGGCTGACCAGCAGCAGCCTGCGCACGCCGTACTCGGCGGCCAGGTGCCGGACGAACAGTCCGCCGAGCGCGCCGGTGGCACCGCTGACCAGGACGGTGCCCTCGCCGTCGAGCACGACGCCGCCATCGGCGGGCGCCGTGACCCGGGCCAGCCGGGCCGCGCGCAGCACACCCTGACGCACCACCAGCTGCGGCTCACCGCTGGCGACGATCGCGGCCACCGTCGCCGCGGCCAACTCCCCGTCCAGGTCCACGAGCTGGATGCGCTCGGGGCTCTCGGACTGGGCCGAGCGCACCAGGCCCGCAGCGGCTGCGGCGGCCAGGTCGGTGACGTCCTCACCCGTCAGCGCGACGGCGCCCCGGGTGACCACCAGCAGGCGGGCGTCGGCGAACCGGTCCTCGGCCAGCCAGCGCTGGACCACTTCGAGGGTCCGGTAGGTGGCGGTGCGGACCGCCTCGGCGTCCGAGCCGCCGGTGATCTCCAGGGTCACCACCGGGGCGACCGCGCCACCGTCGGCGACCAGGGCCCAGTCGGCGTACGCCACCGGGGCGGCCGGGCCGTCCAGGGTGACCGGCGCCCAGTCCAGGCGGAACAGCGAGTCCTGTCCCCCGGAGCGGGCGGCGGCGAGCTGCTCGCCGGAGATCGGCCGCAGCACCAGCGAGTCGACCGAGGCCACCGGGCGGCCCTCGCCGTCCGCGACGGCCAGCGCGAGGCCGCCTCCGGTGCCGGTCGGGGTCAGCCGGACCCGGGCCACGGCCGCGCCGGCCGCGTGCAGCGAGACACCGGACCAGGCGAACGGCAGGGCGCCCTGCTCACCGATCGCACCGGTGAACACGGCCGCGTGCAGGCAGGCGTCCAGCAGCGCCGGGTGCAGCGCCAGCCGCTCGGCGTCGGACTTCGCCTGCTCGGGCAGGGCGACCTCGGCGAAGACCTGGTCGCCGACCTTCCAGACGGCCTGCAGGCCCTGGAACACCGGCCCGTAGGCCATCCCGGCGGCCGTGAACCCGTCGTACAGACCGCCCAGTTCGACCGGAACAGCACCGGTCGGCGGCCACTGGGTCAGCTCCTCGCCGGTCCGCCGGGCACCGGGGACCAGCACGCCGGTCGCGTGCCGGGTCCACGGCACGTCCGCGTCCGCGCCCTGCAGGCGGGAGTGGAAGGTCACGCTGCGGGCCCCGGTGTCGTCGGCGGGGCCGACCGCGACCTGCACCTGGACGGCGCCGATCTCGGGCAGCACCAGCGGCGCCTCCAGGGTGAGTTCGTCCAGCAGGTCGCAGTTGACCTGGTCGCCGGCCCGGATCGCCAGCTCGACGAAACCGGTGCCGGGGAACAGCACCGAGCCGCCGACCACGTGGTCGGCCAGCCAGCGCTGCGAGCCGATCGAGAGCCGGCCGGTCAGCACCACACCGTCGGTGTCGGCCAGCGTCACGGCCGCACCGAGCAGCGGGTGTTCGGCCGAGTCCAGACCGGCCGAGGTGACGTCCCCGAGACTGGGCTGGGCGTCGATCCAGTAGCGGGCGTGCTGGAACGCATAGGTGGGCAGGTCGATCCGCTCGGCACCGGAACCGGCGAAGAACGCCGACCAGTTGATACCGACACCGGCGGTGTGCAGCCGGGACAGCCCGGACAGCGCCGCCTCCGCCTCGGCGCGGTCCCGGCGCGCCAGCGCCACGAACACCGCGCTCTCGGCCTGGGTGGACTGCGGGGCCATCCCGGTCAGGATGCCGTCGGGGCCGATCTCCACGAAGCGGGAGACCCCGACCGACTCCAGGTACTGGACGCTCTCGGCGAACCGGACCGCGTCGCGGACGTGGTTGACCCAGTACTCGGGGTCGGTGACGCTGCCGCTGGCCACCACCGGGATCGTCGGCTCGGTGAACAGCAAGGTCCGGACCACGGCGCGGAATTCGGCCAGCATCGGGTCCATCAGCGGCGAGTGGAACGCGTGCGAGACGCTCAGCCGCTTGGTGCGCTCGAAGCCCTCGGCGATCCGCAGCACGGTCGCCTCGTCGCCCGAGACCACCACCGAGCGCGGGCCGTTCACCGCCGCGATGCTCACCTGGTCGGTGAGCAGCAGGAGGATCTCCTCCTCGGTGGCCTCGATCGCCACCATCGCACCGCCGGTGGGCAGTTCCTGCATCAGCCGCCCACGGGCGGACACCAGCTTCACCGCATCGGAGAGCGACAGCACCCCGGCGACGTGTGCAGCGGCGATCTCACCCACCGAGTGACCGGCCAGCAGATCCGGCCGCACACCCCAGGACTCCACCAGCCGGTACAGCGCCACCTCGAAGGCGAACAGCGCACGCTGGGTGTTGACCGTACGGTTCAACTCGTCGGCATCGTCGCCCCAGATCACCTCACGCAGCGAACCGCCCAGCTCCGCCAACACCTCGTCGAAAGCCGAGGCGAACACCGGGAAAGCAGCGTGCAGTTCACGCCCCATCCCGAGCCGCTGCGACCCCTGACCCGTGAACAGGAACGCCGTCCGGCCGTCGCCGACCACGCCCTTGACCACACCGGCGGCCTGCCCGCCCTCGGCCACGGCGGCCAGCCCGCGCAGCGCCGCCGCACCGTCACCCGCCAGGACCACCGCGCGGTGCTCCAGCGCCGCCCGCGAGGTGGCCAACGAGAAGGCGACGTCACGGGGGTCGAACTCGTCGGCCCCGCCGAGGTGTCCGGCGAGCCGGGCGGCCTGGTCCCGCAGCGCGTCCGCACTGCGGGCGGACAGCAGCCACGGCACCGGCACGTCGGCCGCGGGCTCGGGCCGCACCACCGGCTCGGCGGCGGGCTCCGCCTCGGGGGCCTGCTCGATGATCACGTGCGCGTTGGTGCCGCTCACGCCGAAGGCCGAGACGCCGGCCCGGCGCGGGTAGCCGTGGTCCGGCCACTCCTGGGCCTCCGTCAGCAGCCGGACGTTGCCCGCCGACCAGTCGACGTGCGAGGACGGCTCGGTGACGTGCAGTGTCTCGGGCATCAGGCCGTGGCGGATCGCCATGACCATCTTCATCACGCCGCCGACACCGGCCGCCGCCTGGGCGTGGCCGATGTTGGACTTGATCGAGCCGAGCCAGAGCGGCCGGTCCTCGGGCCGGGCCTGGCCGTAGGTGGCCAGCAGCGCCTGGGCCTCGATCGGGTCACCCAGCGTGGTGCCGGTGCCGTGGCCCTCGACCAGGTCGACCTGACCGGCGGGGACCCGGGCGTTGGCCAGCGCCTGCCGGATCACCTTCTGCTGGGCCAGGCCGTTCGGAGCGGTCAGGCCGTTGGAGGCACCGTCCTGGTTGATGGCGCTGCCCCGGATCACCGCGAGCACCGGGTGCCCGTTGCGCCGCGCGTCCGACAGCCGCTCCAGCAGCAGCACGCCGGCGCCCTCGGACCAGCCGGTCCCGTCGGCCGACTCCGAGAACGCCTTGCAGCGGCCGTCCGGGGCCAGGCCGCGCTGACGGCTGAAGGCGATGAACGGCGACGGGGTGGACATCACCATCACGCCACCGGCCAGCGCGAGCGTGCACTCCTTGCGGCGGAGCGCCTCGGCGGCCAGGTGCAGCGCGATCAGCGAGGAGGAGCAGGCGGTGTCGACCGAGAGGGACGGGCCCTCCAGGCCGAGCACGTAGGAGACCCGGCCCGAGATCACCGACGACGCGCTGGCCGTGGTCATGTACGCCTCGGCCACCTCGGGCGCGGCGTCCAGCAGGTCCTCGTAGTCCTGGATGCCCGACCCGGTGAAGACGCCGACGCCCGCACCGCGCACGGTGTCGGGGCTGATGCCCGCCCGCTCGAACGCCTCCCAGCTGATCTCCAGCATCAGGCGCTGCTGCGGGTCCATGGTCAGGGCCTCGCGCGGGCTGATGCCGAAGAAGCCGGGGTCGAAGTCGGCGACGTCGTGGACGAACCCGCCCTCCCGGACGTAGCTGGTCCCGGACCGGTCGGCATCGGTGTCGTGGTCGATGACCCAGCCGCGGTCGGCCGGGAACTGCGTCACCGCGTCCCGGCCCTCCGCGACCAGTTGCCAGAGCTCCTCCGGCGAGGTCACCCCACCGGGATACCGGCAGCTCATCGCCACGATCGCGATCGGCTCCAGGTCCTCGCTCTCGATCTGCTGGAGCCGCTGCCGGGTCTGGTGCAGATCGGCAGTGACGCGCTTGAGGTAATCGAGGAGCTTGTCGTCGTTCGCCATCTCAGTCCCACCGAGTCCTTTGGTCCTAAAGCCCGTTGCCCGCTCAGGCGAGGCCGAGTTCCTTGTCAATGAAGTCGAATACGTCGTCGGCCGAGGCACTCTCCAACTGCCCGCCGACGTCCGGGCCCTGTCCCGCTCCGAGGCTCTCGTTCAGCCGGGCGAGCAGCGCCTGCAGCCGGGAGGTGAGGTGGCTGGCCTCGATCTCCTCGCCGGAGAGGCCGCTCACGACCTCCTCGAAGCGGTCGAGTTCGGCCAGCAGCGGCACGGCGGGGGTCCCGCCGGCCGGGACGAGCTCCGTGCGCAGGTACTCGGCGAGCGCCAGCGGCGTCGAGTGGTCGAACACCATCGAGGTGGGCAGCTTCCGGCCGGTGGCCGCGCTGAGCGACTCCCGCAGGTCGACCGCCGCGACCGAGTCGAAGCCGAGATCCTCGAAGGAACGCCCGGCCTCCAGCGTCGCCGGGTCCTCGTAGCCGAGCAGGTCACCGACGTGCTTTCGGACCAGGTCGAGCAGGGTCCGGCTCTGCTCCGGCCCGGACAGGGCCGCGAGCTGCTCCACCAGACCCGAGCCGGCGCCCGCCTCACCCGTCTCCGCCGGACCGGCCAGCGCGGTGCGGACCTCCGGGATGGCGTCCAGCAGCGGTCGGGGCCGCGCGACCGTGAAGGTCGGGGCGAACCGCGACCAGTCGAAGTCGGCCACCACGACGTTGCTCCCGTCCTGGCCGACCGCACGCCGCAGCGCGGTGATCGCCAGCTCCGGCGCCATCGCGGGCGCGCCGATCCGGCGCATCAGGGCGCCGAGTTCGGCATCGACCATGCCGCCGTCCCAGGAGCCCCAGGCGATCGCGGTGGCCGGACGGCCCTGCGCCGCCCGGCGCTGGGCCAGCCCGTCCAGGAAGGCGTTGGCACTGCCGTACGCGGCCTGGCCACCGCTGCCCCAGACGGCGGAGCCCGAGGAGAAGAGCACGAAGGCGTCGAGCTTCTGGTCGCCCAGCAGCTCGTCCAGGTGGGCGGCGCCGAGCACCTTGGCCCGGCCGACCTCGGCGAACTCCGCCACGGTCAACTCGCCCAGCGGGGCGATCCGCTGGGCCACCCCGGCGGCGTGCACCACGGCGGTCAGCGGACGGTCGGCGGGGATCGAGTCGAGCAGTGCGGCGAGTGCGGCGCGGTCGGCCACGTCGCAGGCCGCGACCGTCACCTCGGCGCCGAGCGCGGTCAGTTCGCCGATCAGCTGCTCCACCCCGGCGGCGTCCCGGCCACGACGGCTGGTGAGCACCAGGTGCTCGGCCCCCGTCGCCGCCAGCTCCCTTGCCACGTGGGCACCGAGACCACCGGTGCCACCGGTGATCAGGACCGTGCCGTGCGGCTGCCAGGGCTCCCGCGCGGCCGACTGCTCGGCGAGCGGCGAGCGCACCATCCGGCGGCCGAGCACCTTGCCCTGACGGATCGCCAACTGGTCCTCGCCCCCGGTCGCCGTGACGGCGTCCAGCAGCTGCGCGAACGCGGACCGGTCGGCGGTCGGCGACAGGTCCACCAGTCCGCCCCAGGTGTCCGGGTGGTCGAGCGAGAGGCTGGCGCCGAGACCCCAGACCGCCGTCTGCGACGGCACCGCGGTCTCCAGCGAGCCGTCCACCGCGACGGCACCGGCGGTGACCGCCCAGAGCGGCACACCGAGGGCCGCGTCGCCGAGCGCCTGAGCGAACACGATGCTCGCGGCCAGGCCGCGGGAGAGCTCGGGGTGCGCCGAGTGCGGGGCGTCGTCCAGCGCGAGCAGGGACAGCACACCGAGCACCGGCTCGCCCTCGGCCAGCCGTCCGGCCAGCGTCGCCCGGTCCTCGTCGGCGACCTCGAACGGCACGGCGTGGGCGCCGCGTTCGGCGACCGCCGCCAGCACGCCGACCACCAGGTCGTCGGTCAGCCGGCCCGCCGGGACGGCCACCAGCCAGGCACCGAACAGCGGTCCGCCCGACAGCTCGGCCACCGGCTGCCACTCCACCCGGTAGCGCCAGGAGTCGACCTGCGCCTGCTCGCGGTGGTTCCGGCGCCAGGCCGCCATCGCGGGCAGCACCTTGCCGAGGTCCGTCGATTCGACACCCAACTGGTCGGCGAAGCTCGGGAGTTCCGTACCTTCGACGGCATCCCAGAACGCCGACTCCAACGGGTCCGCTGCCCTGGCGGGAGCGGCGGCGGCCTCGACCGGCATGCTGTCGGCCCAGTAGAACTTCCGCTGGAACGCGTAGGTGGGCAGGTCGATCCGCGCGGCACCCCGGCCGGCGTAGTACGCCGCCCAGTCCACCGCGACACCCTGCGCGTGGGCGCGGGAGAGGCCGGTGAGGAGTTCGCGCTCCTCACCGCGCTCGCGGCGCAGGGTGGAGACGAAGAGGGCGTCGGAGTCCTCACCGAGGTTGTCGGCACCGGCGGCGGTCAGCACCGCGTCGGGACCGATCTCCAGGAAGGTGGTGACGCCCCGCGCCTCCAACTGCTTGACGTTGTCGGCGAACCGGACCGCGTCCCGGACGTGGCTCACCCAGTACTCCGGATCCGCGAAGTCACCGGACGCCACCACCGGAATCCTGGGCCGGCTGAACGCCAACCCACCGACCACCGAACGGAACTCGTCCAGCATCGGATCCATCAACGGCGAGTGGAACGCGTGCGAGACACTCAACCGCTTCGTCCGCTCGAAACCCTCCGCGATCCGCAGCACCGTCGCCTCGTCACCCGACACCACCACCGAACGCGGACCGTTCACCGCCGCGATGCTCACCCGGTCGGTCAGCAGCGGCAGGATCTCCTCCTCGGTGGCCTGGATCGCCACCATCGCACCACCAGAAGGCAGTTCCTGCATCAACCGACCACGCGCCGACACCAGCTTCACCGCATCCGCAAGGGACAGCACCCCGGCCACATGAGCGGCCGCGATCTCACCCACCGAGTGACCCGACACGAAGTCAGGCCGCACACCCCACGACTCCACCAGACGGAACAACGCCACCTCAACCGCGAACAACGCACTCTGCGTGTTCACCGTCCGGTTCAACTCATCCGCATCCGAGCCCCAGACCACCTCACGCAGCGAACCGCCCAGCTCACCCAACACCTCGTCAAAAGCAGCAGCGAACACCGGGAAAGCGGCGTGCAGCTCACGCCCCATCCCCAACCGCTGCGACCCCTGCCCCGTGAACAGGAACGCCGTCCGGCCGTCGGTCTGCGCGACACCCTGCACGACCCCGGCCGGCTTCTCGCCTTCGGCCAGCGCCCGCAGTCCGGTGAGCAGCTCCGTACGGTCCGCCGCGACCACCACGCCCCGGTGCTCCAGGGCGGCGCGCGAGGTGGCGAGGGAGTAACCGAGGTCCAGCAGACCAGCCTCGGGCCGGGACTCCAAGTACTCCACCAGACGGGCGGCCTGGCCGCGCAGCGCCTGTGCGCTGCGGCCGGAGACCCTGACCGGCACCAGCGCGGTCGGCAGCACCGTCTCGGGAGCCGTCGACCCGCTCTCGGGGGCGGCGGGAGGCTCCTCGACGATGACGTGCGCGTTGGTGCCGCTGAGCCCGAAGGAGGAGATGCCGGCCCGGCGCGGGTGGCCGTTCTCCGGCCACGGCCGGGCCTCGGTGAGCAGCTCGATGTTTCCGGCCGACCAGTCGACGTTCGGCGACGGCTCGTCGACGTGCAGGGTCTTCGGCAGGACGCCGTGCTGCATCGCCTCGACCATCTTGATGATGCCGCCGACCCCGGCCGCCGCCTGGGTGTGACCGATGTTCGACTTGAACGAGCCCAGCCAGAGCGGCTGTTCGACCGGACGGTCCTGGCCGTACGTCGCCAGCAGCGCCTGCGCCTCGATCGGGTCACCCAGCGTGGTGCCGGTGCCGTGCGCCTCGACGGTGTCGACCTCGTCGGCCGTCAGCCGGGCGTCGGCGAGCGCGGCGCGGATGACCCGCTGCTGGGACGGACCGTTCGGCGCCGTCAGGCCGTTCGAGGCACCGTCGGAGTTGACCGCCGAGCCCCGGATCACCGCGAGCACCGGGTGCCCGTTGCGCCGCGCGTCCGAGAGCCGCTCGACCAGCAGCATGCCGACGCCCTCGGACCAGGTGGTGCCGTCGGCGGCACCGGCGAAGGACTTGCAGCGGCCGTCCGGGGCCAGACCCCGGTCCTGGCTGAAACCGACGAAGGAGACCGGCGTCGCCATCACGGTGACCCCGCCCGCGAGCGCCATCGTGCAGTCGCCGTTGCGGAGCGACTGGATGGCGAAGTGCAGCGCGATCAGCGAGGAGGAGCAGGCGGTGTCGACGGTGATCGCCGGGCCCTCCAGGCCCAGCACGTACGCGACCCGGCCGGACGCGACGCTGGCCAGGCCGCCGGTGCCGCTGTCCGCCGAGTAGTCGTGGTAGACCACCCCGGCGAAGACGCCGGTCCGGCTGCCCTTCAGCGAGAGCGGGTCGATGCCCGCGCGCTCGAAGGCCTCCCAGGCGGTCTCCAGCATCAGCCGCTGCTGGGGGTCCGTCTCGCGGGCCTCGCGCGGGCTGATCCGGAAGAAGTCGGCGTCGAACTCCCCCGCGTCATGGAGGAATCCGCCCTCCTTGCTGTACGTCTTGCCCGGCGTGGCCGGGTCCGGGTGGTAGAGCTCGTCGGTGTTCCAGCCACGGTTCTCCGGGAACAGCGAGATCCCGTCGGTGCCCGAGGCCACCAGGTCCCACAGCTGCTCGGGCGAGCTGATCCCGCCCGGGTAACGGCAGCTCATCGCCACGATGGCGATCGGCTCGTGCTGCTTGGCCTCCACCTCGCGGAGGTGCCGCTTGGTCTGCTGCAGGTCCGCGGTGGCGCGCTTCAGATACTCGCGGAGCTTCTCGTCGGTACCCATCTGCCCTCAATCGGTCTCAAGCTGTTCGTGAACCGGCCGGCTGTTCGTACGTGCGGATCAGGAGATCCCGAGTTCGCTGTCCAGGACCGCGAACAACTCGTCATCGGTGGCCTCGTCGAGCAGGTCGTCCTCTTCGTCGGCGACCGAACTGCCCTGGGTGTCGTTCCACTTGCGGAGCATGGCCTCCAGGCGGGCGGTGATCCTGGCCCGCTCCCCCGCCGCCGGGTCGACCACCGAGAGCGCCTCGGAGAGCCGGTCCAGCTCGCCCAGCAGCGGGGCCACTGCGGCGCCGCCGGCCGGGTCGATCTCGGCGTTGACGAACTCCGCCACCGCCCGGGAGTTCGGGTAGTCGAAGACCAGCGTCGCGGGCAGCGGTACGCCGGTGACCCGGCTCAGCCGCTTGCGCAGCTCGACCGCCGCCAGCGAGTCGAAGCCCAGCTCCTGGAAGGCCAGGTCGGGCCCGATCTCGTCGTGCGAGGCATGACCGAGCACCGCCGCCACGTGGATCCGGACCTCCTCCAGCAGCACCCGCTCCCGGTCGCCGTCCGGCAGCCCGTCGATCCGCTGCCGCAGCACCAGGACCTCGAACGGGTCCTCCTCCGGCTCCACCTCCCGACCGGCGAAGTCGCTGCCACCGGTGCTGGACTCCAGCCAGTAGCGCTTGTGCTGGAAGGCGTACGTCGGCAGGTCGACCCGCCGGGCGCCCGAGTCGGCGAAGAACGCCGGCCACTTCACCGAGCCGCCGGAGACGTGCAGCTGGCCCAGCGCCGCCACCAGCGTGGCGACCTCCGGACGGTCCCGGCGCACCGTAGCGATCAGCACCGCGTCCTCGGACCCGACCGACTGCTGGGCCAGGCCCGTCAGGATGCCGTCGGGACCGATCTCCAGGAACCGCGTGACACCCGAGGACTCCAGCTTGCCGACGTTGTCGGCGAACCGGACCGCGTCCCGGACATGGCTCACCCAGTACTCGGGATCGGTCACCGTGCCGCCGGTCACCACCGGGACCGACGGTTCGGCGAAGCTCAACTTACCGACCAACGAACGGAATTCGTCCAGCATCGGGTCCATCAACGGCGAGTGGAACGCGTGCGAGACGCTCAGCCGCTTGGTCCGCTCGAAGCCCTCGGCGATCCGCAGCACGGTCGCCTCGTCACCCGAGACCACCACCGAACGCGGACCGTTCACCGCCGCGATGCTGACGCCCTCGGACAGCAGCGGGAGGATCTCCTCCTCGGTGGCCTCGATCGCCACCATCGCACCGCCCGAAGGCAGTTCCTGCATCAGGCGACCACGCGCCGACACCAGCTTCACCGCATCCGCGAGCGAGAACACCCCGGCCACGTGCGCGGCCGCGATCTCACCCACGGAGTGACCGGCCAGGAAGTCGGGCCGCACACCCCACGACTCGACCAGGCGGTACAGCGCCACCTCGAAGGCGAACAGCGCGCTCTGCGTGTTCACCGTACGGTTCAACTCGTCCGCATCTGAGCCCCAGACCACCTCACGCAGCGACCCGCCCAGCTCAGCCAACACCTCGTCAAAGGCGGCAGCGAACACCGGGAAGGCGGCGTGCAGTTCACGCCCCATCCCCAACCGCTGCGACCCCTGACCCGTGAACAGGAACGCCGTCCGACCACCGCTCGCCTGACCGGACACACCCCCGCCCTCGGCCAGCGCCCGCAGCCCGTCCAGCAGTTCGGCCCGGTCCGCCGCGACCACCAGGCCCCGGTACTCCAGGACCGAACGCGTGGTCAGCAGCGACAGCCCGAGGTCGGGTACGGCGAGCTCAGGCCGGGCCTCCAGGTGCTGCACCAGCCGGGCCGCCTGGGCCCGCAGGGCCGCGGCGGTCTTCGCGGTGACCACCACCGGGACGGCCGGCAGCGGCCTGGGCTCGGTCTCCGGCTCCTCCCGGTCGGGCTCGGGAACCTGCTCGATGATGACGTGCGCGTTGGTGCCGCTCAGCCCGAAGGAGGAGATGCCGGCCCGGCGCGGACGCTCGGTCTCCGGCCACTCCTGGGCCTCCGTCAGCAGGCGGACCGCGCCCGAGGTCCAGTCGACCTTGGTGGTCGGCCGGTCGACGTGCAGGGTGCGCGGCAGCACGCCGTGCTTCATCGCCATGACCATCTTGATGATGCCGCCGACCCCGGCCGCCGCCTGGGTGTGGCCCAGGTTGGACTTCAGCGAGCCGAGCCACAGCGGCAGGTCCTCGGAACGCCCCTGACCGTAGGTCTCCAGCAGCGCCTGCGCCTCGATCGGGTCGCCCAGCACGGTGCCCGTGCCGTGGCCCTCGACCACGTCCACGTCGGCTGAGGTGAGACCGGAGCCGGACAGGGCCTGCCGGATCACCCGCTGCTGCGCGGGGCCGTTGGGGGCGCTGAAGCCGCTGGAGGCACCGTCCTGGTTGACCGCCGAGCCGCGCACGATGGCCAGCACCGGGTGGCCGTTCCGCCGGGCGTCGGACAGCCGCTCCAGGAAGAGCACGCCGGCGCCCTCGGAGCAGGTCATGCCGTTGGTGGCCTCGGCGAACGACCGGCAGCGGCCGTCCTTGGACAGGCCGCCCTGGGTGCTGAAGAAGACGAACATCTCCGGGTTGGACATCACCGTCACGCCACCGGCCAGCGCCAGCGTGCAGTCGCCCCGCCGCAGCGCCTGCACCGCGAGGTGCAGGGCCACCAGCGAGGACGAACAGGCGGTGTCGACCGAGAGGGACGGGCCCTCCAGGCCGAGGGTGTAGGACACCCGGCCGGTCACCAGACTGCCCGCGGCCGAGGTCCCGGGCTCCCGGCCCTGGGCGTAGTCGTGGTACATCACGCCGCCGAAGACGCCCGTCCGGGTGCCCTTCAGCGACAGCGGGTCGACGCCCGCACTCTCGATCGCCTCCCACGAGGCTTCCAGCAGCAGCCGCTGCTGGGAGTCCATCGCGAGGGCCTCGTTCGGGGAGATCCCGAAGAAGCCGGGGTCGAACTCGCCCGCGTCGTGGAGGAATCCACCCTCCCGCGAGTAGGTCTTCCCCGGCTTTCCGGGCTCCGGGTCGTAGACGTCGAGGTCCCAGCCGCGGTCGGCCGGGAACTCCGACACCGCGTCTACCCCTTCGGACACCAGCTGCCACAGTCCCTCGGGCGACGTCACGCCTCCCGGGTAGCGGCACCCCATGCCGACGATCGCGATCGACTCGTCGTCGGGCTTGCGCGCCGCCTCGTCGAGGCACCGGCGGGCATCGCGCAGCTCGGCAAGGGTTCGCTTGAGGTACTCGACAAGCCTCTGCTCGTTGCTCGTGCTCACCGAAGGCCATCCCCTTAGTGCGGTCCGTGGTCGGAAGATCAGTGCAGCCGGGTGGTGCGAGGTGGTGCGGCGGAGCGTCGGCCCCGGGGCCGACGCTCCGTCAGTGCTCGACCTTGGAGAGGTCGGCCGGCACGGCGTCGAGCAGCTTCCCGATCTGCGGGAACTGCGCGAGGGCCTCGGCCGGGGTGAGCGGGGCCAGCTGCGGCCCCTTCAGCAGGGCACCCACCAGCGGCAGGGTCATCACCTTGTTCTGCGGCGTCTGCAGGGTGGCGACCTGGTAGGTCGCCTTCAGCAGGCCGGGGTGCTCGGCGGCGGTCCTGGACCAGCGGACGGCGATCTTCTGCTCCGTGGTGCCCTTGCCGAGCTTGATGTTGGTCCGGACGCCCGGGAACCAACGGTCGGTGCTGGTGGCCGACTTCCAGGGCCCGGCCACCTTGTTGGCGATGTCCTGCTGGACCTTCTTGCCCAGGCCCGGCTCCAGGCCGTGCGACTTGAGCTGGTTCCGCAGCGCCAGGGCGCCGAAGGCCGCCATCGACATGCCGGAGGCGTAGTTCGGGCTGAGCACGGTGACCGCGTCGCCGAGGGCGAGGAAGCCCTCGGGGAGCGTCAGCCGCTCGAAGTAGCGGCGGCGGTTGGCCAGTCCGCGCGAACCCTTGATCTCACCGATCGGGGTGGCCCGGGCCATCAGGTCGGCGACGATCGGGTGGCCCACGCTGCGGGCGAACTCCATGAAGCCGTCCTCGCCGGTCGGCGGCTGGCCGCCGGCGGTGCCGATCAGGGAGACGATCCAACGGCCGTTCTCCTGCGGCATGAAGGCCGCACCGGCACCGGGCCGGCCGGTGTTCGGGACGGTCTGGATCAGCACGCCGGGGAAGTCGGCGGCCGCGTCGGCGGGCGCCTCGTACAGGCGGCCCGCGTAGGCCAGACCGGCGTCCAGGAACTCCTCGTACAGCTCGGCGACACCGAGGTCGGTGAGCCACTGCGGGGTCTTGGAACGGCTGCCGGTCGCGTCCACCACGAGGTCGGCGGTGAGGGTCTGCTCGGGCTCGGTGCCCTTCTCGTACCGGACCCCGGTGACCCGGCTCGCGGTGCCGACCAGGCCGGTGGCCTTGGTCTCCTGGAGCACCGTGATGGCGGGGTTGGTGAGCGCCTGCTGCCGGACCACGTGGTCCAGCAGGTTGCGGCTGCAGGCGATGAAGAAGGCGTCGTCGTCGACCCGGCGGAACCAGCCCTCGGAGGACAGGGTGAGGATGTTGCGGCCCATCGCCAGCTTGTGGGCGCCGGCCGCGAACAGCAGGTCCGTGGTGCCGGGCAGCAGCTGGTCGAGGGCGTGCGCGCCGCCCGCGGTCAGCATGTGGTTCTGCCGGCCCTGCGGCATGCCGCGACGGGGGGCGGGCTGGTCCGGGTACCTGTCGCTCTCGATGACGGTGATCTCGTCCACGTGGTGGGAGAGGGCCGTCGCGGCGAGCACGCCGGAGAGGCCGCCGCCGATCACAATCGCTCTGGTCATCGGCTCGTCTCCACTCGGGTGGCGCGCAGCTTGATCTCGCGGCCCAGCTCCTCGAAGGTGGCGCGGGTGTCCGCCTGGAACGCCTTCGCCCAGAAGAAGCCGTAGACCGGCGCGAAGCCGCCGTGCACCTCGACCCGGCGGCTGAGCTTCACCAGGCCGGGGCCGGCCTGCTCGTACTTGTTGATGATCAGCATCTTGCCGAGCGGCATCGGCGACTCGGTGGTGTAGCCGCGGCCGGGGTCGACCTCGACCAGCTTGAAGTAGCTACGACGGCCCTTCACGATGCGCGAGATGGTCCAGCCACCGCCGCCGACCTCGAACGGCGTGTCGGTGCCGCTCTCCAGGACGTGCGGATCCCAGGTGGACCATCCTGCGACGTCGGACACCGTCCGCCAGATCGCGTCGAGATCGCCGGCTATGGTGGCCGACTCGTCGAAGGCGTGCAACATCTGAATACCTCTCAGCTGTGAGTGGCGCAGGGACGGCCCCCGCCCCCGGGGCCGTTGGTACGTGCGTCCCCGACGGCCGCCGCGCGCCGTTGAGCGGCGGCCGTCGGGGACCGGGGAATCAGCTGCCGTTCTCCGCCGCTGTGGGGGTGGCGTCGGGAGCGGGCTGCTGAGGAGGACCGAAGAGCTCCATGTCGGTGCGGATCAGGTAGTCGGAGACGTCCACCGTGCTGGTCTCGATCCGGCCCAGGGCCTCCTTGACCGGGACGGCGAGGCGCTCGGCCTTGGCCAGGTCCTGCGCCTCGCGGCGCTCGACGAACTCCGGCATGACCTCGCGGGCGAACAGCTCCAGGGACTCCACGATGTGCTCGTGCTTGTTGGCACCCAGCTGGACCTGGAAGATGATCTGGTCGACGCCGGCCGCCTCCTGGGCCCGGATCATCTCCCGGAGCTTCTCGGGGGTGCCGATGCCGCGGCGGACCACCAGGTCCATCCGGTCCTGGTTCTCCTTGGGCAGCGGGGCCTTCTTGCCGAACTCCTCCGACAGCACCGTGGTGCCGGGGCGGTGCTCGCCCTGCAGGTAGAAGTGCATGAACGAGTTGACGTAGAAGTTCACGCCGCCCATGGCCCGCTCGTAGGCGGTCTCCTCGTCCTCGTGACAGAGGAAGGGCAGCGCCACCGCGAAGTTGGCGTTGACGGCCTTGCCGACCGGGACGCACTCGTCGGAGGCGATCAGGTCGTAGTAGGCCGCGACCCGCTCCTTGGCCTCGTCCTCGGTCATGAAGGCGAAGGAGAGCGCGCCGACGCCGTTGCGGGCGGCGGTCTCGACCGTCTCCGGCGAGCTGCAGGCGACCCAGAGCGGCGGGTGCGGCTTCTGGTTCGGCTTCGGCAGCACGTTGCGCGGCGGCACGTCGATCCACTGGCCCTTGTGGCCGGTGAACGGGACCTCGGTGAGCATCCGGGTGATCACGCCGATGGCCTCGCGCCACTGCTCGCGCTTGGTGGTCCGGTCGATGTTGAAGGCACCCAGCTCGTGCTGCGTGCTGCCCTGGCCCGAGCCGAAGTCGACCCGGCCCTTGGAGATCAGGTCCAGGGTCGCCAGCCGCTCGGCGACGCGGGCGGGGTGGTTGACGGCCGGCGGCAGCGAGACGATGCCGTGGGCGAGCCGGATGCGCTCCGTACGGGCGGCCGCAGCGGCCAGGAACACCTCGGGGGCGGAGGAGTGGGAGTACTCGTCGAGGAAGTGGTGCTCGGAGGCCCAGACGTAGTCGAAGCCCAGCCGGTCGGCCAGTTCGATCTGCTCCAGGGCCTCGTGCAGGACGTTCTCCTCGCTGTCCTCGGCCCACGGCCGGGGGACTTGCTGCAGGTAGAGCAGTCCGAAGCGCATGCTCGGCTCCTTTTCATCGGCAGGTGGCTCGCCGCTGCCGGAGACTGAGAAGTTCAGGGATTGTGGTGACTGACCGTCAATTCGCTTTCGTATCAGCCACCATCAACCCTAGGAGGAACGGGTGTTCGCAGGATCCCCTACGAGCCCCTATCCGCGCCCTTACCGGCCCCCACCAGGCTTCCCCCGCGACGCGACGCGGCCGGCGGCCCGCATGGAGTCCGTACGGGGCGCCGGCCGCGACCGGTGACGGTGGGTCAGCAGTGGATCAGTCGCGCGCGGCGAGCCAGTCCTCGATCGCCGCCGCGGTCACGGCCGCCTCGGACTCCAGCATGCTGAAGTGGTTGGCCCGGACCTGCCGGACGTCCTGCGAGGAGTCCCACGGGTGCGCCATCCAGTCGTCCGACTCCGTGACCTGGGCAGGCACGTCGCCCGGGCCCGAGAACGCCTCCAGGCACTGCACGAACAGCACCGGCGCCTCGATCCTGCCCGGCACGATCTTGGGCACCAGCTCGACGTAGCGGCCCATGGTGGCCAGCCGGGCGCTGTCGAAGCGGCCGAACATGTGCTCCTTCTCCAGCATGCTGACCACCATGCCCCGGTCCAGGTCGTCCCGGCTCTGGCTGTCCGAGCGGTAGGTGTCCAGCAGCACCAGTCCCTCCGCCCCGAGCCCGAGCACCGACTCCAGGTAGCCGGCCGTCACATGGGCCAGCAGACCGCCCGCCGAATAGCCGACCAGCACGAACGGCTCGCCCTCGGCCGCCTCCAGCACGCTCGCCGCCAGCACCTCGATCGCGGCCTCCGCCGAGTCGGCCAGCTTCTCCCCGGGCACGAACCCGGACAGCGGCACCGCCGAGACCGGCCGTACGTCGCCGAAGTGCGAAGCCAGTCGCGCGAGTTGGTACGCGCCACCGGTCGCCATCGGGGTGCTGACGCAGACCAGCCGGGGGCGGCCCGGGCCGTCCGCCAGCCGCACCGGCTGCGGGACCGCGCCGAGATCGGCCAGCGAGGAGTAGCTCGGCCTGGTCCGGGCGACCGCGCTCAGCAGGCCGAACGCCTGCGCCATCGGGCCGGACAGCACCGCCTCACGGAACAGCTGGCTGAGGCTGTCCCGGCCGATCTCGTCGCCCGGGACCGACAGTTGACCGCGCCGGCCGTCGGCGCCACCGCCCTGGGCCGCCTCGCCACCGGATGTGGCGGCGACCGGTTCCAGGGCCAGTTCGCCCTGCATCAGCCGGGCCAGCGCGGCCGGGGTCTTGCTGTCGAAGACCACCAGCGGGGGCAGCCGGAGACCGGTCGCCTTGTTCAGCAGGTTGCGCAGCTCCATCGCGCTCAGCGAGTCGAACCCGGCCTCCAGGAAGTCCCGTTCGGGCTCCACCGCCTCCGGCCCGCTGTGGCCGAGCAGGTTGGCCGCGTACCCGAGCACCACGGCGAGCAGTGCCCGCTCGCGCTCGGCCTCGTCCAGCCCGGCCAGCCGCTGCCGCAGCGACTCCGCCTCGGCCTTGCCGACCGCCGCCCGACGCCGGACGGTCACCTGTCCGCGCAGCAGGGCGGGAAGCGAATCGCCTTGCGTGCGAAGGGCCTTGGGGTCGATCCGGAGCGGCACCAGGACGGCTTCGCCGGTCGCGATCGAGGCATCGAACAGGGCGAGCGCCTCGGCCTGCGGGAGAGCCGGGAGACCGAGGCGGGCCATCCGCTGCTCCGCCTCCTCCAGCGAGTGGGTCTGCTGGGTCATGCCGGTGGTGACGCCCCAGAGGCCGAACGCCATCGAGGTGGCCGGCAGACCGGCCGCCCGACGGTGGGTGGCCAGCGCGTCCAGGAAGACGTTCGCCGCCGCGTAGTTCGCCTGACCCGCCGCCAGCACCATGCCACCGGCCGAGGAGAACATCACGAAGAACGCCAACTCACTGCCAGCGGTCAGCTCGTGCAGATGCCACGCCGCATCCACCTTCGGCGCCAACACCGCATCCAACCGCTCCGGCGTCACCGAAGTGACCACACCGTTGTCCATCACACCCGCGACATGCACCACACCCACCAACGGACGCTCCAGCGAAGCGAGCAGCGCCCGCACCGAGGCGCGATCCGCCACATCGCACGCCGCGACCTGCACACGTGCGCCCAGCAACTCCAGCTCGGCCACCAACTCGGCCGCACCCGGCGCTCCCAGGCCCCGGCGGCTGGTCAGCACCAGACTGCGGGCCCCGTGCTCGACCACCAGGTGCCGGGCCACCACCGCACCCAGACCACCGGTACCACCGGTCACCAGCACCGTGCCGTCGACCACCGAAGGCACCGCACCCTCGACCGCGCCGACCTTCGCCAGCCGCGGCACCCGCACCACACCGGCCCGAACCGCGGCCTCCACCTCACCCGAAGCCACCACCGCGCTCAACGCGGCACGCGACTCGGCCAGACCGTCCCAGTCCACGACCACGAACCGGCCCGGGTTCTCCGCGACCGCGGCCCGCACCAGACCCCACACCGGAGCCTGCACCACGTCCACCACATCACCGTCACCGACGACCACCGCACCGCGCGTCAGCACCACCAGACGCGACGCGGCGAACCGCTCGTCGGTCAGCCAGTCCCGGACCACGCCCAGCACCTGCCCGGCCAACTCCCTGACAGCGCCTGGCACATCACCCGCAGCCGGTGTCGCACACTCCAACACCACCACATCGGGCACCGCACCGTCCGCCGGGAGCGCCTCCCAGGCGGTCAGTGCACCCGAAGCAGAACCGACCGAAACCACCGGCCACTCCACCCGGAACAGCGACTCCACCCCACGCCCCGCCGACAACTGCTCCGACGACACCGGCCGCCCCACCACCGACCGCACCGACAGCACCGGCACACCCACACCGTCGGCCACCACGACGTTCACGCTCTCCGGCCCGTCGGGCGAGATGCGGACCCGCAGGGACGAGGCGCCGGCCGCGTGCAGGGTGACCCCGCTCCAGACGAACGGCAGCACCGGCTCGCCGTCCTTGCCCTCGCCATCGTCCACCAGGGCGACGTGCATCGCGGCGTCCAGCAGCGCCGGGTGCAACCCGAACCGGGATGCCTCCGCGTGAGCCACCTCGGGTAGCGCCACCTCGGCGAACAGGTCGTCACCACGCTTCCAGGCGGCCTTCAGGCCCTGGAACACCGGCCCGTAGCCGTAGCCCTGGGCGAGCAGCCGGTCGTAGACGCCGTCCAGCTTCAGCGCGGTGGCGCCGGCCGGCGGCCACTGCGCGAGGTCGAAGGACGGTGCCGCGGCTCCGGAGGTCAGCACGCCGTCGGCGTGCAGGGTCCAGGCCCCGCCCTCGTCCCCCTCGGGCCGCGAGTGCACGGTGACGGGCCGGTCACCGTCGCCGTCCGCCTCCCCCACCGCCACCTGGACCTGCACCGACCCACCGGGCGGCAGGATCAGCGGCGCCTGGAGGGTCAGCTCCTCCAGCAGGTCACAGCCGACCTGGTCGCCCGCCCGCACCGCCAGCTCCACGAACGCGGTGCCCGGCAGCAGGACGTTGCCGAGCACCCCGTGGTCGGCGATCCAGCGCTGCGTACCGAGCGCCAGCCGCCCGGTCAGCACCACCCCTTCGCCGTCCGGCGACACCACGACGGCGCCGAGCAGCGGGTGGTCGGCGGGCAGCAGACCGATGCTCGACGCGTCGCCGCCGGAGACGGAGGCGGCGTCGAGCCAGTAGTGCTTCCGCTGGAAGGCGTACGTCGGCAGGTCCACCCGCCGGGCGCCCGAGTCGGCGAAGAACGCTGGCCACTTCACCGAGCCGCCGGAGACGTGCAGTCGGCCCAGCGCCGCCACCAGCGTGGCGACCTCCGGGCGGTCCCGGCGCACCGTCGCGATCAGCACCGCGCCCTCGGACCCGACCGACTGCTGGGCCAGCCCGGTCAGGATTCCGTCGGGACCGATCTCCACGAACCGTGAGACACCCGAGGACTCCAACTCCCGGACGCTGTCGGCGAACCGGACCGCGTCCCGGACATGGCTCACCCAGTACTCCGGGTCCGTGAAGGAACCCGAAGCCACCACCGGAATCACCGGCTCCGCGAAGGTCAACTCACGGACCGCCGAACGGAACTCATCGAGCATCGGGTCCATCAGCGGGGAGTGGAACGCGTGCGAGACAGTCAGCCGCTTGGTCCGCTCGAAGCCCTCCGCGATCCGCAGCACGGTCGCCTCGTCACCCGAGACCACCACCGAACGCGGACCGTTCACCGCCGCGATGCTCACCTGGTCGGTCAGCAGCGGCAGCACCTCGGCCTCCGTCGCCTCGATCGCCACCATCGCACCACCCGAGGGCAGTTCCTGCATCAACCGGGCCCGCGCCGACACCAGCTTCGCCGCGTCGGAGAGCGACAGCACCCCGGCCACGTGCGCGGCCGCGATCTCACCCACGGAGTGACCCGACAGGTAGTCAGGCCGCACACCCCAGGACTCCACCAGACGGAACAGCGCCACCTCGAATGCGAACAGCGCGCGCTGGGTATTGACCGTACGGTTCAGCTCGTCGGCGTCGGAGCCCCAGACCACCTCCCGCAGCGACCCGCCCAACTCCGCCAACACCTCGTCGTAGGCAGCCGCGAACACCGGGAACGCACCGTGCAGCTCACGCCCCATCCCCAACCGCTGCGACCCCTGCCCCGTGAACAGGAACGCCGTCCGACCGCCCTTCGCCTGACCGGACACACCCCCACCCTCGGCCAGCGCCCGCAGCCCCGCCACCAGTTCCGCCCGGTCGGCTCCGGCCACCACGCCCCGGTGCTCCAGCACCGCTCGCGTCGTGGCCAGCGAGAACCCGACGTCGACCGGCTCCGACCCGCCCTCGCCGTCGATCCGTTCGAGCAGTGCCGTCGCCTGCGCCCGCAGCGCCTCCGCGCTCTTCGCCGACACCACCAGTGGCACCACCGGCAGAGCGGCGGCCACGGCCTCGCGCTGCTCCGCCTCCGCCGGGGCCTGCTCGATGATCACGTGCGCGTTCGTCCCGCTGATGCCGAAGGAGGAGATGGCCGCCCGCCGCACCCGGCCGGTCTCCGGCCAGTCCCGGGCCTCCGTCAGCAGCTCGACCGCTCCGGCCGACCAGTCGATCTGCGCGGACGGCTGCTCGACGTGCAGGGTGCGCGGCAGCACGCCGTGCCGCATCGCCATGACCATCTTGATGATCCCGCCGACCCCGGCCGCCGCCTGGGTGTGGCCCAGGTTCGACTTCAGCGAGCCGAGCCACAGCGGCCCGGCCTCGGCCCGGCCCTGGCCGTAGGTGTTGAGCAGCGCCTGCGCCTCGATCGGGTCGCCCAGGGTGGTGCCGGTCCCGTGCGCCTCCACCGCGTCCACGTCGGCGGGCGTCAGCTGGGCGTTGGCCAACGCGGCCCGGATGACCCGCTGTTGGGCCGGGCCGTTCGGGGCGGTCAGGCCGTTCGAGGCACCGTCCTGGTTGATCGCCGTGCCGCGCACGATGGCCAGCACCGGGTGGCCGTTGCGGCGCGCGTCCGACAGCCGCTCGACCAGCAGCACGCCCGCACCCTCCGACCAGCCGGTGCCGTCGGCGCCGGCGCCGAACGCCTTGCAGCGTCCGTCCTTGGCCAGGCCCTTCTGCCGGCTGAACTCCACCAGGGTCTCGGGGGTGGCCATCACGGCCACGCCGCCCGCCAGGGCGAGCGAGCACTCGCCCGAACGGAGCGCCTGGACGGCCAGGTTGAGGGCGACCAGCGAGGAGGAGCAGGCGGTGTCCACGGTCACCGCCGGGCCCTCCAGGCCCAGGGTGTAGGACACCCGGCCGGAGACGATCGAGCCGGCCGCGCTGCTGAACGGGTAGTCGTGGTACATCAGTCCGGCGAACACACCGGTCGAACTGCCCTTCAGGGTGCCCGGGTCGATCCCGGCCCGCTCGAACGCCTCCCAGCTGACCTCCAGCAGCAGCCGCTGCTGCGGGTCGACGTACGGCGTGTCGTTGGGGGCGATGCCGAAGAACGCGGGGTCGAACTCACCCGCGTCGTGCAGGAATCCGCCCTCCCGGGTGTACGTGGTGTTGGGCCGCTCGCCGGTCGGGTCATACACGCCGTCGAGATCCCAGCCGCGGTTGTCGGGGAACTCGGACACCGCGTCGACCCCGTCGGCCACCAGCCGCCACAGGTCCTCCGGCGACGCGACGCCGCCGGGGTAGCGGCAGGCCATCCCCACGATCGCGATCGGCTCCCGCATGGCCGCCGAGAGCTTCCGGTTCTGCCCGCGCAGCCGCTCGGTCTCCTTCAGCGACGCCCGGAGTGCTTCGACAAGCCGTTCGTCGGAGTTGAGGTTGGCCATTTCAGTTATCCCGCTTCCCGTGTGAGCGCCGACGAGTTCGGACGAGGAATCGGGAGGCGGGGAATGTGAAATGGCGGGTCGCCACCGAACCCCCGTCCCGTATTCGCATATGCGCGCGACGTTATTGCTGGACACCCGGCCCAGGCTCCTCCACCGTAATGAGAAGGCGCCCGCGCGGAACCCCTAGAAAGCCCCTTAGCACGCACCGGGGGCCACCCGCGAGCCGACGGGCTGTCAGGGGGCCGCGCTAGTCTGAAGGTGAACGGCGAAGGTCCCAACTGCCCTGTCAAGTCAGGCCCCTTACCCACCCCTAGCCCCACCCCTGTCTTGATTCGGCAGGGGCGATTAGGGGGTGCCCAGCCCATCGGAGGGGAGGTTTCCTTGGGTATAAATAATTCAACGACACATGATCGGGAGGGCCTTATGGGCCGCGTTGAGGGCAAGGTCGTCGTCATCACCGGTGCGGGTCGCGGTCAGGGCCGCAGCCACGCGATACGACTTGCCGAGGAGGGCGCCGACATCATCGCGATCGACATCTGCGAGGACATCGAGGTCGTCGAGTACCCCCTGGCCACCGCCGAGGAGCTGCAGGAGACCGCTCGGCTGGTGGAGAAGACCGGGCGTCGCATCGTCACCAAGCAGGCCGACGTCCGCGACCGCGCCGCACTCAAGGCCGCGATCGACGAGGGTGTGGCCGAGCTGGGCCGACTGGACGTCGTGGTCGCCAACGCGGCCATCGGCCCGGTCGGTGCGGACCGCCCGCTGAACGCGTTCACCGACGCGGTGGACGTCAACCTGAGCGGCGCGCTCAACACCGTGCACGCCGCACTGCCGCACCTGGGCGAGGGCGCGTCGATCATCCTGATCGGCTCGGCCGCGGCCTACATAGCCGAGGCGGGCGCCCCGGGTCCGATGGGCCCCGGTGGCATCGGCTACTCCTTCGCCAAGACCGTCCTGAACGACTACGTCAACTGGTTCGCGCCGTACCTCGCACCGACCGGCCGGCGCCTCAACGTGGTCCACCCGACCAACGCCAACACCGTCATGCTGCACAACACGGCGATGTACAAGGTCTTCCGCCCGGACGTCGAGACGCCCACCCGCGAGGACGCCGAGCTGGCGTTCCCGGTGGTCCAGGGCATGCCGATCCCGTACGTGGAGCCGCTCGACGTCTCGCACGCGGTCACCTACCTGGCCTCCGACGAGTCCCGTTACGTGACCGGCCTCCAGCTCAAGGTCGACGGCGGCGCCGTCGTCAAGGCCGGCAAGTAAGCAGCACCGAGCCCCACCCGCACGACGCACCACGACCGGCCCGGGGACGGGCTTCAGCAGGCCCGTCCCGGGGTCGGTCCGACTGTCCAAGACGTGACATGGCCAGGACAAATACTGTCCGAACCACCTGACCCTTAGTCCGACCCACTGGTCCGACCGAATCACCACAAGGCTGGAGAGAGCCTAGAAATGACGAACCAACAGAGCACCACCTCCGGCGCCCACGCGGCGCCCAAGGCCGGCGCGAAGGAGTGGCTCGGCCTCGGCGTGCTTGTGCTGCCCCTGGTCATCGTCTCGATGGACACCTCGGTGCTGTACTTCGCGGTGCCCTTCCTCAGTGCCGACCTGCTCCCGACCACCGACCAGCAGCTGTGGATCTTCGACATCTACGGCTTCATCCTGGCCGGTCTGCTGGTGACCATGGGCTCGCTGGCCGACCGGATCGGCCGCCGCAAGCTGCTGCTCATCGGCATCCTGGGCTTCGGCCTCGCCTCGGTCGGCGCGGCCTACGCCGAGAGCGCCAACCAACTCATCATCGCCCGAGCCCTGTTGGGCATCGGCGGCGCGACCCTGATGCCCTCGACCCGGGCCCTGATCCTGAACATCTTCCGGGACGAGAAGGAGCGCACCGCGGCGGTGGGCATCTGGACCGCCGGTACCGGCCTCGGTGTCGCGATCGGCCCGGTGGTCAGCGGTCTGCTGCTGGACCACTTCTGGTGGGGCTCGGTCTTCCTGCTCAACATCCCGGCGATGGTCCTGATGCTGGTGCTGGCACCGATCCTGCTGCCGGAGTCCAAGGACCCGAACCCGGGCCGCTTCGACCTGCCCAGCGCGGTCCTCTCGCTCGGCACCATCCTCCCGATCATCTACGCCATGCAGACGCTGGCCGCCGACAAGTTCAACCTGGGCTCGGGCATCGCGGCCGGGGCCGGCGTCCTGGTCGGTGTGCTGTTCATCTGCCGTCAGCGCAGCCTCGAGACCCCGATGATCGACACCAAGCTGCTGCTCAGCCGCGGCTTCGGCGGCTCGGCCGCGATCAACACCACCGCGATGTTCGCGATCGTCGGCTTCGGCATCTTCTCCACCCAGTACCTGCAGTCGGTGCTCGGGCTCAGCGCGCTGAGCGCCGGTCTCTGGTGCCTCATCCCGTCCTTCGCGGTCGCGGTGGCCGGTCCGGTCGCGGCCGTCCTGTCGCAGAAGATGCACCGCGCCTACGTCATCAGCGCGGGCTTCACGGTCTCCGTCATCGGCTACGCCTTCGTCCTGCTCACCAAGTTCGACTCCCCGCTCTGGGTGCTGCTCACCGGTGTCGGCGTGGCGAACGTCGGCCTGATGATGGCCATGGTCCTGGTCGGTGACCTGGCCCTGTCCACCGTCCCGAAGGCCAAGGCCGGCTCGGCGTCCGCCCTGCTGGAGACCACCCAGCAGTTCGGTGGTGCGGCCGGTATGGCCGTGCTGGGCAGCGTCGGCTTCGCCGTGTACCGCAGCGGCCTGGCCGACAAGCTCCCGTCCGACCTGCCGGCCAACGTCGCCCAGCACGCCCGGGAGGCCCTCGGCGACGCCGTCGCGGTGGCCAACCAGCTCCCGGACGGACTGCGCGACACCGTCGTCCGGATCGCCCGGGTGGCGTTCACCGACGGCATGCACGCGGCGGCGATCACCGCCGGTGGCGTCATGATCTTCGGTGCGATCCTCTCCGCGGTCGTCCTCGGCAAGCTGCCGAAGGAGCCGGTCGCGATCGAGGACGAGGACGGCGACGGCACTCCCACCATCCCCCAGCCCGGCGGCAACCGGGCTCCGGCCGGCCAGCGCTGACCGGGGACACACAGTGAAAGGCCGGCGGGCCGGGGTGAGAACCCCGGCCCGCCGGCCTTTCGCGTTGCCGCCGTCAGCCGCCCAGCTGGGTGGTGATCGCCCGCAGCACCGCCGGGGCGTGGTGGTTCAGGTAGAAGTGGCCGCCCTGGAAGACCTGGAGCTCGAAGCCCGCGGTGGTGTGCTCGGACCACGCCCGGGCCTCCTCCAGGTTCACCTCCGGGTCCTCGTCGCCGGTCAGCGCGATGATCGGGCAGCTCAACTTCGGCCCCGGGCGGTACTGGTAGGTCTCGGCGGCCTTGTAGTCGCTGCGGATCGCGGGCATGATCATCTGCAGCATCTCGTCGTCGCCCAGCACCTGGGCGTCGGTCCCGCTCATCTTCTTCAGGTTGGCGATCAGTTCGGCGTCGCCGTACAGGTGGACCCGGCCCGGCCGGTGCCGGGACGGGGCCCGGCGGCCGGAGGCGAACAGGGCGGTGGGGACCACGCCGCGCTTCTCCAGCCGCTTCGCCACCTCGAACGCCAGCGTGGCGCCCAGGCTGTGGCCGAACAGCGCCACCGGGCGGTCCAGCCACTCCCCCAGCTCCTCGACCACCAGGTCGGCGAGCCGGTCCACCGAGTCCACACCGGGCTCGTGCCGGCGGTCCTGCCGGCCGGGGTACTGGATCGAGACCACGTCCAGACCGGGCGAGAGCGCCCGGGAGACCGGGAAGTAGTAGGTGGCCGACCCGCCGGCGTGCGGGAAGCAGACCAGCCTGGTCGGAGCCTCGGGTGCCGGATGGAACCTTCGGGTCCAGGCACCGCTTTCAACGGACGTCACTGACATGGTGGTTGAGCTTCCTTCCTGACAACTTCGCTGAGGACTGCCCCGGCCGCGACCTGGATCACGACCGGGGGTTGGAGCCGGCGTTCCAGGCTCCGGGCGCCCCGAAGCCCTCCGGCTCCCAACCGGCGCCCCGGGGCGGCCGGCCGGCCGGCCCGGCGACGGAGGACCGCCGCCGGGCCAGTGCGAGCAGCGCCACCACGGCGGCGGCGAGCTCCTCCGGGGCCGGGGCGCCCCGGACCACGGTGATCTGCGAGACCTGCTGCGTCTGCGGCATCACTACACCGGCGGGTTTCCGTGCTTGCGGGCCGGCAGCCGGGTGTGCTTGGTGCGCAGCATCGCCAGCGCGTCGATCAGCGTGGACCGGGTCCGGGCCGGGTCGATGACGTCGTCCACCAGACCGCGCTCGGCGGCGTAGTACGGGTGCATCAACTCCTCCTGGTACTCCTTGATCCGCTGCTGCCGGGCCGCCTCGGGGTCGTCGGCGGCCGCGATCTCCCGGCGGAACACCACGTTGGCGGCACCCTCGGCGCCCATCACGGCGATCTCGTTGGTGGGCCAGGCGTAGGAGATGTCGGTGCCGATCGAACGCGAGTCCATCACGATGTACGCGCCGCCGTACGCCTTGCGCAGGATCAGCTGGATCCTGGGCACGGTGGCGTTGCAGTACGCGTACAGCAGCTTGGCGCCGTGCCGGATGATGCCCTCGTGCTCCTGGTCCCGGCCTGGCAGGAAGCCCGGCACGTCGACCAGGGTCACCAGCGGGATGCTGAACGCGTCGCAGAGCTGCACGAAGCGTGCCGCCTTCTCCGACGCGTTGATGTCCAACACCCCGGCGAACGAGGCGGGTTGGTTGGCCACGATGCCCACCACGTGCCCGTCGAGCCGGGCCAGCCCGCAGAGGATGTTGGTGGCCCAGGAGGCGTGCACCTCGAAGAAGTCGCCGTCGTCGACGACCTCCTCGATCACCTTGCGCATGTCGTAGGCCCGGTTCGGGTCGGCCGGCACCAGGTCGAGCAGCGCGTCGTTGCGCCGGTCCGGCGGGTCCTCGGAGAGCTCCACCGGGGGCAGTTCACGGTTGTTGGACGGCAGCAGCGAGAGCAGGTGCCGGACGTCCTCGATGCAGTCGGCCTCGTTGTCGTGCAGGAAGCCGGCCGCGCCGGAGACCGCCGCGTGCACCTCGGCGCCGCCGAGCCCGTCGTGACTGATCGTCTCGCCGGTCACCGACTTCACCACGTCGGGTCCGGTGATGTACATCTGCGAGATGTCCCGGACCATGAAGACGAAGTCGGTCAGCGCGGGCGAGTAGGTCGCGCCGCCCGCGCAGGGGCCGAGCATCACCGAGATCTGCGGGATCACCCCGGACGCCTGGACGTTCCGGCGGAAGATCCCGCCGTACCCGGCCAGCGCGGTGACACCCTCCTGGATCCGGGCCCCGGCGCCGTCGCTGAGACTGACCAGCGGCGCACCGGCCGCCTCGGCCAGGTCCATCACCTTGTGGATCTTCTCCGCGTGCGCCTCGCCGAGCGAGCCGCCGAAGATCCGGAAGTCGTGGGCGTAGACGAACACCGTCCGGCCCCAGACCTTTCCCCACCCGGTGATCACACCGTCGGTGTGCGGGCGCCGGTTCTCCAGCCCGAAACCGGTCGCCCGGTGCCGCCGGAGCTGTTCGATCTCCCGGAAGGTCCCCTCGTCGAAGAGCAGGTCGATCCGCTCACGGACCGTCAGCTTCCCCTTGGCACGCTGGTTCCTGGTCGCCTGCGGCGCACCCTGCGCCACCTCGTCCTTGGTCGCCAGCAACTCGTCGACCCTGGCCCGCATGTCAGGACGTCGTTCGACGTCCCGCAGCACCGCCAGGTCCTCCTCAACAGTAGTCACGCTCCACCTCTCCAACCGGTCGGGCGATACAGAAAGCGGTCGAACGATTCATTCAAATCGGGCCCGGGCGGCGTAACCAGCCGACCCACCCCCCTGAGAGCTCCGGTGGAACCCCTAACGGCCATCCGGCTGTCATACGTACGACTGTCTGTGGATACGCTGATGCCCGCCGCCGCGCACGGCCGCTCGACGACCCCTTGGCCAGTCGGCCTCCTGCCCGGATTGGAGCACCCAGTGCTGATGACCAAACTCCGTTCACGTGCGACCAGTTGGATCGGGCGCCGGTACCTCGCCCGGACCGCTCGGAACGGCTTCGACCTCTCCGACGTCTCGTTCCTGCCCGAATCGGTCCTGATGCCGCTGAAGCGGGACGGACTGGACCCGGTCCCGGCGATGGCCACCACCCGGGCGGCCGCGCCGATCAGCCGGGTGCCGCTGCCGTTCGGCTTCAACGCCTGGCTGGTGACCGGCTACGAGGAGGTCAAGCAGGTGCTCGGCCGGCCGACCGGCTTCAGCAGCGACTTCGCCAACCTGATCGGCAACGCCGGGGTGACCGAGGGTCAGAACCCGGGTGGTCTGGGCTTCAGCGACCCGCCGGTGCACACCCGGCTGCGGCGCCGGCTGACCCCCGAGTTCACCATGCGCCGGCTCAGCCGGCTCGGCCCCCGGATCGACGCCCTGGTCACCGAGCAGCTCAACCAGATGGCCGCGGCCGGGCCCGGCCCGGTGGACCTGGTGGAGCACTACGCGCTGCCGATCCCCTCACTGACCATCTGTGAGCTGCTCGGCATACCGTACGAGGACCGCGAGGACTTCCAGCGGCTCGGCACCGCCAGGTTCGACCTGTTCGCCGGTGCGGGCACCCCGTTCGGCGCGATCAGCGAGTCGCTGGCCTACCTGCAGGAGGTCGTGCAGCGCCAGCGGGTCGAGCCGGGCGACGGCCTGCTCGGCATGCTGATCAAGGAGTACGGCGACGACATCGACGACCAGGAGCTGGCCGGTCTCGCCGACGGGGTGCTGACCGGTGGCTTCGAGACCACCGCGAGCATGCTGGCGCTCGGCTCGCTGGTGCTGCTGCAGGACCCGGCGGCGTTCGCCCGGGTCCGCGACGACGACGCCGCGACCGCCCCGTTCGTCGACGAGCTGCTGCGCTACCTGACGGTGGTCCAGATGGCCTTCCCCCGGTTCGCCCGGGAGGACATGGAGATCGCCGGCACCCGGATCTCGGCCGGCGACGTGGTGCTCTGCTCGCTCAGCGGCGCCAACCGGGACACCGTCTTCGGTGCCGACCCGGAGCGCTTCGACGGTGACCGGCAGGGGCCCTCGCACCTGGCCTTCGGGTACGGCATGCACCGCTGCATCGGTGCCGAGCTGGCCAAGATGGAGCTGCGCGCCGCCTTCCCCGCCCTGGTCCGGCGGTTTCCCGAACTCCGGCTTGCGGTACCCCCGGAGGAGCTGGCGTTCCGCAAGCTGTCGATCGTGTACGGCGTCGAGACGCTCCCCGTCCTGATCCGGTAGCCGGCGGTCGGACAGGGGGCAGGTAGGGGTGGGAGCAGGACCTTCACGGCGTTAGTTTCGTGCCAAGTTCGATGCTGGGGGCACCCGTTCCCGGACGAACCCAGTGCGGCGGCGTCGTCGATCCTGCCCAAGTTTCCCGTCTCGCCGTCGGGCGCTCGTGGTCCGTGCACGCCTGTCCCACCAGGAGACGAAGAACATGACCGACACTGAGATCAGCCGCCGCGGCGTGCTCGGGGCCGCAGTGGTCGCCGCCGCTGCCACGGCCGGTCTGGCACCCTCGGCCGAGGCCGCCACCGAGACGGCCTCGTCCTGCCCCTACCCCGGTGTCATCACCGGCCACGCCGACTCACTGCACCCGGAGGGCATGACCTGGGACCCCAGGCGCAAGGCCATCCTGCTGAGCTCGACCCGGCACGGCACCGCCTCGATCCTGAACTCCGACGGCTCGGTCACCACGCTGGTCGGCGACCCCGACCCGAAGATCGTCTCGACCGTCGGCATCGCCATCGACCTGCACCGCAACCGGCTGCTGCTCGGCTACCACGACCTGGGCCTCGGCACCCGCTCCACCCCGGAGACCTACCTCAAGGAGTCCGGGCTCGGGGTCTTCGACCTGAACACCGGCCGCCAGCTGTTCCTGGTGGACCTCAGCATCGGTGACGAGCCGATGCACGCCGCCGACCGGGTCGCCATCGACAAGGACGGCACCGCGTACGTCAGCGACCCCGCCGCCAACAAGATCTACAAGGTCACCACCGACGGCCACGCCTCCGTGCTGGCCGACACCTCGGTGATCTCGCCCGGCTGGCAGCTCGGCACCGGCGCCGGTGTGATCGGCCTGCTGCTGCACCCGGCCGGCTTCCTGCTGACCCTGCAGTACAGCACCGGCCAGCTGGTCCGGATCCCGTTGAAGGCCCCGCACCAGGCCCACGCCGTCACCCTGGACCGTCCGATCGTCGGCGGCGACTCGATCGCCCTGCGCCCGGACGGCACCCTGCTGGTGGTCAGCAACGACCTGGCGAACCCGGAGGGCGTGGACGCGGTGATCGTGCTCCGTCCGACCGACCGGCACTGGGACGCCGCGCACGAGATCCAGCGCGTCCAGCCGTGGCCCGAGCGGCTGCCCACCGACGTGCTGGTCACCCCGCACGGGGACTACACGCTGAGTGGCCGTCCCGATCTGCTCTTCAAGGGCGAGACCACCGACGAATTCGTTCTGCACCGCATCTGACCACCTCTCGGGGAACAGCGCCGGAAAACGTGAACCGGCGGTCGAGGAATACTCGACCGCCGGTCATTTCGACATTCTCCGAATTGTTTTTCCCGGGTATTTCGGAGCGGATTCGGGAGGCTCAGATCTGGGCGGGCTGGGGCTCCGGGAGGAGCGCGGTGTGCCAGTTCACCATGGTGCGCAGCGCCAGGGTCAGGTCACGGGCCGAGGGGGCCCGGTCCGGATCCACCAGGAGCTGGGCCATCACGCCGGTGGCGAGCGCCTGGTAGAACGAACCGATCGCGTTCTGCCGCTCCGCGTCGAGCGGCTCGGCACTCTCGCCGGCGATGCTCTGGAACAGCTCGGCCATCGACTCGCGCCCCTGCTGGATGCCGTCGGCCAGCGCCGCTCGCAGCTCGGGGACCCTGTCCACCTGCGCGAACACCTCGAAGCTGGCCAGCAGCAGCTGCCGGCGGGTGGCGTACTTCTCGACGATCTGCCCCCAGGCCGCCTCGAACCGCTCGAGCGGATCGGCACCGGGCCGCGGGTCCTCGACCGAGGTCGGCTGGTACTCCCCGCCGGTGTCGTCCAGCGCCTCCAGGAGGGCGGCGTTGAGCAGCGCCTCCTTCGATCCGTAGTGATAACCGATGGACGCCAGGTTGGCTCCGGAAGCCGCGACGATGTCTCGAGTTGTCGTACGGCCGTAACCCTTTTCGATAAGGCACCGCTTGGCGCCCTCCAGCAGGTCCTCACGATGTCCCATGCAGGAACTGTACCCGACGGAAAAGGGATCATTAATACACTTGACCGACCTTTGACCAATAGCAGGGAATCAACTGCGCGCAAGACCCGGAAAGAGGGGGGCTTCTCTCCCCTTTCGACTACCCAGCGTCACCAACCCGGGCCCGGTCGCGGATGACCGGCGGACCACCGGCCGGAGTGTCGTCCGCACCCGCACCACCGTTCTGACGGACCATCAGAACCGGTGACGGCCGGGGCAACCGGTCGGCCGCTGGCCGGGAGGAGAGCCGGATGAGCAGGATCGGTGTGCCGCTGCGTGCGGTACTGGTGGCAGCCCTGGGCGCCGCGGGCCTGGTGGCGGGCCCGGTCCCCGCGCTGTCGGCGGAGCCCGACGGCGGGCTGTTCGCCCCCACGGTCTCCTACCGGGCCGGTCACTACCCCTTCGAGATCGCGCTGGGGGACTTCCACGGCACCGGCCGCCTCGACCTGGTCGCGGTCAACAACGACGAGAACAGCGTCTCGGTCTTCACCGCCCGGGGGGACGGCGGCTTCGGCGCCCCGGACACCTCGCCGGTCGGCGACTCCCCGTCCCGGATCGTCACCGGCGACTTCAGCGGGGACGGCCGGATCGACCTGGCCGTCGCCACCGGCGGACACCCCGTCAGCAACGTCGGCGCGGTCGAGCTGCGGCTCGGCAACGGCGACGGCACCTTCCAGCCCTCGCGCGAGTTCGCCGCCGGGGCACATCCCGTCGGGCTGGCGACCGGCGACCTGAACCAGGACGGCCGGCCCGACCTGGTGACCGCGAACGGCAACGACGGGACGGTGTCGGTCCTGCTGGGCAACGGCGACGGCACCCTCCGGCCGCAGCAGATCCACCGGGTGGGCGCCAAGCCGACCGACCTCGTCCTGGTGGACCTCGACCGGGACGGACACCTCGACCTCGCGGTGACCGACGACGGCGGCTTCGGCGCCGGGGCGGTGTTCGTCCTGCGCGGCGACGGCAGCGGCGGCTTCGGACCCGCGCTCGGCCACCCCACCGGCTCGACCCCGCTCGGCCTGACGGCCGCCGACCTCAACGGTGACGGCCGGCCCGACCTGGCGGTGACGGCCGCTACGGCCGACGCGGTGAACATCCTGCTCGGCGACGGCAACGGCGGCTTCGGCACACCGACGGTCGTCCCGATGGGCGACTTCCCCGGCTCGATCACCACCGGGGACTTCGACCTGGACGGCCGGGCCGACCTGGTCGCCACCGGGGACGACTCCCGGGCGGCCGTGCTGCCGGGTAACGGCGACGGCACCTTCCAGCCCCAACAGACGTACCGGGTAGCCGCGTTCGGCGGCCGGCCGGTGGTCGGCGACCTCAACGGTGACGGCCGGCCCGACCTCGCCGTCGGCAACGACAGCGCCGTCTCGGTCCTGCTGAACACCAGCCGACGCCCCGTCACCACTACCCTTACCTCCTCTGCTGACCCGGCCCCCTTCGGCAGCCCGGTGACCTTCACCGCCACCGTCTGCCCGGCCGCACCCGGCATCGCGCCGGCCGGACCGCCGACCGGCACCGTGGCCCTGACCGACGGTGCCACCCCGATCGGCACCGGCGCCCTCTCCCCCGGCGGCGGCCCGAACTGCGCGCTCACCCGGATCAGCCGGGACGGACTGCTGCCCGGCACGCACACCGTCACCGCCGGCTACCCGGGCGACACCGCCTACCGGCCCGGTCCGCCCGTGAGCATCACCCAGCGGGTCGGCTGCGCCCGGACCCTCACCGGCCAGGTCGGCTCGGTGGTGGCGACCGGGCCCAGCACCTGCCTGCTGGACGCGACCGCCGACGCCGTCCTGGTCGAGCCCGGGGCCACGCTGTTCGTCGGCCACTCGACCCTCGGCAGCATCACCGCACGCGGCGCCGCCCACCTCGGCGTCTGCGACAGCACCCTGACCGGCTCGGTGGCCGCGGCCGACTCCGCCGGCTCGGTACTCATCGGGGACCCGGCCGGGCACGGCTGCCTCGGCAACCGGATCTCCGGATCGGTCCAACTGTCCTCCAACCAGGGTGGGGCGACGGTCGGTGCCAACACCGTCGGCGGATCCCTGCACTGCACGGGCAACACCCCGCCGCCCGGCGACGGCGGTGCGCCCAACACCGTCGGAGGCGCCCGGACGGGCCAGTGCGCACGGCTGTGACCGCGCCCGGACCACCGGCGATGTCAGTGCGGAGCGAGAGAATGTGGGTATGACGGACGCAGCCACCCTCGCCTCTCCCACCGCCTACGCCGACGCCGTGGACACCGCCGTCCGGGCGGCCGCGGCCTACTACGACGACGGTTCGACGCCGCTGGGCGACGACGAGTACGACGCCCTGGTGCGGGCCATCGAGGCGTACGAACTCGCCCACCCGGGCGAGGCGCTGGAGCACTCGCCGACCGGCAAGGTGGCCGGCGGCGCGGTCGAGGGCGACGTCCCGCACTCGGTGCCGATGCTCTCGCTGGACAACGTCTTCTCCGCCGAGGAGTTCGGCGGCTGGGCGGCCGGTCTGGAGCGCCGGCTCGGGCACCCGGTCGACGGCTGGTGCGTGGAGCCGAAGCTGGACGGCCTGGCGGTGGCGGCCCGCTACCGGGCCGGGCGGCTGGTCCAGCTGCTCACCCGGGGCGACGGCCTGGCGGGCGAGGACATCACCCACTCCGCCGACGCCGTGCTCGGTCTTCCGGCCACCCTGACCGAGCCGCTGGATCTGGAGCTGCGCGGTGAAGTGCTGCTCACCCACGAGCAGTTCGAGCTGGCCAACGAGACCCGCACCGCGCACGGCGCGGCCCCGTTCGCGCACCCGCGCAGCGGCGCGGCCGGCACCCTGCGGGCCAAGGACCGGCCGTACCGGGTCGAGCTGACCCTGTTCGCCTACGACGCCGTCGGTCTTGACGGGCTCGGGCACAGTGAACTACTGGCCCGGATCGCCGAGTTGGGTGCGAACACGGCCGCGGGCACCGAGGCCGGGCCGCAGCACTGCGCGACGGTCGAGCAGGTGCAGCAGCGGATCGACGAGATCGCCGCGCTCCGGCCGGTGCTGCCGTTCGGCATCGACGGCGTGGTGGTCAAGGCGGACTCCGCCGCCGACCAGCGGCAGGCCGGGGCGGGCTCCCGCGCGCCGCGCTGGGCGGTGGCCCGCAAGCTGCCCGCCCAGCACAAGGTCACCCGCCTGCTGGAGGTGGAGTGGAACGTCGGCCGCACCGGCATCATCGCGCCCCGCGCGGTGCTGGAGCCGGTGCTGATCGACGGCGTCACGGTCACCTACGCGACCCTGCACAACCCCGCCGACATCACCCGGCGCGGACTGATGACGGGCGATCAGGTCTTCGTCTACCGGGCCGGGGACGTGATCCCCCGGGTGGAGGCGCCGCTGGTCGACCAGCGCACCGGCGCCGAGCAGCCGATCGTCTTCCCCGAGGTCTGCCCCCGCTGCGGCGGCGACATCGACACCTCGGAGCAGCGCTGGCGCTGCGTCCAGGGCCGGGGCTGCCAGGCGGTCGCGTCGATCCGGTACGCCGCCGCCCGCGACCAGCTGGACATCGCGGGCCTGGGCGGCTCCCGGGCGGTCCAGCTGGTCGAGTCCGGCCTGGTCGCCGACCTGGCCGACCTGTTCACCCTGACCAGGGAGCAGCTGCTCACCCTGGAGCGGATGGGCGACACCAGCGCCGACAACCTGCTCGCCGCCCTGGAGACCGCCCGCCACCAGCCGCTGGGCCGGGTGTTCTGCGCCCTCGGCGTCCGGGGCACCGGGCGGACCATGTCGCGCCGGATCGCCGCGCACTTCGGCAACATGGCCGCGATCCGGGCCGCCGACCAGGACACCCTGGCCGGGGTGCCCGGCATCGGCACCGAGAAGGCCCGGGTGATCGTCGCCGAGCTGGCCGAACTCGCGCCGCTGCTGGACAAGTTGATCGCGCAGCAGGTCGGCGTCGCGGAGACCGAGCCGACCGCCGTCGCCGCCCCGGCCGCCGACGACGACACCCCGGCGGGCCCGCTCTCCGGCCAGGCCGTGGTGGTCACCGGCTCGATGACCGGCGCCCTCGGCGAGCTCTCCCGGAACGAGATGAACGAGCTGATCGAGCGGGCCGGCGGCAAGGCGTCCTCCTCGGTCTCCAAGCGCACCACCCTGCTGGTAGCGGGCGAGAAGGCCGGCTCCAAGCGCGCCAAGGCGGAGGAGCTCGGCGTCCGGATCATCACCCCGGAGGAGTTCGCCGAGCTGGTGGCCGAGCAGCTGCCCGCCTGAGCTCAGCCGGCCGGGCCCGGGGTCGCCATCAGGCCGCCGCGGTGGGCGATGGCAACCGCCTGGGCGCGGTCCCGGGCGCCGGTCTTGGCGACCACCCGCTTCATGTGGGTCTTCACGGTGGACTCGGCGAGCACCAGGGCGTCCGCGATCTCCGCGTTGGAGTGCCCCTCGGCCGCCAGCCGCAGCACCTGCCGCTCCCGGGCGGTCAGCTGCTCCAGGCGCCGGTCGGCCCGGGGCGGCGGCTCCGGCGCCCGGGCCACCAGGTGGGTGAGCAGATCGCGGGTGACCGCCGGGTCCAGCAGGGCCTGGCCGGCGGCCACCGTCCGCACGGCGTCCACCAGCCGCTCCGGTGAGGCGCGCTTGAGCAGGAAGCCGTCGGCCCCGGCCCGCAGCGCGCCCCAGACGTACTCGTCGTGGTGAAAGGTGGTCAGCACCAGGACCTTGACCGGCAGTCCGGCCGCGACGATCCGCCGGGTCGCCTCGACACCGTCGACGCCGGGCATCCGGACGTCCATCAGCACCAGGTCCGGGGCGAGCGCCGCGGACAGCTCGACCGCCTGCAGCCCGTCGGCGGCCTGGCCGACCACCTCGATCCCGTCCTCGGTACCGAGCACCAGGGCGATCCCGGCCCGCAGCAGGGCGTCGTCGTCGGCCAGCAGCACCCGGATGCTCACCCGACCGGGAGCGTCACCCGCAGCCGGAAGCCGCCCCCTTCACCCCCGCCGGGCTGTCCCACGCTGCCGTGCTCGACGCTGCCGCCGAACATCGCGACCCGCTCGGCGATCCCCAGCAGCCCCCGGCCCGGGACGTACCCGCCGGGCGCGCCGCGCCCGCTGTCCAGGACCAGGATGTCCAGCTGTTCCGGGCTCCGGTCGACGGTGATCTCGACCGTGTCGGCCCGCCCGTGCTTGACCGTGTTGGTGAGGGCCTCCTGCACGATCCGGTACGCCGACACGTCGAGGGTGCGCGGCAGCCGGCGGGCCCCGGCGGCCATCCGGACGGTGGCCCGGAGCCCGGCCTGCTCCAGCCGTCCGACCAGCCGGGGCAGGTCGGCCAGCCCCGGCTGCAGGCTCGGTTGCGGGTCCGGTTCGTCCGGTGGGCCGTTGCGGCGCAACAGGCCGAGCACCCGGTCCAGTTCGTCGAGCGCCTCGCGGCCGGTGTGCTCCAGGCCCGACAGCAGCTCGACGGTCTGCTGCGGATCGCGTGGCAGGACCCGCCGGGCCGCCCCGGCCTGGACCAGCATCAGGTTCAGGGTGTGGCCGACGATGTCGTGCAACTCCCGGGCGATCCGGGCCCGTTCCTGCTCCGCCACCCGCTGCCGGAGCCGCTGCCGGGCGACCGCCCGCTCCTCCTGCCGCCGGGCGGTGGCGTAGCCCAGCGCCCAGACCAGCAGCCAGGGCAGCAGCACCCCGGCCGGCACCGCCGGGTCGCCGAAGTACCCGGCCATGCCGACCAGCACCACCACCGGACCGCAGCGGGCCCGGGCCCGGGTCGCGTACCGGCCGAGCGCGTACAGGCCGATCAGGTTGGCGTACGGCGACAGCGGGCCGGGCAGCACGGTCTGCGCCTCCACGGCCAGTGCGGCGGTGCCGAGCAGATACGCCGTCAGCGGGGCCCGGCGCCACCAGGCGAGCGAACCGGCGATCACCACGCCCGGCAGCAGTGCGGGCAACTCCGGTGCGGTGAGCAGGCGTTCGGCCGTCATCGCGAGCAGGAAGGCGAGGGCGAGCAGCACGTCCGGCACCGCAGCGCCCGGCGTGCGCCAGCCCCTGCCGAGGGCGAGCCTTCGGGTCAGGGCCGTCATGAGCCGTACGGTAGCGAGCCGCCGGGCCGGGCACATCGCCCGCTGGGGGTACTCCGGCCACCTCGGCGGGGGGACGCCCGGGGCGGCGCCCGCCGCCTAGCCTCCGGGCCATGAACTCCGCCGCCCTGCTCCGCCGTTCCGGCTGGCTCACCGTCACCTTCCTGGCCACCGCGATCGCCCTGCTGTCCGCCCGCTACCTGACCCTGGACCCGGAGACCTTCCTGCCGGAGCAGCGGGCCACCTACCTGGCCCACCTGGTCCCGCTCACCCTGCACGTCGGCGGGGCGGTGACGGCCCTGCTGCTGGGGCCCTGGCAGTTCCTGCCCCGGCTGCGGGCCCGTCGCCCGGCCGTGCACCGGTTCGTCGGCCGGGTCTACCTGCTGGGCGCGCTGGCGACGGCGGTGGGCGGGCTGCTGCTGGTACCGAACGGCCTGTACCCGCCGATCGCCCCGGCCGGGTTCGCCGGGCTGGCCGTCGCGGTGCTGGTCACCACCGGCGCAGCGTTCGGCGCGATCCGCTGTGGCCGGGTGGCCGGGCACCGGGTCTGGATGATCCGCTCGTACGCGCTGGTCTTCACCGGGGTGACCTTCCGGCTCTGGCTGATGGCCGGCGCAGCGGCCGGGGTCCCGTTCGAGCAGGCGTACACCAGCGGGGCCTGGTCGGCCTGGCTGGTCAACCTGCTGGTGGCCGAGCACCTGATCGCCCGGCGCGCCGCTGGACGATCCGTCCAGGTCAGACGTACAGTCCAGGAATGACCAAGACCACGGAGGACCCCCGGGTACGGATGTGGGGCCCGGTGTGCGAGGCCGTCGCACTGCTGCTCGGCCCGTACGCCGAGGTGGTGCTGCACGACCCGGACACCGACCGGGTGCTGGAGATCTGGCACCCGTTGGGCTCCCGCCGGGCGGGCGACCCGTCCCTGCTGGGCGAGTTGGAAGCGCTGGACCCGGCGGCCCGGGACGTCTACGGGCCGTACGAGAAGCTGCTCGCGGACGGCCGGCGGCTGTCCTCGGTCAGCGCCGTGCTGCGCGACGGGGACGGCCGGGCCGCCGCCGTGCTCTGCGTCAACCTCGACCGCACCCCGCTGGAGAAGGCCGCCGCCGTGCTGTCCGCCTTCGGGGCACCCACCGTGCACCGGCCGGAGCCGCTGTTCGAACAGGACTGGTCCGAGCGGATCCAGCACGCCGTCGGCGGCTACGTCCGCGAGCACGGCCGCCCGGTCGAGCGGCTCACCCGGCAGGACCGGCTGGCCGTGCTGGCCGAGCTGGACCAGGCCGGGGTGTTCGCCGTCCGCAAGGCCGCCCCCGCCGTCGCCGAGGCGCTCGGGATCTCCCGGTCCACCGTCTACGCCCTGCTGACCGAGCTCAGGTCCACCCCCTCCGAAGGACTGGCGCGATGACCCGACTGCCCGACTTCCGACTCGAAACCCACTTCTCCCGCTGGGAGTTCACCGCCCGGCACCACCTGACCGCCTCCGACGCCCAGACCATGACCATGGGCGAGCTGCTCGCCCTCGCCGACGACGGCGACCGCGAAGCCTTCGAGCACCTCGCCCTGGGTTACACCGAGACCTTCGGCGACCCGGGCCTGCGCGCGGCGATCGCGGCCGACCACCGGGAGGCGGGTCCGGAGGACGTGATCTGCTTCGCCGGCGCCGAGGAGGCGCTCTACCTGGCGATGAACGTGCTGCTCGGCCCGGACGACCACGCCGTGGTGGTCACCCCGAACTACCAGGCCGCCGAGACCGTCCCGCTCGCCCTCTGCGAGGTCACCGGCGTCGCCCTGGACCCGGACCGGGACTGGACGTTGGACCTCGACCTGGTCCGGGCTGCGCTGCGCCCGAACACCCGGGTGCTGTCGGTCAACTTCCCCAACAACCCCACCGGCAAGGTGATCGACGCCGCCGACTTCGCCGCCCTGGCGCAGCTCTGCGACGAGCGCGGCATCCGGCTGTTCAGCGACGAGGTCTACCGGGGCCTGGAGCGCGACCGGGACCGGACCCTCCCGCAGGCCGCCGACCTCTCGCCGAGCGCGCTCTCGCTGAACGTGACGTCCAAGTCGCTCGGCCTGCCCGGCCTGCGGATCGGCTGGATCGTCTGCCGCGACCGGGAGTTGAGGTCCCGGCTGGAGCGGGCCAAGCACTACACCACGATCTGCAACTCGGCCCCGAGCGAGGTGCTGGCCCGGATCGCCCTGAAGGCCCGCAGCACCATCCTGGACCGGAACCGGGCGCTGCTGGCGGCCAACCTGCCGGTCTTCGACGCGTTCTTCGCCGACTTCCCCGAACTCTTCGACTGGCGGGCCCCGGACGGCGGTTGCGTCGCCTACCCGCGCTACCTGGGCGCCGAGGGCGTGGAGACCTTCTGCACCCGGCTGGTCCAGGAGGCCGGCGTCCTGCTGCTGCCCGCGAGCATCTACCACTCGGAGCTGACGCCCACGCCCACCGACCGGTTCCGGATCGGCCTCGGCCGGCGCGACCCGGAGGCGGGCCTGGCGGCCCTGGCCGACTGGCTCCGCACCCGGCGCTGACCCACCGACGGTGACCCGCCCGAGACGCACCGACGGTGACCCGCCCGAACGGGCGGGCCACCGGGGGCGGTTCGGCGACCGACGGCTCAGAGGCCGAGCGCCGCCGCCGCCAGCGCGGTGCCCTGCACCCGGGCCGAGATCTTGGCGAACGCCAGCTCGCGGGAGGTGGAGGTGTCGTCCGCGAACGGCGCGAAGCCGCAGTCGTCGGTGGTGCCCAGCTGGTCCACCGGGATGTACCGGGCCGCCGCCAGCACCCGGTCACGGACCTGCTCCGGGGTCTCCACCACGGGGTCGATCGGGTCGGTCACCCCGATGAACACCCGGATGCCCGGCCGGAGTTGCTCGGCGATGATGCCGAGCACCCGGTCCGGGTCCGCCTCGCCGGCCAGCTGGACGTAGAAGTTGCCGACCTTGAGCCGGAACAGCTTGGGCAGCAGGTCGGCGTAGTCGACGTCCAGGCTGTGGGTGGAGTCGTGGTCGCCGCCCGGGCAGGTGTGCACGCCCAGCCGCGAGCGCTGCTCCTCGTCGAACCGGCCGAGCACCTCGTTGTTGAGCGCGATGAAGTCGTCCAGCACCGATCCGGACGGGTCGAGCTTGAGCGACAACCGGCCCTCGGTGAAGTCGAGTTGGACCGCGTGCGCACCCGCGTCCAGGCAGCCCCGGATGTCGGCCTCGGCCTCGTTCGCCAGGTCGGTCAGGAACGCCTCCCGCGAGTAGCCGGCGATCGCGTCGGCCGGGTAGAGCAGGCTGAGCGCGGACGGGGCGATCACCGCCTGCTTGACCGGGAGGGTGGTGTGCCGCTGGGCGCCCCGCAGATAGCTCTCCGCGCCGACCTGGTAGCGGAACGGCCCGGCGGTCAGCTTCGGCAGCTGCCGGGTGTGGCCGTCGGCGAACGGGATGACCGCGCCGTCCGGGTCGAGGGTGGTCAGCCCCGCCAGGGGGTAGGTGACGAAGCTGGGCTTGGCCTGCTCCCCGTCCACCAGGACGGGGCAGCCCAGCTTCTCGAGGGCGGCCAGCGTGTCGGCCGTCGCCTGCTCCTGAAGCTTCGTCAGATCCGCCGCGCTCAGCCGCCCTTCGGCGTGCTCGGTCAGTGCCTGCTGCAGGGCACGCGGGCGCGGGATGCTACCGATTGACTCCGTGGGGATACTCATGGTGACGACCGTAGGAAGTGGCACTCCCCTCCGCAACAAGGCATCGATCGCACCCGTCCGGTCCGTCGGTCCCCCGGTACACCCCGGCCGTGGACAAGACCGCAGGTCGGCCGGGTCTTCGGGCGGCGGTCCGGGAGAACGGACGGGCCGGGTCCGGCCGGATACCGTCGACGAAAGTTCACCAATCGGTGTCGGCCGCCGCGTTGGGTTGATTCAGGATCCGATCGGATTGTCCCCGCCGGCCACCGGGCGGCGGGTCAGCCCCGGACCAGCCTGCGCAGCCGGTACAGCGGCGTGAGCCGCTCGCTCCTGGCCACGGTCGCCCGGTCCAGCTCCTCCATCAGGCGGCGGGAGCGGTGTTCGAGGTCCAGCTCGTCCAGTATCCGGTCCAGTTCGGCCAGCAGGGACCCGTGCAGCTGCCAGGCGTCGGGGTGCTGCCGCACCTGGTCCAGCAGCAGCCGGGCGAGGTTCTCCCGGCTGGCCAGGGCCGCGCTGAGCTCGTCGGCCAGCCGCCGCTCGGCGGCCTCGGCGTTGCGGCTGACCTGCGTGGTGACCAGCACCGAGAAGCTCACCAGCGCGCCGCCCACGTGGGCGAACAGCTCCTCCAGCGCGAGCGCCACGTCCGGCGGGAACAGCGCCTGCTCGCCGGTGCGCCGCTTGGCCAGGTCGGTGAGCGAGCGGGCCAGCACCCGGATCACCACGACGCAGATCTCCAGGGTGTCCAGCCCGGTGCGCAGCACCAGCCGGGAGAGCAGCCCCTCGGAGATCCGGGGGTTGAACCGCAGACTGTCCTCGGCCTGCCGCAGGGCGGCGTCCACCTCGGCGATCGCCTGGTCCAGCGCCCGCGCCTCGTGCAGCCGGGCGGCGGCCAGGTCCACCTCGGTCGGTCCGTGCAGCTGCTCGGCGAGCCGCAGCAGCAGGTGGCGGGCCCGGCGGGCCAGGTCCTCGATCGACTCGCCGGCCGTGTCGAGCCAGACCGGGGGCGCGAACAGCAGATTGAACAGCAGACCGACGCCGGCGCCGATCAGGGTCTCCAGCACCCGGTCCCAGGCCTGGGTGGCGAGCCGGGTCACCCCCAGCACCAGCATCGCGCTGATCGCCACCTCGTTGACGAACTCGTCCACCCGGACGAACTGACCGACCGTCAGCGAGGCCAGGATGATCAGCCCGAGGCTCCACCAGCTGAGCCCCATCACCGCGCTGAAGCCGATCGCGATCAGCACGCCCACCACCACCGAGTTCACCCGGCGGATGCTGGTGGTCAGGGTCGAGTAGACGGTCACCTGGACCACCAGCAGCGCCGTCAGCGGAGCGGTGAGCGGCGCGGGCTCGGTGCTCAGCCGCACGGCCACGGCATAGGCGAGGGTGGCCGCGAGGGTGGCCCGGACGGTCAGGTGGACCACCGGGTCGCGGAGGTACCGGCGTACGTTCGCGGACAGGATCGCTCGCATCTCGGACATTCTCCCCGCCTGCCCGCCGATGCCGGGTCGAGACGCGCAGCGACCGGCCGGCAACGCGTGGAACCCACCGGCGCACCCGACCACCGCTGCGTAGGGTGGACGCAACGGTGGATCACAGGGAGGCGACAGTGCCGATCGACGTCGAACGGGCCCGGCGGGACACGGCGGGCTGCACGAACGTGACCCACCTCAACAACGCCGGCTCGGCCCTGCCACCGCGTCAGGTGGTGGACGCGGTGGTGCACCACCTGCGACTGGAGGAGGAGGGCGGCGGCTACGAGGCCGCCCTCGCCGAGACCGACCGGATCGAGCACGTCTACGACGCGCTGGCCCGGCTGATCGGCGCCGGTCCGCACGAGATCGCGCTCCAGGAGAACGCCACCCGGGCCTGGGACATGGCCTTCCACGGGCTGCGCTGGCAGCCCGGCGACCGGATCCTGACCGGCCGCTCGGAGTACGCCAGCAACGCGATCGCCTACCTGCAGACCGCCCGGCGGTACGGCGTCCGGGTCGAGGTGGTGCCGGACGACGAGCACGGGCAGATCTCCGTACCGGCGCTGCGCGAGCTGATCGACGAGCGGGTGAAGCTGATCGGCGTCACCCACGTCCCGACCCAGGGCGGGCTGGTCAACCCGGCGGCCGAGATCGGCGAGGTGGCCCGGGCCGCCGGGGTCAGATACCTGCTGGACGCCTGTCAGTCGGTCGGCCAACTGCCGCTGGACGTCCGGGAGATCGGCTGCGACCTGCTCACCGCCCCCGGCCGCAAGTACCTGCGCGGGCCGCGCGGCACCGGCTTCCTGTACTGCTCGGAACGGCTGCTGGAGAGTCTGGAGCCGCCGTTCCTCGACCTGCAGTCGGCGGTCTGGACCGGCCCGGACTCCTACCGGGTCCGGGACGACGCCCGCCGGTTCGAGAGCTGGGAGAACGGGGTGGCCGGCCGGATCGGGCTCGGGGTCGCGGTGGACTACGCCCTCGACCTCGGGCTGCCCGCGATCGAACAGCGGATCACCGAGCTGGCGGAGGGCCTGCGCGAGCGGCTCCGGGCACTGCCCGGTGTACGGATGCACGACCGGGGTGTGCGGCAGTGCGGGATCGTCAGCCTGACCGTCGACGGCCACGACAGCCCCGACCTGCTCCGCGAGCTGCGGGCGCAGCGGATCAACCTCTCGGTGTCGACGGTCGGTCAGGCCCGCTGGGACCTGGCCGAGCGCGGCCTGGAGTCGGTGCTGCGGGCCTCGGTGCACTACTACAACACCGAGCAGGAGCTGGACCGGCTCTGCGCCGCCCTGCCCGCCCCCCGGCCGACCGGCCTCGGCTGACCCCGCGCGTCGTCCCCCTGGGGCGTGCCGATCCGGTCCTATGCTCACTTTTCGGGCGCCGGATCCGGCGCAGCACCCGCCGGCCGCGTGCGCTCGAAGGCCCTGCGTCAGAAGGGGTACCGGCAGGCCAGTCGGAAGGGCACCGGTATGCGCAGCGACGACCGCTTCACCACCTGTCTGTGGTTCGACGGCCAGGCCGAGGAGGCCGCCCGGTACTACCTGTCGGTCTTCGCGAACTCCCGGCTCGGCCGGATCACCCGCTACACCGAGGCCGGTCCCGGCCCGGCCGGTTCGGTGGTGACGGTCGAGTTCGAACTGAACGGGCAGAAGTTCGTCGGCCTGAACGGGGGGCCGGAGTTCCGCTTCACCGAGGCGGTGTCGTTCCAGATCCCGTGCGCCGACCAGGCGGAGATCGACCACTACTGGAGCCGGCTCACCGAGGACGGCGGCCACGGTGTCGCCTGCGGCTGGCTGAAGGACCGGTACGGGGTGTCCTGGCAGGTGGTGCCGACCGCCCTGATCGACATGGTCGCCGACCCGGACCCGGAGAAGGCCCGGCGCACCACCGAGGTGATGCTCACGATGGTCAAGATCGACCTCGCCGCGCTGGAGCGGGCCTACGCGGGCGAGTGACCCGCCACCCGGTGCGGACCGGGCGGCCCCACCACCGTCCGGTCAGCCCTCGGCCTCCCAGAGCCCGGCGAAGAGCTGGTCCAACTGCTCCTCGCCGACCGGGGGTTCGGCCATCGGATCGGTGGCCCTGGTGTGGAACCCGGCCAGCAGCAGGGCCAGGTACCGGCGCCACAGGCCGGGGCGCAGGTCGTCGGCGGCCGGGACGGCCCGGCAGAGCGGGCCGAGCAGGAACAGCAGGTCCATCGGGACCACGTCCAGCCGCATGCTGCCCTGCTTCTGGGCCCTGACCATCAGGGCGGTGACGGTGGCGGCGTTGCGGTGGCTCATCTCGGCCAGCGCCGGGACGCTGGGGATCGCCATCGTCACCAGGTCGTTGAACCCCCGGTTGGCCGCCACCAGTTCGAAGATCCGGGCGAAGTACCGCTCGATCTCGGCCCAGGCGTCCTCGCCCGCGAGCGCCTGCTCGCCGGCCTCGGCCAGCACCGAACCCGCCGTGGCGAACACCTCGCCGATCAGGTCCTCCCGGGTCGGGAAGTGCCGGTAGAGCGTGGCGTTGCCGACGCCCGCGCGGCGGGCGATCAGGTCCAGCGGGGTGGTCAGCCCCTGCTGGGCGAAGAGCTCGGCCGCCGCCTCGACCAGTGCCTCGCGGTTGCGCCGGGCGTCCCGCCGGCGGGGCGTGGCCTGCTGATCCGTCATGGATCCACCTTAGTCAGTCACTGAAACGGGGATGACTCCCCACTACTGCTAGAGTAGCGCCCAGAACCGGGGGGCAGTCCCCGTTTCAACCTGCTGCACGGATCGCGCACAAGGGGAGTGCCATGACCACCCGTCAGAACTCGGGGCGCCGCACGGCGGACTGGCTGGACGGCAGACTGGGCGTCTACACGCTCGCCCGGACCAATCTCCGCAAGGTCTTTCCGGACCACTGGTCCTTCATGCTCGGCGAGATCTGCCTCTACAGCTTCATCGTCATCGTGCTGACCGGCGTCTACCTGACGATGTTCTTCAAGCCGAGCATGGCCGAGGTGGTCTACCACGGCCCGTACCTGCCACTGAACGGCATACCGATGTCGGAGGCCTACGCCTCCACCCTGCAGATCAGCTTCGAGGTGCGCGGCGGCCTGCTGATCCGTCAGATCCACCACTGGGCCGCGCTGGTGTTCGTGGCGGCGATGTTCGTGCACATGATGCGGGTGTTCTTCACCGGCGCGTTCCGCAAGCCGCGCGAGGTCAACTGGGTGTTCGGCTTCCTGATGCTGTTCCTCGGGCTGCTGGACGGCCTGTTCGGCTACTCCCTTCCCGACGACCTGCTGTCGGGCACCGGCATCCGCTTCGTCGAGGGCTCCCTCCTCGCGCTGCCGCTGGTCGGCACCTACGCGCAGATGTTCCTGTTCGGCGGCGAGTTCCCCGGCACCGACATCGTGCCGCGCTTCTTCACCCTGCACGTGCTGCTGATCCCGGGCGTCATCGTGGGCCTGCTGGTGGCCCACCTGATCCTGGTCTTCCACCACAAGCACACCCAGTGGGCCGGGCCCGGCCGGACCGAGCAGAACGTCGTCGGCATGCCGCTGATGCCGGTCTACATGGCCAAGGCCGGCGGCTTCTTCTTCCTGGTCTTCGGCATCATCGCGATGATCTCCGCGATCGCCACCATCAACCCGATCTGGGCGTACGGCCCGTACCGCCCCGACCAGGTCTCCACCGACGCGCAGCCGGACTGGTACCTGGGCTTCGCCGAGGGGCTGATCCGGATCATGCCGGGCTGGGAGGTCGGCCTCTGGGGCCACACCCTCAACCTCGGCATCCTGATCCCCTTCCTGGCCTTCCCGCTGGTGCTCGGCGCGATCGCGATCTACCCGTTCGTCGAGAGCTGGATCACCCAGGACAAGCGCGAGCACCACCTGCTGGACCGCCCCCGGAACGCGCCCGTGCGGACCGCGTTCGGCGCGGCCTGGATCAGCCTCTACCTGGTGCTGCTGGCCGCCGGTGGCAACGACCTGTTCGCCACCCACCTGCACCTCTCGCTGGACGGCATCACCCGGGCGGTCCGGGTCGGGGTGTTCGTGGTGCCGGTCGCGGTCTTCCTGATCACCAAGCGCTGGTGCCTCGGGCTCCAACGGCGGGACCGGGACAAGGTGTTGCACGGCCGGGAGACGGGCATCATCAAGCGGATGCCGCACGGCGAGTTCGTCGAACTCCACGAGCCGCTGCCGCAGGCCGAGTTGCACCGGCTGACCGCGCACGAGCAGTACTCCCCCGCCGAACTCCCGCCCCGGGCCGGGCTGCTGACCAAGGTCCGGGTCCGAGCCTCCCGCGCGTACTTCGGCCCGGGCGGGCAGATCGACCGCCCGACCGCCGAGCAGTACCGCGAGATCTCGCACACCGACCAGCACTGACCGGGCACCGACCACCGACGGAGCGTGAGATGAGCCGGCCCAGCGTCCAACTCGCCGACAGGCGCTACCTGTTGATCACCACCTTCGAACCCGACGGCACCACCGCCACCGCCACCACCTGGGTGGTGCCGGACGGGCAGGCGCTCGGCGTCTGGGCCCCGACCGACTCGGCCGTGGTGCGGCACGTCCGGAGCCACCCGGGCATCCTGGTCGAGCCCTGCGACCCGCACGGCCGCCCGCTCGGCGGGCGGCAGCAGGCCAGGGCCGCCCTCTGCGACCCGGACACCACCGCCTGCTACCGCACCTCGCTGCTCAACAAGTACGGCCTGACGGCGATGCTCGCCCTGTTCCGCAGCCGGCTCCGGCTCGGGCTGGCCGGCACGGTCGGCATCCGGATCACCCTGACCGACCCGGACGCCGCGCTGCTGTTCGGCGCGGCCTGGACCCCGCCCGCCTCGTACAGCCTCAACTGACCGCAGGGGCCGGGCCGGGGCGAGCACTGTCGGAGCCGTACGGTTGGATGATCATCATGACCGCCAACGATGTAGCCCCGCTGCTGCCCGCCCCGGACGTCCTGCGGGACCACTGCCGGGCGCTGGCCGTGCTGGACGCGATCCTCTGCCCCGAGTGGCCGGACCGCTACTTCTCCTTCGACGCCGACTGGGCCCCCAACGAGCAGCTGGCCTCGATGAAGAACGGCTCCGGCGACGAGTACACGGTCACCTTCACCCCCGCCGGCACGTACCTGCGCGGCTTCGACCACGAGTCCCCGATGAGCCCGTACGCGGAGGACCGGGTCTGGCCCGGCGTCCTGGACGAGGTCCCCGAACCGCTCCGCGCCTGCGCCGAGGAGCCCGCCTTCACCGACGACGGCCTCCCGGCCGTCACCGCCGCACTCTGGCGGCTCACCACCGACGAGCAGTGGCACACCGGCACCGTCGACCTCCCGCCCGGCCACCCCGACCCGGACGGCGCCGACTGGCTCTTCCAGTCCCTCACCGACCGCTCGGCCGAGGCGTACGCCGACTTCGCCACCGACTACTACGAGGTCCCGGTCGACCTGCCCGCCGTCCGCCACGTCCTGGCCCTCCGCCCGCTCACCACCGAGGTGATCCGCGCCCTCAACCCGGACCTGACCCTGACGGACCTGGCCGACGACCTGGAAGAAACCGGCTACCCCACGAGCTGACCCGCGGTGGCGGCACCAACTCCAACTGCGCGATCCGCTCGGCGATCCCGTCCGTCTCGCGCGGCCGTCCGTCCTCCGTCAGGTGCTCCCGCAGCCGCAGGCTCTGCCGGCCGACCGCCGCGCCGGCCCGCAGCACGTGCCGCACCCCGCAGGCGCAGGAGCGCCGCACCGCCGCACACCCCGGGCAGAGTTCGATGAACCCGTGCCCGGTGGACCGTGACACCACCGGCCGCTCGTCCCCGCACTGCGGGCACCCCGGCAGCTCCGCCCCCTCGGCCAACAGCACCTGGCGGTGGACGTACTCCGGCAGGCCGAGGGCGGGGTGGCACAGGACGTCCACCACGTAGCAGCCCTGCGCCGGGCCGCCCTGCCACCAGGGCCCCGGCCGCTGCGGTGTGCGCAGCCCCGACTCCCGTTTCTCCACGCGGCGTCGCTCCGCGTACCGGACCGCCGCCGCCTGCCAGAGCGCCCTGGCCCGGTCGAGCTCGGTCACCGCCCGGACCAGCGAGTCGGGGTCGGTCTCCAGATCCCGCGGCATCCCGGCACTGACCGTCAGATGGTGGTACGTGCCGTGGAACCCGTACGGCGCGAAGACGGCGAGACAGATCCAGAGCGCCCGGTGCCGCTGCATCACCGACAGAGCGGGATCGAGCACCCGCTCCCGATGAGTGACAAAGCTGGTCATCGCGTGCCCGCCGCGGTGATCTCCAAGGCCCGGTCGAAGGCCGCGACCAGAGCCTCCGCCGAGCCCGGGGCGTAGCGGTCCGCCCAGTTGGCAAGCAGGCCGAGGAAGGCGAGCAGGTCGCGCTGGACACCGGCCAGCAGCGTCAGCAGGTCGGCCGGCGGGAGTTCGATCACCGGGCCCGGCTGCCCCGCGTCGGGGTGCAGGCGGACCGTCGTCCCGATCAGTTCGGCGCCCGGGGTCGGGTCGTGCCCCAGCCACGGCTCCTCGCCGAACTCGATGTCCAGCCAGGACCGCCACTCCTCCAGACCGTTGCAGCAGCCGGGCTCCAGCACCACACCCGTCGCGGTGTCCTCGACCCGCAGGCCACCCGCGACGACGAACGCATCCTCGGTGAGCAACCCGCTCAGCATCCGGGCGACCGGGTCGGCCAGGCTCTCGTCGGCGGTGCTCTCGTTGTAGCAGGCGATCCGGGCGACCACCGCCCCGACCTGATCGGACGTCAGCTCGCCGCCGAGCGGTGGGGACGGCCCGGACCCGACCGGCCAGAGGGTGAAGTCGTCGAGGGAGGGCGATTCCGGTACGGGGCGGATGACGATCATCCGGCGAGTATCACCGACCGCGTCCGGCGCGGCCTCCGAATTAGACCAACGGGCCGGCCAGCGGCAGCACCAGCCCGCACGGGACCGGGCGGGGGTGCGCCGGGTCGAGGGCGTTGAGCACGTGGGTCAGCGCGACCGGGTCGTAGGCGATCTCCAGGTGGTCGGCGGCGTCCAGCGGGCAGCCGTCCTGGAGGGTGATGTCGGTGACGTCCGGACCGGTCAGGAAGGCCGAGTCGTAGGGCGTCACCACCTCGTCGAAGCGGGAGGCGATCACGGTGTACCGGACGCCCGGCACCGTGTCGCCGCCGGCGTTCAGCGCCGTGAGGAAGGCCGAGCCCCGCTCCTGCTGCACACAGGCGGGGCAGGCCGGGCCGAGCAGGAACCGGTTGGCGGGCTCCAACAGGCCGAGCGTCGACGCCGGCCCGGTGAGGCCGAGCAAGGTGGTGCCGTGGTTGCTCGGGGCCAGCCCGACCAGCTTGTCCACCTTGGCCGCACCGCCCAGGTTCTTCAGGTAGTGACGGGGCATCATGCCGCCCTGCGAGTGGCCGACCAGGTCCACCCTGGCCGCGCCGGTGGCGGCCGTGACCCGGTCGACGAAGGCGGCCAGCTGGGCCGCGCTCGCTTCGATCGGGCCGGTGCCCTGGATCGGGTCGCCCGCCGGTCCGCCGTAGTCGAGGGCGTAGACGCAGTAGCCGTTGTTCGCCAGCAGCGGCGCCGCACCGCCCCAGTTGTCGTTCATGTTCTCGAAGGTGCCGTGCACCAGCACCACCGGGTTCGGGTGCGCGGGCCCCGGCCGGCAGGACCAGTCGTTCGCACCGTCCGGGGCCACCCCGGGCTTCGGGAACCCCGCCAGGAATCCCACCGTGGCATTGGTTTCGACCGGCCGCTCGGTGGCCGCCGCCGAGGCACTCGGCCCGGCGGCGGCCACCAACGCGAACGCGGCAGCGATCACCAGCAGTCGCGGCGTCAGAACTCTCATCTCCAGAACCGTCCCTCTCCAGATAGCGGATCTCCCACGGAGCCTCAGAGGTGACAACTCCGCAGAGGGTCGGACGGTGACGCCGGAACAGCTCCGCTCAGCCTCAGGCCAGGTGCACCAACTGCCCACCCACGTACGTACGTTCGACCCGAGCCTCGGCGATCTCGTCCGCCGGACGGGCGAACACGTCGCGGTCCAGCACCACCAGGTCGGCCAGCAGGCCCGGACGCAGGCTGCCCGCCTGGTCGGTGCCGTTCACGTGGGCCGAGCCCGCCGTGTAGGCGGCGAGCGCGGTGCCGAGGTCGAGGCGCTGCTCGGGCAGGAAGACCCGGCCGTCGGTGGCGCCGGGTTCGGCCCGGTTGACCGCGACGTGGATGCCCGCCAGCGGGTCGGGACTGCTCACCGGCCAGTCGCTGCCCGCCGCCAGGGTGGCACCGGTGCGCAGCAGTTCGCCGAACGGGTACTGCCAGCCGGCCCGCTCGGGGCCGAGGAACGGGATGGTGAGCTCGTCCATCTGCGGCTCGTGGGCGGCCCAGAGCGGCTGGATGTTGGCGATCGCGCCGAGCCGGGCGAACCGGCCGAGGTCCTCGGGGTGCACCACCTGGAGGTGCGCCAGGTGGTGCCGGTTGCCGCGCTGCCCGTTGGCCGCGAGGGCGGCCTCGACCGCGTCCAGGGCCTCCCGGACGGCCCGGTCGCCGAGGGCGTGGAAGTGCACCTGGAAGTCGAGCGCGTCCAGCTCGGTGACGTACCCGCCGAGCAGCTTCGGGTCGACGAAGCTCAGCCCGGAGTTGGCGGTGGCACAGCCGCAGCCGTCCAGGTAGGGGGTGGTCATCGCGGCGGTGAAGTTCTCCGCGATGCCGTCCTGCATGATCTTCACCGAACCGGCCCGGAACCGCCCGTGCGTCAACTCGGCACGCTTGGCGACCAGTTCGGGGATCTGCTCGGCGCCCCGGTCCCGGTCCCACCAGAGCGCGCCGGTCACCCGGGCGGTCAGGCTGCCCGCCCGGGCGGCGGCCAGGTAGGCGTCGGAGGGGTCGGGCTGGCCGTTGAAGACGCCGAGCAGCGCGTCCTGCCAGCCGGTGATGCCGAGCGAGTGCAGCAGCTGCTGGGCCCGGAGCAGCCCGGCCAGCCGGTCGGCCGCCGTGGTCGGCGGCACCAGCCGGGCGACCAGCGCGGTGGCACCCTCCTGGAGGACGCCGCTCGGCGTGCCGTCCGGCTCCCGCTCGATCCGGCCGTCGGCCGGGTCCGGGCTGTCCCTGGTCAGCCCGGCCAGCTCCAGCGCCCGGGTGTTCGCCCAGGCGCCGTGGTGGTCGCGGTTGACCAGGTAGACCGGGCGGTCGGCGACCACCGAGTCGAGCAGCTGCCGGGTGGGCAGCCCGCCCTCGAAGCTCTCCAGGGACCAGCCGCTGCCGGTGATCCACGGCCGGTCCGGGTGCGCGTCGGCGAAGGCCCGGACCCGGTCCAGGTAGTCCGTCACCCCGACCGTCTCGGTCAGGTCGCACTCGGCCAGCTCGGTGCCGCCGTACACCGCGTGGATGTGCGAGTCCTGGAAGCCGGGGAGCAGCAACCTGCCCTTCAGGTCCACCACTTCGGTGCCGGGCCCGATCAGCTCCCGGACTTCCTGGTGGCCCACGGCGGTGATCCGCTCGCCGGTGACGGCCAGCGCGGTGGCCCGGGTCCTGGCGGCGTCGGCGGTGAACACCGGGCCACCGGTGAAGACCAGGTCTGCGTGGTTCATGCGGGTGTCTCCAGAGGGGTTTCGGGTCGTCAGACCGAGGGAGTGAGTTCGATCGAGTCGGCGTCGGTGCCGCGACCGGTGACGAAGTACGGGGACTTGCGGACCCAGCGGGCCCAGGCGGCGGCCACCAGGCCGGTGCCGATCATCAGCGCGGGGACCAGCAGTTGGAACCAGCCGTTGTCGGCACTGACCTCGAAGTGGTCGGCCGAGTCGTAGAAGGTCCAGGTCAGGTAGCCGCCGACGGCGAGCAGCGCGGCCGCGCTCACCAGCGGGGCGACCACCACCCGCAGCCCGGCCAGCGGCTCGTCCCGGAGCAGGTGGCGGAACCGGACGGCGGCGGCCACGGCGGTCAGCGCGTAGTACAGCACCACCACGATGCCGATCGCGTTCACCGCCGCGCTGATCAGGTCGGTGACGGTGGGGATGACCAGCGAGAGCAGCGCGATCGCACCGGCGATCAGCACCAGCAGCACCGTCCCGGCGGCCGGGGTGCCGTGCTTCGGGTGGATCCGCATCCAGACCGGGCCGAGCGTGCGGTCCCGGCCCATTGCGAAGGTGCCGCGCGCGGTGGGGATCACCGAGGCCTGCAGCGAGGCCACGGCGGAGAACGTCAGGGCGATCAACGGCAGGGCGGCGATCGGCTGTTCGGCCAGCTTCGCGCCGAAGTAGGTCAGCCCCTGCGCCCCGTTGTCGGCCAGCTCGTCGAGCGGCAGCACCCGCTGGAAGGCGGTCCCGGCGAGCACGAACAGCAGCAGCATCATCACCAGCGCCACGATGCCGCCGCGCGAGGCGTCCCTCGGATCGTGCACCTCCTCGGCGACGGTGAACACCGACTCGAAGCCCCAGTAGCAGAACACCGCCAGCACCATGCCCTGGGCCAGCGCGTCCATGCTCGGGATCGCGAACGGGTTGAACCACTCCAGCGAGAACGGCTGGTCACCGACCAGCAGCCCCCAGCCGCAGAAGACCAGCAGCACCGCGTACTCGAAGATCAGCAGGTACTTCTGCAGCCGGGCGGCCAGCGCCAGGCCACGGATCGCCACCAGCGTGGCGCCGGCCAGCACGACCAGGCCGAGCAGCGTGGTCTGCAGGGTGGAGTCCGGGTCCAGGGCCAGGCCGGCGACGCTGTGCAGCCCCGCCTCGCCCGCCAGCTGGAGCACGGCCGAGCCGGTGACGGCGGTGGTGTACGCCATGAAGACGATGGTGCCGACCACGTTCACCCAGCCGGTCAGGAAGCCGAGCCAGGGGCTGAGCGTCCGGCCGACCCAGGTGTAGCTGTTGCCCGCGTTGGGCTCGACCCGGTTCAGCCGGCCGTACGCGACCGCGATGCCGAGCACCGGCAGGAAGGCCAGCAGCATGATGGCCGGCAGGTGCAGGCCGACCACACCCGCCGTCAGGCCGAGCCCGATGCCGATGCTCGAGGTCGCCGCCGTACTGGAGGCAGCGATCACCACCCCGTCCACCACGCCGATCGACTTCCGCATGGTGACGCTCTGGGGCGAGGTTCTCGCCCCGTCCTTCGCTGTCGTAGTCAACAGACCACCGCCTTGACCAGGGGGCCTTCGGTCGGCCCCGGGTCCGGCAAATGAAACTCCGGGGGTCTTCACACGTCAATGCCGTTGTCATAAGGTTACGGCCATGGGCGACCGGGTGGTGGACGAGCCGGCCCGGCGACGACGCCGGCCGACCAAGCAGGGCACCGTACTGTCCGCACAGGGCATCGTGGACACCGCGCTCCGGCTGCTCGGCCAGCACGGCTCCGAAGCGCTCACCGTCCGCCGCCTCGGCGCGGCGCTGGGCGCCGACCCGAGCGCGATCTACCGGTACTTCCGCAGCACCGACGACCTGCTGCTGGCGATCACCGACGAACTGATCGGCCGCGCCCAGCAGGGCTGGCAGCCCACCGGCGACTGGCAGGCCGACCTGCGCGCGATCGGCCTGCGGATCCACGGCGCCTACCAGGCCCACCCGCAGGCCGCCCTGCTGGCCGCCTACCGGACCACCGGGCGGGCGTACGAGATCCAGGCCGTGGAGTCGATCCTCGGCCTGCTGCGGGACGCCGGCTTCCCCGACCGGGAGGCCGTCCAGCTCTACCACGCGTTCGTCGACCAGGGCCTGGCCTTCGCCGCCCTGGACGCCGCCGTGGACGCCCTCCCGGCCCCGGCCCGGGCCGCCGACCACGGCGTCTGGCAGACCAGCTACGCCCACCTCTCCGCCGCCACCCACCCGCACATCGCGGCCACCGCCCCCCTGCTGGCCGCCGAGATGAACCGCAGCGCCTACCCGCTGGCGCTCGACCTGCTGCTCACCTCCTTCGCCGCCCGCCTGCCCCGCTGACCTCGGCCCCGGCGCCGGCCCGGCCGCCCGGAGCAGCAGCCCGCGCGCGGGTGTCGGCAGCCGTGGTTAGGGTGACGCACAGGACAACTCTCCGGGCAGGGAAGGGTCATCATCATGGCTGCGTACGCCGAGGGAACCCCGTGCTGGGCCGACGCGATGTTCGCCGACGTCGAGGGCGCCAAGTCCTTCTACAGCGAGGTGCTGGGCTGGACGTTCGGCGAGGCGTCGTCCGAGTTCGGCAACTACACCCAGGCCTACTCCGACGGCAAGGCGGTGGCGGCCGTGGTCCCGCCGATGCCGGGGGCGGAGGGCCAGTCGGCCTGGTGCCTGTACCTCGCCTCGCCCGACGCGAAGGCCACCGCGGCGAAGATCACGGCGAACGGCGGCACGGTGCTGATGGACCCGATGCAGGTCGGTGACTTCGGCTCGATGCTGCTCGCGGCCGACCCGGGCGGCGCCGTCTTCGGCGTCTGGCAGGGCGGGCAGCACGAGGGCTTCGAGAAGCGCGAGGAGCCCGGTGCGTACTGCTGGGCCGAGGTCTACACCCGCGAGCCGGCGAAGGTGGACGTCTTCTACCCGGCGGTCTTCCCGTACACGGCGCAGCAGGTGAACGACGCCAACGTCGACTTCCGGACGTACAGCGTGGCCGGCCGCCCGGCGCTCGGCCGGATGGCGATGGGCCCGGAGTTCCCGGCCGAGGTGCCGTCGTTCGTCAACGTCTACTTCGCGGTGCCGGACTGCGACGCGGCGGTGGCCACCGCCACCGGGCTCGGCGCCGAGCTCCGGTTCGGCCCGATGACCAGCCCGTTCGGCCGGTTCGCCAGCCTGACGGACCCGCAGGGCGCCAACTTCTCGGTGATCGACCCGGACACCACCGAGGGTGAGATGCCGCCGCTGACGGACGTCTGACGGTACGCCGGAGGCGGCCACCCCGGTCGGGGTGGCCGCCTCCGGCGCGCCTGCTCCGTGCCTACTCCGGCAGCACCAGCGCCGGGGTCTCCCGGGTCAGCACCTCGCCCCGGAAGAACGCCGGGCTGCGCCGGGTCATCACGGCCATCACCACCAGGCCGAGGGCCAGTACGCCGACCCCGATCACGAAGACCGAGCCGATACCGAACACCGAACTGCCCTGGCCGTAGCCGGGGTGGACCATGTCGCGCAGGCTCTGCCCGAAGATGCCCGCCAGGGTCAGCCCGCCGAGCAGCGGGAAGACCACCTTGAGCAGCGCGTCCCGGACCGAGCGGGTGAAGTCCCGACGGAAGTACCAGGCGCAGGCGAACGCGGTCAGCGAGTAGTAGAAGCAGATCATCAGGGTCAGCGCGGCGATGGTGTCCGCGAGGACGTGCTCGCTGATCAGGGTCATCACGGTGTAGAAGACGCCGGTCCCGACGCCCGCCGTGACGATGGCCCGGCCCGGGGTCCGGTACTTCTCGTTGACCTCGGTGAAGGACGGCGGCAGCGCCTCGTAGACGCTCATCGCCAGCACCGTCCGGCTGACCGGGATGAAGGTGGTCTGCAGGCTCGCGGCGGCCGAGGCGAGCACCGCGACGAACAGCAGGATGCCCAGCGTCGGGCCCATCACCGGGCCGGCCAGCGCGGCGAAGACGTTCGAGGAGGTCTCCGGGTTGCCCAGCCCGGTGCCGGTATCGCCGACGCCGGCGTACATCTGCACGGCGACGGCGGTGAACAGGTACGAGCCGACCAGCACGACCATCGCCAGCAGCGCGGCCCGGCCGGGGGTCTTCTCGCTGCCGCCGGTCTCCTCGTTGGCGCTCAGGCAGGCGTCCCAGCCCCAGTACATGAAGAGCGAGAGCGAGAGCCCGGCCACGAAGGACTTGAACGAGCCGGCCTGGAACGGGTCGAGCCAGGTCCAGGAGAAGTCCAGTGCGCCCGGCGCGTCACCGGTGACCGCCTTGGCGATCGCCATCACCGCGAAGATGCCGAGCACCGAGAGCTGCAGCCCGACCAGGGCGTACTGGACGCCCTTGGTGGCGGTCATCCCCCGGTAGCTGATCGCGGTGGCGACCGCGATCAGCGCCAGGCAGGTCAGTACGTGGACCAGCTTGTCGTCGTTCAGTCCGGTGATCCACTCGCTGCCGGTGACCTCCCCGAGCAGCAGGTAGAAGTACTCCGTGGCCACCCCGGCGAGGTTCGACAGCACGATGATGGTGGCCGCCACCAGACCCCAGCCGCACATCCAGCCGACGTGCGGCCCGAAGGCCTTGACGGTCCAGGTGAACGAGGTGCCGCTGTCGGGGACGGCCTTGTTGAGTTCCCGGTAGGCGAACGCCACCAGCATCATCGGCAGGAAGCCGGCCAGGAAGAGCGCGGGCATCTGCAGCCCGACCGCCGCCACCGTGGTGCCGAGCGTGGTGGTCAGGCAGTAGACCGGGGCCACCGTCGAGACACCGATGACGGAGTTCCCGAGCAGGCCGACCGAGTTGCTGTTGAGGCCCTTGGAGCGGACGCCGTCCTTGGCGTCCGCTCCGGCCGCCGGACCGGCGGCCTTCGGGCGGGAGTCGAGCTGAACCATGCTCGAACCGTACGTTGAACTGTTTCCGCAGCTCAGGGGCTTGCAGGTGACGAACCGTGACATGGATCATGCGGGTGAATTCAAGGATTAACCCTGGATTACCTGGCATTAACGCACCATTGCCTTGACATCGCAGGCACATGTCATGATCACCGGTGCAACGAAACCCGCACCGTTACCGAAATTGCCCCGGTATCACCAGGTGTGTGATCTGCCTCACCCCGTAGGGATCTTGAAGCAGCTCGAACTCACCTGAACGATGATCCGGTTCATCGGGTGGAACGACTGCGCGAAGACCGCGACCGTCTTCTCCGGGTTCTTCGCCCAGACCTTCAGGTCGGCCTTGTCCGCCGTCCGTTCCTGACCGAGCCCGATCCAGCCGTTGACCTCGAAGTACTTGTACAACCGGCTGACCGCCGGGTCGAGGTCCGCCGGCGCCAGGTCGTCGATCTGCCAGAAGTGGATCGCGTCCCGGGCGCCCTTGTCGGCGTCCTTGTCCTCGCAGTCCGAGAAGTTCAGGGCCTCACTCTGCCCGGTCCGCCCCTTGACCGCGAACGCCTCCTGCACCTTCGCGGAGACCTGCTTCAACTCGTTCCCGATCTGATCCTCGGTGGCGATGCGCAACGACGTGTCCTTCGTGGAGCCCGCGGTCGTCCCGCAGGAGGTCAGCAGAGTCAGTGCGAGGACGGCCGCAGCCGCCGTCCGGAATTTCATGAGCCGCTCAATCCTTCAGGTCGACCTGGCCGTAGCTGCCGGTGACGATCGCCGCCTGGTTCCGCAGGGCGCTGTGCGGTTCGTCGTTGTTCTCCCAGTACTCACTGTGGCCGTGGTTGCCGTCGGTGCTGATCTGATTCGCGCCGAAGTCGTCCGAGGTCGGGGTGTTGGGGAAGTCGAACCATCCGCCCCGACCGTGCTTGAGCACCCCGAGCTCGGGGACGGGGTCCCCGTCCGCCTCGGCCGCCCAGACGTGCTTCGGGTCGATGTTCAGGTCCTTCGCGTGCTGGACGTGCATCCCGGGGCTGCCCGCCACGATGATCTCGTCCACGGCCAGGCCGTTGCCGTTCTTGGCGGCTTCTCCGACCACGACCGAACCATAGCTGTGGCCGATCACCGAGGTGTGCCGCGGCCCGCCGTCGTGGGTGACACCGAGTCCGTCCACGTAGCGGTCCAGCTTGGGAGCGCCGTCCTCCGCGTAGTTGTCGAACGGTGCGTCCTTGACCACCGAGTCGGGCGCGTCGTAGCCGAGCCACATGATCGTCGAAGTCTGGCCCGGGCCGCTGAACTGCTCCGACGCGGTGTGCAGGTTCTTCATCCGGTCCAGGTCGCCGCCGATCCCGGCCAGCTCGGCCGTGGTCCCGGGGACGTAGACGGCCGTGTTCTTCGCGGTGTCCGGATTGCCGAAGGCCACGATGGCCTGGCCGTCGTCCTTCGGGTCGAGGCCGATCAGGAAGACCTCAGGCCCCTTGGGGTCGTGATCCTCCTTGTCCAGGCGGTTCTTGAGGTCCTGAAGTGCCTGCATCCGCTTCTTGCCGTCGTCCGAGGTGTCCGCCCGGTTCAGGTCCAACTGCTGTTCCAGCTGGGCCCGGTTGGCCACGTCGCGGATCTCGCTCGGGATGCCGTTGCGGTTGCCGACCTCGGCCGGGTAGAGCGCCAGGTACTCGCGCTGCTGCTGCTGGGTCAGCGAGTTCCACCACTTGGCGTTGTCCGCCGGATTGTCGTTGTTCGGCACCACCGAGGCCAGCCCGAGCGAGGTCCGCATCCCGGCCACGTCGTTGGCGACCTCCGCCTGCGCCTTGGCGCTGTCCGCGTTGACCACGTCACCGTTCAACTGGCCCAACGAGGCCGCGCCGTCGGCGCTGGCCTGCTCGGCCTTGCGCACCGCGTCCTCGATCCGCTGCCTGAACTCGCCCAGCCGGGCGTTCTGCTGACGGTTGATCTCCTGGGCGTCCGGGTCGTGCCGCGCCACCGGGTCCAGCTGCGGCCCGGTGACCCAACCGTCGTCGTCCACCTGGTAGTTGTTGCTCTCCGCCTCCGAGACGGCGGACCGCAGCTCCTGCTGGGCGGCGGACATCCGCTGGTGCACGGTGTCGATGGTGACCGCGATCGCCATCGCCTCGGCGTTCACGATGCCGAGCTGCTCCTCGGCCCGCTCCAGCTTCCCGTACGCCGCGTCGGCGTCGTCGCCCGCCCAGCCGGACCGGCGCAGCGCACCGCTCACCTGACCGCGATGGCGGGACTGGGCCTCGCCGCTGCCCTCGCCGAGCTTGCGCCAGGAGGCCGCGGCGGCCTCCAGGTCACCGAAGTTCTGCTTCATCAGAAGCGCGTAGCTGCCGGCCATCGCGTCAGCCCACCTTCATCGAGGAGGCGACCAACTGCTCGTTGCTCCGGTACTGTGCGGCCGTGCCGGTGAGTGCGTCCGCGTTGCCGTCCATCGACCGGTGCAGACCGGTCAGCGCGGTGCGCCAGCTGTCCGCGATCTGGCCCAGCTGGGCGGAGACCGACCAGCCGGCGGTTGAGGAGGACGCCTCGTCGGCGTCCTTGACCGCCCGGTCGGAGACCGGCCTGAGGTCGCCGCTGAGGTCGGTGACCACCTTGGCCGCGCTGTCCAGCTCCGCTGGATCCACGTTCAGTTGCGATGACAAGGTTTCGCCCCCACGAATCGGCCGCACTCGGTCAACTGTCGGCGACACCCTAGTGAACGTGAGCCTCCGCTCGCGATCCCGGCCGCCGAACCGTCACCGACCCGGGACTAAACCAGGCCGGACTGACGGATCGTGAGGTTCAGCCGGCCGACCAGACCGAGGGCCGGATCGGCCGTCCCGGGGTGGGTGCGCGGCACGCCGTGGTAGGCGAACCGCATCGGGCCGCCGAAGACCAGCAGGTCACCGCTGCGGAGTTCGAGGTCGGTCCACGGCCTGGTCCTGGTCTCGGTGTTGCCCAGCCGGAACACGCAGCCGTCACCGAGTGAGAGCGAGACCACCGGCGCGTCGGACCGTTCGTCCTTGTCCTGGTGCAGGCCCATCTGCGCGCCGTGCGCGTAGTGGTTCACCACCCCGATGTCCGGCCGGTAGTCGGCCGTGCCCGCGATCCCGGTCGGCTCGGGGCCGTACGCGTCGGCCAGCGCCCGCCGGGCAAGCTCCCCCAGCACCGGCGGGAACGGCTTGACCGGCGAACCGTCGCCGTCCGCCACCGTCCGGACGTAGCGGTACGGGTACCAGTGCCAGCCCAGCGAGAGCGAGCGGACCGACATCTCGCCGCCGTTCGGCATCCGTACCGTCCGCATCCCGGCCGGCGGCCGGGCCCACTCCCGGCAGGCCGCGACCAGGTCGTGCTGCTCGGCGGGGCTCAGCCAGTCCGGCAGGTGCACCACCCCGGGCGCCGGGTCGGCCCGCTCGCGCGGGAAGAGTTCCATGGCTCCATCCTGGCAGCCCGGCCGGGCGGGTCAGCGGAGCAGGCCGAGCTCCCGGGCGCAGTGCCCCCACGCCTCCCAGCCCTGCTCGCGGCGGATCTCCTCGGCCACGGTGATCTGGTGCCGGCGCGGTGCCCGGTCCGGCCGGTCGGCGAACCGGAGCCCGCCCGCCTCCTGCCAGCTCGGCGGCCAGATCTGCAGGCCGCCGTAGTAGCCGTTGCCGGTGTCGGCGTGCCAGTCGCCGTCGCTCTCGCAGCGGGCCAGCCGCTCCCAGGTGGTGTCCGGGACGGAGTTCGCCGCAGCGGCGGGCAGCACGCCGGGGACGAGCGCGGCGGCGGTGAGCAGGGCGGTGGCGAGGGTCGGCAGCAGTATCGGTCGCATGGCCTCATGAAGGCACGGCCCCGGCCCCTCGGCACCGCGGCCGGTCCGTCCGGACGACGACGCACGACGGCCGCCCGCTCCACGAGGGAGCGGGCGGCCGTTGCCGATGCGCTGTCTGCTCAGCTCACTGAGCGTCGGGCGGTGATCAGAGCGAGATGACCTGGCCCGGGAAGATCAGGTCCGGGTTGCCACCGAGGACGGAGGCGTTGTTGCTGTAGACCGTCTTCCAGTCCAGGCCCTTGTCGGCGGCGATCTTGCTCAGGGTGTCGCCGCTCTTGATGGTGTAGTTGCCACCGTTGGACTTGGCCGGAGCCGAGGGGGCCTTGGTCTCCGCCTTGGGGGCGGCAGCCTTGGTCTCGGCCTTCGGCGCGGCGGCCTTGACCTCGGCCTTGGGGGCCGCGGCGGCCTTGGTCTCGGTCTTCGGGGCGACCGTGGGGGTGCTCTTCGGCGCCTGGGCACGGGTCTCGGAGCGCGAGGCCTTGTTGGAGGAGGAGTTGCTGCTGCTCGCCGAGGTGTCGACGTCGGCAGCGGCGCCGCCCTTGGTCAGACCGGCCTTGACGGAGCAGACCGGCCAGGCGCCGGGACCCTGCGAGGCGAGCACCTTCTCGGCGACCGCGATCTGCTGGGCCTTGGTGGCCTGGTTGGCCTGCGGGGCGTAGGAGGTACCGCCGAAGGCGGCCCACGTGCTGGAGGTGAACTGCAGGCCACCGTAGAAGCCGTTGCCGTTGGCAATGCTCCAGTTACCGGTGGACTCGCACTGCGCGACCTGGTCCCAGGTGGAGACCGAGGCGGCGGAGGCCGAGTTGGCCGTGACGAGGCCGGCCACGGGCAGGGCGGCGATGACGCCGCCCATGACAGCCAGCCGAACGCGGTTGCGCTTGACGGCGGTGGTGGCAGCGGCGGTCTCGTTACGGAAGGTCATGAGTATCCTCTCGACAATCCCGGGCAGGCATGCGGAACCAAGCCCTGGAAGAGCGTGATTTCGTCTGCCGCGTCCGCAAGACGGCCGTGCACGTCTAGGAATCAACGTGCCCGCCGCCCCGGCAACCTCCCGCACACCTGCGCCGCCCTGAGGGCGAGTCACGCTGGTGGGCACCTGCCGCACCGGTGGGAACCGGGGGCCGTGCACCGGGAGGTGAACCCGGGTAGTGCTCGTTGCACTGGTTACGAAGCTACGAGCCGGATCGACAGGCTCCAAACGTTTTCGGGTTTACCCAGCTCAGCCGCCTGTTACCGGCAGTAAAGATCAAGTAAATGTGGGTTGAATGTCCGCTTTGGGCCCTCATTCCATGATCAAACCTCTACCCCGAGTGGCCTGGGTCACATTCGAGGCCCTGTGAGCTCGCGCACAATGTCGACAGATTGTGACCTCTGCTCCACGCAGCGCAGTCGGATTCGGGGCAAATCCCGTCACGATCACTCGGACCCGTGACCGCAGCCACAACGGCCCGTTGGTAATGGCGATCGGGCGTGCCCGCGCCACCCCCACGACCAACCGAGGAGTCCCCCGTGCCGCGCATGCTCGAAGTCAGCGACGAGGTCCGCGCCGAAATCGGTGACGACGAGGCAGACAGTCTGCTCGCCGGCGCCCACGCGCCCGACAGCTACGACTGCACCTCCTGCCGAACCCCCGGCGACTCCAGCCGGGAGGCCACCAGCACGGTGCTCTTCGTCGCCGACGAGACGGCGGTGCTGGCCTTCGCCCACTCCCGCTGCATCCCCTCCCAGGTGGTCCCGGTCTCCGAGGAGCAGCTGGCCGGCGCCGTCCGCAGCATCAGCCAGGCCCAGGCCCCTGCGCCCGTCCCGGCCCCGGCCGCCCCGGTGGCCGGGCAGCCCTCGGTCTCCAGCACCGGCCAGCCCGCCGTCCTCGGCATCACCTGTGGCCTGGTGCTCTGCGGCGACACCGGGCACGCCGCCCTGGTGATCGAGCCGACCGGCGCGGTCGGCCGCCCCGGCAACACCACCGGCGAGGACGAGTTCCTCGACCTGCTCACCGAGCAGGGCTTCCAGTTCGTCGAGGACGTCAACAAGGCCCCCGCCCAGCTGCCCGGCTGGTCGGTGCTGATGGCGATGGGCCAGCTGCACGCGATCCTGCACCCCACCCCGACCGGCACCAACGCCGCCTGGTGGCAGGCCCACCAGCCGCTCCAGGTCACCGAAGCCTGGCGCTCCGCCGCCCGCCAGCTCTCCGCCGTCACCATGTACGCCGCCCCGGCCGGCACCATCGGCCGCCAGCCCCGCGAGGACCTGCTCCGCCAGGCCCTCGACCGCGCCACCGCCCGCGGCCTCCTGGTCGCCGCCTCCCTCCCCCTCGCCGGCACCTGAGCCACCCCGCCTGTGGCAAGCGCTCCGGGTCTACGGTCCAGGGGCTCGGGGAACTGCGAGGAGATCTGGCGCCGGGGTCATTACGAAAGTCCCCGACCACCCCTGAACGGATCACCTTGCACGAGGCCGGCGTCGCAGTTCCCCGAGCCCCTGACCCTCCCGAACCACCTGCGAAAGGCCCCAAGCCACACGGAGTGCCCCCGCATCTCATGCCGCTCTCACTCGTTGGGTCCTACGTGTACAGCTACGAGGTCGCCGCCGCCCACCGCCAGCCCACGAGCCGTCCCATCCCGGGTATGCGCCCGTCGTACGACGCGGAGAACCCCACCTCGCCGACCCCGATCTACGACGCGTTGTACTCGGAGTACCGCCGTCTCTTCCGGGCCCTGCCCGGCGACCGGACCGGCGAGGAGGACCTGCGCTTCACCGGGTTCGCCACCCGTGACCCGTACGCCGCCGGGCGGGCCGAGCAGTACCCGCCGCAGCAGCAGACCTTCCACACCTACCCGGGTCACGCGCAGGGCACCCCGCAGTTCATGCCGGCCCAGTCGAGCAGCCCCGCCACCGGCCAGGGCTGGGTGGCCACCGGCTACCTCTCCCCGGCGGTCGGCGGCCGCCACCGCAGCATGCTCTCGCTGCCCCCGGCCGGGTACTGAGGTACGACGAAGGGGCCGGGCGAACGCCGCCCGGCCCCTTCGTCGTGTCATGACCTACTTGGTGCGCTTGCGCTTCTCCCGCACCCGCACGGAGATCGAGATCGGCGTCCCGACGAACCCGAACTCCTCCCGCAGGCGGCGCTCGACGAAGCGGCGGTAACCGGCCTCCAGGAAGCCGGAGGCGAACAGCACGAACCGCGGCGGCTTGACGCCGGCCTGGGTGCCGAACAGGATGCGCGGCTGCTTGCCACCGCGGACCGGGTGCGGGTGACCGGCCACCAGCTCGCCGAGGAAGGCGTTCAGACGGGCGGTGGAGATCCGGGTCTCCCAGCCGGCCAGCGCGGTCTCGATCGCCGGGACCAGCTTCTCCATGTGGCGGCCGGTCTTCGCCGAGACGTTGACCCGGGGCGCCCACTGGACCTGGACCAGGTCCTTCTCGATCTCGCGCTCGAGGTAATAACGGCGCTCTTCGTCGATCTGGTCCCACTTGTTGTACGCGATCACCACGGCCCGGCCGGCCTCGACGGCCATCGTGATGATCCGGGTGTCCTGCTCGGCGAGGGTCTCGCTGGCGTCCACCAGGACCACCGCGACCTCGGCCTTCTCCAGCGCGGCAGAGGTGCGCAGCGAGGCGTAGAAGTCCGCGCCCGCGGTCAGGTGCACCCGGCGGCGGATACCGGCGGTGTCGACGAACTTCCAGGTCTTGCCGCCGAGTTCGATCATCTCGTCGACCGGGTCACGGGTGGTGCCGGCCAGCTCGTTGACGACCACCCGCTCCTCGCCGGCGACCTTGTTGAGCAGGCTGGACTTGCCGACGTTCGGCCGGCCGATCAGCGCCACCCGGCGGGGGCCGCCGGTCGGGACGCCGAAGGTCTGCGGCGGGGCGTCCGGCAGGGCGGCCATCACGGCGTCCAGCAGGTCGCCGGAGCCGCGGCCGTGCAGGGCCGAGACGGGGTAGGGCTCGCCCAGGCCGAGCGACCAGAGGTAGGTGGCCTCGACCTCGGTGGACTGACCGTCCACCTTGTTGGCGCACAGCACGGTGGGCTTGCCGGCCCGCCGGATGATCTTGATCAGGGCCTCGTCGGTGTCGGTGGCGCCGACGTTGGCGTCCACCACGAAGAGCACCGCGTCGGCGGTCTCGATGCCGAGCTCGGCCTGCGCGGCCACCATCGCGTCCAGGCCCAGGACGTCGATCTCCCAGCCACCGGTGTCCAGCACCTTGAACCGGCGGCCGTTCCAGGTCGCCTCGTAGCTGACCCGGTCCCGGGTGACGCCGGGCTTGTCCTCGACGACCGCCTCGCGGCGGCCGATGATGCGGTTCACCAGGGTCGACTTGCCGACGTTCGGGCGGCCGACCACGGCCAGCACCGGCATCGGGCCCTCGTTCAGGCCGTCGAGGTCCTCGCCCTCGAAGCCCTCCTCGGCGGCGAGCGCCAGGAACTCCGCGTAGTCGGCGTCGTCCAGCGCGCCGTTGGTGTCGTTCGTCATGCTTGCGTACTTCCGTTTCCCGGCCCGTCCCTTCCCAGGGATGCGCCGTGCGTACCTGCCCCGGGGGGCAGCGCGGTGCGAGCCGCCGGTTCGTTCCGGCGGACGCGAGAGTGTGGGCGGTCGTCAGACCGCGGAGAGCCCGGCCCGCTGCTCGACCAGGCCGGAGATGGTGTCGATCACCTGCTCCAGCGTCAGCTCGCTGGTGTCCACCAGGACCGCGTCGGCGGCCTGGGTGAGCGGGGCGGTCGCCCGGTTGGAGTCGGCCGCGTCCCGGCGGGCCAGGTCGGCGGCCATCGCGGTGATGGTCGCCTCGTCCAGGCCCTTGGCCCGCAGCTCAGCGGCCCGGCGCTCGGCGCGCGCGGTCTCCGATGCGGTCAGGAAGACCTTGACGGTGGCGTCCGGGAACACCACCGAGCCCATGTCCCGGCCCTCGGCGACGATGCCGCGCTCGGCCACCTCGGCGCAGCCGCGCTGGAGCTCGACCAGCCGGGCCCGCACCTGCGGGACCGCGGCGACGGCGCTCACCTGCGAGGTGACCTGCTGGCCGCGGATCGGCCCGGAGACGTCCTGGCCGTCCACCGTGATGGTCGGCCCGGCCGCGTCGGTGCCGGAGACGATCACCGGCTTGCCGCAGGCGACGGCCACCGCGTCGGCGTCGGTGACGTCGACCCCGTTGGCCAGCATCCACCAGGTCATCGCGCGGTACATCGCGCCGGTGTCCAGGAAGCTCAGCCCGAGCCGGGCGGCGACCGCCCGGGAGACGGTCGACTTGCCGGAGCCGGAAGGTCCGTCGATGGCGACGACGACCGGGGCTCCTCCTCGGTCGGCAGTGTCCACGGCGCGAACCTCTCTACTGAATCTGGGCGGGAACTCCCCCAAGGTTAGTCGACCCGCGCCGTGGTCCCGGCCCAGTGACCGTCGGCCCCCGCTCTCGTTGGACCGGCCATGAAGCGAACGATCACCGGAGCGGCCCTCGCCCTCGCCGCCCTGACCGGCGCCGCCGCCCCCGGCCACGCCGCGAGCAACAACACCATCGGGGACGTCGCCCAGGCCCCCGCCGGCTGGAGTCTCACCGCCAGCGCCGTCTGCTCCCCCCAGGTGGCGGCCGTCCCGGTGGTCGGCGAGGTGGTGGCCGACCACTCCAGCACCTGCGCCGCGGCCCGTCCAACCGGCTGACCCCCGGTTCCCCGCTGGGGCTGACCCCCGCAAATCAATACGTTTGTATTAGACGGAGGTCTTGTACAAGAGTCTTGGACAAACGTATGTATCTCCCCTAGAGTTGGAGTCGCCCGAGGCCGATCGAGGAGGAGCCACACCATGCCCATGACCGTGATCGAGACCACCACCGCCCCCACCCGCATCGAGCTGGATCTCGCGGGCCGCCGCCTGTCCTACCTCGACTTCGGCGGTACGGGCCGGCCGCTGCTCGCCCTGCACGGGCACGTCTCGGAGGGCCTCAGCTTCGCCGCGGTGGCGCAGCAGCTGGGCCCGGAGTGGCGGGTGATCGCGCCGGACCAGCGCGGGCACGGTGACTCGGACCGCGCCGACGAGTACAGCCGGGAGGGCTACCTGGCGGACCTGGTGGCGCTGCTGCACCACCTCGACCTCGGGCCGGTCCCGGTGCTCGGCCACTCCGGCGGCGGGATCACCGCGTACCAGCTGGCGGCCCGGCACCCGGAGCTGGTCAGCGCCCTGATCAACGAGGAGGGCCCGGCCGAGCTGCCGACCGGGCCGAGCCCGCTGTCCTTCGTGCTGAAGATGCCGTGGACGGCTCCGACCCGGGAGGAGCTGGTCAGCGCGCTCGGCCCGCTGGCCCCGATGGTCGGCGACCGGCTCCGCGAGCTCCCGTTCGGCGGCTGGCGGCTGCCGTTCCACCCGGCGGACACCGTGCGCTCCGAGGAGCTGGTGCGCGGCGACCACTGGTCCGACTGGCTCGGCAGCGACTGCCCCGCCCTGCTGGTGCGCGGCAGCAAGTTCCCCTGCCTGTCCCAGGAGCTGGCCGACGCGATGGCCGACCGCCGACCGGGCACCCGGCTGGTCAGCCTGGAGACCGACCACTTCGTGCACGAGATCGACCCGGTCGGCTTCACGGCCGCGGTGCGGGAGTTCCTGAGCTCGCTCTGAGCCGGGCCGGCTGACGACGGGTCAGTCCCGGACGCTCCAGCCCTGCGCCCGCAGCGCGACGATGAGCCGCTTGACCGCCGACGGTGCCACCGCGAGCTGGACGAAGCCGACCTGCTGTCCGGACGAGTGCTCGATGACCACGTCCTCGATGTTCACCCCGAGCGCGCCGACCTCGCCGAACAGGCGCCCCAGCTCGCCCGGCTGGTCGCCCAGCACCACCGCGACCGTCTCGTACCGGGTGGGCGGGGCGCCGTGCTTGCCCGGGATCCGGGCCTGGCCGGTGTTGCCCCGGCGCATCACGGCCTCGATGCCCGCCGCACCGGCCCGCCGCTCGCTCTCGTCGCCGGCCTGCATGGCCCGCAGCGCGCCGACCGTCTCGGTCAGGTCGCCCGCCAGCTCCTCCAGGATCTCGGCCACCACGCCGGCGTTCGCCGACAGGATGTCCACCCACATCGCGGGGTTGGAGGCGGCGATCCGGGTGACGTCCCGGACACCCTGGCCGGACAGCCTTATGGCGGTCTCGTCCGCGTGCTCCAGCCGGGCGGCCACCAGCGAGGAGAACAGCTGCGGCGCGTGCGAGACCAGCGCGACCGCGCGGTCGTGCGCGGCCGAGTCCATCACGATCGGCATCGCGCCGCAGAGCGCGACCAGCTCCAGCGCCGCGTTCAGCGTCTCGGTGTCGGTGTCCGCCGTCGGGGTGAGCACCCACGGGCGCCCCTCGAACAGGTCGGCCCGGGCCGCCAGCGGCCCGGAGCGCTCCCGGCCCGCCATCGGGTGGCTGCCGATGTAGTTCACGGTGTCGCAGCCGAGCGCGGCCACCTCGGCCCGGGGGCCCTCCTTCACGCTGGCCACGTCGGTGTACCAGCGCGCCAGGCCCCGGCGCTGACAGTCCGCCAGCACCTTCCCGACCAGCGCAGGCGGCACCGCGATGATCGCCAGGTCCACCGGGCCCTCCGGCGGCTCGGTGGTGCCCGCCCCGAGCGACGCCGCCGTCCGGGCCGCGTCCGGGTCGGCGTCCTCCAGGTACACGTGCAGCCCACGCCCCGTCAGGGCGAGCGCGGCGGAGGTGCCGATCAGTCCGGTGCCGACTACGGCGACTGTGCGCATGACGGGTGCGTCTCCTGAAGGCGGTAGGGCCAGGGTCGGGGCAATCCTCTCGCACCGGAGGCCCCGGCGGCGGCCACCGTCCGGATGGTGTCAGGTCCGGCCCGTCGCCCGGACGCACCGGCCGGGCCCGACGCCTCCACGGCGGGGCCCGGCCACGGGGGGCGCGACCCGCAGGCCGCGCCCAGAGGTCACTTCGCCCGGTCGCCCAGGTCCGCGAGCGCGACGGCGGCCCGGACGTGCTTGTTCCGACCCAGGTCACCGATGGTCTTGATCTTCAGCGCGGCGAGCGCCTCGCCGTGGGCGTCGGTGAGACCGGCGATGGCCGCCACCGGGGCGTCCAGGACTTCGGTCAGGGTCAGGTTCTCGTAGGCCTTGTCGAGCAGCTTGTCGAGATCGGCGGAGACGGTCACGCGGAACCTCCAGGTAGCACCGGTCAGTTGGGGCCAAGCCTTGGACACCTCCGGACTCCCGGCGACCCTCGGAACCCAACCGGGTGACGGTGCCCGCCAGGCCCGGCCGACGCGCGGGGCGGGAAAACCACTGACAGCGCCCGACGACCGGGGCAGACTGGGCCGCGCTGACCAGGCAGGCGGAAGGGGTCCGAGTGGAGTCGGTACTGGACGAGGTGGTGGTGTACGCCACCGGGGCGCTCTGCCGACGGCGGGCGTACGGGGCGGTCCCGGCGGACGGACGGCTCCGGCTGACCGGTCTGCCCCTGACCCTGGACCCGTCGTCGGTCCGGGCCACCGTCCGGGGCGCCGGCTGGCGGGTGACCGAGGCCAGGGTCGAGTACGCGGCCGAACTCCGCTCCCCCGACCGGACCCCCGAGTTGCGCCGCGCCTGCGACCTGGCCCGGCAGGAGTACGACGCCGCCCGGGCCCGCGCGCGCCGGGCCGAGGAGCGGATCGCCGAGCTGACCGCGCTGCGCGCCGTCCCGCCGCCCCGCCGCCGGGAGGAGCCGCACCGCCGCACCCCGGCCGACGCCTGGCTGGAGCTGGCCGACTTCGTGGCCGCCCGGCTGACCGGGCTGCAGGCCGACGCGGCCCGGCTGACCGAGCAGTGCAAGCTCGCCGAGCACACCCTCCAGCTCGCCCAGGACCGGCTGGACTCGGCACCCGACACCGAGCACACCGCCCCGACCGCGACCACCGCGACCGTCCTGCTCACGCTGACCGCCGACGGCCCGGCGGCCGGCCCGGTGGACCTGGAGCTGGAGTACGGCGTCCCCGGCGCCCGCTGGGTGCCCACCTACCGGCTGAGCCACCGTCAGGGCGACCCCGGCGGACAGCTGGTGCTGCGGGCCTCGGTGGCACAGGCGACCGGTGAGGACTGGACGGGCGTCCGCCTCGCCCTCTCCACCGCCGACCTGCAGCGCCGGACCGACCTGCCCCGGCTGCAGTCGGTCCGGATCGGCCGCCGCCAGGCCACCCCGGCCCCGTCCGGCTGGCGGGAGGCCCCGCCCGGGCTCGACGAGCTGTTCCGGGGGTTCGACCAGGCGTTCCTGCAACAGATCAGGCTGAGCGCCAAGAGCTCCGACGTCCGCTTCGGGAGTCGCGCCGCCGCCGCGCCTGGCGAGGAGAAGACCGTGCAGCGCAAGAGCGTGTCGCCGCTGCGGTCCCGGGCCGCGACGGCCCGGGACGAACTCCCGCAGGCCCCGGGCAGCGCCCCGGTGGGCTACGGCGGCGGCGCGCCGGGCTACGGCGGCCCGCCCGCACCCGCCCCGCCGGCCGCGTCGATGGCCGCCATGGCCTCGTTCGCCCCGGCACCGTCCGGCCCGCCGCCGGAGCCCGCCCCGCCGCACCCGGGCGCCGGCTGGCTGGACTACGCCGCGCTGACCCTGCAAGGTCCGCACAGCCCGGGCCGGGGACAGCTGACCCCCGCCCCGACCCAGCACCGGGCCGGCCACGAACTCACCGGCCCGCTCCCCCCGCACGCCGTGCCGCCGCGCCGCTCGGCCGGCTCCTTCGACCAGCGGTTCGACACCGCCGCCCCGGTCGACCTGCCCTCGGACGGCGGCTGGCACACCGTCACCATCGGCGAGATCCCGCTCTCGGTGACCCCGGAGTACGTCTGCGTGCCCTCGGTCGAGGAGACCGTCTACGGCACCCTGCTGCTCACCAACTCCACCGACCGGGCGCTGCTGGCCGGACCGGTCGAGGTCACGGTGGACGGCGACTTCCTGCGGACCGCCGCCCTGCCCACGCTGGCCCCCGGCGCCACCGGGCGGCTCGGGCTCGGGGTGGCCGAAGGCGTCCGGGTGGCCCGGCGGACCGAGCTGCACGAGTCGACGGCGGGCCTGCGCAACAACACCCTGGTGCTCGACCACCGGGTGCACCTGGAGCTGGCCAACCGGCTGGCCAAGGCGGTCACCGTCGAGGTCCGCGAACGGGTGCCGGTGACCGCCGAGCCGGACGTCCGGATCCAGGAGCGCCCGGGCTGGTCCGCCCCTGACGAACCGTCCGAGGACTGCCCGCCCGGCACCCGGCTCCGCCGGGTCGAGCTGCCCGCCCACGGCCGGGCCGAACTGGACGGCGGCTACGAGATCCGCATCCCGGCCGCCCAGACCCTGCACGGCGGAGACCGGAGGAACTGACCGATGACCACTGCCACCACCCCGCTCCCCGTCACGGCCGTCACCTGCCTGGAGGACCGGGCCCTGGTCGAACGCTCCGCCGAGCTCGACCTCGCCCCGGGCGTCCAGCGGCTGCGCTTCGGCCCGGTCACCGCACTGGCCGCCGACCTCACGCTGCGGGCCGAGCTCTCCACCGGCAGCGTGCTGGACACCCGGATCACCCGGGTCTGGACCCCGCCCGCCCCGACGCCGCCCGGCGAGGGCGACTCCGAACTCCGGCACCGGGTGCACCAGCTGGAGCAGGAGCAGGCCGGGCTCGGCGCCGAACGGCTCCGGCTGACCGCCCGGCTGGCGCTGCTCGCCCAGCTGGCCACCGACCTGCTCCGGGAGATCGCCGAGGGCGCCGGGCAGGGCGAGACCGAGCCGGCCCGCTGGTCCCGCGAGCTGGACCGGGTGGACGCCGAGCGCGAGACGTACGGCGAGCGGCTGCGCGCCACCGACGCCCGGCTGATCACCGTCGAGGACGAACTGCTCCGGGCCGAGGCGGCGGTGGAGCTGACCGAGCCCGCGCCGGCCGAACTGCTCGGCTTCCTGGAGCTGACCGTCGACACGCCCGGCGGCCCCGGCCGGCTCACCGTCAGCCACCTCACCCCGTGCGCCCTCTGGCGCCCCGCCTACCGGGCCACCCTGGCCGAGGACGGCGCCCTCACCCTGGAGACCGGCGCGGTGGTCTGGCAGCGCACCGGCGAGGACTGGTCCGACGTCCGGCTCACCCTCTCCACCGCCCGCTCCGCCCTCGCGGGCGAACCGCCCCGGCTCACCGAGGACGTGCTGACGCTCCGTCCACGCACCACCGAGGAGCGCAAGACCGTCGAGGTCGAGCTCCGCGAGCAGGAGATCGGCTCCACCGGCCCGGCCACCGACGGCCTGCCCGGCGTGGACGACGGCGGCGAGGTCCGGGTGCTGCGGGCGCCGTCCCCGGCCCGGGTGCCGAGCGACGGCCGCCCCCACCGGGTGCCGCTGACCACCTTCACCGCCCCGGCCACCAGCGAGTACCGCTGCGCCCCCGAACTCTCCCCGCTGGTCACCCGGGTGGCCCGGTTCACCAACACGACCGGCCACGCCCTGCTGGCCGGCCCGGTCGACCTGGTGCTGGGCAGCGGCTTCACCGGCCGCGCCGAGCTGGAGTTCACCGCCCCGGGTGCCCCCGCCGAGCTCTCCTTCGGCAGCTCCGACGCCTACCGGGTGCTCCGGGAGACCGAGGAGGCCCGGAGCAGCGCGGGCGCCCTGTCCTCCCGCACCGTGCAGACCCGGACGGTCCGCCTGCACCTGTCCCGCTTCACCGGCCCGGACGAGCACACCGACCGGCCGGTCACCGTCCGGGAGCGGATCCCGGTCTCCGAGGTCGCGGCGGTGGAGGTCCGGCTGCGCACCGACCTCTGCTCCCCCGCCCCCTCCGGCCCCGACCCCGACGGCATCGTCCACTGGCAGCTCGCCCTGCCGCCGGGCGGCCGACGCACCGTCACCCTGGTCTACGAGATCTCGGCGACGGCCAAGGTGGCCGGACTCTGAACCCGGATCACCCGGTCAACTCCGGTGAAATGCCGTCAGCTCCGGTAAAAATGGAGCCATGATCTACCATCTCGCACCCCTGGACGACTGGCTGCGCGACCCCGGACGGCCGTACACCGCCGCCTCCCTGCTGACCGACGGCTTCATCCACTGCTCGGCGGACGAGACCACCCTGCTCGCAGTCGCCAACGCCTTCTTCCGGGACGCGCGGGATCCCCTGATGGCCCTGCTGATCGAGGAGAAGCTGGTCGAGCCGATGATCAAGTGGGAGCCCCCGAACGGCGCACCCCCGCCCGGCGCCACCCCCGACATCCGCTTCCCGCACATCTACGGCCGCCTCAACCGCACCGCGGTGCTCGGCCTGGAGAAGCTCCAACGCAACAGCTCGGGCCACTGGGCCACGCTCCTCCCCTGGAGCTAGGCAGGGGCTCAGCAGTCGACCACCCAGGGGCTCGGGGAACGGCGACGGTTCGTGGCCGGCGGGTATCACTGCGAAAGTGCCCGACCACGCACGGACGGATCACCTTGCACGGGTCGGCGTCGCAGTTCCCCGAGCCCCTGACGGCTGATGCCCGGAGGGCCTCTCTAGAGCCAGCCCCGCTCGCGGGCGGCCATGCCGGCCTGGAAGCGGGTGGTCGCGCCGAGCTCCCGCATCAGGGTCTGCAACCGCCGCTGCGTGGTGCGGGCGCTCCAGCCGAGCGACCGCGCGATCGACTCGTCGGTGAGCCCCGCCGCCAGCAGTCCGAGCAGCTTGCGCTGGTCGTCCTCGGGCCCCGGCCCACCGTCGCCGTCACCGATCGCGGCCTGCAGCGGGACCGCCCGCTCCCACTCCGCCTCGAACAGCCCGTCCAGCGCCTGCAACAGCGCCGACGGGTGGATCACGTACGCGGCGTCCAGCACCGCGTCCCCGACGCTGATCGGGATGATCGCCATCCGGTCGTCGGCCATCATCATCTTCATCGGCAGCACCGGTCTGACCCGGGCCTCCTCGCCGTCGGCGACGCCGATCAGGATCTCCTTCTCCAGCCGCCCCGGCCAGGCCACCGCCTCCTTGTCGAAGACGGTGCGGAACCGCACCCCGGCCTTGAGCTGCTGCCGCTGGCGGGGCAGGTTGGCCACCGGGTCCTGGATGTACGGCGGGCAGTCGAAGCCACGTACCTGGTACTGGGCCGTCTCGACCAGGTGCTCCAGGCGCTGGGCGATCGCCTCACCGCCCGTCAGGACCTCGACCGAGTGCGCGGGGTCGGTGAACCGGGACGCCTCCCGGAACGCGTCCATCAGGCGGTGCATCTCCGCCCGGGCGCTGCGCAGCTGGGCCTCGCGGTGGCCGATCAGGGTGCCGATGGCCACGTCGGGGGCGACCGCGAGGTAGCGCTCCCGGTCCACCGGGGCGCGGGTGATCATGCCCTGCTCGGCCAGCCGGTCGAGCGCGGCGTGGCCCTGTTGCAGCGTCAGGCCGCACTGCGTGGCGATCTCGTCCGCAGTCGACTGCGGAGCTATCACCAGCGCCGCGTACACCTGGCCGTCGGGCCGTCCCAGGCCCAGCACCCCGAAAGAGTCGAGCACCTTGTTCCCTTCCCCCACCGGCTCCCCCTCGCCACCGCCCCTGGTGGCGCAGATCCGCCATTCGGCGCGCCGCTGTCCGTTGGCCATCCTCCGCCACGAGTCCCTGAGCTGACAAGCCGGATGCGGCCAGGCTCACACAACCCCGCCGTACGCCGGAGGGCCTCCCCGCCGTGTGACGGGGAGGCCCTCCGGGGCGACCGGTGCTAGAGACCGACCTCGTTCATCAGCTGACCGACCTCGGGGTTGGTCAGGCGGCGCAGCCAGCCCGACTTCTGGTCGCCCAGCGTGATCGGACCGAAGGCGGTCCGGACCAGCTTCTCGACCGGGTAGCCCGCCTCGGAGAGCATCCGTCGCACGATGTGCTTGCGGCCCTCGTGCAGGGTGACCTCGACCAGGTAGTTCTTGCCGACGTTGGAGACCACCTTGAAGCTGTCGGCGCGGGCGTAGCCGTCCTCCAGCTCGATGCCCTTGGCCAGCGTCTTGCCCAGGTCACGCGGGATCGGGCCCTGGATGGCGGCCAGGTACGTCTTGGTGACGCCGTACCTGGGGTGGGTCAGCCGGTGGGCCAGCTCGCCGTGGTTGGTGAGCAGGATGATGCCCTCGGTCTCGGTGTCCAGCCGGCCCACGTGGAACAGCCGGGTCTCCCGGTTGTTCACGTAGTCGCCCAGGCACTGCCGGCCGTCCGGGTCCTCCATGGTGGAGACCACGCCGGCCGGCTTGTTCAGCGCGAAGAACAGGAACGACTGGGTGGCGACGGTCAGGCCGTCCACCTTGATCTCGTCGGTCTCCGGCTGGACCCGCTTGCCCTGCTCGGTGACCTGCCGGCCGTTGACCGACACCCGGCCCTGCTCGATCAGCTCCTCGCAGGCCCGACGGCTGCCCATACCGGCGCGCGCCAGCACCTTCTGCAGGCGCTCGCCCTCTTCGTTGCCGCCCTTCACGCCCTGGCCCTGCTCGTGCCGGGCCAGCACCGCGTCCTCGATCTTGCCCTGGAGCTCACGGGTCCGCTGCGGCTGACGCCGCGGGTCACCCGGGGCGCCCTGGCCCTCACGGCGCGGCCGGGGGGCCGGGCTGGGCTTGCGGGCGGCGCTGCCACGGTTGGGGTACGCATGCGGGCCGCCACCGAACTCGGGGCGGTCGTACTTGCGCTCCTCCGGGCGGAGCGGACGGTCCGGGTACTGCCGGTCGTCCCGACGGTCGTCCCGGCGGTCGTCCCGGCGGTCGCCACCGGTGGAGCCGCCACCGGTGCGGGCACCGCCGTACGAGCCGCCACCGCTGCGGCCGCCGCCGAAGGAGCCGCCACCGCCGCCGCGCCCGTCCCGGCTCCCGCCGTACGACGAGCCGCCACGGGAGTCGCCACCGCGACCGCCGCCACCGAAGGACGAACCCCCACGGGAGTCCCCGTCCCGGCTCCCGCCGAAGGACGAGCCGCCGCGCGAGTCGCCACCGCGACCGCCGCCACCGAAGGACGAACCGCCGCGCGAGTCCCCGCCCCGGCTCCCGCCGAAGGACGAACCACCACGCGAGTCGCCACCACGGCCACCGCCGCCGAAGGAGCCGCCCCCACTGCGGCCGCCGCCGGGCGCGCCGCCGCTGCGGCCGCCACCGCTGCCGCCGAAGGACGAACCGCCGCGGGAGTCGCCGCCCCGGCCCCCGCCCTGTCCGCCACGGCCCTGGCTCCCGCCACCGCCGCTGCTGTTCCTGCCGTTGCCACTGCTACGCATCAAAATATCCGTACGTCGTGTTCCGTCTGGAAGTGCTCGTCGTGCCCGGCCGACCTCACTGCACTTCCCTGCCGTCCGCACGTGCGGCGGCGACCGCCTCCGCGATCATCGTGCCTTCGAGGGACTCCGCTTCCACGTCGTCGACCTCGGGCAGGAAGGGCGCCAGCTCCGGGAGTTCCTCCAGGCCGCGCAACCCCATCCGTTCCAGGAAGTAGTTCGTCGTCCGATACAGGATTGCACCTGTTTCCGGCTCGGAGCCGGTCTCTTCCACCAGTCCTCGCTGTACCAGGGTACGCATCACGCCGTCACAGTTCACACCACGGACCGCCGAGACCCGGCTGCGCGACACCGGCTGCCGGTACGCGACGACCGCCAGCGTCTCCAGCGCGGCCTGGGTGAGCCGGGCCTGCTGGCCGTCCAGGACGTACCGTTCGACGGCCGGCGCGCAGTCGGCCCGGGTGTAGAAGCGCCAGCCCCCCGCGACGAACCGCAGGTCGAAGCCCCTGCCCTGGGCGGTGTACTCGGCGGCCAGCTCGCGCAGGGTCGCGGTCACCTCGGCGACCGGACGCTCCAGCACGGCGGCCAGGTGCCGCTCGGTGGCCGGTTCGTCGACCAGCAGCAGAATTGCCTCCAACTCGGCCCGCAGCGGCACCGCCGGCGGCCCGTCGAACGGCTCGGCCGGCTCGACGGCCGGGCCGGGCACCTCGGCGGCGGGCTCCGGCCACTCGTGGCCGTCCTGCGCCGCCCCGTAGACGGACTCCTGCCACTCCTCGGCCCGGGACTGCCCCGGGACGCCCAGCGAGCGCCTGGCGGGCCGTGACGGCTCCTCGGTCATGACGGCTCCTTCTCGATCGGCTCCGGCGGGCGGTCGAACTCGTCGGTGACCTCGACCAGCCGGTCGGCCTCGGCCACCCAGCGGACGGTCAGCGCCCCCAGCGCCTCCGGCTGGTCGAAGTCCAGCACCCGCTCCCGGTACAGCTCCAGCAGCGCCAGGAAGCGGGCCACCACGACCAGGGTGTCGTCCCCGGCGTCGGCCACCAGGCGGCGGAAGTCGGCCTCGCCCAGGGTGCGGAGCAGCTCGACCACCAGGGCCGCCTGCTCCCGGACGCTGACCGGCGGGGCGTGGATGTGGTCGACGTAGACCACCGGCCTTGGCCTGGGCGCCATCGCCCTGGCCGCCAGCCTGGCGAAGCCCTCAGGTCCGATGCTGATCACCACCTCGGGCAGCAGCCCGGCGAGCTGCGGCTCCAGCCCGACGGTGCGGGGCCGCTGTCGCGCCTCGGCCGCCCAGCGGTCCGCCAGCACGGCGGCCACCTGCTTGTACGCGCGGTACTGCAGCAGCCGGGCGAACAGCAGGTCGCGGGCCTCCAGCAGGGCGAGGTCCTCCTCGTCCTCCACCTCGGCGGCGGGCAGCAGCCGAGCCGCCTTGAGATCCAGCAGGGTGGCGGCGACCACCAGGAAGTCGGTCGCCACGTCGAGGTCCCAGTCCGGACCCATCGCGCGGATGTGCGCCATGAACTCGTCGGTGATGGTCGACAGCGACAGCTCGGTGATCTCCAGCTTGTGCTTGGCGATCAGCCCCAGCAGCAGGTCGAACGGGCCCTCGAAGTTCTCCAGCCGCACCTGGAACGCGGTGTGCTCAGCCATCTTCGGATCCAGGGGCTCGGGGCTGCACCGTAGGCAGGGCGCCCAGTCCTACGGTCCAGGGGCTCGGGGAACTGCGAGGAGATCTGGCGCCGGGGTCACTGCGAAAGTACCTGACCAAGCGCGTCGGCTCACGTTCCCGAGGCCGGCGTCGCCCACGCGGCGGAGCCGCACATCAGCGGAGCCCCGAGCCCCTGGTGGTGCGACCTGAGCTCAGCGCCCGCGGAGCCTGCGGACCAGGATGCTGGCCTCGCCGCGCTGCTCCAGGTCGGCGAGGACGACCGCGATCGCCTCCCGGACCACCCGGCCGCGGTCGACCGCGAGGCCGTGTTCGCCCCGGAGCACCAGGCGGGCGTGCTCCAGGTCCATCAGCTCCTCGGCGGAGACGTACACGGTGATCTTCTCGTCGTGCCGCTCCCGCCCGCTCGGGCGGCGCGGGGCCCGGCCCCGGGGGCGGGGCCGCCGGGCGGCCTCCCCCGGGGTCTCCTCGGCGGCGGGCTGCGGCTCGGGCCTGGCCTGCGGGACCTCCGCCACCGGACCGCCCTGCTCGGCGTTCCGGGCGGTCTCCGTGCGGGGTGCCTCGGGCCGGCTCAGGGACGGCGACAGCGCCATCCCGCCGGTGGTCCGGAACAGCTCGTCGGCACCCGGGAGACTCACTCGGCGGGGCGGCACCGGTCGAGCACCTCCCTGGCGAGCTGGCGGTAGGCGGCGGCGCCGACCGAGTTGGTCGCGTACGTGGTGATCGGCTCGCCCGCCACGGTGGTCTCGGGGAACCTGACGGTCCGTCCGATCACGGTGTGGAAGACGTGCTCGCCGAACGCCTCGACCACCCGGGCCAGCACCTCGCGGCTGTGCACGGTGCGCGAGTCGTACATGGTGGCCAGGATGCCGTCGAGCCGCAGGTCGGGGTTGAGCCGCTCGCAGACCTTCTCGATGGTCTCGGTGAGCAGCGCCACCCCGCGCAGCGCGAAGAACTCGCACTCCAGCGGGACGATGACACTGTGAGCCGCCGTCAGGGCGTTGACGGTGAGCAGGCCGAGCGAGGGCTGGCAGTCGATGATGACGAAGTCGTAGTCCGGCAGCAGCGGCTTCAGCGCCCGGGCCAGTGCGGACTCCCGGGCCACCTCGCTGACCAGTTGGACCTCGGCGGCCGACAGGTCGATGTTCGAGGGCAGCAGGTCCATGCCGGGCACGGCGGTCTTCAGCAGCACCTCATCGGCCGTCAGACCCCGCTCCATCAGCAGGTTGTAGACCGTGACGTCGAGTTCCATCGGGTTGACCCCGAGGCCGACCGAGAGCGCGCCCTGCGGGTCGAAGTCGACCAGCAGGACCCGGCGGCCGTACTCGGCCAGCGCGGCACCCAGGTTGATGGTCGACGTGGTCTTGCCGACGCCGCCCTTCTGGTTGCACATCGCGATGATCTGCGCCGGACCGTGCTCGGCCAGCGGCGCGGGGATCGGGAAGTAGGGCAGCGGACGACCGGTCGGGCCGACGCGCTCGCGGCGTTGGCGGGCGGCGTCGGGGGCGAGGGTCGCGGCGTACTCCGGGTCCGGTTCGTACTCGGCGTCGGGGTCGTCGTAGGAGCCGTACGCGAAGTCGCCGTAGGCCAGGCCGTGTGACGGCAGATCGGTCTCGTCGTTGGTGGTGGCAGGCGCGGTGTTCTGACGTGCCTCGAAGGTACGGACCGCGACCGAGTGCTCCGCCAGTCCCGGCTGACCACCCCCGGGAGCAAATGTCGACTCATTCACAAGTCGTCTTACCTCCTTGGGCATCCAGGACTGTTGTCGATTCGTCAGCGTGGCAGCATGCCGACGGTTTGCGACTCTAGGCTGTCCGCGGCGTTCGCAGCAACACAATCCACGGTAGTGGGCCGGATGTGTCGGCCACTGGACCGGTCACTGTCAAGGGCTGTGAGGCCGTACGCACCTGACGTTTCTGCGCCGGGTGACAGCGAGCACATAAATTGACACGGTCACCCGACCACCCCGAATTGTCGACATCCGTCGATCGGGGCAGCGGCCGGGCACGCCGAAGCCCCCGGCCGGAGGGGAGCCGGCCGGGGGCGTTCGACGGGTTGCTGACGGGGTGTCAGCAGGTCAGGCGAGCACGCTCTCCAGCGAGACCGACGGCAGGCCGAAGGCCTCGGCCACGGCGCCGTAGGTGATCTGGCCCTCGTGCACGTTCAGGCCCTTGGCCAGCGCGGCGTCGCGGCGCAGCGCGTCCTTCCAGCCCCGGTTGGCCAGCTCGACGACGTACGGCAGCGTCGCGTTGGTCAGCGCGTAGGTGGAGGTGTTCGGAACGGCGCCCGGCATGTTGGCCACGCAGTAGAAGACCGAGTTGTGGACCGGGAAGGTCGGCTCGGCGTGCGTGGTGGCGCGGGAGTCCTCGAAGCAGCCGCCCTGGTCGATCGCGATGTCGACGAGCACGGAGCCCGGCTTCATCCGGGAGACCAGCTCGTTGGTGACCAGCTTCGGGGCCTTGGCGCCCGGGATCAGCACGGCGCCGATCACCAGGTCGGCCTCGAGCACCGCGCTCTCGAGCTCGTACGCGTTGGACATGATGGCCTTGATCTTCGTGCCGAAGATCTTGTCGGCCTCGCGCAGCTTGTTGATGTCGCGGTCCAGCAGGGTCACCTCGTAGCCCATGCCGATCGCGATGGTGGCGGCGTGCCAGCCGGAGACGCCGCCGCCGATGACCACGCACTTGGCCGCGTGGGTGCCGGGCACGCCACCGGGCAGGGTGCCGCGGCCGCCGGCCGGGCGCATCAGGTGGTACGAGCCGACCTGCGGGGCCAGCCGGCCCGCGACCTCGGACATCGGGGCGAGCAGCGGCAGGGCGCCGTTCGGGAGCTGCACGGTCTCGTACGCGATCGCGGTGGTGCCGGAGGCGACCAGCGCGTCGGTGCCGGCCTTGCCGGCGGCCAGGTGCAGGTAGGTGAAGAGGGTCTGGCCCTTGCGCAGGCGGTGGTACTCCTGCGCGATCGGCTCCTTGACCTTCAGCAGCAGGTCGGCGGCCGCCCACACCTCGTCGGCCGTGGGGAGGATGGTGGCACCGGCGGCCACGTACTCCTCGTTGGGGATCGAGGAGCCGAGACCGGCGTTGTCCTCGATGACGACCTCGTGTCCGTTACGGACCAGCTCATGCACGCCGGCGGGCGTGATGGCCACGCGGTACTCGTGGTTCTTGACCTCGCGGGGGATGCCGACCTTCACGACTGAACACGTCCCTTTTGCCTCTGGGGCCCGGCCGGAGAACACCGGCGGGCAACGCGCACGTGGAGACCTCCGGAGACGCCGGGGCACGCTTCGCTACGCGACTATGGTCGAGTGTAATGAAGCCCAGGTGATCCGTCAGCCTTCCAAACTGAATAAATCTGCTGGCCACATTGGCAGATTCGTAGGCTTGCACTCCACATGGTCTGGCAAACCGGGTTCAAAGCGACCTTCCGGACATCACTCCGAAGTCGTCCGGCCCCGCTCGGCTTCGACCAGTTCCCGCAGGTGTTCGAGGGCCGTCGTCACCCCCCGCTGCCCCCGCTCGTCGCCCAGTCGCCGCAGCACCGCCAGGGCCGCCCGGTACTCTCGCTCGGCCTCCTCGAACCGGCGCTGCGCCAGGTGCGCCTCGGCCGTCCTGGCCAGCAGCCTGGCCTCGGCCCGGTGATCGCCCAGCCCCTGCCGCAGCTCCAGCGCCCGGCCGTACCAGTCGGCGGCGCGCACCGGGTCGCCGAGCGCCCGCCGGCTCTCCGCCACGCCCTCCAGGGCACGGGCACAGGCCACCTCGTCGTCCACCGCCCGGCCCTGGTCCAACGCGGCCCGGTAGCGGTCGGCGGCCACCTCCCAGCGGCCCGCCGCCGCCTGCAGATCGGCCAGGTTGAGCAGCGCGGCGGCGGCCCGGCGGCGGTTCCCGCTCCGCTCGGCCACCTTCAGCACCAGCCCGTGCAGCTCGTACAGGTCCGCCGGGGCGGCCTGGCCGGTCAGCGGCAGGGCCCGCAGCAGCGCGGTCACCAGCCGGCCGGCCGAACCGTCCAGATCCGCCCGGCCGATCGCGTCCCCGACCGCGCCCAGCAGCTCACCCCTGCGCTCGGTCAGCCAGAGCCGGGCCAGCGCCGGGGTGCGCAGCCGCAGCGGCCCCGGCAGCGGGTCGGGGCCGGGCCCGGCGGCCGGGTCGAGCAGCGCCCGGGCTGAGTCCACCAGCCGGACCAGCCGCTCCAACAGCCGCGCCCTGGCCAGCTCCACCTCGGACGGCCGGTCCAGCTCCGCCCGCAGCGCCAGCAGCCGCCCGTACAGCCGCCCGGGCACCCGGTACCGGGGCGTTCCGTCCGCCGACTCGCCCTCCCGGTCCAGGAGTTCACGCGCCGTCAGCTTCTCCAGCAGCACGCCCGCCTCCGGTGCCGGGCAGCCCACCAGGGCCGAGGCGGTGCGCAGATCGGCCGACTGCGCGGGCGCCAGGGTGAGCATCCGCAGCATCCGCGCCTCGGCCGCCGGCAGCGACCGGTGCAGCAGCGTGAACGCCGCCCCCAGCGGGTCACCGTCCGGCACCGGTACGGGGCCCTCGGCGGTCGGCTCTTCGGTCGCCGCGGGCTCCGCCCGGTCCGCCTCGGCCTTGCCCCGGCGCTTCTTCCGGCGTTCCGACGCCGGGGGCGTCCGCACCCCGACCGCCTCGGACAGTTCCCGGGCCGCATCGGTCACCGCCGCCTTGGGGGCGGCCCGCAGCCAGCCCGCCATCAGCCGCAGCGCGGTCGGCCGGCAGGCACAGCTCTCCGCCAGGCCGGCGGCGCCGACCGGGTCGCAGCCGATCCTGGTGCCACCCACCAGGCCGCTCAACAGCTCCACCGACGCCGACTGGGACAGCCCGCCCAGGATCACCGGGTCGATCCCCTCGATCCCGGTCAGCGGCCCCGCCGTGGTGGCCACCACCAGCACCTCCGGCGCCTTGGCCAGCAACGGCCAGAGCTGGCCCGAATCCCGCGCGTCGTCCAGCACCAGCAGCACCCGGCGGCCGCTCACCGCCGCCCGCACCGCCGCACAGGCGGGGTCGTCCTCACCCTCCTCCTCCCCCGTCGGAAGCGCTCCCACGGCCGGCTCGCCCAGCTGCTCCAGCAGCCGCCGCGCCACCGTCCCGGGCGCCACCCTGGTCCCGTCCGGCGCCGACAGCCGGGCGAACAGCACCCCGTCCGGGTACTCCTCCGCCACCGACGCGGCGAACCTGACGGCCAGTGAGGTCCGCCCCGACCCCGGCCGCCCCGCCACCACCAACAGCGGGCAGCGCCCCGCCACCACTCGTCCCCGGGCCGCCGCCAACGCCGCGAGCTCGGCCCCCCTGCCGACGAACAGCCCCGGCCCCTCAGGCAGTTGACCGGGAACCGGGGCGGGCCGTGCGTCCATCGTCGCCGTCTTCCTCGCCACCTGCGCCACTCCCGACCGGTCAGCCGACGGGCCCGCACCGGGGCCCCGTCCGGGAAGCGTAGTTCGACCCACCACCCGCACAGGAGCTGACACCAGTACTACCAACCACCAAATCACCCTTGCGGACGCAGGTGCTTAGCTTTTGGCAGACGCTCCGGTGCTACGGCCCAGGGGCTCGGGGCTGCGCTGCAGGCAGGCGCTCAGCCGTCGACTACCCAGGGGCTCGGGGAACTGCGAGGAGATCTGGCGTTCGGGTCACTGCGAAAGTCCCTGACCACCCACGCGACGATCACCTTGAACGAGGCCGGCGTCGCAGTTCCCCGAGCCCCTGATGGCTGAGCCCGGAGCGCAACTGACCCGAGCCCCTGACTCCGTAGCGGGCGGAGCACCTGCCAAAGGCACAGGCCCCTGCCTAGCTGAACGGCCGGGCCGGCCAGGGCGACTCCGCAGGACGCAGGCCCGCCAGCCCGACCGGCGAGGTCTGGGCGGCGTGCACCGCCAGCACCCCCGAGACCAGCGTCGGGTTGTGCAGCTCGCCCGCCAGCACCAGCCGGAGCAGCTCGGCGAGCGGTACCCGCGCCGTCTCGATCTCCAGCTCCTCCCCGTGCGCCTCGTACCGCTCCCCGTCCGCCGCCGACAGGTCCGTCGCCAGGAAGAGCCGGAGCGCCTCGTCCGTCCCGCCGGGCGAGGTGTAGAAGTCGACCAGCACCCGCCACTCCCCCGCCTTGCAGTGGGCCTCCTCGAAGAGCTCCCGCTGCGCCGCGTGCAGCGGGTTCTCGCCGGGTACGTCGAGCAGCCCGGCCGGGAGCTCCCAGAGCCGCTGCCGCACCGGGTGCCGGTACTGGCGCAGGATCAGCACCCGCTGCTGCTCGTCCAGGGCGAGCACCGCGACCGAGCCCGGGTGGGTCTGGTAGTCCCGCCGCGCGTACCCGCCGTCGGGCATCAGGACCTCGTCGGTCCGGACCCCGGTGACCCGCCCCTGGAAGGGCTGTTCACTGGAGCGTACGGTCCACTCCTCCGCCTGGTCCCTGATCTGCCGCTGACCGTCCGTCATCTCGCACTCCCCTTTTCGTCAGTACGACACTAACCCACGCAGAACGGCGGCCGCGCGAAGAATCGCACGACCGCCGTCACCCGCCGGGGAGGGACTTACTCGCCGGCGGTCTTGATCTTGATGGCCGCCGCCACCAGACCCGCGAACAGCGGGTGCGGGCGGGTCGGCCGGGACTTCAGCTCCGGGTGCGCCTGGGTGGCGACCAGGTAGGGGTGGACCTCGCGCGGGTACTCGACGTACTCGACCAGGTCGCCCTTCGGGGAGAGGCCGGAGAACTGCAGGCCGGTCTTCTCCAGGTCCGCGCGGTACGCGTTGTTGACCTCGTAGCGGTGACGGTGGCGCTCGTCCACGTACTGCTCGCCGCCGTAGACCTCACGGACGATCGAGCCCTCGGCCAGCTTGGCCGGGTAGAGGCCGAGACGCATGGTGCCGCCCAGGTCGCCCTTGCCGTCCACGATCGCCAGCTGCTCGGCCATGGTCGAGATGACCGGGTACTTGGCCGCCGCGTCGAACTCGGTGGAGTTGGCGTCCGGCAGGCCGGCCAGGTTGCGGGCGGCCTCGATGACCACGCACTGCAGGCCGAGGCACAGGCCGAGCAGCGGGATCTTGTGCTCGCGGCCGTAGGTGATCGCGGCCACCTTGCCGTCCACCCCGCGGTCGCCGAAGCCACCGGGGATGCAGATCGCGTCCACGTCGCCGAGCTGCTCCTGCGCACCCTCGGGGGTCAGGCAGTCGTCGCTGGTCACCCACTTGATCTCGACCCGCGCGTTGTTGGCGAAGCCGCCGGCGCGCAGCGCCTCGGTGACCGAGAGGTAGGCGTCCGGCAGGTCGATGTACTTGCCGACCAGCGCCACCTTCACGATGTGCTGGGGCTCGTGCACCCGGCGCAGCAGGTCGTCCCAGACCGTCCAGTCGACGTCCCGGAAGGCCAGGTCGAGCCGGCGGACCACGTACGCGTCCAGGCCCTCGGAGTGCAGCACCTTGGGGATGTCGTAGATCGACTTGGCGTCGATGGCCGCGACCACGGCCTCCTCGTCCACGTCGCACATCAGCGAGATCTTGCGCTTGATGGCCTGCGGCACCTCACGGTCCGCGCGCAGCACGATGGCGTCCGGCTGGATGCCGATGTTGCGCAGGGCCGCGACCGAGTGCTGGGTCGGCTTGGTCTTCAGCTCGCCCGAGGGGCCGATGTACGGCAGCAGCGAGACGTGCACGAAGAAGACGTTGTCCCGGCCGACCTCGTGGCGGACCTGGCGGACCGCCTCCAGGAACGGCAGCGACTCGATGTCGCCGACGGTGCCACCGACCTCGGTGATCACCACGTCGACGTCCTCGGTCGCCATCCGGCGGATCCGGGACTTGATCTCGTTGGTGATGTGCGGGATGACCTGGACGGTGTCGCCCAGGTACTCGCCGCGCCGCTCCTTGGCGATCACCGTCGAGTACACCTGGCCGGTCGTCACGTTCGCCGAACCGTGCAGGTTGGTGTCGAGGAAGCGCTCGTAGTGACCGATGTCGAGGTCGGTCTCGGCCCCGTCGTCGGTGACGAAGACCTCACCGTGCTGGAACGGGTTCATGGTGCCCGGGTCCACGTTGAGGTAGGGGTCGAGCTTCTGCATCGTCACACGCAGGCCGCGCGCCTTCAGCAGGGCACCGAGGCTTGAGGCGGTGAGGCCCTTGCCGAGCGAGGAGGCGACACCCCCGGTGACGAAGAGGTGCTTGGTCGTCACGGCGCGGCCGTTCGCTGCCTTGCCGGATTGGGGCTGTGCCAAGAGGGGGCTCCCGTGGGTCGCTGTCGAAGGTGACGCCGGTGGAGGGACCGCCGGTCGCCTGGCCGACGAGGAGTTCGCACTCGGCCGGAAGCCTTTCGGCTGCTCCGGCGGGGTCGTCGGGGTCGGCGGCTCCGGGGCGAATGCCCACCAGTCCACGGGATACCAGGGTATCAGCGCGAGGCCGCGGACGCGGTCACGGGCACCTCGGCGCGTCCGCCCCGCGTTCATCCGGCGTTCGCGGAACACCGTCCGGGCTGGCCCGGAAGGATCACTTCCGCCTGACTCGTCCGGACCAGTCCGGCTGCCCCAGCCGGACCAATGTGACGTCAAACCGTGTGACAGCTGACGAACAGGGGTTCTTCGGGGTGCCTCGCCCACTGCCGCCGACGTATTCTGCACGGACGCATCGCCGACAGACAGAGCACGCGGAGGGCGAGGGGTCAGGACGACGCCTCTCGGTCCCCGATGCGCGACCGGACAACCGCCTCCCGTACCAGTTCCCGTCCAGGCCAGGGGCCCATCACGGCCCCGCCCCGGTGGCCACCAGCCGCCACCGCCCGGACGTCTCCGGCCCCGCAGCATCCGCGCGCCCCGCCATCGGTGGCCGCCGAGCTCATCTTGCGAACTGGAGACCCACGTGGCCGGCCGTATCGAGGACTACGCACTCATCGGGGACATGCAGACCGCCGCCCTGGTCAGCAGGGACGGGGCGGTCGACTGGCTGTGCCTGCCCAGATTCGACTCTCCCGCCGTGTTCGCCGGTCTGCTGGGGACCGATGAACACGGGTTCTGGCGGATCGGCCCCGCCGAACCGGTCGCCGGCCCCGCCACCCCGGCCCCGCCGCCCGCCCGCTCGGCGTTCACCGACAGCGGCGAGATCCCGATCCCGCCGACCGCCGCCGCCCCCGCCGTACCGGCCGACCGGCGCCGCTACCGGGGCGACTCGCTGATCCTGGAGCAGGAGTGGGACGCCCAGGGCGGCACCGTCCGGGTGATCGACTTCATGCCGCCCCGCCCGCTGGCCGGGCTGGACGCCGTCCCGCAGATGATCCGGATCGTCGAGGGCGTCTCCGGCCGGGTCCGGATGCGCTCGGCCCTGCGGATGCGGTTCAGCTACGGCCGGGTGGTGCCCTGGGTGCACCGGGTCGAGCAGCCCGACGGCGGCCACCGCACGGTCGCGGTGGCCGGGCCGGACTCGGTCTGGCTGGACGGCGTGGCCGAGACCTACGGCCGCGACCTGACCACGTACGCCGACTTCACCGTCGAGGCGGGCGAGCGGATCGCCTTCGCGCTCACCTGGCAGGCCAGCCACCTGCCCGCGCCCGCCGCGCCGGACGCCGAGGCGATGCTCGACGACACCGTCGAGTTCTGGCGCGACTGGGTCGCCCAGTGCACCTACCAGGGCCCCTACCGGGAGCCGGTGGTCCGCTCGCTGATCACCCTCAAGGCGCTCACCTACGCCCCCACCGGCGGCATCGTCGCCGCCCCCACCACCTCGCTGCCCGAGGACATCGGCGGCGAGCGCAACTGGGACTACCGCTACACCTGGCTGCGGGACGCCGCGATCACCCTCTCCTCGCTGCTGCGCACCGGCTACCGCGAGGAGGCCAGGGCGTGGCGCGAGTGGCTGCTCCGCGCGGTGGCCGGCGACCCGGAGAACCTGCAGATCATGTACGGCATCGCCGGGGAGCGGGAGCTCACCGAGTCCGAGCTGGACTGGCTGCCCGGCTACGAGGGCTCCCAGCCGGTCCGGGTCGGCAACGGCGCGGCCGGCCAGCTCCAGCTGGACGTCTACGGCGAGGTGGTCGAGGCGCTGCACCTGGCCCACATGACCGGCCTGACCCGCAACGACCACGCCCACCTGCTCCAGCTCAAGCTGATCACCTACCTGGAGCAGCACTGGCGCGAGCCGGACGAGGGCATCTGGGAGGTGCGCGGCCCGCGCCGCCACTTCGTGCACTCCAAGGTGATGGCCTGGGTCGCGGTGGACCGCACCATCAAGCTGATCGAACAGACCCCCGCCGAGGGCCCGCTGGAGCGCTGGAAGGCCCTCCGCGAGGAGATCCACCGGGACGTCTGTGAGAAGGGCTACGACGCCGACCGCAACACCTTCACCCAGTACTACGGCGGCCAGGAGCTGGACGCCTCGCTGCTGCTGATCCCCCAGGTCGGCTTCCTGCCGCCGGACGACAAGCGGGTGATCGGCACCATCGAGGCGATCCAGCGCGAACTGTCCACCGAGGACGGCTTCGTGCTCCGGTACCCGACCCACGACGAGGAGGGCAACAACGTCGACGGGCTGTCCGGGCACGAAGGGGCCTTCCTGGCCTGCTCGTTCTGGCTGGCCGACGACCTGGCGATGATCGGCCGGGTGCAGGAGGCGCGGGAGCTGTTCGAGAAGCTGCTCTCGCTGCGGAACGACGTCGGCCTGCTGGCCGAGGAGTGGGACTCCCGGACCCAGCGTCAGGTCGGGAACTTCCCGCAGGCGTTCAGCCACGTGCCGCTGATCGACACCGCCCTCCGCCTCACCGCCTGCGCGGGCGCCTACCTCGCCGCCCAGCCCGACGGCCGCGAACGGGAGGAAGCGGCCCTCTGAGGTGGCCCTTTGGCAGGGGCTCAGCTTTTGGCAGGGCGCAAGGTTGCACTGTCCAGGGACTCGGGGAACTGCGAGGAGATCTGGCGCCGGGGTCACGGACGAAAGTGCCTGACCACCTACGCAACGATCACCTGACAAGGGCCGGCGTCGCAGTTCCCCGAGCCCCTGACTCTTCCGGAGTACGTGCCGAAGGCTCAGGGGCGCTGGACGAGTTCGTCGTAGGTGCTGAGGACCTGGGCCACGGTGGCGGCTTCGTCGGGCCAGGTCTCGGCCTGGAGCCGGCCGGCCGCCGCCAGGCTGCTGCGGCGGTCGGGGTCGGCGAGCAGCTCGCGGACGGCTCCGGCGAGCGCGGCGGGGTCGCCGTAGGGCACCAGCAGCGCCGCCTCGCCGACCAGTTCGGGGACGCCGCCGACCGCAGTGGAGATCACCGGGACCCCCGCCCGCATCGCCTCCTGGACGACCAGTGAGCGGGCCTCCCAGCGGCTGCTGACCACCACCAGGTCGGCCGCCGCGAGCAGGTCGGGCACGTCGGTGCGGTAGCCGAGCAGCTCGACCGGGAGCTTCTCGGCGGTGATCCGCTCGCGCAGCACGTCCTCCTCGGGGCCCTCACCGGCGATCACCACCAGCGGGTCGCCGTCGCCGAGGCCGTACCGGACGGCGTCCAGCAGCAGGCCGAAGGACTTCTGCTGGACCAGCCGCCCGACCGCGAGCACCACCGGCCGCTCGGCGGTGCCGTGCAGCAGGGCGGCCCGGGCCGCCGTCCGGTCCAGGCCGCCGGCCGGCATCGGCGGGGCGGCGACCGGGCCGAGCCGGGCGTCGGTGGCGCCGAGTTCGCGGGCCCGGGCGACCAGGTCGGAGGAGGCGCCGAGCACCAGGTCGGCCGAGCGGGCCACCCGACGCTCCATCAGGCGCTGCAGCCGGCGGTCGAGTCCGGTGGCGAGCATCGCGTGATGGGACGTCACCACCAGCGGGGTCTCCGGGCGCAGGCCGGGGAACCGGCCCGCGGTGCGCAGCGCCAGGTCGGCCAGCAGCCCGGCCCGCAGGCCGTGCGCGTGCACGATGTCGGCGCCGGTGAAGGCCCGCCGGAGCTCACCGATCGCGGTGGCGTCGCTGCGGGCCCCCGAGGTGGGGGTGATGTCCACCAGGTGGAACCGGGCGCCGGTACGGGAGAACCCGAACAGCGCGTCGGTGCCGCCGGGGGCGCAGACGGTCACGGCCACGCCGTGCGCGACCAGGCCCTGGGCCAGCGAACGCACGTGGGCGCCGACGCCCCCGCTGGCCGCGGAGAGCACCAGCACCACGTGCAGTTGCCCCGGTTCGGTGCCTTTGCCGGCCCTGGTGGCGAAAGGGTCCACGTCGTCTCGCTCCGACTCGATCATGAACTGGTCAGTCAGTGTCCAGCGGCCACCTTGCCAGGTCCGGCGCCCTCTTGGACAGTCGGCACCCCTACGTGTCGGGGGCCCACCCCGGCGGCGCGCCCGCCGAGCGGTCAACCGAGCCGGGGTGCGCGGGCGGTGGCCAGCAGCTCCTCGGCGTGCGCCCGGCCGAGCTCGGAGTCCTCCAGGCCCGCCAGCATCCGGGAGAGTTCGCGTACCCGCTGCTCGTCGGAGAGCACCTTGACGCCGCTGCGGGTCACCGTGCCGTCGTGGGTCTTCTCCACCACCAGGTGCCGGTCGGCGAAGGCCGCCACCTGCGGGAGGTGGGTGACCACGACGACCTGGGCGGTCTCGGCGAGCTTGGCCAGCCGGCGGCCGATCTCGACCGCGGCCTTGCCGCCGACCCCCGCGTCCACCTCGTCGAAGAGGTAGGTGGGCACCGGGTCGGCGCCCGCGAACACCACCTCGACGGCCAGCATCACCCGGGACAGCTCACCGCCCGAGGCGCCCTTGGCGATCGGGCGCGGCGAGGCGCCGGGGTGCGGGGCGAGCAGCACCTCGACCTCGTCGACGCCGTGCGAACCGAAGGCGACCGTCCGGCCGTCCAGCTCCAGCCCGGCCGGGTCGTCGGTCCTGGACAGGTCGAAGGTGACCCGGGCGTGCGGCATGGCCAGCTCGGCCAGCTCGGCGGAGACCGCTTCGGCGAACCGGCCGGCCGCGGCCTGCCTGGCCGCGGAGACCTCGGCCGCCAGGGCGGTCAGCTGCTGACGCAGGGTGTCCTGTCGCTCCGTCAGCTGCTCGATCCGGTCGTCGTCGCCGTCCAGCTCCGACAGCCGGGCGGAGCCGGCCTCGGCCCAGGCCAGCACCTCGGCCAGGGTGTTCTCCGGACCGCCGTACTTGCGCAGCAGCTGGGCCAGCACCGAACGGCGCTCCTCGACCGCGGCCAGCCGGACCGGGTCGGCGTCCAGGTCGTCGGCGTAGCCGGCCAGGTCCTGGGCCACGTCGGCCAGCAGGTAGCCGACCTCGTTCAGCCGGTCGGCCAGCCCGGCCAGCCGCTCGTCGTGCTGGCGGACGCCGTCCACCGCGCGGCGGGCCTGGGCCACCAGGGTGCCGGCGTCCACCGCCTCGGGGTCGCTCGGGTGCCCGGCCAGGGCGGCGTGCGCCAGGGTGGCGGCGGAGGAGAGCGCGTCGGCGTGGCCGAGCCGCTCGGCCTCGGCGGCCAGCTCGGTGTCCTCCCCGGCGACCGGTTCGGCGGCGGCGACCTCGTCCAGGCCGAACCGGAGCAGGTCGGCCTCCTGGGCCCGCTCCCGGGCCCGCACGGTCAGCTCGTCCAGGGTGGCGGCCACCTCGCGCAGGGCCCGGTAGGTCTCCCGGTAGCGGGCCAGCGGTCCGGCCACGGCGGCGCCCGCGTACCGGTCCAGCGCACCGCGCTGCCGGGACGGCCGGAGCAGCCGCTGCTGGTCGGTCTGGCCGTGCACGGCCACCAGGTCCTCGCCCAGCTCGGCCAGCAGGCCGACCGGGACCGACCGGCCGCCGACGTGGGCCCGCGAGCGGCCCTCCGCCGAGACGGTGCGGCTGATCAGCAGCGCGCCGTCGTCCAGCTCGGCCCCGGCCTCCAGGGCCCGCTCCAGCACCGCGGAGCCGGGCGGCAGCGACAGCCGCCCCTCGACCACGGCCCGGTCCGCGCCGCGCCGCACCAGCGCCGGGTCGGCCCGGCCGCCCAGCAGCAGCCCGAGGCTGGTCACCACCATGGTCTTGCCCGCCCCGGTCTCACCGGTGACGGCGGTGAAGCCGGGGGCAAGTTCGACCACCGCGTCGTCGATGACGCCAAGATCCCGTATCCGCATCTCGTCCAACACGGAGACGACCTTACGAGGTTCCGGCCCCGCCGCGCGACGAGCAGCGGCCCCGCACGGGCAAGTTCATCCCTTTCGGGCGCTGTGCGAGTGATGTCGCCGGGGTGGTCGGCCGTACTGCTAGTGCCGTGCCTGCGACGGGGCAGGCCCTGCCGGGCACGGCACTAGCGGGTTTCCGGGACGGTGCACCAGCGCAGGAAGAACTGGGCCAGCGGCCCGATCGCCAGCGCATACGCGACGGTGCCGACGCCCACCGTGCCGCCGAGCAGGACACCGATGGCCAGCACGGTCAGCTCGATGCCGGTCCGGATCAGCCGGACCGAGCGGCCGGTCCTGCGCTGCAGTCCGGTCATCAGCCCGTCCCGGGGGCCGGGGCCGAGCCGGGCACCGATGTAGAGGCCGGTGGCCAGGCCGTTGAGCAGGATGCCGCCGGCCAGCAGGGCGATCCGGGCGGGCCAGTTCCCGGGCGTGTCCAGCACCCCGAGGGTGAGGTCCATCGCGACCCCGAGGATCAGCACGTTGCCGACCGTGCCGATGCCGGGGACCTGCCGGAGCGGTATCCAGAGCAGCAGCACCAGCGCGCCGATGATGGTGACCCAGTTGCCGATGGTCAGGCCGAAGTGGTGCACCATGCCCTGGTTCAGCACGTCCCAGGGGTTGACGCCCAGGCCGGCCCGCACCATCACGCCCAGGCTGGTGCCGTAGAGCCAGAGGCCGAGCAGGAGTTGGGGCAGCCGACGGACCAGCCGGTCGGTGCTCCAGCTGGTCCGGGGGACGGTGGAGGAGAGGGTGGCCATCGGTGGCTCCTTCCGGAAGCAGTGGGGCCAGGGGTGTCCGGTGGGCCGGAGCGGCGCCCCTGGCGGCTCGGTGGCCGCCCTGCCATCATGGGGAGTCCACCTGACTGACAACCAGGGCCAATTCCTCTCAACTGGACTGATTCAGATGGCCGAGTGGCAGAGCACCGTGACCCCGCCCGCGCTGGCCCGCCTGCTCCGCGGCACCCGGCTGCCCGACGGCGAAGGCCACCGGCCCGCCTACCGGACGCTGGCCGGGCAGGTCCGGCTGCTGGTCTCCGAGGGCCGCCTGCCGGTCGGCGCCCGACTGCCCGCCGAACGCGAACTGGCCCATGCGCTGGAACTCAGCCGCACCACCGTGGCCACCGCGTACGAAGCGCTGCGCACCGAGGGGTACCTGCGCAGCCGCCGCGGCTCCGGCAGCTGGACCACCCTGCCCGAGGGCAGCCGGCCGCCCACCGACGCCCTGCACCCGGTGCCGCCGGACGAGCGCGACCGCACCCTCGACCTCGGGGTGGCCGCGCTGCCCGCCCCGCAGCCCTTCCTCGGCGAGGCCGCCGCCCGCGCGGTCGAGCAGCTGCCCGCGTACGCCGCCGGGCACGGCAACTTCCCGACCGGCGTCCCGGTGCTGCGCGAGGCGATCGCCCGGCGCTACACCGAGCGCGGGCTGCCCACCACGGCCGACCAGATCCTGGTCACCACCGGCGCGATGGCCGCGCTCCAGCTGGTCCGGCGCGCCCTGCTGAGCCGGGGCGACCGGGTGGCCGTCGAGGCACCCAGCTACGCGCACACCCTGCAGGCGCTGCGCCGCTCCGGGGCCCGGCTGGTCCCCGTCCCGTACGCCGGGGCCCGCTGGGACCTGCCCGAGTGGCAGCGGGTGCTGCGCGGCGCGGCACCCCGGATCGCGTACGTGATCCCGGACTTCCACAACCCGACCGGCGCACTGGTGGACGAGGAGCAGCGCCGGGCCCTGCTGGCCGCCGCCCGGGCCGCCGGCACCACCGTGGTGGTGGACGAGACCCCGGCCGAACTGGACTGGGGCCGGGGCGACTTGGCCACGCCCCGGCCGACGGCGGCCCTGGACCGGAGCGCCCAGGTGGTCACCGTCGGCTCGGCCAGCAAGATCCTCTGGGGCGGCCTGCGGATCGGCTGGGTCCGCGCGAACGCCGCCCTGGTACGGCAGTTGGCCACCGACCGGGTCTACACCGACATCGGCAGCCCGGTGCTCGACCAGCTGATCGCCGCCGAGATGCTCGCCGACCCGCTGCCCGCCATCCGGGCCGACCGGCACGCCCGACTGCGGAGCAGCGCCGAGGGCCTGGCCGCCGCCCTGCGCGAGCAGCTGCCCGACTGGCAAGTGACCCTGCCCCAAGGCGGGTTGGCGCTCTGGGTGGGCACCGGCGGACTGTCCGGCGGCGCGCTGGCCCAGGCCGGCGAACAGACCGGGGTACGGATCGCGGCCGGGTCCAGGTTCGGTGTGGACGGCGCCTTCGAGCACCACATCCGGATCCCGCTCACCGTCCCCGGCCCGGCCGCCGCCGAAGCCGTCGCCCGGCTGGCCACCACCGCCCGGCTCGCCGCCACCGGCCGCTGGAACGGCCTCGACAGCACCCTGCCGCTGGCGGTCTGACGTACCGTCAACCCACCGTCAGCAACCGCCGCGCCCGCGCCAACCCGTCACCGGCAGTGCGAACTTGGCCACCAGCCGGTCGGTGAACGGCGCCCGGTGCAGCCTGGCCAGCCGCACCGGCGTGCTGCCCCGGCGGACCTCCACCCGGGCTCCGGCCGGCAGCTCGACCGACCGGCGGCCGTCGCACCAGAGCACCCCGTGCGGGGTCTTCGGCTGCACCTCCACCGCCAGCACCGAGTCCGGCGAGGTGACCAGCGGCCGGGCGAACAGCGCGTGCGCGCTGATCGGCACCATCAGCAGCGCCTCCACCTCCGGCCAGACCACCGGGCCACCACCGGAGAAGGCGTACGCGGTCGAGCCGGTCGGCGTGGAGAGCACCACCCCGTCACAGCCGAAGTTGGAGACCGGACGGCCGTCCACCTCGGTCACCACCTCCAGCATCCGCTCCCGGGACGCCTTCTCGATCGACGCCTCGTTCAGCGCCCAACCCTCGTACACCACATCGCCGTTGGTGCGCACCAGGACGTCGAGGGTCATCCGGTCCTCGATCTCGTAGTCGGCGTCCACCACCCGGTCGACCACCACCGCCAGATCGTCCCGCTCGGCCTCCGCCAGGAAGCCCACCCGGCCCAGGTTGATGCCCAGCATCGGCAGCCCGGACTCCCGGGCCAGCTCCGCCCCGCGCAGCAACGTGCCGTCCCCGCCCGCGACCAGGATCAGCTCGCAGCCGTCCGCCGCGCCGTGCCCACCGTCCACCCGCTCGACCCCGTCCGGCAGGTCGAGGCCGACCGCCTCGGTCGCCAGCAGCCGGATTCTGATCCCCGCCTTCAACAGACCCTGCACCAACGCCTCGACGCTGCGCAGCGCGGCCTCCCGACCGGTGTGTGCAATCAGGAAGACCGTGCGTCCCTCGCTCATGCTGCTGCCCTCTCCCTACGCCTGCCGGGTCGCCGTTGCCCCGGAGCGGCCACCGCACTCGCGATGGACCGGACGTCTGCGTCGCACCCTATCGGGGCCCCTCCGCGACCGCCCGGTCCGCCTCGGCCGGGTCGAGCTGCGCGGCGTCCCGACGCAGCCAGAGGAAGTACTCCACGTTGCCCGAAGGACCGGGCAGCGGGCTCGCCGTGACCGCCCGCACCCCCAGACCCGACGCCCACGCCTGGGCGGCCACCTGGCGGACCATCTCGGCCCGCAGCTCCGGGCTGCGCACCACGCCGCCGCTGCCCAGCCGCTCCTTGCCGATCTCGAACTGCGGCTTGACCATCAGCACCAGGTCCGCGTCCTCGGCAGAGCACCGCGCCAGCGCGGGCAGCACCAGACCGAGCGAGATGAACGACAGGTCCCCGACCACCAGGTCGACCGGCGTCCCGCCGATCTGCTCCAGGGTCAGCTCCCGGACGTTGGTCCGGTCCATCACGGTCACCCGGTCGTCGCTCTGCAGCGACCACGCCAGCTGCCCGTACCCGACGTCCACCGCCAGCACGCGCGCGACCCCGGAGCGCAGCAGCACGTCCGTGAAGCCACCGGTCGAGGCGCCCGCGTCCAGCGCCCGGCGCCCCTCCACCACCAGCCCCTGCGGCAGGAACGCCGCCAGCGCACCGGCCAGCTTGTGGCCGCCCCGCGAGACGTAGTCCGGGTCGTTCTCGTCCGTCGCCACCACCACGGCCGCCGCCGTCTCCACCTGGGTGGCCGGCTTGGTCGCGGTGGTGCCGCCGACGGTCACCCGGCCCGCCGCGATCAGCTCGCTCGCGTGTTCACGCGAACGGGCCAGCTTGCGGCGGACCAGCTCCGCGTCGAGTCGGCGTCGTGCCACTGCCACTGGGGTTCCGTCTCCTGTCACTGATCGAGAGCGGCGAGCGTGTCCGCGAGCCGCTGGTGTACATCTTCGTACACCGCCACGTGCACCCCGGTCTCCGCCCCGTCCAGCTCGCCCAGCCGGGCCAGTACCGCATCCACCTCGGGGCGGCCGGTGGGGGCGAATCCCTCCTCGCCGAGGTCAGCCATCGGCGGGCTTCCGGGGGGCGGCCTTCTTGGCGGTGGTCTTCTTCGCCGGGGTCTTCTTCGCCGTCGCGGTCTTGGCGGTGGCCTTCTTCGCGGCGGTCGTCTTCTTGGCCGGGGTGGTCTTCTTCGCGGCGGGTGCCTTCTTCGCCGCAGCCGGCTTCCTCACCGGGGGCGCGACCGGCTCGGGCGTCTCGTCCGCCCAGGCCCACTCGTGCTCCTGCTCCGGCTCGGCGTCGGATTCGGCCGGACGGACCTCCTCCTCCCAGCCGGCCTCGAACAGACCGCCCGCACGGGCCTCCGGGGCCGGCACGGGTTCCTCCGCCTCGCGCAGTCGGCTCTCCAGGAAGCTCAGCACCACGCCGACCTTCATCACCTGGTCGCCGACCTTCTCGAAGACCTTCTCCACCTCGCTGCGGGTCACCCCGATCGCCAGGTCGACCCCGGCCCGGCCGGCCGTCACCGCCTCCTCGGCCAGTGTCTGCAAGGTCTTCGCCGACGGCGGGAACTGCTCCAGCGCCGCCGCGTTCACCCCCGACCGCTCCAGCAGCCCGGCCACCCGCTTGCCGGCCTCCTCGGCGACCTCGGTGGCCACCACGACCACCCCACGCACCGCATCCCGCAGCATCTCGGCCTACCTCCTCCGTGCCGTCCGCGAACCCTCGCACCCGACGCTACCGTCTCCGGCACCGCCGGGACGGCCCGGGCGCTGCGATAGCGTGGGCAGCCAGCCGCAGCACCCGAGGGAGATCAGCAGCAATGGCCAGCACCGAGGAGTGCCGCAGCGCACTCGAGCAGCTCAGCCGCAACCTCGCGGGCACCAACGGCGAGGTACGCCAGGCCGCCGCCCTCGACCGCTCGCTGACCTGCCGGATCACCGACCTCGACCTGACCTTCTCCGGCCGCCTCCGGGACGGCCGGATCACCGACGTGGTCGAGACCCCCGGCCCGCCCCCGGCCAAGGCCGAGATCCGCCTCACCATGACCAGCGACGACCTGGTCGCCATGGTCGGCGGCAAGCTCAACTTCGCCTCCGCCTGGGCCTCCGGCCGCGTCAAGCTCGAAGCCGGCTTCCGCGACCTGCTCCGCCTGCGCACGCTCCTCTGACCAGCCGGCTCGGGGCTTCGCCATTGGCAGGCGCTCGGGCATCTACGGTCCAGGGGCTCGGGGCTCTGCTGATGTGCGGCTCCGCCGCGTGGGCGAGGAGATCTGGCGCCGGGGTCACAGACGAAAGTGCCTGACCGCCTACGCGACGATCACCTTGAACGAGGCCGGCGTCGCCCGCGCGGCGGAGCCGCACATCAGCAGAGCCCCGAGCCCCTGACTCCGTAGCAATGAAGCACCTGCCAAATGGCTAGAAGCCCAGCTCCGCGAGTGCCTTCCGCCCGTCCAGCCCCGGACCCGCCGTCCAGGCGGCTCCGCAGAGGGCCCGCAACCCGTCGTACCGGTCCTCCCCCGTGCCGGACAGCCGCAGCACGCCGTCCTCCGACCAGGCGCGCCAGCCCCCGCACTCGAAGCCCGCGTCCACCGCGACCGCCGCCCGATGGGCCGTCAGCAGGCCGCGCAGGTCCGCCGCCAGGTACGTCGGCCGGTGCTCGACCGGTGCGTCCAGCAGCAGCGCGGGCGTGGTCACCCCGGTGAACACCAGCAGGCTGTCCACCCCGCCGTTCCAGGCGCCCTCGATATCGGTGTCGAGGCGGTCGCCGACCACCAGCGGACGCTTCGCCCCGGTCCGGATCACCGTCTCCCGGTGCATCGGCGGCTGCGGCTTGCCCGCCACCTCGGGCTCCACCCCGGTGGCCGTCCGGACCGCCGCCACCAACGTCCCGTTCCCGGGCGCGATGCCGCGCGCGGTCGGCACCGTGAGGTCGGTGTTCGAGGCCACCCACGGCAGGCCGGAGGCGACCGCGTAGGAGGCTTCGGCGAGCTGCTGCCAGCCCACCGACGGGTCGTAGCCCTGCACCACCGCGAGCGGCTGGTCGTCCAGCGAACGGACCGCCACCAGGCCGTGCTCGGCCAGCGCCTCGACCAGCCCGGCACCGCCCACCACCAGCACCTTCGCCCCGGCCGGGACCTTCTCGGCGACCAGCCGGGCCGCCGCCTGGGCGGAGTTGATCACGTCGGCCGGCTCGGCCGGGACACCCAGCTCGGTCAGGTGCCCGGCCACCACCCGGGGCGGCCGGGAGGCGTTGTTGGTGACGTACGCCAGCCGCATCCCGCCGTCCCGGGCGACGGCCAGCGAGTCCGCCGCGTGCTCGATCGCGTTCGGGCCGGCGTACACCACGCCGTCCAGGTCGAGCAGCGCGGTGTCGTACGCCTCGGTCAGCGGGCGGTCGGAGCCCCCGGGAGCGGTCCGTGCCTGGCCGGTTGCCCCGGCCGCGGTCTCCGTCATGCCCACTGCACCTCATCCTCGGTAGTCGTCAGCTGTCGCACCGTCAGCCGGTGTCCTGCTCTGCCTCGCCCTGGTACCCCGGGGCGCCCGGCCGGAGCGGCCCGTACGCGCCGGCCCGGGCTGCCAGGGTCGCCCTGGTCTGCCGCAACGCCGCCCGGTAGTGCTCGGCGCCGGGACGCATCGCGACCGCCAGTGCGAGATGCTCGGCCGAGGTCTCGAAGTCACCCAGCCGGGCGGCCGCCACGCCCCATCCGAACTGAGCGTAGTCGTCGGAGGGATCGGCCAGCGCCACCGCCCTGAAGTTCTCCATCGCCTCCCGGAACCGCCCCGCGTCGAACAGCGCCCGGGCCAGCGTCTCCCGGATGCTCCGCGACTCCGGCTCCGCGTCCGCCGCCCTGGCCAGCAGCTGCACCGCCGCCGCCGGATGCCCCTGCGCCAGCAGCTGCGCCCCGCGCCGGAACCAGTCGTAGACCCCGCCCTCGGGTACCCCTTCGCTTCCACTCATCCCTGCCCCAGCTCCCTCCGGCCGCCGCCACCCGATCTGACACACCCTCCGAGCGGTCTCGGGCGCTTGTGATCACTGAACAGCACATACCCGGTTACCATGCCCAGGATGACGACACCCAGTGCAGACAGTGGAGCCCGAGCTCCGAGCGGCGGCCCCGGAGACCCCGGGCACGTCGCCACCGCGGGGCTGTCCCTGTCCCCGTTCCGCGGCCTGCGGTACCGCCCCGACCGGGTGGGAAACCTGGCCGCCGTCACCTCGCCGCCGTACGACGTGGTGGACCCGAACCGGCGGCTCGACCTGGAGACCGCCGACCCGCACAACATCGTCCGGCTGATCCTGCCGCGCCCCGAACCGGACGACGGCGGTGACCGCCCCGACCGCGACACCCGCTACCGGCACGCGGCCCGGCTGCTCGCCGACTGGCAGCGCGAGGGCGTGCTCGCCCCCGACCCGGAGGCCGCGCTGTACGTCTACGAGCAGCGCGCCGACGGCCTGCTGCAACGCGGACTGATCGGCTCGCTGGCGGTCAGCGGCCGGGAGGCCGGCGTGGTGCTGCCGCACGAGGACGTGATGCCCCGTCCGGTCGCCGACCGGGTCGGCCTGATGCGCACCACCAAGGCCAACCTGGAACCGCTGCTGCTCACCTACCGGGGCCACGGCGGTGCCGCCCAGGTGATCGAACGCACCGTGCTGCGCGAGCCGCTGCTGACCACGACCACCTCGGACGGCACCCACCACCGGCTCTGGGCGGTCACCGACCCGGCCGAACTGGCCGAGGTGACCCGGGACCTGGCGACCTGTCGGGCGCTGATCGCCGACGGGCACCACCGCTGGGAGATGTACCTGCGGCTCCAGCGCGAACACCGCCACCTGCCCCGCAGCCCCTGGGACCGCGGCATGGTGCTGCTGGTGGACACCGCCCGCTACCCGCTCCGGGTCCGGGCCATCCACCGGGTGCTGTACCGGCTGCCGCTCGCCGAGGCGCTGGCCGGGCTCGGCGACCGCTGGCAGGTCAAGGAGGTGCCGGGGCCGCTGGACCGCGCCCTCCAAGCCCTCGCCGACGCCAAGCGCCAGGGCGGCAACGCCTTCCTGCTGACCGCCGGGGACGCGAGCTTCCGGCTGGTCACCGAGCCGGACGAGGCCCTGCTCACCGCCACCGTCCCGGCCGGCAAGCCGGAGGAGTGGCGCCACCTGGACGCCACCGTGCTGCACGCCACCCTGCTCGACCACGTCTGGCAGGTGCCGGACGGCCCCGACGACATCGGCTACCTGCACACCGCGGCCGCCGCCGAACGCGAGGCCGCCCGGACCGGCGGCACCGCCGTCCTGCTGCACCCGGTGGAGGAGAACGTGGTGCGGAGGCTGGCCGAACAGGGCGTCACGATGCCCCGGAAGTCCACCTCCTTCGGCCCGAAGCCGGCCACCGGGCTGGTGCTCCGCAGCCTCGAACTGGGCTGAGAAACGGGAAAGGCCCCGACCGCTGGTGCGGTCGGGGCCTTTCCCGTGTGCGGTGCTGCGGTGTCAGCGGCGGTCGCCGGAGTCCCGGACGTCGTCGACCTCGTCGATCTCGAGGTCGTCCTCGTCGTAGTACTCCTCGACGTCCTCCTCGTCCTCGTAGATCACCTTGTCGTCGCCGGTGTCGTCCACGGCGATCCGCCGACGCGGGCGCTCCTCGACGATCTCGTCCCGGTCGTCCCGGTCGTCCCGGTCGCCCTGGTCATCCCGGTCGTCGTCCACGTCGTCGGAGGCGTCCTCGACCAGCTCGTCGAGCTCGTCGTCGTCCTCGTCCGCGCCCTGCTCGACGTCCGCGATCTCACGGCCGTTCTCGTCCGCCATCTCGGGGTCGAGCGCGTCGGTGAACTCCAGGCCGTCGATCTCGGCGAGCCGCTCGGAGGCGTTGGTCTGCCCGTCGGTGTCCGCCTCGGCCGCCTTGGCGAACCACTCACGGGCCTCGTCGCCACGGCCGGCCGCGATCAGCGCCTCGGCGTAGGCGTACCGCAGCCGCGCGGTCCACGGGTGGATGGCGTTGGACGCCAGCTCGGGGCTCTGCAGCGTCACCACGGCGGCCTCGAACTGCTCCATGTCGCCACGGGCACCCGCCGCGACCAGACGCATCTCGACCTGGCCGGCCTTGTCCAGCTGCTTCACCTCGGGCTCACCGGCCATCGCCAGCGCCCGCTCCGGACGGCTCAGACCGCGCTCGCAGTCCGCCATCACCGGCCACAGGTCCACCCGGCCGGTCATCCGCTTGGCGGCCCGGAACTCGGTCAGCGCCTCCGCGTACCGCTGCGTGACGTACGAGGCGAAGCCCGCCGCCTCACGGACCGAGGCGACCCGGGAGGCCAGCCGCAGCGCGACGCGGGAGTACTGGTACGCCTCCTCGGGGTCGGTGTCGAGCGTCCGGGCCACCATCACCAGGTTGCGCGCGACATCGTCCGCGAGGGTCTTCGGCAGGCTCTTCAGGTCCTGACGGACATCGCCGTCCAGCTCGAAGCCGGTGACGTCCTCCGGGATCGGCAGCCGCTTGACCGGCTCGAAGTTGCCCCGACGGTCGTCGTAGTCCGACCGCTCGTCACGACGCGGCCGGTCGTCACGGTTGCCGTACGAGGGGCGGCCACCACGGTCATCGCGGTTGCCGTAAGACGGACGGTCACCCGACGGGCGACGGTCACCGTAGGACGGACGGTCACCCGAGGGGCGGCCGCCGCGGTCGCCGTACGACGGACGATCGCCCGAGGGACGACGGTCACCGTAGGACGGACGGTCACCGGACGGACGGCCGCCACGGTCACCGTACGACGGACGGTCACCCGACGGGCGGTCGTCACGACGGGGCCGGTCGTCGCGGTTGCCGTAGGACGGACGGTCACCGGAGGGACGGTCACCGTAGGACGGGCGGCTGCCACGGTCATCGCGGTTGCCGTACGAGGGACGGTCACCCGACGGGCGACGGTCACCGTACGAGGGACGGTCACCGGAGGGACGGTCACCGAACGACGGACGGCCACCACGGTCATCGCGGTTGCCGTAAGACGGGCGGTCACCCGACGGGCGGTCGTCACGACGCGGGCGGTCGTCACGGTTGCCGTACGAGGGACGGTCACCGGACGGACGGCGGTCGCCGTAGGACGGACGGTCACCCGACGGACGGCCACCACGGTCATCACGGTTGCCATAAGACGGACGGTCACCCGAGGGACGGTCACCCGACGGGCGACGGTCACCGTAGGACGGACGGTCACCCGACGGACGGCCACCACGGTCATCACGGTTGCCATAAGACGGACGGTCACCCGAGGGACGGTCACCCGACGGGCGACGGTCACCGTAGGACGGACGGTCACCCGACGGACGGCCACCACGGTCATCACGGTTGCCATAAGACGGACGGTCACCCGACGGGCGACGGTCACCGTACGAGGGACGGTCACCGGAGGGCCGGCCGCCGCGGTCGTCGCGGTTGCCGTACGAGGGACGGTCACCCGACGGGCGACGGTCACCGTAGGACGGACGGTCACCCGACGGCCGGCCACCACGGTCGTCACGGTTGCCATAAGACGGACGGTCACCCGACGGGCGACGGTCACCGTACGAGGGACGGTCACCGGAGGGCCGGCCGCCGCGGTCATCGCGGTTGCCGTACGAGGGACGGTCGCCGGACGGGCGACGGTCACCGTACGAGGGACGGTCACCCGACGGGCGACGGTCACCGTAGGACGGACGGTCACCCGACGGCCGGCCACCACGGTCGTCACGGTTGCCATAAGACGGACGGTCACCCGAGGGACGACGGTCACCGTACGAGGGACGGTCACCGGAGGGCCGGCCGCCGCGGTCATCGCGGTTGCCGTAAGACGGGCGGTCGCCGGACGGGCGACGGTCACCGTACGAGGGGCGGTCGCCGGACGGACGGCCGCCACGGTCGCCGTAGGACGGACGGTCGCCCGAGGGACGGCCGCCACGGTCGTCACGGTTGCCGTAGGACGGACGGTCACCCGACGGCCGGCCACCACGGTCGTTGGAGAAACCCCCACGCGACCGGGGCTCGTAGCCACGGCCGTCGTCCGATCGTCGGTCGGGACGGTCCTGGGGAGGGTTCGACATCGTGGTGACTCCTTCTGCTTCTTCTGCTCGACCGCGCGGCCAGGGCGACGACGACGTCGCCCGGTGCGGTGTGGTGGGGCCCGCGTGGCCACACACCAGCTCCATTGTCCGGCATCCGGCCACCATCCGCTTTCGGGCGGTGGCCTGAGGTGCTTCGGGAAAAACAAAAAAGGCCGTTGGCCCCAGCGAATCGCTGGGGCCAACGGCCTTGAATACTTGTTCGGCGGCGTCCTACTCTCCCACAGGGTCCCCCCTGCAGTACCATCGGCGCTACGAGGCTTAGCTTCCGGGTTCGGAATGTAACCGGGCGTTTCCCTCGTGCTATGACCACCGAAACCCTATCGGGTATTCAGCGAAACACACACTTTTTAGTTTATTTAAGTGGTTTCTCACCGGCGATAGCTGTTCGCTACCCGGGAACCACACAGTGAACGCGAGCGTCTGAGGACAAGCCCTCGGCCTATTAGTACCGGTCAGCTCCACCCCTTACAGGGCTTCCACATCCGGCCTATCAACCCAGTCGTCTACTGGGAGCCTTACCCTCTCAAGGAGGTGGGAATATTCATCTCGAAGCAGGCTTCCCGCTTAGATGCTTTCAGCGGTTATCCCTCCCGAACGTAGCCAACCAGCCATGCCCTTGGCAGAACAACTGGCACACCAGAGGTTCGTCCGTCCCGGTCCTCTCGTACTAGGGACAGCCCTTCTCAATATTCCTACGCGCACAGCGGATAGGGACCGAACTGTCTCACGACGTTCTAAACCCAGCTCGCGTACCGCTTTAATGGGCGAACAGCCCAACCCTTGGGACCTACTCCAGCCCCAGGATGCGACGAGCCGACATCGAGGTGCCAAACCATCCCGTCGATATGGACTCTTGGGGAAGATCAGCCTGTTATCCCCGGGGTACCTTTTATCCGTTGAGCGACGGCGCTTCCACAAGCCACCGCCGGATCACTAGTCCCGACTTTCGTCCCTGCTCGACCCGTCGGTCTCACAGTCAAGCTCCCTTGTGCACTTACACTCAACACCTGATTGCCAACCAGGCTGAGGGAACCTTTGGGCGCCTCCGTTACTCTTTAGGAGGCAACCGCCCCAGTTAAACTACCCACCAGACACTGTCCCTGATCCGGATCACGGACCCAGGTTAGACATCCAGCACGACCAGAGTGGTATTTCAACGACGACTCCACGACAACTGGCGTTGCCGCTTCAAAGTCTCCCACCTATCCTACACAAGCCGAACCGAACACCAATATCAAGCTATAGTAAAGGTCCCGGGGTCTTTCCGTCCTGCTGCGCGAAACGAGCATCTTTACTCGTAATGCAATTTCACCGGGCCTATGGTTGAGACAGTCGAGAAGTCGTTACGCCATTCGTGCAGGTCGGAACTTACCCGACAAGGAATTTCGCTACCTTAGGATGGTTATAGTTACCACCGCCGTTTACTGGCGCTTAAGTTCTCAGCTTCGCCAACCCGAAGATTGACTAACCGGTCCCCTTAACGTTCCAGCACCGGGCAGGCGTCAGTCCGTATACATCGCCTTACGGCTTCGCACGGACCTGTGTTTTTAGTAAACAGTCGCTTCTCGCTGGTCTCTGCGGCCGGCCCCAGCTCAGGAAGTAAATTCCATCACCAGTTCCGGCCCCCTTCTCCCGAAGTTACGGGGGCATTTTGCCGAGTTCCTTAACCATAGTTCACCCGAACGCCTCGGTATTCTCTACCTGACCACCTGAGTCGGTTTGGGGTACGGGCCGCCATGAAACTCGCTAGAGGCTTTTCTCGACAGCATAGGATCATCCACTTCACCACAATCGGCTCGGCATCAGGTCTCAGCCTCAATGAGTGACGGATTTGCCTATCACTCGGCCTACACCCTTACCCCGGGACAACCACCGCCCGGGCTGGACTACCTTCCTGCGTCACCCCATCGCTCACCTACTACCCTGTTGGGTCAGCGGCTCCACCACGTCCCTTTGTCCGAAGACTCCAGGCCGGCTTCGCGGCTTTAGCATTCAGAGGTTCGACGTTGGCGCTTCAAAGCGGGTACGGGAATATCAACCCGTTGTCCATCGACTACGCCTGTCGGCCTCGCCTTAGGTCCCGACTTACCCTGGGCAGATCAGCTTGACCCAGGAACCCTTGGTCAATCGGCGCAAGAGTTTCCCACTCTTGTATCGCTACTCATGCCTGCATTCTCACTCGTGAACCGTCCACAACTGGATTCCTCCGCTGCTTCACCCGGCACACGACGCTCCCCTACCCATCACAGCGGGCGTTGGCCCTATAGCTGCAATGACACGACTTCGGTGGTGTACTTGAGCCCCGCTACATTGTCGGCGCGGAATCACTTGACCAGTGAGCTATTACGCACTCTTTCAAGGGTGGCTGCTTCTAAGCCAACCTCCTGGTTGTCTCTGCGACTCCACATCCTTTCCCACTTAGCACACGCTTAGGGACCTTAGTCGGTGTTCTGGGCTGTTTCCCTCTCGACCATGGAGCTTATCCCCCACAGTCTCACTGCCACGCTCTCACTTACCGGCATTCGGAGTTTGGCTAAGGTCAGTAACCCGGTGAGGCCCATCGCCTATCCAGTGCTCTACCTCCGGCAAGAAACACGTGACGCTGCACCTAAATGCATTTCGGGGAGAACCAGCTATCACGGAGTTTGATTGGCCTTTCACCCCTAACCACAGGTCATCCCCCAGGTTTTCAACCCTGGTGGGTTCGGTCCTCCACGAAGTCTTACCTCCGCTTCAACCTGCCCATGGCTAGATCACTCCGCTTCGGGTCTTGGGCATGCAACTCAATCGCCCTATTCGGACTCGCTTTCGCTACGGCTACCCCACACGGGTTAACCTCGCTACACACCGCAAACTCGCAGGCTCATTCTTCAAAAGGCACGCAGTCACGAGACAATGGGCAAGCCCACTGTCCGACGCTCCCACGGCTTGTAGGCACACGGTTTCAGGTACTATTTCACTCCGCTCCCGCGGTACTTTTCACCATTCCCTCACGGTACTATCCGCTATCGGTCACTAGGGAATATTTAGGCTTAGCGGGTGGTCCCGCCAGATTCACACGGAATTTCTCGGGCTCCGTGCTACTTGGGAGAAGCTCAAGTGAGCCGCACAGATTTCGTCTACGGGGGTCTTACCCTCTACGCCGGACCTTTCGCATGTCCTTCGACTATCCATACGGTTTCTGACTCACCGACCGGCCGGCAGACCGATCAAGAACTTTCCCACGACCCCGCTCTGGCAACCCCTGCCGGGTCTCACACCAAAACGGTTTAGCCTCATCCGGTTTCGCTCGCCACTACTCCCGGAATCACGGTTGTTTTCTCTTCCTGAGGGTACTGAGATGTTTCACTTCCCCTCGTTCCCTCCACACACCCTATGTGTTCAGGTGCGGGTGACAGCCCATGACGACTGCCGGGTTTCCCCATTCGGAAACCCCCGGATCAAAGCCTGGTTGACGGCTCCCCGGGGACTATCGTGGCCTCCCACGTCCTTCATCGGTTCCTAGTGCCAAGGCATCCACCGTGCGCCCTTAAAAACTTGGCCACAGATGCTCGCGTCCACTGTGCAGTTCTCAAACAACGACCAGACACCCACCTTGATGCTCAATACAGAGCACTTCCAGTAGGACCGGCACTGAAGCAACGACCATGACGGCCGTTCCCTCAGGACCCAACAACGTGCCCGACACACCCAAACCCAGACCCTTTTCCACGCCGAAGCAGTACTAAGAGACGCGCCTGTGTGTGCCGAATAGTCAACGTTCCACCCATGAGCAACCGTGTGAGACATTCGCTCACATCCGGCCATGTGCTCCTTAGAAAGGAGGTGATCCAGCCGCACCTTCCGGTACGGCTACCTTGTTACGACTTCGTCCCAATCGCTGGTCCCACCTTCGACGGCTCCTCCCCTTACGGGTTAGGCCACCGGCTTCGGGTGTTACCGACTTTCGTGACGTGACGGGCGGTGTGTACAAGGCCCGGGAACGTATTCACCGCAGCATGCTGATCTGCGATTACTAGCAACTCCAACTTCATGGGGTCGAGTTGCAGACCCCAATCCGAACTGAGGCCGGCTTTTTGGGATTCGCTCCGCCTCGCGACATCGCAGCCCTTTGTACCGACCATTGTAGCACGTGTGCAGCCCAAGACATAAGGGGCATGATGATTTGACGTCGTCCCCACCTTCCTCCGAGTTGACCCCGGCAGTCTCCTGTGAGTCCCCATCACCCCGAAAGGCATGCTGGCAACACAGAACAAGGGTTGCGCTCGTTGCGGGACTTAACCCAACATCTCACGACACGAGCTGACGACAACCATGCACCACCTGTATACCGACCACAAGGGGGCGACTATCTCTAGCCGTTTCCGGTATATGTCAAGCCTTGGTAAGGTTCTTCGCGTTGCGTCGAATTAAGCCACATGCTCCGCTGCTTGTGCGGGCCCCCGTCAATTCCTTTGAGTTTTAGCCTTGCGGCCGTACTCCCCAGGCGGGGAACTTAATGCGTTAGCTGCGGCACCGACGACGTGGAATGTCGCCAACACCTAGTTCCCAACGTTTACGGCGTGGACTACCAGGGTATCTAATCCTGTTCGCTCCCCACGCTTTCGCTCCTCAGCGTCAGTAATGGCCCAGAGATCCGCCTTCGCCACCGGTGTTCCTCCTGATATCTGCGCATTTCACCGCTACACCAGGAATTCCGATCTCCCCTACCACACTCAAGCCTGCCCGTATCGAATGCAGACCCGGGGTTAAGCCCCGGGCTTTCACAACCGACGCGACAAGCCGCCTACGAGCTCTTTACGCCCAATAATTCCGGACAACGCTCGCACCCTACGTATTACCGCGGCTGCTGGCACGTAGTTAGCCGGTGCTTCTTCTGCAGGTACCGTCACTTGCGCTTCTTCCCTGCTGAAAGAGGTTTACAACCCGAAGGCCGTCATCCCTCACGCGGCGTCGCTGCATCAGGCTTTCGCCCATTGTGCAATATTCCCCACTGCTGCCTCCCGTAGGAGTCTGGGCCGTGTCTCAGTCCCAGTGTGGCCGGTCGCCCTCTCAGGCCGGCTACCCGTCGTCGCCTTGGTAGGCCATTACCCCACCAACAAGCTGATAGGCCGCGGGATCATCCTGCACCGCCGGAGCTTTCCACCAACCCCCATGCAGAGGAAGGTCATATCCGGTATTAGACCTCGTTTCCAAGGCTTGTCCCAGAGTGCAGGGCAGATTTCCCACGTGTTACTCACCCGTTCGCCACTAATCCACTCCGAAGAGCTTCATCGTTCGACTTGCATGTGTTAAGCACGCCGCCAGCGTTCGTCCTGAGCCAGGATCAAACTCTCCGTGAATGTCTGCAGGTAATCCTGCAACCACTCGCGTTGAGCGGCACGGCAACCACCGGAATAGGCGGCCCCGCGCACTGCGTCCTCGCTAGTGTTTTACTTCATAAAGGAATCTCCAACCCCAGAATAATCTGAGGCCGGGGATGTCAACATATCTGGCGTTGACTTTTGGCACGCTGTTGAGTTCTCAAGGAACGGACACTTCCTTCGAGCCGCTTATCAGGCGGACCCTCCGGGCGCTTCGTTCTTTCGTGTTTCAAGCTTATCAGACGTTTTCCGCTCCGTTTCCGGGGCTTTATTTCGTCCTTCCGCTTTTGCCTTTCGGCACTCCCGAACTCTACCAGAGGTATTCGGTCCGCTTTCCCGCTCGAATATGCATCCGAATGGGCGCGCGACGAGGTCGCTCGTCAGGGTTTGGGGGTTCCGCTGTCCGGTGTGACCCGGTTTCAGCGACTCGGACTACGTTAGGGCACCGCGCAGCCTGCGTCAAACACAGAGGGGCCGGATCTGTCCAGATCCGGCCCCTCATTGGCTGCTCCGCAGCTCAACTGGCGTACGGTTTCAGCCAACTGACACTAGTTCGAGGCGAGCTCGATCGCGGCCAGGTTGCGCTTGCCGCGCCGCAGTACCAGCCAACGCCCGTGCAGCAGATCCGAGTTGGCCGGTACGGCCTCCTCGTCGGCGACCTTCGCGTTGTTCAGGTAGGCGCCGCCCTCCTTGATGGTGCGGCGGGCGCCGGAGCGGCTGGAGGCCAGGCCGGCCTCGACCAGCAGGTCCACCACCGGGAGCAGCTCGGTGACCGTGGCCTTGGGGACCTCGGCCAGGGCGGCCGCCAGGGTGGCGGGCTCCAGGTCGGCGAGGTCGCCCTGGCCGAAGAGGGCCTTCGAGGCGGCGACCGCGCGCTCGTACTGCTCGGCGCCGTGCAGCAGGGTGGTGAGCTCCTCGGCCAGGGCCCGCTGGGCGAGCCTGGCCTGCGGGCGCTCGGTGGTCTCGCGCTCCAGTTCCTCGATCTCCTCCCGCGAGCGGAAGGAGAAGATGCGCAGGAAGTTCGAGACGTCCCGGTCGTCCGCGTTCAACCAGAACTGGTAGAAGGCGTACGGGGTGGTCAGCTCCGGGTCCAGCCAGATGGTGCCGGACTCGGTCTTGCCGAACTTGGTGCCGTCCGCCTTGACGATCAGCGGGGTGGCGAGCGAGTGGACGGACCTGCCCTCGGCCTTGCGGATCAGGTCGCCGCCGGCCGTGAGGTTGCCCCACTGGTCGCTGCCGCCGGTCTGCAGGGTGCAGTTGTAGCGGCGGAACAGCTCCAGGTAGTCCATGCCCTGGAGGATCTGGTAGCTGAACTCGGTGTACGAGATGCCGGCGTCGGAGTTCAGCCGCCGGGCGACCGCCTCCTTGGCGATCATGTTGTTGACCCGGAAGTACTTGCCCACGTCGCGCAGCAGGCTGATCGCCGACATGCCGGACGTCCAGTCCAGGTTGTTGACCATGCGGGCCGCGTACTCGCCCTCGAAGTCGAGGAACTTCGCGATCTGGCCACGCAGCCGGTCCACCCAGGCGGCGACCGTCTCGGGGTCGTTGAGCACGCGCTCGGCGGTGGGCTTGGGGTCACCGATCAGGCCGGTGGCGCCGCCGACCAGGCCGAGCGGGAGGTTTCCGGCCAGCTGGATCCGGCGCATGGTGAGGATCTGCACCAGGTTGCCGAGGTGCAGGCTGGGCGCCGTCGGGTCGAAGCCGCAATAGAACGTGACCGGGCCGTCCGCGAACGCCTTGCGCAGTGCGTCCTCGTCGGTGGACAGGGCGATCAGCCCTCGCCACCGCAGCTCGTCGACGATGTCCGTCACGGTCACGCTTCTCCTTCGGTCGGGCGCCAGGCTCGCTCTCGGGCCCGTTCCGGTCGGGCCCCGCACCTGGACGACTCCAGCGTGCTAGAGCCTACGCGGTCCCTGCCAGCGCATTTCCTCGGTGCCCGCCCGGCGCACAGAAATTCCGTTGTTCGCAGCCCCGGCGCGGGTCACAGTGGAGTCCCGCCGAGCGGCGGAATGGTACTGGACGGGCGTGCCGTCGGCAGGTCCGCAGGGAGGTGGCCGAGGTGCGCAACACGCTGGTTCTGAACGCGAGCTACGAACCGTTGACGACGGTGTCCCTGAAGCGCGCCGTGGTGCTGGTGCTCCAGGACAAGGCCGTGGTCGAGCAGGCCCATCCGCTCGGTGTGGTGCGGGCGACCGGTATCTCGGTACCGGTGCCCCGGGTGATCAGACTCCAGCGCTACGTGCGGGTGCCGTTCCGACAACGGGCCCCGTGGTCGCGGCGTGGTGTGCTGGTCCGGGACCAGCACCTGTGTGCGTACTGCGGCCGACGGGCCACCACGGTGGACCACCTGCACCCGAAGTCGCGCGGTGGTGCCGACTCCTGGCTGAACACCGTCGCGGCCTGCGCGGAGGACAACCAGCGCAAGGCCGACCGGACACCGGAGCAGGCCGGGATGCGGCTGCTGCGGAAGCCGTTCGAGCCGACGCCGGAGGCGACCCTGATGCTGGCGCTCGGGCTGCACCGCAGTGAGATGAACGAGCTGGCGGCCTGGCTGCCGGCTGCGGCGGTGGCGTAGCCGCCGCCCACGAGCTGGTGGGCCGACCCGGTCGGGGGACAGGTCGGCCCACCGGATTTTCCCGGACGGTCAGCCCTTGGCCTGGAAGGCCGCCGCCACCCCGAAGTTGGCGGAGTGCTCGGGCAGCACCGCGACCTTGCCGCCGCCGGTGAGCACCCGGCCGGAGGTCAGCAGCGAGCCGGTGCCCTGGGGGTAGCCGCCGCCCGCCGTGGCCCGGCCGTCGGTGACGGCGTAGCGGGTGAGGTGGGCGGGCTGGTCCAGGCGCTCGTCGCCGGCCAGCAGCAGGGCGCCGTTCTCCACGCCGACCGGGACGCTCTTGCCCTTCTCGGCGACCTGGGTCCGCCAGCGGGGCTTACCGGTCGTCAGGTCGTAGGCGACGGCGGCCGGGTGGCTGCCGTCGGCGCCGGTCTGGGTGGTGAGCAGGGTCTGCCCGTCGAAGAAGACCGTCGGGGTGGCGTCGAAGCTGCCCCGGGTGACGCCGAGCCGACCACCCTCGGCGGTGACCGGGATCTCGGCGGCCGGGTCGCCGGTGGCGCCCCAGGCGAAGATCCGGTCGTCGGCGGGCTGCGCGCCGGTGGTGAGCACCACGGCGGGCTCGGCGGAGAGCACCGAGACGGTCTTCGGCTGGTTGTTCAGCCCGCGCCACCACTGCAGCTTGCCGTCCGCGGCGTTCAGCGCGACCGCCTGGTCGGCGGGGACGCTGTCGGCGCAGGTGCTGTGCAGCACCACGGTCTTGCCGCTCGCGCCGCCGCTCAGCGTGCAGAACTTGCCCTGCCCGCCGTACGTCCAGAGGTCCTTGCCGTCGGCGGCGGCCCAGGCGGTGGCCCGGTCGTCACCGACCGCGACCACCTTGTCCTCGAGCACCGCGACCCGGGCGCCGTAGGCGTCCTTGGTGTCGCTGAGCGGCTTGCTCCAGGCGGCTTTGCCGGTCTTGGTGTCGACGGCGGAGACCACGGTGCAGGCGCTCTTCGGGTCGGCCGAGACCCGGAACAGCGCGGCGCCCAGGCCGGTCGGGCCGACGGTCGGCGAGAGGCCGCACGGCACGGCGCCCTCGACCGGCGGGGCCAGCGTCCAGCCGGGCTTGCCGTCGGCGAGCGCGTAGGCGTGCACCCCGGTGCTGTCGGCCCGGACCACCGCGTCGCCGAGCAGCCAGCTGCCGACCAGGGTGTCGTCGGCGCCGGCCGCCGGGGCGGTGGCGGGCTCGGCGGCCCACGCCTTGGCGTGCGCGACGGTGAAGGTCTTCGGGATCTCGGCCGGGCTCCCGGCCGCCTCGCCCTCGGACCGGTCGGCGGTGACCATCACCCCGGCCGTGAGCAGCACGGCCAGCGCGGCGACCCCGGCCCCGGCCCGGATCAGCAGCGCGCGCTTGCCCGGTGCGTGCTCCCCCGAGATCACCGAGGCGGCGAGGTCCTTCAGCCGGTCGGCGGCGGATACCTTGCGGACCCGGGCGGCGGCGACGGGCGCGGCCTCGACCACCGGGTCGGTCACCGGCGCCGGCCCGGGCGTCGGCTCGGCCACCGCCGGGGCGGGCTCCACCGGCGGCTCGTAGGACTGCGGCTGGTACGCGGACGGCTGGTAGGACGGTTCGTACGGCTGCGGCTCCTGGTAGCCGGTGGGCGCGTACAGCTGCTGCTCGTACCCGGCCGCGGGCTGCTGCTGGTACTGCTCGGGCTCGCGCTGCTGCGGCATCCCGGACTGCCACTGCTGGTCCTGGTACCCGTAGCCCTGCTCGCCGTAGGACGGCTGCTCCTGGGTCGGGTACCAGCCCTGCTGGTAGTCGTAGCCGACCGGCTCCTGCCCGGCCGTGCCGGAGTGGTCCTGGGCCATACCGTTCCGTCCGTCCGACTGCTTGCTGCGGCAGTCAGCATCTCACGCCGGTCGGACCATCCCGTCCGGAACCGGAGCAATCGGGCATCTCACGAACGGTCAGGCGGTGCGCAGCGCCTGGTCGATCCGGGCCGCCATGGCGAGGTCGAGCCCCGTCAGGCCGCCGGCGCTGTGGGTGGAGAGGACGAACCGCAGGGTGCGCCAGCGGATGTCGATGTCGGGGTGGTGGTCGAGTTCCTCGGCCGCTTCCGCCACCGCGCCGACCACCGCGATCGCGGTGGGGAAGCTCGCCGTCTCGGTGGTCCGGACGATGGCCTCGCCCTCCCGGGTCCAGTCCGGGAGGGCGGCCAGGCCGGCCGTGATCTGATCCTCGGTCAGTCGCGTTCGCTTGCTCATGCGCCCAGCGTACGAGCGGGCGCGCGATCGGCGCTCAGCCGAGCAGCATCCGGGTCACCGCGATCAGGCCGACCGTGACGATCACCCCGCGCAGCGCCGGCGGCGGCAGCCGGCGGCCGACCTTGGCGCCGAGCTGGCCACCGACGGTGGAGCCGACCGCGATCAGCAGCACGGCGGTCCAGTCGATCTCCGAGGTGAAGAGGAAGAACACCGCCGCCACCGCGTTGACGATCAGCGCCAGCACGTTCTTGGCGCCGTTGATCCGCTGCATCGAGTCCTGCAGCAGCATGCCCATCAGGGCCACCAGCAGCACGCCCTGCGCGGCGCCGAAGTAGCCGCCGTAGATGCCGGTCAGGAAGACCCCGCCGAGCAGCAGCGGCCCGAGCTCGGAGGTCGAGTCGTCGCGTCGCCGGGCGGCCATCGCCCGGGCCACCCGGGGCTGGATCACCACCAGCACCAGGGCCAGCAGGATCAGCACCGGCACGACCGTGTCGAAGGCCGCACTGGGCAGCTTGACCAGCAGGTACGCGCCGAGCAGTCCGCCGAGCAGCGAGGCGGTGCCCAGCCGGAGCAGGCGGCCGCGCTGGCCGGTGAGTTCGCTCCGGTAGCCGATCGCGCCGCTGAGCGTGCCGGGCACCAGGCCGATGGTGTTGGAGACGTTGGCGGTCACCGGTGGCACGCCGAAGGCGAGCAGCACCGGAAAGGTGATCAGGGTGCCGGATCCGACCACGGTGTTGATGGTCCCGGCGCCGACCCCGGCGAGCAGGACGGCGAGCCCCTCCCAGAGCGTCATGAGTACCCCAGTTTCTGGCCCGGTCGGGTACACGGCACGGAGGCTCGCGTCGGGACGGGGCCGAGCAGTTGTCGGCTGATCATGCATCAGCCGGGACGGCCGTGGCCAGAGCTGTCCGGTACGCGAACGGGCCCGCTCCCCGGAGGGGGCGGGCCCGTCGGTGGCCGAGGTCTACTCGGGGTCGAGCTTGGGGTACTCGCGGCTGGGCTCGACCCGGGGGCGGGCGGTGCCCTTCTCGGTGTCGACCGGGCGCGGGCCGGCCGGGCGGTCGACCGGGATCGGGGCGCTCGCCGGGGCGCCGGGGGCGCCGCCGCCGGCCATGTTGCCGAACGCGCCGCCGATGCCCTTGAGCGCGTCGCCGATCTCGCTCGGGATGATCCAGAGCTTGTTGGAGTCGCCCTTGGCCAGCTCGGGCAGGGTCTGCAGGTACTGGTAGGCGAGCAGCTTCTGGTCGGCGTCGCCCTCGTGGATGGCCTCGAAGACCGTCCGGATCGCGGCGGCCTCACCGTCGGCGCGGAGCACCGCGGCCTGGGCCTCACCCTCGGCGGTCAGGACCGCCGCCTGCTTGTCACCCTCGGCCCGCAGGATGGCGGCCTGCCGGGCGCCCTCGGCGGTCAGGATCGCGGCGCGCTTGTCACGGTCGGCGCGCATCTGCTTCTCCATCGAGTCCTGGATGGAGGTCGGCGGCTCGATCGCCTTGAGCTCGACCCGGTTGACCCGGATGCCCCACTTGCCGGTGGCCTCGTCGAGGACGCCGCGCAGGCCCGCGTTGATCACCTCGCGGGAGGTCAGGGTGGACTCCAGGTCCATCGAGCCGATGATGTTGCGCAGCGTGGTGACGGTGAGCTGCTCGATCGCCTGGATGTAGCTGGCCACCTCGTAGGTGGCCGCCCGGGCGTCGGTGACCTGGTAGTAGATCACCGTGTCGATGTTGACCACCAGGTTGTCCTGGGTGATCACCGGCTGCGGCGGGAAGGGGACGACCTGCTCGCGCAGGTCGATCCGGTTGCGGACCCGGTCGATGAACGGGACCACGATGTTCAGACCGGCGTTCAGCGTCCGGGTGTAGCGGCCGAAACGCTCCACGATGGCCGCGCTGGCCTGCGGGATCACCTGGATCGTCTTGATCAGTGCGATGAAGGCCACCACGACCAGGACGACCAGCACGATAAGGACGGGTTCCACGCGTTCTCCCCTAGACGACCAGGGCAGTGGCGCCCTGGATTTCGACGACGTCGACCTGTTGACCCGGCTCGTAGACACTGCCGGGGTTGAGCGCGCGGGCAGACCAGATCTCGCCGTTCAGCTTGATCCGCCCTCCCTGCCCGTCGACCTGCTCCTGCACGATCGCGGTGGCGCCGGTGAGGGCGTCCACCCCGCTCCTGAACTGCGGCCCCTTCTTGAGCTGCCGCCTGGCTATCGGGCCGACGAAGCCCACCAGCCCGGCCGAGACTCCGACGAAGATCAGGACCTGCCCGACCACCCCGATCCCGAGTGCGGCCGCGCCGGCCGCCGCACCGGCTCCGATCGCGAACATGGCGAACTCGGGCACCGCGGTGAGCACCAGCGGAATACCAAGACCGACGGCGGCCAGGAGCCACCAAATCCAGCTGTCCACGAATTCCATCCTAGGGAGGCGAGGTCTCTCCCGGCGGAAAGTTCCCGCAGGTGGACGGGCGGAAACCGGCCGTACGTACGACCGGTCCCAGTTCAGTCCAGTTCCGGGCCGTTCAGTGCCGGGTTCAGCCGAGCGGGAGGCCCTGTGCGGACCAGCGGTCGCCGTGCCGCTCCAGGGTCAGCGGCAGGCCGAAGCAGAGCGACAGGTTGCGGGCCGTCAGCTCGGTGTCGATCGGGCCCGCGGTGAGCACCTTGCCCTGACGGATCATCAGCACGTGGGTGAAGCCCGGCGCGATCTCCTCGACGTGGTGGGTCACCATCGCCATCGCCGGGGCGTACGCGTCCTGGGCCAGCGCACCGAGGCGGCGGACCAGGTCCTCGCGGCCGCCGAGGTCGAGACCGGCGGCCGGCTCGTCCAGCAGCAGCAGCTCGGGGTCGGTCATCAGGGCGCGGGCGATCATGGTGCGCTTGCGCTCGCCCTCGGACAGCGTGCCGAACTTGCGGGCCACGTAGTCCGCCATGCCCAGCCGGTCGAGCAGCGCCAGCGCGCGGAACTCGTCGGTGGTCTCGTACTTCTCGTTCCAGGTGGCGGTCATCCCGTAGGCGGCGGTCAGCACCGTCTGCAGCACGGTCTGCTCGGTCGGCAGCTTGTCCAGCAGCGAGGCGCTGGCCAGGCCGATCCGCTGGCGGAGCTCGAAGACGTCGACCGCACCGAGCTTCTCGCCCAGCACGGCGGCCGCGCCGGCGCTCGGGAAGAGGTAGGTGGAGGCGACCTGGAGCAGGGTCGTCTTCCCGGCGCCGTTCGGGCCCAGGATCACCCAGCGCTCGCCCTCGGAGATCGACCAGGAGACCTGATCGACCAGCGCGCGCCCCTCCCGGACCACGGAAACGTCCACCAGCTCCAGCACGTCGCTCATGCCTACGCCTTCCCCAATGCAGAAAATTCGGCCGCCCGAGGCCATTGCGCGCGGGTCCTCGGGGTGCGGTCCACTCGTGTCGACAGTCGGCCGCGGGCGGGCAGCCCACCCGGGGGCCGGGTAAGGCTCGGAGGGGGCGCCGCTCACAGCACAGGCCAAACCTACGCCACGCGGATGGCCGTACTTTCCGTAGGCTGGCCGGATGCCTGCTTCAACCACTGACAATCCGTACGAAGAGCCGCGCTCCGGGCGGCTGACCGCGTGGGGCAACGCGTTGCTCGGCGGTTTCACCTCTCCCGACCAGGCTGCCGAGGCCGTCCTCGGCGCCGACCAGAGCCACCGGTTCACCGGTCTGCCCGGTGACCCCGACGGCGAACTCCACAGCCCCGCCTGGGCCCTCGGCCGGCTCCGCTCGCTCGGCGCCACCGGCCTCCGGCTGGCCCGGCCCGCCCCCGGCCACCCGCTCGGCCTGACCGGCCCGGCCCCCTTCAACGCGGCCGCCCTGACCGCCGGCGAGGCGGTGCTCGCGGTCGGCCTGCCGATCGGCTTCGTCCCCGAGATCGAGGTGTACGGGCCGCAGGGCGACCAGGGCGTCCGGGTGCTCTGGCGCTGCTCGACCGTCAACGAGGGCCCGCCCGCTGACGTCCCGTCACTGCACGAAGCCGAGCGCGAGCTCGCGGACAGCCTGCGGGAGACCACCCGGCTGCTCACCCAGCTGGACGTCGCCGGAGCCGGCCCCGAAGCCGTCCGCGCCCTCACCGAGTGGCGCCGGCGCGGGCACACCGAGCTGCTCGCCCCCGGCTACCCGCCGCGCGCCGTACGGGTCCTGGAGTCCGCCCGGCAGATCACCGCGCTGCTCGCGATCGCCCTCGACGGCCACGGCGCAGCGGTCAGCGCCACCGAGATGACGGCCCGCCGCGAGATCCTCGCCCCCCTCGGCCGCACCGCCCGCCGGGCCACCGCGGCGGCGTACAACGCCCTGGTGGACGAACCGCGCTAGATGTGTGGCACCCGCCAGCCACGAACCGTTGCAGTTCCCCGAGCCCCTGGTAGTGCAACTCATTGGCCGGAGAAAAGGTCAGGCCTGGTTGTTGCGGACCGCCCAGAGGGCGGCCTGGGTGCGGTCGGCGAGGTCGAGCTTCATCAGGATGTTGGAGACGTGGGTTTTCACGGTCTTCTCGGAGAGGTGGAGTGCTCGGGCGATCTCCCGGTTGGACCGTCCGTCGGCGATGTGCGAGAGCACCTCGCGCTCCCGCTCCGTGAGCGTCCCGCCCCGTCCCTGGGGCGCTCGCGGGGCGTCGTCGGAGAGCAGCGCGGCCGCCAGCTCCGGCTGGAGCAGGACGTGGCCCGCGTGGACCGAACGGATCGCCCCGGCCAGCGCCTCGGGGTCCACGTCCTTGTAGACGTAGCCCGCCGCCCCGGCCCGGAGCGCGGGGACCATGGTCCGGTGCTCGGTGAAGCTGGTGACGATCAGCACCCGGGCCGCACTCCCCCGCTCCTTGAGCAGCTTGAGCGCCTCGATCCCGTCGACCCCCGGCATCTTGAGGTCCATCAGCACCACGTCGGGCTCCAGCGCCGCCGTCTTCTCGACGCCCTCGGCGCCGTCCCCGGCCTCGCCGACCACCTCGATGTCGTCCTGCACCTCGAGGAAGGTGCGCAGCCCGCGTCGCACCACCTGGTGGTCGTCCACCAGCAGGACGCGGATCGGTGAGGTGGCGTCAGGCACCGGGGACCTCCAGCTCGACGGCGGTCCCCTGGCCGGGGGCCGATTCCAGGGACAGCGTCCCGCCGACCGCGGCCGCGCGGTCCCGCATGGAGACCAGCCCGAGGTGCCGGCCCTCCCGGCGGACGGCCTCCGGGTCGAAGCCGCGTCCGTCGTCGTGCACCCGCAGCCGGGCGCCCCGGCCGGGCGTGCCGGTCAGGGTGACCTCGACGGCCTGGGCGCCGGAGTGCCGCAGGGCGTTGTGCAGGGCTTCCTGGGCGACCCGCAGCACCGCCGCCTCCTGCCCGGGCGGCAGGGTCCTGACCCCGTCCGAGCTGAACCTGACCCGGGCGGTGTGGGCCCGGTCGAGCACCTGGGCCTGCGAGGCCAGGGTGGCCACCAGGCCGTCCTCGTCCAGGGCGGCGGGGCGGAGCTCGATCACCACGGTGCGGAGTTCGTCGGCGGCCTCGGCCGCGAGCCGGGCCACCTCGGCGAGTTCGGCCCGGGCCCGGGCCGGGTCGCGGTCGACCAGGGTGGCGGCGGCCTTGGCGGTGAGGCGGAGCGAGAAGAGCTTCTGGGCGACCGCGTCGTGCAGGTCGTGGGCGATCCGGGCCCGCTCCCCGGCCAGGGTGAGTTCGCGGCTGCGCTCGTACAGCCGGGCGTTGCCGAGCGCTATCGCGGCGTGCGCGGCGAGGATCCGCAGCAGTTCCTCATCGTGGGCGGTGAAGCCGCCCTCCTTGTTCGCCAGGAAGACGGCGCCGAGGACCTCGGTGCCGTCCACGATCGGCATGCCTAGGAAGTCGGTCAGGTCGGGGTGCGCGTCCGGCCAGCCCTCGAAGTCGGGGGCCTGCCGGACGTCGTCCAGCCGGGTCGGGGTGAGCTGGTGCAGCATCGCGGCCAGTACGCCGTGCTGGCGGGGCAGCGGGCCGATCGCCTTCCACTCCTCGTCGGTGACGCCGTCCACCACGAACTGGGCGAAGCCGCCGTGGTCGTCCGGCACGCCCAGCGCGGCGTACCGGGCGCCGAGCAGGGTGCGGGCCTCGGCGGTGATCCGGCGCAGCACCTCCCGGACCTCCAGGTGGCGGCTCATCGCCAGGACGGCGCTGCTGACGGCCTCGATCCCGCTCAGGGAGGGATCGCAGGGGGACGGTTCGGCTGGCATGCCCCCAAGCTACCGGCGGCGCCGGGCCCGGGCATGGGGCACGGGGCGTAGGTCCTGCGGACTACCCGCGCTGCATCACCTCGGGCTCGTGCCGGCGCTGCAGCCGGTTGACCAGCAGGCCGAGCAGGGCCGCGAAGGCCAGCAGGACCAGCCAGTTGAGGACCAGCACGCCGGCCGAGTGGGTCCACAGCCGGTCGGTGCCCGGCGCCACCGGGGAGATGGCGGCCAGGTCGAGGGTGTTGCCGGCCGCGGCGACGCCCCAGCGGGCGGGCATCAGCCAGGCGAACTGTTCGAGGCCGGGCTCGTCGTAGAGCTGGAAGACCGCGCCGGTGAAGACCAGCTGGACGATGGTGAACATCACCAGCAGCGGCATGGTCTTCTCCGCCGTCCGGACCAGGGCGGAGATCACCAGACCGACCATCATCGAGACGAAGCCGAGCAGGGTGACGCCGACGGCCATCTCGACCGCCGGGGCGCCGGTGATCAGCAGGCCCCGCTCGGGCAGCTCGCGCAGGCCGAAGCCGACGATCGAGATCAGCCCGCCCTGCACCACGCTGACCGCGCCGAGCACGGTCACCTTGGACATCAGGTAGGCCGAGCGGGACAGGCCGGTGGCCCGTTCGCGTTCGTAGATCGGCCGTTCCTTGATCAGCTCGCGGACCGAGTTGGCCGCCCCGGCCAGGCAGGCGCCGACCGCGAGCACCAGCAGGATCATCCTGGCCCCGCCGTTCCGGGTCGGCCCGGCGCAGTCGACCAGTCCGCAGCTGTCCGGGATCAGTGCGCTGACCCCGCCGAGCACCAGCGGGAGCAGCAGCGAGAGGGCCAGGAAGCCCCGGTCGGCGCCGATCACCGCGAGGTAGCGGCGGACCAGGGTCCACAGCTGGGAACGCCAGCGCTGCGGCTTGGGCGGTTCGGTCCTGGGCCGCTCCACCGGCAGCACCGGCAGCGGGGTGGCGGCCGAGTCGGCGGAGTACTCCAGGTGGTGCGGGGAGCTGCGGTAGCGGCCGGCCCAGTCGTGGTCGGGGTGGTTCTCGAACGCCTGGAAGACGTCGGCCCAGCTCTGGTAGCCGAAGAAGTACAGCGCCTCGTCCGGCGGCCCGAAGTAGGCCACCGAGCCGCCCGGGGCGAGCACCAGCAGCCGGTCGCAGAGCGCCAGTTCGGCCACCGAGTGGGTGACCACCAGGATCGTGCGGCCGTCGTCGGCGAGCCGGCGCAGGGTCTGCATCACCTCCCGGTCCATGCCCGGGTCCAGGCCGGAGGTGGGCTCGTCCAGGAAGATCAGCGAGGGCTTGGTGAGCAGCTCCAGGGCGACCGAGACCCGCTTCTGCTGGCCGCCGGAGAGCGTGCTGATCCGGCTGTCGGCGCGCTGGTCCAGCCGCAGCTCGTACAGCACCTCGTCGATCCGGCGCTCCCGCTCGGCCGCCTCGGTGTCGCCGGGGAAGCGCAGCTCGGCGGCGAAGCGCAGCGCCGTACGGACCGTCAGCTCGTGGTGCAGGATCTCCGACTGCGGGACCAGCCCGATCCGTGAGCGCAGCTCGGCGAACTGCCGGTAGAGGTCGCGCCCGTCGTACAGCACCTGTCCCTGGTCGGCCGGGCGGTAGCCGGTCAGCGCGCGCAGCAGGGTGGACTTGCCGGAGCCGGACGGGCCGATCACCGCGACCAGGGACTTCTCCGGGACGGTGAAGCCGACGTCCCTGAGCAGGGTCCGCCGGCCGCCCCGGTGCGGGACCTCGACGCTCAGGTGCCGGGCGGAGAAGGTGACCGCGCCGTCGTCCACGTACTCCTGGAGCTGGCCGCCGACCAGTGCGAAGGAGGAGCGGCCGACGGTCAGCCGGTCCTGTTCGCCGACCAGCGCGCGGTGCACCGGCTGACCGTTCAGGAAGATCCCGTTGTGGCTGCCCAGGTCGACGATCTCCCAGCGGCCGTCCGGGAGTTGGCGCAGCTCTGCGTGGTGCCGGGAGATCTGCAGGTCGGCCAGGACCACGTCGTTGTCCAGCGCCCGGCCGATCCGGATGGTGCGGGTGCTCGGCCCCAGCGCCCTGATCACGGTGGGCGCGGAGCCGCGCTGCTCCGGGAAGGCCACCGGCGGGAAGGCGGCGGCCGGGAACGGGCTGGGGGTGCTGCGCCCGGTGATCGCGGCGTGCCAGGGCACCGGTGGCAGCACCGGCGCGGTCGGCACCGGCGCGGGGGCCGGGGCCCGGACGGTCAGCCGGGGGCCGCTGGCGGCACTGCCGAGCCGTATCTCGGCGCCCGGCTGCAACGGCACCTGCCGGGACCGCACCCCCCGGAGGAAGGTGCCGTTGGTGCTGTCGTGGTCGGTGAGCAGCCAGCCCCCGTCCCGGTCGGTCAGCGAGGCGTGCCGCCAGGAGACCCGGGCGTCCTCGGACCGGAGGTCCGCTGCCGGGTCCCGGCCGATCAGGTAGCCACGGCCCGGTTCGAGGACCAGCTCCCGCCCGTCGATCTCCACTACGAGTTGCGGCACTTCCGCCTGCCCCTGCTGGTGCTGACAACTGACGGCCCGACATCCTTCCAGGTACGGGCCCGAAGCACTATCCGCCCGGGTGGGAGCGGGTGCCTGCGGTAGTCCAGAGGGCGGACGCCGTTGCGGTCCGGGTCGTACGGCCCGGTAGCGTGGGTGGCACCATGAACGCTGCGCCCCTCCCCCCGCTGCCCCGGTCGTACGACGACGAGCGCACCTTGCTGGTCAAGGTCTTCGGCAAGGACCGCCCCGGTATCACCGCAGGGCTGTTCAGCACGCTCGGTGACTTCGGCGTGGACGTGATCGACATCGAGCAGATGGTCACCCGTGGCCGGATAACGCTGTGCGCCCTGGTCGCCACCCCGGCCGGCGGGCACGGTGCCGAAGGCGCGATGCGCGCCACCGTGCACCGCTGGGCGGAGGAGCTGAAGCTCCAGACCGAGATCATCTCCGGCACCGGTGACAACCGGCCGCGCCGCGAGGGCCGTTCGCACGTCACCGTGCTCGGGCACCCGCTGACCGCCACCGCCGTCGCCGCGCTGACCTCCCGGGTCACCGAGGCGGGCGGCAACATCGACCGCGTCTTCCGGCTGGCCAAGTACCCGGTGACCGCCGTCGAGCTGGCCGTCTCCGGCGTGGCGACCGAGGAGCTGCGGGCGGTGCTGGCCCTGGAGGCGGCCGCCCAGCAGGTGGACATCGCGGTGGTCCGGGCCGGTCTGGAGCGCCGGGCCAAGCGGCTGGTGGTGATGGACGTCGACTCGACCCTGATCCAGGACGAGGTGATCGAGCTGTTCGCCGCCCACGCGGGCTGCGAGCAGAAGGTCGCCGAGGTGACCGCCGCCGCGATGCGCGGCGAGCTGGACTTCGCCGAGTCGCTGCGGGCCCGGGTGGCCCTGCTGGCCGGTCTCGACGCCGCGGTGACCGAGAAGGTCCGGGCCGAGGTCCGGTTCACCCCTGGGGCCCGCACCCTGGTCCGGACGCTGCGCCGGCTGGGCTTCCAGGTGGCCATCGTCTCGGGCGGGTTCACCCAGGTCACCGACCACCTGGTGGAGCAGCTCGGGCTGGACTTCGCGGCCGCCAACACCCTGGAGGTGGTGGACGGGAAGTTCACCGGCCGGGTCACCGGCGAGATCGTCGACCGGGCCGGCAAGGCCCGCTGGCTGGAGCGCTTCGCCGAGCTGGCCAAGGTCCCGCTGGAGCAGACGGTGGCGATCGGCGACGGCGCGAACGACCTCGACATGCTGAACGCGGCCGGGCTCGGCGTCGCCTTCAACGCCAAGCCCGTGGTCCGCGAGGCCGCCGACACGGCGGTGAACGTCCCCTTCCTGGACACCGTGCTCTACCTGCTCGGGATCACCCGCGAAGAGGTCGAGGCGGCCGACGAGCTGGACGGCACGCCGACCGACGACGAGTAGCCCGTCGGTCAGGACACCTGCCACTGCTGGAGCGGTGCGCCGGTGTCGGCCTGCTGGCTGAGCAGGGCGCCGTCGGTGGCGGCGGCCGCGGTCAGCAGCAGGCCGCTCTTCTTCGAGGCGACGGCCCAGCCGCCGCCGGTGCGCGGGGTGAGCACCCAGCGCTGGTTGTCGTTGCCGGTGCAGGTCCACTGGATGACTGCCGCGCCGGCCGTGGTGGAGCCGCCGTTGACGTCGGCGCAGAGCTGGGAGACCGCACTGGTCAGGGTGTAGCTGCCGTCGACGTTCTGGCCGAACCGCCACTGCTGCTCGGCGCTGCCGTTCGCGGTCCGCACCACCAGCCGGGTGCCCGCCGTGCCGGAGCCGGCCGGGTCCTCCAGGGCCGCCCCGGCGGTGGTCAGGGTGTGCGGACCGGTCAGCCGGTCGGCGTACGCCTCGATCTCGTACAGCGAGTAGCCGTAGCCGGTGCCGCGCTGGGTGCCGTACATCCGCAGGTAGCGGCCCGAGCCGGTCAGTCCGGTGAGGTTCTCGGTGCCGCCGCTGCCGGTGGTGGTGGAGTAGAGGGTCCGCCAGGTCACCGCGTCGTCGGAGAGCTGGAGCTGGTACGCCTTGCCGTACGCGGCCTCCCAGCGGAGCACCACCTGGTTGACCGGGTGGACCGAGCCCAGGTCGACCTGGAGCCACTGCGGGTCGGTGTAGGCGCTGGCCCAGCGGGAGGCGGGGTCGCCGTCGGTGGCGGCGGCGGCCGGGAAGTTGGCCGTCTCGGTGCTGGAGGCGGTGGTCGGGCGGTTCAGCGCGAGGTTGCCCGGCCGGCCGCCCGCGCCGGTCCAGCCCGGGTGGTGCCCGACCGCGGTGACGAGCGGGGTGAAGTCGGCGTAGCCCGCGACCGGCTTGGGCGATCCCCAGGTCTGCTGGGCCAGCCCGCGCAGCGGGAACATCAGGCCGGCGGCGATCTGGTCCTCGGTCTCGGCGTTCGGGTTGTCGCACCAGACGTGGATCAGCGAGCCGAGGTTCTTCGTGGCGTCGGTGATCCGGTTGCTCCCCTGGAACAGGTCCGGGGTCCAGGTCTCGTACATCCACCGGGTGTCCGGCTTGGCGCCGCCGAGCACGTAGTAGGTCGGCGTCCAGGACTCGTTGGCGACCAGGTGCCCGGCGTCCACCAGCTGTTGCGGCGTCAGGCCGTAGTTGTACCAGTACTCCACCACGATGCCCGGGTTCGGGCTGATCGTGCCGTCCCCGGACTTGATGCCGTCGTTCCACATCCGGGTGGTCTTGCCGCCGGCCCGGACCAGCGCGTCGGACCAGTTGACGAAGCCGTAGTAGGTGTCCTTGGCGGTGCTGTCGGCCCCGTAGGTGGCCCGGGCGTAGCTGAGCAGCTGCGGGTACTGGCTGTAGTCCGTGACGTACTCGTCCGCGCCGATGTGCCAGTAGGGGCCGGGGAACAGCGGGAGGTACTCGTTGATCAGGTCCTTGACCAGGGTGTACGTGCCGGGCAGCGAGAGGTCGACGAACTCGTTGCTGACCACGCCGGACCTGTTCCTGAGCTTGAGCTCGGGGTGGGCGGTCAGGATCGGGTTCATGTGGCCGGGGGTGTCGATCTCCGGGACGACCGTGACGTGGTAGCGGGCGGCCAGGGCGACCAGCTCGGCGATCTCCTGCTTGCTGTAGTGCTCGGCCGAGACGATCTCGGGATGGGTGCTGCTCTCCAGCCGGAAGCCGAAGGTGTCCGAGAGGTGGAAGTGGAAGTAGTTCAGCTTGAGGTAGGCGAGCTCCTGGATGTGCTGCTTCACCCAGCCGACGGTGAAGAACTTCCGCCCCTGGTCGATCATCAGGCCGCGTTCGGCCTTGACCGGCCAGTCCACCGCCGTCCCGGCGGGCACCGTGGCCGACTGGTGCAGCAGTTGCAGGACGGTGCGGGTGCCGTAGAACGCCCCGGCGGTGCTGCCGGCCCGGATGGCGACGGTCTGACCGACCGTCATCCGGTACCCCTCGGCCGGGAGGGTGGCGTCGCCGAGGCTCAGCGCCAGGTCGCCGGGGGCGGCCGTGCCGTTCAGCACGGTCACGGTGCGGCCGGCCAGCACGCCCAGGTCGGCCGCGAACGTGGCGGCGTCGCCCGCCAGTTGGGCGGCGTAGGCGGGGTCGACCACGATCCGGGAGCCGGGGCCGAAGGTGTAGCTGCCGGTGCCGGCCGTCCACTGGCGCAGCGCCGGGACGGTCCGGGGCGCACCGGCGGCGGCCGCCGGTGCGGTGGCGGCCTGGGCGGCGGTCAGCGGGGGCAGGGCGAGGGCCGCCACGGTGCAGAGGGCGGCCAGCAGGAGCCTGAGTATGCGCATGGGATCCCTTGGTGAGGAGGGGAGTTCAGCGGATGGACCAGGTCTGGGTGCTGCCGCCGACGACGGCCTGCTGGGTGAGCGGGGCGCCGTCGGCGGTGCCCTGGGCGGTGAGCGCGAGGCCGCTGAGGGCGGAGGTGATCCGCCGGCCGCCCGCGTCGGCGGTCAGCCACCAGCGCTGGTTGGCGCCCCCGGTGCAGGGCCACTGGATGACGGCGGCGCCCGGGCTGCCGGAGCCGCCGTCGACGTCCATGCAGAGGCCGGACTTGACGTTCCGTACGGTGTAGCTGCCGTCCGGGGTGGCGGTGAAGGTCCAGAGCTGGTTGGTGCCGCCGTGCCAGCTCCACTGGATCAGCTGGGTGCCGGGGGTGGCGACCGAACCCGGTACGTCCACCGCCCGGCCGCCGGCGGTGCGCTGGATGCCGTGGCTGGAGCCGGACTCGACCGGCCCGGCCGGGCAGGGCACCCCGGGGCCGGCGTAGGCACCGACGTTCGGCGGCGTCGGCACCGGGTTGCCGAAGTAGTCCGCGCCGCCGCCGTCCGGGACGGCCGTACCGGCGCCCAACGCGGGCGAACCGGTGCAGAGTTGGTAGCCGGTGGCGTTCGCCGGGCCGGTGGCCGTGCCGGGCGCGCGCAGCAGCGGGTCGGCGGTGCCGCCGGCTCCGGCGGGCGCGCCGCTGACGTTCACCAGGACGTTGTGGTCGAGCGTGTAGCCACCGCCGCGCAGGGTCAGGCCGGCCGTGCCGCCGCCGGTCTTGACCACCGTGTTGTTGCGGAACCTGACGGTGCGCCGGGTGGTGTTGTTCTCCTGGATCACCGACTGGCTGATGCCGGGGCCGATGTAGAGGGTGTTGTTGTACACGTCGGCGGACTCGACGGCGCCGGAGCAGTTCTCGACGCCCCGGTAGGAGTCGTTCTGGCTGATGTTGTAGCGGACCACGGCGTCCCGCAGGATGCCGGTCGCGTTGCAGAGCAGCAGGAAGCCGCCCTCGTTGTCGTGGCTGTAGTTGTACTGGAAGACGGTGCCGACGGTGCCCTGGTCGACGTCGTACGCCATGCCGTCCCGGGTGGTGCTGCCACCGGAGGCCTCGTTGTACTGGAACAGCGCGTGGTCCGAGTCGTACGTCCAGATGCCCGCGTTGTAGCCGGCCGAGCGCTGCTGGAAGCCCGCCACGGTGTTGTGCTCGGTCAGCGCGCCGGTGGTGTTGCCGGGGACGATGCCGTCGCCGCCGATGTCGGTGAGGCGGTTGCCGGTGATCAGCACGTTCGGCCAGGGCAGGAAGCTGCCCGCGCTCGGGGCCTCGAAGCCGGAGCGGTTCCAGGTGGAGACCAGGAAGACGCCCTCCCGGTCCACCGCGCGCAGCGAGTTGTTCCGCAGCGTGATGCCGTCGAACCGGGTGGGAGTGGTCACCCCGGCGACGGTGAAGTAGATGCCGCCGCTGCCGTTCAGGTCCTTGGTGTCGTCCCCGTTGACGTCGTGGATGTCCAGGTTCTCCAGCACGAAGTGGCTCGCGGTGCCGTAGTCGGTCAGCTCGACCGAGACGGCCCGCCGACTTCCCTTCGCCGCACCGGAGTTGGTGATCTCCAGGTTGCGGATCTCCCAGCCCTGCTGGTTCCGCAGCAGCACCGCCCGGGCCGCGCCGCCGCCGGCCACCAGCGGCGCGGCGCCGGTGCCGTACGCGTCGACGGTGATCGGGCTGCCGGGGGTGCCGGAGCCCTGCGGCGCCAGGGTGCCCTCACACCTGGTGCCGCGCTTGAGCAGCAGCCGGTCGCCGGGGGCGAAGGTGGTGGCGGCGACCTTGGCCAGGGTCCGCCAGGCGGTGCCGGGCGCGGTGCCCGCGCCCGCGTCACTGCCGGCGGCGCAGTCGAGGTGGTACGTGCCGCCGGTCGCGGCCGTCGCGGGGGTGGCGGCGGCGGTGCCCAGCAGACAGAGGAAGGCGAGGAGCAGAGGTCGAACGCGCATCTGTGTCTCCACTTGCCGCAACGCACGAGTGGTCCGGACCGCGGACCAGTGCAGCGCAGCGGGCAGTGGATGTCAAGAGATGCTCGAAGTACTGGCAGAACAAGCAGCTTCACGCACGAAGGCGGAGCGGAGAACCGCCGAAGGCCCCGACGGCGTCGCCGTCGGGGCCTTCGGGCAGGTCAGTCCTCGTGCGGGGTGTGGAAGGTGTCGAGCCGGGCGACGCCGGGCTCGACGGACTTCCAGGCACCGCTGAAGCCCAGCACCGCGATCGCGGCGGTCGGGAAGCCGCCGTTCTGGAGCCGGGTCAGTGCGTCCGGGTCGCCCTGGTCGCCGACCAGGATCTGGGTCAGGCCGAGCACACCCGGGTTGTGGCCGACCAGCACCACGTCGCGGTACTCGTCGGGGGTCTCCTGGAGCACCGCGATGATCTCGCCCGGGCTGGCCTCGTAGATCCGGCCCTCGTGGACCGTCTTTCGCGCGCGCTTGGGCAGTTCGTGCACCGCGAGCTTCCAGGTCTCCCTGGTCCGCAGCGCGGTGGAGCAGAGCACGTAGTCGGGGTTGATACCCGAATCGGTCAGCCAGCGGCCGGCGTCCGGAGCCTGGAGACGGCCGCGGTCGGCCAGCGGCCGCTCGTGGTCGTCCACCTGGTTCGGCCAGTCGGCCTTGGCGTGGCGGAGAACGATGATCCTTCGAAGGGTGTCGGCGCTCATACCCCGAGCTTTCCAGAAAACCGCCCATCGGGCGCGGCGCTCGGGGGTCCGGCCACTCCCAGGGGTGGCGGGGTCAGCCGAAGCCGTTCGCGACGGTGGCGATCACGGAGACCAGCACCACGATGCCGGCGATCACGGCGAGCAGCTGGAGCAGCTTCTTCTGGCCGTTCGGGGGGTTGGGTTCGAGTACGGGCATGGTCAGCAGTCTCGCACCGTTCACCTCCGGCCCCACCGCCGGGTCAGGCCCGGCGGGCGTGCCCCTCGTCCTCGATGTGCCGGGCCTGCCCGGCGCGCAGGCCGACGGCCATCTGCGGGATCAGCAGCAGGGCCAGGAAGCCCAGCGGCAGGTACCACTCGCCGGTGGCCTGGTAGATGGTGCCGACCAGGATCGGGCCGGGGATGGAGATCAGGTAGCCGAGGCTCTGCGCGAAGGCGGACAGCTGGGCCACCCCGCCCGGAGTGCGGGCGCGCAGCCCGATCATGGTGAGGGCGAGCGGGAAGGCGCACATCGACAGGCCCACCAGGCAGGCCCAGAGCCAGGAGACGGTACCCGCCGCGAAAGCCAGGCCGGTGTACCCGACGATCCCGCACAGCGCCAGCACCACCACGAAGAGGCCCTGCTCACCGCGCCGGACGGCGAGGTTGGGCAGGATGAACGAGGCGGGCACGCTGATCACCATCACCAGTGCGAGCAGCACCCCGGAGCTGCCGTCCGAGACCCCGGCGTCCTGGTAGATGGTGGGCAGCCAGCCCATGGTGGCGTACGCGCTGGTGGCCTGCAGGCCGAGGAAGAGTGCCAGCGCCCAGGCCGTCCGGCTGCGCAGGATCGGCAGCTTGGCGGCCGCGGCGGGGGCCTCGGCCGTGCCGGAGCGGTCCCGGCGGAGGAAGCGGGTGACCAGCCAGATCAGCAGCCCCGCCACCGCGAGCAGCCCCCAGGCGCCCAGGCCCTCGCGCCAGTTGCCGCCGAGCGCCTTGGTCAGCGGGACGGTGGCGGCGGCCGCGGCGGCGGTGCCGACCGAGAGCGCCATCGAGTACAGCCCGATCATCGGGCCGACCCGGTCCGGGAAGTACCGCTTGATCACCACCGGGATCAGCACGTTGGAGACCGCGACCCCGGCCAGCGCGACGGCGGTCAGCAGCAGGAAGACCGCGGTGCCGCCGCTGAACGAGCGGGCCAGCACGCCGAGCGCGATCGCCCCCATCCCGGCGGTGACCACCGTGATCGGCCCGAACCGGCGGGACAGCGCCGGGGCGGCCAGCCCGAACAGCGCGAAGCAGAGCGAGGGCACCGCGGTGATCAGCCCGGCCACCGCGGCGCTCATCTGCAGGTCCGCCTGCACCTGCTTGAGCAGCGGGCCCAGGCTGGTGACCACCGGGCGCAGGTTGAGCGCGGCCACCGCGATGGCCACCGCGAGCAGCCAGCCGAGGCGTCGGCGGACGGGGCCGGCGGCGGGTGGCGCGGTCCGGGCGGGCAGGTCGGTGGTGGTCTCAGCTGCGGTGGGCATGCGCCCCATCATAGAATGATGGGATGAATTTGGGCACCCCGCTATCCTGAGCGTGTCCTCCACCGCTGACAGGGAGTCCGATGGCACTGTCGACCACCCGCCGCACCCCGCTCTCCGACCAGGTGATCGCCCAGCTCCGGGCCCAGATCACCTCCGGCGAGTGGCCGGTCGGCTCCCGGATCCCCACCGAGCCCGCCCTGGTCGAACAGCTCGGGGTGGCCAGGAACACCGTCCGGGAGGCGGTCCGGGCGCTCGCCCACAACGGGCTGCTGGACATCCGGCAGGGCTCGGGCACCTACGTGCTGGCCACCAGCGAACTGGCCGGGGTGATGCACCGTCGGTTCGCCGACGCCGACGCCGACCAGGACCAGGTCGCCGAGCTGCGCTCGATGCTGGAGACCTCGGCGGCCGGGCTGGCCGCCGGCCGCCGCACCCCGCGCGACCTGGAGCTGCTGGAGACCACGCTGGCCCGCCGCGAGGCGGCCTGGCACTCCGGCGTGGCCGAGGACTTCGTGCAGGCCGACGCCGCCTTCCACCAGGCCGTGGTGGCCTCCGCGCACAACGACGTGATCGCGGCGGTCTACGCCGACCTGGGCGAGGTGCTGCGGGCCCACCTGCGGCACGACGTCGGCCCCGAGCTGATCGCCGACCGGTACGTCGGGCACGGCGGCATCCTGGACGCGGTCCGGGCCGGGGACGCCGCCCGGGCCTCGGTCGAGGCGGGCCGGGCGATCGGCATGTGCGGGGACTAGAAACGCCGAGGGGGTACGGGGCGCAGGCCCCGTACCCCCTGGTGACGATCCGTCAGGCGCCGATCGCGTGCAGCCCGCCGTCGACGTGGATGATCTCGCCGGTGGTCTTCGGGAACCAGTCCGACAGCAGCGCGACCACGCCACGACCGGTCGGCTCCGGGTCGGTCAGGTCCCACTTGAGCGGCGACCGGTCCTCCCAGGTGGCGGCCAGGTCGGGGAAGCCCGGGATGGACTTGGCGGCCATCGAACCGATCGGGCCGGCCGAGATCAGGTTGCAGCGGATGTTCCGCTCACCGAGGTAGCGCGCCAGGTAGCGGTTGGTCGACTCCAGGGCGGCCTTGGCCGGGCCCATCCAGTCGTACTGCGGCCAGGCGTACTGCGCGTCGAAGGTCAGGCCGACCACCGAGCCGCCGTCCTGCATCAGCGGGAGCAGCGCCGTGGTGAGCGACTTCAGCGAGAAGGCCGAGACCTGCATCGCGGTCGCCACCGACTCCCACGGGGTGTTCAGGAAGTTGCCGCCGAGCGCGTCCTGCGGGGCGAAGCCGATCGAGTGGACGATGCCGTCCAGGGTCGGCAGGCCGGCCGCGCGGACCTGGTCGGCGATGCCGGCCAGCTGCTCGTCGCTGGAGACGTCCAGCTCCAGGGTCTCCACCGGCCTCGGCAGCTTCTTGGCGATCCGGGCGGTCAGGCTCGGCCGCGGGAACGCGGTGAGGATGATCTCCGCACCCTGCTCCTGGGCCAGCTTCGCGGTGTGGAAGGCGATGGAGGACTCCATCAGCACACCCGTGATCAGGATGCGCTTGCCCTCGAGAATTCCACTCATGTTCAGTGACCCATGCCCAATCCGCCGTCGACGGGAATGACGGCTCCGGTGATGTATGCGGCCTCGTCGGAGGAGAGGAAGCGCACTGCGGCCGCGACCTCGGCGGGCGCGGCGTATCGGCCGAGCGGCACGCCCGAGACGATCTCCTTGCGGCGCTCGTCGCTGAGCACCGCGGTCATGTCGGTGTCCACGAAGCCGGGAGCGACCACGTTGACGGTGATGTTGCGGGAGCCGAGCTCGCGGGCCAGGGAGCGGGCGAAACCGACCAGGCCGGACTTGGAGGCGGCGTAGTTGGCCTGGCCCGGCGAGCCGAGCAGACCGACCACCGAGGAGATCAGCACGACGCGGCCCTTGCGGGCCCGCAGCATCTTGGCCGAAGCCCGCTTGACCACCCGGAAGGCCCCGGTGAGGTTGGTGTCCAGGACGGAGGTGAAGTCCTCCTCCGTCATCCGGAGCAGCAGGGTGTCCTTGGTGATCCCCGCGTTCGCGACCAGGACCTCGACCGGGCCGTTCGCGGCCTCGATCTCGGTGAAGGCGGCGTCCACCTGCGCAGCGTCGTTGATGTCGCAGCGGACGGCGATGACCTGGTGCTTGGCCAGCTCCTCGGGCAGCTCGCCGGAGCGGCTGGTGATGGCGACCTTGTCGCCCGCCTCGGCGAAGGCCAGGGCGATCGCGAGGCCGATGCCCCGGTTACCTCCGGTGACGAGAACCGAGCGGCTCACGGACACACCTCTCTCCGTAGAAGATCTGCGGACGCAGACCCGGCACGTGAGGTGCCGTCCTGACCGCGTGGGTACGCGGTGCACGCGTACGCACTGTGACGCTATCGGTCGTTTCCGGCCAGCGGCGAATCCAGCTCCCACAGGTCCGTCCGGCCCGAACTGTCGCATCCCGACAATGCGTGCACCCACCGACGTCCGACGAATCGGCCCTCCGCCGGGAACACCCGCCGTGCCGAAGCCGTTGGCCACGTGGGCCGGGTTCCGGCCACCACGGACCGAGAGCGAAGAAGAGACGGATGAGCGAGCGACGACCCGGCAGCCGCAAGACCCTGCTGGCACTGGCCGCCCTGACCGCCGCGGCCGGTGCCGCCGCGTGGGCGTTCCGTGAGGTACCCGCCTCCTTCGGCCGTCGGCCCGACGCGGCCGACCCCCGGGTGCGCAGCTCCCCGCAGTTCCGGGACGGCGTCTTCCACAACGCCCCGTCCGAGCTGGCCAGGCCCGCCCCGGAGACCCCGGTCAACCGGGACACCCTGCGCCGGATGCTGTTCGAGCGGCACGGCAAGCCCAGCGGCCCGGTGCCGCTGGCCCGGTTCGACGGCGGCGCCCACCGGCCGGCCGCCGAGGGGGTGGAGATCACCTGGTTCGGGCACGCCTCCGCGCTGGTCGAGGTGGAGGGCAGCCGGGTGCTGCTGGACCCGATCTGGAGCGACCGCTGCTCGCCGTCCGCGCACGTCGGCCCGAAGCGGCTGCACCCGGTGCCGGTCGAGCTGGAGGAGCTGCCGCCGGTGGACGCGGTGCTGATCTCGCACGACCACTACGACCACCTGGACATGGCCACCGTCCAGCGCCTGACGGCGGCTCAGTCCGCCCCGTTCGCGGTGCCGCTGGGCATCGGCGGCCACCTGCGCCGCTGGGGCGTGCCCGAGCACCGGATCATCGAGCTGGACTGGGACGAGACCTGCACCCTCGGCGACCTGACCCTGACGCTGACCTCGGCGCACCACTTCTCCGGCCGCGGCACCACCCGCAACACCACCCTCTGGGGCTCCTGGGTGATCGCCGGGCCGACCCGCAAGGTCTACTACACCGGCGACTCGGGCTACTTCGAGGGCTACGCCCGGATCGGTGAGCAGCACGGCCCGTTCGACGCCGCGCTGGTCCAGATCGGCGCGTACGACCACGCCTGGGCCGACATCCACATGACGCCGGAGGACGCCGTCCGGGCCCACCGGGAGCTGCGGGCGGAGCTGCTGGTGCCGGTGCACTGGTGCACCTTCGACCTGGGGCTGCACCCGTGGGCCGAGCCGATCGAGCGGCTGCTCGCCGAGGCCAAGCAGCAGGCGGTGCCGATCGCGGTGCCCCGGCCGGGCCAGCGGGTGGACGTGGACAACCCGCCGGAGCTGGACGGCTGGTGGGAGCCGGTGGCCTGAAAGCCGCCCCTGCCGGGCCGGTCGCGACCCGGCGGCCGGTCTAAATCTGCTGGCCCTGGGTCGCCGGACAGGCGATGATGCGAGGCGGGTGCCCCTGCCCGGGGCGCCCGCCGCCGTTCGTCCCCCGACCCAGGGAGCCCGATGCCCCCGACGCCCAGCGCAGGCCGTACCCAAGGCCGCGCCGTCGATCCGCTGTTCCTCGCGTACCCGCTGCGCACCCTCGCCGACGCCGCCCTGGGCCGGGCGACCGCGTTGGGCGCCGCCCATGCCGACTTCCGGCTGGAGCGGGTCCGCAGCGCCGCCTGGCGGCTGCGGGACGCCCGCCCGGCCGGCTCTTCCGACAGCGTCCAGCTGGGCTTCGCGGTCCGGGTGCTGCTGGACGGCGCCTGGGGCTTCGCGGCCGGTGTCGACCTGACCCCGGAGGCGGCCGTGCTGGTCGCCGAGCAGGCCGTCGCGGTGGCCCGGCTGTCCGGCGGGATCAGCCGCGCGGCCGGCGGCACCGACCTGGTCGAGCTGGCCGAGGAGCCGGTGCACGCGGACGCCACCTGGGTCTCCGCGTACGAGATCAACCCGTTCGACGTGCCGGACGCGGAGAAGACCGCGCTGCTGGCCGAGTGGAGCCGGCGCCTGCTGGCCGCCGACGGCGTCTCGCACGTCTCGGCCTCGGTGCTGACGGTGCAGGAGAACAAGTTCTACGCGGACACCGCGGGCACCGTCACCACCCAGCAGCGGATCCGGCTGCACCCGACCGTGGACGCCACCTCGGTGGACGAGCGGACCGGCGCCTTCGACTCGATGCGCACGCTGGCCCCGCCGGTGGGTCGCGGCTGGGAGTACCTGCTCGGCACCGGCTGGGACTGGAACGCCGAACTCGCCGAGCTGCCCACCCTGCTGGCCGAGAAGATGAAGGCGCCGAGCGTCGAGGCGGGCCGCTACGACCTGGTGATCGACCCGTCCAACCTGTGGCTGACCATCCACGAGTCGATCGGCCACGCCACCGAGCTGGACCGCGCGCTCGGCTACGAGGCCGCGTACGCGGGCACCTCGTTCGCCACCTTCGACAAGCTCGGCTCGCTCAAGTACGGCTCCGAGCTGATGCACGTCACCGGTGACCGGACCGCCGAGCACGGCCTCTCCACCATCGGCTACGACGACGAGGGGGTGGCCACCCAGAGCTGGGACCTGGTCCGGGACGGCGTCCTGGTCGGCTACCAACTCGACCGGGCGATGGCCAGGTTGAAGGATCTCGGCCGCTCCAACGGCTGCGCCTACGCGGACTCCCCCGGGCACGTCCCGGTGCAGCGGATGGCCAACGTCTCGCTCCAGCCGGCCGCCGACGGGCCCAGCACCGAGGGCCTGTTCGCCCAGGTGGAGAACGGGCTGTACATCGTCGGCGACCGCTCCTGGTCGATCGACATGCAGCGGTACAACTTCCAGTTCACCGGCCAGCGCGCCTACGCCATCAAGGACGGGCAACTGGCGGGCCAGGTCAAGGACTTCGCCTACCAGGCCACCACCACCGACTTCTGGGGCTCGATGAGCGCGGTCGGCGGCCCGGAGACCTACGTGCTCGGCGGTGCCTTCAACTGCGGCAAGGCCCAGCCGGGCCAGGTCGCGGCGGTCAGCCACGGCTGCCCGTCCGCGCTGTTCCGCGACGTCAACGTGCTCAACACCCAGCAGGAGGCGGGTCACTGATGCCCTACATCCACCCGCACGAGCTGGTCGAGCGCGCGCTCGAACTTTCCCGGACCGACGGCTGCGTGGTGATCGCCGACGAGGAGTCCACCGCCAACCTGCGCTGGGCCGGCAACGCGCTGACCACCAACGGCGTCACCCGCGGCCGCCGCCTCACCGTGATCGCCACCGTGGACGGCGCCGAGGGCACCGCCTCCGGCGTGGTGGCCCGCGAGGCCGTCACGCTGGACGAGGTGGAGAGCCTGGTCCGGGCCGCCGAGGCCGCCGCCCGCGACGCGGGCCCGGCCGAGGACGCCCAGCCGCTGGTACCGGTCCGCGAATCCTCCGCGGACTTCACCGCACCGCCGGCCGAGACCTCGGTCGAGGTCTTCGCGGCCTTCGCCCCGGCACTCGGCGAGGCGTTCGCCCGGGCCCGCCGGGACGGCCAGCTGCTCTACGGCTTCGCCCGGCACGAGCTGACCAGCAGTTACCTGGGCACCTCCACCGGCCTGCGGCTGCGGCACGACCAGCCGACCGGCACGGTCGAGCTGAACGCCAAGACCGGCGACCTGACCGGCTCCGCCTGGGCCGGCGCCGCCACCCGCGACTTCACCGACGTGGACGTGGCCGCGCTGCACGCCGAGGTCACCAAGCGGCTGGCCTGGGGCGCCAAGAAGATCGACCTCCCGGCCGGCCGGTACGAGACGCTGCTGCCGCCCACCGCGGTCGCCGACCTGATGGTCTACCTGAGCTGGTCCTCCGGCGGCCGGGACGCCGCCGAGGGGCGCACGGTCTTCTCCAAGCCCAACGGCGGCACCCGGATCGGCGACCGGCTCAGCCCGCTGCCGCTCACGCTGCGCTCGGACCCGGCCCACCCGGGCCTGGAGGCCGCGCCGTTCGTGCTGACCCGGTCCTCCGGCGAGGACAGCTCGGCCTTCGACAACGGCCTCCCGCTGACCGCCACCGACTGGATCACGGACGGCGAGCTGACCAACCTGCTGACCACCCGGCACTCCAGCGGCCTGACCGGCCTGCCGGTCACCCCGGCGATCGACAACCTGGTGCTGACCGTCCCGGACCAGGAGGGTGCCCCCACCCTGGACGAGATGATCGCCCGCACCGAGCGCGGTCTGCTGCTCACCTGCCTCTGGTACATCCGCGAGGTGGACCCGGCGACCCTGCTGCTCACCGGCCTGACCCGGGACGGCGTCTACCTGGTCGAGCACGGCGAGGTGGTCGGCCAGGTGAACAACTTCCGCTTCAACGAGTCCCCGGTGGACCTGCTGAACCGGATCACCGAGGTCGGGCGGACCGAGCCCTGCCTGCCCCGCGAGTGGGGCGACTGGTTCACCCGCACCGCGATGCCGCCGGTCCGGGTGGCCGACTTCAACATGAGCTCGGTCAGCCAGGCGTCATGACCACGGACGCGAAGCGGACCGTACGGGTCTCCAAGACGCTCTCCCGGGTGCTCCGGCACGACCCGGCCTCGATCGGCGTGACGCTGGACGAGGCCGGCTGGGTCGCGGTCGACACCCTGCTCGCCGCGCTGGGCAGGCACGGCACCCGGGTCGACCGGGCCGAGCTCGACCACGTGGTGGAGACCAACAACAAGCGCCGCTTCGCGTACTCGGAGGACGGCTCGCGGATCCGGGCCAGCCAGGGCCACTCGGTGGCGGTCGACCTCGGTCTGTCCGCCACCGAGCCGCCACCGGTGCTCTACCACGGCACCACCGGGCGGAACCTGGAGGCGATCCACCGGGACGGCCTGCGGCCGATGAGCCGTCAGGACGTCCACCTGTCCGCGGACACCGAGACGGCCGTGCGGGTGGGTTCCCGACACGGCCGTCCGGTGGTGCTGGTGGTGGACGCCGCCGCGATGGCGGCGGCCGGTCACGAGTTCCGGGTCAGTGCCAACGGGGTCTGGCTGACCGACGCGGTCCCCGCGGAGTACCTACACCCGCTTGCGTGAGCTCCAGACCGGGGCGATCACCACGATCAGCAGCACGGCGGCACCGAGCTGGAAGGCGTGCCGCCACCAGTCGAAGCCCCGGGTGTCGGCCACCCCGAACAGGTGGGCGACCAGATTGCCCAGCAGTGCCCCGACCATGCCGAGCACCATGGTCAGCCAGATCGGGATGTCCTGCTTACCGGGGATCACCAGCCGGGCGATGCCGCCCAGGATCAGCCCCTCGATCAGCGCCGAGATGATCGACCACATGTCAGCTCCCGAGAGCGCGGGCCGCCGACGGTCGGCGGTGCTGCCCTTCTGGACCACAGTTTTTGCCCCACCCGGCCCATCCGCACCTCGGGTGGGCCGTTTCATGCCCCCGCTCTCCTCCGACCGTGTGAACCAGGCGTACGGTGATGACGCCGAACCAGGGTGCCGACGAGGGTGGTAGCAGCATGGGCAAGCGGGGCGAGGTCTTCCGGATCACCGGGGCGCGGAGCAGTCTCTCCGAGGACGTCCGGGGGCGCCAGCGGCGCTACGTGATCTCGATGCTGGCGCGCACGCTGTGCGTGCTGCTCGCGGTGGTGCTCTGGGACGTGCAGCGGTACCTCGCGTTCGCGGCGCTCGCCGGCGCGGTGCTGCTCCCCTACTTCGCGGTGCTGATCGCCAACGCCGGGCGGGAGCGGGCCCCGGGTCTGCCGAGCACCTTCGCGGTGCCCGCCGACACCCCGCTGATGCTCGGCCCGGGCGGCACCGGCGGTGGCGGCGACCGGGGCGCGGCTTGATCCGACTGCCCGATTTGCCGCCGTATCAAGCGATTTGACCGACAGAAAGCTCAGAACAAGCTCAGATTAATCTTGGCAGAGCTAGGCACACGGGCGGTCGAGCGTGACATACTGCGTACGCGCTCCGCATCCCCCGTCGGAGCGACAGACCGACGCCGGGCGGCTCCCCCCGTGGCTGCCCGGCGTCGTCATGTCCTGCTCCGGGCGGGTGCTGACGGGCCGGGTGCGAGACTGGCGGTGCACACTCCCGCCACGGCTCCAGGACGGCACACCATGGACACCCCCGCGCTCAGTCTCTTCGGCGGCCCGACCGGTCCCGAGGGCCCGCCGGTCTGCTCCGGCAAGGGCTGCCGTCGGCCCGCCGAGTGGGTGCTGGTGTGGAACAACCCGAAGCTGCACACCCCGGACCGCCGGAAGACCTGGCTGGCCTGCGAGGACCACCGCGAGCACCTGTCGCAGTTCCTGGGCGTGCGCGGCTTCCTGCAGGAGACCGTCGCCTTCGACCGGTGGCAGGGCTGACCGGCCGTCAGCCGCCGATCGCCGACATCGGGCGCTCGGGCTGCAGGAACTCGGGGTCGTCGATCCCCGCGCCCGCCTTCTTGCCCCACATCGCGGCCCGCCAGAGCGCCGCGATCTCGGCGTCGCTGCCGCCCTCCCGCAGGGCGGTGCGCAGATCGGTCTCCCCGGTCGCGAACAGGCAGTTGCGGACCTGACCGTCGGCGGTCAGCCTGGTCCGGTCGCAGGCCCGGCAGAACGGCCTGGTCACCGAGGCGATCACGCCCACGCTCGCCGGGCCGCCGTCCACCAGCCAGCGCTCGGCGGGCGCCGCGCCCCGGGCGGCGGACGGCTCCGGGGTGAGCGCGAACCGGGTGCCCAGTCGCTCCAGGATCTCCTCGGCGGTGACCATCTGCGAGCGGTCCCAGCCGTGTTGGGCGTCCAGCGGCATCTGCTCGATGAACCGCAGCTGGTAGCCGTGCGCCAGGCACCAGGCCAGTAGGTCGGGCGCCTCGTGGTCGTTCACCCCGCGCATCAGCACCGCGTTCAGCTTCACCGGGGTCAGCCCGGCGGCCTCGGCGGCGGCCAGCCCGTCCAGGACGTCCTGGTGGCGGCTGCGGCGGGTCAGGGTCCGGAAGACCTCCGGGTCCAGGGTGTCCAGCGAGACGTTCACCCGGTCGAGGCCGGCCGCCTTCAGCGCGGCGGCGGTCCGGGCCAGGCCGATCCCGTTGCTGGTCAGCGAGAGCTCCGGGCGCGGCGCCAGCTCGGCGCAGGCGGCCACGATCGCCACCAGCCCGGGCCGCAGCAGCGGCTCACCACCGGTGAACCGGACCTCGGTGACGCCCAGGTCGGTGACCGCGATCGAGACCAGCCGGACGATCTCCTCGTCGGTCAGCAGCTCGCTCCGGCCGAGCCACTGGAGCCCCTCCTCGGGCATGCAGTACGTGCAGCGCAGGTTGCACCGGTCGGTCAGGGAGACCCGGAGGTCCACGGCCTGTCGGCCGAAGGTGTCGAGAAGCACGATGTCGGCCCCCTTCCCAAGGAACACGGCTGGCCCGGCCACCGAAGGTGGTGGGCCGGGCCAGCTTAACTCCGTGACCCCCCGGGACAGCAGCGCCGTCCGCCGGGCGGGACGTCAGTGCGCGCCGAGACCGGTCAGCGAGCGGACCTCCAGCTCGGCGGCCTTGACCGGATCGGCCTTCTCCTTGGAGAGCAGGGTGCCGATCAGACCGGCCAGGAAACCGACCGGGATCGAGACCAGACCCGGGTTCTCCAACGGGAACCAGTGGAAGTCGCTGTGCGGGAAGAGCGACTTGTCGGTGCCGGAGACCACGGTGGAGAAGAACACCAGGGTGACCGAGCTGATCAGGCCGGCGTAGACCGAGCTGACCGCGCCGACGGTGTTGAAGCGCTTCCAGAACAGCGAGTAGAGCAGGGTCGGCAGGTTGGCCGAGGCGGCCACCGCGAAGGCCAGCGCCACCAGCGCGGCGGTGTTGAGCTTCTCCGCGAACAGGCTGAGCACGATGGCGACCGCGCCGATCCCGATCGCGGCCAGCTTGGCCGAGCGGACCTCCTCCTTCTCGCCGGCCTTGCCGCGCCGGATCACGTTGGCGTACAGGTCGTGGGCGAACGAGGCCGAGGAGGCCAGGGTCAGCCCGGCCACCACGGCCAGGATGGTGGCGAAGGCGACGGCCGAGATGACCGCCAGCAGGATCGCGCCGCCGGTGGTGCCGCTGCCCCCGCCGAGGTGCTCGGCCAGCAGCGGGGCGGCGGTGTTGCCCGCCGCGTTGGACGCCTTGATGGTCTTCGGGCCGACCAGCGCGGCGGCGCCGAAGCCGAGGGCCAGGGTCATCAGGTAGAAGCCGCCGATGATGCCGATCGCCCAGAGCACCGACTTCCGGGCCGCCTTGGCGGTGGGCACCGTGTAGAACCGGACCAGGATGTGCGGCAGCCCGGCGGTGCCAAGCACCAGCGCCAGGCCCAGGCTCAGGAAGTCCAGCTTGCTGGTCTCGGTGGCGCCGTACTTGAGCCCCGGTTCCAGGAAGGCCGAGCCCTTGCCCGAGGCGTCGGCGGCGGCGCCGAGCAGCGCGGAGGGATTGAAGTTGTACTTGGCCAGCACCAGCACGGTCATCAGCGCGGTGCCCGCGATCAGCAGCACCGCCTTGACGATCTGCACCCAGGTGGTGCCCTTCATGCCGCCGATCGCGACGTAGATCACCATCAGCGCGCCGACCGCGACCACGGTCCAGCGCTTGGCGCTGTCCCCGCTCACCCCGAGCAGCAGGGCGACCAGCGAGCCCGCGCCGACCATCTGGGCCAGCAGGTAGAAGATCGACACCACGATGGTGGAGATGCCGGCGGCGGTGCGCACCGGGCGCTGCCGCATCCGGAACGCCAGCACGTCGGCCATCGTGTAGCGGCCGGAGTTGCGCAGCGGTTCGGCCACCAGCAGCAACGCGACCAGCCAGGCGACCAGGAAGCCGATCGAGTACAGGAAGCCGTCGTAGCCGAACAGTGCGATCGCCCCGGCGATGCCGAGGAACGAGGCGGCCGACATGTAGTCGCCGGAGATCGCCAGGCCGTTCTGGAAGCCGGTGAAGCCCCGCCCGCCGGCGTAGAAGTCGGCGGCGTCCTTGGTCTGCCGCCCGGCCCAGATGGTGATGCCCAGGGTGGCCAGCACGAACAGGCCGAACAGGGTCATGGTCAGGCCGCGGTGTTCGGTCGCGGCGGTGGCCAGGTCGTTCATTCGCCCGCCTCCCGGGGGTTGATGACGGTGGCCCGCTCGCGGATCAGGGTGGCGGGCGGGTCGAGGCGGCGGTCGGCGAAGCGCGCGTACCAGGCGGCGATCGCGAAGGTGCTGGCGAACTGCAGGAGTCCGAGCAGCAACGCCATGTTGACGTGGCCGAACAGCTTGATGCCCATGAAGGCGGGGGCGTAGCTGGAGAGCAGCACGTAGAGCAGGTACCAGAGCAGGAACCCGGCGGTGACCGGGAAGACGAATCCCCGGAAGGTCTTCCGCAGGGCGACGAACTCGGCGCTCTCCTCGATCAGTTGGAGGTGGGTCGGGGCGCTGTCGGCGGTGGGTGGGCTATCCATTCGGCGTCTCCTGTGTGTTCGGGCGGCACTGGGGGAAACGAGGGGACGTGAGGGGCGTCACAGTCGCGGATCCGCTGCATGCTAGGGCCTACGAACGGCCCGTGACAGACCCCGTACCGAACTTTGATCAGAAGCCGTCAAGAAGACGTCACATGGCGGCACCGCCCAGCGGTGCCGCCATGTGAGTGAGCGTCAGACTACGGCTGCCTCAGAAGGCGATCCACACCTTCAGCGCCGAACGGTCGTCCATCGCCCGGTAGCCGTCCGGCACCCCGTCCAGGTCGACGGTGCGGTCGAAGACCAGGCCCGGGTTGATCGTCCCGGCCAGCACGTCGGCGAGCAGCTCGGGGATGTACGCGCGGGCCGGCGCGACGCCGCCGCCGACCGAGACGTTCCGGTTGAACATCTGGCCGATGTCCACGCCCGCGCTGCCGCCGTGCGGGACGCCGACGTAGCCGACCCCGCCGCCGTCCCGGGTGATCGAGATCGCGGTGCGCATCGACTCCTCGGTGCCGACCGCCTCCAACACGGCGTGCGCGCCCTGACCGCCGGTCAGCTCGCGGACCGCCTCGATCGCCGCCTCGCCGCGCTCGGCCACCACGTCGGTGGCGCCGAACGCCCGGGCGATGTCGGTCCTGGCCTGGTGCCGGCCGAGCGCGATGATCCGCCCGGCGCCCAGCCGGTGCGCGGCCAGCACGCCGCAGAGGCCGACCGCGCCGTCGCCGACCACGGCCACCGTGGCGCCGGGCCGTACGCCCGCCGAGACGGCCGCGTGGTGACCGGTGCTCATCACGTCGGACAGCGCCAGCAGCGAGGCGAGCAGCTTCTCGTCGCCCACCGCCTCCGACGGCAGCTTCACCAGCGTGCCGTCGGCCCACGGCACCCGGACCGCCTCGCCCTGGCCGCCGTCCGAGCCGACCTCGCCCCAGAAACCGCCGTGCGGGCAGGAGGTCTGCAGACCCTCGCGGCAGAACTCGCAGATCCCGTCCGACCAGACGAACGGCGCGACCACCAGGTCACCCGCCCGCACCCCGGTGACCTCCCGGCCGACCTCCTCGACCACGCCGAGGAACTCGTGCCCGATCCGCTGACCGGGCTGACGCGCCGCCACACCCCGGTAGGCCCACAGGTCGCTGCCGCAGATGCAGGCGTTCACCACCCGGACCACCGCGTCGGTCGGCCGCTCGATCCTGGGGTCGGGAACCTCCTCGATCCGGATGTCGTTCGGGCCGTGGATCACGGTGGCGCGCATGAGGGATCTTCCTTCTGCCTGGTGCGTTGTGCGGGGTCGCCCTGGTAGGACCACTCCGGGTCCCACGATATTCCGGGGTGTCGCGTACGCCACTTTCGGCGCTCGCAGGCGGTCCGGAATCCGCCGAACGACCTTGGGTGTGGGCGCGCGCCCTTAAGCTGGTCCACCATGTACGCGATCCAGTCCCCGAGCGGCGAACCCACCTGGGCCGCGCCGCTCCCGGCGCAGCGCAGCACCGAGCACGGTCAGGGCTTCGCCGTGGTCGACGTCGAGACCACCGGGCTCGGCCGCACCGACCGGGTGATCTCCGCCGGTGTCTACCAGCTGGACGCGCACGGCGAGGTCACCGACCACTGGTACACCCTCGTCAACCCCGAGCGCGATCCCGGCCCGACCTGGATCCACGGCCTGACCAGCCGGGAGCTGGCCGGGGCGCCGACCTTCCCGGAGATCGCCGCCGAGCTGGGCGAGCGGCTGGCCGGGCGGGTGATGGTGGCCCACAACGCGCTCTTCGACTGGAACATGATCTCCCGGGAGTACTCGCGCGCCGGGCTGCGCGCCCCGGTGGAGCAGCGGCTCTGCACCATGGTGCTCTCCCGCGACCTCGGCCTGCCGCTGCCGAACGGCAAGCTGGCCAGCCTGGCCGAGTACTTCGGCGTCCAGCAGCGCCAGGCGCACAACGCGCTGGACGACGCCCGGGTACTGGCCGAGGCGTTCCGCCCCAGCCTGCAGCTGGCCCGCCAGGTCGGGGTGCCGCTGCCGCTGACCAACTGCGTGGCCGTCACCGACCTCGGCGAGGACGCCTCCGCGCCGGCCAGGTCCGGCTTCTCCTCGTCCTACCGCCCGAGCCGCAAGCGGCCCGCCTGCCCGTACCCGAACCCGGGCCGCTGGGCCGACGGCAGCCCGCTGATGCAGGGCATGCGGGTGGCCATCACCGGCGACACCGCCACCGACCGCGAGCTGCTGGAGGACCGCGCGATCGAGGCCGGCCTGCACATCGCCTCCTCGGTCAGCCGCCTGACCAGCCTGCTGGTCACCAACGAGGCGGGCAGCTGGAGCGGCAAGGCCCGCAAGGCCCGCGAGTTCGGCACCCCGGTGGTCGGCGAGGACGCCTTCCTGCACCTGCTCCGCGAGGTGGTCCCCCACCCCGGTGTGTGAGCGCGGTGTAGGTGCGCGTAGTTTGCCGATGTGTACCGATTTCTGCTCTCCTGGCGCTGGGCGGCGTTCGCCCTGCTCGCCGCGCTGCTCGTGCCGACCATGGTCGAGCTGGGCTTCTGGCAGTTCCACCGGCACCAGGACCGGGTCGCCCGCAACGGGCTGATCACGCAGAGCCTGACCGCCGCGCCGGTCCCGTTCGACTCGGTCTCCAAGCCCGGTTACACCGTGCCCAAGGACCTCACCTGGCGCACCATGAGCGCCACCGGGCAGTACGACCCCGGCCACGAGTTCGTGATCCGCAACCGGACCGAACCCGACGGCAGCAGCATCGGCTACTTCGTCATCACCCCGCTCACGCTGGCCGACGGCAACGGCTCGGTGCTGGTCAACCGGGGCTGGGTGGAATCCGGCGGGGACGCCGCCAGCTACCCCACCGTCCCCGCGCCGCCCACCGGTCAGGTCACCGTGACCGGCCGGCTGCGCGCCGACGAGACCCCCGAGAGCAGCGGCATCAAGGTCCGCGGCAAGCTGCCGGACCGTCAGTTCCAGCTGATCAACAGCGGCCGGCAGGCCGAACTGACCGGCGGCCGGCTGCTCGGCGGCTACCTCGAACTCGCCGCCTCCAGCCCGGCCCAGGGCGACTCCCCGATCCTGCTCTCCGAGCCCGACCACTCCTCGATCGGCCCGCACATGGCGTACGCCGTCCAGTGGTGGCTGTTCGCCGGACTGGTCCCGGTCGGCCTGGTGGTGCTGGCCCGCCGCGAGGCCCGCGAAGGTCCGGACACCGAGGCGGAGTCCGAGGCCGGGGCCGACCCCGCGCCGGTCGCCGTCTGACGCTCCGTCCATCGGGCAGGATGGCCCTCATGGATCTCGGACTTCAGGACAGGGTGTACGTGGTGACCGGCGCGACCCGGGGCCTCGGCCTCGCCTCCGCGCGCGAACTGGTCGGCGACGGCGCCAGGGTGGTGCTCAGCGGCCGCACCAAGGAGGCCGTGGACAGGGCGGTGGCCGCCCTCGACGCCCCCGGCCGGGTGCACGGCGTGGTCGCCGACAACACCGACCCGGCCACCGCCCAGCAGCTGGTCACCGCCGCCCAGCAGACCTTCGGCCGCCTGGACGGCGTCCTGGTCAGCGTCGGCGGCCCGACGGCCGGCACCGTGCTCGACACCACCGAGGCGGACTGGCAGCACGCCTTCGAGACCGTGGTGCTCGGCGCCCTGCGGATCGCCCGCACCGCAGCCGCCGCCCTCGGCGAGGGCGGCGTGATCGCCTTCGTGCTCTCCACCTCGGTCCGCCAGCCCGTCCCCGGCCTCGGCATCTCCAACGGCCTGCGGCCCGGTCTGGCGATGGCCGCCAAGTCCCTCGCCGACGAGCTCGGCCCCCGCGGCATCCGGGTCCTCGGTCTGCTCCCCGGCCGGATCGACACCGACCGGCTCCGCGAGCTCGACGCCCTCGGCGGCGACGCCGGTGCGGCCCGCGCCCGCGCCGGTGCCACCATCCCGCTCGGCCGCTACGGCACCCCCGAGGAGTTCGGCAAGGTCGCCGCCTTCGCGCTCTCCCCCGCCGCCTCCTACCTCACCGGCATCATGCTCCCCATCGACGGCGGCGCCCTCCGGTCCCTCTAGCCAGGCGCTCAGCCTTTTCTGCAGACGGCTCCACCAGGGGCTCGGGGCTCTGCTGATGTGCGGCTCCGCCGCGTGGGCGACGCCGGCCCTTGCAAGGTGATCCGTGCGCAGGTGGTCAGGCACTTTCGCCTGTGACCCCGGCGCCTATGGTGCAGCCCCGAGCCCCTGGACAGTGCAACTTCCCGCTGCGTCAGACGACCCGGCGGGAGGCTTCCCGGCGGGGGCCCGGGGGTCGGGCGACCTGGAGGCGGAGGTCGGTGGGGAGGTCCCGGCCGAGGGTGGTGCGGGCGTGGGCGAGCGGGCCGGCGTGGAAGTGGTCCACCGCCGTGGCCGGGTCGCCGTCGGGGGTGAGGCGGACGGCCGCCCGCAGCAGCAGCCGCTTCGGACGCCCCGTCAGCCGGGCCTGCACCCGGACCACCTCGGGCAGCGCCACCGTCTCGGTCTCGACCGCGTCGGCCAACGCCCGCGAGCGCACCCGCAACGTCACCCCTTCCGTCGCCACCGGCACCGGCACCGAGCCGGGACCGCTCCGCCGCACCTGGGCGAACAGCCACCAAAGACTGCCCGCCACGGTCAGCCCGAGCACCGCGAACAGCACCGGCCACCACCACGCCTCGCCCGACCACCGGGTCCGCGAGGCATCGCTCAGCACCGGCTGGTCCGGCGAGGTGAGCGGCCACCAGTGCGGCATCCGCACCCCGAGTCGGCCGTAGAGGTCGAGGCCCCCGGCCAGCACCAGCGCCCCGCCGGCCAACAGCAGGACCCCGGCCAGGCCCAGCAGGACCCGGTTCACCGTGCTCCGGCTCATCGCCGCACCTTCCCGGTCCGGACGTCCAGCCGGTTCTCCCCGGCCAGCGGCACCCGGGCCAGCTCCGCCCGCAACTCGCGCTGCACCTCGGCCGGGTCGGCGGACCCGCCCGCCGTGACCTTCGTCCTGGACCGCCGCACCTTGATCCGCACTCCGTCCACCCCGTCCAACTCCCCGGCCCGCCGGGTGAGCAGGGCGGCCACCCCGGCCCGGTCGATCACCGCGCCGGGCTGCCGGAGCGCCAGCCAGCGCCGCATCCCGGGCGCCACCGCCAGACCAAGCAGCAGCACCCCGAGCAGCACGGCCGCCCCGGCGGAGACCAGCACCACCGGGTCGTCCAGGTGCAGGGTGGCCAGCCGGTCCGCGGTCTCGGCCCGCCAGGGGCGGGCCCGGTGGCCGGTGCGGACGGCCGCCGCGTCGTACAGCAGGCCGCCGCCGACCACCAGCGCGGCCACCACCACCAGCGCCGTCCAGCCGGTCCGGGTCGAGCGCAACCGGCGGACGCGGGGCCGGGCCTGATCCACCGTCATACCGTCGGCACCAGCCGTTCGACCACCACCACGACCTCGCCGACCGGGCGTCCGGTCAGCGTGGCCAGCTCGGCCGCCACCGCCACCCGGACCTCCGTGGCCAGCACGGCCAGGTCGGCCGGGAACGGCAGTTCGACCCCGAGGTTCAGCCGGACCGGGTCACCGGCGCCGGTGACCGCGACCCGGCGGACCGCGCCGGACCCGCCGAGCGCCTGCCCCGCCGCCCGTTCGGTCAGCCGGACCAGCACCCGGTCGGCGATCCGCAGCCGGCCGCGCTCGGCGGCCGGCCGCGCGGCGGGAACCACTGCCGCCGACATCAGCGGCGCCGGTCGCGACCGCGCAGCAGTTCACCGAGGTCACCGAGATCGAGGTCGCCCTCGATCAGCCGGCCGGCCACGAAGCCGACCCCACCGAGGACCGCGACCAGCAGGAAAGCGGCGAACCCGCCGAAGTACCCGGCAAAGCCCAGGGCCATCCCCACCACCAGCCCGATCAGGCCGAGATTCATCCGCCTCTGCTCCTGTCCTGTTGCTCTACTGGACCCTGGGCCGCTGACCGCTGCCGGTCACCGGCTCCTCTTCCTCGTCACTGTCCGGCTCGTCGGGCAGGTGGACGTCGTTCACGGCGATGTTCACCTCGACCACCTCCAGGCCGGTCATCCGCTCCACCGCGGCGATGATGTTGGCCCGCACCTCGGCGGCCAGCTTCGGGATCACCACGCCGTACTCGACGATCAGCGCGATGTCGATCGCGGTCTGCTTCTCGCCCACCTCGGCCTTGATGCCCCGGCCGACGCTGGACTTGCCGCCGGGCACCCGGTCCCGCATGGCACCGAAGGTGCGGGAGAGCCCGGAGCCGAGCGCGTGGATGCCGGAGATCTCCCGCGCGGCCATGCCGGCGATCTTCTCCACCACGCCGACCGCCAGCGCGGTACGGCCGCGCTCATCGGCGGGCTGCGGGTCGGTGGCCTTGTGGGTGTCGGTCTTCGGCATCGCAGCGGGCGTCGGGGTGTCGGGCATGGCGGGCTCCCTGTCTGTGCGTCCAGCTATATCGCAAATCAGCCCAACTCTGGCATTCCGCCACGACCCCCGCCCGCCGGAGGCCCCCGGACAGCGCAAAGGGCCCACCCCGTCGGGGTGGGCCCTGCACCGGAGGGACTGACCGGCCGTCAGTCCCCGAGGCCCGCCAGGTCGCGCAGGCGGCGGGCCTGGGCGGCCCGCTCGGCGGCGCGCTGCTGCTCGAAGGAGCGCTCGCCCGCCCCCTGGAGCAGCGCCTTGGTCTCGATCACCGCACTGCGCGGTGCGGCCAGCAGCGCGGCGGTCAGGTCCCGGACGGTGTTGTCCAGCTCGGCGGCGGGCACCGCCAGGTTGGCCAGCCCGGTGGCCACCGCCTCCTCCGCGCCGACCCAGCGGCCGGTCGCGCAGATCTCCAGCGCCCGTGCGTAGCCGACCAGTTCGGTGAGCGGCTTGGTCCCGGCCAGGTCCGGCACCAGACCGAGCGAGGTCTCCTTCATGGCGAACTGGACGTCCTCGGCCACCACCCGCAGGTCACAGCCGAGCGCGAGCTGGAAGCCCGCACCGACCGCGTGCCCCTGCACGGCGGCGATGCTGATCACGTCCGGCCGGCGCCACCAGGTGAACGCCTCCTGGTAGGAGGCGATGGTCTCGTCCAGGTCCTTGTCGTCCGCGGCGGCGAGCTCCAGGAAGCTCCGCTCCCCCGGAATGCCCTCGGGGGTGAACATCGCCCGGTCCAGCCCGGCCGAGAACGAGACGCCCTCGGCCCGCAGCACCACGACCCGTACGGTGCCCGGCAGGCTGCGGCCGATCCCGGCCAGCGCGCGCCACATCGCCGGGGACTGGGCATTCCGCCGCTCCGGCCGACAGAGCGTCACCACGGCGGTCGCATCGTCGAGGTCGAGCCGTACTCCGGCCTGCTCCCAGAGCTGCGGGTCGGTGTCCAGGATGGGGGTGGTCATGGCGGTACCTCCGGCGACGGCGCAATTGGCTACCGGAGAGTAACAAAAACCGGCGCCGCCGGACAGGGCCCATCAAGGGCCCGGGTCAACGACACCGGGAAACGACGATCGGCGGTCCGGTTCTCCGGCCGCCGATTCGTCTCGAGCTGCTTGCTGTTCACTGAACTGCTGGCACGCCACTCAAATCAGCACCGCGCACAATCGGCACTGCCCGACCGGGTCGGATTTCCTGACAATGCGTCAGGACCCGGCCGTTGCAGCCACCTTGCTCTTGCCACGCGTGGCACCACCGCGACCTCGGAGGATCACTCCGGACTCGCTCAACATGCGGTGCACGAAGCCGTAGGAGCGGCCGGTCTCCTCCGCCAGCGCGCGAATGCTCGCGCCGGAGTCGTATTTCTTCTTCAGATCGGCCGCGAGCTTCTCACGCGCGGCACCAGTTACCCGGCTGCCCTTTTTCAGAGTCTCGGCCACCCGTGCCTCCTCGTAGCTTTGCTCGGTCAGATTCCCATGATCACCCATAGCCAGGCTCCTGGCCACCCATTCGACAAGGTCGATACCGGGAAAGCGCAGTCTGCCGGTCGTGATCGCAGCGCACAAGGGCGCTCACTGAGGGTGCTCGCGCCCCCTCGGGCGGCGGCCGACCGGCTGCGGCGGGGGACGAAATTGCTGATCAGCACGGGCGGGCCGGGGACTGAACACAGCTCCACCAGCAGGGGAACTCTCCAAACGGAATCCGGGACTCTCCCATTCCCGGATTCCGTCGGTGACCGGCTTTTCTACGCCGGAGAAGGTACTCGCCGTCTACCCGACGGTCAGGCCAGCGCCACCAGGTCCAGGTACCCGGGGCTCCACAGGTCCTCGACGCCGTCCGGCAGCAGGATGATCCGCTCGGGCTGGAGCGCCTCGACGGCGCCCTCGTCGTGGGTCACCAGGACCACCGCACCGGAGAAGGTGCGCAGCGCGCCGAGGATCTCCTCGCGGCTGGCCGGGTCGAGGTTGTTGGTGGGCTCGTCGAGCAGCAGCACGTTGGCGCTGGAGACCACCAGCGAGGCCAGCGCGAGCCGGGTCTTCTCGCCACCGGAGAGCACCCCGGCCGGCTTGTCGACGTCGTCGCCGGAGAACAGGAAGGAGCCGAGGATCTTCCGGATCTGCACCAGGTCGGTGTCCGGCGCGGCGGACCGCATGTTCTCCAGCACCGTCCGCTCCGGGTCGAGCGTCTCGTGCTCCTGCGCGTAGTAGCCGATCTTCAGGCCGTGGCCGGGAATCACCTCGCCGGTGTCCGGCTGCTCGACGCCCGCGAGCATCCGCAGCAGGGTGGTCTTGCCGGCACCGTTGAAGCCCAGGATGACCACCCGGGAGCCCCGGTCGATCGCCAGGCCGACGTCGGTGAAGATCTCCAGCGAGCCGTACGACTTGGAGAGTCCGCTGGCCGTCAGCGGCGTCTTGCCGCACGGGGCCGGGTCCGGGAAGCGCAGCTTGGCGACCTTGTCGGAGGCCCGGACCTGCTCGAGGCCGGAGAGCAGCTTCTCGGCCCGGCGGGCCATGTTCTGCGCGGCGACGGTCTTGGTGGCCTTGGCCCGCATCTTGTCGGCCTGCGAGTTGAGCGTCGCGGCCTTCTTCTCGGCGTTGGCGCGCTCGCGCTTGCGGCGCTTCTCGTCGTCCTCGCGCTGCTGCTGGTACTGCTTCCAGCCCATGTTGTAGATGTCGATCTGGGACCGGTTGGCATCCAGGTAGAACACCTTGTTGACCACGGTCTCGACCAGTTCGACATCGTGCGAGATCACGATGAAGCCGCCCTTGTACGTCTTCAGGAAGTCCCGCAGCCAGACGATCGAGTCGGCGTCCAGGTGGTTGGTGGGCTCGTCGAGCAGCAGGATGTCCGAGTCCGAGAACAGGATCCGGGCCAGCTCGACCCGGCGGCGCTGGCCACCGGAGAGGGTGTGCAGCTGCTGGCCCAGGATGCGGTCCGGCAGGCCCAGCGCGGCGGCGATGGTGGCGGCCTCGGCCTCGGCGGCGTACCCGCCCTTGGTGAGGAACTCGGTCTCCAGGCTGGCGTACTTCTTCATCGCCTTGTCCCGGGTGGCGCCCTGGCCGTTGGCCATCCGGTCCTCGTTCTCGCGCATCTTGCGGAGCACGGTGTCGAGGCCACGGGCGGACAGGATCCGGTCGCGGGCCAGCACGTCCAGGTCGCCGGTCCGCGGGTCCTGCGGGAGGTAGCCGACCTGGCCGGTGCTGGTGACGCTGCCGCCGGCCGGGATGCCCTCGCCGGCCAGCACCTTGGTGAGCGTGGTCTTGCCGGCGCCGTTGCGGCCGACCAGGCCGATCCGGTCACCCGGGGCGATCCGGAAGTTGGCGGACTCGATCAGGACGCGGGCGCCGGCGCGCAGCTCCAGGGCATTGGCGGAAATCATGGCTGTGGGAACTCCTGAGACAGGCGGGGCGGCGGGATGTGGACGGGGCTGGGGTGAGGCGCCTCGGGCGCCGCTCGCCCGCTAATGCCCGGAGAGAACAGCCATGCCGCCCAGTCTACCGGCACCCGTCCAGGAGCTTTTCTGGCAGGCGCTCCGCTTTGGGCAGGGCGTTCGGTTGCACGACCCAGGGGCTCGGGGAACTGCGAGGAGATCTGGCGTTCGGGTCACTGCGAAAGTACCTGACCACCCACGCGACGATCACCTGTTCCGAGGCTAGCGTCGCAGTTCCCCGAGCCCCTGACTCTTCCGAGCCACCTGCCAGAAGGTCGGCGTCGCCCACGCGGCGGAGCCGCACATCAGCAGAGCCCCGAGCCCCTGGTGGTGCACCACGTGCCAAAAGGTCGGGCGTCGGCGTCAGCCGGTCGGGCAGCCCGGGGTGGGGTGGAGGGCGGCGAAGGGGACGGTGCAGGTGGATTCGGGGACGGCGAGCTTGGTGTCGTAGGTGCGGGTGCCCAGGACGGGGCCGTCCTCGATGGTGACGCGGGAGTCGTCGAGGCGGCGGAGCTGCACGTTGGGCCCGACGTCGAGCTGGAAGGTGCGGGCGGAGAGCCGGAAGCCGGTGATGCCGCCGGGCAGCGGGTTGCCCGCGCCGTTGGTACCGGTGCAGGAGCGCGGCACCAGGACCGCGTAGGCGGTGTGCACCGCCCGCAGCGGGTCGTACGAACACCCGGCCAGTGGGCGGGAGTTGAAGCGGAGGTCGCCGTCACTGTCGCGGAAGCCCATGGTCAGGGCCGGGGTGACCACCGCCACCCAGGTCTCCTCGCCGTCGACCGGCTGGAGGGCCGCTGCGGCCCGCCGGACCGAGCCGGCCAGCTTCTCCTCGCCGGTCCGCTCGACGCCCTCCTTGAGGTCGGAGCCGTGCAGCCAGTCGGCCAGTCCGGGGACGGCCCGGTGCCAGCGGACCTCGTGGTCGCTGGGGCGGACCGAGGTGACCATGCCGTCGTCCCAGATCACCACGGCGCTCTCGCCGACCATCACCTGGTGCAGTGCGGTGGCGCCCTCCCGGCGGTAGGACCAGAGGTGTTCGCCGCTCAGCCGGTCGAAGGCCTCCAGACCGGGGCCGACCCGGAGCTCCGGGCTGCCGGCCGAGCGGGTCTGGGCGCCGACCGGGCTGGCCTCCATGCCCTGGGTGTCACCCGGCTTGACCAGGACGTCGCCGAACGGCACCGGGCGGTTGGCGTGCGCGGCGGCACCCACCCCGAGGACCGCCAGGACGGCGAGCGTGGGCAGCACGGATCGACGGATGAGGGCACGCAACGGCTTCCTGGACACTGGCGGAGCGTACCCAACCCGCGCGCCCCGCGTCAGCCAGGCGCGACGGCGCGCCCCGTCCCGGGCGGCGTCCGGCGGGCCGCCGCACAGGCCGGAAGCCCAGGTCGGCCAACGCGCGACCGTCCCTGAGCGCGGCTAGGGTGCGACTGCGGTCACTGGACGGACTGTTACAGAGGTGGTACGCGATGCAGTTTGACGACCAGGCGGATCTCGACACCTCGCAGGTGCAGGACCGGCGCGGGATGTCCGGCGGAAAGGTCGCGCTGGGCGGTGGTGCGGTGGGGATCGTCGGGTTGATCATCGCGCTGCTGCTCGGGGTGGACCCGAGCACCCTCGGGGTCTCCGACGGCGGTGGCGGCACCGCCGGGCAGACCTCGGCGGGCCAGGTGCAGGACAGCTGCAAGAAGGGCTCGGACGCCAACCAACGGCAGGACTGCCGGATGGTCGCGGTGGTGAACAGCGTGCAGAACTTCTGGCAGAGCGAGTTCACCCGGCGGGCCGGGGCGTACCAGCCGGCCGAGACGGTGCTGTTCACCAACCAGGTGCAGACCGCCTGCGGGGCGGCGAGCTCGGCGGTCGGGCCGTTCTACTGCCCGGGCGACCGGAAGGCGTACTTCGACCTCGGCTTCTTCAACGAGCTGAGCAGCCGGTTCGGCGCCAAGGGCGGACCGTTCGCGGAGGCGTACGTGGTGGCGCACGAGTACGGGCACCACATCCAGAACCTGACCGGGCAGATGAAGAAGGTCGGCCAGGACCGGCAGGGCGCGAACAGCGGCTCGGTGAAGCTGGAGCTGCAGGCCGACTGCTACGCGGGGGTCTGGGCGTACGCCGCGACCCGGACGCCGCAGGCGAGCACCGGGCGGCCGCTGATCACCTCGCTGACCGACGCGGACATCGCGGCCGGGCTGGACGCGGCGGCGGCGGTCGGCGACGACCGGATCCAGCAGCAGGCCCAGGGGCGGGTGAACCCGGAGAGCTGGACGCACGGGTCCTCGGCGCAGCGGCAGCAGTGGTTCACCACCGGGTACCGAACGGGTGACATGGCGCGGTGCGACACGTTCGGGTGACCGGACCGCCGATCCCGCCGGTCTGCTGGGCCAACCCCCTGCGCGACCTACCACTATCGAGTGACATGAGGCTTTTCTGACGGTCTGTGGGATTACCGTCGTGCCTACGGGCCGGACGGGCCCGGCACGCCGTCCCGAGGAGAAGACCCATGCGATTGGCCCGCCTGACGCTGGCCGCCGCCGCGCTGCTGTTGGTGACCACGGCGAGCGTTCCCTCCGGTACTCCGCTGAGCCAGACCGAGCGGCACACCGCCCTCTCCTCGGACGCCATCGAACCGCGCGGCGCGGCCCCCCGCCCGGCCGTCCAACGGGCCAGGCACGAGCCGCCGTTCGGCGCCTTCGTCGGATCGTGGGACAACTACATCCCGAACGTCGCCCGGATGGCCACCTGGCTGAACGGGGCCGACATGCAGGTCGGCCACACCTACCTGGCCGGCAACGGCTGGGGGGACGTCGAGGGCGAGACGGTGGTGCTCGGCCTCTGGTCGCAGTGGAAGCTGGCCGACCCGCAGCGCAAGCTGGTGCTGGGCGTGCCGATGCTGGTGCCGAACGAGAACAACACCCCGGACGCCGAGGTGGCCAGGCTGCTGGCCCGGGCGAACAAGGGCGAGTTCGACCTGCACTTCCTCAAGCTGGCCAGGAAGCTGGTCGCGCTCGGCGGGCAGGACACCATCCTGACGTTGGGCTGGGAGATGAACGGCACCACCTACACCAGCCGTTGCAAGCCCGACCCGACGGCTTGGAAGGCGTACTGGCGGCGGATCGTGACGGTGATGCGCTCGGTGCCCGGGCAGCACTTCCAGTTCGACTTCAACCCGACCCGGGGGCTGGACGCCATCCCGTGGACGCGCTGCTACCCGGGCGACGACGTGGTCGACATCATCGGCATGGACAGCTACGACCAGCCGGCCGGCGGCACCTTCGACGAGTACGTCTCCGAGCCGTACGGGCTGCAGGACCAGGTGGAGTTCGCCGCCAAGCGCGGCAAGCCGGTCTCGTACCCGGAGTGGGGGCTGTTCCGCAACGGCGACAACCCGGAGTTCGTCCGGCGGATGGTGGAGTGGATGCGCACCCACGACACCGCCTACCAGACCGTCACCGACTACTGCCCGCACGGCTTCTGGCAGTGCGACCGGAATCCGAGGTCGTCCGCGGCGTACAAGCAGCTGATGTCCGGCTCGAAGGGGGCCACCGCACCGTCAGCTCCGCATCCGGGCCAGTAGCACCCGCTTCACCCCCGGCAGCCTGGTGCGCAGCTGGTGCACCAGGGCCTGCCTGACCCGGACCCGGACCGCCCGGCCGGCCGCCCACGGGGCGAGCCGGCCGGGGCCCAGCACCAGCCGCTGGTTGGGGAGTTGGTCGGGGCGCCAGCGCTGCTTGTACGGCTCCTGGCCGCGCAGCAGGCTGAGCACCGGGATCTCGGCCGCCCGGACCTCGTCCAGCGCGGCGCCGAACAGCAGCCCGGCGATGTCGAGCCGCTCGCGCAGCGCGGGCTTGGCGCCGTACATGTACAGGCCGCCGAACGGCGGGCTGAGCAGCAGCAGGTTCACCGCGACCAGCTCGCCGTCCAGGTGGAACCGGTGGACCGCGGCCCGGCCGGTGGCGACCAGTCCGGTGGTGGACTCGACCAGGTGGGCGGCGAACCGTTCGGTGCGGTGCTCGGGGGTGACGCCGCGGTCCTGCCACTGCTCGATGTGCAGCCGGAGCAGGCCCGCGATCGCCTCCGGCACCTCGGCCGGGGTGGCGCTGCGGACCTCGATGCCGGACTCGGCGATCTTGCGCTGCTTGACCCGGCTGCGCTGGGCGGTCTTGCCGGGCAGCCGCTTGAGCAGCTCCTCCATCGGCACCGCCGGGAGGTACTGGCAGAGCGAGTCGGCGAACCGGTGCCGGCGGCCCCTCCACTGCCGGAACACCTGCTGGACGGCGGCCTCCGGGCGCACCTCGCGCAGCTCCAGCGAGTGCCAGGGGCGGGTCAGCGGCAGCGCGGCGGCCAGTTCGGCGGCGGCCCGGTCGGCGCAGGAGTCGTCCAGCAGGACGTCGGTGAAGTCCACCAGGCCCGCGCCGAGGTTGGTCAACCCGCCGAACGGGCCCCGGCGTCGCAGGGCGGCGGCGGCCACCAGCCGGTCGTCCCGGCGGACCAGCACCAGCACCAGCGCGCCCGGGCGGCCGTAGTGGCGCCACCAGGAGGCCAGCCAGGCGGCCGACTGGAAGGAGGTGGCGGTGGCGCAGCGGGCCGCCAGGCCGTCCCACTCGGCGGCGATCCGGTCCAGGGCGTCGTCCGCCCGGCAGACCTCGGCGCGCCAGCGCGGGGCGCTGCTCTGCGCGGGCAGCGAACCGACGGAGAGTTCGGTGGTCATCCACGGCTCCCGGTCTGCTGCGGCTCCTTGGCCGCGGTCTCCGCGCGGCCCTTGGGGACCTCCGGCGAGAGCGGGACGGTCTGCTCGGACGGGGTCCCCTCGGTGGCCCCGGGCCCGGCGGCGCCGGCCGCCTTCGGGCGACGGGTCATCAGCACCAGCGCGCCGAGCAGCAGCCCGCCGGCCGCGCCGACCGCGACGTCCAGCTGGGCGGAGGGGGTGGCCGGGCGGTCCGGTACGGCGGCCCCGGCCAGCGGGACCAGCTTGACGCCGGTCTCCTTGGTGCTGGTGTTGGCGAAGGCGATCAGCGACTTGGCCACCGCGTCGGCGGCCCGCGCGGCATCGACGCCCTCGCTGCCGGAGCCGGTGATCTCGATCACCGGGGCGTCCGGCGAGGTGGTCCCCCGGACCAGCTCGGCCAGCTCGTTGATGGTCCGGCCGGTCTCGGCCGCCGCACCCGCCAGCACCTGCGGCTGGCCCGCCAGCCGCCCGTACGCCTGGGCGAAGTTGACGGCGGTGGCACCCTCCCCCGGCCCCTGCGGGACCACCACTACGTAGGAGTTGGCGGCGTAGCCGGGGTGCGAGACGACGGCGTATCCGGCGCCGGCCATGGCACCCAGCGGCACGGCGAGCGCCACCGGCCACCAACGGCGGGTCAGGGTGCGCGCGCGCCTGCGCAGTTCGGACATGGGAAGCTCCTTGGCTAGAACGTTCGATTCAGGACTGGGGCACCGTGCGGCGCCCCGGGCCGGGTTCAGCGGGACCGGGCGGCCACCGGTGCGGGGGCGTCCGACGCCCGGCCGGGCGCTCCCCCGAGCCGGTCGTAGAGCAGCGCCAGCCGGTCGGCGATCCGGGCGATGTCGTAGTGCGCGACCGCCGGGGGCTGCGGCAGCACGGTGCTGCGACGGCTCCAGAGTTCGCACAGCGAGGTGGTGTAGGCGTCCGCCGTGCCGGGCAGCCGGACCGCCCCCGGGGCCGCCTCGGGGGGCAGCTCGTCGAGCGCCGGGCAGGCGCTGTGCCGGACCGGGAGTCCGGCCGCCAGGCCCTCCAGCACGGTCAGGCCGAACGTCTCCTCGGCCGAGGGGGCCGCCAACACGTCCATCGCGGTGAGCAGTTCGGGCACGTCGGAGCGCTCGCCGGTGAGCAGCACCCGGTGCAGCACACCGAGCTCCCCGGCCTCCCGGAGCAGCGCCGCCCGCTCCGGCCCGGCGCCGACCAGCAGCAGCCAGGGCTCCCGCAGCGCCGGGTGCTGGGCGGCCAGCCTGGTCAGCTCGGCCAGCACCCGGACCAGCAGCCCGAACTGCTTGCCGGGGACCAGCCGGCCGACCGCGCCGATCACCCAGGCCGACTGCGGCAGGCCGAGTTCGGCCCGGACGCCCTGCCGGAGCGCCAGCCGGGAGGCGGTCGGCAGGCAGTACCTGGCGGTCTCGATGCCGTTCGGCAACAGCTCCACCCGCTGCGCCGGCACCCCCCAGTCGTCCAGGGTGGCGGCGACCTGCCGGGAGACCGCGACGGTGGCCGAGCCGAGCCGCTCGGCGGCCAGGTAGAGCGCCTTGACGCCGGGGGTGACCGGCCTGCCCTCGATCACCGTGGCGTGCAGCGAGTGCTCGGTGGCCAGCACCGGGCGCACCCCGGCCAGCCGGGCGGCCAGCCGCCCGTACAGCCCGGCCCGGTAGAGGTGGGTGTGCACCAGGTCGTACCCGCCGTGCCGGATCAGACCGGTGAGCCGGGGCAGCACGCCGAGGTCGCGGTTGCCGCGCATCCCCAGGTCGTGCACCGGGACGCCGTCGGCGGTCAGCGCGGCGGCCACCGTGCCGGGGTTGGTCAGGGTGGCCACCTCGCACCGGTGCCGCTCGGGCAGGTGACGGAGGATCAGCTCCAGCTGGCGTTCGGCGCCGCCGGAGGCCAGGCCGGTGATCACGTGCAGGACCTTCATCGGCCGACCCGCCGGGGACGGTGCGCACGCACGGCGGTGAGCAGGTCCCGGACCCGGTGCCGGCCCCGCTTGGCCCGCAGCCGCAAGGCGCCGTCCCGGTCGCCGACGTAGCTCCGGGGCAGGGCGTAGCGGCCGGTGAGCCCGCCGTGCGCGATCGCGCAGGCGTAGTCGTACCCGGCGTCCCGGACCGCCCGGGCGGCGGCCAGGTCGACCGCGCCGTACGGGTAGCAGAAGCCGGTGACCGGTCCGCCGATCAGCTCCTCCAGGGCCCGGCGGCTCTCCCGGGTCTGCGCCGCGAGATCGGCGGCGGGCAGTCCGGGCAGCGCCTGATGGCCGAGGCCGTGCGAACCGATCTCCCAGCCGGCCCGGGCCAGTTCGGTCACCTGGTCCAGGGTCAGCAGCTGCTTGCGCGGGCCCTCGACGTCCCAGCCGTTCTCGGTGCCGAGCAGGTCGGGCACCACGTACGCGGTGGCGGTGAAGCCGTACTCGTGCAGCACCGGGACGGCGTGCCGGGCGAAGTCGGCGTAGCCGTCGTCGAAGGTCAGGCCGACCAGCTGCCCGGCGGTGCCCTCGGCCCTGGCGCGGAGCAGCTCGCGGACGCTGACGCCGCGTCGGCCGGTGCGGTGCAGCCAGGCCATCTGGGCGGCGAACCGCTCCGGGCTGACGGTGAGCAGGTACGGGTCGTCCTCCTCATCGGCCACCGAGTGGTACATCAGGATCCACGGGGCGCTCCGGCCGGACCCGGCCTGACGTTTGGTGCGACCGGCGGTTGCCTGCGCCGGGAGGCGCAACTGCTGGGCGGAGTCGACGTCCATGGGGCAGCTTCCCTTCAGCGGCCGAAGGTGGGGGGTGGGGGCGGGCGGGGTGGGGGCGGGCCCGGCCGGTTCGGCCCTGGTGCGCGGGCCGGGGCCGAACCTGGCCAGGCCCGCCAGCAGCGGTTCGCGGACCTCGGCCGCGCCGAAGACGGCGCCGAGGGCCGCGAAGACCAGCAGCACCGTGACCCCGCCGACCAGGGTGGCCGGCAGCGGGGAGGCGGTCAGCCCGTCGGCCAGGTAGCCGACGGCCGCGGCGCCCAGCGCGGCGGCCAGCAGCCGGGACTGACCGGTGATCACCTTCGGCACCCGGATCGCCAGGCCGCGCAGCAGCAGCCCGCGGAGCAGCAGCCCGGCGGTGGTGGTGATGCCGGCGGCGTTCCCGGCGGCCAGGCCCAGGCCGCCGAAGTGCGGGGTGGCGGCCAGGCCGACGGTGACGGTGACCAGCAGGCCGATCGCCATCGCGGCGACCGGGTACCAGTCCAGCCGGGTGACCCGGAAGCTGGCCGGGTCCTCGTCAGCCCGGCGGACCACCGGGCGGACCGAGAAGTACGGCCGGACCATCACGCCGATCAGCGCCTGGGCGGGGAGGCCGAAGCTGTAGACCCGGATCACGGCGGCGGTGGCGGCGGTGTCGTGCGGGGTGAACGCGCCGCGCTCGAACAGCAGCGCCACCACCGAGGGCGCACAGGCCATCAGGAACGCGGTGCCGACCAGCACCAGCGCGGTGGCCTGGCCGATGTCCTTCTCCACCCGGTCCCGGGCGGTCCGCAGGTCACCGGCGGCGAGGGCCCGGGCCACCAGCGGGAAGGTGACGGTGCAGATCAGGATGGCGGCGGTCATCGCGAGCTGGGAGACCTTGGCCGCGTAGTTCAGGTGCGAGATGGTGCCCGGCGGCAGTCCCGAGCCGAGGTGGCGCTCGACGAAGACCTGGGACTGCCGGGTCAGCGTGAAGCCCGCGACCGGCAGTATCGCCAGCGGGATCAGCACCAGCCCGGCCGGGCCGCCCCGGCGGGACTTCCGGGGCCGACGGCGGCTCACCCGGAGCCGGCGCAGGAACGGGCCGACCAGCACCCCGGCCATCAGCAGGCTGCCGACCGCGACCCCGATCGCGGCCGACCGGACGCCCAGGGCGGTGTGGCCGGCCAGCAGGACGCCGAGGATCGCCAGGTTGTACGCGACGTAGATGCCGGCCGGGGCGGTGAAGCTGTGGTGCGCCCGCAGCGCGCTGCCCAGGTACCCCGCGATGCCGAACGGCAGGATGGTCAGCGCGGTGATCCGGGTGCAGGTGACCGCCAGCGCCGGGTCGACCAGCCCGGGGGCCAGGAACCGGACCAGTTGCGGGGCGCCGACGGCGGTCAGCACCGAGAGGCCGCACAGCGTCAGCAGCAGCCAGGGCAGGGTGGCCCGGACCAGCTGCCGCACCGGGTCGGGGCCCGCCGGGCGCTCCTCGCGCAGGACCAGGGCCAGGCTGAACGCCGGGACCATCAGGAACGCCATCGCGTCCTCGATCAGCAGCGGCGCGGCGGTCTCCGGGACCGTCCAGGCCACCAGGAAGGCGTCGGTGCCCTGGTTGGCCCCGAAGTACCTGGCCAGCAGCAGGTCGCGGAGCAGGCCGAAGGCGGAGCCGGCGGCGGTGAGCAGCGCGGTGACCCCGAACGCCTTGGCGAGGAAGTCCCGCCGGGGCGCCGGGTGACCCGGCGGGGCGGCTGCCCCGACCGCGGCGACGTGCTGGTCCGTACTCATGTCTGGTGTGCCTCACCGGCGTTCGGGCCGGGCAGCGCCGTACGGGCGGCCAGGCCGAGGATCACCGAGGTGAGCACCGTGGTGGTTCCCCCGATGTCGGCGTACAGGAAGTCCACCAGCACCCAGACCAGCAGCCCGAGGGCCGCCAGCCGGGGGCCGTCGACCGTCGGGGCCCGGGCGGTGCCGGCGGCCCCCGACGGTCCGTCAGGGGCCGGGGCACCCACCCGGCGGAGGCAGTTGACCAACAGGGTGAGGAACAGCGCCAGATAGGCCAGCACCCCGATCAGGCCCTGCTCGCTGAGCACCAGGAAGTACATGTTGTGCGGCGAGAGCAGCGGCTCGCGGGTGAAGCCGATCTGCGAGTCGGCCGCGTCGCTGCCCGAGGAGAGCCGCAACGGGGCGTGACTGTCCCGGAGTTGCTGGAACGCCTTGGGACCGGCACCGGTCACCGGGTGGTCCTGCCAGATCCGTCCGGCGGTGCCCCAGAGGTCGTAGCGGTCGGTCACCGACTGGTCGGGGGTGTCGGAGACCGCACCGATGCTGGAGAGCCGGTTGGTCACCCCCGAGCCGCCCAGGCCGAGGCCGCCGACCAGGACCAGGGCGAGGGCCGCGCCGAGCACCGCGCCCCGGATCGCCAGCCGGGCGTCGGCCCGCAGCAGCAGCACGGTGGCGGCGACCGCGCAGGCGATCCAGCTGCCCCGGCTGAAGGAGACCGCGAGCGGGAAGGTCAGGAAGCCGGCGATGGCCCAACAGCCGATCCGCAGGCGGCGGTTGCCACCGCGGCCACGCTCCCCCAGGGCCAGCGCGAGGGCGGCCAGCAGGCCGAAGCAGACCACCGTGGACATCGCCATGATGTCGAGCGCCCCGAAGGTGCCGATCGCCCGGATCGGCTGCCCGGTGTACGAGGCGCCCGTCCCGGTGAGGAACTGCTTGGCGCCCACCACCCCCTGCACCAGGGCGGCCACCACCAGGGAGCCGAGCACCAGTTGCTGGTCCCGCCGGTCGCGCAGCGAACACAGCACGCCGGCCGGTACCAGCACGAAGACCTGCACCAGCCGGACGAAGCCGGTGACGCTGGCCGTCGGGTCGATCGAGTGCACGGTGGCGACCGCCGCCGAGCAGACCACCGCGCCGAACAGCAGGCAGACCGTGCGGTTGAGGGCCGGCAGCCGGCCGCGCAGCAGGCCCACCGCCATGGTGCCGACCAGCGCCAGCGAGGCCAGGTCGGCCGCGGTCACGTGCACGGCGGCGGTGACGTCCTTGTCGCCGGTCGGCACGCAGACCAGCAGGACGGTGGCGGCGGCCAGCAGACTGGGCCGGGCCGTCAGCCGGCCGGGTAAGGCGAGGGGCATGGTGAGGGCCACCGGCTCAGCTCCCGTCCGGGTGCAGCATCAGGGCGGCGGTGCGGAACAGCAGCTTGACGTCGAGCCAGAGACTCCAGCTCTCGATGTAGCGGTTGTCGAACCGGGCCCTGGCCTCGATCGAGGTGTCGCCGCGCAGACCGTTCGCCTGGGCCAGCCCGGTCAGGCCGACCGGGACCCGGTGCCGGTCCGCGTACTCGGGGTACGCCTGGCTGAACCGCATGACGAAGTACGGGCGTTCGGGCCGGGGGCCGACCAGGCTCATGTCGCCCCGGAGCACGTTCCAGAGCTGCGGGAGCTCGTCCAGCGAGCTGTGCCGGAGGAAGTGGCCGACCCGGCTCATCCGGTGGTCCTGGGCGATGTTCCAGTGGGTGGCCGACTCGTGCTCGTTGGCGGGGCGCAGGGTGCGGAACTTCAGCAGGGTGAAGACCTTGCCGTCGAGGCCGGTGCGCTGCTGGCGGAAGAGCACGCCGGGGCCGGTGTCCACCCGGACCGCGAGGGCGCAGGCGGCCAGCAGCGGGGAGACCAGCAGCAGGCCGAACAGGGCGGCGGTGATGTCCAGCAGCCGCTTGGCGGCCCAGCCGGGCCGGCGCATCGCCGGGCGGTCGAGCTGCAGACAGGGGAAGCCCCAGAGGTGGTCCCCCCGGCTCCGGTCGGCCACCGCGCCGTACTCGCGCAGGGCGGGCACCAGCCACACCCGACAGCCCAGCCGGGCGGCCTCGCGCAGCGCGGCGGCGGTCTCGGCCTCGTCGGCGGCCCCCTCGGTGGCCACCACGTGGTGCACCCGGTGGCGGCGGATCTCCCGCTCCAGCACCTCGCGGCCGCCGAGCACCGGAAGCTTGGTGTCCTCGGCCAGCAGCACCGGATCGGGATCCAGGAAGCCGACCGGGCGCAGCCCGTACTCCCGACGCTCCGTCAGGGCGGCGGCCACCTGCTGGCCGAGCTGCCCGGCACCGAGCACCAGCACGGGGCTGGGGCGGCGGCGGCGGGCCTTGCGGAGCAGGTGGTAGACGAAGGCCCGGCCGACCGAGGCGACCAGCAGGAAGGCGGCCAGCAGGGAGAGCAGCCGCAGCGGGGTGGCCGGGCCGCTGTCCGGCCAGCCGTCCAGGCAGGCGGAGAGCGTGACGGCGAAGGCCGTCGCGACCGTGGCCCGGGCCGCCAGGGCGGGGAACTCGTCCAGGGCGGAGAGGGTGAGCCGGTTCCGGTACAGGCCGGCGGTCAGGTTGAGCGGCAGCAGCAGCGGCAGGACGGCGGCGGCGCCGAGCAGGGGGCGCCCCGGGTCGGTGGCGGTCAGTACCGCGGCCGCGCAGACCGCCAGGCCGTCGGCGGTCAGCAGGCCGACCGGGTGGGCGAGTCGGGACCGGAACGGACGACGGTGCCGCCCGACCGGCGGAGCGGGTCGGGCCTGCACCGGGCGCCGGGGCGGGCGCCGGTCGAGGAGCTCGGTGGTGACCCGGCGGGAGGGCGGCAGGGGTTGGCCCGGCCGTGGCACGCTCTCGTGGTCAATGGTCATCAGCGCACGAACTCCCCTGCTGTGTACCCGCCGTGACGGGACACCCGGACCCGGAGTCGGACCGACGAGTTGATCCCGGCCGACGGATGCGGTCCAGGTAGCACCTGCTGCCAAGGGCGGCATTCGGGCCACTCCGAGAACCGCGCTCAGAAATGACCACGAAGCAGGCAAAATCAGACAATACCGAACGCTGACTTGATTGCCGGAAGTTGACTTGCCATTTCATTCCACCCGCCCATTAATCAGACTTTCGGACTTTGAATCCTCGGTCACCCGGTCGAGATGCGAACACGGCAGCACCCTCGCGGCGAGCATTCACGGTCTGAGAAACGATCAGGACCGCCCTGGGACACGGGTGTCGCGGTGCTGCGCCGCACGGGGGCCGGGAACACCGTCCCGAAGAAGGTTTCGATAGAGCAGCTCCACCTGGCGGACCACCTCTCGGACATCGTGATGATCGGACATTCGTTCACGAGCCACCAGACCAAGTCGTTCGCACTCGATCGGATCTTTCAGCGCACGTACGATCAACTGTGCGAGTCCGGCCGGATCCTCCGGTGCGACCAGGCCGCCACCGAGCAATTCGGGCGGCAGGCACTCCCGCGCACCGGGCACGTCAGAGAGCAGCACCGGACGGGCGGTGGCCATCGCCTCCAGCGGCGCCAGCGCCATCCCCTCCCAGCGGGACGGCAGCACCACCAGGTCGGCGGCGGCCAGCCAGGGCCTGGGGTCGGTGACGTCCCCCGCCAGGCGGACCCGGGACGGGTCGGGGAGCTCGCGCACCCGGTCGGCCAGCGCGGTGGCGTCCGGGCCGCCGCCGACCAACGCCAGTCGGGCCTGCGGCAGTTGCCCGGCGACGGCGGGCCAGGCGGAGAGCAGGACGTCCTGCCCCTTCTGCCGGCAGAGCCGCCCGACGCAGACCGCGAGCGGGTCCTCCAGGTCCAGGCCGAGCGACATCCGGGCGGCCCGGCGGGCCGCCGAGTCGGCGGGCGCGTGGTGCCGCAGGTCCACCCCGTTCGGGATCACCTGCCAACGGGCCGTCAGGCCGGCCCGCTCGCCGTCCTCCCGCTCCTGCGCACTGACGCAGAGCACCGCGCGGGTCCAGCGGGTGGCGAGCCGCTCCCAACGCAGGCTGGCCGCCGCCACCGGACCCTGCACGGCGGCGAACGACCAGGCGTGCGGCTGGAACACGGTGGGGACGGCGCCCCGGACGGCCAGCCGGCCCGCCAAACCGGCCTTGGCGCTGTGCAGGTGCAGCACGTCGGGGTTGGCGCCGCGGACGATCCGGCGCAGCCGCCACGCCTCCGCCACCGTCCCGGGACCGGGCGAGCGGCCCGCCTGCCAGTCCAGCACCAGGGCGCCGGCCGCGGCCGCCTCGGCCGCCAGCCGGCCGTCGGCGGGGCAGGCCACCAGCACCCGGCAGCCCGCCTCGCGCTGGCCCCGGACCAGATCGACCACCACCCGGGCGACGCCGCCGTCCACGGGCTGGGAGACATGAAGGATCGTCATATGCACGGCCGTGAGCCTAGATCGGCGCGTACGCTACGTGATCCCGCTGTCACCCGGACCGGCGATCAGAACCACTCGTTCGGGAATTCGGACCCCGCCGGCCGGTCGGGCTCAGGCCACCTCGGTCGCCAGCGCGACCAGGATCCGGTCGTGGATCCGGTTCAGGCCCTTGGGGGCGAAGGTCCGCTCGAAGAAGCCCCCGATGCCGGTCGCCCCGGTCCAGCTCGCCTGCACGGTGACCTTGCTGCCCGCGCCCTGCTCGACCACCTTCCAGGTGATCACCATCGAGGAGTTGGCGTCGGTCTCCATCAGCGTCCGGGTGCCCGGCTCGGTCACGCTGAACAGGCAGTCCCTGACCCGCTTCTCGGTCGCCTGCAGGCGCCAGTGCACCTGCGTCCCGGCGCCCGTGCCGCCGGCCCGCACCTCGTACTCGCTGTACTGCTCCGGCAGCAGCTTCGGCCGGGTCACCGCGTAGTCGGCCAGTGCCTCGAACACCCGCTCGGGGCTGGCCGGGAAACTGCGCTCGGTGGTGGCGTACACCTGTCCCATGATCCGTACTCTCCTCTGGAAACCGCGCCGGCTCGACCGCGCCGGGCCCTGCGGACTGAGCCAAGCCAACCACAGCGGCGACCGGGCCGAGGCCGCCCCCCAGCTGCCGGTCGGGCTAGGCTGGCCGGTGTGCTGACCGAGGTGACCGCTCTCCGCTACCTGGACCCGCTGCGCGCCGGGGGCTCCGTCCCCGGCATCGTGGAGACCGACGACCTGGGCACCTACGTGGTGAAGTTCAGCGGCGCCGCCCAGGGCCACAAGGCGCTGATCGCCGAGGTGGTGGTCGGCGAACTGGCCCGGCGGCTCGGCCTGCGGGTGCCCGAGCTGGTCCTGGTGGACTTCGACCCCGAGGTGGCCGCGCACGAGCCGGACCCGGAGATCCAGGACATCCTGCGCGGCAGCGCCGGGCGCAACCTCGGCATGGACTACCTGCCGGGTGCCCGGGACTTCGAGCCCGGCATGATCGACGTCGACCCGGTCGAGGCCGGCCGGGTGGTCTGGCTGGACGCGCTGACCGGCAACGTGGACCGCAGCTGCCGCAACCCCAACCTGATGGTCTGGCACGGCAGGCTCTGGCTGATCGACAACGGCGCCGGGCTGGTCTTCCACCACCGCTGGTCCGGCGCGGCCGGCTCGGTGCTCAAGCGGTACGACCTCAGCGACCACGCACTCGGCGTGCACCACCCCGACGTCCGGGCCGCCGACGCCGCGCTGGCCCCGCTGGTCACCCCGAAGCTGCTCCGCGAGGTGGTCGCGCTGGTGCCCGAGGAGTGGCTGACCGACGAGCCCGGCTTCGACTCGGTCGAGCAGCTCAGGGACGCGTACGTGACCCAACTCGCCACCCGGGCCGCCCAGTCGGCCGCCTGGCTGCCGGACGGCTTCGCCACCCCCGAGCAGCTCCGGCGGACCGCCGCCGACCGGGCCGCCGCCACCCGGGCGGGCCGCCCGACCTGGCTCCAGGACGTCCCCGACCTCTCCGGCCGGCCCCGGACCCGCTGAACGGCGGGCCGGCCCGGGGGATTCACCCCGGGCCGGCCCGCCGTTCGGTACGGCTACCAGCGCCACCACTGCACGGCGGTGGCCGCGTTCACGATGCCCGCGCCGTAGAAGCCGTTCTGTCCGGTACCGCCCTGGCAGACCGCCGCCCAGGCGCCGTCGCCGCTCGGGTCGAAGACCGTCGGGCAGGCGTGCTCGGTGGCCTGGCCGGTCAGCATCCGCCGGAGCTGGTCGGGACCGGCCCACGGGTGGCTGGAGGCGAGCAGCGCGGCGACGCCCGCCGCGTGCGGGGAGGCCATCGAGGTGCCCTGCATGTAGGCGTACCGGTTGCCCCGGATCGTGGACAGCACCCGGCCGTTGCGCGCCGGGGTGTCGGGGATCTGGTAGCGGGAGTCGCCGCCGGGGGCGGCCACCGTGATCTTGCCCTGGCCGTAGCTGGAGAAGAAGGACTTGTCGCCGTTCACGCCGACCGAGGCCACGTTCACCACGCCGGGGAGCTCGGTCGGCAGGCTCAGGCAGCCGGTGTCCACCGGCCGGGGCACCGGCACGGTGTCGTCCGGGCTGCTGTCGTCGGTGGTCTTGTGGGCCAGGTCGATGTTCTCGTTGCCCGCCGCCGCGACGCTCAGCACGCCGTTGCGCTCGGCGAAGGCGGTGGCCCGGCGGACCGCCGTCAGGATGGCCGCCTGGTCCGGGTCACTGGCGCAGTTGAACAGCCAGGGGTCCACGTAGTAGCTGTTGTTGGTGACCTGGAAGTGGTGCTCGCCGGCCCAGACGAAGCCGCAGACCGCGTACTCCGGATAGATGTAGCCGCCGTCGTCCACCACCTTCACCGCGGCCAGCCGGACGTTCGGGGCGATCCCGAGCACGCCCTTGCCGTTCTTGGCGGCGGCTATGGTGCCCGCGACGTGGGTGCCGTGGTCGCTGCTGGTGGGCTGCCAGGCCTGGAAGTCGGTGTTCGGCCTGCCGTTGTCGATGCAGGACACCGACTGCGAGGCGTCCACGTTGGCGGCCAGGTCCTCGTGGGTGGCGTCGATGCCGGAGTCCAACACGCCGACCGTCACCCGGCGACTGCCCAGGCTGGTCCGGTGCGCCTCGGGAACGCCGATGGTGCCCAGTGACCACTGGTCGGCCTGCATCGGCTCGTCGGCACCGGCGGCCAGCAACCCGGCCGGCGGGGTGGCGAGTTCGACGGTGTCGTCGCCGATGCCCGCGGTGACGGCCTTGGTCCGGCTGGCGCCGACCGAGTCGACCTGGTGGGACGCACGCAACTGGGCCGTGAAGGCGGTCGAGTCCGAGCGGGCGATGATCACGCCGATCTGCTCGTAGGACTGCACCACCGTGCCGCCGGCCCGGGCGATCGCGCGCTCGGCCAGCTTGACCTGACCGTGGTTGGCCTTGGTGTTCACCAGGTAGTTGAGCAGTGGCCCGGTCTCCGCCGAGGTGGCTGTCGCCGCGACGGCGGTGCCGGTCGGCAGCGTCAGCGTGCCCGCGGCCAGCAGGGCCAGCCCGGCCATCCCGCGTCCGAACCGGCCTGTCCGAGGAACTCTCATAGGGGTTGGCCCTCCCGAGTCTCCGCCCGCACCCACGGATGGCAGGTGCATGAACTGCCCGGGACGCTAGTGACCCCGGACCACCCTCCGCAAGAGGTGCGCATCGCCTCCTCGTACTGGGCACACGATCTTCCGACCGTGTGCCCAGCAGGAGTTGACGATCAGTCAGCTAGCCGAAGAGCTCACCGTAGGTGGCCATCGCGGTGGCCACGTCCGCCTGGGCCCAGAACCGGTGGTAGGTGAAGACCGGGGCGGGCCCGCCGTCCAGGTACGCCTGGACCTTGGCGAAGGCGGGGTCGTTCCGGTAGAAGGACCGCATCGAGAGGAAGGTCGAGGCGAAGTTGACCGGGTCGCCGTTCGGCATCGTCCCGGTCCAGCCGGCGGGCACCGAGACGCTGTCCTTGAACCGGCTGTAGTCGGTCCGGGTCTCCGGCACCGCGATGCCCAGGGCGTCCTGGTGGTTGCCCCACATCCCGTCCAGCAGCTTCTGCGCCGCGGTCCGCGCGGCCGTGTTGCCGGACTTCGCCGCGTAGTACGAGAGCAGCTTGGCGTAGGAACCGGCCACCCCGACGTCCTGGGTCCAGTCGACCACGCTCACGTGCAGTCCGGCGTTGGCGCCGGGTGCGGTGGCGTTCCAGCTGTCCGGCTTGCCGCTCCAGGCCAGCGTGGACGGGATCCGGTAGGTGCCGTCGGTGTTGAAGCTCGTTTTGCCGAGCGCCCAGGTCACCCACTTGTCCAGCACGGCCTTGGCCTTGGCGTCACCGCTGGCGTAGTAGTACTCGGCGACCCGCTCCAGGCCCCAGACCTGGAAGCCGAACCACTGGTTGCTCGGCGGGTCGTGGTAGACCGGCGCCTCGTCGTAGTACATCCCGTAGAAGGTCGGCGTCCCGGCCGGCGGGGTCGCGTAGCTGCCCTCCCAGCTGTTGGTCGCCCCACCCGCGATGGCCCCCTCGCTGGACTGGAGCCACTGCACGAACTCCATCTGCCGGGTCAGGCTGGTGGTCCAGTCCGCCTTGCCGGTGGCCGACTTGGGCGCCAGCGCCGGGTCGTTCACCAGGGCGTAGGCCGCCATCGGGTTCTGGTAGCCGCCGTGCGCGGCACTGTCGCCGATCCGCCAGGCCCACCCGGCGCTGCTGTCGGTCGCGCCGCCCCAGGCGTAGTACCAGGAGAGCAGGTAGTGCGCGGAGCTCTTGCCGGTGCCGGCCGGGCAGGCGGTCGGGCCGACGCAGTTGCCGACCTGCTTGAAGTACTTGTCGAAGAACGAGTACCGCAGGTAGTCGCCCATCTTGCCCGCCTTGGCGACGGTGGCCGAGACCAGGCCGCCGTTGCCCTGCGCCTTGGCCCAGGTGTCCGCCCAGTAGGCGGCCTGGACCGCCCGGGCGTCGGCGTCCGGCGCGTCGGTGAACTTCCACTGCTTGGCGTACGAGGCGTCCTTGACGAACAGGTCCAGGAAGCCGTTCTTCCCGCCGTACGTGAACTTGTCGCAGGTCGGCTGCGGGACGGTCTCCCAGACCGACTCCTGCGCACCGCGCTGGTAGGTGTTGATGTACGACGGGCCGGTGTCGGTCGGCCCGGCCTCGCACTTGCCGGGCGAGTTGCCGAAGCCGTAGACGTTGTCGACGTCCTGCAGCCAGTGCATGCCGTAGATGTCGCTGGTGCCGTACGCACCGGACAGCTCGGCCGCGATCGGGTCCTGCCCGGCGGTCACCGAACTGTCGAGCTTTGCCGGGTAGTTGCCCGGCAGCGGGAGCTCGGGGGCGTAGGTGGCGGGCTTGCCCGCGTTGTAGAAGCCGTTGGTCGGCTGGTCCGCGTGGGTGGGGATCATGTACGTCTCCATCAGCGTCCACGCCGCGTTGAACTTGGACCAGTCCTTGCTGATCCGGCCGTACTGGGCCTCCAGCCAGAGCAGGTAGCTGTACGCCTCCGAGGTGGTCTCGTGCCCCTGGTCCGGCGCCTCGACCAGCAGGGTCTCCACCGAGTGGTAGGGGATGCCCTCCGGCGAGAAGTAGCCGTTCGCCGGGTCCTTCAGCTTGTTGTAGAGCTGCAGGAAGCGGTCGTTGTAGACGCCCGTACCGGCGGCCAGTTCGGTCACCGTGACGGCGGCGGCGGTGTGGCCGGTGGCCGAGGCGGTGAAGGTCGCCGAGCCGGTGCCGGTGGCGTCGGCGGTGAGCGTGACGGTCTGGGCGGTGGCCCAGTTGGCGGGCGTGAAGGTCAGACTGGCGCCGCCGCTGACGGTCAGTCCGGTGTTGCCCGAGCTGCGGGCGGTGCTGACGGTCACGTCGGCGGTGGGCTGGGCGGAGAGCTTCACCGTGAAGGTGCCGGTCTTGCCCTGGGTGACCGAGAGGCTGACCGGCGTCGCGGTGACGGCCGGGCCGGCCGCCACCGTGATGCCCGCCGGGACGGACTCGCCGGTCGCACCGGTGCTGTCGTACGCCTTGGCGTAGACCGAGTGGCTGCCGGCGGCGGCACCGGCCCAGCTGAAGGCGTACGGCGCGGTGGTGTCGGTGGCCAGCAGGGTGGCGTTGTCGTAGAACTCCACCTTGCTGACGGCCGCGCCGTCGCTCGCGGACGCGGTGGCGGCCAGCGGGACGGCCGCCCCGGCGGCGTAACTCGCCCCGGGCGCCGGGCTGGTGAGGGTGGCGACCGGGGGCTGGTGGGCGCCGGTGCAGGTGGTGCCGTTGACCGCGAAGGCGGTGGGGGCGGCATTGCTGCCCGAGTAGGCGAAGTTGGCGCCGGGGGTGGCGTTGCCGCCGGGGGCGATGCCGGCGTTCCAGGACAGGCTGTTGACGGTGACGTTCTTGCCGCTCTGGGTCCACACCCCGCTCCAGCCGCTTCCGGAGAGGGTCTGGTTGCCGGTGTAGGCGTAGGTGAGGGTCCAGCCACTGAGGGCGGCCGTCCCGACGTTGTTGATCTTCACGTTGGCAGTGAAGCCACTGCCCCAGTCGTTCACGGAGTAGTCGACGGCGCACTGGACCACGGCCGCCGAGGCCGGGGTGCCGACGAACGTGGTGAGTCCGGCGGCCAGCAGCGTGAGGGCCGCGCCGAGCGCGGGCAGGCGGGAACTGCGGGAGGTGGGGGGTGACATCTGACGGCTCCTGCGGGTGGGTGGACGGTTCGCGGGGCGCGAGGCATGGCACTCGCAAATGTGGGAGCGCTCCCAAATATCGGGAGCGACTGAGCGACTGTCAAGAGATCGCGCAGTCAGGGCAGTTGGCAACTCCGGGGCCGCTGGCTATCTTTCTGGTCGGGCCTGTGGGAGCGCGCCCATTTCTGCCGTCATCAGCTAGGAGCGGGACATGTCCCTGCGCCACACCGCGCTCGCCCTCGGGGCCGCGCTGGCGGCTTCGGCCGCCCTGGTCGGGCCGATCGCCGGCTCGTCCTCGGCCGCCACCGTCGCCTGTACCGTCGACTACTCCGTGAACGACTGGGGCAGTGGCTTCACTGCCAACGTGAAGATCAACAACGTCGGGACGGCCGCCCTCAGCGGCTGGACCCTCACCTACGCCTACACCGGCAACCAGACCCTCTCCGGAAGCGGCTGGAGCGGGGTGTGGACCCAGAGCGGCAAGAACGTCACCGTCAACAGCCTGTCCTGGAACGCCACCATCGCCCCCGGCGGCAACGCCACCCCCGGCGCCAACTTCGCCTACTCCGGGGTGAATTCGGCACCGACGTCGTTCGCGGTCAACGGGGTGGCGTGCAACGGGCAGCCGTCGCCGTCCCCCTCGCCGTCGCCGTCGCCGTCGCCGTCGCCGACAGCTTCACCCTCGCCGTCGCCGTCGCCGTCGCCGTCACCGACGACGTCCACCCCTCCCGGGGCCGCGCCCGACCTCAGGGTCTCCGGCAACTCCCTGGTCGACGCCGCCGGTTCGCCGGTCGTGCTGCACGGGGTCAACCGCTCGGGCACCGAGTACATGTGCGTCCAGGGGTACGGGATCTTCGACGGGCCGGTGGACGCCGCCGCGATCGCCGCGATCAAGAGCTGGAAGGTGAACGCCGTCCGGGTCCCGCTCAACGAGGACTGCTGGCTCGGCCAGCCGAACGTCGACCCGGCCTACGGCGGCGCCAACTACCGTGCTGCCATCAAGGGTTGGGTCGACTCACTGCGAACCGCCGGGCTGACGCCGATCGTCGAGATGCACTGGAGCCGGGGTCTGTACACCGGCAACTCGTCCGGCTGCTCCGACACCAACGCCACCTGTCAGAAGCCGATGCCGGGCGCGAACGCCGTCCCGTTCTGGAGCTCGGTCGCCGAGACCTTCAAGGGCACCGGCTCGGTGGTCTTCGACCTGTTCAACGAGCCGTACGCGGACCGGTCCGAGTCCTCGCCCGCCCAGGGCTGGCTCTGCTGGCGGGACGGCGGCAGCGCCTGCCCCGGCATCGGGTACCAGGTCAGTGGCATGCAGACGCTGGTCAACGCCGTCCGGGCCACCGGTGCCGGCAACGTCATCCTGCTCGGCGGCCTGGCCTACTCCAACGACCTCGGCCAGTGGCTCGCCCACAAGCCCACCGACCCGACCGGCAACCTGGGCGCGGCCTGGCACGTGTACAACTTCAACACCTGCTCCACCGCGGCCTGCTGGAACTCCACCCTGGCCCCGGTCGTGGCCCAGGTCCCGCTGGTCGCCGGTGAGATCGGCGAGAACACCTGCGGCCACGCCTTCATCGACCAGGTGATGTCCTGGCTCGACGGCAAGCGGCTCTCGTACCTCGGCTGGACCTGGAACACCTGGAACTGCAGCTCCGGCCCCGCCCTGATCACCGGCTACGACGGTACCCCGACCGCCTTCGGCGCCGGCTTCCGAGACCACCTCCTCAGCCTCGGCTGACCCACGGCCGGGTCGCCCTGACGTCGGGTCAGGGCGACCCGAGCCGGTACAGCCGTCGGGAGTTCTCCACCGAGAGGAGGCCGGTGATCCGACCGGCGTCCGCCGTCGTGCAGGCGCCGTCCGCCTGCCAGTCGGCGAGCAGCCCGGCCAGGGCGTGGCGGTACTGGGCGGCGCCCACGGCATAGAGCTCGGGGAGGCCGTACGCGTCGGTGGAGAACAGCAGCTTGCCGAACGGCGCGAGGTCGAGGTACTCGCCGAGCACGGCGGCGGCGCGCGGGCCGGTGTAGGAGAGGGTCAGCCCGAGGTCGGCGTACACGTGCGGAAACGCCTGGGCGAGCCAGGCGGCCTGCCGGTGGTACGGGTAGGCGTGCAGCAGGACCAGCGGGGTGCCGGTCGGTTCGACGGCTCGGACGAAGTCGGTGAGCAGCGACGGGTCGGCCCGGTGGAGGGTCAGGTCGGGGTCGCCGAATCCGGTGTGGAGTTGGATCGGCAGACCCAGGTCGACCGCGGTCCAGAGGAGTTGGCGGAGCAGGACCGGGTCGGTCAGGCGGCGGCCGGGGCGCTGGGCGGCGGCCGCTCGGGTGACCTCGGCGGGCCGGGGGCGGTCGGCCGGGATGGCGAGACCGTGGCGGTAGGCGAGCACGGACTTGACCGCGACCGCGTGCGCACAGGCCGTGTGAAGGGCGGCTTCGACGGCGGAGGCCCAGTCGGCCGCCGGGGCGTCGACCGACTCGGCAACGCTCTCCAGCCGTACCACCTCCCGGACTTGGGCACCGGAGAGCTCGGCGAGGGCGGGCAGCGGGAGCAGCGGGTGACCGGCCGCCGCGGTGAGGCCGGTGTCGACCAGGCAGTGGCTGATGCCGGTCCCGGTCAGCAGGCGGCGGGTCGCCTCGGCCGGGCCGAGCTCGCGGCGGCGGGACAGGTAGTCGGTCATCGGGGTGTGTGCCGGGAGGCCGAGGGCCGGTGGGCACCAGCGGCGGACCGCCAGGCCGAGGGCGCTGTCGAAGACCGACCGGCACATGGAGGGTGGGGGCAGCCGGTCGGACTCGGTGAGCAGGCTCGCGAAGGCGGGGGCGTCGAGGTCGGCGAGGGTGACGCTGTGGCAGTGCTGGTCGATCACCGGTCAGTACCTGCCGACCGTCGCCGCGACGATCTGCTCGGGGGTGCTCCCGGCGAAGAGTTCGATCTCCGCCTGCCGGACCGCCAGGACGGCGGCGTGCAGCGAGGCGCCGAGCGCCTCGCGGAGCAGGACGGAGGACTCGAACGCCGCCGCCGACTCGGCCGGGCTCGCGGGGAGTCGGTCGACCGTGCCGAGGGCGGCCGGGTCGCCGTTCACCTCGTCCGGGAGGGGTCTGCCGCTGTCCAGGCCGTCGAGCCCGGCGGCCAGTACGCCGCCGATCATCAGGTAGGGGTTGGCGGTGGCGTCGAAGCACTTGAGTTCGGCGTTGGCCTGCCCGGCGGTGGAGCCCTTGATCAGCCGGAGCGCGGCCTCCCGGTTCTCCAGGCCCCAGCAGCGGAACGGGCCCGACCAGCGGCCGGGTCGCAGCCGCAGGTGACTGGCGACGCTCGGTGCGCCGAGCGCCAGCAGCGCGGGCAGGTGCTCCAGCGCGCCGGCCAGGAACTGTTCCGCCTCCGGGTGCAGGCCGTGCGGGCCGGGGCCGCCGTGGCCGAGGTTGTGACCGTCGCGCCAGAGGCTGAGGTGCAGGTGGCCGCCGTTGCCGACCCCGTCAGGGGTGAGTGCGGGCGCGAAGGTGGACCGCAGGCCGTGCCGGGCCGAGACGGCTCGGACGGTGTGCCGGACCAGCACGGTGGTGTCGGCCGCGCCGACCGGGTCCTCCGGGGCCACCGAGACCTCGAACTGGCCCGGTGCGTACTCGGGGTGGAGCTGGAGCACCGTCAGCTGCTGATCCGTCAGCGCACGGAGCACGTCCCGCAGGTAGTCGGAGAGGTCGGCGAACCGGTGCAGCCCGTAGGCCGGCGCGGTGGTGGCGGGGGCACCGGTGGCGTCGGTGACCACCCACTCGACCTCGATCCCGGCCTGCACGGTGAGGCCGCGCCGCGCCGCTGCCGCCACCGTCCGCCGGGCGAACCGCCGTTGGCAGCCGGGGTGCGGCGTGCCGTCCTGCGCGTACCGGTCCGCCGGGGCCCAGGCCCAGCCGGGCTGGGCGGCCAGTGGCACCAGTCGGTCGAGGTCGGGGATCAGCCGGAGGTCCCCGACCGGGCCCTGGCTGAACGGGCTGCTGGTGATCGAGTCGTCCAGCAGGAACACGTCGAAGCTCGGTGCCGCACCCAGGCCCCACTCCGCCGCGTGCTCCAACTGCCGTACGGGGAAGGTCTTCACCCGGCTGATGCCGGAGTTGTCGACCCAGCTGGTCGCCACCCCGTCGACACCTTCGCCGGTCAGCCGGGCGGTGACCAGCCGGGCCTGGGCAGCCCGCTCGGCGCGGGACGGGGCGCTGTTCATGCTGCCCATGCTCGCCCGCCGCCGCGCTCGGGGGTGCGCACCATCACTCGTCCGGCGGTACTCGGCCACCCGTGCGGGTGGCTCCCGGCGGGCGGGCGGCGCCGGGCGGCACCGCTCAACCGGCCTGGAGTTCACGGGCGGTGGCGTGCTCGCGGGCGGTGGCGCGCTCGCGGACGCTGTCGAGTTCGCGGACGGTGTCGGCGACGGCGCGGAAGTCCCGGCGGAGGATCTTGGAGTGGTTGCTCGGGACCTTGCTGCTGAGCCGGATGTTCGGGTTGCGGGCGAGCACCGGGTCGAGGTTGGCGCGGATCTGCTCCATCAGCTCCGGGTCGCCGCCGAGGTTGCCGCCGGTGGCGAGCACGTACCGGGTCGGGACGGTCAGCCGGTCGAAGACCGGGTCGAGGGCGGCGGGCGCACAGAGCTCGTTGATCTCGATGTTGATCTCGGCGTGCTGCGCCGCACTCATCCGCGCGGCCAGCCCGAGCGGGCGGGCCACCGGGAAGATCGGGCTCAACCGGCGGAACAGCTTGCGGATCTGGGCCCGCGCCGCGTCGTCGAGCCACTCGTGCGGCAGTGCTCCGTCCACCGACACGACCCCGTGGACACGCTCCGGGTTCCGGGCGGCCCAGTGCACGGCGAGCATGGCGCCGTAGGACCAGCCCACCAGGATCGGCCGCTGCACGCCCCTGGCGGTCAGGACGGCGTCCAGGTCGCGCAGGCACGCCTCGAAGGAGTAGTCGCCGGCGCGCCGAGACCTGCCCCGGGCGCGCTCGTCGTAGGTGATGTGCCGGAAGTCGCCGCCGAGTTCGGCGATGACGCGGCGCCAGTGCGACTGGTCTGCGTAGGAGCCGTTCAGGTAGACCACCGGACGGCCGGGGCCGCCGGTGTCGGTGACGGCCAGTGCGGTGTCCTCGATCGACACCATGCCGGTCCAGGCGGACTGCTGCTTGCTGGTCATGGTCGGGCCTTCTTCCAGGAGTGGGGGTGTGGTCGGGGCCGGGCGGGATCAGAGGCTGCGGGCGGTGATGTCGCCGTGGTCGGTGGTGGCCCGGATGGTGAGGGCGGCCGTGCCGTCGGCGTTGCGCAGCGCGTTGTGGATCCGGCCGTGGCCGGTGCCGGCGTCCAGGGCCGCCGAGACGTGCGGCGCGGCGCCGACCGTGATGTCGCCGGAGCGGGTGCTCAGCACGACCGTGCCGCCCACCGCCTCGGCGATCCGGATGGAGCCCTGCTGGGTGCTGATCTCCGCCGGGCCGCCCAGCCGGCCGATCGAGACGTCGCCGGCCAGCACGGTGAGCCGGGCACCGGCGGTCTCGTCGAGGTCCACCGGGCCCTGCGCGCCCTCGAAGGTGACCTCGCCGAGCCGCCCGACGGTCCGGAACTCGGCGGCGGCCGTCGTCGCCACCACCCGGGAGCCGGCCGGGAGCTGGACGATCACCTCGACGGCCCCGGAGTTGCCGAGGATCCGGTGGCCGGCCGGTGCGGCCCCGATCCGCAGGACGCCGTCGCCGTACTCGACGGTGACCTGCTCGGCCGCCTTCACGTCGCGGCCCTTCGAGGCGTCCGCCGGACGGACCTCGACCGTGCTGTCGAGGCGGTCGGCGGCGATCAGCCGGACGCGTCCTGCGGGGACGTCGAGAGCGAGGGCGATCGGGGCGGGGGTGTCGAACTTCTGCATCGTGCCGTCCTCTGGCTCGTGGTTTCTGATGAGAGAAACGCTACGTTGCCTTCAGCGTTCTGGCAACAGATTCATTGCGCAGAAATGCCATCAATGCAGGCAGAGGCCATAGTTTTGTTGCAATGGATTCGAATCTAACGCAACGTCAGCGAGATGCCGTCGTTGCAATGAATGGGAAGTGAATGCCACGCCGAAGCCCCACACCCCGGCGGGCGCTCACCTGCTCCAGTGCGGGCTCGCCGCGATGGCGGTCAGCTCGTCCAGGGTGAGAGTCCGCTCCGCCCGGGAACGGTCCGAGTAGTCGTACTGGACCACCGTCACCCAACGGCCGTCGGGGCGCAGCGTGGTGACGGACCATCGGGCCTGGCCCGGATCCGTCGCCTGCTGGGTGAAGACCAGGGTGCCGTCGGCGAGCGTCGCGCACTCGTCCTGGTCGCTCTTGCACTCCTTGGTCCTGAGCTCCGGGGACGCGAGGTCGGCGATGCTGATCTGCACGTGTGACCCTTCCTGCTCGTCACCGAACAGCCGCACGACTCCGTTCGCGCTCCTGCTCATGCCCTCCTGCGGCCTCGACCCGGTCGCCGGTTCGGCCACTCGTCCGTCGGTGAACTCGCCTTGGCTGGTGCCGACGGTGCTGGTCGCGGTGAGGCGGGCGGGCAGCAGTGCCAGGAGCTGCCGGCTGACCGGCCCCTTCCGAGCGGCAGCCGTGGGCTGGTAGGAGGGGGCGGGCGAGAGATGCGAGCGCGGCGCCGGGGAGGGAGAGACGGTGGGGGACGTGGCCGGCGGGGCCGGCGCCGGCCCGGTCTGCGGGCCGAACTGGCTCAGCCCCAGACCGGCCGTTCCGGTCAACAGCACTGCAGCGAACGCCAGTTGGGCCTGCCGGACCCGGCGCAGGTGCCTGCCCCGGCCGGCGGCGCGCTGGACCAGGTCGGGGCTGTGCGGGGAGAATCCGCGCACAGCGAGGCCGAGCGCGTCGTGCAGCTCGTGGTCGGACTGCGGGTCGTGGGGCACGGTGCTCTCCGTTCGGTCGGGGTGCGGCAGGCGGCGGCGCGACGTGGTCACGCTCGGCTCAGCTCGGCGAAGTCGTGGCCGAGGACCTGCCGCAGCCGCTCCCGGGCCCGGAGACTGCGCACCCGCACCGAACCGACGCTCATCCCGGTCAGCTGGGCGGTCTCCTCGACCGAGCGGTCCTCCCAGTAGCGCAGCACCAGCACGGTGCGGTCCTTCGCCGACAGCCGGGCCATCGCCTCCAGCAGTGCCATCCGCAGCGCCGGGTCCTCCACGTGACCGACCGTCTCGGGCAGCGTCCCGGTGGGCGTCTCCCCGGAGCGGCGCAGCCGCCGCTGGGAGATGAAGGTCCGGGTCAGCACCGTGTGCGCGTACCCCACGGGCGCCTCGGAACGGTCGATCCGCCGCCAGGACCGGTACATCTTCGCCAGCGTCTCCTGGACCAGGTCCTCCGCCAGGTGCCAGTCGCCGGTCAGCAGGCACGCCGTGCGGAACAGCTGCCCGCTGTGGGCGTGTGCGAACTCCAAATAGCCCGCGGGTGCTTCCCCCACCAGATGGTCCTCTCAGTCTCAGCCGTCGTCGTACCCACGCCACGAGACCGCACGGACGTTACACACCCGGACGAAGACATTCCGGGAGGGTAGGCGGGGCGCCTGGCTACGCCTCCGGGGCGAAGCGGGCGACCAGGTCGCCGGCCGTCAGCCGGTCGAGGCCCGGGGTGGCGTCGAGCCCGCCCGGGTAGAGCCGGTAGAGGGTGCCGGTCAGGGTGGGGGTGGCGGGGAGGTCGCCGTTCAGGAGGGCCAGGAAGGCGTGCCGGCCGGTGAGCACGCCCGGGTCGAACGGGGCGGTGCGGTCCGGCTGCCGGCGGTCGCGGATGCGGGCGGCGAAGGCCCCGACCGGCTCGTCCGGGGCGCGGTGGTAGGTGGCGACCGTACCGCCCGAACGGATCAGGACCTGGTCGGTGCCGGCCGCCGCGGCGGCCAGGGCCAGGTCACCGAGGGTGGCCCGGGCGCCCGGGGTGAAGTGGTGCAGGACGTCGGAGGCGAGCACGCCGAGCCGGCCGGAGTGGCGGCGGACGTCGTGCAGGCCGCCGGTGCCGCCCAGGTTGAGATCGGTCCAGGTCCAGTGGCGTCCGGCCAGGTCGACGATCATCGGGAGGGCCACCCGGGCGGCGCCGGCCAGGTCGAGCCGCTGGGTGACGGCCTTCGGGTCGAGCGGGCCGGCGGACCGGCCGAGCTCCCCCAGGGTCATGAAACCGGTGTAGGCGTCCGGGAGTTCGTCGAACGGGATGTCGTTGTAGCTGAACACCACGACCACGGCGTACCGGGCCCCGGCGGCGGCCAGCCCGGCCAGGTCGAGGTCGACGAACTCGGTCGCGCCGTTCGGCGCCGAGGTGAAGTCGCCGGAGTGCACCGCCGTCCGGGCACCGTGCACCAGCTTGGTGTAGTCGCACAGGCCGGTGAGCGCCCAGTCCTTGTCGTAGAACGCCACCGAGAGGTCGAGGTCGACCCGGACGCCCTTGGGCTGGAGCCAGTACAGGAAGAGCCGCAGCCGGGCGCCGTCCGGCAGCGGGAGCACGCTGCCGCGCGGCACCGCGACCAGCGAACGGGCACTGGCCCGCTCCGCCGACGGCACCGTCAGACCGGTCAACTCCTCGTCCAGCAGGGCGAGATCGTACCGGGGCCGGGCGGCGGCCCGGCGCAGCAGCTCGGCCTCGATCAGCTCGCAGACGGGCGCACCGATCCGGGCGGGCAGCGCGCTGCCCCAGTCGGTACGGGCATGGGTGTGCGCGGTGTGGCCGCGCGGGAAGTACAGCCGGCGCTCGTTGTCGGGCCGGGGCGCGCGCAGCCGTCCGTACGCGCCGAGCAGCGGGCCGGGCGCGACCCGGCGCAGGGCCTCCGGCAGGACGGCGAGCAGCGCGGGCGGGCAGGGCGCGTCGGGCGCCCAGCGGTGGTGGGTGCGGAGCAGGTGGTGCAGTCGCCGGGCCAGCTCGCCCGGGCGGTGGGCGAGCAGCGCGACGGCGCCGGGCACGTCGCCGGTCGCGAGGGCGGCCTCGACCCGGGCGGCGAAGGTGGTGACGGTCAGTCGGTTCCGCCCGCCGGCGGTACCGGCGACGGGCAGCGGGGCGGCCAACAGGCGGTCGCCGAGCGGGTGCTGGAGCAGGTCGGTGCCCCGGACCACCGCGAAGGCGGCGGCCGCGTTCGGGTACCGGCGGTGGTGCTCGTACGGGTGCAGCACCTCGCCCGCGCGCTGCCAGGCGGCCCGGTGACGCAGCATGTCCTCGGCTGCTCCGGCCGGCGGCAGGGCGTCCAGGGCGGCGAGCAGGGCCCGCCGGAGCGGGCGCGGGACGGCGAGCAGCCGGGGCGGCTTGTCGGCCAGCAGGTCGGGTTCGGCGCCGCTCCAGGCCCAGAGCAGCCGCAGCACGTCGGTGGCGGTGTCGAGCCGGGCACCCAGCGCGGGCAGCGTGCCGGGCAGGTCGCGGTGCAGGAGTTCGGCCAGCACGGTGGCCTTGGTCTCCCGGACCGGGATCGTCGCGGGCAGCCAACGTCCGGGATCGGCGGGCGCGCTGTCGAGCAGGACGGCGAGGTCCTCGCGGTCCTGCGGGGCGAGCGGGGTCTGCCGGGCGAGCAGGCGACCGAGCTCGACCTGGGTGGCGGCGGCCGGTTCGACCGCGAGCCGGAGCGGCCGCAGCACCGCGTCGGCCGGGATCTCCCGGCTGGGCGGCGGCGGGTCCTCGCCGGTCGGCACCGTGCCGCAGAGCGGGCAGCCCGCGAGCGGGTCGGCGACGTCCTGGCAGTCCTGGCAGAGCAGGTGTCCGCACGGGCCGAACAGCTCGACGACCGGCCCGTCCTCGCACCAACTGCACCCCAGGTGCGGCTGGTTGCGCAGGAAGGCGAGGACCCGGGCCGAGTACAGCAGGTGCGCGTCGGCCGGCACCTGGTCCGGGAAACCGTGGAACAGCGGCCGGTGGCGGCGCTCGTTGCCGAGCAGCAGGTCGATCCGGCGGAGCAGCTCGGTACCGGTCTGCCGGAGCGCGACCGGGCTCTGCCGGGCCAGCGCGGCGTACAGCGGGGCGGTGAGCCGGTAGCCGCGGAGCGCGAGGTCGGACTCCAGCACGGTCAGCCCGTCCCGGCTGCGCCGGTCCGGTTCGCCGCCGGGGCGGGTCGGGACGACGACCAGGCCCTGGCGGTGCAGCAGGAGTGTGTCGAGATCGCGGCTCATCGCGGTGGCTTCTTCCCCCTCGGGACGCCTCACGGGGTGGTGCCCCGGGCGGAGATGTCAGTGCGGGGGCGGAGAATGGGCGCACTCGGATTCATTTGCAGTGAGTGAGAAGGAAGCACGCCGCGGAGCCGCCCCCGCGGCGCTCACCCTAACCGGGCGCGGCTCTGTCAACCCACTGGTTTTCAGATGTGACGCGGGTCACATCATCGGCCGAAATATCCGGGGACAGTCTCCCCGTTTGACGCTATGTTCGAGTTATCCGGGGAACCAGTCCCCGGTACGGGGGCCCGAGGGGAGTTGGACCATGACTGTCACCGCCGCCGAGAAGGCGACCGCGCCACGCCTGCGGGCCGACGCCTCGCGCAATCGGGCGCGGATCATCGAGGCCGCCCGCGAGGCGTTCGTCGAGCAGGGGCCCGACGTCCCGCTCGACGAGATCGCCCGCCGGGCCGGTGTCGGCAACGCGACGGTCTACCGCAACTTCGCCGACCGGCGCGAGCTGATCCACCACGTCACCCTCTCGGTGATGCACCAGATGGTCGGTCACGCGCGGGCCGCGATGGCCGAGGAGCCGGACGCGTTCGCGGCGGTCGCCCGCTTCACCCACGCGGCCGCCGACGAGCGGATCAGCGCGCTCTGCCCGATGATCTCCCAGCACGGCGACCCCGACGACCCCGAGCTCGAGCAGGCGGGCGGGCAGCTGCAGGCCTCCGTGGTCGAGCTGATCACCCGGGCCCAGCAGGCCGGGCTGCTCCGCGCCGACATCGGCGCCGGCGACTACCTCGCCACCGTGGCCCAGCTCACCCGGCCGCTGCCCGGCAGCGACTGCATCTCGGTGGACGGCTTCGTCCACCGGCACCTCCAGATCCTGCTCGACGGGATGCGGGCCCCGGCCCGCTCCGAGCTGCCCGGTCACGCCGTGACCATGGAGGACCTCCGCCGATCCGACTGACGCCGCGCCCAGTGCCGCGCCCGGCCCCGCACCAGCCCCGACCGCACGTCTGACACCCCATCGACTTCCGCGCCGCCCCGAACATCCGGCGCGTCAGCACTCCAGCTCGTTCAGAACCTCGCACCTAAGTGGGTACCTCCATGTCCGGAACCGTCGCACCGCCCGATCCACGTCGCTGGAAGGCGCTCGCCTTCATCGGCCTGGCGCAGCTGATGGTCGTCCTCGACGCCACCATCGTGAACATCGCCCTGCCCTCCGCCCAGGCGGACCTCGGCATCACCGACGGCAACCGCCAGTGGGTCATCACGGCCTACGCGCTCGCCTTCGGCAGCCTGCTCCTGTTCGGCGGCCGGATCGCCGACCTCTGGGGCCGTCGCCGCACCTTCATCGTCGGCCTGATCGGCTTCGCGCTGGCCTCCGCGCTGGGCGGCGCCGCCGTCAACACCGGCATGCTGCTCGGCGCCCGCGCCCTGCAGGGCGTGTTCGGCGCGCTGCTCGCCCCGGCCGCCCTCTCGCTGCTCGCGGTGATGTTCACCACCGGCCAGGAGCGGGCCAAGGCGTTCGGCATCTACGGTGCGATCGCCGGTGGCGGTGGCGCCATCGGTCTGATCCTCGGCGGTCTGCTCACCGAGTACCTGAACTGGCGCTGGACCTTCTTCGTCAACATCCCGTTCGCGGTGGTCGCCGCGACCGGCGCCATCCTGGTGATCCGCGAGCCCGCCGAGGGCCGCAACCGCAGCAAGCTGGACATCCCCGGGGTGCTGCTGGTCACCACCGGTCTGGTCGCCCTGGTCTACGGCTTCACCCGGGCCGAGTCGGACGGCTGGGGTGCGGGCCTGACCATCGGCCTGTTCGTCGCCTCCGCCCTGCTGCTCGCACTGTTCGTCCTGGTCGAGTCCAAGGTGAAGGCCCCGCTGCTGCCGCTGCGCGTGCTGCTGGAGCGCAACCGGGGTGGCGTGTACCTCTCGCTCGGTGTCGCGATCATCGGGATGTTCGGGCTGTTCCTCTTCCTGACCTACTACCTCCAGGTCGTCCTGGACTACAGCCCGGTGCTCACCGGCGTCGCGTTCCTGCCGATGGTGGCGGGCATGATCATCGGCTCCACCCAGATCGGTGCCCGGCTGATGACCCGGGTGGCCCCGCGCAAGCTGATGGCCCCCGGTTTCGTGACCGCCTCGCTGGGTCTGCTGATCCTCACCCAGATCGGCACCGACACCTCCTACCCGACGGTGATCCTGCCGGGTCTGGTCCTGATGGGCCTCGGCATGGGCACCGCGTTCATGCCGGCCATGAGCCTGGCCACCTACGGCGTCGAGCCGCGGGACGCGGGCGTCGCCTCGGCCATGGTGAACACCTCCCAGCAGGTCGGCGGCGCCATCGGCACCGCGCTGCTGAACACCATCGCGGCCAGCGCCACCACCTCGTACTTCACCTCGCACGCGGCCGGCGCCACCAACCCGAAGGTGCTCCAGCTGGACGCCATGGTGCACGGCTTCCAGATCGCCATCTGGTGCTCGTTCGGCATCATGGTGCTGGCCGGGGCGATCGCCGGGGTCCTGATCAACACCGGCCGTCCGGACGCCCACCAGGCCTCGGCCGACGGTGCGGACGAGGCCGTCCCGGTGCTCGTGCACTGATCCACCCGTACCGCCCGACGGCCCCCGCTCCCACCAGGAGCGGGGGCCGTCGGCCGTTCACCGCACTCGAAAGCGCCCCGCCGGGCCCCTTCCTACCTCGGAGTAACTTCGCTACAGTGACCGCACGCACCACCGCCGGGCTTCGGGAGCCGCACTGGCGGGGCCGCCGTCCGACGTGCGATCGCACGCCTTCCGGACGCGGTACGGGACTTCAGCGCGATGCACAGCGACATCTCTCAGTTCGCCTGAGTACCACGGCACAGCCGCGGCACGGCCGGAGCGGACCGGCCTGCCGCGTGACGCCGCAACCGTCATCACCTTCTCCCCGCTCCGCCGTACCCTCCTCCCTGCCCTGACGGCCGCCGCTCGACGACGAGCGGGTGCGCCCGGCACGGACGGGCGGCGCGGGGTCCCATGACAAGGAGTCAGGACAATGGAGCGTCCCTTCCCCACCGTCGCGGTCGTCGGACTCGGCACCATGGGCGCCGGCATCGCCGTCGCCGTCGCGCACAGCGGACGCCGGGTGATCGGCATCGAGGCCAACCCCGACAGCGCGGCCCGCTCGCTGGCCCGGATCGAGGAGAGCACCGCCGAGGCGGTCCGCCGCGACCGGCTGACCGCGCAGGAGCGCACCGCGCTGCTGGCGCTGATCTCGGTCGGCGACCGGCTGGACGCCGCCGCCACCGCCGACCTGGTGATCGAGGAGGTCCCCGAGCAGCTGGAGCTGAAGCGGGAGATCTTCGCCGAGCTGGACCGGATCTGCCCGCCCGACACGGTGCTGGCCACCGGTACCACCGCTCTCTCGGTGACCCGGATCGCCGCCGCCACCGCCCGCCCGGAGCGGGTGCTCGGCCTGCACTTCTTCAACCCCGTGCACACCATGAAGCTGGTCGAGGTGGTGCGCACCGTGCTGACCATCCCTCAGGTCGCCGAGCAGGCCGCCGACTTCGCCCGCGAACTGGGCAAGGAGCCGGTCGCGGCCGGCGACCGGGCCGGGTTCGTGGTGAACGGGCTGCTGTTCGCCTACCTCAACCAGGCCGCCGCGATGTTCGAGTCCAAGTACGCCACCCGGGAGGACATCGACGCCGCGATGCGGCTCGGCTGCGGCCTGCCGATGGGCCCGCTGGCGCTGCTCGACCTGATCGGCGTGGACACCGCGCGGACGGTGCTGGAGGCGATGTACGAGCAGTCCAAGGACCGGCTGCACGCCCCCGCCCCGATCCTCGGCCAGCTGGTCGCGGCCGGGCTGCTGGGCCGGAAGACCGGCCGCGGCTTCTACACCTACCAGGCGCCCGGGTCGTCCCGGGTGGTCGCCGAGCCGGGCAGCTCGGCGGCGGCTCCGGTGGCCGGGCGCGAGGTGCGCGGCGTCGGCGTCTGCGGCTCCGGCACGATGGCCACCGGCATCGTCGAGGTGTTCGCCAAGGCCGGCTACCCGGTGATCCTGACCGCCCGCAGCCAGGAGAAGGCGGACAACGCCAAGGCCCAGCTGGCCCGTTCGCTGGACCGCTCGGTGGCCAAGGGCCGGCTGACCGCCGAGCAGCGCGACGCTGCGCTGGCCCTGGTCACCCCGAGCGGCCGGTACGCCGATCTCGCCGAGGCCGACCTGGTGGTCGAGGCGGTGGCCGAGGACCTGGCGGTCAAGCGCGAGCTGTTCGCCGCCCTGGACAAGATCTGCAAGCCCGGCGCGGTGCTCGCCACCACCACCTCCAGCCTGCCGGTGATCAGCTGCGCGACCGCCACCTCGCGGCCGCAGGACGTGATCGGCATGCACTTCTTCAACCCGGCCCCGGCGATGAAGCTGGTCGAGGTGGTCTCCACCGTGCTGACCGCGCCGGACGTCACCAGCACCGTGCTGGCGCTCTGCGGCACGGTGAAGAAGCACGCCGTGGAGTGCGGCGACCGGGCCGGCTTCATCGTGAACGCGCTGCTCTTCCCGTACCTGAACGACGCGGTCCGGATGCTCCAGGAGCACTACGCCACGGTGGACGACATCGACACCGCGATGAAGCTCGGCTGCGGCTACCCGATGGGTCCGTTCGAGCTGCTGGACGTGGTCGGCCTGGACGTCTCGCTGACCATCGAGAAGGTGCTGCACCAGGAGTTCCGCGAGCCCGGGCTGGCCGCCGCACCGCTGTTGGAGCACCTCGTCGCGGCCGGCTGCCTGGGCCGCAAGACCGGTCGCGGATTCCGCGACCACGCCCGCCGGTGACCGGCCAGGCGCCGGTCCCGGGCGGGCTGCCGGGCGGTCCGCACCCGACCGGCGGGCGGGCGGTCAGGCCCGCCTGGGGCCCGGGCTCGGTGACCGGGCGCTGGCCCCGTCCGGTGGTGGCCGCCCCGGTGCCGCCACTGCGCCGGACAAAGGCCGTTGGCCCGCCACCCGGTACGTGTAGCGTTCCGGCCATGGACCGGGAACAGTCATCCGAACAGTCAGCCCCGGTGCGTCCGGAGGGCGTCCGGCCGGCCACCGAGGCCGGGGCCGGGAACCGCCGGGCGGCCGCCCAGCGACAGCAGATGCGGCAGGATCTCGCCTCGGCCGCGATGGAGCTGTTCGCCACCCAGGGGTACGAGGAGACCACGGTCGACCAGATCGCGGCCGCCGCCGGGGTGGCCCGGCGCACCTTCTTCCGGTACTTCAGGTCCAAGGAGGAGGCGATCTTCCCGGACCACGACGACACCCTGGTCCGGGTGGCCGACCTGCTGGCCAGCTCCGACTCCGAGGAGCACCCGCTCGACGTGGTGTGCCGCGGGATCAAGGAGGTGCTCCGGATGTACGCCTCCACCCCGGGCGTCTCGGTGGCCAGGTACCAGCTGATCCGTCAGGTCGCGGCGCTGCGCGAGCGGGAGATCGCGGTGGTCTCCCGGTACGAGCGGCTGTTCACCCGCTACCTGCTGGGCCGGTTCGACGCGGCCGAGGAGATCCCGCCGGGCTGGCAGCGCGGCGGGGACGACGACTCGATGCTGGCCGAGGTCTCGGCGGCGGCGGTGGTCGCGGCGCACAACCACGTGCTGCGGCGCTGGCTGCGGGCCGGCGGCATGGGCGACGTGGAGGCACAGCTGGACCACTCGTTCGACGTGATCCGCGGGACGTTCTGGGCCACCGCCCCGAACGGGGGCCGACGGCGCGGGACGGTAGTGGCACCCGGTGCCAATGTGACACCCGGGTCCTCACTGGAGGCCGCCGCGGTGAGCGCACTCAGTGCCAGCCCCGGGGGTGAGGTTCTCATCACAGTGACCCGGACGGACGCCCCGCTGGAGCAGGTGGTGGACCGGATCAGGGCCGCGCTCAGCGGTTCGGTCGGCTGAGGTTTACGCAGGTCAGAGCAGTTTCAGAGGGCCCGTTCCGGTTCGCCGGGGCGGGCCTTCGGTGTGCCGCAAGGGGCTGCGTCGAACGGCCGTCGGATTCACTCGAATTGATGGCACCCGGTGTCTTTACTAGTGGCACAGGGTGCCACTACTTTGTTCCTCACCAGTCGCGGCGCCGCGGCTCCCCACCTCGGCGCGCCGTGTCCGGATGCGACAACACCACCCGTCGCAGCCACCCAGACTTCCCGTCCCCAGACCGAACCAGCGAAGCCGGTGTCCGCTCCCGGCTCCCCCAGACGCCCTGTGCGCCCTCACACAGGTACGCCTTCGGAGGCAGCCATGAAGGAAATCCTCGACGCGATCCTCAGCACCGACAGCACCCCGGCGGACTTCGCCGGGCTCAAGCTGCCGGAGTCCTACCGGGCGGTGACGCTCCACAAGGACGAGGAGCAGATGTTCGCCGGCCTGGACAGCCGCGACAAGGACCCGCGCCAGTCCCTGCACCTCGACGACGTCGCCCTGCCCGAGCTCGGCCCGGGCGAGGCCCTGGTCGCGGTGATGGCCAGCGCGGTGAACTACAACACGGTGTGGAGCTCGATCTACGAGCCGGTCTCCACCTTCGGCTTCCTGGAGCGGTACGGCCGCCTCTCGCCGCTGACCAAGCGTCACGACCTGCCGTACCACGTGCTCGGCTCCGACCTGGCGGGCGTGGTGCTGCGCACCGGCGCCGGCGTCAACGCCTGGAAGCCGGGCGACGAGGTGGTCGCGCACTGCCTCTCGGTCGAGCTGGAGTCCTCGGACGGCCACAACGACACGATGATGGACCCGGAGCAGCGGATCTGGGGCTTCGAGACCAACTTCGGCGGCCTGGCCCAGATCGCCCTGGTGAAGACCAACCAGCTGATGCCCAAGCCGAAGCACCTCACCTGGGAGGAGGCCGCCTCCCCCGGCCTGGTCAACTCCACCGCCTACCGCCAGCTCGTCTCGCGGAACGGCGCGGGCATGAAGCAGGGCGACAACGTGCTGATCTGGGGCGCCAGCGGCGGCCTCGGCTCGTACGCCACCCAGTACGCGCTGGCCGGCGGCGCCACCCCGATCTGCGTGGTCTCCAACGACGCCAAGGCCGAGATCTGCCGCGCCATGGGCGCCGAGGCGATCATCGACCGGAGCGCCGAGGGGTACAAGTTCTGGAAGGACGAGAACACCCAGGACCCACGCGAGTGGAAGCGCCTGGGCGGCCGGATCCGCGAGCTGACGGGTGGTGAGGACGTGGACATCGTCTTCGAGCACCCCGGCCGGGAGACCTTCGGCGCCTCGGTCTACGTCACCCGCAAGGGCGGCACCATCGTCACCTGTGCCTCCACCTCGGGCTTCATGCACCAGTACGACAACCGCTACCTGTGGATGTCGCTGAAGAAGATCGTCGGCTCGCACTTCGCCAACTACCGCGAGGCGTGGGAGGCCAACCGCCTGGTCGCCAAGGGCAAGATCCACCCGACCGTCTCCAAGGTCTACACCCTGGAGCAGACCGGGCAGGCCGCCCTCGACGTCCACCAGAACAAGCACCAGGGCAAGGTCGGCGTGCTCTGCCTGGCCCCGCAGGAGGGCCTGGGCGTCCGCGACCAGGAGCTCCGGGAGAAGCACCTGCCGGCCATCAATCTGTTCCGCGAGGTCTCCGAGCGGACCGACCAGCACGGCCGGAACATCTGATGGCCGCCGACCGGGACCGTCCGTGGCTGATGCGGACGTACGCGGGCCACTCGACCGCGAGTGACTCCAACGCGCTCTACCGGAAGAACCTGGCGAAGGGTCAGACCGGCCTCTCGGTCGCCTTCGACCTGCCCACCCAGACCGGCTACGACTCGGACCACATCCTGGCCCGCGGCGAGGTCGGCCGGGTCGGGGTGCCGGTCGGCCACGTCGGCGACATGCGGACGCTGTTCGACGGTATCCCGGTCGAGCGCACCAACACCTCGATGACCATCAACGCCACCGCGATGTGGCTGCTGGCGCTCTACCAGGTGGTCGCCGAGGAGCAGGGCGCCGAGGTCGCCAAGCTCACCGGCACCACCCAGAACGACATCGTCAAGGAGTACCTCTCGCGCGGGACGCACGTCTTCCCGCCCGGGCCCTCGGTGCGCCTGATCACCGACATGATCGCCTACACGGTCGGGCACCTCCCGAAGTGGAATCCGATCAACATCTGCAGCTACCACCTCCAGGAGGCCGGGGCCACTCCGGTCCAGGAGATCGCGTACGCGATGTGCACGGCGATCTCGGTGCTGGACGCGGTCCGCGACTCCGGGCAGGTCCCGGCCGAGCGGATGGGCGAGGTGGTGGCCCGGATCAGCTTCTTCGTGAACGCGGGCGTCCGCTTCGTCGAGGAGATGTGCAAGATGCGCGCCTTCGCCCGGCTCTGGGAGAAGGTCACGCTGGAGCGGTACGGCATCGAGGACCCCAAGCAGCGCCGGTTCCGCTACGGCGTCCAGGTCAACTCGCTCGGCCTGACCGAGGCCCAGCCGGAGAACAACGTCCAGCGGATCGTGCTGGAGATGCTCGCCGTCACGCTCTCCAAGGACGCCCGGGCCCGCGCCGTCCAGCTCCCCGCGTGGAACGAGGCCCTCGGCCTGCCCCGGCCGTGGGACCAGCAGTGGTCGCTGCGGATCCAGCAGGTGCTGGCCTACGAGTCCGACCTGCTGGAGTACGGCGACATCTTCAACGGCTCCGAGGTGATCGAGACCAAGACCGCCGAGCTGCTGGCCGGCGCCGAGGCCGAGATCGCCAAGGTGCTGGAGATGGGCGGGGTGATCCCAGCCGTCGAGTCCGGCTACCTGAAGTCCAACCTGGTGGCCTCGCACGCCGCCCGGCGGGCCCGGATCGAGTCCGGCGAGGACAAGATCGTCGGGGTGAACTGCTTCGACACCACCGAGGAGAGCCCGCTCACCGCGGATCTGGACACCGCCATCATGGTGGTCGACCCGGCCTCCGAGCAGTCCGTCCTGACGGCGCTCCAGCAGTGGCGCGCCGCACGGGACGAGCCGGCCGCCCAGGCCGCCCTGGCGGCCCTCAAGGCCACCGCCGCGACCACCGACAACCTGATGCCCGCCACCCTCGCCTGCGCCCGGGCAGGGGTCACCACGGGCGAGTGGTCGTTCGCCCTGCGGGACGTCTTCGGCGAGTACCGCGCCCCCACCGGCGTGGGCGGCGCCCCGGTCGCGGTCGCGGCCGAGCCGGGCGGCGAGCTGGCGGCCGTCCGGGAGGCGGTCGCGGCCACCGCGGCCGAGCTGGGCACCGGCAAGCTCCGCCTGCTGGTCGGCAAGCCCGGCCTGGACGGGCACTCGAACGGCGCCGAGCAGATCGCCGTCCGGGCCCGCGACGCCGGCTTCGAGGTGGTCTACCAGGGCATCCGTCTGACGCCCGAACAGATCGTCTCCGCCGCCGTCGCCGAGGACGTGCACTGCGTCGGCCTGTCGATCCTGTCCGGCGCCCACCCCGAGCTGGTTCCGGACGTCCTGCACCGGCTCCGCCGGGCCGGGGTGGAGGATGTGCCCGTGATCGTCGGTGGCATCATCCCCGCAGCGGACGGCGAGGCCCTCAAGGCCGCCGGCGTCGCCGCCGTGTTCACTCCGAAGGACTTCGGCATCACCACCATCATCGGCCGGATCGTCGACGAGATCCGGCTCGCCAACAGGCTTCAGCCCTGGGCCGCGACCTCCACCGCCGCGACCAGCTGACCCGGAAGGACCGACCCACCCTCATGACTGTCAACCGCCTGCGCCCCCGCCGCTCCTGTCTGGCCGTCCCGGGCAGCAACCCGCGCTTCCTGGAGAAGGCCCAGGGCCTCCCCGCCGACCAGGTCTTCCTCGACCTGGAGGACGCCTGCGCCCCGCTGGTCAAGGAGAGCGCCCGGCACAACATCGTGGACGCCCTCAACAACGGCGACTGGGGCAACAAGACCAAGGTCGTCCGGGTCAACGACTGGACCACCCACTGGACGTACCGCGACGTGGTCACCGTGGTCGAGGGCGCCGGCCCGAACCTCGACTGCATCATGCTGCCGAAGGTTCAGGACGCGACCCAGGTCAAGGCCCTCGACCTGCTGCTCACCCAGATCGAGAAGACCATGGGCTTCGAGGTCGGCAAGATCGGCATCGAGGCGCAGATCGAGAACGCCAAGGGCCTGGTGAACGTCGACGAGATCGCCGCCGCCTCGCCCCGGCTGGAGACCATCATCTTCGGCCCGGCCGACTTCATGGCCTCGATCAACATGAAGACCCTGGTGGTCGGCCAGCAGCCGCCCGGCTACCCGGCCGACGCCTACCACTACATCCTGATGCGGATCCTGATGGCCGCCCGGATGCACGACCTGCAGGCGATCGACGGCCCCTACCTGCAGATCCGCAACCCCGACGGCTACCGCGAGGTGGCCGGCCGGGCCGCCGCGCTCGGCTTCGACGGCAAGTGGGTCCTGCACCCCGACCAGGTCGGTGCGGCGAACGAGATCTTCTCGCCCTCGCAGGAGGACTACGACCACGCCGAGCTGATCCTCGACGCGTACGACTGGTGCACCTCCGAGGCGGGCGGCGCCAAGGGCTCGGCGATGCTCGGCGACGAGATGATCGACGAGGCCAGCCGCAAGATGGCCCTGGTCATCGCGGGCAAGGGCCGGGCGGCCGGCCTGGAGCGCACCACCAAGTTCGAGATCCCGGGGAGCTGACATGCAGTTCGGACGCACCTACGAGGAGTTCGAGGTCGGCGCGGTCTACAAGCACTGGCCCGGGAAGACCGTCACCGAGTACGACGACCACCTGTTCTGCCTGCTCACCATGAACCACCACCCGCTCCACATGGACGCCAACTACGCGACCACCACCGTGCAGGGCCAGAACGTCGTGGTCGGCAACTACATCTACTCGCTGCTGCTCGGCATGAGCGTCGAGGACGTCTCCGGCAAGGCGCTCGCCAACCTGGAGATCGAGTCGCTGCGGCACATCGCGCCGACCTTCCACGGCGACACCCTCTACGGCGAGACCGTGGTGCTCGACAAGAACATGACCTCGAAGCCCGACCGCGGCATCGTCCACGTCGAGACCAAGGGCTACAAGCAGGACGGCACGGTCGTCTGCATCTTCCGCCGCAAGGTGATGGTGCCGACCGAGCAGTACCTCAAGGAGCGCGGCGGCGACCAGCCCGGCCGCCCCGAGCCCCTCTCCTAGAGCTCCGGCCGAGGAGCCGCCGTCATCGGCTCCTCTCCGGTCAAGGGGGCTCCATGGAGTCACGCCTGTGGAGCCCCCGCCACTCACCCCCACCCTCATAGACATTCGGAGCCGCACGATGGGACGCCTCGCACAGACCGACGGCCTCACCGAGATCCAGCGGGACATCCTCGCCACCGTGCGGGACTTTGTCGACAAGGAGATCATTCCGGTCGCGACCGAGCTGGAGCACAAGGACGAGTACCCGACCGCGATCGTGGAGGGGATGAAGCAGCTCGGCCTCTTCGGCCTCACCATCCCCGAGGAGTTCGGCGGGCTCGGCGAGTCGCTGCTCACCTACGCGCTGGTGGTCGAGGAGATCGCCCGTGGCTGGATGTCGGTCTCCGGCATCGTCAACACCCACTTCATCGTGGCCCACATGATCAACGCGCACGGCACCCAGGAGCAGAAGGAGTACTTCCTGCCCCGGATGGCCGCCGGTGAGATCCGGGGCGCGTTCTCGATGTCCGAGCCGGGCCTCGGCTCCGACGTCGCCGCGATCTCCACCAAGGGTGTCCGGGACGGCGACGAGTACGTCCTGAACGGGCAGAAGATGTGGCTGACCAACGGCGGCACCTCCACCCTGGTCGCGGTGCTCTGCAAGACCGACGAGGGCGGCTCCAGCCCGTACAAGAACATGACCACCTTCCTGATCGAGAAGACGCCGGGCTTCGGACCGAACCCGGCCGTCCCGGGCCTGACCGTGCCCGGCAAGATCGAGAAGATGGGCTACAAGGGCGTCGACACCACCGAGTTGGTGCTCCAGGACGTCCGGATCCCAGCCGACCGGGTGCTCGGCGGCGTCCCCGGCAAGGGCTTCTACCAGATGATGGACGGCGTCGAGGTCGGCCGGGTCAACGTGGCCGCCCGCGGCTGCGGGGTGGCCCGTCGCGCCTTCGAGCTGGGCATCTCGTACGCCCAGCAGCGCTCCACCTTCGGCAAGAAGATCTGCGAGCACCAGGCGATCCAGTTCAAGCTGGCCGAGATGGCCACCAAGGTCGAGGCCGCGCACCAGATGATGGTGATGGCCGCCCGCAAGAAGGACAGCGGCCAGCGGAACGACCTGGAGGCCGGCATGGCCAAGTACCTGGCCTCCGAGTACTGCAAGGAGGTCGTCGAGGACTCGTTCCGGATCCACGGCGGCTACGGCTTCTCCAAGGAGTACGAGATCGAGCGGCTGTACCGGGAGGCCCCGATGCTGCTGATCGGTGAAGGCACGGCGGAGATCCAGAAGATGATCGTCGGGCGCCGGCTCCTGGAGGAGTACCGCCTGGCGGACTGAGACCACCCCGGGAGGCCGGGCCCCGACGTGCGGGTCGGATCCCGGCCGGCCGTAGGGCGTGTACCAGCCGGTATGCGCCCTACGGCTGCATCCGCGCGCCTCCCGGCACCCCCTCACCGACCGCCCACGTACTGAGACATGGGTCACGCGGCACGTCGGAGCCCTTGGGGAACCGGTGCCGGCCGAGCTACGGTCGTACACATAGCAGGCACGGATCGGCACCGCACAGGACACCTCAAGCAGCAGGCGGCTTGCCCACCTACCGCCTGGTCCCGATAGCATCCACCGGGACAGCACGCCGTCCCTTTATCACTCGATCCCCGCGGTGGCCCCCGTCCAGGTGCCGAGCTCTGCCAGTCGGGGCCCGCGACTAAGGTATTCGATGCCCATCAGCCCGTCCCCTCACTCCTCCGCTCCGGTCGGCGATGCCCTCGCCCCGGCGAACGGTCGGCGCCCTCGCGTCACCATCGCGCGCGGAGCCACCCCCTGGTTCGTCCCCACGCTGGCCACCGCCGCCCTCACCACCGCCCTCACCCGGCGGAGCGGCAAGTGGGCCGTGGCGGCGGTACCGGCCTGTGCGCTCAGCGCGGGCATGTTGTGGTTCTTCCGCGACCCCGAGCGTGAGATCGGGACCGGCAGGGTCATCTCGCCCGCCGACGGTGTCGTCCAGTCGATCGACGCCTGGCCGGACGGCCGCACCCGCGTGGCGATCTTCATGAGCCCGCTCAACGTGCACGTCAACCGCGCGCCGCTGCCCGGCACCGTGACGTCCGTCGAGCACGTCGCCGGTGGCTTCGTCCCGGCGTTCAACAAGGACAGCGACCAGAACGAGCGGGTCGTCTGGCACTTCGACACCGAGCTCGGCGACATCGAGATGGTGCAGATCGCGGGGGCCGTGGCCCGTCGCATCGTGCCGTACGTCGACGCCGGTACCAAGGTCGAGCAGGGCGACCGGATCGGTCTGATCCGTTTCGGTTCCCGCGTCGACACCTACCTGCCGGCCGGCGTCGAGGTCGGCGTCGAGGTCGGCCAGAAGACCACTGCCGGGGTGACGCGCCTTGACCGTGACTGATCCTGAGACGCTAGTCGGCCTCAACGAGGACGAGGAGACGGACCTGCGCCGCCGCCGTTGGGCGCGCGACCGCGAGCTCCGCGCGCCGCGCTCGCCGCAGCACCTGTCCACCGCCGACTTCCTGACCCTGGGGAACGCCGTCTGCGGCTTCCTGGCGATCTACTCGATCACCACCGGGGTCCTGATGCCGCACATCACCGGCGCGTCCGCCGCCGGCCCCGACAAGCACAGTGCCGCCACCGCGGTGACGCTGCTGCTGATCGGTTCGATGTGCGACCTGTTCGACGGCCTGGTGGCCCGCAAGCTGCGCTCCTCGGCGCTGGGTGCGGAGCTCGACAACCTGGCCGACCTGATCAGCTTCGGCATCGCCCCGGCCTACTTCGTGGCGGTCTGGGGCATCGTCAGCCCGGGCCAGGACCAGCGCTTCTCGGCGCTGATCGCGCTCACCGTGCTGTTGGCGGTGGTGCTCCGGCTGGCCCGGTTCTCGGCGGTCAAGATGCAGCCGGGGATCTTCCAGGGCATGCCCTGCCCGATGGGTGCCATGACGGTGATCGCGATCGTCCTGCTGGACCCGCCGTTCGTGCCGGGTCTGCTGATGATCTTCGGGGTCGCGTACCTGATGGTCAGTCGGATCGAGTACCCGAAGCCGCAGGGCCTGCTGGCCACCGCCACGCTCTGCTGGATCGTGGTCTCGATCGGCTGCCTGGCGGCCTGGGCGGCCGGTCTGCCCGGTGGCGACACCCTGATGCACGTCGGTGCGATCGCCCAGATCACGCTGGCCGCGATGGCGCCGCTGCTGGTGATCCGCCGCAAGGTGGGCCAGAAGGTCGGCGACGTCCGCGCCCGCCGCGCGGAGTCGCGCGGCTGCTGACGCTGGCACGGCACACGAAGGGCCCCTCTCCCGCTCGGGAGAGGGGCCCTTCGGCGTCCGGTCGCGCGTCAGGGCGCACCGGCAGGAGCCCGGGGAGCAGCAGCGCCGACCGCTCGGAACGGCGCACCCGTTCAGAGGGCCGGACGTGGTCGCAGGCCGGTCCGCACTCCACATACCCGCCGCCCCTTCCCCGAGCCCCTGGAACGCAGGCTAGGGGGGACGGCTTAAGCGCCGCCCTTGTGCACGCTAAAGGCCGACCGGCGGGCCGCCCTGGCCACCGCCGGGTCGGGGTGCACCCCGGCGACGGCGGTGAGCACGGAGGCGGCGCGCGGGTGGCCGGACTGCCGGGCCCGGTTGAAGAGCCGGACCGGCTCCCCCGCCGAGGCACCCTCGACGTGACCGACCAGCAGGCCGGTCTCCCCGTGGTCCAGCACGGCGGCCGCGGTGTCCACCCAGAGCCAGGCGGCGTCCTCGGCGGTCAGCACGTCCGAGGGCAACACGCCGACCTCGTCCGACTGCTCGGCCAGCCAGAGCAGCGCGTAGGGGCGCAGGACGCCCTCGTCCACGGCCGCCCGGACCGCCTGCTCGGCGGTGCCCCCGGCGACCCGGAGCGCCTCGAAGGCGAGGCCGCGCAGCAGCGCGTCGTCCCCCCGGGCGGCGTCCAGCAGCTCGGCCACCGCGCGGTCCACCGGCCGGGCTGCGACCCAGGCCCGGTACTCGGCCCTGGCCGGTCCCGGCGAGTAGCTGGCGCAGGCGTCCAGCAGTTCCAGCGCGCTCTGCTCGATGTGGCCGGCGGCGGTCTGCGCGACGGTGCAGATCTCCTCCAGCTTGGCCCGGACCGCCCAGTGGCCGAGCGGCGAGAGCTCGGCCGCCTCGTCCCGCCGGGTGAGCGCGCCGACGGCGGCCAGGCCGTCGAGCATCCAGTCCAGCACGGCCGCCACGTCGGACGGCGAGTGCGGGGTGTCGATCTGCGGCTCGCGGCAGGTGCCGCGGACGGCGGAGACCGCGGAGGCGGCGTGCGGGACGGGCGACAGCGGCGTGGCACCGGCGGCCACCCGGCGCTCGTCCAGGCCCCGGCGGAGCAGCTCCAGCAGCTCGCTGTCGGCCACCGGACCGTCCACCAGGTGCAGGAAGGAGAGCAGCTGCGGGGCCTGGTCCACGGCCTGCCCGGCCAGCACGGCGAACACGCCGCGCATCGCGGCGGGCGGCATCGGGGCGACCAGCGTCCAGGCGTCGAAGAGCGCCGACCAGCCACGGACCACGGCCTCGTCGTCGTGCTCCCAGGCGTGCAGCCGCCACCCGGGGGTGGCACCGCCGTCCCGGGCCTCGACCAGGCCGACCAGCAGGGCCTGGCCCCAGGCGTTGGCGGCGGCGCCGACGGTCATGGCGAGCGCCCGGCCGGCTGCCCTGGCGTCCTCGGGGAGCAGTTCGCCGCGCTTGTCGACCTCGCCCAGCTCACCGGCCCAGCGGGCGATCCGGACGGCGTCGGCGAGCATCCGGCGGGCCAGCGGGGCCAGCTCGGCGGGTGCGGGGAAGCCCTCCGGGACCGGGGCCCGGCCACGGCCGGGCTTCGGTACGGGGGTGCGGCGGCGGGGGGTGGGGGAGGTGCTGGGGGTGCTGCCCGGCTGTGCGGTGTCACCGCGGCGGGCCGTGCCGGGGAGACGGGTCACCGTCGCCCCGGTACCGATCGTCGGCGGGAGCGGGGCATCACGGTCGCGCGAATTCCGAGACGTCACGCCGTGCAGTCTTCCCCGTGCGACGGCCTTCTGTCACATCGCCTTTTCCCGGGCCGGGGGCAAACCAGACGCCAACGGTCATTTCACGGCTCCTTCACCGTCACCGGCCCGCCGCTCCGGGCCGGTGATCTAGAGCAGCGGGGTGAGCCAGCGGCGCAGGGTCTCCGCGTAGCCGGCCGGGTCGGCGTTCCAGAGCGCCGCGTGTTCGGCGCGTGGCACCGGGTGCAGGCTGACCAGGTCACCGCGCAGGTCGGCCAGCCGGGCGGCGGCGTCCCAGGGGGCGATCGAGTCGGCGGGGCTGTGCAGCAGCAGCGTCGGCACGTGCAGGTCGGCACCCGAGGCGAGCCGGGCGAACCCGGCCAGGTCGACCCGGCTGCGGCCCTCGGCGGCCAGGGCGCCGAGTTCGGCCAGCGCGGCGGGCACACCGGCCTTGGCGCGTTCCCGCCGGACGGTCTGCGGCCAGTCCAGCACCGGCGAGTCCAGCACCAGGCCGGCCACCGCCTCCGGCCAGGCCGTCCGGGCGGCGGCCTGCAGCACCATGGTGGCGCCCACCGACCAGCCGTACAGGATCACCCGGCCCGCGCCGCTGTCGAGGGCCAGCCGGATCGCCGCGTCGACGTCCTGCCACTCGGTCTCGCCGAAGTGCCCGAGCCGGTCCGGGGAGGGCGGTGCGCCCGCGTCCCCCCGGTAGCTGACGGTCAGGCTGGGCAGCTGGAGCGCGTGCAGCACCGGGAGCACGGGCAGCGCCTGGGTACGGTCGGCGCCGGGGCCGTGCACCAGGATCACCCAGGTCCCGCGCTTGCCGTCGACGTACCAGGCGGGCAGCGCGCCGAGTTCGCCCTCGGCGACCGTGTCGGTGTAGCCGAGGCCGTGCGCCGAGCGGGGGTCGCCGACGTACACCCGGGGCGTCAGCTCGACCTTGTCGCCGATCTGCAGCGAGCCGCCGTCCACCTGCTCCAGGCGGCGGGTGACGGTCTGCGGGCCGGTGCCGAGCACCTCGCCGACCACCGCGTGGCCGCCGTCACGCCACTCCAGCGCGTACCGGCCCGGCCGGGCGGTGGCGGTGCTGCGGGTGATCACCACCCCGCCGGGGGCCAGGTCGTGCACCCGCAGGTCGGCGTCGGCACCGGGCTCGGCCCGCCCGGGCCTGACCACCCCGTCGGACGCCTTGCGGCCGAGCAGCAGGACGGCCGCGGTTCCGGCCCCGACTGCGGCGGCGGCCACCATGGCCGCGGTTCCCCAACGCATTGCGCTCCCGGTGTGCTGTGGCGGACGGGACGTTGCGGTCCATTCCACCGGCGCCGCCCCGGCCCTGCCACCGGGGCAGGGCCGTCCGGGAGCGGGTGACCGCCCGGACGGGGCGTCAGACCGGTCAGACCGGGATGTCGGTGCGGTGCGCGGAGAGCAGCTCCCAGAACCGCTCGGCGTGCGGCAGCACCGGCCGCTGCTCGGCCTGGCTCGGCGCGGAGCCCCAGTGCATCGGGACCAGGTACTCGCCCTGGAACTCCGCGAGGGTCTGCTCCAGCACCGGCCGGGGCACCGGCACCAGGCGGGCCACCGGCTTCACCTGCGACTGCCAGCGGCCGTCCACGCACTGCCGCAGACAGCGGTCCAGCTCCTCCTGACGGTTGGTCACCCGCACCAGCATCCGCAGGCCGATCCCGAGCACGTGGCCCAGCGCGTACGTCTGCCCGGCGTCGCCGCCCCACTTGCCGGTCAGCTCGGCGTGCTCGTACGCCCGGAGGGTGACGCCGATCCGCTGGGCGGCCTGGTCCTGGGACAGCTCGCGGGCCACCCGGAAGTCGCGCAGGCCGGCCGGGGCCGCGCCCATCAGCTGGGCGGGCGGGCACCAGAGCGCCCGGGCCAGCGCGATGAACTCCTCCTCGGACGGGCGGAACTCGCCGGTCTCCCAGCCGAGCACGTGCATCGGCAGCAGGCGGACGCCGTGCGCGGCCATGCCTTCGACGACCTGGTCGGGGGTCAGGCCCAGGCCGGCGCGGTGGGAACGCGCCGCGGCGGGCGAGAAGGGCACGGGGGTGGGGGCGGGCGGTCTTCGTCGCATGCCACCAGACGCTAGGCCCGGGGCGGGCGGCCCGAGCACCCGCTGAACGCACGAAGCCCCGTCGTCCCCTCTACTGGGGTGTTGGCGATTCCTACCAATGGTGACGCCTGATCAGGACCTCTACTCAGAGGTAGCCATGAGGCAGCGCTCCGGGCCCAGGGGCTCGGGGCTGCGCTCTGGGCATGCGCTCAGCGGTCTACTACCCAGGGGCTCGGGGCTCTGCGAGGAGATCTGGCGTTCGGGTCACTGCGAAAGTGCCTGACCGCCCACGCGACGATCACCCTTTACGAGGCCGGCGTCGCAGTTCCCCGAGCCCCTGACTCCGTAGCGGGCTGAACACCTGCCAAAAAGCCCGGCGTCGCCCACGCGGCGGAGCCGCACAACAGCAGAGCCCCGAGCCCCTGGTGGTGCACCACGTGCGTCTGTGCGGCGGAGCGTCAGTTCTGCTTGCCGAAGAGCTCGTCGAGGGTGGCCGGGGTGGGGACCTCGCCGGTGGGGGTGAGCTGGTCGACGGCGGTGGGGAGCTGGGCGGCGAGGCGTTGGGTGAGTTCGTCGCGGGAGAGGCCGGACTGCTGGACCAGGGCGTCCAGTTCGCGGTCGGGCAGGGCGGCGGCGAGCTCCGCGCCGGAGACCGGGTGGTTGTCACCGGTGCCGACCCAGGACTGGGCCTGGGAGCCGAGGCCGCCCTGGGTGAGTTGTTGGAGCAGTGCGCCGAGACCGCCCGCCGCCCCCTGGCCGCCGCCGAGTGCGCCGAGCAACATCGCGAGCAGGTTCCCCCCGCCGCCGGCGGCACCGCCGCCCGTGCCGCCGAGCAGACCCCCGAGAAGCTTGCCGAGATCGGTCATGACCGTCCTCCAGTCCGGTCGCGGACCCACGCCGCGCCAGGGCCAGCTTCACCCGCCCGGGAGCACCCCGCGCGGTGGGGCGAACAGACGTGTGACCAACCCCTCCGCACCCTTTGTTGACTGCCTGTCCGGCCGCGTGATGGGATCCTTCAGCCAAACGGAGGCAAGTAGAGGAAGCCGGTGCGAGTCCGGCGCGGTCCCGCCACTGTCACCGGGGAGCACTCCCGATCCATGGTCACGACGGCCCGCCCAGGCGGCTGTTGGAAGGCCCGGGAGTGTGTCGGACCCGGAAGCCAGGAGACTCTCACCCCCGGTACGTCGATCCAGGGCGCGGACCCTGAGTGAGGACACCCACGCCCATGCCGGCAGCCCTGAACCGAGCCGACCCTCCCCCGTCGTGCGCCGACTGACCCCCGCGCTCCCCTTCCTGCTCGGGTCCGTCGCCGGGTACCTGGCCGACGCGAGGTTCGCCGATCCCCGTCGGGGTCACCCCGTCGCCGTCTTCGGCTCCGCCGCGTCCCGGCTCGAGGGCCGGCTCTGGCGTGACCACCGGGCGGCCGGGGCCGCGTACACCGCCGCCTGTGTGGGCACCGTCGCGGCCGGGGCGGTGCTCGCCGACCGGGCGCTGCGCCGGGCGCCGCTGGCCCGGGCCGGCCTGGCGGCCGCCGCGACCTGGACGGTGCTGGGCGGCACCTCGCTGACCCGGGAGGCCCGCATCATCGGCCGCTCGCTCCGGGCGGACGACCTCGCGGCCGCCCGGGAGCGGCTGCCGCACCTGTGCGGCCGGGACCCGAGCGCGCTGGACGGGCCGCAGATCGCCCGCGCGGCGGTGGAGTCGGTCGCCGAGAACACCGCCGACGCCGTGGTGAACGCGCTCACCTGGGGCGCACTGGCCGGTACGCCCGGCCTGCTCGCGTTCCGGGCCGTCAACACCCTGGACGCGATGGTCGGTCACCGTTCCCCCCGCCACCTGCGGTTCGGCTGGGCGTCGGCCCGGCTGGACGACCTGGCGGGCTGGCCGGGGGCCCGGCTGACCGCACTGCTCACCGTGGCGGCCGCGGCCGCGCCGCGGACCGCTTGGCGGGTCTGGCGCCGTGACGGCTCGTCACACCCGAGCCCCAACGCCGGGCAGGCCGAGTCGGCCTTCGCCGGGGCGCTCGGGGTGCGGCTGGGTGGCACCCTCCAGTACGGCGAGCGGGTGGAGCACCGGCCCGTACTCGGCGGCGAGCTGCGGCCGGTGACGGTCGACGACATCGAACGGGCCTGCACGCTGTCCCGGCGGGTCGGAGCCCTGGCACTGGCGGTCACCGTGACCGGCCGGGCCCTGTACGCGTGGAGGAAGTCGTGAGCGGTTCGCTGCTGGTCGCCGGAACGACCTCGGACGCGGGCAAGAGCGTGGTCACCGCGGGCATCTGCCGCTGGCTGGCCCGACAGGGCGTCAGGGTGGCCCCGTTCAAGGCGCAGAACATGTCGCTGAACTCCTTCGTCACCGCCGACGGCGCCGAGATCGGCCGGGCGCAGGCGATGCAGGCGCAGGCCGCCCGGGTGGAGCCGGAGGCGGCGATGAACCCGGTGCTGCTCAAGCCCGGTGCGGACGGCCGCAGTCAGGTGGTGCTGCTCGGCCGGGCGATCGCCGAGGTCGGCGCGCTGGACTACCGCGAGCGCAAGCCGGTGCTGCTGGAACGGGCCCTGGAGTGCCTGGCCGACCTGCGCAGCCGGTACGAGGTGGTGGTCTGCGAGGGCGCGGGCTCCCCCGCCGAGATCAACCTGCGGGACCGGGACATCGCCAACATGGGCCTGGCCACGGCGGCGAAGCTGCCGGTGGTGGTGGTCGGCGACATCGACCGGGGCGGGGTGTTCGCCGCGATGTACGGGACGCTGGCGCTGCTCTCGGCCGAGGACCAGGCGCTGGTGGCGGGCTGGTTCGTGAACAAGTTCCGGGGCGACGCCCGGCTGCTGGCGCCCGGCCTGGAGATGCTGCGCGAGCTGACGGGCCGTCCGGTGCTCGGCACCCTGCCGATGCTGTCCGGGCTGTGGCTGGACGCCGAGGACTCGCTCGACCTGACCACCGTGGTGGACCGGGGGTCGGTGCGCGGCCCGGTCGGCGCCGACGTGCTGCGGGTCGCGGTGGTCCGCTTCCCGAGGCTGTCCAACTTCACCGACCTGGACGCGCTGGCCCAGGAGCCCGGGGTGCTGGTCCGCTGGGCCACCCGGGCCGAGGAGCTGGCCGACGCGGATCTGGTGGTGCTGCCCGGCACCCGGGCCACCGTGGCGGACCTGGCCTGGCTGCGCGAACGCGGTCTGGAGCCGGTGCTGAAGGCGCGGGCGGCGGCCGGCCGGCCGGTGCTCGGGGTGTGCGGCGGGTACCAGATGCTCGGTCAGGTGATCGAGGATCAGGTGGAGTCCAAGACGGGCACCGTCCAGGGCCTCGGCCTGCTGCCGACCCGGGTGGTGTTCGGCCGGGAGAAGGTGCTGGCCCGGCCGGTCGGCGAGGCTTTCGGCGAGCGGGTCGAGGGGTACGAGATCCACCACGGTGTGGTGACCGTCGAGGGCGGTGACACGTTCATCTCCGATGACAGGGGGCAGAGCCTGGACGGCTGCCGGGTCGGCTCGGTCCGGGGCACCACCTGGCACGGCGCGCTGGAGAACGACGGCTTCCGCCGGGCGCTGCTGCGCGAGGTGGCCGAGCAGGCGGGCCGGGCCTTCGTGCCGGCCCCCGACACCTCGTTCGCCGCCGCCCGGGAGGAGCGTCTCGACCGCCTGGGCGACCTGATCGAGGAGCACGCCGACACCGACGCACTGTGGAAGCTGATCGAGGGCGGCGCACCCGCCCACCTGCCGTTCGTCCCACCCGGGGCACCCCGAGCTACGGAGACCGACCGATGACCGACGTGCGTTACCCCTTCACCGCGATCGTCGGCATGGCCGACCTGCGGCTCGGGCTGCTGCTGAACGCCGTCTCGCCGGCCGTCGGCGGGGTGCTGGTGCGCGGCGAAAAGGGCACCGCCAAGTCGACCATGGTGCGCGCGCTGGCCGGTCTGCTGCCCTCGATCGACACCGTTCCCGGCTGCCGGTTCTCCTGCGACCCGGCCTCCCTCGACCAGAGCTGCCCGGACGGCCCGCACACCCCGGCCGGGGGCGACAGCCGCCCGGCGTACCTGGTGGAGCTGCCGGTCGGCGTCTCCGAGGACCGGATCGTCGGCTCGCTCGACCTGGAGCGCGCGCTGGCCGAGGGCGTCAAGGCGTACGAGCCCGGCCTGCTGGCCAAGGCGCACCGGGGCGTGCTCTACATCGACGAGGTGAACCTGCTCCAGGACCACGTGGTGGACCTGCTGCTGGACGCCGCCGCGATGGGCCGCTCTTACGTCGAGCGGGAGGGCGTCTCGGTCCGGCACGCGGCCCGCTTCCTGCTGGTCGGCACGATGAACCCGGAGGAGGGCGAGCTGCGGCCGCAGCTGCTGGACCGGTTCGGCCTGACCGTGGAGATCGCCGCCACCCGGGAGCCGGACGAGCGGGCCGAGGTGGTCCGCCGCCGGCTGGCGTACGACGCCGACCCGGACGGCTTCGCGGCCCGGTTCGCGGCCGAGGAGCGGGAGCTGGCCGAACGGATCACCGCCGCCCGGGAGTTGCTGCCGAGCGTACTGCTGACCGATGTGGCGCTGCGTCAGATCACCGCCGTCTGCGCGGCGTTCGAGGTGGACGGGCTGCGCGCGGACATCGTGATGGCCCGCACCGCCGTCGCGCTGGCCGCCTGGGAGGGCCGGACCGAGGTGAGCGAGCAGGACGTCCGCAAGGCCGCCCAGCTGGCCCTGCCGCACCGCCGGCGACGGAACCCGTTCGACGCCCCCGGGCTGGACGAGGAGCAGCTCGACCGCACCCTGGACGAGCACGCCGAGGGACCGGAGGACGACGGCCCCGACCCCGACGGCGGCCCGGACGGTGACGGCGGCGGCGCCCCCGAGCCGCAGGGCGACGCCCCGGACGGCTCGACGGCCGCCGAGGAGCCCGCCGGGGAACCGGAGCTGCCCTCGCAGGCCCAGGGCGGTGGCAGCAAGGCCCCGGTGGCCTCGGCCGGGGAGCCGTACCGGACCCGGCTGTTCAAGGTGCCGGGCACCGGCAAGGGCGCCCAGGGGCGCCGCTCCCCCGCCGAGACCGACGGCGGGCACACCATCCGCTCGCGCCGGCCGCAGGGCCAGCTGAGCCGGCTGCACCTGAGCGCCACCCTGCAGGCCGCCGCACCGCACCAGGCCGCGCGCGGGCGGGACTCCCGGGCGCTGGTGCTGCGCAAGGACGACTTCCGCGAACAGGTGCGCCAGGGACGGGAGTCCAACCTGGTGCTGTTCGTGGTGGACGCCTCCGGGTCGATGGCGGCCCGGCAGCGGATGACCGCCGTCAAGGGCGCGGTGCTCTCGCTGCTGATGGACGCCTACCAGCGGCGGGACAAGATCGGCATGATCACCTTCCGGGGCAGCGGCGCCGAGCTGGCGCTGCCGCCGACCTCCTCGGTCGAGGTCGGCGCGGCCCGGCTGGCGCAGCTCCCGACCGGCGGGCGGACCCCGCTGGCCGCCGGGCTGCTCCGGGCGCACGAGACGCTCCGGGTGGAGCGGATGCGCGACCCGCACCGCCGCCCGCTGCTGGTGGTGGTCACCGACGGCCGGGCCACCGGCGGCAAGGACGCGCTGCCGCAGGCCGGCCGGGCGGCCGGGCTGCTGGCCGCCCAGGGCGTGGCGAGCGTGGTGCTGGACTGCGAGTCCGGCCACGTCCGGCTCGGCCTGGCGCACACCCTGGCGGCCCAGCTGAACGCCTCCGCCGTCACCCTGGACGACCTCAGGGCCGAGGGCGTCGCCGCCCTGGTGCACGCGCACCGGCCCTCCTCCGCCTCGATCCGAAAGGCAGCCTGACCATGCCGCAGGGAAAGCCCGAGACCGTCCCCGACGACGGCCTGACCACCCGTCAGCGCCGTACCCAGCCGATCACCGCCGTGCACACCGGACCCGGCAAGGGAAAGTCCACCGCCGCCTTCGGGATGGCGCTGCGGGCTTGGAACCAGGGCTGGCCGGTCGGGGTGTTCCAGTTCGTCAAGTCGGCCAAGTGGAAGGTCGGCGAGGAGAACGCGCTCAAGGTGCTCGGCGCCTCCGGCGAGGGCGGCACGGTCGCCTGGCACAAGATGGGCGAGGGCTGGTCCTGGGTCCAGCGCTCCGCCGACATGGTCGAGTCCAGCGAGGAGGCGGCCAAGGAGGGCTGGGAGCAGGTCAAGCGCGACCTGGCCGCCGAGACCTACCGCCTCTACGTGCTGGACGAGTTCACCTACCCCATGCACTGGGGCTGGGTCGACGTGGCCGAGGTGGTCGAGGTGCTGCGCAACCGGCCCGGCAACCAGCACGTCGTGATCACCGGCCGGTACGCCAAGGACGAGCTGCTCGAACTGGCCGACCTGGTCACCGAGATGACCAAGCTGAAGCACCCCATGGACGCCGGCCGCAAGGGCCAGCGCGGTATCGAGTGGTAGTCCGTTGAACATCCCCCGTCTCGTCGTCGCCGCGCCCTCCTCGGGCGCGGGCAAGACCACCGTCGCCACCGGCCTGATGGCCGCGCTGGCCGCCCGTGGCCTGGCGGTCTCCCCGCACAAGGTCGGCCCCGACTACATCGACCCGGGCTACCACGCACTCGCCGCCGGGCGCCCGGGCCGCAACCTGGACGCCTTCATGTGCGGGCCCGACCGGGTCGCCCCGCTCTTCCTGCACGGGGCGGCCGGGGCCGACGTGGCCGTGGTGGAGGGCGTGATGGGGCTCTACGACGGCGCCGCCGGGCGGGGCGAACTGGCCTCCACGGCCCATGTCGCCAAGCTGCTCAGGGCGCCGGTGGTGCTGGTGGTGGACGCCTCCTCGCAGTCCCGCTCGGTGGCCGCGCTGGTGCACGGCTTCGCCTCCTGGGACCCGGAGGTCAGGCTGGCCGGGGTGATCCTCAACCGGGTCGCCTCGGACCGGCACGAGCAGCTGCTCCGGGAGGCGCTGGAGGAGGGCGGCGGGGTGCAGGTGCTCGGCTGCGTCCGGCGCTCGGCCGCCGTCGCCACACCGTCCCGGCACCTGGGCCTGATCCCGGCCGTCGAGCGGTCGGCGGACGCGCTGCGCGCCGTCCGGGACATGGGCGAGCTGGTCGGCGCCTCGGTGGACCTGGACGCGCTGCTCGAACTGGCCCGCAGTGCACCGCCGTTGGACGCCGAGCCGTGGTCGGCCGCCGCCGAGGTCGAGCCGGTGCCCGGCCGGCCCCGGGTCGCGCTGGCGGCCGGTGCGGCGTTCTCGTTCTCGTACGCGGAGAACGCCGAGCTGCTGGCGGCGGCGGGTGCCGAGGTGGTCCCGTTCGACCCGCTGCACGCCCCGGAACTCCCGGCGGGCGCGGCCGGGTTGGTGATCGGCGGCGGCTTCCCGGAGATGTACGTCAAGGAGCTCAGTGCGAACGCCGGGCTGCGCGCCTCGATCGCCGCGCTGGCCGCCGCCGGGGCGCCGGTCAGCGCCGAGTGCGCCGGACTGCTGTACCTGGGGCAGGAGTTGGACGGCGCGCCGATGTGCGGCGTGCTGACGACCACCGCCCGGATGACCGAACGGCTCACCCTGGGCTACCGGGAGGCGGTCGCGCTCACCGACAGCGTGCTGGCGCCGACCGGCTCGCGGCTGCGCGGGCACGAGTTCCACCGGACGGTCTGCGAGCCGGGCGCGGGCGAGCCGCCGGCCTGGGGCTGGCGGGGCCCGGCCGGGTCCTGCACCGAGGGCTTCGTGAGCGGCTCGGTGCACGCCTCGTACCTGCACCTGCACTGGGCCGGGGCACCCGAACTCGCCTCGCGGTTCGTCCGGGCGGCCGCCGACTACGCCGCCGGGGTGGGGAGTTCGTAGATCAGCTCGCGGCCGTCCTCCTCGTCCCACTGCTCGCCGACGTGCACCAGGCCGAAACCCGCGACGGTGGCGAGCGAGGCGGCGTTGTCCGGGCTGATGGTGGCCCGCAGCACGGTCACCGTCGGCTCTTCCACGGCTCGCCGGAGCAGCGCGGCCAGGATCGCCTTGGCGTACCCCTGGCGGCGCTGCCCCTCGGCCACGCCGTAGCCGACCTCGACCATGCCGCGCTCGTCCGGCGGGCCGTGGAACCCGGCCGCACCGATCACCACGCCGTCGACCAGCACCGCCCGGGTCACCCACTCGGCACTCGACGGGTCGTCACCGGTCTGGTGGTAGCGGCGGGCCCAGACGCCCGGCATCCGGCCGTCGGCCAGGTCGGCGGGGAAGTCGAGGCCGCTCGCGGCGGCCGCGCCGTCCAGGTCGCCCACCATCAGGGCGGCCATCGCGGCGCGGGGCACCTGCACCAGGCTGACCCGGGTGGCGGCGGAAGGGGCGGAGGTCCAGGGTGCTGATCGTTCGGTCACAGGCGGATGCTCGTCCAGCCGACCGGCGGTGTCCACCGGATTTCCGGCGCGTCGCAGCTCACAACCCGCACGATTGACCAGTTCAGCGGCACCGTGGTGGGATTTCCGGAGCACCGGCCGTCGAGAGGAACCAGCAGTGAACCACCCCTCTCTCACGGTCGGGGTCGGCGCCCGCAGCGGCGTGGCCGCCGCCGAGCTGCTCGGCCTGATCGACGCCGCCCTGACCGCGCTCGGGCGGAGCCGGGGCGAGGTGGCCCGGCTGGCCACCGTCACCACCCGGGCCGGCGAGCCCGGTCTGCTGGCCGCCGCACGGGCCCTCGCCGTCCCGCTGGTCGGCCACTCCGCCGAGGAGCTGGCGGCCGTCCCGGTGCCGACCCCGTCCGACGTCGTCCTCGCCGCCACCGGCACTCCAGGGGTGGCCGAGGCCGCCGCCCTGCTCTCCGCCGCTCCCGGCGGCCAACTCCTCGCCGCCAAGCGGAAGTCCGCGAGCGCCACGGTGGCCGTCGCCGGTCCCGGCCCCGACCTGCGCCACCACGGGGACGCCGAGGTGCGTACCGGCGGCCTGGTCGACCTGGCCGTGAACGTCCGCACCGGCACCCCGCCGGACTGGCTCCGCGAGCACCTCGCCGCCACCCTCGCCGACCTGGCCGCCTACCCCGACGGCACCGCCGCCCGGGCCGCCGTCGCCGCCCGGCACGGCCGGCCGGTCGAGGAGGTGCTGCTCACGGCGGGGGCGGCCGAGGCGTTCGTGCTGCTGGCCCGGGTGCTGAGGCCGCGGCACGCGGTGGTGGTGCACCCGCAGTTCACCGAGCCGGAGGCCGCGCTGCGGGACGCCGGGCACCGGGTGCACCGGGTGCTGCTCTCCCCCGCCGACGGCTTCCGGCTGACGCCCGGCGCGGTGCCGGAGGCGGCCGACCTGGTGGTGATCGGCAACCCGACCAACCCCACCTCCGTCCTGCACCCGGGCCTGGCCGAACTCGCCCGCCCCGGGCGGACCCTGGTGGTGGACGAGGCGTTCGTCGACACCGTCCCCGGTGAGCGGGAGAGCCTGGCCGCCGTCCGGGACCTGCCCGGCGAGGTGGTGGTGCTGCGCAGCCTGACCAAGACCTGGGGCCTGGCCGGCCTGCGGATCGGCTACGTGCTCGCCCCCGCCGACCTGATCGCCCGGCTCGGTGCGGCCCAGCCGCTCTGGCCGGTCTCCACCCCGGCGCTGGCCGCCGCCGAGGCGTGCAGCACGCTCGCCGCGCTGGCCGAGGCAGAGGCCGCCACCCACACCCTGGCCGGTCAACGCGCCCACCTGCTGCGGGGGTTGGCGGCGCTGCCGGGGATCACCGTGCACGGCTCGCCGGCCGCCTCGTTCGTGCTGGTCCACACGCCCGGCGCAGCGGAGCTGCGCACCCGGCTGCGGGCCGCCGGCTTCGCGCTGCGCCGGGGCGACACCTTTCCCGGCCTCGGCCCGGACTGGCTGCGGATCGCGGTCCGGGACGAGGCCACCAGCGACCGCTTCCTCGACGCACTCTCGGCTCTCGTCCGGAACTGACCCCGCCCTCATCCGGCGCACAGCCCGCTCTCACCCGGCGTTCCTAGGCTCCCCGGCAGTTGACCCAGGAGACCGAGGAGCACAGCCGTGGGACACGACCACCACGAGGGCCAACGGGTCAGCCGCCGGGCCGCCCTGGCGGGGATCGGCAGCATCGGGCTGGGCGCGCTGCTCGCCGCCTGCGGGAGCCCGAAGTCCGGCACCGCGACCACCACGACCGGAGCCACCGCCGGCATCTCCCCCAGCACGTCGGAGGACCTCACCGCCCTGTTCGCGGGCGCGGGCACCTGCTCGCTCTCCCCCCAGGCCACCCAGGGCCCGTACTACTTCGACGCCGACAAGATCCGCAGCGACATCCGCGAGGACCGCGAGGGCGTCAAGCTCCGCATCGCCATCCGGGTCCAGGACAGCGAGACCTGCGGGCCGCTGGCCGACGCCGTGGTCGAGATCTGGCACTGCGACGCGGCCGGCCTCTACTCCGGCGCCGAATCCCTCTCCTCGGGCGGCGGTGGCACCGGCGGCGGCCCGGGCGGCGGCGGCGCTCCGCCGTCGGGGGCACCGACCGGCGCTCCCCCGTCCGGCGGGCCGGGCGGCTCGGGTGGTGCCGGCGCGGACCTCACGCCGACGGACGACAAGCGCTACCTGCGCGGCGCCCAGGTCACCAACGGCGACGGCATCGTCCGGTTCACCACCGTCTGGCCGGGCTGGTACACCGGTCGGACCGTCCACATCCACGCCATGGTGCACGTCGGCGACGACCGCACCCTCACCACCCAGCTGATGACGGACGAGTCGCTCAACTCGAAGGTCTTCGCCCAGCAGCCCTACTCCCGGCACACCAACCGCGACACCTTCAACGACGGCGACAGCATCTACAAGGAGCCCATGCTCCTCAAGATCACCGAGGACGCCGACGGCTACCTCGGCGCCATCACCTTCGGCGTCGACCCCGACAAGGACGGGAAGTAGCGACCTGCCGGATCGTCAGAACGGGCGGTACCAGGGCCGCTTGACCGGCGGCAGCGCGCGGGCGAAGAACTCCGCCAGCTCCGCGCGCTGCCCCTCGTCGAACACCCCCTGCGGCATGAACCCGACCGCCTTGTTGGTCTGCTGGAGGTACCAGAACCCCGCCCGCTCGGTCACCTCGCGGTACAGCCGCCACTCCGCCGTCGCGTCGCTGGCGGCCGTCCGCAGCGAGTACGACTGCTCCGTCACCCGCACCGTCCACGGCTCCGCGATCAGCTCGGCGCTCTTCTTCGCCCCGCCCCGGACCACCATCACCTCGCACAACACCATCAGCACCGGCCCCAGGACCAGCAGCCACAGGTTGGGCTTCCCGTCCACCGCCCATTTCAGCAGTCCGACCACCGTGATGAGCGCACTGGCCATGACCATCCGCCGCAGCGCCGGAACGTTCCGGATCGCCCTCCGGAGGTCCTGCTCGGTCAGCCGGAAGGTGGCGGTGATGTCCATGCGCGGGCGCTGCTCTCTGCTCGAAACGTCACCCGCACATCGGTACGGAGATCGACGCATGGTGACCGCCCCACCCGCGCGAAGTCAAACAGATTCGCCGCCTGGCAAACGGCGTCAGATCTGAACCACGTGGACGTCATGGGCGTCCACCGCCGCCAGACAAGCCGTGGCCCGGACGCGTGACCGGGCCATCATCGCCGTAGACGAGCCCCAGCGTCTCCGCCACTTCCCGCCGCTCCTCCTCCGTGAGCTCGCCGTCGGCGACCTCCGCAGCGGTGGCAGCTCGGCGGCTTCCGCTTCCGCTTCCGCCGCAGCGATCATCGCGTCGATCCGGGCGAACTGTGCTTCGGCTGCCTCGGCCTCGGCCATCTGCCGGGTGGCGGCGTTCACGAGGTAGGCCGAAACGTCCGTGCCCGCTCGTTCGGCATGCTCCCGGATACGCTCGGCGTGATCGCGATCGAGGCTGATGCTGATCCTGGTCTTGGCCTGCACACCAGCGTATGACGCGTATTACGACCGGCCGGGCACCAGCCCGGCGGCCCACTCGGCGAGGGCCGTGAAGTGCTCGGGCTGGAGCCCGAAGCGGTGGTCGACGTGCACGGTGAGGGCCGGGGCCGGGTGGTGGGCCGCGATCCAGGCGGTGTCGCGTTCGGTCAGTTCGTCGTCCACCCAGGCGAAGGGGCGGCCGGCGGCCCAGGTGACCAGGTGGCGGGTCTTCCAGTGCAGGTCCTCGGGGTCGCCCTGGTGCATGGTCGGCCAGTCCACGTACGGGAGTCGGGGCAGGCCGAGCAGCGGGGAGACCCAGGTGTTGGCCTCGTCGGTCCAGGTGGTGCACCAGACCAGGTCGTACGGGAGCGCCAGCAGGGCCGGGCCGTGCTCCGGGTTGAGCCAGAGCCGGAGCGGGCGGACCCGGTCGGCGGGCCGGTGCTGCCACTGCATCTGCCGGGCGATCCAGGAGGCGGGCCTGACCCGGTGGGTCAGGTAGCCCTCGGGGCGGCGGTGCGGCTTGGCGTTGTACGGGTTCAGCGGGCCGTCCACGTCGAGCAGGAGCAGCGGTCGGGGCATCGGGACTCCTCGGGACGGTACGTGGGGGAACCCTGGACACTCCGACGGCCGGGCGCCGCCGGATTTCGTCGGGGGGCTTGTGGAGCGGGCCCGGGCGGCGGGACCGTGGTGGCCGTACGCCGTCAACTCCCGTACCGGAGGCACCGATGCAGCTGACCCGCCGTACGCTCCTCAGCACCGCCGCCGCCACCCTGGTCACGGGGGCGCTCGGCAGCGGCCCGGCCGTGGCCGCCCCGAGAGCGGGGGCGTCCTGGATGGCCGGCCTGCCGGACGGGCGGTCGCTGCTGCGGATGACCATCCCGGGCACGCACGACTCCTGCTGCACCGACCCGGCGAACGGCAGCGAGTGGTCGCACACCCAGAACTGGGGCGTACCGGAGCAGTTGGAGCGCGGCATCCGCTTCCTCGACATCCGGTGCAACGGCCTGGCGGGCGCGCCGGATTCGTTCGGGATCTACCACGGCGGGTGGTACCAGGGCACCACCTTCGACCAGGTGCTGAACCAGTGCCGGAGCTTCCTGGCCGGGCACCCGGGCGAGGTGCTGCTGATGCGGGTGAAGAAGGAGAACGGGACCAACAACGACGTCGGCGCGGACTTCGCCCGGATCTTCAACGGCTATCTGGACACCAAGGGGTACCGGCCGCTGTTCTGGACGAATCCGTGGTTCCCCACCCTCGGCCAGGCCCGGGGGCGGATCGTGCTGCTGACCGACTTCGCCAACGACTGGTCCGTGCTGCACTGGCCGGGCGGGGACAACGGCTTCCTGTCCAACGACGTGATCGACCTGCAGGACCGGTACACCGGCATCAGCAGCGGCACCAAGTGGACCTCGTACGTGCAGCGGCAGTTCGACAACGCCTTCAACGACCAGAACTCGGCGAAGCTCTACCTCAACTTCGCCAGCATCGGGAACGGCGAGTGGCCGAAGTACTCCTCGCAGACCGTCATGCAGAAGGTCTGGGAGTACCTGGAGGCCCGCAAGCAGCAGCGGGCGAACCTCGGCGTGGTGCCGATGGACTTCCCCGACTTCCACACCAACGCCCTGCAGCTCCTGATCGACAAGAACTTCATCTGACCGGCTCCGTCAGCCCGTCGGCGCCCCGCCGTCATCCCTTCCGGGGAACCGGCGCGTGTCCGGCGGGGCCGCGGCGGCCCGGGGCGGGATGATCACCGATGATTCCGGCACACCCTGGGAAAGAGACCTGATGATCCGCAAGACCGCCGCCTCCGTCTCCGCCGTCGCACTCGCCGTGCTGGGGGCGGCGCCCGCCGTCGCCTGGGCCGCCCCCGACCCGACCGGTGCGGCGCTGGACACCACCTGCTCGGAGGTCGGCAAGCTCGGCGCCCAGCAGGCCTTCGCGATGACCGCGATCGCCGCCCAGCCGCTGCCGGTGGCCGGGCCGGTCCAGCAGTGCACCGACAGCGCCCTCTCGGTGGAGGGCGACGCCGAACTCATGCACGCCCTCAGCGGGGCGCCGTCGCTGGCCGGCAGCGGGCCGCTGGTCGGCTGACGCCCGCCCGGCCTGCTGACACCGGGTCAGCCGGCCGGCGCGGAGCCGTCCCGGGCGGGCAGCTGCTGGACCGCCCAGCCGTTGCCGTCCGGGTCCGCGAAGAAGACGAACGAGCCCCACGGGAACTCCTGGACCTCGCTCACCGCCACACCCCGTGCGGCTAGTTCCGCGTGCGCGGCGTGGATGTCCGCGACCACCAGCTGGAGCCCCTGGGCCGAGCCCGGCGGCGTGTCCAGCAGCCCCGTCCCCAGGGCGATCGAGCAGGCCGAGCCCGGGGGCGTGAGCTGGACGAAGCGGACCGTGTCACTGACCGTGTGGTCGTGGTCGGCGTGGAAGCCGACCTGATCGGTGTAGAACGCCTTGGCCCGGTCCACGTCCGTGACCGGGACCGCCACCAGTTCGAGTTTCCAGTCCATACCGGCGACGCTACCGAACACCGGCCGCCCGCTCACCCCGACACGCGCTTCAGCCCGCGTGCGCCGCCGCCCAGGCCCGGGCGGCGGCGATCCGGGCAGTGGTGCTGGGGTGACTGGCGAAGAGCAGCTGGAGCAGCCGGGGCGGGTCGACGTCGGCGATGTTGGCCACCGCCAGCCGGTGCTGCATCGCGATGAACTGCTCGGGGTCCGAGGTGAGTTCGAGGGCGTGGCGGTCGGCCCTGGCCTCGATCCGGCGGCTCGCGGCGCACTGGAACGGCCCGGCCAGGGCACCGAGCACGGCCGCGCAGGCCGCGAACAGGAAGAGCGAGCGCGGGTCGGCGGCCGAAGCGGCCGAAGCGGCGTCGAGCAGCGGCCGCCAGGAGGTGAGCAGTCCGAGCAGGACGACCGCGACGGCGGCGCCGAGCGAGCCGAGCAGGGTGCCGGTGAGGACGTCCCGGTGCTTGACGTGGCCGAGTTCGTGGGCGACCACGAGTTCGACCTCGCGCGGGTCGGCGGTGCCGATCAGGGTGTCGTACGCGACGATCCGACGGGTCGCGCCGAGCCCGGAGACGTAGGCGTTCAGCGCGGTGGTCCGGCGGGAGGCGTCGGCGACCAGCACCTCGCGGACCCGGATCGCGTCCCGTGCGGCCAAGTCCAGCAGCGCGGTGCGCAGTTCACCGGCGGGCAGCGGGGTGAACCGGTTGAACAGCGGCTCGACCAGCAGCGGGAAGAGGAACGAGAGCAGCGGCACCAGCAGGGCCGCGAGCAGCGCGGCGGGCAGCCACCAGCCCTCCGGCGACCGGTCGGTGAGCGCGTACAGCCCGTACCCGACCGGCAGCCCGAGCAGCAGGCCGAGGGCCAGCCCGCGCAGCCGGTCGGCCGCCCAGCCGGCCCAGCCCTGGGTGATCAGCCCGTACGCCCGGCGGATCACCCACAACCGTGCGGTGGACGGGAGTTGGACCAGCTCGCCGATCAGCAGCAGGGCGGCGATCCCGGCCAGCACCTGCGCCGTCCGGGTGCCGCCGAACAGGTCGCCGGCCCGGCCGACCAGTCCGGCCCCGGCCGGGGTGAGGCCGAGCAGCAGCAACGCGGCCGGCCCGGCGGCGCGGGCGCCGAGCGCCCAGGGCAGTTGGGCCCGGCGCAGCGCCCGGCCCCGGGCCACCTGCTCGGGGGTGAAGTCGTCCATGACAGCCAAGGGTGGCAGAACGGCGGCGGCCCGCCCACCCCCGGAGGGGCGGGCGGGCCGGGCGACGTGACGGGCGTTCAGCCGGATCAGACCTGGCCGGCCTTCTCCAGGGCCGAGCAGCAGGTGTTGACGATCAGGCGGGTGACCACGTACGGGTCGACGTTCGCGTTCGGGCGACGGTCCTCGATGTAGCCCTTGCGGTCCACCTCGACCTGCCACGGGATGCGGACCGAGGCGCCGCGGTCGGACGCGCCGTAGGAGTAGACGTTCCACGGGGCGGTCTCGTGCTTGCCGGTCAGGCGGGACTGGATGTCGTCACCGTACTGGTTGACGTGCTCCAGGACCTTCTCCTGCGAGGCACCGAGCGACTCGCAGGCGGTGATGATGGCGTCGTAGCCCTCACGCATCGCCTTGGTGGAGAAGTTGGTGTGCGCACCCGCGCCGTTCCAGTCGCCGCGCACCGGCTTGGCGTCCAGGGTCGCGTCGATGCCGAACTCCTCGGCGGTGCGGTAGAGCAGGTAGCGGGCGATCCACAGGTCGTCCGAGACGGTCAGCGCGTCGACCGGGCCGATCTGGAACTCCCACTGGCCGGGCATGACCTCGGCGTTGATGCCGCAGATCGCCAGGCCGGCGTCGATGCAGCGGTCGAGGTGCAGCTCGACGATCTCGCGGCCGAAGACCTCCTCGGCGCCGATGCCGCAGTAGTAACCACCCTGCGGGGCCGGGTAGCCGCCCTCCGGGAAGCCGAGCGGGCGGGAGCCCTTGAAGAAGGTGTACTCCTGCTCGATGCCGAAGATGGCCTCCTGAGCGGAGAACTGCTCGGCGACCGGACGCAGCAGCGCGCGGGTGTTGGACTCGTGCGGGGTACCGTCCGTCTCCAGGACCTCACAGAGGACCAGGATGTGGTCGCCGCCGCGGATCGGGTCCTTCACGACCTTGACCGGGTCGAGCACACGGTCCGAGGCGTGACCCTCGGCCTGGTTGGTCGACGAGCCGTCGAAGCCCCAGGTGGGGATCTTGTCCGCGTTGGCCAGCACCCGAGTCTTGGAACGGAGCTTGGCGGTCGGCTTGGTGCCGTCGATCCAGATGTACTCGGCCTTGATTGCCATTGCGGTGAACCTCACTGCTTGGGTGGTGGGTGCCCGCGTAGCGTCGCAAGCCGCCGTTTCCCAGTTGTTCCTCCTATGTAACGCCCATGTGAACCAACCGTCCGCAGCGGCACGAGTACGGTCGGAAAGTGCCACGTCCACATCCCGGACAGTTGGTCCCACCCCTTGAGCGGTACCGCTCAGTGCTTCCGGACGTGCGCGCGGCGCCGCCGGGTCATCCCCAGTGCCACCGCCCCGACCGCCAGCAGGGTTCCGGCGGCGGCCAGTACGGTGCCGGTCCCGCTGCTGCCGGTGGCGGCCAGCGTCCGGCCCTCGGGGCTCTCGCCCGCCACCGCGGGGACCGCCCGGTTGGCCCGGGCCGGGGTGCTGCCGGTGGCGGCGCTCGGGGTGGCCGCCGGGACGGGCTTCTCGCAGCTGACCGAGGCCACCGTGATCCGGCCGGTGACCTTGGCGACGTTCAGCTGCAGCGGGTTCACGTCCAGCGCGACCTCCAGGGCGGAGGCGGCGGCCGTGGCGGAGGTGGTGGTCCGCCGGGAGAACTGGATGTCGACCGAGCCGACCCCCGGCACGTCCACGTGGGTCGGGCCGTTCAGCCCCAGCGTGACGGACTTGCCCAGCACGGTGATCCGGGCGGGCGAGTTCACCTTCGCGGTCGGCGGCCCGTCCACCGGGCAGGTCACCTCGGCGCTCAGCGCCTCGAGACCGAGCAGCGCCGCCCCCAGCAGACCGGGGGCCCGGACGTCGGCGTCCAGCAGTTCGACCTTGGCGGCCGAGCCGGTGGCATCCGCCCTGGTGCTCGACTTGCCGACCTCCGCCCGCACCAGGGTGACCGGCCGCCCCTGGTCCACCCCGTCCACCTTGGCGGTCAGCACCGAGCCGTCCAGGCTGGCCGGGGACTCCACCTTGTTCAGCGAGATCCGGACCGGGACGGCGGCCGCACCGGCCACCAGGGCGACCTTCAGGTCGAGTTCGGCCGTGACGGCGGAGGCCCGGCCGGGCGAGCCGCCCGCCGGGTCGGCCGCCCGGGCGGTGCCAGGTAGGACCAGCGCGGCGGTCAGGGCGGTGGCAGCCGAGGCACGGAGTACGGAGTGGCGCACGGGCATGACGGAGGAACCCCCAGGGAGGAAGAGTGGGCAGAGCCGGCCACGGAAGCTCCTCGGCACAGGCACGGGGAGGGGGCGGTGCTCTCGACTGCCGTCAGTCTCTTCGAACAATCCGTCACATGAGCACCACTGAGCGTCAGTTCACTCTTTCGGGTCGAGTTGACGCGGAGTGCTGACGGGGCGCCGCTACGGCAGGCGCCAGTCCACCGGCTGGGCGCCCTGGCCGAGCAGCATCTGGTTGGCCCGGCTGAACGGGCGGGAGCCGAAGAAGCCGCCGCTCGCCGACATCGGGCTCGGGTGCGCCGACTCGACGGCCGGCACCTCGCCGAGCAGCGGACGCAGGTTGCGGGCGTCCCGCCCCCAGAGGATCGCCACCAGCGGCCCGCCCCGGTCCACCAGGGCCCGGATCGCCTGCTCGGTGACCTCTTCCCAGCCCTTGCCCCGGTGCGCGGCCGGCTTGCCCGGCGCGGTGGTCAGCGCCCGGTTGAGCAGCAGCACGCCCTGCCCGGTCCAGGGCGTGAGGTCGCCGTTGGCGGGCGGCGGGAAGCCGAGGTCGCGGCCGTACTCCTGGAAGATGTTGATCAGGCTGCCCGGGATCGGGCGGACCTCGGGGGCCACCGAGAAGCTCAGGCCCACCGCATGGCCCGGCGTCGGGTACGGGTCCTGACCCACGATCAGCACCCGGACCTGGTCGAAGGGCTGCTGGAACGCCCGCAGCACGTTCGGCCCGGACGGCAGGTAGGTCCGGCCCGCAGCCAGCTCCGCGCGCAGGAAGTCCCCCATCGCGGCGACCCGTCCGGCCACCGGCTCCAGCGCCTTGGCCCAGCCGGGCTCGACAATCTCGTTCAACGGACGTGCAGCCATACGGACCACCCTAACGGGCCCGGGCCGCACCTTTTGCAGACGCCCAGCGGCCGAGGGCTGCGCTGTAGGCAGGCGCTCCGACATCTACGGTCCAGGGGCTCGGGGCTGCGCGTGTGGCAGGGCGTTCGGTTGCACTGTCCAGGGGCTCCACGTGCCAAAGGGCGGCGTCAGACGATTCGGCCGCGGAGGACGACGAGTTGGGGGTCGGCGAGGATGCGGATGTCGGTGCGGGGGTCGGCGGCGTAGACGACCAGGTCGGCCGGGGCGCCCTCGGTGAGGCCCGGGCGGCCCAGCCACTTACGGGCGGTCCAGGTGGTGGCGCCGAGCGCGGCGAGCGGGGAGAGCCCGGCCTTGACCAGTTCGGCCACCTCCTCGGCGACCAGGCCGTGGGCGAGCGAACCGCCCGCGTCGGTGCCGACGTAGATCGGGACGCCCGCATCGTGGGCGGCACCGACCGTGTCGTAGCGCCGCTCGTGCAGCCGCCGCATGTGCGCCGCCCAGGCCGGAAAGCGTTCCGCGCCGACCGAGGCCAGCTTGGGAAAGGTCGCGATGTTCACCAGCGTGGGCACGATCGCCACCCCGCGCTCGGCGAACTGCGGGATCAACTCCTCGGTCAGGCCGGTGGCGTGCTCCACGCAGTCGATCCCGGCGGCCAGCAGGTCGGGCAGCGACTCGGCGGCGAAGCAGTGCGCGGTGACCCGGGCCCCCTCCTGGTGCGCCGCCGCGACGGCCTCCCGCAGGGCGTCGCCGGGCCAGCAGGCGGCCAGGTCGCCGCGCTCGCGGTCGATCCAGTCGCCGACCAGCTTGACCCAGCCGTCGCCGCGCCGGGCCTCGGCCCGGACGTACGCGGGCAGGTCACCGGGCTCGATCTCGTGCGCGTAGTTGCGGATGTAGCGCCTGGTACGGGCGATGTGACGGCCCGCCCGGATGATCCGGGGCAGGTCCTCGCGGGCGTCCACCCAGCGGGTGTCGGCGGCCGAACCGGCGTCCCGGATCAGCAGGGTGCCGGCGTCCCGGTCGGTGATGGCCTGCTTCTCGCTGGTCGCGGCGTCCACGGCGCCGTGCGCGTCCAGACCGACGTGACAGTGCGCGTCGACCAGGCCGGGCACCGCCCAGCCGTGCACCGTACGGGACTCGGCGGCGGGCCGTTGGTACGTCACCCGGCCGTCCAGTACCCAGAGTTCGTCCCGGACATCGTCCGGACCGACCAGCACCCGGCCCTTGACGTGCAGCACCGCAGCATCACCCATGCCCGCACTCTACCGAGCCCCGAACTCCCTGCCGAGGGACGGACTGGGGCAAACTGTCCTCGGCAGCCCTCCGCCCGGCCCCTCCCGAAAGGCCCCACCGTGAGCACCTTCCTCGACCTCCCGCCGCTCGGCGCCGCCCGGTTCGCCGCGATCGAGGACCAGGTCGCCGAGCTGCTGCAGACCCGGGCCGACGTGATCGTCACCCAGGGCGAGGCGCTGCTCCCGCTGGAGGCCGCGATCCGGAGTGCCGCGCACCCGGGCTCCACCGCGCTCAACATCGTCACCGGTCCGTACGGGCAGACCTTCGGCAACTGGCTGCGGGACTGCGGCAGCAAGGCGGTGGACCTGACGGTGCCGTTCAGCACCGCCGTGACGGCCGGGCAGGTGGCCGAGGTGCTGGCGGGCCGGCCGGAGATCGACTTCGTCTCGCTGGTGCACGCCGAGGCGGCCACCGGGAACACCAACCCGGTGGCCGAGATCGCCGACGTGGTCCGCGAGCACGGGGCGCTGCTGATGCTGGACGCGGTCGCCTCGGTGGCGGCCGAGCCGCTGCCCACCGACGCCTGGGGTGTCGACCTCTGCGTGGTCGGTGGCCAGAAGGCGATGGCCGGGCCGGCCGGGGTGTCCGCCGTCTCGGTCAGCGACCGGGCCTGGGAGCGGATCCTCGCCAACCCGGCCGCCCCGCGCCGCTCGTACCTCTCGCTGCTGGACTGGAAGGAGCGCTGGACCGACGCCGGACGCACCGTACTGCCGCACGCCCCGGCCCAGTTGGAGATGCTCGCGCTCGGTGCCTGCCTGGACCGGATCGAGGCCGAGACGCTGGCCGGCACCATCGCCCGGCACCGCGCGGCGGCGGCCGCCACCCGGGCGGGGGTCCGGGCCCTCGGCGGGTTCTCGCTGTTCGTCCCGGCCGACCGGGACGCCGCCCCGGTCGCCACCACGATCCGCACCCCGCCGGGCGTGGACGCCACCGCCCTGGTGGCCGGCCTGGACCGGGCGCTGCCGATCCAGGCCGGCGGCGGTGCCCTGGCCGGCGGGATGCTCCGCGTCAACCACTACGGTCGCGCGGCCGCACTGGACACCGTGCTGGCCTGCCTGACCGCGCTGGCCGGGCTGGTACCCGACGCGGACGGCGTCGCCGAGGCGGCCGAGGCGGCCTGGACCGCCGCGCTCGCGGGCTGAGGTCGACGCACCGTCACGGTCAGCGGTGCTTGAACCAACTGGCCGCGCTGGTCACCTTGTTGGTGTAGTCGAACAGCGCCTGGTTCTCCCAGGCGTTGCCCGAACCGGCGTCCGCCGGATCCCAGCCGTTGCCCGCGACGGCGGTCCAGGTCGGCTCCCAGTAGAAGACGCCCAGGCCGCGGCCGTTCGGGACCGCCTCGACCACGTTCAGCACGTCGCGCAGGTTGGCGGCCTGCCCCGCCTGGGTGGCGGGGTAGCCGCTCTGCACGTTCGCCGCGAGGAAGTTGTTCTCCAGCGCGTCGTTGTTCGCGGTGGTGAAGGCGTAGGCGGTCTCGGCGACGAAGACCGGCTTGCCGTAGCGGGCGGCCGCGTCGTCGAGGGTGGCCTGCAGGTCGTTCAACGGGCCGTGCCAGTAGCCGTAGTAGGACAGCCCGATCAGGTCGAAGGGCACGCCGTCGGCCACCGCGTTGTCGAAGAAGACCCGGGTGCCGGCCAGGTCGCCGCCCTTGGCCAGGTGCAGCGCGACCCTGGTCGAACTGCTCACCGCCTTGGCCGCGTTGACGCCCTGCTTGAGCAGCCCGGCCAGGTCGGCCCAGTTCGAGGCGGAGCCGGTCGGGAGCAGCATCCCGCCGTTGATCTCGTTGCCGATCTGCACCAGGTCCGCCGTGGTGCCCTGTGCCTTGAGGGCGTTCAGCACGTCGTAGGTGTGGTTGTAGACGGCGGTGCCGAGCTGGGCCGTGGTGTACGAGGCCCAGGCGGCGGGCTTGTCCTGCTGGCCCGGGTGGGCCCAGTGGTCGGAGTAGTGGAAGTCCACCAGGACGCCCATCCCGAGTGCCTTGGCCCGCCTGGCCATGGCCAGCACCTGGGCCTTGGTGTTGTAGCCGTCGGCCGGGTTCACCCAGACCTTGAGGCGGACGTAGTTCATCCCGGCGGAGTTCAGGACGGTCAGGGCGTCGCCGGTGGTCCCGGCCGCGTTCCGGTAGACGCCGCCCTTGTCCTCGCTCTTCTTCAGCGAGGAGACGTCACCGCCCTTGACCGCCAGGCCGGTCCCGCCCGGGGTGAAGGTCAGCGCGTCGACGTTCAGCCAGTTCCCGGCGTTGGCATCGGAGTTGATGCTCACCGTGCACTGGCCGCCGGTCACCGCGACCGAGGTGACCAGCCGGATCCAGCCGCCGTTGGGAGTGGGCGGCAGGTCGGTGCGCTGCTCGGCGGAGCCGCAGTTGCGCAGCGCGAGGTAGGCGGAGTTCTGCCCGCCGCTGGAGCGGACCCAGGCGGTCAGGGTGTAGTTCCCGTTGGCCAGCCCGGAGAGGTACTGGTAGGTCTCCACCTGGTAGGCGGTGGCGGACCAGTGGGTGAGCCGGTACGAGCCGGCCTGCCCGCCGGCCTCGGTGTACGAGGCGGCGTTCCGGCCCGCCGCCGAGTAGGTCGACCAGCCGGTGGAGGTGGCGGTGGCCGAACCGTCCGACTCGAAGCCGGGGTTGGTGAGGCCGGTGGCGGCTTCGGCGCCCGTGGCGGGGAGCGCGACCGCACCGGCGGTGGCGAGCAGGAGTGTGGCGGCGCCGCTCAGCAGGCGCTGGATTCCCTGGTGCATCGTCATCCTTGGCGATGGAGGTGGGGTGGGGGAGGTGGTGCCACGAGGGTGTGCCGGTGGGGCGCCGCGCCTGGGGGGTGCGGGCGCCCCACCGGGGCCGGTCCGGGGGAGCCGGACCGGCGGGCCCTGCCGGGGCCGACCCTCGGCGGCTCCGGCAGGTGGTTTCGGGCCGGGGTCAGCTGCTGACCACCCGGGTGGAGTTGGCGGGCAGGTCGAGCCGGTCCGTGACCGGCTTGCCGGTGATCAGTTCGACGCCCGCCGTCGGCAGCGGGAGCCGCACCGCGACGGAGCCGTGGTTGATCGCGAACAGGTAGCGCCCCTGCTCGCCGATCCGCTCCACCAGCTCGACGTCACGCGGGAGTTCCCGCGCGGCCAGGCCCGCGTCGGCGCAGGCCCGGGCCAGCACGGTGTCCAGGTCGGCGCCGTTCAACCGGCTGGAGACGTACCAGGCGGTGCCGTCCCCGAGCAGGTGCCGGGTGACGGCGGGGTGCCCGGCGGCGGGGCCGTCGGCGTACGTCCAGACCGGTTCGGCCCCGCGCGGGACGACGAACTCGGACCACACGTCCCCGGTCAACGGACCGTCAGGCCCGTCCAGTCGGACCTGCTCCCCGGCCCGCAGCGGCGCGAACTCCTCGACCGTGAGGCCGAGTACGTCGCGCAGCGCGCCGGGGTGCGGGCCCGGCTGGACGGCGTCGTGCTCGTCCACGATGCCGGAGAAGTAGGAGACCGCCAGGGTGCCGCCGCCGGCCACGTACTCCCGGAGGTTGCGCGAGGCGGCCTCGGTCATCAGGTACAGCGCCGGGACCAGCACCAGCGGGTAGCCGGCGAGGTCGGCCTCGGGGTGTGCGAAGTCGACCGTCAGGTGCCGGTCGTAGGCGGCGGCGTACCAGGCGTCGGCCCGCTCGCGGGCGTCCAGGTCCTCGCTCGGCCGCCACTCCAGCTTCTGTGCCCACCAGGACTGCCAGTCCCAGAGGATCGCCGCGTCGGCCCGGACCCGACTGCCCCGGACGGCGCCGAGCGCGCCGAGGTCGGCGCCGAGTGCGACCACCTCGCGCCAGATCCGGCTGTCCGTCCCGGCGTGCGGCAGCATCGCGGAGTGGAACTTCTCGGCGCCCTGGCGGGAGGCCCGCCACTGGAAGAACATCGCGCCGTCCGAGCCCCGGGCGACGTGCGCCAGGCTGTTGCGGGCCAGCTCGCCGGGCTGCTTGGCCAGGTTGCGGGGCTGCCAGTTGACCGCGCCGGTGGAGTGCTCCAGTAGCAGCCAGGGGCGGCCGCCGGCCACCGAGCGGGTGAGGTCCGCCGACATCGCGAGGTTGACGTGGTTGCGCGGCGCCTCGGCGACCAGGTAGTGGTCGTTCGAGACGATGTCCACCTCGCGGCCCCAGGCCCAGTAGTCCAGCGACTCGCACTGGGACAGCGCGGTCATGAAGTTGGTGGTGACCGGGACGCCCGGCGACCGGCGATGCAGTACGTCCCGCTCGCGCTTGAAGTTGGCCAGGATGGCGTCGTTGGTGAACCGGGCCCAGTCCAGCTGCTGCGCCGGGTTGCCCGCCGTGGGGGTGGTCCGGGGCGGCCGGATGTCGTCCCAGCGGTTGTACCGCTGGCCCCAGAAGGTGGTGCCCCAGGCCGAGTTGAGCTCGTCCAGGCTCGGGTAGCGGTCGGCCAGCCAGCGCCGGAAGTGCGCAGCGGAGGTCTCGCAGTAGCAGGCGCTGACCGGGACGCCGTACTCGTTGTGCACGTGCCAGAGCGCGACCGCCGGGTGGGCGCCGTAGCGCAGGCCGAGCTGCTCGGTGATGCTCGCGGCGGCCTGCTGGTAGGCGGGCGAGCTGTGGCAGATCGCGCCGCGCCCGCCGAACTCGTACCGCACCCCGTCCTTGCTGACCGGCAGCGCCTCGGGGTGCTCGCGGTAGAACCAGGCGGGCGGCACCACGGTGGGGGTGCCGAGGTCCACCCGGATGCCGTTCCCGTGCAGCAGGTCGAGCAGCCGGTCCAGCCAGCCGAAGTCGTAGCTGCCGCGCTCGGTCTCCAGCAGGGCCCAGGAGAAGATCCCGACGCTGACCATGGTGACCCCGGCCGCGCGCATCAGCTCGACGTCCTGCTGCCAGACCCCCTCGGGCCACTGCTCCGGGTTGTAGTCCCCGCCGAAGGCGAGCGCGTCCAACCCGACGGGCCAGGTCAGCGGGTGTTCCATGTCAGACTCCAGGGGAATTCTGTGAACGTGCACAGCCGTCGGGCTGCGTGTCTCACCTAGATAACCGTAAGACTCCAAGCATTGACAAGTGTCCGACTGGTTTCCGTACTGTGAACGTGCACAGCCGATGACCGCGGCCCCACCCGCTCCGGCTGCCCCCGCCACTCCCCTCGCAGCAGTGATCCCCGGAGGATCCCCATGAACCGTCGCGCCCTCGCCCCGGCCGCCGCCGCCCTGGTCGGCACGCTGGTGCTCGCCGCCTGTTCCAGCTCGGCCGACACCGGGTCCAAGGCCGCCGCCGGCCCGGTGAACCTGACCTTCTGGTCCTGGACCCCGAACATGGACAAGGTGGTGGAGCTCTGGAACCAGGCCCACCCCGACATCCGGGTGAGCGTGCAGAAGCAGGCCAGCGGCGACGACCTGGTCACCAAGACGATCACCGCCGCCAAGGCCGGCAACGCCCCCGACCTGGTGCAGGCCGAGTTCCAGGCGCTGCCCACGCTGGTCTCCAACGACGTGCTGGCCGACATCTCCCGGCAGGCGGGCGCGGCGAAGGGCCAGTTCGCCGCCGGGGTCTGGCAGCAGGTCTCGCTCGGCACCGACGCGGTGTACGCGATCCCGCAGGACACCGCCCCGCTCGCGCTCTACTACCGCACCGACCTGTTCCAGCAGTACGGCCTCAAGGTCCCCGCCACCTGGGCCGAATTCGCCGACACGGCGCGCCAGTTGAAGCAGAAGGAGCCGGGCCGGGCGCTCACCACCTTCTCCGCCAACGACTCCGGCCTGTTCGCCGGGCTGGCCCAGCAGGCCGGCGCCAAGTGGTGGACCGCCGCCGGTGAGACCTGGAAGGTCGGCATCGACGACGCCGCCACCAGGAAGGTGGCCGACTTCTGGGGCGGCCTGGTCAAGGAGGGCGCCATCGACAACCAGCCGATGTACACCCCGGCCTGGAGCAAGGCGCTGAACGACGGTTCGCAGCTCGCCTGGGTCAGCGCGGTCTGGGCACCCGGCGTCCTCACCGGCTCGGCGCCCGACACCAAGGGCAAGTGGGCGATGGCCCCGCTGCCGCAGTGGACCGCGGGCGAGTCGGTCACCGGCAGCTGGGGCGGCTCCAGCACCGGCGTCACCACCGGTGCGGCCAAGGCCGGACACGCCGACGCCGCCGCGCAGTTCGCCACCTGGCTGAACACCGACCCGGCCGCCGTCGCCGCGCTGGTCAAGGAGGCGGGCGTCTACCCGGCCGCCACCTCCGCCCAGACCGGCGCCGCCCTGGCCACTGCGCCGGAGTTCTTCGCCAACCAGGCCGACTTCTACCCGAAGGCCGCCGAGATCGCCAAGGGCACCGCGGCCGCCGCCTGGGGACCGAACGTCAACGTCGCCTACTCCACCTTCAAGGACGCCTTCGGCAAGGCCGCCCAGGAGAAGGGCGACTTCGCCGCCGCGCTGACCGCGATGCAGCAGGCCACCGTCGCGGACCTGAAGAAGAACGGCTTCAAGACCGAAGGCTGACCGGCCCGTTGACCAGGCCCGGGGCTGATCCGCTGTCAGCTCCGGGCGCCCTCCCCGACCCAAGGACCGCCATGGCGCCCCCTCAGCCCAGGCCGACCAGGCGACTCGCCCCGTACGCCTTCCTCGCCCCCGCCACCCTGCTGTTCGCCCTGTTCTTCGCCCTGCCGATCGGTTACGCGGTCTACCTGAGCTTCCGCGCGGTCCGGGTCAAGGGCCTCGGCCTCGGCTCCGGCGCCCGCACCGAGGTCTGGGCCGGGCTCGCCAACTACACCTCGGCCCTGAGCGACCCCGAACTGCTCGGCGGCGCCGGCCGGACCCTGCTCTACGGGATCCTGCTGGTGCCCACGATGCTCGGCGCCGCGCTGCTCCTCGCGCTGCTGCTGGACACCCCGGCGATCCGGTTCGGCGCGTTCTCCCGGCTGGCGATCTTCCTGCCGTACGCGGTGCCCGGCATCGTGGCCTCGCTGCTCTGGGGCTTCCTCTACCTGCCGACCGTCAGCCCCGGCTACTTCCTGCTGGACCAGGCCGGGATGGCGGGGCCCGACCTGCTCTCCGGCCACGGCCTCTACGTCGCGCTGGCCAACATCGCGGTCTGGGGCGGCACCGGCTTCAACATGATCGTCATCTACACCTCGCTGCGCTCGATCCCGGTCGAGCTGTACGAGGCGGCCCGGCTGGACGGCTGCTCGGAGCCGGCGATCGCCCTGAAGATCAAGATCCCGATGGTGCTGCCCGCGCTGGTGCTGACCTTCTTCTTCTCGATGATCGCCACCCTGCAGGTGTTCAGCGAGCCGATGACGCTCAAGCCGATGACCAACGCGCTCAGTTCCACCTGGAGCCCGCTGATGAAGGTCTACCGGGACGCCTTCGTGCAGGGCGACATCCACTCCGCCGCCGCCACCTCGGTGGTCGTCGCGGTCGCCACCCTGCTCCTCTCCTTCGGCTTCCTCAAGCTGGTCAACAAGCGCACCGACGGGGGCAGCTGATGCGTACCAAGTCGACCCGGTGGGTCCCCACCCTGATCCTGCTGCTCGGCGCGGTCTACTGCCTGGTGCCGATCCTCTGGGTGCTGACGGCCTCGACCAAGAGCGGCCAGGAGCTGTTCACCACCTTCACCTTCGCCCCGGGCTCCGGCTTCCTGGACAACCTGGCCGAGCTGTCCGCCTACCGGGACGGCGTCTACTGGCGCTGGATGCTCAACTCCGCGCTGTACGCGGGTCTGGGTGCGCTGCTCTCCGCCGCGCTCTCCGGGGTGACCGGTTACGCACTGGCCAAGTACCGCTTCCGGGGCCGGAACGCGCTGTTCTCCACCCTGCTCGCCGGGGTGCTGATGCCGCCGATCACGCTGGCCATCCCGCAGTACCTGCTGATGGCCGAGGCCGGGCTGGCCGACAGCTACTGGTCGGTGCTGCTGCCCAGCATCCTCAGCCCGTACGGCATCTACCTGGCCAGGATCTACGCGGCCGGCGCGATCCCGGACGAGGTGGTGGAGGCCGCCCGGGTGGACGGCGCCCGGGAGTTCCGACTGTTCCGCAGCGTGGCGCTGCCGATGATGCTGCCCGGTCTGGTGACCGTCTTCCTGTTCCAGTTCGTGGCGATCTGGAACAACTTCCTGCTGCCGTACATCATGCTCGGCGACGACTCGAAGTTCCCGGTCACCGTGGGCCTGTACTCGCTGCTCCAGCAGGGTGCCAACGCCCCCGCGCTGTACACCCTGGTGATCACCGGGGCGCTGCTCTCGATCGTCCCGCTGATCGCGCTCTTCCTGGGACTCCAGCGCTACTGGCGCATGGATCTGCTCTCCGGCGCCGTAAAGTCCTGACTGTCCGCCAGCACCATCTCCCGAGGGATCACATGACGGAGCCAGCGCCCCGCTCCCGGCCCACCGGCCGTACCCGGCGCCCGCCGACCATCCACGACGTGGCCGCCGAGGCGGGCGTCTCGCGCGGCACCGTCTCCCGCGTCCTCCAGGGCGGGCACAACGTCAGCCCGGCCGCCCTGGAGGCGGTGAACGCGGCGATCAGGAAGCTCGGCTACGTGGTCAACCGGGCCGCCCGGAGCCTGGTCACCCAGCGCTCGGGCTCGGTCGCCTTCCTGCTCACCGAGCCGCAGGAGCGCTTCTTCGAGGACCCCAACTTCGTCTCACTGCTGCGGGGTTGCACCGCGGCGCTGGCCGAGCACGACATCCCGCTGATCCTGATGACGGCGGGCAACGAGGCCGAGCGCCGCCGGGTCACCCGCTACCTGGCGGCCGGGCACGCGGACGGCGTGCTGCTGGTCTCCTCGCACGCGGGCAACCCGATCCTGGCCGAGCTCCGGCAGGCCGAACTCCCGGTGGTCTCCTGCGGCAAGCCGCTCGGCCACCGCGGCCGGCTCGCCTACGTCGCGGCCGACGACCGGGAGGGCGCCAAGGAGATGGTCCGGCACCTGCTGGACTCCGGCCGCCGCCGGGTGGCCACCGTGACCGGCCCGCAGGACACCCCCGGCGGGGTCGAGCGGCTGGCCGGCTACCGCGAGGTGCTGGCCGAGTACGGGCTCCCGTACGACGAGCGCCTGGTCGCCGAGGGGGACTACAGCCGCGCGGGCGGCGAGGCCGCCACCGACCTGCTGCTGGGCCGCTCCCCCGACCTGGACGCCCTGTTCGTCGCCTCCGACCTGATGGCCGACGGCGCCCTCACCGCGCTGGCCCGGGCCGGGCGGGCCGTCCCCGGCCAGGTGGCGGTCGGCGGCTTCGACGACTCCTCGGTGGCACCCACCACCCGCCCGCCGTTGACCACGATCAGGCAGCCCTGGGACCGGATCAGCGAGGAGATGGTCCGCCTGCTGCTCGCCCAGATCGCCGGCGACGACCCCTCCACGGTGATCCTCCCGACCGAACTGGTGATCCGCGACTCCGCCTGAGCGGCGATTTCCGGACAGCGCCCGGTGTTGCGCGGCGGTAACACCTGGGCGCGGCGGGGCCGTCAGCAGGGCGGACCCGGGGGCCGGGAGCGGTGGGGCGGGATTTTTTACGGCCGGATCAAGTCTGACGCGTGCACGTCGAGACTGCGTAGCCTCCTTGCACGGCGGCCCCTCACCGCCGGACCCCCACGGCTTCACCAGGAGAGCAGATGCGTCGTCCTGTCCGTTCCCTCGCCCACGCCTCCAGCCGGCTGCTCGGTGTGGCGGCCCTCGCCGGAATGCTGACCGCGGGTCAGTTCGCGATGCCCACCGTGATCGGCGCGGCCGCCGCTCCGGGCTCCACCTGCGTCGACAGCCCCGCCCGCGAGAACGCCTCGGCCCGTCAGGCCAAGGGCGGCCACGCCGCCGAGCCGAACGCGCTGACCGACGCCCAGGCCAAGGCGATGGACGCCGAACTGAGCGGCAAGGTCGCCCAGTTGAGGAAGTCGGCGCAGGGTCAGCAGCTGCTCTCGGGCAGCGCACTGGCGGCCACCACCATCCCGGTCTACGTCCACGTGATCCACAGCGGCACCACCGGCAAGCTCAGCGCGGCCACGGTCAGCAGCCAGCTGGCGGTCCTGAACGCGGCCTACGGCGGGCAGGGGTCGGGCAACACCGCCACCCCGTTCAAGTTCCAGCTGATCTCCACCGACTACACCGACAACTCCAGCTGGTACAACGGCGTCGCGCCGGGCTCGGCCGCCGAGAAGAGCATCAAGACCACGCTGCGCAAGGGCGGCGCCAACGCGCTCAACCTGTACACCGCCAAGCTCGGCCAGGACCTGCTGGGTTGGGCCACCTTCCCGAGCTCCTACGCGTCGAACCCCAAGGACGACGGCGTGATGATCCTGGACAGCTCGTTCCCCGGCGGCTCGGCCACCAACTACAACGAGGGTGACACCGCCACCCACGAGGTCGGCCACTGGCTCGGGCTCTACCACACCTTCCAGGGCGGCTGCAACGGCAACGGCGACTACGTCAGCGACACCCCCGCCGAGGGCAGCGCCGCCTTCCAGTGCCCGACCGGCCGCGACTCCTGCGCCGGCAAGCCGGGCCTGGACCCGATCAAGAACTTCATGGACTACACCTACGACTCCTGCATGACCCAGTTCACCCCGGGCCAGGTCACCCGGATGGCCAACTCCTGGGCCTCGTACCGCGCCTGATCCGGTCGACGGCCGACGGGCGCTCCTCCTTCCGGAGGGGCGCCCGTCGGCCGTTGTTCGTTTCGCGGCCCTCTGGGGGACACCTTCGGCGGCCAGAGTTGTATGTACAACTTCTGCTCCTGGAGGACGTTCCGATGGCTCTCTCGCCGTACTGGCTGCGCGACAACTGCCCCTGCACCGACTGCCGCGATCCGCGCACCGGGCAGAAGCTGTTCCAGATCACCGACCTGCCCGCCGATCTGACGATCGCCGCCTCGGCCGAGGCGGACGGGGTGCTGGCGGTCGAGTGGTCGGACGGACACGCCTCCCGCTACCCGCTCGACTTCCTGGCCGAGCAGGAGCAGCCGGGCGACGACGGGCGGACCGAGCAGGGCAAGCCGCTCTGGGCCGCCGCGGACTTCGCCACCGGGCTGCCGGAGGCCGACTGGTCCACCTACCTGGCCGAACCGGCCGAGCGGGCGGCGGTGTTGGGCTCGGTCCGGCAGTTCGGCTTCGCGCTGCTGCGCGGCGTGCCGACGGTCGAGCGGCAGGTGCTGGCGGTGGCCCGGACCTTCGGGTACGTCCGGGAGACCAACTACGGCGACCTGTTCGACGTCCGGGTCGAGGCCGACGCCAACAACCTGGCCTTCACCAACGTGGCGATCGCGCCGCACACCGACAACCCCTACCGCGACCCGGTGCCGACGCTGCAGCTGCTGCACTGCCTGCGCAACGAGGCCGAGGGCGGCGACTCCGGCCTGGTGGACGGCTTCCGGGCGGCCGCCCTGCTGCGGGCCGAGCACCCGGCGGACTTCGCGGTGCTCACCGGTACGCCGGTGCCGTTCGTGTTCCGCGACCGGGGCACCGAGCTGCGGGCCGACCGGCCGCTGATCGAGGTCGACGCGCTGGGGCGGATCCGCGAGGTGCGGTTCAACAACCGTTCGATCGGCACCCTGCGGGGCGGTGACGTCGAGGCGTTCTACCGGGCGTACCGGCGGTTCGCCGGGATCACCCTGCGGCCGGAGCTCCAGCTGGACTTCCGGCTCGGCCCCGGCGACTGCCTGATCTTCGACAACACCCGCCTGCTGCACGCCCGGACCGCCTTCGAACGGGACGGCGCCCGGCACCTCCAGGGCTGCTACGCCGACCTGGACTCGCTCGCCTCCACGCTCGCGGTGCTGGACCGGCGGGCCGCCGCGATCGACACCGTCGCCGGGCTGTTCGAGGGCGAGGGCGCCGGGGAGTACCTCGGCGAGGCGGTCACGATGGCCGAGCACATGCTCCAGTGCGGGGCGCTGGCCGAGGCCGCGGGTGCCCCCGACCACCTGGTGGCCGCCGCCCTGCTGCACGACATCGGCCACTTCGGCGGCTCCGGCCCGGAGTTGATGGCGGGTCGGGACAACCGGCACAGCCACACCGGCGCGGAGTGGCTCGCCCGGTGGTTCGGGCCCGAGGTGACCGGACCGATCCGGCTGCACGTGGCCGCGAAGCGGTACCTGTGCGCGGTCGAGCCGGCCTACCTGGCGCTGCTCTCCGAGGCCTCGGTCTTCACCCTCCAGGTGCAGGGCGGTCCGATGACGCCGGAGGAGGCGGCGGAGTTCGCCGCACTGGCGGGGGCGGCCGACGCAGTGGCCGTCCGGCGCTGGGACGACCAGGCGAAGGACGCCGACGCGGCCACCCCGGGCTTCGACCACTTCCGGCCGCTGCTGGCCCGACTGCTGGGAGCTGCGCTCTAGGCAGGCGATCGAGCATCTACGGTTCGGGGCTCGGGGCTGCGCTCTCGGCAGTGCGTCCAGTTGCACTACCCAGGGGCTCGGGGAGCTGCGAGGAGATCTGGCGTGCGGGTCACTGCGAAAGTGCCTGACCCCTTACGCACGGATCACCTTTTCCGAGGCCGGCGTCGCAGTTCCCCGAGCCCCTGGTGGTGCACCTCGTGCCAGAAGATCGGCGTCGCCCACGCGGCGGAGCCGCACAACAGCAGAGCCCCGAGCCCCTGACTCCGTAGCGGGCTGAGCAGCTGCCACATGGCGCGGTGACGGTCAGTCGCTTTCGCGGGCGTGGCGGGAGAGGGCGGAGGAGGCGAGGGAGTTGTGGATGCTGAAGGCGACGGTGCCGGGGAGGTAGCGGTCCTGGGACCACTCGACGGGGGTGCCGGTGGGGTCGGTGGTGCGGCGCTTCTCGCGGAGCAGGGGGCTGCCCCGGCGGCAGGTGAGGAGGCGGGCGTCGTCGGCGTTGGCGGCGACCACGTCGATGGTGTGGTCGGCGTCGGTGAAGAGGATGCCGTGTTCGCGCAGGGGCTCGGTGTGGGAGACCACGTCCGGGGGGAGCTGGGCGACCAACTCGCCGACCAGCGGCGGGTAAACCGTCCGTTCCACCATCACGGGGGTGCCGGAGAGGGTGCGCAGACGGAGCGTCACGTACACGTCCGTGCCGGGCTCCAGGCGGAGCTGCTCGCGTTCGGCGGCGTCGGCGGGCCGGCGGACCAGGGACTCCAGCCGGCCACCGGGCTCCTCGCCCATCGAGCGGGCCCAGTGGGTGAAGGAGAGCAGCTCGGAGAAGCTCTGCACCCGGGCGGTGCCGAGCACCACCCGGCGGGTGCCGCGACGGGAGGTGACCAGCCCGTCGGCGCGCAGCACGGCGAGGGCCTGCCGGACGGTGCCCCGGGAGACGCCGTACTGCTCGGCCAGGGCACCCTCGGCGGGCAGCCGTCCGGCGTCGCCGTAGGAGCCGGAGGTGATGGCTTCGCGCAGGTCGGCGGCCACCTTGCGGTAGAGCGAGCCGGCGGCGCGGTCCTGGTCGAGTGCCACGTGCGTCAAAGTCCTTCCCAGCGCGACGTCCTGTCCACCCAGATGGTGCACGGACGCCACCGACTGTAGCCGCTGCCGATCACCGTGCAGGGGTCGGCCGCCACCGTTCCCGCAGCCGCCCCCTGTACTGGGGGATCCGTTCACCTTCCCGTCACCGGGCTCCGGCGTACTTACCTCCGGCAGCCAAGTTGGCTGGCCAACTTGGCACAGCGTCAGCTGGCCCTCCCCTCGCGAACTCCCCTTCCTCAGGAGATCCACCCGTGATCACGCACCGTTCCCGTGCCGCCGCCCTCGCGGCCGTGCTGACCGCCGCCGCGCTCTCCCTGTCGGCCTGCGGCTCGGCGGGCTCGACCGCCAAGTCCGGCGACACCGCCTCGAAGGCGGGCACCAAGGAGGCCAAGGACGCCGCCTCCGCGGCCGACCTCGGCGGCATGGACGCCCTGATCGCCGCCGCCAAGAAGGAGGGCAAGCTGCACGTCATCACGCTGCCCCGGGACTGGGCGAACTACGGCAAGATCATCGATGGCTTCAAGGCGAAGTACGGCATCGAGGTCGAGGAGGAGAACCCGGACGGCTCCAGCCAGGACGAGATCAACGCGATCACCTCCCGCAAGGGCCAGGACCGCGCCCCCGACGTGGTGGACCTCGGCAGCGCCTTCGCCATCCAGGCGGTCAAGGACGGCCTGCTGGCCCCGTACAAGGTCGCGAGCTTCGACAAGGTCGCCGAGACCATGAAGGACCCGAGCGGCGCCCGGGTCAACGACTACGGCGGCTACATCTCGATCGGCTGCGACGCCAAGAAGATCCCGACCTGCCCGAAGACCTTCGCGGACCTGCTCAAGCCCGAGTACAAGGGCAAGGTCGCGCTGAACGGCAACCCGACCAAGTCCGGCTCGGCCTTCGGTGGCGTCTACGCGGCCGCGCTGGCCAACGGCGGTTCGCTGGACAACATCCAGCCCGGCATCGACTTCTTCGGCAAGCTGAAGGCGAACGGCAACTTCAACCCGGTCGAGTCCACCCCGGCCACCATCGAGAAGGGTGAGACCCCGATCTCGATCGACTGGTCCTACCTGAACGCCGGCTACACCGACCAGTTCAAGCCCAAGGGCATCGACTGGCAGGTCTCGATCCCGGTCGACGGCAGCTACGCGCAGTACTACAACCAGGGCGTCAACAAGTTCGCCCCGCACCCGGCCGCCGCGCGGCTGTGGCAGGAGTACCTGTTCAGCGTCGAGGGCCAGAACCTCTTCCTGGGCGGCTACGCCAACCCGGCGCTGTTCGACGCCATGAAGAAGGACAACACGCTGGACGCGGCCGCTGCGGCCAAGCTGCCGGTGATCGAGAAGCCGTTCACGGTCTTCCCGACCCCCGAGCAGATCACGGCCGTGAAGAAGGTCGTGACCGAGAACTGGACCAAGGCGATCGCGGGCTGATCACCGAAATGACCACGGCTCCCACCCCGGTGCCGACCCCCGCCGCCACTGACCAGGTCAGTGGCGGCGCGCGGGTCCCCACCGCAACTCCCGTCCCCCACAAGCGTGTCCGGTCGCTGAGCCGCCTCGGCGGCTCCTGGCTGGCCACCGTCCCGCTGCTGCTGTTCTTCCTGGTCGGCTTCGGCCTGCCGGCCGTCGCGATCGTGATCGGCGCGTTCACCGCGTCGAGCGACGCCGAGACCGGTGCCGGGCAGTTCACCACGGCCAACCTGACCGACTCGGTCCAGGGCGCCTACCAGACCGCCCTGTGGAGCAGCGTCAAGCTCTCCGCGCTGACCGCGCTGCTCGCCACCCTGATCGGTCTGCCGATCGCCCAGGCGATCGTCACCTCCCGGTTCCGCGCGCTGCGCGAGGCGGTGCTCACCGCCTCCGGCGTGCTGGCCAACTTCGGTGGCCTGCCGCTCGCCTTCGCCTTCGTCGCCACCCTCGGCAACGCCGGTGAGATCACCAAGATGTTCAACCTGACCGACCACGGCTGGTCGCTCTACTCGTTCACCGGCCTGACCGTGGTGTACCTGTACTTCCTGGTGCCGCTGATGGTGCTCACCGTCACCCCGGCGCTGGACGGGCTGCGGGTGCAGTGGCGCGAGGCCGCGCAGAACAACCGGGCGACCGGCTTCCAGTACTGGCGGCACGTCGCGCTGCCGATCCTGTTCCCCTCGCTGCTCGGCGGTTTCGTGCTGCTGTTCGGCAGCGCGTTCGCCGCGTACGCCACGGCGGCCGCGATGGTCGGCGCCACCGTGCCGCTGATCAGCCGTTCGATCGCGGACGCGCTCTCCGGCAACGTGCTGGTCGGACAGGGCAACCTGGCGCTCGCGCTCAGCCTGGACATGATCCTGGTCGCCGTCCTGGTGATGGCCGTCTACCTCCCCCTCCAGCGCCGGAGCGCCCGATGGCTCAGCTGACCCGAAAGAATCCGTTGGGCCGACTGCGCGTCTGGCGCGGCCTCGTCCTGCTGCTGGCCGGGGTGTACTTCCTGGTGCCGATGGGGGCCTCGGTCTGGTTCTCGATCGACAGCCACCAGGGCATCGACTTCGCCGCCTACACCGGCCTGCTCAGCGCCCCCGGCTTCACCGACAGCCTGCTGCTCACCCTGGAGCTGGCCGCCGTCACGGTCGTGGTGCTGCTGCTCCTGCTGGTGCCGGCGCTGATCGCGGTCCGGCTGGGTTCGCCCCGGCTGCGGGTGCTGCTCGAAGTGGTCTGCACCCTTCCGCTGGTGGTCCCCCCGGTGGCGCTGACCGCCGGACTGATCGGCGTCCTGCGCTGGGGTCCCGACTACCTGATGGACACCCCGTTCTTCCAGACCATGGTGTTCATCCAGGACCCGAAGTTCCCGCTGGTGCTGGTGATCGCGTACGTGCTGATGTCGCTGCCGCTGGCCTACCGGGCGCTGGACGCCGGGCTGCGCGCGGTGGACGTCCGCACCCTGGTCGAGGCCGCCCGCAACTGCGGGGCCGGCTGGCCGCGCGCGGTGCTCACGGTGGTGCTGCCGAACCTGCGCGGCGCCCTGTTGAACGCCTCCTTCCTGACCCTGGCGCTGGTGCTCGGCGAGTTCACCGCCTCCTCGATCCTCGGCTACCAGCCGTTCGCGGTCTGGATCTACAACGTCGGCAACAGCCAGGGCCAGATGTCCGTCGCGGTCTCCGTGCTGAGCCTGCTGATCACCTGGGTACTGCTCCTCCTGCTGTCCACGGCCGGCCGTGAGCGGCGCCGCCGCGCCACCACCCACTGACCCTCTGCGGAGACAACCCCCATGAGTACCACCACTGTTGACAAGAAGACGGCCGTCGGCGCCACCGTCGAGTTCAAGGCGCTGCGCCGGTCCTTCGGTGCCACCACCGCGCTGGACGGCCTGGACCTGACCATCAACCCGGGCGAGCTGGTGGCGCTGCTCGGCCCGTCCGGCTGCGGCAAGACCACCGCGCTGCGCATCCTGGCCGGCTTCGAGTCGCACGACTCGGGCCAGGTGCTGGTGGACGGCGAGGACATCACCGGGGTGCCCGCCCACCGCCGGGACGCCGGCATGGTGTTCCAGTCCTACAGCCTCTTCCCGCACCTGAGCGCCGCCGACAACGTGGCCTTCGGCCTGCGGATGCGCGGCACCGGCAAGGCCGAACGACGCAACCGGGCGCAGGAGTTGCTGGAGCTGGTCGGCCTGCCGCAGCACGCCGACCGCTACCCGCACCAGCTCTCCGGCGGTCAGCAGCAGCGGATCGCGCTGGCCCGCGCGCTGGCCCTGCAGCCGCGCGTGCTGCTGCTGGACGAGCCGCTCTCCGCACTGGACGCCAAGGTCCGGCTGAACCTGCGGGACGAGATCCGGCGCCTCCAGCAGGAGTTGGGCATCACCACGCTGTTCGTCACGCACGACCAGGAGGAGGCGCTGTCGATGGCCGACCGGGTCGCGGTGCTGCGGGCCGGGCGGCTGGAGCAGTGCGCCACCCCGTCCGAGCTGTACGCCCGCCCGGCCACCGCGTTCGTCGCGGAGTTCGTCGGCACCATGAGCCGGATCCCGTGCGTCCGCTCCGGCGACTCCGTGGTGCTGTTCGGCCGCCCCTTCGCGGTGGACGGCACCCTGCCGTACGACGGCGAACTCGACGTGCTGGTCCGGCCGGAGAACGTCGGCCTGACCCCGTCGGCGACCGGCCCGGCCCTGGTGGTCTCCGCCTCGTTCCTGGGCAGCGTCACCCGGCTCACCGTACGGTTGGCCGACGGCACCGAGGTGAAGGCCGACCTGCCGACCGAGGCGGCCGCCGTGCTGCCGATCGGCAGCAACGCCGAACTCACCCTGCCCGACCGCCCGGTGCTGGTCGACCGCCGCACCGCCTGATCCACCACCGAAGGTACCGCCATGCCTGAAGCCGCGACATCCGCTGCCCGCAAGCCCGCCGCCGTCCTGTTCGACATGGACGGCACCCTGGTCGACACCGAGCAACTCTGGTGGGACGCCGCCGTCGAGTGCGCGGCCGAGCTCGACCTCACGCTCACCGACGCCGACCTGCCCGAGGTGCTCGGGCAGGCGGTCGAACACACCGCCGCACACCTGCACCGGGCCAGCCGCACCACGCTCAGCGAGCTCGAGCTCGCGGTGCGGCTGAACGACTCGTTCACCGACAAGGTGGCCGCCGAGGTGGTGCCCCGCCCCGGCGCGCTGGCCCTGCTGGCCGAACTGCGGGACGCCGCCGTGCCGACCGCGCTGGTCTCCGCCTCGCCCCGGCGGGTGGTCGACCTGGTGCTCGGCACCCTCGGCCGGGACTGGTTCGCCGTCACGCTGGCCGCCGAGGACACCCCGCGCACCAAGCCCGAGCCCGACCCGTACCTGGCCGCCGCAGCCCGGCTCGGCCTGGACCCGGCGCTCTGCGTCGCGGTCGAGGACACCCCGACCGGGGTCGCCTCGGCGTACGCGGCGGGCTGCGCGGTGCTGGCCGTGCCGTCCTCCGCCGTGCCGATCGCCGCCGCCGAGCGGATCACCCTGCTGGACAGCCTGGAGCAGGTGGACCTGGCCCTGCTGGCCGGGCTCACCGGACCGCGCTGATGCCGTACCTGCTGCTGGCGCTGGCCATCCTGAGCGAGGTCTGCGCCACCAGCTGCCTCAAACTCACCGAGGGCTTCAGCCGGTTGTGGCCGAGCATCGGGGTGGGCCTGGGCTACACGCTCTCCTTCGTGCTGCTCGGCCGGGCGCTGAAGCACATCCCGGTCTCGGTCGCCTACGCCGTCTGGTCCGGCGCGGGCACCGCCGCCGTCGCGGCGATCGGCGTGGTGGCCTTCGGCGAGCAGCTCGGCAAGGCGCAGTGGATCGGCATCGCCCTGGTGATCGTGGGGGTAATAGTCCTCAATCTCCGGAGCAGCCACTGAGTTAGCGGTTCTCCCGTCGCTCCGTCATGTCCTGTTCACGCGAAGTCCGCCGGGGCTAGAGTGAATTGGGTCAGTTGTACAGCCAACTCGACCCAGCCGCACCAGCGTTGGTGCGGCGGACAGGAGCTCCGTGGCGACCGGCAGCACGCTCGCGCTCAGCACGCCGACCAACCCCGCCGAGGGCGACAAGCTCACCTTCCACTGGACCACCGACGCGCCCGACGCCAAGAACTGGGTCGGCGTCTACGACGGCACCCGGCTGCCCGGGACCGGCTCCTCGCTGCTCTGGAAGTACACCCCGGGCGCCTCGGGTGACGTGCAGCTGGACACCTCGGCGCTGACCGGCGGCCCGTACACCGCCTATCTGCTGGCCAAGGACGGCTACGGCATCCTGGCCCAGACCGCGCCGTTCAGCTTCCGGCCCAAGCCCGCGCCGGTCCGCCCGCACCTCGCGGTGGACGCGCTGACCGCCACCCCGGTCGCCCCGGGGGCGGCGGTCGGCGTGAAGCTCGGCGGCCTCTGGGTCCGGGCGGCGGGCGCGGTCACCTTCCGCCGCACCGGCGGTGTCTCCTGGCTGTCCGTCAGCTCGGCCGGCCAGGTCACCGGCACCGCCCCGGCGACCGCGCTCGCGGACCCCGCCGTGCTCACGGTGGAGGCCAAGGACACGGCGGGCAACACCGACACCCTCACCCTGCTGGTACCGGTGCAGGCGGCCGGCGCGCCGCTCCGCCTGAAGGTCGCGGCCTGGAACCTGGCCAACGCGGGCGCCGCCTTCACCGACCCGGTGGAGAAGCAGCTCCGGGTGATCCTCACCCAGGGCCTGGACGTGCTCGCGCTCCAGGAGACGGCGGGCACCGCCGCGCAGACCCTGGCCACCGCGCTCGGCTGGTACGCCCAGCAGACGGCCGGCAGCGTGGGCATCCTCAGCCGCTACCCGCTGGCCGCCGCGACCACCCCGGCGCTGCCCGCCGTCGGCGTCACCGTCCAGCTGCCGGGCGGCCGTTCGGCCCGGCTCTGGGGCGCGCACCTGGACGAGACCGGCTACGGCCCGTACGCGATCCAGGACGGCCAGACCGCCACCCAGGTGGCAGCCGCCGAGGCCGCGTCCACCCGGGGGCAGCAGGCCACCGCGCTGGCCACCGCCGTCAAGGCCGACATCGCCACCGGCGTCCCGGTGCTGCTGGCCGCCGGGCTGGCCTCGCCCTCGCACCTGGACTGGACGGCCGCCACCGGACGCCCGCTCAACTGGCCGGTCACGGTGGCCCTGCAGAACGCCGGGCTGACCGACGCCTACCGCGCCGCGCACCCCGACCCGGTGGCCTTCCCGGGCGCGACCTGGTCGCCGACCCGCAAGCAGCGCGGCAGCAAGCCGGAACCGCAGGACCGGATCGACCAGGTCCAGTACGCGGGCCCGCTCACCCTGGTCGAGGCGCACACCCTGGCCACCGGCCGCCCGCAGCCCGACCCGGCCGTCACCGGCAACGAATGGCCCTCCGACACCGCCGCCGCCGTCGCGACCTTCACCCTCTGAAAGGCTGTTCCTGATGACCGAGTTCAGCCGTCGCACCTTCGTCGGGGCCACCGCGGCCGCCGGCGCCGCCGCACTGATCGGCCTGCCCGCCGAGACCGCCGCCGCCGTCACCCCGGGATCCGTCGGCCTCTCCGGCACGGTCGCCGACATCCGGCACGTGGTGATCCTGATGCAGGAGAACCGCTCCTTCGACCACTACTTCGGCACCCTGAACGGTGTCCGGGGCTTCGACGACAAGCAGGCACTGCAGTTCCCGGACGGCGGCAACGTGTTCCGCCAACCCGACGCCGGGCGCAGCGACGGCGGTGTGATGCTGCCGTACCGGATGGACACCACCAAGTACAACGCGCAGAACGCGGGCGGCCTGGCGCACGACTGGGCCACCGGGCACCAGGCCATCAACAACGGCGCGATGAACAAGTGGATCGCTGCCAAGGGCGAGCGCGCGATGGGGTACTTCAACCGCGAGGACATCCCCTACCAGTACGCGCTGGCCGACGCGTTCACCCTCTGCGACGCCTACTTCACCTCGCTGGCCGGCCCGACCGACCCCAACCGCCTGTACCTGTGGACCGGTACCTCGGGCCCCGGGGTGGACGGCACCACCGGGCCGTGGATCGACAACACCCCGGTCACCGACAACCCGGTGGCCGACTGGACCACCTACGCCGAGCGGCTGCACGCCGCCGGGGTGAGCTGGCGGGTGTACCACAACCCCAGCAAGGACGACCGGACCGGCGACTACGACGACAACGCGCTGTCGTACTTCAAGCAGTTCCACAACTTCCCCGCCACCGACCCGCGTTACATCAACGCGATGACCAAGTTCGACCTCACCGCCTTCGACCAGCACTGCAAGGCGGGCACCCTGCCCACCGTCTCCTGGCTGGTCGCGCCGTACCTGTTCAGCGAGCACCCGGCGGCCAACCCCAACTACGGGGCGCACTGGGTGAACACCGCGCTGCAGTCGCTGATGGCCAACCCGGAGGTGTGGAAGCACACTGCCTACCTGGTGATGTACGACGAGAACGACGGCTACTTCGACCACATGGTGCCGCCCACCCCCGAGCCGGGCACCGCGAACGAGTTCACCCAGGGCCGGGCGATCGGTTTCGGCAACCGGGTGCCGCTCTGGGTCGCCTCCCCGTGGTCGCGTGGCGGCTGGGTCAACTCCCAGGTCTTCGACCACACTTCGGTGCTCCGGCTGCTGGAGGTGGTGACCGGGGTGCAGGAACCCAACATCTCCGCCTGGCGCCGGGCCGTCAGCGGCGACCTGACCAGCTGCTTCGACTTCGGCTCCCCCGACCTCTCGCTGCCGACCCTGCCGGACACCGCCGCCCTGATGGCCAAGGCGGACGCCGCCGCCGGTCTCCCGGCCGTCAAGCTGCCCGCCCTCGGCGCCCAGGCGATGCCCGTCCAGGAGTCCGGCAGCCGGCCGCACCGGAGGCTGCCGTACCGGCCGTGGGCCGAGGTCGCGGTCGACCGGAGCACCGGCAGGGTCACCTGCACCATGACCAACTCCGGTTCGGTGGCCTTCCCCTACGCGGTCTACCCGAACATCGTGTACACCTTCGCGGGCACCCCGTACACGGTGCCCGCCGGGGCCACCGCGAGCTACCTGTGGGACACCGCCGGCACCGACGGCCGGTACGACTTCACCGTGCACGGCCCGGATGGCTTCGTCCGCCGGTTCGCCGGTGCGGTGGTGCCGACCGGGCAGGACGACGTCGCCGTCCCGGTGGTGACCGCCGCCGTGGCCGGCTCCGCGCTGACCCTGACCCTCACCAACGCCGGGCGGACGCCCGGGTACTTCGCCGCCACACCGAACGACTTCGGCACCCCGGCGCAGTCCGTCTGGGTCCCGGCCCAGTCCACCCGGACCCTCAACTGGGCGCTCGACCAGGGCCGTTACGACGTCACGGTGACCGCCGCCACCGGCACCCGGTTCACCCAGCGCTACGCGGGCACCCTGCACTGACCGATATCCGAGTGCCCGTCAGACCCGGTCGTCCTACCCTCGGCAGATGGACAGGACGACCGGACTGCTGAACGTGGTGGACATCGAGGCGACCTGCTGGGAGGGCACTCCCCCGGCGGGCGCGGTGAGCGAGATCATCGAGATCGGGCTGACCGTGGTCGACCTCGGCAGCAGGCAGCGGGTGGGGCGGCACCGGATCGTGGTGCGCCCCGCCCGCTCCTCGGTCGGCGCCTTCTGCACCGAGCTGACCGGCCTGACCCAGGCCGAGGTGGACGGCGGAGTGACCTTCGCCGAGGCGTGCCGACTGCTGGCCGCCGAACACCTCAGCGGGGCGCTCCCGTGGGCGAGTTGGGGCGACTACGACCGCAAGCAGTTCACCCGCCAGTGCGCGGCCGCCCGGGTCCGCTACCCCTTCGGGCACCGCCACCTGAACGCCAAGGCCGTCTTCACCGAGGCGCACGGCCTCCGCAAGCGCCCGGGCATGGCCCAGGCCCTCACCCTGGCCGGCCTCCCCCTGGAGGGCCGCCACCACCGGGGCGAGGACGACGCCTGGAACATCGCCGCCCTGGTCCTCGACCTGGCGGCCCGCGGCGACTGGCCCGACGCCCCGCCCGACGCCGCCCGTCCCTGACCGGTCGCGACCGGCCCGCCCGGTGCGCCGCCGGCCGGCGTCACCGACGCTCCGGCCGACCGACCTCGACGACGCCGCGCGGGGAAGGAACCTCCGCCTGGGGCACGGCAGTCGCCCCGATCGCCGACCGCCGTCCGGCGCGCAGCAGCAGCAGGTGGGGCACCTGCGACACCGCAATCACCGGAGCCGCGATCAGGGCCATCCCCTCGCCGCTGATGCCCGCCCACTCCGCGAGGTACACGGCAGCGACCGCGAGGCCGAACGCTGCGGCGGTGGCAGCCGTCCGCCAGCCGAATCCGGCCTCCGCCACCACCTCCGGCTCCTGGGCCCGGCCCTTCTCCGCATCCACCAGGGCGAGGTAGCGCTGCTCCTGAACGGCTGCCAGCAGCCCGGTGACGGCGGCCACGAAGGCGCGCAGGGAAGCCGGGTCCCGGTCGGCGGTGGCACGGAAGCGGGCGTGCAGCTCAAGGCTCATCGCCTTCGCCTGTCCCAGCAGTGCCTGCTGGTCACCGGGGTCCGGCGACACCCCGTACCGGGCGTGGTCGGCCAAGGCCACATCCAGGGCCCGCAACGCCTCGGCGAGCCGGAACTGACCGCGACGGTCCTTGGAGCCGAACCGCTCGACGCTCACCGTCAGCACCCGCAGGACCGCCGCACGCAGCCGCTCGTCGCTCTGCCCCCGCTCGACGGCCCGCGAGTCCAACAGCAACAGCACGATGCACAGTCCCAACAACGAGAAGGTCGGCAGGAACGCACCGGCCACGACGAGCCAGCCGAAACCGAGCTTCCACAGGGCGACCAGGCTGAGCAGGGTCGGCGGAACAGCCAGCCCGAGGGTCCATCCCTGTTCCACGTGCTGCCGACGGGTCACCACCTGCCAGGCCGTCGTGTCCCGCAGCAGATGGTGCGGGACCGTCAGCTCCCTGGCCTTCAGCGTCCTCCGCAGGTCCGCGGCCGACCGTGCCGCAGCCCGGGCGGAGCCGTGCGACAGGCCGACCCGGCCGAGAAGCGGGAGCTGACGACGTCCGCGCTGCCGGCAGAACTGCAGCTCAACCATGATCAACGTGCCGATGCCGACCGTGCCGAAGGCCATCCACCACGAAAACACGTGACCGAACAGCCAACCCACCATGCTCATGGAGATCTTTCGTGCCTTCGTCTCGTCGTACTGCCGGTCGTGCGACCTGCAGGGCCCCGCCCGCGCATCATCGGTTCAAGCACCGACAGCCCGTCCGCCACGAGCCCGGGCCGCACGGGGATGTCGCAGGCTCCCCGTACGATCCGCCGCATGAGAGCTTCCGGCACCTTCACCGTAAAGAGCTTCGTCCCGGTCGAGCTGACGGCCGATCCGGTGGTGGCGACCGCGCTGCCGGTCGGCCTGGCGACCATGGAGAAGCAGTTCGAGGGCGAGGCCGAGGGCCGCTCGGCCACCGTCTTCACCGGGGCGTACGACCAGGCGGCCGGGGTCGGCACCTACCTGGCGATGGAGTCCTTCGAAGGCACGCTGAACGGACGCTCCGGGGCGTTCAACTTCGTCCACTCGATGACCACGGCGGGTGCCGAGCCGACCGACCGGTTCTTCCTGATCGTGCCGTCCAGCGGCACCGGTGAGCTGGCGGGCATCACCGGTGCCGGCGGCCTCCAGGTGGACGCCGACGGCACCCACCGGATCTGGTTCGACTACGAGCTCTGACCAGGCTCCGGCACGATCGCGTACGCCTCGATCTCCAGCAGCAGCCCCGGCTGGAACAGCCCGGCCACCTGGACGGCCGAACTGGCCGGGGCGTGCGCGGTGCCGAGCGCCTCGTCCCACGCCGTCCGCACGGCCGGCAGGTGGCCGATGTCGGTGACGAAGACGGTCAGCTTCGCCAGGTGCTCGAAGCCCGCCCCGGCCGCCGCCAGGCAGTGCCCGATGTTCGCGAACACCTGCCGGGCCTGCGCCAACGCGTCCCCCGCCCCGACCAGTTGCCCGTTCTCGTCGAAGGCCACCTGCCCGGCCACGAACACCTGCCGCCCACGGCCCGCCACAACATGGCTGTACCGGCTGCTGGGCGCGACCCCGGTCGGGTCGCTGATGCGGTCGAGCTGGGACATCGCACACTACTCGTTCGAACGGCCGGGCCGCCCCGGCACCGCCCCCATCCTGGTCCGCCGCCCGCTAGGACGGGTGGCCGGGGTCGTCGGGGTACGGGGGCGGGAGCCGGAAGGCGGCTGCTGCCTCCTGGCGGTCGACCAGGCCCGAGAGTTCGCGTTCGACGTCGCCCCAGTCGCCCGGGTGGACCGGGGGGCGGTGGGTCCAGGGCAGCGGGTCGAGGGCGAGGGTGGTGAAGTTGCGCCAGGCCAGGCCGCGTTCGGACGGGACGGGGGTCAGGGCCGCGCCGCCGATCTGGTCGGCGGCCAGCTGGGTCAGGCCGGGAGGCAGCGGGCCGGCAGCGGCCAGGGTGATCCGCAGCCGGAAGACCGGGCCGAGGTAGCGGCGGATCGCGTCCTCGAAGAACTCCCGGCCGGCCTCGGCCGCCGGGTCGCCCCGGCGGCCGCCCTGCTGCCACGGCGGACCGGCCAGCCGGGTGTACAGCTCGGCGAACTGGTGGAACAACAGCCCGGCCTCGGGGCGCAGTTGGACCGGTTCCAGGGCCACCGAGAGGGTGGTGGGCACCGGCTGCCCGGCAAGCTCGGCCCAGAGCAGCCGCCAGGACCGGCCGCTCGGCACCAGCCGGGCGGCGGTGGCGGCCTGCCGGCGGGGCGAGCCGGCCCGGGCGATGGTCCGGACGTCGATCCGCTTCCGGATCTCCCGCAGGTCCGCCGTCGCGGGCGGGCGGCCGTCCGCCGTCAGGGCGGTCAACTCGGCGGTCACGTCCACCGGTTCACCGACCAGCCGGCTGGACGGCCCGGCCGGACCGGCCAGCACGGCCCGGGCGGCGGCGACCGCCGCGGCCGGGGTCGGGGCGTCCGCCCGGGCGAGCAGGACGACCCGGAGCGGGCCGCCCGTACCGCCGGTGCAGCGCAGTTCGAACCGGCCGCCGGGACGGCAGCGCGCGGACAGCCAGGCCAGCTCGGCGCCCCCGGCCGCGGCCCCGTCCCGAGCCTCGACCCGGCCCCGGTGCGCGTCCGGCCCCGGGGCCGGTGTGATCCGCAGCGCGGCCCAGGCGGTGTGCCCGCCCGCGCCGTCGGCACCCACCAGGATGCCGGGCTCCCGCCGGTCCACCGTCACCCCCGGGCGGCACGGGCCGACCACAGGTCGGCCGCACCGCCCGCCCCGCCACTCAAGACGTACCCGTTCTGATCATGCGAGTCCCCCTGGCAGATCGTCAGATCGCTTGCGCGGTCGACATGTTCGCACATCGACGCGTCCCTGTCAGAGGAAGCCTCCCCCGGACCGGGACCGTCTGGTGACGCCTGCCCCAGGCGTCCGGGACAGCGGGCTCCGCACGATGGGGAGCAGAACGACACCCCGTCCGCGGATCCGAGGAGGAGAACGGCATGTGGTCGACCCACCCCGTCACGGCGGTCGAGTACGCCGACGAACTGATCGTCGCGGCGCCCGGCGGCGCCTCCGACGTGTACGCGATGCACGGCGGCCAGGCCGTCGCGCGCTGGAAGTGCCTGGCCCGCAGGCGCGGTCTGGAGGGCACCTGGGAGGCGATCGAGATCTCCACCCTGCCGCCCGGGGCCGAGTGCGGCGTGCACCACCACAGCCGGACCGAGGAGCTCTACTTCGTGGTCTCCGGCCAGGGGGAGCTGCTGCTCGACGGCCGGCTGCACCCGGTCGGTCCCGGCACCCTGATCACCAACCCGGTCGGGACCAGGCACCGGCTGAACAACCCGGGCACCGAGGACCTGGACTGGATCGTCATCGAAGTCATCAGCCCGCCCGTCGCCACCACGCTGACGGGCGATCCGAGTCACTCCGGAAGGCACCTCATGAGCACCGCCACCGTCATCGACCTCGAGGCGCACGGTCCGGCCGACCTCACCACCCTGCTCAGCGGCCCGCTCCGGGAGGCCCGGCTGGTCACCCTGGGCCCCGGCGAGCAGGAGACCCTCCGGTCCGACGACCGGGAGCACACCCTGTTCGTGCTGAACGGCACCGGCCGGGCCAGGGCGGGCCGGACGGAGGTGGCGCTGGCGCCCGGCACCGGCGTCACCCTGCCGCTCGGCAGCGAGGTCACCCTGCTGGCCGACGGGCTGCCGCTGCGGTTCTTCGCCGCCAGCCTGGGGGTGCCGAACGCCCGGGACGGCCGCCGGATCACCGACGGGAGCCCGACATGATCATCTCTCGGACGGGGCAGGCCCCGCTCACCCTGCGCGACAGCGCCGTACGCGGCACCGGGCAGTCGCTGGCCCGGCGCGGCTTCTTCCACAGCGAGACCGAGGCGGTGGACCACCTGGTGCTGACCCCGGGCAGCCGGATCGACGGCCGGGGGCGGGCCGGGACCGAGGAGATCTGGTTCGTGGTCAGCGGCGGCGGCCGCCTGGTCACCCCCGACGGCAGCACCCTGCCGCTGCGCCGGAACGCGCTGGCGGTCTGCCCGCTGGACAGCGGAGCGGTGCTGCACGCGGGCCCCGCCGGACTGACCGCCCTACTGGTCGCGGTGGTGCCGCCCGGGCTGACCGACGCGATGCCGATCAGGTACCCGGCCGGCGGCTGACCCAGCGTCCCGGGCCGGGCCGGCGGCCGACCCACCGTCGCCGCCGACCCGACCCGGTCCAGTCCGGTCCGGGGCTCCCACCGCCCCGGGCCGGACCTCCGGGAGGGTCAGCCGGCCAGCACCAGCGCGGGCAGCTCCGCGATCGAGCCGAGCACGTGGGTGGCCCCGTCCGCGAGCAGCCGCTCCCGGTCGTGCGCACCGGTCAGCACGCCGGCCACCACCGAGGCGCCGGAGCGGACGCCGGTCAGCATGTCGTAGCCGGTGTCACCGACCACCGCGAGCTCCCGGACCGAGTCGGTCCCGGTCCGCAGCAGCGACGTGAGCGCCAGGTCGGGGTACGGGCGCCCCCGGCCGGCCTCGGCCGGACAGAGCGTCAGGTCGGCGATGTCCTGCCAGCCGAGCGCGGTCAGGATGCGGTCCTGGGTGGCCCGGGAGAAGCCGGTGGTGAGCACCACCTTGCGGCCCGCACCGCGCAGTTCGGCGATCGCCTCGGCCGCGCCCGGCAGCGCCGCGCAGTGGCCGTCGTCGACCAGCCGGTGGTAGGCGGCCTCGAAGTCCACGTTGGCCTGCTGGGCCTTCTCCTCCGCGCCGAACAGGTGGCGGAAGACCGAGATCTTCGACTCGCCCATGGTGGCCCGGACGTGCGCCAGCATCCGCTGGTGCTCCGGGCTGCCGGCCTCGACGCCCTGCCCGTCGGCGGCGGCCTGGAAGGCGCGCTCGACCAGACCGTCGTCGGCCACGGTGGTGCCGGCCATGTCGAGCACGACCAGAGTGATGTCAGTCATTGCAGAACTACCCTTACAGGTTGGCGAGTTGGGCGGTGGTCTCGGCGATCGCAGGCGAGCAGGTCATCCCGCGCCCACCGGGCCCGGTGACCAGCCAGACGCCGCTGCGCAGCTGCTCGCGGTGCACCACCCGGGTGGTGTCCACGCACTGCGCGTACACCCCGGCCCAGCGGTGCCTGATCCGGGGCAGCGGCCGGCCGAGCAGGTCCTCGGCCACGGCGGCCAGGTGCTCGTACGGCTCCTCGACCACGTCGAAGTTGAACGGCTGGTCGTACTCGTGGGTGTCACCGATGGTCAGACCGCCGTCCTGGCGCTGGACCATCAGCAGCTGCATCTTGTGCTCGGCCGCCACCGGCCCCTGCGGCTGGGCGGCGCGCAGCTCCTCCAGCGCGGGGCCGGCGAAGGCGGGGTAGTACCGGAAGCTGTCGCCGTCGGCCACCGAGGTGGTCAGCGGCTCGCCCAGCGGGTCGGTCTGCATCATCTGCAACCGGACCTTGCGGACCGGCAGTTCGGGAGCCAGCTCGCGGACCAGGCCGCCGAGCCAGGCGCCGGTGCAGAGGATCACCAGGTCGCCCTGGTGGGTCTGCCCGTGGTCGTCCCGGACCGCGTTCTCCCCGACCACCTCGCGGACCTCGCGCCCGGGCAGGAAGGTGTAGCGGCCGGTGGCCTCCAGCGCGGCGCGCAGCGCGGGCTGGGCGATCCGGGGCTCGACGGCGGCGTCCCGGTCGCAGTGCAGCGCACCGAGCAGCTTGCCGCGCAGGGCCGGGTTGGCCGCCCGGGTCTGCGCGGCGTCCAGCAGCCGGTAGCCCCGGGCCTCGGCGTCGTCCCGCAGCAGGGCCTGCTCGGCCACCGCGAGCTCGGCCTCGGTCCGGACCACGGTGAGCGAGCCGTTGCCCCGGAAGTGCAGCCCGGGCACCTTGGCGCCGATGCCCTCCCAGAGCTCGCGGGCCCGGAGGGCCACCGCCAGCTCCTCCCCGGCCGCCCGGCCGCTGACCCAGACCAGGCCGAAGTTGCGCACCGAGGCGCCCCGCGCCTCGCTCTCGCGCTCCAGGTGGACGACTTCGTGACCGCGCTCGACGGCCTGCCAGGCGTGCATGGTGCCCAGCACGCCCGCTCCTACGACGATGACTCTCATGGCGGCCAGACTGGAGCGTCCAGGTGTCCTACGGACGTCCGAACGGCGGCGCGGAGATTAACCGCCCCTCAAGAGTTGTACAGACAACATCGGGCCGACCCGGTCGGATCTTCTCCATACCGAACGGTCGAAAGATTTGCCAAGCCCCCCAATCGACGGGCCGACGGCCGTACCCTGTCTCGGGACACCACGGGACGGGGAGGCACCGGTTTGCTGGAGAGTCATCGCGCGGTCCCGCAGCCTCGCCGGACCCCGGAGGCCCTCGATCTGGCCCGCCTGCACGACCGGACGATGTCGGGTGACGCCGAGGTCTCCGAGCCCCGGCCGGAGATCGGGGACTCCTGGGAGCGGCTGCGCCGGCTCGGGCTGGACCCCGAACGCGGCCGGAACGCCTACCGGCTGAGCCTGGCCGAGGTCGAGCACCGCCGCCGGGAGACCCATCTCTCCGACATCCTCCCGGTGCTCCGCTCCACCCTGCTGCTGCCCACCACCGGAGTCCCGCTGATCCTGGCGATCAGCGACGGCGAGGGCCACGTGCTCTGGCACGAGGGCGAGCGCCCGCTGCTGCGCACCGCCGACGGCATCGGCTTCGAGACCGGCGCCCGCTGGGTCGAGGACGAGGTGGGCACCAACGGGATCGGGATGGCCCTGCGGGTCCGCCGTCCGATGCAGGTGCACTCCGCCGAGCACTACCTGCGCAGCCACCACGGCTGGACCTGCGTGGCCGCCCCGATCCACGACCCGCGCACCGGGCAGCTGCTCGGCGCGGTCAACCTCAGCGGCCCGGCCCACTCGATGGCGCCCTACCTGCTGCCGCTCGCCGCCACCGCCGCCCGACTGGCCGAGGCCGAGCTGAGGGCCCGTCAGCTGGAGGCGCTGCACCAGCTGCGCACGGTGGCCGCCCCGCTGCTGGCCCGGGTCGACCAGCCGGCCCTGGTGGTGGACAGCGCGGGCTGGACGGCCGCCACCGTCGGTCTGCCACCGGTCCCCCGGCTCCGGCTGCCGGCCGAGGGGCTCGGCTCCTCGCCCCGGCTCTGGCTGCCCAGCATCGGCGAGTGCGCGGTGGAACCGCTGGCCGACGGCTGGCTGATCCGCCCGCTCGACGGCGGCACCGGTGCGGACGCGCTGGCCGAGCAGACCGAGGGCGCCAGGCTCACCCTGGACCTGCGCCGGAGCACCCGGCCCGAGCTGGGCGTCCGTGGTGCGGTGGGCAGTTGGTCGCACGCGCTCAGCCCCCGGCACGCCGAGCTGGTCCTGCTGCTCGCGGTGCACCGGGACGGGCTGAGCGCGGCCCAGCTCGCCGAGGCGCTGTTCGGCGACCCGGCCAGGACGGTCACCGTCCGGGCCGAGGTGTCCCGGCTGCGGCGCTACCTGGGCGGGCTGCTGGACCACCGCCCGTACCGGCTCAGCCGGTCCGCCGAGGTCTCGGTGCTGCCGCCGGACGACCCGTACGACCTGCTGCCGACCTCCTCCGCCCCGGCCGTCCGGGAGCTGCGGGCCGACCTGCTGCGCGGGACGCTCCAGCTGCCGGGGGCGGGCTGCGTCAGCGCCTGGCCGTAGGGCCGGTCAGCTCTCCGCGAGCAGGGCGGCGAGCTGGTCGTCGGTCGGCCCGGCGGCCGCTTCGTCCTCGGCCGAGACACAGGCGTAGGTGCGGTCCAGCCAGGCCTTGACCCGGGGCTTGGAGACCTCCAACAGGGCCTGGCCGTGCGGGGATTCGAGCGCCAGGTGCAGGGTCGAGCCGTGACAGGGGCAGTACGCGGGCCAGAGCTTGACGTCGCCCTGGCCGCTCAGGCTCTGCAGGCCGTCCCGGAGCAGGTCACGGGAGAACACCCAGTCCGCCTCGTCCGAGCGGCCCAGGTGGAAGGTGAGCAGCACCTCGTAAGGCCGGTCCGGGTCGTAGCGGAACCGGGTGCGCACCTCGCCCACCGAGTCCTCGTCAAGTGCGATCCGCAACATCAGGATCTCCTCCACCGGCCCGGGCACGATGTCGGGTCGGACCGCCTCGTCGCCCGTGGGGGTGGCGGCGAACGGCGGGTTCGAGGCTGCTGACAGTGGGTCGCGCGGCATGACGATCTCTCCGAGGCGGCTGGGGTTCAGCCCAGCCTGCTGCAGTGCGCCCGTCCTTGCAACGGTTGCAAGGAGGTTGCAACCGCTCCCAACAGCCGTCGGAGGAGGCCGAGCTGACGGAGCGGAAGTGTCACCAAGCTGTTTCACCCCGGGCCTGGCGGACCGTCAGGTGACCGCTGGTAGTCTCTCCAGCACTCTGCCCACGCCCGGGCGGTGTCATGCCCGGACGGTGGGGAGGGGGCGAGTCGATGCTCCGCGAGGAGAGCGGCACGGTGCGGGTCGCCGAGCCCGGCGAGCGGCAGGCCAGGCACGGTCGGCCGAAGCCGGTCGGGGCCCGCTTCCGGCTGCCCGGTTTCCGGTTCTCCGGTGCCGCGATGGCGATGTCCACCGTGGTCGGGATCAGTGTGGCCACCACCTGGCTGGTCAGCCAGCAGCAGCAGGTCGGCCGACCGCCCCGGATCTCCAGCGTCGGCGCCAGCCCGCCCGCCCCGAGCCCGGACTCGGTCCCGCAGCAGGCGGCGGGCATCCCGGCCACGCCCGAACCGACGGCCACCACCGTTGTCCCCACGGCCAGGACCAGCCAGCCCCCGGCCCGCCCGGTCACCGCCGGGCCCTCGCCGTCCCGGAGCTCGGCCGCGCCGTCGCCGACCACCGGCGCCACCGTGCCGGCCGGCTCCCCGGCCGCGTCGGGCCCCGCCGAGCCGTCGACCGCGCCGACCCTCGGCCCGGTGCCCGACCACAGCCCCACCCGGCCGCCGATCGCCGCCGCCCCGCCCGACGGCGCCCCGGTCGCCAAGGCGCCGGAGGTGCTGACCGGGCTCGCCGAGCGTCGGCCGCTCGGCCTCTCGGGCACCCGGCACACCCTGGAACTGAAGGTGGCCTCGGCGGTCACCGCCCTGCTGGTCGAGTTCCGGCTCGAACGGCCGACCGCGCTGCCGGGCACGCTGCCCTGGAGCAACCTGCCGGGCACCGTGGTGACGGTGCTCCAGGACCGCGGCACGGTGATCTACCGCTTCACCCTCGCCCCGGGCCTGGACGTCGAGCCCGGCACGTACGTCTTCGCCGTGCACGGCGCGGCCTCCCCGGTGGACCCGCCGGTCACCCGTCAGGTCCCGGTGCCCGAGGAGACCTGGACCGCCTCGGCGTTCGGGCTGCAGGACGAGCCGCGCGCGGTGGCCGTCCGGGGCGTCTTCGGCTGAGTCCCTGAGCTGGTGGGGTCCCGTGGTGACCCGGGTCGCCCCGGGCCACCACGGACCGGTCAGCCCCGGATCCGGGCCGCCCGGGCCAGGTCGTCCACCTGGTCGGTCAGCACCCGGCGCAGCGCCGGGCTCAACCCGTCGTCCGCCAGCGTCCGTTCGGCCAGCGCGACGGCCTCCGGGGTGGACTGTCCGGTCGGGAACAGGCTGCCGGCCAGCAGACGGGCGGTCATGTCACCCCGCGCACCCGCCGACCCGATCTCGGCGAAGTAGCGCTCCAGGTAGGCGCCCTGCACCTGCTCGGAGCCCGACTGCCAGAACCCCTGGGCGGTCGCGTTCAGCTGGGCGTTGGAGAGCCCGCCCGCCGAGTCGAACAGCAGCGCCCAGGCCCGTTCCTTGGCCTCGACCTCGGGCAGCGCGGCCCGGGCCCGGGCGGCCCCCTCGGAGGCCGTCAGCCCGGGGTCGGCGGCCAGCTCGACCGCGATCCGCTCCTCGCCGATCACACCCTGCGCCGCCAGCCGGACCAGCCCGGCCCAGCGCAGCGAGGCGCTGAGCTCCGTCCCGTACGCGCCGTCCGCCAGCCAGCCCTCCAGCTCGGCGAGCTGCTCGGGGCCGGTCGCGTTCTCGATCGCGGACTTCAGCGCCGCCAGCCGCAGCCCCTGGTCGGCCTCCGGCCGGGCCAGCAGCTCCCGGGCCGCCGAGGCCACCCGGGCCTCGGCGGCCGGCCGGTCGGCCGGTGCCAGGCAGGGCAGCAGGCGGAGCCGGCAGAAGGTCAGCACCGCCTCCACGATGGCGTCCACCGGCTCGCCGGGCAGGTGCGCGGCGACCAGGTCCAGGTAGGCGGCGGGCGGCAGTTCGCCGTCCCGGGTGAGGTCCCGGGCGTGCTCCCAGAGCACCGCCCGGGTCAGCGGGTCCTCGATCCGCGAGAGCGCGGAGGCGACGGTCCGCCAGGAGTCCTCGTCCAGTCGGATCTTCGCCCAGCTGAGGTCGCCGAAGTTGGGCAGCAGCAGGGCCGGGCGCGGGGCGCCGGCCAGCTGCGGCAGGGCGGTCGGCCGACCCGGCTCGACCTCCACCTCGAAGGACTCGCGCAGCACCGGGCGGCCGGTGCCGTCCAGGTCGAAGACGCCCAGGCCGACCAGGTGCGGACGGCTGCCGTCCGGCACCAGCTCGGCCGAGAGCACCCGCTCGCCGTCGTGCCGCACCGCCAGGCGCAGCGTGTCGACCCCGCTGGTACGCAGCCAGCGCTCGGCCCAGCCGTGCACGTCCCGGCCGCTGCTCTGCGCCAACACGTCCAGGAACTCCGAGAGTTCGGCGTTCCCGAGGCGGTGCCTGGCGAAGTGCTCGTTGATGCCCGCGAAGAACGCCTCGTCGCCCAGCCAGGCGACCAGCTGGCGCAGCGCGGCGGCGCCCTTGGCGTAGGAGATGCCGTCGAAGTTGCTCATCGCCTCGGCGACGCTCTCCACCCCGCTCGCGGCGATCGGGTGGGTGGTGGAGCGCTGGTCGGCGTCGTAACCCCAGCCCTTGCGCTTGACCGCGAAGCCGCTCCAGGAGCTGGTGAAGCGGGTGGCCTCGGCCGTCACCCGGTAGCCCAGGTACTCGGCGAAGGACTCGTTCAGCCAGATGTCGTCCCACCAGCGCAGGGTGACCAGGTCGCCGAACCACATGTGGGCCATCTCGTGCGCCACCACCATGGCCCGCGTGGTCCGCTCGGCCTCGGTCGGCGCGGAGTGGAAGAGCATGTCCTCGGCGAACACCACACAGCCCGGGTTCTCCATCGCGCCCCAGTTGAACTCGGGCATGAAGGCCTGCTCGTAGCGGCCGAACGGGTAGCGCTGGTCGAAGAGCTGGTGCAGCCGGTCGAAGGAGGCGGCGGTCACCTCGAACAGCTCGGCGGCCTCCCGGTCCAGGTCGGCGGCCAGCGCCCGGCGGCCGTGCAGGCCGAGCGGGATGCCGTCGTGCTCGGAGTACACCGAGTGCAGCGGGCCGGCCACCACGGTGAACAGGTAGGTGGAGATCGGCAGCGTGGGCTCGAACTCCCAGCGCCCGGCGGCGACCTGCTTGCCCGCGCCGTTGGCGAGCACCGTCCAGTCGGCCGGGGCGGTGGCGGCCACGGTCAGCGGCGCCTTGAGGTCGGGCTGGTCGAAGCAGGGGAAGACCAGCGGAGCCAGGTCGGGCCCGCAGGTCGCGTACAGGTAGACCGCGCCGTCGGCGGGGTCGGTGTAGCGGTGCAGGCCCTCGCCGGTGCTGGAGTAGTCCTGGTCGGTCTCCAGCCGCAGCTCGTTCTCGGCCAGCAGGCCGGTGAGCCGCAGCCGGTTGCCGTCCAGGGCGGCCGGGTCGAGTTCGGTGCCGTTCAGCACGGCCCGGTGCAGGGTCCGCGGCCGGAGGTCGAGGAAGGTCTCGGCACCGGCCTCGGCGCTGCCGAACCGGATCACGGTGGTGCAGCCGAACACCGTCTCGCCCCGGGTCAGGTCGAGGTCGATGGCGTAGCCGTGCACCTGGAGGAGTCGGGCACGGGTGCGTGCCTCGGTACGTTGGAGAGCTGGCATCCCTGCATGCTTCCCCAGCTCGGCGGCCCGTTCAAGGGCATTCCGCTGAGAGCCTCTCCCCGGCGGGAGAGAGCGGTCGCCACACGGTGCCTGGCCGGGTCGGACGGGCCGTCCGTTGGCTAGGCTCGGGGCAGGTACACCGGACAGTTGAGCGCGTATCAGGAGGAGCACAGTGACGACGGTCCTGACTCAGGGCGGCAACGCACCGTTGACCGCGGCCCGGGTGACGGTCGAGGTGACCGCACCGAAGGCGCTGGACGTCTCGGGGCTGCTGCTGACCGAGTCCGGCAAGGTCCGCTCGGACGCCGACTTCGTCTTCTTCAACGCGCCGAACGGGCCCGGCGTGACGCACCGTCCGGCCTCCACCGGCTCGCCCGACGCGATCACCGTGGACACCGCCGCGGTGCCGGCCGGGATCGAGAAGATCGTGGTGACGGCCAGCCTGGACGAGGCGGGGGCCACCTTCGCGGGCACCGAGCCGACCGCCACCCTGCGGGACGCCGACACCGGCGCGGTGCTGGTCACCTTCACCCCGCCCCGGCTGACCCGGGAGACCGCCCTGGTGGTGGTCGAGATCTACCTGCGGGCCGGCGCCTGGAAGGTCCGCGCGGTCGGCCAGGGCTACGCCAACGGGCTGGCCGGGATCGCCACCGACTTCGGCGTCTCGGTGGACGACTCCCCCGCGCCGCCGCCGATGCCGGCGGCCGCCCCCGTCGCACCGGCCGGCGCCTCCGCGCCGCCCAAGCCGGTCACGCCGCCCGCCGTCCCGGCCTCGCTCACCAAGGTCACCCTGGACAAGGGCAAGGTCAGCCTGGCCAAGGGCGGCTCGGTCTCGCTGGAGAAGAACGGCAAGCCGTTCCTCTCCGCGGTCCGGATGGGCCTGGGCTGGGAGCCGGCCGCCGGCGGCCGCAACGTCGACCTGGACGCCTCCTGCATCGCCTTCGACGCCCAGCGGAACAAGATCGAGACCGCCTGGTTCATGAAGCTCTCGATCTTCAACGGCGCGATCGCGCACTCCGGGGACAACCTCACCGGCGAGGGCGCGGGCGACGACGAGTCGATCACCGTCCACCTGGAGGGCCTGCCGCCGGAGGTCTGCGGCCTGGTCTTCGTGGTGAACTCCTTCTCCGGCCAGAAGTTCACCGCCGTCCAGAACGCCTACTGCCGCCTGCTGGACGCCGGCTCCGGCCAGGAGCTGGTCCGCTTCGACCTGACCTCCTCGGAGGCGCAGACCGGCGTGGTGATGTGCAAGCTGGTCAGGCAGTACTCCGGCGAGTGGGTGATGACCGCGATCGGCGAGTACGTCAGCGCCAAGACCGCCCGCGCGATGGTCAAGCCGGCCGGCGCGATGCTCTGACCGGACGCCGGAGGGGCCGGGGGCGGTCGCCGCCCCCGGCCCCTCCGGCCGTCACCCGTCAGCCCCGGGTGGCCATCGCGCGCAGGAAGAAGGTCAGGTTGGCCGGGCGCTCGGCGAGCCGGCGCATGAAGTAGCCGTACCACTCCTGGCCGTACGGGAGGTAGACCCGCATGGTGTTGCCGGCCTCGGCGAGCCGGAGCTGCTCCTCGGGACGGATGCCGAAGAGCATCTGGTACTCGAAGCTGTCCCGGCCACGGCCCTGCCACTCGGCCAGCTGACCGGCGATCTTGATCATGTTCGGGTCGTGCGAGGCAACCATCGGGTAACCCTCGCCGGCCATCAGCACCTTGAGGGCGCGGACGTACGCGAGGTCGACCTCGTGCTTGCCCTGGAAGGCGACCGACTCGGGCTCCTTGTAGGCGCCCTTGCAGATCCGCACCCGGGACCCGGCCGTGGCCAGGTCGCGGCAGTCCGCCTCGGTGCGGCGCAGGTACGCCTGGAGCACCACGCCGAGCCACGGGAAGTCGGCGCGCAGCTCGCGGGCGATCGACAGGGTGGAGTCGGTGGTGGTGTGGTCCTCCATGTCCAGGGTGACCGTGGTGCCCGCGTCGGCGGCCGCGGCGCAGATCCGCCGGGCGTTCTCCAGCGCGATCTTCTCGCCGTCCACCGGCAGGAACTGACCGACCGCCGAGAGCTTGACCGAGACCTCGGCGTCGGCGGCCAGGCCGGTGTCCTTGAGCGCGCTGAGCAGGTGCTCGTACGCCTCGGCGGTGCCGGCCGCCTGCTCGGCGTCCTTGGTGTCCTCGCCCAGGTGGTCCAGGGTCACCTTGCGGCCGGTGGCGATCAGTTCGTCGGTCGCGGTGACCGCCTGGTCGAGCTGCTCACCGGCGACGAAGCGCTCGACTATCGCGTGGGTGGGCGGGAACTTCTCGACGACCGTGCGCACCTGCGGGGAGCGGGAGGCGGCGAGGAGGGCGGAACGGAGCATCGGTACTCCTGGCGATGTTTCAGCGGAGGAAGAAGGGGGCGGGGCGGCGGCTGAGGGTGTTTGCCGCCGCCCCAGGGAGGTGCCGCGCGCAGCGCGTCCCAAGAAGGGTGGCGGCAGGCGACGGGTGGGCTGGTCAGCCCATGTGCGGGTAGCGGTAGTCCGTCGGCGGGACGAACGTCTCCTTGATCGAGCGGGTCGACGTCCAGCGCATCAGGTTCTGCTTGGCGCCGGCCTTGTCGTTGGTGCCGGAGGCCCGGGCACCGCCGAAGGGCTGCTGGCCGACCACGGCGCCGGTCGGCTTGTCGTTGATGTAGAAGTTGCCCGCCGCGTTGCGGAGCTTCAGCATCGCGTGCTGGACGGCCTCGCGGTCCTGGGCGATGATCGCACCGGTCAGCGCGTAGCTGGAGACCGACTCCATCTGGGTCAGCATCGCGTCGTACTCGTCGTCCTGGTAGACGAGGACCGAGAGGATCGGGCCGAAGTACTCGTCCTTGAAGTACTCGGAGGCCGGGTCGGAGCAGACCAGCACGGTCGGGCGGACGAAGTACCCGACCGAGTCGTCGTACGTGCCGCCGGCCAGCACCTCGACGGCCGGGTCGGCCTGGGCGCGGTCGATCGCGGCCTTGTTCTTGGCGAACGAGCGGTCGTCGATGACGGCGCTCATGAAGTTCGTCAGGTCGGTGACGTCACCCATGGTCAGGCCGTCCACCTCGTCCCGGAAGTCGTCCTTGATCTCGGCCCAGAGCGAGGCCGGGACGTAGGCACGGGACAGCGCCGAACACTTCTGGCCCTGGAACTCGAAGGCGCCGCGGGTCATCGCGGTCTTCAGCACCGCCGGGTCGGCGGACGGGTGGGCGACCAGGAAGTCCTTGCCGCCGGTCTCGCCGACGATCCGCGGGTAGCTGCGGTAGTTGGCGATGTTCGCGCCGACCTCGCGCCACAGGTGCTGGAAGGTCGCGGTGGAGCCGGTGAAGTGGATGCCCGCCAGCTCGGGGCGCTTGAGCGCGACCTCGGAGACGTCCTTGCCGTCACCGGTGACCATGTTGATGACGCCCTTGGGCAGACCGGCCGCCTCCAGCAGCTGCATCAGCAGGTGCGCGGAGAACTGCTGGGTCGGGGAGGGCTTCCACAGCACCACGTTGCCCATCAGGGCCGGGGCGGTGGGCAGGTTGAGCGCGATGGCGGTGAAGTTGAAGGGCGTGATCGCGTAGACGAAGCCCTCCAGCGCACGGTGGTCGCTGCGGTTCCAGACGCCCTCGGAGGAGATCGGCTGCTCGGCGATGATCTGCCGGGCGAAGTGCACGTTGAAGCGCAGGAAGTCGACCAGCTCGCAGGGGGTGTCGATCTCCGCCTGCTGCGCGGTCTTGGACTGGCCGAGCATGGTGGCGGCGGCCAGCGTCTCGCGCCAGGGGCCGGCCAGCAGGTCGGCGGCCTTCAGGAAGATCGCGGCCCGGGAGTCGAAGGAGAGCGCCTGCCAGGCCGGGGCTGCGGCCAGGGCAGTGTCGATGGCCTCGCGCGCGTCGTCCTGGGTGGCGTTGCGCAGCGTGCCGAGCCGTGCCGCGTGGTTGTGCGGCTGGACGACGTGGAACTCGGAGCCGCCGCCCATGCGGCGCTCCCCGTTGATCGTCATGGTCAGCTGGACCGGCTCCTGGCCGCCCAGCTCCTTCAGCTTGGCCTCGAGCCGGGCCCGTTCGGGGCTCCCCGGGGCGTAGCTGTGGACCGGCTCGTTCACCGGCGCGGGGACCTGGGTCACAGCATCCATGAGCGCGCGCTCTCCTTCTCGTCACGGGAAGGCCGGTGAGGGTCGCACTCCGGCCACGACCAAACGCTAGCCCGGCCGCCCCGGGCAACAGATTGGCCAGGCGGCCAAAGTCATCCGTTCGGAGTTGTCGGACCGGATGAAGAGCTGTCCGGAACGCGACTAAAGTCGGTTCCGTGCCGACACAGACCGGGGAATCCACGAGGGCGGGCCGATGACCGGCCCGGGACTGCCGTTGCGCCAACTGCTGATGGCGCTGGGCGAGCCGCTGGTCGAGCTGCAGGCGGCGCCGGCCGGTCTCGACGTCCCGGTGCGGGACGTGGCGATCCTGGATCCGGAGGACCCGGCCACCGCGCAGCCCGGCGAGCTGGTGCTGGCGATCGGCGCGCGCGGCCGGGCCGCACTGCCCGCGCTGCGGGCGGCCGGGCGGGCGAAGGCGGCGGCGGTCGCGGTGAAGCTGGACGCCCCCGGCCAGGCGGACGCGCTGCGCGAAGCGGCCACCGAGGCGGGCGTGGCACTGCTGAGCGTGCGCCGGGAGACCCGCTGGGAGCACCTGGACTCGCTGGCCCGGGCGATCATCGCCGGCCCGGACGCCCCGGAGACCGCCGAGCACAACACCGGCGACCTGTTCTCGCTGGCCCAGACGGTGGCCGCGCTGACCGGCGGGATCGTCAGCATCGAGGACACCTCCAGCCGGGTGCTGGCGTACTCGCGCTCCTCGGACAGCGACGAGGTGGACGACCTGCGGCGGCTCTCCATCCTGGGCTGGCAGGGGCCCGAGCCGTACCTGTCCAAGCTCCGCGAGTGGGGCATCTTCCAGCACCTGCGCAGCTCCGACACGGTGATCCGGATCGACCCGCACCCGGAGCTCGGCATCCGGCGCCGGCTGGCGATCGGCATCCGGGCCGGGGCGCAGCCGCTGGGCACCATCTGGGTGCAGGAGAGCTCCCGGCCGCTGGCCCCGCTGGCGGACCAGGCGCTGGTCGGCGCGGCCCGGGTGGCGGCCGCCCAACTGGTCCGTCGGCGGCGGGAGTTGTCGGCCGACGTCCGGCTCACCCAGACCCTGCTGACCGGTCTGCTGGAGGGCTCCACCGGGCCGCAGTCGCTGGCCACCCACCTCGGCCTGGAGCTCCGCCGCCCGGCCACCGTGCTGGCGTACGCGGCGAGTTCACCGTCCGAAGGGTCCGACCTGGAGCTCACCCGGGCCGAGGTGACCGGCCTGATCTCGGTGCACACCGCGGCCCGGCACCGCTCGGCCCTGCTCGCCCCGATCGACTCCCGGGTGTACGTACTGCTGCCCGAACTGCCCGCCGGGCTGCCGATGGCCACCGTCCGGGACTGGGCGCAGGAAGCGGTGGCGGCGGCCCGGGAGCACCTCGGGGTGCGGCTGCGGGCGGCGATCGGCTCCACCGTGGACGGGCTGGCGGCGGTGCCCGAGTCCCGGGCGCAGGCCGACCGGATCCTGGACGCGATGGGGCGCGGCGGGGTGGCCACCGAGGTGGCGGCGCTGATCGACGTGCAGGCCGAGGTGCTGGTGAGCGAGGTGCTGGCGCTGCTCCAGGACCGCGGCGGCCTGCGCGACCCCCGGCTGACCGCGCTCACCGGGTACGACCTGCGGCACGGCACCCGGCTGGCCGAGTCGGTGCTGGCCTGGCTGGACGCGCTCGGCGAGGTCAGGGTGGCGGCCGACGCCCTGCACATCCACCCCAACACGCTGCGCTACCGGGTGCGCCGGGCCGAGCAGTTGACCGGCATCGACCTGGCCCAGCCGCAGCAGCGGCTGCTGGCGATGCTCCAGCTCAGGCTGCCGGCCGAGCCGGACCAGGGGCACCCCTGAGACGACGGCTGCCCGCCGACCGGAGCGGTCGGCGGGCAGCCGTCGGTGCGCGGTGATCAGCCGTCGGTGCGCGGTGATCAGTCGTTGTAGCCGTGGCCGCTGCGGTGGCGCAGCCGCCACCACGGGCCGGTGATCGCGACCAGGATGCCGGGCACCTGGATGTTGGCGAACAGGGTCTCGCCGTCCTCGGAGAAGTTCACCCCGGTGAACTCGCTGAACTCCGGCTTCTCGGCGGTGCCGATGTTGAGGTCGTTACGGGCGATCGGGTACGTCCGCCCCTCCTCGGTGGTGCCGAACAGGTGCGAGACACCCTCGCCGTCCTCGGCGATCACCAGGCCGCCGTACGGCGAGACGGTGATGTTGTCCGGGCCGTCGTAGTTGCCGTGGTCGCCCATCACGTCGGTGTTGACGCCGAGCAGCAGCTTGAGGGTCATGGTGCGACGGGTCGGGTTGTAGAACCAGACCTGGCCGTCGTGCGCCGCGCCCGGGCTCTCGGTGCGGGCGTAGCTGGAGACGAAGTAGAAGCCGTTGTCGCCCCACCACATGCCCTCGAGCTTGCGGGCGCGGGTGACCTGACCCTCCGTGAACTGCTTGCGCACGGAGACCGTCTTGGCGTCGCGGTCCGGGACGTTCACCCAGTCCACGCCGTAGGTGGTGCCGACCTTGGTGACCCGGGACAGGTCGTCGATGAAGGTGCCGTGCGAGTCGAAGACCTTGAACGCCTCCAGCTTGCCCGCGTCGGCGGCCAGCTTGCGGAGCTTGCCCTTGCCGTGCTTGAAGCCGGCCGGCGGGGTCCAGCGGAACAGCAGGCCGTTCGGGTTCGAGGCGTCCTCGGTCAGGTAGAGGTGGCCGCGCTTCTGGTCCACCACGACCGCCTCGTGGGCGTACCGGCCGAGCGCCTTGATCGGCTGCGGGTCGCGGTTGGCCGCCTGGTCGTTCGGGTCGACCTCGAAGATGTAGCCGTGGTCCTTGAGGAAGCCGTTCTTGCCGGCCTTGTCCTCGGTCTCCTCACCGGACAGCCAGGTGCCCCACGGGGTGGCGCCACCGGCGCAGTTGGTCGCGGTGCCGGCGATGCCGACCCACTCGCGGACCTCCTTGCCGCCCCGCTTGACCTCGACCACGGTGCAGCCGCCGGCCGCGCCGGAGTCGTAGACGTAGCCGTCCAGCAGCGGCACCGGGTGCGGCCAGTTGGCGCGGGCGCCGGCCAGCTCGTGGTTCACCACCAGCAGGGTGGCGCCGTGCTTGCCCTCGAAGGAGGCGGTGCCGTCGTGGTTGCTCGGGGTGGACTCGCCGGTGACCAGCTTGGTCACACCGGTCTGGGTGATCACCTGGTACTTGAAGCCGCGGGGCAGCGCGAGGACGCCCTTCGGGTCGGCGATCAGCTCGCCGTAACCGGTGGCGCGGCGGGCCGCCTCGGCGGACTCGGCGGCGGGGGTCTCGCCTCCGGAGGGCGCGGCGATGGCGCCGGGAGCGGTGGCCAGCACCTCGGCACTGCCGGCGATCAGGACGCCGGCCCCGATGGCGGTGGAACGGTTGACGAAGTCCCGACGGGACAGCGACATGTAGGCACTCCTGTGAGGTGAGGCCGCTGTCCGGACGGTCCCGGCCGACGGCGCGCTCGGTGACGACGGGGTGGGCCGCCGCCGACCAGCAGACTCCGGGGCCGCAGTGAACCCCGGGTGAACCCGACACCGCCATCGGGTGGTGATTTGCGGACCGTATCCGAACAAACGGACGGGACATCGTCACCTCGGATACGGTCCGTCAGTTTCCGGGCCCCGCCGACCGGTCAGCGCTCGACCCGCTCGACCCGCCACTGCTCCCAGGCGGTCAACCAGGCCTCCTCGGTCACCGGCGCACTGCCCGGGGTGCGCGGTGCGCCGCCCAACCAGAGCCGCTCCCAGGCCCGTTGGGCCGGGAGACTGGGCACCTCGCTGGCGAACGCGGTGAACCGGATGACCTCCTCGACGGCGGCCCGGCCCTCCGGCGTGCCGATCGCCCAGTCGGTGTTCTGGGCCAGCCTGGTCAGGTGGTTCACCATCGCGGTGACCGCGTCGCCCGCCTCGTCCCTGCTCTCCGAGGCCAGCCGCATCTGCTGCCGGACGGCCGCCTCCCAGCGCACCGCGCCGGCCTCGCCGCGCAGCCGCCGGGGCAGTCTCGGCACCCGCCGGGCCCGGGCCTGCGCGGCCAGCGCCACCGCCTCGTGCACCGCGTGCTCGACCACCGCCCGGTGCGCCTCGAGCCCGGCCACCGGCGGGAGTTCGCGCTCCTCCAGGATGGCCCGCTGGGCCTGCTGGCGGGCCAGCTTGCGCATCAGGTCGGTACGGCCGAGCACGTACTTCTCGAAATCCTCGATCCGGCGCAGCTCCACCCCGCCCGGCGGGACACCGCGCCCGGTCACCTGGACGGTCACGCCGTCCACCCGCAGCCGGCCCGCCCAGACCGGGGCCGGGGTCTCGCCCTCAGGGCGGCGGTCCTCGTGGATCTGCACCGCCCGGGGCTCGCCCTCGACCGTGATCCACTCCCGCAGCGCCCGGACCGCACCCGGGCCGTCGCCCTCGTCGATCTCCAACTGCTCGTAGACCCGGTCGCGTTCGTCCTCGACCACGTCCTCCAGCTCCGGCAGCGGCTGCTGCTCGGCACCGGGGCGGTAGGTACGGACCGTCACATAGGGGCCGTCGGCGGAACTCCAGTCGCCCGAGCGGACCTCGACCCAGCCCAGCCGGCCGTTCCGCACCTCGTACTCGGCGAGCGCGTCGCTGTCCTCCGGCGGATCGGGGATCGCGAGGGGCGCGCCCAGCCCGGCGCGCGCCGGGTCGGCCCGGTGCAGGCCCGGGCCACGCTCCGAACGGTCGACCCCGTAGACCGGGAAGTCCGCGTCCGCGAGCACCCGACGGCTGTGCTCCTCGTGGTCGGCGTAGTAGTCCTCGGGCTCCTGGGGCCTGGTCGCGTTCTGCCTCGTCATCCTCTGCCGCACCCCCGCGTGCTCGCCTGACCGTCGTTCACGACCGACCGCACCGGGCCTGGCCCGGCACCCCGCGCCGCGTCCGCCCCACGATACGGGGCCCGGGTCTGCTGGGCCATCAGCTTCGCTCGTACGGTTGGCAGCCCGGCGTCCCGGCCCCGTCCGCCCCGGATTGTCAGTAGCCTTGCCTACTCTGGAAGGTATGACCGCAGCCACTCCGGCCTTCCCCGCCCGGATCAGCATCGTCACCCTCGGGGTGACCGACCTGGCCGCCAGCACCGCCTTCTACCAGGCGCTCGGCTGGTCGCGCTCCGCCGCCTCCAACGACAGCATCGTCTGGTTCCGCACCGCGGACTCGGCGCTCGGCCTGTTCCCGACCGAGGAGCTGGCCGCCGACGCGGGCGTCCCGGCGATCGGCGAGCCCTCGTTCCGCGGCGTCACGCTGGCGGTCAACCTCGAGTCCACCGAGCAGGTGGACGCGGCCCTGAAGGTCGCGGTCGAGGCCGGCGCCACCGTGGTCAAGCCTCCGGCCGCCACCGAGTGGGGCGGCTACTCGGGCTACTTCGAGGACCCGGACGGGCACCTCTGGGAGCTGGCGCACAACCCGTTCTTCCCGTTCACCGAAGCCGGCCAGCTCGACCTGCCGTAGCCGGCGTGGACACCAACCACTACCTGCTGACCTCGGTCTGGCGGCTCCCGGTCGAACCGCTCCGGGTCTACCGCCTGCTCCGGGACGTCGAGCGCTACCCGCAGTGGTGGCCGCAGGTGCGCTCGGTGCGCCGGCTGACCGACCACAGCGGCGAGCTGGTGATCCGCTCGGTGCTGCCGTACCGGCTGCTGCTGACCGCCACCGAGCGCGAGCAGGACGAGGCGGCGTTCACCCTGACCGCCGACCTGACCGGCGACCTGGTCGGCTGGTCCCGCTGGACGGTCCACCCCGAGGGCACCGGCAGCCGGGCGGTCTTCGAGGAGGAGGTCCGCCCGGCCAAGCAGCTGATGCGCCGGCTCGCCCCGGTGGCCCGCCCGCTCTTCCTGGCCAACCACGCGGCCATGATGCGGGCCGGCCGGCGGGGCCTGCGCCGGCGGCTGGCCGACCCGGCCTGACCCGCCGTCAGACCAGCCGCCGTCAGCCGTTCTGCTGCGAGCGGGCCTTGAACGCGGCCTTCCGGGCCTCCTTGGCCACCGTACGGTTCAGGTGCAGCTCGCCGATCGCCTCCAGCACGTCCGCCGTGTACGGGTGCCGGACCCGCCACAGCTCGCCGAAGTAGCTGGCCGGGTTGTCGGTCACCGGCAGCTCCGCGATCAGCCGGTGCAGCACCTCGGCCTCGCCCTCGCTGGTCAGCAGCTGGGCCGCGAAGCTGTCCACCAGCGTCCACAGCACCACGCCGCGCTCCGGCGCCGTCACCTGCTGGCCCTGCCCGTGCAGCCAGGCCCGGACCGCCCCGCCCAGCTCCGGGTCGTCCAGCACCTCGACCGCGGCCGGGCGGGCCGCCTCGCCGATCACCTCCAGCGCCTGCAGGCTGAGCAGCCGCCGGACCGGGCTGTACGGGTCGGTGCCCCGGGACGCCTCCAGCAGCTCCCGGGCCGCGGTCTCCGGATCGCGGCCGGCCAGCCAGACCAGCACCTCGCGCTCGGGCAGCACGTTCGCGGTCTCGGAGATCGCGCGCAGCAGCGACTCGGCGTCGCCCTGGGCCAGCTCGCCCACCAGCGGGGCGTCGTAGCCCTCCTCGAGCAGCCACTGCCGGACCGCGAACTGGCCCAGCGGGGTCAGCCGGACCAGCCCGAACCGGGCCGACTCCTCGTCGCTCAGCTCGCCCTCGCCGACCGGGGAGTCCTCCTCCTCGAACAGCTCGGGGTCGATCGGCTGGTGCTCCACCAGGCCCAGCTCGGCCAGGTCGGCCAGCATCGGGTCCAGAGTGATCATCAGATCGGTGATGTCGCCGAGCAGCTCCTCGTCCGGTTCCTCGCCCTCCGGCACCACCAGCAGCGCGGCCAGCACGCCGAGCGGCACGGTCTCCTCGCCCGGCTCGGCGAAGGCGGTGGTCTCGTAGAGCACCTGGAGCGCCTCGTCCAGCAGCTCGGCCGCCGCCTTGCGGGACTCCTCCACCGCCGCGAGCCGCTCCTCGTCGTCCTCCTCGGCCTCGGCCTCCTCGTCGTCCAGGTCCAGCGAGTCCGCCTCGGCGGCCAGCTCCCGGACGATCCCGGCGGCGGTCAGCCAGAGCTCCAGGACGGTGTCCTCGTCGCCCGCCTCGGCCGGCTCCAGGTCCGGGCCGGGGATGGCCACGTGCTCGCCCGCCTCGGTGGTGCCGATCTCCACCAGGTCCAGGTCGCAGGCCAGCGACCAGGCCCGCATCGCCTCGACCTCGGCCTCCTCGCCCTCGCCGAGCCCGAGCAGGTCGGCGGCCGGCGCCCGGTCCTCGCCGACCAGGTCGCCGAACTCGTCCACCGGGCGGTGCGGTGCGGCCCAGCGGGCCAGCTTCAGCGCGTGCGCGATCAGCGGCACCGCGAGCGCGGCCTCGGCCAGCTCCCGATCGGAGGGCAGCTGGATCGGGGGCACCAGGACCGCCGCGTCGTCCTCGTCCTCGTCCTGCCCGTGCGCGGCGAACGCCCCGTACAGGTCGGCCAGGTCGTAGTCGGCCGGCAGCAGGCGCTCGGCAGCCGCGCTGTCCGCCGGGTCGGCCGACGGGTTGTCAGGGGTGCTGCTGCTGCGTCCGGACATCGTTGCGAGGTCTCCCGTGGTGGCGGTGGTCACTGCCCGAGGAACCGTCTGGGTGGCGGTCCATCAGCTCAGCGTATCCGTACCGGCCCCGGCCTGCCGGAGTCGCACGCCGAAGTCACCGCGTCGCCCTCGGTACCTGACACAGTCCGCCCGCCACCTGACGACGTGGCGGAGCCGACACCCGGGACCGGGCCGGCGCACCCCGCTGACCACGTATCCTGCACCAGGAACGGTGCACAACCCTGGTACCGGCCATCGGGCAACGAAGCCCGCCCCGCACACCCCGCCCCACCAGGGCCCACCGTCCGGCCACCACCCCAGGCCCGGGCCGGCCCACGGTGGTGCCCGGCCACAGGAGACCCCTGCCATGGCGGACCTCTCCCCTGCCGGCGCCCGACTGTCCACCGCACAGTTCGAAGGACGCCGACTCTCGGAGGCCCTGCTCCCCCTGGAGCTCGCACCACGTACGCAGCTCCAGCTCGCCGCGATCAGCCGCTGGAACGCGCTGCGCGGCATCCGTGTCGGCCTGGTGGCCGCCGCCCTGCTGCTCCTGCTGATCGGGGCCAACCTGGCCACCCCGATCTACCCGGTGCTCCAGCGGCAGCTCGGCCTGACCGCGCTCGACACCACCGTCCTCTTCACCGTCTACGTCTTCGCCCTGGTCCCGGTGCTGGCGGCGGTCGGCCACTGGTCCGACCACCTCGGCCGGCGCGCGATGATCCTGCCCGCCGTGGCCCTGGCCGCCGGTGGCGACGTGCTGTTCGCCACCGCGGGCAGCTTCTGGCAGCTGGCCCTCGGCCGGGCCGTCCAGGGCGTCGCGGTCGGCTTCGCCACCGGCGCGGCCGGCGCCGCGCTCGGCGACCTGCTGCCCGACCACCCGACGCTGGCCGCCAAACTCACCCTGGCCTGCTCGGCCGGCGGGGTGGCCCTCGGCCCGGTGGTCGGCGCCACCCTCTCCTCCGGCGAGCACCCGCTGCTGACGCCGTTCCTGCTGCACGCCATCGGGCTGCTGGCGCTCTGCGTCCCGCTCGCCCTGGTGCACCCCAGGATGCCCGGACGGCAGCGGCCGCCCGCCGCACCGCCGCGCATCACCACCCCCGCCCACCTGCGCCCGCAGCGGCTGCGGCTGCCGCGCACCGGGCGCCGCGAGTTCCTGCTCGCCTCCGGCGCGGGCTTCGCCTCGTACGCGGTCTTCGGGGTCTACCTCAGCCTGGCCCCGGCCTTCTCGGCCAAGCTGCTCGGGACCACCTCCTCGCTGACCGGCGCGGTGGTGGCCGCCCTGCTGCTCGGCTCCTCCGCCACCGCCCAGCTGCTGGTGCCGCCCACCGCCGACCGGCTGGTGATCGCCCTCGGCATGGCCGGCCTGGCGACCGGCCTGGCCCTGGTGGTCACCGCCCTCTACACCGGCACCCCGGCCCTGCTCTTCCTCGGCAGCGTGCTCGGCGGCTCCTGCCAGGGTGTGGCCTTCCGCTCGCTCTTCACCACCGCCGTCGCCGCGATGAACCCCGAACGGCGCGGCAGCGAGCTCTCCACCCTCTGGGTCATCGTCTACCTCGGCTCCTCCCTCCCGATCGTCGCCGTCGGCGCCCTGACCCAGCGGTACGGGCTGCTCCCGGCCGTCAGCGGCTTCGCCTGCGTCGCGGCTGCCGCCTGCCTCGGCCTCGCCGGGGCGGTCCTGCGCAAGACCGGGTAGGGGCGCGGGGAACTGCTGGTGCAACCGATCCCGCAGAAGCAGAAAGGCCCGACCCTCCGGGTGGAGGGTCGGGCCTTTGTGACAGCTGCTCAGACGTTGAAGCCGAGCGCGCGGAGCTGGTCGCGGCCGTCGTCGGTGATCTTGTCCGGGCCCCACGGCGGCATCCAGACCCAGTTGATCCGGAGGTCCTGGACCAGACCGTCGGTGGCGGTCTTGGCCTGGTCCTCGATCACGTCGGTGAGCGGGCAGGCCGCCGAGGTGAGGGTCATGTCGATGGTGGCCACGTCGGACTCGTCGATGTGGATGCCGTAGATCAGGCCCAGGTTGACGACGTCGATGCCCAGCTCGGGGTCGACGACGTCCATCAGGGCCTCGGTCAGGTCCTCGACGGAGACCGTGCCGGCCGTGGTGCCGACGATGACGGTCGGGCCCTCGGTCGAGGGCGCCGCCGCCTCGGCCGGGGTGCCGGCCTCGGTGTCGCTCATGAGTGTTTCCTTAAGGGTCGTCAGACGGCGGGGTGTTCGGCGAGCGCCTTGGCGGTGGCGTCCTTCCAGGCCATCCAGCTCAGCAGCGCGCACTTGACCCGGGCCGGGAACTTGGAGACGCCGGCGAACGCGACCGCGTCCTCCAGCACCTCCTCGTCGCCCACGCCCTTGCCCTTGCTCTGCATGAGCTCCAGGAAGGCCTCCTGGATCGCCTGCGCCTCGCCCACGGACTTGCCGACCACCAGGTCGTTCAGCACCGAGGCGCTGGCCTGGCTGATCGAGCAGCCCTGGGACTCGTACGAGACGTCGGCCACCACGGCGCCGTCGAGCCGCACCCGCAGGGTGATCTCGTCGCCGCAGGTCGGGTTGACGTGGTGCACCTCGGCGTCGCCGTCCCGCAGCCCCTTGCCGTGGGGGTTCTTGTAGTGCTCCAGGATGATCTCCTGGTACATCGAGTCGAGCTTCATTCCGCGCTCACCCCTCAGCCGAAGAAGTTCCGGACGTGGTGCAGGCCGTCGATCAGTGCGTCGACGTCGGCCGGCGTCGAGTACAGGTAGAACGACGCCCGGGTGGTCGCCGGAATTCCGTACCGCAGGCAGACCGGCCGGGCGCAGTGGTGACCGACCCGGACCGCGATGCCCTGCTCGTCGAGCACCTGGCCGACGTCGTGCGGGTGGATGTCACCGAGCACGAAGGAGATCGCCGCACCCCGGTCGACGGCCGTGCGCGGGCCGATGATCCGCAGGTCGGGGACCTCGAGCAGCCGCTGCACCGCGTACTCGGTGAGGGTGTGCTCGTGCGCGGCGATCCGGTCCATGCCGACCGTCGACAGGTAGTCGATGGCCGCACCGAGGCCGACCGCCTGGGCGATCGGCGGGGTGCCTGCCTCGAACTTGTGCGGGGCCGGGGCGTAGGTCGAGGCGCCCATGGTGACCGTCTCGATCATCTCGCCGCCGCCGAGGAACGGCGGGAGGTCCTCCAGCAGCTCCTGCCGGCCCCACAGCACGCCGATGCCCGTCGGGCCCAGCATCTTGTGACCGGTGAAGGCGACGAAGTCGGCGCCCAGCTCCTGCACGTCCAGCACCATGTGCGGGGCCGCCTGCGAGGCGTCGATCAGCACCAGCGCGCCGACGTCCTGGGCCCGCCGGACGATGGCCTCGACCGGGTTGACGGTACCGAGCAGGTTGGAGACCAGCGTGAAGGAGACGATCTTCGTCTTCTCGTTGATCAGCTCGTTGATGTTCGACAGGTCGAGCCGGCCCTCGTCGGTCAGGCCGAACCACTTCAGCTTCGCGCCGGTGCGCTGCGAGAGCAGCTGCCACGGCACGATGTTGGAGTGGTGCTCCATCTCGGTGATGACCACCTCGGCGTCGGCGTCGACGCGGTACGGCTCCTCGGCCCAACCCAGCATGTTGGCAACGAGGTTGAGCGACTCGGAGGCGTTCTTGGTGAAGATCACCTCGTCCCGGCTCGGCGCGTTGATGAACGCCGCGACCTTGTCACGGGCGCCCTCGTACAGCGCCGTGGCCTCTTCGGCCAGCACGTGCACGCCGCGGTGCACGTTGGCGTTGTGCCGCTCGTAGTAGCCGTTCAGCGCGTCGAGCACCTGCTGGGGCTTCTGCGAGGTCGCCGCGTTGTCCAGGTAGACCAGGGGCTTGTCGTCGTGCAGCACGCGCTGCAGGATCGGGAAGTCCTTGCGGAGCGCGTCGCCGAACTCCTGTGCCTCGGCCAGCGCCGAGTCATGGGTTGTCACTCGGAAGCGCCACCCTTCACGTATGCCGCGTAGCCCTCGTTCTCCAGCTTGTCGGCGAGCTCGGCGCCACCGGACTCGACGATCCGGCCGGCCGAGAAGACGTGCACGAAGTCGGGCTTCACGTACTTCAGGATCCGGGTGTAGTGGGTCACCAGCAGGGTGCCCACCTCGCCGGAGGAGGCGACCCGGTTGATGCCCTCGGAGACCTGGCGGAGCGCGTCGACGTCGAGGCCGGAGTCGGTCTCGTCGAGGATCGCGATCTTCGGCTTGAGCAGCTCCAGCTGAAGGATCTCGTGGCGCTTCTTCTCGCCGCCGGAGAAGCCCTCGTTCACGTTCCGCTCGGCGAAGGCCGGGTCCATCTGGAGGGTGGCCATCGCCTCCTTGACCTCCTTCACCCAGGTGCGCAGCTTGGGGGCCTCGCCGCGGATCGCGGTGGCGGCGGTGCGGAGGAAGTTGGAGACCGAGACGCCGGGGACCTCGACCGGGTACTGCATGGCCAGGAAGACGCCGGCCCGGGCGCGCTCGTCGACGGTCATCTCCAGCACGTCCTCGCCGTCCAGCAGCACCGAGCCGCTGGTGACGGTGTACTTCGGGTGACCGGCCAGCGTGTAGGCCAGGGTGGACTTGCCGGAGCCGTTCGGGCCCATGATGGCGTGGGTCTCGCCCTGCTTGACCGTCAGGTCGACGCCCTTGAGGATCTCGCGGGGGCCGCTCTCGGTCTCGACGGAGACGTGCAGGTCACGGATTTCAAGCGTTGCCATATGTACTCAGGACTCCTGGTTGACGGAGACGAGCACATCGTCCCCTTCGATCTTTACGGGGTAGACGGGGACCGGCCTGGTCGCGGGCAGGCCCGAGGGCTTGCCACTGCGCAGGTCGAAGCTGGAGCCGTGCAGCCAGCACTCGATCGCGCAGTCCTCGACCTCGCCCTCGGAGAGCGAGACGTTCGCGTGCGAGCAGATGTCGTTGATCGCGAACACCTCGCCCTCGGTGCGGACGATCGACACCGGGACGCCGTTCAGCTCGACGCGCTTGGGGGTGTCCTCCGCCAAGTCGGCCAGCGAGCAGGCTCGGAGAAAGGTCATCGGGTCAGACCGTCGCTTCCAGCTCGGCCTCGATCTTCGCCATCAGCTGGTCCTGGATCTCGGCGACGCCGATCTGCTGGACCAGCTCGGCGAAGAAGCCGCGGACCACCAGACGGCGGGCGTCGTCGGCCGGGATGCCGCGGGACTGCAGGTAGAAGAGCTGCTCGTCGTCGAAGCGGCCGGTCGCGGAGGCGTGGCCGGCGCCGACGATCTCGCCGGTCTCGATCTCCAGGTTCGGGATCGAGTCGACCCGGGCACCGTCGGTGAGCACCAGGTTGCGGTTGTGCTCGTAGGTGTCGGTGCCCTCGGCGGCGGCGCGGATCAGCACGTCGCCGACCCAGACCGCGTGCGCGTCCTTGCCCTGCAGCGCACCCTTGTAGACCACGTTCGACCGGCAGTGCGGGGTGTCGTGGTCGATCACCAGGCGGTGCTCCAGGTGCTGGCCGGCGTCCGCGAAGTACAGGCCGTACAGCTCGGCCTCGCCGCCGGGGCCCGCGTAGTTGACCCGCGGGTGCAGCCGGACCAGGTCGCCGCCGAAGGTGACCACGACGGACTTGAGCGAGGCGTCCCGGCCGATCAGCGCGGTCTGCTGGGCGGCGTGCACCGCGTCCCGGTCCCAGTCCTGGACCGAGACGAAGGTGAGCTTGGCGCCGTCGCCGACGACCAGCTCGACGTTGGCGGCGCGGACGCCGGAGCCGGTGTGGTTGAGCAGCACGACCGCCTCGGCGAACGGCTTGACCTCGATCAGCACGTGGGCGAAGGCGACGCCGCCCTCGCCGTGCACGTCGATCTTCACCGGCTCGGTGAGCACGGCGTCCTGCGGCACCGTGACGACCAGCGCCTGGGTGAAGGCGCTGAACGCCTGCGCGGCGACCCGGTCGACCGGCTTGCCGGCCTTGCCGAGCCGGGCGTCGTCGCGGCCGACGGTCTCGGCGGTGACGCCCTCGGGCAGCGCGAGCTCGACCTTGTCGGTGCCCGCCGCGCCCTCGGCCGCGGTGCCGTCGTGCAGGCCGAGGAGGCGGTGCATCGGCGTGAACCGCCAGTCCTCCTCGCGGCCGGTCGGCACCGGGAAGTCGGTCACGTCGTACGAGGGCTTGACCGCGACGCGCGCGTCGATCGGCTGCTGCACGGTGGCCCGGCCGGTGCCGGGCCCGGCCAGCTGGGCACCGGCTCCGGCCGTGCCGACCTCGATCGAACCGGCGGTCGTCGAGCCGGTGGTGTTCTGAACGTCAGCCATGGCTGTCGTGTTGCTCTCTTTCCTAAGGGATGCGGTGGTGGACTGCGTACGGCCGGTCAGCCGACGGAGCCCTCCATCTGCAGCTCGATCAGCCGGTTGAGCTCCAGCGCGTACTCCATCGGCAGCTCACGCGCGATCGGCTCGACGAAGCCACGGACGATCATCGCCATCGCCTCGAACTCGGTCATGCCACGGCTCATCAGGTAGAAGAGCTGGTCCTCGCTGACCTTGGAGACGGTGGCCTCGTGGCCCATCGACACGTCGTCCTCGCGGACGTCCACGTACGGGTACGTGTCCGAGCGGGAGATGGTGTCGACCAGCAGCGCGTCACAGAGCACGTTGGACTTGGCGCCCTTGGAGCCCTCGCCGATCTCGATCAGACCGCGGTAGGACGTCCGGCCGCCGCCACGCGCCACCGACTTGGAGACGATGTTGGAGGAGGTGTTCGGCGCCATGTGCACCATCTTGGCGCCGGCGTCCTGGTGCTGGCCCTCGCCCGCGAAGGCGATCGACAGGGTCTCGCCCTTGGCGTGCTCGCCCATCAGGTAGACGGCCGGGTACTTCATGGTGACCTTGGAGCCGATGTTGCCGTCGACCCACTCCATGGTCGCGCCCTCGTACGCCACGGCGCGCTTGGTGACCAGGTTGTAGACGTTGTTCGACCAGTTCTGGATGGTCGTGTAGCGGCACCGACCACCCTTCTTGACGATGATCTCGACCACGGCGCTGTGCAGCGAGTCCGAGGAGTAGATCGGGGCGGTGCAGCCCTCGACGTAGTGGACGTAGGCGTCCTCGTCGACGATGATCAGCGTCCGCTCGAACTGGCCCATGTTCTCGGTGTTGATCCGGAAGTAGGCCTGCAGCGGGATCTCGACGTGCACGCCCTTCGGCACGTAGATGAACGAGCCGCCGGACCAGACCGCCGTGTTCAGCGCGGCGAACTTGTTGTCACCGGTCGGGATGACGGTGCCGAAGTACTCCTTGAAGAGCTCCGGGTGCTCCTTGAGCGCCGTGTCGGTGTCCATGAAGATCACACCCTGAGCCTCGAGCTCTTCGTTGATCTGGTGGTACACCACCTCGGACTCGTACTGCGCGGCGACACCGGCGACCAGGCGCTGCTTCTCCGCCTCCGGGATGCCGAGCTTGTCGTACGTCGCCTTGATGTCGGCGGGCAGGTCCTCCCAGGACTCGGCCTGCTTCTCGGTGGAGCGGACGAAGTACTTGATGTTGTCGAAGTCGATGCCGGTGAGGTCCGAGCCCCAGGTGGGCATCGGCTTCTTGCCGAACAGCTTCAGGCCCTTGAGCCGCAGGTTGAGCATCCACTCCGTCTCGGACTTCTTCGCCGAGATGTCGCGGACGACCTCCTCGCTCAGCCCGCGCTTGGCGGTGGCACCGGCGGCGTCCGGGTCGGACCAGCCGTACTCGTAGGTGCCGAGACCATCGAGCTCGGGGTGCGAAACGGTGTCAGTCATGCGAGGTTCCTCCGCGCGGACGCAGGTTCGGATGGAGTAGACGTACCGGCAGTCGGCACTGCACCGGGCAGCGGGCGGACGCCTGCTGACGATGCGGCACCGGGTGCCGGCACATAGGTGGTGCAGACCCCGTCGCCGTGGGCGATGGTGGCCAGCCTTTGCACATGGGTGCCCAGGAGCTGGGAGAAGACCTCGGTCTCCGCCTCGCAGAGCTGCGGGAACTGCTCGGCGATGTGCGCGACCGGGCAGTGGTGCTGGCAGAGCTGGGCGCCGACCGGAGCCGCCGGAGAGGCTCCCGAGGGCACTCGCCGCACCGTGGCAGCGTACCCGTCGGCGCTCAGCGCCTGCGCGAGCGCCTCCGTCCGGGTGCCTTCCCCGGCCTGCTCCAGTGCGTCGCGGTAGCGCTCGCCTTGGCGGCCGAAGCGGGCCCGGGCGAAGGCGGTGACCGCCTCCTCGCCCGCCTTGCCGCCGCCGACCGCCTCGGAGATCCAGCGCAGCGCGTCGGCCGCGAGCTGGTCGTACGCCTGGTAGAAGGCGTCCCGGCCGGACTCGGTGAGCGCGAAGACCTTGGCCGGGCGGCCCCGGCCACGACTGCCGTAGACCCGCTGCTCACGGGCGTCCACCAGCCCTGCGGCGGCCAGGCCGTCCAGGTGCCGACGGACCGCGGCGGAGGTCAGACCCAGCCGGGTGGCCAGGTCGGCGGCGGAGGAGGGACCGTGGTCGAGGATCGACCGGGCGACCCTGTCCCGGGTGGCCCGGTGGCCGTCCCCCTCGCCTGCGGGCAGCACAGAACCGGGGGCCGACTCGGCCTCCGGCTGCTGGGCGTACTCGCGCATGTTTTTCACAACACGATTGTTGCGTAATTCATTCCAGAGGGACAACCCGTGATCCACGACGCCTCGGTGGCGTCAATCACGCAGGTAAGCCTTACCTGACCTGTTGCCTGACCTGCGCAAACGATCAACCCGGCCCACGGTAGGGGTGGTAGGGGCTGTCTCCCTGATCCGACGGGAACCGGGAGACAGCCCCTACGGGTGGCCTCATAGACTCCGGGGCATGGATAGCGAACCTGCGGTCGAGGTGACCGGCCTGGTGAAGCGGTACGGGCCGAAGACGGCGGTGGACGGGCTCGACCTGACCGTCCGGCGCGGCACCGTGACCGCCGTGCTCGGGCCGAACGGCGCCGGGAAGACCACCACGATCGAGACCTGCGAGGGCTTCCGCCGCCCCGACGCCGGGACGGTCCGGGTGCTCGGCCTCGACCCGGTCGCCGACGCCGCCGCGCTCCGCCCCCGGGTCGGCGTGATGCTCCAGGCCGGCGGCGTCTACCCCGGCGCCCGTGCGGTCGAGATGCTCCGGCACACCGCGAAGCTGCACGCCCACCCGCTCGACGTGGACGCCCTGGTCGAGCGGCTCGGCCTCGGCTCCTGCGGCCGGACCACCTACCGCCGGCTCTCCGGCGGCCAGCAGCAGCGGCTGGCCCTGGCGATGGCCGTGGTCGGCCGCCCGGAGCTGGTCTTCCTGGACGAGCCCACCGCCGGGCTCGACCCGCAGGCCCGCCGGGCCACCTGGGAGCTGGTCCGCGACCTGCGCCGGGACGGCGTGACCGTGGTGCTGACCACCCATCACCTGGACGAGGCCGAGCAGCTGGCCGACGAGGTGGCGATCGTGGACGGCGGCCGAGTGATCGCCGGAGGCACCGTCGAGCAGCTCTGCCGGGGCGGCTCGGAGAGCAGCCTGCACTTCGACGGCCCGGCCGGGCTCGACCTCGGCTCGCTGCACAAGGTGCTGCCGGACGGCGCCTCGGCCACCGAGCCGACCCCCGGCTCGTACCGGGTGGAGGCCCCGCTCGGGCCGGAGCTGCTGGCCACCGTGACCGCCTGGTGTGCCTCGGTCGGGGTGATGCCCGAACGCCTGACGGTGCGTCGGCGCAGCCTCGAAGACGTCTTCCTCGAACTGACCGGCCGGGAGCTCCGATGACCACGTACGAACCCAGGCCCGGCGCCGCGCCGGTCGGCCGGATGCTGCTGGCGCAGACCGCGTTCGAGACGAAGATGCTGCTGCGCAACGGGGAGCAGCTGCTGCTCACCGTGGTGATCCCGACCGTGCTGCTGGTGCTGTTCAGCGCGGTGGACGTGGTCGACGTGACCGGGCCCGGCAAGCGGGTCGACTTCCTGGCGCCGGGGCTGCTGGCGCTGGCGGTGATGTCCACCGCGTTCACCGGGCAGGCGATCGCCACCGGCTTCGAGCGGCGGTACGGCGTGCTCAAGCGGCTCGGCGCCTCACCGCTGCCACGCTGGGCGCTGCTGACCGCGAAGACCGGCTGCGTGCTGGTCACCGAGCTGCTCCAGGTGGCGCTGCTCTCGGTGATCGCGCTCGGCCTGGGCTGGTCGCCGCAGGGCAGCCCGCTCTCGGTGGTGGCGCTGCTGGTGCTGGGCACCGCCGCGTTCTCCGGCCTCGGGCTGCTGATGGCGGGCACGCTCCGGGCGGAGGCCACGCTGGCCGCGGCCAACCTGGTCTTCGTGCTGCTGCTGCTGGCGGGCGGCGTGGTCGTCCCGCTGTCGAAGTTCCCGTCGGCGGTCCGGCCGGTGCTGGAGCTGCTGCCGATCAGCGCGCTCTCGGACGGGCTGCGGACCGTCCTGCAGGACGGCGCCGGGATGCCCTGGGCGGACCTGGGCATCCTCGGCGCCTGGGCAGCGGTCGGCCTGGGCCTGGCGGCCCGGTTCTTCCGCTGGGAGTGACTAGCGCGAGCGGCGACGGCTGAGGAACACCAGCGCGCCGCCGACGACGAGCACCCCGCCACCGGCCGCCGCGATCAGCCCGGCGTTGCTGCCGCCGCCGGTCTCGGCCAGCTGCGGGCCGGTCGGCTTCGGCGGAGCCGGCTTGCTCACCGAGGGGGCCGGGGTGGGCGTGACCTTCGGCGGCGTCGGCGTCGGGGAGGGTGACGGCGGCGGGCAGGGGGTGACCGTGCCGGTCTTGGTGACCGGGTTCTTCGGCTCCTCGTCGGTGGTGATGGTGAGCACCACCGGCAGGTCCGCGGTGTGCGCCTTGACCGGGAAGTCCTGGCTGAACGAGGCGCCGAACTCCTTCTTGTCCAGCAGCTTCTCGCCATCCACCGTGAGGGTGATCCGGTTGGTGAACTGCGGGTTGTAGCTGGCCACCTTGATGCTGACCTTGTCGCAGCTCAGCGTCCACTCCGAGGTGTGCGCCGCCGCGCTGCCGGCCAGCAGCAGCGGGGTGAGCGCCCCCAGCCCCACCGCGCCCGCGAGCAGCCCGCCGGGTATTCCGCGCAGCCTTGCCATCGTGTTCTTCCCTCCCGAACGACCTTGTCCGACAAGGGCTTTGACCCTCGTACGGACCTTCGGGGGCGGACTCTACCCGCGGTCGGCCGACGACCTGCCGGACTTGACGAAAAACGCACACCCGCCGATCAGGACCGATCGGCGGGTGTGCGTACCGTGCTGCCGGGGCGTCAGGCCCGGCGGGCGCCACGACGGCGGGCGGCCACCGCGATGCCGACGCCGGCGCCGAGCACCAGCACGCCACCGACGGTCAGCGGCAGGATGCCGCTCGCACCGGTGAAGGCCAGACCGCCGCCACCGTTGCCGGGGGCCGACGGGCTCGGGGCGGGCGTGCCGGGCACCGAGGCGGACGGGCTGCCGCTGCCGCCCGGGGTCGGCGAACCGCTGCCGCTCGGGGTGGGCGAGCCGCTCGGGCTCGGCGACGGGCTGCCGGACGGCGTGCCGCTGGGGCTCGCGGACGGCGTGGCCGGCGGGGTGGTCTCGACCACGGTGGTCGGCAGGCAGCCGGTGAACGGGTAGTGGTGGGTCTCCGCACCGCCCTTGCCGGTCAGCGACTTGGCGATCACCGAGCCGTTCACCGGGCCGCCGCTGCCGAGGTCGAAGGCGGCATTCGGGGCGAGCACGCTGCCCGGCCAGGCGTTGCCGCTCTTCTTGGTCACCTTGGTGGCGTTCGGGAAGTTCCAGAGCAGCTTCTCGCGGATCTTCCCGCCGGCCGCGCTCTGCAGCTTGTCGTCGTTGAGGTAGCTCTTGGTGGCCTCGTCCCAGAGGAAGAAGCCGGTGGTGCCGGCCTGGTCCTGGTCGTAGGCGTCCTCCACCGAGCTGATCACCGTCACGGAGCCGACCGGCACCTTGAGGAAGAACTCCTTGGCCCCGGTGAGCATGTGCTTCGGGAGGACGAAGCTGTTCAGCGTCGCGTCCGTACCGGTCAGGGTCAGCTTGCCGCCGTCCAGGGACATCGTCCCCGCACCGGGCTTGACCAGCTCGGCGGAGAGCGAGCGCAGCTTGGTGAACTCCGCCGCGAAGTCGATCGGCGAGGCGCCCTTGGTGACGGTGCCCGCGTGCGCCTCGGCCTTGCCGTTGAGGGTGCCGGCGTAGACGCCGTTGCCCTTCATCACCTGGACGTTGCCGGTCAGGTTGCCGCCGACCACCAGGGCGTTGCCGCCCGGGAGCTTGGCGACCTGGTCGGCGGTCAGTTCGTTGCCGACCGAGAAGCCGCCGGTGAAGTCGGCGTTGCCGCCGATCGCGACCGCGCCCTCGGCGTCGGGGGTGTGGGTGTCGTTCCCCTCGACGAACTCGCCGTAGAGGTTGGCCGTGCCGAAGGTGCGGCAGTTCTCGGCGGCCGGGACGGCGAGGGCCGCAGGGGCGACCAGGGCGCCGAGGGCCAGGGAGCCACCGAGCGCGAGCGCGGCGGCGGGTACGGATATGCGCATGTGCAGGATCTCCGCTGTAGGTGCGGCCAAACAGGTATGGCTCAGGCCGCACTCTGTCGATCACCCCGGGCATTGGTCAAGACCAATGCCCTTTCTGTCCCGCACATCCGTTTTGCCCGGCGGGGCCGAGCGGGCGGGCAACCCACGGACGTCCGGTCGGAGGGTGTGCGTAATTTCGATCCGATTACAAGGTTTACGCAGACCAGTACAGAGCGGACATTGACTCCGAATCAGGTCGTCGGGGTCGACTACGGTCGGCCGGGCAGGGTTCAGTCGCGGCTCTCCCGACGCCTGCCTCCGCCGCGAAGGGCCGAACCGTCATGTCTCCCGAGCTTTCCACGCCCCCCGATCCGGCACCGGTCCCGGCCGACCGGACACCCCGGCGGACCGGTGAGGTCTCGGCCTCCGTAGTGGAGGTGTGACGTGTCCTCGTTCCCGCAGCACATCGAGACCATGGAGCTCCGCGTCCCGCAGCCCCGGCAGCCGGAACCGCTGGTCGCGCCGCAGCCCGTGGACGAGCAGCCGCCCGCCCCCAAGCCCCGCTCGGGCGGCCGGGACCGCTACCTGGACCTGCTGCGCGCGCTGGCGCTGTTCCGGGTGGTGATCTACCACAACTTCAGCTGGGCCTGGCTGCCGCTGGTCTTCCCCTCGATGGGCGTGATGTTCGCGCTGGCCGGCTCGCTGATGGCCCGTTCGCTGAGCCGTCCCGCGGTCACCGTGATCCGCGGCCGACTGCGCCGGCTGCTGCCGCCGCTCTGGCTGTTCGGCGTGATCACCATCGGCCTGAGCCTGCTGGACGGCTGGGGTCCGAACGCCGAGGGCCACCCCGGCTGGTGGTGGGGCAAGCTGGCCTTCTGGATCATGCCGCTGAGCACCCCGCCGTTCGCCGAGGGCACGCTGTCCGGCTTCGGCGGCCTGCTGGAGCCCGGCTGGGCCGAGCAGGTCGGGGTACCGCTCTGGTACCTCCGGGCCTACCTCTGGTACGTGCTGCTCTCGCCGCTGATGCTGAAGGCGCTGCGCCGCTTCCCGGTGGTCACCATCCTCACCCCGCTGGCGATGGCGCTCTGCTCCGGTCTGGTCCCGCAGGACGGCCGGATCTGGGAGACCCTCTCCGACTTCACCACCTTCGGCTCCTGCTGGGTGCTCGGGATGGCCCACCAGGAGGGCCTGCTGCGCAAGCTGCCGCAGTACGTCGCGCCCTCGATCGCCCCGCTGATCATGCTGGCCGGCTACTGGTGGCTGAGCAGCCGTCCGGTGGAGGACCCGACCGAGATCGGCGACCTGGAGGGCGTGCCGATCGCGCAGGCCGTCTGGTCGTTCGGCTTCGTCCTGCTGCTGCTCCACCTGAGCCCGTCCTGGCAGAACTGGCCTGGGCCGCTGCAACGCTGGAACGGGCTGATCAGCCTGCTCAACGCCCGGGCGGTGAGCGTCTACCTCTGGCACACCATGGCCCTGGAGCTCTCGGTGCCGATCGTCGACCTGGCCTGGCGGAGTGACTGGGCGTCGGCCAACCTGGCCTGGCTGCTGAACACCCGCTATCCACAGTTCCTGGTCGCGCTGCCACTGATCGCCCTGTTCGTGCTGACCTTCGGCTGGGTCGAGGACCTGGCCGCCGGGCGCTCGCCCCGGCTGTTCCCCTGGCCCCGCCGGATCAAGGGCCGCCGCCGGGCCGGCTGAGACCTGCCGGTGGCGCAGCGGAGGGGGGTGCGCATTGATCATCTGTCAGGCGAATTACAGTGATTCCCGTGCATACCCCCTCCTCCCTCCTCGCCGCCCGCTGGCAGCCGACCGCCGCGACCGTCCGGCGGGCCGCGCTCGCCGCACTGGTGATGAGCGTGGTGATCGTGATGACCGGCGGCGCCGTCCGGCTCACCGCCTCCGGGCTCGGCTGCTCGACCTGGCCGCGCTGCACCGCCGACAGCCTGACCCCGACGGCCGAGATGGGCCTGCACGGGGTCATCGAGTTCACCAACCGGATGCTCACCTACGTGCTGTGCGCGGCGGTCGCCTGGGTCACCCTGGCGGCCCGCTGCCTCCCCCAGCCCTCGGCCGGGGGGACCCCCGTTCCGTGGCGACGGAGCATCACCAAGCTGGGCTGGGCGCAGTTCTGGCTGGTGATGAGCAACGCCGTGCTGGGCGGGATCACCGTGCTGACCGGGCTCAACCCGTACATCGTGGGTGCGCACCTGATCGCCGCGCTGGGCCTGGTCTGGGTCGCGCTGCTGACCTGGGAGCGGGCCAAGGAGGGTGACGGCGCGCCGGAGCCGCTGGTGAGCCTGCCGGTGACCCGGCTGGCCAACGTGCTGGTGCTGGCGATCGGGCTGCTGGTGGTGGCGGGGACGCTGGTCACCGGCGCGGGTCACCACCCGGGCGCCTCCAGCTCGGACGGCAAGCCGGTGTACCGGATCCCGATCGACTACGACCGGCTGGCCCAGCTGCACACCGACCTGGCCTTCCTCTCCTTCGGTCTGGCGATCGCGGCGATCTTCGTGTTCGCCGCCGTCAAGGCCCCGCCGGCCGCCCGGGCCCGGGCGAAGGAGCTGCTGGTGGTACTGCTGGCGCAGGGCCTGATCGGCTTCGTCCAGTACTTCACCGACGCGCCCGAGATCCTGGTCGGCCTGCACATGCTGGGCGCCGCGCTGGTCTGGATCGCCGCGCTGCGCATCCCGCTGGCGCTGCGCCGCCGGGCCGAGCTGCCCGCCCCCGTCGTCCCGGCCCAGGAGCTGCAGGACGCCTGACGGACCGACGCGGAAGGCCCGGACCCGATCACCGGGTCCGGGCCTTCGACGTACCGTCAGCCGCCGATCTGGATACCGGCCATCCGCTTCCACTCGTAGGCGCTGGTGCGCACCCTGAGCGCCAGCTCGCCCTCGAAGTCGTCGTGCAGCTTCAGCCCGGCCAGCTCGGCCGCCCGCCGGCCGACGGCGTAGGTCGGGGCGACCTGGTCGCCCCAGGAGCCGTCCGCGCCGACCAGCACGATCCGGGTGGCCATGCCGCCGACGTACTCGACGACGCCCTCGGCGCTGCCGCCGTGCTGCTCGGCGAAGCTCCGGATGTGCTTGGCGATGCGCTTGGCGCGGCGCTCGGCACGGGCGTCCGGCGCGGCGGTGGTGGCGGTCTCTGCGCTGCTCATGTCCGGCATGCTACCGATGAGTAGTCGCACTGGCGACGGGAGCGGCGTGTGGAGCAGGCCACATAGGGTGGCGGTGTGACCTTCGAAGGCTGGCCCGCCGAGGCCCTTGAGTTCTACGAGCAGCTGGAGACCGACAACTCCCGGATCTTCTGGCAGGCGCACAAGTCGCGCTACGAGCAGGACGTCCGGGCCCCGATGGCGGCCCTGCTGGAGGCCCTGGAGCCGGAGTTCGGGCCCGGGAAGATCTTCCGGCCGAACCGGGACGTCCGGTTCAGCGCCGACAAGTCGCCGTACAAGACCCACGTCGGCGGCTATCTGCAGGGCGGCGGCTACATCCAGCTCTCCGCCGACGGGCTGGCCTGCGGCAACGGCATGTACCAGCTGGCCACCGACCAACTCGCCCGGTACCGGGCGGCGGTGGCCGAGGACGTCAGCGGCGCCGAGCTGCTGCGGGTGATCGCCGCCGTCGAGGCCGCCGGGCCGAAGGTGCACGGCCGGGACGCGCTGAAGACCGCCCCGCGCGGCTTCGCCAAGGACCACCCGAGGATCGAACTGCTGCGCAACAAGGGCCTGGTGGCCTGGCAGGAGTGGGAGCCGGCCGCCTGGCTGGGCACCGCGCGGGCGCTGGACCGGATCGCCGGTTTCCTGCGCGCCTCGCAGCCGCTGATGGCCTGGCTGGACGGGCACGTCGGCCCGAGCGAGCTGCCCGGGCGATGAGAAAGGGCCCTGCCTCGACGAGGCAGGGCCCTTCTCCGACGGTGCGTCAGGGGATGAACGGGTCCACCGCGATGACCACGAAGAGCAGGGTCAGATAGGTGATCGACCAGTGGAACAGCCGCATCTCCTTCAGCTTGGCCCCGACCAGCCCGGCCTTGGCGCGGGCGTGCAGTCCGTGCGCCTCCTTGAGCCAGAACGCGCCGAGCACCACGGCCGAGACCGGGTACAGCCAGCTGGTGTGCGCCAGCGGCCAGAGCGCCAGCGAGACCAGCACCATCACCCAGGAGTACGCCACGATCTGCCGGGCCACCGCGAGGTTGCCCTTGAGCACCGGCAGCATCGGGACGCCGGCCCGGGCGTAGTCGTCCCGCACCTTCATCGAGAGCGGCCAGTAGTGCGGCGGCGTCCAGAAGAAGATCACCAGGAACAGCACCAGCGCGGACCAGGACACCGAGTCGGTCACCGCGGCCCAGCCGACGAAGACCGGCATGCAGCCGGCGATGCCGCCCCAGACGATGTTCTGCGCCGTCCGCCGCTTCAGGCCCAGCGTGTAGACGAAGACGTAGAACAGCAGGGCGGTCAGCGCGAGGCCGGCGGCCAGCGGGTTGACCAGCAGCCAGAGCCAGACCGTCGAGGCGATCGCCAGCGCGATGCCGAAGACCAGCGCCTCCGGCGGCGAGACCATGCCGGTCACCAGCGGGCGGCGCTCGGTACGGGTCATCACCGCGTCGATGTCGCGGTCGATGTACATGTTGAGCGCGTTGGCGCCGCCGGCCGAGAGGTAACCGCCGATCACCACCCAGAGCACCAGCAGCAGATCGGGGACACCGCGCTGCGCCAGGAACATCACCGGAACGGTGGTGATCAGCAGCAGCTCGATGATCCGAGGCTTGGTCAGTGCGACGAACGCCCCGACACGGGCCCCGAGCGGCCGGCGCGCGGGAGTCGTCCCCACCACCCCGGCAGGGCGGGATTCAACGGCGGTCACGGACACCCCAACTCACGATGAATCTTCACAGGCGTCCTCGGAACCAGATGGAGCCGATCCGTCCGCGCTGCGCGTACCACGCCACCTTAGACGCTCCATATACCTCGATCGGCCCCGGGGTCCTCCGGCGAGGCGGAACCGCACACCGCCGGGTGAATCACCGCAAACCGCCCCGTCCCCCGTCTTGCTCCGTGGACGCGCCGAGCGGGCCGATCCGAGCGAGGGTAGGACGGGGCCGCACGTGACACGGTATTCGGGAATCGGAGCCGGAAAGTCCTGGTTGTCCCGCCACGCAGGGTGAAGGTCCGCCCGGGCGGTAGGCTCGCACAGAGAAGCGGGATCAACCCTCCGTGACCGGAACCAACGAGACGTCAGGCCCACAGCGACGTGGCCGACCGGTCCCTCACGGGGTCACTCTTCATATACGGAAGGAGCCCTGAGACAGGGTGAGCACCACGCCGAACGTTTTCGAGTGGACCGAGCTGGATCAGCGGACGGTCGACACGGCCCGGGTCCTGGCCATGGACGCGGTCCAGAAGGTCGGCAACGGACACCCGGGGACGGCCATGTCGCTGGCCCCCGCGGCGTACCTGATCTTCCAGCGCTTCCTGCGCCACGACCCCACGGACCCGGCCTGGGTCGGCCGCGACCGCTTCGTGCTCTCCCCCGGGCACACCTCGCTGACGCTCTACACCCAGCTCTACCTGTCGGGTTACGGGCTCTCGCTCGACGACCTGAAGGCGTTCCGGGTCGCGGGCAGCCGCACCCCCGGGCACCCGGAGCACGGTCACACCGCCGGGGTCGAGACCACCACCGGGCCGCTCGGCCAGGGCATCGCCAACGCGGTGGGCATGGCGATGGCCGCCCGCTACGAGCGCGGCCTGTTCGACCCGGAGGCCGCCCCGGGCACCTCCCCGTTCGACCACACCATCTGGTCCATCGTCAGCGACGGCGACCTGGAGGAGGGCATCTCCGCCGAGGCCTCCTCGCTGGCCGGCCACCAGAAGCTGGGCAACCTGGTCGCGCTGTACGACGACAACCACATCTCGATCGAGGGCGACACCGACACCGCCTTCTCCGAGGACGTGCTGGCCCGGTACGAGGCGTACGGCTGGCACGTCCAGCGGGTCACCCCGAAGTCGGACGGCGACATCGACGTGCCGGCGCTGGCCAACGCGCTGGAGGCGGCCAAGGCCGAGACCTCGCGCCCGTCCATCATCGCGATGCGCACGATCATCGCCTGGCCGGCCCCCGACGCGCAGAACACCGCGAAGGCGCACGGCTCGGCGCTCGGCGAGGCCGAGATCGCGGCCACCAAGAAGGTGCTGGGCTTCGACCCGCAGAAGACCTTCGAGGTCACCGACGCGGTGATCAACCACGCCCGCGAGGTCGTGCAGCGCGGCAAGGCCGCCCGGCACGAGTGGGAGAAGGGCTTCCACGCCTGGCGCGAGGCCGACGCCGCCCGGGCCGCCGAGTTCGACCGGATCACCGCCGGTGAGCTGCCCGACGGCTGGGAGAAGGCCGTCCCGGTCTTCCCGGCCGGCAAGGAGGTCGCGACCCGCAAGGCGTCCGGCGACACCCTCAAGGCGCTCGGCGCGGTGATCCCGGAGCTGTGGGGCGGCTCGGCCGACCTCGCGGAGTCCAACCTCACCACCATCGACGAGGGCAGCTCCTTCCTGCCCGAGGGCAATCCGCTGAAGTCGGCCAACCCGTACGGGCGGACCATCCACTTCGGCATCCGCGAGCACGCCATGGGCTCGACCATGAACGGCATCGCGCTGCACGGGAGGACCCGCGTGTTCGGCGGCACCTTCCTGGTCTTCGCCGACTACATGCGCCCGGCCGTCCGGCTGGCCGCGCTGATGAAGCTGCCGGTCACCTACGTCTGGACGCACGACTCGATCGGCCTCGGCGAGGACGGCCCGACCCACCAGCCGGTCGAGCACCTGGCCTCGCTGCGCGCCATCCCGGGCCTGGCCATGGTCCGCCCGGCCGACGCCAACGAGACCGCGGTCGCCTGGCACACCATCCTGGAGCGGCAGACCAGCCACCCGGGCCCGGTCGGCCTGGCCCTCACCCGGCAGAACGTGCCGACCTGGGACCGCGAGGTCTTCGGCTCCGCCGAGGGCACCGCCAAGGGCGGCTATGTGCTGGCCGAGGCCAGCGACGCGGCGCCGAAGGTGATCCTGATCGGCACCGGCTCCGAGGTCCAGCTCGCGGTCACCGCGCGTGAGGAGCTGGAGGCCGACGGCATCCCGACCCGCGTCGTGTCGATGCCGTCGATCGAGTGGTTCAACGAGCAGGACCAGGCGTACCGGGACAGCGTGCTGCCCCCGAACGTCCGGGCCCGGGTCTCGGTCGAGGCCGGCATCGCGCAGGGCTGGCGTGAGCTGGTCGGCGACGCCGGTCGGATCATCAGCCTGGAGCACTTCGGTGCTTCGGCCGACTACAAGGTGCTCTTCCGCGAGTTCGGCCTGACCGCCGACGCGGTGGCCAACGCCGCCCGCGCCTCGCTGCGCACCGTCGAGGCCATCTCGCGCTAGTCACCATCCCGGGGGGTCGGGTGCCTTCGGGCGCCCGGCCCCGTCTGACTGTCCAACCGAAAAAGAGGAAGTAGCACCATGACTGACGCACTGAAGCGCCTCAGCGACGAGGGCGTGGCGATCTGGCTGGACGACCTGAGCCGGGACCGGCTGAACTCCGGGAACCTGGCCGAGCTGGTGCAGGGCAAGCACGTGGTCGGTGTCACCACCAACCCGACCATCTTCCAGAAGGCGATCGGCGGCGGCAGCGCCGCCTACCAGGCCCAGCTGCGCGACCTGGCGGTCCGCAAGGTCACCACCGACGAGGCGATCCGCATGATCACCACCTCGGACGTGCGGGACGCGGCCGACGTGCTGCGCCCGGTCTACGACGCCAGCAACGGCCGCGACGGCCGGGTCTCGATCGAGGTCGACCCCCGCCTGGCGCACCTGACCGCGCCCACCGTCGCCGAGGCGAAGCAGCTGTGGTGGCTGGTGGACCGCCCGAACGTGCTGATCAAGATCCCCGCCACCAAGGCCGGCCTGCCCGCGATCGCCGAGGTGCTCGGCAAGGGCATCAGCGTCAACGTCACGCTGATCTTCTCGCTGGAGCGCTACCGCGCGGTGATGGACGCCTACCTGACCGGTCTCGAGACCGCCAAGGCCGGCGGCCTGGACCTGTCCCAGATCGAGTCGGTCGCCTCCTTCTTCGTGTCCCGGGTGGACACCGAGATCGACAAGCGCCTGGACAAGATCGGCGGCGACGCGAAGAACCTCCGCTCCAAGGCCGCGCTGGCCAACGCCCGGCTGGCGTACCAGGCGTACGAGGAGGTGTTCGGCAGCGAGCGCTGGAAGGCGCTGGAGGCGGCCGGCGCCAAGCCGCAGCGTCCGCTCTGGGCCTCCACCGGCGTGAAGGACCCGAACCTCCCGGACACCCTGTACGTCACCGAGCTGGTCGCCCCCGGCACGGTGAACACGATGCCCGAGGCCACCCTGGACGCCACCGGCGACCACGGCGTGATCACCGGCGACACCATCACCCCCAACTACGCCGACGCGCAGGCCCTGATGGACGCCATCGCGGCGGCCGGCGTGGACTACGACGACGTGGTGCAGGTGCTGGAGGACGAGGGCGTGGAGAAGTTCGAGCAGTCCTGGATCGAGCTGCTCGACACCGTCACCGCCTCCCTCGCGTCCTTCGCCGACGAGAACTGACACCTGCTCACAAGCACGTTCACGGAAGCGGAGCCCCAACAGTGAGCAACGAATACCCGGAGGTCGAGCAGGGCGATCCCCCGCCCGTGCCCTCCAACCCGCTACGTGACCCCGCAGACCGACGGCTCCCGCGCATCGCGGGGCCGTCGGGCCTGGTCATCTTCGGGGTCACCGGCGACCTGTCGCGCAAGAAGCTGATGCCCGCCATCTACGACCTGGCGAACCGCGGCCTGCTGCCGCCGGGCTTCTCGCTGGTCGGTTTCGCCCGCCGCGAGTGGGAGGACGAGGACTTCGCCAAGGAGGTCCACGACGCGGTCAAGCAGCACGCCAGGACCCCCTTCCGCGAGGAGGTCTGGCAGCAGCTGGCCAAGGGCATGCGGTTCGTCCAGGGCACCTTCGACGACGACGACGCCTTCGACACCCTGCGCAAGACCATCGAGGAGCTCGACCAGGCCCAGGGGACGGGCGGCAACTTCGCCTTCTACCTCTCGGTACCGCCGAAGTTCTTCCCCAACGTGGTCCAGCAGCTGAAGAAGCACGGCCTGGCCGACCCGCCGCAGGGCTCCTGGCGCCGCGCGGTGATCGAGAAGCCGTTCGGTCACAACCTGGAGAGCGCCCAGGAGTTGAACCGGATCGTGCACGAGGTCTTCCCCCGTGACGAGGTCTTCCGGATCGACCACTACCTCGGCAAGGAGACCGTCCAGAACATCCTGGCGCTCCGCTTCGCCAACACCATGTTCGAGCCGATCTGGAACCGGTCGTACGTCGACCACGTGCAGATCACCATGGCCGAGGACATCGGGATCGGCGGCCGGGCCGGGTACTACGACGGCATCGGCTCCGCCCGCGACGTGATCCAGAACCACCTGCTCCAGCTGATGGCGCTGACCGCCATCGAGGAGCCCGCGTCGTTCCACCCCAAGGCGCTGGTGGCCGAGAAGCTCAAGGTGCTCAGCGCCGTGCAGCTCCCCGAGGACCTGGGCAAGCACACCGTGCGCGGCCAGTACGCGGCCGGCTGGCAGGGCGGCGAGGAGGTGGTCGGCTACCTGGACGAGGACGGCATCGACCCCAACTCCAAGACCGACACCTACGCGGCCATCAAGCTGGAGATCAACAACCGCCGCTGGGCGGGCGTGCCGTTCTACCTGCGCACCGGCAAGCGGCTCGGCCGCCGGGTCACCGAGATCGCGGTGGTCTTCCAGCGCGCCCCGTACCTGCCGTTCGACTCCTACGCCACCGAGGAGCTGGGGCAGAACGCCCTGGTGATCCGGGTGCAGCCGGACGAGGGCGTCACGGTGCGGTTCGGCTCCAAGGTGCCGGGCACCTCCTTCGAGGTCCGGGACGTCACGATGGACTTCGCCTACGGCGAGTCCTTCACCGAGTCCAGCCCCGAGGCGTACGAGCGGCTCATCCTGGACGTGCTGCTCGGCGACGCCAACCTGTTCCCCCGTCACCAGGAGGTCGAGCTGTCCTGGGACATCCTCGACCCGATCGAGCAGTACTGGGACACCCACGGCAAGCCCGCCCAGTACCCCTCAGGCACCTGGGGACCGACCGAGGCGGACGAGATGCTGGCACGAGACGGCAGGAGCTGGCGGCGCCCATGAAGATCGACCTGACCGACACCACGTCCAGCAAGATCAACGCTGCGTTGATGGACGCCCGCCGGGCCAGCGGTTCGACCGCGGCCGGCATGGTGCTCACCCTGGTGATCGTGACCGACGAGGGCAGCGCGTACGACGCCCTCAAGGCCGCCAACGACGCCTCCCGCGAGCACCCCTCGCGCACCCTGGCCGTCATCAAGCGGGCCGGGCGCTCGCCCCGGGCCCGGGCCGAGACCCGGCTGGACGCCGAGATCCTGGTCGGCTCCGACGCGGGCTCGGGCGAGACCGTCATCCTCCGGATGCACGGCGAACTCGTCGCGCACGCCCAGTCGGTGGTGCTGCCGCTGCTGCTGCCGGACGCCCCCGTGGTGGTCTGGTGGCCGGAGAACGCCCCGCAGCACCCGGCGCAGGACCCGCTCGGCGCGATCGCCCAGCGCCGGATCACCGACGCGGTCACCGCCGAGTCCCCGGTCGGCCAGCTCGCCCAGCGGGCGGCCAGCTACACCCCCGGCGACACCGACCTCGCCTGGACCAGGATCACCGGCTGGCGCTCGATGCTGGCCGCCGCCCTGGACCAGCGCCCGGTCGAGATCACCTCGGCCGTGGTGGCGGGCGAGTCGTACAACCCGAGCGTCGAACTGCTCGGCCTCTGGCTGACGAACCGTCTGCACATCCCCGTCGAACGGGTGGTCACCGGCGGCCCCGGCATCACCTCGGTCACCCTGCGGACCAAGGGCGGCGACATCGTCCTGGACCGTCCGGACGGCCTGATGGGCACGCTCTCGATGCCCGGTGCGCCGGACCGTCAGGTCGCGCTCAAGCGGCGGGAGACCTCGGAGCTGATCGCCGAGGAGCTGCGCCGGCTCGACCCGGACGACATCTACGCGGCCGCGGTGCGGACCCCGGTGGACGCGCTCAAGGAGCCGGCCACCGAGGCCGCCGCACCCGCCCCGGTGATCGAGGCGGCCGTGGCCGCCCCGGCCCGGGTCACCGCCAAGGTGCCGGCCGCCGGGAAGCCCGCCGCGAAGCGGACCACCGCCAAGAAGGCCGCGCCGGCCGAGAAGGCGGTGGCGAAGAAGGCCCCGGCCAAGCGCGCCACCAAGAAGGCGGGCTCGTGACCACCGTCCCGCAGCTCGTCGTCCACCGGGACAAGGAGCTGATGGCGCAGGCCGCCGCGGCCCGGCTGATCACCCGGATCGTGGACGCCCAGGCCGCCCGCGGCACCGCCTCGGTGGTGCTGACGGGGGGTCGGAACGGCAACGCCCTGCTCGCCGCGATCGCCGCCTCCCCGGCGCGCGACGCGGTGGACTGGGCCCGGCTCGACCTCTGGTGGGGCGACGAGCGCTTCGTCGCCGCCGGCCACCCGGACCGGAACGCCGTCCAGGCCAGGGCCGAACTGCTGGACGCCGTCCCGCTCGACCCGGCCCGGGTGCACGAGATGCCCGCCTCGGACGGCGTCGACGGCTCCGACGTGGAGGCCGCCGCGGCCCGCTACGCCGGGGAGTTGGCGAAGGCCGCCGAGCGCGGGCCGGTGCCCGCCTTCGACGTGCTGCTGCTCGGGGTCGGCCCGGACACCCACGTCGCCTCGCTGTTCCCCGGTCACCCCGGCGTCCGGGAGACCGAGTTGAGCGTGGTCGGCGTCCGGGGCGCCCCGAAGCCCCCGCCGGTCCGGATCTCGCTCACCCTCCCGGCGATCCGGGCGGCCCGCGAGGTCTGGCTGCTGGCGGCGGGCGAGGACAAGGCCGACGCGGTCGCGCTGGCCCTCACCGGTCCCGGCGAGATCCAGGCCCCCGCCTCCGGCGCGTACGGCACCCGCCGCACGCTCTGGCTGCTCGACCGCACGGCGGCGGCCAAGATCCCGTCGCAGCTCTACCCGCCCGCCTCCGCCTGAGGCAGCGTCAGGAAGGGCCCGGCTCCGCGAGGCGGAGCCGGGCCCTTGCCGTCCCTCGTCCGTCACCCGGACAGCACGAACGGGGCCGGGCCGTCACAACGGCCCGACCCCGTCGGGTGGTTCTCAGATCTCGCCTCGGAGCTTGGCGAGCGCCTCGGCCAGGATCGCCTCGCCGTCGGCGTCGGTGCGGCGCTCGCGGACGTACGCGAGGTGGGTCTTGTAGGGCTCGTTCCGGGACGGGGCGGGCGGGTTGTGCTCGTCCTGTCCGGCCGGGAAACCGCAGCGGGGGCAGTCCCAGGTGTCCGGGATGACCGCCTCGGCGGCGAAACTCGGCTTGGTCTCGTGCTTGTTGGCACACCAGAAGGAGATCCGGTTTCGGGGGGCGGACTCGCCGCGCTCCGCCTCACCCATCGGGCCGGCGCCGACTCTGCTGCCACGAATGGCGTTGCCACTTGCCACGGTCTGACTCCCTGCGTGCTGGTGCGATGCGATCTCGGCCGCTGCCCGGAGAGGGCCGTTCACCCGTGCCCGGTGTCGACGACAGGACGGCAGCCGATATCCACTGCCGCCCGGCCGAGGCCGACGGACGGTGGCGAAGTCGTCCTAGTGTAAGCAGCGGTTAAGGATCTGTCCGCACCACCTCCGGCACTTCACCGTTCCGAGCATAAGCCGCGGATCGACGGAGCGTCAGATGTGTGCGAAAGCTTGACCGAAGGCCGGGCTCAGCTCTTGTACTTGAGCACCAGACCGAGCACCACGATGCAGGCGAACCAGCCGAGCGCGACGATGATGGTGATGCGGTCGAGGTTGCGCTCGGCCACGGCCGAGCCGCCGCCGGTGGACATCGCGCCACCACCGAACATGTCGGAGAGACCGCCGCCCTTCCCCTTGTGCAGCAGCACCAGGAGGATCATCAGCATGCTGAAGACGATCAGCGCAATCGTGAACCCGAGAACCACAGCGGGACCAATCTCTCGTATCTTCGGCGAAGGGGCCGGGCCGCTCGAAGCGGTCCGGCCCCAAAGCCTACGTTGCCAGGGTGGCGTTAGCCTACTGCCTGCTCACGGTAGCGCACGATCTTGACGAACTCGTCGGCGTCCAGCGAGGCACCGCCGATCAGCGCACCGTCCACGTCGGGCTTGGCCATCAGGCCGGCCGCGCTCGACGACTTGACCGAACCGCCGTACAGGACCCGGACCTTGCCGGCCAGCTCGGCCGAGTACAGCTCGCCGAGCCGGACCCGGATCGCGGCGCAGACCTCCTGCGCGTCCTCGGGGGTGGCCACCTCGCCGGTGCCGATCGCCCAGACCGGCTCGTACGCGACCACGATGGTCTCGGCCTGCTCGGCCGAGACCTCGCGGAGCGCGCCGTCGAGCTGGGCCAGGGTGTGCTCGACGTGGGTGCCCGCCTTGCGGACCTCCAGCGGCTCGCCGACGCACAGGATCGGGGTGATCCCGTTCCGGTAGGCGGCCTTCACCTTGGCGTTGACGATGTCCTCGTCCTCACCGTGGTACTGCCGGCGCTCCGAGTGGCCGATCGCCACGAAGGTGCACTTCAGCTTGGCGAGCATCGGGCCCGAGATCTCACCGGTGTAGGCACCGGAGTCCTGCGCCGAGAGGTCCTGGGCGCCGTACTTGATCTTCAGCTTGTCGCCGTCCACCAGGGTCTGCACGGAGCGCAGGTCGGTGAACGGGACCAGGACGGCGACCTCGACGGCCTCGTAGTCCTTGTCGGCCAGCGCGAAGGCCAGCTTCTGGGTGTGCTGGATGGCCTCGAGGTGGTTGAGGTTCATCTTCCAGTTGCCCGCCATCAGCGGGAGACGCTCGGTCATGTGCTCAGCCTTCCAGGGCGGCGAGACCGGGCAGGGTCTTGCCCTCGAGGTACTCGAGGCTCGCGCCACCGCCGGTCGAGATGTGCCCGAACTTCTTCTCGTCGAAGCCCAGGATGCGGACGGCCGCGGCGGAGTCGCCGCCACCGACCACGGTGAACGCGTCGCTGTCGAGCAGCGCCTGCGCGACGGCCTTGGTGCCCTCGGCGAAGGTCGGGTGCTCGAAGACGCCGACCGGACCGTTCCAGAACACGGTCTTCGCGTCGGCCAGCTTCGCGGCGAACAGCTCCCGGGTCTTCGGGCCGATGTCCAGGCCCTCCTTGTCCGCGGGGATCTTGTCCGCGTCGACCACCTCGAAGTCGGTGACCGGCGCGTGCGTCCTGGTGTCGGGGAAGCTCGCGGAGATCGCCACGTCCACCGGGATGACGAACTCGACGCCGTTGGCCTTGCCGCGCTCCAGGTACTCCAGGACGACCGGGATCTGGTCCTTCTGCAGCAGCGAGATGCCGACCTCGTGGCCCAGGGCCGCGAGGAAGGTGTAGGCCATGCCGCCGCCGATCAGGATGCGGTCGGCCTTGCCCAGCAGGTTGTCGATCACGCCGACCTTGTCGGAGACCTTGGAGCCGCCGAGCACCACCACGTACGGGCGCTCGACCTCGTCGGTCAGGCGCTTGAGCACGCCGACCTCGGTGGCGATCAGGTCGCCGACCGCGTGCGGCAGCCGGGCCGGGAGGTCGAAGACCGAGGCGTGCTTGCGGTGCACCGCACCGAAGCCGTCGCCGACGTAGAGGTCGGCCAGCTCGGCCAGCTGATCGGCGAAGGCGCCGCGCTCGGCGTCGTCCTTGGCGGTCTCGCCGGCGTTGAAGCGCAGGTTCTCCAGCAGCGTGACCTCGCCGTTCGCCAGGGCGGCGACGGTGGCCTTCGCGCTCTCGCCGACCGTGTCGGTCGCGAAGGCGACGGACTGGCCGAGGATCTCGCCGAGGCGGACCGCGACGGGGGCGAGCGAGTACTGGGGGTCGGGCGCACCCTTGGGGCGGCCCAGGTGGGAGGCGACGATCACCTTGGCGCCGGCCGCGACCAGCTTGGCGATGGTCGGGGCGACGGCGCGGATCCGGCCGTCGTCGGTGATCCGGCCGTCCGAGAGCGGCACGTTCAGGTCGGCGCGGACGAACACCCGCTGGCCGTCGACCTGGAGGTCTTCGATGGTCTTCACGGTCTTCGAATCTCCTGGGGAGAAAAAGTGGCGGAGGCACTGCGGCGGGCCACCGATGAAGCGAGAGGGAACGCAGAGCGAGGGCCCGAACGGTCTTCGTCCGGGCCCTCCCTCACATCACGTCAGCTTCCGCTGGATTCAGAGCTGGCCACCGACGAGGGTGGTCAGGTTCACCAGGCGGTTGGAGTAGCCCCACTCGTTGTCGTACCAGCCGAAGATCTTGACCTGGTTGCCCTGCACCATGGTCATCAGCGAGTCGAAGATCGTGGAGAACGGCGAGTTCACGATGTCGGAGGAGACGATCGGGTCCTCGGTGTACTGCAGGATGCCCTTGAGGGAGCCCTCGGACGCCTTCTGGAAGGCGGCGTTGACCTCCTCGACGGTGACCTCGCGCTCGAGGGTGACGACCAGGTCGGTGATCGAACCGGTCGGGACCGGGACGCGCAGCGAGGTGCCGTCCAGCTTGCCCTTGAGCTCCGGCAGGACCAGCGCGGTGGCCTTGGCGGCACCGGTCGAGGTCGGGATGATGTTGATGGACGCGGCGCGCGCACGGCGCAGGTCCTTGTGCGGGAAGTCCAGGGTGACCTGGTCGTTGGTGAACGCGTGCACCGTGGTCATCAGGCCCTTGACGATGCCGAAGTTCTCCTGGAGAACCTTGGCCATCGGCGCCACGCAGTTGGTGGTGCAGGAGGCGTTGGAGATGACCGTGTGGTTCGCCGCGTCGTACTTCTCGTCGTTGACGCCCATCACGATGGTGACGTCTTCGTCGGTCGCGGGGGCCGAGATGATGACCTTCTTGGCACCGGCGGTGACGTGCTTCTTCGCAGCGTCGGCCTTGGTGAAGATGCCGGTGGACTCGATCACGATGTCCACGCCCAGCTCGCCCCAGGGCAGGTTGGCCGGGTCGCGCTCGGCGATCACCTTGAAGGTGTGGCCGTCGACGGTGATGCTGTCGGCGGTGTGGCTGACCTCGCCCTGGAGGGTGCCCAGGATCGAGTCGTACTTGAGCAGGTGAGCCAGGGTCTTGGTGTCGGTCAGGTCGTTGACACCGACGATCTCGATGTCCGCGCCCTGGGACTTAACCGCACGGAAGAAGTTGCGGCCAATGCGGCCGAATCCGTTGATGCCTACCCGGATCGTCACGAACCGATCTCCTCGTTAGGTGCGCCGGACTGTGCCGACGGGGTGGAAATGGGATGTCCCCGACCACCCATGACCCTACCTCTCCCAAGGTGGCCGGGGCACATCGCCTCACCGTCTCCGGCGCCTCCCGGGGGCTCGAACACCACTATTCAGGGCTTCGGTCCCTGTGCCGCAGGGCAGTTGGTCCTGCTGCCCGAACGGCCCAGTGGCGATCCGCCGGGCGGTTCGAACGCGGAACGGCCGGTGCCCGCGATGCGGACACCGGCCGTTCGGAAGATGAGACTGCGTCAGCTCATCGCCATCTCGTCGGTCAGGTTGGCCTCGGTGCTCGGCAGGCCGAGCTCGGAGGCGCGCTTGTCGGCCATCGCCAGCAGGCGCCTGATCCGGCCGGCCACCGCGTCCTTGGTGAGCGGCGGGTCGGCGAGCGCGCCCAGCTCCTCCAGCGAGGCCTGCTTGTGCTGCATCCGGAGCTGGCCGGCCGCCGCCAGGTGCTCCGGCACCTCCTCGCCGAGGATCTCCAGCGCCCGCTGCACCCGGGCGCCGGCCGCCACCGCCGCGCGGGCCGAACGGCGCAGGTTCGCGTCGTCGAAGTTGGCCAGCCGGTTGGCGGTGGCCCGGACCTCGCGCCGCATCCGGCGCTCCTCCCAGGCCAGCACCGACTCGTGCGCGCCGAGCCGGGTGAGCAGCGCGCCGATCGCGTCGCCGTCCCGGATCACCACCCGGTCCACCCCGCGGACCTCGCGGGCCTTGGCCGGGATGCCCAGCCTGCGGGCCGCGCCGACCAGGGCGAGCGCCGCCTCGGAGCCCGGGCAGGTGATCTCCAGGGAGGAGGACCGCCCCGGCTCGGTGAGCGAACCGTGCGCCAGGAAGGCCCCGCGCCAGGCGGCCTCCGCGTCGCAGGTCGCGCCCGAGACCACGGCCGGGGGCAGGCCCCTGATCGGCCGCCCACGTCCGTCCACCAGCCCGGTCTGCCGGGCCAGCAACTCGCCGTCCTTCACCACCCGCACCACGTACCGGCTGCCGCGTCGCAGCCCGCCGGGGGCCATCACCACCAGATCCGAGGAGTGTCCGAAGATCTCCAGCAGGTCCTTGCGCAGCCGCCGGGCCGCAATGCCGGTGTCCAGCTCCGCTTCGATCACGATGCGGCCGCTCACAATGTGCAGCCCGCCCGCGAATCGGAGGATCGCCGAAACCTCAGCCTTGCGGCAGCAGGCCCGGGTGACGGGGAGCCGGCTGATTTCGTCCTTCACCGCTGCCGTCATCGCCATGGGCCGATCCTTCCATGTGTCCGGAAAATCCGGTCGTACGCAGCCGCCAGAAGCTCCCGGTCGTGTCGCGGCGTGCCGTCCGCGGCGGCGACCCGGTCGAGCACCAGTGCGGCGCCCATCCGTTCGGCGGCCTTCTCGAGCCCGGCCAGGTCCGCCTGGCCGAAGGCGCCGCCGGTGACGGCGCGCTCGTCCACCAGGATCGCATCCACCGCGAGCTCCGGAGCGTGGTCGGCGACCACTTCCAGGTGGCGCTGCGGGGTGAAGCCCTCGGTCTCGCCCGGCTGCGGGGCCAGGTTGAGGGTGAGCAGCCGGCGCGCCCTGGTCCGCACCAGGGCGTCGGCCAGCTCGGGGACCAGCAGGTGCGGCAGCACGCTGGTGAACCAGGAGCCGGGGCCGAGCACCACCCAGTCCGCCTCCAGCACCGCCTCGACGGCCTCCGGGACGGCCGGCGGCTGCTCCGGCAGCAGCCGGATGGACTGCACCGTACCGGGCGTGACGGCCACGTTCGCCTGGCCCCGGACCGAGCTCAACTCGCCCGGCAGCAGCGGGTCGTGGCCCCGGACCACGGCCTCGATGTCCAGTGGGACGGCCGACATCGGCAGCACCCGGCCGTGCACGTTGAGCAGCCGGCCGACCCAGTTCAGCGCCTCCACCGGGTCGCCGAGCTTCTCCCAGAGCGCCACGATCAGCAGGTTGCCGACCGCGTGGCCGCCGAGGTCGCCGTCGCCGGTGAAGCGCAGCTGGAGCACCTCGGACCAGGTCCGGCCCCAGTCGTCGTCCCCGCACAGCGCGGCCAGCGCCTTGCGCAGGTCACCGGGCGGCAGGACGCCCAGCTCGGCGCGGAGCCGGCCGCTGGAGCCGCCGTCGTCGGCGACGGTCACCACGGCGGTCAGCTCGGTGGTCAGCCGGCGCAGCGCGGAGAGCGAGGCGGACAGGCCCTGGCCGCCGCCGAGCGCTGCCACGCTGATGGGTTTGGGTCGCGGCGCGCCTCTGGTCCGGCCCGCTGCGTTCTGGGCCCGGTCGACGGTCTTGTGCTGCCGCGTTGGCGAGTATGCCGTCACACCGACCCCACGTTCTGTTCATCGGCGCCGCCTGGTGGCGGCGGCGCCCCTTGTGTCTGTCAGAGCGACCGCCGGGGCGCCACCGTCACACCCCCGGGGTCACTCCCTGCCCATGTCGCGGTGGACCAGCACCGTCTCGACGCCGTCCGCGATCAGACGCTTCGTCAGCCGCTCCGACATCGCTACGCTGCGGTGCTTCCCACCGGTGCAGCCTACGGCAAGCGTCATGTACCGCTTGCCCTCCCGGCGGTAACCCTCGGTGATGATCCGGAGCAGCTCTGCGTAACCGTCCAGGAACTCGTTCGCACCCGGCTGCTCGAAGACGTAACCGGCCACGTCGGGGTCGGTGCCGGTGCGGGCCCGCAGCTCGGGGACCCAGTGCGGGTTGGGCAGGAACCGGCAGTCCACCACCAGGTCGGCGTCGACCGGCAGGCCGTACTTGAAGCCGAAGGACATCACGGTGGCGCGCAGCTCGGGCTCGTCGTTGTCGGCGAACGCGGCGTCCAGCTTGGCCCGGAGCTGATGGACGTTCAGGTCGGAGGTGTCGATCACCAGGTCGGCCTCGCCGCGCAGCTCGCGGAGCAGGTCGCGCTCGCGCTCGATGCCGTCCACGATCCGGCCGTCGGCCTGCAGCGGGTGCGGGCGGCGGACCGACTCGAAGCGGCGCACCAGGGCGTCGTCCGAGGACTCCAGGAAGACCACCCGGAGCCGGACCCCGCGCTTCGCCAGCTCCTCCAGCGAGGTCAGCAGGTCGTCGAAGAACTTCCGGCCCCGGACGTCGACCACCACGCCGATCCGGGGCACCGCGCCCTGCGAGCGGGCGCCGAGGTCGACCATGGTCGGGATCAGGGCGGGCGGCAGGTTGTCCACCACGAACCAGCCCAGGTCCTCCAGGCACTTGGCCGCCGTGCTGCGGCCCGCTCCGGACATGCCGGAGATGATCACCAGCTCCGGGGCGCTGTCTCCCACATCGGCCACTGTCACTTCTGATCCCCGTTCTCGGTGATTCTGCCGGAGCGTCGGACGGGCGGCGTCGGCCGTCACGGCGTCTCCTCGGTACTGTCCTCAATGATCTCGCCGGTGGCGGTGTTCACGGCGGGGGCGACCGGTGTACGGGCAGCCAACGCCGCGACAACAGTCTCCGCCGTGCGCAGACCGATCCCCGGCACCTCGCAGATCTCCGCCACCGTGGCCGCCCGCAGCTTCTTCAGCGAACCGAAGTGCTTGAGCAGCGCCTGGCGGCGAGTCTCGCCGAGCCCGGGGACCGAGTCCAGCTCCCCCGCCGTGAGCCGCTTGGCCCGCTTGCTGCGCTGGTACGTGATGGCGAACCGGTGCGCCTCGTCGCGGACCCGCTGGAGCAGGTAGAGGCCCTCGCTGGAGCGCGGCAGCACCACCGGGTCGCTGCTGCCGGGCAGCCAGACCTCCTCAAGTCGCTTGGCCAGCCCGCAGAGTGCGACGTCGTCGATGCCGAGCTCGTCCAGCGCGCGGCGGGCGGCGGCGACCTGAGGTTGGCCGCCGTCGACCACCAGCAGCTGCGGCGGGTAGGCGAACCGCTTCGGGCGGCCGTCCTCGGTACGCAGCTCGTCCGTCCGCGGCTCCTCCGCCGGCTCCTCGACCGCCCACTCGCCGGTCTGCTCGCGCTCCTGGAGGTAACGGCGGAACCTGCGGGTGATCACCTCGTGCATCGACCGGACGTCGTCCTGCCCGGCGAAGCCCTTGATCTGGAACCGGCGGTACTCGCTCTTCCTGGCCAGCCCGTCCTCGAACACCACCATCGAGGCCACCACGTCCTCGCCCTGCAGGTGCGAGATGTCGAAGCACTCGATCCGCAGCGGCACCGAGTCCAGCTCCAGCGCCTCGGCGATCTCCTGGAGCGCCCGGCTCCGGGTGGTCAGGTCGGAGGCGCGCTTGGTCTTGTGCAGCACCAGCGACTGCTGCGCGTTCCGCTGGACGGTGGTCATCAGGTCCTTCTTGTCCCCGCGCTGGGGCACCCGCAGGTCCACCTGGGCGCCGCGCAGGCCGGTCAGCCACTCCTGCACGGGGGCCAACGGCTCGGGCAGGGCAGGGACCAGCACCTCGCGCGGGACGCTCTCGGTGCCGCCGCCGTACAGCTGTTGGAGCGCGTGCTCGACCAGCCCGGCGGTGTCCACGTCCTCGACCTTGTCGGTGACCCAGCCGCGCTGGCCGCGCACCCGGCCGCCGCGGACGTGGAAGATCTGCACGGCCGCCTCCAACTCGTCCTCGGCGAGGGCGAACAGGTCGGCGTCGGTGCCGTCGCCGAGCACCACCGCGTTCTTCTCCATGGCGCGGCGGAGCGCGCCGAGGTCGTCGCGCAGCCGGGCGGCCTTCTCGTACTCCAGGTCGGCGGCGGCCTGCTGCATCTCCTGCTCCAGCCGGCGCAGGTGGTTGCCCGTCCGCCCGGCCATGAAGTCGCAGAACTCCTCGGCCAGTTCGACGTGCTCAGCGGCCGAGATCTTGCCGACGCAGGGCGCGGCGCACTTGCCGATGTACCCGAGCAGGCAGGGCCGGCCGATCTGCCGGGCCCGCTTGAACACCCCGTTGGAGCACGTCCGGACCGGGAACACCCGGAGCATCAGGTCCACCGTCTCGCGGATCGCCCAGGCGTGGCCGTACGGGCCGAAGTAGCGCACGCCCTTCTTGTGCGCGCCACGCATCACCTGGACCCGGGGGTACTCCTCGTTGAGGGTGACCGCCAGCTCCGGATAGCTCTTGTCGTCCCGGTACTTGACGTTGAACCGGGGGTCGAACTCCTTGATCCAGGAGTACTCCAGCTGCAGCGCCTCGACCTCGGTGGCCACCACCGTCCACTCCACGGCGGCGGCCGTGGTCACCATGGTCGCGGTGCGCGGGTGCAGGTTGGCCACGTCCTGGAAGTACGAGGACAGCCGGGGCCGCAGGCTCTTCGCCTTCCCCACGTAGATGACCCGCCCGTGCATGTCGCGGAACTTGTAGACCCCGGGCGAGGTCGGGATGGCCCCGGGTGCGGGCCGGTAGGTGGAAGGGTCTGCCATGCCCCTACCGTACCGATCACGCCCGACAGCCGGGGCCGCCGTGTCAGCTGCGCGCGGTATGTCCGGCTCGGTCCGCGCTAGGCGCTGAACCGGGCGGCCGCCGGGGCGGGGGCCGGGGCCGGGCCGCCGACCGTCCGGTTGAGCAGCTCGACGCCGAGCGGGGTGACGGTGTGCAGCACCGCGCCGCCCCGGCGCTGAGTGGTGATCAGGTTGGCGTTGCGCAGCACCGTGGCGTGCTGGCTGGCCGAGGCCGGGGAGACGTTGAGGCGACGGGCCAGCTCGGTGGTGGTGCAGCCCTCGGTGACGATCTCCAGGGCGGCCGCCCTGGTGCGGCCGAGCAGCGCGGTGAGCGACTGGCGGGCGGCCGGGTCCTCGCTCCACAGCCGGGCGCCGACCAGCGGGTCCCGGAGGGTGGGGAAGGCGAGCACCGCCGGGGCGTCCCTGTCCAGCGAGTCGGTCAGCAGCACCGGCGGGTCGGCCAGGAAGACCATCGGGGCCAGCACCAGCCCCCGGCCGCCGAGGTGCACCTCCACCGCGTCCGGGTACCGGATCTCCAGCACCGGTGACCGCCAGCGGATGGTCGGGGCGCAGAAGGTGCCGAGCAGCTGCTCCACCCCGCCGCTCAGCAGCGTGCGGGCCAGGTCGGCCCGGACGGCGTCCAGGTGGGCCTGGATCCGGCCCCAGTACGGACCGACGGTGAAGCGGTGGCAGGCCGCCACCGCGTCGGCCAGCTGCCGACGGGCGGTCAGGTCACCCTCCATCAGGGACCGGATCCAGCGCGGGTCGGCCTGCGGGGTCGAGATGTTGCCCAGCTCCAGCCGGACCAGCTCGTCCGGAGCGCCGAGCAGTTGCTCGAGGCCCTGCTCGACGGAGGAGCCGGTGCCGGTCAGCGCCCCCAGGTCGAAGCAGGGGCCGGGACCGGGTATCAGCGAGGCCAGCGGGCGGATCGTCTCGACCAGCCGGCTGCCGCCGAACTTCTGCCGCCAGGGCCGGAACTGGGCCCAGCCGCCCGGCCCGGTCAGCGCCTCCAGGCTGTGGTACGCCTCGGCCAGCGGCCCGACCGAAGGCGCGACCCGGACCCGGAGCAGATCGTCGGTGGTCAGATGGACACGTAACACGGCTTCCCCCCGTCCGTTTCAGACTGCACCTTTAAGGCACCCCTGAAACCCTGTCCCCCACCCGGATCCACCCCGCAGGATGATCCTCAGGTGCCGGTGCCCGGTACGGGGGTCCGGGCACCGGGGAACCGCCCGTTCGCGCGCGGCCTACTTGGTCACCTGGAAGGCGCCGTCCTTCAGGGTCACCTGGTAGGCCGGCAGCGGGCTCGGGGCCGGCCCCGCTGTCACCGCGCCGTCCGCGACCGCGAAGTGGCTGGCGTGGCAGGGGCACTGGATCTGGGCGTCCTTGACCTGGTCCACGATGCAGCCGGCGTGGGTGCACTTGGCGCTGAACGCCTTGTACTGGCCCTCGATCGGCTGGGTGATGACGATCTTGGCGTCCCGGTAGACCTTGCCGCCGCCGACCGGCACGTCGGCCGCGGCACCGACCGTCACCGGGGCGGCCGCGGCACCGCCGGAGCCACTGTCGGAGGAGGCGGACGAACCGCAGCCGGTCACCGCGACGGCACCCCCGCCGGCGGCCAGGACGGCGGCCGCGCCGCAGAGCACGGTCCGGCGGGTGGGTGCGGGGGTGGACTCGGTCATCGGTGACGCTCCCTCAGCGGGTGGACGGTACGGGCGGAACCGGCCGCAGTCTATGCGGGGAAAACCGGGGGAGCCGTCGTACCGGGGCAACCCGGTACGACGGCTCCCGCCGGAGTGGTGCTACTTCTTCTTCGCGACGGCCCGCTTCCGCGGGGCCTTGGCCGGAGCCGGGACCGCCGCGTCCGAGACCCGGCCCGCCAGGATCTCGCGGAGGAACTTGCCGGTGTGGCTCGCCGGGACGGCGGCCACCTCCTCCGGGGTGCCCTCGGCGACCACCATGCCGCCGCCGCTGCCGCCCTCGGGGCCCATGTCGACGACCCAGTCGGCGGTCTTGATCACATCGAGGTTGTGCTCGATGACGATGACCGTGTTGCCCTTCTCGACCAGACCGTCCAGCACCTTGATCAGCTTGCTGATGTCCTCGAAGTGCAGGCCGGTGGTGGGCTCGTCCAGCACGTAGACCGTCCGCCCGGTGGAACGCTTCTGCAGCTCGGAGGCGAGCTTGACGCGCTGCGCCTCACCGCCGGACAGCGTCGGTGCGGACTGGCCGAGCCGGACGTACCCGAGGCCGACGTCGTTCAGCGTGCGTAGGTGGCGGTGGATCGCGGGGACCGCCTCGAAGAAGTGCATGCCCTCCTCGATCGGCATGTCCAGCACCTCGGCGATGGACTTGCCCTTGTAGTGCACCTCCAGCGTCTCCCGGTTGTAGCGGGCGCCGTGGCAGACCTCGCAGGGGACGTAGACGTCGGGCAGGAAGTTCATCTCGATCTTGATGGTGCCGTCACCGGAGCAGTGCTCGCAGCGGCCGCCCTTGACGTTGAACGAGAACCGGCCGGGCAGGTAGCCCCGGACCTTGGCCTCCTGGGTCTCCGCGAACAGCTTGCGGACGTTGTCGAAGACGCCGGTGTACGTCGCGGGGTTGGAGCGCGGGGTGCGGCCGATCGGCGACTGGTCCACGTGCACGACCTTGTCGACCAGGTCGGTGCCGGTGACCCGGGTGTGCCGGCCGGGGACGCTGCGCGCCCCGTTCAACTCCCGGGCCAGGTGGGTGTAGAGGATGTCGTTGACCAGCGTCGACTTGCCCGAGCCCGACACCCCGGTGATCGCGGTGAAGGTGCCCAGCGGGAAGGCCACCGTGACGTCCCGCAGGTTGTGCTCGCGGGCGCCGTGCACGATGATCTGCCGCTTCTTGTCGCGCGGGCGGCGGATCTCGGGGGTCGGGATGGCGCGGCGGCCGGAGAGGTACTGGCCGGTGATCGACTCCTCGTTGGTGAGCAGCTCCTTGAGCGAGCCGGAGTGCACCACCTTGCCGCCGTGCTCACCGGCGCCGGGGCCGATGTCGACCACCCAGTCCGCGGTCTTGATGGTGTCCTCGTCGTGCTCGACCACGATCAGCGTGTTGCCGATGTCGCGGAGCCGGACCAGGGTCTCGATCAGCCGGTGGTTGTCCCGCTGGTGCAGACCGATCGAGGGCTCGTCCAACACGTAGAGCACGCCGACCAGGCCGGAGCCGATCTGGGTGGCCAGCCGGATCCGCTGGGCCTCGCCGCCGGACAGGGTGCCGGCCGCGCGGTTCAGCGAGAGGTAGTCGAGACCGACGTCGACCAGGAAGCGGAGCCGCTCGTTGACCTCCTTGAGCACCCGCTCGGCGATCTGCTTGTCCCGCGCGTTGAGCTTCATCGCACCGAGGAACTCGGCACAGTCGGCGATCGACATCGCGGAGACGTCGGCGATCGACTTGTCGAGCACGGTGACCGCCAGGATCACCGGCTTGAGCCGGGTGCCCCGGCAGGTCGGGCAGGGCACCTCGCGCATGTAGCCCTCGAAGCGCTCGCGGCTGCTGTCGCTCTCCGACTCGGAGTGCCGCCGGGTCACGAACGGGATCGCGCCCTCGAACGGCGCGGTGTACGAACGCTCGCGCCCGTAGCGGTTGTTGTAGCGCACCTCGACCTGGGTCTTGTGCCCGTACAGCAGCGCCTTCTTGGCCCGCGCGGGCAGCCCGGCCCAGGGGATGTCGGTGCGGAAGCCGAGCTCGCCGGAGAGCGCGTCGGTGAGCCGCTGGAAGTACTCCTTGGTGTGGCCCTGCGACCACGGGTGGATGGCGCCCTCGTCGAGCGACTTCTCCTCGTCCGGGATCACCAGCTCCGGGTCGACCTCCATCCGGTTGCCCAGGCCCGAGCAGTCGGGGCAGGCGCCGAAGGGGGAGTTGAAGGAGAACGAGCGCGGCTCCAACTCCTCGAAGGAGACGTCGTCGTACGGGCAGTAGAGGTGCTCGGAGTACATCCGCTCGCGCTCCGGATCCTCCTCCGGGAGGTCGACGAAGTCGAGCACCACCATGCCGCCGGCCAGCTTGAGCGCGGTCTCCACCGAGTCGGTCAGGCGGCGCTTGGCGCTCTCCTTGACCGTCAGGCGGTCGATGACCACCTCGATGGTGTGCTTCTCCTGCTTCTTCAGCGTCGGCGGCTCGGTCAGCTGGACGGTGACGCCGTCCACCCGGGCGCGTGCGTACCCCTTGGACTGGAGGTCGGCGAAGAGGTCGACGAACTCGCCCTTGCGCTCCCGGACCACCGGACTGAGCACCTGGAACCGGGTGCCCTCCTTGAGCTCCAGCACCCGGTCGACGATCGCCTGCGGGGACTGCTTGGCGATCGGGCGGGCGCAGTGCGGGCAGTGCGGCTTGCCGATCCGGGCGAACAGCAGCCGGAGGTAGTCGTAGACCTCGGTGATGGTGCCGACGGTGGAGCGCGGATTGCGGTTGGTGGACTTCTGGTCGATCGAGACGGCCGGGGAGAGGCCCTCGATGAAGTCGACGTCGGGCTTGTCCATCTGGCCGAGGAACTGGCGCGCGTAGGAGGAGAGCGACTCGACGTAGCGGCGCTGGCCCTCCGCGAAGATCGTGTCGAAAGCGAGCGAGGACTTGCCCGAGCCGGAGAGGCCGGTGAAGACGATGAGGGAATCCCGCGGCAGGTCCAGCGAGACGTTCTTGAGGTTGTGCTCGCGAGCACCGCGGATGATGAGGCGGTCGGCCACTGCTTCTGGCGCCTTTCTCCGGGGGAGGTGGCTGGGAAGGGCTGCGTGGCCCACTGCTGGGACCAACAAGCGCAATCGGATGAATTCTTCCAGTGTGCGCCAGTCAGCCTACTAGCTCAGGCGTTCGAATATCGAGCCTGTCCAGCCGAGTCCACCCGATCGGGTGACGCCCGCCCGGGCCCCGGCCCGAATCCAGCCGGAAAACCCCCTGTTCAGCGCCGGGCAGCCCGGTACCGTCACGATGTGAACGAGCCACGCCCCCTCGGGGCAACGCCCGACAGCACACCGATTCGGAGGCCGCAACATGACCGACTCCACCACCGACTCCGGCACTGCCGCCGACCGCGCGGCGGCGCTCGCGGCCGCCGGGCTGCGCTCCGTCGAGGAGTCCACCGCGACCCTGCTGCGGGAGACCGGCGACCTCACCCCCGAGGCGGTCGGCGAGCCGTCCGCACTGCCCGGCTGGACCAAGGGGCACGTGCTGACCCACCTGGCCCGGAACGCCGACTCGCTGGTCAACCTGCTGACCGGCGCCCGGACCGGCCGGGAGATCCTGCAGTACGCCTCCCCCACCGCCCGGGACGAGGACATCGCGCTCGGCGCGCCGCGCCCGCTGGCCGAGCAGTTGGCCGACCTCGCCGCCAGCCACGAGCGCTTCGTCGCGGCCGCCGCGCTGCTGCCCGACGAGGCCTGGACGGTGCAGATCCGACACCGCTCCGGCTACCTCTTCCCGGCCCACGAGCTGCCGACGAAGCGGCAGATGGAGATCGAGTACCACCTGGTCGACCTCGGCGCCGACTACACCCCCCGGCAGTGGCCGACCGGCTTCGCCGAGCAGGAACTCGCCCGGCTGGCCGAGCAGTTCGCCAAGGTCGAGGGCCTGCCGACGCTCACCCTGACGGCCACCGACACCGACCGGCGGGCCACCCTGGGCGACGGCCCGGCGCAGCTCGCCGTCGAGGGCCCGGTCCGGGGGCTGACCGCCTGGCTGTCCGGCCGCTCGGACGGGACCGGCCTGGTGGTCCGCCGCGACGGCGAGCAGCTGGACCACTCCGCCCTGCCGGAGCTCCCGCCGATGGGCTGAGGGGAGATGATGGCGCTTCAGGTCAAGTACGAGCGAGGAGCAGCGGCGCGATGACGTACCACGGAGCGGTGAAGGTCGGCGGCCCGCCGGACGTGCGGGAGCTGGCCCATCTGATCATCACCAAGATCGCGGTCGGCCCGTACGAGAACAACGCCTACCTGCTGCGCTGCCGCGCCACCGACGAGCAGCTGCTGATCGACGCGGCGGCGGACGCGCCGGTGCTGCTGGAGTCGGTCGGCGCGCAGCTGGCCACCGTGGTCACCACCCACCAGCACGGCGACCACTGGGGCGCGCTGGCCGAGGTGGTCGCCGCCACCGGTGCCCGGACGGCGGCCGGCCGGATCGACGCGCCCGGCATCGCGGTCCCGACCGACCGGCTGCTGGACGACGGCGACACCGTCCGGGTCGGGCAGGTCGAGCTGACCGTCCGTCACCTGGTCGGGCACACCCCGGGCGCGATCGTGCTGGTCTACGACGACCCGCAGGGCCACCCGCACCTGTTCACCGGGGACTGCCTGTTCCCCGGCGGGGTGGGCAACACCTGGAAGGACCCGGCGGCCTTCGACAGCCTGTACCGGGACGTCACCGAGAAGCTCTTCGTACTCCCGGACGAGACCTGGGTCTACCCGGGCCACGGCAACGACACCACGCTCGGCACCGAGCGCCCCCACCTGCCGGAGTGGCGCGAGCGCGGCTGGTGACCCCGATGCGGAAGGCCCGTTCCCCCACCGGGGAGCGGGCCTTCCGCATCGGCCGGGAGATTTTCATACCGCCGCAACACCGCTGCCAGACGGGTGCGGAACGATGAACGCAATTCGAACCGCCTGACGAGAGGGGAAGACGATGACCCGCCGCTGTCCGCTTCCCCGTGCCGGCTGCTGTTGTCGCCGCAGCCCGTTCGCCGTCTGACCTCGTACTCGTTCTTCTCCCCCACCCGCCCGGGCCCGATCCGGCTGCCCGGGGCGGGAGTTGTTCCGCACCCTGTTCTGGAGGACAGCCATGACCACCGCCGCCATCGACCTTCGTCTCACTCCCGCCGCCGGCCGGATCGGTGCCGTCGTGCACGACATCGAGCTGAGCGGTTCGCTCGACCCGGAGACCGTGGCCGCGATCGAGACCGCGCTGTACCGGCACAAGGTGCTGTTCTTCCGGGGCCAGCGGCACCTGGACGACGCCGGGCACGAGGCGTTCGCCCGGCTGCTCGGCCACCCGGTGGGGCACCCGACGGTGCCGAGCGCGGACGGCCGGTACATCTTCGAGCTGGACGCCACCAAGGGCGTCCGCGCCAACAACTGGCACACCGACGTGACCTTCGTGCCGTCCTACCCGAAGGCGTCCGTCCTGCGGTCGCTGGAGCTGCCGGAGGCCGGTGGCTCCACGGTCTGGGCCAACACCGCCGCCGCGTACGCCGACCTGCCCGCGCCGCTCAAGGCGCTGGCCGAGAGCCTGCGGGCGGTGCACACCAACGACTACGACTACGCGGCCTCGCTGGCGCTCACCCCCGAGCTGGCCGACAACAAGGAGATCGCCGCGCTGTTCCGGCAGGTCTTCGTCTCCACCGCGTTCAAGACCGAGCACCCGGTGGTCCGGGTGCACCCGGTGACCGGCGAGAAGAGCCTGCTGCTGGGCGCCTTCGCGCAGCGCATCGTGGGCGTCTCGGGGGCCGACAGTCGGGCGCTGCTGGAGCTGTTCCAGCGCTACGTGGAGCGGCTGGAGAACACCGTCCGCTGGGACTGGCAGGTCGGCGACGTGGTGATCTGGGACAACCGGGCCACCCAGCACTACGCCGTCAACGACTACGGCGACCAGCCCCGGCTGGTCCGCCGGATCACCCTGGACGGCGACCTGCCGGTCGGCGTGGACGGTACCCCGAGCCGGCTGCTGGAGCCGACCGAGCCCCCGGCCGTGGCCGGTCTGGTGCCGGCCGAGCAGCTGGAGGCGGCGGCACTGAACGGCTGAGCACGCGAACGGGGGCGCCCCCGGACCGGTCGGTCCGGGGGCGCCCCTCGGGTGATCGGACGTCAGGCGTCGATCTCGTCCTTCTCGGCCGCGGCCTCGGCCGCTTCCTGCTTGCGGGAGGCCATCAGGCTGGTGATGGTGGTGATCACCAGCACGCCGCCGATGACGCCGAGCGAGAGCGGGATGCCGATCTCGGGGACGTGCACGCCGCTCTCGTGCAGCGCGTGCAGCACCAGCTTCACGCCGATGAAGCCGAGGATCACCGACAGGCCGTAGCTGAGGTGGACCAGCTTCTTCAGCAGACCACCGATCAGGAAGTACAGCTGGCGCAGACCCATCAGCGCGAAGGCGTTGGCGGTGAACACGATGTACGGGTCCTGGGTCAGGCCGAAGATCGCCGGGATCGAGTCCAGCGCGAACAGCACGTCGGTGGTGCCGATCGCGAGCATCACGATCAGCATCGGCGTCATCAGCCGCTTGCCGTTCTGCTTGATCGTCAGCTTGGTGCCGTGGTACTGGTCCGTCGACGGGAACCGCTTCTCGATCGACTTGAGCAGGCGGTTCTCCTCGAACTCCTCCTCCCCGTCGTCCCCCATCGCCTCCGCGACCAGCTTGTACGCCGTCCAGATCAGGAAGGCGCCGAAGATGTAGAAGACCCAGGAGAACTCGGAGACCAGCGCGGCACCACCGGCGATGAAGACCGCGCGGAGCACCAGCGCGATGATCACGCCGACCATCAGCACGCGCTGCTGGTAGATCCGGGGCACCGCGAACTTGCCCATGATCAGGATGAAGACGAAGAGGTTGTCGACGCTCAACGACTTCTCGGTGATGTACCCGGCGAAGAACTCACCGGCGGGCTGCGAGCCGCCGTACCACCAGAGGAACCCGCCGAAGATCACGGCCAGGGCGACCCAGACCGCGGTCCAGACCCCGGCCTCCTTGATGGAGACCTCGTGCGGCTTTCGGCCACCGATGAAGAAGTCGGCGACGACCAGGGCGATCAGGACCCCGATCGTGCCGACCCAAAGACCTACGGAAACGTCCACTAGCTGCTCCTCCGGCAGGTAGGCGAGACACACATCGTCACTGCCGGAGGTCTCTTCCGCCCGTCGGCCACGCTCGGCCGGATCGGACCAGCGCCCCGGGGCGCCGACGACGGCGACCGTGATGACGGGAACGCTGCGGGGGAATACTCCCCTCCGCTGCCGCCGAGCCTAACAGAAAACCCAAGAGAAGGTAAAGAAGGTAAAGAGCGACTCCTGAGCCGCTGGTCAGAGGTTCAGAGGTACGGCTCGATCGCGGGCAGCATGTCCTGGAACGTCCGCGCCTTCGCCGGAGCGCCGATCGCCTGCATGCCCCAGCCGCCGGTGCCGTCCCGGTAGACCTTGGCCATGATCTGCCCGGTGTGCGGACCGCCGCCGGTCAGCTCGTAGCGGGCCAGCTCCTGGTCGGTGCTCTCGTCCACCAGCCGGCAGTGCGCCTGCTGGACCTCGGCGAAGCTCTGCCCGGTGTACGAGCTGACGGTGAACACCACCTGGGTGATGTGGGCCGGCACCTGGGCCAGGTCGACCAGGATCGACTCGTCGTCCTCCGAGCCCGCCCCGCCGACCAGGTTGTCCCCGGTGTGCCGGACCGAGCCGTCGTTGCTGTTCAGGTGCTGGAAGAACACCACGTCGGACGGAGTGCGCTCGGCGTACAACAGGGCCGAGGCGTCCAGGTCGATCTGCCTGGTCCGGGAGCCGAACAGCCCGCGCTTGGGCGCGGCCTTCCACCCCAGCCCCATCCGGACGACCGTGAGCGACTCCCCCGAACTCTTCTGAAGACTGACCCGCTGTCCCTTGGTCAGATGCACCGACACGAAACTGCCCTCTCTCCTCAGCCCCGGCCACACCCGGACCGACGCAACGGCGGAACACCCCCTTGCCGTCCCCCGGCCGAGGCCCCCTGCACGGGCTTTGCCCACGGACCACCCTAGAGCCTGCGGGCACCGGCCCCCTGCAAAGGACTACCCCGTGGCGCGGATCACGACTCGGGCCACGGGGTAGCGGGCGCTGTGCTAGGGGCTGCCTGAGGGGTGCCGGGCGGTCTAAGCCATCCCGGCCTCGCGCATCTGCCGGAGTTCCTTCTTGAGCTCGCCGATCTCGTCCCGCAGGCGGGCCGCGAGCTCGAACTGGAGGTCGGCGGCGGCCGCGTGCATCCGGTCGGTGAACTGCTGGATCAGATCGGCCAGCTCGGCGGCGGGCAGGCTCTTGGCCGGCTTGCGCCCGGCGCCCAGGGCCGGCACCGCGGCCTTGCCCTTGCCGCCCTGCCGGTACCCGGTGGCGAGCAGCTCCTCGGTGTCCATATCCTCCCGGGAGAGGGTGTCCAGGATGTCGCCGATCTTCTTCCGGAGCGGCTGCGGGTCGATCCCGTGCTTGGTGTTGTACTCCTGCTGGACGATCCGGCGCCGGTTGGTCTCGCCGATCGCCAGCTCCATCGAGGGCGTGATCCGGTCCGCGTACATGTGCACCTGGCCGGAGACGTTACGGGCCGCCCGGCCGATGGTCTGGATCAGCGAGGTGCCGGAGCGCAGGAAGCCCTCCTTGTCCGCGTCCAGGATCGCGACCAGCGAGACCTCGGGCAGGTCGAGGCCCTCGCGGAGCAGGTTGATGCCGACCAGCACGTCGAACTTGCCCGCCCGCAGCTCGCGCAGCAGCTCGATCCGGCGCAGCGTGTCCACGTCGCTGTGCAGGTACTGCACCCGGATGTCCAGACCGAGCAGGTAGTCGGTCAGGTCCTCGGACATCTTCTTGGTGAGGGTGGTGACCAGGACCCGCTCGTCCTTCTCGATCCGCTTGCGGATCTCGTGCACCAGGTCGTCGATCTGACCCTCCGTCGGCTTGACGATCACCTCGGGGTCGATCAGGCCGGTCGGACGGATGATCTGCTGCACCGTGCCCTCGCCCCGGGCCAGCTCGAACTTGCCGGGGGTCGCCGACAGGTAGACCGTCTGCCCGACCCGCTCCAGGAACTCCTCCCACTTGAGCGGGCGGTTGTCCAGCGCGGACGGCAGCCGGAAGCCGTGGTCCACCAGCGAGCGCTTGCGGGAGGCGTCGCCCTCGTACATCGCGCCGATCTGCGGGACCGTCACGTGCGACTCGTCGATCACCAGGAGGAAGTCCTCCGGGAAGTAGTCCATCAGCGTGTTCGGCGGGGAGCCGGGCGAGCGGCCGTCGAAGTGCATCGAGTAGTTCTCGATGCCGGAGCAGCTGCCGATCTGCCGGAGCATCTCCAGGTCGTACGTGGTGCGCATGCGCAGCCGCTGGGCCTCCAGCAGCTTGCCCTGCTTCTCCAGCACGGCCAGCCGCTCCTCCAGCTCCTTCTCGATGTCGTTGACCGAGCGCTCCAGCCGCTCCGGGCCGGCCACGTAGTGCGAGGCCGGGAAGACGTACATCGACTCGTCCTGGCTGATGATCTCGCCGGTCAGCGGGTGCAGCGTGTAGAGGGCCTCGATCTCGTCGCCGAACATCTCGATCCGGACCGCGAGCTCCTCGTAGACCGGGAAGATCTCGATGGTGTCGCCCCGGACCCGGAAGGTGCCCCGGCTGAACGCGATGTCGTTGCGGGTGTACTGCATGTCGACGAATCGACGCAGCAACGCGTCCCGGTCGACCTCCTCGCCGACGTGCAGCTGGGTCATCCGGTCGACGTACTCCTGCGGGGTGCCGAGGCCGTAGATGCAGGAGACCGAGGCGACCACGATCACGTCGCGGCGGGTGAGCAGGCTGTTGGTCGCGGAGTGGCGCAGCCGCTCGACCTCCTCGTTGATCGAGGAGTCCTTCTCGATGTAGGTGTCCGTCTGCGGGACGTACGCCTCGGGCTGGTAGTAGTCGTAGTACGAGACGAAGTACTCGACCGCGTTGTTCGGCAGCAGCTCGCGGAACTCGTTGGCGAGCTGGGCGGCCAGCGTCTTGTTCGGCGCCATCACCAGGGTGGGGCGTTGCAACTTCTCGATCATCCAGGCGGTGGTCGCCGACTTGCCGGTGCCGGTGGCACCGAGCAGGACGACGTCCTTCTCGCCTGCGCGGATGCGGCGCTCCAACTCGGCGATGGCCGCCGGCTGGTCACCGCTGGGCTGGTAGGGGCTGACGACCTCGAAGGGCGCCACGGACCGCTCGATACTCGTGATGGGACGCACGGGGTCCACGGTACGACTCCGCACCGACAACTGACTCGCAGTTGCCGTGCCGGGGGCTGCACTGTTGGCAGGTGCTCCGGTGCTACGGCCCGGGGGCTCGGGGCTCTGCTGACGTGCGGCTCCGCCGCGTGGGCGAGGAGATCTGGCGTGCGGGTCACTGCGAAAGTGCCTGACCACCCACCCGACGATCACCTTGCAAGGGCCGGCGTCGCCCACGCGGCGGAGCCGCACATCAGCAGAGCCCCGAGCCCCTGACCGTAGGCGGCCGAGCAGCTGCAAAAAAGGTCAGCGGCGCGGGCCGGCCAGGGCGTACAGGAGGGTGCCGGTCGCCAGGAGGGCCCAGGGGGTCCCGGTGGAGACCGTGGTGGCCGGGGACAGGACCATCCAGCTGCCCACCTCGCCCGCGAGGCCGGGCAGGGGTGGGGCGAGGTAGGTGAAGGCCAGCCAGCAGGTCGGCAGGATCCACGCGTACACGGCGCCGAACAGGGTGGCCCCGAGGGCGGCCAGGCCGACCAGGCCCGCGGCGTCCCGGACCACCAGGGTGGTGGTGGCGAGCTCCGGGCCGGCCGCCTGGACCGCCAGCAGCACCGCGGCGGCGAACCCTCCGATCAGCAGCACGTGCACCGCCCGCCGGAGGACCCAGCGGATCGCGGCCGTCCGGTCGAGGGCGGCGTCCTGCCCGGCCAGACCGATGGTGGCGGCCGTCACGTTCGCGGTGAGGAGCAGGATGGCGAGCGGCACGTCCCCCGTGCCGTCGTCGCCGCCGTCGGCGAGAAGCAGGGCCAGCAGGGCGCCGAACAGGACCAGGGCGGCCGAGAGCGACAGTTGGCGGGAGCGTGCGTACAGGGTCAGCCACCTCATCGGGTCGCCTCCCCGGCCAGCACCGGCAGCAGCAGGTTCCGCTCGCAGGAGACGGCGGCGTCCCGCACCTGGGCGATCCTGGTGCGCTGCTCGGCGGACGGCGCGGCCGTCAGCTTCGTCCAGGCGGCCTCGGCCTCGGACCAGGTCCGGCGGGCGTACTCGTCGTCGCCCGGCTGCTCCAGCGGGACGGGGCGGGGCTCGCCGAGCGCCCAGCTGGCGGCGAGGCCCTGGACGGCGACGTCCTCCGTGCCACCGCCCTCCCAGGGGCTGTGACCGTGGCAGTTCGGCGCCAGGCCCTGGGCGATCAGGGCCCGGGTCAGGTCGTTGCCGGTGGCCTTGGCGATCACCGTCTCGTCGAAGTCGACCAGCACCACGCCGGCGGTGACGGGCCGGTCCTCGCCGAGCGCGCGCAGCGCGGTGTCCTCCCGCACCGCGTCGGGTGCCCGGTCGCCCAGGACGTTCCGCAGGACGGCCAGCGCCTCCTTGCCGCGGGGGGCGAGCTCGGCGAGGCGGTACCGGTTCGCCTCGGTCACGCAGACCGGGCCGTCACAGACCAGGCTCGCGGCGGTCCGGTCGATCACGTAGGTGTCGCGCGGGTCGCTCGGCAGGACCAGCAGGGCCAGTGCGGCACCGGCCAGGACGGGGGTCAGCGCGAGCAGCCTGGCCCGGCGGGACGCGGCCGCCAGCAGCGCGAAGCCGGTGGCGAGCAGGCCGAGCAGCCAGACCGTCTGGCCTAGGTGCACCGAGCCGGACAGGGTCAGCAGCATCTCCCGGGGTGCCACCGTCGCCGGTGACAGCTGGGCGAGCCGGTTCGACCCCAGGCCGGACGGCACTTCCCCCTCGGCGTTCTGCCGCAGGAACATGGCCGTCAGCGCGAGGACGCCCACCGCCAGGGCCGGCGGGGTGAGGACGGAGGGCAGCACCCGCGCCACGCCCATCCCGAACAGGGCACCGGCCACCAGACCCAGTGCCGCCACCAGTGAGATCGGCAGCCAGCCGAGCGGCAGGTAGCCGGTGCCGTGGACGGCCACCAGGATCCCGCCGACCAGGACCAGCAGGCCGAAGCCCACCGCCAGCGCGAGCGCCGTCGCACCGGCCGGCAGTGCCGCCCGTTGCCAGGCCGGTCGCGGGGTGGTGGTCAGCAGTTCGCTCGTCCGGGAGCGCGCGTCGCGCAGCCCGTACAGCGCCCCGAGGCCCACCACCAGCGGCCACCAGAAGCTCAGCAGGCTCCTGGTCCACAGGGCCATCGAGGTCCACTGGGCCGTCCACCCGGCGGTGCCCCGCCACCAGACCGCGTCGATCAGGCAGAAGATCGCCAGACTGCCGGCCAACACCAGGATCCCGGCCCACGGGGCGGCGGAGCGCCGCAGTTCGATGCCCAGCACACGTCCGTTCACCAGGAACCTCCCGGCTGCTCGGAGTGGCTGAGCAGCGCCGAGTAGCCGCGCTCCAGCGGGCTGTCGCCGGGGTGTTCGGGGCCACCGGCCGCGGCCAGCACCTCCGGGGTGCCCTGGTAGACCAGGCGCCCGTCGGCGAACAGCACCACGTCGGAGCAGGCGGCCGCGACGTCCTCGACCAGGTGGGTGGAGACCACCACACAGGCCTCCCGGCCCAGCTCCTGGAGCAGCTCGCGGAAACGCATCCGCTGGGCCGGGTCCAGGCCGGCCGTCGGCTCGTCCAGCAGCAGCAGGTCGGGGTCGTTGACGATGGCCTGGGCGATGCCGGCCCGGCGGACCATGCCGCCGGACAGGGTCTTCATCCGGTGGTCGGCGCGGTCCGCCAGCCCGACCCGTTCGACGGCGCGCTGGACGGCTCCGGGGATCTCCCGCTTCGGGACCTCCTTCAACCAGGCCATGTACTCGACGAACTCACGCACCGTGAAGCGCTTGTAGTAGCCGAACTCCTGCGGCAGGTACCCGATCCGGCGGCGCAGCGCCCGGAGGTCGCCCAGCCCGCCCATGGGGTGGCCGAGCAGTTCGAGCTCGCCGCCGGCCGGGCGCAGCACGGTGGCCAGGGCGCGGATCAGGGTGGTCTTGCCGGCCCCGTTCGGGCCCAGCAGGCCGTGGGCACCGATGCCGAGCGAGAGGTCGAGCCCGTCGACGGCCATCTTGGTCCGGCCGGCCCGTACCTGCAGGCCGGCGGCTCGGATCTGCCAGGCGTAGGTCCTCGGCGCGAGGTCGGTCGCGCCCGTCGTGCGTGTCATGCGAGGGTCCCTTTCGAGGGTCAACGATGGTTGCGCGGCACCGCGTACGCGCCTCTTCGGGCGATCACGGCGCCGCAGCCGAGCGCGAGGGCCAGCCCCCACAGGGGCAGTTGCCCGGACCGCAGGACGAGCGGGGAGCCGTCGGTGGCCCAGGTGGACGCCGCGATCACGGCGCCCCAGCCGGCCACCAGCACGGCGGCGGCCCGGGTCACCCCGATCACGCTGCCCAGTGCCAGGGCCGCGGAGGTGAACGCCAGTGCGGGCAGCAGCCACTGAGCGGCCGTCATGGTCCCGGTCAGCCGGCCCACCACCAGGAGCAGCGGGAGGACCACCACCAGGACCGAGACGGTCCGTCTGAGCAGCAGCGGCAGGCCGGCCCGGGCGGTGGAGGCGGTCAGTTCGTGCGCCGGGTCCAGGGCACGCGACCACGAGGCGGCGACCGCGCACAGCGGCAGCACGGGGGCGACCAGCGACAGCAGCGGGGTGCCGCCGAAGAAGTCCAGCGGCCCGGCCTCGTCCAGCAGCAGCGCGACCAGCGTGACGGCGACGGTCATCGCCAGCCACGGGGCCATCGCCGGTGTCAGCCAGGCCGACACCCACCTCGGGCGCCGACGCCAGGCCGGTGCCCGGGCGACCGTGACCAGCCGCGGTTCAAGCCCGGCCCGTACGGTGTCGACCAGGGCGGCCAGGCCGGGTGCCTCGGTGGCCACCGAGGCCGCCAGGCGGCCCCGGCACTCCGGGCACCCCTCCAGATGGGCCTCCAGCGCCCACAGCGTGTCCGCGGGCAGTTCCGTCCGCCCACCCGCGTAGTCGTCGATCAAGCGCTTCGACGCATGCTCCGCGCTCATGCCAGTGCCTCCCGCATAGCGATCCGGGCCCGGCGGGCACGGGTCTTGACCGTGCCTTCGGGCAGTCTGAGCAGGACGGCGGTCTCCCGGACGGAGAGCCCGTCGAGCACGGTGGCCTGGAGCACCTGCCGGAGTTCCGGCGCCAGCCGCCGCAGGGCGTCGCCGACGTCACCGCCGACCGTCCCGTCGAGCACCTCGTCCTCGGCCGCGGGCACCACGGCCCGCTCGGCGGCGGCGACCGGCGGTTCGGCGTGGTGGGCGCGGCGCCGGAACGCGTCGACGAGGCGGCGGGCCGCGATCGTCCACAGCCAGCCGACGGCGGAGCCGCCGACCGCGCTTCCGGCGAACGCGCCGGCCGCGCGCCAGACCGCCAGGTAGGTCTCCTGCATCACCTCGGCGACGATCTGCTCGTCCGCGCAGCGGCGGCGCAGCCGCACGGCGAGCCACGGGGACGTGCGCCGGTACAGCTCGTCGAACGCCGCTCGGTCGCCTTTCGCGACCAGCCGGAGGAGGCGTTCCTCGTCCAGCTCGTCCAGTGCTCTCCTGCGTGTTCTCACACCAGCCAGACGCCCGATCCTGCCTGCGGGTTCTTCCATCGGGGTGACCTGCGTCACAGGGGCTCGGGACTGCACCTTTGGCAGGCGCTCAGCGGTCCGCCACCCAGGGGCTCGGGGCTCTGCTGATCTGCGGCTCCGCCGCGTGGGCGAGGAGATCTGGCGTGCGGGTCACTGCGAAAGTGCCTGACCACCTACGCGACGATCACCTTGCAAGGGCCGGCGTTGCCCACGCGGCGGAGCCGCACATCAGCAGAGCCCCGAGCCCCTGGACCGTAGATCCGGAGCACCTGCCAAAGGCCGAGCCCCTGCCAACCTGCCCGGAGGGCTCTAGGCGGCGCTGTCGCGGGCCAGCGCGACCAGGCGGGAGATCGCCCGGAGGTACTTCTTGCGGTAGCCGCCCTTGAGCAGTTCGGGCGGGAAGACCTGGTCGAACGGCAGGCCGGAGGCGGTGATCGGCAGCTCGCGGTCGTACATCCGGTCGGCGAGCACCACCAGGCGCAGTGCGGTGGACTGGTCGTCGACCTGGTGGACGCCGCGCAGGAAGACCGCCCCGACGTCGTCGAGCAGGGCGCCGTAGCGGCTGGGGTGGACGGCCTTCAGGTGCTCCAGCAGCGCGTCGAAGTCGTCGAGGGAGGCCCCCGGGGTGGTGGTGGCGCGCTCGGTGACGGTCTCGTCGGTGTACGGCGGCGGGGCGGCGGGGAGGCCGCGGTGGCGGTAGTCCTGGCCGTCGATCCGGAGCGGGCGGAAGTGGGCCGACAGGCCCTGGATCTCGCGCAGGAAGTCGGCGGAGGCGAACCGGCCCTCGCCGAGCTTCTCGGGCAGCGTGTTGGAGGTGGCGCAGAGCTTGACGCCGTTCTCCACCAGGCGGCCGAGCAGGGTGGAGACCAGCACCGTGTCGCCCGGGTCGTCGAGCTCGAACTCGTCGATGCAGAGCAGCCGGTGGCCCGAGAGGGTCTGGACGGCCTGCTGGAAGCCGAGCGCACCGACCAGGTTGGTCAGCTCGACGAAGGTGCCGAACGCCTTCGGCCCGGGAGTGGCGTGCCAGAGCGAGGCGAGCAGGTGGGTCTTGCCGACGCCGTAGCCGCCGTCCAGGTAGACCCCGGCGGGGCCGGCCGGGGCGGGGGCCGCGCGGCGGAACCAACCCTTCTTGGCCGGGGTGGCGGCGGCCGAGATGCCGGCCGCGAACTCCTCCAGGACCTGGACCGCCTCGTACTGGCTGGGCTGGGTCGGGTCGGGCAGGTAGCTGCCGAAGCTGACACCGGCGAACCGCGGCGGCGGGACCATCTCGGCGACCAGGCGCTCGGCCGGGACCACCGGTCGGCGGTCGGTGAGCGCGATCGGGGTCGCGGACGACGTCGCGGTCGTTATGGCATCGGGGCGGGAGGCAGCGGGCACGTTAGTAGAGGGTACTGCCCGTGGAAGACTCGAACTCATGCAGCAGCTGATCAGCCCCACCGGCAACCCGCGTGACGATCTCCACTCCCTGGAGGCGCTCGCCGAGGTCTACGCGTACCCCGACCAGGTGAACCACGGGCGGCCGTGGCTGCGGGCGAACATGGTGTCCGGGCTGGACGGCGGGGCCCGGCTGGAGGGGCTCTCCGAGGGGCTGTCGGGGGATGCCGACAAGCGGATCTTCGGGGTGCTCCGGGCGCTCAGCGACGTGGTGCTGGTGGGGGCCGAGACGGTCCGGGCCGAGGGGTACCGGCCCGCGCGGGCGCGGGCCGGGTTCGCGGCGGCCAGGGCGGCGGCCGGGCAGCCGCCCGCGCCGGCGATCGCGGTGGTCAGCCGGAGCCTCGGACTGGCCCTGAGCACGCCGTTGTTCACCGAGCCGGTGGTCCGGACGGTGGTGATCACCACCGAGGACTCCCCCGCCGAGGCCCGCCGGGAGGTGGCGAAGGTGGCCGACCTGATCGTCGCGGGCGAGGAGTCGGTGGACCTGCCGACCGCACTGGCGGCGCTCGCCGAGCGGGGCTGGACCAGGCAGTTGACGGAGGGTGGGCCCCGGCTGCTGGGGCAGCTCACCGCGGCCGGGCTGCTGGACGAGCTGTGCCTCTCGCTGGCCCCGTTGCTCACGGGGGGCGAGGCACCACGAATCCTCCACAATGCGGAAATGTCTGACACGCAGTCGATGCGGCTGGTCTCATTGATCGAGCAGAAAGGTTTCCTCTTCACCCGTTACCTGCGGCCGACCGGACCATCCCGCTCTTCCCTGTGATCCGACTCGCACGTGGCCCATGTGGCGCGTGCGCAGCGTGAGGAAAGCATCCTCCGGGCACTATGGGAAGGGACACCGGACCCGGGGGCCTGCAACTGCGAAGGGACTCACGTGTTCAAGACCGTACTGATGATCGAAAAGGCGCTCTCCGACGCCGACGTGGAGCTGGTCACCACGCTCCACGGCGAGGAGAAGGTCTCCTTCGTCGTCCTGATGCAACCGCGCGGCAAGCAGGACGAACTGCTCCGCGCACTCGACGACGTGGCACTCGGCCATCTCGACAAGGCGGTGCACGAGCACGACGAGAGCGAACACCCCACCCTGGCGGGCGAGTCACTGGAGCACAGCCTGCGCCACCTGCGGGCGGCGGGCGCCGAGGCGGTCGGCGAGGTGGTCGAGGAGCACCCGCTGGACAAGGTGCGCGCCGTGGTCGAGGAGACCGGGGCGGACGAGGTGCTGGTGCTGACCTCGCCGCACTTCGTGGAGGAGTTCTTCCACCGCGACTGGGCCTCCCGGGCCCGGCACAAGGTGGGCGTCCCGGTGCTCAAGCTGTTCGCCAGCGACTCCTGAGCCCCACCGTCGGTAGTGCAGAATCGTCCTTGCGGAACGCCCGCGAGGACGATTCGTCCTTGCCCCGAATCCCCCCAGGTACGGAGACCTCCTTGAACGACGCCGCCCACGACCTGCACGCCCCGCACTTCATCGGCATCGGTGGCGCGGGCATGTCCGGACTGGCGAAGATCCTCGCGGTGCGCGGCGCCCGGGTCTCCGGCAGCGACGCCAAGGAGTCCGAGACCGTGCTCGCGCTGCGGGAGCTCGGCGCCCGGGTCGCGGTCGGCCACGCGGCCGAGAACGTCCCGGCCGGGGTGAGCAGCGTGGTGGTCTCCAGCGCGATCCGGGCCGACAACCCGGAGCTGGCCGCCGCCCGCGAGCGCGGCATCCCGGTGGTGCACCGCTCGGACGCGCTGGCCGCGCTGATGGGCGGCCGCCGGGCGCTCGCGGTGGCCGGGACGCACGGCAAGACCACCACCACCTCGATGCTCGCGGTCAGCCTGGCCGAGCTCGGCCTGGAGCCCTCGTACGCGATCGGCGGCGACCTGGACGCGCCGGGATCGAACGCGCACCACGGGGCCGGCGAGATCTTCGTGGCGGAGGCGGACGAGAGCGACCGCAGCTTCCACAAGTACGCACCCGAGGTGGCGATCATCCTCAACGTGGAGCTGGACCACCACGCCAACTACGCCTCGATGGAGGAGATCCACGAGTCGTTCGAGACCTTCGTCGGCCGGATCGTTCCCGGCGGCACCCTGGTGGTCTCGGCCGACCAGGAGGGCGCCCGGGAGCTGACCGGCCGGGTGCGCGGGCTGGGCGGGCTCCGGGTGGTGACCTACGGCGCGGCCGAGGACGCCGACGTCCGGGTGCTCGCGGTCCGCCCGCACGGGATGACCAGCGAGGTCACCGTGCTGATCGACGGCGCCGAACTGACCTTCACCGTCTCGGTGCCCGGTCGGCACTACGCGCACAACGCGGTGGCCGCGCTGGCCGCCGGGGTCGCCCTGGGCGTCCCGGCCGCCGAGCTGGCCAAGGCACTCGGCGCGTACACCGGGGTCCGGCGGCGGCTGCAGCTCAAGGGCGAGGCCGGCGGGGTCCAGGTGATCGACTCCTACGCGCACCACCCGACCGAGATGGTGGCCGACCTGGAGGCGATCCGGGAGGCCACCGAGGGCCGGGTGCTGGTGGTCTTCCAGCCGCACCTGTTCAGCCGGACCCAGCAGCTGGCCGAGGAGATGGGGCAGGCGCTGGCGCTGGCCGACGCCTCGGTGGTGCTGGACATCTACCCCGCCCGGGAGGACCCGGTCCCCGGCGTCACCAGTGAGCTGATCATCGACGCGGCCCGCCGGGCCGGCGCCGACGTGCGGGCCGAGCACACCTTCGCCGCCGCCCCCGGGGTGCTGGCCGGACTGGCCCGCCCCGGCGATCTGCTGCTCACCATGGGCGCCGGCGACGTGACGAACCTGGGGCCGGAAATCGTGGCGTGCCTCGCGGGCGTTGCACCCTCTGCCTGACCCATCTGGAGGAGCGACCGTGAGCTACGAGATCGAGAAGACCGACGCCGAGTGGCGCGAGCAGCTCAGCCCCGCCGAGTACCACGTACTGCGCGAGGCCGGGACGGAGCGTCCGTACGTCGGCGAGTACACCGACACCAAGACGGTCGGCGTGTACGGCTGCCGGGCCTGCGGGGCCGAGCTGTTCAGCAGCGAGACCAAGTTCGACAGCCACTGCGGCTGGCCGTCCTACTACTCGCCGCTGGCCGAGGACCGGGTCCAGTACATCGAGGACAACACGCTCGGCACCCGCCGGGTCGAGGTCCGGTGCGCCCGCTGCGGCGGTCACTTGGGCCACGTCTTCGAGGGCGAGGGCTACGACACCCCGACCGACCAGCGGTACTGCATCAACAGCATCTCGCTGACGCTCCGTCCGACGGAGTAGCGCTGGCCAGGGCTCGGGGCCGCACTTTTGGCAGGTGCTCAGGCATCTACGGTCCAGGGGCTCGGGGCTGCGCTGTAAGCAGGCGCTCAGCGGTCGACTACCCAGGGGCTCGGGGCTCTGCTGATGTGCGGCTCCGCCGCGTGGGCGAGGAGATCTGGCGTGCGGGTCACTGCGAAAGTGCCTGACCGCCTACGCAACGGTGACCTTTTCGGAGGCCGGCGTCGCAGTTCCCCGAGCCCCTGGTGGTGCACCACGTGCCAAAAGGTCGGCGTCGCCCACGCGGCGGAGCCGCACAACAGCAGAGCCCCGAGCCCCTGGTGGTGCACCACGTGCCAAAAGGCCGGCGTCGCCCACGCGGCGGAGCCGCACAACAGCACAGCCCCGGGCCCCTGGTGGTGCACCACGTGCGCCCGCGGCGGAGCCGCACAACAGCACAGCCCCGGGCCTTCTGCGTGTCCGCCGCCCGTGCCAGACTTGATCAACAGTCAGGTGGGGAAGGGACGGTCATGGCCAGGCAGCGGAGCCACGGGGTACTGGCCATGATCGCCGAGGCGCAGCGCCAACAGGCCCGCGAGCAGGAGGCCAGGCACCGGGCCGCGGCCGCCGCGCAGCGCCAGTACGAGCGGGCCCAGCGGGAGGCGCAGCGTGCCGCCGCGCAGGGCGAGCGGGCGGCGCTGCGGGCGTACCAGCAGGGGCGGGAGGGCGACGCCGCCCGGCGGACGGCGGAGCTGGACGAGCAGGTGGCCCGGCTGCGGTCGGTGCTGGCCACCGGTCTGGCCGGCCGGCCGTTCCGGCTGACGGAGCCGCAGGTCGCGTTCCGGCCCCCGCCGTTCGACCCCGGGCCGCTCGGCCGGCCGGTGGCGATGCCGGACCAGAGCCACTACCTGGTGCCCCAGCCGACCGGTCTGCAGGCGCTGAACCCGGTCGCCCGGCAGCAGTACGACCAGCAGGCCGCCCAGGCCAGGGCGCGGTTCGAGCAGGACTGGTACGGCGCCAGGCAGGCCGAGGACGAGCGGCTGCGCCGACTGGCGGACTACCGGGCGCAGTACGACGCCTGGGTGGCGAAGAACCACCGGCTGGCCGCCGACCGGTCCCGGCAGGCCGCCCGGCTCACCGCCGATCTGGCCGCCGGGGCGCCCGACGCGGTGGTGGAGCTGTTCGAGACGGTGCTGCGGGCCCGGGAGAACTGGCCGGAGGAGTTCCCCTGCGACGGCGCGCTCGGCTGGGACCCGTCCGCCCGGCAGCTGGTGGTGGACTGGGAACTGCCGGGGCCCGACTGCGTCCCGGCGGTCGCCCGGGTGCGCTACGTGAAGAGCGACGACCGCGAGGCGGAGGTCGCCAGGCCCGCCGGTGAGCGCAAGGCGCTCTACCGCGAGCTGCTGGCCCAGTGCGCGCTGCGGGTGCTCGCCGAGCTGTTCCGGGCCGATCAGGGTGAACTGCTCGCCTCGGTGGTCCTGAACGGCTACGTCGAGGGCACCGATCCGGCCAGCGGGCGGGACGAGCAGCGGTACCTGGTCGCGGTGACGGTCCGTCGGGAGGAGTTCCGGGCGGTCGCGCTGGACCGGGTGGCCCCGGTCGACTGCCTGCTGGACGGGCTGCGCGGCCGGCTGTCGGCCCGGCCGGAGAAGCTGGAGCCGGTACCCACCGACCGGCTGGCCGCCGACACCGGCGGGTACGCCGACCACCGGCAGGACGCCGAGGACGACCCCGATCTGTTCGAGCTGGACCCGATCGCCTTCGAGGAGCTGATCGCCGAGCTGTTCCGGCGGCGCGGCTTCCGCACCAGGACCACCGCCCGGAGCGGGGACCAGGGCGTCGACGTGATCGCCGAGGACCCGGATCCGGTGACGGGCGGTCAGATCGTCATCCAGGCGAAGCGCTACCGCCGGACGGTCGACCCGACCGCCGTGCGCGATCTGGACGCCACCCGGGTCCACCACGGCGCCACCAAGGGCATCCTGGTCACCACCTCCGGGTTCGGCCCCGACTCGTACCGCTGGGTCGAGGGCAAACCGCTGACCCTGGTGGACGGGCCGATGCTGGTCGGGCTGCTCCGGGAGCACGGCCTGGCCGGCCGGCTCGGCGGCACCCCGGACGCGGGGCAGGCCGCCCCGACCGTGCTGCTGCCGCGGGAGGAGCTCGGACTGCCTGGCCAGGAGCCGACCGTCCTGCTCCCGCGGCCGGAGCCGGTCGAGCTGCTGCCCGGGCAGAACGCGCCGCTGCCGGAGCCGGCGGCGGCCGAGCTCTCGGTGCGCTTCGACGCCGCCGGGCCCGAGACCGACCTGACCCTGCTGCTGCTCACCGCGGCCGGCACCGTGCGGGACGACCAGGATTTCGTCTTCTACCACCAACCGTCCGCCGCCGACGGCGCGGTGACGCTCGGTCCGAAGGAGCAGGACGGGCCGGACGGGCACGGCGAGAGCGCCACGGTGCGGCTGACGGCGCTGCCCACGGCGGTCGAGCGGGTGGCGGTCTCGGTCAACATGGACGCCGACGGTTCGGCGACCTGCGGCGAACTCCGGGCGGCCCGGCTGTCGGTGAGCGCGGCGGACGGCTCGGCCTGGACCTTCCGGCCGCCGGCCGACCCGGAGGTGTCGGCGATGCTGGTCGCCGAGTTCTACCGGCACCGGGGCGGCTGGAAGCTCCGCGCGGTCGGCCAGGGCTGGTCGGACGGCCTGGCGGGCCTGGCCCGCGCCCACGGGGTGGACGTCGGCTGACCCGCCTCAGAGCTGCTCGGCTCGGAGCTGCTTGAGGTAGACCCACTCGCTCGCGCAACGCCGGTAGCCGAGCCAGTCGTTGATGGCCAGCATCGGTGCGTTGGTGGCGTCGTTGTTGGTGTACGCGTCGGTGTGACCACGGGCCCGGGCCCGATGCAGCGAGTCGGTCTTGGCCAGCTTGGCCAGGCCCCGGCCCCGGTACCCGGCCGAGGCGGTGGTGAAGGCGGACCAGTACCGGGTACCGCCGTCGCTGTGCACCGCGCTGAAGGCGACCGCCCGGCCGTCCGCCACCACGACGGTGGTGAGCTCGCGGTCCAGGTCCGGGCGCTCCCAGACCTCGGCGACCCACTCCTCGTAGCCCAGGTCCGACAGGTCGAGGTCACCCGGCTCGTCCTGGGAGCCCTCGACGTCGACCAGGTGGAGCGGGCGCGGGTCGTCGAGGTAGTCGGCGGCGGTGCGCAGCTCGACCCCGGCGGGCAGCTCCGGTACCGGGCGCAGCGGCGCGGTCAGGTCCAGGTGGGCGAAGTGGGCGCAGCGGCCGCGCTCGAAGCCGTGCTTCTCGGCGAAGGCCACGGCGGTCGGCTCGTCGTCCACCCAGGCCCGGATCCGGGTCGCCCCGTGCCCGGCCAGGTGCTCCTCGGCGACGGCCAGCAGGGCCGTCGCGACGCCCTTGCCCCGGGCTGCCGGCAGGACGCTCAGATTGGCGAAGCCCTGCCCCTCGGCACCGCTGGACGCGTGCACGCCGACCCGCCCGGAGCCGACCACCGCACCGTCCAACTCGCCCACCGGCAAACGGTAGTGCTGCTCGGGCGCGGCACTGGCGACCTGGTGGCGGACGGCCGCCGGGGTGACCATCAGGTGCGGGCGGCCGGCGCTGTAGGAGGCCGCTGCGGCCTCGGCGTCGGAGGGGCGGAAATCACGGATGATCAGCGTCATGGGACGCTCACCGTAAGGTGCCGTCCGCCCCCCGGCCACTGAATATTCGGCTGGGCTGAAGAAAGCTCAAGTTCAGCTCTGAGAATGCCGTTCCCGGGTTGGCACCGAGCCCCCGGGGATACACCCTCTAGCAACGGGACGGCGCGCGAGGACGCCGCCGGTTCCGCCCTGAGACCACACTCCGCCGGACTCTCCGGCGAGCCCTCCGAAGGGGGCGTCGGATGACTTCAACCGCACTCGCACTGGGGGTCGGCCTCGGCTGGCGCTCCGAGATCGACACCCTGGTCGAGCGGCTGCCCGGCCTGGACTGGGTCGAGGTGGTCGCCGAGAACCTCTGCCCGGACGAGCTCCGGGCCGGCCTGCTGCCCGAGTCGCTGCGGGTGCTGCGCGAGCGCGGCGTCCAGGTGGTCCCGCACGGGGTCGCGCTCGGCCTCGGCGGGGCCGAACTCCCGGACCGGGCCCGGCTGGAGCGGCTCGCGGTGACCGCCACCGCGCTCGGCGCACCGCTGGTCACCGAGCACCTGGCGTTCGTCCGGGCCGGCGGCCTGGAGGCCGGGCACCTGCTGCCCGTCCCGCGCTCGCGGGACGCGCTGCGGGTGATCGCCGAGAACGTCCGGATCGCCCAGCAGGAGCTGCCGGTGCCGCTCGCCCTGGAGAACATCGCGGCCCACTTCGGCTGGCCCGAGGACGAGCTGACCGAGGGCGAGTTCCTGGCCGAGCTGGTCGAACGGACCGGCGTCCGACTGCTGATCGACGTGGCCAACCTGCACACCAACCGGGTCAACCTCGGCCTGGACGTGGCCGCCGAACTGGACCGCCTCCCGCTGGAGGCGCTCGCCTACGTGCACGTCGCGGGCGGCGTCGAACGGGACGGCGTCTGGCACGACACCCACGCCCACCCGGTCACCGAACCGGTGCTGGCCGTACTGGCCGAACTCCGCGCCCGGGCGGTACCGCCCGGCGTACTGCTGGAGCGGGACGACAACTTCCCGCCGCCCGCCGAGCTGGCGGGTGAACTGGACGCGATCCGCCGGGTCCTGGAAGGGGCGCCGCACCATGTCTGAGCACGACGAGTACCTGATCAGGACCGGCGATCCGGAGCTGGTGCTGGCCCGCGCCGAACTGGCTCGTCGCCAGGGCGAGTTGCTCACCGCACTGGTGGCCGGCGGACCGATCCCGGCCGGCTTCGACGAGCAGCGGGTCCGGGTTCAGATCCACGGTCTGGCCGCGAAGCGGCGCGACACGGTCTCCCGGGTCGATCCCACCCTGGAACTGATCCTCGGTCACGAGTACGGCCCGCTCTTCCTGCGGTACGCCACCGCCCACCCGATGGCCGGGGGCTACCGCACCGACGCCCGCGCCTTCGCGGAGTGGGCCCTCACCGCCGAACCCACCGCGACCTGGCGTCCCGCCCTGGAACGCCACCTCCGCCCGAAGGGCCCGTCCCAACGCTGGTGGCACCGCAACTGAACCGCGCCGGGTCCACCGCCCAGGGGCTCGGGGAACTGCGACGCCGGCCCTTGCAAGGTGATCCGTCCGTAAATGGTCAGGCACTCTCGCAGTGACCCCGGCACCAGACCTCCTCGCAGTTCCCGAGCCCCTGGCGCCGTAGGCGGTCGAGCACCTGCAAAAAGTTGAGCAGCAGAGAACCGAAGACACGGGGGAAAGTCCATGTGGTACACCGAATACGCCGTCGCCGCAGGCGCCGTGCTACTGGCGGGCGTCAACGCGTCCCGCGCCCTGCGCCGGCTGCGCCACGTCCCGCAGCCCCAGGGTCTGCCGGGGCGGGGGCTGCCGTTGCTGGAGACCGCGTTCCTGTCGGGGGGCCCGGCCCGGGTGGTCGACACCGTGGTGGTCCGGATGCAGCAGGAGGGCCGGCTGATCGTCTCGCGGTCGGGCCAGGTCACACTGACCGACCGGAGCGCCCGGGACGCCGTCGAGGCGGTGCTGATCGCCGCCGCCGGTGGGTCCGGCCGGGCCGAACTGTCCTCGCTGCGCCGGGCGGTGAGCCGCAGTGAGCACGTCCAGCGGATCGGCGACGGCCTGGCCGCCCGGGGGCTGATGCGGCGCCCCGAGCTGTACCGGAAGGCGATGGCCGCCCGGAACCTGCTGCGGTTCGCCACCTTCCTGGTGTTCGCCCTCGGGGTGGTGGCCGCGGTCCAGTGGTTCGGGACGTCCCTGCTGGAGCAGGGCACCGAGGTCGCGCCGTTCTTCCCGTTCCTCGGCCTGCTGCTGGTCGGCCTGTTCTGGCTGGCCGCCACCCGGCCCGAGCGGAGCCGGATCACCCCGGCCGGGGTGCGGCAGCTGGAGCTGATGCGGACCGGCGCCCGCCCGTGGCAGCCGCACGACCTGGCGATGGTCGGTGGCGCCGTGGTGGTCGGCGCGCTGGCGCTGGAGGGCGTGGGCGCCCTGGAGGACGAGGAGCTGCGGGCGGCCATGGCGGCCCGCACGGCCTCCACCACCGGCTCCAACGGCTCCTCGGACTCGAGCGGGTCGACCACCTGGTGCTCCTCGGGTGACCCGGGCAGCTCCGGCGACTCGTCCAGCTGTGGTTCCGGCGGCTCCAGCTGCGGCTCGTCCAGCAGCTGCGGTTCGTCCAGCTCGTCCAGCAGCTGCGGCTCGTCGAGCTCCTCCAGCTGTGGCTCGTCGAGCAGCTGTGGTGGAAGCAGCTGCGGCAGCTGACCCAGGGCCGACCGACCGGGGGGATGATCCACATGCAGTACGCCGAACTCGTCACCGCCATCAGCCTGCTGGCTGTCACGGGACTCTGGGCCGCGGTCGCCGACCGACGGCTGAAGCACCCGAAGAACCGGCAGCGCACCCCGCAGAACGGGCTGCCGCTGCTGGAGGTGGCCTACCTGGCCGGCGGGCCGGTCCGGGTCGCGGACACCGTGCTGGCCCGGATGGAGCAGGAGGGGCGCCTGATCGTCCCCAGCTTCGGCCAGGCCACCCTGACCGACCGCACCTCGCACGACCCGGTCGAGGCCGACCTGATCCGAGTGGTCGGCCCGAGCGGTCGGGCGCACCCGGCCACCCTGCGGCGGGCGGTGCTGACCAGCCGTCAGCTGGGGCGGATCGACCAGCGGCTGACCGACCGGGGCCTGCTCCACGAGCCCCGGCGGCTGCGGACCTCCCGCCGAGCGCACCGGCTGCTGATCGGCGCGCTCGGTCTGGCGGCCGCGCTCGCGGTGACCGCCGTGGTCCGGCGGCTGCTCGCGCCCGGCGACGGCCTGCTGCCGCTGCTCGCCTTCCTGGTCCTGCTGCCGGCCGGGCTGCTGCACCGGCACCTGACCGCCCCGGGCCGGGGGCGGCTGACCCGGGCCGGCCGGGAGCAGCTGGAGCACCTGCGCACCGGCACCGCCCGCCCGGGCTCCGACCGGGCCGCCGCCGGGCCGTCCGCGGCCCGTCGTCGGGCCGCCCGGCCCAGCACCCCGACGCTCGGCTCGGCCCCGAACTCCGGTGAGCAGCACGGCTCGGCCATCGCCGAGCTGGTCCTCTACGGCACGCTGGCCGAGGACCCCGCCGCCGCCCCCGCCGACTGGTCGGCGGACCCCGGCGGGACGGCCTACGGCGACGGCGGGGCGGCGTACGCGAGCGGCGGCCACGGCTGCGGTTCGAGCTGCGGTTCCGGCGGGGGCGGCGACTGACCCCGCCGCCGGACCGGACGGACAGTCACAGTTCGGTACCGCAGTCCGGGAACCCTTTCCCTCGGCGCAGGTACCGGTCTAGAACAAGGCCATGTGGTTGCTCCTGCTCGTCCCTGCCCTGCTCGCGGCCGTACTCTCCTGCCTGCGGCTGGTCCGGGCCGCAGCCACCGCGGACTCGCTGGCCGGACCGGCCCGGTCGCACCCCGTGGAGCCGGTGGGGGTGGGCCTCTACGAGACCGCCTACCTGGCCGGCGGACCGGTCCGGGTGGTCGAGCTGGCCCTGGTGCTGATGACCGGCCGGGGGCGGCTGCACCTGGCCCACACCGGGTGGACCTCGGTGGTCGACCCGCACGGCCGGAGCCGGCTGGAGCGCGCGCTGATCGCCGCGATCGGCCCCGAGGGCCAGTGCCGCACCGGCGAGCTCCGGGACCGGCTGGCGAACCATCCGATCGTGCTGGAGATCGGCGGCCGTCTGGTCCAGGCCGGGCTGGCCACCCCCCGGACGGTCCGGGAGAGCACCTCGCTGGCGGTCCGTCAGGTCCGACAGGCACTGCTGCTGTCGGTGGCCCTGCTCGGCGCCGCGCTGGCCGTGGCGGCCCCCGGCACCGGTGACGCCGGGTCGGCGGTGGCCTGGTTCTCGCTGCCGATCATCCTGACCAGCGGCACCCTGCTGATGGCCCGGGTGGACGTCCACCCGTACACCCGGTGGGCCACACCGGCCGGCCAGGAGCTGCTGACCGCCGCCCGCCTCCCGCAGCAGGCGGGTGCCCCCGACGAACCGCCCCCGGGCCTGCCGGACGCGGCCGAGCGCGAACTCCTCACCGCCGTCGCCGTGGTGGGCCCGGCTGCACTCCCGGACGCCCGCCTCCGGGCCGCCCTGCGGAACTGACCAGCACCCGTACCTCCCGACAGGACACCCGTGGAAACCGCACCGCCGCTCGCCGACCTGCTCCGCCGCCGCCGGTTCCGGCGGCTGCCGACCGCCTGGACCTCCACCGCCCGACCGGGCCGGGCGATCTGGCTGATCGGTGGCTGGGCCGTGCCCGGGCTGGTGGTCGGCGGACTGGCCACCGGGCTGCAGGCGGTCCGGACCACCGACGGCGAGGTCGCCTGGAACTGGCCGACCCCGAAGTGGGCCGAGCTCAGCGCGATGAGCGACCAGGTGGTCGACGGCGTGGCGGTGGCGGTGCTGGTGAAGGAGGGCAGCGACCGGGAACGCACCACGGCGGTCGGCATCGAGGTCGGCACCGGCAAGGAGCTCTGGTCGTACCGGCTGACCGTCGACGATCCCTACTCGAACACCCCGTACCGCTGGAGCGGTCCCGCCGCGCGGGCGCCGGCGTTGGTCCCGGGGCGGGCCGTGCTGCAGACCGGCCGGTGGGCGGTCACCCTGGACCTGCGGACCGGGACGCCGCTGCAGCCGCCGTGGGCGGACCCCGACTCCACCTCCTTCGAGGTGGTGGCCTCCGGGTCCGACGTGCTCCAGGTCGCGCACACCGAGCGGGAGATCACGGTTCGCCGGCTCGACCTGGAGCGGGGCGGGGTGCTGGCGGAGACTCCCGTGCCGTTCGGCGGCAAGGTCGAATCGGCCCGGGTGGTGCACGGCGCCCCACTCGTCCTGGCGGTCACCGGAGCCGGGGTGCACGCACCGGAGGACGCGCTGTTCCTGTTCGGTTCCGAGGGTGAGGTACCGACTCAACTCCCATTGCGTGGGAAAAAGTTCGAGTTCCACCTGACCGACAGCGGCCTGCTGGAGCAGGAGCTGCCGATGGTCCGGGCGGGAGACCTGCTGCTGGTGCCGACCCGGCCGAGCTACGGGAGCGACCTGCACGTGACGGCGCTCGACCACCGGGACGGCACGGTCCGGTGGCACTGGAAGTCGGACGGCGAGCTGCTCGGCCTGCTGCCGGCGGGCGACTCGGTGCTGGCACTCCACTCCTACGTGCCCACACCCCAGGAACCCGGTTCGTCGCACGTGCCCGGGACACCCACCCGGGTGACCCTGCTGGACCTGGGCACCGGCAAGGTCCGGGCCAAGCGACGGTACGGGTACTACAGCCCGACCGGCATCTCGTACCTCGACGGCACCCGGCTGATCCGGCTGAGCCGCTACGGGGGCGGCACCAGCGCCGTCGAACTCCGTTAGCAGAGCCGGGAGTTGCGTTCCGGCCATCGTCCCGCGCCCCGGGGTGGGGAGTGCAGGGGCGCCGGACGAGCGCCGGGGCGGGCGGGGACGGACGACGGGCGGGCGGCGGGGCCCGAGGGACCGGTGGGTCCCCACAGGGGTGGTGGGACGGGTTCCGCAAAGGCCGACAACCGCCCACCGGATCGTGCCGGTGGCCTGGGCCGAACGGATGTGCGCTCCTACGATGTGAGGCGCCGTCAGGCCGCGCGAGCCGCAGACCCGTCCTCACCACCCCAGGGAGTACGCCCATGCCCGGCCGCACCGTCGCACCGTCCGTACGCTCCGTCAGACCCGTCCGCGCCGTCCTGCTCGTCCTGGCCGTGCTGGCCGCGTTACTGGCCGCCGCCCTGCCCACGGCGGGGGTGGCCCGGGCCGCCGTGCCGGACCGCTGGGGCTTCGCGTTCCTGGACAACCCGACCCCACCTCCGGGATACGTCCCCGACCTGACCAGGCAGTGGGGCAGTTGGCCCTCCCCCGCCGCCAACCCGGTCAAGGTGGACCAGCTCGCGGTCGGCAAGTACGTGGTGCACTTCCCGCTGATCGCCGGGCCGGGCGGCATCGCCCACGTGACCGCGGTCGGCCGTACCGGTGACTGGTGCCAGATCAAGGGCTGGTCCACCGCGGGCACCGGGCAGGACGTCGCGGTGAACTGCCACAAGCTCGGCGGCGCCCCCGTGAACAGCCTGTTCACCGTGCTCTACACGACCAGCAGCGGGGTGCCCGCACCGGCCGGTGGCAGTTACGGCTACACCTACTCGGCGGTCAGCGGCGCGGTGCTCGCCCAGTACAACTCGGCCGGCGGGGTCAACTCGGTCAGCCACGGCTCGACCGGGATCTGGAAGGCCTGGCTGCCCGGCCTCGGGCTGTCCACCCAGGCCGGCAACATCGAGGTCACCGCGATGGACCCGGTGCAGGGTGCACGCTGCAAGGTGGCCGACTGGGTGCCCAGGTCGACCGGACAGACCGTGGTGGTGACCTGCTTCAACGCGGTCAACGCCCCGTACGACACCCAGTGGACGCTGAGTTACTCGCTCAAACGGGCGGTGCACGGACCGGCGTTCCCGCCGAAGTCCTTCGGCTACCTGTGGTTCAACGGCGGGGTGCCCGCGGCGACCAACTTCAACTCCAGCGGCGCGGTGAACACGCTGGCCGGCTCGTCGCCGTACACCGTCACCCTGCCCGGGGTGGCCGTCGTCCCGGACACCGCGCAGGCCACCGCGTACGGCTCCGGCCCGGGCTGGTGCGGGCTCACCACGCCGTGGACCCGGAGCGCGGGCACGGTGAAGCTCTCGACGATCTGCTTCAGCACCACCGGGTCGCCGGTCGCGTCCCCGTTCCTGACCGCCTACACCTCGGCGTTCTGAGGCGTTCTGACGCACCGTGAGCCGGGCCCGGTCACCCGGGCCCGGCTCGCACCGGTCAGGCCAGGCCGTTGAGCAGGTCCGCGATCGGCTTGCGACGGCCGGTGTAGAACGGGACCTCCTCGCGGACGTGCAGCCGGGCCCGGGACGGGCGCAGGTCGCGCATCAGGTCGACGATCCGGTGCAGCTCGTCCGCCTCGAAGGCGAGCAGCCACTCGTAGTCGCCGAGCGCGAACGAGGCCACCGTGTTGGCCCGCACGTCCGGGTAGCCCCGGGCCATCTTGCCGTGCTCGGCGAGCATCGCGCGGCGCTCGTCGTCCGGCAGCAGGTACCACTCGTAGGAGCGCACGAACGGGTACACGCAGACGTAGTCGCGCGGCTCCTCGTCGGCGAGGAACGCCGGGATGTGCGACTTGTTGAACTCGGCCGGGCGGTGCAGCGCCATGTTCGACCAGACCGGCTCCAGCCGGCGCCCCAGGGCGGTGCGGCGGAAGCGGTTGTACGCCTCCTGCAGGTCGTCCGAGTCCTCGGCGTGCCACCAGATCATCAGGTCCGCGTCGGCCCGCAGGCCGGAGACGTCGTAGCTGCCGCGCACCGTGACGTCCTTGGCGGCGAGCTGGGCGAACAGCTCGTCGACCTCGGCGGCCAGCGCGGTCCGGTCCTCGGGCAGCTCGGTCTTGAGCTTGAACACCGACCACATGGTGTAGCGGATGACCTGGTTGAGGTCGCGGGCCTTCTTCTTCGCGGGCTGCTGTTCAGTGGACTCAGTCATGCGCCCATTCTCCCTTCCGTGACGGGCGCACCGGCGCCCGGGGTCAACACCTCGTTGACGGCGCGCCGGGCACTGGCCACACAGGCCGGGATGCCCACCCCGTCGTACGCGGCCCCGCACACCGCCAGGCCGCCGACCCCCGCCACCGCCGCCCGGATCCGGGCCACCCGGTCCAGGTGCCCGACCGGGTACTGCGGCAGCCCGCCGGCCCAGCGGGTCACCGCGCTGTCGTACGGCTTCGCCCGCAGGCCGACCGCCTCGGCCAGGTCGGCCAGCGAGCGGGCCACCAGCTCCTGGTCCGACCGGCCGAGCGCGGCCTCCTCCCGGTGCCGGCCGAGCGAGGTGCGGAGCAGGAAGCTGTCGGGAGCCGAACGTTCCAGCCAGCCCCACTTGTTCGAGGAGAAGGTGGACGCCTTGATCTGCCGGCCGTCCACCGGCGGCACCAGGAAGCCGCTGCCGGCCGGCGCCGCGTCCAGGTCGGCCCGCCGGAACGCCATCGTCACCAGCGCCATGCCCGCGTACTCCACCGTGGTCAACTCGGCCGCCGCACCGGGGACGTCGGCCGCCAGCAGCGCCGCCGCCTGCGGGGCCGGCACCGCCAGCACCACCGCGTCGGCGTGCAGCACCTCGCCGTTGCTGACGACCCGCCAGCCCTCGGGAGTGCGGCGCAGCTCCTGCACCGGGCTGTCGGTGCGCAGCTCGGCCCCGTTCTTCCGGCAGGCTGCGGCGACCGCCTCCGGGAGGGTGCCGAGACCGCCGCGCAGCCCCTGGAACACCGGTCCGCCGTTGCTCGGCCGGGCGATCAGCTCCCGCACCCCGGCGGCCAGCGAACCGCCCCGCTGGGCGATCGGCAGCAGCGCCGGGACGGCCGCGCGCAGCGAGATCTCGTCCGCGTGCCCGGCGTACACCCCGCCGAGCAGCGGCTCCACCAGCCGGTCCACCACCTCCCGGCCCAGCTTCGCGGCCACGTACGACCCGATCGAGACGTCCGCCCCGACCTCGGCCGCACCCTCCTGCCCGGCCCGCGCCACCCCCTCGGCGGTGAGCACCCCGGACGCCGCCAGCGCCGTCAGATCCCCCGGTACGCCCATCAACTGCCCGCCCGGCAGCGGCCGCAGCGCCCCTCTGGTCCAGATCGCCGCCTTCGCCGTGGTCGGCGGCTCCAACTCCCCCGCCAGCCCGACCTCCCGGGCCAGCTCCACCGCCTCAGGACGCCGCGCGAGCATCGACTCGGCCCCGAGGTCCACCCGGACCCCGCCGACCTCACCGCCCCACAGCTTCCCGCCGAACCGCCCGCTCGCCTCCAGCAGCGTGACCTGCGCCGTCCCACTCGCCAGCCACGCCGCGGTCAGCCCCGCGATACCGCCACCGATCACCACGACCCGCGTCTCTGCCATGTCCCGCAGTCTCGCAGAGCCGCCGCAAATCCCGTCAATCAGGACGTCGCCCGGTCAGCAGAGCAGCCAGGTCCAGGGTGACCGGGAACGGCACCGGCCGGGTCAGCTCGCCCCGGAAGATCCCCGTCGCCACATAGCCGCCGGTCGGCACATCGAGCTCGTAGACGTGCACCACCGGCAGACCGTCCTCCCGCTCGACGCTGACTCCCTGCGGCGCCATGGCATCCAAGGTGACCGTCAGGGCCGTCACGACCCGTCCGTGCCAAGCTCGCTGGGGAGACATCATGAAGATCAGTGCTCCGTCGATCAGTTCGGTGTGCGGGGGTGCCTCGGTCAGGCTGTCGAGGTCCTCCGCGCACCAACCCTCTTCACGCGGTGGGTACATCCACTCGGGCAGCACGCTCATGACCCAAGGCTGTCACAAACCCGTGGGCTGTTCCGTCCTCCTCGCAGAAGTGTCGATCGAGGGAGGCAGTCATGGCGGACGTGGTGCTGGTGACCGGGGCGACCGGGGTGCTGGGGCGGGAGGTGGTGGCACGGGCGCGGGCGCTGGGGATGCCGGTGCGGGCGCTGACCCGGCGGGCGGAGCTGCCGGTGGGCGAGGGCGTGGAGTGGGTGCGGGGGGACCTGTTGACCGGGGACGGGCTGGCGGCGGCGTTCGCCGGGGTGCGGACGGTGATCCACTGCGCGACCGACATCCGGCACCCGAAGAACGACCTGCCGGGCTTCGAGCGGCTGCTCGCGGCGGCCCGGACCGCCGGGGTGGGCCACGTCGTGAACATCTCGATCGTCGGGGTGGACCGGATCCCGTACTTCTACTACCGGATCAAGCTCGCCGGTGAGCGGCTGCTCGCGGACTCCGGGATCGGGTGGAGCAATCTGCGGGCCACCCAGTTCCCGACCCTGCTGGACTCCGCCTTCGGGGCGCTGTCCAAGCTGCCGGGGCTGCTGCTGGTGCCGAGCGGCACGGTCTGCCAGCCGGTGGACCAGCGCGAAGTGGCCGAGCGACTGGTCGAGTTGGCGCAGGGGGCACCGGTCGGGCAGGCGCCCGAACTGGGCGGGCCGACGGTGTACCCGGCCGAACGGCTGGCCGAGAGCTGGCTGGCGGCCGCCGGGAAGCGGCGGCGGGTGCTGGCCGTCCGGGTGCCGGGACGCGCCGGGGCCGGCTTCCGCAGCGGCGCGCTGACCACACCGAACGCGGACGGGGTGCGGAGCTGGGAGGAGTACCTGGCGGCCGAGGTGGCCCGCTGAGCGGACACGGTTCGGCGACGCCTGACCGCAACGCGACCGGGCCGTGACCGAGTTGCGATCGCCGGGGCGGATCCCGGTCGGGGCGGGCCGCGTCCAAGGCGGGACGGAGTCGTTCCAGGGAGGGATTCGGACCATGGCGGGCACGGGGTACGGAAGACGGCGGGCCGGGCTGGCGTTGGCGGGGGCGGCCACGGCGGTGACGGTCCTGCTCAGCGGGTGCGGGGCGAACGGGGACAGCAGGAGCAGTTCGGACACGGCCGCCGCGCCGCAGGCCCAGACCCAGAAGATGGCCGAGGGCGCGGCACCGGCCGCGGGGGCTCCCGCCACCGCGGGCGACGCCAAGTCGGGGGCGGCCGCGGCTTCCGCCGCCCCGGCGGGGGCCACCGAGGCCCCGGTGGCCCCGCGGCTGATCGCGTACACCGCCCAGCTCACACTGCGCAGCAAGGAGGTGGCCAGGACGCTGGCGGAGGCCCGGGACCTGGCCACGGCGGCCGGTGGCTACGTCGCGGGCGAGCAGCTCGGCGGCAAGGGCGGGGACGGTGCGACGACGGACGCCCGGCTGACCCTCAAGGTGCCCTCGGCGACCTACCAGCAGAGCCTGGACCGGCTGGCCGGGATGGGCGAGGTGCTCTCCCGGAGCAGCCAGGCGGACGACCTGACCGAGCAGGTGGCCGACGTGGAGAGCCGGCTGAAGACCCAGCAGGCCAGTGTGGACCGGGTCCGGAAGCTGATGGCGGAGGCCAAGACGCTGACCGAGGTGGTCTCGCTGGAGAGCGAACTGAGCCGCCGCGAGGCCGAGTTGGAGTCGTTGCAGCAGCGCCGGCAGGGGCTCACGGCGCGGACCTCGCTGTCCACCATCACGCTCCAGGTGTTCGCCGGGTCCGGCCCGGCGCCGAAGGCGGCGGAGCGGAAGGACGGCTTCTGGGCGTCGGTCGGCGGCGCGCTGAGCGGGGGCTGGCACGTGCTGGTGGCGGTCGTCCGCGGCCTGCTGATGGCGGTCGCGGCGGTCGCGCCGTTCCTGCTGGTGCTCGGACCGGTCGGGGCGCTGCTCTGGTGGCTGCGCCGCCGCACCCGGACCACGGCCGTACCCACCGCGCCGGTCGTCCCGGAGCGGCCGGAGCACGACCCGGCGGAGTGAGCGGAGCCCGGCCGACGGTCCGTCGAGGTGACGGACCGTCGGCCGGGCCGGTGGCTCAGCGCGCCGAGCTGCGGTGCACGAAGTCGACCAGCCGGCTGAGCGCGTCCGGGTCCATGCTCGGCATCACGCCGTGGCCGAGGTTGAAGATGTGGCCGGTGTCGCCCACCGCGGCGGCGGCGTCCAGCACCTCGCGGGCCTTGGCCTCCACCACCTCGGTCGGCGCGTACAGCACCGCCGGGTCGAGGTTGCCCTGCAGCGCCTTGCCGGGGCCGACCCGCTCGGCGGCCACGTCCAGCGGCACCCGCCAGTCGACGCCGACCACGTCCGCGCCGGCCTCGCCGAGCAGACCGAGCAGCTCACCGGTGCCGACCCCGAAGTGGATCCGGGGCACGCCGTACCCGGCGACCGCGTCGAACACCTTGGTGCTGGCGGGCATCACCGAACGGCGGTAGTCCGCCGGGGCGAGCGCGCCGACCCAGGAGTCGAACAGCTGGACCGCCGAGGCGCCCGCCTCGATCTGGATCTTCAGGAACATCGAGGTGATGTCGGCGAGCCGGTCGACCAGCGCGGCCCACAGCTCGGGGGCGCCGTACATCATCGCCTTGGTCTTCTCGTGGCTCTTCGACGGGCCGCCCTCGACCAGGTAGCTGGCCAGCGTGAACGGGGCCCCGGCGAAGCCGATCAGCGGGGTCGAGCCGAGCTCGTCCACCAGCAGGCCGACCGCCTCGGTGATGTACGGCATGTCGGACGGCTCCAGCGGGCGCAGCCGCTCCAGGTCCGCGAAGCTGCGGATCGGGTCCGCGATCACCGGGCCGACGCCGGGCTTGATGTCCACGTCGATGCCGACCGCCTTGAGCGGCACCACGATGTCGCTGAAGAAGATCGCGGCGTCCACCTTGTGCCGGCGGACCGGCTGCAGGGTGATCTCCTTGACCAGCTCGGGCCGCATGCAGGAGTCGAGCATCGGGATGCCCTCGCGCACCTTGAGGTACTCGGGGAGGGAGCGGCCGGCCTGGCGCATGAACCAGACCGGGGTGTGCGGCACCGGCTCCCGGCGGGCGGCGCGCAGGAACGCGGAGTCGTGCGCGGCGCCACGGCGCGCGGCGGGCTGCTGACCGGACTGGGCTGCGGTTGTCTCACTCACGCCCAAATCTTCGCACGCGCCCCCGGCCCGGCCGTCACCAACCGCTCGTGGGTTCCTCCAGGACCGGACGGGCACCGGCGGAGCCGCCCTCGACCCCCTTCGCCGGCCCCAACTACCGGGCGGTCCAAGGCACGATCGGACAACCGTCACGCCACACCGGCCGAAATTACTCGGATTGCGGGCCCGGCCGACCTAGGCTCTCGGTCATGGCAGCGGTCGGCGGGCACCCCGCACAAGGTGGCGGAACAGGCAAGGAGTCGGCGCCGATCGAGTTCCGCGATGCGGTCGAGGCGCTGGCGGGGGCGCGGCTGCGTCCCGAGATCGAGCTCTCCCCTGCTCCGGCACCCCGGCGGATGGCCCCCTTCACGTACGCGCTCACCGCGACGGTCGAGGTGGACGGCGAGGAGCTGGCCGACGGCCGGCTGGTGCTGCTCTACGACCCGGCCGGGCAGGACGCCTGGAACGGCGAGTTCCGGCTGGTCTCGATGACCCGGGCCGAGTTGGAGCCGGAGATGGCGGGCGACCCGATGCTCTCGGACGTCGGCTGGGCCTGGCTGACCGACGCGCTGGGCGCGCACGGCGCCGGGTACGTCGAGCCGAGCGGCACCGTGACCAGGTGCGCCTCGCAGTACTTCGGCGGCCTCGGCGACCGGGAGCCGTCCACCGAGATCGAGATCCGGGCCTCCTGGACCCCCGCCGACGGCCGGTTCGACCGGCACCTGGCCGCCTGGGCCGACCTGCTCTGCGTCTGCGCCGGGCTGCCGCCGACCACACCGGCACCGCTCTCGCTGGCCGACGCGCCGTCACTCGGCGGAGTGGTCCCGATGCCCGCGCGGCGCCGTCCGCGCTCCCACTGACACCTCGCGCTCTCCCCTCCAGGAGTGTTTCGTCCGCGAGCGGGCCGAACACCACCCCCAGGGCTGACAGGGCGTGACCTGTACTGCGCGGACTGTCAATTGATCGGCAGGAGCTGGTCGTTCCGGCTCCGAACGCGACCGATTTCGTTCGATTCCAGGGCATGTCGTATCAGTCACCTGCGCGATTTGTCCGTATTGTTACTCACCAGATCGTGATCATTCGCTAAAGCCGGGCACTGATGATGCCGAAGGTGTCTGTGACCCTTTCCAAACGCGGAACGCTCCGACCGCCCCCATCGGGGTTCCGTCCGCCACTCCCCCAGGAGGCACGGTGTCGGTCCTTCTCGAACACCCCGCAAGCGTGGTCGCCTACCGTCCGACGAAGCCCACCGCCATGGTGGTCATCGCTGATCCCCGCGTCCGAAACACCGTCACCCGGCACCTCTGGGCGCTCGGTGTCCGGGACGTCATCGAGGTCTCCTCCATCGCCGAGGCCCGCCCCCGGGTCTCGACCCCGCGTGACATCTGCGTCGCCGACGTCCACCTCCCGGACGGCTCCGGCCTGACCATCCTGGCCGAGACCAGGGCCGCGGGCTGGCCCAACGGCCTGGCCCTGTCGGCCGCCGACGACATCGGCGCGGTGCGCAGTGCACTGGCCGGCGGCGTCAAGGGCTACGTGGTCACCGGCACCCGGACCAACGTGGCCATGCCCGGCCGCCCCGGTCTGCCGATCGGCGCCGGTGGCCTGGCCGGCCGGATGCGGCGTCCCGGCATGCCGGGGATGCCCGGTGCGGCCGGTGCTCCGGGCGCTCCCGGTGCCCCCGGGGCTCCGGGCGTCCAGCCCACCACCTACCGGGAGCTCTCCGGCCGCGAGGTCGAGGTGCTCCGGCTGGTGGCCGAAGGCCAGTCCAACAAGGCCATCGGCGTGGCCATGGGCCTCTCCGCACTCACCGTGAAGAGCCACCTGGCCCGGATCGCCCGCAAGCTGGGCACCGGCGACCGGGCCGGCATGGTGGCGGTGGCGCTGCGGACCGGCATCATCCACTGATCCCTGGTCAGCCGACACTCCGTCAGCCGATCCACGGCCCGGAAGCACCGCAGGTGGTGGCCCGGAGGAACGTTTCCTCCGGGCCCCTGCCTTTGGCGCGCGCTCAGGGGCTCGGGGCTGCGCCATAGGCAGGCGCCCGAGCATCTACGGTCCAGGGGCTCGGGGAACTGCGAGGAGATCTGGCGTGCGGGTCACTGCGAAAGTCCCTGACCAGCTACGCACGCGTGCCCTTTTCCGAGGCCGGCGTCGCAGTTCCCCGAGCCCCTGGTGGTGCCTGGCGGAGCCCGAGTACAGGTGCCCGGCCGGGGATGGCATATGTCTGGAGCGGGGCTGACCAGTCCGCGGACCTTCCGGTGTGCGGGTACCGTCGTACCCTTGGTGGGTGACCGACGCCGTAGCCATCCCAGAAGAGACAGCCCCGGTCCCGCTCCTCGAACCGAGGGAGGGGCTCCCGCCCGTCGTGGTGGACGAGACCGCGCTCGCCGCGACCATCGCCGCCTTCGCGGCGGGCAGCGGCCCGGTCGCTGTCGACGCCGAGCGGGCCTCCGGCTACCGCTACGGCCAGCGCGCCTATCTCATCCAGCTCCGAAGGGCCGGTGCGGGCACCGCCCTGATCGACCCGATCGCGTGCCCGGACCTCTCCGAGCTCGGCGAGGCACTGGCCGACGCGGAGTGGGTGGTGCACGCCGCGTCCCAGGACCTGCCCTGCCTGGCCGAGGTCGGGATGAAGCCCCGGGAGCTGTTCGACACCGAGCTGGCCGGGCGGATCGCGGGCTTCCCCCGGGTCGGCCTGGGCCCGATGACCGAGAACGTGCTCGGCCTCTCGCTGGCCAAGGAGCACTCGGCGGTGGACTGGTCCACCCGCCCGCTGCCCGAGCCGTGGCTGCGCTACGCGGCCCTGGACGTCGAGGTGCTGGTCGAGCTGCGCGACGCACTCGAGCAGGAGCTGGACGCCCAGGGCAAGCTCGGCTGGGCGAAGGAGGAGTTCGCGTCGATCGTCGCGGCGCCCAAGCCCGCCCCCAGGACCGACCCGTGGCGCCGGACCTCCCAGCTGCACAAGGTCCGCCGACGCCGGCAGCTGGCCGCGGTCCGCGAGCTCTGGCTGGCCCGGGACCGGATCGCCCGCGAGCGGGACGTCTCGCCCGGGCGGGTGCTCTCCGACGTGGCGATCGTGAACGCCGCGCTGGCGATGCCGTTGAACGTCCCCGCGCTGCAGGCCGTCCAGGGCTTCGGCCCCCGGGTGAACCGCCGTCAGCTCGACCAGTGGATGGCCGCGTTGCAGCGGGCCCGGGAGATCCCGGAGGCCGAGCTGCCGCCGTCCACCGCGCCGCACGAGGGTCCGCCGCCGCCGCGCGCCTGGGCCGAGAAGGACCCGATCGCGGCGGCCCGGCTCTCCGGCGCGCGGGCGGCCGTCTCCGAGCTCGCCGAGCAGCACAACGTGCCGGCCGAGAACCTGATCACCCCCGACCTGGTCCGCCGGGTCTCCTGGGAGCCGCCGGCCGAGCCCGACGCCGCGTCGGTCGGGGCCGCCCTGCGCAAGCTCGGCGCCCGCCAGTGGCAGGTCGACCTGGTCGCCCCGGTGATCGCGGACGCGTTCGTGAACGCCCGGGTGCCCGCCCCTGCCGAGTAGGCAATGCCTCGGGGGTGACACCCGTACGGAAGTGGGTCAGGTCCGCGCGTGTCTTGAGCTTCAGACACGCGCGGACCTGACCCACTTCCGTACGGGTGACGTTCCTGGGGTCGGCGTCGCCGTTCCCCGAGCCCCTGACGGCCGATGCCTGACCGGCAGTGATCGGAGACACATGGGGTGGCGGCTATGGGCAAGGTAGTTACCGGCGGGTAGCATGGCGGTGAAGCAGAGCCGCTCCGTCATGGGACGTGGTCTGCCACCCAACGTCATGTCCCCTGGGAGGAGAGCCCCCGTGCCTCGTACCTCGAGGGACGTCGTCTTCGTTGACGGCGTCCGCACCCCGTTCGGCAAGGCCGGCCCGAAGGGCATCTACCACGAGACCCGCGCCGACGACCTGGTCGTCAAGTGCATCCGTGAACTGGTGCGCCGCAACCCGAGCCTGCCGACCGACCGGATCGACGAGGTCGCCATCGCGGCCACGACCCAGATCGGCGACCAGGGCCTGACGATCGGCCGGACCGCCGCCCTGCTGGCCGGTCTGCCGAAGTCCGTCCCCGGCTACTCCATCGACCGGATGTGTGCCGGTGCGCTGACCGCCGTCACCGCGACCGCGGGCGGCATCGCCTTCGGCGCGTACGACGTCGTGGTCGCCGGTGGCGTCGAGCACATGGGCCGGCACCCGATGGGCGAGGGCGTGGACCCGAACCCGCGCTTCGTCTCGGAGAAGCTGGTCGACGAGTCCGCCCTGTTCATGGGGATGACCGCGGAGAACCTGCACGACCGGTTCCCGCACATCACCAAGGAGCGCTGCGACGCGTACGCGGTCCGCTCGCAGGAGAAGGCCGCCAAGGCGTACGCCAACGGCGACATCCAGCCGGACCTGGTGCCGATCACGATCCGCAACACCAACCCCGAGGCCGGCGAGACCGGCTGGGGTCTGGCCACCTCGGACGAGCCGATGCGCCCGGGCACCTCGATGGAGTCGCTGGCCGGTCTGAAGACCCCGTTCCGCCCGCACGGCAACATCACCGCGGGCAACTCGGCCGGTCTGAACGACGGTGCGACCGCCTCGCTGCTCGCCGCCGAGGACGTCGCCGTGGAGCTCGGTCTCCCGGTCAAGATGCGTCTGGTCTCGTACGCCTTCGCCGGCGTCGAGCCCGAGGTGATGGGCATCGGTCCCGTCCCGGCGACCGAGAAGGCGCTGGCCAAGGCCGGTCTGACGATCGACGACATCCAGGCCTTCGAGGTCAACGAGGCGTTCGCGGTCCAGGTGCTCGCGTTCCTCGACCACTACGGCATCGCCGACGACGACCCGCGCGTGAACCCGTACGGTGGCGCGATCGCCTTCGGTCACCCGCTGGCCTCCTCGGGCGTGCGCCTGATGAACCAGCTGGCCCGCAGCTTCGAGCAGCGCACCGACGTCCGCTACGGCCTGACCACCATGTGTGTCGGCTTCGGCATGGGCGCCACCGTCATCTGGGAGAACCCGCACTTCGAGGGTGGTAAGTGACCATGAGCACCACTGAGCTGCTGAAGCGCGCGGCCGAGCTGTTCCCGGGCGAGGTGGTCACCACCGCGCACGTCCGTCACCTGGACCTGCCGCTCGGCGCCGGCAAGCTGGCGCTGATCACCCTGGACAACGGCTTCGACCACACCAAGCCGACCACCTTCGGCCCGGGTTCGCTGGCCAAGCTGTCCGAGGCGCTGGACCAGGTCGAGGCCGAGGCCGCCGCGGGTGACATCGTCGCCGCCGCGATCACCGGCAAGCCGTTCATCTTCGCGGTCGGCGCCGACCTCAAGGGCGTCGAGGTGCTCAAGGAGCACAGCGACGCGCTGGCCATCGGCAAGGGCGGCCACGACGTCTTCAAGCGGATCGCCGCGCTGCCCGTCCCGACCTTCGCCTTCTACAACGGCGCGGCGATGGGCGGCGGCGTCGAGGTCGGCCTGCACGCGAGCTACCGCACCGTCAGTTCCGGTGTCCCGGCCTTCTCGCTGCCCGAGGTCTTCCTCGGCCTGGTCCCCGGCTGGGGCGGCTGCACCCTGCTGCCGAACCTGATCGGCCCCTCGAAGGCGATCAAGGTCATCATCGAGAACTCGATGAGCCAGAACAAGCAGCTCAAGGGCCAGGAGGTGTTCGACCTGGGGATCGCCGACGCGATCTTCGAGCCGGCCGACTTCCTGGAGCAGTCGATCCTGTGGGCCGCCAAGGTGCTCACCGGCGCGACCGTGGTGGAGCGCGAGGAGATCGACCGGGGCAAGGCCTGGGACGACGCCGTCGCCTGGGGCCGGCTGGTCGCCGACGCCAAGGTGCACGGGGCCGCTCCGGCCGCGTACAAGGCGCTCGACATCATCGAGCAGGTCAAGGACCAGGACCTCCAGGCGGGCTTCGACGCCGAGGACGTGGCGCTGGCCGACCTGATCATGACCGGCGAGCTGCGCGCGGGCCTGTACGCCTTCAACCTGGTGCAGCGCCGGGCCAAGCGTCCGTTCGGTGCGCCGGACAAGGCGCTGGCCCGTCCGGTCACCAAGGTCGGCGTCGTCGGCGCGGGCCTGATGGCCTCCCAGCTGGCGCTGCTGTTCGCCCGTCGGCTCCAGGTGCCGGTGGTGCTCACCGACATCGACCAGGAGCGGATCGACAAGGGCGTCGGCTACGTGCACGCCGAGATCGACAAGCTGCTGGCCAAGGGCCGGGTCAACCCGGACAACGCCAACCGCCTGAAGGCCCTGGTCACCGGTTCGCTGGACAAGGCCGCGGCCTTCGGCGACGCCGACTTCGTGATCGAGGCGGTGTTCGAGGAGATGGGCGTCAAGCAGACCGTCTTCGCGGACCTGGAGGCCGTGGTCTCGCCGACCTGCGTGCTGGCGACCAACACCTCCTCCCTCTCGGTCACCGAGATGGCCTCGAAGCTCCAGCACCCCGAGCGGGTCGTCGGCTTCCACTTCTTCAACCCGGTCGCCATCCTGCCGCTGCTGGAGATCGTCCGCGGCGAGCAGACCGACGACGCCTCGCTGGCCACCGCCTTCGGCGTGGCCAGGAAGCTCAAGAAGACCGCCGTGCTGGTCAAGGACGCCCCGGCGTTCGTGGTCAACCGGATCCTGACCCGCTTCATGGGCGAGATCCAGGCGATCATCGACGAGGGCACCCCGATCGAGACGGTCGAGAAGGGCGTGCTGCCGCTCGGCCTGCCGATGTCCCCGATCGTCCTGCTCGAACTGGTCGGCCCGGCCATCGCGCAGCACGTCTCGGAGACCCTGAACCGGGCCTTCCCGGAGCGCTTCGGCGTCTCCGAGAACCTCGGCAAGGTGGTCAAGGCCGGCAAGCGCGGCTTCTACGTCTGGGTGGACGGCCAGCAGGTCCTCGACCCCGAGGTGCTGGCGCTGCTGACCTTCGGCGACAGCGTGCTGACCGAGCAGCAGGTGCTGGACCGCTCGCTCGACGCGGTGGCCCAGGAGATCGGCCTGATGCTGGCCGAGGGCGTCGTGGGCGAGGCCCAGGACATCGACCTCTGCATGATCACGGGCGCGGGCTGGCCCTTCCACCTCGGCGGGATCACCCCGTACCTGGACCGGGCGGGCGTCTCGGAGCGGGTGAACGGCAAGAAGTTCCTGGCTCCCGGCCTGGCCTCCGTCCCGGAGTAGTCGGACCGTCAGCCGGAAGGCCGGTGGCCCGGACCCCCACGAGGGGTCCGGGCCACCGGCCTTCCGGCGTCCTGACGGGACGTTACTTCTTGAGCCGGTAGATCACGGTGTCCGCGTTGACCGCGACCACCTCGTAGCGGGTCTCCAGCAGGCTCTCTATCCGGGGGATGTGCACCGGCTGGTACGGGGCCAGGCCCGAGTCGTCCACCACGATCTCCGGGAAGCCCTTGTCGGCCAGCTCCTGGTCGAAGGTCTGCCAGGCGTTCGCCATGCTGAACTGCTCGCCGACGTCCTTGCCGTCCTTGCCGCCGCTGAAGTTGGTCAGGAAACCGGCCGTCAGGTAGCGGGTGACCGGGCGTCGGTCGGACAGCCAGTACAGCTCCGGGTGCATGCCCCAGACCAGCACGGTGTCCTTGGCCGTGGTCTGCTCGGCGATCGTGCTGGCCACCTCGCTGGAGTGGTCCAGCCGCTGGCCCGGCCAGAACACCGCGAGGCCCCAGAACGCCGTCGCCGCGACCGTGCTGTACACCAGCACCGGCCGCCAGCGGATCGAGGAGGTGGTCACCGCGCCGACGCCGAGCAGCACCAGCGGGGGCATCAGCTGGAGGTAGTAGTGGCCGAAGAAGTGGAAGCCGGTGCTGACCGCCACCACCGAGGAGAGCAGCCAGACCCAGAGGTCGGAGGTGGCACCGTGCTCCTCGCCCCGGACGGTGGGCAGCGCGCCGTGCCGCAGCCGCAGCCAGAGCCGGTGTCCCAGCGGTGCCAGGAAGCCCAGACAGGCCGCCAGCAGGATCGCCGAGTTGCCCAGCGCCCGGCCGGACATCTGCAGCCAGGCCCCGCCCATCGAGGCGTAGTCGCCGCTGCCGGTGACCACCCAGAACAGGAAGCCCTTGGGCTTGGTGAGGATCACCGCGACCAGCGCTATCGGCAGCGCGAAGCCGAAGCCGACCTTGAACAGCGCGGGCTGCCAGCGCACCCCGCGCAGCCGGGCGTCCTGGAACAGCATCCAGAGCACCGGCAGCATCACCGCGCCGCCGGTCTGCTTGGTCAGCGAGCAGAGCGCCACCGCGATCCCGGCGGCCAGCCAGCGGCGGCGCTCGGCGTAGCGGAACGCCGCCACCATCGCGGGCAGCATGAAGACCTCGAAGGTCGCCGCCTGGGTGTCCTCGGGGGACAGCCCGATCGAGACCAGCAGGTAGAGCCCGCCGGCCACCGCGCCCGCCCGGTTGCCCCAGCGGCCCCGGGCGATCGACGCCAGCAGGATCGCGGTGGCCAGGTGGGCCACGATCGCCAGGGTGCGCAGCGGCCAGAGCGAGGTGGAGCCGAACAGCGCGAAGCACGCCTCGTACAGCCAGGGCAGCAGCGGGGGCTTGCGGTCCACCACGGTGTCGTACAGCACGCCGCCGTCGGCCAGCATCCGCGCCTGGGTGGCCAGGTAGCCCTCGTCGGGGCTCCACACCGGGCGGAGGAAGGAGGGGATGTGGGTGACGGTGGCGAGCACCGCCAGCACCGGCACGACTCTGGTCCAGTACCCCGTCCGGACGCGCTCGGGCAGCCGCCCGGTCAGGGTGGCGAGTGGTCGTGAGACGGCGTTGGGCACGTTGACAACCTACCGGGCGGGGCCGTGGGCCAACGCCCGGGTCCGGCCATTCGATGTGACGATCGGACAGAAGTGTGACGGGCCGTCGGCCACCGGCGCGACCCTATTTTCGGTGGAGCGTGATACCCCCGGGGGCGCGGGGCTCTGCACATTTGCGCGCCCCGTGGCGGAGCCGCAACTGTGCAGAGCCCCGCGCCCCCAGGGGTACCGCCTCTCAGACCCGCGCCGCGGCCGTCCGGGCCACCAGCTTGGCGACCTTCTCGGCGATGGCCGGGGCGGTGAGGCCGATCTCGTTCAGGATCTGGTCCCGGGTGGCGTGGTCCAGGAACTCCTGGGGGATGCCGAAGTCGCGCAGAGGCAGGTCCACCCCGGCGTCCCGCAGGGCCTGGGCCACGGCGGAACCGACGCCGCCCGCGCGGCCGTTGTCCTCGACCGTGACGACCACCCGGTGCTCGGCGGCCAGGCCGGGCAGCGCCGGGTCGACCGGCTTGACCCAGCGCGGGTCCACCACGGTGGCGGTGATGCCCTGGGCGGCGAGCAGGTCGGCGACCTCCAGGCAGGTGGTGGCCATCGCGCCGACCGAGACGATCAGCACCTCGCCCTCACCCTCGGGGGCGGCCCGCAGCACGTCCATGCCGCCGACCTTGCCGACCGCCGGGACGGCGGGGCCGACGCTGCCCTTGGAGTAGCGGACCACGGTCGGGGCGTCGTCCACCTCGACCGCCTCGCGCAGCTGGGCGCGGAGCTGGTCGGCGTCGCGCGGGGCGGCCAGCCGCAGGCCCGGGACGACCTGGAGGATCGACATGTCCCACATGCCGTTGTGCGAGGCGCCGTCGGTCCCGGTGACGCCCGCGCGGTCGAGCACGAAGGTGACGCCGAGCCTGTGCAGCGCGACGTCCATCAGGACCTGGTCGAAGGCCCGGTTCAGGAAGGTCGCGTAGACCGCGAAGACCGGGTGCAGGCCGTTGGTGGCCAGGCCGGCCGCGCTGGTGACCGCGTGCTGCTCGGCGATGCCGACGTCGAAGGTCCGCTCCGGGAAGACCTTGGCGAACGGGGCCAGGCCGACCGGGTGCAGCATCGCGGCGGTGATGGCGACGATGTCCTTGCGCTCCCGGCCGAGGGCGACCATCTCCTCGGCGAAGACCGAGGTCCAGTCCTTGCCCGCGGTCTTGATCGGCAGGCCGGTCTCCGGGTGGATCACGCCGACGGCGTGGAAGCGGTCCTCGTCGTTGTTCTCGGCGGCGTGGTAGCCGCGGCCCTTCTCGGTCAGGCAGTGCACGATCACCGGGCCGCCGAAGCCGCGCGCCTTGGTCAGGGCGGACTCCAGCGCGGTCAGGTCGTGGCCGTCGATCGGGCCGATGTACTTGAGGCCGAGGTCCTCGAACATGCCCTGCGGCGCGATGAAGTCCTTCAGGCCCTTCTTGGCGCCGTGCAGGGTCTCGAACAGCTGCTGCCCGACCACGGGGGTGCGCTGCAGCGCCTCCTTGCCCCAGGACAGGAAGCGCTCGTAACCCTGGGTGGTGCGCAGGGTGGCGAGGTGGTTGGCCAGGCCGCCGATGGTCGGCGAGTAGGAACGCTCGTTGTCGTTCACCACGATCACCAGCGGGCGGTCCTTGGCGTCGGCGATGTTGTTCAGCGCCTCCCAGGCCATCCCGCCGGTCAGCGCGCCGTCGCCGATCACCGCGACCACCGGACGGTCGTGGTGGCCCTGCAGCTGGTTGGCCTTGGCCAGGCCGTCCGCGTAGCCGAGCACGGTGGAGGCGTGCGAGTTCTCGATCACGTCGTGCTCGGACTCGGCGCGGGACGGGTAGCCGGACAGGCCGCCCTTCATCCGCAGCTGCGAGAAGTCCTGCCGCCCGGTGAGCAGCTTGTGCACGTAGCTCTGGTGGCCGGTGTCGAAGAGGATCCGGTCGCGCGGCGAGTCGAAGACCCGGTGCAGCGCGATGGTCAGCTCGACCACGCCCAGGTTCGGACCGAGGTGGCCGCCCGTCTTGGAGACCTCCTCGACCAGGAAGGTACGGATCTCCTCGGCCAGCGCGGTCAGCTGCGCCGGGGTGAGCCGGTCGAGATCGCGCGGTCCCCGAATGCGGGTCAGCAGCGCCACCCGTTCCTCCTTGTTCAAAGTTCTCGGGCCGCGGACGGCCTGCCGGGCCTCGCTGCCCCTGGTGTCGAGCCGCTCCGGCCCTGGGTCGGTCGGGCTCGACTGCCCGAGTCTAATGTCCGACTGCCGGACACCGCGCAGCGCGCCTGGGGTTGACCGGTGTTGACCGACATGACGAGGCTCGGCACCCGATTGGTTCGAGTGCCGAGCCTCACATGGGCGGAAGAGGTCAACCTCGTCCGGACGACTTCTGGGTCCGGCGGGAGACCGAGTCCAGGACCACGGCCGCCAGCAGCACCGCGCCGGTGATCATGTACTGGATCGACTGGTTCACGTGCACCAGGTCCAGGCCGGTGATGATCGACTGGATCACCAGGATGCCGAGCAGCGCCGACCAGGTCTTGCCCCGGCCGCCGAACAGGCTGGTGCCGCCGATGACCGCCGCGGCGATCGAGTTCATCAGCACGTTGCCGCTGCCGAGCGCCTTGTCGGCGGAACCCTGCTGGCTCATGATGAACAGTCCGCCGAGCGCGGCCATGCCGGCCGAGATCATGAAGACCGAGATCCGCACCCAGGCGACGTTGATGCCGGCCCGGCGGGCCGCCTCGATACCGCCGCCGACGGCGAAGATCTGCCGGCCGTAGGCGGTGCGGCGGAGCACGAAGTCGGTGACCACCACGATGCCGAGGAAGATCACCAGCGGCAGCGGCAGGCCCTGGCTCTGGTTCAGGGTGTACGCGGCGGCGATCGCGATCACGGCGATCACACCGGTGCGCAGGGCGATCTCGCTGACCGGGCGGGACGGCAGCCCGGCGGCCGCCCGGCGGCGGCTGTCCAGCAGCTGACCGGCCAGGAAGAGGCCGACGCCGGCCAGCGCGAAGATCCAGGTGGCGGCGATGTCGCCGTCACCGATGAAGTAGTGGTCGAGGTCGGCGATCACGCCGTTGTTGAGCACGTTGGCGGTGCCCTTGTCCCCGAGCACGAACTGCTGCAGACCGCTCCAGGCCAGCAGACCGGCCAGCGTGACCACGAAGGCCGGCACGCCGATCTTGGCGAAGAAGAAGCCGTGCAGGGCGCCCATCGCGACACCGGCGGCCAGCGCGATCAGGATCGACAGCCACTCGTTCACGCCGGACCGGGCCGACAGCACACCGGCGATGGCCGCCGAGACACCGGCGATCGAGCCGAGCGAGAGGTCGATCTCACCGAGCAGCAGCACGAACACGATGCCGACCGCGATCAGGCCGGGGCCCGCGATCCAGAGCGTGATGTTGGTGAGGTTGTCGGCGTTCAGGAAGTCGCCGGTCAGGCCCTGGAAGATGGCCACGATCAGGACCAGGCCGAGCACCACGGGGACGGAGCCCAGTTCGCCGGTCTTCATCTTCCGCTTGAACTCGCCGAGGTAGCCGGCGAAGCCCTGCTCGCGGACCAGCAGTCGGGGGTCGATCGCGGGCGCGGGGGCCTCGGTGGTCTGGTTGGTGCTCACTTCGCTTCCTCCGCGATGCGTGCCTGACGCCGGGTCACGGCGTTCTCGGTGGCTCCGGTGATGGCGGAGATGATCTCTTCGTGGCTGGTGCCCGCCACCGGGAAGGAGCCGTTGTTGCGGCCCAGGCGGAGCACCGCGACGGTGTCCGCGACGGCCCGGACGTCCGCCATGTTGTGGCTGATCAGGATGACCCCGAGGCCCCGCTCGCGGAGCCGCTCGACCAGGTCGAGCACCTGGGCGGTCTGCTCGACGCCGAGCGCGGCGGTGGGCTCGTCCAGGATGACGATCTTCGGGTCGCCGACCAGGGCGCGGGCGATCGCGACCACCTGGCGCTGGCCGCCGGAGAGCGAGGCGATCGGGATCCGCACGCTGGGGATCCGGATCGACAGGGTGTCGAGCAGCTCCTTGGCGCGCTTCTCCATCGCGACCTCGTCGAGCGTGCCGTACTTCTTCAGCTCACGGCCGAGGAAGAGGTTGCCCACCACGTCGAGGTTGTCGCAGAGCGCGAGGTCCTGGTAGACGGTCGCGACGCCCAGGCCCTGGGCGTCCTGCGGGCGGTTGATCCGGACCTCGCGGCCCTCCCACTCGATCACGCCCTCGTCGATCGGGTGGACGCCGGCGATGGTCTTCACCAGCGTCGACTTGCCGGCGCCGTTGTCGCCGACCAGGGCGACCACCTCGCCCGCGTGGACCTCCAAGTGGACGTCGGTGAGCGCCTGGACGGCACCGAAGCGCTTGGAGACTCCGCGCAACGCCAGTACGGGTGCGCCTGTCACGTGAACCATCTCCTTCATTCCGTGCCACCGACTCCTGACGAGGGCGGACACGGCCTGCCGCGCGCCGACCCGGGGCGCGAAGGGGTAGTACGAGAACGATGAGGGGCGGCGGTGCGAGAACACGCCGCGGGGGCCGACGCCCCGTCAGGAGCGCCGGCCCGTGACCGACTTACTTCAGGCCGGCCGCGGTGCAGGCGGCGGCGTAGTCGGCGGTGCAGATGTCGGCCGCCTTGTAGAGGCCGTCGGCGATCACGGTGTCCTGGATGTTCGCCTTGGTGACGACCTTCGGGGACAGCAGCTTGGCCGGGATGCCCTTGTCGGTCGGGCTGTCGACGGTCGCCGAGGCGACGGCCTTGACGTCCTTGCCCTGGAGCAGGTTGACCGCGAGCTCGGCGGCCGAGTCGGCCAGCGGCTTGTACGCCTTGTAGATGGTGTACGCCTGGTCGCCCGCGACGATCCGCTGGATGGCGTCCACGCCGGCGTCCTGGCCACCGACCGGGACGTTGATCCCGGCGGCCTTCAGCTGGGTGATGATGGCGGCGGCCATGCCGTCGTTGGCGGAGTAGACGGCCTGGAAGCCGTCCTTGCCCAGGCTGGTGATCGCGGTGCCGATCTTCTGGCCGGCCACGGTGGGCTTCCACTCACCGGAGGCCTCGTAGACGATCTTCTTGACCTTGCCCTCGAGGGCCTTCTTCGCGCCGGACTTGAAGTACGCGGCGTTCGGGTCGGCCTCGTCACCGTTGATCATGACCACGTTGGCGTCGGCGGCCTTGGCGCCCAGCGCGGTGACCAGCGCCTCGCCCTGGAGCTCGCCGACCTTCTCGTTGTCGAACGAGACGTAGGCGGAGACCGGGCCGGTGGCCAGGCGGTCGTACGCGACGACCTTGACACCCTTGGCCGCCGCCTCCTTGACCCAGGACTCGGTCGAGGTCGCGTCGAAGGCGTCCAGGATGATCACCTTGACGCCCTGCGCGATCAGGGTGTCGAACTGCTGCTTCTGCTTCGACGCGGAGCCCTCGGCGTTGCTGTACTTGACGTTGCAGTCACCGCACAGCGCCTTGACCTTGGCCTCGATGAACGGCTTGTCGAAGGACTCGTACCGGGTGGAGGAAGCGTTCTCCGGGAGCAGCAGACCGATCGACTTGGTGTCACCGGACGCGGCGCCGTCCTTCTTGTCGTCACCGGCCTTGCCACAGGCTGCCATCGAGATGGCCATGGTGATCGCAGCGGTGCCGATGACTGCGCGACGCATCATTGCGTTCATGGTGGGGGTGCCTCCCTGACGGAGCCGCAACGTTGCGGCGAGGTGAGGTGGAGTCAACCCTCGGGGCTCACTTGTCGTCAATAAGTAAAACCAGTTGAACGCCGATCCGAACCCTTTCGTTATCTTCCTGAAGGCGAAGCCGAGACCAAAAGGCCTCGGCTTCGCCTTTTCCGGACGCCGGAGAGCGATTTCCGGTGTCAGGCGCCGACCGAGGAGGTCTGCCGGATTGCGCCGGATTCGCCCATCTCGCTCATCACCAGGGCGAGCGCCCCGAGCACCTCGGCCCGGCCGCCCAGGGTGCCCGGGACCACCGAGAGCTGGCGTGCCGCGGACGGGATGGCGTACCGCGCCACGGAGTCCCGGATCGGGGAAAGCACCAGCTCACCGGCCTCGGCGAGGTCTCCGCCGAGGATCACCCGACGGGGGTTCAGCAGGTTGCACAGGGTGGCCACCCCGCTGCCGATCTGGCGGCCGGCGTCCGCGATCACCCGGCGGCAGCCGAGATCGCCCTGCTGGGCCAGCTGCACCACCTTGGTCAGGGTGAGCTCCCCCGGGTGGTTGGCGTTCAAGAGATTGAGCAGGTACCGGGAGCCGACGAAGGTCTCCAGGCACCCCCGGTTGCCGCAGCGGCAGACCGGACCTGCCTCGTCCAGCGTGATGTGGCCGATCTCGCCCGCGGTGCCGCCGGGGCCCCGGTAGATCTGACCGTTGATCACCAGACCGGCGCCGACGCCGCTGGCCACCTTGATGTAGGCCAGGTCGGTCAACCCCCGGCCGGCGCCCCAGACCAACTCGCCCAGCGCGCCCAGGTTGGCGTCGTTGTCCACGTGCACGTCCATGCCCAGCCGCTGCGCGAGCTCGCGCCCGGGCGCGATGCCGGTCCAGCCCGGCAGGATCGCGGTGGAGCCCAGCGCGCCGGTCTCCTGGTCGATCGGGCCCGGCACACCGAGGCCGACGCCGACCACCTTGTCCGCCTTGAACCCGGCCTGCGCCAACAGCCGCTCCACCAGCGCCTCGGCGCGGTCGAAGCCCTGCTTGGCCGAGACGTCCACGTCGATCGGCTCGCTCTCCTCGGCCAGCACCCGGTGCGCCAGGTTGCCCACCGCCACCCGCAGGTGGGTGTGGCCGAAGTCGACCCCGACCACGATGCCGGCGTCCCCGCTGAGCGAGACCGAGCGCGCCCGGCGGCCGCCTGACGAGGTGTCGGCCACCACGACGGTGCCGACCTCCTTCAGTTCCCGGACGATGTTGGACACCGTGGCCGCGGAGAGTCCGGTGGACCGGGCGATCTCCGCCTGGGTCAGCGAGCCCGCCATCCGGACCGCCCGCAACACCCGTTCGAGATTGGCCCGGTGCAGCGAGGACTGCGATCCCGGTGTGTCCATCGACATGATTCACCCTTCCTGGGCGCGGGGACTCGACCGCCCCGCGCGGGCCGCGCCGTTGCGGCGGTGCGCAAATGCCCACCTTCAACTTCTGAACTCTATGGTCGGCACCCCGTCCGCGCTCGCGTCAAGGGCCAACCGGCGCTGAACGGAGATCGAACGCGAATCGTTGCCCGGGCGTACCCCGCACACCTGATATGCCCCGGGCGCTCCGGACCTGCCGCGTGGGAGGATGCCAGGCATCCATGCCTGACGAAGGAGTCCTGCGAGTGCCTGGCACCAACTTGACCCGTGAGGAGGCCCGCACCAGGGCCGCGCTCCTGCACGTGGAGTCGTACGACATCGAGCTCGACCTGAGCTCGGCCCGCGACGGCGGTACCTTCCGTTCCACCACGGTGGTCCGGTTCGGCGCCACCGCTCCGGGCAGCGCGAGCTTCATCGACCTGGTCGCGCCGAGCGTGTCCGAGCTGGTGCTGAACGGCGTCCCGCTGCCGCTCGACAGCTTCGCGGACAGCCGCATCGCGCTGCCGGACCTGGCCGGCGAGAACGAGCTGAAGGTCGTCGCCGACTGCGCGTACACCAACACCGGCGAGGGCCTGCACCGCTTCGTCGACCCGGTCGACGGCGAGACCTACCTCTACACCCAGTTCGAGGTGCCGGACGCCCGCCGGGTGTTCGCCTCCTTCGAGCAGCCCGACCTCAAGGCGTCCTTCACCTTCACGGTGACCGCTCCCAAGGGCTGGGTCGTGGTCTCGAACTCCCCCACCCCGGCGCCGGTCGGCGACGGGGAGACCCAGGTCTGGCGGTTCACCCCGACCGGCCGGATCTCCACCTACATCACCGCGCTGATCGCCGGCCCGTACGTGGGCGTCTTCGACGAGTACCGCAGCGGCGACCAGGTCGTCCCGCTCGGCGTCTACTGCCGCCCCTCGCTGCGCGAGTTCCTGGACGCCGACGCGATCTTCGCGATCACCCGGCAGGGCTTCGACTTCTTCCAGGAGAAGTTCGACTGCGCCTACCCGTTCGAGAAGTACGACCAGCTCTTCGTGCCGGAGTTCAACGCCGGGGCGATGGAGAACGCGGGCGCGGTCACCTTCCGGGACCAGTACGTCTTCCGGTCCAAGGTCACCGACGCCGCGTACGAGTCGCGGGCCGCCACCATCCTGCACGAGCTGGCCCACATGTGGTTCGGCAACCTGGTCACCATGGAGTGGTGGAACGACCTCTGGCTGAACGAGTCGTTCGCCACCTACGCCGAGGCGGTCTGCCTGGCCGAGGCGCCCGGCTCGCAGTGGCCGGACTCCTGGACCACCTTTGCCAACGAGATGAAGACCTGGGCGTACCGGCAGGACCAGCTGCCGTCCACCCACCCGATCATGGCCGAGATCAACGATCTCGAGGACGTCATGGTCAACTTCGACGGCATCACCTACGCCAAGGGCGCCTCGGTGCTCAAGCAGCTGGTGGCGTACGTCGGCCAGGACGAGTTCTTCAAGGGCGTGCAGGCGTACTTCAAGGCCCACGCCTGGGGCAACACCCGGCTGAGCGACCTGCTCGGCGCGCTGGAGAAGACCAGTGGCCGCGACCTGAAGACCTGGTCGAGCGCCTGGCTGGAGACGGCCGGCATCAACGTGCTGCGCCCCTCGGTCACGCTGGCCGAGGACGGCACCGTGGCCGCCTTCTCGGTGCTCCAGGAGGCCCCGGCGCTGCCCGCGGGCGCCAAGGGCGAGGCCGTGCTGCGGCCGCACCGGATCGCCATCGGCTGCTACGACCTGAAGGACGGTCAGCTGGTCCGCACCGAGCGGATCGAGCTGGACGTGGACGGCGCCGAGACCCCGGTGCCGCAGCTGACCGGCCGTCAGCGCCCGGCCGTGCTGCTGCTCAACGACGACGACCTGTCCTACGCCAAGGTCCGCCTGGACGAGGACTCGCTGGCCGTGGTCACCGAGCACCTCGGCGGCTTCACCGCCTCGCTCCCGCGCGCGCTGTGCTGGGCCTCCGCCTGGGACATGACCCGCGACGGCGAGCTGGCCACCCGCGACTACCTGGCGCTGGCGCTCTCCGGCCTGGCCCGGGAGAGCGAGATCGGCGTGGTCCAGTCGATCCAGCGGCAGGTCAAGCTGGCGCTCGACGTCTACACCGACCCGGCCTGGCGCGAGCAGGGCCTGCAGCGTTGGGCCGCCGCCGCCGAGGAGCGGCTGCGCGCCGCGGCCCCCGGCAGCGACCACCAGCTGGCCTGGGCCCGCACGCTCGCCGCGGTGGCCCGGACGGACGGTCAGCTCGCGCTGCTGGCCGGTCTGCTGGACGGCACCGAGGTGATCGAGGGCCTGGCCGTCGACACCGAGCTGCGCTGGGTGCTGCTGGCCCGGCTGGCGGCCACCGGCCGGGCCGACGCCACGGCGATCGACGCCGAGCTGGAGCGGGACAACACCGCGGCCGGCCAGGAGCACGCGGCCGCCTGCCGCGCGGCCCGGCCGACCGCCGAGGCCAAGGCTGCGGCCTGGGCCTCCGTGGTGGAGTCGGACGAGCTGACCAACTACGTCCAGGAGGCCGTGATCAGCGGCTTCGGTCAGCCCGACCAGCAGGAGCTGCTGGCCCCCTACGTGGCGAAGTACTTCGCCGCGATCAAGGGCATCTACGAGACCCGCAGCCACGAGATCTCGCAGCAGATCGTGGTCGGCCTCTACCCGGCCCGCCAGGTCGGCCAGGCCACCCTGGACGCCACCGACGCCTGGCTGGCCTCGGCCGAGCCCGCCCCGGCACTGCGCCGGATGGTGGTCGAGGCCCGTGCGGCCGTCGAGCGCGCGATCCGGGCCCAGGCCGCCGACCGGGCGGCCGGTGCCAGGGAGCTGGGTCACTGACCCGCCGGTGAAACACGCGAAGGACCGCCGTCCGGCTCGGAGCCGGACGGCGGTCCTTCGTCGTGTCGGTGGCGCGCGCCGTCGGCGGGTCCGGCGCGCGTGCCGTCAGCGGGTCAGCTCTTCTTGCCCTTGCCGAGCGAGGGGAGCATGACCAGGCCGGCGATGATCGCGAACAGCACCAGCGGGGCCGCCACGTACAGGGCCAGGGTGTCGACGGTGCTCAGGCCCTTGCCCGGGTCGTCGCCGTCGTCCCGGGTGGCCGCCAGGGCGGCGGGCGACGTCATCAGCATCATCAGCGTCGCCACCGCGGAGACCGCGCCGACTCGCAAAGCGTTCCTCTTGTCCACGTTTCCCAAGGTACCGGCCGCCTACCGATCGGCGCTCCCCGGGGTCCGCCTTCCGAGCAGCGCGCCGAGCCGCGCGGTCCCCTCCGCCGCGGCCAGCGCCTCCAGGGTGACGGGGCGTCCGGTCCGGTCGGCCACCGGCAGCCGCCAGTTGGGGTACTGGTCCCAGGTGCCGGGCAGGTTCTGCGGGCGCGGGTCGCCGACCGTGTCGGGCAGCCAGACCCCGACCAGCTCGGCGGGGGTGGCCAGCAGGAAGGCGTACAGCGCCTCCGCGGTCAGCTCGGCGCCCTCGGGCAGCAGGCCGGCCCGGGTCAGTTCGGTCCGCCAGTCGGTGAGTTCGGCGGCCGCCTCGGCCTGCTCCTCGGCCAGCGGACGGGCCAGCAGGCCGAGCCGGTGCCGCAGCTCGACGTGCTCGCCGGAGAGCCGGGCCGCGGTGCTCGGCAGGTCGTGGGTGGTCAGGGTGGCCAGGCAGGCCGCCCGCCAGCGCTCCGGTGGCAGGACCGCGCCGTCCGCCCGCCAGTCCCGCTCGAACCAGAGCACCGAGGTGCCGAGCACCCCACGCGCCGTCAGCTCCTCCCGCACGCCCGGCTCCACCGTGCCCAGGTCCTCGCCGATCACGTACCCGCCGGCCCGGTGCGCCTCCAGCGCCAGCACCCCGAGCATCGCCTCCGCGTCGTAGCGGACGTACGCGCCCTGGGTCGGCGGGTGCCCGGCCGGCACCCACCAGAGCCGGAACAGGCCCATCACGTGGTCGATCCGGAGCGCCCCGGTGTGCCGCAGCGCGGCCCGCAGCAGCTCCGCGTACGGGGCGTACCCGGCGGCGGCCAGCGCGTCCGGGCGCCAGGGCGGCAGGCCCCAGTCCTGGCCGTGCGCGTTGAAGGCGTCCGGCGGGGCGCCCACCGAGATGCCCTCGGCCAGCACCTCCTGGAGCACCCAGGCGTCCGCGCCGTCCGGGTGCGCGCCGACCGCCAGGTCGTGGATCAGGCCGACCGGCATCCCGGCCTCCTTGGCGGCCTGCTGGGCGGTGCCGAGCTGCTGGTCCGTCAGCCAGGCCAGCCAGCGGTGGAACTCCACCCGCTCGGCCAGGTCCTGGGCGGCCTTGGTGACGTGCGGGCTGTCCGGGTGGCGCAGGCCCTTGGGCCACTGCCGCCAGTTGTCGCCGTGCTGCTCGGCCAGCGCGGACCAGACCGCGTACTGCTCCAGCCAGCGGCCCTCCCGCTCGACGAACGCCCGGTACGCCGCCTCCCGGCCGGGGCCGCGGGGCACCCGGTGCAGGATCTCCAGCGCCTCCAGCTTGACCGCGCGCACCGCGTCCCGGTCCACCAGCCCGTCGTGGGCCAGCACCTCCTGGCTCAACCTCCGCCCACGCTCAGGCAGTTCACCCAGGTCGGCGTAGGCGTACTCGGCCACCGCCTCGACCCGCAGGTGCACCGGGTCGGCGAACCGGCGGGAGGACGGGCGGTACGGCGACGGGTCGGACGGCGCCCCGGGCAGCGCCACGTGCAGCGGGTTGATCTGCAGGAAGCCCGCCCCCAGCCCGTGCCCGGCCCACTGCGCCAGCTCGGCCAGGTCGCCGAGGTCGCCCATCCCCCAGGACCGCTCCGAGAGCACCGAGTAGAGCTGGGCCAGGAATCCCCAGGACCGCTGCCCGAGCTCCGGCAGCCGCTGCGGCGCCACGATCAACGGGGCCGACTCGTCCCGGTCGCCGATCCGGGCCGTCAGCCGGTGCCGGCCGAGCGGGAGGTCGGCCGGCAGCCAGTGCGAACGCCCCGCCGGCAGGCTCCAGGTCCCGCCGTCCTCCAGCTCCACGGCCAGCCGCGCCTCGGCCGGCACGTCCAACGCCGTCCGCCGCCCGGCCCGGACCACCAGGCACGGCGGCAGCAACCGGGCCGCCTGCTCCGCCCGGTGCCGCTCGATCGCGTCCCGCACCGCCGCCGGGCTCCCCGCGTCCACCCCCAGCGTGGCCAGCACCGCCACCAAGGTGTGCGGCGCCACCGGCACCGGCCCCGAGCCCGGGTCGTACGTACTGTCCACCCCGTGCGCGTGGGCCAGCGCCACCAGCTCGGGAGACGGCGGCGGATCCTCGGCGGGGGCCTGCGGACTGCCGGTTGCACGATCGAGGTATGCGGCCACTCTTGGGCTCCTGCGGGTCAGTGAAGCCGTACGGGACTCCCCAGTCCTACCCGCGCCCACCCCGCCCGACCCCGGCGCCCGCGCGGCGGAGTCACCCGAACGGAGGTGTCGCCGCCCCGCGCGGCGGTACGCGCACCGAATCCACACATAGGGGATTTTCCGGCATAACGGGCAATCCGTGCATGGGCGTTGACACCCGCACGGCTTGCTGATGGGCTGTGGCGCGGGGGCTTGGACCGGACGTTTTTCAGGTTGAGGAGGGTCCTGTGCAGGCTCGGGTGTCAGTGGCTGCCGGACGGCGGCTCAGGCAGCAGATCGAGCAGAGCGCGGCCCTCCGTGAGGTGCTCTGGCACCCGGCCGCACTGGCCGCCCGGCGGGCCACGGCGCGGACGGCCCGGCAGTTGGCGCCCAAGGTGGCGGACCGGCTGATCGCGGATCTCAAGGGCACCGAACCGCTGCTCGCGTCGGTCCGGGCCGAGCGTCGGCAGGGCCCGCGACGGGCCGCGCTGCAGCTGGCCGCGACGCTCTCGGCGGCCGCCGTGGTCGGCGGTCTGATGGTCGGGATCCCGGGTGCGGCCTACGCCGGGACGCCGCTCGGACGGACCGTCAGCAGTGCTCCCCGGACGCCGCTCGGCACGCTGGCCGACCCGCAGGTGTACCCCAGGCCGCAGCAGCTGACCACCGTCGGCCGCCCGGTCAGCGTGCCGCCCACGGTCAACCTGGTGAGCGCGGACCAGGCCGACGGGCCCGCCCTGGACGCGGTCCGGGAGCTGCTCGGGACGGCCGGGGCGACCCTGGTCACCTCGCTGCCCGACCTGCCGGCCGAGCCGGCCCCGGGCAGCCTGACGGTGTACGTCGGCGGGCCCACCGAGGCGGCCGGCGGGGCGGTCGACCGGGCCCTGCGCGGCCTCGCGACGGCGACCGGGCAGCAGCTCTCGTTCGACGAACTGCCCGCCGGGGGCTACCTGCTGGCGGCCGGCCAGCTGCCGACCACCGGCGGCACGTACGGCGCGGTGGTGCTGGCCGGGGTGGACGCCGCCGGGACGTTCAACGCCGCGCAGAGCCTGCGGCAGCTGCTGGCGCCCGTCCAGCCCGGCCAGGGGCAGGGCGCGGGCGCGCTCGGCTTCCCGGGCGTGGCGGTCCGGGACTGGCCGAGTGGCGCGACCGTCCGGGGCATCGCCGAGTCCTTCCAGGGCACCCCCTGGAGCGCCGAACAGCGGCTGGCCCAGGTCGACTTCCTCGGCCGGACCAAGCAGAACTTCTACCTCTACGCGCCCGGCGGCGACCCGTACCGGCTGTCCCGCTGGCGCGACGCCTACCCCGAGCCGCAGGCCGCCGAGCTGCGCGAACTGGCCGACCGGGCCCGGCAGAACCACGTCACCCTCGGCTACTCGATCGACCCCGGCCAGTCGTTCTGCTACAGCTCCGCCAAGGACCTGGACGCCCTGCTGGGCAAGCTGGACGGGCTGCGGAAGCTGGGTTTCGAGGCGTTCCAGCTGGAGTTCCTGGACGTCAGCTACGACGAGTGGCACTGCTCCACCGACCGCCGCAGCTTCGGCACCGGCCCCGAGGCGGCCGGCCGGGCGCAGGCCGCCCTGGTCGGCAAGGTCAGGGAGCGGCTGACCAAGGGGAGGATCCCGCTCACGGTGGTCCCGACGGACTACCAGAAGGCGGCCGCCTCGCCGTACCGGACCGCACTGGCCGCCGGGCTGCCGAAGGACGTCCAACTGGCCTGGAGCGGTGGGTCGGTGATCCCGGCGAAGATCACGGGTGGTCAGTTCGCCGAGGCCGCAAAGAGCGTCGGGCACCCGCTGGTCACGCTGGACGGCTACCCCGTCAACGACTCCGCCCCGGACCGGCTCTTCCTCGGTGCCTACCAGGGGCGCGACCCCGAACTGGCCACCGGTTCGGCCGCACTGGTCACCGCCGCGATGACCCAGCCGGTGCTGTCCCGGATCCCGCTGGCCACTGCCGCCGACTTCGCCTGGAACCCGGCCGGCTACCGGCCCGCCGAGTCCTGGCGGTCCGCGCTCCGGCCGCTGGCCGGCACCGACGCCGGCCTGGCCGCGGTCACCGCGCTGGCGGGCAACAGCACCTCCTCCCCACTGGCCCGGGCCGAGTCCGGCTACCTGACCCCGCTGGCCGAACGGTTCTGGGCGGCCGTGGAGCCGACCGGCGGCAGCACGCCCGACCCGGCCCGGCTGGCCGAGGCCGCCGCCCCGCTGCGGGACGCCTTCGCCACCATGGCGGGTGCCCGGCAGGCGCTGGCCGCCGAGGCGCTGGGCGCGGAGGCCGACCCCTGGCTCACCCAGCTCGCCGGATACGGCCGGGCCGGGGTGGCGGCGGTCGACATGCTGCTGGCCCAGCGCGGCGGCGACGGCACGGCGGCCTGGCAGCACCGGGTCACCCTGCGCAGCGAGCGCGACCAGCTGGCCCAGGGCGGCGCGGTGGTCGGCGCCGGTGTGCTGGACCCGTTCCTGGACCGGGCCGCGAAGGCCGCCGACAGCTGGTCCGGGGTCCGGGCCGGGGCGATCGGCGCGACCACCACGCTGGGCACCGCGCACGACCACCGGCCCGCCCTGATGACCGACGACTCCGCCGACACCTTCTACTGGACCTCCGCCCCGCCGCAGCCCGGCGACGCGATCGGCCTCGACCTCGGCTCCGGCCGCCCGCTGGGCACCGTCACGGTGCTGATGGGCAGTTGGGGCGACGGTCCGGACGCCCGCAGCGCGTCGGGCGACTTCCTGCACGAGGGCGTGCTCGAGTACACCACCGGCGAGGGCGGCTGGAAGGAACTGACCAAGGTCCGCGGCCGCCAGGACATCACCGCGACGGCGCCCGCCGGGGTGGTGGCCAAGGCCGTCCGACTGCGGGCCACCAGCGGCCAGAAGACGGCCGTCGCGGTCCGCGAGTTCAGCATCGCGGCCCCCGGCGAGACCCCGGCCTCCGTGACCGGCGGTCCGGTCGCCGCCCCCGGCTCCTCGGCCGCCGCCGTCCTGGACGGCAACCCGGACACCGCCTACCGGGCCGCCAGCGCCCCCGGCAGCAACGACGCCCCGCTCACCGTCGAACTCGGCGCACCCCGGCCGCTGGACCGGGTCACCGTGCTCACCGACCCGACCGTCCGGGCCACCGGCACGGTGGAGGTCCAGCAGGCCGACGGCAGTTGGGCGACGATCGGCGCCGTCCGCCCCGGCTGGAACGAGCTGCCCGCCCAGGGCCGCCCGGTCGGCGCGATCCGGCTGAGCTGGGCCCCCGGCGGCGAGCCGCCGGTGGTGAACCAGATCATCCCCTGGTACGCCGACACCCCCGCCGCGCGGCTCGGCCTGGCCTCCCCCGTGCTGGACGTGATCGTCGGCGCCACCGCGCCCGCGCAGACCAGGGCCGTGGTCGAGTCCGGCCGCCCCGACGTGATCACCGGCGAACTGAAGGCCGAGGTCCCGTTGGTGGCCAAGGGCCTGACGGTCGCTCCGGTGCCCGCCCTGGCGGTCCCGCGCGGCGGCCGGGTGGCCGCCCCGCTCCAGGTCACCGCAGCGGCCGGGACGCCCACCGGCACGTACCTGGTCCCGGTCGCCTTCACGGCCGGCGGGCTGACGGTCCGCCAGGTGCTCCAGGTCCGGGTGGTCCCGCCGACCACCGGGCCCGACCTGGCACCCGGCGCGGTCGCCTCGTCCTCCGGGGACGACTCCGCCAAGACGCCCGCCTCCGCCGTGAACGACCGCGACCCGAAGACCCGGTGGACCGCCCCCGCCAAGGACGACGCCTGGGTCCAGCTCCGGCTCCCGGCCGCCACCCGGCTGGGCTCGGCGGTGCTCACCTGGCAACCCGCCTACGCCTCCGCCTACCGGCTGGAGACCTCCCCCGACGGCGTGCACTGGACCACCGCGGCCACCGTCGAGGACGGCCGGGGCGGCACCGAGACCCTCCGCTTCGACGCCCCCGACACCCAGTACCTCCGCCTCCAGGGCCTCACCCGGGCCACCCCGTACGGCTACTCCCTCACCGCCCTCGAGCTCTACGCCGCGGGCTAGGCCGGCGCCCGAGGGGCTGGGGCTGCACTCTAGGCAGGGCGTTCAGTTGCACTACCCAGGGGCTCGGGGCTCTGCTGATCTGCGGCTCCGCCGCGTGGGCGAGGAGATCTGGCGTGCGGGTCACTGCGAAAGTGCCTGACCGCCTACGCAACGGTGACCTTTTCGGAGGCCGGCGTCGCAGTTCCCCGAGCCCCTGGTGGCTGAACCTGGAACGCTGAGCCTCGAGCCCCTGGACCGTAGCGGGCTGAGCACCTGCCAAAGGCTGAGCGTCAGCGAAAATGCGGCGGGCCGCCGGCACTCCCGGAGGGGGTGGCGGCGGCCCATGAGGCGTACCGAGGATTGGCTGGCAGGCCCTGTCTGTCAGGCGGAGAGCGGTTCGTGCTCGCCGCGGTGGGTCCGTCCGTGCGGGGCCGGGAAGGTGGCGCCGTGGTCGGGATGGTCGTGGTGCTCGTACTCGCGGAACTGTTCGGTCGCGCCGTACGGCTCCAGGTAGGGCCGCCAGCGCGGGTCCTTGATGCCGGTGCCGATGATGCGCCAGGCCAGGCCGCTGGGCGGGGCGGGGGGACGTTTCATCCGCCAGCCGAGGTCGGCGAGATGGCGGTCGGCCTTGGTGTGGTTGCAGCGGCGGCAGGCCGCCACCACGTTGTCCCACCGGTGCTGGCCACCCCTGCTGCGCGGGATGACGTGGTCGACGCTGGTTGCGGCGGCCCCGCAGTAGACGCAACGGCCCTGATCGCGGGCGAACAGGGCGCGGCGGGTGAGCGGGACGGGCCCGCAGAAGGGGACCCGGACGAAGCGGGTCAGTCGGACGACGGACGGCGCCGAGACGGCGCTGGTGGCGCTGTGCAGAGTGATTCCGGAATCCTCCAGGCTGACCGCCTTGTGGTTGAGGACCAGGATGAGAGCGCGGCGCATCGAGACGACACCGAGTGGTTCGTACGACGCGTTGAGGACCAGGACATGCGGCACGGAGGCCTCCTTGGACGCCTGCGGCGCGTGGCTCGCGCCGGGACGAGCGGGTGACCGCGCGGGGTTGTCCGCCCGACGCGATCTCCACCAGTGTCGCCTTACGCCGTTGTAGGGCGCCACCAATCCTGCGAAACGGAGCCGATGTGGGTTCCGTCATATCCGATATGCCCAGCAGGTGGCCACGATGCACCATTCGTCGCTGGTAACCGGCCCCTTCGGCCCATTCCGGGAGCCTGACGGGTCGTCCGTCCGGGTGGTGCGCGACGCTAGGGTGGCAGTTCGTCCTGATCAGTGACCCGCAGGCGGTCAGTGGTCCCCAGCAGGAAGGACTCCGCTCGTGTCCAGCTCCGGCGCTTTCGGCCTCCTCGCCGACGCCTCGTCCACGCCCTCCCCTTCGTCGGGGCCGTCCGACGATCCGCTGTCCAGGCTGCCGACCTCCCCGTCCGAGGCGGCCGAGGCGACCAGACAGGCCGCGGGCTGGTTGAGCAGCAGTTGGCAGGGCTGGCTGGAGAACGGTCTGCGGATCCTGCTGATCATGGTGCTGGCCCTGGTGCTGCGGGCCGTGCTGCAGAAGCTGATCAGCAAGTTCATAGCCCGGATGGTGCGGCCCTCGGAGAGCGAGGCCGAGCTCGGCCGGTTCGGCGGGCTGCTGGCGAACAGCGGGGTGGTGAACACCGAGCGGCGGCAGCAGCGGTCGGCGGCGATAGGTTCGGTGCTGCGCAGCGTCACCTCGTTCACCATTCTGGGTACCGCCGGGCTGATGGTGCTCTCCGCCCTCGGGGTGAATCTGGCCCCGCTGCTGGCCAGTGCCGGTGTGGCCGGTGTGGCGATCGGTTTCGGCGCGCGGAACCTGGTGACCGATTTCCTGTCCGGGGTCTTCATGATCATGGAGGACCAGTACGGCGTCGGCGACGAGATCGACACCGGCGTGGCCACCGGCACGGTGCTGGAGGTCGGCCTGCGGGTGACCAAGCTGCGCGGGGCGAACGGCGAGATCTGGTACATCCGCAACGGCGAGGTGAAGCGGATCGCCAACATGAGCCAGGGGTGGGCGACCGCCTCGGTGGACGTCCAGGTCGGTTACAAGGAGGACCTGGTCCGGGTCGAGGAGCTGATCAAGGAGACCGCGGAACAGCTGGCCAAGGAGACCCCGTACGACGAGCTGATCTGGGGTCAGGTCAAGGTGCTCGGGGTGGAGTCGGTGGCCTTCGACTCGGTGGTGCTGCGGGTCGAGGCGCGCACCTCGCCGGGCAAGGCGCTGCTGGTGGCGCGCACCCTGCGGCAGCGGTTGAAGGCGGCCTTCGACGAGGTGGGCGTGAAGCTCAAGGAGGACGCGCCGGCCGCCGTCACGGTGGCGGCGCCGACCGTCGAGGCGGCCGCCGGCGTGGCCGCGGCACCGGCCGACCCGATCCCCGTCGCCACCCAGACCAGCAAGCCGATCCCGGCCCAGCCCGGCGAGTAGCGGCCGACCCGGAACCCCGCCCCCGGCCTCGGGGGCGGGGTTCCGCGCTGTCCGCACGTAACGCTTCGGCATCCTCCCGAGGGGGGCCCATTGACACTCTCGCACCCTGCGCCATACCGTCCTTCTCAGCGATTGGAAAGTTTCCTAACTATTCACGGAGCGCCACCCCGACCAGCACGCCCGGGTGGTGAGAGGGGAGGATCTGGGCTGTGACCGACAACACCCGTACCCCCATCGCCGGTACCCCCAGCCTGCTCCGGGCGATCAACGACCGGGCGGCGCTCGAGCTGCTGCTCGCGCACGGTCCGCTCTCGCGGACCCAGATCGGCAGCCTGACCGGGCTCTCCAAGCCCACCGCGTCCCAGCTGCTCGGCCGGCTGGAGAGCGCCGGGCTGGTCCTGCCGGTCGGCACCACGGCCGGCGGCCCCGGCCCGAACGCCCAGCTGTACCAGGTCAATCCGGCCGCCGGATACGTCGCCGGGCTGGACGTGACGACCACCCACGTCCGTACCGCCGTCGCCGACATCACCGGCAGCACGCTGGCCGAGGCGATCACCCCCACCAAGGGCTGGCCCGCCGCCGAGACCGTGCAGCGGACCGCCGAGGCGCTGGCCGCGACCGTCCGGGAGGCCGGGCTGACGCCGGGCGACCTGCGCGGGATCGTGGTCGGGGTGCCCGGTGCGCTCGACCCGGTGAGCGGCAAGCTGCGGTACGCCGCGCACCTGCCTGGGTGGCACTCGCCCAGGCTGCTGGCCGACCTGGAGGCCGCCTTCGGCGCCCCGGTCACCATCGAGAACGACGTGAACCTGGCCGCCGTGGCGGAGCAGGCCTTCGGCTCCGCGCAGGGCAGCGAGGACTTCGTGCTGCTCTGGGCCGAGGAGGGCCTCGGCGCCGCGATCGTGCTGGCCGGGCGGCTGCACCGGGGCTTCACCGGCGGCGCGGGCGAGGTCGGCTACATGCCGGTGCCCGGCGCCCCGGTGGTGCACAACGTCCGGCGCAAGAACTCCGGCGGCTTCCAGGAGCTGGCCGGTGCCGAGGCGGTGCTGTCGCTGGCCCGACGGTACGGCCTCGGCGGCACCACCACCGAGGCGGCCGTGGCCGGCGCACTGGAGACCCCGGGCGCCGGTGACGAGTTCCTCGACGAACTGGCCGAGCGGCTGGCGATCGGGCTCGCCTCGATCGTCGCCGTGGTCGACCCCGAACTGGTGGTGCTCTCCGGCGGTACCGCCACCGCCGGGGGCGACCGGCTGCGCGGGTCGGTCCAGGACGCGCTGGCCCGGATCTCGATCCCCCGGCCCGAGGTCCGCAGCAGCTCCGTCCCCGGTTCTCCCGTCCTGCACGGCGCCCTGCAACGCGCCCTCACCTCGGCCCGTGAGTCGGTGTTCTCCACCCACTGACCGCGACCGCCGCCATGACCCACCGTCACCTTCTCGCCCGTCCACCGCCCGTGCGATTCCGCCTGCCCCCACAGTCCCAGGAGGACCCTCCGATGCTTTCCGCCCGCAGACCGTCCCGCCTGCTCGCCGCCGCCACCGGCGGCGCCGTCCTGGCACTGCTCGCCACCGCCTGCACCGGCACCAACGCCGAGGGCGGCCAGGACGACTCGGCCGCCGGCAAGGACGTGACCATCACGTTCTGGCACGGCTGGAGCCAGGACAGCGAGACCAAGGCGATCGAGGACAACGTGGCCGCCTTCGAGAAGGCGCACCCGAACATCCACGTCAAGATCGTGTCGCGGATCGAGGACGACAAGAGCGAGCAGGCGCTGCGGGCCGGCGGCCCGGACGCACCGGACGTGGTCTCCTCGTTCACCACCGACAACGTCGGCAAGTTCTGTTCGGCCAAGGTCTGGGCCGACCTCAACCCGTTCCTCAAGAAGGACGGCATCGACCCGGCCAAGACCTTCCCGGGCGCGATGCTCAAGTACACCCAGTTCGAGGGCAACCAGTGCTCGCTGCCGCTGCTCGGCGACGCGTACGGCCTGTACTACAACAAGACCGCCTTCGCGGCCGCCGGGATCACCGCGCCGCCGAAGACCTTCAGCGAGTTCGAGGCGGCCGCGGCCAAGCTGACCGTCGCCGAGGGCGACGGCTTCAAGCAGCTCGGCTTCATGCCGAACTACCACGGCTACGAGAGCAGCATCGCGCACCTGCTGGGTCAGTACGGCCCGACGTACTTCGACAGCGCGGGCAAGTCCACCCTCGCCACCGACCCCAAGGTGAGCGCGATGATGGAGTGGCAGAAGGGCCTGGTCGGCAAGCTCGGCGGCTTCGAGAAGCTGGAGAAGTACCGGACCGGCTTCGGCGACGAGTTCAGCGCCAAGAACCCCTTCCACACCGGCCAGGTCGCGATGTCGATGGACGGCGAGTGGCGGACCGCCGCCCTGGCCGAGGAGAAGCTGCCGTTCGAGTGGGCCACCGCGCCGTTCCCGGTGCCGGACGACCAGGCCGCCACGTACGGCCGCGGTTACCAGACCGGCACCATCATCGGCATCGCCCGGGGCAGCCAGAAGCAGACCGCCGCCTGGGAGCTGGTGAAGTACCTGACCACCAACACGGACGCCGTGGTGAGCTTCGCCAACGCGATCCACAACGTGCCGAGCACCTTCGAGGCGCTCGACTCGCCGAAGCTGACCACCGACCCGAACTTCCGGACCTTCATCGACATCGCCAAGAACCCGAACTCCGGCACCACCCCGGCCAGCCTGAACGGCGGTGCCTACCAGGTGAGCCTGCAGAACCTCGGCTTCGACTACGAGTCCGGCAAGCAGACCGACCTCAAGGCCGGGCTCGCCGCCACGGCCAAGGAGATCGACGCGGCCGTCACCCAGGCCAAGTGACCCGGCCATGGCACTTGTCGGTACCTCGATCCCGGCGGCACTGAAGCGCAAGCGCCGCCGGGAGGCGCTCCGGACGCTCGCCTTCCTCTCCCCCTGGCTGATCGGCTTCGCGGTCTTCTTCGCCTACCCGCTGCTCTCCACCGCCTACTTCTCCTTCATGCGGTACGACGGCTTCAACGCACCGACCTTCCGGGGCCTGCAGAACTGGAGCTACGTCCTCAACGACTACCCGTCGTTCTGGCAGGGCCTGGGGAACACCCTCTGGCTGGTGGTCGTGATGGTCACCCTGCGGGTCGCCTTCGGGCTCGGCATCGGGCTGCTGATCACCAAGGTGAAGACCGGCGCGGGCCTCCTCCGCACCCTGTTCTACCTGCCCTACCTGGCTCCGCCGGTGGCCGCGACGATCGCCTTCGCGTTCCTGCTCAACCCCGGCACCGGCCCGGTCAACGCCCTGCTCGGCGACCTCGGGCTGCCGACGCCGGGCTGGTTCACCGACCCGGACTGGTCCAAGCCGGCCCTCACCATGCTGGCGATGTGGGGCATCGGCGACCTGATGGTGATCTTCATGGCCGCCCTGCTGGACGTCCCCAGGGAGCAGTACGAGGCAGCCGAGCTGGACGGGGCGGGCCCGCTCCAGAAGTTCCGCTTCGTCACCATGCCGAACATCGCGCCGATCGTGCTGTTCGCCGTGGTCACCGGCGTGATCCAGACCATGCAGTACTACACCCAGGCGATCGTGGCCGGGAAGGTGGCCAGCGGCGTGATCGGCGGCTCCGGCCAGCAGTTCGAGCCCGGCTACCCGAACGGCTCGACCTGGACCCTGCCGCAGATGGTCTACAACCTGGGCTTCCAGCAGTCCAACTACGGCTCCGCCTGCGTGGTCGCGCTGATCCTGTTCGTGATCTCGATGGCCTTCACGTCGCTGCTGCTGCGCCGTAGGTCGGGTCTGCTGGCGAGTGAGGACTGAACCCATGACCGCAACCATCTCCCTTCCGCTCACCCGCGGGAGCGCCGCCGCCAAGGTGGCCCGCCGCCGGGCCGCGCTGCACTGGGTGGCCGTGCACTCGCTGGCCATCGCCGCCGCGCTGTTCTTCGTGCTGCCGTTCGTCTTCGTCTTCCTCACCTCGGTGATGACCGACCGTCAGGCGATCACCGCCGACCTGTGGCCGCACACCTGGCAGTGGGACAACTTCGTCAAGGTCTGGCAGACCGAGGGCTTCCTCACCTGGTGGCGCAACACCCTGCTGTACGCGGGCCTGGGCACCGTGCTGACCGTGGTCTCCAGCCTGCCGGTGGCCTACGCGATGGCCAAGTTCCGCTTCCGCGGCCGGAATCTGGCACTGATGGCGGTGATCTCGATGATGATGCTGCCGCCCCAGGTGGTCATCATCCCGATGTACCTGTTCTGGGCCAAGCAGCTGCACCTGACCGGCACGCTCTGGCCGTTGATCATCCCGATGGCCTTCGGCGACGCGTTCTCGATCTTCCTGCTCCGGCAGTTCCTGCTGACGGTGCCCAAGGAGTACATCGAGGCGGCCCGGATCGACGGCTGCGGCGAGTTCCGCACCCTGCTCAAGGTCGTCGTCCCGATGGCGAAGCCCGCGATCGCCGCCGTCGCGCTGTTCCAGTTCTTCTACTGCTGGAACGACTACTTCGGCCCGCAGATCTACGCCAGCAACAACCAGGAAGCCTGGACGCTGAGTTACGGCCTGGCCTCGTTCAAGGCCGCGCACCACACCAACTGGAACCTCACCATGGCGGCCACGCTGCTGGTGATGGCGCCGGTGATCATTCTCTTCTTCTTCGCACAGAAGGCCTTCATCGAAGGCGTGACACTGACAGGGGTCAAGGGCTGATGTCCGCACTGAAGTTGGCAATCGTCGGCGGCGGTTCCACCTACACACCCGAGCTGATCGACGGTTTCGCCCGGCTCCGCGACACTCTGCCGATCGGCGAGCTGGTGCTGATCGACCCGGCCGCCGAGCGGCTGGAGCTGATCGGCGGGCTGGCCCGGCGGATCTTCGCCAAGCAGGGCCACGGCGCGGTGGTCACCACCACGACCGACGTGAGCGCCGGGGTGCAGGGCGCCGACGCCGTGCTGCTCCAGCTCCGGGTCGGCGGGCAGGCCGCCCGCAACCAGGACGAGACCTGGCCGCTGGAGTGCGGCTGCGTCGGCCAGGAGACCACCGGCGCGGGCGGGTTGGCCAAGGCGCTGCGCACCGTCCCGGTGGTGTTGGAGATCGCCGAGCAGGTCCGCCGGGCCAACCCGGACGCCTGGATCGTCGACTTCACCAACCCGGTCGGCATCGTCACCCGGGCCCTGCAGACCGCCGGGCACAAGGCGGTCGGCCTGTGCAACGTGGCGATCGGCTTCCAGCGCAAGTTCGCCGCCCACCTGGGCGTCGCACCGGAGCTGGTCCGGCTGGACCACGTCGGGCTGAACCACCTGACCTGGGAGCGCGGGGTCACCCTGCTGGAGACGCCGGACGCCGCCACCGGCCGCGAGGTGCTGCCGGAGCTGCTGGCCGGCTTCGGCCAGGAGATCTCCGAGGACCTGCACCTGCCGCTGCCGGTGATCCGGCGGCTCGGCGTGGTGCCCTCCTACTACCTCCGCTACTTCTACCAGCACGACCAGGTGGTCGAGGAGCTGAAGGTCCAGGGCTCCCGGGCGGCCAAGGTCGCGGCGATCGAGCAGGAACTGCTCACCATGTACGCCGACCCCACCCTGGACACCAAGCCGGAGCTGCTCGGCCAGCGCGGCGGCGCCTTCTACTCCGAGGCCGCCGTCCAGCTGATCGCCTCGCTGCTCGGCACCGACGGCGGCACCAGCGTGCAGGTGGTCAACACCCGCAACGACGGCGTGCTCCCCTTCCTGCCGGACGACGCGGTTATCGAGGTGCCCGCCGAGGTGGACGCGAACGGCGTCCGGCCGCTGCCGCAGCGCCCGGTCGAGCCGCTGTACGCCGGCCTGATCGCCTCGGTCACCGCGTACGAGCAGCTCGCCCTGGAGGCGGCCCTCAAGGGTGGCCGGGACCGGGTCTTCGACGCCCTGCTGGCCCACCCGCTGGTCGGGCAGATCGAGCTCGCCGACCAGCTGACGGACCGTCTGCTCGCGCACAACGGAGCCCACCTGCCGTGGGCGTGAGCAACTTCTCCTTTCCCGGCCGGGACGGTCGGGGTGTTTATGAGCGGGGTCCTGATGCAGCAGCTTGAGCAACTCCCCGGCGTCCTCGCCATCGACGCCGGTAACAGCAAGACCGACGTCGCGCTGGTCGGCGCGGACGGCAGCGTGCTCGGTCACGCCCGGGGCGGCGGCTTCCAGCCGCAGACCGTCGGCGCCGAGGCGGCGATCGCCGGGCTGGCACCGCTGGTGAACTCGGTGGCCGCCCAGGCCGGACTGGACCCGACGGCCGGTGTGCTGGTCTCGTTCGTCAGCGCCTGCCTCGCCAACGCCGACCTGCCGGTCGAGGAGGACGCCCTGCTGGCCGCCCTCACCGCCCGCGGCTGGGGCGTCGGCAACGCCGTCGCCAACGACACCTTCGGCCTGCTGCGGGCCGGTACCGACGGCCCGCGCGGCGTCGCGGTGGTCTGCGGCGCCGGGATCAACTGCGCCGGCCTGCTGCCCGACGGGCGCACCGCCCGCTTCCTCGCCCTCGGCAAGCTCAGCGGCGACTGGGGCGGCGGGGCCGGGCTGGCCGGCGCCGCGATGTGGCACGCCGTCCGGGCCGAGGACGGCCGGGGCGGCCCGACCGCCCTGTCCACCGCGATCGCCGCGCACTTCGGCCTGCCGTCCGCCACCGCCCTGGCCGAGGAGATCCACCTCGGCCGGGTGCCGGGCGCCCGGCTGCACGAGCTGGTGCCGGTGCTGTTCGCCGCCGCCGACACCGGGGACGAGACGGCGCTGGCGCTGATCGACCGTCAGGCCGACGAGATCGTCCGGCTCGCGGTGGTCGCGCTCGGCCGGCTCGACCTGCTCGGCGAGGCCGCACCGGTGGTGCTGGGCGGTGGCGTCCTGGCGTCCCGGCAGCCTTTGCTGCTCGACAACGTCACCGCGCGGTTGGCCCTGGCGGCACCGTTGGCGGAGGCCCGGGTCGTGGTGGCGCCGCCGGTGCTCGGCGCCGCACTGCTCGGCCTCGACCAGCTGGGCGGCGATCCCGTCGCCCAGCGCCGCCTGCGGGACTCCTACCCGACCACGGCCGCAGTGGGAGCGCTCCGCTGAACCCTGGCTCTTGCAGGGCGTTCAGTTGCACTACCCAGGGGCTCGGGGCTCTGCTGATCTGCGGCTCCGCCGCGCGGGCGAGGAGATCTGGCGTGCGGGTCACTGCGAAAGTCCCTGACCACCTACGCAACGATCACCTTGTACGAGGCCGGCGTCGCCCACGCGGCGGAGCCGCACATCAGCAGAGCCCCGAGCCCCTGACCGTAGAGCTGAAGCACCTGCCAAGAGCGCTAGCGCCAGGTGCGGCGGTAGTCGCGGGGGGCGACGCCGACGCGGCGGGTGAAGGCGGGACGCAGCGACACCGCGGAGGCGAACCCGCAGCGGACGGCGATCTCGTCGACCGGGAGGTCGGTCTCCTCCAGCAGGCGTTGGGCGGCCAGGACGCGTTGTTCGGAGAGCCAGCGCAGCGGGGGGACGCCCGTCGCTTCGGTGAAGCGGCGGGCGAAGGACCGTTCGGACATGGTCGCGAGGCGGGCCAACTCCCGTACCGTCCAAGGGTGTTCGAGGGCTCCGAGGATCGTGCTGCGGAGGCCGGAGAGCGGGTCGTCGGCGGTGGCGTCCGGGACCGGGGTGGGGATGAACTGGGCCTGGCCGCCCGAGCGGAACGGGGCGGTGACCATCGCCCGGGCGATCGCGGCGGCCGCCTGCTGGCCGTGCGCCGCCCGGACCAGGTGCAGGCAGAGGTCGATCCCGGCGGCCACCCCGGCCGAGGTCCAGATCAGGCCGTCGCCGGTGAACAGCACCTCGGGGTCGACCCGGACGGCCGGGTGACGGCGGGCCAGGTCCGCGGCCAGGTGCCAGTGCGTGGTGGCCCGGCGGCCGTCCAGCAGGCCCGCGTCGGCGAGCAGGAAGGCGCCCGCGCAGAGCGAGGCGATGGGTATCCCGGCGGCGTGCACCGCGCGCAGTGCGGCCAGCACGTCGTCCGGGGCCCGGACGGTGGGTTCCTGCACGCCCGGCACCAGCACCAGGTCGCAGTCCAGCAGCGCCTCGAGACCGGCGTCCGGTACGCGTTCCAGGCCGCCGCCGAACCGGACCCGGCTGTCCGCCGGGCCGCAGACCCGCAGCTCGAACGGCGGGTACCCGAGCCGGCTCCGCCGGTCGGACCACACCTCGCCGATCACCGCGAAGTCGAAGGCCCGCACGCCGTCCAGGATCAGGCACCCCACCGTCTTCATGGCAGGAATCTATCGGTCACCGGCGGTCCGCCCGCTCACCCCCGGACGGCCGCCGCGGACAGCATGGGGGCATGACGAACACCAGCGCTTTCGACGCCCCCCTGACCATCGCCCCCGACGCCGTACTGATCGTGATCGACGTCCAACAGGGCTTCGAGGACGAGGCGTTCTGGGGGCCCCGGGACAACCCGGAGGCCGAGCTGCGGATCGGCGAGCTGCTCGACGCGTGGCAGCGCACCGACCGTCCGGTGGTCGTGGTGCAGCACCAGGGGGCCCGCAGCCCGCTCGCCCCCGGCACCCCCGGCTACGAGCTCAAGCCCGTGGTGGCCGGGGCGCGCGCCGACCTGTACATCACGAAGACCGTGAACAGCGCGTTCTACGGCACCCCCGACCTGCACGCCTGGCTGCAGGAGCGCGGCGCCACCCAGCTGGTGACGGTCGGCATCATGACCAACGTGTGCAACGAGACCTTCCGAAAGGCAGCATTGGGGGCTAGCCTCGATGCATGGCAATCACCACCCTGCCCCGATACGCCCGAGGCCCCCAGGTACGCCTGAGGGCCTTTCTCTATGCCCGTGCCAGCCGTGACCCCAAGAAGCGCGCGCGTAGCACTGAGAGTCAGATGGTGGAGAACCGCCGCGAATGCGCCGACAACGACTGGGACAACGCAGGGGAGTTCGTCGACAACGACCGCTCTGCCAGTCGGCACGCCAAGAAGGCTCGCGACGATTATGCCGAAATGGTCCGCCGCGTCCGCGCTGGCGAAGGTGACATCATCGTTGCCTGGGAGTCGAGTCGGCTCCAGCGCGACCTGGAGGTCTACGTCCGCCTGCGCAACCTGTGCCACGAGACCGGGTGCCTACTCTCGTACAACGGCACCGTGTACGACATGTCGAAAAGGACCGACCGCAAGAACACGGCGCTCGATGCGATCCAGTCCGAGGATGAAGCCGAGGCCATCCGCGATCGGAACCTCCGTACTGTCCGCCTCAACGCCGAGACGGGCAAGCCTCATGGGCGGATTCTGTATGGCTACTCACGTCGCTACGACTCCGCCACCGGCGAGCTGATCGACCAGGTCCCCCATCCCGAACAGGCGCCTATCGTCCGGCGGATCTACGCAGACTTCGTCGGCGGCCTGACGGCCTACACCATCGCCAAGAACCTGCGGGCCGAAGGGATCAAGACTGCGACTAACAAGGAGTGGTCGGACACTGGCGTCATCGCCCTCTTGAGGCGGGCCAGCTACAACGGCCGTCGGATCCATCAGGGTGTTGATATCGGCGAAGCGAGCTGGCCTGGCTTGGTTAGCAGCCTGACGTGGCACAGGGCTCAGGCCATCCTCCAGGACCCGAAGAGGCCGTCGATGCACGACACTGCGGCCAAGTACCTACAGTCCGGCATTGCAGCCTGCGGCGTGTGCGGGGGAACGATCCGGACCGTCGCCAATGACGTCTACCCGAGCTACATCTGCGACGAGAAGTACTGTGCGGCGATCCGCATCGACGTCATGGACGCCTTCGTCGAGGAGCGGCTGGTGAGCTGGCTGTCCAAGCCCGAGTCGGCGGAGGTGTTCCGTATCGCCGCGCTGGATGATGACCTGGAAGCGGCGCTGGCAGAACACGCCGAGCTGGATGGTGAACTGAAGGCGGCCCGGTCGGCGGCGAAGGCCGGCCGTCTGACCGTCGCATCGCTCATCGCGGTCGAGGCTGGCCTGCTCCCTCAGCTCGCCGCAGTCGACGAGCGGCTGAGGATCAAGACCGTGACTCCCCTGCTGGAGGGTCTGCTCGGCCAGCCCGATGCGGATGAGCGCTGGAACGGCCTCCTGCTTGAGCAGCAACGAACAGTTCTGCGGGCAGTCGCCACGATTCAGCTCAACCCGGCCGAGGGGCGCGGCAACCCACGCCTCTATCCCGGCCGCATCGTCGTCAGGCTCGGTCCCAAGGGCGCCAGTTAGTCGTCGACTGCGGCGCGGGCGCTGACCTCGGGGGCCTGGCGGATCGGCAGACGGAAGACCGTAGCCGTCGGTGGCTCAGCCACATCGAGCGCTCCGCTGATGGCTGCCTCGGCTCCGAGCCGGTAGGCGCGAGAGGTGAGCTCGAATCGCTCTTCCTCAAACGTCTGCCGAAGCGATCGGCACTCCCTGTCTATGGCTTCTCTGGTGAGCGCCGCGTTCGCGACCAGATCCTTGCGGATGCGTTCGCGTTCCGCGACTACGCCGGCCTCGGCAGCGAGGTAGCCCTCCAGCTGCTGGTGGAGTGCTCGTCGTTCGGCCGACGTGTCCCGGAGCTGCCGGAGCAGGATGATCAGGCAGGTGACCATGGCGGCGACCATGAGTGCCGCCGCACCAACCACTGCAAGTCCGATGTTGTCGCTGGCCGCTCCGACCACCATCAGGATGGTCCCGAAGAGTACGCCCGTTCCCGCTGCCACAACTGACTTGCCTGACTGCACGTTCGTCACCCCTACGCCTCGGCCGCCGCACCTCCAGACCCCTCGTGACGCCGCGCCAACTGCTGACGCTTCAGGCGACTGACCATCGCAAGGAACATCTCCCGGTCGACCGGGTCCGTGATGCCCAGATCATCAGCTGCGTCGCGTGGGGTAATAGGTCGGGATCGTACTGCTGTTTCAGGCCAGCTGTGCATGGATTCGGCCGAAAAGATGCCAGATCGTACGAGCAGCTCTCGCAGATCGACACCGAGTGCGCGGGCAAGACCCTCGAAGTTCTCGGGATCCGGCGCCCGCTCCCCCGAGAGCAGTCTGCTGATGGTCGACAGGCTGACTCCGGCATCACGTGCCAGCTTCGTCTTCCCTCCCCCTCGGGGGCCGTCGATGTCGTAGCCGGCCTTGCGCGCGGCGCTGGTGACGTATTCGGCGAAGGCGCGGAGTCTCGCCGCGCGATCCGGCCGTGGGTTGTTATCCATGCACCGGAGGTTAGCTTGCCAGCAAGCACCATGGCACATGCTTGTCAGTTGACAAGCTCCCAGGTCAGGCGCTTTCGGTCAGGTTCACACCATCAACCACGGACTATGAACGCCAGTTCGAAGGCACCTTGACCAAAACTTCACGCCCTATCTTGCTTGCCAGCAAGCACGCTAAGGACTATTGTTCTTGTCAGAAGGCAAGCAACCCTCCTGACAAGAGACGAGGTGACACCACGTGCCGCAGTACCGGTTCGACGCCAAGAGGTTCCTCAAGGCGGCGGCCTCCAGGGGCGACATCACTGGGTACGCCATCGCCCAGCGCACGGGCCTCACCGAGGGGACCGTGTCCCGAATCATCAAGGGCCACCGGCAGCCCAAGTTCGAGTCCGCCGCCCTGCTGGCCCGCACCTACGGCGCCCGACTGGACGACTTCGTCTACGAGGCGGCATGACCCGCGACCAGCGACTGAGCATCCTCGGCCCGGCGGGCATGGCGATTGCTCGCCTCGACGCCGCCGCGGATGAACCGCCGTCGCCCGAGCAGATCGAACAGCTCCGTCGCGTCTTCGCCGCATCTGGCCGAAAGTCGCCGATGCCGAAGGCCGCCTGACCCACCCCGTGGGGCGGGCCCTCACCCGGTGGCCGCCGGACGAGAGCCCTACAGCCCCCGCCCCCCAACTTCCCAAGGAGGCAAGCACCGTGAGCAACAACCCTACCGAATACGCCATCAAGGCTCGTCCGGGCGTCTACATCTGCCCGCCCCCGCACCTCGTCCCCGGGACGCCCGAGGCCGCGATCGCCGACTGGAGCCCCGCCACGCAGGAGCTCGCCGACGACCGCCAGGCCCGCGAGCGCATCGCCCGGATCGGGGGTGCGCGATGAGCGACAAGCCCGAGCACAACGCCCTGGTGGCGTTCGCCGCCCTGACCGCCCTGCTGGCCAAGCACCCGGAGTTGGCGACCGTGCCCGTGTATTGGTCGTACGACCGGATCGGCATCCACGTGACGCTGCCGTCGAGGGTGACCGACCTGGTGGTGTTCGAGCAGGTTGCGGCCGCGTTCGGCGCCAGTACCAGCTGCAGCGGGCCCATGAAGCGCGACGGCATCTTCATTGAGGCGCACTACCTCAACGCCGAGCTGGCGGGCGTCCCGGTACATGGCAGTGCCCACCTGGTGGTCGAACAGGGCGGCGGTGCCCGATGAGCACCGTCGCGGCCTACATCGCCGTCGGGTTCGTGTCCGTCGCCGTCTCGGAGATGCTCGCCGCCCTGTGGCGCGGCCTGCGCCGGGTCCTGGCCCGCCGCCAGGACGGCCCGAAGTGCCCGTGCGGCTGCGGCAACCCGCCCAGCCAGCACAACCGGCCCCGCTTCCCCCGCCAGCGCACCCCGCAGGAGAACTGATGCTGAACTTGCTCGCCAGGCTGATCGCCCGCCGCCGGGATGCCGGACTTGCCGCCGAGAACGCTGACCTGCGCAACCGTCTCGCCGAGGTGCGGTTCGACAACCTGCGGTACGCCCAGCGCGCCGTCGCTGCCGACCGACGAGGCAACGAGGCCCAGCGCGCACTGGCGCAGTTCCGGGCCGGCATCGCCGAGGCGCACGCCGCCCTCGCCGCGGACAACAAGCGACTGCGGGACTGCGGCCTCCTCGCCGCCGCCGACCTGATCGAACACAACATCAACGGCACCGGGCTCGACTTCGCCGACGCCGAGGACGCGGCCGCGCACCTCCGCCGGGTCGCCGCCAAGACCGAGGTCGCCGCGCGATGATCGCCACGGGGTCGGACGAGCAGGCACGGCAAGTCGCTGAGCTGCTCGGGCAGTTCATCATCAACGCCGCCAACCACTCGCCGAGATCCCTGCAGACCGCCATCGGCCCGTCCGAGATCGGCGACCCGTGCGAGCGCAAGCTCTCGTACAAGGTCCTCGACTGGCCGGTGGCGCCCGGCGAGCAGGACCCCATCGCGCCCGTCATCGGCACCGGGTTCCACGCCTGGATGGAGGAGCAGTTCACCGCTCGCAACACGGCGGGCCGCTACAAGATCGAGGAGAAGGTCACCGTCCGGGACAGCCCGGTCGAGGCCGCCCGCGTCCGCGGCTCCAGCGACCTGTACGACCGGACCACCCGCACCAACTACGACTGGAAGCTCGTCGGCGTCAGCTCCCTCGACAAGTACCGGCGCGGCGGGCCCGGCGAGCAGTACCGCATCCAGGCCCACCTGTACGGCCTCGGCCAGGAGAACGCCGGCGAGCCGGTCGAGCGCGTCGCCATCGTCTTCGTCGGCCGGTACCACGAGCTCCGCATCCACGTCTGGTGGGAGCGCTACGACCGGCAGGTAGCTCTCGACGCGCTCGCCCGCCTCGACCGCATCCGCCAGCGCGTCCTTGACCTCGACCCCGAGGCCAACCCCGCCGCCTGGTCCGAGATCCCGATGGACCCGAAGGCCAAGTGCCGGTTCTGCGACTGGCTCCTGCCCGGCAGCACCGACCTCTCCAAGGGCTGCCCCGGCATCGCCAGCCTCAGCACCCGCACCGGCTTCGAGGGACTGACCGGATGACCACCGCCGGGCCCGTCCACTGCGCGATCTGCCGCCATCCGACCTTCCCCAAGGGCGGCCGCCACCAGCGCTGGACGTACCACTGCCGCGAGGCGGGGTGCCCCTGCGCCACCACGAACTGCCGGCCCACCGACCGGCCCATCCCCAAGGAGAACGCCAGCATGAGCACCCCGCAGTCTGCCGACGCCTACCTCATGGGCGGGGGCGGCGCGCCCACCGCGAAGTTCCCGACGCCCGCCACCCGCGTCGAGGGCTTCATCACCGAGAAGCCCTCGGTCCAGCAGCAGCGCGACCCGGCGGACGGCAAGCCGAAGTTCTGGACCGACGGCAACCCCATGATGCAGCTGGTCGTCACCGTCCAGACTGTCCTGCGCGACCCGGCCATCCAGGACGACGACGGCCGCCGCAGGATCTTCGTCAAGGGCCAGATGAAGAACGCCATCCAGGACGCGGTGAAGCTGGTCGGCGGCGCCGGGCTGGAGGTCGGCGGCTATCTCGCCGTCACCTACACCCACGACGGCCAGAAGACCAACAACGCCTTCAACGCGCCGAAGCAGTACCGCGCGGAGTACACCCTGCCGGCCACCGCCGAGCTGCAGCAGCCCGCACCCGCCGCGGCCGTCCCGCAGCAGGCGTACGCCGCACCCGCACCGCAGCCGCTCCCCGTCGTCCCCGGCCTGACAGCCCAGCAGGTGGCCGCCGCCCAGGCTGACCCGGCCCAGGCCGCCCTGCTCGCCCAGCTCCAGGCCCAGCAGGGCGCCCCGGTCGCGCCGGTGGCCACCCCGCCGTTCTAGTCCCGGCCCAGCTCCGCCCGCCGCCGCAGCGTCCCCCCTGCGCGGCGGCGGGCGGCACCAACCACCCTCATGCCACGGACCCAGGAGCACAGTTGAGCACCACGCCACCGCCGGACACGCTCACCGCAGCGCTCGCCTGGCACGCCGCCGGGGCCAGCGTCGTCCGGGTGGCCCTCGACGGCACCAAGCGCCCCGTGGGCGGCTGGAAGGCCGCCCTGAGCGTCCGCGCCACCGAGGACCAGCTCCGCTCGTGGTTCAGCTCCGGCTACCCCGGTCTCGGCATCGTCATGGGCGCCGTCAGCGGCAACCTGGAGATGCTGGAGTTCGAAGGCACCGCCGTCGAGGCCGGCATGCCGCAGGCGTTCAACGAGATCGCCTCCGCGTCCGGCCTCGGCGAGACCTGGGACGCCGTCAAGTCCGGCTACTGCGAGCGCACCCCGTCCGGCGGCTACCACCTGATCTACCGCGTCACCGGCGGCTCCGTCCTCGGCAACACCAAGCTCGCCCGGGGCGCTGACAAGGCCGTCCAGATGGAGACCCGGGGCGAGGGCGGCCAGTCGGTCGTCGCCCCCTCGCACGGCCCGGTGCACGCCAGCGGCCAGCCGTGGTCGATGCTCGCCGGCAGCCCGGGCGCCATCGCCACCATCGAGGCCGAGCACCGCGACGCCCTGTTCGACATCGCCCGCATGCTCGACCAGACCCCCGCCAAGCCCGAACCCGCGCCTGTCCCGGCCCAGCGCCCGCCCGGCGGCCAGCAGTTCACCGACGGCGGCATCAAGCCGGGCGACGACTTCGAGGCCCGCACCGACTGGGCCGACATCCTAGGGCCGCACGGCTGGGAGCTCGTGCACACCTCCGGCCGGACCTCCTACTGGCGCCGCCCCGGCAAGAGCATCGGCGTCTCCGCCACCACCGGCCACGACCCGGCGCGGGACCGGCTGTTCGTCTTCACCTCCAGCACCGAGTTCGAGCAGGAGAAGCCGTACAACAAGTTCGGCGCGTACGCCCTGCTGGAGCACCGAGGCGACCACTCCGCCGCCGCGAAGGAGCTCCGGCGGCGCGGCTACGGCGAGCGCCCCCGGCACCTGCGGACCGTCCCTCCGGCGCCGTCGGCCGCTCGCGCCGCCGAGCATGCCACGGCCGGCGCCATGGCGCTCAAGACCCAGGCGCCGACGTCCTCCTGGACCGAGCCGACCGAGTCGCGCATCCTGCTTCCGGTCCCGATGCCGCCCCGCACCTGGGACGACCTCGGCAATGCCCAGCGGGTCGTCGACCGGTACGGCACCGAGGTCCGGTGGATCACCGACACCGAGCAGTGGGCCGTCTACGAGGCGGGCCGCTGGAACCTGCGCGGCGCCAATACCGCCATGTGGACCCGCGTCGTCTCCACGGTCGACCACCTGGCGGACGAGGCCGACAACTACTCCGAGGAGCCGCCGGACCTCAGCCGGATCGAGAAGCCGACGAAGGCCGACAAGCGGACCGAGCGCGAGAACTTCGAGATCTTCGCCAAGCAGCAGCGCATGCGCCCCAAGCTGGCCGCCGCGCGCGAGATCCTCCAGGCCCACCCGGCCGTGCACTGCCTGATGAACGACTTCGACCGGCACGAGATGCTGCTCAACGTCGCCAACGGGATCATCGACCTGACGACCGGCCAGATCCTGCCGCACGACCGATCGCTGTGCCTCATGCAGCAGTCGCCCATCCGCTTCGACCCCGCCGCACGGGCGCCCCAGTGGATGAAGTTCCTCGCCTCGGTCATGCCCGACGAGGAGCGCCGGGCCTACCTTGCCCGCGTCGTCGGCTACACCCTCACCGGCTCCACCCGCGAGCAGGTGATGTTCATCCACCACGGCGACGGCCAGAACGGCAAGGGCGTCTTCATCAGGGTCCTGATGGCCCTGCTCGGCGACTACGCACAGACCGTCCCCCGCTCCACCCTGCTGGCCAAGCAGGGCGAGGGCATCCCCAACGACGTCGCCCGCATGATGGGCAAGCGCTTGCTGTCCACCACGGAGACCAGCGCGGGCAAGAAGCTGGACGACGAGCTGGTGAAGCAGCTGACCGGCCAGGACACCGTCAGCGCCCGGTACATGAGGGCCGAGTTCTTCGAGTTCGAGCCGGTCGGCAAGATCCACCTGGCCACCAACTACCTGCCGCACGTCGGCGGCGGCCACGGAATCGCGCGTCGGCTCCAGGACATCGGATGGGACGTCACCATCCCGCCCGAGAGCCGGGTGGCGGACCTCGACAAGAAGATCATCGCGACCGAGGCTGCCGGCATCCTCAACTGGGCGATCGGCGGCTGTCAGGACTGGCAGCAGCAGGGCCTCGCGGTCCCGGAGGCCGTGCGGGTCAAAACGCAGGAGCACCTCACCTCGTCCAGCCCTCTGGCCATGTGGATGAGCGAAGAGGTCTCCGAGGTGGCCACTTCCGTGGTCGAGACCCGGCTGGTGTACGCCAACTACAAGCTCTGGTCGGAGAACTCGGGCATGCGCCCCATGTCCCTGCGCGCCTTCTCGCTCGCGATGAAGGAGCAGGGCATCGCCGTCGGCCAGGACCCGCGGACCCGGCGCTCGACGATCACCGGCCTCCGACTGAACGGCTGGAACGGGTCATGAGCCTCTGCGAAGGGATTGCGAAGGGATCTGCGAAGGGATCTGCGAAGGCTTTGACCTGCGGTTCGAAGGGATCGAAGGGAACTTCAAGTCATTTCACGCATACGAGAACACACATCTTCTCTCTAACCCCTATGGGCTTCGAGGGTCAGCAGATCCCTTCGATCCCTTCGCATGCCTGGTCAGACCCTTCGCAGATCCCTTCGCAGATCCCTTCGCAATCCCTTCGCAGGCACTGATGCCGCCCCGCAAGAAGCCGCCTGCGTGGCTCGCGGACCGCAACCCGACCAGCGACCGGGCGCGCGTCACCAAGTGCCCGCGCTGCCAGCAGACCGTGATCCGGGCCCTGGTGGGCTCCTTCGCCGCTCTGGACGTCCGCGCCGACCCTCGGCCGCTCGGCCTCGCCGAGGAGCTCCTCGCCCGCCTTGCGGGCCGCACCACCTACTGCCTGGCGATCCGCCCGTACCTCCCGCACCGCCTGCTCGACCGGACCCGCTGGCACATCGCCGCCGGCACCTGCACCCACACCGTCGTCGCCACCCACAACTGCCCGAGGGGACACAGCGCATGAGCGCCAACAAGGACAAGGGCTCCGCCTGGGAGCGGGCCATCGTCGAGTACCTGCGCGGCGCCGCCTGGCCGCACGCCGAGCGCCGCCTCGCCGGCTCCGTGAAGGACCGCGGCGACATCGCCGGCGTGCCCGGCGTGGTCATCGAGGCGAAGAACACCGCGCGCACCGAGCTGGCGGCCTGGGTCGCCGAGGCGGAGGTCGAGCGACTGCACGACGGCGCCTGGCTGGGCGTCGTGTGGCACAAGCGCCGCGGTAAGGCGAGCGCCGCCGACGGCTACGTGACGATGACCGGCGAGCAGTTCACCCGCCTTCTGGCCCAGGCCACCGGCGGTGCGCGATGAGCGCCGCCGCCCCGCCCCTGGTCGGCTCCGAGACCTGGCTGCCCGTCATGGAGGCCGCCCACTATCGCTGCTGGTGCAAGGGCGCCTGTGGGGCCCGTCACACGGTCAGCCACGGCCACTGCGACCACATCGACGGCCAGCACCTCGCCAAGTACGGGCCGTCCCGCCTGATCGCCGCGCCCGCAGACCTGTCCGAGCAGCGCTTCCCCGGCGCGGCCCTGCGCTCGACGGCACTCGTCGCCTGGTGCCCGCCCTGCTACGACGGCGCCCGCCGCAAGGCCGCCCGCGAGGCGAAGGCCGAGAGCGCCGCGCTGGACGTGCCCCTGTTCGACCTCGACGCGACCGCCTGACCGCCCGGAGTCCCCGATGCCCACCCGTCGTCCCCGCCCGCCCCGCATGGCGGTCCGCATCACCCTCACCTGCGGCTGCACCATCCTTGCCCGCAACCAGCCCCTCGGGAGCCGGACCACGTTCGGCTGCACCACCGGCCAGGGGCACGGCTACAGCCTCGCCTGGACCTCGTACGAGGACACGGACAGCGGCTGCACCAGCCTCCGCCCCACCCCCTGACCGCCCGTCAGCCCACCACCGAAGGAGCACCGTGACCGAGCCCCGCCCCGATCTCGCCCTGTTCGCCGGCATCGGCTTCGCCGAAGCCCTCCGCGGGCACGGCCGGACCGAGATCGGCCTGGAACTCTCCGAGACGGCCTGCCGGACCCGGGCCGCCGCCGGGCACGCCACGGTCCGCTGTGACGTCGCCCAGTACCCTGTGGAGCCCTTCGCTGGCCGGGTCGCCGGGTTCACCGCCGGGCCGCCGTGCCCGCCGTTCAGCAAGGCCGGGCTCAAGGCCGGCATCGGCGACATGCACTACATCGCCGTCACCATCCGCGACCTCGCGGGCGGCACGGATACCCGCCCCTGGCTCAACGAGATGTGCACCGACCCCCGGTCCCCGCTGACCGCTGAGCCGATGCGCTGGTTGGCCGCGCTCCGCCCCGAGTGGGTGGTGCTGGAGCAGGTCCCCGCAGTGCTGCCGCTGTGGGAGCTGTACGCGGACGTGCTGGCCGGCTGGGGCTACAGCGTCGCGACCGGGGTGGTGGATGCGGCCTCGTACGGGGCGCCGCAGCACCGCAAGCGTGCCGCCCTGGTCGCGTCCCGGCTGCACCCCGTCCGGCTGCCCGCTCCGACGCACGGCCCGGGCCTGGCCCCGTACGTGACGATGCACCAGGCGCTCGGCTGGGGCTACACCGGCCGTCCGGCCCCGACGGTGACGGGCGGCGGTACGGCGACCGGCGGCGCGGAGCCGTTCGGCAACGGGTCCCGGAAGGCGCTGCACCGCGCCGCCGATCACGGGCTGGCCGTTCCGGGCCCGCGCGGCTGGCGCCCTTCGGCGGCCGACTGCGCCACGTTGCAGGGCTTCCGGCCCGGCATCGACTGGCAGGGCAACGCCGGCGCCCGCCACCTCGCCATCGGCAACGCCCTCCCCGTCCCGCTTGCCTCCGCACTCACGGCTGAGGCCGCAGGCATCACCCACCTGACCGCCGCGGCTGCGGCCTGACCTGGAGCCCCCGATGACCAACACCCAGCCCACCGCCAACCCCGAGTCCTGCGTCGCAACCACCCTGCACTCCGGCCCGGCCGACTGCCTGGAAGGCGACTGTGACGAACTGGTCACCGAGGACGGCGAGCCGACCGGCGTCACCTGGTGCTCGCACGTCACCACGCAGGAGGCATGCGGCACCCACTCCGAGTTCACGACGGACGAGTGGGAGTACTGCACCAAGGCCGTCCCCTGGCCGCACCTGACCGCCACCACCCCGTCGACCGAGGAGTCCTGACCGTGGACCAGCTCACCGACCAGCAGCTCACCGCGCGGTACGAGCGCCTCGCCGACGCCGCCGGGCATGCACTCCACGCCCTCGGCTACCTCATCGAGGACCACCCCGACCCCGGCGCCGACGCGCTCGGAGCCCAGTACAACCTGCGCCAGGAGCTCCTCGGGCACACCATGCGCGAGGAGTCGGCCGAAGCCGTTGACGCGGTCGCCCAGCACGAGCGGCGCAAGGCCGTCGCCGCAGCGTTTGCCCGGCTCGACGCCCACGACTGGGGCTACGACCACGGCTTCTGCGACGAGTACGGCACTGACCCGGAGACGGATGCCTTCGTGGACGCGGCGCTCGCCGTGGTGCAGCCGGAGCTGGACCGCCTCCGCGCCGAGCTGGAGCAGGCCCGCCAGCAGCTGGACGCCGTCCTCGCGGTGTGCGACGCCGCCGAGCGCCAGGCCACCCGCTGGGAACACCCGCTGCCCGTGCCCGACTGGGTCCGCACCGTCCGCTACGCCGCTGCCCGGCCGTCCGCCTGACCACCCACCACACCCAGGAGACACCCGACATGACCGACCTCGCCACAGCCCTCGAAGCCGCACACGCCGACGTGCTGGCCAATCAGCCGCCCGCGCCCGACCCGGTCACCATCGACCCTAACGACCAGATCACCGCCATCCACACCGGCAAGCTCTTCCACGCCTGGATGGAGGACAGCGACACCTGGGACGGCTGGGCGATGTACACCGACCTCGACACCGCGATGAAGGTCGCCGCCGTCGCCTACGCCGACGAGGAGTACCCGTACCGGAACGAGCCGGATGACGAGGAGTGCTCGAAGCCCGGCCAGCTCGTCTGGACCAAGGTCTACGGCTCCTGGCACCTGGCCGACGGCGGCCGGGACACCCGCATCCGCATCACGCTGACCGCCGTCTACGGCCCCAATGCCTGACCGCCTGTCACCGGCCGCCGCCCACCCGGCGGCGGCCAGCCTCCTAACCACCTCCTAACCGAGGAGCACCTCAGTGACTGACCTGAACGCTGCCCAGTGGAACCGCTACCACCCCGTAGGTAGCCCCGTCATCGCCTACCCCGGGGTACGCCCCGAGTTCGGCGCCACCCTCGGCATGACCGCCTACGACCCCGACTGCGGGCGCCCGATCCGAGCCGACGAGTACCGCCAGCTCACCACCGTCACCCGAAGCCCCGCCTGGAGCCTCGGCCACGGATCGCCAGTCGTCAAGGTCGACGGCTACGCAGGCGGCATCAGCCTGGAGCACATCGATCCCATCGGCGTCGGGGCGGTGACCGAGTGACCGCCGACCAGCAGGTCATCGACTGCCCGGAGAAATGCGTTACCCCCAAGGGCGTTCAGCTGGCCGAGGTGCCACGCCCCCGACACGCCTGGAGTGACGTCCTCAACTGCCCCAACGATGGCTGCGGCCGGTCCTTCCTGGTGAAGCAGCGGAACTCCGAGGTGGCCGAGTGACCGACCAGCTCCGCGACCGCATCGCCGCCGCCCCGGAGAGCCTGCGGTGGATCGTCACCGACGAGCACGCCCTTGCCTGGGAGAGCGCCGCGAACTGGCTGCACGCCAACTCGCACATCGACGAGGCATTCGACCCGCAGCGAGCCAGCGCCCCCTGCGACGCCTGCTGGCGAGCTGCCGCGTACGCCACGAAGGGCGTCGTCCTGGCCGGTTACCGCCGACCGGACACGGGCCGATCCACCAGCTCCTGCGGCTGCGTCACCGCGACCCACCCCGGCCACTACCCGTCGTGCCCCACCCGCACCGTCCAGGAGTCCTGATGCCCGACAGCCTCTCCGCCAAGCCCCCGCTGCCGGCTGACCTGTTCGCCCCGTGGCCCCGCCAGCACGTCGACACCACCGAGGGCAGCCCCTTCCGTCGCATCACCCGCACCGCCACTGGCGCCGCCGACGACTGGGCGCTCGGCCCCAACGGCGCCTTCAAGCAGCCAGGCCTAAGCCTCGCGGACATCATCCACACCAGCGTCGAGCAGGCCCTGCTGCACCTGCTGGAACTCGGCCTGATCGACATTGACACCGAGCGGCTCGCCACCGCGAAGGGCGTTCCGGTCCGGCGCCGAGACTCCCGCCCGGCCGAGGGCGAGGTGACCGAGTGAGCGCCATCATCTGCAGCCCCGCCGAGTACCTGCTCCGCCGGGTCGCCAACTGCCCCACCTGCCAGCGCAGACGGCGCTTCTCCGGGCGCTACGCGGTTTGGTACGGCGCCACCTGGTCGTGCTGCGGTTGCGGCGACACGTGGACCGACGGCGAGCGCCACCGTCGTCCTTTCCGTCGCGGCTGGCGGCCCAAGGCCATCAGCCAGGCCAAGTCGACCTGGGACCAGGCCGGACTGCAGAACCGGGCCGCGTTCGACGCCTGGTGCCACGAGCAGTTGGGGGTGACCGAGTGACCGGCCCGTTGGGCCCGTGGACCCTCGCCGCCCTGATCGCCGCCTGGATCATCACCGGCACCCTCATCACCCTGTCGTGGTGCCGCGCCGCCCACCGAGGCGACCAGGCCGAACAGGACGCGTTCGACCGCCAGTTCGACGCCATCACCCAGCAGATCGAGGAGTAGACGATGAGCAGTCCGACCCCCGCCCGCTACGGCCAGCCCCTCACCCAGCCCGAGATCACCATCCTCCGGTACGTCGCCAACGGCCTCTCCAACGCCGCCATCGGCCGGGCCACATTCATCTCCGAAGACACCGTCAAGTCCCACCTGCAGCGCGCCTTCCGCAAGCTCGGCGCCACCAACCGCGCCCACGCCGTCGGACTCGCCGCCCTCGCCGGCCACGTCACCCGCAGCGACATCCGCCCCGACCTGGAGCGTGCGTCGTGACCGACCGGATCCGCCTCGACGACATGACCGACGACCAACTCGACCAGCTGTACGCCCGAGCCGAAAACGCTGAAGCCGACCGCAACGCCGCGATCGAACGCGCCGACCTGCTCCAGACCCAGGTCTGGGACTACCGGCAGCGGATCCTCGACATCGACGCCCACGCCACCCCCTACGACGTCCGCGAGGAAGACCCCGAGGGCAGCCCGCGCGCCTACCTGATCACCGTCGGCTCGCTGCACCGGGCACTCGGCACCGTCGGCCAAAGCGCGGCGAAGTGCGACGCCGAGGCCAAGCTCGACGCTGTCCGGAACGCGCTGCACATCGCGGACGCAGCCGACGTCACCGACTGGCAGCGCGGCTACCGGGCCGCTGCTGAGCGGGCCCTGGCCGCCCTGAATGGTCAGCCCGGATGACCGCCGACGTCCGCTTCACCGACGAGGCCCTCGCCTACCAGCAGGAAGCGCTCTGGCCCGACGACTGGGCCACCGAGCCGCCGCCCGCCGACACCGACGACGACAGCCCCCACTGCCGCCTCGCCTGGATCGGCCGCCGCTACCGCACCATCGCCGACCTTCCCGACAGCGCCACCTACCGCGCCGCCTGACCACCCTGCACGAGGAGCTGGACATGCTCGACACCCACACCGCCGCCCGACTCGACCGCCAGCTCCGAGAGCTCCCCGACGCCCTCGTCCTCGCGCACCTGGCGCTGCTGCCCGGAGCCGGGGCCCGCGGCGCTCGCGTCTCCGGCGCCACCCGCACGGCGCCCCTGCCGTGCCCTGTCGACGTGCTCAGCCTCTTCGGGCCGGCCGCCCCCGGCACCGTCCACGACGACCACGGCGACCAGGACGGCATCATCCCGCTCGGCGCCACCATCGCCTCCTGGGCCCGCCTCATCGCCGAGCAGACCGGCCAGTGCCTCGTCACCGGCACGGTCGGCGGGCACCTCCAGTTCCTCGCCCGGCGTCCCGCCTTCGCCTTCGCCATCCTCCAGCCCTGGGCCGACGAGTACGCCGCCGAGATCGCCGACGTCCACCAGCACGCCACCCGGCTGTCCCGCACCCGCCCCCGCAGGACGCCCATGCAGATGCCCTGTCCCGCCTGCGACATGCTCTCCCTCGTCCGCCAGGACGGCCGGGACATCGAGTGCGTCACCCCGGGCTGCAGTGTCCTGATGCGTCCCGGTGACTACGACTGGCGGGTTGAACAGATCCTCGCCGAGCTCGAAGCGGCGTGACCTTGCGGGACGCCTGGGACGGACCAACTCCCCGGCGTCCCGCCGCAATTCGGTGCCGCGAAAGTCGTGACAGACCATCAGGAACCCTGATAAAGTCCCCCGTACAACAACAAAAAGAACGGCCCCCAACGGTGTTAGAGCACCGATGAGGGCCTGACCATCGAGAGACTGCGAGATCTCCAATGGCTATCCGCGATCGTATCGCGCGGCTCCGTGCACCCCGCAACACCCGGGACACGTCGAGCCCCTGGTGGGTCAACGCCACCACAAGCACCGGACGCCCCGTCGTCCTCGGCGCCGCACTCGTCATGAGCGCCCCCGCCGAATACCACCTCGCGAAGGCCGCCGGATTCGGCGACCCCTACGCCTACGGCATGCCGCTCGTCCTCAGCTCCTACGCCGGCATCGCCGCCGTCGTCGCAGCCGACCGCCCCAAGGGCGCCCGAGGACGCGCCTCCGCCATCATCGGCGCCGGCCTCGCCCTCAGCCTCGCCATGGCCGCCCAGGTCGTCGGCCACTGGCTCACCACCGGCCACATGGCCAGCAGCGGCACCCTCGTCGCGATCGTCTCCGCCGTCCCGCCGCTCGTCGTCGGCCACCTCCTGCACCTCGCCGCCACACCCACCGAGGCCACCAGGCAGGACGCCCCCGCCGAGGACGAGACGCCCGAGACGGCCCCCGTCCCCGCGCCGGTGACCACCACCCCGGCCCCCGTCCTCCCGGCCGCCGCCCGGCTGCTGCCCACGCTCACCGCATGCGGCACCCGTCCCGCCGCGCAGGACACCGCAGGACAGGCCACGCTCCTGAGCACCACCGAGGTCGCCATCCTCTACGGAGTCGATCCGTCCACGGTCCGCGGCTGGGTCAGCCGCGGGGCTCTGCCCATCGCCAGCAAGGACAGCCGGGGGCGCAACCGCTTCGACCCGTCCCACCTCGCGCACCTCGCCGTCGCCGCAGCGTCCCAGAACTGACCCACCGTGGACGCCCTCGTCTGGGCGATCCCTGCCGCGCTCGCGCTCGGTCTCCTCGCGATCCGTGAACCACGGAACGCCAACGCCGTGCTGCTCGAAGCCGCCGCCTTCTGGATCGCCATCACCTTCGCCGCCCTGCCCCTCCTCCTCACCCGATAGGACCCGCCATGAACACCGTCACCCTCGGCGGGCTCACCGTCGGCGCCGCACTCCTCATCGTCCAAGGCATCCGCTGGTGGACCCGCGAGAACCACAAGATCGGCGCCCTCGTCCCCTACCTCCTCTCCGTCGCCTACGGCATGACCGCCATCTACGGCATCGGCGCACTCCTCGGCGGCATCTTCAACGTCGCACTCTGGGGAGCCAACGGCCTCGGCGACCTCGCCCTCGTCTACGGCGTCGGCGGCACCACCCACCCCGTCACCGGCCACCACACGAGCGCCCTCACCGCAGGCGGCTACGTCGTCGTCACCCTGCTGACCGTCGCCCTCGTCTGCCTGTGTGTCTGGGCCAAGTCCGTGCCCATCTGGAAGGTCGCCACCGGCACCCTCGCCGGGATCTGCCTCGGCCTCGTCGGCAGCGTCGCCAGCACCGCCGCCGTCCCCCTCGCCTCCGCCGTCAACGCACTCGGGGCGCTCATCCCCGCCGGCCAGTGAACCGCCTCACGGCCGGCGGGGGAGTGCTCCTCCACCGAGTCACCGCCTGGTGGGCAGCCGACGGCGTCAAGTCCGGCATCGCCCGCATCATCGGCACCCTGCTCGCCGCCGCGTTCGGCGCCGGGATGCTCCTCGCCGCCCCCGGCCTCTGGTGGCCCCTCGCCGCCGTCTGGCTCATCGCCTCCTGGTTCGCCACCCCGGCCGCCGTCGCCGAGGACGAGGCAGAAGAGGAGGAGAACGATCCCGGCGCCTTCCTCGCCTCCCTGCACCACCTGATCGGCGACCAGAAGGGTGTGCACCTCGCCCAGATCGCCGCCGAACTCCTCGGCGACGAGACGGCCACCGACCGGGTCCGCGAGCAGTGCAGCGCGGCGAGCGTGACCATCAGCCGCGGGGTCCGCGTGAAGGGCCGCGGCGTATCAACCGGCGTACGGCGCGACTCACTCCCCCCGCTCCCCGCCATCTCCCCGACCGCCCCTGTTGCCGTTGTTACCGCAGGTCAGAACGAGCAACAGCAACAGCAACACCCCGGCCAAGAGGGGTTCGTCGTCCTCCCCGACCCCGACGGCAACCCCCACCGGCACCAGATCCACTGGGTCAACCAGCCCACCCGCAAAGCCTCCTGAGCCACCGGGGTGGCCGCACCGCCTGGCAGCAAGCCGGCCACCCCGGGCCCTCCACCACTCACCAACGAGCAGGGAGATCCACATCATGGCGTACGCCAACGGAACCCAGCAGCCCCAACCCGCTCCGGCACCCGACCCGCAGCCCACCACCCTCACGCGCGGCGGCGGCACCAGCACCATCTGGCCCCAGGGCGGTGCCGAGTGACCCGCCTGCTGGCCGTCCTCGCCAACATCTACGTGCCCGTCCCCCGCACCCTCCAGTGCCCGAACTGCCACTTCTGGTACGTGGAAGGCGCCGGCCACGGCTGCTGATCAACCCGCCTGCTCCGGACACCTTCCGGGGCAGGCGGAACCGCGAGAAGATGAGGACATGCGCTTCCGCCGACGGCCTGCCGCCACACCGCCAACGCGCCCCAACCCCACCGCGATCGCCGTTATGGAGAATGACCTCCTGGGCATCAAGCCCAGGCCCGGCAGTATGGCAGCGCTCGCCATCGCACTCCGCCAAACCGGGACCTGCCTCACCCACCAGCCAGTTGAGACAACCGGCATCGGAGACCCGCGCTCGACCGGCGTATGTACGGGCTGCGGTGCCAACATGATCCAGGATGACCACGGAGACTGGCTGGTCGCCTGAGCGGCGATCCTGCTTGCGCGTGATCCGCACCCCGTGTCACGCTGATGCCAGCACTACACGTGCGCCTACATCACGAAGGGCCCGACCACCACGGTCGGGCCCTTCGGCGTTGGACAGGAGGCGGCGATGGAAGACCTGCTGACAGGCCCCCAGGCCGCCGAGCTCTGCGGCGTCACCCCCGCCGCCATACGCAAGTGGCGCCAACGCGGCCAGCTCGCCCCCGCCGGCCTCGACGAGCGCGGCCGCCCCCTCTTCACCCAACTCGCCGTCGCCCTGGCCGAGAAGGCCACCCGGCAGCGAGCCAGGCGAGTCCCCGGTCAGCGCGCCGCCTGAGCCCCGGAGGCACCGTGACCACCCCGTACAGTCCCGAGACCGCCACCGCGCTCGCCATCGGCGCCACCACCGCCGGGTACGTCGAGGGTTCGGGGCCCACCTGGGACGACGACATCGCCACCTACAACCTGCGGGAAGCCGACCGTCGGGCGTCGATCCTCGCCCTGTACCAGCGCGACGCGATCGCCGCGCTGCACCGAGCCCTGCTGCCACCCACTGCGACGGTGCGGGTCCTGTGCGCCGGCGACTCCATCACGCTGGGCACCGGCTCCACCGACGGCGCCGGATACCGGCCCTGGCTCGCCTCGCTCCTCGTACAGCGCCGCATCAACACCCAGTTCACCGTCATCGCCCAAGGCGGCAAGACGATGCGCGAGATGACCCCCGCGATCCTCGCCGCGCTGCCCGCCGCCTGCCCCGACATCGTCCTGATCGCCTTCGGCACCAACGACGCCGCGCAGCCCGACCTCACGGACTGGGCGGCCCGCTGCGGGCAGCTCGTCGACCAGATCCTCGCCAGCTCACCCACCGTCCGCGTCGTTGTGGCCCGCCCCGCGCTCTCCCGCGCCGCCTGGCTCACCACCGGCGAGGCCGCAGTCGACGCCGCCGTCGACACCGTCGTCAACGCCCGCAAGACCGGCGGCCGGGCCGCCTCGGCGGACATGACCACCGTCCCCCAGCGCTGGACCGGCGACGGCGTCCACCCCCTCGACGCCGGCTACCTGCTCATGGCCCAACGCTGGACCGACGCCATCAACCCCTGGCTGCCGACTCCGGCCTGACGACGCGGGAGGTGACCATGCCGCTGCCCGACTCAGTCGAGACCGTCACCCTGAGGCTCTACGACGCCCTGCACGCAGACGGCACCCCCCGGCGGGGCAGCATCATCATCACGCCCGCCCCCGCCGCCATCATCACCTCCGGCGACAACGCCGTCTTCGCCGGCCCGGTCAGCGCGACCTACGACGGCACCACCGTCCCAGGCCCGCTGGTGCTCGTCGCCACCGACTCCGCCAGCATCACCCCCATCGACTGGACCTACACCGTCCAGGAGCGCTGGTACGACGCCCCCTCACGCTCCTACCCGATCGCCCTCCCGGCCGCCGAGCCCGACGTCGACCTCGCAGCGATCGCACCCGTCGTCGCCTCCGACGGCACCCTGGTCCCCGCCGCCGGCCCACCCGGACCACAGGGCGAGCAAGGGCCCGCAGGAGCGACCGGAGCGACCGGCCCCCCGGGCGCCACGGGGGCAACTGGCCCGCAAGGAACAGCTGGTGCGACGGGCGCCCAGGGCCCACAGGGCAACCCCGGAGCCACAGGAGCCACCGGGGCTCAAGGCCCCAAGGGCGACACCGGCAACACGGGAACCACCGGCGCGACCGGATCAACCGGCGCCGCCGGCACGAACGGCACCGCGGTGCTCAACGGCTCCGGCAGCCCCAGCAGCGGCACCGGCGCCAACGGCGACTTCTACATCGACACCAGCGGCTCAGGCTTCATCGTCGTCTGGGGCCCGAAGGCCAGCGGCAGCTGGCCCGGGTCGGGTATCAAGATGGCGGCCACGCCGAAGATCACCGTAGCCAGCTCGGCCCCCAGCTCCCCGGCCACCGGAGACGTCTGGATCGACACCACGTAGGCGGTGAGCGATGACCGAGGTCCGCGTCTACAACGCCTTCACCGGCCCCGCCAACTGGGCCAACGACGGCGCCGCCGCCAACGACGGCATCAGCGTAGGCATGGAGTTCCGCGTCAGCGCACCCGCCTGGGCCACCAAGCTGTGGTTCTGGCGGGCCAACACCGACGGCGACAGCAACATCCGCCGAGGCGGCATCTACCGCCTCTCCGACGGCGCCCTCCTCACCCCCGACACCAGCTTCGGTGCCGTCGGCACACTCGGCGCCTGGAACTCCGTCAGCCTCGCCACCCCGCTCGCCCTCACCACCTACGACGGCACCGACGCCACCCGCTACATGGTCGTCATCTACCACCCCGGCGGCGGCTTCACCTTCACCCAGAACGTCATGACCGCCGACCGGACCGTCGGCATCCTCACCGCGCCGGCCAGCGGCAGCGCCAAGTACGGCTCCAACACCTACCGCGAGAGCCCCAACACCCTCAGCCTGCCCACCGACACGTTCAACTCCAGCCGCTACTGGCTCGACGTCAGCGTGGACGACACCGCACCGGCCAGCCCCGGACGTCCCGTCAAAGTCTGGAACGGCAGCACCTGGCAGACCAAGACCCTCAAGACCTGGAACGGCTCGGCCTGGGTGGCCAAGCCGACCAAGACCTGGAACGGATCAAGCTGGGCGTGACTCCTCGGCGCCCCTCCGGACGGCCACACCGCCCACTGTCACAGCCACCCCGCCGATCACCAGCGTCCACGCCGTGTTGCTGCGGCCGGCCAACGCCGAAGCGCACACGAGGCGGGACGCTGTACCGCCCTGGTCCTTCGGCCCGAACGCCGACCCACAGTCCTCGCCGCCCACCGGCCACGAGCCGAACACGATCCCACCCACCGCGAGCGTCAACCCAGCCGCGAGCGCACCAGCACCAACCTGAGACACCAACGTCCCCTCCCCTTCGACAGGGGCGACACAGTAGGGCCGAGGTGACCACGATGGCCAGACGTCGCGCACTCACCGTCTGCTCCACACCCGGCTGCCCCGAGTACACCGAGGGCGGCAGGTGCACCGAGCACAAGGCAGAGGCAGAGCAGCGCCGAGGCAGCGCACGGCAGCGCGGCTACGGCAGCCAGCACGAACGCCGCTTCCGTGCCGGGGTACTGCAGCGTGACCCCACCTGCGTGCTGTGCACTGAGCGGCCGAGCAAGCATGCCGACCACTACCCGCTCAGCCGGCGCGAGCTGGTCGAGCAGCACCTCGACCCCGACGACCCGGCCCACGGCCGTGGCCTGTGCGGTCCCTGCCACAGCAGCGAGACCGCCCAGCACCAGCCCGGAGGGTGGCACGCGTGACCGTCATCAGGCTCCTGTATAGGGACGAGCTGGAGGGCAACCGCCAGGTCATCTGTGACTGGCTCACGGCGAACCACATCGACCCGTGCGACGTCGATCCCGCCTGGGTGTCCATCGAGACCTACGCCGGATCCAAGATCATTCGATGGAAGGCGATCAAGCGCACCGTCGAAGGACGCGCCCTGGTTGACCCGGACGACCCGAACCGGCACTGGGTCGTCGAGTGCCACAACAGCCTCATCGTGGAGCTTGACCTGCCACTGTCAGCACGCCCCGCTCCCCGGACCGCAGGCGGTCTCGCATGAGCGAGCACAACGTCCAGGTGTACAGGCTCCCCGGTGGTGGCCTGATGGTCGCCGAGGAGCACACGCTGACCGACGAGGAGTGCGCCCGGGCCCTGTGCGCGCTCGCAGGCCGGCACCCCAGGGCAGGCACCGTCTGGGGCTCGACCACGGAGGGTGACCGCCCCCCTGGGGGGTGACCCCCAACGCCGCAGGTCACCAGGACCGCCGGGGAGGCATCTCGCCGTCTGTACGGGTCTGGGAGATCCCAGGCCGAGCGTCACGTGACGCAGTGTGACCCGCTCTCGGCCGCAACGGCCGGAGGCTGACGTGCCGCAACGGCACACCTGGAGGCGATCACATGGCAGGCATGGGCCCGGCGCCGAAACCGGCGGCCGAACGGCGGCGGCGCAACGCCACCACTGCGACGACCAAGCTCCCAGCCGGAGGCAGGCAGGGCGAGCTGCCCCGCTGGCCGCTGCTGGCCGACATCATCACCACCGAGCGCCGGGACTCCGCCCGCCGCCTGGCTGACGAGCTCGAACTCCAGCTGCTGGAGCCCGAGCTGACGGGCCGGGCTCGGGCCGCCGCTCAGCGCAAGCACGACACCGCGAACACGGCGGCGAACATCGCCGACCGGATGCTCGAAGCTCAGGAGCAGGTCGAGGCAGAGCTGTGGGCCGAGCTCTGGGCGACCCCGCAGGCTGCGGCCTGGGAGCGCCTCGGCTGGACGCGCGAGGTCGCCCAGTACGTCCGGTGGAAGGTCAAGGCGGAGAGCGGTGACCTGGATTCGGCGAAAGAGGCCCGGCAGCTTGCGGACCGTCTCGGCCTGAACCCGTTGGCGATGCTGCGACTGCGCTGGGAGGTCGCCGAGGACGAGGTGGCCGAGCAACGGGCCGGGCGAACCGCCAAGCGCCCGGTCGGCGCCCGGCAACGACTGAAGGTGGTTGACCCGGATGCCCTGGCGGGGGGCTGAATACCGCGGCGAGTTCCCCACGTTGGGCTGGCAGGTCGGCGAGTGGATCGAGGAGGCCTGTGTCATCCCGGACGGCGACCGGGCGGGGCAGCCCTTCATCCTCACCGACGAGATGTGGACGTTCCTCGCCCACCACTACCGGCTCCGGCTCACCGCCGCGATCGGCCAGCGCGCGCCGGCGTTCGCCTACCGCCGCAGTCAGCTGGTCCGCCCGCAGAAGTGGGGGAAAGGCCCGTTCTCCGGGTCGATCATCTGCGCCGAGGCCGTGGGGCCGGTCCTGTTCGACGGCTGGGACGCGTATGGAGAGCCTGTCGGCCGGCCGTGGCCAACCCCGCTGATCCAGATCGCCGCGAACTCCGAGGACCAGACGGCCAACGTCTACGGGGCGCTCACGCCGATGATCGAGCTCGGGCCACTCGCAGACCTCATCCCGGACACCGGGGAGACCCGGATCAACCTGCCGGGCGGCGGCCGGATCGACCCGGTCACCTCCCGGGCGCGTTCTCGCCTCGGCCAGCGGGTGACGTTCGTTCTGCAGGACGAGACCGGCCTCTGGACGGTCGCATCCGGCATGGTGCAGGTCGCCGAGACCCAGCGCCGGGGCCTGGCCGGCATGGGTGGCAGGTCGATCGAGACCACCAACTCCTGGGACCCGTCCGAGGACAGCGTGGCTCAGCGCACCGCCGAGTCTCGGGTACGCGACATCCACCGGGACCACCGCCAGGCCGACCCGCACCTGAACTACAAGCTCAAGGCGGATCGGCGGAAGATCCACCGCGTGGTCTACGGCGACTCCGCGAAGCCCCGCACGGGCTGGGTGGACCTTGACGCCATCGAGGCCGAGGCAGCCGAGCTGATCGAGAAGGACATCGCCCAGGCGGAGCGCTTCTTCGGCAACCGGGTCACCGCCGGGGTCGGCACGTGGCTCGAGCGTGCGATCTGGGACACCCGGGCTCAGCCGCGAGCGGTGCCGCGCGGCACCCGGATCGTCCTTGGCGTGGACGGCTCCGACCTGGACGACTGGACTGGCATCCGGGCCGAGACCCTGGACGGCTACCAGTTCACCCCTACCTACGGGCCCGACCGGCGCCCGTGCGTGTGGAATCCGGCGGACTGGGGCGGGCAGGTCCCGCGCCTGGAGGTCGCGGCGGCCTTCGACGAGGTCATGCGCACCTACGACGTGGTCCGCGCCTACATCGACCCGCCGTACTGGGAGAGCGAGACGGACGCCTGGGCCGACAAGTGGGGCGACCGGGTGGTGCGTTGGTATACCCAGCGCACCACCCAGATGCACGCCGCAGCTGAGCGCCTGGTCACCGACGTCACGAAGGCGGACACCTCGTTCCGGCACGACGGGTGCGAGATCGCCTCGGCGCACGTCGGCAACGCCCGCAAGGCGGCGAGGCCGGGCGGAAAGTACGTGCTCCGCAAGGCAGCGGTGCACCAGAAGATCGACGTTGCGGTCTGCTCGATCCTCGCCCGCGAGGCGGCCAGTGACGCGATCGCCGCCGGCCTGGCCAGTCAGCAGAAGTACTACGTCTACACCGGATGAGGAGGCACCTGATGGCGACGGAAGAGCAGGCCAGTCGGCTGGTGGACATCCTCATGGCCGAACTCACCACCCGCTCCACCCTGGTGACGAGGAACTCCAACTACTACCGGGGCAAGCACCCGCTCCGCTTCGCCTCGGATGAGTTCCGGGACTACTTCGCCAAGCAGTACAGCGGCTTCGCGGACAACTGGGTCCAGCCCGTCAGCGACTCCCCGGTGGAGCGCCTGACGGTGACGGGCATCCAGGCCGCCGGGGAGCTCACGGCCGACAAGGAGCTGTGGCAGGTCTGGCAGCGCAACGGCCTCGACGCCGACAGCCAGCTCGGCTTCCTCGGCGCCGTTCTCTCAGCCCGCTGCCACGTCCTGGTCTGGGGCGACCCGAAGAATCCGGACCTGCCGGTGGTGACCTTCGAGGACGCCTCGTCCTCGATCGTGCAGTACGAACCGGGCTCCCGCCGGCGCCGGGTGGCCGCGCTCAAGTCGTGGCAGGACGGGATGTGCGAGTACGCCACCCTCTACCTGCCCGACCAGGTATGGAAGTTCGAACGCTCGCTCTCCTCGGGGCCGAAGAAGACCGCGCAGATGGCGGAGGCCGACGAGGCGGTCGACTCCTGGGCACCCCGGGACGTGGAGGGCGAGCCGAACCCGCAGCGTAACCCCATGGGCGTGGTGCCCATGATCGAACTGCCGAACCGCCCGCTGCTGGCCGAGGAGCCGATCTCGGACGTCTCCGGGGTGGTATCCATGCAGGACGCCATCAACCTGCTGTGGGCCCAGCTGTTCACCGCCTCCGATGCCGCTTCCCTGGCCCAGCGCGTCATCACCGGCGCCGAGCTGCCCAAGATGCCGATCCTGGACAGCAACGGGCAGAAGGTCGGCGAGAAGCCGATCGACCTGAAGCGATTCCAGAAGGACCGCGTGCTGTGGCTGGAGAACCCCGAAGCCAAGGTCGACTCCTGGCCGGCGGCCAACCTGGCGGCCTACACCGAGATCATCACGGTCGCGGTCGGCCACATCGCGGCCCAGACCCGCACCCCCCAGCACTACCTGGTCGGCAAGATGGCCAACCTGTCCGGCGACGCCCTGATCGCCGCCGAGACCGGCCTGGTGAAGAAGTGCCAGGAGAAGCAGCTCTGGTTCGGCCAAGCCCTGCGCGAGGTCTTCCAACTGATCGCCCTCGCCCAGGGCCAGACCGCGAAGGCGGACGCCGTGGCCGGCGGCAGCGTCCTGTGGGCGGACAGCGAATCCCGCAACATCGCCCAGCTCACCGACTCCCTCCTGAAGCTCAAGCAGATCGGCTTCCCGTTCCAGTTCCTGGCCCGCCGCTTCGGACTGACCCCCACCGAGGTCTCCGACCTGATGGACATGCGGGAGACCGAGGCCGCCCTCGACCCCGTGGCCGCCCTCATGAACGCCGCACCCGCTCCGCCAGGACTGTCGACCGGGCCTGACCCCGCGCTCGGAGGGTGAGTGGTGGACACCCTCGAGCTGGCCGCCCGACACCTCGCTGTCCGCCGCCGCACTGCCGCCGCCACGGTCCTCGGTGCGGTCCGGGAGTGGCGGGCCGTCAACCCGGCTGACCTGTCCGAGTCCTGGATGGCCCAACTGCCCCGCCTGCTCGCCGTCGTGAGTGCTGGCCAGCTTGCCGCCGCGGGCAGCGCCCAGTCCTACACGGACGCTGCGACGATCGCGCAAGGCTCGATCCCAGACAAGGCGGGCCACGTGAACCCGGCTGCCTTCGCCGGATTCGCATCCGACGGCCGGGACCTGGCCTCGCTGCTGTACCTACCAGTCATCGACACCAAGGAGGCCATCGGCAGCGGCTCCTCCCTGCGGGAGGCTCTCTGCATCGGCGAGCGCAAGCTGCGGCTGCTCGTCGACACCCAGGTCGCCGACGCCGGCCGAGGCGCCGACGGCGTCGGCATCACCGCAGACCGGACCCTGACCGGCTACGTGCGGGTCATCTCCGGCGGCGCGTGCGGCCGGTGCGCACTCCTGGCAGGCAAGTACTACGCGTTCAACCGCGGCTTCGCCAGACACCCGCACTGCCACTGCCAGCACCTCCCCGTGGCCCGGCACAGCAAGCTGCGGCCGCCCACGGTGGACGCCCGCGACTACTTCGCCTCGCTCAGCCCGGCCCAGCAGAGCAAGGCGTTCACCGTCGCGGGCGCCCGAGCGATCCGTGACGGCGCTGACATCAGCGCCGTCGTCAACGCCCGCCGCAGCCTCTACACAGCGGCCGGGCGCCCCGGCGGCACCCGACTGCTCGCCACCCGCGAAGGCATGACCAAGCGCGGCCTCGCCTTCAAGCGCCTCAAGGCCCTTGAGGCGGCGGGACGCGCGCCGGCTCGGATGCGACTGACCCCGGATGCGATCTACAAGCTCGCCTCCGATCGGGACGACGCCATCCGCCTGCTGCACCGATACGGCTACCTCTTCTGACCTCGGCACCGCGCAATGCGGTGCCCCGACTCCTGCACCAGGAGCACTGATGACCCACCGCACCCTGCCCCGGCACTCCCTCACGGGGCTCCTCGCTGTTGGTTGGCGCAAGGCCCGCCCCGGCGAGACCGACGACCAGCCCATCTGGCCGATCCTCGGCGGCGCCCCTGGCGATGACGAGGACGAGGACAGCACCGACGACGGCTCCGACCAGGACGACGACTCGGACGGTGACGACACCGACGAGGCGGATGACCAGGAGGCCGCCGACGACCTCGGCGACAAGGGCAAGCGTGCCATCGACGCGATGAAGGCCAAGCTCAAGGCCGAGCGCGAGCGGCGCAAGGCCGCCGAGGCGGAGAACGCCACCCTCAAGGTCAAGCCCACTGAAGGCACTTCGGACGAGCAGGCCATCCGCGAGCAGGCACGCACCGAAGCGCGGGCCGAGTCCCTGCGCGAGCGCGCCCTCGACCGGCTGGAGGCCAAGGCCGCCCGCCTCCTCGCGGACCCGGAGGACGCCCGCGCCTACCTCGCCAGCAGGGTCGAGGACTTCATCGACGGTGACGCCATCGACAACGAGGCGATCACCGAGGCGCTGGAGGAACTGCTCCAGCGCAAGCCGTACCTGGCCGCAACGGCCGGGGCCGGCGGCAAGCCCCGCTTTGAGGGCACCGGCGACGGCGGGGCCCGCAAGGGCGCCACCGGCCCGAGGCAACTCACCGAATCCGACGTCAAGAAGATGACGCCCGAGCAGATCGACGAGGCTCACCGCAAGGGTCAGCTGCGCGACTACCTCGGCGGATAACCACTCCCCGAGAGGAACCCCAGTGGCAATCACCCGATTCAAGCCGGAGGTGTGGAGCGCCAAGCTCCTCGTCGCCTCCCGCAAGGCGCTCGTCTACGGCGGGCCCCTGGTCATCAACAGGGACTACGAGGGCGACATCTCCGACTCCGGTGACATCGTCCGCATCACCTCCATCTCCGACCCGACCGTCGCCACCTACACGCCGAACAGCACGGTCATCACCCCGGAGGAGCTGACCGACGCTCAGCGGACCCTGCCCATCGACCAGTCGAAGTACTTCGCCTTCAAGGTGGACGACGTCGACAAGCGGCAGGCCAAGGGCGACGTGATGACCGAGGCCATGTCCCGGGCCGCGTACCGCATGGCCGACACCCAGGACCAGTTCATCGCCGGGCTCTACACCGGCATCCAGAGCGCCAACGTCCTGGGCTCCACCGGCGCGCCGATCAACACCTTCACCGCCGCCACCGACGCCTACGACAAGGTCCTCGTCCCGCTGCGGACCAAGCTCGCCAAGGCCAACGTCCCCACCCAGGGCCGGTTCCTTGTCGCCACCCCGGAGTTCATGGCCTCCCTGCTCCTGGACGGCCGCTTCATCAAGGCCAACGAGGCTGGCACCCCGGACGCCCTGCGCAACGGTCTGGTCGGCCGCGCCGCAGGCTTCACCATCTTCGAGTCCAACAACGCGCCGGTCCCCTCGGGCGACACCCAGGTCATCCTCGCGGGCGTCAACTCGGCGATCACCTTCGCCGACCAGATCGCCAAGACCGAGGCGTACCGCCCGGAGAACTCGTTCTCGGACGCGATCAAGGGCTTGAGCGTCTACGGCGCCAAGCTCGTGCGCCCCGACATGCTCGCCTGCGCCTTCATCGACCCGGCCTGATCGGAGACCTGACCCATGGCACGCACCGCCGTCCCGTACAGCCCCCTGCTCGCGAACAGCTCCCTCGCGGACCCCGCCGGAACCTCGATCGCCTCCGGCGCCGGCAACGGCGGCCAGGTCGCCGCGGCCCGCCCGGAGCTGACCGTCCTGCGCGCCGTGTTCACCACGGCCGGGAACGTCGTCATCAAGGCGGGCACCTACCCGCCCGCCCTCGCCGCCGGCCAGGGAGACCTGACCGTAGCGGTCGGCACCAACGGTGTCGTCTTCCTCGGCCCGTTCGAGTCCGGCCGCTTCCTGCAGTCCGACGGCTCGCTGATCGTCGAGACGACCCAGACGGTCACCCTGACCGCTCTCCGAGTCCCGAGGGCCACCTGATGACCGAGACCATCCACGTCCGAGGCGAGGGAGGCATGGTCATCGCCATGGACCTGCCCCTGCCCGAAGAGATCGCCCTGCGTCTTACCAAGGGGGCACTCACCCAGGTCAACGCCGACGGCAGTCCGCTCCACATCGCCAGCACCCCGGAGCCGGGCATTCCGGCGGCGCCGGACAAGGCGCCGCCGCAGGCGGCCCCGAAGGCCGAGTGGATCGGCTGGGCCGTCGCCAACGGCGCCGACCCCGAGGAAGCCGAGGCCCTCACCAAGGCGGACCTTATCGACCAGTACGGCGCCGCCGCAGAGTAGGAGGCCCTGATGAGCCTGCCCCCTCTGGCTACCCCCGCAGACGCGACCGCCTGGGGCTACTCGCTGCCCACGGCGGACGCCGGCGCACTGCTCAGCCGCGCGTCGGTACGCATCCGGCGCGCGGCTGGCCAGCCCATCACACCCTCCACGGTCACCACCCAACTCGACGCCGACAACGGCATCGTCACGCTCCCGGCGCCGCCGGTGGTGGCCGTGGGGTCCGTCCGCTCCGTGGACCCCGACGACGGCAGCCTGACCACCGTCACTGGCTGGTGGTGGGACGGCGAGCGGCTCCACCTGCCCGACTGCTCCGTCTACCGGGTCGACGTCACCTACCAGCGCGGCTGGGCCATCACCCCCGACGGCATCGTCGAGCTGACATGCCAGGTCGCCAACCGCCTGGCACTCACCCCGGCAGGCATGGACATCGGAATCAGGCAGCGCTCCATCGACGACTACTCCGAGACCTTCGCAGTCGAGCAGATGGACGTCGCTGGTGATCTCCTCCCCGGCGAACTGACCGCCCTGAAACGGGAGCTCAGCAGTCCCGGCCGCGCCTGGGTGGTGGGGTCGAGATGACCGGCCTGGATGAGCTCCTCGCCCACGGCCGCGCCGCCCACGAGGCGCTGATGCTCGACACTGTCCGACTCCGGCGCCCGGGGGCGGACGCCTACGACCCGGCCAGCGGCGCCACCACCCAGCCGGACGCCCGGGTGCTGTACGAGGGCCCCGGCCGGGTGAAGCCCGCCCAGGCCGAGGATCACGGCGTTGATGCGGGCGAGCGTCAGGTGGTCCTGCGGCGCTACGAGATCGCCTTGCCGTTCTCGACGATGCCGGTGGCCGTCGACCGGGTCGTCCCCGGCGACCAGGTGGAGATCATCGCGTCACCGGACGCCCGCCTGGCCGGGCTGACGCTGTGGGTGACCTCGGTCGGCTACTCGGCCACCGCAACCGCCTGGCGGATCAGCGGAGAGGACCGGTCATGACCGCGGACACCTCCGAGCTGGGCATCCTCTCGGCCCGGATCGCCCGAGCCGGGGCGGAGATTGAGCGCGAGGCGGCCGCCGTGGTGGCCCGGGGCGCGCTCAACATAAAGAACGACTGGCGGGCCAACGCCCGGCAGACGGCCGGCCGTCACGCACGGATCTACCCGGCCAGCATCGGCTACGACCTGCACCCCCTGCCCGGCGGCGGTGCCCGGGCCGTCATCGGGCCCGACAAGGACCTGCCGCAGGGCCCGCTCGGGAACATCCTCGAGTACGGCTCGGCCAGCTCTCCGCCGCACAACGACGGCGGCCGGGCCTTCCTCGCTGAGGAGCCGCGCTTCCTCATTGAGGTCGCCCGGCTCGGCGGTGAACTCCTGTGACCGCCCCGGAAATGCTGCCGCACGTCCTGGCGTTCCAGGCCGCACTCGAGGCTGCGGCGCTGACCGTCTACCCGGGCGGGGCGCCGGCCGCAGTCACGCTGCCCAAGACGTACATCGTGCTCTACCCAGACCCCGGCGTCGCGTCGGCCGCGAGCCTGGCCAACGACCGAACCCGGCTGGACGCACTGGTGCAACTGACCTGCGTGGCAACCACCTGGGCCGGTGCGCTTGGCACAGCTGACCGGGCCCGGGCCGCACTGGTCGCCCCGCTCACCGTCGCTGGCCGACAGTCCTGGCAGCCGGAGGAAGTCGGCGGGCCGCCGCTGCAACGCGACGACGACCTGACGACGCCTCTTTACTACCTGCCGGTGCAGTACCGGTTGCGATCCACCACCGCCTGATCGGAGAACACCTCATGGCCCTGCTGACCCCCCAGGCGGTGAGCCGCACCGGCCTCACCCCGACCTACAGTGCTGCCGCCGCCTCCACGACCGTCCCGTGCGGCGAACGAATCTGGCTGCACGTCAAGAACACGAACGGCTCGTCGATGACGGTGACGCTCACCTCCACGGCGGTGACCCTCGGTCAGGCGACTGTGGATGTCGTCGTCACCGTCCCGGCCACCACCGGCGACAAGATGATCGGCCCCATCGCTCCGGGGCTGTTCGCCGGTGCCGTCGACGGAGCGTGCGCCATCACCTACTCCTCCACCACCAGCGTCACCGTCGCCGCGCTGCGGATCTGACGCCACCTCAACCCCCTCGCAGGTCCCGCCGTCCGGCCGGGACCTCCTGCATGCCCAGGAGGCAGACATGGCTGACACGATCAGCGACGGCAAGACCCGCGTGCACTGGGTGGCGACCATCGCCAATCCGGCCGCCCCGACCGCCGCCGAGTGCACCGCCGGCAGCGACTACACCCCTCGCATCACCCCCGACGGCCTGAAGATCGACCCGACCACCGCGGACGTCGACACCAGCTCCCTCGCCTCGACGTTCGACACCAAGGAGGTCGGGAGGGTCAGCTACGACACCGAGCTGACCTTCAAGCGCGGCACCACCCCGAGCGACGACCTCCCGTACACGACCCTGCGCTACGGCGTCCACGGCTACCTGGTGGTCCGCCGGAACTTGGACTACGCGACGGCGTTCGCCGCTGGCCAGATCGTCGAGGTGTACTACGTGGCGTGCGGTGAGCCCGCCAACATCTCCCCGGCCGCTAACGAAGTCGCCAAGTTCAAGAGCCCGATGAAGGTCACCACCGCACCGGGCACCCTGGTCACGGTGGCCTGATGGCGAAGCAGAAGCGCACCATCGCCGACATCATCGCGACGGCCAAGCCCCGGACCGCGACGGTCACCCTGTACCTCGCGGGGGACGTGGCGTCCCGGATCGAGGTACTGGAGGCCCAGCTCTCCGACCACGCCGGCTGGGTGGCGGACTCCATGGCTGCCGTCGATCCGCGGCGGGCCATCGTGGTCGAGATCCGGGCGCTGCAGGGCCAGATCCGTGATAGCGCCGCCGAGTTCACCCTCCAGGCGGTCTCGGACGCCGAGTGGTCGGCCCTGCTCCTGAAGCACCCCGGGCGCCAAGCCGAGGAGGGCTTCAACCCGGAGACGCTGCTGCCCGCGCTGATCCCGGCCTGCTGCGTCGAGCCCGCGATGAGCGCCGACGACTACGAGGCCCTCAGCCAGGTCATCAACAAGGGCCAGCGGGACCTCCTCGAGGCGGCCGCCTGGCGCGTCAACAACGAGGCGACGACCGTCCCTTTCTCGCTGGCCGTCTCCGCGATCGACGCCTCCCGCACCGCGGCGAAGTAGAGGCGGCGCGCGCCTGGGGCGTTCCGCACTCCATCTTCATGGGCCGGCCGATGCCGCGCCCGGGCGAGGTGCTGTGGACGCCCGAGGACCGGGCGTGGGCCCTGGCTCTCGCTGCGGTCGAGGCGGAGTCCTGCTCAGGGTGCGGCCAGCCGCTCGCCCAGACCCTCGACCCGGAGCTCGAGGAGATGTGGCGGGCCGAGATCGTCAAGTGTCACGGGTGCGCGACGGCCGCCCGGCAGGTGGACGGCTGGCAGCACGGCGGCGGTGACGCCCGAGGCGCACAAGTGCGCGTGATCCGGAGGGAGAACCTGCCGTGGCAGACCGCGTCGTCAACGTCCAGCTGAACCTCGGTACCGCCGGGTACCGCCGGGGAGCCCAGCAGGCCGAGCAGGACAACCGGCGGGTCGCGGCGTCCGCACAGAGCGCCGCCACCACCGCGCAGGAGGCGTTCAACCGCAGCTCAGCGGCGCAGATCGCCGCAGCGAACGCTGCCCAGCGGGCCCAGCAGGCCGCGTTCGCGCGCATCGCACAGGAGGCCACGGCCACCGCGCGGGTCACCACCGAGGCGGCCAGCCGGTCGACCGGTGCGACCACTCGTCTGACGGCGTCTCTCACCGAGGTTCCGGCCGCATTCCGGGCCTCCGGCGCGGCTGGCGTCGGAGCGTTCGGCGAGATCAGCACAGCGGCGGTCCGCACCTCGGTGGCGATCGGGCAGACCACCACCGCCATCACGACCGCGACCACCTCAGCGGCCACCGGCGCGAGCCGCCTGTCCCTCGCGAACCGCCTGGCGATCGCCGAGACGATGACGGCCACTCAGGCCGCTGCTGCGGCTGCGGCTGCGGCGGCCGCAGCGTCGGCTGAGGCAGCGGCTGTCACCACCACCGCCTGGTCGCGTGCCCAGGCCGCAGTCATCGGGTTCGGTGCCACCACCCGGGCGCAGGCGGCGGCAGCCTCGGCTGCGATGGTCGCCTCCGCCTCCAGCTCGGCCGCCGCCTGGAAGGCCACCCGCATGGCCGGGGTTGCCCTGCTCGCTGTGTTCGCCGCCGCTGTGCTGGCGGCGGCCCGGTTCGAGCAGGCCATGTCAGTGGTCGGCGCGGCATCCGGTGCCACCGGCGACCAGCTCGACCAGCTCCGCACCTCCGCGCTCGAGGCGGGCAAGGCCACCGTATTCTCCGCCCGAGAGGCTGCGACTGCCGAGGCCGAGCTCGCGCGCGCGGGCATCTCGGTGGCGGACATCACCGGCGGCGCCCTGCGCGCCTCGCTGGACCTGGCCTCGGCGGGTCAGCTCGGCCTCGCCGAGTCGGCCGTGCTGACCGCCCAGGCGATGAACGCGTTCGGGCTCAAGGGCAAGGACACAGCGAGGATCGCCGACGTCATCGCGGCCGCGGCGGGCAAAAGTGCAACGAACGTCCACGACATGGGATTTGCGTTCAGGATGAGCGCGCTGGTGGCCCAGCAGACCGGCCTGTCCCTGGAGGACACCGCCGCCGTCCTGGCGCTGTTCGCGCAGAACGCCCTAGTGGGTTCAGACGCGGGTACCTCCCTCAAGACCATGCTCCAGCGGCTGACTCCGCAATCGGACGAGGCCCTGGGTGTCATGCAGAAGCTGGGGTTCTCGGCCTACGACTCGGCCGGCCAGTTTGTCGGCCTGAACGAGCTCGCCAAGCGCCTGTCGGTCTCCTTCGGGAACCTCACCCCAGAGGCACGGAACGCCGCGTTCGGCGTGATCTTCGGATCGGATGCCGTCCGAGCCGCCACCATCCTCTACCGCAACGGCGAGGCGGGCGTCCGCCAGTGGACCGCCGCCGTCACCGACCAGGGCTTCGCGTCCCGGGTCGCCCAGCAGCAGACCGACAACCTCATCGGCGACCTGGAACGTCTGCGCGGCTCGCTGGAGACCGCGCTGATCGAAGGCGGCAGCAAGGCTACCGCCGGGCTCCGGGAGGTCGCCCAGTGGATCACCCACCTGATCGACGCCTACAACAACCTGTCCCCGGAGCTGCAGTCCTCTATCACCCTGACCATGGGCCTGGTCGGCGCGCTCGCCCTCGCGGCCGGCGCCTTCGTCCTCATCCTGCCCCGGGTCGTGGCCTTCCGGGCGGCCGTGACCGAACTGGCCGTCACCATGCCCCGGCTGGCCGCAGCCGCATCCGCAACGACCGGATTCATGTTCGGTCCATGGGGGATCGCGCTGGCCGCCGGGATCACCGCCCTCACTCTGTTCGCGGGCGCGGCCGACGACGCCAAGGACGACGTGAAGGACCTCACGAGTGCGGTCCAGGCTGACAGTGGCGCGGTCGGGGAGAACACCAAGAAGTGGCTGGCGCACAAGTTGGAGGCCGATGGCGTCCTCAAGGCTGCCGCCAAGGTCGGTGTGTCCACCGCTGACCTGACCGAGGCGATCCTCGGCAGCGGGGAGGCACTCGACCGTGTCCGGGGACAGATGGCCCCGTACAAGGACCAGTTGAATGACCTCTCGGACGTGCAGTTCGACGTCCGCGAAGGGACTCACACGTGGACAGGCGGTGTGAAGGCCGTCGAGGACGCACTCGGCAGCCTCACCCCGAAGGTGTCCGCAGCCGCGGGCGCTGCCAAGCGCGAGGCGGACGCGGCCGGGGCGGCCGCCACCGGTACCGCCAAGCTCGGCACGGAGGCCCAGAAGACTACCGCCGACCTTGAGGAGCAGAAGAGTGCGGTGGAGAAGCTCACCGACGCGCTCGACGTCCTCAATGGCCGCAACATTGGTGCGGCCAAGGCGGCGATCTCCTTCCAGGGGTCACTGGCGGACCTGACCGACAAGGTCAAGGAGAGCGGCACGGGCCTGGACATCACGACTGCCAAGGGCCGGGAGGTGAAAGACGCTTACCTCGGGGCCGCCGCAGCGGCGCTGGCCCACGCCGAGGCCGTCTCCAAACAACAGGACTCGGTCGAGGCCGGCCAGGCGGTGCTGGCCCGCGACATCGAGATGCTCAAGGCGACGATGCGGGCGGCCGGGTTCACCGAGCTTCAGATCGAGTCGTTGACCAAGGCATACACCCAGCTGCCGCCTGCCGTGCAGACGAAGGTGAGCGACCCGGGCGCGCTGCAGGTCATCGCCGACCTGGAGCGCGTGCGGCAGAAGGTCGAGGGCGTCCCACCCGGCAAGAGCATCACGATGAAGGCGGTCACGGCCGAGGCCGAGCAGGGCCTGGTCGCGCTCGGCTACAAGGTCGAGCACATGAAGGACGGCACGGTGAAGGTCACCGTGCCGGTCAGCGATGCCTTCAACAGCACGACCGCGATCCAGGGTTACATCGACCAGATCAAGGGCCGGTCCGTCTCGATCCGGGTGAACACCGACTACTCCACCACCGGCGTCGGGCCCTACGGCGGCAAGCCCCTGCCCATGCCGCAGGCCGCAGGGTCGGTCATCACCATGGCCTCCGGCGGGGTCACCGCCGCAGCATCCGGGCTCACCACCCGGCAGGCCATGGTCGCCAACCGGCCGATCCTGTGGGCGGAAGCCGGGCCCGAGGCGTACATCCCGCTGTCCGCATCCAGGCGGGCCAGGTCCACTGCCCTCCTGGGCGAGGTGGCCGGGCGGTTCGGGTATCAGCTCACCCCGGTGAGCCGGGACCTGATGCCGGTACGTCAGTCGGCCGGCCCGGTAGCCCCGGCGCCAGCTCCCGCCGGTGGCCGGACGACCACCATCACCCTGTACGGCGCCGCCCAGAACTCACAGGAGCAACTGGCCGACCTGGCCAGGCGCCTGGAGTTCGTGACCTGAGAGAGGGCGGCCCATGGCCGGATACACGCCGGGCCAGGTCCTGGCAGGCAAGCAGGTGGCGGTCGGCGGAGTCACCCTCGGGGCGGTGGACTCCGCCGGCGTCGCCTGGACCATCGACACCGACGGCCTCAAGGGCTGGGACGGGCCCCCGGTACGGACCCAATACTCGGACCGGGAGGCCGACCACGGGTCCTACGCCGGGCCGACCTACCTGGCCGCCCGGGTCATCAGCATCTCGGGGAAGATCATCGCTGACACGCAGGCGACGCTCGACACCGCGATGGACCAGCTCGCCGCAGCGCCCGGCCTGACCGACACCCTGCTGGTCGTGAGCGAGACGACCCCGCGCCAGGCGATGGTTCGCCGCTCCGGGGAGGTGCTGCTGCGGCAGGAGACCGACCGGATCGCCGCCTACAGCCTGATGGTCACCGCCACCGACCCCCGCCGGTACAGCACCACCCTGCAGTCCCGCTCCACCGGCCTGCCAGCCAGCACCGGCGGCATCACCCTGCCGATCACCCTGCCGCTGACGATCACGGCTGGCGCCACATCCGGGCAGATCATCCTCGCCAACAGCGGCACCATCGCTGCCCGGCCCACGATCACGATCGGCGGGCCGGTGACCACGCCGGCGGTGACGTTCCAGTACCCGGACGGCACGGTGAAGCAGCTCGCCTACTCCGACACCCTCGGGGCCGGCGACGTCCTGGTGATCGACACGGACGCGCACACCGCCACCCTCAACGGCCAGGTGTCCAGGCGCCGTTACCTGTCCGGCACCTGGCCGGAGATCCCACCCGGATCGAGCGTCACCATTCAGTGGACCGCCGCCTCGTCCGACCCCGCCGCCCTGCTGACCGGCACCTGCCGCTCGGCCTGGATCTGAGGAGCCGTCACCATGGTTGCCACCGACCCGCTCTGGCTCCCCAGCACGACCTACGACGAGGCCGAGTTCCGAGCCTTCGACCTCGAGCTGCTGATGGCGGACGGTACCGCCCGCGGCGCCCGGCCCGGAGTCCGCCCTGGCGACCCGGGGCTCGCGGTCTCCCTGGCCGGCACCACCGTCAACGTCTCCGGTGGCGTCGCGGCGCTGTGCCGGTCCGGGCAGGGCGTCTACCGGGCCCAACTGGCCGCCACCAGTCCCGGCACGCTCACCGCCGCGCACGCCACCCTCGGCCGGATCGACCTGGTGTACCTGCGGGTGTGGGACACCGCCGTGGACGCCTCCGGCTTCCGCAAGGCCGACACCGTCTACCTCGCCGGTACCCCGTCCGGCAGCCCGGCGGCCCCCACCCCGGGCGGCACCGAGATCTACATCCCGCTCGCGACCATCACCGTGCCCAGCAGCGCCGGCGGCGGCACCGGCGCCGCGACCGTCTCCAGCGTCGCCCGGCAGGTCACCGTCGCACCGGGCGGGATCCTGCCCGTCAGCTCCACCGCCGACCTGGCCATCAGCGGCGTCTACGTCGGGCAGTGCCGCTACAACACCGTCCGCGGCTGCCCCGAGTACTGGTCCGGTTCGGCTTGGGTGGCGCAGGGCGACTATCAGGCATACACCCCGACGTGGACGACCAGCGGCTCCGCTCCCACCGTTGGAAACGCCACCTTCGCCGCACGGTGGACCCGCGTCGGCAAGCAGGTCACCTATGCCGGGAACTTCACCGTGGGATCCACCACCAGCGTCGGCACGGGCCTGTGGAGGTTCTCGCTGCCCGTCGCGTCCGCCGCGGCGATCTACGTTCGCGGTGCCGGCTCCTACGTCAACCCCGGCGACAACGAGTACCTGGGAGCGTCGACCGTCGACCCTTCCGGCACCACCTTGTCCGTGCAGGTCAAGACCCAGACCACGTACTTCTCCGGGACGGTCGCCAACAACGTTCCCGTCGCACCGAGCACCGGGGTCATCGTCACCTGGAATCTCACCTACGAGGGCGTATGAGCGCGGTCGAACTCGCCTGGTACGGGGTCGACCTGCGCACCGGCGGCATCGCGGAGGAACTGCGGGCGCTCAGCCCCGACCAACCCCTGTCCCGCAAGCTCGGCACCTCGACATCCTCATCCATGTCGCTGGCGCTCGCGGGCGCCCCTCGCGACTGGGAGGCCGCGACCGACCAGGGCCGCACCGCCCTGGTCGCCGTCGACACCACCACCGGCCTGCCCGTCTGGTCCGGATACACCCTCATCCGCGAAGGCGGGGCGGGGCCGACCGCCCGGCTCACCGCCGTCACGCCCGAGGCGTATCTCGAACGGCGCTACCCTGGCGACTACTCGGCCACCGCCACCGACCAGTCCACCGTGATGGCCGGCCTGGCCACGGCCCTCCTGGCCTCGGGCCCGCCCATCACCCTGGACGTCACCGCGTCAGGCACGAGCATCGACTACTCGATGCTGGACAGCGAGGACCGCACCGTCCTGTCCGGACTGCAGGAGAACATGGGGATGTCCGGCGGCCCGGAGTTCACCATCGACACCGTGTGGGGCGACGCCGCGCAGACCAAGTTCGCCTGGGTCCTGCGGATCCGGCCCACCATCGGCATCCAGGACTCCTCGCCCGAGGCCGTGTTCGACATGCCGGGCTGCATCGCCGACTACACGCTCACCGAGTCCTACGAGCGGGGCCGCGGCGCCACCAGCACCATCGCCCGCGGCGAGCAGTCCGACGGGGTCCGCGCCACCAGCACCGTCCACACCGCTGACGCCCTCATCGCCGCGGGCATGTGCCTGTGGGAGCACCGCGAGACCCCGGCCGCCGGCATCACCGACACCACCCAGCTCGACCGGCACGCCGCCGAGGCCCTCGCCCTCATGCAGTCCGGATCCCGCGCCTGGGCCCTGCAGGCCGTCGCCTCCCGGGCTCCGCGCCTGGGCTCGGCGTGGGCCCTCGGTGACAGCGTCCGCGTCCAGATCGACAGTTCACCCCGGCACCCGGCGGGGGCCAGCGCGGTCGCCCGGGCCTACGCCTGGAGCCTCGACCCGAAGGCGGACCGGGTCTCGCCGATCCTGCTGGAGGACGAGTGAACCGCCTCGACCAACTGCCCCGTGAGCCCTCCAGCCAAGCGGTGGCCATCGCCGCCCTGCAGCGGCAGATCACCGAACTGCGCGGCCAGCAGCTCGACCTGTCCGCAGCGGATGCCCTCATGCCGCCACTGGACCTGGAGCCGACCCGCTGGCCGCAGACCACCCAGACGACGTACACGGCCATCGCCCGCTGCTACAACGTGCGCTGGCGCCAGCAGTTGCGGCTCATCCTCGCGACCGCGGTCTCCGGCGGCGGGGTCGGAACGGTCCGCGTCCTGATCAACGGCACCCAGTGGGGCCCGACCACCACGGCCGGGAATCAGCTCGACTACACCGGGCCGCTGCCGACCACGCCGCCCATTCCGATCGGCAGCCAGTACCAGCTCACGATCGAGGCGGTCCGCACCTCCGGCGCCGGGACCGTCCACGCCCAGGCCCAGATGATCCGCCACCTGGCCTGACCCACCCTCAGCCCCCGCACTGCCGGGGGCTTCCTCATGTCCTGGAGGACTGATGGCCCGCATGCCGGGGACGACCTGGATCGGTCCCACCCCCAACCGCACCGTCGGCGGTCAGGCCGCCCGCCGCGGCCTGGCGCTTCACATCCAAGACGGCAGCGAAGCTGGGTCGGAGGCGTGGTTCAAGAACCCCGAGGCGCAGGCCAGCAGCCACTTCCTGAACCCCAAGGTAGGCGGGCTGCGGCAGATGGTCGACACCGACGACAAGGCGTGGGCGCAGGCCGCTGGCAACCCGTACTGGATCAGCGTCGAGAACGAGGGCCGAGGCGGGGACGCTCTGACCGCGTCTCAGATCGAGAACTGCGCACGCCTGCTGGCGTGGCTGCACACCACTTACGACGTGGCGCTGCAGCTCACCGATGACCCGAATGGTCGGGGCCTGGGCTGGCACGGCATGGGCGGCGCCGCGTGGGGTGGCCACCCGGACTGCCCCGGCAAGGCGGTCCTCGCCCAGCGCGGCCAGATTCTCGCCCGCGCCCAACAGCTCACCAACCCACCGCAGGAGGATGACGTGGCCATCACCACCGATGAGATCAACCGGATCGCCTGGGCGGTGGTCAAGGCAGGCACTCCGGACCTGCCGCAGGAGATCGCTCGAGCGGTCGTCGAGCGGCCCGAGATGGTCCGCCTCACCGCGACCGTCGCCGCGCAGTCCGCGACGATCACCACCCTCGCCACCCAGCTCGGCCAGCAGCACGACATCAACGTCGACGAGCTGATCGCCCGGATCGAGGCCGCCATCAGCAACATCGACGTCCACCTCACCACCGGCAAGGAGTCCTGACCATGACCTACCCCTCTCTCCCGCCGCTGCCGTCCGCCGAGACCGTGGTCAAGACCGCCCAGACCTACGCCCGCGACCTGGCCGAACGCGTGATCTTCACGTTTCTGGCGGCCGAGGCGGCGATCGTCACCGCCGCGGGCCCGGCCGACATGCTGCACGTGTCGTTCTGGCAGGCCATGGGCACCGGCGGCCTCGCCGCTGCCGCCACCCTGCTCAAGGGCATCGCGGCCCGGGCGTTCGGTGAGAAGAACAGCGCGAGCGCCATCCCGGGAGTCTGACCGTGGCCGCGCCGGCCGCCTGGCGCCGCCGGCTCGGCTGGCGCGGCACCGCACTACTCTCGTACGGCACCCTGTGGATCATCTACGGCATCGGTCTGATGACGACCCCGCGTGCCGGCCTGATCCGGGCGGCGTCCGTCATCACGAGCCTGATGGGCCTGCACTGCTGGGGCGTCGCCTGGATCGTCTGCGGGCTGGTCGCCTGTGTCGCGGCGACCCGGCGGTCCGGCCGGGACACGTGGGGGTTCGCCGCGGCCGCTGCCCCGCCCACGATCTGGGGCCTGGCCTACCTGGCGGCCGGCGCCACCGGCGAGTACCGGCAGGCGTGGGCGTCCGTGCCGCTGCTGGCCGCGCCACTCGGGGGACTGCTGATCATCGCCGCTGTCACGGGGAGGAGACGTCGGATCTGTACGTGCGAAGGGAGGCGGCGCGATGGGCAGTGAGAACACGATATGGGCTGTCATCGTGACCCTGATCGGCGCCGTCACGTCGGTGCTGGTGGCCCGGATCTCCCGCTTGCCACCGGGCGTGGAGCGCCCCGTGCCCGAGGAGGCGGGCCCGGCCCGCCCACGCAAGGAGGACCTGACGACCATCGCGGGCTTGGCCTCCGAGGTGCTCCGTCTCGGCGCGGCCGTCGCCGACCTGACGAAGGAACAGGAAGCCCAGCGCGAGCGGTCCCGTCTGCAGGACCTGACCATCCGGGCCCTGCGCCGCTACATCCTCGTCCTGGAGACCGCGCTGCGACGGCTCGGCGCCGACGTGCCCGAGCCGGACCCCGCCGACGTACCCCTCATTCGCGTGCCCTGAATCACCACCGCCCCGCCCTCCGACGTGGAGGGCGGGGCGGGTTCGTGCGTCCGGGGCGACAGCTACTTCGGAAGCGTGACGAAAACGACCTTGCGGGCGGCCACGGCCTTATCGCCCGCCTTGTAGCCAGGCGGGAACACCGCGCAGATGACCTCCATGGCACCCTCCGCCCCTGCCTGCTGGAGCGCCGCCGTGATCTTCTCGGTCTGGTCTCGCTGGAACAGGTCGAGTGCTTCGTCGGCCGTGTCGGCCTCCGCCTCAGTGGTGAGGAACGGGACTCCGTTGGAGGCGGGGAACGCGGCCATCAGCTTCCAGATCATGGCCAGCATCTTAGAGTGACGCTCCGACAACTCTCCGCCCCGCCCTCGCATGTGGAGGGCGGGGCGATTCGTGCGTCCGGGCTCAGGCGCCGTACTCCCACACCTTGACGCCCTTGGATCGCCACGGCTCCGGGATCTCCTCCGCATCGGCAAGCCGCTGCATCCACGCCAGTTGCTCAGCGAAGTAGGCGTGGTACTCGGATCCGCTGTCGAACGTCATGATGGGCCCGTCGGTGCCGCGCTTGCCGTGGCCGTAGAGCATCACGCGGATCGAGTCGTCAACGCGCTCCATGGCGAAGCTGCACGGGAAGTCGTACAGATAGATCTTGAGGTCGCCACCGTCCCGGGCCACCGCCTCGGCGAGCGGACGGAGCACCTCGCGTTCGTACCGAGCCGGGTCCTCCATCGCGGCCTCGGCCGGCTCCAGCCGGTACCGGTCCCGGCGCGACGCGCAGTGCGGATCCATGATGAAGACCCGGACCGGCACCTCCCGCGACTTCGCGGTGAACAGCGGCAGCATCTCGTCGGACCCGTAGAAGTTACGGGTCAGGCCGAACATCGTGATCTGCTCACGGGCGCCCCGTATCCGCGAGATCAAGTCCGCCTTGGATTCGATGTTGGTGCGCGGGAAGAGGTCCACGAGACCCGCCTGCTCCAGGTGTCCCAGCATGGCCCCACTGTAGTCACGCCCGTAGCCCAGCCGGTCGGGCCTGGTCTCGTACACGCGGCACAGGTAGTCGATGCGTTCGTCGGAGGGGCGGCGCTGGCCATGCTCCCACCTGCAGATCTCCGTGTCCGACAGCCCCGGCCAGCGCAGACCGTCGTCGGCGTAGGCCAGATCAATTCGTGTCGAGAGCTCTGCGCGGTCCCAACCTCGGGCCCACCGGTGGGCCTCCAGCGGGTGAACCTCGGGCAGAGTCACGATGATCTGGTCGACCACTTCGGTGATCGTCAGGTCCTCGCGGATACCGCGGAGGCGGATCTCCTTGGCAGTGCGCTCAGAGTGTCGGCGAGTCGTTCGATCGACCCGGCGAGGCGTGCGGTCTGCGTCGGCAATTGACGTCGTCACGCCTTCATATTGACGCGTGGCGTCTATCGTTGTGACGGGTTCGCGCATATTGCAATCGCCCAAGCCACTCGATCATTGAGTCATGGCAGAGACAACCGACGGGCTGCAAGCCGTCTCACCCTGGGCGCATCTGACGAGCCGCCAGCTCAAGGGCAGCGCCTGCCGCGTCTGCGACACCACAGTCCCGCCCCTCCACCCGGACGAGACGATCGAAGTACGCGGCAACGGCGTTGTCCGTGACGTCGTCGTCACCGTGCTCTGCACCCCGCACCTGGGGTCGGCGCTGTGACCACCGATGACCGCTATCGGCCCGAGCAGCAGCTCGGCGGCATTAGCGAGAACGGCCGCGTCCTGCCGGGCCTGTGGGCGATCCGCGACACCCAGACTGGGGCTCTCGTCCAGACGGCCGGAGAGCTGGAACTCCACGCCACCGACGAGGGTGTCCATGCCTGGATCCGCCGCAATCGCTACCTGACGGAGGTCGACCGTGGCCGAGCCTGAGCTGACCTCCGGCCACTGCCACCGCTGCGGCGGCTACGGGCGGGGAGAGTACGCCGGCGCCATCAACGCCTGGGCCGACGCCATCACCAACCACCGCGGGTGCCCGGAGTCAATCGTCGCGGAAGAAGCGCCACAGGTCGAGTCGTAGGCCGTGTGCGGTCAGCCATAGGACGTCGAGATTCGTGCTGTGCACTCCGTTCTCCATGCGGCTGATCGTCCGGTGGTCCAGCCCGACACGCTCGGCCAGCTGCACCTGTGAGAGCCCAGCGGCGAGCCGCAGACGCCGGATCCGAGCGCCCACCTCCCGCCTGTTCCGTTGCAGCTCCACGACATGATCATCAGTTGGCACCCATCAACGCTTGCCCCTACTGACCTGCGGAGTCTTTGCCATGCTTGGCAAACTTGCACACAGATTTGTGGGATATTCGGCGCACTCGTCAGTCCCTACCGATACCTTCAGTCGCCCCACATGGCCTTCCGGCCTTCTGCAAGGTGAGATCAACTTGAACGACCACTCAACGGCCCCTCCCCCCTACCTGCCGTGCCCTGGCCAGCAGACCCGCTACAGCATGGCCGCTGACGATCTCGTCGCAGCCCGCAGGTTGGATCTCGGTTCCATCCCGCGGCCGCAGCTCATCATTCAGTTCGAGCGCCTGCTCGGGTCGCTCGACGACGCGCTGCAGTTGATCCGGGAGATGTCGCCGGAGGTTGCTGATGGGCAGGGCGAGTGATCATCTTCCCATCATGCTGCCAATCCAAATGTGTCGAACGAGACCACCGCCCGGATGGGCGGCAACCTCGGCTACGACGTGGTCTTCCCGATCGACGCCATGCACACCTTCGCGATGGCGGGCCCGGACGGTGAGCGCATCCCGGCCGAGCAGCTGGCCAAGGCCACCGGCGCGGTGCTGCACGCGATGCGGTTCGCCAAGGTGGTCGACACCGAGGCCGTGCTGAAGGCGGTCTGATCCGGCTCCCGACGGGCCGTCAGTGCCCCTGGTCGCGGAGCCAGCCGGCGAGGTGCTTGGCGCAGGAGTCGACCGACTCGCGCCAGGTGCGGTCCGCACCGGTGCCCGCCTCGTCGCTCACGTGCTTGATCAGCCGCAGCGGCACCTCGGCCCGGCGGGCCACCGTGGCGATCGCGTAGCCCTCCATGTCGACCAGGTCGGCCTGCCCGGCCAGCCGGTCCCGGGCCACCGGGTCGGAGACGAACAGGTCACCGGTGGCGAGCACCGGGCCGCCGGCCACGTCCAGCTCGATCGGGGCGCCGTACGTCCGGCCGGTGAGCGCGCGCAGCACCGGGGTGTCGAGGTCGTGCTGGAGCACCCGGCCGATCTCGTGGGTGCCCTCCCAGCCGGGGCGCAGCGCGCCCGCCGTGCCGAGATTGAGGATCTCGGCGGGCCGCTCGCCCCGCGCGAGCACGGTGGCCAGCGCCACCGAGGCGTTCACCTTCCCGACGCCGGTGAGCAGGACCGGGAGCGAGTCGCCCAGGTGGGCGGCCTCCTCCTCGACGGCGACCACGATCAGCGGGCGGTCGGGGGTGATGGTTCCGAGCAGACGCATGGGCTCCATCGTAGGGCGACGGTCCTCCTTCCCCCGGAGGGCCTGGCTCCGCCCCCACCCCGCCCTGGTCCCGGCCGACGGGAACCGCATAGGGTGCGTCCCGCGTCGCCCGTGACGGAGAACACCTCCGACGGCGACCGGCCGGGCTCCTGGGAGCCGCCGGAACCTCAAGATCGGCGCAACTCGAGTGTGGCGGTCGGACCCGACGGCCATACTGCTCGCAACGGACCGCACTCCGAACGCGGAGGGTCCAGGGGGAGGGTGGGGCAGGTGGCGACACCGGTGGTGACAGGCGGGCGTCCGCCGGCAGTGACGGCGACGGCACCGCCGACGGCGATACAGCAGCGGCTGCGCGAGCTGACCGGTACCGCACCGGCCCGGCTGCGGGCGGCCACGGTGGTGCTGACCGCGCTGGTGGTGCTGTTCGGCGCCCTGACGGCCTGGCAGGTGAGTGTCCGGGCGCGGGCCGCCGACCAGGTGGTGACGCACAGTCAGCCGCTCAGCCAGGACGCGGCCGAGATCTACCGCTCGCTGGCGGACGCGGACACCACCGCGGCCTCCGCGTTCCTGCTCGCCGGGGACGCCCCGGCGGCCCTGCGCCAGCGGTACGAGGGCGACCTGTCCACCGCGGCCCGGCTGCTCGCCCAGGCCGCCGCGCGGACCGACGCCAGCTCGGAGGCCCAGCGCTGGGTGGCCGAGCTGAACCAGCAACTCCCGCAGTACGCCGGCCTGGTGGAGACCGCCCGGGCCAACGACCGGCAGGGGCTGCCGCTCGGCGGCGCCTACCTGCGGTACGCCTCCAAGCAGATGCAGGGCGCCATGCTGCCCGCCGCGCAGAAGCTGGCGGACGCGGAGAACCGGCGGCTGGACCAGGACTACGCGGCCGCCGGAGCCTTCCCCTGGACGGCGTTCGTGCTGGGCCTGCTGACGCTCGGGATGCTCGGCTGGTGCCAGCTGCTGCTGCTGCGCCGGACCAACCGGGTGTTCAACATCGGGCTGCTGGGCGCCACGGCGGCGGTGCTGGCCGGGCTGCTCTGGCTGACCGTCGGCACCGTCACCGCCGGGATGGACCTCGACGACAGCCGGTCGCACGGCGCCGTACCGCTCCGGGTGCTCAACCAGGCCCGGATCCAGGCCCTGCAGTCCCGGGCGGCGGAGAACCTGGACCTGGTGGCCCGGGGCGGCTCGGACTCGTACGACAAGGACTGGGGGCGGTACAGCGCCGAGCTGGCCGGCGACCCGGTCGCGGACGGGAAGACCCGGACGGCCGGCGGCAGCCTGGAGGTGGCCCTGCTGGACGCGCCGAAGGACGCCCGGTCGGCGCTGGAGCAGGCCAGGAAGCTGTTCCCGGCCTGGGACGCCAAGCACCAGGCCGCCGAGCAGGGCGACGACTACGCGGCCGCCGTCAAGGCCGTGGTCGGCCCGGGCGGGACGGACACCAGCGAGGCCGTGTTCGCCGCGCTGGACGAGCAGTTGGGCAAGGCCGCGGCGGCCGAGCTGGCGGTCTTCGACCACTCGGCGAAGGGCGTGGCCGGCGGGCTGACCGGGCTGGCGGTGGGTGCCGCGGTACTGGCGCTGCTGGCGGCGGCAGGAGTGACGGTCGGCCTCGGCCGCCGTCTGGCGGAGTACCGGTAGCGGGCGATGGGGGAGCTGACTGTGCGTACGGTACGGACCAGGGCACTGGTCGTCGCTGCGGCGCTCGCCGCCGGTCTGGTGGGGGCCGGAACCTCCCACGGCACGCCGGGAGTCGCCGCCGCTCCGGCCGCGGCCCCGCAGGCGCCGGCCGCCGATCCCACCGGGGACTGCTCCGAGCAGACCCCGGCTGCCAGTCCGTCGCTGTCCGGGCGGAAGGTGCGGGAGATCCAGGCCAGGGGCAGCCTGATCGTCGGGGTGGACCAGAACAGCTACAACTGGGGCTTCCGGAACCCGCAGAGCGGCCAGCTGGAGGGCTTCGACATCGAGCTGTCCCGGGCAATCGCCAAGACCGTGCTGGGCGACCCGAACAAGATCACCTTCCGGACGGTGACCACGGCCAAGCGGATCGAGGCGATCCGCAACGGGACGGTCGACATGGTGGTCCGCACCATGACCATCAACTGCGACCGCCGCAAGGACATCGCGTTCTCCGCCCCGTACTTCTCCACCGGGCAGCGCCTGGTGGTGCCGAAGTCGGACAAGTCGGCCACGGTGGCCGAGGGGGTAAAGGGCAAGCGTGTCTGCGCGGCCCAGCAGTCCTCCTCCGAGGTCGAGTTCAAGAAGCCCGGGTACGGCACCAGCTCGGTCACCATCGTGGAGAACCAGCTCGACTGCCTGGTGCTGATGCAGCTCGGCAAGGTCGACGCGACCCTGACCGACTCCTCGCTGGCCGCGGCCCAGGCCGCCCAGGACCCGACCGTCCGGCTGGTCGATGAGAACATCATCCCGGCGAAGCTCGGGATCGGACTCAAGCAGGAGGACACCGACCTCACCGCGCTGGTGAACCAGATCCTGCTGGACTACCGGGCGAACGGCGGCTGGCAGGCCGCCTACACCCGCTGGTTGGCCCCCAGCATGGGCACCAACTCCGTGCCCTACCTGCCGTAGGACGGGCACCGTGAGATCGCGCACCGAGATACCGCGAGACTGGAAGGAATGACGTGGCGTTCGCAGGAGCTGCCGGCCCGGTGATGAGCCGGGAGGAGGTGGACCGCGCGCTGGCGCGGCTGGGGGCGGAGCGCGACGCGGTGGAGGCCGCGCTGCTCGCCCTCCAGGAGCACCCGGGCCGCCGGTTGCTGGAGGGCGCCGCGCTGAGCGGGCGGACCCTGGAGCGCTGGTCGGTGGCCGAGCCCGGGCTGAACCTGCTCTGGGCGCTGTTCGACCGCTACGCGGAGGCGCTGGCCTCGGCGGTGGCCGTCCGGGCCCGCCGCAGCCGGCCGGGCGGGGCGGAGCTGGCCGAGCTGAGCGAACTGCTCGGCGGCCCGGCCGTGACCGTCTCGGGCAGCCAACTCCCGGACACCGGCGGCCCGGTGCCGGTCCGGCTGGTCGAGCGGATCAGCCTGGCCGAGCTGCTGGAGCGGATGAACGCCTGGTACGCCACGGTGTACGAGGTGGTGGCGGCCAGCGACGCGGTCTGGTCCGCGCTGCCCGCCAGGATCGACCTGCTGCTGGCCGAGCTGGGCCGGGTCCGGATGCTCTCCGGCTCGCTCGGGGTGCGCCCCGGCGTCCACCCGCTGGCCGACGACCTGGACGGCCTGGAGCGGGAGTTGACCGAGCTGCGGACCGAGGTGCGGAGCGATCCGCTGGCGCTCTGGCGGCCCGGCCGGGTCCCCGCGCAGCGCGGCTCGGGCGGCGGCGCCCTGGGCCCCGGGGCGGTGGCCGGGGTGGTGGACACCGAGCGGTTCGACCGGGCCGGGCGGGCGCTGGACGGCGTCCGGATGGAGCTGGACGGGCTGCTCCGGCTGCGCGACGAGGCGCACGAGCGGCTCCAGCAGGTCGGCGACCTGCTGCAACGGGCCGACGCCACGCTGGCGGAGGCCCGCCGGGCCCGCGGCGAGGTGCTCGCGAAGATCGCCGCGACCGAGGTGCCCGCCGTACCGGGCCCGGCCTCGGCGCTGCGCGAACGGATCGGCCTCGCGGTCGAGTTGCAGCAGACCGGGCAGTGGCACCGGCTGGCACCGCTGCTGGACACCCTGGAGGAGGTGGCCGCCAGGGAGCTCGGCCGGGCCCGGCAGTCGCTGACCGAGGTGGCCCAGCCGCTGGCCGTCCGGGCCGAGCTGCGCGGGCGGCTGGAGGCGTACAAGGCGATGGCCGCCCGGCTCGGGGTGGCCGAGGACCCGGTGGTGATCGAGCGCTTCGAGAAGGCCCGTTGGCTGCTCTGGAGCGCACCGTGCGACCTGCGGGCGGCGGCCGAGGCGGTGGCCCGGTTCCAGCAGGCACTGCGGCCGGCCGCCCCGGCGGACCGGGTGGAGCGGGTGGACCAGTACCAGGACGGACAGGGGGATCAGGGCAATGGGTGAGACCTGCACCCGACCGGAGTGCTCCGGCTCGGGGACGATCGACGGCGACGGTTACTGCGACGAGTGCGGACTGGCCCCGCTGGCCACGGCCTCCGCGAAGGTGGCGGTGGCGGGCCCGGTGTCCGGCTCGGGGGCCGGGGCCTCCTGCACCCGGCCGGACTGCACCGGCACGATCGACGCCGACGGCTACTGCGACGAGTGCGGCCTGGCCGCCGAGGGCGGCGCCCTGCCGTTCGTGCCCTCGGCCAGGACCGAGGCGCACTCGGGCTCGGTCTCCTCCCGGACCATGTCGGGGCGGTCCCGCTCGCACCGGTCCACCCGGACCGGCAGCGGCCGTTCGGTCTCGGTCCGCAGCGGCACCGGCAGCTCCGGCAGCGGCACCGGCCGGCGCGGCAACCTGGGCGCCGGCCTGGTGAGCGTCCCGAGCATCCCCTCGGCTGACCCGGGCGCGGCGGTGCTGACCGACCCTCAGGTGCCCGAGCGCAAGCGGTTCTGCAGCAAGTGCGACGCCCCGGTGGGCCGGGAGAAGAACGGCGTCCCGGGCCGCCCGGACGGCTTCTGCACCAAGTGCGGCACGCCGTACTCGTTCACGCCCAAGCTGACCCGGGGCGACCTGGTGGGCGGTCAGTACGAGGTGCTGGGCTGCCTGGCGCACGGCGGGCTCGGCTGGATCTACCTCGCGGTGGACCGCCGGGTGAACGACCGCTGGGTGGTGCTCAAGGGCCTGCTGGACACCGGTGACCAGGACGCCCTGGCGGTGGCCATCGCCGAGCGCCGCTTCCTGGCCGAGGTGGACCACCCGAACATCGTCCGCATCATCAACTTCGTCGAGCACCCCGACCTGCGCTCCGGCTCCACCGACGGCTACATCGTGATGGAGTACATCGGCGGCAAGTCGCTGAAGGACATCGCCAACGAGCGCCGCACGCCGGACGGCCGGCGCGAGCCGCTGCCGGTGGAGCAGGCGATCGCGTACGCGCTGGAGGCGCTGCCCGCGCTCGGCTACCTGCACGGGCGGGGGCTGGTGTACTGCGACTTCAAGATCGACAACGTGATCCAGAGCGAGGACTCGCTCAAGATCATCGACCTCGGCGCGGTCTCCCGCTCCGGTGACGACGGCCCGATCTACGGCACCGTCGGCTACCAGGCCCCGGAGATCGCCACCGACGGCCCCTCGGTCGCCTCCGACCTGTACACGGTGGCCCGCACGCTGGCCGTGCTGACCTTCGACTTCCAGGGCTACAACAGCACCTTCCAGTTCGAGCTGCCCGGCCCCGAGCGGGTACCGCTGTTCGCCCGGTACGAGTCGTACTACCGCCTGCTGGTCCGGGCCACCGACCCGGACCCGGCCCGCCGGTTCGGCTCCGCCGAGGAGATGGCCGACCAGCTCACCGGCGTGCTGCGGGAGCTGCTCGCGCTGCAGGACGGGCGGCCGCGACCGGCGCTGTCCACCCTGTTCGGCCCGGAACTGCGGGTGGTGGACAGCGAGCTGACGCCCGATCCGCTCGACCCGGCCGCCGCCGCGCTGGCCCTGCCGGTCCCCCGGGTGGACCCCGCCGACCCCGGGGCCGGCTTCCTGGCCACCCTGGTCGCGAGTGCCCCGGCCGAGGCGCTGGCCGCGCTGGCCACTGCACCGGCCGGCTCCGTCGAGCTGCGGCTGCGGGCGCTCCGGGCCCAGCTGGAGCTCGGCGCCCGGGAGGAGGCCGAGACCGAGCTGGCGGCCCTGGAGCAGGACCACGGCGACGACTGGCGGGTGGTCTGGTACCGCGGGCTGGCCGAGCTCTCGGCCGGGCGGGCCGAGCAGGCCGCCGCCGCCTTCGACGCGCTCTACGACGCCTTCCCCGGCGAGGCCGCGCCCAAGCTGGCGCTGGCCGTCTGCGCCGAGCTGCTCGGCAACGGCCAGGACGCCGCCGAGTTCTACCGCCTGGTCGGCAGCACCGACCGGGCCTACGTCAGCGCCGCGTTCGGCCTGGCCCGGGTGCTGCTGGCGGCCGGCGACCGGCCCGGCGCGGTGGCCGCCCTGGAGGCGGTGCCCGAGGCGTCCGCGCACTACACCGCCGCCCGGATCGCCACCCTGCGGGCCCGGCTGCGCGGGCGCGCCCCGGAGGAGCCGCTCGGGCCCGAACTGGCCCGCTGCTCGGCCCAGCTGGCGGCGCTCTCGCTGGACGCCAGGCGCACCGAGGAGCTCTCGGTCGAGGTCCTGAACGCCTCCCTGGACTGGGTGCTGGCCGGTTCGGCCGGCGGCGCGGCGGGTGGGTCCGCCGAGGGTGCCCCCGGCACGCTCGACGTGCTGGGACATCGGGCCGTTGAGCGGGAACTGCGCTTCGCCCTGGAACACTCCTATCGAGTACTGGCGCGGTTGACCGACCGGGCCGAGATCAGGATCGAGATGGTGGAGCGGGCGAACCGTGCCCGCCCCCGGACGTGGGTGTGAACCGATGCCGCAGCAGCAGACCAGGTGCCCGAGCTGTGCCGAGCCGCTGGACCCGGAGGACGACTACTGCGGGGCCTGCGGCCTGAACGTGACCGATGACGTGCCGTCGGCCGCCGCCGGGACGGCGGCGGCCGGTGCCCCGGTGCCGCGCTGCGTGCACTGCGACTCGACCGAGCTGGCGGCGGACGGGTACTGCGAGAGCTGCGGCGGCGCCCAGCCCCGGCCGCGCGACCACCAGGAACTGACGGCGGACGGCGTCGCCGGGGTCACCGACCGGGGGCTGCGGCACCACCGCAACGAGGACGCCTTCACGGTGGCCGCCACCCACCTGCCCGGCGGCGAGCCGGCCGTGCTCGCGGTGGTCTGCGACGGGGTCTCCTCCTCGGCCCGGCCCGACGAGGCGTCGGCCACCGCGGTCCAGGCCGCCGCCGCCCACCTGCTGGCCGCCCTACCGCGCGGGCGGCGCCCCGACCAGGCGATGCGGGAGGCGATCGGGGTGGCGGCCCGGGCGGTGGCCGAGCTGGCCAAGGACGGCGTCCCGACACCGGGCGGCAGCCAGAACGCCCCCGCCTGCACCTACGTCAGCGCGGTCTCCGCCGCCGGCCTGGTCACCATCGGCTGGGTCGGCGACACCAGGGCGTACTGGATCCCGGACGACCGGGAGTCCGCCGTGGCGTACCGGCTGACCGAGGACGACTCCTGGGCGGCCCGGGTGGTGGCGATCGGGCTGATGAGCGAGGCCGAGGCGTACGCCGACCCGCGGGCCCACGCGATCACCGGCTGGCTGGGCGCGGACGCCGAGGAGGTCGAGCCGCACACCGTGAGCTTCACCCCGCACGTGCCCGGCGTGCTGCTGGTCTGCACCGACGGTCTGTGGAACTACGCCGAGGCCGCCGCCGACCTGGCCGAACGGGTCCGCCCCGACGCCCGCTCCGAACCGCTGGCCGCCGCCCGCGAACTGGTCGACTTCGCGGTGACGGCGGGCGGCCACGACAACATCACGGTGGCGGTGCTGCCGATCAGCCCGCCGGCCGAGACCACCGTGCGGACCGTGCCGCTGCAGGCCGCCAGCACCGGGGCGGCGCCGCTCCACTCGTCCCCGACCCTCCAGCTCCACCGGTCCGGCAGCGGAAGCTGACGACCACTCACCCGACTCCGTCCACCCGTCCGCCGAACCACCGATTGCCCGACAGGAGCAGCGATGGCCGTTCTGTCCCGGTCCCACCCGAGTTTCAGCGTCGACATCTTCCAGAACGAGTACCTGGCCGAAGGCGCCCGCGAGGTGAACGCCATCGTCACCGTCACCGCGACCGGCGGCGGCACCTCCGGCGGGCAGCCGCTGGCCCGGGACGCCGGTGCGGCCGCCGCCGTGGTGATCATGGTCGACTGCTCGGGCTCGATGGACTACCCCGCCGCCAAGCTGCGCAACGCGCGCGAGGCCACCGCGGTCGCCATCGACACCATCCGCGACGGCGTCGCCTTCGCGGTGGTGGCCGGCACCCACGAGGCCAAGGACGTCTACCCGGGCGGCGGCCGGCTGGCGATCGCTGACCAGGCCACCCGGGCGCAGGCCAAGGAGGCGCTGCGCAAGCTGACCGCCAACGGCGGCACCGCGATCGGCACCTGGCTGACCAAGGCCAAGCAGCTCTTCGAGAGCCGCTCGGACATAGCCATCCGGCACGGCATCCTGCTCACCGACGGCCGGAACGAGCACGAGAAGGCCGCCGACCTGGAGCGGGTGCTCGGCCAGGCCGCAGGCCTGTTCACGGTGGACTGCCGGGGCGTCGGCACCGACTGGGAGGTGACCGAGCTGCGCAAGATCTCCTCGGCCCTGCTGGGCACGGTGGACATCGTCGCCGAGCCGTCCGGGCTGGCCGAGGACTTCCAGCAGATGATGGTGCAGGCGATGGGCAAGCAGGTCGCCGACGTGGCGCTGCGGGTCTGGACCCCGGCCAACGCGGTGATCAAGTTCGTCAAGCAGGTCACCCCGAACCTGGAGGACCTGACGGACCGTCGGGCCGAGGCCGGGCCCCGGGCCGGGGACTACCCGACCGGCTCCTGGGGGGACGAGAGCCGCGACTACCACGTGTGCATCGAGGTGCCCGCCGCCGAGGTCGGCAACGAGATGCTGGCGGCCCGGATCAGCCTGCTGCTTCCCCAACCCGACGGGACCACCGAGGTGCTCTCCCAGGGTCTGGTGCGCGCGGTCTGGACCGACGACCTGGCCTCCTCGACCCGGATCAGCCCGCAGGTCGCCCACTTCACCGGGCAGGCCGAGCTGGCCTCCTCGATCCAGGAGGGGTTGGAGGCGCACCGCGCGGGGGACGTCGATCTGGCAACCGCCAAGCTCGGCGCGGCCGTTCGGATCGCCCACCGGACCGGCAACGAGAGCACCTTCAAGCTGCTGCAGAAGGTGGTCGACGTGGTCGATCCGAAGGAGGGTACCGTTCGGTTCCGTAAGAACGTGAGCGAAGCCGACTCGATGACGCTGGACACCCGTTCGACCAAGACCGTCCGGGTGAAGAAGTGACCGGCTCGGGGGGCCGAACCGGACCGCTGGAGATGTGGGGGACCTGATGCCGATCTGCCCTAGGGGCCACGAGTCGCAGGCCGAGGACTGGTGCGACTTCTGCGGCTTCCCGATGACCCCTCCGCCGGGGCTGTCCGTGCCGGGATCGTCGCCCTTCGTCAGCGGGCACACCCAGCCGCAGGGCGTCCCCACCGGACAGCCGAACACTCCGCCGCCCGCGCCGCAGTACACCCAGCCGGGGCAGGGCGCGCATCCGGTCCAGGGCGGACAGCCCGGGGCCGGGCAGTACGCCCAGCCGGGCCGGCCCGCGCCGTACCCGGAGCAGGCCGGGCAGTACGCCCAGTCCGACCTCACGGCCGGTCTGCTGACCTGCCCGATCTGCCGGACCCCGCAGACCGGCCGGTACTGCGAGGAGTGCGGCTTCGACTACGAGCTCTCCTCGCCCGCGAGCCAGCAGCAGCAGCGCCCGCCGGCCGCGTACGGGGGCTTCCCGCCGCCCGGCCCCGGGCCGGTGCCGGCACCCGCGCCGTACCAGCCGCCGCTGCCGCCCAGCCCGCCGACGCCCGCGCCCTACCAGCCGCCGGTGCCGCCGCCCGCGCCGACCCCGGAGCCCTCGCCGTTCCCGCCGGGTGCCCAGGGCGGCCACGGCCAGTTCGAGCAGCCGGGCACCTCGTTCCGGAAGAACCCGTCCTTCCAGGGTTCGGAGGGGCTGGAGAGCTTCGACTCGGGACCGACCTACGCACAGCCGGGCAGTGCCCCGGGTGACGAGTTCGGCACCTCCTTCCACCTGCAGCCGCCGGGCGCTCCCCCGGCCAGGTCGACCTGGATCGCGGTGGTCTCGGCCGACCGCGACTACTTCACCGACATGATGGCCCGCAGCGGGCCGGAGGCGGCCGGGCTGTTCTTCCCGCCCTACTGCCCCGAGCGCCGGATCCCGCTCAGCGGCCGCGGCCAGCTCCGGATCGGCCGCCGCAGCCAGCACCGGGGCACCGTGCCGGAGATCGACCTCTCCGTCCCGCCGGAGGACCCGGGTGCCTCGCACCAGCACGCGCTGCTGGCCGAACAGGCCGACGGCAGCTGGGTGCTGGTCGACCAGGACTCGACCAACGGCACCACGGTGAACAACGGGGCGGAGGCGGTCCCCCCGCACACCGCGATCCCGCTGAACGACGGTGACCGGGTGCACATCGGCGCCTGGACCACGATCACCCTGCACCGCGCCTGACCGACCGTCGGTGGGGGCCCCGGCCCCCACCGACCGGCCCGCCCCGCCGTCCGCCCCGGGGCCGAGGGTGGGGACCAGGACCTCGGCCCTGGTCCGATGGTCCTGGTGTACGACCGCCGGAGCGGTCTGCGACCATGGTCAAGTGACTGACGAGGCGACGTTCTTCGAACAAATCGGTGGCGAGCCGACCTTCCGACGGCTGGTGCACGTCTTCTACCAGGGTGTCGCCGAGGACGAACTGCTGCGCCCGATGTACCCGGAGCAGGACCTCGGCCCGGCGGAGGAGCGGCTCACGCTGTTCCTGATGCAGTACTGGGGCGGCCCCCGCACGTACAGCGACGAGCGCGGCCACCCCCGGCTGCGGATGCGGCACGTCCCGTTCAAGGTCGACCGGGCCGCCCACGACGCCTGGCTGCGGCACATGCGCACCGCCGTCGACTCCCTGGAGCTGCCCGCCGACGCGGAGCGCCAGCTCTGGGACTACCTCGCCTACGCCGCCGCCTCGATGGTCAACACGGCGGGCTGAACCCGGCCGGCGCAGCCGACCCGGCCCGGTACAGCGCGGCTCAGCGCAGCGGGCCGAACCCGAGGCCGGCGCCCGGGACGACGGTGCGCAGCGCGACCGAGCCGGCCGGGGCGCTCAGCCGCAGCCAACTGCCGGAGCGGTGCGCGGTGAGCGGGGCGTCCGGGGTGAGGAAGCCGACCACGTAGGCGGCGTGCGCGGCCCGGAGCGGGAGCTCGGGCATCGCACCGAGCGGACGGGACCAGATCTCGTCGGCGAGCCCGTCGAGCAGCGTGCGCGTCCGGTGGTGCTCCGGGATCTCGGCCGTGCGCTGCTTGAACTCCCGGACGGCGGACTGCAGTTCCGGCAGCACCACGGGCGCGGTGGTGACACCGGTGCGCTCCCAGCGCGAGCGCGGCGGCAGCAGGCCGGCCCAGGCCGGGCCGGTGACCGGGGCGGGCAGGCCGAGGGTGGCCGCCGACTCGTCGACGCTCTCCAGCAACTGCCCGGCGGAGACGGTCAGATCGGCCTCCGCGACGTCCTCGCCGAGCAGCCGGGCGCTGCGCACGGCCAGCACCCCGGAGCTCCCCAGCGGCAGCCGCCCGAACACCGCCAGCACCGGCCCCGGCTCGGCCCGGACGATCTGCAGCCGTACGGCGGCGGCCCGGTCGAAGCGCAGCAACCTCTCCAGGAACGCCGCCAGGTCGGCGGCCTCGGTGACGTCGGCGAGCGGAAGGCGGGCGGCGGTCAACGGATCAGCTCACTCGGGTACGGGTCGGTGACGGGATCAGGGGGCCACGACGGGCCGGGCTGCGACGGGTCAGGCGGCCGCGGCGGCCGGGGTCTGCTCGGCCCCGTCCATGAACCGGCTGAGGAACTCCCGCTCCACCGGGCTGATCCGGCGCGGGCGGGCGGCCGCCAGGTCGTACGGGACCACCACGGTGGAGGCCCGGACGTAGACCGTCTCGGTGCCGTCCTCGGCGATGTCCTTGATCTCGTAGTCGACGGTCAGCGAGGCGCCGCCGATCTTGGTCACCCAGGTCTCGATGGTGACCGGCTCGGGCCGGTGCACCAGCGGGAGCTTGTAGTCGATCTCGTGCCGGGCCACCACCGAGCCACCCGCGAACTCCCCGGCGCCGGCGGCGCCGGCCTGGGTGAACATGAAGTCGATCCGGGCCTCCTCCAGGTAGCGCAGGAAGACCACGTTGTTCACGTGTCCGAAGGCGTCCATGTCGGACCACCGCAGGGGGCAGGCGTAGATGTGGCGTGCCACGGTCGATCTCCTCAAGAATCCGATTGCCCGTCAGGACCGGTTGTCCGCCGGTGGCTCACGGGCGGCGGCCCGGCAGACCGCCCCAGGGGCAGTCTGCCGGGCCGTGGTTGCTGCAAGGTGTCAGTCCCGGGTCAGCTTCCGGTAGGTGGCCCGGTGCGGGCGGGCAGCGTCGGCGCCGAGCCGCTCGATCTTGTTCTTCTCGTACGACTCGAAGTTGCCCTCGAACCAGAACCACTTGCTCTCACCCTCGTACGCGAGGATGTGGGTGGTCACCCGGTCCAGGAACCACCGGTCGTGCGAGATGACCACGGCGCAGCCGGGGAACTCCAGCAGCGCGTTCTCCAGCGAGGAGAGGGTCTCGACGTCCAGGTCGTTGGTGGGCTCGTCGAGGAGCAGCAGGTTGCCGCCCTGCTTGAGGGTCAGCGCCAGGTTGAGGCGGTTGCGCTCACCACCGGAGAGCACCCCGGCCGGCTTCTGCTGGTCCGGACCCTTGAAGCCGAACGCCGAGACGTAGGCCCGGGACGGCATCTCGACGTTGCCGACGTTGATCCAGTCCAGGCCGTCGGAGACGACCTCCCAGAGCGTCTTCTTCGGGTCGATGTTGGCACGCGACTGGTCGACGTAGCTGATCTTGACCGTCTCGCCGACCTTGACGCTGCCGGAGTCCGGCTTCTCCATGTCGAGCAGCATCTTGAACAGCGTGGTCTTGCCGGCGCCGTTCGGGCCGATCACGCCGACGATGCCGTTGCGCGGCAGGGTGAAGCTCAGGTCGTCGATCAGCAGCTTCTCGCCGAACGACTTCGAGAGGTTGTTGGTCTCGATCACGATGGCGCCCAGGCGCGGGCCCGGCGGGATCTGGATCTCCTCGAAGTCCAGCTTCCGCATCTTGTCGGCCTCGGCCGCCATCTCCTCGTAACGGGCGAGGCGGGCCTTGGACTTGACCTGACGGCCCTTGGCGTTGGAGCGGACCCACTCCAACTCCTCCTTGAGCCGCTTGGCGCGCTTGGCGTCCTTCTGGCCCTCGACCTTGAGACGGGTCTGCTTCGTCTCCAGGTAGGTGGAGTAGTTGCCCTCGTAGGGGTAGGCGCGACCGCGGTCGAGCTCCAGGATCCACTGGGCGACGTTGTCCAGGAAGTACCGGTCGTGGGTGACCGCGACCACGGTGCCCTTGTACTTCTCCAGGTGCTGCTCCAGCCAGTTCACCGACTCGGCGTCGAGGTGGTTGGTGGGCTCGTCGAGCAGCAGCAGGTCGGGCGCCTCGAGCAGCAGCTTGCAGAGCGCAACGCGGCGGCGCTCACCGCCGGAGAGCTTGGTGACCGGCCAGTCGCCGGGCGGGCAGCCCAGCGCGTCCATGGCCTGCTCCAGCTGGGCGTCCAGGTCCCACGCCTCGGCGTGGTCCAGGTCCTCCTGAAGCTTGCCCATCTCGTCGAGCAGCGCGTCGGAGTAGTCCGTCGCCATCAGCTCGGCGATCTCGTTGAAGCGGTCGAGCTTGCCCTTGATCTCCTTGACGCCGTCCTCGACGTTCTCCAGGACGGTCTTGGACTCGTCGAGCGGAGGCTCCTGCAGGAGCATGCCGACGGTGAAGCCCGGCGACAGGAAGGCATCGCCGTTCGAGGGCTGCTGCAGGCCGGCCATCATCTTCAGCACCGTGGACTTACCAGCACCGTTAGGGCCGACGACACCGATCTTCGCCCCAGGGAGGAAGCTCAGCGTCACGTCGTCAAGGATGACCTTGTCGCCAATGGCCTTGCGCACCTTGCGCATGGTGTAGATGTATTCCGCCACGTGAGATCGCTCCGGCGTCGTCGGTGAGTATTCGGGTTACAGCCTTCCATTGTGCCGCACGCGGCCCACGCCCCCGAACGCGATCTTCGGGAACGGGACCGGCCCCGCCCCCTCGGCTGCGGAGGGAACGGGGCCGGATCGGCTCCGGGCTGCGGATCCGCCGGTCGGCGGAGTCGGCTCGGCCGGTCAGGCGCGGCTGTGACGACCGCGGCGACGCAGGGTGAAGACCGCGGCGGCGCCGCCGATCACCAGGGCACCGGCGATGCCGGCGAGCAGCGGGGTCTGACCGCCGCCACCGGTGTTGGCGAGCACCGGGCCGCTCGGGCTGGCCGACGGGGCCTTCGGGGTCGGCGAGCTCGCGGTGTCGGTCTTGCAGTTCAGGACGCCCTTGAACTCCTGCTTGAAGCCGTTCGGGCCGCTGACCACGATGTCGTACGCGGTGTCCTCGGCGACCTTGACCGGGACGCTCTTGGTGCCGCCCGGCGGGACGGTGACGGTCTGGCCGGACAGGGTGAAGGTGAAGTCCTGGTCACCGTTGTTGGCCGCGGTCACGACCACGGCGCCCTGCACGCAGTCGACCTTGGCGGAGACGGCCGGGATCGGGCCGGTCGGGGCCCAGTTGACGGCCACCGAGGCGGTGACCGGGACGGGCTGGGAGCCGGCCAGGATCAGCGTCTGGCTGTGCTTGCCCTGGGCGTTCACCCCGGTGAAGGCGCGGCCGACCGAGACCTCGGCGGAGGTGCCGGCCTTGATGGTGGCGTTGCCCGGGTTCGCGCCGGCCGGGGACTTGGCGTAGATCTCGTCGCCGTTCTTGGCGGTCTTGACCGCCTTGCCCGCCTTGTCGGTGATGCTCAGGTTGGCCTTGGTGCCCGCCTCGTCCAGCGCCAGCGACACCGACGCGCCGTTCGTGGTGACGGTGATCGGGCCGAGCAGGTCGCCGCTCTTGCCGGAGACCGCGGCGGGGCTGAGGCTGAGGGTCGGCTTCGGCTCCTCGAGCTTGACCGCCTTCTGGCGCAGGTACTCGGTCAGCTGCTTGGCCTGCGGGTCGTCCGGGACCGCGTCGACACCGTCGGAGAAGTGCCAGATCGCGGCCTGGGTACCGGCCGCCGCGTCGTCCTGACTGAGGTCCGCGATCTTGGTGGCCTCACGCAGCTTCTCGATGCTCTGCTGCGGGAAGGAGTTGCGGAGGATCCAGAGGATCTTCCCGGCCTCCTCGGGCTTCCCGGCCAGCGAGCTGGAGGCCCACCCGGTCTCGGTGTAGTCCGCGCTGGGCTGGGTGGGGTTGAGCAGGTCGATGCAGTAGGTGTCGAGGATCTTCTCGTCCTCGGTCTCCAACTGGAGGATGCCGCCCTGCACCTCGTACTTGTGACCGTCACGCTCGTAGCTGATGGTCTCGCTGAACCGGACGCCCGGCTTCAGCTTCGCCTTCGCCCCGGTCGTCTCCGAACCGGCGGCGCTGGCCGCGCCCGCCAGCATCATCCCGCTGCCCAGCAGCATGCTCGACGCGAGCATGACACCGGCTATGCGGGAGAGAGCCCGCCCCTGCTTGTGGAACATCTAGTTGACCCCTCCGGGCTGGGCCTTGCCGATGGCAGCCCGCCTTGCAAAGCGACGCACCCTGTGACACCGCCGCACTTGTGTGAACCAGAGGCATCTTATTGACCGGAGGCCGCTGGCAAACCTCCGTGCCAAACGCGGACGGTTCCGTATCTATATTGTTATCAAGCAGCTCATCGTAGCGGTGTACTGACGACCCGCCAGATTCTCACTCCCAATCAGGGGCCTTTCCAACCGGGCACTCCGTCGGGCTCGAAGTGCCGAACAGTGATCAGCATCGGTCTCAGCCGACGGCTACTCGATCACTGCTTGCAATTTCGACACCTCCCGGTTCCACCTCCCGCACACCACCGCTCACTTCGGCCCCGGTCGCCCCCTCCGCACCGGCCGTGGCCGACTCATCCCCGGCGGTGGCCCCGGCGGTGGCTCCGGCGGTGGCTCCGGCCATCGCCGCCTGCCTGGACCCGACCGCGGCGACGATCCACTCCGGCACCGCCTGCCCGGCCGACGCCTGGCCGGGCAGCGCCCCGGCGAGCGCGGCCGACCGGGGACCGGAGCGGGCGGCCGCGGGCCCGGCGGCGGACTCCTCCCGACCCGAACGACCCAGCACCAGATCGGGTTTGGCCTGGACCGCCCAGCGGAACGCGGTCGTCCCCCGGCCGAGGTCGTGGCCGACCACCCGGGCGTCGATCTCCACCACGCAGCGCCGCTTGTCCTCCTCGCCCCACTCCCGGACCCGCAGCCGCCCGCTGACCACCACCGGGTCGCCCTTGCTGAGCGAACTCACCACGTTGGCCGCCAGCCAGCGCCAGGCGGTGACGGTGACCCAGCTCGTCTCACCGTCCACCCAGTCGCCCTTCTCCCGGTCGTAGCGGCGCTCGGTGGCGGCCATCCGGAAGTTCGCCACCGGGACGCCGGCGGCGGTTTGCGAGTAGCTCACCACCGTGGCGACATTTCCGATCATGGTCACCATCGTCTCGTTCATCGGAACACTCTCCGTCCATCGGGAATCACCGGGTGAAATCACGCCGACGGGGAAGAGGATGCCGGGCCGGGGAAAACGATCCCGAGCGTTTCGAAATCCTGGGGAAAACTCGTACTTGTGGATAACCGGGATCACTCTCCGGAGTGAATCGGCTCCGATTTCCAGCTGACTTGACGTCAGTTTTTCGGGGCCATGACAAGTACTGGCCGGGCCTGCCGCTGGGCGACGCTCCCCGAAGGGGTGGCCGGTCGGCGCATCCGCGCACGTCATCCGACCGAAGGAAGCCAAAACCTCCCCCCACCCGCCCCTCCGGCCGGTCCATTCTCCGCACCGAATCCATAACAGGTGGGGAGACAGCCCCGTAACGACTGCACAACGTCCGGCGCCAGAAGCGGTCAGGGCGCTGCATGCCCGGCCGCCACCTGCGATTATCGGACCGCTCAACCGGTGCCGACACACCACGCACGGTGCTTGAAGACCCGGCTGAGTATCTGGGCACCCTTATCCTGTCCCGGACCCCGCAGGCCGACCGAAGCCCACCCGGGCCGATGTCGTCACGCCCCCATAGCTCAGCGGATAGAGCACCCGCCTTCTAAGCGGTAGGTCGCAGGTTCGAATCCTGCTGGGGGCACCAGCACCACCCCACCGGCCGCCGGATCCCGGCCTCGGCCCCGCAGTGCACCGGCCCCGCTCCCCCGGCCCAGCGCCCCGGCCTCGCAGTGCACCGGCCCCGCCCCATCTCGGCCTCAGAGCCCGTCCAGGTACCGGTCCAGCAACTCGACCTGCCGCTCCGGCGGGAAGTCGGCCGGGGCGAACAGTGCCTGCACCACCAGCCCCAGCACGAAGCTCTGGGCCCCCGCCGCCACCTCCTCGACGCCCGCCTCCCCCAGCAGCTCGCCCTGTTCCCTGGCCTGCCCGACCAGCTCGGTGATCCGCTCCCGGGCCCGGCGGTAGCGGGCCGCGTGGTCGGCCGCCAGCTCCGGGTCGGACAGCGCCGCGTCCCAGGAGCCGACCCAGATCCGGTTGCCGGCCACCCCTTCCGGGGTGAGCGGCAGGATGTCCAGCAGGACCGCGCGCAGCAGCGCCCGCCCGCCGTCGGCCGGCGAGGTGCGCTCGGCCGCCGGGCGCGGCCGCTCCACCGTGTGCCGGTCGAGCAGGTCCAGCGCGTACGTCAGCAGGGCCCGCTTGTTCGGGAAGTAGTGGGTGAGCATCCCGGTGCTGGCGTTCAGTTCGGCCGCCACCGCGCGCAGCGTCAGGCCGCCGAAGCCCCGCTCGGCCAGCACCCGCCAGACCGCCGCGGAGACCTCGGACCGGCGGGCGTCATGGTCTCCACGGGCTGGCGTCATGGCGCTAGGGTACCTACCAAACGTTTGTTATGTACGTCCGACCATCCGCCCGGGGAGGGCCCCATGTACGCCGTACCGCTCACCGAGGACGCCGAGCTGCGCCCCCTCCAGCCGTGGCAGGCCGCCGAGTTCCTGACCCACATCGACCGGGCCCGGGCCAACGTCGACCCGTGGATCCCGTGGGCCACCTTCAGCACCGACCTGGACTCCGCCCGGGCCACCCTGCAGCGCTACGCCGACCGGCAGGCCACCGACACCGGGCAGCTGGACGGGACGCTGGTGGGCGGCGTGATGTTCGTGGCCTTCGACACCAAGGCCGGCACCTGCGAGATCGGCGCCTGGTCCGAGCCGGCCGGCCAGGGCCGGGGGCTGATCACGGCCGCCGTCCGGCGGTTGCTGGACCACGCCTTCACGGTGCGCGGCCTGCACCGGGCCGAGTGGTGGAACAGCACGGTCAACACCCGGAGCCGGGCGGTGGCCCAGAAGCTCGGCATGCACCTGGACGGGACGCTGCGCGAGCACGTCGAGTTCCGGGGCGTCCGGCTGGACTACGAGATCTGGTCGATGCTCGCCCACGAGTGGCAGAAAACCAAGTGACAGCCGGGCCTTGCCCGTTGAGGATGAGCGGCTGACGATCCGCCAGCCCCCTTGGAGCGCCCGATGGCCGAGCACCGCACCGTCCCCGCCCTGTTCCCGCCCCCGGGGTACGCGCACACCGTCCTGGTCGAGGCCGGTGAGCGGCTGGTCTTCCTGGCCGGCGGGGTGCCGCTGGACGCCGACGGCGACCTGGTCGGCCCGGGTGACCTCCCGGCCCAGACCCGGCAGGTGCTCGGCAACCTGGAGACCGCGCTGGCCTCGGTCGGCAGCGGGCTGGACCGGGTGGTGGCCAGCACCGTCTACGTGGTGGCCGACCGGCCCGAGCCGCTCTCCGAGGTCTGGGACCTGGTCAACGCCTCGGCACTGAGCGCCGGTCCGCACAGCTCGACCCTGCTCGGCGTCACCACGCTCGGCTACACCGGCCAGTTGGTGGAGATCACAGTCACCGCCGTGGTCCCGGACCGGCCCGCTGTGGAAGGGTGACGGGACACCCTTCGAGGAGGCGACCGTGCCCCAGCAGTTCGAAACCGGCGTGACCGGCCTGCGGGCCTCGGTCGACGGCCCCGTCGCCACCCTGCTGCTGGACCGGCCGGAGCGCCGGAACGCCGTCACCGGGGCGATGTGGCGGGCCCTGCCCGGCCTGCTGGACCGGCTGGCGGCCGCGCCCGGGGTCCGGGTGCTGCTGCTGACCGGCGCCGGGGGCACCTTCAGCGCCGGGGCGGACATCGGCGAGCTGACCCGGATCTACGCCGACCCCGACCTGGCCGACGCCTACCACGCCGAGAACGTCGCGGCCGAGGAGGCGCTGGCCGCCTTCCCGCACCCGACCATCGCCGTGGTGCACGGCCACTGCGTGGGCGGTGGCTGCCAGTTGGCGGCCGCCTGCGACCTGCGGTTCGTCGCCGAGGACGCCCTGCTGGGCATCACCCCGGCCAAGCTCGGGGTGGTCTACCCGGCCGTGCCGACCGTCCGGCTGGCCCGGCTGGTCGGCCCGGCCCGGGCCAAGTACCTGCTGTTCTCCGGCGAGTTGGTGGACGCCCGGCGGGCCGAGCTGTTCGGTCTGGCCGACGAGGTGCTGCCGGCCGACCGACTGGACGCCCGGGCCCGGGAGTTCGCCGAGCTGCTGGCGACCCGCTCGCCGCAGACCATCGGCGCCGCCAAGGCCGCGCTGGCCGCGGACGACCCGGCGGCGGCGCTGGCTCCGTGGGAGCGCAAGTCCCGCCACGCACCGGACGTCCGCGAGGGGTTGGCGGCGTTCCTGGAACGCCGCCGACCGAACTTCTAGCGGATCGGCATCCCCGAGACGGCCCGGGCGATCACCAGCCGCTGGATCTCGCTGGTGCCCTCGAAGATGGTGTAGATCGCGCTGTCCCGGTGCATCCGCTCCACCGGGTACTCCCGGGTGAAGCCGTTGCCACCGAGGATCTGCATCGCCTGCGCCGTCACGAACTTGGCCGTCTCACCCGCGTACAGCTTGGACATCGAGCCCTCGGCCGAGGTGAACGGCTGGTTGTTGGCCGCCATCCAGGAGGCCCGCCAGACCAGCAGTCGGGCCGCGTCGATCCGGGTCTTCATGTCGGCCAGCTGGAAGGCCACGCCCTGGTTGTCGATGATCGGGCGGCCGAACTGCACCCGGGTCTTCGCGTAGTCCAGGGCCACCTCGTACGCGGCCCGGGCGATGCCGATCGCCTGGGCGCCGACGGCGGGGCGGGACGCCTCGAAGGTGGCCATCGCGGCGTTCTTGCCGCCGGAGCGCTTGGTGCCCTCGCGGGCCCTGGCCAGCCGCTCGTCCAGCTTCTCCTTGCCGCCGAGCAGGCAGCTGCCGGGTATCCGGACCCCGTCCAGCACTACCTCGGCGGTGTGCGAGGCGCGGATGCCGTGCTTCTTGAACTTCTGACCCTGGCTCAGGCCGGGCGTACCGGGCGGCACCACGAAGGAGGCCTGCCCCCGGGCGCCGAGCGCCGGGTCGACGGTGGCGACCACCACGTGCACGGCGGCGATCCCGCCGTTGGTCGCCCAGGTCTTGGTGCCGTTCAGCACCCACTCGTCCTTCGCCTCGTCGTACACCGCGCGGGTGCGCAGCGCCGAGACGTCCGAGCCTGCGTCCGGCTCGGAGGAGCAGAAGGCGGCCACCTTGACGTCGTCCGGCGTGCCGAACATCTGCGGCGCCCAGGTGCCGATCTGCTCGTCGGTGCCGTTGGCCAGCACCGCGACGGCGGCCAGCGTGGTGCCGACGATGGCCAGGCCGAGGCCCGCGTCGCCCCAGAACAGCTCCTCCATCGCGATCGGGATGCCGACGCCGGAGGGGTCGAAGTACTGCTGGGCGTAGAAGTCCAGCGAGTAGATGCCGATCTTGGCGGCCTCCTGGATGACCGGCCAGGGGGTCTCCTCGCGCTCGTCCCACTCGGCGGCGGCCGGGCGCATCACATCGGCGGCGAAACCGTGCAGCCAGTCCCGGACGGCGAGCTGGTCCGGGCCTGGGTCGAGGGAGAAGGTGCTCATACGGGTTGCCTCCGGGACGGGAGTGCGGACCGGAAAGGCCCACGCCATCGGGGTGTTACCCCGGGTAACATGCCGCGAGTCTGCTACTGATTGGTAATCCGTGTCAACGGCCGAGCGAGGAGCGTCACCGTGTCCACAGAGCCCCGCCGCGAGCAGCCGCCGACCGCCGCCGAGCCCCGCCGCGAGCAACTGCTGAACGCGGCCGACCGGGTCGTCCAGCGCGACGGCCCCGGCGCGAGCATGAACGCGATCGCCGCCGAGGCGGGCATCACCAAGCCGATCCTGTACCGGCACTTCGGCGACCGGACCGGCCTGATCCGGGCCCTGACCGAGCGTCACACCAGCGGCCTGCTGGCCGCCGTCCGGGCCGCGCTGAACGAGCCGCTGGAGCGCCGCGACCGGGTCGAACACGTGCTGGACGTCTACCTCGCGGGCATCGAGTCCCGCCCGCAGGTGTACCGGCTGCTGACCCACCCGGAGTCCGGCGATCCGGCCGGGGCGGGCCAGGCGCTGGCGCCGGCCCTGCGGCAGATCGCCGAGGAGATCACCCGGGCGGTCCGGGAGCAGGTCGACCTCGGCCCGGACGCGCCGCTGCTGGCCGAGACCTGGGGCCGTTCGATCACCGGCATGGTGCTGGCGGCCGGGGACTGGTGGTTGGACCAGCGGCCCTGCCCCCGGGCCCGGATGGTGCAGGCGCTGGCCGATCTGCTCTGGGGCCGGCTGGCGGCGGCCGCCCCGCTGCCCGGGGCGCTCGGGTAGCGCCCGAGCGGGCGCAGAACATGAGTCGTACTCACCTCTTGTGCCCATCCCCGGCGTGCGGCAGGATCGGCGCACCCCACCCCCATGCCCCGCCGCGAGGTGCCCCGTGCGTGTCCGCCGTACCGCCGCCGCCCTGTCCCTGGCCACCGTCGCCGTCCTGGCCGGCGCCGCGCTGCCGGTCGAGGCCGCCGCCCACCAGGACGCCGACCGCCAGGGCGACCGCCACCCGCGGGCCGACTTCCCGACCGGGACGGTGACCACCGCCGACGGCCGGACCCACCTGACCGACCAGTCCGGACGGGTGCTCCAGCTGCGCGGCTTCAATGTCGACAAGTACGCCGAGGCGACCGAGGGCGACCTGCGCTCCGCCGCCGAACACGGCTTCACCCTGGTCCGGGTGGCGATCTCCTGGAACCGGCTGGAGCCGACCCGGGGGCAGCTGGACCGGACCGAGCTGGCCCGGCTGCACCGGGTGCTCAACTGGGCCGAGAAGTACGGCCTGCTGGCCCTGGTCGACTTCCACCAGGACGTCTACGGACCGAAGTTCGGCGGCGGCGACCGGGGCATCCCGCTCTGGGCCACCCGGGACGACGGCCTGCCGTTCGAGGAGGACCCGGACGACTGGTTCGCCGGCTACTTCCAGCCGGCCGTGCAGGCCGCCTTCACCCATCTCTACGACGACGCCGACCTGCGCCGCTGGCAGGCCGACTTCTACACCCGACTGGCCCGCGAACTCCGCGACCACCGCTCACTGTTGGGCTATGACCTGTTCAACGAGCCGTCCGGCCCGATCCCCGGCGACCCGACCGACCCGGCCGTGCTGGTGGCCGCCTCGGCCGAGCTGGAGCTGGGCCGGCTGGCCGGGATGTACCGCCGGCTGATCACGGCCGTCCGGCAGGTCGACAGCCGGTCCTGGCTGTTCGTCGAACCGACCGTGCTGGTCGGCCAGGGCGTGCCGACGCAGCTGCCGTCCTTCGGCGACCCGCGCTCGGGCGCCGACCGGCTGGGCTACGCCCCGCACTTCTACGACACCGCGGTCGAGGCGGGCCGGGACTGGGACCCGTCCGGCGGCTTCGTGGAGAACTACCTCGCCGCGATCACCGCCTACCCGACGGCCCACCACCTGCCGGTGCTGGTCGGCGAGTGGGGGCCGCCCGACTCCCGGCGGCCGGGCAACGCCGAGCTGGTGAAGCGTCAGGTCGCGGCGATGAACGGCTTCGCCTCGGGCTGGGCCATGTGGTACTGGTGCAAGGGCGCCGGCGGCTACTGCGCGCTCGGCCCGGACGGCCGCCCGGCCCCCGGCAACGAGCCGGTCTTCGGCCCGTACGCCCGGGCCCTGGCGGGCACCCCCGGCGCCGAGAGCCACCGGGACGGCACGTACACCCTGACCTTCGTCACCGGCGGCCGCACCGCCGGGGGCAGCGGCGGCTGGACCGAGATCAGCCTGCCCGGCACCGCCTACCCGCACGGCGCCCGGGTCACCGTGACCGGCGCCCGGGCTTCGGTGCTGGACGTCGACCAACCCCGGGGCGACCGGGCCGGGGTGGCCCGGATCCTGCTGCCGCCGGCCCGCCCCGGCACCACCGTGACGGTTCGGATCAGCGCCCGCTGAACCCGGGCCGGCCCGGTCAGCCGTCCAGGCCGCGCCGGCTCAGCAGCGGGGCGATCTCCGGGTCCCGGCCGACCACGGCGCGGAAGCAGTCCAGCGCGTCCACGCTGCCGCCCCGGGAGAGCAGTTCGGCCCGGAAGACCTCCCCGCTCTCCCGGACGCTGCGGCCGTTCGTCCCGAACCAGCGCACCGTGTCGGCGTCCAGCACCTCGGACCAGATGTACGCGTAGTACCCGGCGCTGTAGTCGTTGGAGAACACGTGGCTGAAGTAGGTGCTCCGGTAGCGCGGCGGCACCAGCGGGTCGCCCAGCCCGGCCTTGGCCAGCACGGCTGCCTCGAACTCCCGGGCGTCCTCGATCTGTTCACCGGCGGGCACGGTGTGCCAGGCCCAGTCCAGCAGCGCGGCGGCCAGGTACTCCACGGTGCGGAAGCCCTGCCCGAACCGCTCGGCCGCGGCCATCCGCTCGACCAGCTCGGCGGGCAGCGGCTCGCCGGTCAGGTGGTGCTTGGCGTAGTTGGCCAGCACCTCGGGCCTGGTCATCCACATCTCGTTCACCTGGGACGGGAACTCGACGAAGTCACGCGGCACCTCGGTGCCCGAGAACAGCGGGTAGCGCACCGCCGAGAACAGCCCGTGCAGGGCGTGGCCGAACTCGTGGAACAGCGTCCGCACCTCGTCCCAGGTCAGCAGCGCGGGCTCACCGGCCGCCGGGTGGGCGATGTTGAGGTTGTTCACCACCACCGGCCGCTGCCCCAACAGCTCGGACTGCTGGACGAGTTCGTTCATCCAGGCCCCGCCGCCCTTCGACTCCCGGGCGTGGAAGTCGCCGAGGAACAGGCCCAGCGAGGAACCGTCCGCCTCGAACACCTCGAAGACCCGCGCGTCGGGGTGGTACCCCGTCAGGTCGGCCCGCTCGGTGAAGGTCAGCCCGTAGGCCAGCCCGGCGGCGAAGAACACCCCGTCGTGCAGCACCCGCTCCAGCTCGAAGTACGGGCGCAGCTCGGCCGCGTCCAGGCTGTACTCGGCCTGCCGGACCCGCTCGGAGTAGTACAGCCAGTCGTGCGCCGCGAAGTCGGTGACCCCGTCGGCCCGTTCGGCGAACTCCGCCAGCTTCCGGCCCTCCTCCTGCGCGTTCGCGACCGCCGGCGGGATCAGCCGGGCGAACAGCTCCTCGACCGCCCCGACCGTCCCGGCCGTCTCGTCGGCCACCACGTACGCGGCGTGGCTCGGGTACCCGAGCAGCTCGGCCCGCTCGGCCCGCAGCCCGGCCAGCTCGATCGCCAGCGGCCCGTTGCTCTCCACCGCCCGGTCCACCGAGGCGGCCAGCAGCCGGGCCCGCAGCTCCCGGTCGGTGAGCTCGGCCAGTTCGGACTGGTTGGTGAAGTTCTTCAGGCTCAGCACGTACGAGCCGTCCCGGCCGAGCGCCCGGCCGTTCACCGCGGCCGCGGCCACCGCATCGGCCGACAGGCCGGCCAGCTCCTCGGCGCGCTCCACCACCACGGCCCGGGCCCGGGTGTCGGTGAACACGTTCTGCCGGAACGCCGCCTGGGCCGAGGCCAGCCGGCCGTTGATCTCCCGCAACCGCAGCTGCCCCTCGGCCGGCAGCCGGACCCCGGCCCGGACGAAACGGGTGTGGTGCCGCTCCAGCAGCCGCAGGCTCTCGGCGTCCAGGCCGAGTTCGGCCCGCACCCGGTGCAGCGCCTCGAACCGGGCGAACAGCGCCGGGTCGAGCAGGATGGTGTCCTGGTGCGCGGCCAGCCGGGGGCTCAGCTCGGCGTCCAGCGCCTGCAGTCCCGGGGTGGTGTCGGAGCTGTTCCGGTTGTCGAAGACCAGGCGCACCCGGCGCAGCAGCGCACCGGAACGCTCCAGCGCCACAACCGTGTTGTCGAAGCTCGGCGGCTCCGGGTCGGACGTGATGGCCGCGATCTCGGCGAGCTGGTCGGCCATGCCGCGGTCGAAGGCGGGCAGGTGGTGCTCTTCCCGGATGGCGGCGAAGGGCGGGAGCTCGAACACCAGGGTGCTGGGCTCGAAGAAAGGGTTGTCGCTCATGACCCCGACCCTAGGCACTCGGGCACACCTACCGGAAGACAGGGGCCCCGGTCACCTGCACTCCGGGCTCAACCATCAGGGGCTCGGGGCTCTGGACCGTAGATGCTTGAGCACTTGCCCAGAGCGTGTGCCTGACGGGAAGTGTCGGTAGGGGCCGGTACGGTCGGGGCGAACCTGTGTCCGATGTGTGAGGAGGCCCCGTGGCGCCACGGATTGCCGTTGTGCCCGCTCCGCACGGGGCGGGTGGGCGCTTGCAGCCGCTCGGCGAGGACGGGGTGCCGCTCGGGCCGCCGGAGCAGGTGGCCGACCTGGCCGCTGCGGTGGCGCAGCGGGAGGCGGCCGGGCAGCCCCGCTGGGTCTGGGCGGCGGCCGACAGCGCGTACGCGCCGCTGCTCCCGCTCCGGGTGAGCCGGTGTCACGACCTGCGGCTGGTGGAGGCGTTGCTGCTCGGGTACGAGGGGGCCTGGGGCGAGCCCCGGTCGCTCGGCGCCGCGTGGGCGCGGCTGCGTGGGCTGCCGGTCCCGGCCGACCTGCCGGAGACCGCCGGCGGCGAGGACCAGGACAGCCTGTTCGCGCCGGACCGACTGCAACTGCCGCCCAGCACCGACCAGCTGACGGCGGTGGTGGCGGTGCACGCCGAGCAGCTGCGCCGGATCGCGCTGGTCGAGCAGCCCGGCCTGTTCCGGCTGCTGGTGGCCGCCGAGTCGGCCGGGGCGCTGCTGGCCACCGAGATCACGTACGACGGCCTGCCGTGGCGGTCCGACCGGCACGACCGGCTGCTGACCGACCTGCTCGGCCCCCGCCCGCAGGTGCCCGGCACCCAGCCCAAGCTGCTCGCCGAGCTGTCGGTCGAGTTGCAGCAGGCGCTCGGTGCCCGCCCGTTCAACCCCGACTCGCACGCCCAGGTGCTGAAGGCGTTCGCCGACCAGGGCATCCGGCTGAGCTCGACCCGGGTGTGGGAGCTGCGCGAGATCGACCACCCGGCGGCCCGGCTGATGATCCGTTACAAGGAGCTGTCCCGGATCCACGCCGCGCACGGCTGGGCGTGGCAGGACGCCTGGGCCCGCGGCGGCCGGTTCCGGCCGGAGTACGTGGTCGGTGGGGTGGTGTCCGGCCGGTGGGCCAGCCGGGGCGGCGGGGCGCTGCAGATCCCGCGGATCCTGCGCGGCGCGGTGGTGGCCGACCCGGGCTGGGCCCTGGTGGTGGCGGACGCGGCCCAGCTGGAGCCCCGGGTGCTGGCCGCGCTCTCCGGTGACAGCGGTCTGGCCCGGTCGGCGGCCGAGGGCGACCTGTACGCGGCGCTGGCCGCCCAGGCGTTCCAGGGCGACCGGGAGAAGGCCAAGCTCGGCCTGCTCGGCGCGATGTACGGCCAGACCAGCGGGGACATCGGCCCGCTGCTGGCCACCCTGCGCCGCAGGTACCCGACGGCGATGGGCTACGTCGAGGCGGCGGCCCGCACCGGGGAGGAGGGCGGCATCGTCCGGTCCCGGCTGGGCCGCACCTGCCCACCGCCGTCCGCCGACTGGCTGGATCTGACGGAGGCTCCGGAGACCGCCGGGGAGGCGGGCGGGCGTTCGGCCCGGGCGCGCGGCCGGTTCACCCGCAACTTCGTGATCCAGGCCAGCGGAGCGGACTGGGCGCTCGCCCTGCTGGCCTCGCTGCGCCGCCGGCTGACGCCGCTGGGCACCGGGGCGGACCGGCCGCACCTGGTCTTCTTCCAGCACGACGAGGTGATGGTGCACACCCCGGTCAACCTGGCCGACCAGGTGGTCGAGGCGGTCACCGAGGCCGGCGAGGAGGCCCGGCGGCTGGTGTTCGGCGACACCCCGGTGCGCTTCCCGCTCAGCACCGCCGTGGTGGACTCCTACGCGGACGCCAAGTGAGCTGACCCCGGCTCAGAACTTCCGGTAGCCCCGGGCGTCCCCGGCCGCCGCCACCACCTCGGCCAGCGCGGCCCCGGTCGAGGCGGTGACCAGGGCGGCCACCGCGCCCTCCACGAACGGCGCGTCCACCAGCCTGGCCCGCTCCGCCGGGTGGTCCTCCAGGGCGGCCAGCGTGGTCAGCACCGAGCTGCCCAGATCCGCCAGCACCACCACCCCGGCCCCGGAGTCCGCCGCCGCGACGGCCGCCACGATCAGGTCGTAGCTGGTGCCGAGCGCGCCGTCCTCGGTCCCCGCCGCGAGCAGCACCCGGACGTTCCCGGAGTCGAGTTCGGCCAGCAGGTGCCGGAGCCCGGCCGCCAGGCCGGGACTGTGCGAGACCAGAACGATGCCCACGTACGCGCCCATGCCCCGACCATACCCAGGGCCATCCGCCGTCCACCCCCGACCAGTTCGGTCCTGGCGTGTCGTACCGGAGGCCGGGCCGCCCCGGTTGACGTAACGTCGGCCGCAGCACCCGTCGCCACCGCGAGGAGAGCCGGTCGTGAAGAAACTGATCAACGCCCCGGAGACGGTGGTGGCCGACGCGCTGGCCGGATTCGCGGCGGCCCACCCCGAGTTGACCGTGGATCGGGAGAACCGGGTGATCACCCGGTCCGGCCGGCCGACCGTCCCGAAGGTCGCGCTGGTCTCCGGCGGCGGCTCCGGGCACGAACCGCTGCACGGCGGCTTCGTCGGCCCCGGCATGCTCGACGCGGCCTGCCCGGGCGAGGTGTTCACCTCCCCCGTGCCCGACCAGCTGCTGGCCGCCGCGCAGTCGGTGCACAGCGGCGCGGGCGTGGTCTTCGTGGTGAAGAACTACACCGGTGACGTGCTGAACTTCGAACTCGCCGCCGAACTGGCCGCCGACGAGGGCATCGAGGTCCGCACCGTGCTGGTGAACGACGACGTCGCGGTGGAGGACTCCACCTGGACGGCCGGCCGCCGGGGCACCGGCGCCACCGTGCTGGTCGAGAAGACCGCCGGTGCGCTGGCCGAGCGCGGCGCCGGCCTCGACGAGGTGGCCGCCCTCGGCGACCGGGTCAACGCCGCCTCCCGCTCCTTCGCCATCGCGCTCACCGCCGCCACCGTCCCGGCCGCCGGGAAGCCGGGCTTCGACCTCCCGGCGGACGAGATCGAGGTCGGCGTCGGCATCCACGGCGAACCGGGCCGCCGCCGCGAGCCGCTGCGCCCGGCCGCCGAACTGGCCGCCGAGGTGGTCGACACCATCCTGGCCGACCACCACCTCACCGCCGGGGACGAGGTGATCGCCCTGCTGACCGGGCTCGGCGGCACCCCGCTGATCGAGCTGTACGTGGTCTACGGCGCGGTCGCCGAACGGCTGGCCGGGCGCGGGATCCGGATCGCCCGCAACCTGGTCGGCAACTACGTCACCAGCCTCGACATGGCCGGCTTCGCACTGACCCTCACCAAGGCCGACCCGGAACTGCTCGAACTCTGGGACGCCCCGGTGACCACCCCCGCCCTGCGCTGGTCCTGAGAGGAACGCCGGAATGAACACCACCCTCGCCCTGGACTGGCTGCGGGCCGTCGCGGCCGCCGTCGAGCGGCGGCAGCAGGAACTGACCGACCTGGACGCGGCGATCGGCGACGGCGACCACGGCGCGAACCTGCACCGGGGCTTCAGCGCCGTACTGCCCGCGATCGAGGGCCTGGACTCGGCCGGCGCGGTGCTCACCAAGGCGGGCAGCACGCTGATCTCCAAGGTCGGCGGCGCCTCCGGGCCGCTGTACGGGAAGGCGTTCCGGGCGATGGGCGCGGCACTGACCGAGGGCGGTGACTTCGGCTCGGCACTGGCCGCCGGGCTGGCCGCGGTCGAGCGGCTGGGCGGCGCCGCCCCGGGCGACAAGACCATCGTGGACGCCTGGACCCCGGCGCTGGCCGCCTTCGGGCGGACCGGCTCGTACGCCGACGCGGCGGCCGCCGCCGAACAGGGCGCGCTGGACACCGTCCCGCTCCGGGCCCGCAAGGGCCGGGCGTCGTACCTGGGCCCGCGCAGCGTCGGCCACCAGGACCCCGGGGCCACCTCGGCCGCGCTGATCCTGCGCGCGCTGGCCGACGTGGCCTAGCTCGGGGGCCGTTCGAGGTCGGTACGGCTGATCAGGAGCAGCAGGGCGTCGTCGCCCAGCTCGCCGCCGGTGTGCTCCAGCAGGTCGGCGTACAGCCGCCCGACCGCCACCTCCAGCTCGGCCGCCGACCGGGCGGCCTCCCGGACCAGCGGGCCGACCCGTTCGGCCAGCGGGTAGAACTCGCCGCTGCGGTGGTGCCTGGCCTCGATCACGCCGTCGGTGCAGAGCACCAGCACGTCCTCCGGACCGAAGGCGGTCTCCATGCTCTGCGGCTCACCGGCCGCCAGCCGGCCGAGGCCGAGCGGCACCCAGGGGTCGCTGGCCTCCAGCACCTGCACCGTCCCGTCCCGGGCCACCATGATCGGCGGGACGTGCCCGAAGTGCAGCAGCTCCACCGTGCCGGGGCGGGTCACCTCGGCGAACAGCGCGGTGGTGAACTCACCGTCGGGCACGTGCCGCTCCACGCTGGCCTCGACCCGGGCCGCCACCGTGAGCAGCCCGCTCTCGTCGTACGCCGCCTCCCGGAAGGCCCCGAGCACCACGGCGGCGGTCTGCACCGCGCCGAGCCCCTTGCCCCGGACGTCGCCGACCAGGACCCGGGTGCCGTGCGGGGTCTCCAGCACCGAGTACAGGTCGCCGCCGATCCGGGCGGCATCGGCCGCCGAGGCGTACCGGACGGCCAGCCGGAGCGGCCCGACCGCCGGGCCGGGTGGTCGGAGCAGGGCGCGCTGGGCGGCCTCCGCCACCGAGGAGACGGCGGCGAAGGCCGCGGCTCTGCGCATCCTGATCCGGGCCACCCAGGCGCTGAACACCGACAGGATCAGGTAGCTGACCACCGCGCCGAACAGGAACTGACCGTTGTTCAGATCGGCCACCTGGTCGTAGTGCCCCAGCCCGATCAGGGCGCCGAAGCCGACCGTGCAGACCACCAGCAGTTCCACCGGCCGCAGGGTGAGCGCCGCCATCGACGGGACCACCACCATCAGCGGGGCCAGGTAGCTCTCCCGCCCGGTCACCAGGTCCGCGAACACCACCACCAGCAGGGCCAGCAGGGCCGGGGTGGCCCGTCGACGCCAGGACAGGTCCTGCAGGTCGGCGGCGAGCAGCGCGCGCTCCCGCCGCGCGGGCGAGAGCCCCGCGGCCTTGGGGGCCGTGGGCGACTGGGCTCGGGTGAACCGGGACACATACCGAACATAGCGGAGTAATCGGTCTTCGCATCCGCGCGTCCGCCAGGCGAATACCACCCGAATTGCCCCTTTTGTCATACCGTACGGGGAACGTGACGCCCACTCATCGAGGGAAGGCCCCCACCGATGTCCGGATACGGCAGCCACACCCCGCCATCTCCCCCTCCGCCCGGTCCCCAGTGGTCCGCACCCGCCGCCGCACCACCGGCCCAGCAGTCCCGCCACTGGCTCCGGCTGTTCCTGATCGGCCTGGCCCTCTGGGTGGCGACCGTGGTCGTCACCTTCTTCACCGACAACAGCAACCTGGTGCCGACCATCGTGCTGCTCGGCAGCTTCCTGGTCCCCGGCACCTTCGTGGTCTGGGCGTACGAGCGCTACGCCGTCGACGTGGGCACCGAGCGGATCGCCGCCTGCTTCGGCATCGGCGGCATCATCGGGGTGCTCGGCGCCTCGGTGCTGGAGACCTACCTGATCTCCCCCTCGGTCTGGATGTACGTCGGCGTCGGCCTGATCGAGGAGGCGGTCAAGCTGGCCGCCCTGATCATGGTGGCCCGCCGCATCCCGGTGGCCGGCCTCCGGCACGGCCTGGTGCTCGGCGCCACCGTCGGCGCGGGCTTCGCCGCGTTCGAGAGCGCCGGCTACGCCTTCAACGCGGTGCTGAGCATCCACGGCCTCTCGCTCAAGGACCTGGTGGAGACCGAGATCCTGCGCGGCGTCCTGGCCCCGGTCGGCCACATCCTGTGGACCGCGATCATGGGCGGGGTGCTGTTCCGCGAGCGGCGCGGCACGCACTTCCGGTTCAACGCGCCGGTGATCCTCACCTACCTCGGCGTCTCGCTGCTGCACGCGCTCTGGGACAGCACCGGCGGCATCGCCGTCTGGCTGGTGGCCCGGACCACCGCGAGCGACTTCCAGCGGGCCGTCTTCGAGCTCGGCTACATGCCGAACCCGACCAGCCAGCAGGTCCACCTCTACACGCTGTACGACACCCTCGGGCTGATCGTGGTCTCGCTCGGCGGCCTGGTCTGGCTCCGGACGCTGATCGGCCGGAGCCGGGCGGCCGCTCCGAACGGCTGACCGGGCGGTCCGACGAGAGCGGGTGGTTCCCGGGAACCACCCGCTCTCGCGTTTCCGGCCACCCCGACGTGACACGCCCCGGCCCGCCGGGGCGGACTCTGCGTCGTCGGACCGTTACTCTCTGCTGGCGATCGTGACGATCGCCACCATCACCCACTGGCGCACGGAATACCCCAGGGGGGTATGGTGTTGTCAGAGTCAGCCCCTGCCCAGGGGCAACGAAGCCTCCGGAGGCCCCGATGTCGAGCACCGTCACCTACTCCGTCAGCGGTATGAGCTGCGGCCACTGCGAGAAGTCGGTCAGTGCCGAGGTGGCCGGCCTGCCCGGCGTGACCGAGGTGGCCGCGGACGCCAAGGCCGGCACCGTGACCGTCTCCTCGCAGACGCCGCTGGACGACGAGCAGCTCCGCGCCGCCGTCGACGAGGCCGGCTACGAGCTGGTCGGCCGCTCGGCCTGAGCACTCCGTACGGGGCCGCCCAGGCGTGCGCGGCCCCGTACGCCCTCGTACCGCACCGCCCGCTCGCCCGCACCGCCCGCGCTCGTACCGAGGAGCAGAGAAGAGCCATGAGCACCACCACCCCAGGCATAGAGCCCGGCGCCCTCCGCGACCGGGTGGAACTCGCCATCGGCGGCATGACCTGCGCCTCCTGCGCGGCGCGGATCGAGAAGAAGCTCAACCGGATGGACGGCGTCGAGGCCACCGTCAACTACGCCACCGAGAAGGCGCAGGTCGACTTCGCGCCCGAGGTCAGCGTGGCCGACCTGATCGCCACCGTGGAGCGCACCGGCTACACCGCCGAGCTGCCCGCCCCGCCCGCGACCGCCGATGCCCCGGCCGAGCCGCCGGCCCAGCCCGATCCGCTGCGCGAGCGACTGCTGATCAGCGCCGCGCTCTCGGTGCCCGTGGTGCTGCTCTCGATGATCCCGGCGCTGCAGTTCGACAACTGGCAGTGGCTCGCCTTCGCGCTCACCGGCCCGGTCGTGGTCTACGGCGGCCTGCCCTTCCACCGCGCCGCCTGGACCAACCTCAGGCACGGCGCGGCCACCATGGACACCCTGGTCTCGCTCGGCACCCTGGCCGCCTTCGGCTGGTCCGTCTGGGCCCTGTTCCTCGGGCACGCCGGGATGACCGGCATGCGGCACGCCTTCACCCTCGGCAGCGGTGGGGGTGACGCCTCGTCAACCCTCTACCTGGAGACCGCCGCCGTCGTCACCACCCTGATCCTGCTCGGCCGCTGGCTGGAAGCGCGCTCCAAGCGCCGCGCGGGCGCCGCCCTGCACGCCCTGCTCGACCTCGGGGCCAAGGACGTCGCCGTCCTCCAGGGCGGCCGCGAGGTACGGCTGCCGGTCGGCGCGCTCACGGTCGGCATGCGGTTCGTGGTCCGGCCCGGGGAGAAGATCGCCACCGACGGCACCGTGGTCGAGGGCAGCTCCGCCGTGGACGCCTCGATGCTCACCGGTGAGGCCGTCCCGGTCGAGGTGACCGTCGGCGACGCCGTCACCGGGGCCACCGTCAACGCCGGCGGCCGCCTGGTGGTCGAGGCCATCCGGGTCGGCGCCGACACGCGGCTGGCCCGGATGGCCAAGCTGGTCGAGGAGGCGCAGAACGGCAAGGCCGCCGCCCAGCGGCTGGCCGACCGGATCTCCGCCGTCTTCGTCCCCGTGGTCATCCTGATCGCACTCGGCACCCTGGTCGGCTGGCTGCTGGTCAGCAACAGCCCGACCGAGGCGTTCACCGCCGCCGTCGCGGTGCTGATCATCGCCTGCCCCTGCGCCCTCGGCCTGGCCACCCCGACCGCCCTGATGGTCGGCACCGGACGCGGCGCCCAGCTCGGCATCCTGATCAAGGGCCCTGAGGTGCTGGAGACCACCCGCCGGGTGGACACCATCGTGCTCGACAAGACCGGCACCGTCACCACCGGACGGATGTCCCTGACCGCTGTGCACACCGCCGACGGGGTCACCGAGAACGAGGTGCTCCGGCTGGCCGGCGCCCTGGAGCACGCCTCCGAGCACCCGATCGCGGCCGCCGTCGCCGCAGCCGCCACCGAACGGCTCGGCGAGCTCCCGCCGGTCGAGAACTTCGAGAACGTCCCCGGCCGGGGCGTCCAGGGCGTGGTCGACGGCCACGCGGTGATCGCCGGACGCGAGCTGCTGCTCGCCGACTGGGCCCAGCACCTGCCGCCCGCCCTGGCCCGGGCGAAGGCCGCGGCCGAGGCCGCCGGCGGCACCGCCGTCTCGGTCGGCTGGGACGGTGCCGCCCGGGCCGTCCTGGTGGTCGCCGACACCGTCAAGCCCAGCTCGGCCCTGGCCGTCGCCGAACTCCGGGCGCTCGGTCTGCGGCCGATGCTGCTCACCGGTGACAACCGCAGCGCCGCCGAGGCGGTCGCCGCCGAGGTCGGCATCGACGCCGCGGACGTGATCGCCGAGGTGCTCCCCGAGGACAAGGTGGCCACCGTCCGGCGGCTGCAGGCCGAGGGCCGCTCGGTCGCCATGGTCGGCGACGGGGTCAACGACGCCGCCGCCCTGGCCCAGGCCGACCTCGGCCTCGCCATGGGGACCGGCACCGACGCCGCGATCGAGGCGAGCGACCTGACCCTGGTCCGCGGCGACCTGCGGTCCGCAGCCGACGCGATCCGGCTCTCCCGCCGCACCCTCGCCACCATCAAGGGCAACCTGTTCTGGGCCTTCGCCTACAACGTCGCCGCGATCCCGCTCGCCGCAGCCGGCCTGCTCAATCCGGTGGTCGCGGGGGCCACGATGGCCTTCTCCTCGGTCTTCGTGGTCACCAACAGCCTCCGCCTGCGCAGGTTCGCTGCCGCGACCTGAACTGTTTGCTGATCTGCGGCTCCGCCGCGGGCGACGCCGGCCCTGGCAAGGTGATCGTCGCGTAGCTGGTCAGGCACTTTCGCAGTGACCCGCACGCCAGACCTCCTCGCCCACGCGGCGGAGCCGCACATCAGCAGAGCCCCGAGCCCCTGGACCGTAGACCCGGAGCACCTGCCCACAGCTACCGGCCGAGCAGTTCGCCACCGTTGCAGTGCAGGATCTCGCCGGTGATGAAGCCGGCCTCGGCGGAGGCCAGGAAGTAGACCGCCGCCGCCACCTCACCCGACTCGCCGATCCGGCCGAGCAGGGTGCGGGCCGCCCGCCGGGAGACCTCGGCCTCGTCCAGCCGGGGGCCGAAGAACTCGGTGCCCGAGACGGTGCCCGGGGCCACGATGTTGGCGGTGATGCCGGAGGCGCCGAGCTGGGCGGCCAGGAAGTGGTTCCAGGCGTGCAGCGAGGCCTTGGCGGCCCCGTACGAGCCCGCTCCGCGCAGGGCGGCGATCGAGCTGACCGTCACCACCCGTCCGGTGCCCTGGGCGAGCCGGTCCCGGATCGACTCGGTGAGCAGCACCACGGTCAGCACGTTTCGCTCGAAGTCCCCGCGCCAGCGGGCCAGCACGGCGTGCGGTCCGGCCCCGATCACGGTCTCCCGGCTGCCGGCGTTGTTGACCAGCACGTCGATCTCGGCGGGCAGCGAGCTCAGGGCATCCTCGACCGCGTCGGGGTCGGCGAGGTCGCAGACCAGCGGGGTGACGTTCGGCCCGAGGTCGGCGGCGGCTCTCTCCAGGACCGCCCGCCGACGGCCGACGATCACCACCCGCTCCCCCGCCTCGGCGAAGCGGCGTGCCACCTCGTACCCGATGCCGGTGCCGCCACCGGTGACTACGACGTTCCTGGCCATCTGCGCACTCCCTCCCTGGCTTGCCGCCGCGACTGAGGGTGCGCGGGCGGTCCGTACCGGAATGGGATGATTCCTATCACGCTGGGTTGCGGCGGCTGCGGGGAGGGTGACGTCGCCCGGCCGGGATCGTGTGGTATGACGCTGACACCACTCGTGCACGGAGCGTGGAGAGAGCCAACTCACACCCCCCGAACGTAACTTTGCGCCCCCGAATACGTCTTACCTTTGTAGTACGACGGTCGATGACCGCCGTGGACGGGGCTCCGGCGGGCCCCGGTACGACTGCCGAGTCCGCTCGGCCGTCTCGCGCACGACGCCGGGGAGCGACACCGCCGGGAGCGCTTTGAGCGGCCGCTCCCGGCAACCAGGGCCGCCCCCGGGCGTCGTGCGCCGCACCCTTGCGCAGGACGCAGCAGGGCCCGACCACCAGTGGTGGTCGGGCCCTGCTGCGTACGGGGTGGGTCAGCGCGCGTCGAGCTCGACGTAGTCGCGGATCTCCACGCCGGTGTAGATCTGGCGCGGACGGCCGATACGGCTGCCCGGGTCGTTGATCATCTCGTGCCAGTGGGCGATCCAGCCCGGCAGCCGGCCGAGCGCGAACAGCACGGTGAACATGCTGGTCGGGAAGCCCATCGCGCGGTAGATCAGGCCGGTGTAGAAGTCCACGTTCGGGTAGAGCTTGCGCGAGACGAAGAAGTCGTCCTTGAGCGCGTGCTCCTCCAGCTTGAGCGCGATCTCCAGCAGCTCGTCGGACTTGCCGAGCTGACCGAGCACCTCGTGCGCGAGGATCTTGACCTGCGCGGCGCGCGGGTCGAAGGCCTTGTAGACGCGGTGACCGAAGCCCATGAGCTTCACGCCGTCCTCGCGGTTCTTCACCTTGCGGATGAAGGTGTCGACGTCACCGCCGGACTTCTGGATCTCCTCCAGCATCTCCAGCACGGCCTGGTTGGCGCCGCCGTGCAGCGGGCCCCAGAGCGCCGAGATACCGGCCGAGATCGAGGCGAACTGGTTGGCGTGGCTGGAGCCCACCAGGCGGACCGTGGAGGTCGAGCAGTTCTGCTCGTGGTCCGCGTGCAGGATCAACAGCTTGTCCAGCGCGTTCACGATGACCGGGTTGATCTCGTAGTCCTCGGCGGGGACGGCGAAGGTCATCCGGAGGAAGTTCTCGACGTAGCTCAGGTCGTTGCGCGGGTAGACGAACGGCTGGCCGACCGACTTCTTGTACGCGTACGCGGCGATGGTCGGGAGCTTGGCGAGCAGCCGGACGGTCGACAGGTGGCGCTGGCCGGCGTCGAACGGGTTGTGGCTGTCCTGGTAGAACGTCGAGAGTGCGCCGACCACCGAGGAGAGCATCGCCATCGGGTGGGCGTCCCGGGGGAAGCCCTGGTAGAAGCGCTTGACGTCCTCGTGCAGCAGGGTGTGCTGAGTGATCTCGTTGCTGAACACCGCCAGCTGATCGGCGTTCGGAAGCTCGCCGTTGATCAGCAGGTACGCGGTCTCGATGAAGCTGGCCTTCTCGGCCAGCTGCTCGATCGGGTAGCCGCGGTAGCGCAGGATGCCGTTGTCACCGTCCACGAAAGTGATCGCGGACTTGTAGGCGGCGGTGTTGCCGAAGCCGTTGTCCAGGGTGACCAGGCCGGTCTGCGGGAGCAGCTTCGAGATGTCGAAGCCGGCGTTGCCCGCAGTGCTCTCGACGACGGGGTACTCGTACTCGCCGTCCTGGTACCGCAGTACTACCGAGTTGTCGCTCACGTCTTCCTCACCGACGAAATGAATCCTCTTCCAAGGTGCCCTGACTGTCTCTACGATCCCCCATCCGCAGGACTGCCGTGCACCCGGGGTGGGCCGAGAAGGCCCGTGCCCTACAAAAGCTCTCGCCGCAGCCCGTATGAACCGGACAAGATCGGCACAGACCAGGTTCCGCCGTAAATCTCTTCACGTCAAGACAACCCCTGAGCAGGGCGACCCCTTGGACGATCATCCAATTGCGAGTCGGTGGTCGAGTGCGGAGTGCCTGCGACCAGCACTGACGGCTCGAACCGCCTGGGCGATCGCTCTCCGTGAGCCGACCAGCACCACCAGTTTCTTCGCTCTGGTCACGGCGGTGTAGAGGAGGTTCCGCTGCAGCATCGTCCAGGCCGAAGTGGTGACCGGAATCACTACCGCCGGATACTCGCTGCCCTGCGAACGGTGGATCGTCACGGCGTAGGCGTGGGCCAGCTCGTCCAGCTCGTCGAAGTCGTACGGGACCTCCTCGTCCTCGTCCGTCCGGACGGTGAGCCGCTGCTCGTCGACGTTGAGATCGGTCACCACGCCGACCGTGCCGTTGAAGACCCCGTTCTGCCCCTTCTCGTAGTTGTTGCGGATCTGGGTGACCTTGTCGCCCACCCGGAACGTCCGGCCGCCGAAGCGGCGCTCCGGCAGGCCGTCCCTGGCCGGCGTCACCGCCGCCTGGAGCAACGTGTTCAGTGCGCCCGCACCGGCCGGGCCGCGGTGCATCGGGGCCAGCACCTGGACGTCGCGACGGGCGTCCAGGCCGAACCGCTGCGGGATCCGCCGGGCCACCACGTCCACCGTCAGACCGGCGGCCGCCTCCGCGTCCTCCTCGGCGAACAGGAAGAAGTCCGGCAGGCCGTCGGTGATCGGCGGCAGGCCCTCGTTGATCCGGTGCGCGTTGGTCACCACCCCGGACTGCTGGGCCTGCCGGAAGATCCTGGTCAGCCGCACCGAGGGGACCGGGCTGCCGGCCGACAGCATGTCCCTCAGCACCTCGCCCGCGCCGACCGAGGGCAACTGGTCGACGTCCCCCACGAAGAGCAGGTGGGCACCCGGCGCGACCGCCTTCACCAGCTTGTTCGCCAGGATCAGGTCGAGCATCGAGGCTTCGTCCACCACCACCAGGTCGGCGTCCAGCGGCCGGTCCCGGTCGTAGGCCGCCTCGCCGCCCGGCCGCAGCTCCAACAGCCGGTGCACGGTGGACGCCTCAGCCCCCGTCAGCTCCGCCAGCCGCTTGGCCGCCCGGCCCGTCGGCGCCGCCAGCACCACCTTGGCCCGCTTCGCCAGCGCCAGCGTGACGATCGACTTCACCGTGAACGACTTGCCGCAGCCCGGGCCGCCGGTCAGCACCGCGACCTTCTCGGTCAGCGCCAGCTTCACCGACTCCCGCTGCTCCGGGGCGAGTTCGGCCCCCGTCCGGGTCGCCAGCCAGCCGAGCGCGGCCTCCCAGTCCACCCCCGCGAAGCCGGGCATCCGGTCGACGTCGGTGGTCAGCAGCCGCAGCAGCTGATTCGACAGCGAGACCTCGGCCCGGTGGAACGGCACCAGGTACACCGCCGTGATCGGCAGCCCGCCCTCACCCGGCACCTGCTCGCGCACCACTCCCTCGGCCGCCACCAGCTCGGCCAGGCAGTCGATCACCAGACCGACGTCGACCTGGAGCAGCTTCACCCCGTCGGCGATCAGCCGCTCCTCGGGCAGGAAGCAGTGCCCCTGGTCGCTGCTCTGCGAAAGCGCGTACTGCAGGCCCGCCTTGACCCGCTCCGGGCTGTCGTGCGGGATGCCGACGGCCTGGGCGATCCGGTCCGCCGTCAGGAAGCCGATGCCCCACACGTCTGAGGCCAGCCGGTACGGCTCGTTCTTCACCACGCCGATCGAGGCGTCGCCGTACTTCTTGAAGATCCGCACCGCCAGCGAGGTGGAGACGCCGACCGTCTGCAGGAAGACCATCACTTCCTTGATGGACTTCTGTTCCTCCCAGGCCGCCGCGATCATCTTGGTCCGCTTCGGCCCGAGACCGGGGACCTCGATCAGGCGCTTCGGCTCGTTCTCGATCACCTCCAGGGTCTCCACCCCGAACGCCTCGACGATCCGCTCCGCGAAGCGCGGGCCGATGCCCTTGATCAGCCCCGAGCCCAGGTAGCGCTGGATGCCCTGCACGGTGGCCGGCAGCACCGTCGTGTAGTTCTCCACCATGAACTGCCGCCCGTACTGCGGGTGCGAGCCCCACCGCCCGAACAGCCGCAGCGACTCCCCCGGCTGCGCGCCCAGCAGCGCCCCGACGACCGTCAGCAGGTCGTTCGCCCCACGCCCGGTGTCGACCCGGGCCACCGTGTAGCCGGTCTCCTCGTTGGCGTAGGTGACCCGCTCCAACACGCCCTCCACCTGGGCAAGCTGACGCTGCGGCGACTGTGTGCTCTGCGCACTCTGCGTACTCACAGGGCGCCCCCTCGGGTCGGTGACGGTGCGCTACGCACCGTACCCTCCCGCACCGACAGTGCGGGTACGGTCGTGCCTTATCGTCCTGATCATGAACGATCTGACGATCCGACCGGCCGAGGCAACCGACCTCCCCGCCATCGTGGCCATGCTCGCCGACGACCCGCTCGGTGCCACCCGCGAGTCCCCCGACGACCTGACCCCCTACCAGGCGGCCTACGCCCGGATCGCCGCCGATCCGCACCAGCACCTGGTGGTCGCCGAGTCGGCCGGCCGCACCGTCGGCACCCTCCAACTGACCGTGATCCCCGGCCTCTCCCGCCGCGGCGCCACCCGCACCCTGATCGAGGCAGTCCGGATCGACGCCTCCGCCCGGGGCACCGGCCTGGGCACCGTGCTCATCGAATGGGCCGTCGAGCAGTCCAGGAGCCTCGGCGCCGAACTCGTCCAACTCACCTCGGACGCCACCCGCACGGACGCGCACCGCTTCTACGAACGCCTCGGCTTCACCGGCTCCCACGTCGGCTTCAAGCTGGACCTGCGGTGAGCCCCCGCCCCGCAGCCGTCGGCACCGACACCGAGCGGGAGGCCCTGGTCGGCTTCCTCGACAAGCAACGCGCCTCCCTGCTCCGCAAACTCGACGGCCTCAGCGACGAGGACGCCCGGCGGGTACCCACCGCGAGCGCGCTCTCCCTGCTCGGTCTGCTGAAGCACTCCGGTATCTGGGAGCGCCGCTGGTTCCAGATCATCCTGGCCGGCCACGAACACCCCGACGAATGGCCGGCCGTTGACGAGGAGGAAGGTGCGGACTTCGCCCTCGGTGACGATGACACCGTCGCGGCATGGCGTTCCTTCTACGAGACCCAGGTCGCGCTCAACCAGGACATCGTCGCCGGGATGTCCCTGGAGACCCCGTGCGCCTGGCCGAAGATGGCAGGTCGCAACCTCCGCTGGGTCATGCTCCACATGATCGAGGAGACCGCCCGGCATGCCGGTCATGCGGACATCATCCGCGAGACGCTGGACGGGGAAACCGGTATCTGAAATGCAGAAAGCCCCGCCGGTTACCCGGCGGGGCTTTCTGACTAAAGATTGTTCGGCGGCGTCCTACTCTCCCACAGGGTCCCCCCTGCAGTACCATCGGCGCTATGAGGCTTAGCTTCCGGGTTCGGAATGTAACCGGGCGTTTCCCTCACGCTATGACCACCGAAACACTATGAAACTGTATGACCGCACCACACCCGTGACCAAACGGTGTGGGGTCGTTGTTTCAGAACAACACAGTGGACGCGAGCAACTGAGGACAAGCCCTCGGCCTATTAGTACCGGTCAGCTCCACCCCTTACAGGGCTTCCACATCCGGCCTATCAACCCAGTCGTCTACTGGGAGCCTTACCCTCTCAAGGAGGTGGGAATATTCATCTCGAAGCAGGCTTCCCGCTTAGATGCTTTCAGCGGTTATCCCTCCCGAACGTAGCCAACCAGCCATGCCCTTGGCAGAACAACTGGCACACCAGAGGTTCGTCCGTCCCGGTCCTCTCGTACTAGGGACAGCCCTTCTCAATATTCCTACGCGCACAGCGGATAGGGACCGAACTGTCTCACGACGTTCTAAACCCAGCTCGCGTACCGCTTTAATGGGCGAACAGCCCAACCCTTGGGACCTACTCCAGCCCCAGGATGCGACGAGCCGACATCGAGGTGCCAAACCATCCCGTCGATATGGACTCTTGGGGAAGATCAGCCTGTTATCCCCGGGGTACCTTTTATCCGTTGAGCGACGGCGCTTCCACAAGCCACCGCCGGATCACTAGTCCCGACTTTCGTCCCTGCTCGACCCGTCGGTCTCACAGTCAAGCTCCCTTGTGCACTTACACTCAACACCTGATTGCCAACCAGGCTGAGGGAACCTTTGGGCGCCTCCGTTACTCTTTAGGAGGCAACCGCCCCAGTTAAACTACCCACCAGACACTGTCCCTGATCCGGATCACGGACCCAGGTTAGACATCCAGCACGACCAGAGTGGTATTTCAACGACGACTCCACAACAACTGGCGTTGCCGCTTCAAAGTCTCCCACCTATCCTACACAAGCCGAACCGAACACCAATATCAAGCTATAGTAAAGGTCCCGGGGTCTTTCCGTCCTGCTGCGCGAAACGAGCATCTTTACTCGTAATGCAATTTCACCGGGCCTATGGTTGAGACAGTCGAGAAGTCGTTACGCCATTCGTGCAGGTCGGAACTTACCCGACAAGGAATTTCGCTACCTTAGGATGGTTATAGTTACCACCGCCGTTTACTGGCGCTTAAGTTCTCAGCTTCGCCATGACGAATCATGACTAACCGGTCCCCTTAACGTTCCAGCACCGGGCAGGCGTCAGTCCGTATACATCGCCTTACGGCTTCGCACGGACCTGTGTTTTTAGTAAACAGTCGCTTCTCGCTGGTCTCTGCGGCCGGCCCCAGCTCAGGAAGTAAATTCCATCACCAGTTCCGGCCCCCCTTCTCCCGAAGTTACGGGGGCATTTTGCCGAGTTCCTTAACCATAGTTCACCCGAACGCCTCGGTATTCTCTACCTGACCACCTGAGTCGGTTTGGGGTACGGGCCGCCATGAAACTCGCTAGAGGCTTTTCTCGACAGCATAGGATCATCCACTTCACCACAATCGGCTCGGCATCAGGTCTCAGCCTCAATGAGTGACGGATTTGCCTATCACTCGGCCTACACCCTTACCCCGGGACAACCACCGCCCGGGCTGGACTACCTTCCTGCGTCACCCCATCGCTCACCTACTACCCTGTTGGGTCAGCGGCTCCACCACGTCCCTTTGTCCGAAGACTCCAGGCCGGCTTCGCGGCTTTAGCATTCAGAGGTTCGACGTTGGCGCTTCAAAGCGGGTACGGGAATATCAACCCGTTGTCCATCGACTACGCCTGTCGGCCTCGCCTTAGGTCCCGACTTACCCTGGGCAGATCAGCTTGACCCAGGAACCCTTGGTCAATCGGCGCAAGAGTTTCCCACTCTTGTATCGCTACTCATGCCTGCATTCTCACTCGTGAACCGTCCACAACTGGATTCCTCCGCTGCTTCACCCGGCACACGACGCTCCCCTACCCATCACAGCGGGCGTTGGCCCTATAGCTGCAATGACACGACTTCGGTGGTGTACTTGAGCCCCGCTACATTGTCGGCGCGGAATCACTTGACCAGTGAGCTATTACGCACTCTTTCAAGGGTGGCTGCTTCTAAGCCAACCTCCTGGTTGTCTCTGCGACTCCACATCCTTTCCCACTTAGCACACGCTTAGGGACCTTAGTCGGTGTTCTGGGCTGTTTCCCTCTCGACCATGGAGCTTATCCCCCACAGTCTCACTGCCACGCTCTCACTTACCGGCATTCGGAGTTTGGCTAAGGTCAGTAACCCGGTGAGGCCCATCGCCTATCCAGTGCTCTACCTCCGGCAAGAAACACGTGACGCTGCACCTAAATGCATTTCGGGGAGAACCAGCTATCACGGAGTTTGATTGGCCTTTCACCCCTAACCACAGGTCATCCCCCAGGTTTTCAACCCTGGTGGGTTCGGTCCTCCACGAAGTCTTACCTCCGCTTCAACCTGCCCATGGCTAGATCACTCCGCTTCGGGTCTTGGGCATGCAACTGTATCGCCCTATTCGGACTCGCTTTCGCTACGGCTACCCCACACGGGTTAACCTCGCTACACACCGCAAACTCGCAGGCTCATTCTTCAAAAGGCACGCAGTCACGAGACACACAGCAAGCTGTATGTCCGACGCTCCCACGGCTTGTAGGCACACGGTTTCAGGTACTATTTCACTCCGCTCCCGCGGTACTTTTCACCATTCCCTCACGGTACTATCCGCTATCGGTCACTAGGGAATATTTAGGCTTAGCGGGTGGTCCCGCCAGATTCACACGGAATTTCTCGGGCTCCGTGCTACTTGGGAGAAGCTCAAGTGAGCCGCACAGATTTCGTCTACGGGGGTCTTACCCTCTACGCCGGACCTTTCGCATGTCCTTCGACTATCCATACGGTTTCTGACTCACCGACCGGCCGGCAGACCGATCAAGAACTTTCCCACGACCCCGCTCTGGCAACCCCTGCCGGGTCTCACACCAAAACGGTTTAGCCTCATCCGGTTTCGCTCGCCACTACTCCCGGAATCACGGTTGTTTTCTCTTCCTGAGGGTACTGAGATGTTTCACTTCCCCTCGTTCCCTCCACACACCCTATGTGTTCAGGTGCGGGTGACAGCCCATGACGACTGCCGGGTTTCCCCATTCGGAAACCCCCGGATCAAAGCCTGGTTGACGGCTCCCCGGGGACTATCGTGGCCTCCCACGTCCTTCATCGGTTCCTAGTGCCAAGGCATCCACCGTGCGCCCTTAAAAACTTGGCCACAGATGCTCGCGTCCACTGTGCAGTTCTCAAACAACGACCAGACACCCACCCTCACAGCGCTCACGCACCACTCAAGTAGGACCGGCACTGAAGCAACGACCATGACGGCCGTTCCCTCAGGACCCAACAACGTGCCCGACACACCCGACCTCACCGACCCCGCTTTCCACGCACCGAAGTGCAGTACTCGCAAGGCCAACAGACCGCGTGTGCCGAATAGTCAACGTTCCACCCATGAGCAACCGTGTGAGACATTCGCTCACATCCGGCCATGTGCTCCTTAGAAAGGAGGTGATCCAGCCGCACCTTCCGGTACGGCTACCTTGTTACGACTTCGTCCCAATCGCTGGTCCCACCTTCGACGGCTCCTCCCCTTACGGGTTAGGCCACCGGCTTCGGGTGTTACCGACTTTCGTGACGTGACGGGCGGTGTGTACAAGGCCCGGGAACGTATTCACCGCAGCATGCTGATCTGCGATTACTAGCAACTCCAACTTCATGGGGTCGAGTTGCAGACCCCAATCCGAACTGAGGCCGGCTTTTTGGGATTCGCTCCGCCTCGCGGCATCGCAGCCCTTTGTACCGACCATTGTAGCACGTGTGCAGCCCAAGACATAAGGGGCATGATGATTTGACGTCGTCCCCACCTTCCTCCGAGTTGACCCCGGCAGTCTCCTGTGAGTCCCCATCACCCCGAAAGGCATGCTGGCAACACAGAACAAGGGTTGCGCTCGTTGCGGGACTTAACCCAACATCTCACGACACGAGCTGACGACAACCATGCACCACCTGTATACCGACCACAAGGGGGCGACTATCTCTAGCCGTTTCCGGTATATGTCAAGCCTTGGTAAGGTTCTTCGCGTTGCGTCGAATTAAGCCACATGCTCCGCTGCTTGTGCGGGCCCCCGTCAATTCCTTTGAGTTTTAGCCTTGCGGCCGTACTCCCCAGGCGGGGAACTTAATGCGTTAGCTGCGGCACCGACGACGTGGAATGTCGCCAACACCTAGTTCCCAACGTTTACGGCGTGGACTACCAGGGTATCTAATCCTGTTCGCTCCCCACGCTTTCGCTCCTCAGCGTCAGTAATGGCCCAGAGATCCGCCTTCGCCACCGGTGTTCCTCCTGATATCTGCGCATTTCACCGCTACACCAGGAATTCCGATCTCCCCTACCACACTCAAGCCTGCCCGTATCGAATGCAGACCCGGGGTTAAGCCCCGGGCTTTCACAACCGACGCGACAAGCCGCCTACGAGCTCTTTACGCCCAATAATTCCGGACAACGCTCGCACCCTACGTATTACCGCGGCTGCTGGCACGTAGTTAGCCGGTGCTTCTTCTGCAGGTACCGTCACTTGCGCTTCTTCCCTGCTGAAAGAGGTTTACAACCCGAAGGCCGTCATCCCTCACGCGGCGTCGCTGCATCAGGCTTTCGCCCATTGTGCAATATTCCCCACTGCTGCCTCCCGTAGGAGTCTGGGCCGTGTCTCAGTCCCAGTGTGGCCGGTCGCCCTCTCAGGCCGGCTACCCGTCGTCGCCTTGGTAGGCCATTACCCCACCAACAAGCTGATAGGCCGCGGGATCATCCTGCACCGCCGGAGCTTTCCACCAACCCCCATGCAGAGGAAGGTCATATCCGGTATTAGACCTCGTTTCCAAGGCTTGTCCCAGAGTGCAGGGCAGATTTCCCACGTGTTACTCACCCGTTCGCCACTAATCCACTCCGAAGAGCTTCATCGTTCGACTTGCATGTGTTAAGCACGCCGCCAGCGTTCGTCCTGAGCCAGGATCAAACTCTCCGTGAATGTCTGCAGGTAATCCTGCAACCACTCGCGTTGAGCGGCACGGCAACCATCGGAATAGGTGATCCCGCGCACTGCGTCCTCGCTAGTGTTTTACTTCATAAAGGAATCTCCAACCCCACCAAAGGTGAGGCCGGGGATGTCAACATATCTGGCGTTGACTTTTGGCACGCTGTTGAGTTCTCAAGGAACGGACACTTCCTTCGAGCCGCTTATCAGGCGGACCCTCCGGGCGCTTCGTTCTTTCGTGTTCCGAGCTTATCAGACGTTTTCCGCTCCGTTTTCCGGAGTTTCATTCACCCGACTCGCTTTTCTTCGCCCCTCTCGGTGCGACTCCGGAACTGTACGGGCATCGCCGCCCCACAAGCAAATCGCCTCCGTCCGGCGTACCGGACGGAGGCGATCGGCGGACGATCAGCGGACTTCGGTGATCTCCGGACCACGGGCGAACGGGTCCAGCGAGGCCTCCGCGAAGCGGGAGCCGCCGGCGTCGACCACGCTCGCGCCGCCGTCGGCGACCATCTGGGCGTCCTCGGGGAGCTTGAGCACGATCGGGTCGCGCGGGGCCATCGGGGTCTCGCCGCGGACCACGACGGTCTGCAGGAAGACCTGCTCGAGGATCCCGGCCATCTCGGGCTGGACCGCGGCCTGGCCGGAGATCACGCCGCGGAGGAACCAGCGCGGTCCGTCGCAACCGACGAAGCGCACCAGCTGGACACCCTGGGTGCCGTCCGGCAGCTGCACGGGGACCTGGGCCCGGAGGTGCCAGCCCAGCGGGCCTTCCTCCTCCTCGACCAGGCCACCCTGCTGGGTGATGCCCGAGGCGATCTCCTCGCGGACCTCGCCCCAGATGCCCTCGGACTTGGGGGCCGCGAAGGCCTGGAGCTGGATGGCACTGTTACCGAGGACCAGGGTGGCGGCCACGATCGCGTCGCCGGCCACCTCGACCCGCAGCTCCATGCCCTCGACACCGGGGATCAGGAGGCCACCGAGGTCCACCCGGCCCTCCTCGGGGTTCTCCAGCTCGGAGATGTCCCACGGCCCGTCCGGGCGCGGGGCCGGCGGCAGGCCGACCCGGTCGGTGGGGTCTGCGTCGGCGGCGTTCTCGTTCTCGGAGTCGGCGGAGCCTTCGACGTCATCGGCCGTCTCGTCGGCGCTGATGGCGTCGTCGGCGAGCTGCTCGACAGCGTCCTCGCTCTTCTGGCGGCGACGGAACACGGTCACTGTCCTTCCCGGTCCAAGACCGATGCGAATACCTGCTCGACTACTGCTCGGCTACTGCGCTGGCGCGGGCATGGTAACCCTCTCGTGACCTCCGGTCGACCCGAACCCACCTTCGGCACGGGCCGAACCGGGAAGTTCGGCCACCTCGTGGAAACTCGCCTTCTCGACCTGCTGGATCACCAGCTGGGCGATTCGGTCCCCACGGCGGAAGCTGACTCCCTCGCGCGGGTCGAGGTTTACCAGAATCACCTTGATCTCACCACGGTACCCGGCATCGACCGTCCCCGGGGCGTTCACCAGTGCAACTCCGCACCGGGCCGCGAGCCCCGAGCGCGGGTGCACGAAGGCGGCGTAACCGTCCGGCAGGGCGATGCCGATCCCGGTCGGCAGCACGGCGCGCTCACCAGGGGCGAGCTCGGCGTCCACGGTGGTGCGCAGGTCGGCTCCGGCGTCGCCGGGGTGCTCGTACGCCGGCAGCGGCAGCTCCGGATCGAAACGGGTGATCAGGACGTCGACCGGCGGGCGGGCGGTGGTACTCACGGGTTCACCTCGAAGGCTCGGGCACGCTTGAACAGATCCGGGTCGTCCAGGGCTTTCTTGATGTCCTCGGGACGCCCGTGCGTGGTGAAGTGTTCCAGTTTCACCTGGATGAAGAGCGCCTGCGCCCGGATGGCGACCGGCCCCTCCGGGCCGCCGATCCGGCCCTCGGCCGCGCTGTAGATCTTGCGGCCCTTCACGCCGGTCACCCAGGCGTGGATGTGCAGCGTGGAGTCGACCGGGACCGGACGGACGAAGTCGCTCTCCAGCCGACCGGTCACGGCAGCCATGTGCAGCAGCCAGTTGAGCGTGCCGAGTGTCTCGTCCATCGCCGTCATCAGCACGCCGCCGTGGGCCAGCCCCGGGCCGCCCTGGTGGCCGGGGCGGACGGTGAACTCGGCCGTGACGTTCAGGCCCTCGCCCGCCACGGCGGTCAGCTGGAGGCCCTGCGGGTGCTGCGGACCGCAGCCGAAGCAGTGGTCGTAGTGCGAGCCGAGCAGGGTGCCGGGCACGGGTGCCTCGGGCGCCCGGGGCGGCAGCACGGCGTCGGCCGGGGGCGTGGTCGGCGGCAGGGCGGTGGCGCGGGCGACGGGCTGCTCGGAGCCCTGCTGCGCAGGCGGGAAGGCGGCTGGTCCGTTCACAGCGGCGACCTTACCGGTGGGTAGCACCGACCGCACCGGCCGTCCACGGGGGAGGCCGGCGGAGGAACGGCGGGAACTCCGGGGGGAGGCGGCGGCGGAGGGCCCGGCGGCGGCGCACACAATGGGGGCATGTACGACGAACGCCTCACCGTCCCCCGCAGCTGGTGGCTGCTTCCCGTTGCGCTCGGCCTCTCGCTGGCGTTGATCATGCTGCGGTTCAGTGCGATCGGCGCCCTGGTCGGTCTGGTGGTCGGCATCGTCGCCGGAGCCGCCGCGCTGAGCAGCTACGGCTCCGCCCGGATCCGGGTGGTGCAGGGCTCCCTGGTGGCCGGCCAGGCCCGGATCCCGGCCGACGTGCTCGGCACCGCCCACGTGCTGAACCCGGCCGAGACGGTGGCCTGGCGGTCCGTGAAGGCGGACCCGCGCGCCTTCATGCTGCTGCGCAGCTACGTGCCGACCGCGCTGCGGGTCGAGATCACCGACCCGGCCGACCCGACCCCGTACGTCTACCTGTCGACCCGGTCGCCGCAGCGGCTGGCCGACGCGCTGGCCGAGGCCCGCCGGGGCCGGCACGGCTGACCCCGCCCCGTACCTCGCCCGGCCCCGGAAACGGCGGAGGGACGGCTCCGCGCATGTGCACGCGGGACCGTCCCTGTGTTCCGTACTGCGACCCGACCGGTGGGTCCGGTCGCGCGGTGGTGCTGGAGCGGCCGCCGGGGTGACCGCAGTTGCTGCCTCCGGCCTTGCTGCCCAAGGCCGGGCGGGGCGGTGTGCCGAACCGACGGGGATCCGCCGGGCCGGGCCTTCCCGCCCGGTGCTCAGGCGCCGCAGTCCTGGCAGATGGGCTGCCCGTTCTTCTCACCGAAGAGCTGGCTCCGGTGGTGCACCAGGAAGCAGCTCATGCAGGTGAACTCGTCGGCCTGGCGCGGAAGCACCCGGACGGAGAGTTCCTCGTTGGAAAGGTCAGCGCCGGGGAGCTCGAGGCCCTCCGCCGCGTCGAACTCGTCGACGTCGACCGAGCTGGTGCTCTTCTCGTTCCGACGAGCCTTGAGCTCCTCGATGCTGTCCTCGTTGACATCGTCGTCGGTCTTGCGCGGGGTGTCGTAGTCCGTTGCCATTGTTCGCTCTCCCCCTCTGGGTGTGTGCGGTATCTCCAGCGCACGTAACGCATGGGGGGCCGGTCTTGTGCCCGACCCGAGGCGGAGATTTTGCCTTACTTCAAGCCCTGTTACTCAATCGACATCCGCGAACGGCCTCTTCAGGGCCCTGCCCAGCGGTCCGAACGGCCTCACGGAGAGCTCCCTCCGGGGGGCCGACCGACCGTTCGGACCATGACGTTCGGTAGCCGGTGCTCGATCGGCCATCCGTCAACTCACCTGCACCCGCGACGACTTGATGATGTGTCGACAAATCCCGCCGGACGGACGACGGTCACCGTCGGCGACCCGGTGGCCCGAACCGGTGATCACCCTGAGAGATCATCCGAACGTGTCGGGCCACTTTGTGTGAGCTTCCTCACAGTCTGAACTTTTCGGGCAAATCCTGGAAATCCACCCACCCGACGGCTACTTCTTGGCGGCGTTCGCGGCCCGTCGCGCGAGCAGCGCGGCCTGCCGCTCGTCGAACTTGGTGGCCTGCGCGTCGAGTGCGCCGAGGAAGACGCCGAGCTCCTGCTGAGCCTGCTGACCGGCCGCGCCGAGCCCGCCGACCTCCATCACCTTGAGGTGGCGCAGCACCGGCTGCAGCACGTCGTCGTGGTGGATCCGGAGGTTGTAGACCCCGCCGATGGCGAGCTGGGCCGCCGAGCGCTCGAAGCCGGGCATGCCGTGGCCCGGCATCCGGAAGTCGATCACCACGTCGGCGATGGCCCGCATGGCCTGGTCCGGCGCGATCTCCATGGCCGCCTTGAGCAGGTTCCGGTAGAAGACCATGTGCAGGTTCTCGTCGTTGGCGATCTTCGCGAGCAGCTGGTCGCAGACCGGGTCGCCCGAGAAGTGGCCGGTGTTGCGGTGCGAGATCCGGGTGGCCAGCTCCTGGAAGGCCACGTACGCGACCGAGTGCAGCATGCTGTGCGCGTTGTCCGACTCGAAGCCCTCGGCCATGTGCGTCATCCGGGCCCGCTCCAGCTCCACCGGGTCGACGGCCCGGGTGGCCAGCAGGTAGTCGCGAATGGCTATGCCGTGCCGGCCCTCCTCCGCCGTCCAGCGGTGCACCCAGGTGCCCCAGGCGCCCTCGCGGCCGAACATGGTGGCGATCTCGTGGTGGTAGCTGGGGAGGTTGTCCTCGGTGAGCAGGTTGACCACCAGCGCGATCCGGCCGAGCGGCGTCACCTTGGACTGGTCCAGCGCCCAGGCCTCGCCGCCGAGCACGCCGTCGAAGTCGCGCCCCAGGCTCCAGGGCACGTACTCGTGCGGCATCCACTCCTTGGCGACCTTCAGGTGCCGGTTCAGCTCGACCTCGACGACCTCCTCGAGCGCCATGATCAATCGCGCGTCGGTCCAGCCCGCGGTGGTGAGCGAGGCGGCGGAAGGGGTGGCGGCGGTGCGCTGCTCGGGTGCGATGGTCACGGCGGTGCTCCTGAAAGGGCGGGGCAGGGACGACGGGGGTCGCGTCTGGCCGGGTGGCTACGACCAACCTTACGGCTCCGTAGGTTACGACACCGTAAGTTGTCCCGACCGAAAATGACAAGCCGCCCCCGCCAGGCCGTTTGTCATGCCGACTGGCCTGGTGGGGGCGGCTCGGGGGCCTGCCGGGATGCTCCGCGCACGGAGCGAAATCCGACCGAAAAGGACACTGGGGTGGCTGCGGCGACCCCTCACGGGCGATAGGGGTGGGTCAGGCTCCCGGGATCCGGACCCGGATGGTGAGGCCGCCCCCGGCGCGCGCGGAGGCCTCGATGGCCCCGCCGTGCGCACGGACCACCGAGCGGACGATCGAGAGGCCGAGCCCGACCCCCTTGTCGCTCCGGGTCCGGTCGGCGCCCTTCACCCGGCGGAACGGCTCGAAGATGTGCTCTAGCTCGTACCCCGGCACCACCGGCCCGGTGTTGCTCACCACCAGCTCACCCGCCCCGCCCGGCACCGGCGAGGTGGTGATCTCCACCCAGCCGCCGGGGGTGTTGTACCGGGTCGCGTTCTGCAGCAGGTTGAGCGCGATCCGCTCCAGCAGCACGCCGTTCCCGCTGACCTGGACCGGTTCCAGCACCGAACGCAGCTCGACCTCCCGCCCGGCCGCCTCGGGGCGGATCTGCTCCAGCGCCCGGACCGCCACCTCGGCGAGCTCTATCGGGCGGCGGTCGGTGAGCTCGTTGTCGCTGCGGGCCAGCAGCAGCAGGCCCTCCACCAGCTGCTCGCTGCGCTCGTTGGTGGCCAGCAGGGTCTTGCCGAGCTGCTGCAGGTCGGCCGACGCCTCCGGGTCGGAGAGCTGGACCTCCAGCAGGGTCCGGTTGATCGCCAGCGGGGTGCGCAGCTCGTGCGAGGCGTTGGCGACGAACCGGCGTTGCGAGTCGAAGGCCCGGTCCAGCCGCTCCAGCATGTCGTCGAAGGTGTCGGCCAGCTCCTTGAGCTCGTCGTCCGGGCCGTCCATGTCGATCCGCCGGTGCAGGTCGGAACCGGCCACCTCGCGGGCGGTCCTGGTGATCCGGTTGAGCGGGCGCAGCACCCGGCCGGCCATCGCGTAGCCGAGGATGAACGCGATCACCGCGAGGCAGACCAGCACGGTCAGCGACTTGCGCAGCAGGGTGGTCAGCGCGGCCTCGGCCTGGACGCTCTGGAAGTGCCGCAGCCACTGCTCGAAGTTGGCCGCCGTGATCACGGTGCCGTCCTCGGTCTGGATCTGCACGTTCGAGCCCAGCCGGAGCGGCGGCAGCGCGGCGTCGTAGAAGGCCTGCCGGACGAAGAAGTACATCAGCATCAGCAGCACCACGCCGGCCATCAGGAACATCCCGCCGTACAGCAGGGTGAGCCTGATCCGGATGGTGGGGCGCAGCGGCAGCCAGCTGAACAGGCCCTCGCCGTGCACCACTTGGGGCGTCGGCCGGGCCGGTGCGACGGTCGGGGGCTGGGTCGGGCGCGGCGGCACCGGGGCGCCGGAATGCGCGCCGGGGGCCCCGCCGGTGGGGGGCGGGGTGGTCATGGCTGTCCTCTCGGGTGCGGTCCGGGTGCGGGGTGGCGGGGGCTGAGGGTCGGTCAGATCCGGTACCCGGAGCCCGGCACGGTGACGATCACGGCGGGGTCGCCGAGCTTGCGGCGCAGGGTCATCACGGTCACCCGGACCACGTTGGTGAACGGGTCGGTGTGCTCGTCCCAGGCCTTCTCCAGCAGCTGCTCGGCCGAGACCACCGCACCGCCGGCCCGCATCAGGACCTCCAGCACGGCGAACTCCTTGGGCGCCAGCTGGACCGGCTTGCCGTCCCGGAGCACCTCGCGGCGACCCGGGTCCAGCGAGATCCCGGCCCGCTCCAGCACCGGCGGCAGCGGTACGGTCGCCCGACGGCCGAGCGCCCTGACCCGGGCGACCAGCTCGCTGAACGCGAACGGCTTGGGCAGGTAGTCGTCGGCGCCGATCTCCAGCCCCTCGACCCGGTCGCTGATGTCGCCGGAGGCGGTCAGCATGATCACCCGGGTGGCCAGGCTCTGCTCGACGATGCTGCGGCAGACGTCGTCGCCGTGCACCAGCGGGAGGTCGCGGTCCAGCACCACCACGTCGTAGTCGTTGACCGAGATCCGCTGCAACGCCGCCTCGCCGTCGTACACCACGTCGACGGCCATCGCCTCGCGGCGCAGTCCGGTGGCAACGGCTTCGGCGAGCAGTTGCTCGTCCTCCACAACGAGAACCCGCACGGTGGTCGTCCCTTCTCCAACAGCGGCCCACCGTGACTCCGTCCGCGCAGGCCGTGGGTGCGCGGGCGCGGAACGGGGGGCGGCCGAGGTCGGGCACCCCAGTCCGACGGTGGTTACATCCTGCCTGGTCGGCCGGTAAAGCACCGGTAAGCGGGGGAACCTGCAGGGCTCCGGTTCCACGAACGGACTGTGACGCGGGCAACTTTCTCGGTGACTCAGGTTTCCCGCCGTCGGTGGCGGGGAGGACAGCTTCACACCGGCGATCGGGCTGAAGCGCCGATCGCAGTCACCACCCGCCGTGCGTTCATCCGCACCGGCCCGGGTATCGGAGTCCATCGGGCGGTCCCTGACCGCCACCGCACCAGCCGGGGAGAGCACCACCGGCTGGGGCATTTCCGTTGGCACCGAAGCCCGTTCCGGGGAACGCCGGACCGTGCCCGTCCGACAAAGCAAGGGGGCCAGAATGGACGCCTTCACCGCCGGCATCATTCAGCGCATAAGGAACGCCGAAGCAGATCTGCACCGCGCTCTCGAGTCCGGTGACGAGTTCCTCGCCGAGGTCGAGCAGTCCGAACTGGACGACCTCCGCAGGCTCGCCGCCGAACACGGCATCGACCCCGTGCGCGAGATGCACCGCGCCGCCGCCTGATTCCTGCAGTACGCACCACCAAGCCCTGGCACCCCCCGTGTGCCAGGGCTTCTGCATGCGCTCAGCTTTTTGCGGGTCCCGAGGTTGCACTACCCAGGGGCTCGGGGAACGGCGACGGTTCGTGGCCGGCGGGTGTCACTGCGAAAGTGCCTGACCCCCCACACGACGATCACCTTTTCCGAGGCCGGCGTCGCAGTTCCCCGAGCCCCTGGACCGTAGCCCCGAAGCACCTGCAAAAAGCCGGCGTCGCCCACGCGGCGGAGCCGCACATCAGCAGAGCCCCGAGCCCCTGGACCGTAGCCCCGAAGCACCTGCAAAAATGCCGGCGTCGCCCACACGGCGGAGCCGCACATCAGCAGAGCCCCGAGCCCCTGACCCTTCCGAAGAATCTGCCGAGGGTTCAGGCGTTGAGGGCCTGGAGGCGGGTGAGGAGGTGTTCGTAGGTGCCGGGTGGGGCGGTGCAGGTCATGCCTTCGGGGCCGCCGGTGTGGGCGCCGGCCTCGGCGGCGATGAGGGCGCCGGCGGCGCGGTCCCAGGGCTGGAGGCCGCGTTCGTAGAAGGCGTCCAGGCGGCCGGCCGCGACGTCGCAGAGGTCGACCGCGGCGGCGCCCGCCCGGCGGATGTCGCGGACCTCGGGCATCAGGGCGAGCAGCACCTCGGCCTGGCGGACCCGGGCGGACTGGACGTAGTTGAAGCCGGTGCCGACCAGTGCCTGGCCCCAGGGCGGGGCCGGGCGGCAGCGGATCGGGGCGCCGTCCAGGTAGGCCCCCCGGCCGAGCACGGCGTGGAACAGCTCGCCCCGGGCGGGGACCGCGACCACGCCGACCACGGCCTCGCCGTCCAGTTCGGCGGCCACGCTGACGCCCCAGGAGGGCAGCCCGTACAGGTAGTTGACGGTGCCGTCGAGCGGGTCCACCACCCAGCGGACGCCACTGGTGCCGGGGTGGTCGGCGCCCTCCTCGCCGAGGTAGCCGTCGGTGGGGCGGCGGGCGTTGATCAGCTCCAGGATCAGCTTCTCGGAGGCGAGGTCCATCTCGGTCACCACGTCGACCGGGCTGCTCTTGGTGGCGGCCACGCCGAGGTCGGCGGGGCGGCCGTCGCGGAGCAGGGTGCCGGCCCGGCCGGCCGCCTCCAGGGCGACGTCGAGGAGTTCGTCCAGCAGGTCGTCGGACAGGGCGAGGTCGGGCACGGGGATTCCTTCCGGCGGATGACGGGGTGTCAGAGCTGGGCGGCGGCGGGGCGGGGGGCGCGCGGGTTGGGGCAGCAGGCCACCGCGCACACGTCGTGGCTGGGGCCGAGTGCCCCCAGCGCGCAGCGCTCGACGGCCGCCCCCCGCTCGGTCGCGGCCCGCTCCAGCACCAGGTCCCGGACGGCTGCGGTGAACCGGGGGTCCGCCCCGACGGTGGCCGCCCGGCTGACCGGCAGGCCGAGTTCGGCCGCCTTGGCGGTGGCCTCGGTGTCGAGGTCGTACTTGACCTCCATGTGGTCGGAGACGAAGCCGATCGGCACCATCACGGCAGCCTGCGCCCCGGCCGCCTTCAGCGACTCCAGGTGGTCGCAGATGTCCGGTTCCAGCCAGGGGATGTGCGGGGCGCCGCTGCGGCTCTGGAAGACCAGCTCCCAGGGGCGGTCGGCCACCCCGGTGGCGGTGGCGACGGCCTCGGCGACCAGCCGGGCCACCTCCAGGTGCTGGGCGACGTACGCGCCGCCGGGGGTGCCCCGGGCCGGGTCGTCGGGGGCACCCGAGGTCTCGGCCATGGCGTCCGGGATGGAGTGGGTGGTGAAGGCGAGCTGCGCGCCGTCGCGCACCCCGGCGGGCAGCTCGGCGAGCGCGGCCAGGGTGGCGTCGACCATCGGGCCGACGAAGCCCGGGTGGTTGTAGAAGTGCCGGAGCTTGGCGACCTCCAGGGCGGGCCGCCCCTCCTCCGCCAGGGTGGCCAGCGCGTCGGCCAGGTTCTCCCGGTACTGCCGGCAGCCCGAGTACCCCGCGTACGCGCTGGTGGCCAGCACCAGCACCCGGCGGTGGCCGTCGGTGGCGATCTCGCGCAGCGTGTCGGTCAGGTACGGCGCCCAGTTCCGGTTGCCCCAGTAGACCGGCAGGTCGAGGCCGTGCCCGGCGAAGTCCTTGCGCAGCGCGGCGAGCAGTTCGCGGTTCTGCTCGTTGATCGGGCTGACCCCGCCGAACAGGAAGTAGTGCTTGCCGACCTCGGCCAGCCGTTCCTTCGGGATGCCCCGGCCCCGGGTGACGTTCTCCAGGAACGGCACCACGTCCTCGGGGGCCTCCGGCCCGCCGAAGGAGAGCAGCAGGAGCGCGTCGAAAGGCGCCGGGTCCGCGGTGGCGGCAGGGTGGGTGAGGGAGTGCGAGTCGGACATGGCTCCGATCCTGCCACCAACGGCACCCGACACCGGGTCAGGTCCGGGGTGAGGAAACCCCGTTGTCCGAGTACGTAAGCTGTGTACGCGACCAATGTTCCTTACTGTGACCCAGCGGAGCCCCCTTGCTGTCCAGCTACCGCCAGATCTTCGCCGCCCCCGGCAGCCTGGCCTTCTCCCTCGCCGGCTTCATCGCCCGGATGCCGATCTCGATGACCGGGATCGGCATCGTGACCATGCTGTCCCAGCTGCGGGGCTCGTACGGGCTGGCCGCCTGGGTGTCGGGCACCATGGCGTGCGCGGCGGCGGTGCTCGGACCGGCGGTCTCCTGGCTGGTGGACCGGCACGGACAGCGCCGGGTGACCCTGCCGGCGACCGCGGTCACCGTGCTGGCCGCGGTCGGGCTGCTGCTGTGCGCCCGGTCCGGTGCGCCGACCTGGACGCTGTTCGTCTGCGCCTTCGGGATGGGCGTGATGCCGAGCACCGGTTCGATGGTCCGGGCCCGCTGGGCGCACCTCTACAACTCCTCGCCGCCGAAGCTGCACACCGCGTACTCGTTCGAGGCGGTGGTGGACGAGATCTGCTTCATCATCGGCCCGATCCTCTCCATCACGCTGGCCACCAGCGTCTTCCCGGAGGCCGGGATCCTGCTGGCCGGGGTGTTCCTGACGGTGGGCGTGCTGCTGTTCACCGCCCAGCGGCGGACCGAGCCCCCGGTGCACCCCGCCGAGCACCACACCGGCGGCCCGGCGATCCTCTCGGGCGGGCTCCAGGTGCTGGTGGTGACCTTCGTGGCGACCGGTGCGGTCTTCGGTTCGGTCGAGGTGGTCACCCTGGCGTTCGCCGAGGAGCAGGGGCACAAGAGCTGGACCGGTCTGGTCCTCGCGGTCTACGCGCTGGGCTCCTGCCTGGCCGGAGTGATCTTCGGGACGCTCAAGCTCAAGGGGTCGATGGCGACCCGGTTCCCGGTCGGGGCGGCGGTGATGGCCGCGAGCATGGTGCCGCTGCTGCTGGTCGGTGAGCTGGTGCACGGCGTCGGGGGGCTGCTCGCGATCAGCGCGGCGCTGTTCGTCGCCGGGTTCTCCATCTCGCCGACCCTGATCACCGCGATGGCGCTGGTGGAGCGGCTGGTGCCGGCCGCGAAGCTCACCGAGGGGATGACCTGGACCACCACCGGGCTGGCGCTCGGGGTGGCCCTCGGGTCCTCGACGGCCGGGCTCGTGGTGGACGCCGAAGGGGCCCCGGCGGGGTACTGGGTGCCGCTCGCCGCCGCGACGTTCGGGATGGTGGTGGCGTTCGTCGGGCTGCCGCGCCTGCGGGCTGGTCTGGCGACGGCCGAGGCGGAGCCGGCCCGGGACTGACGCACCCTCACGGCTGCGCCTTTGGCAGGCGCCCGGGCAGCTACGGTCCAGGGGCTCGGGGAACTGCGAGGAGATCTGGCGCCGGGGTCACTACGAAAGTGCCTGACCACCCACTCGACGATCACCTTGCAAAGGTCGGCGTCGCAGTTCCCCGAGCCCCTGGTGGTGCACCAGGTACCGAAAGGTCGGCGTCGCCCCCGAGCCGGTGGGCCGTAGACCTGTGCGGGTCGAGTGGCTACGCTCCCCCTACCCACCGGTACGTACGGGTGCCGTTGGCCCCGGAGCAGGAGGCACCCCCATGCCCCAGGGCACATCGGTCGACTGGCGGAACTGGGCCGGCAACCAGAGCGCCCGGCCCAGCCGGACGGTCGCGCCGGCTTCGGCCGAGCAGCTCGGCGAGGTGTTCCGGCAGGCGGCCGAGCAGGGACGGACGGTCAAGGCGGTCGGATCGGGGCACTCGTTCACGTCGATCGCGTCCGCCGGTGACGGGGTGCTGGTGCGGCCCGACGGGCTGACCGCCGTCCGGGAGCTGGACCGCGCGGGCGGCACGGTGACGGTGGAGTCCGGCCTGCCGCTGTGGAAGCTGAACCGGTTGCTGGAGGCGGCCGGGCTGTCGCTGACCAACATGGGCGACATCGAGGTGCAGACCGTGGCCGGGGCCACCAGCACCGGTACGCACGGCACCGGCCGGGACTCCGGCTCGCTGGCGGCGCAGATCCGGGCGGTCGAGATCGTGCTCGCGGACGGCACCGTGCAGCACTGCTCCCCCACCGAGAACGCCGAGCTGTTCCAGGGCGCCCGGCTCGGGCTCGGCGCGCTCGGGGTGGTGACCGCGTTGACCTTCGGGGTGGAGCCGGCCTTCCTGCTGACGGCGCACGAGCGGCCGATGGGCTTCGAGGAGGTGCTGTCCGCCTTCGAGGACCTGACGGCGGTGAACGAGCACTTCGAGTTCTACTGGTTCCCGCACACCGACCGCTGCTCGGTGAAGCGGAACAACCGCAGCCAGGGCCCGGCCGCGCCGCTGCCGAGATTCAAGTCCTGGCTGGACGACGACTTCCTCTCCAACACGGTCTGGGAGGGCGCCTGCCGGGTCGGCCGCCGGTTCCCGGCCGCCGTGCCGACGATCGCCCAGCTGGCCAGCCGGGCCTGGTCGGAGCGGACCTTCACCGACACGGCGTACAAGGTGTTCACCAGCCCGCGCAAGGTGCGCTTCATCGAGATGGAGTACGCCGTGCCGCGCGCGGCGGCCACCACCGTGCTGCGGGAGCTCAAGGCACTGGTGGAGCGGTCGGACTGGCGGATCAGCTTCCCCGTCGAGGTCCGGGTGGCGCCCGCCGACGACCTCTGGCTCTCCACCGCGAACGGCCGGGACAGCGTCTACATAGCCGTGCACCTCTACCGGGGCACCGCCGAGCAGGGCTACTTCACCGAGGTGGAGAAGCTGATGACCGCTCACCAGGGCCGTCCGCACTGGGGGAAGCTGCACACCAGGGACGCGGCGTACCTGGCGTCGGTCTACCCGCACTTCGCGGACTTCACCGCGCTGCGCGACAAGGTGGACCCGGGCCGGCTGTTCGCCAACGACTACCTCCGCCGGGTGCTGGGCGACTGACCGGCCGTCAGGGCGACGGCGTCCCGATCGGCGTGGCCGCGTCCCGCGAGGTGCTGCCGGTCGGGTCCGCCGACGGCGGGGCGGACGGGGTGCCGGAGGGGCTGCCGGACGGCGACTGACTCGGCGTCGGGGACGGGCTCCCGCTCGGGGTCGAGGACGGCGTGCCCGAAGGTGTCCCGGACGGGGTCGGACTCGGGCTGTGGGAGGGGGTCGACCCGGCGTCGTCGGACGGGGTCGAGGCGGGATCGGCCGGCGGGGTGGAGGCGTGCTTCTGCTGCACCGTGCCACCGAACGAGGTGCCCGAGCCGCTCTCCCCCTTCACGGTGGCGGACACCGGCTGGCCGGTGGCCATCTCGAAGGCCAGGATCGGGCCCATCGCGAGCACGAAGACCAGGCCGGAGACCGCCAGGTACGACTTCCACGTCCAGCGCCGCTTCGCCCGGACGGTCCGCGGTTCGTTCCACGCCGAGGACAGCTCGGTGACCGGAGCCACCCCGGCGGGCTGCGGCAGGGCCGGCTGCCGGCCGGTGCCGACCCGGTCGACCGCCTGCCGGAGCTGTTCGCCGCCCCGCCGGAACAGGTGCTGGAAGATCGCCCCGCCGGTGGTGGCGCCGATGCTGACCACCGCCGCGCCGATGATCGTGCCGTAGACCCCGAGCTCCGAGGCGAGCAGTGCGCCGACGATCGTCGCCAGTGCGCTGGCCGCCACCTGAGCCACGCTCAGGTCGATCCGCCTGGGCTTGCTCGCGGTCGTCTCGGACTGCGCGGACGGTTCGGCGACGTCCTGCGGTGCGCGCTGCTGGGGCATCAACATCCCTCGGTGGGTACGGCTGGGAGTGGGAAAAGTCCCTCCATCTTGCACAAAGAAGGACACAACGGGCGAAAATCTGGTTCTCGGCGGTCGATATATGTGAAGATGATCACCGCGCACTGATCGACGGTCGGCCATTGGAGTGCCCACCCTTGAGATTCCCGTGAATCGCGGGAGACTTGAGCGGCGAGCCGCCCCTCTGGGTGCCACGAATGGAGTACTGTTCGTGAAGCCTGAGCCTTCGGTCATCAGTGCCGACTGTCCATCAGACGGCGGCCGGGGCATCCCGGGCGCAGCGTCGACCGACGACGTGGCAAACAGGCAACCGTGCCACAACGGCAGGGCCGGGCGAAAGCCCGACACGCCGAGTAACTCTGCAAGGTTGTGGCCAGTCGTGAGTGGGCAGGCCACACTCAGTACGGGAGCAGCGACGCAGGTGACGTCGGCAGGCACCACCCGGGAGGTAACCGTGCCCGAACTGCGCGTCGTGGCCGTCAGCAACGACGGCACACGGCTGGTGCTCAAAGCTGCCGACAGCACGGAGTACACCCTTCCCATCGACGAGCGCCTCCGCGCCGCGATCAGGGGTGACCGTCCGCGCCTCGGCCAGATCGAGATCGAGGTCGAGAGCCACCTCCGCCCCCGTGACATCCAGGCCCGGATACGAGCCGGTGCCTCCGCTGAGGAGGTCGCGCAGGCGGCGGGCATCTCGGTGGACCGGGTCCGTCGCTTCGAGGGTCCGGTGCTGGCCGAGCGGGCCTTCATGGCCGAGCGGGCGCGGAAGACCGCGATCCGTCGGCACGGCGAGTCCACCGGTCCCCAGCTCGGCGAGGCGGTCGCGGAGCGGCTGGCCCTGCGGGGTGCCGAGAAGGACGCCGAGAACTGGGACTCCTGGCGCCGGGACGACGGCACCTGGGAGATCTTCCTCTCCTACCGCGCCGACGGCGAGACCCGCACGGCGACCTGGACGTACGACCCGCCCCGCCGCCTGGTCCAGCCGAACGACGACGAGGCCCGCGCGCTGATCGGCGAGAACGTCGAGCGCGAGGAGGAGCAGGTCTTCCCGTTCATCCCGCGGATCGCCCGGCTCCCCCAGGACCGGCCGGCCCGCCCGATGATCGAGCGGCCCGCCCTCCCCGACCGGATCATGGCGCGCGAGGCCAGGGAGGTGCGCGAGGTCCGGGAGGCCACGGCCGAGACCCGGGATTCGCTCACCAGCCTGCTCGACGTGGTGCCCGCCTACCGCGGCGACCTCACCGCCCCCGTGGCGGAGCCGGTGATCGCCGAGGAGCCGGCGGAGACCGAGGAGCAGGCCGCCCCGGCGGCCAGCGTCGGCGCCGGCTCGGCGTACGCGGACATCCTGATGCCGCGGGCGGTCTCCCCGCACCGCGAGCGGCTGGTCGGCACCACCGACCGGCAGGCCGAAGCGGACGGTGTCCGGCCCGGCCGGCGCGCCACGGTGCCCAGCTGGGACGAGATCGTCTTCGGCAGCCGTCGCAAGAAGCAGGACTGAGCGCAGCACCGGTACGGCGGGTCGGGCACTGCCCGACCCGCCGTCGGCCGTTTCAGGCGCCGGTCGCCACCGGGTTCGCCGGGTCGGCGGACCACTCGCTCCACGAGCCCGGGTAGAGCGTCAGGCCCGGGTGCCCCGCGACGGTCAGGGCCAGCAACTGGTGCGCGGCCGTCACCCCCGAGCCGCAGTAGACCGCGACCTCGGTGGCCCCGTCCACGCCCAGCGCGCGGAACCGCTCGGCCAGCACGGCCGGCGGCAGGAAGCGCCCGTCGGCGGCCAGGTTCTCGGCGGTGGGGGCGCTGACCGCGCCGGGGATGTGCCCTGCCCTCGGGTCCACCGGCTCCACCTCGCCCCGGTAGCGCTCGCCCGCCCGGGCGTCCAACAGCAGCCCGGTACGGGCCAGTTCGGCTGCACCGGCGGCGTCCACGGTGGGCAGCGCGCCGGGCTCCGGCTTGAAGTCGCCCTGCTCGTCGGCCGGTTGCTCCACCGACTCGGGCAGACCGGCCGCCCGCCAGGCCGCCAGGCCGCCGTCCAGCACCCGGACGTCGGGGTGCCCGGCCCAGCGCAGCACCCACCAGGCCCGGGCCGCCGAGGTGGCCGGGCCGGCGTCGTAGACCACCACGGCGCGGTCGGCCCGGACACCCGCCCGGCGCAGCGCGGCGCCGAACACCTCGACGTCCGGCAGCGGGTGCCGCCCGGCGGCTCCGGGCGGGGCGGCCAACTCCCGGTCCAGGTCCAGGTAGTGGGCACCCGGCAGATGGCCGGCGGCGTACTCCTCGGCGCCGGGCGGGCCGCCCAGCTGCCAGCGGATGTCCAGCAGGACCGGCGGCCGGTCGGTGTCGAGGTCGGCGGCCAGCTCGGCGGCCGTGATCAGGGGGGAGGTCATGACCCCTATTCTTCCCGCGCAACTCGCCACTTTGTCTGGTCTTTGCCCGGCTCGCCGGGGTATGTCAGGAAGGCACACCGTCGACGGTGGAACCATTCCCCTGCGACGCGCTCCCAAGGAGGTCCGCCATGACTGCGGTACAGGCCCGACTCGCCCAGGGCACGCCCTGCTGGGTGAGCCTGATGACGGATGACCTGGAGGGTGCGAAGACGTTCTACCGCACCTTGCTGGGCTGGGAGTTCGGGCCGGGGCCGAGCCAGCTCGGACTCTACGTCCGGGCCACCCTGAACGGGGCCAAGGTGGCCGGCCTGGGCGACCAGCCGCTGGGCAGCGGCCACCCGGTCGAGTGGACCACGTACTTCGCGGTGGACCAGGCGGACGACGTGGCGCAGCGGATCCGCGAGTGCGGCGGCACCGTGGCGGTCGGGCCGCTGCAGGCCGCGGACGCCGGGCGGCTGGCGATCGCCTCGGACGTCTCCGGTGCGGTGTTCGGCCTCTGGCAGGGCGACCAGCACCACGGCTGGGACGCCATGAACGTGCCGGGCGCACCGGCCTGGGCCGAGCTGCTCACCCCGGACCAGGAGGCAGGCTTCTTCTACGACATGGTGTTCGGCACCGGGGTCGAACGCACGGTCCGGCCGGGCGACCTGCGGGACGGTCCGGCCCGCTGGCGGGTCCACTTCGCCGTCGCCGACCCGGACCTGACGGCGGCTCAGGCCGAACGGCTGGGCGGCCGGGTGCTGGTGGCTCCGCACGACACCGAGCGGGGCCGGGTGGCCCGGCTGGCCGATCCGCAGGGCGGCCGCTTCTCGGTGGTCGCGGTCGGGGCTGCGCTGTAGGCAGGTGCTCAACGGTCGACTGCCCAGGGGCTCGGGGAACCGCGACGAGGTCCGGCGTTCGGGTCACTGCGAAAGTGCCTGCCCACGCACGGACGGATCACCTTGCAAGGGCCGGCGTCGCAGTTCCCCGAGCCCCTGGTGGTGCACCACGTGCCCGAGCGGCGGAGCCGCACATCAGCAGAGCCCCGAGCCCCTGAGGGGTGCATCACCTGCCAAAAGGTCAGGTGCGGTGGGTGCCGTCACCGAAGGGGAGGACGTCCGGGGAGAGGACCGAGGCGCGGGCGGTGGCGGCGGTGAGGCGGCGGCGGTGGTGGCGGCGGCAGAGCACCTCGTAGCCGACCTCGCCCTCGTTCTTGGCGATGTCGCCGACCACCACCTGGGCGCCCTCGACCACCATCACGCCGCCGACCGTGCGGGCGTTGTGGGTGGCCCGGGCGCCGCACCAGCAGAGCGCCTCGACCTGGAGCACCTCGACCCGGTCGGCCAGCTCGACCAGCCGCTGCGAGCCGGGGAAGAGCTTGGTACGGAAGTCGGTGGTGATGCCGAAGGTGAAGGCGTCGATGGAGAGTTCGTCGACCACCCGGGCCAGTTGGTCGACCTGCTCGGAGGTGTAGAAGTTGGCCTCGTCGCAGATCAGGTAGTCCACCCGGCCGCCGGCCGAGAGCAGTTGGACCACGTGCGCGTGGAAGTCGAAGCCGTCGGTCACCTCGACCGCCTCGGCCTGCAGGCCGAGGCGGCTGGAGATGGTGGAGGCCCCGGCCCGGTCGTGCCGGGAGAAGATGATGCCCCGGCGGCCGCGGGCGGCGTGGTTGTGGTCGAGTTGGAGCGCGAGCGTCGACTTGCCGCAGTCCATCGTGCCCGAGAAGAACACCAGTTCAGCCATGGGTGGAGCAGGAGCCTTTCGGTCGTGGAGCGGTTCAGGCACGGACTTCGAGCAGCGGCACGATCTGCTCGACCGGGGTCATCGAGCCGTGCAGCCCGATCATCGAGGACTCGCCCGGTTCGTTGCGGGAGGCGATCACCGCGATGTCGTCCCGGGCGGCCGCGACCACGTCGCCGATCCGCCCGTACACCCGCTCGTCCACGGTCGGGCCGAACCAGCCGGCCGCTATCGCCTGGTCCCGGGTGGCGACCCACATCCGGTCCCCGAGCACCTCGCTCCAGACCGTGAAGACGTCCGAGGCGGCCCCGGGCACCGCGTACACGTGCCGGGCCCGGCCCTCGCCGCCGAGCAGGGCGACGCCCGCGCTCAGCTCCCAGTCCTCGTCGAAGTCGACCCGGTCCTCCGGGGTGATGTCGATCATGCCGTGGTCGGCCGTGACGTACAGCGCCGAGCGCGGCGGCAGCTGCTCGGCCAGGCGCTTGGCCAGCCGGTCCACCTTGTCCAGCATCATCCGCCACTCGTCCGAGTCGACCCCGAACCGGTGGCCGGCGCCGTCGAGTTCGCTGACGTACGTGTACACCAGCGCGCGGTCGTGCTCGGCCAGCCACTGGGCGGCCAGGTCCATCCGCTCCTCGCCGGTGGTGCGGCCGAGGAAACTGCCGCCGGAGAGCGCCACCTGGGTGAGCGGGGTCTGCGCGAACAGCGGGGAGGAGACCTGCGCGGTGGCCACCCCGGCCGCGTGCACCTGCTGGAACACGGTCGGGTACGGCTGCCAGACGCTCGGCTTGACCGGCGGCTGCCAGCGCAGCTGGTTCATCAGCTGGTTGGTGCCGGGCACCGCGACGGTGTACCCGGCCAGGCCGTGCAGGCCCGGCGGCAGGCCGGTGCCGACCGAGGCCAGCGAGGTGGCGGTGGTGGACGGGAAACCGGCCGTGAGGGAGCGGCCGCCGCCGTCGATCAGCGAGTTGAGGAACGGGGCGTACTCGGGGTGACGCTTGATCAGCTCCCAGCCGAGCCCGTCCACCAGGAAGACGCAGACCCGGTCGGCGGGGGCCAGCGCCAGACCGCTCTCGAACCCGGGCACGCCGAGCCCGGCCGCCACCGCGGGCAGCAGGTCGGCCAGCGAGCCGGTGCCGTAGTGCGGGGCAGGCGCGTCGGAGGGGTCGAGGATCTCGAAGGCCTCGTACCCGAGGTGCGTGGTCATGGGAGCCCCGTCAGCCCCGGTTGGCGATGGTCGCCTCGGACAGCGCCCGGGCGAAGACCAGCGACTGGGCCACCGTCTCCGGGCCGTCGCCCGCCTCGCTGACCCGCAGCGACAGGTCGTCGGCGGTGGCCGAACCGGTGTAGCCGTGGTCGGCCTCGCAGTTCGGGTCCGAGCAGCCGGCCGGCTCCAGGTCGATCCGCTGCACCGCGCCCCACCCGATCGTGAGCACCACCTCGCGCGGCAGCGTGCCGGGGGTGTACGTCTCCGGGTTGGCGACCATCCGGCTCAGCACCACGGAGCCGATCCGGTCCAGCCGGACGCACTCGGTCGAGGTGGTCGCGTACGGCACCGGGGTGGCGGCGTCGCCGTTCTGCTCGTCGGTGTGGCTGACCACGAACCGGGAGGAGGTCAGCACCAGCACGGTGACGTGCCGGCGGACCTCGTTGGCGTCGAAGGTGGTCTCCTGGTGGACCAGGTAGGAGACGATCGGCTCGGAGCCCACCGCGGACTCCACGGCCTCGGAGACCAGCGCCGGGTAGTAGCCACTGCGCTCGATCGCCGAGCGCAGGTCCTGCGTGGTCGTGGTACCGGTCTTCGCCATAGCTCCATCCTGGCATGTCCCGCGGACGAAGCGGGCGGCACTGCGCCGAGCTTCTGGCCGTGGGCGTCCGCTGTCGGACGCAACCAAGGAAGGTTACAGGGTGCTCATGGCGCGCGGCCCCAGATCACTTCGTACCGGGAGCGGTGCGATCCGCACCCGGGCGGCCAGCACCGCCAACCCGTTCGAGCCCACCACCACCGGTTCCAGGTCCACCGAGGCGACCTCCGGCAGGTCGTCCACCAGCCGGGAGACCCGGAGCAGCAGCTCCTCCAGGGCGGCGGTGTCGACCGGCTCGGCGCCGCGCCAGCCGAACAGCAGCGGGGCGGCCCGGACCTCCCGGATCAGGGCCGCCACGTCCTGGTCGGTGGCCGGGATCAGTCGGTGCGCGACGTCGCCGAGCAGCTCGGCCGGGGCGCCGGCCAGGCCGAAGGACAGGATCGCGCCGACCGCCGGGTCCACGGTGGCGCCGATCACGGTGTCCACCCCGCGCGGGGCGAGCCGCTGCACCACCAGGGCGGCCCTCGCCGCGCCGCCCAGCAGGGCGTCCAGCTCCTGGAAGGCGCGCCGCAGTCCGGGCTCGCCGGTCAGGTCGAGCCGGACGCTGCCCAGGTCGGGACGGTGCCGCAGGTGCTCGGCGGTGGCCTTGAGCGCGACGGGGTAGCCGAGGGTGGCGGCGGCCCGCACCGCGCTCTCCTCGTCGGGGGCGGGCAGCGCGGGGTGCACGTCGATGCCGTAGTGGCCGAGCAGCGCGGCGCCCGTCGCGTCGGACAGGGTGATCCGCGCCCCGCCGGGCTGGGTCCTGGCCGCGACGGCGGTCCTGGTCTGCAGGGCGGCCTCGACCAGGGCGCGGGCCTCGGTCTCGGCGATCCGGCCCAGCTCGGGCACCCGGGCGGTCTGCTCCGCCTCGGCCGTCCGGCGCCGCCAGTCGGCGTACCTGACCGCCTGGGCCAGCGCGTGCACCGCCCGCTCGGGGGCCGGGTAGGCGGGGATGCCACCGGCCCGCAGCCGTTCCGGCAGCTCGGTCAGCGCCAGGTGGGCGAGCAGCAGCGGCTTGCCCAACTCCCGGGCCCGGCCGGAGGCTTCGAGCAGGGCGTCGGCGAACTCGGGCTCGTCCGACCCCAGGTCGGGGGACGGGCCCTGGGCCGCGATCGGCGGGATGGCCACCGCGATCACCGAGTCGATCAGCGGGTCGGTGAGCGCGGTGTCCAGCGCGATCCGGAAGTTCTCGCCGGTGGCACCGGTGGTCAGGTCGACCGGGGAGCGCGGGTGCAGCCCCGCGCTCAGCAGCGCGTCGTGGGTGAGCAGCCCGAGCGAGTCGGAGTTGCCCACCACCGCCACCCGGTCCCCGGCCGGCAGCGGCTGGTGGGCCAGCAGCTCGCCGACGTCGAACAGCTCGGTGATGGTCTCCACCCGGAGCACACCGGCCTGCTGGAACAGCGCGTCCACGGTGGCGTCCCGCAGCCGGCTGGCGGCGGGCTGGACGGCGTGGCCCGGCGGCAGGCTGCCGGTGTGCCTGGCCCCCTTGATCACCACCACCGGCTTGTTGGCGGCCAGCCGGCGGGCGATCCGGGTGAACTTGCGCGGGTTGCCGAAGGACTCCAGGTAGAGCAGCACCACATCGGTGGCCGGGTCCTCCTCCCAGTACTGCAGCCAGTCGTTGCCGGAGACGTCGGCCCGGTTGCCGACCGAGGCGAACGAGGAGATGCCCAGGCCCCGGCGGTGCGCCACCTCCAGCAGGGCGACCCCGATCGCACCGGACTGGCAGAACAGGCCGAACGGGCCGCGCTCGGGCAGGACGGGGGCCAGCGAGGCGTTCAGCGGCTGCCCGGGGTCGGTGTTCAGCAGGCCGAAGGCGTTCGGGCCGATCACCCGCATCCCGGCCGCCCGGGCCTGCCGGACCAGCGCGCGCTGGCGGTCCCGCCCCTCCGGGCCGGTCTCGGCGTACCCGGCGGTGACCACCACCAGGCCCTGCACGCCGTGCGCGCCGCAGTCCGCGACCGTCCCCGGCACGGCGGTGGCGGGCACCGCGATCACCGCCAGGTCGACCGGTCCGGGGATCTCCAGCACCGAGCGGTGGGTGGGCACGCCGTCGATGTCGGTGCCGGGCGGGGCGTTCCGGTTCACCGCGTACACCTCGCCCCGGAAGCCGCTCAGATTGCGCAGCAGCGCCCGGCCGACCGACTGCGGGCCGCGGGACACCCCGATCACCGCGACCGAACGGGGCGTCAGCAGCCGCTGCACCGAGCGGGCCTCGGCGCGGTGCTCGCGGGCCCGCATGACGGCCAGTGAGGAGTCGGTCGGCTCCAGGTCGAACTCCAGGTGCACCACGCCGTCGGCGAAGGAGCGCTGCTGGGTGTAGCCCGCGTCGGTGAAGACCTTCACCATCTTGCGGTTCTCCGGCAGCACCTCGGCGGTGAACCGGCGGATGCCGCGCTCCTGGGCGACCGCGGCGATGTGCTCCAGCAGCGCGGAGGCCACGCCCCGGCCCTGGTGCGCGTCCTGCACCAGGAAGGCCACCTCGGCGTCGGTGCCGGTGGTCGACGGCCGCCCGTCCGGGTCGATCCGGTCGTACCGGACGGTCGCGATGAACCGGTCCCGGACCACCACGGCCAGTCCGACCCGGTTGACGTAGTCGTGGTGGGTGAACCGGCGGACGTCCTTGTCGGAGAGCCGGGGGTAGGGCGCGAAGAACCGGAAGTACTTCGACTGGTCGGAGACCAGCTCGTAGAACTCCACCAGCCGCTCGGCGTCGTCCTCGGTGATCGGCCGGATCCTGGCCGTGCCGCCGTCCCGCAGCAGGACGTCGGCCTCCCAGTGCTGGGGGTAGCTGTGCTCGTCGCCGTGCGGCGCGCGGGGGCCGGAGTCTTCCACAGCGTCAGGTTAGACGCTCGAACGGGTGGTGGAGCCGGTCGCGCGGGTGGGTCTTACGAACTCCTTGCGCCACCCGTCGGCGTGCTCGCGCCGCCGGTCGGCGGCGAGCCGCGTGGCGTAGGGCCGGTCGGCGGGGCAGGGTGGGACCTTGGCCACCAAAGCGTCCCGGGACGGCGCGACCTCGCGGTTTGCGTGCCACAATGGTCTAGACAACATGGCTCCACCAGCACCACCTGAAAGGCACGTCTCATGGCTGAGCGCCGCGTCACCATCGGTTGGCCCGAGGGCCTGCACGCCCGTCCCGCCTCGGTCTTCGTCCGCGCGGCGACCGCCGTCGGCGTGCCGGTCACCATCGCCAAGGAGGGCGGCAACCCGGTCAACGCCGCCTCCATGCTGGCCCTGCTGGGCCTCGGCGCCCAGGGCGGCGACCCGGTGATCCTGGCCTCCGAGGCCGAGGGCGCCGACGCGGCGCTGGACCGCCTGGCGAAGCTGGTCCAGGAGGGCCTGGACGAGCTCCCCGCCGCCTGACCCACCGCCGGAAGGGGTGCACCGGAAGTCTCGGTGCACCCCTTCCGCATGCTCCGACCTCGGCCTAGAACACCGACCACCCGGTCGCGGTGGTCAGCGCGTCCAGTGCCGCCACCCCCAGCACCGAGTTCCCCGCCTGGTCCAGCCCCGGGCTCCACACGCAGACCGCCCCGCGCCCCGGCAGCACCGCGAGGATCCCGCCGCCCACCCCGCTCTTGCCCGGCAGCCCGACCCGGAACGCGAACTCCCCCGCCGCGTCGTACGTCCCGCAGGTGAGCAGCACCGCGTTCACCCGCTTCGCCTCACTGCGGGTCAGCAGCCGCGAGCCGTCCGCCCGCACCCCGTGCGAGGCCAGGAACCGCCCCACCAGCGCCAGGTCCCGGCAGCTGGCGGTGATCGCGCAGTGCGCGTAGTAGTGCGCCAGCACGCTGTCCACCGGGTTGCGCAGGTTCCCGTAGCTGGCGATGAAGTGGGCCAGCGCCGCGTTCCGGTGCCCGTGCCGCGCCTCCGAGGAGGCCACCGCGTCGTCCACCTCGATGCCGTCGTTCCCCGCCTCCGCCCGCAGGAAGTCCCGCACCGCCCCCACCGCGTCCCCGGTCAGCTCCAGCAGCCGGTCCGTCACCACCAGCGCCCCCGCGTTGATGAACGGATTGCGCGGGATCCCGTGCTCGGTCTCCAACTGCACCAACGAGTTGAACGGATTCCCCGACGGCTCCCGCCCCACCCGCTTCCACAGCTCGTCCCCACCCTCCGCGAGCGCCAGGGCCAGGGTGAACAGCTTCGACACGCTCTGCACCGAGAACGGCGTCTCCCAGTCCCCCGCCCCGTACACCTCCCCCTCCACGGTCGCGATCGCCATCCCGAACGCACTCGCGTCCACGGCCGCCAGGGCCGGGATGTAGTCGGCGGGCCGGCCACGCTCGGGCGCGCGCAGGGCGGTGTCCATCACGTCGTGCAGAAGCTGCTGGTAGTCCACAGCGCCCATTCTGAACACGAAAGGGCCGGGGTGCTCTCGCACCCCGGCCCTGACCGTCGGTCAGCCCTTCACGCAGACGACCTGCTTGAGCTGGGCGACCACCTCGACCAGGTCGCGCTGCTGCTCCATGACCTTCTCGATCGACTTGTACGCGCCCGGGATCTCGTCCACGACGCCGCTGTCCTTACGGCACTCGACGCCCTTGGTCTGCTCCGCCAGGTCACGCGTGCTGAACGTCTTCTTCGCGGCCGTCCGGCTCATCTTCCGGCCCGCGCCGTGCGAGGCCGAGTTGAACGCCGCCTCGTTGCCGAGACCGCGGACGATGTACGAGCCGGTGCCCATCGAGCCGGGGATGATGCCGTAGTCGCCCGAGCCGGCCCGGATCGCGCCCTTCCGGGTGACCAGCAGGTCGACACCGTCGTAGCGCTCCTCGGAAACGTAGTTGTGGTGGCAGCTGATCACCTGGTCGTAGGCGACCTTCGCCTTCGGGAACTCGCGCCGGACGATGTCCTGGAACAGCGCCATCATCACCGCGCGGTTGTTCTTGGCGTACTCCTGCGCCCAGAACAGGTCGCTCCGGTAGGCCGCCATCTGCGGGGTGTCCGAGATGAAGACCGCGAGGTCCCGGTCGACCAGGCCCTGGTTGTGCGGGAGCGAGCGAGCGACACCCATGTGGTGCTCCGCCAGCTCCTTGCCGATGTTGCGCGATCCGGAGTGCAGCATGAGCCACACCGAACCGGACGTATCGATGCATACCTCCACGAAGTGGTTGCCCCCGCCCAGCGACCCCATCTGCTGGGCCGCCCGCTCGCGCTTCCACTTCACCTCGCCGGCGATGCCGTCGAAGCGGCTCCAGAAGTCGTCCCAGCCACCCGTCGAGAAGCCGTGCAGCTTCTTCGGGTCGACCGGGTCGGAGTGCAGGCCCCGGCCGACCGGGATGACCTGCTCGATCTTCGAACGCAGCCGGGACAGGTCGTCGGGAAGATCCTTCGCGGTCAGCGAGGTCTTCACCGCGCTCATCCCGCAGCCGATGTCGACGCCGACCGCGGCCGGGCAGACCGCGCCCTTCATGGCGATGACGGAACCGACGGTGGCGCCCTTGCCCAGGTGGACGTCGGGCATCACGGCGAGGCCGTGCAGCCACGGGAGCGAGCTGATGTTGCGCAGCTGCTGCATGGCCTGGCCCTCGACCGTCGAGGGGTTGGTCCACATCCGGATCGGGACCCGGATACCGGGGACTTCGGTGTACGACATGGTGAACGACCTCCAGGGGTCGGCTGGTTCCGAGCTCGGAAAGGGGGTGCCGCGCGAAGCTTCCGGCGTGGCTCGGGGAAGGCGAGGAGCTCGGCTCAGCGAGCGGTACAGGGGAAGTACGGTCGCCTGAGGGAGCTGGTTCGCTCGACCCGCATGGTGACCGCCTCCTCTCCTGTGTGTGGCCGCCCGACCGGGCGACGGGTGCCATCTAGCCACACGCGGCAACACCCCGGCAACGGATTAAACGACGACGGCCCGGCGGAGCTGATGCTCCGTCGGGCCGTCGCGGCACGCGGTGGGTCAGCTGACGACGGTGACCTCGCCGATGCCCAACTCCCTTACCTGGTCCGCGATCACGGTCGCGTCGCCGACCAGCACGGTGACCAGCCGGTCCGGCGGGAAGGCGGCCACCACGGCCGCGGTGGCGGCGGCGGTGTCGAGGGCGGCGAGCTGCCGGTAGATCTCGGCCTGGTAGTCGTCCGGCAGGTACTGCTCGACCTGGTCGGCCAGGGTGGCGGCGACCGAACCGGCCGTCTCGTACTTGAGCGGGGCGACCCCGACCAGGAACTGGACGGCCTCCTCGCGCTCGGCGTCGGTCAGGCCCTCGGCGGCGAGCGTGCGCAGGATGGTCCAGGTGTCGGCCAGCGCGGGGGCGGTGGAGGCGGTGTCCACCGAGCCGCTGATGGCGAGCAGCGCGCGGCCGGAGCCCTCGGCGTTGGAGCGCAGCGGCTGGGCGAAGGCCCGGACGCCGTAGGTGTAGCCCTTCTCCTCGCGCAGCACCCGGTCGAGCCGGGAGGTGAGGGTGCCGCCGAGGCAGTAGGTGCCGAGGATCTGGGCGGCCCACAGCGGGTCGTGGCGGTCGGGGCCGATCCGGCCGATCAGCAGCTGGGTCTGGACCGAGCCGGGGCGGTCGACGATGACGACCCGTCCGGTGTCGTCACCGGTGACCGGGGCGTGCACGCCGGCCGCGGTGGGTGCGGCGGTCCAGCCGCCGAGGGTGGCTTCGAGCAGCGCGCCGAGGTCGAGGCCGGTCAGGTCGCCGACCACCACGGCGGTGGCGGTGGCGGGCCGGACGTGGTCGGCGTAGAAGGACTGGACGGCCGCCCGGGTGATGTTCTTGACGGTGTCGGCGGTGCCGCTGCGCGGGCGGGAGAGCCGGTCGGCCTCCTCGAAGAGGGTGGCGTAGAGCGCCTTGGCGGCGCGGCGGGCCGGGTTGGCCTGCTCGTGCACGATCTCGTCGAGGCGGTTGGCGACCAGCCGCTCGATCTCGTCCTCGGGGAGGGCGGGGGCGCGCAGGGCGTCGGCGAGCAGGGTCAGGCCGCGCTCCAGGCGGGAGGCCGGGACCTCCAGCGAGACCCGGATTCCGGGGTGGTCGGCGTGCGCGTCCAGGGTGGCGCCGGCCCGCTCCAGCTCACCGGCGTACTCCTCGGCGGTGAGGGTGTCGGTGCCCTCGCTGAGGGCGCGGGCGAGGATGTTGGCGATGCCGTCCAGGCCGTCCGGCTCGGCGGCCAGCGGGGCGTCCAACTGGACCTCGACGGCGACCAGTTGCTGGCCGGGGCGGTCGCAGTGCAGCACCGTGAGGCCGTTGGCCAGCGTGGTGCGCTCGGGGGCCGGGAAGGCCCACGGGGTCGGGGTGCCCGCGGTCGGCTGCGGGTGGAAGGTCATGGTGGGGGTGGGGTCGGTCATGCCGCCGCCTCCTCGTCCTCGGTCTCGGCAGCGTCGTCGGTGGTGGTGGGCTCGTACACCAGGACGGCCCGGTTGTCGGGGCGCAGCCGGGCCGCGGCCACCGCCTTGACCTCCTCGGCGGTGATGTCGAGGACCTTGCCGAGTGCGTCGTTGAGCAGCTTGGGGTCGCCGAACAGGACGGCGTAGCGGCAGAGTTCGTCGGCGCGGCCGGCCACGGTGGCGAGCCGGTCGAGCCACTCGCGCTCGATCTGGGCCTGGGCGCGCTCGAGCTCCTCGGCGCTGGGGCCCTCGGCGGCGAACCGGGCGAGCTCCTCGTCGACGGCGGTCTCCACCCGGTCGATGGTGGCGTCGCCGGAGGTCTTGACGTCCAGCCAGCCGAGCGAGGGGGCGCCGGACAGCCGGAGCAGGCCGAAGCCGGCCGCGACGGCGGTGCGGTCGCGGCGGACCAGGCGGTTGTAGAGCCGGCTGGACTCGCCGGAGCCGAGGATGGTGAGCGCCAGGTCGGCGGCGTCGGCCTCCCGGGTGCCGTCGTGCGGCAGGCGGTAGGCGGCCATCAACGCCCGGGAGGGGACGTCCTCCTGGACCAGCTCGCGGATCTCCCGGCCGATCACCTCGGGCAGTGCGCCGTCGCGCGGCGGCTGCTTGCCGTCGTGGGCGGGGATGGTGCCGAAGTACTTCTCCACCCAGGCGATGGTCTGCTCGGGGTCGAGGTCACCGACGATCGAGAGCACGGCGTTGTTGGGCGCGTAGTACGTCCGGAAGAACGCCCGGGCGTCCTCCAGGGTGGCCGCGTCCAGGTCGGCCATCGAGCCGATCGGGGTGTGGTGGTACGGGTGGCCGTCCGGGAAGGAGAGCGCGGTGAGCTTCTCGAAGGCGGTGCCGTACGGGACGTTGTCGTAGCGCTGGCGGCGCTCGTTCTTGACGACGTCGCGCTGGTTCTCCATCGAGGTGTCGTCGAGGGCGGCCAGCAGCGAGCCCATCCGGTCGGCCTCCAGCCAGAGCGCGAGCTCGAGTTGGTGGGCCGGCATGGTCTCGAAGTAGTTGGTGCGCTCGAAGCTGGTGGTGCCGTTGAGGGAGCCGCCGGCGCCCTGGACCAGTTCGAAGTGGCCGTTGTTGGACACGTTGGCCGAGCCCTGGAACATCAGGTGCTCGAACAGGTGGGCCAGGCCGGTGCGCCCCTTCACCTCGTGGCGGGAGCCGACGTCGTACCAGAGGCAGACGGCGGTCACCGGGGTGAGGTGGTCCTCGGAGAGCACCACGCGCAGGCCGTTGGCCAGGCGGTGCTCGGTGATGGCGAGGCCTCGGGTGGAGGCGGGGGCCGGGTTGGCCATGCTGGGTCCTTCCCGTCTTCGAATCGTCGGTCCGGGCGGCTGGATTGCCGTTCCCTCATTGTGGTGCAACGCGTGAGGCGCTTGGATGTGCCCGCGCCAGCAGGGCGTTCGCCACGGGCGGAAGTGGGCTCGTAAGGAGGGGGTTGACCAAGGCTGTCGGTGCGAGGGTCCACAATGGGGGGCGCCGTACCCCAGCAGCCGCCCGGACAGTTACCGAAGTACCCGTCAGAGACGCAAGGGAGCCCCGCCGCGATGGCCCGCCGCAGTTCGCCCACCCCGCCGCCCGGAGACTTCGAGGAGCGCATCCTCGACGTGGACGTGGTGGACGAGATGCAGGGCTCCTTCCTGGAGTACGCCTACTCGGTCATCTACTCCCGTGCTCTGCCCGACGCCCGGGACGGGCTCAAGCCGGTGCACCGGCGCATCCTCTACCAGGCCAACGAGATGGGCCTGCGCCCCGACCGTGCGCACGTCAAGTGCGCCCGCGTGGTCGGCGAGGTGATGGGCCGTCTGCACCCGCACGGCGACGCCTCGATCTACGACTCCGTGGTCCGGATGGCGCAGCCGTTCTCGATGCGGCTGCCGCTGATCGACGGTCACGGGAACTTCGGTTCGCTCGGCAACGACGACCCGCCGGCCGCGATGCGGTACACCGAGTCGCGGCTGACGGCCGCCTCGATGGCACTGGTGGAGTCGATCCACGAGGACACCGTCGACTTCGGGCCGAACTACGACGGCAGCGAGCAGGAGCCCACCGTGCTCCCCGCCGCGTTCCCGAACCTGCTGGTGAACGGCGCCACCGGGATCGCGGTCGGCATGGCGACCAACATGCCGCCGCACAACCTGGCCGAGGTGGTGGCCGCCGCCCGGCACCTGATCAAGCATCCGACGGCGGATCTCGACACCCTGATGCGGTTCGTGCCGGGCCCCGACCTGCCGACGGGCGGCCGGATCGTCGGCCTGTCCGGCATCCGGGACGCGTACGAGTCCGGCCGGGGTACCTTCAAGATCCGCGCCACCGTCTCGATCGAGGCGGTGACCGCGCGCCGCAAGGGCATCGTGGTCACCGAGCTGCCGTTCACGGTCGGCCCGGAGAAGGTGATCGCCAAGATCAAGGACCTGGTCGGGTCGAAGAAGCTCCAGGGCATCGCCGACGTCAAGGACCTGACGGACCGTTCGCACGGTCTCCGGCTGGTGATCGAGGTGAAGAACGGCTTCGTGCCGGAGGCGCTGCTGGAGCAGCTCTACAAGCTGACGCCGATGGAGGAGACCTTCGGCATCAACAACGTGGCGCTGGTCGACGGCCAGCCGCTGACGCTGGGCCTGAAGGAGCTGCTGGAGGTCTACGTCGACCACCGCTTCACGGTGGTCCGGCGGCGCAGCGAGTTCCGGCGGCGCAAGCGCCAGGAGCGGCTGCACCTGGTCGAGGGTCTGCTGGTCGCGCTGGTCGACATCGACGAGGTGATCGCGATCATCCGGTCGAGCGAGAACGCGACCCAGGCCAAGGAGCGCCTGATGGAGCGCTTCTCCCTGTCGGAGACGCAGACCTCGTACATCCTGGACACCCCGCTGCGCCGGCTCACCCGGTTCGACCGGGTGGAGCTGGAGGCGGAGCAGACCAAGCTGCTCTCCGAGATCGCCGACCTGACCGAGATCCTGGAGTCGGACAGCAAGCTGCGCACCGTGGTCTCGACCGAACTCGGCGCGGTGTCGAAGCAGTTCGGCACCGAGCGGCGGACGGTGCTGCTGGAGGCCGGCGCGGTGCCGACCGCCACCCTGTCGGTGCCGCTGGAGGTCGCGGACGACCCCTGCCGGGTGCTGCTCTCCTCGACCGGGCTGCTGGCCCGGCTGGCGGACGGCGAGCCGGTCGAGCTGTCCGACTCGCGGGCCAAGCACGACGTGGTGGTCTCGGCGGTGTCGGCCACCGCCCGGGGCGACGTGGGCGTGGTGACCTCGACCGGGCGGGCGCTGCGGCTGCCGGTGATCGACCTGCCCGCGCTGCCGCCGTCGCCGACGCTGTCGTTGGCGGGCGGGGCGCAGGTGAGCGAGTTCCTTCGACTGGAGGACGGCGAGCGGGTGATCGGGCTGACCACGCTGGACGAGTCCTCGCCGGGGCTGGCGCTGGGCACCGTGCAGGGTGTGGTGAAGCGGGTGGTGCCGGAGTGGCCGGCCAACAAGGACGAGTTCGAGGTGATCGCCCTCAAGGAGGGTGACTCCGTCATCGGCGCGGTCGAACTGCGCACGGGCGAGGAGGACTTGGTCTTCATCACGTCCGACGCCCAGCTGCTGCGGTACCCGGCGGGGCAGGTCCGTCCGCAGGGCCGCCCGGCGGGCGGCATGGCGGGGGTGAAGCTGGCGGACGGCGCGCGGGTGCTCTCGTTCACGGCGGTGGACCCCGCGGTGGACGCGGTGGTGGTCTCGGTCGCGGCCGCCTCGGCGACGCTGACGGGTGGTGAGCACACCAGCTGGAAGGTCACGCCGTTCGAGCAGTACCCGCGGAAGGGGCGGGCCACGGGTGGGGTGCGGTGCCAGCGCTTCCTGCGCGGTGAGGACGCCCTGGCCTTCGCCTGGGCGGGCCCGGCTCCGGCCCGCGCGGCCACGGCGGCGGGGGCTCCGGTCTCGCTGCCCGAACGCGACCCCCGCCGGGACGGCTCCGGCACCCCGGTGACGGGCACCATCGCGGTAGTGGCGGGGCCGGCCTCGTAGGCAGGTGCTCGGGCACCTACGGTCCAGGGGCTCGGGGAACTGCGAGGAGGTCCGGCGTTCGGGTCACTACGAAAGTGCCTGACCACCTACGCACGCGTGACCTTGTACGAGGTCGGCGTCGCAGTTCCCCGAGCCCCTGACCGTAGATGCTGAAGCGCCTGCGAATGGCGGCCGAAGGTAGCCTTGCCTGTGTGAGCACCTGTGCAACGTTGTCGCGCGAACTGACCGAGCCGCTGGCTGCCACCGCGGCGACGGCGGCGACCTGGCTGCTGGTGGAGCAGGCCGGGCCGTGGGGCGCGAAGGCGCTGACCGAGAGCCACCTGGATGCCGGGGTGGGGCGGGCGCTGGACGCTGCCGCGGCGGGTACGGGGGTGCGGGTCGCGCTGATCCGGCGTCCGGGGCGGCATGCGGACTGCCTGCCGACCGCCCGGCACGAGGTGATCGTCGCGCACACGGCGCCGGGCGGCTCCTGGGTGCGGCGTACGGCGGTGACCGACCCGGCCGAACTGCTCGCACTCGACTTCGCCGCGCTGGGCGCGGGCGTGCACGGCAGCTTCGGCGCCGAGCACCGGGGCGACCCGCTGGCGCTGGTGTGCACCAACGGCCGACGGGACCGCTGCTGTGCGCTGCTGGGTCGGCCGTTGGCGGCCGAGCTGGCGGCGGCCGGGCATGCCGAGGTGTGGGAGGCCACCCATCTGGGCGGGCACCGGTTCTCCCCCACCATGCTGGTGCTGCCGTTCGGGTACGCGTACGGGCGGCTGACGCCGACGGGGGCCAAGGAGGTGCTGGCGGCGACCGCCGCCGGGCACACCGTGACGGAGTGGTCGCGCGGCCGCTCGTACTGGGACCGGCCGGGCCAGGCCGCCGAGCAGGCCGTTCGGGTGCTGACCGGGGAGACGGCCGCCGACGCGCTGACCCTCACTCAGCAGGAGACCGCCGAAGCCACCTGGTCGGTGACGGTCCGGCACACCGACGGCCGCCGTTGGCTGACCGAGGTGGTGCAGGGGGTCAGCGAGCCGCCCCGCGCGGAGAGCTGTGGCAAGAGCCCGGCCACCCCGGCCCGGATGGACGTCAGTTCACTGCGCGAGCTGACCGTGGCTCAGGTCTGAGCCGGTCGGCCAGGGCGCAGGCCGACGTCGTCACGACGAGCAGGGCGAGCATCGCCCGCAGCAGGGCGCTCTCGTAGTAGACGTCGAGGACCAGCCGCACCGCCAGGTACGCGGCGGCCAGTCCGGCCGCCCCGCCGAGGGCGAGCGGGAGCAGCGCGTCCCGGACCGGCCGGTGCCACAGGGCGACCGCGCCGACCGACAGGGCCCCGGCCGCCGCGAGCAGCAGGGTGCCGAAGTCGGCGCTGTAGCGGATCGCCAGCGCCGGCACCAGGAAGAGCGTCAGGGACCGGCGCAGCACCGCGTCCAGAGCGGCCAGGTTCGGGCCCCCGGCCGGGCGGTCCGGCTGCCACCGCGCGGTGATCGCGAGCACCGCCAGGGCGAGCAGCAGCTCGGGCCAACGGGCGCCCAGGTGGCCGAGGTTGTAGAGCAGCGCGGTGTCGTAGACCACCATGACGAGTTGGCCGACGGCCCAGAGCGAGGCGGCGAAGAGCAGCAGTCCGGCCACCCCGGGCTCCCGGTCGGCACCCCGATCGCGCCGGGCGAGGGCGGTCAGCAGCGGTGCGGTGAGGAGCGCCGAGACCGCTCGGACCGCCAGGTCCTGGCCGGTCCAGGGGTTGTGCAGGCCCCATTCGACCGCCCCGAAGACCACGGAGTAGGAGAGCACGGCCGACCACACCAGCGGGCGGGAGCCGAGCACCGTCCGGTACAGCGCGGGGCTGAGCCGGCGCAGCACGGTGCCGTACGCGAGCAGGACGAACGGCAGTTCCAGGAGGGCCTGGACCCGGAGCACGGTGGGACCGAACAGCGTCGGGGCGGGCAGGTGGTCGGCGATCAGCCGCACCGGCGGGTTGCCGTCCGGCTGGTCGAACCAGCCCGGCGGCAGGTACCGGGTGACGAACGTGACGTCCCCGCCGTGCACCCGCAGCAGGTAGGCGGCGCAGAGCAGTTGGTTGAGGTAGACCAGGCCGACGACCCCGGTCAGCAGCACCTCCGGGATGACGGTGCGTCCGGTTCCGGGCGGGACCGCGTGGCGCGGCAGCCGGGGGCCGAGCCGAAGTCCGGCGAGCACGGAGGCGGCCACGGCCGTGTCGACCAGGACGGTGGTGGTGGTCATGCGGACGAACGACAGCCCCGGCGCCGGAGCGGCCGGCACCGGGGCTGAGCGGGGGTCAGCCCGCCTTGCTGACGAACTCGGTGGTGTAGGTCCTCGCCAGGTCGATCGAGGCTTCCTTGCCCTTGACGTCCGGGTGGAAGGCGGTGAGGACGGCGAGCACGGTCTTCGGGCCCTCGGGGGGCATCACGCCGTCGGTGGTGAACATCGGCAGGGTGGCCTTGATCGCCTCGGCGTACTGCTCGGCACCGCCCTGGGCGTAGTCGGCCGGCATCTGGGCGGCGATCTCGGCGGGGGTGTGGGTGGACATCCACTTGAGGGTCTTCACGAAGGCGTTCGCCAGCTTCTGGGCGGTGTCCTTGTTCTTCTCGACCCAGTCGGTGTTCATGTAGAGCGAGGAGGACGGGTAGAGCCCGCCGAGCGCGGCCTTGGAGCCTTCGGGGGTGCGCAGGTCGTAGAGCACGGTGCCGAGGTTCTTGGCCAGGATGGTGGCCACCGTCGGGTCGGTGGTCATGCCGGCGTCGATGCTGCCCTGCTGCATGGCGGCGATGAAGGTCTGCCCGGCGCCGACCGCGATCGGGCTGAACTCGCTGACCGCGACGCCGTTCTTGACGGCGAGGTACTTGGTGAGGAAGTCGGTGGAGGAGCCGACGCTGGTGACGCCGAGCTTCTTGCCCTTGAAGTCCGCGCCGGTCCTGATCGCGTCGGCCTGCTTGGCGGAGACCACCTCGACCTCACCGGGGGCCTGCGAGAACTGGACCACCGACTCGACGTTCTTGCCCTTGGCCTGCAGGTCGATGGTGTGGTCGTAGAAGCCGACCGCGCCCTGGACGTCCCCGGCGAGCAGGGCGGTGGTGGCGTTGACGCCGGCCGGTTCGGTCAGCAGCTCGACGTTGACGCCGGCCTGGGCGAAGTGGCCGAGCCGCTGGGTGAGCATCGCGGGCAGGTAGATGACCTTGTCCAGGCCACCGACCATGATCTTGACCTTGGGTCCTTCGACCTGCTGCCCGGCCTCGGCGTGGGTGGAGGAGGCGGCGTCGTTCGCACAGGCGGTGAGGAAGAGGAGCAGCGCGGCGGCGAGGGCTGCGGCGGCGGTTCTGCGCATGGGGGATCTGCCTGTCTCTGCGGGTGGGTGAGGGAGGGTCAGCGGCCGTCGCCGGAGTCGGCGGGCTTCCAGCGGAAGAGCCGCTTCTCGGCGGAGGTGAGCAGGCCCTCGGTGAACAGGGCGACCACCGCGAGGATGGTCATCGCGGCGTACACCCCGGCGGCGTTGAAGGTGCCCTGGGCGGCCGCGACCAGCAGGCCAAGGCCCTTGGTGGCGCCGATGTACTCGCCGACGATGGCGCCGATCAGGGCGAAGCCGAAGCTGACGTGCAGGCTGGTGAAGATCCAGGTGGTGGCGGCCGGGATGACCACCTGGAGGGTGAGCCGGCGCTGGTCCGCGCCGAGGATGCGGGCGTTGGCGATCAGGTTGCGGTCCACCTCGCGGGCCCCCTGGAAGGCGTTGAAGAAGACCGGGAAGAAGACCAGCACCACGGCGGAGGCGACCTTGGAGGCCGGGCCGAGACCGAACCAGATCAGGAAGATCGGGGCCAGCACGATCCGCGGGATGGCGTTCAGGACCTTGATGTACGGGCCGAACACGTCGGCCAGGAAGCGGATCCGGCCGAGCGCGATGCCCAGCAGGACGCCGCCGGTGACCCCGATCACCCAGCCGGTGAGGGCCTCGTAGAGGGTGTAGCCGATCTGCTCGCCGAGCGAGCCCTGGGCGGTGCCGTGGGTGACCCACTGCCAGATCTGGGCCCAGATCCTGGACGGCTGGGAGAAGTTGAACGGGTCGATGACCTCGGTCCTGGCGCACAGCTCCCAGAGGCCGAGGAAGGCGACCAGGACCCCGGCCCGGGCCCCGTACACGGTGAACCTCCGGTTCCGGGCGGCCCGTTCGCGGGCGGCGGTGCGGGTGACGACGGGTGCGGCGGCCGGTGCGGCGGCAGCGGTCTCAAGCGGCATTGCCCGCTCCTCTCTCCCGGGTGATCCGGACCTCTTCGCCCAGCGACGCCCAGATCTCGCGGTAGAGCTCGACGAAGCGCGGTTCCAGCCGGACCGCCTCCACGGTGCGCGGCCGGGGCAGGTCCACGGTGAAGATCTCCTTGACGGTGGCGGGGCCGGCCGTCATGACCACCACCCGGTCGGCGAGCGCGATCGCCTCGTCCAGGTCGTGGGTGACGAAGACCACCGAGGAGCCGGTGCCCGCCCAGAGTTCGAGCAGCTGATCGGACATCAGGGCCCGGGTCTGCACGTCGAGAGCCGAGAAGGGCTCGTCCATCAGCAGGATCTTCGGGTCGTTGACGAAGGTCTGGGCGAGCGCGACCCGCTTGCGCATGCCGCCGGAAAGCTGGTGCGGGTAGCGGTCCTCGAAGGCGGCCAGACCGACCCGGGCCAGCCAGTCGCGGGCCCGCTCACGGGCCTCGGCCACCGGGGCGCCGCGGAACCGGGGGCCGGCCATCACATTGGAGAGCACCGTCCGCCAGGGGAAGACGGCGTCCTGCTGGAAGACGAAGCCGACCTGGCCGTTGATCCCCTCGACCTGCTCGCCGTGCACCCGCACCTCGCCCTCGGTGGGCTCCTCCAGACCGCTGACCAGGGTCAGCGTGGTGGACTTGCCGCAGCCGGTCGGGCCGACCACCGCGACGAACTCGCCCGGGGCCACCGTCAGATCGAGGTCCCGGACGGCGGTGTGCAGGGTGCCCGAGGGCGTCCTGAACCGCTTGGTCGCACCGGTCAACTCGATCGCCGGGGCTGTGTCTGTCAGCCCGCTCATCTCCACCTCCGAGCTCCCGGCGCCGTCGCCGGGGTCTGTGTCTGCCCCGGAGGTTAGGAGTGGCGCGGGTCACGGCGGCACCCTTGCGGGCGTACTGCGGCTTCCCGGCGTTGAGGGCTGTTCTGCTCCTTTTGCTTCCGCTACAACAGCGGAGCGGGGGCTGACAGAAACACCGGGGAAACATATGGTGTCGATCCCACCCGAACCGTCAGGAAGGAGACCCGCGTGAGACGCCCGCACTGGCCGCGCCGGGTCTTCGCCCAGCTGCTGCTGAGCCAGACCGTGGTCACGGTCGGGGTCACCGCCGTGACGGCGGGTCTGTTCCTGGCCCCGGTGAGCCGGGAGCTGGACCACGACGCCAAGCAGCGGGCGCTGTCGATCGCCCAGTCCACCGCCGCCGACGAGGCGATCGTCCGGGCCGCGGCCGATCGGGACGAGGTGGCCGCGCAGCGCAACGCCGAGCAGATCCGGCTGGCCACCGGCGCCAGCTTCGTGGTGGTCACCGATCTGGACGGCATCCGGCTCTCGCACACCGACCCGTCGAAGATCGGCTTCCGGGTCAGCACCGACCCGGAACCCGCGCTGCGCGGGGAGAGCGTGACCGCGATCCAGCAGGGCACGCTCGGCCGGACGGCCCGGGGCAAGGTGCCGCTGAGACTGGCGGACGGCCGGATCGTCGGCGAGGTGTCGGTCGGGATCAGCGACCTCTCGATCCGGCGGCGGCTGCTCAGCATGGTGGCGGGCATCCTGTTCTGCGCTGGTACGGGCCTGGCGGCCGGGCTGCTGGCGACCCTGGTGCTGGCCCGGCGGCTGAAGCGGCGCACCCACAACATCGTGATCGCCGACATCTCCGCCCTGCTGGTCGAGCGGGAGGCGATGCTGCACTCGATCCGGGAGGGCATGGTCGCGCTCGACCGGCGCGGCCGGGTCCGGCTGGCCAACGACGAGGCGGTCCGGCTGCTCGCCCTGCCGGCGGACTGCACCGGGCGGGCGATCGACGAGCTGCTGCCGCCCGGCCGGCTGGCCGAGGTGCTCACCGGCCGGATCGAGGGCACCGACCTGCCCGCCGTCCGGGACGACCGGGTGCTGGTGGTGAACCGGATGGCCACCGAGCACGAGGGCGCCGTGATCACCCTCCGGGACCGGACCGAACTGGAGGCGCTGGTGCGGGAGTTGGACAGCACCCGGACGCTGACCGAGGCGCTCAGGGCGCAGGACCACGAGCACGCCAACCGGATGCACACGCTGCTCGGGCTGCTGGAGCTCGGCCGCCACCGGCAGGCCGCCGAGTTCATCTCCGAGCAGTCGGGCTCGCACGCGGCGGTCGCCGCCGGGATCGCCGAGCAGGTCCAGGACCCGCACGTGGCGGCCCTGTTGGCGGGCAAGGCGGCGGTCGCGGCCGAGCGCGGCGTCCGGCTGGAGATCACCCCGGACAGCCATCTGCCGGACGCGGCGGTCGACCCGCGCGCGCTGGTGACGGTGCTCGGCAACCTGGTCGACAACGCGCTGGACGTGCTCTCCGGCGGGGTGGTCGCGGTCGGCCTGCGGGTCTGCGGCGACGCCCTGCTGATCGAGGTCGCGGACAGCGGCCCCGGCGTGCCGGTCGAGCTGCGGGAGTCGATCTTCGAGGAGGGCTGGACCGACAAGACCGCCCCCGCGCACCGCCCGCGCGGCCTGGGCCTGGCCCTGGTCCGCCGGCTGGTGGAACGGTCCGGCGGGCAGGTGACGGTCGATCAGGGGCCGCTCGGCGGAGCGCGTTTCAGTGTCGAACTGCCCGAGGCGCTGCACCCGGCGGTGACCGCGTGATCGACGTACTCGTGGTGGACGACGACTTCCGGGTGGCCGACGTGCACGCCGCCTACGTGGCCAAGGTGCCCGGCTTCCGGGTGACCGGCCGGGCGCACAGCGCCGGGGCGGCGCTGGCCGCGCTGGAGCGCACCCCGGTCGACCTGGTGCTGCTCGACCACCACCTGCCGGACGAGACCGGCCTGGCCCTGGTCCGCCGGATGCGGGCGGCCGGGATCGGCTGCGACGTGATGATGGTGACGGCCGCCCGGGACGTCTCCACCGTGCACGCCGCGATGCAGCACGGCGCCCTGCAGTACCTGGTGAAACCGTTCAGCTTCGCCGGGCTGCGGGAGAAGCTGGTCGCGTACGCCGAGCTGCGGCACGCGCTGGCCGGACCGGCCGCCCGGGAGACCTGCCAGGACGAGGTGGACCGGATGTACGCCACCCTGCGCAGCGCCGCCGCCCCGCCGAGCACCCTGCCCAAGGGCCACTCGGCGCCCACCACCGACCTGGTGCTCGGCGTGCTCCGCCGGGCCGGCCGCCCGCTCTCCGCCCAGGAGGTGGCCGACGACACCGGGCTGAGCCGCTCCACCGCACAGCGCTACCTCAAGCAGCTGGAGCGCGACGGCCGGCTCCGGCTGAGCCTGCGCTACGGCGACACCGGCCGCCCCGAGCACCGGTACGTCCTGCCTACGCCGCTCCCGCCCCGGTGAGCGCGCGGACCTCCAGCTCCGCGTACTTGTCCGGGTCGGCGGCCTCCCGGGAGGTGACGGTGCCGAGCCAGCCGGCCAGGAAACCGAGCGGGATGGAGACCAGGCCCGGGTTCTCCAGCGGGAACCAGTGGAAGTCCGCCCCCGGGAAGACCGCGGTCGGCGAACCGGAGACCACCGGGGAGAACAGCACCAGCACCACGGCCGGCACCAGCCCGCCGTAGACCGACCAGACCGCGCCCCGGGTGGTGAAGCGGCGCCAGAACAGCGAGTAGAGCAGGGTCGGCAGATTGGCCGAGGCGGCCACCGCGAAGGCCAGGCCGACCAGGAAGGCGACGTTCAGCCGCTGGGCGTACAGGCTGAGCACGATGGCCAGCGCGCCGATCACCACGGCGGCGATCCGGGCCACCACCACCTCCTGACGCTCCGTCACCGGACGCCCGCCCTCCCGGCGCCAGGCCCGGGCGAACAGGTCGTGGGCGAAGGCGGCCGAGGAGGCCAGCGTCAGCCCGGCGACCACCGCCAGGATGGTGGCGAAGGCGATCGCCGAGATCAGCGCGAACAGCAGCACCCCGCCGATGCTGCCCGCTCCCCCGCCGAGCGCCTGGGCCAGCAGCGGGACCGCCGTGTTCCCGGCCGGGTTGGCGGTCCGGACGGCGGCGCTGCCGACCAGGGCGGCGGCGCCGAGGCCGAGCACGATGGCCATCAGGTAGAAGCCGCCGATCAGCCCGATCGCCCACATCGTGGAGCGGCGGGCGGCCCGGGCGGTCGGCACGGTGTAGAACCGGGACAGGATGTGCGGCAGCCCGGCGGTGCCGAGCACCAGGGCCAGCCCGAGCGAGAAGAAGTCCAGCCGACTGGCCGCCCCCGTCCCGTACTTGAGACCGGGCTGGAGGAACGCCTCACCCGCCCCGCTGCCCCGGGCGGCGGACCGCATCAGCTCGGCCAGGTCGCCGTGGAAGCGGACCAGCACCAGTCCCGTGAGCAGCACCGAACCGGCCACCAGCAGCACGGCCTTGACGATCTGGATCCAGGTGGTGGCCTTCATCCCGCCCACCGTGACGTAGACGATCATCAGGGCACCCACCCCGACGATCGCCCAGGTCTTCGCCGAGCCGTTCCCGGTGCCGAGCAGCAGGGCCACCAGGCTGCCCGCGCCGACCATCTGCGCGACCAGGTAGAGCAGGGTGACCACCACGCTGGCACTGCCCACCGCGCCCCGGACCGGCCGCTGGCGCATCCGCAGCGCCAGCACGTCGGCCAGCGTGTAGCGGCCCGCGTTCCTGACCAGCTCGGCGACCAGCATCAGCACCGCCAGCCAGGCGACCAGGAAGCCGATGCTGTAGAGCACGCCGTCGTAGCCGTAGAGCGCGATCAGGCCGGTGACGCCGAGGAAGGAGGCGGCCGAGAGGTAGTCGCCGGAGAGCGCCAGGCCGTTCTGCAGCGGGCTGAACTCCCGGCCGCCGGTGTAGAACTCCTCGGCGGCCTGCCCCCGGCGGCCGGCCCACAGCGTGATGCCCAGGGTGACCAGCACGATGACGGCGAACAGGACCACGGCCAGACCGTGTCGGGCACTGTTCACCGCAGTTGGTCCTGGGTGTCCCAGCGCAGCTCCAGGGCGGCCGCGTCCCGGCCGGCCCGGGCGTTCCTGGCGTAGAGCCAGGTGAGCACGAAGGTGGAGGAGAACTGCAGCAGGCCGAACACCCAGGCCACGTTCAGCGGACCGGCCACCTGCTGCCTCATCAGGCCGGGGGCGGCGGTCTGGGCCACCAGGTAGAGCAGGTACCAGCCGAGGAAGCCGGCCGTGGCCGGGAACACGAACCCCCGGTAGCCGCGCCGGATCTGCTGGAACGCGTCGCTCTCCTGGACCGTCCGGTACACCTCGGCCCGGCCCACGCTCTGCTGGGGTGCGATCTCCTGTTGGGCCACGGCTGCTCCACGGTCGGCATCGGCACCGGAGGGCGAGCCTCCGGTCACCTGGACCGCTCCAGCATGGAACCCCCGCGGAGCCGTTCGCGGTGGCTTTGCAGATACGTTCACTCAAACAGGTGAGCCCCCGTCGACCGACGGGGGCTCAGCTGCGATCGAACAGGGTCAGGCGTCGATCCGCGAACGGTCCATGGTGGCCGCCGAGTCGACGATGAACTCCTTGCGCGGCGCCACGTCGTTGCCCATCAGCAGGTCGAAGACCCGCTCGGCCTGCTCCAGGTCCCCCAGGTTGATCCGCCGCAGGGTGCGGTGCCGCGGGTCCATGGTTGTCTCCGCCAGCTGGTCGGCGTCCATCTCACCGAGACCCTTGTAGCGCTGCACCGGCTCCTTCCAGCGCATCCCCTTGCGCTGGAACTCCAGCAGGGTGGAACGCAGTTCGGCGTCGGAGTAGGTGTAGTGGTACTTCTCCTGGCCGCGCTTGGGAGCGGTCAGCTCCGTCCGGTGCAGCGGCGGGACGGCGGCGAACACCCGGCCCTGCTCCACCATCGGGCGCATGTAGCGCTGGAACAGCGTCAGCAGCAGGCAGCGGATGTGCGACCCGTCCACGTCGGCGTCGGCCATGAAGATCACCCGGCCGTAGCGGGCCTGGTCGATGTCGAAGGTCCGGCCCGAACCGGCTCCTATCACCTGGATGATCGAGGCGCACTCGGCGTTCTTGAGCATGTCGGCGACGGACGCCTTCTGCACGTTCAGGATCTTGCCGCGGATCGGCAGCAGCGCCTGGAACTCCGAGTTGCGGGCCAGCTTGGCGGTGCCGAGCGCCGAGTCGCCCTCCACGATGAAGAGTTCGCTGCGCTCGACGTCGTCGCTGCGGCAGTCGGCCAGCTTGGCCGGCAGCGAGGAGGTCTCCAGCGCGGTCTTCCGGCGCTGCGCCTCCTTGTGCTGACGGGCCGCCACCCGGGTCCGGGCCGCCGCCACCACCTTCTCCAGCACGGCGCGGGCCTGGAGCTTCTCGTCCTTCTTGGCCGAGGTGAGGAAGGCCTTCAGCTCCTTGGCCACCACCGCCGCGACGATCCGGTTGGCGGCCGAGGTGCCGAGCACCTCCTTGGTCTGGCCCTCGAACTGCGGCTCGGCCAGCCGGACGGTGACCACCGCGGTCAGGCCCTCGGTCGCGTCGTCCTTGGTGATGTCGTCCTCGGCGACCCGGAGCAACTTGCCCGAGCGCAGCGCCTCGTTGACCGTCTTGGCGAGCGAGCGCTCGAAGCCGGTGACGTGGGTGCCGCCCTTGGGGGTGGCGATGATGTTCACGAAGGAGCGCAGCGTGGTGTCGTAGCCGGCGCCCCAGCGCAGCGCGATGTCCACCCCGAGCTCGCGGGTGACCTCGGTCGGGGTCATGTGACCGAGCGCGTCCAGCACCGGGACGGTCTCCTTGAAGCTGCCCTCGCCGTGCAGCCGGAGCACGTCGCAGACCGGCTTGTCCGGCGCCAGGAACTCGCAGAACTCGCTGATCCCGCCGTCGAAGCGGAAGGTCTCGGTCTGGACCTTCTCACTCTCCGTCAGGCGCTCGTCACGCACGATGATGGTGAGGCCGGGGACCAGGAAGGCGGTCTGCCGGGCCCGGGCGTGCAGGTTCTCCAGCGAGAGCCTGGCCTCCTTGAGGAAGATCTGCCGGTCGGCCCAGTAGCGGACCCTGGTCCCGGTCCTCCCCTTGGCGACCTTGCCCTTCTTCGACATCCCGCTGCCCGCCTCGAACGGGGCGTCCGGGCTGAGCTCGGTGAAGATGCCCGGCGTGCCGCGCCGGAAGCTGATCGCGTGCACGTGGCCGCCCCGGTCCACCTCGACGTCCAGCCGCGCGGAGAGCGCGTTGACCACCGAGGCGCCGACGCCGTGCAGGCCGCCGGAGGCGGCGTAGGAGCCGCCGCCGAACTTGCCGCCGGCGTGCAGCTTGGTCATCACGACCTCGACCCCGGAGAGCCCGGTCTTCGGCTCCACGTCGACCGGGATGCCGCGGCCGTTGTCCTTGACCTCGACCGAGCCGTCCTCGTGCAGGACCACCTCGATCCGGTCGCAGTGGCCCCCGAGCGCCTCGTCCACCGCGTTGTCGATGATCTCCCAGACGCAGTGCATCAGGCCGCGGCTGTCGGTGGAGCCGATGTACATGCCGGGGCGCTTGCGGACCGCCTCCAGCCCCTCCAGGACGAGCAGGTGCCGAGCGGTGTAGTTGGAGCCGTCGTCTCCGGCCAGCAGGGCGGACGACGCGTTCGGATCGGCGCTCACTCGGTGTGCACTCCTCAATGACGTTCTGACTCGTCTGACTTCCGGCCCGGTGCTTCCCCGGCCGGCCCCACAGTGTTCCCAATGCCTGAGACACATCGGAGACGGCCTGCGCAGCTTGTACGCGCTGCGCGAACAAGGTCTGCGCCGGATCCGGGGTCACCGGAGCGCCATCTCCTCCTGCCACCACGGGTCCTGAAGGACCGTCGCCCGGGGACCAGGCGGTGGAACAGGCGATATGCAGGCTACCGGTGTCGGGGACGGGGCTTATGCTCCAACCCAGCAGAGGATTATGCTACGCGGACCTCGACCCCCGACCGATCGGGAGTTCGAGCCAAATGGCGAGTCCTGGGATTCGGCAGGCATGAACCGCCGACGCCTTGGGCACGTCCTCAGCAACAACACAGCAGAATCCTCAGAGAAGAAAAGCCACGAGCGGGAACGTTTTCGGCCTGGTTGGATGTTGACCCTGGTACGACAGCTCGTCGAGCTAGAGAAGAGGCGACGTGACTACTGTTCTGACCCCTGCGAGCCCGCTCACCGCGGCCGACCGCTGCGACCGCTGCGGCGCCCAGGCCTACCTGCGCGTCGTACTCGCGAGCGGCGGAGAGCTGCTCTTCTGCGCCCACCACGGGCGGAAGTTCGAGCCCGAGCTCAAGAAGATCGCGTCCGAGATACACGACGAGAGCGGCCGCCTCACGGAGCCGAGCACCAACGCCTCGGAGGACGAACGCTGAGTTCGCCGCTCGCACAGGCGAGCGCGCAGAGCTGACCGACGGAGCCGGGCGGCCCACCCCTCGCGGGGCGGGCCGTCCGGCTCCGTCGCGTCTCCGACGCCCTGTCACCTGACGAGGTGTCGGAGCGTGTCCGTCAGAGCACGGAGCGTACTGCGTCAGAGACCGCGGCCACCCTGGTGTAGACCCCGGGGTACCTCGGGTCGGCGCAGCCGGTGCCCCAGGAGACCAGCCCGACCAGCCTGCCGTGCACCACCAGCGGGCCGCCGCTGTCGCCCTGGCAGGCGTCCTTGCCGCCCTTCTCCTCGCCCGCGCAGACCATCACGCGCGGGTCGTAGGCACCGTCCTCACCGTGCGAGTACGCGTGGCCACAGGTCTCGTCCGAGACGATCGGCACCTGGACCGAACGCAGTCGCGTGGAGTAACTCCCGTTGCCCTTGGTGTCACCCCAGCCGTAGACCGTCGCCGGGGTGCCCGGTGCGTACGGCTCGTTGTCGCCCTGCCCGACCAGCTCGATCGCCGGGCGGCCGCCCTGCGTCTCGGCCAGCGTGAGCACCGCCACGTCGTTCAGGTTCCGGGAGAAGTCGTACTCGGGGTGCACCCAGATCGCCTTCACCTCGACCTCGCGGCCGGCCCGGCCGCTCAGGTCGTCCCGGCCGATCACCGCCCGCAGACCGGGCCGCTTCACCTGGTGACCGGTGCTCTCGTCGAAGAAGCAGTGCGCGGCGGTGACCACCTTGGTCGGCGAGACCAGCGCGGCGCCGCAGAACTGGCCGGAGCGGGCGTTGCCGAACTGCTGGCGGCTCGCCAGCGCGACCATCCAGGGCAGTTGCTGGGTGCTGACCTCCTGGCCGCCGACGATCCTGCGCTGTGCCTGGGCCGGCGTGGCCGCACCGAGCGCGAGGAGCGAGGTCGGCAGGGTGGCGAGCAGCGCCAGGGCGATCCCCCGGCGGTGGCGCCGGGCGGGCGGCGGGGTCGGGCGGGCGTCCAGAATGGGCGGCACCGGATTCTCCAAGCTGGTCGGCGGCAGCAACCGGCACAGCGTAGTGGAACGATCACGCACCGTGCGGTCGCCCGCGCCGGGAACACCCGGACGGGGGACCCGGTCCGGGGCCGTTTGACCAACACCCGCCCCGGACGGCCCGAAGGGCCCGGAGCTGGAGTGCTCCGGGCCCTTCGGGGTGACGCCTCGGGGAGGTGACTCCCGATCAGTCGAGGTAGTCGCGCAGCACCTGGGAGCGGGACGGGTGGCGCAGCTTCGACATGGTCTTGGACTCGATCTGGCGGATCCGCTCGCGGGTCACGCCGTAGACCTTGCCGATCTCGTCCAGCGTCTTCGGCTGACCGTCCGTCAGGCCGAAGCGCATCGAGACCACGCCCGCCTCGCGCTCGCTGAGCGTGTCCAGGACGGAGTGCAGCTGCTCCTGGAGCAGGGTGAAGGAGACCGCGTCGGCCGGGACGACCGCCTCGGAGTCCTCGATCAGGTCACCGAACTCGCTGTCGCCGTCCTCGCCGAGGGGGGTGTGCAGGGAGATCGGCTCGCGGCCGTACTTCTGGACCTCGATGACCTTCTCGGGGGTCATGTCGAGTTCCTTGGCCAGCTCCTCCGGGGTGGGCTCGCGGCCCAGGTCCTGGAGCATCTGGCGCTGGACGCGGGCCAGCTTGTTGATGACCTCGACCATGTGCACCGGGATGCGGATGGTGCGGGCCTGGTCGGCCATCGCGCGGGTGATCGCCTGCCGGATCCACCAGGTCGCGTAGGTGGAGAACTTGTAGCCCTTGGTGTAGTCGAACTTCTCGACCGCACGGATCAGGCCCAGGTTGCCCTCCTGGATCAGGTCCAGGAAGAGCATGCCGCGGCCGGTGTAGCGCTTGGCCAGCGAGACCACCAGGCGGAGGTTGGCCTCCAGCAGGTGGTTCTTGGCCCGGCGGCCGTCCTCGGCGATGATCTCCAGCTCGCGCTTGAGCTTGGGGGCGAGCTTGTCTGCCGCGGACAGCTTGTCCTCGGCGAACAGGCCGGCCTCGATCCGCTTCGCGAGCTCGACCTCCTGCTCGGCGTTGAGCAGCGGGACCTTGCCGATCTGCTTCAGGTAGTCCTTGACCGGGTCGGCGGTGGCACCGGCGACCGCGACCTGCTGCGCCGGGGCGTCGTCCTCGTCGTCGTCGGAGAGCACGAAGCCCTTCGACTCCTCCTCCGGCTCGGCCTCGGGCTTGTCGCCGGGCAGCGCATCGTCCTCGATCTCGTCCTCGGGACCGGGCTCGTCGCCGGACTTGGCGGCGGTCTTCTTGGCGGCGGTCTTCTTCGCCGGGGCGGCCTTCTTGGCCACCGCCTTCTTGGCGGGCGCGGCCGCCTTCTTGGCGGTGACGACCTTGACCTCGCCGGTCACGGCGTCCGTCTCCAGGCTCTCCACCACGCGGACCTCGGCCACGACCGGGGCCGCGACGGGGTTCGCGGACGGCGCGATCCGCACCGGCGGCTTGGTGGGGGCGGACGGGTTGCGGGTGGTGACGGCCTTGGCCGCCGTGCGCTTGGCAGTGGTCTTGGCCGCGACGCTCTTGCGCTTGGCGGCGGTGGGCTCCGCCGCGCTGACCATGAGGTCCACACCCTCCTCAATCAGAACCTGATTGAGGCTGCGCATGACGTTCTTCCACTTGGTGACCGGGATCTGGTCCGCCTCGAAAGCCTGACGCACGTCGTCACCGGCGATCTGCCCCTGGGCCTTGCCCCGCTCGATGAGCGCCAGCAGAGCCGCGGACTCGGCGATCTCGGGGGGGAGCGAACGGGATGTGCTGGCCGACACGAACAACCTCTCGGACGATGAGTTAACTCGACACCAGTACCCGGCTGCCGAGGCGACAGGAGCGGCCACGCGCGATCCGCGCTGGCCCGGCTCCGACCGGCTCGGGCTTGAGGACTGGGGTGTGCAGGACGGCAGCGGCGCCGCAGACCAACACAGCATTCTGACACGGTGGTGGTATTCCGGAGTTGCTTCCGCTCCGTACACATCGCCGCTGCTCCTCAAGTGTTACGCATGGCCTTGGTGGCGCCGGTCACACCGGCGGGCCCCGAGCGGCCCGGATCACGGCCGGAAGACGGCCATGGCCCTTCAGCCGCAGGTGAAGACGGCTGAAGGGCCATTGGGTACCGACGCGTATCCGTACTCGGATCGTTGCCTTTCGGGCTCGTGATCGAGGTTTCGTTCGACCGCCCGGACGGTGTTCGGCCTGGCAGGGTGCCGGATCAGGGCTCGCGGGCGGTGCCGCGAGCCGGGTTCACGATCGGGGTCGGCGACCGGAGCCGGCCGTCAGTGCTCGCGGGGGGCCGGGACGGAGTGCTCGACCTCGGGGTGCACGGTGAGCAGGGCGCGGACAGCGGCGTCGGCGGCGGTGCCGTCACCGGTGCCGAGCGCGTCGACCAGGCGGATGTGCAGGTTGACCGAGGACTCCGACGGACGCTCGCAGGAGGTGGCCGGGCCGCCGGAGACCTGGAGCGAGCAGGACACGATGCTGGAGAGGTGCTCCAGCATCCGGTTCCCGGCCATCTGCAGGATCAGCGCGTGCAGTTCGAGGTCGGCCCGGCCGTAGCCGACCAGGTCGCCCTGGGTGGCGGCGAGGCCCATCAGCTCGGCCAGCTCGGCCAGCCGCTGCTGGACGTCCTCCCGGCCGTGGCCGGCCGCCAGCCGGGCCACCAGCGGCTCGATCGCCCAGCGGAGCTCGAACAGCTCGCGGCGCTGCTCGTCGCGCTGCGGCCCGTAGGCGCGCCACTCGATGATGTCGGGGTCGAGCAGGTTCCAGTCGCTGACCGGGCGGACCCTGGTCCCGACGTTCGGCCGGGCGCTGACCAGGCCCTTGGCCTCCAGGACCCGGAGGGACTCGCGGACGACGGTGCGGGAGACCTCGAACCGCTGGCCGATCTCCTCCGGCACCAGCGGACGGTCGGCGCCCAGGTCGCCGGAGACGATCATCTGACCGAGCTGCTGGACCAACTGGCCGTGCAGGCCGCGGCCCCGGCTGCTGGTGGTCTTCCGGCCGACCCGGAGCTCGGACTCGGCGCCCTCCCATCGGGGGGCGGGCGGGGTGGGCCGTTCGGCGTAGGAGAAGCGGTCCAGCTCGGCGGGGCCGACTGCGTCGGACGGGCGAGCGGTGGTCATGGTGGGGTGCGCAAGGGTACTCACAGGTCCTTTGTCGGCGATCGGCGGGCCCGGCTTGAGAATTCTCGTGAAAAGCACACGAAAGGGTGATCGCCCGTGACCGGATAATTGACTTCTTATCAGCCAGAAGCCACCATTTCGCCCTTGGGCTGCCGAGCTTGGTGACAGGACGTCACCAATGCCGTGGCGCAAGCCGATCCGCGCGTCCGAACGGCTGCGGCGGGCACCGGTCAGAGCGCGCGACGGCGGACCTGGACCAGCAGGCCGGCCGACAGCAGCAGCACCGCCGGCACCGAGACGGCGGCCAGCAGCAGGCCGTCCAGCGCCGGGGCGACCGCCAGCTGCTGGGCATCGGCGCCCCGCACCAGGTCCAACCCGTACTGGAAAGGCAGCAGTTCACGCAGTTGGCCCGGCCAGACCCGGCCGCTCTGCCGGAGCAGCAGCGACAGCACCGGTTCGAGCAGGGCGGGGACGGCGCACAGGATCAGCAGACCGGCCGCGGCGCTGCGCACCAGCGAGGTGACCAGCAGCCCGGCCCAGCCCGCGAGTGCGGTCAGACCGACGAAGAAGAGCAACGGGCGGAGCGGATCGGCGAATTCGGCCGAGGCCGGGTCGAACAGGGCGGCGACCTGTGCCCCCGGGGCGTGCAGCAGCCGCAGCACGGCCGCGTCCAGCAGCACGGTGGTGGCCGCGACCAGCACCGCCAGGACGCCGGTCACGGCCAGCTTGGCGACCAGCAGCCCGAGCCGGCGACGGTACGAGACCCGGCCGGCAGGCAGGCCCGGGTACCGGACCTCGTGGCCGTACGACATCGCACCGATCGCCCCGGCGCCGAGCGCGGCGATCGGGAGCGGCAGCAGCGGGACGACGGCCGTCACGCAGCGGACCGCGGCGGCCGTGCCGATCGCTCCGGCGGGGAGCTGCCGGGCCAGCACCGCCGCCACGGCGGCGTCGGTCAGCAGGACGGCGGCCAGGATCAGCCAGGTGGACCGGAGGCCGCGCAGCCGGCGCACCTCGTATGCCAGTACGCGCACGGTCACTCGCTCCGGTGGTCGGGCCCGGCGACGGGCCGGGGGGTGGGACGGCGGGTGGGGTGGGGGGTCGGGGTCTCGTCGCGGAACAACTGACGGCCGGTCAAGACGGTGTTGTGCGGCGGCTGTTCGGCGCCGGAGCCAGCGCTGGCGGCGGCGAGCTGCGGGACCAGGGTGGCGGTCTGCTCCTCGGGACGCTCGGGGTGCTCGGCGGACTGCCTGCCGTGCTCGGTGGCCTGCCCGGGGTGCTCGGTGGCGTGGCCGGGGTGCGCCGACTGGTCGGCCTGCCCGGGCAGGCCGGACTGGGCGGTCTGCTGCGGCGGCTGGGCGTCGCCACGCTGGGCCCCCGGGGAGTCCGGCGGGACCGGGAGGACGTGGCCGGAGCGGCCGGAGGCGGTGGGCAGGGCGGGGTACGGGACGGGCTGCTCGACCACGCGGTCGGCCAGTTCGTGCAGCAGGATGCCGTGGCGGTAGGCGAGTTCGCCGATCTCGGTGCGGCCGAGACCGCTCACCGCGATGCCCACCCCGCCGTCCCGGCGGACCTGGTGGCCCTGCTCGGTCAGCAGGTCGGCCAGCCGGGCCATCTGCGGGCCCCGGACCGACACCTCGGGGTGCAGCCTGGTGCGACGGAACTCGACCACCGGCTGGTCGGCCATCAGCCGCCCCTGGTCCAGCGTGACCACCCGGTCCGCCAGCAGCGCGGCCTCGCGCGGCGTGCGGGTGGTGACCAGGACGGTGCCGCCGGAAACCGCGAAGGAGCGCAGGAAGGAGTGGAACCACTCGACGTTGCGCGGGGACAGGCCCTCGGTCGGGGCGTCCAGCAGGAGCGTCCCGGGCGAGCCGAGCAGCGCGACCGCCAGGGCCAGCCGGCGGTGCATCCCGGGCGAGAACGAGCGCAGCCGGTGCCCGGCGACTCCCGCCAGCCTGGTCTGCTCCAGCAGTTCGTCGGCCCGGGAGGCGGGGACGCCGACCGCACCCGCGAGCATCCGCAGGTGTGCGCGGGCCTTCAAGCCCGGGTGGCCGCCACTGGCGGCCACGTCGCCGTCGGCGCCGGGGAGCAGCACGCCCACGTGGCGCTCGGGACGGCGGAGCCCGCGGTACGTCCGGCCGTCGAACAGGGTGATCCCCTGGCCGCGCTCCAGCTCGACCATCAGCCGCAGGGCGGTGGTCTTGCCCGCACCCTCCGCGCCCAGCAGGGCGGTGACCACGCCGGGACGGGCGTCGAAGCTCAGGTCGAGCAGGGCCGGTGCGCGGCCCCGGCGGTAGACCTTGGTCAGTCCGGTGATCTGGATCATCGCTGCCTGCTCCCATGTCTCGGCCGACCGGGGCCACGGAGCACCGCTGGCCCCGAGCCTGCACAGTAGGGCGAGCAGGGCGAGAAATCGGTCATTACGGACGCAGCTGGGACGGTGTGCCCGTCCAGCTCACCCGATCAGGGGACAGCGGCGGGGCCGGACGTGGCAGTCGGCGAGCACCGGCCGGGGCCGGCTGGGGCGACCGGGGGGCCGACCTGAGTCAAGACTCGGCACAGGACTCAGGTCAGCCCTCGGGGCGGAGCATCGGCGGGTTGAGCACGGTGGCGCCGCCCGCCTTGAAGAGCTGGGCGGGGCGGCCGCCCTGACGGGTCGTCGTCCCGCCGGTGGGCAGCAGGAAGCCCGGGGTGCCGGTGACCTTCCGGTGGAAGTTCCGGGGGTCGAGGACGACGCCCCAGACCGCCTCGTAGACCTGGCGCAGCTCGCCGACGGTGAACTCGGGCGGGCAGAACGCGGTGGCCAGCGAGGAGTACTCGATCTTGGAGCGGGCCCGCTCCACGCCGTCGGCGAGGATCCTGCCGTGGTCGAAGGCGAGTGGCACCCCCTCGACCGGGGCGGGGCCGAGCAGGTCGCCGACCGGGGCCCACCGGGCGCTGCTGGCGTCGCCGCCGGGCTGCGGGGTGGGCAGGTCGGGAGCCAGCACCAGGTGGGCCACGCTGACCACCCGCATCCGGGGGTCGCGCTGGGGGTGGCCGTAGGTGGCCAGCTGCTCCAGGTGGGCACCGACCGCGCTCGGGCCCGGGCCCGGCGCGGAGTGGGCGCGCAGGCCGGTCTCCTCGGCCAGCTCTCTGGAGGCCGCCTCGGCGAGGCCCTCGCCGGGCCGGACGAAACCACCGGGCAACGCCCAGTAGCCCTGGAACGGGGATTCGCCCCGTCGGACCAGCAGTGCACAGAGCGCGTGCTCCCGCACCGTCAGCACCACCAGGTCGACCGTGACTGCGAACGGGGGGAAGGCCGACGGGTCATAACGCGACATGGCGCCGATCATAGTCGTCTCTCTGACGATAAGCACAGCCGTCGGCAGACCTCGTCAGCCGGCCCCGGTCGGCTCCGGGGCCGGCCCGAAGCGGCCCGGCCCCGCCCGGCGGGCTCAGCGGGCGCCGAGCTGGAGCTCCGGTGACGCCTCCTCCACCACGGCCACTCCGATCCGGCTGACCCGGACCGAGAACGGCTCGCCCGCCACCCGCAGGCCACCGAGCTCCAGCTCCCCCAGCGGTGCGGTGCTGGCCGGGCGGACGGTGACCCGCCCGGCGGGCACGTCGGGCCGGACGCCGGCCAGTGCGGTCACCAGGTGGACCACGGCGGCCGAGGAGAGCGCCGCCGGACGGCAGGCCGCCGGGTGCGGCACCGGCGGACAGCCCGTCACCCGCTGCTCCCCCGCGTACATCTCGGGCAACCGCCCCTCGAAGTGGGCGGCCGCGTCCAGCAGGCCGTCCAGCAGGACCCGGGCCTCCCGCTCGAACCCGGCCTCGGCCAGGCCCGTGACGGCGAGCACCGTCTCGTGCACCCGGCTGGCGCCGCTGCGGTGGCCGAGCGGGTTGAACCGGGGCGATTTGGCACTGAGGGTCCGCAGGCCCCAGCCGCAGTCGAACTCCGGGGCCACCAGGCGCTGCGCCAGGATCCTGGTCTGCTCCCGGTCGAGCAGGCCCTCGTGCTGGGCACCGCCTCCGGCCAGGCCGAGATCCAGCAGGTGCACGAAGGAGGACGCGACGGCGGGCAGCGGTCGCCCCGGGCCGACAAGTGCCGCGGCGGGGCGGCCACCTGACAGGTCGTCGATCCAGAACTGGTCCCGGAAGCGGTCGCGCAGACCGGCCGCCCAGGCCCGCCACTCCGGGGCGCCGGGGCGGCCGAACGCCTCCAGCAGCTCGGCCCCGTGCAGCGCGGCCCGGTGGGCCTGGGCCTGCACCTCGCAGCGGGCCGGCACCGGCCGGGCAGCCCGCTCCTCGGCGGAACGGCCGAGGTCGGTGACGAAGCCGACCGGGCCCTCGGGGCCGCCGACGTCCTCGGCCGCCGGCCGGTCGTCGGAGACGTTGGCGTGCAGGGCGGCGAGTGCCCGCTCGGCGGCGGGCAGCAGGTCGGCGACCTCCTGGCGGGGCAGGCCCCAACGCCACGCCTCCGCCAGCACGGTGACGAACAGCAGGGTCGCCTCGGTGGCCGTGCAGGACGGCGGCAGCTCGGGCCCGGCGTGCCGGAGCACCCCGGGGATCACCCCGGACTGCGGCCCCGAGGTCGGCTGGCGACGGGCCAGCGCGCGCAACGTACCGGCCGCCAGCCGGGTGCCGAGCGGCAGCACCAGCCTGGCCGCCCAGAGCGCGTCGGCGGCGGTCAGGCCGAACCGCCAGGGCGCACCGGAGACGGGGTAGAGATCGGTCGGCCGGTCCGCGTCGGCGACCAGCAGGCTGCCGAGCGCGTCCAGCGAGCGCGGCACCAGGAGCGCCACCCGGGAGTCGTCGCACCTGACCTCGGGCTCGGACCAGGGCAGCGGCACGCCCGCGCCGCGCCCGGTCGGCGGACGGACGCCCACCGGGGCGGCGGTCTCCAGGGCGGTGCTCAGCTCGACCGACCAGCGGGCGCCGGGCTGCACCTCCAAGTCCCAGCGCAGGACACCGGCACCGGCCAGCACGGCGTGCGGTGAGGGCCGGGCGGTGGCGGTGGCACTGTGCTGCGGACCGGCCCAGCGCAGCCCGGCCGACTGGACCTGCCCGGGCAGGTCCGCCGAGCGCTGGCCTGCGGCGATCTCGGCCAGCAGGCCGAGATCGGTGCCGAGCGCGATCTCCAGCGGTATCCGGGCCGGACGGCTGCCGGTGTTCCGGACCGTCACGGTCTCCACGCCGTTGGCGTGGCGGAGCCGTTCGACCGTCAGGGTCGGATCCGGATCTGGGTCGCCGGGCAGCCGGACGGCGCCGACGAAGCGGGCCCCGGCCGCCGAGGTGAGGGTGCCCTGGAGCGGCATCGGCTCCATCCCGCCGAGCCGGATCTCCATCCTGGCCAGGGTGCGGACGCCCGCGCGGTAGAAGCCGTGCAGGCCGTGCCCGCGCAGCTGGCCGTCCGGGCCTGAGGCAGCCATCGCCGGGGCGCTGACGCACAGCACGGTGGCGTGCGTGGCGACGGGTTGCGGGCGGGCCTGGACGGGCGGGCGCGGCGGCTGGCCGGGCGCCCCGGCCGCCGGGGCGGGATGCGGGGCGGGGTGGGGGGCGGGGGTGGCGCCGGGCGCCTGCTCGGGGCGCGGGACACCGGCCCTGGACGGTGCGTCGGCGGACGGGCCCCCGCCGGCCGGTGCGTACGGCGGGCGGGGGGGCGCGAACTGCCCGGTGGGGTTGCCCGCAGGCTGGGGCACGGAGTGCGGCGGGGCCGCCGGGACGACGCCGGACCAGGCGGGGCCCGGGCCGGTGGAGGCGGCGCCGGGGGCGGGGTGCAGAGCGGGCCCGGCGGGACCTGACGGTGCGGCAGACCCGGTGGGGGGCGGTGTGGCCCGGGGCGGCCTTGGGTCGGTCACCAGGCTCTCCTTCTTCGGCCGGTCGACGGCTGGACTGCCGGTCGGCCGGGCTCGTGGTCGATCACGGGCGGGTACGGCTGGGCAGCGGCGGCGGGCGCACCGCTCATGGAGCGTGGGACCGGGCCCACGCCCGTGGTGTGGTGCCGGGCGGACGGGCCGGTCGTGTCGTGGGCCGCGCTGCCCCGGCACCCGGACATCCGCCGCCCGGACGTCGTTCGATCGGTCGGCGCATATGACTCGCAGGTTGAACGCACCGCACCTCCCCCAGGTCACGCCGATCCGGCGGCCATCGGCGGACCGCTCGGCCGCCGCACCAGTTGTCGCACCACCTCGAACAGCCGCTGTCGGCGGCGCTCGGCGACGGCTCCCCCGAGTCGTTCGCGGCCGGAGTGCCCCGACCGGATCCCGGCCCTGCGGCTGCTTCGCCCGCGCCAGGATACGGTGCGGTGGCGGCGGCGGGCGCACCGGGAACTCCGTGGGTGGCCGCCGCTCAGCGCCTGTGACCAGCGTGTACCGAGGAGTTGTATGTCCACCGCCAGCCGGCTGCCCGGGATTGTCACCACCGACCACGTCTTCCACCTGCCGCTCGACCACCGGACCCCGGAGGGCGAGCAGATCGAGGTGTACGCCCGGGAGGTGGTCGCCTCCGGCCGGGAGGGCGACCACCTGCCGTGGCTGCTCTTCCTGCAGGGCGGCCCCGGCGGCCGGGCGAACCGCCCGATCGGCCGGGACGGCTGGTTGGTCCGGGCCCTGGACGACTACCGGGTGCTGCTGCTCGACCAGCGCGGCACCGGCCGGTCCACCCCCGCCACCCGGCAGACCCTGGCCCGCCGTGGCACCCCCCGGCAGCAGGCCGACTACCTGGCGCACTTCCGGGCCGACTCGATCGTCCGGGACGCGGAGCTGATCCGCCGTCAGCTGCTCGGGGACTCCGGCCGGTGGAGCCTTCTCGGCCAGAGCTTCGGCGGCTTCTGCGTCCTCAGCTACCTCTCGATCGCCCCGGAGGGTGTCCGCGAAGCCTTCGTGACCGGTGGTCTGGCGGGCCTGCGCAGCTCGGCCGAGGACGTATATCGGGCCGCCTACCCCCGGGTGGCCCGGAAGAACGCCGGGCACTACGCCCGCTACCCGGGCGATGTGACGGCCGTTCAGCGGATCGCCGCGCACCTGCTGGAGCGGCCGGCCGAGCTGCCGGACGGCGGCCTGCTCACGGTGCAGGCGTTCCAGGGGCTGGGCATGCTGCTCGGCACCGGGAGCGGCTCGCACGTGCTGCACTACCTGCTGGAGGACGCCTGGGTCGAGGGCGTCGCCGGGCCCGAGCTCTCCGACACCTTCCTGGCCGAGGTGCAGGCCCACCTCTCCTTCGCCCAGGGGCCGCTGTACGCGGTGCTGCACGAAGCCATCTACGGCCAGCGGTCGGTGGACCCGGCCGGGACCGAGTGGGCGGCGGAGCGCGTCCGCAAGGAGTACCCCGAGTTCGACGCCGAGGCGGCGGTGCGGGAGGGGCGGCCGGTGCTCCTCACCGGGGAGATGATCTACCCCGCGCTGTTCGAGAACGACCCCGCGCTGCGGCCGCTGCGGGAGACCGCCCAGCTGCTCGCGGAGCGGACCGACTGGCCGGACCTGTACTCCCCGGAGCAGCTGGCGGCCAATCAAGTCCCGGTGGTGGCAGCGGTCTACCACGACGACATGTACGTCGACACCGCCGACTCGCTGGCCACGGCGGACGCCGTCCGGGGCACCCGGGTGTGGGTCACCAACGAATGGGAGCACGACGGGCTGCGGGCCGGTGGTGGCGCCGTCCTCGACCGGCTGATCCGGATGGCACGCGGCGAGGTCTAGGACGCGCCGTCCGGGGCCGGGCGGGCCCGTCACCGGGCCCGCCTGGCCCGGTGGGCCCGGTGCGGACGATGGGCCCGCCTCGCCGCCCGGACGGTGAGCGGGCCCGCCTCCTCCGGGAGGCCGAACGCCGGGCCGCCACCGCCCGCCCGGCCCGAGCGGCGGGCCTTCCGACGGCTCTGCCGGGACGAGGGCGGCCGGCCGGAGCTCCCCGGATCACCGACCTGACGGGGCACCCGGGGCTGCTCGGGCCGGTCGGGCTGATTCGCCGCACCAGCCGGGCCCGCGGGCTCCTCCGGCGTGGTCGGACGGTGCTGACGCGGCGTCGGCACGGCCGGGTCTCCGGGCGCGGGCGGCGCGGCGGGCGGTGTGGGGTCGTCCGGAGGCACCACCACATCCGCCGGCCGGCGGACCGCCAACCGCTCGCGGGCCCGGCGCTCCTGGCGGACCCGGTCGTGCAGCTCGCTCGGGTGCAGGCCGCCGTTGAGGGACTCGTACAGCAGCTGGGCCAGCGTGTACCCCTGGTCCAGGTCGAGCACCCGGGAGAGCACCACCCGGGCCGTCGCGGTGTCCCCCGCCAGCCAGGACGTCCAGGCGAGCAGGGTCAGCGGGGGTGCCGCGTAGTGCTCGAACGGCGGGACGCACTGCCGGGCGAGGTAGCGCCAGAGCCGCTGGGCCGGGACCAGCTCGTCCGGCTCGGCGTACTCGGCGGCGCGGTCGCGGGCCAGCTTGTCCTGGAGACCGACCAGCAGGCGGGCCGTCCGGCCCCGGTCGAGCTCGCGGGCCCCGGCGCCGAACTCGGCCAACACCTCGGCGAGCAGCACGGCCGTCCGCTCCAGCGTCGCCGACCGGCCGCCGGGGCCGGAGAGCTCGTGGACCAGCTGCGGCCCGGCCCGCTCGATCGCCTCCCGGGCCGGGGCGTCCTCCGGCGGCCCGACCGGGAACAGCCCGGCGGCGATCGCCTTCCGGCTACCGCGCGGCGCCACCCCCGCGAAGGCGGCAGCGGCGGCGACCGGACTGGGCAGCCGGACCGAGCGGATCGGCACCCCGGCCGGGTCGCAGCAGCTCTCGCCGCCGCACAGGAAGGACCACCAGCGGCCACCCGAGACCAGCAGGGACTCCTTCACCAGCACCCCGGTGGCCCGGAACGCCTGGGCCAGCTGCTCCGCCAGCGGCCGGAGCCCGGTCAGCACCCCCGGGCCGTCGGCCACCCCACCGCCCGCCCCGTCGTCGGCCTCCCTCCCGGCTCCGGGGGCCGGGGCGACCGCATCCCGGCAGAGGTAGAGCAGCACCTGCTCGGGCGGCCTGTCCCGCTGCCCGGAGAGCGTGACGAGCAGCCGGGCGGTGTCGGCCGCGACCGAGGGCCAGTCGGCCGGGTCGGTGGGGATGTCCAGCCGGATGACGCCGCCCTGCTGGAGCATCGGCCCCTGCAGGCCCACCGCGACGATGCTGTCGTCGGGGAAGAAACCGAGCAGGTAGGGCAGCATCTCGGCCATGTCGGCCGGGCCGCGCAGCTGGAGCGGGACCTGCCCGGAGAGCGGGCCGGTGACGGACTGGACCAGGTGTTCCTCGTTGCCGTTCATGCCGAGAAGGGTCCCGCCGCAGCCCTTCGCCGTCCGGAGCCCTCCCCGGGCCTGTGGACAACTACGGGGGTTCAGCATCTGTACACCCGTTCGGAGCAGCCGCGAGATGGGTACAGATCAAGACAAATGACACTCATTCAGATGATCTAATGACCAACCGGCCTCCCCGCTCACCGCCCGAAGTTCGCCCTCTGTCGTCCCCAGCCTGTATCCATGAGCCATGACCCAGCCGCTGCACCACCCCGCTCCCACCCCCGACCGCGCCGCCGTCCGGGCGCAGGCCGAGGCCGTGCTCCGTGAGCTGGCCGGCCCGACCGCCGTGCTGCGGGAGGACCAGTGGCTGGCCATCGAGGCCCTGGTGGTCGACCACCGCCGGGCCCTGGTGGTACAGCGCACCGGGTGGGGCAAGTCCGCCGTCTACTTCATCTCCACCGCGCTGCTCCGGGCCCGGGGCGCGGGCCCCACCGTGATCGTCTCCCCGCTGCTCGCCCTGATGCGCAATCAGGTGGACTCCGCCGCCAAGGCGGGCATCCACGCCCGCACCATCAACTCGGCCAACCCCGAGGAGTGGGACGAGATCCAGGCCGAGGTGGCGGCCGGCCGGGTGGACGTGCTGCTGGTCAGCCCCGAGCGGCTGAACAACCCCGACTTCCGCGACCAGGTGCTGCCGAAGCTCGCCGCTTCCACCGGCCTGCTGGTGGTCGACGAGGCGCACTGCATCTCCGACTGGGGCCACGACTTCCGCCCCGACTACCGCCGTCTGCGCACCATGCTGGCCGAGCTCTCCCCCGGCGTCCCGGTGCTGGCCACCACCGCGACGGCCAACGCCCGGGTCACCGCCGACGTCGCCGACCAGCTCGGCACCGGCTCGGGCGACCGCGCCGACAGCGAAGCGGGCGCACTGGTCCTGCGCGGCCCGCTGGACCGGGAGAGCCTGAGCCTGAGCGTGCTCCAGCTGCCCGACCCGGCGCAGCGGCTGGCCTGGCTGGCCGACCACCTGGCCGAGCTCCCCGGCTCCGGCATCGTGTACACCCTCACCGTGGCCGCCGCCGAGGAGGTGACCGCCTTCCTCCGCGAGCGCGGCTACCCGGTCGCCTCCTACTCCGGCCGCACCGAGGACGCCGAGCGTCGTACCGCCGAGGCCGACCTGCTGGCGAATCGGGTGAAGGCCCTGGTCGCCACCTCCGCGCTCGGCATGGGCTTCGACAAGCCCGACCTCGGCTTCGTGGTGCACCTCGGTTCGCCCGGCTCCCCGATCGCGTACTACCAGCAGGTCGGCCGTGCGGGGCGCGGGGTGGACCGGGCCGAGGTGCTGCTGCTGCCCGGCCGCGAGGACGAGGCGATCTGGCGGTACTTCGCCTCGCTCGGCTTCCCCGCCGAGGAGCAGGTCAGGCGGACGTTGGACGCCCTCGCCGAGGCCGGCCGCCCGCTCTCCACCGCCGCCCTGGAGCCGAGGGTCGACCTCCGCCGGGCCCGGCTGGAGACCATGCTCAAGGTGCTCGACGTGGACGGCGCGGTCCGCCGGGTGCGCGGCGGCTGGACGGCCACCGGGCAGCCCTGGGCGTACGACGCGGCGCGCTACGCCAAGGTGGCCGAGTCCCGGGAGGCCGAGCAGCGGGCGATGCGCGAGTACGCCACCACCACCGGCTGCCGGATGGAGTTCCTCCGCCGCCAACTGGACGACGAGCAGGCCGCCCCCTGCGGCCGCTGCGACAACTGCGCGGGCACCCGGCCGACCGCCGAGATCTCGGCGGAGGCCGATGCGGCGGCCCGGGCCGCGCTCGGCCGACCCGGCGTCAGTTTCGAGCCGCGCCGGCTCTGGCCGACCGGCATGGAGGCGATCGGCGTCCCGCTCAAGGGCCGGATCCCGGCGGGCGAGCAGGCCGAGACCGGCCGGGCGCTCGGGCGGCTCTCCGACATCGGCTGGGGCACCCGGCTGCGTGCCCTGCTCGCCGACGACGCCCCGGACACCCAGGTCCCCGCCGAGGTGCTGGACGCGATGGTCACCGTGCTGGCCGACTGGGCGCGCGGCCCGGGCGGCTGGGCCGGCCCGGCGGATGCGGAGGGCAAGCGGGCGGCCCGCCCGGTCGGGGTGGTCACGATGGCCTCGGCCCGCCGTCCGCAGCTGGTCGGCAGCCTCGGCGCCCGGCTGGCCGAGGTCGGCCGGCTCCCGCTGCTCGGGCAGTTGGAGTACGTCGGCGGCGAAGCTCCGCGCGGCGCCCGGAGCAACAGCGCCCAGCGCCTGCACTCGCTGGCCGGCGCCCTGCTGGTGCCCCCCGCGCTGCAGGCGGCGATCGCCGCCGCCCCCGGCCCGGTGCTGCTGGTCGACGACCTGGTCGACTCCGGCTGGACGGTCACCGTGGCGGCCCGCCTGCTCCGCCAGGCCGGCGCCGGTCCGGTGCTCCCGCTCACCCTCGCCGTCCAGGCCTGACCGCCGACCGCGCCCCCCGGCCCCGTCCGAAGCCGAAGCCGAAGCCGAAGCCGAAGCCGCCAGGAGCCGACCACGGACGGCCCGCCCCGACCACCCCTGGTCTGCCCCGGCCCGACCCCCGGGGTGACCCGCCCCGGCAACCCCGGCGGGAGGGCCACCCCACCGACCTGACAGAGCCGACCCTCCGTCAGTCGAATGGCAGCCGACTCGCGGTGGAATATATCCGGCAGACCATCGGCATTCGGGCGGCGTTCGTCATTTCATCGTTGCCGCTCGTCCCCATCTGACCTGAGAATTGGGAGGTACCCAGCGCCCGGTCCGACGGACCCGGCCATCGGCGTACGCAGACACCTGCCACCCAGCACGTCACGGGCGGCGGACCGGGAGGAGGATCGTGATCAACGGCAGCGACCGAAACCGGTTCTCCGGAAGACGCGTTCTCGACCTGGAGAGCTGGCACAGCGCCGACGTCCCCCTGCTGCGCGACCCGCGCGAGTTCGTCGCCGAGCTGCACCAACGGCACCTCCCGCAGCCGGGCACCACGGTGGTCGCGGTGCTGGACGCGTTGCACCAGGTGACCGCCTCCGCCTCGTTCGCCACCCGCCCGCACGGCGAGGACGGCTGGCAGCACCGGCACGAGATCCTCACCCACCTGCGCCAGGTCACCCCGCACGACCTCCGGCTGGCGCAGCCGAGGCGGACGGCCGTGCTGCTGCGCTGCCGGGACGGTGCGTCGGGCTGGACGCGCCAGGACGGCGCCTGGATGTGGGCCCTGCGGGACGCGGCCGCGCTGCACGGGCTGCGCTGCGGCTCGTACATCGCGCTGACCCCCAGCGGCTGGCAGTCGCTCGGGGACGGGCGCAGCGGGCGCAACCCGCACTCCGGCTCCTGGGCCGACGGCCCGGTGCACACCGTCACCGAGCTCACCCCGCGCCCGGCGCGTCCGTCCCGCCCGCAGAGCGCGCAGGCGGGCCCGGCCGACCTGGTGGCCCCGGTCCGCCCGCTGCACCGGTTCGCCACGGGCTGACCGGGCGGCACGACACGGCCCGCAAGCCACCCCGGTCGCCGGAGCCCGGGCCCAAGCCCAAGCCCAAGCCCAAGCCCAAGCCCAAGCCCGGGCCCAAGGTCAGAGGCCCAGGGCCGGCGGCCGGAGACCTACGAGCCCGACTCCCACGCCGAGTTACCCCGAATGACTGATCGGAAACTTTCCTAACCAAACCCTTGACCCCTCGCCCCGGCGGCTCGATTCTGAACGGTGCCCATCAAGTCCGGCTTCCCGCCCGGCACTTCCCCCGCACCAGACCCAAGAAGCGAGCAGACATGCCCAGTTACGCTCCCCGTCGCACCGCCAGCGTGCTGCTGGCCGCCGCCCTAGGCGGCACCGCCCTGCTACTGGCCCCGACCGCCACCGCCAACACCACCGCAACCGCGACCGCGACCGCCGCCGACCCCGGCACGATGGCCGCCGCCCCGTACGAGTACCTGGGCTGGGGCAGCCCGCAGAAGCCCACGGACGTGATGGCCGCGACCGGGGTGAAGTGGTTCACGCTGGCGTTCATCCTGTCCGACGGCTCGTGCAACCCGAAGTGGGACGGCAGCCGGGCGCTGACCGGCGGCTCGGACGAGGCGGCGATCAAGTCGATCCGGGCGGCCGGCGGCGACATCGTCGTCTCGGTCGGCGGCTGGAGCGGCAACAAACTCGGCGAGAAGTGTTCCAGCGCCACCGCGCTGGCGGGTGCGTACCAGAAGGTGATCAACGCCTACGGCCTGAAGGCGCTGGACATCGACATCGAGGACACCGAGTTCTCCAACGCGACGGTCCGTCAGCGGGTGGTCGACGCGCTGAAGATCGTCAAGACCAAGAACCCCGGCATCGTCACCTACGTGACCATGGGCACCACCCCGAGCGGTCCGGACTCCACCGGCAAGGACCTGATCAAGCGGGGCGCGGCGGCCGGCCTGGCCAACGACGGCTGGATCATCATGCCGTTCGACTTCGGCGGCCACAGCGGCACCATGGGCCAGGCCACGGTCAGCGCCCTGCAGGGGCTGAAGGCCGCGGTGAAGAGCGCCTACGGCTACAGCGACGACGCCGCCTACCGGCACATCGGGGTCTCCTCGATGAACGGCATCACCGACGAGCCCGGCGAGACCGTCACGACCGGCGACTTCAAGACCATCCTGGCGTACGCCAACCAGCACCACATCGCGCGGTTCTCGTTCTGGTCCGTCAACCGGGACCGCCCCTGCGGCAGCGGCACCGATGCCGACGCGTGCAGCGGCATCTCCCAGAAGGCGTACGACTTCACCAAGATCGTCGTCCAGTACCAGGGCTGAGGAGACCAACCATGCGCCCACTCAAGGCAGTCGGCGGCCTGGCCGTCGCGGCCCTGCTCGTCGGGGTGGTCACCGTACCGGCCGCCTCGGCCGCCCCGACCCGGTACGAGGCCGAGAGCGCGGCCCGCTCGCTCGGTGTGGTGGAGGCCAACCACACCGGCTACTCGGGCACCGGCTTCGTCAACGGCGACAACGTGGCGGGCAGTTGGATCGAGTTCACGGTGAACGCCGCCACGGCGGGCACCGCGACCATCGCGATCCGGTACGCCAACGGCACCACCGTCGACCGGCCCGGCGATCTGGCCGTGAACGGCACGGTGGTCTCCGCCGCCCGCTCCTTCCCCTCCACCGGGACCTGGGACGACTGGGCCACCTCCACCGTCACCGCCCAGGTCAACGCCGGGTCCAACCGGATCCGGCTCACCTCGACCAGTGCCACCGGCCTGCCCAACCTCGACGCGCTCGACCTCGACGTCACCGCGCCGACCGCCGACTACCAGGCCGAGGACGCGGCGACCGGCCAGGCCGCGGTGGCCACCAACCACACCGGCTACACCGGCACCGGCTTCGTCGACTACACCAACGTCGCCGGCAGCTACGTCGAGTTCACGGTCAGCGCCGCCACGGCCGGCAGCGCCGCGCTGGCCTTCCGGTACGCCAACGCCGGGACGGCCGACCGGCCGATGGACATCACGGTGAACGGCACCGTGATCGCCGCCGGGGTGAGTTTCCCGCCCACCGCGAACTGGGACACCTGGTCCACCAGGACGGTCAACGCCGCCCTGAACGTCGGGACCAACACGGTGCGGGCCACCGCCACCACCGCCAACGGCGGCCCCAACCTGGACCGGCTCCAGGTCGGCGTCGGCGCCGACACCAGCGCGCCCAGCAGGCCCGGCACGCCCAGCTGTTCGGCCGTCACGGCGAACGGCCTCACGCTGTCCTGGGGCGCCTCCACCGACAACGTCGGGGTCAGCGCCTACGACATCTACGAGCACGGCAACAAGCTCGCCGAGGCGGCCGGCGACGCCACCGCCAAGCAGCTGACCGGTCTCACCCCGAGCACCACCTACAACCTCACCGTGATCGCCCGGGACGCCTCCGGCAACGCCTCGCCGGCCAGCGTCGCGATCGACTGCACCACGCCGGCCGGCAGCGACCCGCTGCCCAGCACCCCCGGCACGCCCACCGTCTCGGGCGTCGGCTCCACCGGCGCGACGCTGACCTGGGCCGCCTCGACCGACGACAAGGGCGTGGTGGCGTACGAGATCCGCAGCGGCAGCGCCGTGGTCAAGACCGTGACCGGTACGCCGCCGGCCACCTCGACCGCCGTGACCGGCCTGGCCTGTGACGCACCGTTCACCCTGACCGTGGTGGCGCAGGACACCGCGGGCGGCTACTCGGTACCGTCCGGGGCGGTCTCCTTCACCACCGGTGCCTGCTCCGCCGACGGCGGCGTGCCCGGCTCCCCCGCCACCCTCTCCAGCGGCTGGACCATCCCCTGGGGCGTCTACTGGCTGCCCGACGGCAAGACCGCGCTGGTGACCGAGCGGGACAGCTTCAAGGTGTTCAGGACCACCACCGCCGGGGCCCGCACCCAGGTCGGCACCGTCCCCAACGCCGTCACCACCGACGGCGAGGGCGGGCTGCTCGGGGTCGCCGTCGACCCCAACTGGTCGACCAACCACCGGGTCTACTTCATGCACACCGCCGCCGAGGGCAACCGGATCGTCCGGATGACCTACGACGGCAGCACCCTCAGCGGGTACACCGTGCTGCTCCAGGGCATCCAGAAGAACCGCTACCACAACGGCGGTCGGCTGGCGTTCGGCCCGGACGGGTTCCTGTACGCCACCACCGGGGACGCCCAGACCTCGTCCAACGCGCAGAACAAGAACTCGCTGAACGGCAAGGTCCTGCGGCTCACCACCGACGGCAAGCCGGCCCCCGGCAACCCGTTCAACAACTACGTCTACAGCTACGGCCACCGCAACCCGCAGGGCCTGGCCTTCGACCGGAACGGGCGGCTCTGGGAGGCGGAGTTCGGCGACTCCAAGTTCGATGAGCTCAACCTGATCAAGCCCGGCGCCAACTACGGCTGGCCGACCTGCGAGGGCACCTGCAGCACGGCCGGGATGACCAACCCGAAGGCCGGCTGGGCGGTCAACGTCGCCTCCCCCAGCGGGATCGCGATCGTCCGCAACGTGGTCTACATGGCGGCGCTGCGCGGCGAGCGGATGTGGCGGATCCCGATCAACGGTGACACCGAGACGGTCGGTACGCCGACCTCCTACTACGTCGGCAGCTACGGCCGGCTGCGCACGGTCAGCAAGGTGCCCGGCGCCGACCAGCTCTGGCTGACCACCACCAACGCCGACAACAACGGCGGGGCGGCCGACGGCGCGGACAAGCTGTTCCGGATCAGCATCGGCTGACGCGAAGGGAGTTGGGCCCTCGGGCCCGAGCCTGTGGCGACCCCGACCGGGGTCGCCACAGCGCGTCGGCTCGGGACGGCCACCGCGCCTCGGCGCGGGACCGCCACCGTCCGGTCAGGCCGGGACCGGTGCCCCGGCTGCCGGGAACAGCGGCGCCACCGTGTCGACGTCGCCGCAGACCAGCAGCAGCTCCCCGGCCAGCGCGTGCGCGGCCCGGGCGGCCTTGGTCAACCCCTGCGTGGACACCGGGGAGTTGACCACCAGCACGACCACCTCGCGGCCGACCGTCCGGGTCGCGGCGGCGTCCGCGTAGAAGACGTCGCCGCCCTCGGTGAGCTGCGCCCAGTAGCGCTCCTCGCCGAAGCCGATCTCGTGCTGCTGCCAGGGGTGCGGCTCACCGACCGTCAGGACCAGGACGGTGTCCGGACGGCGGCCGGACTCCAGCAGCCGGTCGACGGTGTCGTCGGCCCGGTCCACCGCGCCACGGGTGGTCGAGGGCACCAACTGCACCGGGGTGACGGGTCGTCGGGCGGGCGGCGGACCGGGACGGGGCCCGGGCCTGGGTGCGGCCGGGCGCGGGCCCGGCACCGGGCGGGCGGCTCCGGCGGGGACAGGTGTACGGGGGGCTCGTGCGTCCGACTCTCGCGGAAAGGGAACGCCGGGGCCCGGGTTGCTCTCGTGAATCTCCGGCTCCTCGGGGAAGACAGGCATGCCCGATGTCTATCAAATGCCGGTCGAATGCGCACGGGCGCCCCACCAGTTGGAACCGACCGGCAATCATTGGAACCCGAACGGTCGCCGCGCGTCCCAACAGCGGGCCAACCCCCGGCCAACGGCAGGCCGACGGGGTCAGAAACCCAACGAGAGCTGCTCGTCGGCGGATTCGTCGAACCGGCTGCGCTTGAGGTGGCTCCACTTCGGCAGCGCGTCCAGGTAGGACCAGGAGAGCCGGTGCTGCCCGGTCGGGCCGTACTCCTCCAGCGCCGCGCGGTGCACCGGCGAGGGATAGCCCGCGTTGTCACCGAAGCCGAACTCCGGGTGCTCCAGGCCGATCTCGGCCATCATCGCGTCCCGCTTCACCTTGGCGAGCACCGAGGCGGCCGAGACGCAGACGCAGGACTGGTCGCCCTTGATCACCGTCCGGACCCGCCAGGGGCCACCGAGGTAGTCGTGTTTGCCGTCCAGGATCACCGCGTCCGGGCGGACCGGCAGCGCCTCCAGGGCCCGGGTCGCGGCCAGCCGCAGCGCGGCGGTCATGCCCAGCTCGTCGCACTCCTCCGGCGAGGCGTGGCCGAGCGCGTACGCGGTGACCCAGTCGGCCAGTACCGGAGCCAGCTCGGTCCGGCGCTTCTCGGTCAGCAGCTTGGAGTCGGTCAGCCCCTCCGGCGGCCTGCGCAACCCGGTCACCGCCGCGCCGACCGTGACCGGCCCGGCCCAGGCGCCCCGGCCGACCTCGTCCAGCCCGGCCACCAGCTGGGCTCCCGCCCGGCGCAGCGAACGCTCGACCGAGTGGGTGGGTGGCTCGTACGGCATCGGGGGTCCATTCCGGCAACGAAGGTCTGACGCCTTCAGCCTACGACAACCCCCGTGGCTGTCCCGACGGTCGTGGACGTGCCCCCCGGCACGCCCACGACCGCCAAGTCCCCGGCCCGGAGGCCGCTATCGGGCGGCGGACGCACCCGGGTCGGTGAACCGGGCACAGGCGTCCCGGTCCGCCGGCACCGGCCGGGCCCGCAGGAGCTCGGCCGCCCGTGCCTCGGCCAGGCTGGTCGCGTACCAGGACCGGTCCCGGTCCGACGTCAGCGCGGCGGCGATCTCCTGCAGCGCGCAGGTGCGCCGGTCGCCCGGCAGCCGGTCCAGGGCGGGCACCGCGTCGGCGGAGAGGCCGCGCAGGTAGTCCAGGTCGATGCTGCCGCCGGCCTCGAAACGGGTCACGTTCTGCTCGGCGATCAGCGCGTCCGGGCGGATCAGCCCGAAGACCGAGACCCCGACCACCGCGCTCAGCACGACCGCGCGGGGCAGCCAGCGCCGGGCCCCGAGCAGCACGCCGACCAGCACCAGCAGCAGGACGACGCCGAGCCAGAGTTCGACGGCGGTGACCGATATCCGCAGCCGGGTCAGCCCGAAGGCGTCCACGTAGCGCTGCATCCGGTAGTACGCGGTGGCGACCACCACCAGGGTCAGCGCGCAGAGCAGGCCGATCAGGCTCTTGGCCAGCAGCCGGTCGGCGGCGGTCCGCCGGGGCGCCCAGCGCTGAGCCAGGGCGACCACGGCCAGGGTGAGCACGGTGACCCAGAGCAGCTGCCAGAAGCCCTGCCGGGCGTACTCGGCGGGGACCAGCCCGGGCTTGCTCATCACCGCCTCGTAGCCGCCGAACAGCACCACGGCCTGGATCGCCACGAAGCCGCCGAACAGGAGGTTGAGCGCGACCATCGGGATGGCCCACTCCGTCCGGCCGCGCTCCCGGGCGGGCTTGACGGGCAGTCGGTCCCAGCGGCGCGGGGCGGCGGCGGTGTGCGCGGCACCCAGCGCGACCAGCAGGCCGCCCCAGAAGAAGATCAACCGGGCCGGCAGGTCGGACAGGTCCGCACCCGGGGTCAGTCCGTCGAGCAGGTCGGCGACCGCCGCGTCGGCGCTGGCGAACAGGGCGCCGAAGACCACCAGCAGCACCAAGGCGACCAGGACCGCCTTGAGCACCGGGAGCACCTTCGCCTTGGCGGGGTACGACCTGCCCCGGGCCGATCCGGCCGCCCAGAACAGCGAGGGCAGGACGTGCGCCCAGACGCCCAGCGGGCCGAGCAGCACCCCGGCCCACCTGGTCCCGCCGTGCAGGGCCAGCGAGGCGACACCGAGCGCGGCCGCGACCGCCAGGAAGACCGGCCAGCCCGCGTCGGTGAAGGCGGGGACGGCGGCCAGCACCAGCGCGGACACGATCCACAGCACGGTCCACGGCCGGGCCCGGCGGCCGCCCGCCCGGGCGGCGAGCGCCGCGGCGGCACCGGCGGCCAGGGCGAACAGCAGCAGGTTGAGGCCGAGGCCGTGGCTCATCAGCACCGCCGAGAACAGTCCGGCCCCGATCGCCGCACCCAGCACCCGCAGCGGGGGCGTGACCGGCACCCGGGGTTCGGTCGCGGTCACCCAGACGGGCTTGGGCGGCGCCGGCGGCGGCCGCCAGGGGCCGCCGGCCGGGCCGGTCGGGGCACCGGCGCGGGCAGCGGCGGCAGCCCCGGGTATCGGCGGACCGGGCACGGTAGGACTGGACATGACGCTCCCTCAGAGATCGACGAGCAGCGCGGTTCCGGACGGGGAAGCCGCGCCGCTCGTGACCCTAGGGCTCGGACGGTACTTCTGAACAGGTTCAAAACACTCCCGCGACCCCCTTGTCGCAGAGCTGTGACAGAACCTGACCGATCAGTAGGACCCGAACAGCGAGTACGACAGCACCGTCTTGGTCGCCGTGCCGAAGCTGCTCGGCCAGGTCCCGAACGGCACCGCCGCCCCCTGGTACGCGCCGTCCCCGTACACGCCGGTGCTGAAGTGCATGTTGTTCACCGTCGCGCTTGCCCCGTTGCTGTTGTAGACCAGCCAGTAGCTGGTCCCCGCGTTCAGGGTCAGGTTGATCGGCAGGGCGTTCCAGGCGTTGGCGGTCAGCGTGCCCGGCGCCGTGGTGGCCACCAGGGTGCCCGGGGCGCCGCCGAGGTCGCTGTAGACCGCCAGCTGGTACTGGTTGTTCGGCGCCGGGCTGACCGCGCCGACGTGCACGCTCAGCTGGTTCAGCGTCACCGGGGCGGCGCCGGTGACGATCCGGCTGCCGTTCAGGTGATTGGCGTCGTTGTCGTCGATCTGGGTGCCGATCTCGTTGTTGCCGATGGTCAGCGGCGGCGGACCGGCCGTGCTGAAGGTCAGGACGTACGGCGCCGCCAACTGGTTGCCCGCCACGTCCCGAACGCCCTGCACGGTCGCGGTGTACCCGGTGGTCAGCGCCAGCGGCGCGGTCGGGGTGAACACCACCCCACTGGTGGTGGAGTCGTACGAGACCGTGCCCGCCACCGCGGCACCGCCGGCGGTGGGCCGGAGGGTGAGGGCCGCGCCGTTCACGGTGGCCCCGTCCAGCGGCTCGCTGAACGAGAACCGGACCGGGTTCCCGGCCGGGGCGGCCGGGGCGCCCGCCACCGGCGAAGTGCCGGTCACCGTGGGCGCGGTGGTGTCCTGGCCGTAGGTCGCGGTGTAGCTGCCGACCGCGCCGTCGAAGAAGGCGTAGGCGACGCCCTTGACCGTCTCCACCCGGTACGGCAGCGACTGGCCGCCCCGGCTGACGCCGGTCAGCGTCCCGGTGGCGGACTGCACCGGCAGCATCGCGCGCAGCCCGTTCGTCCCGCCGGTGATCCCGAAGCTGAGCGAACTCCCGTTCCAGGACAGCCCGGTGAAGGCCGAGCCGTTCCGCCCGTCCAGCCAGGTCAGCAGCTGGCGGCCGGAGACCACCGGCACCCCCTTCGCCTTGGCCGCCGCGATCACCTGGTCGGAGGTCTGGGAGGCGGCGAAGTCGGTGTGGATGTTGGCGGTCAGCGCGGCGTAGTAACCCTGCGGGCCGTAGGCCGCGTTCAGCAGGGTGTTGACCGTGCCCGGGTAGGACTGGCCGGACTCGTCGGTCAGCTGGGTGGTCGCCTGGTAGACGTCGATCAGGCTGCCGTCGGTGTCGGCGAACTTCATCGGCATCCCGGTGCCGTTGAAGTAGCCGGGCCGGTTCTGCACGAAGGAGGACGGGTAGAAGTAGTAGTCGTGGTCCAGCCGGATGCCGTTGGCCAGCTTGGTCTTGGCCTGGGTGGCCCAGTCGTCCCACTCCACGCAGTGCGTGCGGCTGCCCGAAGGCGTGGGCAGCGCCGGGTACTTGGCCTTCCAGGCGCTCAACTGGCTCGCGTACACGGCCTGCAGGTCGGCCGGGGTGCCCCAGGGGCGGCAGTCGGTGGTGATGTGCACGCCCACCTCGAAGCCCTCGTCCGAGTAGGCCTGCGCCTGCGAGGCGGTCATCGGACCACCGGTGTACAGGTACGAGGAGCCGCGCACGCACTCCCAGTCGGCCACCACGCAGCCGGGCGGGCTCTGCGTGATGTAGTAGTCCCAGCGGCCCGAGGTGCCGCCCACGCCGTGGTCGTCACCGGTCATCACCACCACCGCCTTGACGTCCCGGGGGAAGTACCAGAACCGGGGCAGCGGGGTCTTCGCCAGGTCCATCCGGGTGACCAGGTTGGCCAGCAGCCGCTGCTGCTCGTCGGCGATCGGGATCAGCGCCTTGTCCAGGTCGTTCCAGTTCGACTGCCCGCTCAGGCCGAAGAACATCTCGCTGGCCTCGTAGCCGTCGGTGCCGTCGCGCTGCTGCCCGGCCCAGGCCGCGTTGCCCTGCCGGGTCTGCACCACCGACCTGGCCAGGTCGAAGGTGAAGGCGGCGGCCTGGCCCGAGCCGGCCGCGCGGACCGAGACCGCCGGGTTGACGGTCGCGGTGGAGGCGTCGCTGTACAGGGTGGCGACCGCGGTCGCGCCGTTCAGCGTGTAGCGGTCGGCGGTGCCGTGGTAGCCCATGGTGTCCCCGGTCAGGCCCGCGCCGGGCGCCGCCGAGGTGTCGATCCGCAGGTAGGCGTCGGCCTGGGTGCCCGCCGTGGCGGTCAGGCCGAGCAGCGGGGCGAGCTTCTTGTCCGGCCGCATCGCGACCAGCCGCCCGCCGCCGTTGGTCCAGTTGGTCAGCACGGTGACCTGGCTGTCCGTCAGCGCCGTCTCACCGAGCAGCACCAGGTCGTGCTGCGCCAGCAGCGCCGGGGTGACCTGCGCGAGGTCGACCACCTGGTAGTGGTTCAGCCCCTCGGCCTTCAGGATCTCGGTGTAGTACCTGCTGTACGGGTTGCCCGCGGTGGTGACCAGCAGCACCGGCCCCGAACCGCCGGGCCCGGCCCCCGGGGTGGCGGCCCCGCCACCGGTCGGGGTGTAGGTCGCGTAGATCGAGAACTCCAGCGAGGTGTTCGTCGACGCACCGAAGCTCGCGGGCCAGCTGCCGTACGGCGTACCGGCGTTGCTGTAGATCCCCTTCCCTCCGGTGTTGTACTTCAGGTTGTTGACCGCCCCGGTCGCGCCGTTGCTGTTGTACGCCAGCCAGTACGGCGTGTTGGGCGCCAGGGTGGCCGCCACCGGCAGGGTGTTCCAGCTGTTCGCGGTCAGCGTGCCGGCCGTGCTGTTGGCCAGCAGGGCGCCGGGCTTGCCGCTGGCGTCCTGGTAGACCGCCAGCTGGTACTGGTTGTTCGGCGCCGTCCCGACCGGGCCGACGTACGCACTGATGCTGCTGACCTGGCCCCCCTTGGCTCCGGTGACGAACCGGGAGGCGTTGAGGTGGTTGGAGTCGCCGGAGTCGGTGGCGGTGCCGATCGTGCTGTTGCCCAGCTTGGCCGTTTCGGCCGCGCTCGCGGGCCCGGCGGACAGCGCCGTTGCCGCGAGCAGGGCCACCATCAGCCCCGAGAGTCGTTCTCTGTACCCCACACCCATCCCCAAGTGTCTGATAACAACATCTTTGGCGAAATGCCGTTACCGGTGTACCGGTTGGGGAGAGCCCACGTACGCAGAATCCACACATTCCCGGGGCATGACACCCCGTCGGACATCTAGCCCTTGACGGAACCGGCGAGCAGTCCTCTCACGAAGTACCGCTGGAGCGCGAAGAAGACGATCAGCGGGATGATCAGCGAGAGGAAGGCACCGGCCGTCAGCAGCTCCCAGCGGCCGCCGAACGAGCCGGAGAGCTGGGCCAGCCGGACGGTCATCGGGGCCACCTCGGGGGTGCCGCCCGCGAAGGTCAGGGCGACCAGCAGGTCGTTCCAGACCCAGAGGAACTCGAAGATCGCGAACGAGGCCAGCGCCGGGGTGCAGAGCGGCAGCACGATGGAGCGGAAGATCTTGAAGTGCGAGGCCCCGTCCATGATCGCCGCCTCCATCAGGTCGCGCGGCAGCTGCGAGATGAAGTTGTGCAGCAGGAAGGTGGCCAGCGGCAGCGCGAACATCGTGTGCGCCAGCCAGACCGGCGCGTACGTCCCGCTCAGGTTCACCGCCGGGATGATGGTCAGGCCGCCCAGGTGGGCCCCGCCGGAGAACAGCTGGAGCAGCGGGATCAGCGCCATCTGCAGCGGCACCACCTGGAGCGCGAAGATCACGAAGAAGACCGTGTCGCTGCCCCGGAACCGCACCCAGGCCAGCGCGTACGCCGCCATCGCCGCGATCACCAGCGGGAAGACGGTGGCCGGCACGCTGATCGCCAGCGAGTTGACCAGGAACGGCATCATCCCCGCGCTGACGCCGAAGCCGCCCTCGAACAGCACCGTGTGGTAGTTGGAGAGGATCAGCTCGGGGTGGGTGAACACCTCCCACCAACCGCTGGTCGCCACCTCCTGCTTGGGGCGCAGCGAGGTGGCCAGCAGGCCGAAGGTGGGGATGGTCCAGAGCACCGTCACCACGATCACGAACAGCGAGCCGAGCGGCCCGCTGAAGGACCGTCGGACCGCCCTCGCCCCGGTCGGCCCCGCGGTGTCCGCCCCGTCCGCCACGTCCGTCGCGTCCTTCGCACCGCTCATCGGGTCTCACGCTCCTTGCGCAGCTGGACGATGTTGTAGGCCACCAGCGGCAGCACCGCGAGGAAGAGGATCACCGCGAGGGTGCTCCCCCGGCCCACGTCGAACTGGGTGAAGGACTGCGCGTACATCTCGTTGGCCAGCACCTGGGTGCCGAAGTTGCCGCCGGTCATGGTGCGGACGATGTCGAAGGCCTTCAGCGTGGTGATCATGACGGTGGTGAGCACCACCACCAGGGTGGTCCTGATCATCGGCACCGTGATGAACCAGAACAGCCGCACGCCGCGCGCACCGTCCAGCCGGGCCGCCTCGGTCACCTCGTCCGGGATCGCCTTGATCGCGGCCGACAGCACCACCATGGCGAAGCCGGTCTGCACCCAGACCATCACCGCGATCAGCAGGAAGTTGTTCAGCGGCTGGGTGAGGATCCAGTTCGGCGGGTCGTCCCAGCCGAGGCTGACGGCCAGTTGGCTGAGCAGGCCGATCTGCGGCTGACCCGCGCCGCGGGACTCGTAGACGAACTTCCAGATGATCCCGGCGCCGACCAGCGAGACCGCCATCGGCAGGAAGATCAGCGACTTGTACAGCCCCTGCCAGCGCATCCGCTCCACCAGCAGCGCCAGCGCCAGGCCGAGGCCGGTCGCCGTGAGCGGTGCCACCACCAGCCAGAGCGCGGTGTTCAGCAGCACGGTGTGGATCGAGTCGGTGGTGAAGGCCCAGCCGTAGTTGCGCAGGCCCACCGAGCGGTCGCTGTCGGCGTTGTAGAAGCTCAGGAAGACCGTCCGGACCAGCGGTGCGACCAGGCCGACCAGCAGCAGCAGGACGGCCGGGCCGAGCATCACCAGGACCGCGAGCGGCTTGGCGAACCGGCCGGTGGCCCGGCCGGCCGCGAAGAAGATCAGCAGCAGGATGCCCAGGAACCCGGCGATCGCACCGAGGCTGTTGCCGAACTTCACCCCGGCGTCGGTCCACGCCGAGGCGGCCAGCGGCCCGGCGGAGGCGGCCACATGGAGGGTGGCGGGCATTCAGGTGTCCTTCCCGGCAAGACGGTTCGGGCCCGGAGGTCCGGGCCCGAGGGCCGGTCCGACGTTGCGTGGCGGACCGGCCGGAGGGGGCGGCGCGGGCGGGTGGACCCGCGCCGCCCGTGGCGGCTACTGCGGCCAGGCCGCGTCGATGTCAGCCGCCACCTTCGGGATGGCCTGTCCCTCGGCGAACCAGGCGGTCAGCGCCTTCCACTCGGCACCCGCGCCGACGGCGGCGGGCATCAGGTCGGAGGCGTCGAACCGGAAGGTCGCGGCCGGGTCGGTCAGCGCGGCGGCGGAGAGCTGGTCGATCGGGTCGGTGTAGAGGCTCTTGTCCACGCCCTGGTTGGCGGAGACCCAGCCACTGGTGACCTTGACCCGGCTGCTCGCCCACTCCGAGCTGGACAGGTAGTTCTGCACCGCCTGCACCTCGGGGCGCGCGGAGAACGCCGCCACGAACTCGCCGCCGCCCTCGACCGGGTTGGGCACCGAGGGGTTCACCGCCGGGAGCTGGAAGGCGAAGATGTCGCCGTCCGCGCCGATCTTGGTGCCCTTGGGCCACTGCGCCGCGTAGAACGACGCCTGCTGGAGCATCGCGCACTTGTCGGTCAGGATCGGCGCCCCGGCGTCCTGGAAGGTGGTGGTGGCGATCGACTTCACGTCGCCGATACCGCCGTTCACCCAGGCCGGGTTCTGCATCCAGTCCGCCACCGTCTGCATCGCGGCCGCGATCTTCGGGTCGCCGAACTTCACCTGGTGGCTCACCCACTGGTCGTACACGTCACCGCCGTGGGTGCCGAGCACGATCTCCTCCAGCCAGTCGGTGGCCGGCCAGCCGGTCGCGGTGCCGGAGCCGATACCGCCGCACCAGGGCTTGGTCGAGCCGGTGGCGGCGATCTTCCCGCTCAGCGTCATCAGCTCGGCCCAGGTCTTCGGCACCTGGTAGCCGGCCGCCTTGAAGGCCTTCGGCGAGTACCAGACCAGCGACTTCATGTTGGCGCTCATCGGCGCCGCGTAGAAGGTCCCGTTCACCGACCCGTAGGTCTTCCAGATCGGGCTCCACTTGGCCTGGTTGGCCTCGGTCTGGGCCGGCGGCTTCACCACCTTGCCGGTCTTCACCATCTGGGCCAGCACCCCGGGCTGCGGGATGATCGCCAGATCAGGGGCGTTGCCACCGGTCACCCGGACCTGGATCTGCGACTCGAAGTCCGGCGAGCCCTCGTACGAGATCTTGATCCCCGTACAAGAACTGAACTCGGCCCAGGACTTCTCCAGCGAGTCCGACTCGGGGCTGCGGATCGAGGCGAACATCGTCACCGTCTTCCCTGAGCTCCCCGCGTAGGGCTGGTACTTGACGCAGTCGCCGGTCAGCGGGGCAGCCGAGCCGCCACCACCGCCGTTGCTGTCCGAGGAGTTGGAGCAGGCCGCCGTGAGGGTCAACGCGAGCACGGCGGGTACGGCCAGCAGCCGGGGGCGAAAGGTCATCGGCGGCCTTCGATCACGAGCAGGACGGTGGTCAACGAGGTCCTCCTTGCCAGGGCATGACATGCCAGCAGTTAAGACGGAACAACAGGCGCTGAACCAGAGAAGGGGGTGTCCCAACCCGTCGGGCTGGCTCGAAGACGTTAACCCAGTCGTGATCCGGCGCCAAGGTGTGCGTTCGACCTTCATCGGCCGGTACCGTAGTCGTGACCTGGCCGTGCTGCGCGGGCGGGGCACCCGCGCGCCGGATCAGAGCCGGACCGGCAGCGCCTTCAGGCTGTTGACCACCATCGACGGGCTCGGCCGCAGCTCCGCGTCCGGCACGGCGAGCCGAAGCCCGGGGAAGCGCTCGAACAGCGCGGGCAGCGCGATCTGCCCCTCCATCCGCGCCAGCGACGCCCCCGGACAGATGTGCGGGCCGTGCCCGAAGGAGAGCAGTCTGGACGGCTCCCGGGTCACGTCGAACACCTCGGCGGTGACGCCGTGCTGGGCCGGGTCCCGGCCGATCGCGTTGTAGGAGACCAGCACCGCGTCCCCGGCCGGGATCACCGCGTCGCCGTACGGCACGTCCTCGGCGGCGAACCGGAACAGGAAGTTGCTGGTCGGCGGGGTCCAGCGGAGCGACTCCTCGACCACCGACGACCACGGCACCTCACCCTTGCGCACCAGCGCCAGCTGGTCGGGGTGGGTGAGCAGGGCCCGGACGGCGTTGGTGATCAGGTTGACCGTGGTCTCGTGCCCGGCCGCGATGATCACCCGTACGGTGGCCGCCGCCTCGGCGTCGGTCAGCGCGCCGCCCTCGACGTCGGCCGCCAGCAGCGCGCTGATCAGGTCCTCGCCCGGCGCGGCCCGACGCTGGGCCACCAGGTCCTGCACGAACGCGTTCAGCGCCGCGATGATCGCCGGGACCTCGGCCGGGTCCTTCACACTGCTGAAGAACCGCTCGTACAGGTCCCGGATCCGGGCGTGGTCCCGCTCCGGCAGGCCGAGCAGGGACCCGATCACCGACATCGGCAGCGGGAAGGCGAAGACCGTCTTGAGGTCCGGCTCGGGCCCGGCCGCCGCCACCCGGTCCAGCAGTGTGGCGGTGATCGCCTCGATGCCGGGACGCATCGCCTCCACCCGGCGCGGGGTGAACGCCTGCGCCACGATCGAGCGCAGCCTTCGGTGCTCCGAACCGTCCGTGGTGACCATGCTCGGCCCCGGCACCGCCAGACCGATCAGCGGCCAGGTCCGGGGTATCTCACCCCGCTGGTAGGCCGCCCAGTGCTCGGCGTTCTTCACCAGCCGCTCGTCGTTGAGCAGCGCCCTGGCCGCAGCGTGCCGGGTGATCGCCCACGCCCGGACGCCCCCCATCAACTCGACCTCGACCACCGGCCCGGCCCCGCGCAGCAGCGCGCCCTCGGCGGCGCTGTCGGTGGCCAGCGGGTCCATCAGGATCGGTGCGGGCATACGTACTCCTTCGGTTGAGTGGCGGCTTCAGCCTTTGGCAGGTGCTCAGCCGTCTACGGTCCAGGGGCTCGGGGAACTGCGAGGAGATCTGGCGTTCGGGTCACAGACGAAAGTGCCTGACCACCCCTGAACGGATCACCTCTCCCGAAGCCGGCGTCGCCCACGCGGCGGAGCCGCACAACAGCAGAGCCCCGAGCCCCTGACTCCGTAGACGGCTGAGCACCTGCCAGAAGCGCGGTCAGCCGGCCTGGTAGCCCGGGGTGAAGGCGACCGGCAGCGCCACCAGCGCGCGCACCCAGGCCGAGGGCCGCCAGACCAGGGCGTGCTCGGCCACCGCCAGCCGCAGGTCGGGCAGCCGGTCCAGCAGCACCTCGATCGCCGTCGCGGCGATCACCTCCGCGGTCTCCTGGGCCGGGAACGGGCAGCTGTGCGGCCCGTACGAGTACGCCAGGTGGGCCCGGTTGCCCTCGGCCGGGGTCCCGTCCGGCTGCCGGACCGAGGGGTCGGTGTTGGCCCCGGCCAGGCCCAGCAGCAGCAGGTCGCCCGCGGCGATCCGCTGCCCGCCGAGCTGGGTGTCCCTGGTCGCCCAGCGGCCCGCGAAGATCTGGGTCGGGGTGTCCTCCCAGAGCGCCTCGGCGAGCGCCTGGGCGACGCTCCGCCGGCCGCCGGAGAGCGAGGCGGCGAACCGGTCGTCGGTGAGCATCAGCCGCAGCGCGTTGGAGATCCAGTACGCGCACGGCTGGTGACCCGCGATCAGGATCACCCGCAGGTCGCGCATCACCTCCTCGTCGGTCAGCCCGGCCTCGTGCCCGAGCAGCCGGGAGGTGACGTCCGGGCCCGGCTCCGCGCGCTTGCGGTGCACCAGCCCGAGCATCACGTCCAGCAGCCGCTGCGCCCCGGCCTGGGCGTCCGCGCCGCCGTCCAGCATCGCCACCAGGCCGGCGATCAGCACCGGCGCCTCGTCCTCGTCCAGGCCGAGCAGCCGGCAGAGCACCAGCAGCGGCAGCCGGTGCGCGTAGTCGGTGACCAGCTCCGCCTCGCCCTTGCCGGCGAACCCGTCGATCAGCCCGTCGGCGACCTCCTCGCAGTGCTGCTTCAGCTCGTACTGGTCCACGCCGGCCAGTGCCTCGGTGACCGCCGCCTTCCGGCGCTGGTGCTCGGCGCCCTCGGCGTACAGGATCGACGGGACGGGGGCCATCATCGGCTTGAGCGGCCAGTCCGCCGGGATCTCCGGCCACTGGTTCCACCGGGTCGAGTCCCGGCCGAACAGCTTGGGCTGACCGGTCATCAGCTGGAGCTCGCGGTAGCCGATCACCAGCCAGGCCGGCACGCCGCCGGCCAGCTCCACCGGCGCCACCGGGCCGTGGGTGCGGCGCAGCTCCTGGTAGAGCTGGCCCGGGTCGGTCTGGAACCGGGGCCCGTACAGCGGGGTGGCACCCGGGTGCGCCGGGCAGCCCGGCGGCGGGGAGGTCGCGGGCTCGGTCACGGGGTCACCTCTGGGTCTCTCAGGGCCAACTGCTGGATGTGCCGGACCAGTCCGATCAGCACCTGCTTGCCGGACTCGCGGTCCCGGGCGTCGCAGTCGATCAGCGGCACGTGGTCGGGCAGGTCGAGGGCGGCGCGCACCTCGGCCAGGCTGTGCTCGGGGCCGCCGAAGTCGTTCCTGGCCACCACGAACGGCGTGCCGTGCTGCTCCAGCCGGTCGATCGCGTACCAGGACTCGGCCAGCCGCCGGGTGTCCACCAGCACCACCGCGCCGAGCGCCCCGGCGAACAGCCGGTCCCAGAGGAACCAGAACCGCTCCTGGCCCGGCGCGCCGAACAGGTAGAGCACGTGCCGGTCGTCCAGGGTGATCCGGCCGAAGTCGAAAGCCACCGTGGTGGAGCGCTTCCCGGCCACCCCGGTGAGGTCGTCGACGCCCTCGCCCGCCCGGGTCATGGTCTCCTCGGTGTTGAGCGGGCGGATCTCGCTCACCGAGGCGACCAGGGTGGTCTTGCCGACCCCGAAACCGCCGACCACCACGATCTTCAGGCCGTCCGAGGCGGTGCTGCGCAGCGGGGCGGCCGACCGGGCCCGGAGCACGGCGGTGTCAGAGCCGTTCGAGTCCACTCAGCACCTGCTTCAGTGTGTCGAGGTCGGGCAGCCGGGCCTTGCTGGGGGCGAACCTCGGATGCCGGGCGGTGACCCGGCCGGACTCCAGCAGATCGCCCAGCAGGATCTTCACCACGCTGACCGGCAGGGCCAGTTCGGCCGCCAGCTCGACCACGGCGGTGGGGTCGGCGCAGATCTCCAGGATCCGGGCGTGCTCGGACTGCATACCGGGCGTCGGCTCCTGCTCGGCGACGATCAGGGTCACCAGGTCGAAGGCCTGCTCCGGCGGGCGGCTGCGGCCCTGGGTGACGGTGTAGAGCCGGTCCGGCGAGTCGTCCGGCCCCGGGGTGCCCCGGCGGGTGCTCATGCCGGCTCTCGCGCCGGTGCGGTCAGGTACGCGCCGATCTGCTCGACCAGCCCGTACATGTTGTGGCCCACCACGCCCACGTCGGCGCTCTCGTCGGTGACCACCGCGAGGTGCGCGCCCTCGCCGGCCGCGACGATGCACAGGATGCCGCCGTGGAACTCGGTCATCGACTGCCGGACCCCGCCGGTACGGTCGCCGAACTCGACCGAGGCACCGTGCGCCAGGCTCTGCATCCCGGAGGCGATCGCGGCCAGCTGGTCGGCCTGATCGACGGTCAGCCCGGCGGTGTGGCAGAGCTTGAGGCCGTCGGCCGACAGCACCAGGGCGTGCCGGGCGCCCGGGGTGGCGGCCAGCAGGTTCTCCAACAGCCAGTCGAGATCGCGGTCGGTGCTGCTCATCGGGAGTCGTCCTTCCGGGAGGCGTCGTCGGGGCTCGCGCCGGGACCGGCCTGGAGGGCGCGACGGAACGCGCCGAACCGGGCGGCGGCCACCGCCGCGTCGGTCCGGGCGGGCGGCGCGGTGGGCGCGGCGGTGGCCTCCCCGGCGCTGCCGGGGGCCGTGCTCAGGGTCTGGCCGCGGCGGCGCTGCGGCAGGCCGTTCTCGGTGGTCGCGGCCCGCTCGGCGACCGGTGGGGCCGTCGGCCGCTCGTGCACGGGGGCGGGCTCCGGGGCGTCGGCCCGGACCGGGGCCGGGTGGCTGACCAGCTGCTCGGGGATCAGCACCACCACGCCGGTGCCGCCCCGGGCGGACGGCCGGAACGAGATCTGCAGCCCGTGCTTGCGGGCCAGCACCCCGACCACGGCCAGCCCGAGCCGGGTGCCGGCCGAGAGCGCCGTGAGGTCCAGCGGATCGGCCGAGACCGCGGCCTCGGCCCGCTTCAGCCAGCTCTCGCCGAGGCCGAGCCCACCGTCCTCGACCGTGATCACCAGACCGGAGTGCACCTCCTCGACGTAGACGTGCACCTCGGCCGGCGGGGCGGAGAAGTTGGCGGCGTTGTCCAGCAGTTCGGCCAGGACGTGCATCACGCCCTCGGCGGCGTACCCGGCCACCGCGGCGCTGCTGGCCGAGTGCAGCCGGACCCGCCGGTAGGCGCCGATCCGGCCGAGCGCGCCGCGCAGGACCGACTCCACCGCGATCGGCCTGGTCCACCGGCGGCCGGAGCGGGCACCGGTCAGCACCGCGATCGAGTCGGCCATCCTGCCCGCCTGGGCGGTGGCGTGATCGAGCGTCAGCAGGTCGCCGAGCACCTCCTCGCCGTGCCGGTGCTGCATCTCACGCAGCTCCGCGTGCATGCTGGTGGCGAGTGCCTGGACCCGGCCCGCGGCGGTCGCGCAGACCGCCAGCGCGGCGGCCCGCTGCCGCTCGCCCCGGCCGATCTCGGTCGCCACGGTGCGCAGCAACCCGGCGTGCGGGAGCGCCCGGTGCGGGGCCAGCGCGGTCTCCACCGAACTGCCGGAGCGCAGCCGGCCGACCACCTCGGGCAGCACCTCGGCGGTGAGCCGGTCGAGGGCGGCGCGGTCGGCGGCCGCCTGTCCGGTCCGCTCGCGCAGGTCCTCGGCCTCGGCCCGGAGGGCGGCCTGTCCGACCTCGGCGGCCCGGAGTCCGGCGTGTGCGGCGTCGGCCTCGGCCCGGGTGGTCGCCAGTGCGGCGCGCAGCTCGGCGGCCGCGTAGTGCGCGGCGCTCAGCTCGGCGTGCAGGGTGGCGGCTCGGCCGGTGCTGACGGTCAGTTCGTCCCGGACGGCGTCGAGTTCGGCGGCGCTCCGGTCGGCCCGGCCGAGCTGGCGGCAGGCCAGCGCGAGCAGTCCGCACCAGAGCAGCAGCGCCCCGCTCACGGTTCCGGCCACGGCCGGCTGCTGCGCGGTCGGGGTCAGCACCACGGCGGCCGCTCCGGCTCCGGCCCCGACCAGCAGGCCGGCCGCGGCCCACCAGGCGGCACTGCCGTTCGGACGGCGGACGGCCGCGCCCGGGTCGGGGCGCGTGCGAGCTCTCATCAGTCTGATCCTCGGGGGCGGACGGCTGCGGGAGGGCGGACGACAGCGCACCACCGCACGGGCGCGCCCTCGGACACGCTCCGTGCGGTTGATCAGTACACGCGGTCAGCAGATCATATCCATTCACCAGTTGTACTCAAGCGGACAACTGACGATCCGTTCGATATCTGCACACTCAGAGTGAATGGCCGGAAACCGCGCCCCGGGCAGCTGTCGTCAGCCCTCCACCGCCTCCAACTCCTGACGCAACCCGGCCGGGTCGGCCCCCTGGTCGGCGATCACCCGGACGGCCAGTCCATCGCCGTCGCGGAGCAGTCCGAGCAGCAGGTGCCGGACCGCGATCTGCTTGTCGCCGAGCCGCAGCGCCTCCCGCAGCGCGAGCTCCAGCACCTTCTTCGACCGGGGGGTGAACGGCCGGTGGTCGCTCTTGAACCAGCCACGCCGGCGCGGCTCCTCCCCCCGTGCGTCCAGCGCCCCCGCGCCGAACTCCGCCTCGACCGCCTCCCGGACCGCGTCCAGGTCGACCCCGATCGCGGCCAGCACCTCCGCGTCATGACCCTCGGCCGGGCCGATCAGCCGGACCACCGCCGCCCGCACGGTGTCGTGGTCCAGCCCCCGGGCCACCAGCAGCGCCGCCGCCGGCTCCGCCGGGTCGGCCAGCGCGGCGAGCAGCAGGTGCTCCGTACCGATGTACCCGTGCCGCAGCTCCACCGCCTCGGCCTGGGCCTGCACGACCACCTGCCGCGCCGCCTTCGTGAATCGCTCGAACATCCCTCAGCCTCCGTCCTTGCCGTCGCCGCCGAAGCCGCGCTTCGCGTACTTCTTGTGCACCGCCTGCCTGCTGACGCCCAGGCAGACCGCGATGTCCTGCCAGGACCAGCCCTGGCCGCGGGCGTTGCCGACCTGGAGGTCCTCCAGCCGGTCCGCCAGATCGCGCAGGGCCCGGACGGCGCGCAGGCCGACCCCCGGATCCCGACTGCTCGCGGCTGCCGCGAGCTGCTTGGTTTCGCTCATGATGTCAACATAGGTTGACGGAGCGCAGCTGTCAACCAAGGTTGACGCCCGACGGACCGGCTACCGTCGTGCCATGACCACCACGTCCTCCGAGGCCGGCGCCGGGACCCTGCTACGCGACTGGCGCGAGCGGCGTGGCCTCAGCCAGCTCCAACTCGCCCTGGGCGCCGACTCCTCGGCCCGGCACATCAGCTTCGTCGAGACCGGCCGGGCCCGCCCCGGCCAGGACCTGCTGCTCCGGCTCGCCGAGCACCTCGACATCCCGGTCCGGGAGCGCAACTCCCTGCTGCTCGCGGCCGGTTACGCCCCGCACTACGCCGAGACCCCGCTCGACGACCCCTCGCTGGACGCGCTGCGCGCCGGCATGGAGCAGCTGCTCGCCGCGCACGATCCCTACCCCGCCCTGATCGTCGACGGCGCCTACCGGGTGCTCGCCGCCAACCGGGGCATCGCCCTGCTGCTGGAGGACGTCGACCCCGCACTGCTCACCCAGCCGATGAACGCCATGCGGATCACCCTGCACCCCGGCGGCCTGGCGCCCCGGATCCGCAACCTGCGCCAGTGGCGATCCCACCTGCTGGAGCAGATGGAGCGTCAGATCGCCCTGGTCCGCTCCGAGCCGCTGCGCGCGCTCTACCAGGAGGTCCGGGCCTACCCCACGTCCGCCGAGGACGAGGTGCAGGACGCCTCCGCACTGTTCCCGTTCGCCCTCCCGCTCCTGTTCGAGCACGATGGGCGGGTGCTGTCCTTCCTCTCCACCATCTCCACCTTCAACACCCCCATGGACGTGACCGTCTCCGAGCTGGCCATCGAGACCTTCCTCCCGGCCGACCCGGAGACCGCGTCCTACCTGCGCGAGGTGCTGCCCTGAAACACCAGCGCGCACCCCGGGGAGCAACGGCTCGGCCCCGGGGTGCGCGGTGGTACGGACCGTCAGCTAGCGCGCTGACCGCGCCGTCGAGCGCAGCGCCCACCACTGCAGCGCCGCGAACCCCGCAACGGTGGCGGCCTGCATCGGAATCCACACCGTCCCGGCGGTGCTCGGCTCGAACCACACCACCATCGACACGATGCTCAGCACCGCCCACACCAGGTTCGCGTCCACCAGCGCCTTCACCGCCGACTCCGACGGCCGGCGCCGGCTCGCCAGGAACCCCACCCCGGCACCGAACAGCAGCAGGAACGCCCCGATGTCCAACAGCACCATCCGGTCGATCCCGAGCAACTCCCCGAGCGGCCCCGAGAACGCCAGGTAGGCCAGCCCGTTGCCACCGGTCACCACGGCATCCAGCGCGAGCACCCTACGCAGCCAACCGTGCCCGGCACCGGTCGAACGGACAGCACCAGCAAGCGAGTTCACAGCCATGACGAACAACCTCCGAGCAGTCGGTGACCCTCCGGGGTCCTCCCCGGCGGCCTGCACCCAGCCTGCCGGGCGGGCGCTCCGGGGTCGATTACCCGCCAGGTAATACGGTCCGGGCGACGAATCGCCGTTGCCCTTCACGCGCCGTAGCGTTCGCGGAAGATGTTGCGCTCCGGGGCGCGACGGCCCGGGTGGGGACGGTGCTCCACCGGATGGCCGAGGGAGACCAGGAGGGCGATGGCGAGGTCGTCGCGGTCGCCGATGCCGATCGCCTGCTTGACCGCCGCTTCGTCCCAGCCGTTCATCGGGGAGGTGGCCAGGCCGAGTTCGGTGGCGGCGAGCATCAGGAAGGAGGCCGCGATCATCGCGTCCTTGACCGCGTACTCGCGCAGCAACCCACGCTTCTCCAGGCCCTCCTGAAAGGCCGTCGACTCGGCGGCGAACCCGGCGATGAACTCCTCGCTCCATGCGCCGTTGCGACGGGCCCGGTCGTAGACGTCCAGGCGGTCGTCGCGCCAGGCTCGCGGCTCCGCGACGAAGACCAGCACGACCGGGGCCTCCTGCGGCTGGGGCTGTCCGCCGGTGGCGCGGGCCAGCCGGGCGCGGCCCTCGGCGTCCGACACCACCACGATCGAACGGTCCTGCAGATTCCAGCTGCTGGGTGCCTCGACGGCGAGGTCCAGCAGGGCGGCGAGGGTGGCCGCCGGCACCGGGTCGGGCCGGTAGTGGCGGATCGTACGGCGGGTGCGGATGGCGTCCGCGACGGAAAGTGTCATGCGGCTAACTATTGGAGAGTGACGCTCCATCAGGAAGAGAGCACTAAAAAGTGCGTTACTCTCCCCCGGCATGAAGACCGTCGTGGAATCCTCCGGCCTGCCGGCCGACGTCTACTCCGCAAAGTGCCCGACCCGCCAGGTGCTCGACCACATCTCCGGCAAGTGGACGATCCTGGTCGTGGACGCACTGCTCCAGGGCACCATGCGGTACACCGACCTGAGCCGGCGCATCGAGGGCGTCTCGCAGAAGATGCTCACCCAGACCCTGCGTGCCCTGGCGGCCGACGGCTTCGTCACCCGCACCGTCCACCCGACCATCCCGCCCCGGGTCGAGTACGACCTCACGGAGCTCGGCCGCAGCCTGGCCGGGCCGATCACCGCACTCCGGCAGTGGACCGAGACCCACATCAACGAGATCGAACAGGCCCGTCGGCAGAGCACCGCGACATGACAGAGCGGGGAGCCGACACATCGGCTCCCCGCTCTGTTCACCCGCTCAGGCTGTCATCAGCTGCAGCCGCTGGTGGAGCCGCAGCCCTCGCAGAGGTAGCAGCTGCCCGCGCGGCGCATCTTGGTGCCGCAGGAGAAGCAGAGCGGGGCGTCGGCGTTGAGGCCGAGCTGGATCTCCATCAGTTCGGTGGAGTTGTGCGCCTGGGCCGGGGCGACCTTGGGGGCCTCCACCGGGACGGGCTTGGGGGTGGCGATCGGGGCGGACTGCGCGAACGACTGCACGTCCACATCCGCGTCCTCGGCCTCGATCGGCTCGTAGGAGCCGGTGTCCAGGTGGCGCTGGCGCTCCTCGACGGAGTGGATGCCGAGCGCCGAGCGGGTCTCGAAGGGCAGGAAGTCCAGCGCCAGGCGGCGGAAGATGTAGTCGACGATCGACTGCGCCATCCGCACGTCCGGGTCGTCGGTCAGACCGGCCGGCTCGAACCGCATGTTGGTGAACTTGGAGACGTACGTCTCCAGCGGGACGCCGTACTGCATGCCGACCGAGACCGCGATCGAGAAGGCGTCCATCATGCCCGCGAGGGTGGAACCCTGCTTGGACATCTTCAGGAAGACCTCGCCGAGACCGTCGTCCGGGTAGGAGTTGGCGGTCATGTAGCCCTCGGCGCCGCCCACCGTGAACGAGGTGGTGATGCCGGGACGGCCCTTCGGGAGGCGCTTGCGGACCGGGCGGTACTCGACCACCGGAGCCGGAGCGGCCGCGGCCTTCTCCTCCTCCTTGGTCTTCTTCGCCGAGAGCGGCTGGCCGACCTTCGAGTTCTCGCGGTAGATGGCCAGCGCCTTGACGCCGAGCTTCCACGCCTCGAAGTAGATCTCCTCGACCTCTTCGACGGTGGCCACGGACGGCATGTTGACCGTCTTCGAGATCGCGCCCGAGATCCACGGCTGGATCGCCGCCATCATCCGCACGTGCCCCATCGCGGAGATGACCCGCTCGCCCATCGCGCAGTCGAAGACCGAGTAGTGCGCGGGCTTCAGACCGGGGGCGTCCACCACGTTGCCGTGGTCGGCGATGTGGGCGACGACCGCCTCGATCTGCTCCTGCTGGTAGCCGAGGCGCTTGAGGGCGCGCGGCACGGTGCCGTTGACGATCTGCATCGAGCCGCCGCCGACCAGCTTCTTGAACTTGACCAGGGCGAGGTCGGGCTCGACGCCGGTGGTGTCGCAGTCCATCATCAGGCCGATGGTGCCGGTCGGTGCGAGCACCGAGGCCTGCGCGTTGCGGAAGCCGTTCCGGGCGCCGAGCGCCAGCACGTCGGCCCAGGTGGAGGTGGCCGCGGCCCAGATCGGGGCGTCCAGGTCGTCGTAGGAGACGGCGACCGCGTTGGCGTCCGCGTGCTGCTTCATGACCCGCTGGTGCGGGGCCGCGTTGCGGGCGTAGCCGTCGTACGGACCGACCACGCCGGCCAGTTCGGCGCCACGGCGGTAGGCGGTGCCGGTCATCAGCGAGGTGATGGAGCCGGCCAGCGCACGGCCGCCCTCGGAGTCGTAGGCGTGGCCGGTGGCCATCAGCAGGGCGCCGAGGTTGGCGTAGCCGATGCCGAGCTGGCGGTACGCGCGGGTGGTCTCGCCGATCTTCTCGGTCGGGAAGTCGGCGAAGCAGATCGAGATGTCCATCGCGGTGATGACCAGCTCGACCACCTTGGCGAAGCGCTCGGCGTCGAACGAGTCGTCGTCGCGGAGGAACTTCATCAGGTTCAGCGAGGCGAGGTTGCAGCTGGAGTTGTCCAGGTGCATGTACTCGGAGCAGGGGTTGGACGCGTTGATCCGGCCCGACTCCGGGCAGGTGTGCCAGTGGTTGATGGTGTCGTCGTACTGGATGCCCGGGTCGGCGCAGGCCCAGGCCGCCTCGGCCATCTTGCGGAACAGCTTCTTGGCGTCGACGGTCTCGATCACCTCACCGGTCATCCGGGCCTTCAGGCCGAACTCGGTGCGGTTCTCGACGGCCGTCATGAACTCGTCGGAGACCCGGACCGAGTTGTTGGCGTTCTGGTACTGGACCGAGGTGATGTCGTCGCCACCGAGGTCCATGTCGAAGCCCGCGTCACGGAGGGCGCGGATCTTCTCCTCCTCCTTGACCTTGGTCTCGATGAAGGCCTCGACGTCCGGGTGGTCCACGTCCAGCACGACCATCTTGGCCGCGCGACGGGTGGCGCCGCCGGACTTGATGGTGCCGGCCGAGGCGTCCGCGCCGCGCATGAAGGAGACCGGGCCGCTGGCGTTGCCGCCGGAGGAGAGCAGCTCCTTGGAGGAGCGGATCCGGGAGAGGTTCAGGCCGGCGCCGGAGCCGCCCTTGAAGATCATCCCCTCTTCCTTGTACCAGTCCAGGATCGAGTCCATCGAGTCGTCGACGGCCAGGATGAAGCAGGCGGAGACCTGCTGCGGCTGCTTGGTGCCGACGTTGAACCAGACCGGGGAGTTGAAGCTGAACACCTGGTGGAGCAGGGCGTAGGTCAGCTCGTGCTCGAAGACCTCGGCGTCGTCCGGACCGGCGAAGTAACCGTTCTTCTCGCCGGCGGCGCGGTAGGTCAGCACCACCCGGTCGATGATCTGCTTGAGGCTCCACTCACGCTGCGGGGTGCCCACCGCGCCGCGGAAGTACTTCGAGGTGACGATGTTGACCGCGTTCACCGACCAGGAGTCGGGGAACTCGACGCCGCGCTGCTCGAAGTTGATCGAGCCGTCGCGCCAGTTGGTCATCACCACGTCGCGGCGTTCCCAGCTGACCTGGTCGTAGGGGTGCACGCCCGGAGTGGTGTGGATGCGTTCGATCCGCAGGCCGCCCTTGGGAGCCTTGCCGGCCCCCTTGGCAGCCTTCGACCCGCGTGCAGACCCGCTCGTGGTGTCGGTCACTTCTCGCTTCTCCTCTTGGGCAAATCCCCCAATATCCCAGTATGCGTGGGCACTGAGGGTGGACGACAGTGTTCAGCGGGCCGTTTTCGGGCACGCCGGACCGCCCCGGACGACCGGCATGGACCAGTCGGTCAGGGAGCGGTGGAGAGGACGGCGACGTCCTCGGTGGGGTGGGCGCGCTCACCGCGGAGTTCCGCGATGGCGGCCTCGAAGTCTTCGAGATCGTCGAAGGCGCGGTACACCGAGGCGAACCTCAGGTACGCGACCAGATCCAGTTCCTTGAGTGGGCCGAGTATGGCCAGACCCACGTCGTGTGTCGAGAGCTCGGCACTGCCCGAGGCCCGCACGCACTCCTCGACCCGCTGGCCGAGCTGGGCGAGGGCGTCCTCGGTGACCGGGCGGCCCTGACAGGCCTTGCGGACACCGCTGATCACCTTCGACCGGGAGAACGGCTCGGTCACACCGCTGCGCTTGATGACCATCAGGGTGGCGGTCTCGACCGTGGTGAATCGACGGCCGCAGTCGGGGCACTGACGGCGGCGGCGGATCGAGCTTCCGTCGTCGCTGGCCCGGGAGTCGACCACGCGGCTGTCCGGGTGTCGGCAGAAGGGGCAGTGCACCGGGGGACTCCCTCTCTGACAACATCGCAACGGACTCGCACACTCTACACGGACCACTAGGGGTGGGCCCAACGGAGAACCTAGGCCCCCACATGTAGTGGTGGAAGCCCGACGCGCCGCGACAGGGTGAAATTTCTCCGACCCGTGAAATAGACTGCGCAAGTCGAACACTTAAGCGATGTACACCCAAGGCCTTGATCGAGTCAGCCCGACTCGAATAAATTCACTCGAACGTGTGTTTGGCGCAACCTTTCGATAGGGGCACCAGTTGAGCTGGGCAAAGGGAGACCTGTCGGAAGGAATGCCGTGAACACCGTCGAAGCCAAGACCTCCATCCCGGTGCAGGAGCGCCCCGCGCGCACCGCTGAGCAGGAGAGCGTGGACCCCACCATGAGCCGGAGCCAGCCCATCGAGCACTCCGCCGCCCAGGACGACGTCCTCGGCCAGCCGACCCCGACGCGCTCGCTCGCCGGGCGTCCGCCGGGCATCCGCACCGACGAGGCCGGGCTGACGGAGCGCCAGCGCCGGGTCATCGAGGTCATCAGGGACTCGGTGCAGCGCCGGGGTTACCCGCCGTCGATGCGGGAGATCGGCCAGGCCGTCGGCCTCAGCTCGACCTCCTCGGTCGCGCACCAGCTGATGGCGCTGGAGCGCAAGGGCTTCCTCCGCCGCGACCCGCACCGCCCGCGCGCCTACGAGGTACGCGGCGTCGAGGTGGCCCGGCCGAACACCGCCGAGGCGGCCGGCCGGCCCTCCACCTCGTACGTGCCGCTGGTCGGCCGGATCGCCGCCGGTGGCCCGATCCTGGCCGAGCAGACGGTGGAGGACGTCTTCCCGCTGCCCCGTCAGCTGGTCGGCGAGGGCGAGCTGTTCGCGCTCACCGTGCGCGGTGACTCGATGATCGAGGCGGCCATCTGCGACGGCGACTGGGTCACCGTCCGCCGCCAGCCGGTGGCCGAGAACGGCGACATCGTGGCCGCGATGATCGACGGCGAGGCCACCGTCAAGCGCCTCAAGCGCGAGGACGGCAAGATCTGGCTGATGCCGCACAACCCGGCCTACGACCCGATCCCGGGCGACAACGCGACCATCCTGGGCAAGGTCGTCGCGGTGCTCCGCCGCCTCTGACGCACCGTACGGACACACGGGAAAGGGCCGCCCCGAGGGGTGGCCCTTTCCGTGCCCGCCGACGGACCGTCAGCCGCGCTTGGTCACGGGGCGGACCGGCGCCGCCGAGGCGTCGATCGCGGCCAGCGAACGGCGCACCTGGTTCCGGTCGTCGGTGTACCAGAAGTCCGGCATCGAGGACTTGAAGAAGCTCCCGTACCGCTTGGTGGCCACCCGGGGGTCGAGCACCGCGACCACGCCCCGGTCGTCGGCCGCGCGGACCAGCCGGCCCGCGCCCTGGGCCATCAGCAGTGCGGCGTGGGTGGCCGCCACCGCCATGAAGCCGTTGCCGCCGCGCTCCTCGACGTCCTTCTGACGGGCGCTCATCAGCGGGTCGTCCGGGCGCGGGAACGGGATCCGGTCCATCACCACCAGCTGGCAGGCCGAACCGGGGACGTCCACGCCCTGCCAGAGCGACAGGGTGCCGAACAGGCAGGTGGTGGCGTCCGAGGCGAACTCCCGGATCAGCTCGCCCAGGGTGTCCTCGCCCTGGAGCAGGATCTTGTGGTCCAGCCGCTCGCGCAGCGCCTCGGCGGCCGCCTTCGCCCCGCGCATCGAGGAGAACAGGCCGAGCGTGCGGCCGCCGGCCGCGCCGATCAGCTCGGTGAGCTCGTCCAGCATCTCCGGGCGCTCCGGGTCGCGGCCCGGGTCGGGCAGGTGCCGGGCGACGTAGAGGATGCCCTGCTTGGGGTAGGAGAACGGCGAGCCGACGTCGATCCCGCGCCAGTACGGCGGGGTGTCCTCGCCGTGCACCAGCTCGGGCTCCTCGGGCGAGCGCTCGTCCGGCAGCCGGCCCTCCCCCGGCAGGCCGACCGAGGCGGCCACGCCGGTGAAGTCGCCGCCGAGCTTGAGGGTGGCCGAGGTGAGCACCACCGAGCGCTCCTTGTAGAGCTTCTCCCGCAGCAGCCCCGAGACGCTCAACGGGGCGACCCGGAGCGAGGCGGTGCCGGGGCCGAACCGGTCGCTGCGCTCGATCCAGATCACGTCGTACGCGGAGTCGGAGAGCAGCCGGTCGGCGGTCTCGTGCAGCGACTCGGCCGAGGCCATCGCCTGCTTGCGGACCGCGTCCTCGTCGGTGAGCGCCTTGTCCCTGGTCTCACCGAGCGAGGTGATCACCAGGCGGGCCGCGTCCCGGATCGCGGTGACCGCGTAGGCCAGGTACTCCGGCAGCTCGCCCTCGACCCGGCCGGGCTGGGCGGTCTCCATCAGGCCGTGGTAGTTCTCGGCGGCGGCCTGGAGCGAGTCCACCGCCTTCTCGTTGGCCAGCCGGGCCGCCCGCTTGACCGCCCGGTTCACCGCGCCGACGGTGAGCTCGCCGGTGGCGGCGCCGGTCACCCGGTTCACCAGCTCGTGCGCCTCGTCGACGATCAGCAGGCCGTGGTCGGGCAGCACCGGGGCGCCCTCGATCGCGTCGATCGCCAGCATCGCGTGGTTGGTGACCACCACGTCGGCCAGCTTGGCCCGCTCCCGGGCGGCCTCGGCGAAGCACTCCTGCCCGTACGTGCACTTGCTGGCGCCCAGGCACTCCCGGGAGGTGACCGAGAGCTGGGCCCAGGCCTTGTCCGAGACACCGGGCGAGAGGTCGTCGCGGTCGCCGGTCTCGGTCTCGTCGGCCCACTCGCGCAGCCGGAGCACGTCCTGGCCGAGCTTGCCGGTCGGGCCGCCGAGCGCGTCCACCGGGTCGAACAGACCCTCGCCCTCCTCGCTCGGGGTGCCCTCGTGGGCGCGGTGCAGGCAGAGGTAGTTGGACCGGCCCTTGAGCATCGCGAACTGCGGGCGGCGGCGCAGCACCGGGTGCAGCGCGTCCACCGTCCGGGGCAAGTCCCGCTCCACCAGCTGGCGTTGGAGGGCCAGGGTGGCGGTGGCCACCACCACCCGGTCGCCGTGCGCGAGCGCGGGGACCAGGTAGGCGAGGGACTTGCCGGTGCCGGTGCCGGCCTGCACCAGCAGGTGCTCGCCGCTGCCGACCGCGTCGGCGACGGCGGCGGCCATGGCGACCTGGCCGGGGCGCTCGACACCCCCGACGGCCGTCACGGCGGCGTGCAGCAGCTCGGGGAGCGCGGCGCGGGAGACGGGTGCCGGGGCTTCGTCGGCGCCGGGCAGGGCCTGGGGTTCGGAGTCGTTCGTCATGGCCCGCCCAGCCTACGACGTGGGGGTGACAATCCGGCTCTGCTGCGGGGGCAGCCCGGTGCTCCCGCCGTAGTGCAGCGGGTTGTCCACCTCGCCGTGCACGGCGGCGTGCGGGCGCTCGGGGCGGTCCCGGTAGCCGTCCAGCAGCAGCCGGTTGCGGTTCAGGCAGAGCCGGTCGATCCGGGGGGTGAAGAGGTCGAAGAGCTTGAAGCGTTCGCCGAGCTCGGGGAAGCGCCGCTGGTAGGCGGTGATCCGTTCGCGCAGCAGCTCCCAGAACTCGGCCTCGGAGACGCCGAGCTGGGCGTCGAAGAGCGGCGCCAGGTAGCGGAACACCCCGACGAACAGGCCGGAGTGCAGGAACTGGCAGAGGTACTCGGGCGGCTCGCGCAGCAGCACCTCGCGCACCTCGGCCGGGAGGTCGTCGAGTTCGGGCAGCTCGCGGTCGCTGATGTTGACGTCGTCGACGAAGTCCTTGACCGCGAGCCGGGCGGGCGCGTCGTGCTGGTCGAACACCACGATGGCGTTCTCGCCGTGCGGGGAGAAGACCGTGCCGTACCGGTAGAGGAAGTGCAGCAGCGGCGGCAGCATCACCGCGAACAGCCGGCGCAGCCAGTCCCGGGCGGGCAGGCCGGAGCGGGCGACCAGCTCGGCGGCCAGCGCGCGGCCGTCCGAGCCGACCTGGAGCAGTGAGGCCAGGGTGCGGGCCCGCTCGTGCGGGGCGAGGTGCCTGCCGAGCGGCTCGCGCCAGATCGCGCCGAGCAACTCCTTGTACTGGTAGGGCACTTCCGGCAGGTCACGGTAGACCGGGTGGTCCACCGTGACCGAGGCGATCTCGCCGAGCAGGATCACCCGGCACTCGTCCCGGAGGAACTCGTCGCCGTCCCGCAGGCCGTGGATCCAGGCGGTGACGGCGGGGGCGGCCAGCGTGCGGTCGGTCGGCAGGCCGCGCCAGACCAGGGTGTTGAGCATCGAGAGCGGCAGTTTGACGGTGCAGCGCTCGGGCCGGCTGAGGTTGAAGAAGCTGCGGACCGACTGCTGCGGCAGCCGCAGGTCACCGTCGCTGGGCAGCGGGACGATCTCGCCGGAGGCGATCCAGGGGGCGAACAGCGGCAGGATCACCTCGTCCCACTGCCACGGGTGCACCGGCAGCAGCAGGTAGTCCTCCCCCACCCCGGCCCGGAACTCCGGGCTCAACTCCTGCTCGTACAGATCCGGTTGGCCCCGGAACTCGGCCAGCCGCCGGTGCACCGCGAGCCACGGCAGCCGCTGCGGGCTGCGCGCCTCGGGGGCCCAGGCGGCCAGGTCGCGGGCGGACAGGCCGAGCCGGCCCTTGTTCGGGACGATCCACGGGTGGCCGGTCTGCCGTCCCTCCAGCCGGACGTGGTCCAGGTCGGCCAGCTCGGCGGCGGTCAGCTCGGTGGCCAGCTGCCGGACGTCGGCGAGCAGGGTGGCGGTCAGCTCGCGGATCAGGTGGCCCAGGGTGTCGCCGGGCAGCCCGAGCACCCCGCGGGCCAGCTGGAGCAGTCGTAGCGGGTCCCCCTCCGGGTCCGCCGGGCAGTCCACCGAACCCGGGTCGACCTGCCAACTCCCGTACGCGCCCCGGCGGGCGGTGAACCGGTAGACCGCCTCGGGCAGGTCGAGCCGGTAGCCGGCGCCGTCCGGCACCGGGGTGAGCAGCTGCTCGTAGGCGAACTCGCCGAGCATCTTGGCGAGCATCGCCCGGCGGGCCCGCCGCCAGTGCGCGGCCGTGAGCTGGGGTGGCAGGTGGAGCTCGGCGGGAGGCTGCGGCACGGTGGCCCTCCGGAGGAGTTCAGCGGGTGACTGGGGCGGCACGGTGGCCCTCCTGCGGGCGCGGGAGGGCCGGAGCGGGAGCGGCGGGCACGGGCGGGGCGAAGCTGGTCCAGGCGGTCCTGGTGGGCAGCCGGTGGACCGTCCGGCCGGTCACCGCGTTCAGGATCACGGCGGCCCGGTGGGCGCCGAGCCCCAGGTCGGGGGTGCCGACACCGTGCGTGTGCAGTTCGGCGTTCTGCACGTAGAGGCCGCCGGTCAGCTCGGGCCGGGTGACCACCCGGTGGTCCAGGCCGACCCGGAACCGGCCCTGCTCATCCCAGTCCACCAGCTCGGCGAGCGGGTCGAGCAGCGCCGGACGGACCGCCCGGTAGCCGGTGGCCAGCACCACGGCGTCGGTGCGGAGCACCTGCTCGACGCCCGAGTCGACCTGACGGCAGATCAGTTCGAAGCCGCCGCAGGGCCCGGCCAGCGCCTCGGTGACGGCGGTGCCGGGCCGGATCTCCACCGGGTCGGCGTCCAGCGGCCGGCCGATGGTCCGCTCGTACAGCAGGTCGTGGATCTCGGCCAGCGTCTCGGCACTGGCCGCCTTGTGCAGCTGCCACTGCTCGCGCACCAGCCGGTCCCGGGTGGCGGGTGGCAGGCCGTGGAAGTGGCGGGTGTAGTCGGGGGTGAAGTGCTCCAGGCCGAGCTTGGAGTACTCCATCGGCGCCAGCGCCCTGGTCCTGGTCAGCCAGCGCAGCCGGGTGCCGTCACCGCTCCGGCCGCGCAGCAGGTCGAGGAAGACCTCGGCGCCGGACTGCCCGGACCCGACCACGGTGATGTCCCTGGCCCGGTCCAGGCTCGCCCGGCGGTCCAGGTACTCGGCGGAGTGCCAGACCTGCGGGTGCCCGCGCAGCCCGGCGAACGCCTCCGGGTGCACCGGCGTCGTCCCGACGCCGAGCACCACGTTCCGGGCCCAGAGCTCGGCGCCGCCGGCCACCGCCCGGAACAGCCGGTGCCCCGGATGCCAGTGCAGCTCGGTCACGGCGGCGCCGAACCGGCAGTTGACCAGCCGTTCGGCCGCCCAGCGGCAGTAGTGGTCGTACTCCCGGCGGGCCAGCTGGAACCGCTCGGCGAAGTAGAACGGGAACAGCCGGTCCTGGTCGCGCAGGTAGTTGAGGAAGGACCAGGGGTTGGTCGGGTCGACCAGCGAGACCAGGTCGGCCAGGAACGGCACCTGCATCCGGGCCCCGTCCACCAGCATCCCCGGGTGCCAGCGGAACTCCGGCCTGGCCTCGCAGAACAGCGAGTCCAGCCCGCCGACCCGGTCGGCCAGCGCGGCCAGCGACAGGTTGAACGGCCCCAGGCCGACGCCCAGCAGGTCGTACGCCTCGGGCTGCTCGGCCGGTCCGTCGTGCGCGTGGGGCTGCGGGTTGTCCATGTCGTCCTAGTCGCGTTGACGGATCATCAGGGCGGCCCGCTTCTCGGGCAGCTCCAGCTCGGCGACCGGGTCGAAGCCGGCCCGCCGGAAGGCCCGCAGCGAGGGGGCGTTGCGCAGGTCGGGCTCGGCGACCAGCCGCTCGCAGTCGGGATCGGCCAGCAGCCGGTCGGCCAGTGCGGTCAGCAGCAGGGTGCCGAGCCCCCGGCCGCGGTGGCCGGGCGGGCCGAGCAGCAGGTGCACCCCGAGGTCGCCCGGCCCGGCGGGGTAGTGGTCGGCGAGCCGGTCCACGTCGGCCCGGTAGAGCTCCCAGTAGCTCATCGGGGTGCCGTCCAGCAGCCCGATCAGCGGACAGCTGTGGCTGTCCGGGCCGAGCTGCGGGGCGACGTGCCGTTCGGTGGTCTCCGGCGGCCCGGCCAACTCCCAGTACGCGGCCACCGCCGGATCGTTCATCCACCCGGCCAGCAGCGGCAGGTCGGTGGCCAGGTCGACCTCGCGGAGCTCGAACTCACCCGCTGCGGTCCTCACCCGGCCACCACCGGGTTGCGGATGTCCACGTAGACCGACTGGGTGGCGACCGGGCCGACCAGCTCGTCCATCCCGTTCAGCCGGGTCAGCAGGTTGGCCTTGCAGTGCAGGTCGGGGCTGTCGAGCAGCAGGGCGGGCAGCCCGGAGCCGGTGGCGGCGGCCGGCCGGCCGCCGAGGAAGCCGCGCAGCGCGGCCAGCAGGACGCTCTCGTCGGCCAGCCGCTGGGAGCCGAAGGCGCCGATCAGGCCGAGCACGTGGTTGATGCCGAGGTAGTAGGCGAAGTGCTTGTCGATCACCCGGTCGGCGACGAAGGTGTCGCTGACCCGGCCGACCCCGGGCAGCCGGGCGTCCAGCCGGTCGGCGAACGAGCTGCGGAAGTAGTAGCCCTGGTTGTCCCGGTACCGGCCGCCGACCGGCCAGCCCTCCCGGTCCAGCAGCACCAGGCTGTTCTGCTGGTGCGCCTCCAGCGCGATCCCGGCCCGGCCGTCCAGCCAGAGCACCGGGAGCACCACGGCGTCCAGGTAGCGCAGGAACCACTCGGTGGCGACGGTGTGCACCGGGCGGCCGCACTGCTCGGCGAGGGTCCGGACGGTCCGGCCGAGCATCGAGTCGACCCGGTCGCCGAACGGCTGCTCGGCGACCAGTCCCGCCACGCAGAGCGCGCGTTCGCGCAGGCCGAACGGCTGCTGCCGGAGCACGGTGTCCAGGCCGTTCGGGTCGGCGCCGCCCGGCAGGTCGACGCCGATCCAGGCCGGGTCGCGGACGATGTCGAAGCCGGGGTGGGCGGCCCGCCACTCGGCGCTCAGCCCGGCCTCCAGCAGCCGGTGCACCTCCAGCCCCCGGTGCAGCTCCTTGCGCAGGTTCTCCCGGCGGGAGTTGGTGATCCGCAGGCCGAGCGAGAGCTTGAGCATCCAGGGTGTGCCGGGCCGGCAGACCGTGCGCACCGAGGAGGTCGGGTGCCACTCCGCGCCGTGCTCGCCCAGGTCGTGCAGCGCACCGTCCGCCAGCAGCCCGGCCACCTCGGGCCGCAGCGCCAGCTCCCTGGCCTGCCAGGGGTGCAGCGGGAGCGCGGCGGTGCCGGGCGGCAGCACGGCCCGGTCGCCGAGCAGCCGGGCGGTCAGCTGCTCGGCCGGGACGCCGACCGCCGAACCGGAGGCCAGCAGGTCCCGGTCCACGGCGTACCAGTGCAGCCGGAAGGACCCGTGCAGTTCGGGCGAGTACGCCGCGCTCTGCGCGGGGCCCAGGCCGTCCCGGCTCTTCGGGGTGGGGTGCAGCGGGTGGCCCAGCAGCAGGGCCTGCTCGGCGGCCAGGAACGGCCAGTCGGGGCCGCTGCCGGAGCGGCGGCGCTCCAGCACCTCGGTGGTCCGCAGCACCGAGTCGGCCACCCGGGCGGCCAGGTCGGTCAGCTGGCCCGCCTCGGGCCGTTCGGCGGCGGCGCCCGCGACCAGCGTGGCCACCGTCACCACGTCCACCGGCAGCCCGGCCAGGGTGACCTCGCCGAACCGGTGCCAGCCGGTCGGCGACCAGTACCGGACCGCCGCGACCAGCTCGACCGCACCGCCGAGCACCGGCACCCGGAGCGTCCCGTCCGGGCGCGGCCGGGCCCCGGTCTCCCTCGCCCAGCACCGCAACAGGCTCTCCACCCCGGCCTGTTCGGCGGCCACCGCCGGATCGGCGTCGAGCAGTGCGTCCTGGGGCCGCGGATGGACGACGGGCGGTACTCCAGCGAGGGCGACGGTGCTCAAGGCTGCTCCTTGGGGCGAGCGATGGTGCGGGCGCCGGGAGTTGGGGGACGGCCGAGGCTCGTGGGACCGAGGGCGCCGACAGGCCAAGGGAACTGGCCACTGACGGGTGATCACAAGATCGGCTCACTCGTTGTGGTGAATCCCCGTCGATCACTCACCCGTTGGAGTGGTCAGGTCAGGACCGACACGGGCACCGCGGAGCCACCCGCCGCGCCCCTCGGTGGGAGAATCGGCGTTCGACACGGGGGCTGGAGAAATCATGCGGTCGATATCCAAGGGCACGACGGCGGCACTGCTCGGACTGGTGCTGCTCACGGGGTGCACCGGCACGGCGTCCGACGACTGGCGGCTGCCGACCACCGTACCGACCCAGTGGCGGGGTGAACTCGCGCAGCGCTGGCAGGAGTTGAAGACCTGGCGGGACGAGGACTGGGACCGCTGGGCCCGGCAGCACCTGTACGAGAACCCGGTGGTCCGGGACCTCTGGGACCCGGAGCGGATGGTCGACGCCCCACCGCAGCAGCCGGTGGTGCCGACCGCGTCCCCCGCCGCCGCCGACCCGGAGCCGGGCCCGGTGCAGGCCGTCCCGGTCCCCCGGCCGTACACCAGCCACCCGGCCTCGGGGAAGGTGTTCTCCACCGCGCCGAGCGGCGGCACCGGCCAGTGCTCGGCCACCGTGGTGGCGGACCCGGCCCACCCGGGGCGGAGCAACCTGGTCTGGACGGCCGGGCACTGCGTGCACGAGGGCAGCGGCGGCGGCTGGTTCAAGAACCTGATCTTCGTGCCGGCCTACAACAGCGCCGGCACCCCCGCCGACCGGAAGCCCACCCTCGCCGAGGTCGCCCCGCTCGGCCAGTGGTGGGCCGACAACGTGATCAGCTCACCGCAGTGGATCGCCGAGGGCGGCCACGGCGGGAACGCCGCCAACCAGTACGACTTCGCCGTGCTCAAGGTGCACAACCCGGACGGCAGCGGCCGCTCGCTGGAGGAGACCGTGGGCACCGCCGTCCCGGTCTGGTTCGACGCCCCGCGCGACCGGCTGGCCGTCTCGGTCTGGGGCTATCCCTCCGTCAAGCCGTTCGACGGCCGCGAGCTCTACCGCTGCGACAGCGGCCGCCCCACCCAGCTCTCCTTCGACCCGAGCCGCCCGCCGATGCTCTCGGCCGGCTGCACCATGACGGCCGGCTCCAGCGGCGGCGGCTGGTTCGCCACCATGCCGGACGGCCGCGAAGCGCTGGTCAGCAACACCTCGATCGGCAACCTCGCCCACACCGCCCTGAACGGCCCGTACCTGGAGGACGTGGCCCGACAGGCGCTGAGCTACTTCTCCCGCAAGGAGTGAACCCACCAGGGGCTCACGGACCGCGCTCGGCCAGAACACACCCGGGGGCTCGGGGAACAGCGACGCCGACCTCGTACAAGGTCTCTCCCGCGTGCACGGTCAGGCACTTTCGCCTGTGACCCGCACGCCAGATATCGTCGCCGTTCCCCGAGCCCCCGGACCGTGGACGGCCGAGCCCGTGCGAAACCTCAGCCCTGCGTGACCACCGCGAACTGCTCGAGCTCGGCCGCCAGCTCCGCCGCCACCTTGGCGTGCAGCAGCGTGCCCTCGCCGGTGTGCTCGGTGGAGATCGGCTCACCCTCGGCGTGCACCCGGGAGACCAGGTCACCACGGGTGTACGGGATCAGCGCCTGCACCTCGACGGCCGGCCGCGGCAGCTCAGCGTCGATCAGCTGGAGCAGCTCCTCCATGCCCATCCCCGTCCGGGCCGACACCACGATGGCGTGCGGCTCGCGGCGGAGCAGGCGCTGGAGCACCAGCGGATCGGCGGCATCGGCCTTGTTGATCACCACGATCTCCGGCACGTTCTGTGCCTCGACCGAGACGATCACCTCCCGGACGGCGGCCAGCTGGGTCTCCGGCTCGGGGTGCGAACCGTCCACCACGTGCAGGATGAGGTCCGCCTCGGCGACCTCCTCCATGGTCGAACGGAACGCCTCGACCAGGTGGTGCGGCAGGTGCCGGACGAAACCGACCGTGTCGGCCAGGGTGTAGACCCGGCCGCTCGGGGTCTGCGCCCGGCGGACCGTCGGGTCCAGGGTGGCGAACAGCGAGTTCTCCACCAGGACACCGGCCCCGGTCAGGCGGTTGAGCAGCGAGGACTTGCCCGCGTTGGTGTAGCCCGCGATGGCGACCGAGGGGACCTGGTTGCGACGGCGCTCCTGGCGCTTGGTGTCGCGGCCCTTCTTCATGTCGACGATCTCCCGGCGGAGCTTCGCCATCTTCTCGCGGATCCGCCGACGGTCGGTCTCGATCTTGGTCTCACCGGGACCACGGGTGGCCATGCCGCCGCCGGAGGAGCCGGCGCCACCACCACCCATCTGCCGGGACAGCGACGCACCCCAGCCACGCAGCCGCGGCAGCATGTACTGCATCTGCGCGAGCGAGACCTGCGCCTTGCCCTCCCGGGACTTGGCGTGCTGGGCGAAGATGTCCAGGATCAGGGCCGTCCGGTCGACCACCTTGACCTTGACCACGTCCTCCAGCTGGATCAGCTGACCCGGGGTCAGCTCACCGTCGCAGACCACGGTGTCGGCGCCGGTGGCGGCGACGATGTCGCGCAGCTCCCGCGCCTTGCCCGAGCCGATGTAGGTCGCGGGGTCGGGCTTGTCACGGCGCTGGATCACGCCGTCCAGCACCTCGGACCCGGCGGTCTCGGCCAGGGCGGCGAGCTCGGCCATCGAGTTCTCCGCCTCCTCGACCGTGCCGTCGGTCCAGACACCGACGAGCACCACGCGCTCCAGGCGGAGCTGGCGGTACTCGACCTCGGTGACGTCCTGCAGTTCGGTGGAGAGACCGGCGACCCGGCGCAGTGCGGCGCGCTCGCTCCGGTCGTACTGCTCCCCGTCGTATCGGTCGAAGCCCTCGTCGTTCGCCGCGAGGTCCTCGTCCATCAGGGCTTCCGCCCGGAGGTCCGACAGTCGGTTGCCTTGGCTGTCGGAATTGCTGCGGCTCTCGAACGTGGAGGTCAATCTCATCCTTAGGTAGATCGGGAAGGGCCGGTGCGCCGTGCGCACCTGGGAGTGTGCCCCGTCTGACGCCCCGATACCAGGTGGCGAGCCGAGCTACCCCTGCAGGCCGTGGCCGGCACCGGAACCACTACGTCCGGTGAACGCCACGGACCGGCCGCGAATTCCCCACGATGGTCGCACGCCCGCCCCGACCGGGTCATCCCGATTTCCCCGTGCCGGGCCGGGCCGGTAGACGTCGTAGACCCCCGAGACCCGCAGCATCGCGCGCATCAGCAGCGGCAGGGTGGCGGCCGCCGGCAGTTCGACCGTGTAGCTGTGCCGGACCCGCAGCTGCTGCGGCGGTTCCACCTCGGCCGCGATGATGCCGACGCCCTGGGCCGAGATCGCCGCCGTCAGGTCGGCCAGCAGCCGGGGGCGGTTCAGCGCCTCGGCCCGCAGGGTCACCCGGAAGCCGTCGGCGGGCGCCGCACCCGGCACCCAGCAGGGCCGGACCGGCTCCCGGCCGGCCTCCCGCAGCTGCTCCCCCACCGGACAGTCGGTCCGGTGCACGGCCACCGCGCCGCCCCTGATCAGGTACCCGGTCAGCTCGTCCGGCGGCACCGGCGTACAGCACCTGGACAGCCGGACGATCCCGCCCGAACGGCCCGGCACGGTCACCGGCGCCTGCCGCCGCCCGGCGGACGGGACACCGGCGGGGGCCGGCTTGGCCGCCCCGGCGTCCGGCTCCGGCAGCCGGGCCGGGTGCTCGGCCAGCCAGCGTTCGATCGCCAGCCTGGCCGCCGGGGTTCGGACGTGTTCCAGCCATTCGGCGGCCGGTCCGGACGCCTCGTGGGCCTGCTCGGTCAGCACCGCCAGCACGTCGCCGTCCCCGAGCGTGGTGGAGAGCGCGACCAGCCGCCCGTTCACCCGGGCCCCGAGACAGCGGTGCCCGGTCTCCTCGCCCAGCAGGTACGCGGCGTCCACGCAGCTCGCCCCGGCGGGCAGGTGCAGCGTCTGGCCCTGCTCGGTGACGGCGGTGATCTCCCGGTCGTCGGACAGGTCCGAGGTGAGCGCGGACCAGAAGGTGTCCGGGTCCGGGGTCTCCTGCTGCCACTCCAGCAGCCGGCTCAGCCAGCCCGGCCGGGCCGGGTCGGTCCGCTCCGGGTCCTCCGGACCGACCTGGTGCGGATCGCCCAGGGCGACCACGCCGAACTCGGCCACCCGGTGCATCTCCCGTGTCCTGACCAGGACTTCGACCACCTCGCCGGTCGGCAGCGCGACCGCCGTGTGCAGCGACTGGTACAGGTTGAACTTGGGCCCCGCGATGAAGTCCTTGAACTCCCCGGGCAGCGGCGTCCAGCAGGTGTGCAGCTCGCCGAGCACCGCGTAGCAGTCGGCGTTCTCCTCCACCACCACCAACAGCCGCCCGAAGTCGGCGGGTTGGAGATCCTGCGGCAGCCCGTCCGGCCCGGCCGCCGAGGTCCGCTTGAGCAGCACCCGGTGCACGGACACGCAGTGCCGGGGCCGGACGGTGACGGTGGCCGGCACCCCGGTCTCGGCCAGCTGCCTGGTCAGCCCGTCGGCGAACGGCTGCAGCAGCTCCTCCGGCCGCTCGTCGTACGCGGCGATCAGCGCACCGGTGCGGGCGTACTCCTCCGGGTGCAGAGTGGCGAACACGATGTCCTCCAACTCGGCCTTCAGCACCTGGATCCCGAGCCGCTCGGCGAGCGGGATCAGCACGTCCCTGGTCACCTTGGCAATCCTGATCCGGCTGGCGGGCTTCATGTGCCGGATGGTCCGCATGTTGTGCAACCGGTCGGCGAGCTTGATCACCATCACCCGGACGTCGTCGCCGGTGGCCACCAGCATCTTCCGGAAGGTCTCCGCCTCGGCCGCCGCACCGAAGTCCACCTTCTCCAACTTGGTGACGCCGTCCACCAGATAGGCCACCTCGGGCCCGAACTCCTCGGCCACCTGATCCAGCGTCACCTCGGTGTCCTCGACCGTGTCGTGCAGCAGCGACGCCACCAAGGTCGTGGTCCCGGCCCCGAGTTGGGCCAGGATCATGGTCACCGCGAGCGGATGGGTGATGAACGGCTCGCCGCTCTTCCGGGTCTGCCCCCGGTGACTGGCCTCCGCCGTCCGGTACGCCCGGCCGAGCAGCGCCAGGTCGGCCTGCGGGTGGTGGCGCCGGTGCGCCTCGACGATCGGCTCGATCGCGTCCGGCAGCGGGGCGCGGCCGGTGGCCAGCAGGGCGGCGCGGCCGGCCCGGCCCAGGGAGGCTCGGTTGAGTCTGCTCCGGGACCGCTTTCCAGCCTCGGCTTCGATGGTCATCTGCACCTCCGGCAGCGATGGTCCATGCTACCGAGCAGAGCACGTTCCGCAGCCCCCTGCTCCCGCACCGTCACCAACACCACCCGAACGGGGGGATTCACTCCGCACCCGACGGGGAAGCATCGCTCGCTTTTGGCAGGTGGTCCGGAAGGCAGGGGCTCGGGGAACTGCGACGCCGACCTCGGAACAGGTCACCGTTGCGTGGGTGGTCAGGCACTTTCGTCTGTGCCCCCGGCGCCAGATCTCCTCGTAGTTCCCCGAGCCCCTGGATCGTGCAACCTCGGGAGCTGCACAAGGCTGAGCCCCTGCCTAGAGGCGGAGCGTCCCGCTCGCGACGATCTCCGCCGGGCCGGCCATCTCGATCCGGGCGTCCGGGTGCTCGGTGATCACCAGGGTGCCGCCGGGCAGGTCGACCCGGTAGGTGACCGGCTCGCCGGTGACCGCGGGGTCGAGGTGGTGGCGGCGGGCCGCCGCGACGGCCACCGCGCAGGCGCCCGTACCGCAGGAGCGGGTCTCGCCCGACCCGCGCTCGTGCACCCGCATCGCGACGTGCCGCGGTCCGCGCTCCACCACGAACTCGACGTTGACCCCCTCGGGGTACACCCCGGCCGTGACGCCGGGGGCGGCGAGCAGGTCGCCGGCCTGGGCCAGGTCGTCGACGAAGGCGACCGCGTGCGGGTTGCCCATGTTGACGTTCAGCGCGGGCCAGACCAGGTCGCCGACCGTCACCTCGACGCCGTCGGGGCCGGGCAGCCGGACCTTGCCCATCTCGACGGTGACCAGGCCGGGCCCCTCGGCGGTGTCCTCCGCGACCCGGACGGTGAGCACACCGGCCCGGGTGGCGATCGGGATCGGGCCCGGCTTCGCCAGCCCGGCCTCGACCAGGTGGCGGGCGAAGACCCGGCTGCCGTTGCCGCACATCTCGGCGATCGAGCCGTCGGAGTTGCGGTAGTCCATGAACCACTCGGCCCGGTCGGCCATGCCGACCGCCGCAGGATCGGCCGCCGACCGGACCACCCGGATCAGGCCGTCCCCGCCGATGCCGGCCCGGCGGTCGCACAGGGCGGCGACCTCGGCCGGGCCGAGGTCGAGCAGGCCGTCCGGGTCCGGGATGATCACGAAGTCGTTCTGGGTGCCGTGCCCCTTGAGGAAGGGGAGGCCGAAGGTCTTGGATGCGCTCACAGAGCCGATGGTACTGAGACCGACCGGTCAGGAGGCGAGGCGGACCACTCGCCAGACGGCGAGACCGACCGCGACCACGGCGGCCAGAGTGTAGAGCACGATCGCCTTGCGACCGGCCCGGCGGCCACTGCCCCGGCGCGGGACGCCGGGCCACTTGTACCCGGCCACCCGGGCGGCCATCGCGCCCCAGCCGACCGAGGCGGCGGTGAGCAGCAGGCCGAGCATCCCGATCATCGCGGAGGCGCTGCCGCCGGAGCTGAAGGCGAGCGGGAAGGCGAACATCAGGGCGCCGGCGGCACCGACCAGGACGATCGGCAGGATCTGCCACCAGCGCAGCCTGCGCAACGGCCGGATCTCCCGCTCGTGCACCACGCCGGGTGCGGCCAGGTCGGCGAGGACCGGCAGGGCCAAGGCGTACGAGGTGGGCATCTGGGCCTCCGACAGCACCAGTTCGGCACTGACGCTGCTCGGCAGTTCCTCGGTTTCGGGGCCGGTACCCGTGGACACGCGGCCTCCCCTGACGGTTCGACACGAGCCAACGGACTCGCGGGCGGTAGGAGCGGCCACCCGGCCGACCCCTGGTTGTTCTCGATAATGGCATGTCCGGTGCCGCCGACGCGGGTCCCATCGGGCCGTCGGGTGATCCGTGGCCATGACGTGATGTGCCCGTAACCCTCAGTTGGTCGTGCACCTGCAGCTGCACCGGCCGGATGGCCGGAAACCGCTCAGATCTGACGGTCGATCAGCTCCAGGGCCCGTGCCAGCAGCGCAGTCGGGTCGGCACCGGCCGGGCGGGCCAGCCAGTGGATGCGGTCGTCCCGGCGGAACCAGGACTCCTGGCGGCGGGCGAACCGCCGGGTCGCCCGGACGGTTTCGGCCTTCGCCTCCTGCTCGGTGCAGTCGCCCGCGAAGTGCGCCAGCACCTGCTGGTAGCCGAGCGCCCGGGAGGCGGTCAGACCGTCCCGCAGCCCCTGCCCCTCCAGCACGCGGACCTCGGCCGGGAGACCGGCCTCCCACATCCGGTCCACCCGGAGCTCGATCCGGCGGTCCAGCTCCGGGCGCTCCACCTGGACGCCGATCTGCACGGTGTCGTAGACGGCGGTGTTGGTCGGCAGGCTGGCGGTGAACGGGCGGCCGGTGATCTCGATGACCTCCAGGGCCCGGACCACCCGGCGGCCGTTGCTGGGCAGGATCGCCTCGGCGGCGGCCGGGTCCAGCTCGGCCAGCCGCCGGTGCAGCGCGCCGCTGCCGAGCTGCTCGCACTCGGCCTCCAGCCGGGCCCGGACCACCGGGTCGGTGCCCGGGAACTCCATCTCGTCGATCGCCGCCCGGACGTACAGCCCGGAGCCGCCGACCAGCACCGGCGTCCGGCCCTCGGCGAGCAGCCGGTCCATCTCGGCCCTGGCCAGCCGCTGGAACTCGGCGACGCTGGCCGCCTCGGTGACGTCCCAGATGTCCAGCAGGTGGTGCGGGATGCCGCCACGCTCGGCGGTGGTGAGCTTCGCGGTGCCGATGTCCATGCCCCGGTAGAGCTGCATCGAGTCGGTGTTGATCACCTCGCCGCCCACGCTTCGGGCGATGGCGACCGCCAGGTCGGACTTGCCCGCGGCGGTCGCGCCGACCACAGAGACGACGCGGGGCTGGATGACGGGAGAGCTGCTCACGGGCCAAGTCTCGCAAAGAACGGGAGTGGCGCCGTGTCTCAGGCGATCACTCTGGGGAAAGATATGAACGGTATGACCTATTTTCTCCGTCCGCCGGGCGGACCCAGCTGAAGGAGAGCACCGGACATGGGCCTGATGGACAACCTCAAGGGCAAGGCCGAGGAGCTCAAGGACAAGGCCAGCGAGCTCGCGGGCAAGCACAACGAGAAGATCGACCAGGTGGTCGAGAAGGCCGGTGCCGCGGCGGACAAGGCCACCAAGGGCAAGTACAGCGACAAGATCGAGACCGGCACCAGCAAGGCCAAGGGCGCGGTGGACCACTTCGCCGCGAAGCCCAAGGACGAGGGTCAGAGCTGACCGGGCGTCAGTTCCAGGAGGCCACGAAGTAGCCGACCCCGTACGGGGCCTCGTCGTAGCGCAGCCTCCCGTTCAACCCGGCGCCCTGAGCAGCTCCCGCGAGGACCTGCCAGGGCGCCCGTCCGTCCGCCTGCAGTTCCGCCGAGACCACCGGGTCGAGCCCGGCGAGCACGGCCACGTCCGCCGCACCCAGGGCCCGGGCCGCCTCGGCGTCGTAGCCCTCGGCCCGGTCGTCCAGGTAGCCCGGCGCCTTGACCGAGCGGCAGGCGCTCCCGCCGCCGAGCACCAGCAGAGCGACCCGGTCGGCCAGTTCGGCCAGCCCGCCGCCCAGGCCGAGCAGCCGCTCGGTCGGTGCGTCGGCCGGGACGGCACACGCATGGGTGGGGATGGTCACCCCCGCCTGCTCCAGCAGCCACGCGCCGACGGCCAGCGACGGCGCCAGCTCCGGCCCGTCCACCCCGCCCGACGGCAGCCGCACCACCCGGGGGACGCCGTACCGGTGGAACGAACCGACCCCGCCCTCGGTCCAGACCCCGCCCTCCGGACCACCGCCGACCAGCACGATCAGGTCGGGCTCCGAGGCCGACAACTCCCGCACCGCCGCCAGGCAGGCGGCCCGCAGCGGCTCCAGTTCGGGCGCCGCACCCGAGGCGACCTCGGGCACCAGCAACGGCGGACAGGGGACGACGGCAGCGGCAACGAGCATGCCGTTCACCTTAGGACATCCGCCTCGGGAGGCAGGACGCTCACCTTTTCGCAGGGCGTTCGGTTGCACTACCCAGGGGCTCGGGGAACTGCGAGGAGATCTGGCGTTCGGGTCACTGCGAAAATGCCTGACCACGCACGGACGGATCACCTTGCAAGGGCCGGCGGCGCCCACGCGGCGGAGCCGCACAACAGCAGAGCCCCGAGCCCCTGGACCGTAGGCGGCCGAGCAGCTGCAAAAAGACGCCCCGCGGCGCAGCCCCGGGCCAGGAGGGCTAGTCGCCGCAGCCCGTGGCCACGGGGAGCGCGGCCGGCACCCCGATGGTGGGCAGGCCGAGCATGACGCCGGCCGGCTTCGCGGCCGGGAGGCCCTGCCGCTTCTCCCAGGCGTCGCCCGCGCGGGTGCGGCGGACCGCCAGGGTGGGGCCCTCCGCCAGGAGGTGGTGCGGGGCGGCGTAGGTGATCTCGACCGTCACCGTGTCGCCCGGGCGGACCGGCTCGGTGGGGCGGGTGAAGTGCACCAGCCGGTTGTCGGGGGCGCGGCCGGAGAGGCGGTCGGTCCGGTCGTCCTTCTTGCCCTCGCCCTCGGCGACCAGGATCTCCAGCACCCGGCCGACCTGCTTCTTGTTCTCCTCCCAGGAGATCTCCTCCTGGAGGGCGATCAGCCGGTTGTAGCGGTCCTGGACCACGGCCTTGGGGATCTGCCCGTCCATCTCGGCGGCCGGGGTGCCGGGCCGCTTGGAGTACTGGAAGGTGAAAGCGTTGGTGAAGCGGGCCTCGCGGACCGCGTGCATGGTCTGCTCGAAGTCCTCCTCGGTCTCCCCGGGGAAGCCGACGATGATGTCGGTGGAGATCGCCGCGTCCGGCATCGCCTCGCGGACCTTGCGGATGATGCCGAGGAAACGGTCCTGCCGGTACGACCGCTTCATCGCCCGCAGCACGGTGTCCGAACCCGACTGCATCGGCATGTGCAGCTGGTGCATCACGTTCGGGGTCTCGGCCATCGCGGCGATCACGTCGTCGGTGAAGTCGCGCGGGTGCGGCGAGGTGAACCGGATCCGCTCCAGGCCCTCGATCTGCCCGGCCGCCCGGAGCAGCTTGGAGAACGCCTCCCGGTCGCCCAGGTCGGAGCCGTACGCGTTGACGTTCTGGCCGAGCAGGGTGACCTCGATGACACCCTCGCCGACCAGCGCCTCGATCTCGGCGAGGACGTCGCCGGGGCGGCGGTCCTCCTCCTTGCCGCGCAGCGCGGGGACGATGCAGAAGGTGCAGGTGTTGTTGCAGCCGACCGAGATGGCCACCCAGGCCGCGTACGCGGACTCGCGCCGGGTCGGCAGGGTGGACGGGAAGGTCTCCAGCGACTCCAGGATCTCCACCTGGGCCTGCTGCTCGATCCGGGCCCGCTCCAGCAGGGCGGGCAGGTGCCCGATGTTGTGGGTGCCGAAGACCACGTCGACCCAGGGGGCCCGCTTCACGATGGTGTCGCGGTCCTTCTGCGCCAGACAGCCGCCGACGGCGATCTGCATGTCCTTGTTCCGGGTCTTCGCCGGGGCGAGCTGGCCGAGGTTGCCGTACAGCTTGTTGTCGGCGTTCTCGCGCACCGCACAGGTGTTGAAGACCACCAGGTCGGGATCACCCTCCTGGTCGGCCTTCACGTACCCGGCGTCCTCGAGCAGCCCGGAGAGGCGCTCGGAGTCGTGCACGTTCATCTGGCAGCCGTACGTGACGACCTTGTAGCTCTTGGAATCCTGGCTCGTACCCACGGACCCAAGAGTACGAGAACCGGATCGGGCTCCGTGACCCTCTCCCTTTCCCGCTCCCGGCCTGGCAGTATCCAACCCCATGACCTGGAGACCCGTCGCCCTGCCGCAAGCAGTGGCCCGCAGCCGTTTCGGCCGCGCGGCCGCCGCGTTGCTGCTGGTCATCGGCGGGTTGGGCGGCTGGTGGCTGGCCGCCGCCGACCGCGCGGACTACCCGCGCGGGGAGATCGGCTTCGCCACCGGGGTCCAACGAGGCGTGTACGACCGGTACGGACAGCTGCTCCGCAGCTACCTGCACACCGCGATGCCCGGGGCCGAACTGCGGCTGGACAACTCGCAGGGTTCGATCGACAACCTGGACCGGGTCGCCTCCGGGCGGGACTCGTTCGCGATAGCCACCGCCGACGCGGTGGCCAGCTACCGGGGCGACGGCCGGGACCGGCTGCGCGGGATAGCCCGGCTGTACGACGACTACCTGCAGCTGGTGGTGCCCGCCGACTCCAAGGTGCAGCGGGCCGCCGACCTGAAGGGCCTGCGGGTCGGGGTCGGGCAGAGCCGGTCAGGGGTGCTGCTGGTGACGAAGCGCCTGCTGGCCTCGGCCGGCCTCGATCCGGAGCTGGACGTGGCCGCCGCGAACCTCGGCGTCGGTGACGCCGCCGACCAGCTGAAGAACGGTCAGCTGGACGCCTTCTTCTGGTCCGGCGGGCTGCCCACCAGCGCCCTGACCGACCTCTCGGACCAGTTCGCGATCCGGATCGTCCCGCTCGGTGACCTGGCCGAGGCGGTCGGCCGGGGCGAGGGCGGCGGTGCCGACGCCTACCGCGCCGCCACCATCCCGGCCGACGCCTACCCCAAGGCCCGGCCCACCGCGACGGCGGTGGCCACGCTGGCCGTCCCCAACCTGCTGATCACCCGCGACGACGTCGACCCGGCCCTGGTGGAGCGGATGACCCAGGCGGTCATCGACAGCAGGGACGCGATCGGCGCGGAGGTCCACGCCGCCCAGGTGGTGGACCTCCGCACCGCCGTCTACACCGACCCGCTGGCCCTGCACGAGGGCGCCCGCCGCTACTACCTCTCCGTCAAACCCTGACCCTTCACAGGGGCCCGGGCATCTACGGTCAGGGGCTCGGGGCTCTGCTGACGTCCGGCTCCGCCGCGTGGGCGAGGAGATCCAGCGTTCGGGTCACCGCGAAAGTGCCTGACCACCTACGCGACGATCACCTTGCAAGGGCCGGCGGCGCCCACGCGGCGGAGCCGCACAACAGCAGAGCCCCGAGCCCCTGACGCCGTAGACGGCTGCGCTCTGCGAAAAGTCAGCGTGGCCGAGGGACCGTCAGGTGGACCGAGAGGCCCGTCGGGGTGACCGGGGCGAACTCGAGGGAGCCGCCGCCGGCCAGCAGGAGGGTGCGGGCGATGGAGAGGCCGAGGCCGGAGCCGTCGACGTTCTGGTGGCGGGGGCTGCGCCAGAAGCGGTCGCCGATCCGGGCCAGTTCCTCCTCGGTGAGGCCGGGGCCGGCGTCGGAGACGGTCAGGGTGACCTCGCGCTTGCCGCGCTGGACGCCGAGCCGGACGACCTCGCCGCTCGGGGTGAACTTGAGCGCGTTGTCGAGCACCGCGTCGAGCGCGCTGCCGAACCCGATCGGATCGGCCAGCCCGACCGCGATCGCCGGGCCCTCCCAGTCGAGCCGGATGCCGCGCTGGTCGGCGACCGGCCGCCAGGCGTCGATCCGGGCCAGTGCCAGGTCGGCCAGGTCGACCCGTTCCGGCTCGGGGCGGGCGTGCTCGGCGGTGGCCAGGCCGAGCAGGTCGTCGAGCACCCGGGCCAGCCGGACCCCCTCCTCGCGGACGGCGCCGAGCTCCGCGTCGTGGCCCTCGGGGAGTTCGAGGCCGAGCAGCTCGACCCGGAGCAGCAGGGCGGCCAGCGGGTTGCGGAGCTGGTGCGAGGCGTCCGCGACGAAGGCCCGCTGCTGGTCCAGGGCGATCAGCACGTTGTCCGCCATGTCGTTGAACGACCGGGCCAGCCGCCTGAGTTCGGGCGGTCCGCTGCTGGGGGCGACCCGGGCGTTCATCCGGCCGGTGGCGATGTCGTGGGTGGCCCGGTCCAGGGTGCGGACCGGGCGCAGCACCCAGCCGGTCAGCCGCATCGAGAGCAGCACGGCCGCGATCATGGCCAGCGACTCGCCCGCGCCGATGCCGAGCCACCGGTAGACGATCCGGGACCGCAGCGGCCCCGTCGGCGACTCGGTGATCACCACCGCGATCACGTCGCCGTCCCGGACCACCGGGGCGGCCACGGTGAGGGTGCGGTCGGGGGTCCAGGGCCAGGCCTGCGGCGGGTTCTGGCTGCGGCGGCCGTCCATCGCCTCCTGGAACGCCTGGGCGGCGGAACCGTCGGAGGGCACCTGCCAGTCCGCGGGGGCGACCGCGACCGCGCTGCCGTCCCGGTGGAAGATGCCGACCCGGATGCCGTACAGCTCGTGGTAGCGCTGCACCTCGCCGACCAGGGCGTGCAGCCGGCCGCCGTCGCCGTCCACCGGGTTCGGGTCGCCCTTGACGGCGGTGCCCGCGGTCGGGCGGCCCTGGGTGGGCAGGCTCTGGGCGAACCGGGCGGCGTCGTCCATCCGGTCGACCACCACCTTGCTCTGCTCGGCGGCGGCCATCGCGGCCGCCAGCGGCACTCCGAGGGCAGCCAGGACGGCGGTCATCAGGGAGAGCAGGATGCCGAGCAGACGGGTGCGCACGGGGGATCAGCCGGCCGGCTGCTCGGGGATCAGTCGGTAACCGACCCCTCGGACGGCCTCGACCAGGCCGGGCAGCGCGAGCTTGGTGCGCAGCGAACCGATGTGCACCTCAAGAGTCCGGCCGTTGCCCTCCCAGCCGGAGCGCCAGACCTCGCTGAAGATCTGCTCCCGCCGGTAGACCACGCCGGGGCTCTGCGCGAGCAGTGCCAGCAGGTCGAACTCCTTACGGGTGAGCGGGACGTCGCGCCCCTGCACGCTGACCCGGCGGCGTTCGCGGTCGATCACGATGCCGCGGGCCTCCAGCGGCCCGCCCTGGCTGACCGGCTCGGCCGGCTCGGTGGCCAGGCCGCGACGGGCCACCGCGTGGATCCGGGCCAGCAGCTCGCCCATGTCGTAGGGCTTGGTGACGTAGTCGTCGGCACCGAGGTTGAGGCCGTGGATGCGGCTCCTGATGTCGGCCCGCGCGGTCACCATGATCACCGGGACGCCGCTGTGCGCGCGGATCCGGCTGCACACCTCGAAGCCGTCCCGGTCGGGCAGGCCGAGGTCGAGCAGCACCACCCGGTACGGGTCGCTGCCGTCCGGCACCAGTGCGTCCAGCGCCTCGTGCCCGCTGCGGGCGTGCCTGACCTGGAAGCCGTGCCGGCCGAGTACCGCGACCAGCGCGGCGGCCACCCGTTCGTCGTCCTCGACGAGCAGCAGTCGCATCCTGGTCCTCCGTTCGGTGTCCGATCCCTGCGGAGTATTGTCCAGTCCGCTCCGTCTGTCACGGCCGGACCGGTCGGCCACGGAGCGTGGCCGGATCGTGATGCTCAAGTAACGCTCAGATCGGCTGACGTGGCATGGTCAGCGCCCTAAGGTCGGCCCAACCGGGGGCTGCGAGCTCCGCCGGCGAACAGCCCCCGGCACCAGCACCGCCCCCTGCGAGGACCAACCTCCGGGGTTCGCCCACGAGGGAGCCAGGCGCGATGACCGAAACCACCGTCAGTGACTCCACCGCCGCCCCGCTGGTGGTGCTGAGCGGTGTGAACAAGCATTTCGGTGCCCTGCACGTGCTCCAGGACATCGACCTGGAGATCCACGAGGGCGAGGTCGTGGTCCTGATCGGCCCGTCCGGCTCCGGCAAGTCGACGCTGTGCCGGACCATCAACCGGCTGGAGACCATCGACTCGGGCGCGATCACGATCGACGGCCGCCCGCTGCCCGCCGAGGGCAAGCAGCTGGCGAAGCTGCGGGCCGAGGTCGGCATGGTGTTCCAGAGCTTCAACCTCTTCGCGCACAAGACCGTGCTGGAGAACGTGGTGCTCGGCCAGGTGAAGGTGCGCAAGGTCGCCCGCGCCGAGGCCGAGAAGACCGCGCACACCCTGCTGGAGCGGGTCGGACTGGCCGCGCACGCGGCCAAGTACCCGGCCCAGCTCTCCGGCGGCCAGCAGCAGCGGGTGGCGATCGCCCGCGCGCTGGCGATGAACCCGAAGGTGATGCTCTTCGACGAGCCCACCTCGGCGCTCGACCCGGAGATGATCAACGAGGTGCTGGAGGTCATGCGCAGCCTGGCCGCCGAGGGGATGACCATGGTCGTGGTCACCCACGAGATGGGCTTCGCCCGCTCCGCCGCCAACCGCGTGCTCTTCATGGCCGACGGCCGGATCGTCGAGGAGAACACCCCCGAGGCGTTCTTCACCGCGCCCCGCAGCGACCGTGCCAAGGACTTCCTTTCGAAGATCCTGCACCACTGAGGCCCCCGCTGACCTAGCGTCAGCCTTCTGTCATGTCCTGAACTCCCCGCGCCCGGACACTCCGTGGCCACTCCAGAGGAGAGCTCCCTCCATGAGGACTCGTCGTACCATCGCTGCCGCCATGTCCGTGCTCGCCCTGACCGCCGTCGCGGCCTGTGGCAAGGAGGCCGCACCGGCCGCTTCCGACTCCACCGCCAAGCTGCCGACCTACACGGTGAAGACCGACGCCAAGGTGACGGGCTCGAAGACCTTCGACGAGGCCAAGAAGCGCGGCAAGCTGATCGTCGGCGCCAAGGCCGACCAGCCGTTCCTGGGCTTCGAGAACGTCACCACCAGCACCCGCGAGGGCTTCGACATCGAGATCGCCAAGATGATCGCGGCCGACCTCGGCTTCGGCCCGGACAAGATCGAGTTCAAGACGATCGTCTCGGCGAACCGCGAGACCGCGCTGATGGGCGGTCAGATCGACTACTACGTCGGCACCTACACCATCAACGACGCCCGCAAGCAGAAGGTCTCCTTCGCCGGCCCGTACTACGTGGCCGGCCAGGACCTGCTGGTGCTCAAGGACAAGGCCGAGTACACCGGCCCCGAGTCGGTCAAGGGCAAGAAGGTCTGCTCCGCGACCGGTTCCACCTCGGTGAAGAAGATCGAGGAGTACGCGCCGGTCATGCCGGTCACCCAGTACGACACCTACGCCCAGTGCGTGGACAAGCTGCTCACCGGCGAGATCGACGCGGTCACCACCGACGACGCGATCCTCAAGGGCTTCGCCGCGAAGAACGCCGGCAAGCTCAAGGTGGTCGGCAAGACCTTCTCCAAGGAGCCCTACGGCATCGGCCTCGCCAAGGACGACGCGGCCTTCCAGACCGCCGTCGCCGCCGCGCTGAAGGCGCACGAGGACAACGGTGACTGGAAGAAGGCGTACGACGCCACCCTCGGTCTCTCGGGCGCTGCGGCTCCGGAGATCCCGGCCCTGACCAACTGACCCGTCCAGTAACCAAGCAACGAGAGGAGGGCCGCCGGTATGGGCACACTGTTCGAGCATGGAAACTTGGCGCTGTTCCGGGACGGCTTCCTGCAGACGGTCGAACTCAGCGCGCTGAGTGCGCTGTTCGCCCTGCTGCTGGGCACCCTGCTGGCGGCCTTCCGGGTCTCCCCGATCCCGGTGCTGCGGCTCTTCGGCACCGTGTGGGTGAACACCTTCCGGAACACCCCGCTGACCGTGCTGTTCTTCGCGGTGGTCTTCGGACTCCCGCGCCTGAACGTGCACTTCGACAACTTCACGTTCGCGGCGATAGCCCTGTCCGTGTACACCTCCTCGTTCGTCTGCGAGGTGCTGCGCGCGGGCATCAACACCGTTCCGGTCGGCCAGGCCGAGGCGGCCCGGAGTCTGGGGATGACCTTCGGTCAGACCCTGACCCAGGTGGTGCTGCCGCAGGCGGGGCGGACCGTGCTGGGCCCGATGAGCAGCGTGTTCATCGCGCTCCCCCGGAACTCGGCGGTCGCCGGTGCGTTCAGCGTCTCGGAGCTGTACCACTTCCAGCAGACCCTGACCGACCTCGGGTACGGCATCTACCTGATCTTCTTCTGGGTGGCGCTCGCCTACCTCCTGGTGAGCACCTGCGTCGCCCTGACCTTCCGCTTCCTCGAAACCCGACTGGCGGTGGCCCGATGAGCGGCAGCAGCGTCCTCTACGACGTCCCCGGCCCCCGGGCCCGGGCCCGCAACCTGGTGCTCGGCGTGCTGGCCGGAATCGGTCTGCTCGGACTGCTCTGGTACGTCTACCGGAGCCTGGACGAGGCCAACCAGTTCACCGCCGCGATGTGGGACCCGTTCCAGTACAAGGCGGTCCAGCAGAAGCTGGCCGACGGCCTGGTCGCCACCCTGAAGGCGTTCGCCACCGCGGCCGTGCTCTCGCTGGTCTTCGGCGCGCTGTTCGCGGCGGGCCGGCTCTCCGACCACAAGCCGGTCCGCGCGGTGTGCGGCGCGGTGGTCGAGTTCTTCCGGGCCATGCCGCTGCTGATCATGATCTTCGCGCTGTACCAGTCGCTCTTCACCACCTCCCCGTTCTGGGGCCTGGTGATCGGGCTGACCCTGTACAACGGCTCGGTCCAGGCCGAGATCATCCGCTCCGGCATCAACGCCGTGCCGCGCGGCCAGGGCGAGGCCGCGTACGCGCTCGGCCTGCGCAAGACCCAGGTGATGCTGACGATCCTGGTCCCGCAGGCGGTCCGCTCGATGCTGCCGGCCATCATCGGCCAGCTGGTGGTCACCCTCAAGGACACCTCGCTCGGCCTGATCATCACCTACCCCGAACTGCTCTACGTCGGGAAGCTGATCGCCAGCAACACGGCCACCCCGGACGGCTACCCGTACATCCCGGTCACCATCATCATCGGCGCGATGTACATCACGCTCTGCCTCCTGCTCACGGCGCTCGCCAAGTGGATCGAGGGTCGGAGCCGCCGCGGCGCGAACCGGCGCACACCTGCCGCTGCTTGACGGACACCCAGGTGATCTGTTGCATTGCTCTTCGTGACACCACCCGGGACCTCTGAGAGCCTGACTGCATATCCGGGCCGCATGCCCGGGCCGGATATGCGGTCGGGCTCCGCCGCCCTTTCGGCTCCTCCGAGCATGCGCGAGGTCCCGCCGTGGACCCGGTGATCATCGTCGGGGCGGGGCCGGTCGGCCTGGCCCTGGCCCTGGCCCTGGCCAGGCAGGACGTGCCGAGCATCGTCCTGGACGAAGGCGCGGGGGTCTGTTCCGAGGGCCCCCGCAGCGTCGTGCTCACCCGGGACGGCACCGCCTTCCTGACCAGGCTCGGCTACCAGCGGGCCGCCTCCGACGCGGCGGCCTGGGACGCCTTCACGATCTGGCGCCGCCGCTCCGAGGTGCTCCGGATGCCGCTGGACGGGATCACCCATCTGCCCCAGCACCGGCTGCACCGCGGCCTGCGGGACGCGGTCACCGCCACCCCGCTGATCCAGCTCAGCCCGCTCACCCGGGTGGTCGAGCTGGAGCAGGACAAGGACGGCGTCAGCGCACGGACCGTCAACTCACAGACCAACGCCGTCACCTGGTGGCGCGGGAGTCATCTGGTCGGCTGCGACGGCGCCCGGTCGACGGTCCGCAAACTGCTCAAGGTGCGCTTCCCCGGCCGCCCCGCCGTCGACCGGCACGCGGTGGCCACCCTCCGGGTGGACCTGCCGTTCGCGGGCGAGGCCCGGCTGCACCGCGAACCCCCGTGGCGGGGCGACCGCGAGGCGTCCGCCCGGCCGCTCCCGGACGGGCTCTGGCGGCTGGACTGGCGACTGCCGCCCGGCCGCCCGGCCCCCACCGCCCCGGTCGACCCGCACGCCACCTGGCCCGGCATCGTCACCGGCGACACCCTGCTGGCCCGGGTGAAGGCCACCCTCACCGGCTGGTGCGGCGAACTCCCCCCGTACGAACTGCTGGCCGCCGCCGACCACACCGCCCAGCAGCGGCTGGCCGCCCGGTTCCGGGTCGGCCGCTGCTTCCTGGCCGGCGACGCCGCCCACCTGCACGGCGCGCTCGGCATGCAGAACCTCGCCGACGGCCTGCGGGACGCCGACAACCTGTCCTGGCGGCTCGCGCTGGCCTGGCACCTGCACTCCGGCTCCACCCTGCTGGACGGCTACGAGACCGAACGGCGCGGTGCGGTCGGCGCCCGGCTGCGCGCCGTCGACCAGGCGATGCCGCTGCTCCGGCCGCTGCGCGGCTGGCAGCAGACCCGGCGCTCGCTGCTCACCGGCTCGTTCCGCAAGCACGCCCCGCTGCTGGCGGACGGTCAGCTCGGCACCGGCCGGTTCGGCGGTGCGCCCGCCTACCCCGAGGCGCCGTCCGGCATCCCCGGCCGGGTCCCGCCGCAGCGCGGCGGCCGGGGCACCTCGCTGACCGAGCAGCTCCCGCCGACCGCCCCCGGGGTGCTCGCCCCCGACCTGCCGGTGACCACCACCGACGGCAGCACCGACCGGCTGCACGCCCGGCTCGGGGCCGGCTTCCTGCTGCTGCTGGTCGCCCCCGGCACCACGGTCTGGTCCTCCCAGCACTGGCTGTCGGCCGGCCTGATGCCCCGGCTGACCACGCTGGCCGCCGCCCTGCCGATCCCCACCGAGGTGCTGGTCACCGAGCGGTACCCGGCGGCCGACCCGCACACCGTCCTGCTGATCCGCCCCGACGGCCACCTGGTCGGCTCCACCCACGGCGCCGAGCCCGAGGCCCTGCAGGCCCTGGCCCAGCACGCCCGCGGCGGCCCGGCCCCGATCACCAGCCCCTGACGGGCCGTCACCGACGACGGTCCGACAGGGTCTACCGGGCGAACTCCACCGCGCGACTCTCCCGGACCACGGTGATCCGTATCCGGCCCGGGAAGGTGAGCTCCTCGGCGACCCGCTTGGCCACCTCGCGGGCGATCACCTGGGCGCCGAGGTCGTCCACCAGCTCCGGCTGGACCATCACCCGGACCTCGCGGCCGGCCTGCATCGCGTACACCTTGGCGACGCCGTCGAACTCCCGGGCGATCTCCTCCAGCCGCTCCAGCCGCCGGACATGGGCCTCCACCGACTCCTTCCTGGCACCGGGGCGCCCGCCCGAGCAGGCGTCGGCGGCCTGGACCAGCACCGCCTCGACGGTCTCCGGCTCGACCTCGCCGTGGTGCGCCCCGATCGCGTGCACCACCTCGGCCGACTCGCCCCAGCGCCGGGCGAACTCGGCGCCGACCGCCGCATGACTGCCCGGCACCTCGTGGCTCAGCGCCTTGCCCACGTCGTGCAGCAGGGCGGCCCGCCGCACCAGCGCCACGTCCGCGCCCAGCTCGGCCGCCATCAGCCCGCCCAGGTTGGCGCTCTCCACCAGGTGCCCGAGCACGTTCTGCCCGTACGAGGTCCGGTACCGCAGCCGCCCCAGCATCCGGGTCAGCTCCGGCTCCAGCTCGCCCACCCCGGCCGCCAGCAGCGCGTCCTCGCCCGCCCGGGTGCAGAGCCGCTCGATCTCCCGCAGGCTGCGGGCGTGCACCGTCTCGATCCGGGCCGGCTGGATCCGGCCGTCCGAGACCAGCACCTCCAGGGTGAGCCGGGCGGCCTCCCGGCGGACCGGGTCGAAGCAGGACAGCTGGACCACGCCCGGGGTCTCGTCCACCACCAGGTTGACGCCGGTGACGGCCTCGAAGGCGCGGATGTTCCGCCCCTCCTTGCCGATGATCCGGCCCTTCAACTCCTCGCCGGGCAGCCGGAAGACCGAGACCACGGTCTCCGCCGTCTGCTCACCCGCCAGCCGCTGCACGGCCCCCGCGACGATCTCCCGGGCCCGGGCCTCGCCGTCCTCCTGGGCCCGCCGCTCGATCTCCCGGACGGTGACCGCGGCCGCCCGGCGGGCCTCCAGCTCGGCCGCCAGCAGCACCTCGGCCCGGGCCTGACCGGCCGTCAGACCGGCCAGCCGCTCCAGCTCCCGGCGCCGCTCGGACTCCAGCTCGGCGACGGCCGCCTCCCGTCGCTCCAGCTCCGCCCGCCGCCGGCCGACCTCGGCCTCGACGAACGCCACCGCGCCGACGGCCCGTCGCTCGGTGGCCCGCACCCGGCGGAACACCGCCCAGGCCAGCAGCAACGCCCCGACGCACCCCATCGCGATCCACATCGGGCACCGCTCCGTCCTGCTCAGCACATATTTCTGTGAGGCTAAGCGTGGGTCACGAAACGGTCAAGATGTGTCGGTGATCCATCACGTCCGGGCACTGAAAGTCCATCAGTCCTCCTCCGCCAGCACGTCCTTCACCGCTCGGAACGCCAGGCCCTCGGAGTAACCCCGCCGGGCCAGCATGCCGACCAGCCGCCGTGTCCTGACCTGCGGGTCGAGTGCCCGCATCGTCCGCAGCTTGCGGCGGACCAGCTCGCGGGCGGCCTCCTCCTCGTCCTCGCCACCGACCTGCTCCAGTGCGCGCTCGACCAGCTCCCCCGCCACCCCGCGCTGCCGCAGCTCCTGGGCCAGTGCCCGGCGCCCGAGCCCGCGGACGGCGTGCCGGGACTCGACCCAGGCCGCCGCGAACGCCCCGTCGTCGATCAGCCCGACCTCCTCGTAGCGGTCCAGCACCTCGGCCGCGACCTCCTCGGGGATCTCCTTCTTGCGCAGGGCGTCGGCCAGTTGCTTCCGGGTCTTGGCCGTGCCGGTGAGCAGCCGAAGGCAGATGTCCCGGGCCTGGGCCGCCGGGTCGGTGGGGGCCGCGGCCCGGCGCTGCTCCCGCTTCGGCCTGCGCTCGCGCACCGGCGGCTCGGGGAGTTGTTCCGTCGGCGGGGGCGCCAGCTCCGACCGGCGGCGGCGACGGCCGCCGGTCAGCTCGGAGGCGCGCAGCAGACCCGGAAACACCTCGGTGCCGGGTTCGTCCGAACCCGGCACCTCGGCGTCGCTGTGGTGCGTCAACGTCGGCTCAGCTCTTCGCCGCCGCCGTCTTCTTCGCGGCCGCGGTCTTGGCGGCCGGCTTGGCCTCCTCCTCGGTGGCCGCGTCGGCGGGCGCGTCGGCCGGAGCGGCCGGCTCCACGACCTTCGGACCGATGCCGAGCTTCTGCTTGATCTTCAGCTCGATCTCCTCCGCCAGCTGCGGGTTGTCGCGCAGGAAGTTCCGCGCGTTCTCCTTGCCCTGACCGAGCTGGTCGCCCTCGTAGGTGTACCAGGCGCCGGCCTTGCGGACGAAGCCGTGCTCGACACCCATGTCGATCAGGCCGCCCTCCCAGCTGATGCCGTGGCCGTAGAGGATGTCGAACTCGGCCTGCTTGAACGGGGCGGCGACCTTGTTCTTGACCACCTTGACGCGGGTGCGGTTGCCGACCGCCTCGGTGCCGTCCTTCAGGGTCTCGATCCGGCGGATGTCCAGCCGGACGGAGGCGTAGAACTTCAGCGCACGGCCACCGGTGGTGGTCTCGGGCGAGCCGAACATCACGCCGATCTTCTCGCGGAGCTGGTTGATGAAGATCGCGGTGGTGTTCGACTGGTTGAGCGCACCGGCGATCTTGCGCAGGGCCTGGCTCATCAGCCGGGCCTGCAGACCGACGTGCGAGTCGCCCATCTCGCCCTCGATCTCGGCGCGCGGCACGAGCGCCGCGACCGAGTCGATGATGATCAGGTCGACCGCACCGGAGCGGATCAGCATGTCGGTGATCTCGAGGGCCTGCTCACCCGTGTCCGGCTGGCTGACCAGCAGGGCGTCGGTGTCCACACCGAGCTTCTTGGCGTACTCCGGGTCGAGGGCGTGCTCGGCGTCCACGAACGCCACCGTGCCGCCGAGCTTCTGGGCGCTGGCCGCCGCGTGCAGGGTCAGCGTGGTCTTGCCGGAGGACTCCGGGCCGTAGATCTCGATCACGCGGCCACGCGGCAGCCCGCCGACGCCGAGTGCGACGTCCAGCGCGGTGGAGCCGGTCGGGATCACCTCGATCGGCTCGTTGGCCTTCTCACCGAGGCGCATCACCGAGCCCTTGCCGAACTGCCGCTCGATTTGGGCGAGTGCGGTCTCAAGGGCCTTCTCGCGGTCCGTACCTGCCATGGGTTCCACCCTCGGGTTCTGTCCTGTGCGCTTCATCGTGCTCGACGCTAGCGCGTCCCACTGACAATCCACCCCGAATGGGTCGCGCCTGTGGAAAACTCGCCGCGAGCCAGTATAGGGAACACCAGTTCGATTCAGGTCAACCGACCCACCGCCGGAGCCGGTGGTCCGGGCCCGGACTCACATCGAGAGCCTGAACGAGATGCCCGACGCCTGCCCGCAGTGACGACACGGGCGGTCACCCCGTCAGGGGTGACCGCCCGTCAGTTCGCGCCCGGCCGGGCCGCTCAGCTGTCGTCCTGGTCGTGCCGGTCCGAGCCGCGCACCATCCGCCGCAGCCTGCGGGCCGCCTGCCGACGGCGCTCCCGGCGCCCCTTGCGGTCCGCGCCCCGGTCGATCCGGGGGTCGGTGGCCACCTCGTACCGGCGGACGTACGTCCCGACGAAGCCCTGCAGGGTGGCCGCCGCCGGGATCGCGATCAGCGCACCCACCGCGCCGAGCAGCGCCGCCCCCGCGATCACCGAGCCGAAGGCCACCGCCGGGTGCACGTCCACCGTCTTCGCGGTGATCCTCGGGTGCAGCAGGTAGTTCTCGATCTGCTGGTAGACGGTCACGAACACCAGCACCCAGAGCGCATCGGTCGGCTCCACGGTCAGCGCCACCAGGACCGGCAGCGCCCCCGCCAGGTACGTCCCGATGGTCGGCACGAACTGCGACATGACGCCGACCCAGACCGCCAGCGCGGCCGCGTACGGCAGGCCGAGCACGCTGAACATGATCCAGTGCGCGAGGGTCGAGGCGATCGCCAGCAACGCCCGGGAGTACAGGTAGCCACCCGTCTTGGCCAGCGCGATCTCCCACGCCCGGAGCACCTCGGCCTGCTTGGCCGGCGGCAGCAGCGAGCAGACCGTGCGCCGCACCCGGGGCCCGTCGGCGGTGAAGTAGAAGGTGAACAGGCCGACCGTGAACGCCTGGAACAGCCCGCCGATCAGGGTGCTGGAGACGCCCCAGACGTTGTCGGCCGCCTGTTGGGCGTACTTCTCGATGTTGCCGGAGTCCTTGAGCAGCTTCTCCTGGAGTTGGTCCAGCGAGAGGTTCTGATGGAACGTCGTGTTGATCCAGGTGATCAGGTTGTCCACCAGGTGCGGCAGGTCACCCGCGATCTTCGCCACCTGGTCCACCAGCAGGGTGCCGAGCGCGGTGAGGAACCCGGCGATGGCGACCGCGAGACCGATGAACACCAGGAACGTCCCGAGCCCCCGGCGCACCCCCCGGGCGGCCATCCGGTCCACGGCCGGCTCCATCGCCAGCGACAGGAAGAACGCCACCAGCAGCATCACCAGCAGGTCGATCAGCTGCCGGAACGCCCAGTCCACCAGCTGGAACGCACCGACCAGCAGCAGCGCCAGCACCATCGCCCGGGGCAGCCACTTCGGCATCCCCTGCCCCCAGAGGGAGTCGCCTCTGGCGGCCATTCTCGCGGTCTCGGTCGTGGGCGGATCGGACGGACGTTCGGGATTCTGAGGTTCAGCGCTACTGGCCACCCACTCAGTCTTACCCGAAGCTCAGCGCAGAATCGACGACACCCCCTGGGTCTGGCAGACCACCCGCCAGACCTCCTTCGCCTCCCAACCGGCCTCCAACGCCTGACGAACCGTCCGCCCGCCCAGCTCGGACATCAGGTGGTCGGCGGCGAACGACTCCGCATACGCCTCGCCGAAGTGCTCGTACATCCGTCGCCAGAACTCGGTCAGCCTCATGCCCTCAAGTATCCCGAACCGCTCCATGGGCAAGCGCTCGACCAGGTACCACCAGGGGCTCGGGGCCCTGCTGATGTGCGGCTCCGCCGCGTGGGCGACGCCGACCCTTGCAAGGTGATCGTCGCGTAGGTGGTCAGGCACTTTCGCAGTGACCCGAACGCCAGATCTCCTCGCCCACGCGGCGGAGCCGCACAACAGCAGAGCCCCGAGCCCCTGGACAGTGCAACCGAGCGCCCTGCCAAAAAGCTGAGCGCCTGCGGAGAGCGCAGCACACGGTCCCGGCTAGCCGGTAGTGGGCAGGGCCAGGACGCCCGAGCCGAAGAACTGGCGCTCGACGCAGGCCCCCGCCCCGTACGGGCAGTTGGTCCCCGCTGCGTCGGCGAGCAGCGCGACCAGCCGGTCGGGCCGCCAGTCGGGGTGGCCGGCCGCCGCCACCGCGACCGCGCCGGTCACGTGGGCGGCCGCCATCGAGGTGCCGGCCAGGGCGGCGTACTGGCCGCCGGGCCAGTCGGAGACCACCGCGCCGGCCGGCCCGCCCTCGGGTTCGCCGCCGGGTGCGGCGATCGAGATCCGGCCCCGCCCGTAGTTGCTGTAGGCGGTGGGCAGGCCGTAGCGGTCGAGGGCACTGACCGTCAGGACGCCGGGCAGCTCGCCGGGCAGCCGGATGCACTCGGTGCCGAGCAGCCGGTTCTGGGCGGGCCCGGTCAGCCGGTCGTTGGGGCTGCGCTGGTCGCGGCGGACCGCGCCGAGGTCCTGGCCGTCGTTGCCGGCCGAGGCGACCACCACCGCGCCCTGCCGCTGCGCGTAGCCGACGGCGCGGCCGACGGCCTGGGCCAGCGCGGCCTGGTCCGGATCGTCGGGGCAGTTGTACTTCCAGGGATCGGCGAAGTAGCTGTCGTTGATCGCCTTGGCCCCGTGGTCGGCGGCCCAGAGCATCCCGCAGACGATGTTCTCGGTGTAGTACTGCCCGAGCGGGCCGAGCAGCCGGACGGCGGCGATCCGGACGCCCGGCGCGACGCCGGTGACGCCCCGGCCGTCCCTGGCCGCGCCGACGATCCCGGCGACGTGGGTGCCGTGGCCGCTCTCGGTCACGCCCCGGTCGGGGCGCCAGGCGCCGTACCGGGCGTCCGGGCGGCCGTCGGCACAGGAGACCGAGGCGCGGGGGTCGACCGCCGAACGGAGGTCGGGGTGGGTGTCGTCCACCCCGGAGTCCAGGACCGCGACCAGCACCTGCCGGAGCGCCTCCTCGGACGGGGCCGCACCGGTCGTCCGCAGCAGCGCGGCGGGCAGCGGCCCGGTCGGCCGGGTGGACCGGCCGGTGGCGCCGATCATCGCCAGGTTCCAGTCGGCGGACTCGGCCGGGTCGGGGGTGAGCGACTCGGCGTCGTCGCCGCTCTCCAGGGCGTCACCCCGGGTGTCCCGGAAGTCGCCCGCGCCGGCCAGCGCCCCGGGCGGGCCCGGTACGCCGGTGGTCCGGCTGGCGCCGACGGCCGCTATCCCGGGGTGGCCGCGCAGCCGGCCGGCGAAGTCACCGGTGGCGTAGGCCAGCACCACACCGATCTGCGGGTACTCCTGGACCACCCGGCCACCGGCCGCCCTGACCTGCCGGGCGGCGGTGGCGGAGCCCTCGGCGTCCGGACGCTCCGCCAGCACCAGGTAGCTCAGGTACGAGCGCCCGGGGCCGGCCACGTACGGCACCGCGCCACCGATCAGCAGCGCCACCATCAGGACCCCGAGCAGGACCCGGACCCGGACCTTGCGCACTCCCGGTCGTCCCGGCCGCGTCGCGTCGCCCGGTCCCATCCGCACGGCGAGACCCAGCCGTTCCATCGCGCGACCTCCACTCGTCGGTGCGCCCGCCATGATCACGGGTCCGATACATCACCATATGAGCGGATTTTCGGGCCTGCCTGATCTGGCTAGGGCAGACGGGCAGCGGAGGCGGCAGGCCCGGACTGTCGGTGCAGACGGGCACCATGGGGGGATGGCGGAACGTGAGCTGACGGCAGCTGGTGACCTGGCGGATTCGCTGGACGGATTCGCTCCGGCGACCAGGGCATGGTTCACCGGGGCGTTCAGCACGCCGACGGCCGCCCAGGCCCGGGCCTGGGCGGCGATCGACCGGGGGACGGACGTCCTGGTGGTGGCCCCCACCGGCTCCGGCAAGACGCTGGCCGCCTTCCTCTCCGCGCTCGACCGGCTCAGCCACACCCCGCCGCCGGCCGACCCGAAGCGCCGCTGCCGGGTGCTCTACATCTCGCCGATCAAGGCGCTGGCGGTCGACGTCGAGCGCAACCTGCGGGCCCCGCTGGCCGGGCTGCGCCAGGCGGCCGTCCGGCTCGGCCTGCCGGAGCCGGACGTCCAGGTCGGCATCCGCTCGGGCGACACCCCGGCCGCCGACCGCCGCCGGTTCGCCACCCATCCGCCGGACATCCTGATCACCACCCCCGAGTCGCTCTTCCTGCTGCTCACCTCCGCCGCCCGGGACGCGCTGCGCGGCGTCGACACGGTGATCCTGGACGAGGTGCACGCGGTCGCCGGGACGAAGCGCGGCGCCCACCTGGCGCTCAGCCTGGAGCGGCTGGACGAGCTGCTGGACCGCCCGGCCCGCCGGATCGGCCTGTCCGCCACCGTCCGCCCGGTGGACGAGGTGGCCCGCTACCTGAGCCCGCAGCGCGGCGCGGTGGTGGTCCAGCCGCCCGCCGACAAGCGGTTCGACCTCTCGGTGGTGGTCCCGGTCGCCGACCTGGACGAGCTGCCGAACGACACCGACGACCCGGCCCGGCAGGCGTCGATCTGGCCGCACGTCGAGGAGCGGATCGTCGACCTGGTGCAGGCGCACCGCTCGACCATCGTGTTCGCCAACTCCCGCCGGCTGGCCGAGCGGCTCTGCAACCGGCTGAACGAGATCGCGCACGAGCGCGCCACCGGCGCCGCGCTGCCCGCGGCGCACTCCCCCGCCCAGCTGATGGGCGGCTCCGGTGCGGCCGGCGGTGCGCCCGCCGTGATCGCCAGGGCGCACCACGGCTCGGTCTCCAAGGAGCAGCGCGCCCTGGTGGAGGAGGAGTTGAAGGCGGGTCGGCTGCCCGCCGTGGTGGCCACCTCCAGCCTGGAGCTGGGCATCGACATGGGCGCGGTGGACCTGGTGATCCAGGTCGAGTCGCCGCCCTCGGTCGCCTCCGGCCTGCAGCGGGTCGGCCGGGCCGGCCACCAGGTCGGCGCGGTCTCCACCGGCGTGGTCTTCCCCAAGTACCGGGCCGACCTGGTGCAGGCCGCCGTGGTCACCGAGCGGATGCGCTCGGGCGGCATCGAGGCGCTCCGGGTGCCGCGCAACCCGCTGGACGTGCTGGCCCAGCAGCTGGTCGCGATCACCGCGCTGGACACCTGGGACGTGGACGAGCTGCTCACCCTGGTCCGCCGGGCCGCCCCGTTCGCCACCCTCCCGCAGTCCGCCTTCGACGGCGTGCTGGACATGCTGGCGGGCCGTTACCCCTCGGACGCCTTCGCCGAGTTGCGCCCCCGGCTGGTCTGGGACCGGGTGGCCGGTACGGTCACCGGCCGCCCCGGCGCCCAGCGGCTCGCGGTCACCTCGGGCGGCACCATCCCGGACCGAGGCCTGTTCGGCGTCTTCATCGTCGGCTCCGACCCGAAGAAGGGTGGTGGGAGGGTCGGCGAGCTGGACGAGGAGATGGTCTACGAGTCCCGGGTCGGCGACGTGTTCACCCTGGGCACCACCTCCTGGCGGATCCAGGAGATCACCCACGACCGGGTGCTGGTCACCCCCGCCCCCGGCGTCCCCGGGCGGCTGCCGTTCTGGAAGGGCGACAGCCTGGGCCGCCCGCTGGAGCTCGGCCGCGCGGTCGGCGCCTTCGTCCGCGAGCTGGGCGCCCTGACGCCCGATCAGGCCGGTGACCGGCTCCGGTCGGCCGGGCTGGACGACTGGGCGGCGAGCAACCTGCTCACCTACCTGGCCGAGCAGCGCACCGCCACCGGCCACCTGCCGGACGACCGCACCATCGTGGTCGAGCGGTTCCGGGACGAGCTGGGTGACTGGCGGATCGTCATCCACTCCCCGTTCGGCGCCCAGGTGCACGCCCCCTGGGCGCTGGCCCTGGGCGCCCGGCTACGCGAGAAGCACGGCCTGGACCCGCAGGTGATGCACGCCGACGACGGCATCGTGCTCCGACTGCCCGACGCCGACCTCCTCGACTTCCCCTCGGACCGGCCGGTCACCGAGGAGGCCCCGGTCGGCGCCGACGCGGCGCTGTTCGACAAGGGCGAGATCGAGCAGCTGGTGACCGACCAGGTCGGCGGCTCCGCGCTGTTCGCCGCCCGGTTCCGCGAGTGCGCGGGCCGGGCCCTGCTGCTGCCGCGCCGCAGCCCCGGCAAGCGCACCCCGCTCTGGCAGCAGCGGCAGCGCGCCTCCCAGCTGCTGGAGGTGGCGAGCGAGTACGGCTCGTTCCCGATCGTGCTGGAGGCCGTCCGGGAGTGCCTGCAGGACGTCTTCGACGTGCCCGGCCTGGTCGAGCTGATGGGCGATCTGGAGTCCCGCGCGGTCCGGCTGGTGGAGGTCACCACCCCCGAGCCCTCGCCGTTCGCCCGCTCGCTGCTGTTCGGCTACGTGGCGCAGTTCCTGTACGAGGGCGACTCCCCGCTGGCCGAGCGCCGGGCCGCCGCCCTGGCGCTGGACTCCCGGCTGCTCTCCGAGCTGCTCGGCCAGGCCGAGCTGCGCGAGCTGCTGGATCCGGCGGTGCTGGCGGAGCTGGAGGCGGAGCTGCAACGGCTGACCCCGGAGCGGCGGATCAAGGACGCCGAGGGGGTGGCGGACGCGCTGCGGCTGCTCGGGCCGCTCGGCACCGAGGAGCTGACGGTCCGTGGGGCCGCGCCGGAGTGGGCGGCCGAGCTGCGGGCGGCCCGCCGGGTGATCGAGGTCCGGATCGGCGGCGAGCAGCGCTGGGCCTCGATCGAGGACGCCGGGCGGCTCCGGGACGCGCTCGGCACCCCGCTGCCGGTCGGCGTCCCCGAGGCGTTCACCGAGCCGGTCAAGGACCCGCTCGGCGACCTGCTGGCCCGGTACGCCCGCACCCACGGCCCGTTCACCGCACCCGAGGCGGCCGCCCGGTTCGGCCTGGGCGGTGCCGTGGTCACCGGCGTCCTGCACCGGCTGACCGCCGCCGGGCGCCTGGTGCAGGGTGAGTTCCGGCCCGGCGAGGGGCACAGCGGCCAGGTCGAGTGGTGCGACGCCGAGGTGCTGCGCCGGCTCCGCCGCCGCTCGCTGGCCGCGCTCCGGCAGGAGGTCGAGGCGGTGCCGCCGCGCGCCCTGGCCGCCTTCCTGCCGCAGTGGCAGCACCTGGGGGGCCACCGGCTGCGCGGCGCGGACGGCCTGCTCAGGGTGGTCGAGCAGCTCCAGGGGACCGCGCTGCCCGCCTCCGCGCTGGAGAAGCTGGTGCTGCCCGCCCGGCTGCTCGACTACACGCCCGCCCTGCTGGACGAGCTGACGGCGGCCGGGGAGATCGGCTGGTCCGGCGCGGGCGCGCTGCCCGGCAAGGACGGCTGGATCGGCCTGCACCTGCCCGAGACCGCCCACCTGCTGCGGCCCGAGCCGGTTCCCCCGGCCGTCACCCCCGTGCACACCGCGCTGCTGGCGGCACTGGCGGGCGGCTACGGCCTGTTCTTCCGTCAGCTGACGGAGCGGCTGCCCGAGGTCCCGGAGGGCGAGTTGACCGAGGCGCTCTGGGACTTGGTCTGGGCCGGGTACGTGACCAACGACACACTCGCCCCGCTGCGCGCCCTGCTCGGCTCCGGCCGGACGGCCGGCGCCACCGCACACCGGGCGCCCCGGGCCGCCCCGCGCGGCCGGTACGGCGGGATGGCCAGGCCCACCGTGCGGGCCGGCTCGCCGACCGTGGTCGGGCGCTGGTCGCTGCTGCCGGAGCCGGCCGCCGAGCCGACCGTCCGGGGCGCCGCCCAGGCGCAGGCCCTGCTGGACCGGCACGGCGTGCTGACCAGGGGCGCGGTCGCGGCCGAACGGGTGCCGGGCGGCTTCGCCGGGGTCTACCGGGTGCTGAGCGCGTTCGAGGAGCGCGGCCGGGCCCGCCGGGGCTACTTCGTGGAGGGTCTGGGCGGGGCGCAGTTCGCGATGGACGGGGCCGCCGACCGGCTGCGCTCGGTCAGCGGGCGGCTGGAGCGGGCCGCTGAGGGGGCCTGGGCGGCCGCACCGGCCGCCGAGGCGGCCCAGACCCTGGTACTGGCCGCGGCCGACCCGGCGAACGCCTACGGGGCCGCGCTGCCCTGGCCCGAGCTGCCGCCGGCCGCCCAGCAGCACCGGCCGGGCCGGAAGGCCGGCGCCCTGGTGGTGCTGGTCGACGGCGGGCCCGCGCTGTACGTGGAGCGCGGCGGCAAGTCGCTGCTGGCCTGGTCCGAGCAGCCGGTGGCGGTGGCGGCGCTCGCGGCGGCGGTCCGGGGCGGGGCGCTGGGCAGCAGCGTCACGGTCGAGCGGGTCAACGGGGAAGCGGCGCTGACGGCCCCGCTGGGGGCGCTGCTGGAGGAGGCGGGCTTCCATCCGACGCCCCGGGGGTTCCGGCTGCGCGGGTGACCGGCCGGGTGGCCCCGTGGTGGCTGCTGTGGATCGGGATCAGGCTGAGGCTCCAGCCGCCCGCCAGCAGGCCCAGCGCGGCCCGCCCGGCCCCGAGGCCGGTGCCCAGCAGCGCGGCCAGGCACAGGGCGCCGAACAGCGCGGCGGGCCACCACCGACCGGCAGTGGCCCGCGCGGACCGTACGTTCTGCATCGCAGCCTCCAGATCGGAGGCCGGGGGTCAGGCTGCCACCACGTCCACGGCGGCGGCCTTGGGCGAGATGGAGCTCATCCGGTCGACACCGGGAGCCGGCAGCTGAACCGGTTCGAGTACCGGCCTCAGCAGCTCACCCTCCGAGAGAGTGGCCATCGCCGCAAGTTCGGCGAGCGACAGCTCGTCGCTGACCTCGCGCATCACCTCGGACATCCGGACGTCCAACGCGTCGCAGATGGCGGAGAGCAGCTCGGAGGACGCCTCCTTCTGCCCCCGCTCGACCTCGGAGAGGTAACCGAGCGAAACCCTGGCGGCTGCCGACACCTCGCGAAGTGTGCGGCCCTGGCGTTGGCGCTGCCGACGCAGTACATCGCCCAGTAGGCGACGGAGCAGGATCATCGGTGCCTCCCTCCTCGGACTGCGGATCGAGATGTCACGCCCCCACCGTACCGCCTTGTCCGCATCGCGTGCGGGGACCATGGTCGTGTTCACTCTGGGCTGCAATGCTGCCCCCTCCCCTGATTGTTCCCCGCCCGACTACCTGACTACTGCCCATCCGGGGTATCCGATGTAACACGATCCTGCTGCCGCGCCGGGTGGTTCAACGGCTTTTTCGCCGAAAGCTCAGCACAGGACGGGCTCAACGCGCTAGGTGACCCAGCATCAGCCGCAGGGCCGCCCGCACGGTGTCCTGCCGGATTGTTTCACGTGTTCCTGACAACAGGAGCGAATCCGTCCCTGCTTCGTCGGGTCCGGCCCAGCCGAGGTGGACGGTGCCGACCGGGCGGCCGTCCTGCTCCGCCGGACCGGCCACGCCGGTGGTCGCCAGGCCGTAGTCGGCTCCGAGCAGCCGCCGGACGCCCTGGGCCATCTGCCGGGCCACCACGGGGTGGACCGGGCCGTGCACCGCGAGCAGGCCCTCGTCCACGCCCAGCAGCCCGGCCTTGAGCTCGGTGGCGTACGCGGTCACGCCGCCCCGGTAGGTCGCCGAGGCCCCCGGGACGTCGACCAGGGCGGCCGACAGCAGACCGCCGGTCAGCGACTCGGCGACGGCCAGCGTGGCGCCCCGGTCGCGGAGCGCCCGGTGCAGGTCGGCGGCCGGCCGGGAGCCGGTCACCCGGCCTCCTTCGCCTGCCCGGCCCGGCGCAGCACGACCGCCTGCCGGACGTAGTCCAGCCCGGTGCCGAGCGTGAGCAGCACCGCCAGGCCCATCAGCAGCGCCCGCCCGGTGGCCAGCCAGCCGGTCAGCTCCAGCACGTACATGCCGATCGCGATGCCCTGGGTGAGGGTCTTGAGCTTGCCGCCCCGGCTGGCCGGGATGACGCCGTAGCGGATCACCCAGAACCGCATCAGGGTGATGCCGAGCTCGCGGGCCAGGATCACCACGGTGACCCACCAGGGCAGGTCGCCGAGGATCGACAGGCTGATCAGGGCGGCGCCCATGATGGCCTTGTCGGCGATCGGGTCGGCGATCTTGCCGAAGTCCGTGACCAGGCCCTTGCGCCGGGCCAGCTCGCCGTCGAACAGGTCGGTGATCATCGCGATCGCGAACGAGGCCCAGGCGACCGAGCGCCACTTGGGGTCGTGGCCCCCGTCGGCGAACAGCAGCAGCACGAAGACCGGGACCAGCAACAGCCGGATCATGGTCAGCACGTTGGCGATGTTCCACAGGGAGGGGACGGGCGGCGTGTCCGTGGCGCCCGTCGGCTGGGCCGGGGCGGAGGCGCCTGGCCCTCTGGTCATGCCTCGACCCCCACGCGCTCCAGCGCCTCGGCCACCAGGTCGACGCCCTCGGTGCCGACCACGGTGGCCCGGTAGTACTGGCCGATCTCCGCGTCGTCGGCGCCCAGCAGGGTGGTCAGACCGTCGGTCTCCGGGGCCTGGTGGGCCGCCCGGCCCTCGACCACGCCGTCCTCGACCGACTCGACCAGCACCTCGACCTCGGTGCCGATCCGCTGCTCGGCGCGCTGGGCGGTCATCTCCTCGGCCAGCTTGGTGAGCCTGGCCAGCCGGTCCGCCACCACGTCCTCGGACAGCTTGCCGTCGAAGGTCGCGGCCTCGGTGCCGTCCTCGTCGGAGTAGCCGAAGACCCCGATCGCGTCCAGGCCGGCCTCGGTGACGAAGCGCTCCAGCTCGGCGAAGTCCTGCTCGCTCTCGCCGGGGAAACCGACGATGAAGTTGGACCGGGCACCGGCCTGCGGGGCCTTGGAGCGGATGGTGGCGAGCAGCTCGAGGAACTGCTCGGTGTTGCCGAAGCGACGCATCTTCCGCAGCACGGCCGGGGCCGAGTGCTGGAAGGACAGGTCGAAGTACGGCACCACGCCGGGGGTGGTGGTCATCGTGTCGATCAGGCCGGGGCGCATCTCGGCGGGCTGCAGGTAGCTGACCCGGACCCGGCGGATGCCGTCCACGGCGGCGATCTCGCTCAGCAGGGTCTCCAGCAGGCGGATGTCGCCCAGGTCCTTGCCGTACGAGGTGTTGTTCTCGCTCACCAGCACCGTCTCGGTGACGCCCTGCTCGGCCAGCCACTGGGCCTCGCCCAGCACGTCGGACGGGCGGCGGGAGATGAACGAGCCGCGGAAGGCGGGGATGGCGCAGAACGAGCACCGCCGGTCGCAGCCGGAGGCCAGCTTGACCGAGGCGACCGGGCTGTCGTCCAGCCGCTTGCGCAGGGTGCGCGGGCCGGACGCCGGGGCGACGCCCTCGGGCAGGTCCGCGGGGGCACCGTGGCCGGGCAGCGCCACCTGGGCGGCCGCGGCCTGCCGGGCCACCGGGGTGAGCGGGAGCAGCGTGCGGCGGTCCCGGGGCTTGTGGGCCTCGATGTTGCCGCCGGACAGGATGGTCTGGAGCCGGCTGGAGATGTCGGTGTAGTCGTCGAAACCGAGCACCCCGTCCGCCTCGGGCAGCGCGTCGGCGAGCTCCTTGCCGTAGCGCTCGGCCATACAGCCGACCGCGACCACGGCCTGGGTCCGGCCGTGACCCTTGAGGTCGTTGGCCTCCAGCAGGGCGTCGACGGAGTCCTTCTTGGCGGCTTCGACGAACCCGCAGGTGTTGACCACGGCGACGTCGGCGTCGGCGGCGTCCTCGACCAGCAGCCAGCCGTCCGCCTCCAGTCGCCCGGCGAGTTCCTCGGAGTCCACCTCGTTGCGGGCGCATCCGAGCGTGACAAGGGCGACAGTACGGCGTTCAGGCATAGGGACAAGGTTAACGCGCGGCCCCCGGTGCCGTTCGCCCCGGAGTCCGCGCGCGCCGGATCAAGGGCGGATTGTTGTGAAGAGGCCCCGCGGTCGGTCGGGGGGCCTTAACCCGCTTGCGGGTCGCCGGGGGTGTACGTGAGGTGCTTGACCTGGCCGTCCTGGCCGGCCGGGCCGAGGTCCTTGCCGTTGACGTACAGGTGTACGGCGCCCGCGTTGCCGATCACCAGCTTGATCTGCTTGGGGTCGGTGAAGGTCTGCGCGCCGCCCTGCTCCAGGTTGTTCTGGAACAGCGACTTCCCGGCGCCGTCGGTCGCGGTGACCCAGCTGGTGCCGCCCTCGGCCACCAGCTTGACGGTGACCTTGTCGGCCGGGGCGGCCGCGATCGCCTGGACGCTCGGCGCGGGCGCCGGGGGCTGCACCGAGGGTGAGGCGGACGCCGAGGCGGTGGGCAGCGGGGCGCTGGCCGAGCCCGCGGTGGTGACGGTCTTCTCGCCGGAGAACAGGTTGAAGCCGATCAGCGCGACCACCGCGACGATCGCGGCCACCATGGCGGCCGTCCAGTTCGGACGGCGGTGGTCGGTGACCTTGATCGGGCCGGTGTCCAGCAGCTGGGTCGGCCGCTGCGCCGAGGGGGCACCCCCGTGCGCGGCGTCGTACTGGGCGACCAACGCCTCGCCGTCCACCCCGACCGCCTTGGCGAACGCCCGGATGTGGCCCCGGGCGTAGAAGTCGCCGCCGCAGCGGGAGTAGTCGTCCTCCTCGATGGCGTGCAGGATCGGCACCCGGACCCGGGTGTCACCACTGACCTGATCGATGGTCAGCCCGGCCTGCCGACGGGCGTCGGCGAGCACCCGGCCGATCGCGGGCAGCTCGACCACCGGCTCCGGGGCGGCCTGCGGCCCGGCCTGGGGGTCGGGGGCGGAGGACCGGCGGTTGTCGCGGGGCGAGGACTTGCCGATGGTCACTGGGCGCGCCTTTCGAGCGTTGGCCACCTGCTGAGAAGACAGTCTAGGGGTGGGCCGGGAGGCTTTCTCAAGCGGAGAGGCCCGAACGTGCGGCACCGACCGCCCCTGCTGACACCGGGTCAGCAGGATCGGGGTGCCGTGCACGGTGGGACGTACCCGTTCGGCCGATGGTTCCCCTCCCCCGAACGAGTGAGGAGAGGACGACCTCACCCTCTCAGTGTGAGCAGGACGGCGTCGAGTTCGTCCGGCTTGACGAGCACGTCCCGTGCCTTCGAACCTTCGCTCGGACCGACGATGTCACGTGACTCCATCAGGTCCATCAGCCGGCCCGCCTTGGCGAAGCCGACCCGGAGCTTGCGCTGCAGCATCGAGGTGGAGCCGAACTGGGTCGAGACCACCAGCTCGACCGCCTGGACCAGCAGGTCGAGGTCGTCGCCGATGTCCTCGTCGATCTCCTTCTTCGGACCGCCGCCGACCACCACGTCCTCGCGGTAACGGGCCGTCAGCTGGTCCTTGCAGTGCTGGACCACCCGGGCGATCTCCGCCTCGGTGACGAAGGCGCCCTGCATCCGGACCGGCTTGGAGGCGCCCATCGGCAGGAACAGCGCGTCGCCCTTGCCGATCAGCTTCTCCGCGCCGGGCTGGTCCAGGATGACCCGTGAGTCCATCATCGCGGAGGTCGCGAAGGCCAGCCGGGACGGGACGTTGGCCTTGATCAGACCGGTCACCACGTCCACCGAGGGCCGCTGGGTGGCCAGCACCAGGTGGATGCCGGCCGCCCGGGCCAGCTGGGTGATCCGGACCACCGAGTCCTCGACGTCGCGCGGGGCGACCATCATCAGGTCGGCCAGCTCGTCGACGATCACCAGCAGGTACGGATAGGGCGTCAGCTCCCGCTCGCTGCCCAGCGGCGGCTTCAGGGTGCCGGCCTTCACCGCCGCGTTGAAGTCGTCCACGTGCCGGAAGCCGAACGCCGCCAGGTCGTCGTAGCGCATGTCCATCTCGCGCACGACCCACTGCAGCGCCTCGGCCGCCTTCTTCGGGTTGGTGATGATCGGCGTGATCAGGTGCGGGATGCCCTCGTACGCGGTCAGCTCGACCCGCTTGGGGTCGACCAGCACCATCCGCACCTCGTCCGGGGTGGAGCGCACCAGCACCGAGGTGATCAGGCAGTTGATGCAGGAGGACTTGCCCGCGCCGGTGGCGCCGGCCACCAGGATGTGCGGCATCTTCGCCAGGTTGGCCATCACGGTGTGGCCCTCGACGTCCTTGCCCATGCCGACCATCAGCGGGTGCATGTCCTCGGCGGCCGTGCGCGAGCGCAGCAGGTCGCCCAGGTTGACCATCTCGCGGTCCCGGTTCGGGATCTCCACGCCGACCGCCGACTTGCCGGGGATCGGGCTGATGATCCGGACGTCCGCGCTGGCCACCGCGTAGGCGATGTTCTTCGCCAGCGCGGTGATCCGCTCCACCTTCACGGCCGGGCCGAGCTCGACCTCGTACCGGGTGACCGTCGGGCCCCGGGTGAAGCCGGTGACCTTGGCGTCCACCTTGAACTCGGTGAACACGCCGCTGAGCTGGGCCACCACCTCGTCGTTCAGCGCGCTGCGGGCCTTGCCGGGGGCGCCGCGCTCCAGCAGGTCCAGCGAGGGCAGCGCGTAGCTGATGTCCCCGGCCAGCTGGAGCTGCTCCATCCGGGCCGGGGCCTCGCCGTGGCCGTCCGGGGCGTCGGAGGCGCGGGCGGCCGGCACCGCGAGCTCCTCGGGCGGGGCGGTGTTGTCCTTGACCTGGTGCAGCATGCTCGCCACCGCCGGGGAGGCGGGCACGCCGTAGAGCAGCGCACCGTCCAGGTCGGCGGCCACCCCGGCCGCGATGTCCCTGGTCTGGTACGGGTCCTGGTCCTCCGTCAGCGGCTCCGGCGCGGGCTCCTCGGACTTCCTGCGCCGACGGCGGCGCCGGGCGCCGATCTCGTCCTCGGGGGCCTCCACGGTGTACGGCAGCGCGTCCGGGTCGGCGTCCTCGGGCGGCGCGGTGGAGTACTCGCGCTCGTGCTCCGGGGTGTCCTGGTCCGCCGGGCCCTCCACCACGCCGAGTTTCTGGCCCAGGCCGCGCAGCCGCTCGGGGATCTTGTTGACCGGGGTGGCGGTGACCACCAGCAGGCCGAAGAAGGCGACCAGCAGCAGCAGCGGCACGGCCAGCGGCGGTCCGGCGGCGGCCATCATCGGGGTGGACGCGGCCCAGCCGACGATCCCGCCGGCCGCCCGCATCCGGGTCGCGCCGCTGCCCATGCTCGGTGCGCCGCAGCCGATGTGCACCAGCCCGAGCACGCCGACCACCAGCGCGCTCAGCCCGACCGCGATCCGGCCGTTCGCCTCCGGGAGTTCGGGGTGCCGCATCAGCCGGACGGCGACCGCCGCGAGCAGGAACGGGACCAGCACGTCGACCCGGCCGAACAGCCCCGACACCACGGCGATCGCCGCCTCGCCGAGCCACCCCTGCGGGCTGAACCACGTCCCGGCGGCGGTCACCAGGGCGAGCGCGAGCAGCAGCAGTGCGACGCCGTCCTTGCGGTGCGCCGGGGGCAGGTTCTTCGCGCCGTCGCCGAAGCCGCGGAACAGGGCGCCGACGGCGTGCGCCAGGCCCAGCCAGACGGCGCGGACGGCGCGGAAGAGTATCGGCTTCGGCGGGGGCGGCGGCGGGGCGGCGGGCGGTCTGGCCGCCGCCTTCCTGGCCGGGGCCTTCTTCGCCGCCGGGGCCGCCGCCTTCTTCGCGGGCGCCTTCTTGGCCGGGGCCTTCTTGGCCGGCCCGGGCTTCGGGGTGCGCGCTGCCGCGCCGGGCGTACGTGTGGCCATGGGACAGCAGCCTACCGGGGGGCGGGGCCACTGGACATGTGAGCGACTCTCCCGGTGTGTCCGGCCCCGTTCCTGACGCACACTCAGGGCGCACAGCGCCCCGCGCACGCCCCCTGGGGCAACCACCAGGGGCTCGGAGAACTGCGACGCCGACCTCTGGAGCGTTCAACGTCCGTGGGTGGTCGGGCACTTTCGCAGTGACCCGAACGCCAGATCTCCTCGCAGTTCCCCGAGCCCCTGGACCGTAGCCCCGAGCGCCCGTGAGAGAGCTAGGCGGCGCCGGGACGCAGGGCGTCGAGGGCCTTGCGGAGGCCGGCGAGCTTGCGTTCCAGGTTGGCCGCGGTGGCCGCGACCGCGGTGTCGGCCGTGCCGTCGAGTTGCTTGGCCAGGGCTTCGGCCTGCTCCTCGACCGCTGCGAGGCGGGCGGAGAGTTCGCCGAGCACCGGGGTCTCGCCGGCCTCCAGCTGGAGGCGGAGCAGCGCGGCCTGCTCCTTGAGCTGGCAGTTCTTCACGTAGAGGTCGACGAAGACCGAGACCTTGGCCCGCAGCACCCAGGGATCGAAGGGCTTGGAGATGTAGTCGACCGCACCGGCCGCGTAGCCGCGGAAGGTGTGGTGCGGACCGTGGTTGATCGCGGTCAGGAAGATGATCGGGATGTCCCGCGTCCGCTCCCGCCGCTTGATGTGCGAGGCGGTCTCGAAGCCGTCCATGCCGGGCATCTGGACGTCCAGCAGGATCACCGCGAAGTCGTCGGTGAGCAGCGCCTTGAGCGCCTCCTCACCGGACGCGGCCCGGACCAGCGTCTGGTCGAGCGCGGAGAGGATCGCCTCCAGCGCCAGCAGGTTCTCCGGCCGGTCGTCGACCAGGAGGATCTTCGCTTTCTGCACCACGACCCGCCCTCCTGCCGGTTGTCTGCCGATGGCGGCCGCCTTCGCGCCGCCCACCACTGCCCCGGTCATGCTAGCCGCACCCCCTCGCCCGCCACGTCGCTCCCGGCGATCGGCAGCGCGACAGTGCCGAAGCACACAGCGGCGCCGGAGCACCACGTCACCGTTCGGTCACTGTTCGCAACGATGCGCGACCTTACCCGGTTCCCGTCCGAACCCGCCAGTGCGGTGGGAGAGCGCGCCCCCGGCGGTTACCTGCCCTTGGCGGAAGGCAGCCAGTGGCGCATCACCGCCAGCAGGTGATCGGTCTCGACCGGCTTGGTGACGTGGTCGGTCGCACCCGCCTCCAGACTCTTCTCCTTGTCGCCCTTCATCGCCTTCGCGGTGAGCGCGATGATCGGCAGCCCGGCGTACTGGGGCATCCGGCGGATCGCCTCGGTGGTCGCGTAGCCGTCCATCTCCGGCATCATGATGTCCATCAGCACCAGTGCCACGTCCTCGTGCTGCTCCAGCACCTCGATGCCCTCGCGGCCGTTCTCCGCGTACAGCACGGTCAGGCCGTACTGCTCCAGCACGCTGGTGAGCGCGAAGACGTTCCGGATGTCGTCGTCCACGATCAGCACCTGCTCGCCGTCGAACCGGCCCTGGAACTGCGCGGGCACGGTGCCGGCCGGCTCCTGACGGGGCGTCGGCTCGGCCTCCTGGGCGGCGGCCCGGCGGCGTTCGGCCGCGCCCCGGCGGCGGACCTCGGCCAGCTCGCGGACCTCCTGGGCCCAGTGCTCGGCCGGGTTCTCGCCGATCGGGACGGGCGTGCCGACCGGGGTGACCGCGATGGTGGCGCGGACCGGCAGCAGCTGCCGGTCCTGGCCGGAGGCGTCCGGCGCCTCGCTGCGCAGCGGCAGGTAGAGGGTGAAGGTGGAACCCTCGCCGAGCTCGCTCTCGGCATGGATCTCGCCGCCGAGCAGCCGGGCGATCTCCCGGCTGATCGAGAGCCCCAGCCCGGTGCCGCCGTACTTGCGGCTGGTGCCGCCGTCGGCCTGCTTGAACGCCTCGAAGATCTCCCGGAGCTTGTTGCCGGGGATGCCGATCCCGGTGTCGGAGACCGAGAAGGCGATCAGCGGCTCGTCCGGGTCGCTGATCACCCCGTTCTCCAGCAGCTGTTCCCGGACGTGCAGCGGGACGGCGCCGTCGGCCCGGCGGATCCGCAGCTCGACCGCGCCGCTGTCGGTGAACTTGACCGCGTTCGACAGCAGGTTGCGCAGCACCTGCTGGAGCCGCTGCTCGTCGGTGTGCAGGGTGACCGGCAGGTCCGGCGAGACCACCACCGCGAAGTCCAGGTTCTTGTCCGCGGTGAGCGGGCGGAACGCGGCCTCGACGTAGTCGACCAGCTGGACCAGCGCGATCTTGGCCGGGCGGACGTCCATCTTTCCCGCCTCGACCTTGGACAGGTCGAGGATGTCGTTGATCAGCTGGAGCAGGTCGGAACCGGCGCCGTGGATGGTCTCGGCGAACTCGACCTGCTTGGAGGAGAGGTTGCCCTCGTTGTTGTCGGAGAGCAGCTTGGCCAGGATCAGCAGCGAGTTGAGCGGGGTGCGCAGCTCGTGCGACATGTTGGCGAGGAACTCGCTCTTGTAGCGCGAGGCCAGCGCGAGCTGCTCGGCGCGCTCCTCCAGGACCTGCCGGGCCTCCTCGATCTCGCTGTTCTTGATCTCGATGTCCCGGTTCTGCTGGGCGAGTTGCTCGGCCTTCTCCTGGAGCTCCTCGTTGGTCCGCTCCAGCTCCTCCTGGCGGGCCTCCAACTCGGCCGAGCGCATCGAGAGTTCGGCGGTGAGCCGCTGGGACTCCAGCAGCAGGCCCTCGGTCTTGGTGTTGACGCTGATGGTGTTGACGGTGACGCCGATCAGGTCGGCGATCTGGTTCAGGAAGTCGATGGCGACGGTGGTGAAGGAGGAGAAGGTGGCCAGCTCGATCACGCCGAGCAGCCGGCCCTCGAACAGCACCGGCAGCACCACCACGTGCGCCGGGCTGGCCTCGCCCAGGCCGGAGGCGATCTTCAGGTAGCCGGGCGGGGTCTCCTTGAGCATGATCGAGCGCTTCTCCACCGCGGCCTGGCCGACCAGGCCCTCGCCGGGGCGGAAGGTGGTCGGCATCGAGCGGCGCTGGTAGCCGTAACTGCCGATCAGGCGCAGCACGGTGTCGTTCTCGTCGTCGTCCTCGGTGATCAGCTCGGCGGTCCGGCCGGCCGGCTGGGCCAGGAAGAAGGCGCCGTGCTGGGCCGAGACCACCGGGGTGAGCTCGGTCATGATCAGGGCGGCGACCGCCTCCAGGTCGCGGCGGCCCTGGAGCAGACCGGAGATCCGGGCCAGGTTGGTCTTCAGCCAGTCCTGTTCCTGGTTGGTCCTGGTGGTCTCGCGCAGGTTGGCGATCATCTGGTTGATGTTGTCCTTGAGCTCGTCGAGCTCTCCGGACGCGTCCACGTCGATCCGCAGGCTGAGGTCGCCGCGGGTCACCGCGGTGGCGACCTGGGCGATCGCGCGGACCTGGCGGGTCAGGTTGTCGGCGAGTTCGTTCACCGAGACGGTGAGGTCCTGCCAGGTGCCGTCCACCCCGGGCACCCGGGCCTGGCCGCCGAGCCGGCCGTCGGTGCCGACCTCGCGGGCCACCCGGGTGACCTCGTCGGCGAAGGCGCCGAGCTGGTCGACCATGATGTTGATGCTGGTCTTGAGCTCCAGGATCTCGCCCCGGGCGTCCACGTCGATCTTCTGCGACAGGTCGCCGCGGGCGACGGCGGTGATCACCAGGGCGATGTTCCGGACCTGACCGGTCAGGTTGTTGGCCATCTGGTTGACGTTGTCGGTCAGGTCCTTCCAGATGCCGGCCACACCCGGCACCCCGGCCTGGCCGCCCAGGATGCCGTCGGTACCCACCTCGCGGGCCACCCGGGTCACCTCGACGGCGAACGCGGACAGCTGGTCGACCATCGTGTTCAGGGTGCCCGCCAGGGCGGCGACCTCGCCCTGCGCCTCGATGGTGATCTTCTTGGACAGGTCACCCCGGGCCACCGCGGTGGCCACCTCGGCGATGTTCCGGACCTGTGAAGTCAGGTTGGAGGCCATGAAGTTGACGTTGTCGGTGAGGTCCCGCCAGATCCCGGAGACCCCGCTCACCCGGGCCTGCCCGCCGAGGATGCCCTCGGTGCCCACCTCGCGGGCCACCCGGGTCACCTCGTCCGCGAAGGCGGACAGCTGGTCGACCATGGTGTTGACGGTGAGCACCAGCTCGCGGATCTCGCCCCGGGCGTCGACGGTGATCTTCTTGGAGACGTCGCCGCGGGCCACGGCGGTGGTCACCTCGGCGATGTTGCGTACCTGGCTGGTCAGGTTGTTGGCCATCAGGTTGACGCTGTTGGTGAGGTCCTTCCAGGTGCCGGAGACCCCGGGCACGCTGGCCTGGCCGCCGAGGATGCCCTCGGTGCCGACGTCCCGGGCGACCCGGGTGACCTCGTCGGCGAACGCCCCGAGCTGGTCGACCATCGTGTTGATGGTGTTCTTCAGCTCCAGGATCTCGCCGCGCGCATCGACCTTGATCTTCTGCGACAGGTCGCCCTTCGCCACGGCCGTGGTGACCTGGGCGATGTTCCGCACCTGACTGGTCAGGTTGTTGGCCATCGAGTTGACGTTCTCGGTCAGGTCCTTCCAGACCCCGGCCACCCCGGGCACCTGGGCCTGGCCGCCGAGGATGCCCTCGGTACCGACCGCGCGGGCCACCCGGGTGACCTGCTCGGCGAAGCCGGAGAGCTGGTCGACCATCGTGTTGATGGTGTTCTTCAGCTCCAGGATCTCGCCCCGGGCGTCCACCTCGATCTTGCGCGAGAGGTCGCCCTTGGCGACCGCCGTGGTCACCTCGGCGATGTTCCGGACCTGGGCGGTCAGGTTGTTGGCCATGAAGTTCACCGAGTCGGTGAGGTCGCGCCAGACCCCGGCCACGCCCGGCACCTTGGCCTGCCCGCCGAGCCGGCCCTCGGTGCCCACCTCACGGGCCACCCGGGTCACCTGGGCGGAGAAGCCGTTGAGCTGGTCCACCATCGTGTTGACGGTGTTCTTCAGCTCCAGCATCTCGCCGGCCACGTCCACCGTGACCTTGTGCGAGAGGTCGCCCTTGGCGACCGCCGTGGTCACCTCGGCGATGTTGCGCACCTGAGCGGTCAGCCGGCCGGCCATGGTGTTGACGGAGTCGGCCAGGTCCTTCCAACTGCCGGTCGCACCGCGCACCCTGGCCTGACCGCCGAGCTTGCCCTCGGTGCCCACCTCGATGGCCACCCGGGTCACCTCGTCGGTGAACTCGGACAGCTGGTCCACCAGCCCGTTCACCGTCCGGCCGACCTTGAGGAACTCGCCGCGCAGCGGGTGGCTGGCCCCGTTGGTGTGGACCGAGCGCAGCTCCATCCGCTGGTCCAGGTCGCCCTCGGAGATCGAGGTGAGCACCCGGCCGACCTCGGCCATCGGGCGGGCCAGGTCGTCGATCAGCGCGTTGCAGTTGTCGACCGCCGCCATCCAGGCGCCCTCGCCGACCCCGCTCTCCAGCCGCTCGGAGAGCCGCCCCTCCCGGCCCACCGCCCGCCGGACCCGGGCCAGTTCACCGGTCAGGTGCTGGTTGCGCTCGGCCACCTCGTTGAAGACCGCCGCGATCTCGGCCAGCGGCCCGTCGCCGGGCACCGTCAACCGCCGCCGGAAGTTGCCGTCCCGCATCGCGGTCAGCGCACCGAGCAGCTTGCGCAGATCGGCGGGCTCGGCCCCCCGGTTGTGGTTCGGGCGCCGCCCCGAGGCGGCCCGCACCGTCGGACGGCTGCCCTGGCGGGCGACCGTCGGGGTGGTACCGGGTACGTCCTTGGTGGCCGAACTCAACGGGGCCCTCCCAGATTGTGACCGTCTCCGCGCCACCCCCTTCGGGGTGACCACCGGCCCGCCGCACTCGGGGCGACGCCGGCGCACCTCGACCGTAACCCTTGGGCCGGGTGCTGCGGACCCCCCAGTCTGACAGCACAGCCGCCGGGTGTCCGTCCCGTTGCACAGGGTCTGCACCCGGGCAGCGCAAAGCGCCCCTCCCGGAGCGGGCCGGTCCCCGCCCGGCGGAGTGGCCGGAATCACCCGGAGGTGCTCTTTCCGTCCACCGGGCCCACGGAGGTGCCGCCGGAAAGTAGGGTGGGACGCCGCACCGACCCCGGGACGCCCGATCCAAGGGCAGATCCGACCGGGTCGGGGCAATCGGATCTGATGGGAGAAGTGGCACGTGGTCACCGCGCGCGCAGCCGCCACCTTCGAGCCGGTCGGCAGGTCGGCCGCCGCGGCGCGCGGCTTCGTCCGCGACGCCCTGCTCGGCTGGGGGCTGCCCGAGGTGGTCGACGACGCCGTGGTGCTGGTCAGCGAGCTGGTCACGAACGCCGTCGTGCACGCCGGTACGGCCGCCGAGGTGTGCTGCCTGCGCGAGGAGGAGACGATCCGGATCGAGGTGACGGACCGTCACCCGGAGCGCGGTCTGCCCTCGTTCACCAACGTCCCCGCGCAGAGCTCCGAGCGCTACGGCGACCCGGACGGCGAGGGCGGCCGGGGCCTGCTGATGTGTTCGGCCATCTCCACCTGCTGGGGCGTCGAGTACTCCGCCGGGCAGAAGACGGTCTGGTTCCGGCTCGCCCTCCCCGACCACATCATCGGCACCCGGTACGCCCTGCCCGCCCTGCCCGGCGGCGAGTTGCCGGGCGCCGACGGCCCGGTGCTGGTGGCCGTGGTCCAGGTCGACGACCAAGGCCTGGTCAGCAGTTGGAACCAGGACGCCGAGGCACTGTTCCGGCTCCCCGCCGAGCAGGCGGTCGGCCGGCCCTGGTCCACGTACGTGCTCTGGCCGTCGGACGGTCCCGAGCTCGCCGAGACGCTCCGGCTGGCCCGCTGGGAGGGCGGCTTCGCGCTCCGGCTGGACGGGCAGCCCGAGGTGTACGCCGTGCAGGTCCGGGTCAGGGACACCCACGGCGTCCCGTCCACGCTCTGCCTGCTGGTGCCCGAGAGCGACCGGGCGGTGCTCCGCTCCCCCGCGACCGGCGCGGACGCCCCGGCCGGGGCCGAGCCGCTCGACCTGCTGGTCGGGCCGATCGGCCCGGACGACCTGGGCGGCCTGCTGCAGCGGATCGTCGAGCGGGCCCGCGACCTGCTGGACGCGGACGCCGCGTACCTGCTGCTCACCACCGACGACGAGACCGAGTTCGAGCTGCGGGCCGCCACCGGCCTGCCCCGTGCGAGCCGGCTGGTCCCGCCGATCGCGGTCGACGAGGGGGCCGGGCGGTACGACTCGGCCCGGCTGCCCGCCGTGCACGAGGACCTCGCGGTCCGGCCCAACGTCGCGCCGCTGCTGGCCGGTTCGGGGCTGCGGTCGCTGATCACCGTCCCGCTCAAGGTGGACGGGCGGCTGACCGGTTCGCTCGGGGTGGCCGCGGCCGGGCCCGGCCGGTACGACAACGAGGACGCGCTGCGGCTGCAGTTCGCCGTCGACCGGGTCGCGCTGGCGCTGGAGAGCGCCCGGCTGACCGAGCTGGAGCGGCTCCGGCGCGGCTCGCTGTCCTTCCTGGTGGAGGCGTCCGACCTGCTCGCGGGCACCCTGGAGCACGGCCAGACGCTCGCCCTGATGGCCCAGATGGCGGTGCCCACGCTGGCCTCCTGGTGCGCCGTCTACACCACCCACGACGCCGGGGCCGAGCTGGCGTTCGTGCTGCACCAGGACGAGGACCGGATCGACCAGCTGCGCGCGCTGCTGGACAAGACCCCGGCTCCGGAGGCCGGCCCCGACAACGGCGTCCGGTTCTGGACCGCCCCGGTCGAGGCCGCCCGGCAGAGCGGGCTGACGGACAGTCCGGAGCTGGCCGGGCTGCTCGGCGAGACCGTGGTGCTCCCGCTGGCCGCCCGGAACCGGGTGATCGGCCTGCTGGTGCTCGGCGTCTCCAGCGGCCTGCGGTTCCGCCAGGAGATGCTGGAGCTGGCCGAGGACCTGTCCCGCCGGGCCGCCCTGGCGCTGGACAACTCCCGGCTCTACTCCGAGCGCACCGCCACCAGTCAGGCGTTCCAACGGGCGCTGCTGCCGCCGGAGTTGCCGAAGATCCCGGGCGTCGAGGTGGAGGTCTTCTACCAGGCCGCGGGCGAGGGCAACGAGGTCGGCGGCGACTTCTACGACATCTTCCCGATCCGCGAGGGCACCTACGGCTTCGCGATCGGCGACGTCTGCGGCACCGGCCCGGAGGCCGCCGCCGTCACCGGGCTGGCCCGGCACGCGCTCCGGCTGCTGGCCCGGGAGGGGCTGGACGGCCCGCAGCTGCTCGGCCGGCTGAACACCGCGATCCTGGACGAGGGCACCCGCAGCCGCTTCCTCACCCTGCTCTACGGCGAGTTGACGCCCCGGCCGGACGGCAGCACCGACCTCTCGCTGGTCTGCGCCGGGCACCCGCTGCCGCTGCGGCTGACCACCGACGGCCGGGTCGACCCGGCCGCCACCCCGCAGCCGCTGCTCGGTGTGCTGGACGAACTCGACCTGGTGGCCGAGCAGTTCACCCTGCACCCCGGCGAGGTGCTGCTCTGCGTCACCGACGGCGTCACCGAACGCCGGGAGGGCCAGCGGATGTTGGGCGACGACGGGCTGGCCGCGGTGCTCACCGGCTGCACCGGCCTGACCGCCGGCGCGGTCTCGGCCCGGGTGCAGCGGGCGGTCGAACGGTTCGCCGCCGAGCCGCCGTCGGACGACATGGCCATCCTCACCCTGCGGATCCCCGAGCAGCGTCAGGGCTGATCCGCTCACTCCCGGTCGGGCTCGTTCAGCAGTCGTCACCACACATCTGACGACCGGACAAATTGTGGGATTCACAAGGGTACAAGCCCGCTCGGGCCGGGTACACCGATCTCACCGGGGAACACCCCGGAGGGGACCGACCGGCAGCTCCGACCTGCCGGTTCATCATTCAGCCGCAGCCGCCCGCACCGTGGGACCGTCCCTGGTTCCGTGCGCCCACGGCCGGCACGCGCACCCACCTTCACGCACACTCCTGCCGCGTTCGCGGCGCCCAGAGTGAAAGGAGCCTCCGGTGAGCAACGAAGCTACCGGGGCGAACGCCCGATCCGCCGATGCCGGCAACCTCGGCTACCTGGCTCTCGGTCTGACCCTTCTCGCGTACGGCATCCTCGGCACCGGGATCTTCTCCGGCACCGGTCTCAAGGACGCCGCCTCAGTCGCCCACCTGGTCGGCGGGCTGACCCTCTTCGTCGCCGGCCTCTGGCAACTGCGCAGCGGCGACGGCTTCACCGGCACCGCCTTCACCAGCCTCGGCGCCTTCTGGGCGACCTGGTCGGCGGCAGGCGGCGCGAGCAAGAACGCCGCCGGGCTGTTCCTGCTGCTCTGGGCCCTGCTCGTGCTGAGCCTGACCCTGGCCGCCTGGAACTCCGGGCTGTTCGGCCGACTCATCTTCGCCCTGTTCACCCTCTCCCTGGTGGTCAGCGCGATCGGGGTGCTGAACAGCAGCTCGGGCCTCGGCAAGGTGGGCGCCTGGCTCGCCGCCGCCGCGGGCCTGGTCGCCTGGTACTCGGCCACCGCCGCGCTCGCCGAGAGCGGCTGGGGCCGGGCGCTGCTCCCGACCCGATGAGCCCTCACGGGGGCTGCATCACCACCTGAACACCCGCAGCCGGGCCGCCCGCCCCACCGGGCGGCCCGGCTGCGGGCTTTCCGCACGGTCCGAGCTGCCCCGGACCGCTCAGAGCACCACCGCGCCGAGCGGCAGCCGTCCCGCCGCGAGCCGCTCCGCCCGACCGGTCGTCAGGTCCACCACCGTGATCCCGTCCCAGCCGCCCGGCCGGCTGAACCCGCCGGTCACGTACGCCGTCCGGCCGTCCCGGGAGACCGTGACGTCCTCGTGCGGGCCCTCCAACGGGACCAGCCGCTCGGCGCCGCCCGGGCTCCGGACCGTCAGCGACGGCCCGTGGTCCTCGGCCCCGACCGGTCCGGTGCCGACCACCAGCAGGGTGCCGTCCGGGGTCAGCGCGGTGCCGTGCTGGTGGGTGTCGGCGGTCATCCGCTCGACCGTCACCGCCCCGGTGGTCGGGTCCAGCACCGCCAGCCGCTCCCCCTCGAACGGCAGCAACAGCCGTCCGTCGTCCCGGACTTCGGCATAGTGCGGCTTCAGCCAGGAGCCGAGCCCGCCCGCCGTGCTGTACGGCGCCACCTCCAGCCGGCGCGGGCGCAGGCCGTCCACCGGCACCGCCGTCACGTCGAAGGAGTCGTGCCCGACCGCGTACACCTCCCGGCCGTCCCGCGACACCAGCACGTCGAACGGCCGCCGACCGACCGGCACCACGTCGGTGACCCGCTGCTCCGCCGCGTCGAGCACCTCCAGCACCCCCGGCCTCCCCGGGACGTTGACCCCGACGAAGACCTGCCGCCCGTCCGGCGAGAGCGCGATGCCCATGCCGCCGCCCCGGTACTCGCCGGTGGTGACCGGACCGGTCGCGGTCCGGTACGGCACCAGCGCGAGCAGCCGGCGCTCCCGGGTGTCCACCACGGCCACCCCTTCGGCGGTCGCCACCCAGGCCCGGCCGTCCGGGCCGAGCGCCACGCCCCAGGGCGCGGTGCCGACCCGGACCGAGCCGGTCGGGCCGGCGGCCGGGTCGACGAAGGTCACGGTGTCGCCCCCGAAGTCGGTCAGCAGCAGGGTGCCCGGCTGCGCCGGTACCGTCGGCGCGGTCCGCACCGTGGGTTGCGTCACCCGTTCCGTCGTCCGTTCGCCGGTCGGACCGCCGCAGGCGGCCAGCAGGACCGCCAGTGCCCCGAGCCCGACCGCGAGCCGTCGACCGCTCATCTCCCGCCACCTTCCGTCGCCCTACCGCCATCCTCCGCCGGGAGCCGGGAGCCGAAGTCCGCGATCGGCCGACCGCCGGGTCATCCGATCGGCTGATGCGACCAATCGGAAGAGCGGATTCCGCTCCGGCACAATCGGGAGATGCGCTTCGTACCGTTGCTGCCCGCCGACCGCCCGGCCACCTCCGCACCCGGACGCCGGCTGCTGGAGGCGGTGGTCGGCGGGGTGGTGCTGCTGATCACCTACGCGGCGCTGCGCAGCGTCGGCCTCTCCGGCACCCTCGACCGCAGCACCCTGCTGTTCCTCGGCACGGCCTCGCTCGCCTTCACACTGCTCCGGCACCGGTACCCCGACGCCGCGCTGCTCGGCCTGGCCGCCCTGGTGGGGGTGCTGCCCAGCGCCGCCATGCTCACCGCGATCGTCAGCTACACCGCCTCCCGCCGGGGCGGCCGCCCCTGGCGGCGCGACCTGGTCCTGGTCACCGCCGCGCTGCTCCCGCTGGTGGTCAGCGAAGTCCGGCTGGACTACTGGCAGGGCGGCCGCTGGCAGTACGCGCTCGCCCAGGGCGGGGTGCTGGCGGTGGTCGCGGTACTGATCCCCGGCCTGGTCGGCACCGCCGCCGGGCAGCAGGACCAGCTGGTCGGCGCACTGCGCGAGCGCACGGCGGCGGCCGAACGGGCCAAGCGCTCCGCCGAGAACGAGTCCCGGATCCAGGAGCGGTCCAGGATCGCCGCCGAGATGCACGACCTGGTCGGCCACCGGCTCAGCCTGATCTCCCTGCACGCCGGCGGCCTGGAGCTCGCCCTGGACCGGCAGGCGCCCCAGCTCAGCGGCGAGGCCGAACAGCTCCGGCAGGCCAGCCGGGACGCGATGGACGAGCTGCGCCAGGTGCTCGGCGTCCTCGGCCCGCTCGGCCGGGACACCGGCACGGACGCGCTCACCGACGCGACCGGCACCCGGGCCGACATCCTGGCCCTGGTCGAGGAGTCCCGCGCGGCGGGCATCCCGGTCTCCCTCGACTGGCAGGGCGAGGACCTGACCGAGGTCCGGCCGCAGGTCCGACGGGCCGTCAACCGGGTGGTCCGGGAGGCGCTCACCAACGTGCACCGGTACGCGGTCGGCGCCACCGTCGAGGTGACGGTGGCCCAGCTGCCCGGCAGTGTCGAGGTGACGGTGATCAACGGCGCGCCGCCCGTCCCGCCGGCCGTCACCACCGGGCTCGGCAGCGGCCGGGGCCTGGACGGCCTGCGCGAACGGGTCGCGGTGCTGGGCGGCCGGCTGACCGTCGGCCCGGTGCCCGGCGGCGAGTTCGAGGTCCGGGCGATCCTCCCCACCGACCCGCCCGCCGCCGGGGCCCGGGCCGAACAGGCCACCGGCGACGGCCCCGCCCCGCTCGCCCTCCCGGCGGGCGCCGGCGGGCGGCTCCGGCGCCAGCTCGCCAGCGCCGTGTCGGCCGCCCTCGGGCTGGCCGGGCTCGGGGTGATCCTGCTGCTCGGCCTCGGCCTGGTCCAGCAGACCCGCCCGTACGACGGCCCGCCGCCGGTCAGTGCCGTGCACACCGGTATGAGCACGAGTCAGGTCACCTCGGTGGTCGGCCCGGACAGCCCCTCGGTCCGCTCCGCCGCCGCCGGCCGCGAACCGACCCGGCCCGGCGGCACCACCGACTGCCTGTACCCGTACACCGGCCGGACCACGGAGAGCGACCGGCTGCTGGTCACCCGGTACTGTTTCAAAAGTGATGTTCTGTCCGAAATCATCACTTTCACCACCCCCCTGGCACCCTGACCACCCATCGACCGGGAGCTGCGCATGACCGACGACAGCGCTGAGCGGGCCACACCGATCCGGGTGCTGCTGGCCGACGACGAGCCCGGCATCCGGGCCGGTCTGCGCCTGGTCCTCCAGCACGCCGAGGACATCGAGGTGGTGGCCGAGGCCGCCAACGGCGCCGAGGCCGTCGCGGAGGCGGCTCGCACCCCGGTCGACGTGGCGCTGGTCGACATCCGGATGCCGGTCCTGGACGGGCTGGCCGCGATCGACCAGCTGATCCGGCTCGACCCCCGGCCGGCCGTCGTCATGCTGACCACCTTCGGCGAGGAGGAGAACGTCACCCGGGCGCTGCGCTCCGGCGCCAGCGGCTTCCTGCTCAAGGACGACGGCCCGCACGAACTGATCAGCGCCGTCCGAGCGGCCGCCGCCGGGGACGCCGTGCTCTCCCCCGGGGTCACCGGACTGGTCGTCAAGCGGATGCTCGAAGGTGACCCGGCCGACCCGGAGGACCCGGGCACCGAGGCGGCCCGCCGGATCGCGGCCCTCGCCCCGGCCGAGCGCGAGGCGCTGGCCCTGCTCGGCGCCGGCATGCCCAACCTGGAGATCGCCCTCCGGCTCGGCATCGGCCCCGACTCGGTGAAGACGCTGATCGACACCATCCTCGACCGCACCGGCGCGGACACCCGGGTGCAGGCGGCCCTGCTGGCCACCCGCGCCGGGCTCACGCCGGAGAACACCTGACGGCCCCGGCGCCTACGGGGTGAGCACGACCTTGCCCGCCACCGTGCCCGACTCCGCCAGCCGGACAGCCTCGGCGATCCGGGCCAGCGGCAGCTCGGCCGCGACCAGGGCGGTCAGCTCACCGCGCCGCAGTGCGTCGAAGACCTGCGTGAGGTCGGCCCGCAGCCGGGCCCGGAAGCCGTCCCGGCCGGTCGACCGGCCGGCCCAGACGTTGTAGAAGTACGCGTGCCGGCCGTTCGGGAGGGTGTTCCAGGTCCAGATCCGGCCGAGGATCTTCAGCACCGGCCAGTACCGGGAGCCGGTGTCGTCCCGGGTGGCGGCGCTGCCGTACGAGACCAGAGTGCCGCCCGGCGCGAGCAGGCTCCAGGAGTCGACCACGCTGCGGCCGCCGATGTGGTCGAAGACCGCGTCCACCCCGCCGGGGGCGAGCTCGCGGACCCGGGCCGGGACGTCCTCGGTCCGGTAGTCGACCGGGGTCACCCCCATCGCCCGCAGCGCCTCGTGGTGCCGGGCCGAGGCGGTGCCGATCACCCGGGCCCCGGCGAGGGCGGCCAGCTGGACCAGCAGCGAGCCCACGCCGCCGTTCGCGCCGTGCACCAGCACGGTCTGCCCGGCCCGGACCCGGGCCTTGCCGTGCAGCATCTGCCACGCCGTCAGACCGTTGAGCACCGCGCCCTCGGCCTGCGTCGCCGACACCCCGTCCGGGACGTCGACCAGGTCGGCCGCGTCCACCAGCACGTGGCTGGCCCAGGCGCCGACCTTGGTCAGCGCCGCCACCCGGCGGCCGCGCAGGTCGTCGGGCACGCCGGGGCCGGTGGTCAGCACGGTGCCGACCAGGTCGTAGCCCGGGACGAACGGGTAGGCGGGCTGGTCGAAGTAGCGGCCCCGGCGCATCTGCTGCTCGGCGAACGAGACACCGGTCGCCTCCATCGCCACCACCACCTGCCCGGCACCGGGAACGGGCACCGCGCCTCGGCGCAGCTCGAAGCCCTCGGGCTCGACCGTGCCGGGCAGAACGACCTCGACGAGCTCCTGGACCTGCATGACGACCTCCACGTTGGTGAGCGCTGCTTTGCTTCGTTACAAGTTATAACTGTCGCTAGAGGGAGTCGTCAAGGGCTTCAGTGATAGGGTCTCACCAACTTGTCAGCTTCTATCGAGAGGGTGGCCGATGGCCGGGACCGAGACGAGAACCCCCCGCGAGCGCTACCGCGAGCAGGTGCGGGCCGAGGTCAAGGAACGGGCCCGGGAACAGATCGCCGCCGCCGGCTCGTCCGCCCTGTCGCTGAACGCGATCGCCAAGCAGCTGGGCATGAGCGGCCCCGCGCTGTACCGGTACTTCGCCGGCCGGGACGAGCTGATCACCGAGCTGATCACGGACGCCTACCGCAGCCTGGCGGACACCATCAAGGCCGCGGCCGCCGACGAACCCGAGCTCGGCACGGTCGCCCACGCCCTCCGCGACTGGGGGCTGGCGGATCCGCACCGCTACTTCCTGATCTACGGCACGCCGATCCCCGGCTACCACGCCCCGCAGGACGTCACCCTGATCGCGGCCGAGATCATGCAGGTGCTGCTGGACGCCTGCGCGGCGATTCCGACGGCCGCCGCCGACACCACGTTCGACACCCACCTGGCGTCCCACCGGGCCTGGGACGGCGGCCACAACGCCTCGCCGCAGGCGCTGCACCTGGCCATGGTCACCTGGACCAGGCTGCACGGGGCGCTCTCACTGGAACTGACCGGCCACTTCGGCGGCATGGGGTTCGACCCCGCGCTGCTCTACCAGGCCGAGGTGGACGCGCTGCTGGGCCGCTGACCCAGGGTCAGCTGCTGCTGCCCGCCCGGTCCCGGACCGGGGCGGGCTCGGCGGCCGGCCGCTCCGTACGCCGCCAGCCGGAGAACGCGTGCTGCACCAGGTAGACGATCAGCAGCAGCCCCACCGCCACCAGCCCGTCGGCCCAGAAGTGGTTGGCCGTCACCACCACCACATAGACGGTGATCACCGGGTGCAGGACCGCCAGCCAGCGCCAGGGCCCGCGCGCGATCACGGCCACCGCGACGGCGACGATCACGCACCAGGCCACGTGCACGGACGGCATCGCGGAGAGCTGGTCCGCCACCACCCCGCCCACGGCACCGCCGTAGACCGACTGCCCGTACTCCGCCGCCACGTCGACGAAGCCGTTCCCCGGCAGCATCCGCGGGGGCGCCACCGGCAGGAACTGGATCAGCAGACAGGCCGCCGTGGTCAGCACCACCGTGTTCCGCAACCAGGCGTACCGGGCACGGTGCCGGACGAACACCCACGCCAGCAGTACCAGCATCACCCCGAAGTGCATCACCGCGTAGTAGTAGTTGGCCGCAGAGATCACCCAGGAGTGTTCCCGCGCCGACCGCTGCAGGGCCGCCTCGTCGGGCAGCCCCCAGGCCAGCTCGGTGCGATGGATCCAGTCCGCCCGATCGAGCGCGTGGTCCGTGCTCAGCACCGAGAGGTGCCCGACCAACTGCCACAGCGTGAAGAGCGCCAGCAGCGTCCCCGCCTCCCGGCAGACCACCGCAACGCCCGGCCGCGCCACCCGCTTGGCCGCATAGGCGGCGCCGAGCAGGACGGCAGCGGTGCCGCCGGCCGTCTGCCAGGTCAGGGTCAGGTTCTGCATTCGCGAAGGTTAACGCAAAGAAGCCCCCTCCCGAATGGGAGGGGGCTTCTTTGGAATGATTGTTCGGCGGCGTCCTACTCTCCCACAGGGTCCCCCCTGCAGTACCATCGGCGCTATGAGGCTTAGCTTCCGGGTTCGGAATGTAACCGGGCGTTTCCCTCACGCTATGACCACCGAAACACTATGAAACTGTATGACCGCACCACACCCGTGACCAAACGGTGTGGGGTCGTTGTTTCAGAACAACACAGTGGACGCGAGCAACTGAGGACAAGCCCTCGGCCTATTAGTACCGGTCAGCTCCACCCCTTACAGGGCTTCCACATCCGGCCTATCAACCCAGTCGTCTACTGGGAGCCTTACCCTCTCAAGGAGGTGGGAATATTCATCTCGAAGCAGGCTTCCCGCTTAGATGCTTTCAGCGGTTATCCCTCCCGAACGTAGCCAACCAGCCATGCCCTTGGCAGAACAACTGGCACACCAGAGGTTCGTCCGTCCCGGTCCTCTCGTACTAGGGACAGCCCTTCTCAATATTCCTACGCGCACAGCGGATAGGGACCGAACTGTCTCACGACGTTCTAAACCCAGCTCGCGTACCGCTTTAATGGGCGAACAGCCCAACCCTTGGGACCTACTCCAGCCCCAGGATGCGACGAGCCGACATCGAGGTGCCAAACCATCCCGTCGATATGGACTCTTGGGGAAGATCAGCCTGTTATCCCCGGGGTACCTTTTATCCGTTGAGCGACGGCGCTTCCACAAGCTACCGCCGGATCACTAGTCCCGACTTTCGTCCCTGCTCGACCCGTCGGTCTCACAGTCAAGCTCCCTTGTGCACTTACACTCAACACCTGATTGCCAACCAGGCTGAGGGAACCTTTGGGCGCCTCCGTTACTCTTTAGGAGGCAACCGCCCCAGTTAAACTACCCACCAGACACTGTCCCTGATCCGGATCACGGACCCAGGTTAGACATCCAGCACGACCAGAGTGGTATTTCAACGACGACTCCACAACAACTGGCGTTGCCGCTTCAAAGTCTCCCACCTATCCTACACAAGCCGAACCGAACACCAATATCAAGCTATAGTAAAGGTCCCGGGGTCTTTCCGTCCTGCTGCGCGAAACGAGCATCTTTACTCGTAATGCAATTTCACCGGGCCTATGGTTGAGACAGTCGAGAAGTCGTTACGCCATTCGTGCAGGTCGGAACTTACCCGACAAGGAATTTCGCTACCTTAGGATGGTTATAGTTACCACCGCCGTTTACTGGCGCTTAAGTTCTCAGCTTCGCCTAGTCGAAACTAGACTAACCGGTCCCCTTAACGTTCCAGCACCGGGCAGGCGTCAGTCCGTATACATCGCCTTACGGCTTCGCACGGACCTGTGTTTTTAGTAAACAGTCGCTTCTCGCTGGTCTCTGCGGCCGGCCCCAGCTCAGGAAGTAAATTCCATCACCAGTTCCGGCCCCCCTTCTCCCGAAGTTACGGGGGCATTTTGCCGAGTTCCTTAACCATAGTTCACCCGAACGCCTCGGTATTCTCTACCTGACCACCTGAGTCGGTTTGGGGTACGGGCCGCCATGAAACTCGCTAGAGGCTTTTCTCGACAGCATAGGATCATCCACTTCACCACAATCGGCTCGGCATCAGGTCTCAGCCTCAATGAGTGACGGATTTGCCTATCACTCGGCCTACACCCTTACCCCGGGACAACCACCGCCCGGGCTGGACTACCTTCCTGCGTCACCCCATCGCTCACCTACTACCCTGTTGGGTCAGCGGCTCCACCACGTCCCTTTGTCCGAAGACTCCAGGCCGGCTTCGCGGCTTTAGCATTCAGAGGTTCGACGTTGGCGCTTCAAAGCGGGTACGGGAATATCAACCCGTTGTCCATCGACTACGCCTGTCGGCCTCGCCTTAGGTCCCGACTTACCCTGGGCAGATCAGCTTGACCCAGGAACCCTTGGTCAATCGGCGCAAGAGTTTCCCACTCTTGTATCGCTACTCATGCCTGCATTCTCACTCGTGAACCGTCCACAACTGGATTCCTCCGCTGCTTCACCCGGCACACGACGCTCCCCTACCCATCACAGCGGGCGTTGGCCCTATAGCTGCAATGACACGACTTCGGTGGTGTACTTGAGCCCCGCTACATTGTCGGCGCGGAATCACTTGACCAGTGAGCTATTACGCACTCTTTCAAGGGTGGCTGCTTCTAAGCCAACCTCCTGGTTGTCTCTGCGACTCCACATCCTTTCCCACTTAGCACACGCTTAGGGACCTTAGTCGGTGTTCTGGGCTGTTTCCCTCTCGACCATGGAGCTTATCCCCCACAGTCTCACTGCCACGCTCTCACTTACCGGCATTCGGAGTTTGGCTAAGGTCAGTAACCCGGTGAGGCCCATCGCCTATCCAGTGCTCTACCTCCGGCAAGAAACACGTGACGCTGCACCTAAATGCATTTCGGGGAGAACCAGCTATCACGGAGTTTGATTGGCCTTTCACCCCTAACCACAGGTCATCCCCCAGGTTTTCAACCCTGGTGGGTTCGGTCCTCCACGAAGTCTTACCTCCGCTTCAACCTGCCCATGGCTAGATCACTCCGCTTCGGGTCTTGGGCATGCAACTGAATCGCCCTATTCGGACTCGCTTTCGCTACGGCTACCCCACACGGGTTAACCTCGCTACACACCGCAAACTCGCAGGCTCATTCTTCAAAAGGCACGCAGTCACGAGACAATGGGCAAGCCCACTGTCCGACGCTCCCACGGCTTGTAGGCACACGGTTTCAGGTACTATTTCACTCCGCTCCCGCGGTACTTTTCACCATTCCCTCACGGTACTATCCGCTATCGGTCACTAGGGAATATTTAGGCTTAGCGGGTGGTCCCGCCAGATTCACACGGAATTTCTCGGGCTCCGTGCTACTTGGGAGAAGCTCAAGTGAGCCGCACAGATTTCGTCTACGGGGGTCTTACCCTCTACGCCGGACCTTTCGCATGTCCTTCGACTATCCATACGGTTTCTGACTCACCGACCGGCCGGCAGACCGATCAAGAACTTTCCCACGACCCCGCTCTGGCAACCCCTGCCGGGTCTCACACCAAAACGGTTTAGCCTCATCCGGTTTCGCTCGCCACTACTCCCGGAATCACGGTTGTTTTCTCTTCCTGAGGGTACTGAGATGTTTCACTTCCCCTCGTTCCCTCCACACACCCTATGTGTTCAGGTGCGGGTGACAGCCCATGACGACTGCCGGGTTTCCCCATTCGGAAACCCCCGGATCAAAGCCTGGTTGACGGCTCCCCGGGGACTATCGTGGCCTCCCACGTCCTTCATCGGTTCCTAGTGCCAAGGCATCCACCGTGCGCCCTTAAAAACTTGGCCACAGATGCTCGCGTCCACTGTGCAGTTCTCAAACAACGACCAGACACCCACCCTCACAGTGCTCACGCACCACTCGAGTAGGACCGGCACTGAAGCAACGACCATGACGGCCGTTCCCTCAGGACCCAACAACGTGCCCGACACACCCGACATCCACCGCGTTCCACGCCCCGAAGGACAGTACTGACGACTTCAACCGTGTGTGCCGAATAGTCAACGTTCCACCCATGAGCAACCGTGTGAGACATTCGCTCACATCCGGCCATGTGCTCCTTAGAAAGGAGGTGATCCAGCCGCACCTTCCGGTACGGCTACCTTGTTACGACTTCGTCCCAATCGCTGGTCCCACCTTCGACGGCTCCTCCCCTTACGGGTTAGGCCACCGGCTTCGGGTGTTACCGACTTTCGTGACGTGACGGGCGGTGTGTACAAGGCCCGGGAACGTATTCACCGCAGCATGCTGATCTGCGATTACTAGCAACTCCAACTTCATGGGGTCGAGTTGCAGACCCCAATCCGAACTGAGGCCGGCTTTTTGGGATTCGCTCCGCCTCGCGGCATCGCAGCCCTTTGTACCGACCATTGTAGCACGTGTGCAGCCCAAGACATAAGGGGCATGATGATTTGACGTCGTCCCCACCTTCCTCCGAGTTGACCCCGGCAGTCTCCTGTGAGTCCCCATCACCCCGAAAGGCATGCTGGCAACACAGAACAAGGGTTGCGCTCGTTGCGGGACTTAACCCAACATCTCACGACACGAGCTGACGACAACCATGCACCACCTGTATACCGACCACAAGGGGGCGACTATCTCTAGCCGTTTCCGGTATATGTCAAGCCTTGGTAAGGTTCTTCGCGTTGCGTCGAATTAAGCCACATGCTCCGCTGCTTGTGCGGGCCCCCGTCAATTCCTTTGAGTTTTAGCCTTGCGGCCGTACTCCCCAGGCGGGGAACTTAATGCGTTAGCTGCGGCACCGACGACGTGGAATGTCGCCAACACCTAGTTCCCAACGTTTACGGCGTGGACTACCAGGGTATCTAATCCTGTTCGCTCCCCACGCTTTCGCTCCTCAGCGTCAGTAATGGCCCAGAGATCCGCCTTCGCCACCGGTGTTCCTCCTGATATCTGCGCATTTCACCGCTACACCAGGAATTCCGATCTCCCCTACCACACTCAAGCCTGCCCGTATCGAATGCAGACCCGGGGTTAAGCCCCGGGCTTTCACAACCGACGCGACAAGCCGCCTACGAGCTCTTTACGCCCAATAATTCCGGACAACGCTCGCACCCTACGTATTACCGCGGCTGCTGGCACGTAGTTAGCCGGTGCTTCTTCTGCAGGTACCGTCACTTGCGCTTCTTCCCTGCTGAAAGAGGTTTACAACCCGAAGGCCGTCATCCCTCACGCGGCGTCGCTGCATCAGGCTTTCGCCCATTGTGCAATATTCCCCACTGCTGCCTCCCGTAGGAGTCTGGGCCGTGTCTCAGTCCCAGTGTGGCCGGTCGCCCTCTCAGGCCGGCTACCCGTCGTCGCCTTGGTAGGCCATTACCCCACCAACAAGCTGATAGGCCGCGGGACCATCCTGCACCGCCGGAGCTTTCCACCAACCCCCATGCAGAGGAAGGTCATATCCGGTATTAGACCTCGTTTCCAAGGCTTGTCCCAGAGTGCAGGGCAGATTTCCCACGTGTTACTCACCCGTTCGCCACTAATCCACTCCGAAGAGCTTCATCGTTCGACTTGCATGTGTTAAGCACGCCGCCAGCGTTCGTCCTGAGCCAGGATCAAACTCTCCGTGAATGTCTGCAGGTAATCCTGCAACCACTCGCGTTGAGCGGCACGGCAACCACCGGAATAGGCGGTCCCGCGCACTGCGTCCTCGCTAGTGTTTTACTTCATAAAGGAATCTCCAACCCCAGAATAATCCGAGGCCGGGGATGTCAACATATCTGGCGTTGACTTTTGGCACGCTGTTGAGTTCTCAAGGAACGGACACTTCCTTCGAGCCGCTTATCAGGCGGACCCTCCGGGCGCTTCGTTCTTTCGTGTTTCAAGCTTATCAGATGTTTTCCGCTCCGTTTTCCGGAGTTTCATTTCATCTTTCAGCTTTTGCCTTTCGGCGCTCCCGAACTCTAGCAGAGTTTCTGGGGCTGCTTTCACTTCCCGAATTCACTCAGAGAAGTTCCGGCGGCCGCTTGGGGCAACCCGGAGAACATTACGCACCGGGCTGCCCCAAGTCAAATCAGACCTCGACCACGACCGGGAGGATCATCGGCCGGCGGCGGTAGTTGTCCGCCACCCACTTGCCGATGGTCCGGCGGACCAGCTGCTGGATCTGCCGGACCTCCAGCACGCCGTCGCTCGCCGACCGGTCCAGGGCCTCCTGGAGCTTGGCCACCACGGGGCCGAAGGCGCCGTCGTCGATGCCGGAGCCGCGGGCCTGGATGCTCGGGCCGCTCACGATCTTGCCGCTGGTGGAGTCGACCACCACGAAGACCGAGATGAAGCCCTCCTCGCCGAGGATCCGGCGGTCCTTCAGGGTGGGCTCGGTGATGTCGCCGACGGACGACCCGTCCACGTACACGTAACCGGCCTGGACCTTGCCGACGATCTTCGCGACGCCCTTGTCCAGGTCGACCACGACACCGTCCTCGGCGATGACCGTGCGGTTCTTCGGGATGCCGGTCTTGATGCCGAGGTCGGCGCAGGCCCGCAGGTGGCGCCACTCGCCGTGCACCGGCATCAGGTTCTTCGGCTTGCAGATGTTGAAGAAGTACAGCAGCTCGCCGGCCGAGGCGTGGCCGGAGACGTGCACCTTGGCGTTGCCCTTGTGGACAACGTTGGCGCCCCAGCGGGTCAGGCCGTTGATGACCCGGTAGATCGCGGTCTCGTTACCGGGGATCAGCGACGAGGCCATGATGACCGTGTCGCCCTCGACGATCCGGATCTGGTGGTCGCGGTTGGCCATCCGGGACAGCGCGGCCATCGGCTCGCCCTGGGAGCCGGTGCAGACCAGGACGACGTCCTTGTCCGGCAGGTCGTCCAGGGTCTTGACGTCGACGATCATGTTGCCCGGCACCTTGAGGTAGCCGAGGTCACGGGCGATGCCCATGTTGCGGACCATCGAGCGGCCGACGAAGGCGACCTTGCGCTTGTGCTCGTGCGCGGCGTCCAGCACCTGCTGGATGCGGTGCACGTGGCTGGCGAAGGAGGCCACGATGATGCGCTTGTCCGCGTTCGAGAAGACGGTGCGCAGCGCGGCCGAGATGTCCCGCTCGTGCGGGATGAAGCCGGGGACCTCGGCGTTGGTGGAGTCCACCAGCAGCAGGTCGATGCCCTCCTCGGCCAGCTTGGCGAAGGCCGGGAGGTCGGTCAGCCGGCCGTCCAGCGGGAGCTGGTCCATCTTGAAGTCACCGGTGGCGACGACCATGCCGCCGGAGGTGCGGACGGCCACCGCGAGGGCGTCCGGGATGGAGTGGTTGACCGCGATGAACTCGCAGTCGAAGGGGCCGATGCGCTCGCGCTCGCCCTCCTTGACCTCCAGCACGTACGGGCGGATCCGGTGCTCGGCGAGCTTGGCCTCGATCAGCGCGAGGGTGAGCTTGGAGCCGATCAGCGGGATGTCCGGGTTCTCCCGGAGCAGGTACGGGACGGCCCCGATGTGGTCCTCGTGACCGTGGGTCAGGACGATGCCGTCGATCTTGTCGAGCCGGTCCCGGATGGACGAGAAGTCCGGCAGGATCAGGTCGATGCCGGGCTGCTCGTCCTCGGGGAACAGCACGCCGCAGTCGATGATGAGCAGTCGGCCCTCGTGCTCGAGCACGGTCATGTTGCGACCGATCTCGCCGAGCCCGCCGAGCGGGGTGATGCGTACGGCGCCCGGCTTGAGTGCGGGGGCGGCGCCGAGTTCGGGGTGCGGGTGACTCAAAAGACTCTCCTTACGACGCACGCCACATGCCAAGGGGTTCGCGCCCTGGGGACATATGGCGTGCGTGCCTCGATGGTTTCCTACTTGCCAGGTCCTGGTGCTTCGCGCCGTCGTTCCGGTTCAGCGGCAGACCTCGGGAGGTCCGGCGAGCCGGGGGCGCGCACGTCTTGTCTTGCTACAGGTGTACCCCGCCGGCGGCGAGATCCTTCCTCAGTCGGGCGATCTCCTCCGGCGTGGCGGAGATCAGTGGCAGCCGGAGCGGTCCGGCCGGGTGACCCTGGAGGGTCAGCGCGGCCTTGGTGAGGATCACGCCCTGGGTCCGGAACATACCGCTGAACACCGGCAGCAGACCCTGGTGGATCGCGGTGGCCTTGGCCACGTCGCCCGCCTGGTAGGCGTCGAGCAGGGCCCGCAACTCGGCCGCGACCACGTGGCCGACCACGCTGACCACGCCCACCGCGCCGACCGACAGCAGCGGCAGGTTGAGGATGTCGTCGCCGGAGTACCAGGCCAGGCCGCTGCGGGCGATCGCCCAGGAGGCCGCGCCGAGGTCGCCCTTGGCGTCCTTGTTGGCGACGATCCGCGGGTGCTCGCCGAGCCGGACCAGGGTCTCGGTGGCGAGCGCGACACCGCTGCGGCCGGGGATGTCGTAGAGCATCACCGGGAGCTCGGTGGCGTCCGCGATGGTGACGCTGTGCCGGTACAGGCCCTCCTGCGGGGGCTTGCTGTAGTACGGCGTGACCACCAGCAGGCCGTGGGCCCCGGCGGCCTCGGCCTGCCGGGCCAGCTCGACGCTGTGGCGGGTGTCGTTGGTGCCGACCCCGGCGACGATGTGCGCCCGGTCTCCTACCGCCTCCAGCACCGCGCGGACCAGCTGGGCCTTCTCGGCGTCGCTGGTGGTCGGGGACTCGCCGGTGGTGCCGTTCAGCACCAGCCCGTCGTTGCCGGAGTCCACCAGGTGGGTGGCGAGGCGCTGGGCGCCGTCGAGGTCGAGGCCGCCGTCGGCGGTGAACGGGGTGACCATCGCGGTCAGGACCCGGCCGAAGGGCGTCTGGGGGGTGGAGGTCGGAGCCATGCGTCCAAAACTACTCGTAGGCGACCGGGGGGTACCCAGGCCGGTCCAGGGTTCGGACAGGTGAGGGGTGCTGCCGAGCTGCCGTCGGCGCTCCGGCAAGGGGATTCCGGTGCTGCGTGCTCGGGGGTTCAAGCAGCACCGGAATCCGTGACCTGAGCCTAGGGAGCGCCCCGGAGGGTCGCAATCCAGACGTGCCGTCCAGGCCACTCATATGCCCGTCGGGCCAGGTCAGGGGGCTACCCGGCCGTGCTTCCCGAAGGCCGCATGGGTGAGTGGCATGAGCTTGGCCCACGCCGCCTCCATGCCCTCGGCGACCATCTCGATCTCGCGCTGCGGGAAGGACGGCACGGTGGCGTTCTCCTTCTTGGTCCGCAGCGAGAGGAAGTGCATCAGCGAGCGCGCGTTGCAGGTCGCGTACATCGAGGAGAAGAGTCCGACCGGCAGCACGGCCCGGGCCACCTCGCGGGCGACCCCGGCGTCCAGCATCTCCTGGTACGCGGTGTAGGAGGCCCGGTAGGACGCCTCCATCGCCTCGGCGGTGATCTTGGCCTGCTCGGGGGTGCCGTCGACGAACTCGTAGCGGCCCGGGCGGCCCTCCTGGACCAGCTTGCGGTCCTCGCCGGGCACGTAGAAGACCGGCTGCAGGTTGCGGTAGCGGCCGGACTCCTCGTTGTAGGACCAGCCGCTGCGGTGCCGGTGGAACTCGCGGAAGACGAAGATCGGCGCACTGATGAAGAAGGTCATCGAGTTGTGCTCGAACGGGGTGCCGTGCCGGTCGCGCATCAGGTAGTTGATCAGACCGGTGGACTTCTCCGGGTCCTGCTGGAGCGCCTCCAGGGACTGCTCGCCCGCGGTGGAGACCCGGGCCGCCCAGATCACGTCCGAGTCCTGGGCCGAGCTTCGGACCAGCTCGACGGTCACGTCACTGCGGAAGACAGGTCCTGCTGCGTCGCTCACGCGTTGCTCCTTGCGTCGGTGCTGCCGTGCAGCTTGATGGCGTGCTGCATGGTCTTTCGGGCCCGCGGCGTGTCACCGGCGTCGGCGTACGCCACGGCGAGGCGGAAGAACACCCGCCAGTCCCCCGGGCTCTGTTCGGCCTCGGCCTGCCGCCGGGCGAACACCTCGTCGGCCGAGGCGCGGTCGATCCGGCCGCCCCCGGTCCGGCGCAGCTCGTCCTCCGGCAGGCCGCCCTCGGCCGCCAGCTCCCCGGCCAGCTGCTCGCTGGCCCGGCCGAAGCGCACGGTCTGCCGGAGGAACCAGACGCCGACGCCGGGGATGACGAAGGCGCAGAGCCCCAGGCCGATGCCGAGCGGCTTGCCGGTGGCGATCAGCTGGACGCCCTCGCCGACGCAGATCAGCGAGACCAGCAGCAGGGCGCCGGAGAGCAGGAAGAAACCGGTACGGGAGGTCATCTCAGAGGTCCAGGAAGTGTTCGAGGCCGAAGGTCAGCCCCGGGGTGTCGACCACCCGGCGCACGCCGAGCAGGATGCCCGGCATGAAGCAGCTGTGGTGCAGCGAGTCGTGACGGATCGTCAGGGTCTCGCCGGTGTCGCCGAGCAGCACCTCCTGGTGCGCCAGCAGGCCGCGCAGCCGGACCGAGTGCACCGGCACGCCGTCCACGTCGGCGCCCCGGGCGCCGGGCAGGCCGTGCGTGGTCGGGTCGCTCTGCCGGGGCAGGCCGGCCGCGTCACGGGCGGCCGCGATCAGCTGGGCGGTCCGGGCGGCGGTGCCGCTGGGGGCGTCCGCCTTGCGGTTGTGGTGCAGTTCGACGACCTCGACGGTCTCGAAGTACTTCGCGGCCTGCTGGGCGAACTTCATCGAGAGCACGGCGCCGATCGAGAAGTTCGGCGCGATCAGCACGCCGACCCCGGGGGCGTCGGCGAGCCAGCCGCGCAGGGTGGCGAGCCGCTCCTCGGTCCAGCCGGTGGTGCCGGTGACCACGTGGATGCCGTTCCGGACGCAGTGCTCCAGGTTGGCCATCACCGCGTCGGGGTGGGTGAGCTCGACGGCCACCCGGGTGCCCTTCAGCTCCTCCAGCGAGGAGTTCCGGCTCAGGGTGGCGGTCAGCTCCAGGTCGGCGGCGGCCGAGACGGCCTTGACCGCCTCGGAGCCGATCCGGCCGGTGGCGCCGATCACGGCGACGGACAGCGTCATGCGGGGTGTCCTCTCAGGCCAGCAGGTCCGCGAGCGCGTCGGCCCGCTTCTTGGGGATCGGGCCGATCAGCGCGAGCGAGGGCTTGTGCGCGCCGAGCACGTCCCGGGCCACCGCGTGCACGTCGTCCAGGGTGACCGAGGCGATCTTCTCCAGCATCTCGTCCACCGACAGGTGGTGGCCGTAGCTGAGTTCGGCCTTGCCGATCCGGTTCATCAGCGAGCCGGTGTCCTCCATGCCGAGCACGGTGGAGCCGGAGATCTGCCCGATCGCCCGGGTCAGCTCCTCCTCGGTGATACCGTCGGCGACCACCTTGGCGAGCTCCTCGCGGCAGAGCCGCAGCACCTCCTCGACCCGCTTCGGCTGGCAGCCGGCGTAGATGCCGAACAGGCCGCTGTCGGCGTAGGAGGACGAGTACGAGTAGACCGAGTAGGCCAGCCCGCGCTTCTCCCTGACCTCCTGGAACAGCCGGGAGCTCATCCCGCCGCCGAGGGCGGCGTTCAGCACCCCGAGCGCCCAGCGACGGTCGTCGTGGCGGGGCACGCCGGGGACCCCGAGCACCAGGTGGGCCTGCTCGGTGGCGCGGTTGAGCACCTCGACCTTCCCGGCCGTCCGGACCGCGCGGACGCCGCGGCGGACCTCGGTGGGGTGGCCGGTGGACTTCGCCAGCACCGGCGCGAACGCCTTCCGGACCATCCGGACCACCTGGGCGTGGTCCAGGTTGCCGGCCGCGGCGACCACCAGCTGCTCGGGCTTGTAGCGGCGGTGGAAGAAGCCCGCGATTTGGTCCCTGGTCAGCGCCTTGACGGTCTCCTGGGTGCCCAGGATCGGCCGGCCGAGCGGCGAGTCGCCGTAGATCACCTGGGCGAACAGGTCGTGCACCACGTCGCCCGGGTCGTCCTCGGCCATCGCCATCTCCTCGAGGATGACGCCGCGCTCGGCCTCCACGTCCTCGGGCAGGATCAGCGAGCCGGTGAGCATGTCGCAGACCACGTCGACGGCCAGCGGCAGGTCGGTGTCGAGCACCCGCGCGTAGTAGCAGGTGTTCTCCTTGGCGGTGAACGCGTTCATCTCGCCGCCGACCGCGTCCAGCGCGGCCGAGATCTCCAGCGCGCTGCGCCGGGCGGTGCCCTTGAAGAGCAGGTGCTCCAGGTAGTGCGTGGCGCCGTTCAGCGCCGGGGTCTCGTCCCGGGAGCCGACGCCGACCCAGATGCCGAAGGTCGCGGAGCGGACCGTCGGGAGGGTCTCGGTGATGACCCGCAGACCGCCGGGCAGGACGGTGCGGCGTACCGTACCGGCCCCGTCGACGCCCTTGAGCAGGGTCCGGGTGGAGCCGGGGCGCTGCTGCGCCGCGGAGGCCTGAGCCACGGGCCTTCCTTCCAGAAACTTCAAGAATTACGGGGAGAACAGGGTGCGGCCCGCGCACTCCGGGGAGTGCGCGGGCCGCGGGGTACTAACGGTGCGTCACTCGGAGGCCGGAGCGGCGTCCTCGACGCCGTCCTCGCCCTCGACGACCGGGATCAGCGAGAGCTTGCCGCGCGGGTCGATCTCGGCGATCTCGACCTGGACCTTGGCACCGACGGCCAGCACGTCCTCGACGTTCTCCACGCGCTTGCCACCGGCGAGCTTGCGGATCTGCGAGATGTGCAGCAGGCCGTCCTTGCCCGGCATCAACGAGACGAACGCGCCGAACGTCGTGGTCTTCACCACGGTGCCCAGGTAGCGCTCGCCGACCTCCGGCATGGTCGGGTTGGCGATCTGGTTGATCGTCGTACGGGCAGCCTCCGCCGAGGGACCGTCGACCGCACCGATGTAGATGGTGCCGTCGTCCTCGATGGTGATGTCCGCGCCGGTGTCCTCCTGGATCTGGTTGATCATCTTGCCCTTCGGGCCGATGACCTCACCGATCTTGTCCACCGGGATCTTGATGGTGATGATGCGCGGTGCGTTCGGCGACATCTCGTCCGGCGTGTCGATCGCCTCGTTCATCACATCGAGGATGTGGAGGCGAGCGTCCTTGGCCTGCTTGAGGGCAGCGGCCAGGACCGAGGCCGGGATGCCGTTCAGCTTGGTGTCGAGCTGCAGCGCGGTGATGAAGTTGCGGGTACCGGCGACCTTGAAGTCCATGTCACCGAACGCGTCCTCGGCACCGAGGATGTCGGTCAGCGTGACGTAGTGCGTCTCGCCGTCGATCTCCTGCGAGATCAGGCCCATCGCGATGCCGGCGACGGCGGCCTTGAGCGGCACACCGGCGTTCAGCAGCGACATGGTCGAGGCGCAGACCGAGCCCATCGAGGTGGAGCCGTTGGAGCTCAGCGCCTCGGAGACCTGGCGGATCGCGTAGGGGAACTCCTCGCGGGTCGGCAGCACGGGCAGGATCGCCCGCTCGGCCAGCGCGCCGTGACCGATCTCGCGGCGCTTCGGCGAACCGACGCGGCCGGTCTCGCCGACCGAGTACGGCGGGAAGTTGTAGTTGTGCATGTAGCGGCGACGCGTCTCCGGGGAGAGCGTGTCGAGCTGCTGCTCCATCCGGAGCATGTTCAGGGTGGTGACGCCCAGGATCTGGGTCTCGCCACGCTCGAACAGCGCCGAGCCGTGCACCCGCGGGATCGCCTCGACCTCGGCGGCCAGCGTACGGATGTCCGTGACGCCACGGCCGTCGATGCGCACCTTGTCGGTGATGACGCGCTCGCGGACGATCTTCTTGGTCAGCGCGTTGTACGCGGCGCTGATCTCCTTCTCGCGGCCCTCGAACTTCGGGAGCAGCTTGTCGGCCGCGACGCCCTTGATGCGGTCGATCTCGTTGTTGCGCTCGACCTTGCCCGGGATGGTGAGGGCCTTGGCCAGGTCGCTCTTGACGGCGTCCGACAGGGCGGCCAGCACGTCGTCCTGGTAGTCCAGGAAGACCGGGAACTCGGCGGTGGGCTTGGCGGCCTGGGCGGCCAGCTTCGCCTGCGCGGCGCACAGCACCTTGATGAACGGCTTGGCGGCCTCGAGACCGGCGGCCACGACCTCCTCGGTCGGGGCCTCGGCGCCGTCGGCGACCAGCTTGATCGTCTTGGTGGTGGCCTCGGCCTCCACCATCATGATCGCGACGTCACCGTCGGGCAGCGCCCGGCCGGCCACGACCATGTCGAAGACGGCGTCCTCGAGCTCGGTGTGGGTCGGGAAGGCCACCCACTGACCCTTGATCAGCGCGACGCGGACGCCGCCGATCGGGCCGGAGAACGGCAGGCCGGCCAGCTGGGTGGACGCCGAGGCGGCGTTGATGGCCACCACGTCGTACAGGTGGTCGGGGTTGAGCGCCATGATCGTGCAGACGACCTGGATCTCGTTGCGCAGGCCCTTGACGAAGGACGGGCGCAGCGGGCGGTCGATCAGACGGCAGGTGAGGATGGCGTCCTCGGACGGCCGGCCCTCACGACGGAAGAACGAGCCGGGGATCCGGCCCGCGGCGTACATCCGCTCCTCGACGTCGACCGTCAGCGGGAAGAAGTCGAAGTGCTCCTTCGGCGCCTTGGAGGCGCTGGTGGCCGACAGCACCATGGTGTCGTCGTCCAGGTAGGCCACGGCCGAACCGGCGGCCTGACGGGCCAGCCGGCCGGTCTCGAAACGGATGGTACGGGTACCGAAGCTGCCGTTGTCGATGACGGCCTCGGCGTAGAACACGTTCTCTTCCACCTGGAAGATCTCCTCTTTCGTACGGTTCCCGAGGAGCGCCCCTGCGCTTGCCTTCCGGCGGGCCCTGGGCAGTTCGGGCCGGTCTTCGATCGAAGCCTCCGGGCTGTCCCGCTCACGGGGGACTCCCGACGGCCACTACCGAGGACCGGCGCCTCTCGGCTGCCTGGTCGGCGGTCGCGTGTGGACGCTCCTTGGGACGCGGGCGGCTTCCGTTTGAAGCCTTCGGCCCGCTCGGTGATGTCTCTGCTGCCACGGTTCGGCCGACTCACTGTCGGCGTCATGACCGGGCATGCCCCTCACCTTACAAATTCACACCCTACTCAGCCTGCCATTACCACGCGTGTGGTGCGGCGGACCGAACGGTGCATGCAGCGAGGGGCGGCTCCCCGGTGACGGGGAGCCGCCCCATGACGCGGCGGTGTTAGCGGGCGCCACCGGCGGCACCGCGGCGGATGCCCAGGCGCTCGACGAGCGTACGGAAACGCTCGATGTCCATGGCGGCCAAGTACTTCAGCAGCCGGCGACGCTGGCCGACCAGGATCAGCAGGCCACGACGCGAGTGGTGGTCGTGCTTGTGGAACTTGAGGTGCTCGGTCAGGTCCGAGATCCGGCGGGAGAGCATGGCGACCTGGACCTCGGGGGAGCCGGTGTCGCCCTCCTTCTGGCCGAACTCGGCGATGATCTGCTTCTTGACGTCAGCGGCGAGAGCCACGGCATCTCCTTCAAGGTTTCCGAGTGACCCTGGTAGACGGCACAGGGATCTGACTGAACTCGGACTGCCCAAGAGTACCAGCGCCCGCCGTCCCCCCGATCCGGGGGGTGACGGCGGGCGCGGTGGCGGGACTCAGCTGGTGGCGCCGCGGACCAGGCCGTAGATGTCGAGCACGCCCAGCGCCAGCGGGACGAGGGCGATCAGCATCAGGCTGTCCACCATGTCCAGGATGCGGCCCCAGAACGGGGACACCCCGGACTTCGGGACGACCAGCGCGATGCCGGTCAGGATCGCCGCACCGGCCGCGATCGAGGCGGCCAGCCAGACCGTGCGCAGGTCCACCGCGGTGTCGCTGCCGGCGGTCAGGATGAACTGCGGGGTGTGCAGCGAGAGGCCGATCACCAGCAGCGCCAGGCCGGCCAGGCCGGCGATGGTGAGCGCGAAGACCTGACCGGTGTAGCGGAACAGCCGGGCCCGCAGCATGGTGGTCATGCCGACCGCGAGGGCGAGCAGCTCGGCCCAGCCCCGGTTGCTGAAGCCGAGCACGGCACAGGCGCCGACCAGCACCGCGGCGCAGCCGCCGACCAGGCCGACCAGCACCTCGTGACCGCGCCGGGCCTGGTGGGCGATCCGCTCGTACTGGACGGTCTCCGCGCGGCCGGCCTCCTCGGCGTAGCCGGCGCCCCGGGTGCGGGTCTGGCCGGGGGCGTTGAAGCCGACCGGGAGGCGGGCGAAGCGGGCCGAGAGGGCCGGCAGGAAGCCGATCGCGGCGATCGCGGCGACCGCCGTGACGGCGGCGATGTTGGTGGCCGAGGTGTCGGACAGCAGCACGGCCGCGAAGGTGGCCAGGGTGCCCGCGACGGCCAGGAAGGAGGAGGCCACGAAGACCGAGTCCTTCTCCGGCAGCATGCCGACCAGCAGCACCGAGACCACCAGCATGGCGACGCAGCCGACCAGCAGCTGGATCCGGCCGGGGCCGTCACCCGCGGTGGAGACCGCGATGATGCCGGACCCGGCGATCAGCGCGTGCGGCAGCGAGCCGAGGCCGAGCGCGAGCGCCGCGTCGTGGTCCTGGTAGACCCGGGCCCGGACGCCCGCGAAGGTGACCAGCACGATCGCGATCACGCCGGACAGGATGCCGGGCAGGCCGTGCATGTCGTGCCGGAGGTCGGCGAACCAGAGCGCGAAGCCGAGCAGCCCGAGCAGCACCCCCGCGCCGATCAGGCCGAACGAGCGCATCAGCTCCGGGCCCCAGAACCGGCGGTCGGCGGCGACCGCGCTGGCGATCGCGTCGGCCACGTCGTCGTAGACGGCCGGGGGCAGCGACTCGGCGAACGGACGCAGGCTCAGCAGGTCGCCGTCCCGGATCTGCTGGGCGGCCAGCGGCAGTCCGCTGTCCAGTACGGTGCCGTCCCGGCGGACCAGGTGGAAGCCGGTCGGCGCGCCGTCCACCTGGGTCTGGCCGGAGAGGCGCAGCACCTCGGGGTAGATGTCCGCGAGCGGCACATCCTCCGGCAGTGCGACGTCGATCCGGCTGTCCGGTGCCACGACGGTGACCCGGCAGAATCCGGTCGTAGCGTTTGAGCTCACCGGCACTTCCCCCTGTTGCTGTGTCCGTTGGTCAGCTTGACGCCCCTGGCGGACCGAACGCTGCCCGTGTTGTTTCAATGCGGGCGATCCGACCAAGAGTTGGCGCGGCGACACCCTACCGCCAGATGGGGTACGGAGCGCTACCGGGTCCCGGACGGACCGTCAAGCCGTGACCTGCCGGTTCCGGGGCCGCCGGTGTGCGAACAGTGAAGGTGATATGGCGTCAACGCGGCCGGTCACGGCCTGGCTTGACCGGTATGACCCGTTCCTGCCGATCCGCCGCCCGTTCGAACGGTAACGGTCGGGATGCGGACGCCCCCGTGCTCGAACCGAACAGGGCCGACCAGTAGGATCGGCCCCTGCGCGAGGCGTACGGGGGCGAGACGCGCGACCCGTGAGTGCCTGCGATCGGCGGAGCGGGGGCGGCGTCATCACACGGGGCGCCCTCATCCCGTACGTATCCCAGTTGCGTGAGGGTTGATGCCAGTGAGTGTGATTACGGTCAAGCGACCGGCCCGGGCGTATCCACCGCCGGTGCCGGACGAACCGGTGGAGCTGGTGCCTCCGCCCGAGCTGCCGAGGTCGGGTGGCGAGGACTGGATGATGTCCATGCTGCCGCTGCTCGGCATGGGCGGATCGGCGGCCTTCTTCTTCTCCCCCGGTGCCCAGGGGCCGATGAAGATGATGGGCGTCCTGATGGTCGCCTCCACCGCCGGCATGGCGGTGGCCCAGATCATCAAGGCCCGCAAGGGCGGTAGTGCGGGGACCGCGGACGAGCGCCGCGACTACCTCAAGTACCTCCAGCAGATGCGCCGTCAGGTCCGCCGGACCGCGGACCGGCAGCGGGGCGCACAGCTCTTCCTGCACCCGGAGCCGGACCAGCTCTGGTCGATCGTCACCGAGGGCCGTCGGCTCTGGGAACGGCGGCCCAGCGATCCGGACTTCGCGCAGATCAGGCTGGGGCGCGGGCCGCAGCAGCTCAGCACGCCGTTGAAGGCGCCCGAGACGGCGCCGCTGGACGAGCTGGAGCCGCTCTCGGCGGCCGCCATGAAGGACTTCCTGACCGCCCACGGCACCTTGCACGACCTGCCGTTGGCGATCTCGCTGCGCGCCTTCTACCACATCACGGTCTGCGGGGACCCGGACACCGTCTACGGCAACGTCCGGGCGATGCTGGCCCAGTTGACCACCCTGCACTCGCCCGACGACCTGGTGGTCGGCGTGGCCGCCGCACCGGGTGCGATCGACGAGTGGGAGTGGGCGAAGTGGCTGCCGCACACCCAGCACCGCAAGGAGAGCGACGGGGCCGGTTCGCGCCGGCTGATCGCCGCCGGTCTGGGCGAGCTGGAGGTGCTGCTCGCGGACGAGCTGGCCGGGCGCAAGGGCTTCGCCCGGGACGCCGTGGCCTCGCCGGACCAGCCGCACCTGGTGATCGTGATGGACGGCGCCGCGGTGCCGCACGACTCGCTGCTGGCCGGTGCGGAGGGCGTCGAGGGCGTCACCATCATCGAGGTGGTCCCCGGTGACCTGGACGAGCCCAGCGGTCACCTGGTGATCACGCTGGCCAAGGACGAGCTGCTGCTGGAGTCCGCCTCCGGTGCCTCGTACTCCGGCAAGCCGGACAGCCTGTCCTCCTGGCAGTCCGAGGCGCTGGCCCGCCAGTTGGCCCCGTTCCGGGTCTCCGCGGGCGGCGACGACGGCGACCCCTCGCTGGTCTCGATGGACTTCACCGAGATGATGGACACCGGCGACCCGGGCGCCTTCGACCCGGCCCGGATGTGGCGTCCGCGCCCGATGCGGGAGAAGCTCCGGGTCCCGCTCGGGGTGGGCACCAACGGCGAGTACGTCTGGCTGGACATCAAGGAAGCCTCGCTGGAGGGCATGGGCCCGCACGGCATGTGCGTCGGCGCGACCGGTTCCGGCAAGTCCGAGGTGCTCCGCACCCTGGTGCTGGCGCTGGCCGTGACGCACTCCTCCGAGGTGCTCAACTTCGTGCTCGCCGACTTCAAGGGTGGCGCGACCTTCGCGGGCATGTCCGAGATGCCGCACACCGCCGCGGTGATCACCAACCTCGAGGGCGAACTCACCCTGGTCGACCGCATGCGCGACTCGATCGAGGGCGAGATGAACCGCCGTCAGGAGCTGCTGCGGACGGCGGGCAACTACGCGAACATCAACGAGTACGAGCGGGCCCGGGCCGCCGGCGCCGCGCTCGACCCGCTGCCCTCGCTGGTCATGATCATCGATGAGTTCTCCGAACTCCTCAGTGCCAAGCCCGACTTCATCGACCTGTTCATCCAGATCGGCCGGATCGGCCGTTCGCTGGGTATGCACATGCTGCTCGCCTCCCAGCGACTGGAGGAGGGCAAGCTGCGCGGTCTGGACACCTTCCTGTCCTACCGGCTCGGCCTGCGTACCTTCTCGGCCGCCGAGTCGCGGGCCGCGATCGGTGTGCCGGACGCCTACCACCTGCCGCCCGTCCCCGGTGTCGGCTACCTCAAGTTCGGCTCCGACGTGATGGAGCGGTTCCGGGCGGCGTACGTCTCCGGCGCCTACCGTCCGCCGGGCGCGGTCCGGGTCACCGGTGGCCGAGCCGCCAGTGCGCTGCCGGTGCTGTTCACCGCCGCCGAGGTCGCGGTGGTCGAGCCGGTGGAGGAGGAGGTCTTCGAGCAGGTCGAGGAGATCGACGACTCGCTGCTGGACACCATGCTGGACGTCTTCGTGTCCCGCATGATCGGCCAGGGCCCGCCGGCCCACCAGGTCTGGCTGCCCCCGCTGGAGGCCCCGCCGACCGTCGACCAGCTGGTCCCGCCGCTCCAGGCGACGCCGGAACGCGGCCTCACCTCACCGGAGTTCGGCGCGCTCGGCCGGCTGGTGGTGCCGGTCGGCATCGTCGACAAGCCGCGCGACCAGCGCCGCGACGTGCTCTACCAGGACTACTCCGGCGCGGCCGGTCACGGTCTGATCATCGGTGGCCCGCGCTCCGGCAAGTCCACGATGATCCGGACCATGGTGGCCGGCTTCTCGGTCACCCACACCCCGGTCGAGACCCAGTTCTACCTGCTCGACTTCGGTGGCGGCGGTTTCCAGGGCCTGCAGGGCCTGCCGCACGTCGGCGGGGTGGCCGGACGACTGGACGTGGAGAAGGTCCGACGGACGATCAGCGAGGTGCACGGCGTGCTCAACCGCCGTGAGGAGCTGTTCCGGGCGACCGGGATCGACACCATCGCCACGTACCGGACCAAGCGGGCCAACGGCCAGCTCCCGGACGAGCAGTTCGGCGACGTCTTCCTGATCATCGACGGCTGGCTCACCTTCAAGCAGGAGTTCGAGTCCCTCGAACCGGTCATCGCCGACATCGGCCAGCGCGGTCTCGGCTACGGGGTGCACATCATCCTGACCGCGGCCCGCTACGCCGAGGTCCGTCCGGCGCTCAAGGACCTGCTGCAGAACCGCACCGAACTGCGGCTCGGTGACGCGATGGAGTCCGAGATCGACCGCAAGGTCGCGCAGAACGTGCCGACCGGGCAGCCGGGCCGCGGTCTCACCGCGGACAAGCTGCACTTCCTCTCCGGTCTGCCCCGACTGGACGGCTCCTCGGAGACCACCGACCTGGTGGACGGTGTCTCGGACCTGGTCGAGCAGGTCTCCGCGGCCTGGACCGGGCCCCGGGCCCCGCAGGTCCGGATGCTGCCCCAGGTGCTGGACGGCAACTCGCTGCCCAAGGGCTTCGAGCGGCCCGAGCTGGGCATCGCGTTCGGTGTCGACGAGGTCGAACTCGCCCCGGTGTTCCTCAACTTCGAGACCGACCCGCTCTTCGTGGTGTTCGGTGAGAGCGAGTCCGGCAAGTCCGCGGTGCTGCGGATGCTGATCAAGCAGATCACCGAGCGGTACACCCCGGACCAGGCCGGCATCGTGGTCGGCGACTTCCGCCGCTCGCTGCTCGGCGTGGTGCCGCCGGAGTACCTGGTGGAGTACGCGGCGGCGGCCCCCGCCATGACGGCGATCGTGGAGATGCTCCGCGGCGCCTGCGGGCGGCGCCTGCCGGGTCCGGACGTCACCCCGGAGCAGCTGCGCAACCGCAGTTGGTACACCGGCAAGGACATGTTCGTGATCGTGGACGACTACGAGCTGGTCGCCACCTCCTCGGGCAACCCGATGGCCCCGCTGGCCGAGTTCCTGCCGTTCGCCCGTGACATCGGCCTGCGCATCATCATCGCGCGCAACGCCGGTGGTGCCGGACGCTCGCTGTTCGAGCCGATCATGCAGCGGATGAAGGAGCTCGGCGGTCAGGGTCTGATCCTGTCCGGCGACAAGAACGAGGGTGCCCTGCTGGGCACCGTCAAGCCGCAGCCGCTGCCCCCGGGCCGCGGCCAGCTGGTGACCCGCCGTCAGGCGGCCGGCCAGACCGTCCAGACGGGCTGGCTCCCGGCGCCGTAACGGGCCGGTGCGCAACGGGCCGTGGCCCCTCCTCCGGGAGGGGCCACGGCCTTCTCTGCTCCGCTCTCCGCGCGCACGCGCAAAGGCCCCCGCAGCGACGCTGCGGGGGCCTTTGCGGGGGTACTAGTCCTCGACCCGGCGCCTGCGGTCGCGCAGCACCACCGCGCCGCCGGCCAGGCCGCCGACCAGCAGGCCGCCGACGCCGAGCGTGTAGGTGGCGGTGCGGGCGTCCCGGTCCTGCTGGGTCTCGGCCAGGCCGAGCGGCTGGGCCTCCAGCTTGGCCGTCCCGGCCAGGTTCAGCGGCGCGTCCTCGACCGGCTCCAGGCCGGTGGACGGCGGGGCGTCACTGGTGACCGCCTTCACCGGGTCGACCACGCCCCAGCCGATGAAGCGGTTGTTCTTGCGCTCCACCCGCTGCGCGGTCTGCATGATCCGGATCCGGATCTGCCGCGCCGTCCAGCCCGGGTACTTCTGCTTGAGCAGCGCGGCCACACCGGCCACGTAGGGGGCCGAGAAGCTGGTGCCGTTGTCCACGCAGTGGCCGCCGCCGGGCACGGTGGAGAGCATCTCCACGCCGGGCGCCACCACGTCGACGAACTCCCCGTACTGGGAGAACGTGGCCCGCTCGTTGTTCCGGTCCGAGGCGCCGACCGCCAGCACGGTCTCGATCGCGGCCGGGTAGGTGTCGGCCTCCAGGCCGTCGTTGCCCGAGGAGGCGACCACCACGACGTTGCGGTTCTCGGCCTCCTTGAGGGCGGCCTCCAGCTCGGCCCGGCCGGGGAAGTTGCCGCCGGCCTCGGTGGCCCGGACGTCCTGCGAGATGTTGATGACCCCGACCCCTCGGGCCACCGCGTCCTTGATGGCCTTCACCAGGCTGAACACGTCGCCGTTGCCCTGGCTGTCGTTCTGCCGGTAGGTCACGATGGTCGCGTCGGGCGCCAGCCCGGAGAAGCCGATGCCGGCCACCTTCCGGGCCGCGATGATGCCGGCCACCTTGGTGCCGTGGCCGACCTGGTCGTTGACCGAGGTGCCGGGCACCGGCTGGTTGTTGGACTTGTCGACGAGCGAGGACGGGGTGTCCACGACCTTGCCGCGCAGCTGCGGGTTGGCCACGTCCACGCCGGTGTCGATCACCGCGACGTTCACCCCGGTGCCGGTGATCGGGACCGGGGGCTTGTCCTTGTCCTTCTCTCTGTCCTTGTCGGTGCTGGCCGGGGCCCAGAGCTGCTCCAGCACCACCTTCTGCAACGACCAGGGCATGCTGGGCACGTTGTTGGAGGGGAACTGGCACTCCGCCGAGGCGGAGATCCCGAGCGGCGGATACACGACGCCGGTCGAGGGCGAGGGGGACGGCGCGGCCAGCGCGGGCCCGGCGGTCAGCCCGCCGATCACCCCCAGCGCGACGGACACGGCGGCGACCCTGCGGTACGTACCGAACGACACCTGACTTCCCCTCATGCTCCCACCCTGCGCCGCGCCCCCGTGGAACGGCCTTGCCGGACGGTCGAGTCGACCCGCCCGCGCTACACACCTGGGGCGGGCGTCCGGTCGGACGCCCGCCCCTCGGTCGTACTGTCCGACACCGTCAGGGACGGCGGTCGGGTCAGCTCCAGACAGCCGTGTTACGGCTCTCGGTCGCCTGGTAGCTCTGCGCCGCGTTGTCCAGCGAGGTGGCGATCTGGGTCAGCGCCGCCTGCAGGTCGGCCGCGCTCGAGTCCCAGACCTGCTGCCGGGCCTGGTAACCCTCGCGGGCCGTGCCATCCCAGCTGTTGGCGATGCGCGCCACGCCGGCCTTCAGCTCGTCCAGCTGGGTCTGGATGCGCTGGGCACCCTGACGGACCTCGGAGCTGGCGTTCTGGATGGTGGAAAAATTAACCTTAATGTGGTCGCCCATGGTGTCCCCTGTTCCGATGGAGTCGAATCGGCCCTATGCCGGACCGAGGTTGATGTCTGAACGCGAGCCGGCGGCTCAGAAGGACGAGGCCTGCTCCTGCTCGGTCTGCGCGTAGAGCTTCGTCGTGGCCTCGATGGCCTGACGGATCTCGTCGAGGACCTGGTTCAGCTTGGTGGCGTCCTCGTTGAAGCGGGTCTGCAGCTGCTGGTACGCGGCGGCCGCCTGGCCCTCCCAGCCTGCCTTGATCTCGTCAACGAGCGAGTTGAGACGCTGAATCTCGCCCTGGACGGATGCGTTCACCTCACCGATACGGTTCGCGAAAGCGTTCATTTCATCAGCGGTAGTCGTGAACTGACCAGACATGATCCACCGTCCCCCATGAGACAGACTTCCCCACGGACCGTCCTGGCACGGACGGCCGTCGAACACCACGGTGTGGTGCACTCCAGAACTCTAGCCGCCGACCGCAAGTCACCCAACACCGGGAGCCAGGTAGTTACCAAGCCATGACACTGGGGCGCGGTCGGCCAACTGACCAACCGTCAGGCGAGTTGGGGCTGAAGTGCATCGTTCTTGCTGAGTACGGGACCGGCCGGGACCAGCTTGGCCCAGAGCAGCGGGACGGGCACCGGTGTCACCTTGTCGAAGCCGAGCCTGGCCTGGTTCTCGTTGGCCTGCTGCTCCTGGCCGGCCGGCTGCTGCTCCGCCGCCGGCTCCTTCGGCGCCGCCGAAGCACCGGCCTTGCCACCGTCGTTGTTGGTCGGCACGGGGTAGCGCAGACCGGTCTCGGTGATCAGGTAGTTCCGGCCGGAGCTGGCCGGGTCGTTCGAGTCCATGGCCCGGAACAGCAGGCCGTGGCCGGGTGAGACCCGGGCGCTGGAGGCGCCGGCGTCGACCGGGGCCGGGTACTCGGCGCCGGCCCAGACCGACCGCTTGATCTTGGTGCCGTCCATGCCCTCGAAGGTGCTGCACAGCCGGTTCCGGCCCTCGTGGTTGACGGCCTTTCCGGTCGGCATCTCGTCGGGGATGTCCGCCGCGTCGTTCAGCGGCTCCACCACGCTGCTGAGCGCCGCGTACTCACCGGCCGACAGCTGGTAGAGCTTCGCCGGGGCGCCGCCGTAGGCCGCCTTCGGCAAGTCCGGGTTGCTGAGCGCCAGTTTGGCCTGGAACGGCGAGACCGAGTACAGCTTGTCGACCCCGACCATGAAGTAGCTCTTGTCGTAGTTGAGCAGCCGCCCGACCTTGCGCTCCTCCGGCTTGGCGAGCTGGTCCAGCTTGGACGACACCGCCTTGTCCTTGACGAAGCCCGGCGGCGTCTGGAACCCGATCGGCTCCCCGGTCGCCAGGGTCTGCAGCCAGTCCTCGGTCACCCGCTGCGGCTTGTTCGCCATGTCGCTGCCGTACAGGCTGCCCGCGATCAGGGCCTTCTCGTTCGGCTGGGAGGTCGCGTTGCCGATCAGGTGCCGGGTACCGGTCCGGTCCACCATGAACGTGCTCTGCAGACCCGCCGTGTCGAGCGGGGCCTGCACGAACATCGACTCACCGGCGCCGAGCATCAGCTTGGGGTCGGCCAGCCGGGTGGCGTCCTTGCCGGCGGCCACGAAGACGGCCTGGTTCGGCGGCGCCTTCTCCTCCGCGCCCGGGCTGTTGCAGACCGACCACTTCTTGTCGGTCTGGCCCGCCACCTCCGCCTTCGGCAGCTTGTCGGGGGCGTACGGGATGCCGATGGTGGCGCCGTGGTTCGGGTAGGCGTCCAGCACCTTGTCCTCGACGATCACCACCTTGGCGTTGGCCGGCAGCACCAGGCGGGCCGAGGACATGTTGAGCACCTGGTGCAGCACCTTGGCGCCCTTGTCGCCCGGCAGGATCACGTACCGGGTGGTCGACTGCTTGCCCTGGATGATGTTCCCGCCGCCGTCCCAACCCTTGGGCGCGGCAGGCTTGATGACACCCCACATGGCGAAGCCCGCCACGATCACGACACCGATCACCACGCTCGGCAGCACGGCCTTCACCGGCCGGGGCGCGTCCTCGTCGTTCCCGCCGCCGGAAGGCAGCAGGAAGGCACCGACCGTGCGCTTTCGCGCCGCCGTGTACGCGTTCAGCTCGTCTCGGCGTGAAGCCATGCTCGTCGTCTCCCCTGTTCGACAACTGTGGGTGCGTCAGCCCCACCGGCTCGTACCCGAGTCCGGGTGTGCAGGCCGTGCGTGAGTCTGCCACCCGCCGGGTGCACGTCGTGGTCCACCCTCTACGATGCGGCAGCAACGGTGAGTACGGTACGGGTACGGTTTGCCGACCGGTCAACCGGGCCGTGATATCTGATCAGAGAGGGCCACTCGGGGGATGCCAAGCCAGACTGCTCCAGGGCGACGCAGCACATCGCAAGGCGGGGGCGGCCGCGGCCGCCGGGCGCAGCCCGCGCCGACCCGCCCCACCGCACCGGTGCCGGTCAAGGTGCACCCGCGGCCCGGCCTGCTCGGCACCCGCCTGCGGCTCCAGCAGATCGTGCTGCTCGAGGTCGCGGTGGCCCTGGTGGTGGTCGGCTGGACCATCAACAAGGCGATGGCGGGCGCGTTCGCGGTACCGGCCGTCCTGCTGGTGGTGCTCGCCCTGGTACCGCTGAACGGCCGGACGCTGTCCGAGGGCCTGCAGGTCCGCTCCGCGCTGAACGCCCGCCGTCGGCAGGCCCAGCTCAACGTGCCGCCGCCGGGCACCGACCCGGCCCTGGCACCCGCGCTCGAACTCGAGCCGGCGCTGCGCACCTGCACCCACGCCACCGAGGCCGACCTCGGCGGCGGCCGCCCGGTCCGCCGGGAGACCGGCATGGTCGGTGACGGCACCTTCCTCACCTCGATCCTGCTGGTGCAGGCGAAGGACCAGCCGCTGCGGCCGCACCGGAACGCGCTGCCGCTGCCGCTCGACGTGATCTGCTCGGCCCTCCAGGTGGACGACATCGCCCTGGAGTCGGTCCAGTTGGTGCAGCACACCCAGCCCGCCCCGGCCCCGCACCTGCCGGACCAGTCGCTGGCCACCCGGGCCTACCACCAGCTCCCGGACGGCCTGGCCACCCCCGGTCTGCGGCTCACCTGGGTCGCGCTCAAGCTCAGCCCCGAGCTGACCAGCAGCGCGGTCGAGGCCCGCGGCGGCGGCGAGGAGGGCGCCCGCAGGGCGCTCCAGCGGGTCACCGACCAGCTGGCCGGACGGCTCAACAGCGCCGGCTTCACCGCGACCGTGCTGGACGAGCGCGAGCTGATCGCGGCACTGGCCATCTCGGTCTGTGCCAACCCGATCGCGGTGGCGGGCCGTCAGGGCACCGGCGGCGGTGGCGGCAACGGCCGCCGGACGCAGGAGAGCCGGAAGTTCTGGCGGATCGACGACCGCTGGCACGCCACCTTCTGGATCTCCAAGTGGCCCCAGCTCAGCCGCCCCGGCGGCGCCCCGGGCCGGATCGCCGCGCCCGACCTGGTCAACCTGGTCACCAGCACGCCCGCGCTGGCCAGCACCTTCAGCCTGACCGCGAGCCGCGGCACCGGCGACTCGGTGGCGATCAGCGGGCACGTCCGGGTCACCGGCCGCAGCGAGAGCGAGATCGCCCAGGTCGGGCGCCTGGTGGAGTCCCGCGCGCAGGCCTCGGGGATCGGCCTGACCCGGCTCGACCTGGAGCAGGCGCCCGGCCTGCTCGCCACGCTGCCCCTGGGAGGGACTTCCTGATGGCCTATCAGACCTACCCGAACCAGGCACCGGCCGAGCCCGCCGCCCGGACCACCCGGCCGCGCCCCGGCTACGGCCTGCGCGGCCCGCGCCGGGAGCGGCACGTGCTCGCCACCGAGGACCTCGGCGCGCTGGCCTTCCCGGTCGGCGACGACGGCGTGGTGATCGGCGTCGACCCCCAGCAGCAGCCCGCCGTGCTCGGCCTGTTCCGGCCCACCTCGTACGAGCTGGCGCTGGTCGGCGGTCTGTGGACCGCGCAGGTGATCGCCCTGCGGGCAGCCGCCACCGGTGCCCGGATCGCGGTCGAGACCGGCCGCCCGCAGGCCTGGTCGCTGCTGGCGCAGGCGGCCGGCGGCGGTCAGCCGTGCGTGACGGTGCACCAGGTCGGCCGGCTCGGCGCCCAGGGCGCCTCGGTGGCCTCCCCGGTGCTGGTGGTCCGCGACCTCGGGGCCCGGCCGCCGCGCAGCCGGCTCTCCGCCTCACCCTGGCAGACCACCCTCACCCTGCTCCCCTACCTCGGGCCGAACGCGGCCCGGGTGCTGAACGCGGCCGACCTGGTCGGCATCCAGCGGGTCTCCCCGCAGGAGGCCGAGCTGCTGGCCCGGCTGCTCTCGCTCGGTGACCAGGAGGTCGCGGCGCTGCCCACCCTCGGCGACAACATCACCCTGTGGGCGACCCGGATGCGCCGTCAGTTCGTGATGACCAACCCCGGTGAGGCCGAGGGTCAGGTGCTCGGCGGCCCGCGCCGGATGGACTGAGCGATTCGATCCCGGAGGGGTCCGCATACTGGGTGATCCGGTGTGCGGGCCTCTCCTTTCGTCCACGATGGTGTGAGTTCCGGCACCGCCTGTGAGCGGCCGGGAATCACGACCTAGTCTTGTGCCGACGGCACCGCGAACAGCGGCGGCGAACACGAGGGAGCCCAAGTGAGCAGCGATCGGGACGGCGTCTACGTCGGCGACAACGCGGCGGAGGACGACGACGACTGGTCGGACGTTCCTGACTACTCCCCGCCGTCCTGGTACACCCAGAGCGACACGCCCGCCGCTCCTCCCGCACCGGCCCCCGCGCCCGCCCCGACCCCGCCCGCGCCCGCCCCGGTGGCCCCGGTGCCGCCGACGCCCGTACCGGTGGCCGAGGCGCCCGCCCCGGTGCCGGTGCCGGTGACCCCGCCGCCCGCGCCCGCCCCGACCCCCGTGCCGGAGATGACCGAGACCGCGGTGCTGCCCCCGGTCACCGACGGTCCCGAAGCCGGGCCCGCGCCGGTCGAGTTGCAGTCGGCGCCCGCGCCCGGCCCGGCGCCGGTGGTCCCGCCCGCACCGGCACCGGCACCGCCGGTGGCCGAGGCGCCGCCGGCCCCCGCCCCGCAGCCGTACCCGCCCGCCGTCCCGCAGCCGCAGCCGCAACACCCCCAGCAGCAGCCGTACCCGCCGCAGCAGCCCTACCCCCAGCAGGGCCAGCCGCCGGTGGACCCGCGGCAGGGCGGCTGGCCGCAGCCCCAGCAGCAGCCGTACCCCCAGCAGCAGATGCCGCCGCAGCAGCAGTACCCGCAGCAGGCCGTGCCGCAGGCGCCGGTCGCCTTCCAGGGCCAGGGCGGGCAGCAGCAGATGTCGCACGGGGCGGCGCTCGGCTACACCGCCGCCGTCGAGCTCTCCTCGGACCGCCTGCTGCGCGGCCAGCCGAAGCAGCAGAAGGAGTCCCGGTTCAAGTTCGGCGGCAAGGCGGCCGAGGCCGAGCGGGCCCGCCGGCTCGAGATCATCCGGACGCCGGTGCTGAGCTGCTACCGGATCGCGGTGATCAGCCTCAAGGGCGGCGTCGGCAAGACCACGACCACCACCTCGCTCGGTGCCACGCTGGCCACCGAGCGGCAGGACAAGGTGATCGCGATCGACGCCAACCCCGACGCGGGCACGCTCGGCCGCCGGGTGAAGCGGCAGACCGGCGCGACCATCCGCGACCTGGTGACGGCCATCCCGCACCTGCGCAGCTACATGGACGTCCGTCAGTTCACCTCGCAGGACCTGCACTCGGGCCTGGAGATCCTGGCCAACGACGTCGACCCGGCCGTCTCGACCACCTTCAACGACTCGGACTACCGCTCGGTGATCCAGGTGCTCGGGCAGCACTACCCGATCATCCTGACCGACTCCGGCACCGGTCTGCTGTACAGCGCGATGCGCGGGGTGCTCGACCTGGCCGACCAGCTGATCATCGTCTCCACCCCGAGCGTGGACGGCGCCAGTTCGGCCTCCACCACGCTGGACTGGCTCTCCGCGCACGGCTACGCCGACCTGGTGCAGCGGTCCATCACGGTGGTCTCCGGGGTCCGCGAGACCAGCAAGATGATCAGGGTCGAGGACATCGTGGCGCACTTCCAGACCCGCTGCCGCGGCGTCGTGGTGGTGCCGTTCGACGAGAGCCTGGCGGCCGGCGCCGAGGTCAACCTGGCGATGATGCGGCCCAAGGTCCGCGAGGCGTACTTCGAGCTCGCCACCATGGTCGGCGACGACATCATGCGGGCCCAGCACGCGGCCGGCGGCTGGGGCCAGCCCCAGCAGGGCGGGTACCCCGGCCAGCCGCCGCAGCAGGGCTACCCGGGCTACCCCCAGCAGGGCGGCTACCCGCCGCAGCAGCCGGGGTACCCGCAGCAGCAGCAGCCGCAGCAGGGCGGCTATCCCCAGCAGGGTGCCCCGTGGGCCCCGCAGCCCGGGTACGGCCAGCAGCCGCCGCCCCCGCCCGGCGCCCAGCCGCTCCCGCAGGAGTGGTCCCAGCAGGGACAGCAGCAAGGGCAGCAGCAGGGCCAGCAGCCCGGCTACGGCTACCCGCCACCGCCCGCGCAGCCCGAGCCGCCGCAGGGGTACGGCTACCCGCCGCCGCCCCCGCAGCAGCAGTGACAACGGAGGAGGGGCGCGGATATCCGCGCCCCTCCTCCGTCTCTCCGGTCCGACCGGCTCAGGCGGGTGACGACTCGTCGGTCAGCTCCCTGGCCCGCTTGACGTCGTCGGCCATCCGGTCCAGCAGCGCGTCGATCGAGTCGAACTTCTCCATCCCGCGCAGGTACGCGAGGAAGTCGACCGCCACGTGCAGGCCGTACAAGTCGAGGCCGACCCGGTCGATGGCGTACGCCTCGACCGTCCGGCTGGTGCCGTCGAAGGTCGGGTTGGTGCCCACCGAGATCGCCGCGGGCATCCGCTCACCGGCCGCCGTCAGCCACCCCGCGTAGACCCCGTCGGCCGGGATCGCACTGTGCGGGACGGTGTCCACGTTGGCGGTGGGGAAGCCCAACTCCCGTCCGCGCTGCGCTCCCCGGACCACCAGGCCCTCGACCCGGTGCGGCCGGCCGAGCACCTCGGCGGCCGCGCTCAGGTCGCCCTCGGCGACCAGCCGCCGCACCAGCGTGGAGGAGAACGGCACGCCCGCCGAACCGCGCACCTGGAGGTCGAGCACCTCCACCTCGAAGTCGTCCGCCCGGCCCAGCTCGGCGAGCAACCCGACGTTCCCGGCGGCCCGGTGGCCGAACCGGAAGTTCGGGCCCTCGATCACCAGCCGGGCGTGCAACGCGTCCACCAGGACCTGCTGGACGAAGAACTCCGGCGACTCCTTCGAGAACTCCGCGGTGAACGGCAGCACCAGCACCGCGTCCACCCCCAGCGCCTCGATCAGCTCCGCCCGGCGCGGCTGCGGTGCCAGCAGCGCCGGATGGCTGCCGGGCCGGACCACCTCGCTCGGGTGCGGGTCGAAGGTGACCACGACGGCCTTCGCCGCCAGCTCACGGGCCCGCTTCACCGCCCGGCTGATGATCAGTTGGTGGCCGCGGTGCACACCGTCGAACGATCCGATGGTGACGACGCTGCGCCCCCAGTCCCCGGGGATCTCCTCCAGGCCACGCCAGCGCTGCACCCTGACCGCTCCTCGTTCCGAACCGGCGTACGTCGTCCGCACGCTCTCGCTTCCTACCGAACCCCTATAGCGTGCCATGCGCCCGAAGCTGTGTCGGCACCAGCGTCACCCAACTCGACCCGCCGGACGCGCCGGACGGACCACCGCGCCCCGCTCGGCCTCCGCCGCCGCGTACTGCGGATCGCGGCCGCCCGCCACCAACAGCCGCATCCGGGCCAGCAGCGGGCCACCGCGCGGGCCCGGTTCGCCGGCCGGCCAGTGCGTCAGCAGCCGGGCGAACCCGGCCGAGCGGCCCGCGCCGCGGACCAGCGCGGCGTCCACCTCGGGCCCGTCCGCCGCCGCGATCAACCGGATCAACTGCGGTACCCCGGGCGCCTGTTCGTCCCGGCAGCGGTCGGCCAGCCGCTCCACCACCGGCACCAGCACGGCCGGGTCGTGCTCCACCGCGAGCAGCGTCTCCAGCAGCCGGGCCGGCCACTCCTGGCCGGTCAGCAGCACCGCGAGCACCCGGCGCAGCCCCGGCGGCCGGGCGACCGCCTCGGTCAGCAGCAGGTCGAGCCCGGCCGCCGACCGGCCGGCCAACAGGGCGGTCAGGTACTCGGCCACCTGGCCGGACCGCTCGGGCCGCTGCCGCAGCAGCTCGGCGGCCAGGTCGAGACCCGGCCCGAGCAGCTCAGGACCGTCCTGCCCGGCCAGCACCCGGAGCGCCTCGGCCACCGCCCCGCCCGGCGCGGCCAGCCGCTGCCGGAACGCCGCCAGCACCGGCTCCGGGTCGCTGACCAGCGCCGGGGCCAGCGCCTCGGCGGTGAGGAACGGGTCGTCCCGGTGGTAGGCGGCAAGCGCGGCGGGGAGTTGCTGCCGCCGGGTCGCCTGATCGCGGATCAGCAGGGCCAGCGCCGCCCCGTGCAGGGTCGGCTCCTCCTCCCGGGCCAGCAGCCTGCGCGCGGTGTGCCGCAGCAGGTCGGCGCCGGTGCCGGTGGCGTACGGGGCCGCCCGCAGCGCGTGCACGGCCGCCGCCACGTGCCACTCCGGGCGGGGGTCGTGGCTCCAGCGGTCCACCGCCCGGCAGAGCGCGGACGGCTCCGCCACCGCCAGCTCGGCGAGCAGCGCGTCGGCCCGGGGGTGGGCCGCGATTGCCAGTGACTCCGTCAGGTCGTCCACCGCCGAACGGCGGTGCGCCCACAGCAGATCGTGCGCGAGATCGGCGGCGGCGCTGCCCCGGGTCTCGCCGAACCACCGGCAGAGCAGCGGCAGCACGGCCCGCGGGTCGGCCCGGAGCAGCTCGGCCACCGCCGCCCTGGCCTCCTGATCGGTCGTCACCAGCGACCGCAGCAGCTCCATCCGGTCCGGCAGCGGGAGCGGCAGCCCGACCCAGAACCCGGCCCCCAGACCGCCGCCGCCGCGCTCGGCGACGGCCGCCAACAGCTGCCGGTGCAGGGCGGGTTCCGGGCTGCCGGCCAGCCCGTCCAGCAGCAGCCGCCGGGCCCACCAGGCCTGCTCGGGCCCGGGCGCCGTCTCCACCCCGCGCCACAACCGCCACAGCCACGGGTCCAGCCCCGGCGCCCCGTGCCGCTCGCCGACCCCGCGCAGCGCCCACGCCACCACCCCGGCCCGGTGCCTCGGCACACCACCGGCCGGCAGCGCTCCCTCGGCCGCCGTGGCGGTTCCCTCCAACAGCAGCCGGAGCGCGGCGTCCAGATCGAGCCGGCCGCCCTGCAGCCAGTCCGCGAAGTCCTCGTGGGCGAACCGGTACCCCGGCCCGGCCTGGACGAACAGCCGCTCGGCCAGCACCGCCCCGGCCCAGCCGCCCTCGGCCGGGAACAGGGCGGCGAAGCTGTCCGTGTCCAGCGCGCCGTGACCGGTGCCCAGCATCCGGCGGCCCGCCTCCCGGACCCGCTCCGCCAGCGTCTCGGCGAGCCGGCGGAGCGGCTCCGGGTCCACCGGCTCGGGCGGGGCCGTGGGGGGTGCCGGCGCGCCCCGCCGGTGCGCCCCGGCCCGCCGGGGGCTGCTCACCGCCGCCAGGCGCCGCGCGGCGCGGGTGCAGCAGAGCTCCAGGTACGCCGCGTACAGCCGCCCGCGCTCCGGTGTCTCCCCGAGCTCGCCCAGCTCCCCGAGCTCGCCGAGCTCTCCGGCCAGGCGCAGCGACAGGGGGTGCTCCCCCGGCTCCGGCGCCCCGTACCGCCGGGCCACCCGGGCCGCCGCCTCGGCGGGCAGCGGTCCCAGGCCGTGCACCACCGCCCCGGGCACGCCCTCGCCCCAGCTCTCCGGCCGACAGGCCGTCAGCAGCCGTACCCCGGCCGCCGCGAGCCACTCCCCGGTCACCGTGAACGGCGCCTCCTCCGGTGCGTCCAGCACCGCGAGCAGCGGGCGGCCGGCCTCCGTGCAGAGCCGCAGCAGTTCCGGGAGGTCCGGCGCGGGAACCCCCAACAGGGCTGCCGCTCCGGCGAGTTGACGTTCGAGGGCGGTGGCCACGGTGGGGTCGTCCGGTGCCAGGTCGGCGCCGCGCAGCCAGACCGTGGGCAGCGGTTGCGGCCCTCCGGCCCGGCGGACGGCGAGGGCGGCCAGTTCGGTGCTGCGACCGCTGCCCGGCGGGCCGACCAGCACACTGACGGCGACCTGCGGCTCCTCGCCGGTCAGACCGTCCGGCCGGTCCACCCGGTCGGCGGCCAGGTCGGCGATCCGCCCCGGCCCGGCACTCGCCGAACCGAGCTGGACCGAGCAGAGTGCCAGCACCCCACCGAAGTTCAGCGCCCGGCCGTACGCGGGCACCGCCTCGGCGTTCCGCCCGCGCAGCTCCGCCAGCGCCGGACCGGTCGGCGGCAGCACCCGGGGGCCGTCCGGCCCGTCCGCCAGGACGCCGAGCACGGCGCCGCTCTCGGCGTCCAGCACCGGGGCGCCGGGGGTCAGCGGGGCGCGCAGCTGGGGCAGGTCCAGCAGCAGGGCACCCTCGGCGTCGACGCCGCGCACGCCGCCCTGGATCTGGGCCAACTCCCATATCCCGGCGGCCAGTTGGGAGACCGAGACCAGACCGCTGCCGATCCCGTCGGCGATCGCGGGCGGGGCCGGCGGGAGGCCTCCGACGGACTCCGTCCGCAGCACCGCGAGGCCGGGGCCCGGCAGCAGCTCCACGCAGTCGGCTCCGAGCACCCGGGTCTGCCCTGACGGCAGGTGCAGCACCAGCTGGTCCAGCCCCTCGACCGCCTGCCGGGCCGTCAGCACGGATCCCTGCCGGTCGGCGACGAAGCCGAGCCCCCTGACCAGGCCGTCCGGCCCACAGATCCGCAGCAGCCCCTCGGCCATCCCGCGCCCGCCCCTCCGCAGCCCACCACCGCCCGGAGCCTGCCCGGTCGACGGTGCACCCCACCCCTCGGGCGACACCACTCACCCCTTCGGGTGACTTCCCGGGGTTCGAGCTGCACCCTGGGCGGGCGCCGGGCAGCTACGGTCAGGGGCTCGGGGCTCTGCGAGGAGATCTGGCGCTCGGGTCACTGCGAAAGTGCCTGACCGCCCACGCGACGATCACCTTGCAAGGGCCGGCGTCGCCCAAGCGGCGGAGCCGCACATCAGCAGGGCCTCGAGCCCCTGACCGTAGATGCCGAGCCACCTGCCGAAGAGCGGAGCTCCGGCTCAGCCGACGAAGACGGCGACAGGCTTCGCGTGGCCGGACTTCTCCTCGATCAGGGCGAGGAAGCGGCCCTCCGGGTCGAAGACCGCGATCGGCCCGTCGACGCCCAGCCCGGGGGCGGCGAGCTTCATGCCGTGGGCCAGCAGCCGCGCCTGTTCGGCGTCCACGTCCCACCGGGGGAAGGCTGCGGCGGCCGCCTCGGCGATCGGCAGCACCTCCAGCTTCTCCTCCAGCTGCTCCAGCGTCCGGGCCGACTCCAGCCCGTACGGGCCCACCCTGGTGCGCCGGAGGGCCGTCAGGTGCCCGCCGACGCCGAGGCCGGCGCCGAGGTCGCGGGCCAGCGCCCGGATGTAGGTGCCGGAGGAGCACTCCACCGTGACGTCCAGGTCGATCACCGGGGTGCCGTCCGCCGCCACCGCCGCCCGCTGCTCGTGCACGGTGAAGGAGTGGACCGTGGTCGGCCGGGCCGCGATCTCGAAGTCCTCGCCCTCGCGGACCCGGGCGTACGAACGCTTGCCGTCGATCTTGATGGCGCTGACCTTCGACGGGACCTGCATGATCTCGCCGGTCAGCGCGGCGATCCCGGCGTCGATCGCGGACCGCTCGACGCCCGAGGCGTCCGCCGAGGAGGTGACGTCGCCCTCGCGGTCGTCGGTGACGGTGTCCTGGCCGAGCCGGATGGTGGCCTCGTAGGTCTTGGCGGTGAGCATCAGGTGCCCGAGCAGCCGGGTGGCCCGCTCGATGCCGATCACCAGCACGCCGGTCGCCATCGGGTCCAGCGTGCCCGCGTGGCCGACCTTCCTGGTCCCGGCCAGCCAGCGGAGCTTGGCCACCACGCCGTGCGAGGTGAGACCCTCCGGCTTGTCGACAATGACCAGGCCGTCGGGGCCGGTGCCTTTACGCTTCATCGGTTCTTTTCTGTACGTCTGTACGGATGGTGGGTCAGGAGGCCGGCAGCGCGGCCCGGAACCGGGCGACGGTCGCCTCGACGCCCTCACGGGCGCTGAAGCCGGCCGCGAACCGGTGCCCGCCACCGCCCAGGTCGGCGCAGACGGCGGCCACGTCGACCGCGCCCTTGGCCCGGCAGGAGCCGCGCAGGGTGCCGTCCGGGTCCTGCTTGAGCACCAGGGCCACCTCGGCCTCGGCCGGGCGGCGCAGCACGTCGATCAGGCCCTCGATCTCCTCGACCGTGACGCCGAACAGCGCCAGGTCCTGGTACGGCACCCAGGTCCACACCAGGCCCAGGCCGCCCGCGGCGTCGGGCTCGTAGACGGCCCGGTCCAGCGCGCCGGCCAGCACCTTGAGGTAGCCGAAGGAGGAGGTGTCCCAGAGCTGACGGGAGATCAGGTCGTGCCGGATGCCGGTGGCCAGCAGCCGCCCGGCGAGCTCGTGGGTGGCGGGCGTGGTGCCCGCGTACCTGAACGAGCCGGTGTCGGTGGCCACGCCGGTGTAGAGGCAGGCGGCCAGCTCCTGGTCGAGCGGTACGCCGAGCCGCCGGAGCAGCTCGTCCACCAGGACGGCGGTGGCCGGGGCGGTGGGGTCGATCAGGCGGTGGGTGCCGAAGCCCGGGTTGGAGGCGTGGTGGTCGATGACCACCAGCGCGGGGGCGGCGAACGCCTTGGCGTGCAGCAGGCCGAGGCGGCTCTCGGCCGCCACGTCGAAGCAGAGCACCAGCTCGGGGACGTCCGGCACCTCGGCCGCCGGGACGATCAGGTCCTGGCCCGGCAGGAAGCTCAGCGACTCCGGCACGATCTGCGGGTCGTCGCCGAACGACACCCGCACCTGGTGGCCGAGCGCACGCAGCGCCAGACCGGCCGCCAGGGCCGAGCCGAGCGCGTCGCCGTCCGGGTTGATGTGGCAGATCAGGTCGACCGTCCGGGCCCGCCCGACCAGCTCGACCACCCGCTGCCACTCGGCCGCCAGACCTGACCCCGCGGAGCCGGCCGACGACTCGCTGCGAGGCCCGGGAAGCACCGCGAGGGCACCATCCACCGTGTCGGTGGACGATGCCCTCTGGCCGGGGTCGACCGGCTCGGCGGTCATGGTTACTCGTCCTCGTCGTCGCGCTCGGCGGCCGGCACCCGGTAGGGGTCGGCGTCCCCGGCGAAGGTGGCCCCGGCGGCGGCGGTACGGACCGCCGCGTCGGAGACCCGCGCCTTGTCGAGCAGCTCGTCGATGTTCTTCGCGTTCTCCGGCAGGGCGTCCGCGATGAAGGTCAGCGACGGGGTGAAACGCACCCCGGTCTGCTTGCCGACCTCGGAGCGGAGCACGCCCTTGGCGCTCTCCAGTGCGGCCGCGCTGGCCTCGCGCTCGGCCTCGTCACCGTAGACGGTGTAGAAGACGGTGGCCTCGCGCAGGTCCCCGGTGACCCGGGTGTCGGTGATGGTCACGTAGCCCAGCCGCGGGTCCTTGATCCGGCGTTGCAGGGTCTCGGCCACCACCACCTGAATGCGGTCGGCGAGCTTGCGCGCCCTTGCGGTGTCGGTCACGTTGCCTCCTCGTGCAGTGAGCGCGGTACCGGGTCCACGGACGCACCCGGTGCGGCCCTGGCCCCAAAATACCTGCCCGCGCCCAGCCTTGTGGGCGCTCTCGGTCCTCGTCGGTGTGACGGTGCCGACGTAGCGGCACCGCGCACACCCTCAGTCATCGTCGTCGTTGTGAAGGCGCCTCCGGGCGGAGAGCAGCATCACCTCGGGGCGGCCGGCGACGAGCCGCTCACAGCTGTCCAGGATCTCGGTGACGTACCCGGCGTCGCCGGACACCACCGCCAGGCCGATCTCGGCCCTCCGGTGCAGATCCTGGTTCCCGACTTCTGCGACGCACACGCTGTACTTGCGCGCCAGTTCGGCCACGACGGGCCGCACGATCGACCGCTTCTCCTTGAGCGAGTGAACGTCGCCGAGCAGGAGGTCGAAAGTGAGTGTTCCCACGAACATGTGTGACAGGTCCAGCCGACCTGAAGGCCTCGAGGAATTGCCCGATCGGGCGTACCCGAGGCTAACAGCGAGACCGGGGCCGGTCGACGGGATTTGCACCCCGTCGACCGGCCCCGGCAGCCACTGCTAGGACCGCGGCTTCTCGCGCATCTCGTAGGTCTCGATGACGTCGTCGACCTTGATGTCGTTGAACGACCCCAGGGTCACACCGGCCTCGAAGCCCTCGCGCACCTCGGTCGCGTCGTCCTTGAAACGACGCAGACCCTCGATGGTGAGGTTCTCGGTGATGAGCTTGCCGTCGCGGATGAGACGGGCCTTGGCGTTGCGGCGCAACAGACCCTCGCGGACGATGACACCCGCGATGTTGCCGAACTTGGAGGAACGGAACACCTCGCGGACCTCCGCGGAGCCGAGGCGCACCTCCTCGTACTCGGGCTTGAGCAGGCCCTTGAGCGCGTTCTCGATCTCCTCGATGGCCTGGTAGATGACCGAGTAGTACCGGACATCCACGCCTTCCTTCTCGGCAGCCGTACGGGCGCGGCCTTCGGCGCGCACGTTGAAGCCGATGATGATGGCGTCCGAACCCATCGCGAGGTCGACGTCCGACTCGGTGATCGCACCGACGCCGCGGTGCAGCACCCGGAGCTCGACCTCCTCGCCCACGTCGAGCTTGACGAGGGCGTCCTCGAGGGCTTCGACGGAACCGGAGACGTCACCCTTGATGATGAGGTTGAGCTGCTCGATGGAGCCCGCTGCGATGGCCTTGTCCAGGTCCTCGAGCGAGATCCGGACCCGACGCTGCGCGAACGCGGCGTTGCGGTCACGGGCCGAGCGCTTCTCGGCGATCTGACGCGCGGTGCGGTCCTCGTCGACGACGATGAAGCTGTCGCCGGCGCGGGGCACCGAGGTGAGACCGAGCAGCAGCACCGGACGGGACGGGCCGGCCTCGGCGAGGCTGTTGCCGTTCTCGTCCAGCATGGCGCGGACGCGGCCGTAGGCGTCGCCGACCACGATCGAGTCACCGACGCGGAGGGTACCGCGCTGGACCAGGACGGTCGCCATGGCGCCGCGGCCCTTGTCGAGGTGGGCTTCGATCGCGATGCCCTGCGCGTCCTGCTCGGGGTTGGCCCGCAGGTCGAGCGAGGCGTCCGCGGTCAGGACCACGGCCTCGAGCAGCTGGTCGATGTTCAGACCCTGGCGCGCGGAGATGTCGACGAACATGGTGTCGCCGCCGTACTCCTCGGCCACCAGACCGAACTCGGTCAGCTGACCGCGGACCTTGGTCGGGTCGGCGCCCTCGACGTCGATCTTGTTGACCGCGACCACGATCGGCACACCGGCGGCCTTGGCGTGGTTCAACGCCTCGACCGTCTGCGGCATGACACCGTCGTTGGCCGCGACCACCAGGATCGCGATGTCGGTGGACTTGGCACCACGGGCACGCATGGCGGAGAACGCCTCGTGACCCGGGGTGTCGAGGAAGGTGATCGGACGCTCTTCGCCGTTCACCACGGTGGCGACCTGGTAGGCACCGATGTGCTGGGTGATGCCACCGGCCTCGCCGGCCACCACGTTGGACTTGCGGATCGCGTCCAGCAGGCGGGTCTTACCGTGGTCGACGTGACCCATGACGGTGACCACCGGCGGGCGCGCGGCCAGCATGTCCTCGTCGCCCTCGTTGACACCGAAGTCGATGTCGAACGACTCGAGCAGCTCGCGGTCCTCGTCGTCGCGGCTGACGATCTCGAGCTGGAAGCCCATCTCGTCGGCCAGCAGCTGGAGCGTGTCGTCCGAGACCGACTGGGTCGCGGTGACCATCTCACCGAGGTTGAACATCACCGAGACGAGCGCGGCCGGGTTGGCGTTGATCTTCTCGGCGAAGTCCGTCAGGGACGAGCCCCGCGACAGGCGAACGGTGGAACCGTTGCCACGCGGCAGCATCACACCGCCGACGGACGGGGCCTGCATGGCCTCGTACTCCTGGCGCTTCGCCCGCTTCGACTTGCGGCCACGCGCCGGGCGACCGCCCGGACCGCGACCGAAGGCACCCTGCGTGCCACCACGGGCACCCGGGCCACCCGGACGGCCGCCGAAGCCACCGGGACGCGGGCCGAAGCCACCGCCGCCACCGGGGGCACCGCCACCGGGACGGGGGCCGCCGAAGCCGCCACCGGCCGGACGCGAGCCCGGACCGGCCGCACGGCCGGCGAAGCCGGGACGAGCGCCACCGGCACCGGCACCCGGAGCACCCGGACGGCCACCGGGGCCACCCGGACCACGGCCACCGGGACCACCGGGACGCGCGGCACCCGGAGCGGGACGCTGCGGCATCATGCCGGGGTTCGGACGCGGCATGCCGGACGGGCTGGGCCCACCCGGACGCGGACCGGCCGGACGGGGCATCCCGTCGGGACGCGGTGCACCCGCACCACCCGGACGCGACGCGCCACCGGGACCGGCGGCGGGACGCGGACGGTCGCCACCGGGACGCGGGGCGCCACGGTCGGCACCCGGCGCACCAGCGGGACGCGGACGGTCGCCACCGGGACGCGGGGCGCCACGGTCGGCACCCGGCGCACCGGCCGGACGCGGACGGTCGCCGCCCGGACGGGCCGGACGCTCGCCGGCGGGGGCGCCGGCACCCGGACGCGCGGCACCGGGAGCAGCCGGACGGCGCTCGCCGGGGCGGCCCATGCCGGTCGCACTGCCGGAGGTGAACGGGTTGTTGCCCGGACGGGGACCGGCCGGACGCGGGCCCGGACGGGCCGACGGGTTGGCCGCGGCCGGACGGGCGGCCGGAGTGGCCGGAGCGGCGGCGGCCGGACGGGCCGGCGCCTCCGCAGCGGCGTCACCGGCGGGAGCCGGGGAGGAGAACTCGGCGGCCGGAGCAGCCGGGGCCGCAGCGGCCGGGGCGGGACGCGCGGCGGCCGGGCGCGGGCCCGGGGCAGCGGCGGCCGGCTTCGGCGCGGCGGGGGCGGCCGGGGCGGCGGGAGCCGCCGGGGCCGGGGTCGGACGGGGACCGGGGGTCGCGGCGGGCCGCGGTCCCGGAGTGGGGGCGCCCGGCCTCGGTGCGGATGCACCGGCGGGCTTGGGGGCCGCAGGCTTCTGCGGGCCCGGCTTGGCGGCGCCACCACCGGTGGGCGGCACCCCCAAAGCGTCAGTCAACTTGCGCACGACCGGCGCCTCGATGGTCGAGGACGCCGAACGGACGAACTCACCGAGCTCGGTGAGCTTGGCCATCACGGCCTTGCTCTCCAAGCCAAGCTCCTTGGCGAGTTCATATACCCGGACCTTAGCCACTTCGCTCCTGTCTACGTGTCCGGGGTATTCGTCCGCCGGACCATCGCTACTTCATGGGCGTACTCATCGCGTACTCATCGAGTGCTCATCGCAATCTCGACCTACTTCCAACTCGCGAGGTACCTGACGTGTGCGCGCCGCACGGGGCTCTACCAGCTCTGCGCGGTGCTTGTTGCGGTGGTTCTTTCAGCCTGCCGGGGTGTCACCGGCCCGCTGCTCGACGTACTCACGCAAGTCCGTGGTGTCGAGTGTTCCCTGGAGTCGGAAGGCCCTGGGGAACGCTCGGCGGCGGACCGCGAGGTCGAGGCAGGTCGGGTCGGGGTGCAGATGTGCACCCCGGCCCGGCAGTGCGCCGCGGGAATCGGGGACACAGACGCCCTCGACCGCCACGACACGCAACAGCTGGTGCTTGGCCGCTCGCTTGCGGCAGCCCACGCAGGTGCGTTCCGGGCGTGCTCGGACATGCGTCCGGCCAGACAACCTCAAGTCTACCCCTCCGGAGGGACCTGGCGCCGCCCTGCCGATTCCGGCCAGGACCGCGACAACGTGACTAGCGGTCGCGGGATTCCCCGCGGTCGCTTCCGGCAGGGGTTTCGGTGTCCGGCCGGATGTCGATCCGCCAGCCGGTCAGGCGGGCTGCCAGGCGGGCGTTCTGGCCCTCCTTGCCGATCGCCAGCGACAGCTGGTAGTCCGGCACGATCACCCGGGCGGAGCGTGCGTAGAGGTCCACGATCTCCACGCTCGTCACCCGCGCGGGGGACAGCGCGGCCGCGACCATCTCCGCCGGGTCCTCCGACCAGTCGACGATGTCGATCTTCTCGCCGTGCAGCTCCGCCATCACGTTGCGGACCCGGGCGCCCATCGGGCCGATGCAGGCGCCCTTGGCGTTCAGGCCCTGACGGCGGGACCAGACGGCGATCTTGGTGCGGTGGCCGGCCTCGCGGGCGATCGCGGCGATCTCGACACTGCCGTCGGCGATCTCCGGGACCTCCAGCGCGAACAGCTTCTTCACCAGGCTGGGGTGGGTGCGGGAGAGCGTCACGGACGGGCCGCGGACGCCCCGGCGGACGGCCACCACGTAGCACTTCAGCCGGGTGCCGTGCTTGTAGTCCTCGCCCGGCACCTGCTCCTGCGGCGGGAGGATGGCCTCCAGCTTGCCGATGTCGACCAGGATGTTCTTGGGGTCGTTGCCCTGCTGGACGACACCGGTGACGATGTCGCCCTCCTTGCCCGCGTACTCGCCGAAGGTCTGGTCGTCCGCGGCGTCCCGCAGGCGCTGCAGGATGACCTGCTTGGCCGTGGAGGCGGCGATCCGGCCGAAGCCGCCGGGGGTGTCGTCGAACTCCTTGGGCTCGACGCCCTCGTCCAGCTCGTCCGCGTCCTCCAGCGCCCAGACCGTCACGTGCCCGGACTTACGGTTCAGCTCGACCCGCGCCTTGCGGCGGGATCCCTCGGTGCGGTGGTACGCGATGAGGAGGGCCGATTCGATCGATCCGACCAGCAGTTCGAACGGGATGTTCTTCTCGGTAACCAACCCACGCAGGGCGCTCATGTCGATGTCCACGGCTACGCCTCCTCTTCCCTCTTCACGTTCACGTTCATGTGTGGTGCGGTGCTCACTCGTCGTCTTCGGTGCTGTCGTCGTCGGTGTCCTCGACCTCCGACTCGTCGAGCAGCCCCTCGTCTTCCTTGCGGTTGAACTCGACCTGGACCCGGGCACGGGCGATCTCGGCGAACTCCAGGCGGCGCTCCTTGGGGCGGCCGCGGCCCTTCACCGGCTGCACCTCGACCAGGGCGCCGTCCTCGTCGCTCTCCAGCACGCGGGCGACCAGCTCGCCGCCGTCCACCAGGTGGATCTTGGCGAGACGCCCCTCGGCCCGGCGCCAGTGGCGGGGCTCGTTCAGCGGACGCTCGGCCCCCGGGGAGCCGACCTCCAGCACGTACGGGGCACTGCCCATGACCTCCTCGGCGGCGTCCAGCCGCTCGCTGACCACCCGGCTGAACTCCGCGATCGCGTTCATGTCCACGCCGCCGTCGGCGTCCACGTCGATCTGCACCTGACGGCGGTTGCCGGCCTGGGTCACCTTGACCTCTTCGAGGTCGAGACCTGCCTCGGCGGCCAGCGGCTCGAGCAACGCACGCAACCGGTCGGTGGGGGTGGTGCTCATCCGGGTGACTCCTCGGCCGCGTCTGCTGTTGTCGGTAGGTGCTAGCTGAGCGGCAAGCCTATCGGGTCGGACCCCAAACCACCGATTCCGCGAGGCGTGCGGGGGACCCACGGGCACCGCTTGGGAGCAAGGTCACAACGGGCCGGATGGTGATTCTGTAATGATGCACGGCAGCGGGGGCTGCTCGGGCTCCCCCACGACCTCTTCGGGAGCACCCCCCATGCTGTCCCTCACTCGGCGGAGCCTGCTCCTCCTGGGCGCGCTGAGCAGCGCCCCGCTGCTGCTCTGCGGGTGCACCGACGAGGACGGGCCGACGGAGGCCGAGCGGAAGAAGGCCGACGCCGACCTGCCGCTGCGCGGCCGGGCCGTCGCCGACACCGACCGGCTGCTGGCCGGGTACGACGCCGTGCTGGCCGGGCCGGGGGCGGCCCAGGCCGACCGGCTCCGGGCGCTGCGGGCGGAGGTGGCCGAGCACCGGACCGCGCTGGCCACCGGCCTGCCCACGGGCCCGACCACGCCGACCGCCGCCGCCTCGGGCACTCCGACCGGCCCGGCGACCTCGGTGGCCGAGCTCGCGGCCGCCGAACGGAGCACCGCCGGGGCCCGGCTGGCCGATCTGACCGCCGCCTCGCCCGAGCTGGCCAAACTGCTGGCCGCCGTCTCCGCCGCCGGCGCGCTGCACGCCGCGGCGCTCGGCAACACCACCCCGGTCACCGGCCCGCCCGCCGCCGCCCCCTCGGCCTCGCCCTCCCCCTCGGCGTCGGGCTCCGGCTCCGGCTCAGCCACCCCGTCCGGCCCGGCCTCACCGACGGCCGCCCCCCGGCCCGCCGCCGAGACCGCCGCGCTGCAGAGCGCGCTCTCCGCCGAGCACGCCGCCGTGTACGGCTACGGCGTGGTCGGCGCCCGGCAGCCCGCCGGTCCGCAGCGGGCCGAGGCGCAGGTCTGCTACCTGGCCCACCAGGCCAGACGGGACGCCTGGCAGCGCCTGCTGCTGGGCGGCGGCGCCACCCCGGCCGCCGCCGCGCCCGGCTACCAACTGCCGTTCCCGGTCACCGACCCGGCCACCGCCAAGCAGCTCGCCGCCCACATCGAGGTGCAGCTCACCGGGGTGTACGCGGCCCTGGTGGCGGCCGGCTCGGGCGAGCTCCGACAGAGCGCCGCCGCCGCGCTGCGCGAGTCCGCCCTGCGCGCCCGGCAGTGGGGCGCCGAGCAGAGCGCACTGCCCGGCCTGCCCGCCGCCGACCGCGTCACGACGAGCCCGTCCCCGAGCGCCTGACCAGCGGTTTCCTCCCCATGGCCGACAATGGGCGAGCAGCAGGACCGCGACAGCACGATGGGGCGGCACCAACCGAGAGGCCAGCATGTCGGCAGCAGCAGGGCAGCAGATCACCGTTCCGGCCCGCCTCACGGCCACCGTCCGGGCCCGCGGGGACCGGGCCGAACTGGCCCGGCTGGCCGCCCTGCCGGACACCGTCGCCGAGCAACTGGCCCGCTGGGAACTGACCTTGGAACGGGTGGTGGAGCCGGGCGGCCGGTCCGGCCTGGTCTGCACGGTGCTGCGCGCCGACGGCACCAAGGCGGTCCTGAAGACCGGCCTGAGCACCCTCGACACCGCCCGGGAGGCCGCCGCCCTCGCGCACTGGGCCGGCCGCGGCGCCGTCCTGCTGCCGGCTGCCGACCCGGCCGGATCGCTGCTGCTGGAGCGCCTGTACGGGGACATCCCGCTCCGCTCGCTGGCCGAGGCCAAGGCGATGCTGGAGGCCGCCGGGCTGCTCCAGCGGCTCTGGGTGCCGCCCGCCGACGGCCACCCGTTCCAAACCGTCGCCGAACAGGTCGCCGAGCTCTCCGCCGGGCTCCGCCGGCACCGTGAACTCTCCCCCGACACCCAGCCGTTGGTGGACGAGGCGCTCGAGGTCTCGGCCGCGCTGCTCGCCGACGGCACCGAACACCTGTTGCTGCACGGCGACTTCCACCACGGCAAGGTGCTGGCCGCCGACCGCTCCCCCTGGCTGGCCGTCTCGCCCCGGCCACTGGTCGGCGAACGCGCCTACGACCTGGCCTGGTTGGCGCAGGACCGGCTGGACACCCTGGCCGGCTCCCCCGGCCCGCGCGGCGCCGCCCGCCGCCGGCTGCACCAGCTCGCCGACGCGGTCGAGGTCGACCACGACCGGCTGCGCGGCTGGGCGCTGTTCCGCACCGTCGAGGCGGGCCTGCGGGAGCTGGCGGCCGGCTCCGCCGACCGCGCCGAGCTCTACCTGGAATTCGCCGACTGGCTCTGACGCAACGGCAGCTGAGCACCCATCACCGCGTACGGGCGGATCGTGTTGGGGAACCGCACCATCCGGGCCAGGTCCCGGTACCCGAGCGACCGGTACAGCCGCCGGGCGGGCGTCTCGGCGTCGATCGCCGACAGGATGCTGCGCGGCCGGCCCGACCGCTCGCACAGGGTGCGGATCAGCGCGCTGCCCACCCCCCGGCCCTGGTACTCCGGCAGCACGTGCAGCTCGGTCACCGCGAACACGTCGTCCAGCCAGTCCCCGTGCCCCTGGGCGTCCAGGTGCGGCTCGATCACGGTGCTCCACCAGTGCTCCCGGCGGTTCGGCATCCCGTACCCGAACCCGACCAGCCGCCGGTCGCCGAAGGCTCCGAACGCCAGCACCCCGGGCTGTTCGGCGTGCCGCGCGACGATCTGCAGCCGGACCGCCACCTCCTCGTCGGACAGGCCGAACGCGACGGCCTGCACCTCCAGGGCGTCGGCCGCCCAGGCCGCCAGGTCCACGGCCTCGATCGTCACCTCGGTGAGCTGCTCCATGCCCCGGACGTTACTACTCCGACGGGCGGTGATCACTCAGAACAGCACGCTCATGAAGGCGCCGACCTCACGGAAGCCGACCCGGGCGTACGCGGCCCTGGCCCGCACGTTGTAGTCGTTGACGTAGAGCGAGACCACCGGGGCGACGTCGCGCAGCGCGTACCCCATGACGGCGGCCATGCCGGTCTCGGACCGGCCCTGGCCGCGGTGCTCGGGGGCCACCCAGACGCCCTGGATCTGGCAGGCGCCGGCCGTGACGGCACCGATCTCGGCCTTGAAGACCACCGAGCCGTCCTGGGCGAAGTGCGCGAACGAGCGCCCGCCCGCGACCAGTTCGGCCACCCGGGCCTGGTAGAGCAGGCCGCCGTCACCGGCCAGCGGGGAGATGCCGACCTCCTCGGTGAACATCGCCACGCAGGCGGGCATCAGGGCGTCGATCTCGTTCCGCCGGACCCGGCGCACCAGTGGGTCGGGGACGACGTCGGCGGCGGGCTCGGCGGTGGCCATCAGCGGCTGGTGGGCGCGGACCTCGCGGGCCGGGCCCCAGCTGCGTTCGAGGCTGGCCCAGAGCGCGGCGGTGGGGCCGGCCGGACCGACGATGGAGGAGCAGCGGCGCCCCTGCCGGCGGGCCCGTTCGGCGAACGCGCGGACGGCCTCAGGACCGGCGTTCACCAGCACCAGGTTCGCCCCGGCGTAGCAGAGCGAGCAGAGCCGGCCGTCGGCGTCGAACCAGCCCCACATCTCGCCGCCGAGCCGCCACGGGTCGAGGCCGACGGCCTCCACCCGGGTGGCCACGAAGGCGTTGGCGACCGGGTCGAGGTGCAGGATCTCCAGGGCCTCGTCGAGGTCCTGGGGGTCGAGTACCCGCGTGGTCGCCAGGGCCCGGGCCACCTGGAAGGGGCCGGGGAGCATCACACCTCGATCGAGCACAGGCACCTCACACTAGGAACGCTGGTCGCACCCTACTCCGCCGTCCCACCGGAGCAGAGCTGCGGGCCGTCCGTGACCGGACGACCCGCAGCGACACCGAAGATCACTCGGCGGCGGTGACCACCGGAGCGCCGGACTCGACACCGTCGGCCTGCATCTGCTCGGCCAGCTTGAGGGCCTCCTCGATCAGGGTCTCGACGATCTTCGACTCGGGCACGGTCTTGATCACCTCGCCCTTGACGAAGATCTGGCCCTTGCCGTTGCCGGACGCGACCCCGAGGTCGGCCTCGCGGGCCTCGCCCGGGCCGTTCACGACGCAGCCCATGACCGCGACCCGGAGCGGCACCTCCATGCCCTCCAGGCCGGCGGTGACCTCCTCGGCGAGCTTGTAGACGTCCACCTGGGCGCGGCCGCAGGACGGGCAGGAGACGATCTCCAGGCCGCGCTGACGGAGGTTCAGCGACTCCAGAATCTGGTTGCCGACCTTGACCTCCTCGGCGGGCGGCGCGGAGAGCGAGACCCGGATGGTGTCGCCGATGCCCTCCGACAGCAGCGCACCGAAGGCGACCGCCGACTTGATGGTGCCCTGGAAGGACGGGCCGGCCTCGGTCACGCCGAGGTGCAGCGGGTAGTCGCAGGCGGCCGCGAGCTGGCGGTAGGCGTTGATCATCACGACCGGGTCGTTGTGCTTGACCGAGATCTTGATGTCGCGGAAGTCGTGCTCCTCGAACAGCGAGCACTCCCAGAGCGCGGACTCGACCAGCGCCTCCGGGGTGGCCCGGCCGTACTTCTCCAGCAGCCGCTTGTCGAGCGAGCCGGCGTTGACGCCGATCCGGATCGGCACGCCGGCGTCCTTGGCGGCCTTGGCGATCTCGCCGACCTTGTCGTCGAACTGCTTGATGTTGCCCGGGTTGACCCGGACCGCCGCGCAGCCGGCCTCGATCGCCGCGAAGACGTACTTGGGCTGGAAGTGGATGTCGGCGATGACCGGGATGTTCGCCTTCCTGGCGATGATCGGCAGCGCGTCCGCGTCGTCCTGGGTGGGCACCGCGACCCGGACGATCTGGCAACCCGAGGCGGTGAGCTCGGCGATCTGCTGCAGGGTGGCGTTGATGTCGGCCGTGACCGTGGTGGTCATCGACTGGACGGAGACGGGTGCGTCACCGCCGACCGGGACGTTACCGACCATGATCTGCCGGGAGACGCGGCGGGTGGCCAGCGGCTTGAGCGGCAGGGCAGGAATTCCGAGCGAGATCGCGGTCATGTGCGCAGGGTTCCCCAAGTCGAGGTGGTGAGATCCGGCCGGGCGCTCTCGTCAACGGGCGCCCGGCCTCCAACGGTACGGCACCAGGGCGCGACCGAGCACACCCGGCCGACCCGATCAAGGTCAGTTCAGGCGGATCGGGTTGACAACGTCGGCGACCCCCACTAGGGCCGTGAAGCAGATGAACACCGCCGCCACCACGTACGCCGCGGGCATCAGCCGTGCCACGTCGAACGGGCCCGGGTCGGGGCGCCGGAGCAGTGCGGCGGCCTTGCGGCGCAGCGACTCCCAGAGCGCCCCGGCGATGTGCCCGCCGTCCAGCGGGAGCAGCGGGAGCATGTTGAACAGGAACAGCGACAGGTTGATCATCGCGAGCAGCCGGACCATGAAGGTCAGCTGGAAGCTGAGCGGGACGTCCATCGAGAAGACCTCGCCACCGAGCCGGGCAGCACCGACCATGCCCATCGGGGAGTCCGCCGGACGCGGGTCGTCGCTGACGATGGCGTGCCAGAGGCCGGGGACCTTGCCGGGCAGCGCGACCAGCGCGGTGGCGCTGTGCTTGGCCATCGACGCCATCTGGTCGACGCTCTCGCCGACGGTGAGGTGCTCGACGGCGCTGGCCGGGGCGAAGCCGAGGAAGCCGGCCGTGACGGTCTCGTCCTTGACCTGGTTCCCGTCCTTGTCGAGCTTCGCCACGGTGTTGCTGGTCAGCGTCGCGTTCAGGGTGAGCTGCTGCCCGCCGCGCTCGACCACGATCGGCACCGTCCGGCCGGGTGACTTGCGGATGTCCGCCTGCAGCTGCGGGTAGCTGGTGATCGCCTCGCCGTCGAAGGAGCGGACGGTGTCACCGGCCCGCAGTCCGGCGGCCGCCGCCGGACTGGCGGGGGCGTCGGCCGGGCAGGTGTCGGTCGCCTTGCCGGCCGCCACCACGCACTGGCTGACCGAGCCCACCGTGGGCACCGCCATCTGCACGCCGATGGCCATGAACAGCACCAGGTAGAGCACGACCGCGAGGATCAGGTTCATGAACGGTCCCGCGAACATCACGATGACGCGCTTCCACGGCTTCCGGGTGTAGAACATCCGGTCCTCGTCGCCGGGCTTGATCTCCTCGTAGGAGGCCTCCCGGGCGTCCTCGATCATCGAGCGCCAGGGCGAGGTGGAGCGCTGGGTGACCCGGCCGTCCGCCCCCGGCGGAAACATCCCGATCATCCGGATGTACCCGCCCAACGGGATGGCCTTGAGGCCGTACTCGGTCTCGCCCTTCTTCCGCGACCAGACCGTCCGGCCGAAGCCGACCATGTACTGCGGGACCCGGATGCCGAACAGCTTGGCCGTCGAGAGGTGGCCGAGCTCGTGCCAGGCGATCGAGAACAGCAACCCGAGCACGAAGAGCAGGGTGCCGAGCACCCACATCACCATCGTCACTACTGATCCTCCGTCATGCCGCTCCGGCTGTTCCCGCTAGCCCGCTGCCAGCTCGCGGGCCCGGGCCCGGGCCCAGGTCTCCGCGTGGAGTACGTCCTCGACCGTGAGGGAAGTTCCCACCGTGTGTTCGGACACCACCTTCGCCACAGTGTCCACGATCCCCGTGAAAGGCAGCCGACCGGCCAGGAACGCCTCGACGCACTCCTCGTTGGCGGCGTTGAAGACGGCCGGGGCCGTCCCGCCGAGCGTACCGACCTCCCTGGCCAGGTCCACGGCGGGGAAGGCCGCGTTGTCGAGCGGGAAGAACTCCCAGGTGGCGGCCTTGGTCCAGTCGCAGCCGGGAGCGGCGTCCGGCACCCGGTCCGGCCAGCCGAGGCCGAGCGCGATCGGCATCCGCATGTCCGGCGGGCTGGCCTGGGCCAGCGTCGAACCGTCGGTGAACTCCACCATCGAGTGCACGACCGACTGCGGATGGACCACCACCTCGATCCGGTCGAACGGCACGTCGTACAGCAGGTGGGCCTCGATCACCTCCAGGCCCTTGTTCACCAGGGTGGCGGAGTTGATCGTGACGACCGGGCCCATCGCCCAGGTCGGGTGGGCCAGTGCCTCCTCCCGGGTGACGCCGGCCAGCTGCTCCCTGGTCCGGTTCCGGAACGGGCCGCCACTGGCGGTGACCACCAGCTTGCGGACCTCCGCCCGGGTGCCGCCCGCCAGCGCCTGGAACAGCGCGGCGTGCTCGGAGTCCACCGGCACGATCTGGCCGGGCTTCGCGACCGCCTTGACCAGCGGGCCACCGACGATCAGCGACTCCTTGTTGGCCAGCACCAGCACCCGGCCGGCCCGCAGCGCGGCCAGCGTCGGGCGCAGGCCGATCGAGCCGGTGATGCCGTTGAGCACCGAGTGGCACGCGAACCCGGCCAGCTCGGTGGCGGCGTCCGGGCCCGCCAGGATCTCCGGCAGCGGCCGGCCGTCGGCCCCGGCGGCCAGCGCCTCGCGCAGCGCCGGTACGGCCGCAGGGTCGGCCACCGCGACGGTGCGCACGCCCAGGCGGAGCGCCTGCTCGGCCAGCAGGCCGACCCGGCCACCGGCGGCCGAGAGCGCGACCACCTCGAAACGGCCGGGGTTGCGCAGCACCACGTCGATGGCCTGGGTGCCGATCGAACCGGTGGAGCCGAGGATCACCAGCTCCCGGGGGCCGGAGGGGTCCTTCACCGTGGGGGTGAAGCGCGACTGCGGGTGGGCGAGCGAGTTCATGCGCCCATTGTGTCCTGCCCGGGTGCGCGCGGGTGCGCGGCCCGGACATCCGGTCCCGGCCGACCTCACCGGACACGTCGACGCCCCGCCACCGAAGGACGGTGACGGGGCGTCAGCGGGATGCTCAGAGGTCGAGACCGGTCAGCACCAGGACCTTCTCGTACGTGAAGTCGCCCATCGCGTACTTGACGCCCTCGCGGCCGACGCCGGAGTCCTTGACGCCGCCGTACGGCATCTGGTCGGCCCGGTACGACGGGGCGTCGCCGATCACCACGCCGCCGACCTCCAGCACCTGGTGGGCCTTGAAGGCGGTCTGCAGGTCGTGCGTGAAGACGCCGGCCTGCAGGCCGAACTTGGAGTCGTTGACCGCGGCGAACGCCTCGTCGGTGGAGTCCACCCGGTGCAGCGAGAGCACCGGGCCGAACACCTCGGCGGTGGCCAGGATGGCGTCGTCCGGCAGCTCGGCGAGCACGGTCGGCGCGTAGGTCGCACCCTCGCGGGTACCGCCGACCAGCACCTTGGCGCCCTTGGTGACGGCGTCGTCGACCCAGGACTCGACGCGCTTCGCGGCGTTCTCGTCCACCAGCGGGCCGACGTCGGTGGCGTCCGCACCCGGGTCGCCGGTCACCTGGGCCTTCACCTTGGCGACCACCTTCTCCACCAGCGCGTCGTAGACCGTCGCGTCGGCGATCACCCGCTGCACCGAGATGCAGGACTGGCCGCCCTGGTAGTTGGCGAACATCGCGATCCGGGTCGCCGCCCAGTCCAGGTCGGCCTCGGAGGACCAGTCGGCCAGCACCACGGCGGCGGCGTTGCCGCCGAGCTCCAGGGTGACGTGCTTGCGCGGCACCGAGTCCATGATCTGGTAGCCGACCTTGTCCGAACCGGTGAACGAGATCACCGGCAGGCGCGGGTCCTGGACCAGTGCGGGCATCTTCTCGTTCGGCACCGGGAGCACACTCCAGGAACCGGCCGGCAGCTCGGTCTCGGCCAGGATCTCGCCGAGCACCATCGCCGACAGCGGGGTGGCCGGAGCCGGCTTGAGAATGATCGGGGCACCGACCGCGATCGCCGGGGCGACCTTGTGGGCGACCAGGTTCAGTGGGAAGTTGAACGGGGCGATGCCCAGCACCACACCACGCGGGAAGCGGCGGACCACCGCGAAGCGGCCGACGCCGCCCGGGTCGGTGTCCAGTCGCATGGTCTCGCCGTTGGTCCGGCGCGCCTCCTCGGCGGCCCAGCGGAACACCGAGGCGGCCCGGCCGACCTCACCGCGCGCCCACTTGATCGGCTTGCCGTTCTCGGCGGTGATCAGCCGGGCGATCTCCTCCGTACGCTCCGTCAGCCGACGGGCGACGTGGTCGAGCGCGGTGGCCCGGACGTGCGCGGGGGTCGCGGCGAAGGCCGGGGCGACGGCGGCGGCCGCTGCCACCGCCTCCTCCACCTGGGCGTCGGTCGGCACGCTGACCCTGCCGACCAGGCTGCCGTCGTACGAGTGGTGAACCTCGAACTCGGCGTCACCGGTCGCCCGGCGGCCGGCCAGCCAGAACTCATGAGTGGTGGTCACGGTCGTACCGACCCTTCTGTGGTGGGAGAGCTACCCACCCACGGTAGGTCCGGGCGCCCGCCACGCGGATTGGACACGACGGAGCACTGACCCTGCGGGTTGCTCCAGCGTGTCGGGTGGCGGCACCTTCGGCAGGTGCTCAGCCCGCTACGGCGTCAGGGGCTCGGGGAACTGCTGATGTGCGGCTCCGCCGCGCGGGCGACACCGGCCTTCCGGCACGTGGTCCACCACCAGGGGCTCGGGGAACTGCGACGCCGACCTCGGAACAGGTCACGCATGCGTAGGCGGTCAGGCACTTTCGCAGTGACCCGAACGCCAGATCTCCTCGCCCACGCGGCGGAGCCGCACATCAGCAGAGCCCCGAGCCCCTGGGTAGTCGACCGCTGAGCGCCTGCCTACGGCGCAGCCCCGAGCCCCTGGACAGTGCAACCGGGCGCCCTGCAAAAGGCGCAGCCCCTGCCCAAGGGCACAGGGTGTGCTCAGTCCTCGCCGGAGCGGAGGGCGAGCCAGAGCTCCATCCGGGCGTCGGTGTCGTCCAGCGAGCGTCCGAGCAGTTCCTCCACCCGGCGCATCCGGTACCGCAACGTGTGCCGGTGCACGCCGAGATCGGCGGCGGCCGCGTCCCACTGGCCGTGCCGGGAGAGCCAGGCGCGCAGGGAGGCGACCAGGTCGCCCCGGGCCGTCCGGTCGTGGTCGCGGAGCGGCCGGAGCAGGCCCTCGGCGAAGGCGGTGACCGCCTCCTCGCCGAGCAGCGGCAGCAGCGAACCCGCGCCGACCTCCTCGTGGTCGACCGCCCGCTTGCCGCCCCGGAGGGCGACCGCCAGGGCCCGTTCGGCCTGTGCGAAGGCGGTGCCCGCGTCCTCCACCGAGGCGGCCGCGGAGATGCCGAGCGCCAGGCCCTCGTGCTCCTCGACCGCGCCCAGGCAGGCCCGGTGCGCCGCGCCGTTGTCGGGGGCGAGCACGATCAGCCGGGGGCCGTTGGGCCCGTCCTCACGGGAGATCAGCAGGCGTTCGGCGACCCGGTTGCCGGCCTGTTCGGCGCGGTCGCCGAGCTCGCCCAGCGCCTCCGGGTCGGCGGTCGGACCGGCCCCGCCGACCAGCACCCGGACGGTGCCCTCGGGCAGCCCGCCGAACAGTCCGGCGGCGACCTGACGGGCCGTCACGATCTCACCGGCCAGCACCATGCCCAGCAGCGCCGCACCCATCCGCTCCTCGGCCTGCCGCAGCTCGCGCGAGCGCTCCAGGGTGAGAGTCAGCAGCGCGACGGCGGCGTTCAGCACGTACCGCTCGGTGGGGGTGATCCGGTCCTCGGTGCCGACCGCCAGGAAGCCGCGCGGCCGGCGGTCCGCGCCGAGCGACTGGACCACCACGTAGTCCTCGTCGGCGGTGTCGATCCCCGGTGCCCGCCCCTGCAGCGCGGCCGAGGACGGTGCCGGGCGGCGGCGCAGCCGGTCCACCTCGGCGGCCAGTCGGCCCGCGCGCCGGGCGGCCCAGTCGGGGGCGACGGCGGAGAGCGCGCCGGAGCCGTCGTACAGCGCGGCCCAGCCGCCGAGCCGGGCGGCCAGCCGGCGCACCACCGCGGTGGTGCCGTCCTTGCCGAGCGCGGCCCGGGTCAGCTCCTCCTGGGCCTCGAAACTGGTGGTGACCGCCTCGTACTGCTCGGCGGCCAGCGCGGCCGAGACGGTCTTGCTGATCGCGATGAACGGGGTCGCCTCGGGCACCCGGATCAGCGGCAGCCCGCGCTGCGCGGCGGCGTCCACCAGGGCCTGCGGGACCTCGGTGTGCGAGAGCCCGACCCCGAGGCCGAGGCCGACCACGCCCGCGTCGGCCAGCCGGTGCACGTACGCCTGGAGTTTGGCGGCGGCCTTGCCCAGCTTGATCCCGGTGGTGAGCAGCAGCTCCCCGCCCTCCAGGAAGGGCGTGGGGTCGTCCAGCTCACTGGTGTGCACCCAGCGGACGGGCCGTTCCAGCTGGTCCGCACCGGCCAGCACGGTCAGGTGGAGCGAGCTGCTGCGGACGACGGAGGCAAGTGTGGGGGGCATGGCACCTTCGGGTGTTCGACCAGGCTGCGCCGTTGCAACCGGGCGAGGAGGGCTTCTGACCCCATTATGTACGCCTCGGCCAACCCGGCGGACCGAATCATCCGCTCCGTAGTCAGCCGGTGGCCGACCGCCGTCGGGCTCAGCCGCGCAGGTCCACCAGCACCGGCGGGACCTGCTCCCCGGTCACCGTGGTCAGCGAGATCACCGCGTGCCCGGTGGGCAGCGCGTGCGCCAGGTCGGACGGCGACCAGCGGTGCCGCTCGACGTCCCGGACGGTCACGCTCTCGGTCTGCGCGGTGGTGCCGGAGAGCGCCTTGCGGGCCAGCCGCCCGGCCCGGCGGAACGCGCCGCCCGAGGTGTCCGGCGCCCGGGTGACGGCGGTCTCCCGGATCAGGTGGGTGCCCCACGCCTCGGAGAACAGCCGGCCGTCCCAGGGCGCGATGCCGGGGAAGGCCATCCGGCAGCCGACCGCGCCGAACAGCGCGGTGCGCAGGTTCTCCGGCAGGTCCACCAGGGTGCGCAGCAGCAGCACCGCCCCGGCGTTCGCCCCGCGCATCCGCTGCAGCCCGCGCACCGCGTGCGCGTCCAGCGCGGCGGAGGCGTCGTCCACCACCAGGCCGGCGAACAGCGCGCGCTCCTGGCGGGCGGCCGCGGCCTGCACGAACTGGCCGGTGACCAGCCGGGACAGCATCCGGGCCGCCTCCGGGTGGCTGAGCTCGGGCAGCTTGACCCTGACCCGGAGCGGGTGGTCCAGCGCCCGCATCGCGAAGGCGGGCTTGCCGGGGCCGTCGCCGGGGAAGCAGCCGGCGAAGGCCGGGCGGTCCAGCAGCGCCAGCCGGTCGGCGAGCAGCGCCCCCGGGTCGTCGGCCCGGCCGTGCTGCCGCTCGCGGTGCTGGAGGTCGGCCTGGTGCGCCGTCAGCCGGTCGGCGTCGGCCAGCGCCTGACGCAGCGCCGCCCAGCTCTTGGGCTCGCCGCCGAGCAGCTCGCGCAGCTCGCGGACCCCGGGGTAGCGGCCGTGCGCGGCGTGGAACGGGCCGACCGTCTGCTGGAGCGCGGCCCGGGCGCTCTCGACCCGCAGCGAGAGCTCGTCCGGCAGCAGCGCGTCGGCCAGCCGGGCGGCCGCCTCGTCCACCTCGGCGGCGGCGCCGTACAGGTCGAGGCCGTAGGGCGAGTCGGGGTCGCCCGGGGCGATCACCACGTCGTACCAGTCGTCGGGCCCGAGGTCGGACCCGGCGGCGCCGATCACCACCGCGCAGGCGGTGCCCGCCAGGGCCTGCAGGCAGAGCGCCTCGGCCAGCGGCCGGGCCAGCCCGGCGGTCTTGCCGGTGCCGGCCGGGCCGACCGCGAGCAGCGAGGTGCCGAGCAGCGCCGGGTCGAGGGCGAAGCCGGTGCCCCGGTGGGCGGGCGGGTTCTTCAGCACGTCCTGGGCGGTGCCGAGTCTGACCTGACGGGTCAGCAGGTCGTGCCGGTGGCTGCGTCCGGCCAGGTCGCGGGCCTCCGAGGGGTGCGCGCAGGCGGCGGCGCCCCGGGCGGTGACCTGCTCGGTGAAGGCGGCCAGCAGGTCGGGCTCGCCGAGCACGGTCTCCCAGGCCCGCTGGATCCGGACGTAGTCGACGTCGGTGACCGGCTGCCGGTCCAGCACCTGGGCGGCCAGCGGCGCGCCGCCCTGGCGCAGCCGCTCCCAGGGGTCGGCCGGACCGGTCGGCGCCGCGGCGCCCTCGGGCGGCTCCTCCTGGGTGACGGTGCGGGCCAGCAGCGGGCCGATCCAGCGGCGCCAGACCTCGGGCCAGCGGCCCATCCGGCCGAACAGCTTGATCACGCCGCCCGCCACCGCGATGTTCACCGCGAGCAGCACCAGCACCGCGGTGGTCGAGTTGAGCCCGTCCAGCAGGCCGACCAGACCGGCCACCCAGAAGATCGACTGCACGCCGTACAGGTAGGCGAGCCAGGCCACCGCCAGGTTGAGCCCGGCCCGCAGCAGCAGTGGCGCGGCCGGGACGGCGGCGGCCTCGCGGTCCAGCACGGCGTCCTGACGGTGGTTCAGCCGGTAGACGCCCGGTTCGAGTTCGGGGCGCGGCTCCCCGGCCCAGGCGGTGAGGTCGAACGGGACCGGCCGCTGCGGCGGTACGCCCGGTGCCTTCCCGAGTTCGACCGCACGCTGCCCGTACGTACCGTCCAGTCCCATCGCGGCCCGCTCCCCGCTCCCTGTGCCCACCCGGCCAATGACTACCCGGGACGCCGCCGGGCGACCCGTCCGCGCTCAATGTAGTGGAGCGAAGGCGGCCGGTAGCCGATCCAGGACTCTGGCCGCGCAGGACAAGTCGGACGGTGGACTGCTACCGAGTGGCGCATGCCCGGGCGAGTTTCCCGGCCGTAGCCTGCGAGGACCGCGCCTTGAGATTTGGAGAACACACCATGAGCGCTGCAACTCCGCTCCCGCAGGAGCGCCGCCTGGTCACCGCGATCCCCGGCCCGAAGTCGCAGGAGCTGCAGGCCCGCAAGCTCGGCGCGGTGGCCGCCGGTGTCGGCACCACCCTGCCGGTGTACGTCGCGCGGGCCGGTGGCGGCGTGCTGGAGGACGTGGACGGCAACTCGCTGATCGACTTCGGTTCCGGCATCGCCGTGACCAACGTCGGCAACAGCGCCGCCGCCGTGGTCGCCAAGGCCACCGCGCAGCTGGAGGCGTTCACCCACACCTGCTTCATGGTGACCCCGTACGAGGGGTACGTGGCGGTGGCCGAGCAGCTCAACGAGCTGACCCCGGGCGACCACGAGAAGCGCACCGCGCTCTTCAACTCGGGCGCCGAGGCGGTGGAGAACGCGGTGAAGATCGCCCGCGTCCACACCAAGCGCACCGCCGTCGTGGTCTTCGACCACGGCTACCACGGCCGCACCAACCTCACCATGGGCCTGACGGCGAAGAACATGCCGTACAAGCAGGGCTTCGGCCCGTTCGCGCCGGAGATCTACCGCGTCCCGGTCGCCTACCCCTACCGCTGGCTGACCGGTGCCGAGAACTGCGCCGCCGAGGCCGCCGCGCAGGCGATCGACATCATCGACAAGCAGATCGGCGCCGACAACGTCGCGGCGATCATCATCGAGCCGATCCAGGGCGAGGGCGGCTTCATCGAGCCGGCCAAGGGCTTCCTCCCGGCGATCGTCGAGTACGCCAAGGCGAACGGCATCGTCTTCGTCGCGGACGAGATCCAGACCGGCTTCTGCCGCACCGGCCAGTGGTTCGCCTGTGACGACGAGGGCATCGTCCCGGACCTGATCACCACCGCCAAGGGCATCGCCGGCGGTCTGCCGCTGGCCGCCGTCACCGGCCGCGCCGAGATCATGGACGCCGCGCACGGCGGTGGCCTGGGCGGCACCTACGGTGGCAACCCGGTGGCCTGCGCCGCCGCGCTGGGCGCCATCGAGACCATGAAGTCCGAGGACCTGAACGGCAAGGCCAAGCGGATCGAGGAGGTCATGAAGGCCCGCCTGACCGCCATGGCCGAGAAGTTCGACGTGATCGGCGAGATCCGCGGGCGCGGCGCCATGATCGCGGTCGAGCTGGTCAAGCCGGGTTCCAAGGAGCCCAACCCGGAGTTCACCGCGGCCGTCGCCAAGGCGTGCCACGCCGAGGGCCTGGTGGTGCTGACCGCCGGCACCTACGGCAACGTGCTGCGCTTCCTGCCCCCGCTGGTGATGCCGGAGCACCTGCTCACCGAGGGTCTGGACATCATCGAGGGCGCCTTCGCCGCCGTCTGATCCAGCCTCGTACGGAAGGGCCCGGTCCAGCTGGACCGAGCCCTTCCGTTTGCGTCCGCCGGATGCCGACGCTGGCTGCACGCGCACTGGTGAAGATGCTGTGCGAAACCGGCCGGGCCGGCCTGCCCGACCCGGGTCTGACGTACTGTCATGACAGATGGACAGCGAGCCACACTTCTTACCGACAGCCTCCGCGGCTCCTGCCGGAGCGGCGGCAGCCGAGAACCGATCGACCGACCGTCCGGCCCACACCCCCCGGGGCGCACGGAACGGCGATCTCCCCAGCCGCCCTGGAGCTCTCCCCCCTGCTCCGGGGCGGCTCTCGCGCGCCTGGATCCCGTTGGCGCTGCTGGTCGTGCTGGCCCTGATCTCCTGGCAGGTCGCCGTCGACGGCCCCCTGCTGGAGCTCGACGAACTCGCCCGGAACACCGTCCACACCGTCCGCCGGGCACTGCACAGCACCCTGCTCAACCACGTCGGCGCCGGGCTCTCCGACCTCGGCGGCCCCGTCCCCGCGATGCCGGTGCTGCTGCTGACGGCGGCGGTCGCGGCCTGGCGCGAACTCCGGGCCGGGCGGGCCCGCTGGTGGTACCCGGTCCCGGTCGCGGTGCTGGCCGGGGTGCTGGTGCCGCTGCTGATCGTGCCGAGCAAGACCTGGTTCGCCCGGCCCGGCCCGTTCGGCGTCCCCCTCTCGTCCGAGCAGCTCGGCTGGTACCCGTCCGGGCACACCGCCACCTCGGCGATCGCGTACGGGACGGCCGTCCTGCTGCTCGGCCCGACGCTCCGTCAGCCGCTGCGCGACCGGCTGTACGGGCTGACCGCGCTGCTCTGCCTCGGCGTCGGGGCCGGGCTGGTGTGGAGCGACTACCACTGGCTGCTGGACGTGCTGGCCAGCTGGTGCCTGGCCGGGGTGGTGCTGTGGGGCCTGCTGCGCCTGCGGCCCCGGCTGCGCGGCGGGCTCACTCCGCGGTAGCGGGGTCCTCCTCGTTGCGGTGCACCAGGCCGGCTTCGCCGCTGTCGCGGTGCCACTCGACCACCAGCTCGTCGCGGGCGCCGAAGCGGACCAGGTGACGGCCGACCACGTCCTCCAGCTGGGGCAGGTTCGCCTCCTCGCCCTCGACCACCAGCAGCAGCGCGCCGGGCTCGGCGGTCAGGGTGGCGGTGCCGGCGCCGAAGACCAGCTCACCTCGGCCGGTCTCCTCGGACCAGTCGGTCTGCACCTTGCGGCTCATGTGGGCGGCCAGCTGCTTGCCGTAGCGGGCCGGACGGTCGGTGGCGACGCGCGCCTGGGAACGGGACATCTCTTGCCTCTGTCTGCTCGACTTCGTTAATTTAGGTGAGCCTAATCGCATAGTGAGCCTGGCTCAAGGTGTTATCGGAGCGACATCTCGATCCACCCCGATACCCTTGGGTCACCTACTGCCCGGGAGCCCGCCGATGTCCACGCCGTCCGAGCCCGCCGCACCCTCGACGGCGTCCGCCGACACCGCTGCGGAACTCGCCGACGCACTGACCCGGGCGATGAAGCGGATCCGCCGGCAGACCATGGCGCGGCTGGAGCCGTACGGCATCACTCCCGGCCAGGCCCGCGCCCTGCGCACCCTGGCGCACGCCCCGGGCTGCGAGGGCCGGGAAACCATGCGGCTGAGCGAACTCGCCGAGCGCCTGCACATCGCCCCCCGCTCCGCGACCACCGTGGTGGACGCGCTGGAGGAGGCCGGACTGGTCGCGCGGGTGCCCGACCCGGCGGACCGACGGGCCGTCAGGGTGGTGCTGACGGTGGCCGGCCACGGCGCGCTGGAGCGGCTCGGCCAGGTCCGCCAGGAGGTCGCGCAGGAGTACTTCGGACCGGTCAGCCAGCCGGACCAGGCCGCACTGCTGCAAGCGCTGCGGACCGCCGAGCTCGCCTTCGAGCGGAGCCGGGAAGCCGCTCCGGGCCCAGCGCGGTGATCCCGATGCCGAGCACCACCAGCACCGTCGCAGCGACCGCCGACGGACCGAACCGCTCGCCGAGCAGCAGCCAGGACGAGGACATCCCGAACACCGGCACCAGCAGCGAGTAGGGCGCCACCGCCGAGGCGTCGTACCGGCCGAGCAGGTGGGTCCAGGCCATGAAGCCGAACAGGGTGGACCCCAGGCCGACGTAGAGCACCGCGGCGATCCCGCTCGGGGTGAGCCCGGTCAGCGCCCGGCCGATCTCGGCCGGCCCCTCGAACAGCAGCGACAGGGCGAGCAGCGGCAGCACCGGGACGGCGCTCATCCAGACCATCCAGCGCAGCGCGTCCGGCGGTGCGGCCTTGCGGGTCAGCACGTTGGACAGCCCCCAGAACGCCGCCGCCGCGATCACGATCACGAAGGCGCCGACCGGGCCGTTCAGCCCCCGGTCCACGGCGGCCAGCGCGATCCCGCCGAACGCGATCGCCAACCCGGCGATCCGCTGGGCGGGCGGGCGCTCACGCAGCAGCGCGGCCGCGAACACCGCCGTGAACACCGCCTGGCTCTGCAGCACCAGCGAGGACAGCCCGGCCGGCATCCCGGCGTGCATCCCGAAGAACAGCAGCCCGAACTTCGCCACCCCGAGGGTCAGTCCGACCGCGACCACCCAGCGCCAGGCCACCTTCGGCGGGCCGATGAAGAAGATCGCGGGCAGCGCCACCACGGCGAACCGCAGGGCACCGAACAGGAACGGCGGGAAGTGCTCCAGGCCGATGTGGATGACGACGAAGTTGACACCCCAGACGGCGGCGACCAGTACGGCGAGGGCGATGTGACGGGGGCTCATCTGCATGGGTCGAGCATCACCCGGAGGGACTGTGTAGCACCAGCAAATAGTTCTTCACCCCATGCTTTAGCATCACTGCATGATGGATCTGGGCAGGCTCCGCGCGCTGCACGCGGTCGCGGTACACGGTTCGGTGGGCGGGGCGGCGGCCGCGCTCGGCTTCACCCCCTCGGCGGTCTCCCAGCAGATCGCCAAACTGGAGCGCGAGACGCGCACCGTCCTGTTGGAGCGTCAGGGCCGGGGCGTGGCACTGACCGACGCCGCCCGGGCGCTGGCCGAGACCGCGCAACAGGTCCTGGCGCTGGTCGAACAGGCCGAGGTGACCCTGGAGGAGCAGCGCGGCGAAGCGGTCGGCCGGCTCGTGGTCGCCGCCTTCGCCACCGGCGCGCGCGGCATCCTGCCCGGGGCGCTCGCCGAGCTGCGCGAGCGCTGCCCGGAGCTGGACGTCCGGCTGCTGGAGGTCGACCCGTACCTGGCCGCCGACCTGGTGGCCCGGGGCGAGGTCGACCTGGCCCTGGTGCAGGACTGGCCGACCGTACCGCTGCCGGTCCAGGACGGCCTGTCCCGGCTCGACCTCGGGGTCGACCCGGTGGACCTGCTGCTGCCGGCCGGACACCCGCTGGCCGACCTCGCCGTGGTGCCGGTCGGGCGGCTGCTCGGGCAGCGCTGGATCAGTGTCCCGCCCGGCAACATCTGCCACGACTGGCTGGTGCGCACCCTGCGGGAGGCCGGCGAGGAGCCGGACGTGCGCTACCAGGTGGGCGAGTTCGAGACCCAGATCGCGCTGATCGGCGCGGGGCTGGGCATCGGCCTGGTGCCCCGGCTGGGACGGGCGGCGCTGCCGCCCGGCGTGGTCGCCCGGCCGGTGGTGCCCGAGCCGACGCGTCGGGTGTTCGTGCTCTGGCGGACCAGGAGCAGCCGGCGGCCCGCCATCACGGCGACGCTGGCGGCGCTCCGGCGGCAGTGGGGGTGACCCGGGGGCGTAGGCGGCCGGAGTGCTCAGTCCGTTGCTCAGTCCGCGAAGCCGATCACGACCCACATGAAGCCCACTCCGAGCAGCGTGCAGAGCAGCGTCGAGCGGGAGGGATGCGGGCTGTGCGCCTCCGGGAGGATGTCGGAGGTGGCCAGGTAGAGCAGGAACCCCGCGAAGAAGCCGAGGTACAGCCCGAGCAGGTGCTCCGGGATGGTGAACAGCAGCGTGATCGCCGCCCCGGTCACCGGCGCCAGCGCGTCCGCGCCGAGCAGGGTGAGCGCCCGACGGCGGTTGTTCCCGTACATCCGGGTGATGGTGTAGGTGTTGAAGCCGTCCGCGAAGTCGTGGGCGACCACCGCGATGGCCACCACCGCGCCGACCGTGCTGCCCGCCTGGAAGGCCGCGCCGATCGCGAAGCCGTCCATCAGGCTGTGCCCCACCAGCGCACCGGCGGCGGTCAGTCCGACGCCCTGCTTGCCGCCCGCCGCGTGGCTGTGCGCATGGGCGTGCGAGTGGGCGGCGTACTCGCCCTCGTGGCTGCGGTGGATGGCCACCGACCGTTCGACGATGTGGATCGCCAGGAAGCCGGCCGCGAACATCAGCAGCGCCTGCGGCACCCCGTGCAGTTCGTCCGGTGCGGCGTTGATCGCCTCGGGCAGCAGGTCGAAGGCGACAACCCCGAGCATCAGACCGGCCGCGAACCCGAGCACCAGGTGCCGGCGGTCACCGGTGCGCTGGGCGACGAAGCCGCCGAGCAACGTCATCAGAAAGGCACCGGCGGAGACGAGCACCGCGGTCATCGAAGGGCCTCCCGCACTCGCTCGGGGCCGGCGTCAGGTGCCGGTGTCGACCGCCTGGGGCCGGACGGCTGCGCGGTCCGCTGCCCACGGGCGCAGACGCCCGGCCCGGGCCGTGGATCGCGCCACGGCCCTAGCGGCCAGCCTGCTGGGCGACCGGCCGCGCTGCCTGCCGGGCGGGGCCGTCAGGGTGACGGCGGGTCAGGGCCACCACGGGGCCGGCGGTCGGCCCGGTGGGCGCGCCGTCCGGGCGGTCAGCTGGCAGGCTGGGGCGATGGGCCACGGATTCCTGAGCAGTTGGCGAGGCACCCGCCCCGAGCGGACGCCGGAACCCGCCCTGGCGGAACTGCTGGCCGAATGCGGACTGCTGCGCGAGCTGGCCGAGTCCACCGGGGTACGGCTGGACGACACCGAACGCTCGCTGACCGCGCTGGACCAGCTGCTCCCCCGCTGGCGGGACGACCCGCAGGTCTCGGACTGGCTCGGCAACGACGCCGGGCTCTACCTGGGCACCGTGCTGCGCGGGACCGTCCCCGGCACCAAGTGGTGGCTGGACCGGCACGGCCACCCGCGGATCGTGCTGCCCGGCGGCCGCGAACTCGACGTCACCGCGCTCGGCCACTCCTGGGCCGACCAGGGCTCGCCCCAGCTCGCCACCGCGTACCTCACCGCGACCGACGGCTGACGCGCCTGGCCCGGCCCGGCTCGGCCCGGCCGGATCCCGCCGGTCAGCCGCCCGCGCCGAGCCGCAGCCCGAGGTGGGTGGCCGTCAGCTCGCGGACGCCGTCGCCGTCCACCAGGTGGATCTGCTCCAGCTCCCCGGCCAGGTCGAGCGCCCGCTCGGAGAACCGGCCCGTGGTCAGCCGTAGCCCTCGGTCGGCGCCCTCCTCCCGGACCGCCTCGGCGAGCGTCCGCAGCTCGACCTCCTCCACCTGACCGCCCGGCACGCCGGCCCCGCCCGACTCCTCGGGGCGCGAGGCCCAGACCACCCAGCGCCCGGGCAGTGCGCTGCCCGGCTCCCCCGCCCCGGTGGCGACCAGCCCGGACGGGCCGCGCAGCCGGACGCTCCACTCGGTCAGCCCGCCCCTGGTCAGCAACTCGCGGACCAGGTGGGCGAACTCGTTCGCCGACAGGTCGGCGGCGGACGGCACCGTGCGGCTCGCCTCCGCGCTCGGCTCGACCGGGACCACGCCGTACGGGTCGGGCGTCACCACGGCGGCCAGCTCGCGCAGCCGCAGCAGCGCTTCGTCCTGCTCCGCGTCGGCGTACACGCCCTTGCCCCGCTCGGGGCCCTCCGCACCGGGGACGTCCTCGGTCTCCGGTGGCAGCAGCCGGGTGCGGGCCAGCGCGTCGCGGTCCGCGTCCACGCTGAGCAGGCAGACCGGGGCGGCAGCGGCGTCGGAGCCGCGCAGCCAGCCGTTGAGCACCACGCCGGTCAGTATCTCGTCGGTGTCCACCGCGTCCGCCGCCTGGAGCGCGCGCAGGGCGAGCCGGGCCGCCAGCCGCAGGTAGTCGGCGGCCCGGTCGGCCGTCGGGCGTGGCACCGGCTCCACCGTGCCGTCGGCACCCAGCCGGTAGCCGGCCAGCGAGGGCACCAGCTCCAGGGCCGGCAGGTCGAGGTCGAGCACGGCGGTACGGGTCAGCGGGCGGAACACCGCACGGCAGGGGGCGGGCAGATCCTGGGTCGCGCCCTCCGCCGCCGCGAGCGCGCGCTCCAGCAGCGACTCGACCGCCGCCGGCTCGGCCAGCCGGTACGCGCGGCGGCACTCCTCCAGGCTGTCGTTGTACTCCCGGACCGCCCGGGCCCTGGCCTGCTCCGCCTCCTCGTGCGCCCGCCGGGCCGCCGTCACCCCGCTGTCCGCCGCAGCGGCCGCCCGCCGGGTGCGCCACTCGCGCAGGGCGCGCTGGTGGGCCAGCCGGGCTTCGGCCAGCCCGCGCTGGTACCCGGAGTCGAGCAGCACCCGGCCTGCGACCTCGGGCTCGGGCGGGGCGTAGTCCGCCCAGCGCGGCTCGGGGCCGTCCTCGGCCGCCCCGTTACCCGCGCCGGCACCGGCCGGCGCGGCCGCCACCGGGTAGGGGCGGGGCTCGTAACTCAGCAGCTGGCTCTCGAAGTCCATCGCGGAGACCGGCAGCGCGGCGCGGCGCAGCAGGTCGGCGAGCCGCTCGTGCTCGGCCAGCACGGCCAGCGTCCGCTGGTGGGTCAGGGCGGCGGCCCTGCCGTGTGCGGCGACCTCGTCGTCGGTGGCCGTGGCGGTGGCCGTGCCGCCACCCCGGGGCGCGGGCACCTCCTCGCCGCCGAGGTCACGGAAGAGCGAGGCCAGGAAGCCGGGTTGGAGCGTGGTCGCGGTGCCGTCCGACTGCCCCTCTGGTGCGTTCTGCATCGGCGGTCGTTCCCCCATGCTCGTCCGGTGTGGCGCTCGGCTGCTGCTGAGCATTCTCCACCGTCCGGCCGCCGCCGGTGGCCAAGACCCGTGACCCCGCCGTCAGTTGGTCCTGGTGTTGGTGAGGTGCAGACCGATGTACCCGACGTAGATCCGGCCGCTCCCGGAGCAGTCGTCCAGGTAGTGCAGCCGGGGTGCCGTCCGCCCGCCGCCGATCCGCAGGTGCGCACCCATGAACGCGCGCCGGGAGGCGTCCACGCACTCCGGCACCGGGAGCATCCGCTCGCGCTTCCACTTGGTGTGGCTCTCCACCGTCCTGGACTCGCCGCGCACCGCCTTGCGTGGCGGGAACCGGTGGCAGCCGGGCGGGGTGTGCTCGCACCACTGCTTGAAGTCGCCGCCCGCCTCCCCGCGCACGGCGGCCGAGGCGTACTCCTGAAGCGCCGTCAGGCCCTCCCAGGTCAGCCGGGCCCAGCCGGTGCCGGCGTACTGGCCGTCCAGGGCCAACGCCTCCTTCTGGTCGCCGGTGAACTCCAGCAGCGGGAACTCGGCGAACCGGCCCACCAGTTCGCCGAAGCTGCCCGGGCTCCCGTCGCACGGACGGACGGTGCAGAGCCGGCCGGGCAGGCTCAGCCCGGCCGGATGTCGCAGACCGGACCGGTCGTCGTTGGCCGCGCTCAGGAAGCGCTCCCGACGCCGGGAACGGTGCAGCGAGTGCCGGACCCGCTGCAGCTCGTCGGCCCTGGCCTGCCGCTCGGCGGCGTCGACCTCCTGGTCCGTCCGGAGCTCGGCCGGCGGGCTGCCCGCACCGCGCGGCTCGACCGGCTCGACCGGCTCGACCGGTGCGCGGAAGACCGGCACGGCGGCCAGCAGGGCGGGCAACGGCAGGTCGGTGGCCAGCCTGCGCGGCTCCCTGGCCAGCAGCGCGGCGGCCCGCCGGACGTCCTCCTCGATCCGGTGCCGGGGCAGCACCGGGTGCCGCGCACCGTCGGCCCGGCAGGCCGGATCGACCTCGGGCAGGTAGGTGCGCACCGCGCCGCCGTAGACCTTGTGGTACTCCAGCGCGACGTTGAACAGGGGCAGCGCCTCGTGGTCCAGCAGGTGCAGCGCGGCCAGACCGGTCAACTGCCGGGTGAGCGGCAGCAGGGTCTGGGTCAGCCAGGCGTCGGGCGCGGTGGACGGCGGGAGGCTGGCCACCAGCACCGGCAACCGGCGCTCCGGATCGCAGAGTTCGTCGATCAGCGCCTCCACCTGGGCCGGACGGACCAGCCTGGGGGCCACCCCGATCTGCGCCGGGCCGTCGGTCGCGTCCAGCAGCGGCAGCAGCGCCCGGACCAGCTCCGGCACCGGGACCCGGCCGCCCGTCCTGAGCGCCGAACCGGCGGCCAGGTACTCGGCCTCCAGCCGGACCTCGGTGGGGCCGTCCGAAGTGGCGGAGGCGAACGTCAGCGTGAGTTGGTCGGTGCCGTGCGGTGCGGGGGTGCGCAGCCGGCGGCGGAACCAGCCCGCGCCGCTCGCGGGGGCGGCCGGGCCGCCGGGGAGATCACCGAAGTCGCGGTCCAGCAGGACCCGTTCGCCCAGGCGCAGGCGCTCGACCGGGAGGGTCAGGGTGTCCGGCGGGGGCTCGTCGTGGCCCTCCCGCTTGAGCCAGGCGGCCAGCAGTTGATCCGCCAGGGCGGCCACCTCGGCCCGGGGCCGTGGCGTACCGACCGTCATCCGGTAGGGCGTCGGCCGGCCGGCTCCGTCCGCCGACCCGGCTGGTCGGCCGGCGGCGGGCACGGGGTGCCCGGGTGGGGTTCGATCCGGTACGGCGCGCTGCGACATGCTGTGCTGCGGAGTCATGCGAGGTACCTCCCGTGGTGCGGCGGTTGGGGTCTGACGTCCTCCATCTACGGGGTGGTCGGTCGGCTCCGCGCCGCCCGTTATCGGTGCGGGTCCTTGCTCCAGGAAACGCGGATGCCCGGAGCGGAAGTTCCAACACCGGGCATGGTTAATTCGTTCGAGTGTCACTAGGTTTTCGCGTGGGCCTGCTGCGCGGCCGTCCGGACCGGGACCGGAGCGGCCGTCAGACCTCCCCCACCGGCACCTCGACGTAGTCCCGGCCGGTGGCCTCCGCGACGGCCGAACCGCCGGTGGCCTCGGCCAGCCAGGCGTGAAACGCCGTCACTTCCGGCTCTGGGACGCCGACTTCGATCAGTACCCCGGTGGCCTGGTAGGACAGCTCCCGCACCACGTACCCGGCGGCCCGCAGGTCGTTGTCCAGCCGCCCCGCCCTGGTGTGGTCGACCGCGACGGTGAGCAGCGCGACCGGGCGCCGCTCCAGCAGGCCGACCACGTCGACGGCCTCGGAGACCGCGCTGCCGTACGCCCGCACCAGGCCGCCCGCACCGAGCTTGATCCCGCCGAAGTACCGGGTCACCACCGCGACGGTGTCGGTCAGTCCGCGTCGCCGCAGCACCTCCAGCATCGGCACCCCGGCCGTGCCGCCCGGCTCGCCGTCGTCGCTGGAGCGCTCGCGCGGCTGTTCGCCGCCGACCACGAAGGCGGTGCAGTTGTGCCGGGCGTCCCAGTACTGCTTGCGGATGCCCGCGATGAACGCCTGCGCCTCCGCCTCGTCGGCGACCCGGGCCAGGTGGCAGAGGAAGCGGGACTTCTTGATCTCCAGCTCGTGCAGGCCGGAACCCCGAACGGTCAGGTAGGGCTTGGGGGTCGGCTCCGGCATGGGGCGGGGGTTCTCCAGACACGCGAAAAGCTGGCGGGGACGGGTGGGTCCCTGCCAGCTTAACGAGCGCTCCGGAGCCGTCCGGCCCGGTGCGGCGCGGTCCGGCGCGGCGCGGTCCGGCGCGGCGCGGTCCGGCGCGGCGCGGTCCGGCGCGGCGCGGTGCGGCGCGGCGCGGTGCGGTGCCGGTGGTCAGCGACCGGCCAGCGCGTCCAGCTGCTTGCGGTCCAGGCCGGTCAGCTCGGTGACCTCGGCGGGGTCGACGGCGCCGCAGTCCAGACCGCGCAGCAGGTAGCCGCTGAGCGCGCGGGCGGTGGCGGGCTCGTCCATCACGTCGCCGCCGGCCTTGGCCACGTACGCGGCCAGCCGGGCCGAGGCGGCGGCCAGGCCCTCGCGGTAGAAGGAGTAGACCGCGACGTAACGGGTCGGCAGGTGCGCCGGGTGCATGTCCCAGCCCTGGTAGTAGGCGCGGGCCAGCGAACGGCGGACCAGGTCGTGGTGCAGCTTCCAGGCCGCGTGCACCTGCGCGGTCGGACCGGTCGGGACGACGTTGGTCGAACCGTCCGACAGCCGCACCCCGGTACCGGCCGCCGCCACCTGCATGACCGCCTTCGCGTGGTCGGCGACCGGGTGGTCCATGCTCTGGTACGCGGCGCTGACGCCGCAGGAGGCGCTGTAGTCGAAGGTGCCGTAGTGCAGACCGGTGGCCCGGCCCTCGGCGGCCTCGATCATCCGGGCCACCGTGGCCCGGCCGTCCGCGCCGAGGATCGCCTGGGTGGTCTCGATCTGGATCTCGAAACCGATCCGCCCGGCCGGCAACCCGGCCCGCTGCTCGAAGTCCGCCAGCAGCCGGACCAGCGCGGTGACCTGCTCGGCGTACGTCACCTTGGGCAGCGTCAGTACCAGACCGGCCGGCAGCCCGCCCTCGGCCAGCAGGGTGGAGAGGAACAGCTCGAGAGTGCGGATGCCGCGGTCGCGGACCGCCGCCTCCATGCACTTGATCCGGATGCCGATGTACGGCGGGGCGGTGCCGTCCGCCACGGCGGCGGCGACCAGCTGCGCCGAACGGACCGCGGCCGCGTCCTCCTCCGCGTCGGGGCGGGGGCCGTAGCCGTCCTCGAAGTCGATCCGCAGGTCCTCGACCGGCTCGCGCTCCAGCTTGGCGCGGACCCGGGCGTGCACGTCGGCCAGCAGTTCGTCGTCGGCCACGCCGAGCGCCAGCGCCAGCTGGGCCGGGGTGGCCGCGTGCGCGTCGAAGGCGGCCAGTGCCTGGGCGCCCCAGCTGCGCACGGTGTCGGCCGCGAAGGCGTCGGCCGGTACGTAGACGGTGTGCACCGGCTGGCGGCTGCCGTCGTCACCCGGGTAACGCCGGGTCAGCTCGGCGTCGACCGGGGCGAGCAGCGCCTCCACGGCGGCCCGGGCGGCCTCGGAGAACGAGGCGCCGCCCTCGGACTTGCTACCGTCCAGCTTGGCCTGCGACATGCCGAATCCTCCACGCCTTCAACAGATTGTTGATGCGAAGGTAACGGCGTCGCACTCGGGCCGTCAATGGCCGATCCTCCGGCGAACCTCAGTCCCGGCCCGCCGCGATGTAACGTTCCTCCAGCTGGGACCAGAGCCGCTCGACGTCCTTCGGGCTCACCGAACCGTCCGGACGGCTGCCCCCCACCCCGTACTCCCGGCTCAGGAACTCCGCGAGCCGCTGCGGATCCGGCTGCGCCTCGAACCGGTCGATGTACGCGGTCAGCGCCTCGTAGCAGAGCTCGGGGTCGAGCGGCTCGGGCAGCGGCACCGGCGCCGGGCGGCGGTCCTGCTCCACCGGACCACCCGACTCGCGCTCCGCCATGTCGTCGAAGGTCAGCGGCTCGGCGACCGGCAGCTGCTCGGCCTGCGGGGCCAACTGCTCCAGCCGGACCGGTCGCGCCAACGGCCGGCCCGCCGAGGCGTGCCCGGGCTCCGGCTGCTGGGCCGACTGCTGCTCCGGCGCCCGGAACTGACGGGGCGCCGGCTGCTCGACCGGCTCGTCCAGCGGACGGGTCGGCCGGGGCGCCTTGAACCACGGCGACGGCTGGCCGGGGACGCGTGCCGTGTGCACCGGCTCGGTCGGCTGCGCGTGCGAGCGCACCGCGCGAGCCGTCCAGACGTTCAGATCGGACTGGGTCGGCGCCGGGGGCTGCTCCGGCGCCCCGTGCTCCTGCGCGTCCCGCAGCCGGACGGCCGCCAGCTTGGCCAGCGTCGGACCGGCCAACGCGGCCGTCGCCTGCACCGGCACCTGTTCCTGGACCGGGGCCTGCTCCGTCGGCTCGGTCGCCACCGCACGCGACTGGGCCGACAGCGGGGCTCGGCCCTCCACCGGCGTCGGCGACGGCGACGGCACTGCGGCGGGTTCGGCGGCGAGCGGTGCGGGCTCCAGCCGCGCCACCAGGGCGCCCTCCAGCGGTCCGTCGATCCGGTCCAGGATGGACGGGTCGAGCGGCACACCGTACTTGGCGAGCTTCAACGGCAGCAGGGCCTGGAACGGCGCGGACCGCCGCCAGCCGCGCCCGTACCGGAACCTCAGCTGCGCCCGGTAGACGAGCCGGTTCTGCTCCAGCCGGACGGTCTCGTCGTAGGACCGCAGCTCCCAGAGCTTCATCCGCCGCCAGAGCCGGAAGGTCGGCACCGGCGACAGCAGCCAGCGCATCAACCGGACCGACTCCATGTGCCGGTCGGCGGTGATCGCCGCGATCCGGCCGACCGCGTGCCGGGACGCCTCCACCACCACCACGAACAGCACCGGGATGACGGCGTGCATCGCCATGCCGAGCGCGTCGCCCCAGGACGCCGCCGCGTTGAACGCGATGGTGGCGGCCGTCAGCAACCAGGCGGTCTGCCGCAGCAGCGGGAACGGTATCCGCAGCCAGGTCAGCACCAGGTCGAGTGCGAGCAGCACCACGATCCCCGCGTCCACGCCGATCGGGAAGGCGTACGAGAAGGACCCGAAGCCCTTCTCCAGCGCCAGCTCACGCACCGCGTTGTAGGACCCGGCGAAGCCGATGCCCGAGATCAGGCAGGCGCCGGCGGCCACCACACCGAGCAGGATCCGGTGGGCGCGGGTGAGAGTGGGACGTGCCATCAGTTGATCAACCCCTGGGGCTGGGAGTCGGCGGCTGCCGTACGCGACCGTTGCTGCCGGATCGACCCTTGCCGAGGAGCGGAACCACCGCACCAACGACCGTCACGGCCCACCGGATACTACTCGCACGGGCGTTCAACCACCGAAAGCCCCCCGGGCTACGAAACGTCCGTCGGGGTGCCGTTGAGGTGTGCCAGCACCGCCTGCACCCGGCGATTGGCGTCCTCGGCCGGAGCAAGCTCCAACTTCGTGAAGATATTGGCAATGTGTTTGGCCACCGCACCGTCGCTGACGACCAGTCGGCTCGCGATCGCCGAATTCGAGCACCCCTCCGCCATCAGCTCCAGCACCGCCCGCTCCCGGGGGGACAGGCACTGCAACGGCTGCGAGAGCGACCGGCTGGCGAGCAGCTTGGCGATCACGTCCGGATCCATCGCCGTACCGCCGGCCGCCACCCGGCGGACCGCGTCGATGAACTGGTCCGCGTTGAACACCCGGTCCTTGAGCAGGTAGCCCACCCCGCCGGTGCCGTCCGCGAGCAACTCCCGGGCGTACAGCTGCTGCACGTGCTGCGAGAGGACCAGCACCGGCAGGCCCGGAATCTCCCGGCGGGCGGCCAACGCCGCCTGGAGCCCCTCGTCCGTCAGCGTCGGCGGCAGCCGGACGTCGACCACCGCGACGTCCGGCCGGTGCTCCAGCAACGCGGCCAGCAGCTCGGGCCCGGTCTCCACCGCTGCGGCGATGGTGAACCCGTGTGCCTCGAGAAGGCGGATCAGCCCTTCTCGAAGGAGGTAGAGGTCCTCGGCGAGGACAACGCGCACGGCAACTCCATGGTGATGGTGGTCGGACCGCCCTGCGGACCGCTGAGCGAGAGGACACCGTCGAAGGTACCCAACCTCCGCTCGATCCCGCGCAGTCCGCTCCCCCGCTCGGGCGCGACACCTCCCCTTCCGTCGTCCGTCACGGTGACCCGGAGCCGGTCGGCGCGGTACAGGATGTCCACCCAGACGTGCCGGGCCCCCGAGTGCTTCGCCGCATTGGCCATCAACTCACAGATGGAGAAGTAGACCGCCGCCTCCACCGGCGCCTCCAGGCGCGCGGGCAGGCTCACCGTCACCTCGGTCTCCTGCGCGCTGTCCATCGCCAGCGCCCGGACGGCGTCGCCCAGACCGCGCTCCGCCAGCACCGGCGGGTGGATGCCCCGCACCAGGTCACGCAGCTCCTGCAGCGCCTTCGCCGAGGACTGCCGGGCCTCGGCGAGCAGTTGACGTGCCGCCCCCGGGTCGCTGTCGAGCAGGTGCTCGATCGTGCCGAGGGTCATCCCGATCGCCACCAACCGGGCCTGCGCTCCGTCGTGCAGATCCCGCTCGATCCGCCGCAGCTCGGCCGCCTGGTCGCCGACCGCCTCCGCCCGGGTCACCGTCAGCTCGGCCACCCGACGGGTGAGTTGGATGTTCGACGCCCGGCCCTGGGGGTCGAGCACCCGACGCGCCAGATCGGCGTGCACGTTCAGTGCGTGGGGCAGGAGCACCAGCGCCGCCAGCACGATCGCCACGCTGAGCAGGAACGAGATCAGCAGCGAAGCCCCGCCCGCCCCCGGATCGATGCTCCCGTACGTCCGCTGGTCGGCCGGGGCGCTGAGCCCGAAGAGCACGCCGCCGATCAGCAGCCCGATCACCGGAAGGATCAGTGCCAGCACCGCCGCCGGATTCACCACCAGCCAGACCATCTCCGCCCGGGTGGTCCGATCCCGCAGCGACCAGTGCACCACCTGGGCGAGCTGCGCGACGCCCCGGCTCCGGTGGTACGAGTAGCCCGTCCACCAGTACCCGCGCGAATCCATCTCCAGCGCCGGTCGGTTGCTGTACGACACGGTCATCCGCACCCGGCCCCAGCGCTCGACCTGGGAACGCGTCCACCCCGCGTTGAGCCGCACCGCCGGCGCCGCCAATCCGAGCCCCGCCAGCCCGGCCAGCCCGACGGAGATCAGCGCCGCCACGTCGCTGGACCCCAGGAAGGCCATCGCGGCCCCACCGATCAGCAGAGCCGCCAGGAACGGCATCAGCACACCCGGAACAGCACTCACCATCACCGCGCCGGCCCAGCCGAGGGACCGGAACCCGGATCGGAACAGCGCCCTGACCGGCTCCGTCCGTGGGGCGAGGTTCTTCGGGGGGCTGGCGGTTGTCACCGTGGACTCCTGTAGGGCTGAGGCTGCTGGTCGGTTCGACTGACGCTCCTCAGTGTTGCCCGAGGCACCCTGCTCCGGCACTGGCCATCCCTCCCTACTTCGAGGTGGTCCTACCACCACCCCTGGCGGGTGTTCTCTCGCCGGTCGGGTCCGGTCAGCCTGCTGGTCGGTGCTGTTCCGGAAATGCAGAAAGCCCCACCGGTTACCCGGCGGGGCTTTCTGACCAAAGATTGTTCGGCGGCGTCCTACTCTCCCACAGGGTCCCCCCTGCAGTACCATCGGCGCTATGAGGCTTAGCTTCCGGGTTCGGAATGTAACCGGGCGTTTCCCTCACGCTATGACCACCGAAACACTATGAAACTGCATGACCGCACCACACCCGTGACCAAACGGTGTGGGGTCGTTGTTTCAGAACAACACAGTGGACGCGAGCAACTGAGGACAAGCCCTCGGCCTATTAGTACCGGTCAGCTCCACCCCTTACAGGGCTTCCACATCCGGCCTATCAACCCAGTCGTCTACTGGGAGCCTTACCCTCTCAAGGAGGTGGGAATATTCATCTCGAAGCAGGCTTCCCGCTTAGATGCTTTCAGCGGTTATCCCTCCCGAACGTAGCCAACCAGCCATGCCCTTGGCAGAACAACTGGCACACCAGAGGTTCGTCCGTCCCGGTCCTCTCGTACTAGGGACAGCCCTTCTCAATATTCCTACGCGCACAGCGGATAGGGACCGAACTGTCTCACGACGTTCTAAACCCAGCTCGCGTACCGCTTTAATGGGCGAACAGCCCAACCCTTGGGACCTACTCCAGCCCCAGGATGCGACGAGCCGACATCGAGGTGCCAAACCATCCCGTCGATATGGACTCTTGGGGAAGATCAGCCTGTTATCCCCGGGGTACCTTTTATCCGTTGAGCGACGGCGCTTCCACAAGCCACCGCCGGATCACTAGTCCCGACTTTCGTCCCTGCTCGACCCGTCGGTCTCACAGTCAAGCTCCCTTGTGCACTTACACTCAACACCTGATTGCCAACCAGGCTGAGGGAACCTTTGGGCGCCTCCGTTACTCTTTAGGAGGCAACCGCCCCAGTTAAACTACCCACCAGACACTGTCCCTGATCCGGATCACGGACCCAGGTTAGACATCCAGCACGACCAGAGTGGTATTTCAACGACGACTCCACAACAACTGGCGTTGCCGCTTCAAAGTCTCCCACCTATCCTACACAAGCCGAACCGAACACCAATATCAAGCTATAGTAAAGGTCCCGGGGTCTTTCCGTCCTGCTGCGCGAAACGAGCATCTTTACTCGTAATGCAATTTCACCGGGCCTATGGTTGAGACAGTCGAGAAGTCGTTACGCCATTCGTGCAGGTCGGAACTTACCCGACAAGGAATTTCGCTACCTTAGGATGGTTATAGTTACCACCGCCGTTTACTGGCGCTTAAGTTCTCAGCTTCGCCAACCCGAAGATTGACTAACCGGTCCCCTTAACGTTCCAGCACCGGGCAGGCGTCAGTCCGTATACATCGCCTTACGGCTTCGCACGGACCTGTGTTTTTAGTAAACAGTCGCTTCTCGCTGGTCTCTGCGGCCGGCCCCAGCTCAGAGTGCAAGACTCCATCACCAGTTCCGGCCCCCTTCTCCCGAAGTTACGGGGGCATTTTGCCGAGTTCCTTAACCATAGTTCACCCGAACGCCTCGGTATTCTCTACCTGACCACCTGAGTCGGTTTGGGGTACGGGCCGCCATGAAACTCGCTAGAGGCTTTTCTCGACAGCATAGGATCATCCACTTCACCACAATCGGCTCGGCATCAGGTCTCAGCCTCAATGAGTGACGGATTTGCCTATCACTCGGCCTACACCCTTACCCCGGGACAACCACCGCCCGGGCTGGACTACCTTCCTGCGTCACCCCATCGCTCACCTACTACCCTGTTGGGTCAGCGGCTCCACCACGTCCCTTTGTCCGAAGACTCCAGGCCGGCTTCGCGGCTTTAGCATTCAGAGGTTCGACGTTGGCGCTTCAAAGCGGGTACGGGAATATCAACCCGTTGTCCATCGACTACGCCTGTCGGCCTCGCCTTAGGTCCCGACTTACCCTGGGCAGATCAGCTTGACCCAGGAACCCTTGGTCAATCGGCGCAAGAGTTTCCCACTCTTGTATCGCTACTCATGCCTGCATTCTCACTCGTGAACCGTCCACAACTGGATTCCTCCGCTGCTTCACCCGGCACACGACGCTCCCCTACCCATCACAGCGGGCGTTGGCCCTATAGCTGCAATGACACGACTTCGGTGGTGTACTTGAGCCCCGCTACATTGTCGGCGCGGAATCACTTGACCAGTGAGCTATTACGCACTCTTTCAAGGGTGGCTGCTTCTAAGCCAACCTCCTGGTTGTCTCTGCGACTCCACATCCTTTCCCACTTAGCACACGCTTAGGGACCTTAGTCGGTGTTCTGGGCTGTTTCCCTCTCGACCATGGAGCTTATCCCCCACAGTCTCACTGCCACGCTCTCACTTACCGGCATTCGGAGTTTGGCTAAGGTCAGTAACCCGGTGAGGCCCATCGCCTATCCAGTGCTCTACCTCCGGCAAGAAACACGTGACGCTGCACCTAAATGCATTTCGGGGAGAACCAGCTATCACGGAGTTTGATTGGCCTTTCACCCCTAACCACAGGTCATCCCCCAGGTTTTCAACCCTGGTGGGTTCGGTCCTCCACGAAGTCTTACCTCCGCTTCAACCTGCCCATGGCTAGATCACTCCGCTTCGGGTCTTGGGCATGCAACTCAATCGCCCTATTCGGACTCGCTTTCGCTACGGCTACCCCACACGGGTTAACCTCGCTACACACCGCAAACTCGCAGGCTCATTCTTCAAAAGGCACGCAGTCACGAGACAATGGGCAAGCCCACTGTCCGACGCTCCCACGGCTTGTAGGCACACGGTTTCAGGTACTATTTCACTCCGCTCCCGCGGTACTTTTCACCATTCCCTCACGGTACTATCCGCTATCGGTCACTAGGGAATATTTAGGCTTAGCGGGTGGTCCCGCCAGATTCACACGGAATTTCTCGGGCTCCGTGCTACTTGGGAGAAGCTCAAGTGAGCCGCACAGATTTCGTCTACGGGGGTCTTACCCTCTACGCCGGACCTTTCGCATGTCCTTCGACTATCCATACGGTTTCTGACTCACCGACCGGCCGGCAGACCGATCAAGAACTTTCCCACGACCCCGCTCTGGCAACCCCTGCCGGGTCTCACACCAAAACGGTTTAGCCTCATCCGGTTTCGCTCGCCACTACTCCCGGAATCACGGTTGTTTTCTCTTCCTGAGGGTACTGAGATGTTTCACTTCCCCTCGTTCCCTCCACACACCCTATGTGTTCAGGTGCGGGTGACAGCCCATGACGACTGCCGGGTTTCCCCATTCGGAAACCCCCGGATCAAAGCCTGGTTGACGGCTCCCCGGGGACTATCGTGGCCTCCCACGTCCTTCATCGGTTCCTAGTGCCAAGGCATCCACCGTGCGCCCTTAAAAACTTGGCCACAGATGCTCGCGTCCACTGTGCAGTTCTCAAACAACGACCAGACACCCACCCTCACAGTGCTCACGCACCACTCGAGTAGGACCGGCACTGAAGCAACGACCATGACGGCCGTTCCCTCAGGACCCAACAACGTGCCCGACACACCCGACATCCACCGCGTTCCACGCCCCGAAGGACAGTACTGACGACTTCAACCGTGTGTGCCGAATAGTCAACGTTCCACCCATGAGCAACCGTGTGAGACATTCGCTCACATCCGGCCATGTGCTCCTTAGAAAGGAGGTGATCCAGCCGCACCTTCCGGTACGGCTACCTTGTTACGACTTCGTCCCAATCGCTGGTCCCACCTTCGACGGCTCCTCCCCTTACGGGTTAGGCCACCGGCTTCGGGTGTTACCGACTTTCGTGACGTGACGGGCGGTGTGTACAAGGCCCGGGAACGTATTCACCGCAGCATGCTGATCTGCGATTACTAGCAACTCCAACTTCATGGGGTCGAGTTGCAGACCCCAATCCGAACTGAGGCCGGCTTTTTGGGATTCGCTCCGCCTCGCGGCATCGCAGCCCTTTGTACCGACCATTGTAGCACGTGTGCAGCCCAAGACATAAGGGGCATGATGATTTGACGTCGTCCCCACCTTCCTCCGAGTTGACCCCGGCAGTCTCCTGTGAGTCCCCATCACCCCGAAAGGCATGCTGGCAACACAGAACAAGGGTTGCGCTCGTTGCGGGACTTAACCCAACATCTCACGACACGAGCTGACGACAACCATGCACCACCTGTATACCGACCACAAGGGGGCGACTATCTCTAGCCGTTTCCGGTATATGTCAAGCCTTGGTAAGGTTCTTCGCGTTGCGTCGAATTAAGCCACATGCTCCGCTGCTTGTGCGGGCCCCCGTCAATTCCTTTGAGTTTTAGCCTTGCGGCCGTACTCCCCAGGCGGGGAACTTAATGCGTTAGCTGCGGCACCGACGACGTGGAATGTCGCCAACACCTAGTTCCCAACGTTTACGGCGTGGACTACCAGGGTATCTAATCCTGTTCGCTCCCCACGCTTTCGCTCCTCAGCGTCAGTAATGGCCCAGAGATCCGCCTTCGCCACCGGTGTTCCTCCTGATATCTGCGCATTTCACCGCTACACCAGGAATTCCGATCTCCCCTACCACACTCAAGCCTGCCCGTATCGAATGCAGACCCGGGGTTAAGCCCCGGGCTTTCACAACCGACGCGACAAGCCGCCTACGAGCTCTTTACGCCCAATAATTCCGGACAACGCTCGCACCCTACGTATTACCGCGGCTGCTGGCACGTAGTTAGCCGGTGCTTCTTCTGCAGGTACCGTCACTTGCGCTTCTTCCCTGCTGAAAGAGGTTTACAACCCGAAGGCCGTCATCCCTCACGCGGCGTCGCTGCATCAGGCTTTCGCCCATTGTGCAATATTCCCCACTGCTGCCTCCCGTAGGAGTCTGGGCCGTGTCTCAGTCCCAGTGTGGCCGGTCGCCCTCTCAGGCCGGCTACCCGTCGTCGCCTTGGTAGGCCATTACCCCACCAACAAGCTGATAGGCCGCGGGATCATCCTGCACCGCCGGAGCTTTCCACCAACCCCCATGCAGAGGAAGGTCATATCCGGTATTAGACCTCGTTTCCAAGGCTTGTCCCAGAGTGCAGGGCAGATTTCCCACGTGTTACTCACCCGTTCGCCACTAATCCACTCCGAAGAGCTTCATCGTTCGACTTGCATGTGTTAAGCACGCCGCCAGCGTTCGTCCTGAGCCAGGATCAAACTCTCCGTGAATGTCTGCAGGTAATCCTGCAACCACTCGCGTTGAGCGGCACGGCAACCACCGGAATAGGCGGTCCCGCGCACTGCGTCCTCGCTAGTGTTTTACTTCATAAAGGAATCTCCAACCCCACCAAAGGTGAGGCCGGGGATGTCAACATATCTGGCGTTGACTTTTAGCACGCTGTTGAGTTCTCAAGGAACGGACACTTCCTTCGAGCCGCTTATCAGGCGGACCCTCCGGGCGCTTCGTTCGTGTTTCGAGCTTATCATGTCCGCCGTTCGGCGTTTCCGACCCGCTCTTTCCTTCGGCCTTTCGGCGCTTCCGACTCTATCAGGTTTCCCTGACCGGCCGTTCCGCGCTTCCGGATCCTCAAGAAGCTTGTGCCGTAACCGACCTGACGGCCTGTCCGACGTTTCAAACCTTAGCCGATCCCCGCTCCACAAAGCGAATCCAGCCGCAATCCATATAAACGCACACAGCAAATAGAACCGACCCGCGAGAAAGCGCGAATCAGCACGATCAGAAGATGTGTTCAGAGGATTGGCCACCCCGGGACCGTCCGCGCCGATGCGTGTCCGGTGCTCCCTGCCGAGCGACTAGGGAACACTACCCCTCCCTTCGCCCGCACGCAAACTCCAGGTCGAGGCACCATGCGGACCAGCCTCTTGAGCAATCGCTCAAACCTCTGCCATCATGGCGGCGCCACAGTTGAGCGATCGCTCAAAGCCTCCCGTCCATGGCGGGCGGAGCCCTGGCGGGAGAGGGGAGGTCGGGCCGTGCCCGGACCCGGTAGGACGCCACCGCTGTACATCGAGACCACCATCGACGCGCCGTTCGACCGCGTCTGGGAACTGACCCAGCTCCCCCATCTCCACGAACGGTGGGACGCGCGGTTCACCCGGATCGCGTATGTCGAGGACGGTGGCAGTGGGCCGGTCCGCTTCCACTACCGGCTGGGCCTCGGCCGGGTCGGTGGGCCGGGCCCGGCGCTGACCGGGAACGGCATCACCACGGCGGAGCGCCACCGGGCGGACGGCAGCAGGATCAGCGCCCTGCGGTTCGCCTCCGACTCGCGGTGGTCCCCGCTCCAGGAGGGCACCGGTTACTGGCGCTACGCCCCGGAGGCCGGGCAGATCCGGTTCCTCACCGGGTACGACTACCGGACCTGGCCGGGGCCGGCGGCCCGGCGGCTCGACCGGTACCTGATCCGACCGTGCGTGGGATGGCTGACGGCCTGGTCCTTCGACCGGCTCCGGCTCTGGGCCGAACTCGGGGTCACCCCCGAGCGCTCCCGGCGCAACGCCGGCCTGGAGCTGCTGGCCCGTACGGCCGTGGTTCTCGCTGTCGCCGCCTTGGCGGGAGCGCTCGCCGCGCTGCCGGCGGCGCTCCTGGTCGTGCTGGTTCCTCCGCTGCCGACCACGCCCGCGGCCCGACGGTGTGTCAGGCGGCCGCCCGACCCCCGGTCCGGCCGGGCCCCTGCGGCGCTCGCCCTCCTCGCCCGTCCCTGATCCCCGATCACCGCTTCACCGCACCGCATCACCCCATCACCGCATCACCACGCGCGCGATCCCGCACCCGCGCGGCAGCCCTGCAAAGCAAGAAATCCCCCAGGGAAAGAAAAGAAGGACCCCATGCTGCAGACCAGCCCCCGCCCCCTCGCCAGCTGCTCCACCACCCCCGCCGCCCCGGCCTCGATCTTCCGGAACGCCCTCGGCTCCGAGTTCGACCGCCTGCACCCCCAGCTGCAACGCCGCTTCGGCTTCTCCAGTCAGGACCGGATCGCCTGTATCGGCACCGGCCGGATGGACCGGGTCTGGCACGGGTCCCCACTGGTCACACCGCTCCTCCGGCTGGGGAGCAGCTGCAACATCCTGTTCCCGGAGCGGGGCCGCGACGTGGCGTTCAGCATCGCCAACTACGCCTACCTGGACGGGTTCGGCCGGGAGACCGTCACCTTCGTCCGGACCTTCCAGTTCACCCGGCCGCGCCGGTTCGACGCGACGATGATCGCCTCGGACCGGCCGGGCACAGTGATCGACTACCTGGGCACCCGTCAGCAGCTGGCGGTGGATCTGGACTTCAGGGTCAGCCCGGTCGGTGGTCTGGTGATCACCTCCGGGGACCAGCGGGTGTCCGCCCTGCCGGGCTCGCCGCGCTGCCCGGCCGCGCTCACCGGCCGGGCCACGGTGCACGAGTGGTTCGACGACGAGGCCGACCGCTTCCGGATCTCGGTCCGGGTGACCAATCCGGTGGTCGGCCCGGTGATCGGGTACGAGGGGTCGTTCACCGCCGAGTACGTGTCGACCGCCGGCGAGGGCGGGGTGCCGCGCCACGTCCGCCCGGTCCGCGAGAGCGCCCGTACCTGACCGTGCCGCTGCCGCCCATGAGGACGAAGACACCAGGGACGGCCTCGACCGTGCCACCGCACCGGCAGAGCACCGGCCTGGCCACCGGCACAGCAGCCGGGAACCGCGCACTACGCTGCTCCGCATGAGCGACACACGCGAGCGGCTGATGGAAGCGGCCGTCGCCGCGCTCAGGCGGCACGGCATCTCGGGCGTATCGGCCCGCAGCATCGCGGCGGAGACGAGTGCCAACCAGGCCCTGGTCTTCTACCACTTCAAGACGGTCGAGGGTCTGCTCGCCGCCGCCGCTCTCCGCGAGACCGGGCTCCGGCTGGACCGCTACCGCCCCCGGCTGGCGCAGGCCGAGTCGCTGCGTGACCTGCTCCGGGTCGGCCGGGAGCTGCACGAGGAGGAGCGCGGGCTCGGGAACGTGGCGCTGCTCGGCCAGTTCCTGGCGGGTGCGTCCAGCTATCCGGCGCTGGGCGCCGCGACGGCCGACGCGCTCCGGCTCTGGAGCGCGGAGATCGAGCGGGTACTGGACCGGATCTTCGCCGGGCATCCGCTCGCCGACCTGCTGGACGTCCCCGGGCTGGCCCGGGCGGTCTCGGCCTCGTTCGTCGGACTTGAGCTGTACGAAGGGGTCGACCCCGACGGTGCGTCGGCCGCCTTCGACGCGCTGGACCGGATGGGCGCGCTGGTCGAGGTGGTGGACGGCCTCGGCCCGGTCGCCGCGAAGGCCCTCCGGGTCAAGCTCAGGCGGAGCACCCGGTCGACCGGCACCGCCAAGGACCTGAACGACTGACGGCGGCCCGCCCCGAAGGGCGGACCGCCGTCAGTCGGTCGGGACCGACCGGTCTCAGGAGTTGGTCGGGAACCCGAGGTTGATCCCACCGTGCGACGGGTCCAGCCAGCGCGAGGTGACCGCCTTGCCGCGGGTGAAGAACTGGACGCCGTCCGGGCCGTAGGCGTGCGTGTCGCCGAACAGCGAGGCCTTCCAGCCACCGAACGAGTAGTAGGCGACCGGCACCGGGATCGGCACGTTGATGCCGACCATGCCGACCTCGACCTCGTGCTGGAAGCGCCGGGCCGCGCCGCCGTCGTTGGTGAAGATGGCGGTGCCGTTGCCGTACGGGTTGTTGTTGATCAGCTCCAGGCCCTCCTGGTAGGAAGCGACCCGGACGACCGAGAGCACGGGGCCGAAGATCTCGTCGTTGTAGACCGACATGCCGGGCTTGACGTGGTCGAACAGGGTCGGGCCGAGCCAGAAGCCGTCGGCCGTGGGGGTACCGGCGGCGTCCTCGCCCGCGATCGCGTGCTTCCGGCCGTCGACGGCCAGCTCGGCGCCGTCGGCGAGGCCGGACTCGACGTACGAGGTGACCTTGTCCCGGTGCTGGCCGGTGACCAGCGGGCCCATCTCGCTCTCGCCGTTGCAGCCGGGGCCGACCTTGAGGGTGGCCATCCGCTGCTTGATCTTGTCGACCAGCTCGTCGCCGATCGGGTCGACGGCGACCAGGACGGAGACCGCCATGCAGCGCTCGCCGGCCGCGCCGAACCCGGCGTTGATGGCGGCGTCGGCACTCAGGTCGAGGTCGGCGTCGGGCAGCACCAGCATGTGGTTCTTGGCGCCGCCGAGGGCCTGCACGCGCTTGCCGTAGCGGGTACCGGTCTCGTAGACGTAGCGGGCGATCGGGGTGGAGCCGACGAAGCTGACGGCCTTGACGTCCGGGTGCTCCAGCAGGCGGTCGACCGCGACCTTGTCACCGTGCACGACGTTGAAGACGCCGTCCGGCAGGCTGGCCTCCTTCCACAGCTCGGCCAGGAAGTTGGCGGCCGAGGGGTCCTTCTCGGAGGGCTTGAGGATGACGGTGTTGCCGGCCGCGATGGCGATCGGGAAGAACCAGAGCGGCACCATGGCCGGGAAGTTGAACGGCGAGATGATCGCGACCGGGCCGAGCGCCTGACGGATCGAGTAGACGTCGATGCCGGTCGAGGCCTGCTCGGTGAAGCCGCCCTTCACCAGCTGCGGGATGCCGCAGGCGTACTCGATGACCTCCTGGCCACGGGCCAGCTCGCCCAGCGCGTCCGAGTGCACCTTGCCGTGCTCGGAGACGATGATCGAGGCCAGCTCGTCCTTGCGGGCGTTGAACAGCTCGCGGAAGGCGAAGAGCACCTGGGTCCGCTTGGCGATCGAGGCGTGCCGCCACTCGCCGAAGGCCGCGGCGGCCGCGGCGACGGCCTGGTCGACCTCGGCGATCGAGGCGAAGTCCACCTGCCCGGTGACCTGGCCGGTGGCGGGGTCGAAGATGTCGCCGCGCCGCGGGGCGGAGCCGGCGGTGGCGACGGCGGCGCCGTCGATCCAGTGGGTGATGTGCTTGCTCAAGGTCGTCTGCCTCCGAAGTCCGTTCGGCGCCTCGGCCGACGGTCCCTGTACGGCGCCGCCGGCATCGGCCGGGCGGCGGGATCACGGGCTACCGCGCTCGTTCTCCAGTCTGCTCACCCCGGCGCCCCGGCTCAACGAACAGGCTGACGGGGAATGGAGATTCAGCCTTACAGGTCGTCGCCGCACCGCCCCAAGCAGGGACGTTTCTGCGCTGCCCCCGGCAGGACCACGCCGTCACATCGGCCATCCCGTCACATCAGCCGTCCCGCCACCTCGTGCAGCGCCAGTTCCAGCACCGCCGGATCGGTCAGCCGCCCCGAGCCGTCCGGGGCGGCCAGCCAACGCAGCCCCCGCCCGGCCCCGGCCGGGTGCGGCAGTGCCACCCAGGTGCCGGGGCCCGCGCTGCGCACTCCGGTGCCCACCCAGCGCGCGGCGGTGCCGACCGGGACCAGGAAGCCGAGCTGCCCGTCCGCGAAGTCCGCGTACACCGGCCCGGTCGGGGCCCGGCGGGCGAGCAGGTCGAAGGTCGGGTGCCCGAGCGGTCCGGGGACGAGTAACACGTCCCAGCGCCGGCCCGCCGGGAGCAGCATGACGCCCCGTCCGCTGGCCTCCCACTCCGCACGGCAGCCCTGCGGATCGGGCGCGGCGTCCGCCAGCCAGTCGACTCCTCGGCCGCCAGGGGTGCTCTCCATCGGTCCTCCTCCTCGGGTACCTGTCAGGAGGGAGAGGAGCGCGGCACCGCTCTCTTACACGTAAACACCGAGGCAAACGCGGAAAGGGTGGGGCGCCCCGTCGAAACGGGACGCCCCACCCTGGTGCCGCACGGCCGATCCGAGGGCCGGCCGGGGTCAGCTGTCGAAGCCGAGCCCCATCCGGTCCAGCGTGCGCAGCCACAGGTTGCGCTGCCCGCCGCGCCGGTCCGAGCGGTCCAGCGACCACTTGGTCATCTCGATCCCGGCCCAGCGCACCGGCTCGGGCGGGAACGGCAGCGGCTTGCTGCGCACCATCTCCAGCGTGGTCCGCTCGGTCCGCTCGCCCGCCAGCAGGTCGAGCATCACCTCGGCGCCGTACCGGGTGGCACCGACGCCCAGACCGGTGTAGCCGGCCGCGTAGGCGACCCGGCCCTTGTAGGCGGTGTCGAAGAACGCCGAGAACCGGGTGCAGGTGTCGATCGCGCCGCCCCAGGCGTTGGTGAACCGGACGCCCTCCAGCTGCGGGAAGGTCTGGAAGAACTGCCGGGCCAGGGTCCGGAAGGTCTCCGGACGCTGGTCGTGCTCCGCCTGCACCTTGCTGCCGAAGTGGTAGATGGTGTCGTAGCCGCCCCAGAGGATGCGGTTGTCGGCGGAGAGCCGGAAGTAGTGGAACTTGTTGGCGCTGTCGCTCAGCCCCTGCCGTCCGCTCCAGCCGATCGAGGCGAGCTGCTCGTCGGTGAGCGGCTCGGTCATCAGGGCGTAGTCGTACACCGGGACGATGTACGGCCGGACCCGCTTGACCAGCGAGGGGAAGACGTTGGTGCCGAGCGCGACCCGGCGGGCGAAGACCCGGCCGTACGGCGTGCGGACGGCCATCCCGCTGCCCTGCTCGGCGAGCGCCAGGCCCTTGGTGCGCTCGAAGATCCGGACGCCCTGGGCGAGGCAGGCGTCGCGCAGCCCCCAGGCGAGCTTGGCGGGGTGCACCATGGCCACCCCCTCCTTGTCCCAGATGCCGCCCAGGAAGGTGGGCGAGTCGACCTGCTCGCGCAGCTGGTCGGCGTCCAGGAAGGTGAGCTCGCCGCCGTACTCGGCGACCGCCTCGGCCACCTCGCGCAGTTCGGCCAGCTGGTGCGGCTGGGTGGCGATGTCGATCTCGCCGGTGCGCTCCCACTCGCAGTCGATGCCGTAGTGCTTGATCGCGGTCTCGATCGCGTTCAGGTTGGCCAGACCCTGGCGCTCCAGCTCGGCCAGCTCGCCGGGCCAGCGCTGGAGGCCGTTGCCGAAGCCGTGGGTGAGGCTCGCGGCACAGAATCCGCCGTTGCGCCCGGAGGCCGCCCAGCCGATCTCCTGACCCTCGATCAGGACCACGTCCAGCGACGGGTCCCGCTCCTTGGCGATCAGTGCGGTCCAGAGACCGGAGTAGCCGCCGCCGACCACCAGCAGGTCGCACCTGGTGTCACCCACCAGGGCGGGCAGGGCCTCCGGGCGCCCCGGGTCCTCCAGCCAGAAGGGGGTCGGTCGGGCATCACTGAGCGCACGGGCGGAGTCCATGCCTATCAGCTACTTTCTACGGATTGACGGTGTTTCGAGGGGATGTGCACCAGAATGTCAGGTGCTGGCCTTCCGACGGTTGCCGACCCACTGGCCGACCACCGTCAGCACCACGGCGGCGAGGAACATCGCGGTGCCGATCACGTTGACCTGCACCGGGATGCCGCGCTGCGAGGCGCCCCAGACGAACATCGGGAAGGTGACCGTGGTCGGTCCCGAGTTGAACTGGGTGATGATGAAGTCGTCGAAGGAGAGCGCGAAGCTGAGCAGCGCGCCGGCCGCGATGCCGGGGGCGGCGAGCGGCAGGGTCACCTTCAGGAAGGTCTGGACGGGGGTGGCGTAGAGGTCCTGGGCGGCCTGCTCCAGCCGCGGGTCCATGCTCATCACGCGGGCCTTGACCGCCGTCACCACGAAGCTCAGGCAGAACATGATGTGCGCGATCAGGATCGTGGTGAACCCGAACGGGATCCGCATGTTGAGGAACAGGGTGCCGAGCGAGGCGGCCATCACCACCTCGGGCATCGCCATCGGCAGGAAGATCAGGCCGGTCGCGCCGCCCCGGCCGCGGAACCGGTAGCGGGCCAGCGCGAAGGCGACCATGGTGCCGAGCACGGTGGCGCCGACGGTGGCCAGCACCGCGATCTGCAGGCTGAGCGAGAGCGAGCCGCACATGTCGGCGACGCCGCACGGGTCGGTCCAGGCGTCGGTGGAGAACTCGTTCCACTCGTAGTTGAACTTGCCGCTGGGCTTGTTGAACGAGAACGCCAGCACCACCAGGTTGGGCAGCACCAGGTAGGCCAGGGCGAGCACCCCGGCCAGCACCACCAGGTGGGACCGGACCCACTTCACGATTCGGCTCATCAGACCAGTTCCTCCGTCCCGGCCTTGCGCATGTAGACCGTCACCATGCCCAGGATCAGGGCCATCAGAATGAAGCTCAGCGCGGCGGCCGTCGGGTAGTCGAGCACGTTCAGGAACTGCTTCTGGATCGCGTTGCCGATCATCTGCTCGCTCGGCGAGCCGAGCAGCTGGGCGTTGATGTAGTCGCCCGAGGCCGGGATGAAGGTGAGCAGCGTGCCCGCCACCACACCGGGCAGCGAGATCGGGAAGGTGACCTTGCGGAAGGTGGTGAACGGCCGGGCGTACAGGTCACCCGCCGCCTCGTGCAGCCGGGGGTCGATCCGCTCCAGCGAGGTGTAGAGCGGCAGGATCATGAACGGCAGGAAGTTGTACGTCAGACCGCAGATCACCGCGAGCGGGGTGGCCAGCAGCCGCTGACCGGTGGTCAGGCCGATCGCGTCGGTGACGGTCAGCAGGTGCAGCGCGTTCAGCGTCTCCACCACCGGGCCGCCGTCCGACAGGATGGTCTTCCAGGCCAGCGTGCGGATCAGGAAGCTGGTGAAGAACGGCGCGATCACCAGGATCAGGATGACGTTCCGCCACCGCTTGCTCGCCTTGAACGCGATCGTGTAGGCCAGCGGGTAGCCGATCGCCAGGCAGAGCAGGGTGGCGATCGCGGAGAAGCCGAACGAGCGGACGAAGTGCCACTTGTACTCGCTCAGCGCGTCCCAGTAGGTCGAGAAGTGCCAGGTCAGCCGGAAGCCCTGCTCCAGCGAACCGGTCTGCAGCGAGGTGCTGGCCTGGTAGACCATCGGCACCACGAAGAAGACCACCAGCCAGGCGAGGCCGGGCAGCAGCAGCCAGTACGGCGTCAGCCTGCGGCGCGCGGGCCGCTCCTGGAGAGGTATCACCTGGGTCGGTGCGGCCTCGGTGGTCGCGGTCACGCGGCGGCCTCCCCGGTGCCGGCGTCGATCGCCTGCGCGGCGTCCAGGCCGAAGGAGTGCGCCGGGTTCCAGTGCAGGACGACCGGGGCGCCGGGGGTGAGCCGGGCGTCGCGGTCCATGTTCTGCTCGAAGACCGCGATCTCTTGGCCGGTCTCGGCGCGCACCACGTACTGGGTGGAGACGCCGATGAAGCTGGAGTCCACCACGGTGCCGGTGAGCCGGTTGCGGCCGTCGGCCACCTCGGCGTCGGCCTGCGCGATGGTGATCTTCTCCGGGCGGACGCCCAGGTAGACGCTGCTGGCCTCGGTGGCGCAGCGGGCCTTCGGCATCGCCAGCCGGACGCCGCCCGCGCTGAGCAGCAGCGAGCCGTCCGCGATGCCGGTGACCTCGGCCGGGATCAGGTTGGACTGGCCGAGGAAGTTGGCCACGAAGGTGCTGCCCGGGTTCTCGTACAGCTCCGCGGGCGCGCCGAGCTGCTCGACCCGGCCGCCGTTCATCACCGCGATGGTGTCGGCCATCGTCATGGCCTCCTCCTGGTCGTGGGTGACGTGCACGAAGGTGATGCCGACCTCGGTCTGGATCCGCTTGAGCTCAAGCTGCATCTGCCGGCGCAGCTTGAGGTCGAGGGCGCCGAGCGGCTCGTCGAGCAGCAGCACCTGCGGGTGGTTGATCAGCGCGCGGGCGACCGCGACCCGCTGCTGCTGGCCGCCGGAGAGCTGGTGCGGCTTGCGCCGGGCGTACGGGCCGAGCTCGACCAGTTCGAGCATCTCCTCGACCTGCTTCTTGACGTCCTTCTTCCCCCGGCGGCGCAGGCCGAAGGCGACGTTCTCGAAGATGTCCAGATGCGGGAAGAGCGCGTAGCTCTGGAAGACCGTGTTCACCGGCCGCTTGTACGGCGGCAGTGCGGTGACGTCCTGACCCCCGATCAGGACGGTGCCGCTGGTGGGCTCCTCCAGGCCGGCGATCATCCGCAGCGTGGTGGTCTTGCCGCACCCGGAGGCGCCGAGCAGGGCGAAGAAGGAGCCCTGGGGCACGGTCAGGTCGAGCGGGTGGACGGCGGTGAAGGCGCCATAGGTCTTGCCGATACCGGTGAGGCGTACGTCGCCACCGGCCGTCGCCGCCTCGCGCAGCTGCTCAGTCATGGTGTCTCTCTGTCGGGAAGGGGCCGAGTGGTGGGGGTCAGGCGCCGATCAACTTGGAGAACTTCTCCTCGAAGTCGCTCTCCTCGGCCTCGGTCAGGCTGCGGAAGACGTGGACCTGGGCGGCCATCTCCGGGGTCGGGAGCACCAGCGGGTTCTCCGCCACCTCGGGGGCCAGCTTGGCGAGTTCGTCCTTGATCCCGGCCACCGGGGAGACGTAGTTGATCCCTGCGGTGAGCTGGGCCGCGACGGACTGCCGGTAGTAGAAGTCGATCAGCAGCTCGGCGTTCTTCTTGTGCTTCGCCCGGGCCGGGACCAGCAGGTTGTCGGTGGAGGCGACATAGCCCTCGGCCGGGATGACGAACTCGATGTCGGGGTTGTCGGCCTTCAGCTGGATCAGGTCCCCGCCCCAGGCGATGCAGGCCGCGATGTCCCCGGAGGAGAGCTCCTGGCCGTAGTCGTTGCCGGTGAACTTGCGGATCTGCTTGTTGTCGACGGCCTTCTGCACCCGCTCGATCGCGGCGTCGTAGTCCGCGGCGGTGAACTTGGCCGGGTCCTTGCCGAGCGAGAGCAGCACCATGCCGATGGTGTCGCGCATCTCGGAGAGGAAGGTGACCCGGCCCTTCAGCTCGGGGTCGTCGAGCAGTTGGGCGACCGAGGTGACGGCCTTCCCCTGGGTGGCCTTCCGGTTGTAGGCCACCACCACCTGGATGCCGGACCAGGGGTAGGAGTACAGCCGGTTCGGGTCCCAGTCCGGAGCGCGGTAGCGGTTCTCCAGGTTGGTGATCGCATGGGTCAGGTTGGCCGGGTTGAGGCGCTGCGCCCAGCCGAGCCGGATCATCCGGCCGGCCATCCAGTCGGTCAGCACCATCAGGTCCCGGCCGGTCTCCTGACCCGCCGCCAGCTGCGGCTTGACCTTGCCGAAGAACTCGACGTTGTCGTTGATGTCCTCGGTGTACTTCACCTTGACACCGGTGGCCGCGGTGAACGCGTCCAGGGTCGGCCGCTTGGACTCGTCGGCCGGGTCCACGTCGATGTAGAGCGGCCAGTTGGAGAAGTCGACGACCTTGTCGCTGTCGGAGTCGTCCGGCCCGGCGGTCGCCTCACCGGTGCCGCTGCTCTTGGCCGGCGGGATCCCGCAGGCTGCCAGGGTGCCCGCACCGGCCACCAGGCCGGCGGCCCGTATCAGGGCCCGCCGGCTCATCGCGGCCCGGCCGTTCGTCAGGCTGCGCTCCCAGGCCTTGCGGACCGGGTCCGGCAGACCGTCGGCGATCTCGTTGAACTCCATGCGGGGACACCCTCCGGGGGAAGAGGTGAAGGAGCAGACGGGGGTTATCTGTCTCCGAAGACCGTGCGGTGCCAGTCCTTGCGGGCGACCGCGGTGGTGTCGAACATGACGTGCTTGAGCTGGGTGTACTCGTCCAGCGAGTACTGGGACATGTCCTTGCCGTAGCCGGAGGACTTGTAGCCGCCGTGCGGCATCTCGCTGATGATCGGGATGTGGTCGTTGACCCAGACGCAGCCGGCCTGGATCTCCCGGGTGGCGCGCAGCGAGCGGTGCACGTTCTGTGTCCAGGCGGAGGCGGCCAGACCGTAGGGGGTGTCGTTGGCCAGCCGCAGGCCCTCCTCGTCGGAGTCGAAGGGCAGCACGACCAGCACCGGGCCGAAGATCTCGCCCTGCACCACCTCGCTGTCCTGCGCGGCCCCGGTGATCAGGGTGGGACGGTAGAACGCGCCGGGGGCGAGGTCGGTGCCGTCGTGGCCGAGGCCCTGGGCCTGACCACCCGTCACCACGGTGGCGTACGAGCGGGCCCGCTCGACGAAGCCGGCCACCCGGTCCCGGTGGGTGTACGAGACCAGCGGGCCGAGGTCGGTCGCGGGGTTCAGCGGGTGGCCGATCCGGACCTGGCCGTACAGCTCGGCGACCCCCGCCACGAAGGCGTCGTACAGCGGGCGCTGCACGTAGGCGCGGGTGGCGGCGGTGCAGTCCTGGCCGCCGTTGATCAGCGAGGCGGCGACCGCACCGTGCACGGCGGCGTCCAGGTCGGCGTCGTCGAAGACCACGAACGGGGCCTTGCCGCCGAGTTCCAGGTGGGTGCGCTTGACGGTGGCGGTGGCCAGTTCGGCGACCCGCTTGCCGACCGGGGTGGAACCGGTGAAGGAGACCATCGCGACGTCCGGGTGCGAGACCAGGTGCTCGCCCGCGCCGCGACCGGCGCCGGTGACCACGTTGACCACGCCGTCCGGGATGCCCGCCGCGGAGCAGGCCCGGGCGAACATCAGCGAGGTGAGCGGGGTCAGCTCGGCCGGCTTGAGCACGATGGTGTTGCCCGCCGCGATGGCCGGCAGGATCTTCCAGGCGGCCATCTGCAGCGGGTAGTTCCACGGCGAGATCGAGCCGACCACGCCGATCGCCTCGCGGCGGACGTACGAGGTGTGGTCGCCGGAGTACTCCCCCGCGGCCTTGCCCTCCAGGTTGCGGGCCGCCCCGGCGAAGAACGAGGTGTTGTCGACCGTGCCGGGCACGTCGAACTCGGTGGAGAGCTTGATCGGCTTGCCGGTCTGCGCGGTCTCCACCCGGGCGAAGTCCTCGGCGTGCTCCGCCAGTACCGCGGCCAGCTTGAGCAGTGCCTCCGCGCGGGCCCCGGGGGTGGCCGAGGACCAGGCGGGCAGCGCGGCCTTCGCGGCGGCCACGGCGGTGTCCACGTCGCCGGTCGAGGCGAGCGTGACGTGCTGGACGACGCTGCCGTCGGCCGGGTTGACGACCTGGAAGGGCTCCGTTCCGGTGCCCTCGGTCAGCCGGCCCGCGATGTACTGCGCGCCTGCGCTGAAGTCGGTCAGGTCCATCAGGTTCCTCCAGGGTGCCCGGTGAGTCGGCCAGGGATCCTCGGGGTCCGGCGATCCTGACACCCGAGGGTTGCCTCTACAAGGGATTCCGCGGTTGCGTTCTCGTTACGCGACGGATTTCGGGGGCAACACCGTATTCATCCCACGACCCGGGGTCCGGGTCGGTACTGCCGACCCGCTGACGATGCCCCCTCACTCGTCAGGGTGACAAGGGCCACTCCGACAGCCTCGCCCACAAGGGCCTTACAGGGTGGAAAGGCAACAGGTCGTCTGGCCGATGCATGATTCACCTGACACCCTGCTGCCCATGGAAGGTCCTCCCGTGCTCCCCACCGTCGCCCGCGTGCTCGACCTCGACGTGATGCGGCGCGGCCTGCCCGAGGTGGTGGCCGGTGCCCAGCACCTGGAGCGCCCGGTCCGCTGGGTGCACGTCAGCGAGCTCCCCGACGTGGCGGGCATGCTGCAGGGCGGCGAGCTGGTGCTCACCACCGGGATCGCCCTGCCCGAGGACCGCGAGGGGCTGGCCAGGTACGTCCGCGAGCTGGCCGAGATCGGCGCCGCCGGGCTGGTGGTCGAGTTCGGCCGCCGCTACTTCGACAGCCTGCCGCGCGCCCTGGTGCACGCCGCCGAGCAGCGCGGCCTGCCGCTGATCGCGCTCCGCCGCGAGCTGCGCTTCGTCGCCGTCACCGAGGCCGTGCACGCGCTGGTGGTGAACGCCCAGCTGGAGCAGCTGCGGATCTCCGAGGCCGTCCACCAGGTCTTCAACGAACTCGCCGTCGAGGGGGCCGAACCGGCCGAGGTGGTCCGGCAGGTGGCCCGGATGGCCGGCGCCCCGGTGGTGCTGGAGAACCTCGCCCACCAGGTGCTCGCGCACGAGACGGCCGGCCGCCGGGAGACCGACCTGCTGGAGGGCTGGGAACGCCGCTCGCGCGGGGTCCGCCCGCCCGGCCGGACGGGCTACGACCCGCGCAGCGGCTGGCTGGTCACCGCGGTCGGCGCCCGCGGCCAGGACTGGGGCCGGCTGATCCTGGTCGACGACCCCCGCCCGCTGCCGGACGGCGTCCCGCACCCGCACGCCATGCTGCTGGAGCGCGGCGCCGCCACCCTCGCCCTGAACCGGCTGGTGGTCCGCGACCGCGAGTCGCTGGAGCGGCAGACCCACCGCACCCTGCTCTCGGGCATCCTCACCCACGCCCTGACGGTCAGTGAGGTCGCGCTGCGGGCCGCCGCCCTGGGCGTCCCGCTGGACAGCCGCCGCCTGGTCGGCGTGGTCCTCCGCCAGCGCCGGGGCCCGATCCCGGCCGCCCTGGAGGCGCAGGCCCGGCTGCGCGACTTCACCGAACTGGCCGCCTCCGCGATCCGCGGCTGCCGGCTCTCCGCCCTGGTCGGTGCCCTGGACGACGAGGGCGTCGGCGTCCTGATCGCGCTCGGCTCGCAGCAGGACGAGCACTCCGCACTCGAAGGCTTCGCCGCGGCGCTGCGCAAGCTGGTCGCGGACGGGGCCCGGGACGGCGTCACCGGGCATCCGGTCTTCGAGCCGGTGATCGCGGTCGGCTCCTCGGTCGGCTCGGTCCGCGACGCCCGCCGCACCCTGCTGGAGGCCACCCAGGTCGCCGACGCCGCCCTGCACGACTCCCCCGGCGGCCGGGCCGCCTCCTACTACCGCCTGCCCGACGTCCGGCTGCGCGGCCTGCTCCACCTGCTCCGCGACGACGCCCGCCTGCAGACCTACGTCGAACGCGAGCTGGGTCCGCTGCTGGCCCACGACGCCGAGCACGGCGGCCAGTTGGTGCAGCTGCTGCGGGTCTACCTCGAACAGGGCCGCAACAAGTCGGCCGCCGCCGACGCCGCCCACCTGTCCCGCCCGTCCTTCTACGACCGCCTCCACAAGGTCGAACGCATCCTCGCGGTCGACCTCGACCAGGTCGAGTCCTGCCTCTCCCTGCACGTCGCCCTGCTGGCGCTGGACGCCGTACGTCGCTGATCGGGAAGCTGCACCATCCAGGGGCTCGGGGAACGGCGACGGTTCGTGGCTGGTGGGCATCACTGCGAAAGTGCCTGACCACCTACGCTCTGCAAAAGGTCAGACCCCCGCGACGTTGCCCCAGATCCGGTGGAAGTCCGGCCGCTCCGTCGCGGTGACGTCCCGCATGGTGTGCAGCCGCGCCCGCATCTCGTCCGTCGGGAACATCAACGGCTCCTCCGCCAGCGCGGCGGTCTCCGGGTCCTCGCTGTTCGCCAGGATCTCGCGCGCCGCCGGCACCGGGCAGATGTACTGCACCGCCGCCGCCAGCTCGGCGGCCACCTCGGGCCGGTAGTAGTAGTCGATCAGCAGCTCGGCGTTGGTCTTGTGGGCGGCCCGGTTCGGCACCATCAGGCTCTCCGCCCACAGCTCGCCGCCCTCCTCGGGCACCACGAACTCGATGTCCGGGTTCTCCGCCTTGAGCTGGATCGCGTCGCCGGAGTACGCCTGGCAGGCGATCGCCGCGCCCGAGGCCAGGTCGCTGGTGTAGTCGTTGCCGGTGAACCGCCGGACGTGCCGGGTGTCCACCAGCTTCTGCACCTGGGCCATCGCCTTGTGCGCGTCGTCCGCGGTGAACTTCGAGACGTCCGCGCCCTGGGCCAGCATCAGCAGCCCGAGCGCCTCGTCCATCCCGGCGAACAGGGTGACCCGCCCCTTGAGGTCGGGCGCCCACAGGTCGGCCGTCGAGCGCAGCTCCCGCCCGAGCGCCTTCCGGTCGTACGCGATGCCGGTGATCCCGGACTGCCACGGCACGCTGTGCCGACGCCCGGGGTCGAAGGCCGGCGAGGCCAGCTGCGGGTCGAGGTACTTGGCGACGTTCGGCAGGTTCGCGGGGTCGAACTGCTGCACCCAGCCGAGCGCCACGTACCGGCCGGCCATCCAGTCGCTGACCACCATCAGGTCGCGCCCGGGGTCGCCGCCCTGGGCCAGCACCGGGCTGATCTTCCCGAAGAACTCGTCGTTGTCGTTGATGTCCTCGGTGTACGCGACCTCGACCCCGGCGTCCTGGGCGAAGGCGTCCAGGGTCGGCCGCCCGCCCTTGTCGTCGGTGTCGATGTACTGCGTCCAGTTGGAGAAGGTCAGCGCCCTGTCGCGCTCCGAGCGGTCGGTGGCGGCCCGCCGCTCCTCCGGCACGTAGGCGGCGGGGATCCCGCAGGCGGAGAGGCCGAGCAGGCTCGCGGCGCCGAACAGGGCGCGACGGGTGAAGGTCATGGTGACTGGTCTCCGAACAGGGGGCGGCCCCGGACCGCATGAGCCCGGGGCCGCGACGGACGGTACGTCAGCTGGTGTGCGCGTCGGTGAGGGTGAGCACCTCGTCGAGGATCGCCAGGCCGGTCTTGGCCTCCTCCTCGGTGACCGTGCACGGCGGGACCACGTGGAAGCGGTTCATGTTGACGAACGGCCAGAGCCCGCGCTGCTTGCAGGCGGCGGCCAGCTCGGCCATCGGCGCGTTGGCGGCACCGGCGGCGTTGTACGGGACCAGCGGCTCCCGGGTCTGCCGGTTCTTCACCAGGTCGAGCGCCCAGAACACGCCGAGCCCGCGCACCTCGCCGATCGAGGGGTGCCGCTCGGCCAGCGCGCGCAGGCCGGGGCCGATCACGGTGTCGCCGATGTGCTTGGCGTTCTCCACGATGCCCTCCTCGGCCATCGCGTTGATGGTGGCCACCGCCGAGGCGCAGGCCAGCGGGTGGCCCGAGTAGGTGAGCCCGCCGGGGAACGGCCGCTCCGCGAAGGTGGCCGCGATCTCGGCCGAGATCGCCACGCCGCCGAGCGGCACGTAGCCGGAGTTGACGCCCTTGGCGAAGGTCAGCAGGTCGGGGACGACGCCCCAGTGGTCGGCGGCGAACCACTCACCGGTCCGGCCGAAGCCCGCCATCACCTCGTCCAGGATGAAGACGATGCCGTACCGGTCGCAGATCTCCCGCACCCCGGCCAGGTAACCGGCCGGCGGGATCAGGATGCCGGCCGTGCCGACCACGGTCTCCAGGATGATCGCGGCCACCGTGCCGGGGCCCTCGAACGCGAGCACCTGCTCCAGGTGCTCCAGCGCGCGCTCGCACTCCTGCGCCTCGTTCTCGGCGTGGAAGTTGGAGCGGTAGGCGTACGGGCCCCAGAAGTGCACGATGCCGGAGACGCCGGTCTCGTTGGCCCAGCGACGGGGGTCACCGGTCAGCGCGATCGCGTTGGCGGTGGCGCCGTGGTAGGAGCGATAAGTCGACATGACCTTCTGCCGGCCGGTGTGCAGCCGGGCCATCCGGATGGCGTTCTCGTTCGCCTCGGCGCCGCCGTTGGTGAAGAAGATCTTGTCGAGGTCCCCCGGCGTGCGCTCGGCGATCAGCCGGGCCGCCTCGCTGCGCGACTCCTGGGCGAAGCCCGGGGCGATGGTGCAGAGCTTGGCGGCCTGCTCCTGGATCGCGGCGACCACCTTGGGGTGCTGGTGACCGATGTTGGTGTTCACCAGCTGCGAGGAGAAGTCGAGGTAGCGGTTGCCGTCGTAGTCCCAGAAGTACGAACCCTCGGCACCGGCCACCGCGAGGGGGTCGATCAGTGCCTGGGCGGACCACGAGTGGAAGACGTGCGCGCGGTCGGCGGCCTTGACAGCCTGCCCGGCGGCCGAGTCAGCAGTGGGGGTGCTCATGCCGGTAAGCGTAGGGAACCACCCGCCGCAGGTGCAGTTGCATCCTGTCAGCCGGTCCGCGTCTCACCCGACAGCCTGACAAGCAGGAGGGGCGCACCCGGCCGGGTGCGCCCCTCCTGTGCGACTAGAGCGCCGTCATGACGTGCTTCACCCGGGTGTAGTCCTCGAAGCCGTACGAGGAGAGGTCCTTGCCGTAGCCGGACTTCTTGAAGCCACCGTGCGGCATCTCGGCGACCAGCGGGATGTGGGTGTTGATCCAGACGCAGCCGAAGTCCAGCCGGCGCGACATCCGCATCGCCCGCGCGTGGTCCTTGGTCCACACCGAGGAGGCGAGCGCGAACTCGACGCCGTTCGCGTAGTTCACCGCCTGCTCCTCGTCGGTGAACTTCTGCACGGTGATGACCGGGCCGAAGACCTCGTTCTGGATGATCTCGTCGTCCTGGTTCAGGCCGGAGACCACGGTCGGGGCGTAGAAGTAGCCGACCTCGCCGACCCGGTGGCCACCGGCCTCGACCTTGGCGTGCGCGGGCAGGCGCTCGATGAAGCCGGCCACCTGCTTGAGCTGGTTGGCGTTGTTCAGCGGGCCGTAGAGCACGTCCTCGTCGTCCACCCCGCCGGTCTTGGTGTCGGCGGCGGCCTTGGCCAGCGCGGTCACGAAGTCGTCGTGGATGGACTCGTGCACCAGCACCCGGGTGGCGGCGGTGCAGTCCTGGCCGGCGTTGAAGAAGCCCGCCACCGAGATGCCCTCGACCGCCTCGGCGATGTCGGCGTCCTCGAAGACCACGACCGGCGCCTTGCCGCCGAGCTCCAGGTGCACCCGCTTGACGTCCTTGGACGCCGACTCGGCGACCTGGATGCCCGCGCGCACCGAGCCGGTGATCGAGGCCATCGCCGGGGTGGAGTGCTCGACCATCAGGCGGCCGGTCTCCCGGTCACCGCAGATCACGTTGAAGATGCCGGCCGGGAGCTCCAGGTCCTTCAGCACACCGCCGATGATCTCGGCCAGCAGCACGGTGGAGGCCGGGGTGGTGTCGGAGGGCTTGAGCACGACGGCGTTGCCCGCCGCGATGGCCGGGGCGAACTTCCACACGGCCATCATCATCGGGTAGTTCCACGGCGCGACCTGGGCGCAGACGCCGACCGGCTCGCGGCGGACGATCGAGGTCATGCCGTCCATGTACTCGCCCGCGGCCTTGCCCTCCAGCAGGCGGGCGGCACCGGCGAAGAAGCGGAGCTGGTCCACCATCGGACCGATCTCCTCGGACAGCGTCAGCGACCGGGGCTTGCCGGTGTTGCGACACTCGGTGTCCACGATCTCGTCGGCCCGTACCTCGACCGCGTCCGCGATCTTGAGCAGCAGCTTCTGCCGAACAGACGGCGTGGAGTCACGCCAGAGGGGGAACGCCGCGGCGGCCGAGGCCATCGCCGCGTCCACATCGGCCGTACCGGACAGCGGCGACGTCGCGTACACCTCGCCGGTGGTCGGGTCGATCACGTCCAGCGTGCGGCCGTCCGCCGCATCGACGAACTCACCGTTGACGTAGTTGCGCAGCGTACGAAGCTCGCTCACGGGTCTCTCCTCGGTCGGGGCCTGCGACGTTGCAGGAACCGGCGCCAGGGTACTCCGGCGCCGAGTGGCCGGGCTGCGGGAGCCGCGGTCCACTGATGGGGCGTGCACGCCTCCGCGTGTACCTGACCAGCCTAACCGGTTGCCTTCGCTTCTCGGCAGTACTCCCGGACAAGTGCCACGTAATCCGCATGCAATTTTCGAAATGACGACGAAATCAGCAGCGGACGCGGTTGCGTACGACGAAACGATCAGGCACAGTGGCGACGTGGCCAACCGCGACCGGAACGCGAGCGTTCCCCTCGATGCCGCCTCCAAGGCGATCATCGAGCAGCTCCAGGAGGACGGGCGTCGCCCGTACGCCGCCATCGGCAAGGCCGTCGGCCTGTCCGAGGCGGCGGTACGTCAGCGGGTCCAGAAGCTGCTCGACCAAGGCGTGATGCAGATCGTCGCCGTCACCGATCCCCTCACCGTCGGCTTCACCCGGCAGGCGATGGTGGGGATCAACGTGGAGGGCGACATCGAACCCGTCGCCGACGCGCTGGCCGCCCTCGACGAGGTCGACTACGTGGTCTGCACCGCAGGCTCGTTCGACCTGCTGGCCGAACTGGTCTGCGAGGACGACGAGCACCTGCTCGAACTGATCAACAAGCGCATCCGCGCGCTTCCCGGCGTGCGGAGCACCGAGAGTTTCGTTTACCTGAAGCTCCGGAAACAGACCTACACCTGGGGCACCAGATGACTGCCGACCCGGCGCAGAAGGACCTTTCCAAGACCGCCTACGACCACCTGTGGATGCACTTCACCCGCATGTCGTCGTACGAGAACTCCCCCGTGCCGACGATCGTCAAGGGCAAGGGCACCTACGTCTGGGACGACAAGGGCAAGAAGTACCTGGACGGCCTGGCCGGCCTGTTCGTCGTGCAGGCCGGTCACGGCCGCGAGGAGCTCGCCGAGGCCGCCGCCAAGCAGGCCAAGGAGCTCGCGTTCTTCCCGGTGTGGAGCTACGCGCACCCGAAGGCGATCGAGCTGGCCGAGCGGCTGGCGAACTACGCCCCGGGCGACCTGAACAAGGTCTTCTTCTCCACCGGTGGCGGCGAGGCGGTCGAGACCGCCTGGAAGCTGGCGAAGCAGTACTTCAAGCTGACCGGCAAGCCGACCAAGCACAAGGTCATCTCGCGCGCCGTCGCCTACCACGGCACCCCGCAGGGCGCCCTCTCCATCACCGGCCTGCCGGGCCTGAAGGCCCCGTTCGAGCCGCTGGTGCCGGGCACCCACAAGGCGCCGAACACCAACATCTACCGCGCCCCCGCCTTCCTGGAGCGCGACGGCAAGATCGACCCCGAGGCGTACGGCCGCTGGGCCGCCGACGAGATCGAGGTGGCGATCCTCAACGAGGGCGCCGACACCGTCGCCGCCGTCTTCGTCGAGCCGGTGCAGAACGCCGGTGGCTGCTTCCCGCCGCCGCCCGGGTACTTCCAGCGCCTGCGCGAGATCTGCGACCGGCACGACGTGCTGCTCGTCTCGGACGAGGTCATCTGCGCCTTCGGCCGGCTGGGCACCATGTTCGGCGCCGACAAGTTCGGCTACCAGCCCGACATGATCACCTGCGCCAAGGGCATGACCTCGGGCTACAGCCCGATCGGCGCCACGATCATCTCGGACCGCCTGGCCGAGCCGTTCTACAAGGGTGACAACACCTTCCTGCACGGCTACACCTTCGGCGGCCACCCGGTCTCCTCCGCAGTGGCGCTGGCCAACCTCGACATCTTCGAGCGCGAGGGCCTGAACCAGCACGTCCTGGACAACGAGGCGAACTTCCTCGCCACCCTGGACAAGCTGCGCGACCTCCCGATCGTCGGCGACGTGCGCGGCAACGGGTTCTTCTACGGCATCGAGCTCGTGAAGGACAAGGTCACCAAGGAGTCGTTCAACGACGACGAGGTCGAGCGCGTGCTCTACGGCTTCCTGTCGAAGGCGCTCTACGACAACGGCCTGTACTGCCGCGCCGACGACCGTGGCGACCCGGTCATCCAGCTGGCCCCGCCGCTGATCTCCGACCAGTCGACCTTCGACGAGATCGAGCAGATCCTGCGGGTCAGTCTCACCGACGCGTGGGCCAAGATCTGATTTCGACTTTCCGTCCCACCCTCCGCCGAAGGCGGCCCCGCTCCCCGGGGCCGCCTTCGGGCGTTCCCGGCGGTACCGGAGGGGTTTTCTTGCCGCCAACACGCCGGATTCGCCAGCATTTGAACCTGATTGGGTCAGTGTGCCGCATCCTCGACCCGCCCCGGTCGTTCTAATCTGACGACTGTCATATCCCCGTCGGCACCAGGATGGACCTCATGTCAGCGGCCCCGCCCGACAACGACGTGCTGTGGGCCCGAGGGATCGTCAAGTCCCACCACGGCACCCCCGCCCTGCGCGGGATCTCGATCGGCGTCCGGGAGGGCGAGGTCCTCGCCGTCACCGGTCCCCGCGGCTCCGGCAAGAGCACCCTGCTCGGCTGCCTCTCCGCGCTGCTCCCGGTGGACGAGGGCGAGGTCTGGTTCAACAGCGCCCCCGTGCACACCCTGAGCCGGACCGGACGGGAGCGGCTGCGCCGGGACCGCTTCGGCTTCGTAGGCTCCGAGCCGCACCTGGTCCCGGAACTGACGGCCCGGGAGAACGTGGCCCTGCCCCTGCTGCTCTCCGGCGCCGGCCACAAGGCCGCGTACACCGCCGCCGCCGAGTGGCTGGAGCGCCTCGACGTGGCTGACCAGGCCAAATGCCGCCCCGCCGAGCTGATCCAGAGTCAGCGCCAGCGGATCGCGGTCGCCCGCGCGCTCGCCCCGCTGCCCGCGGTGGTGTTCGCCGACGACCCGACCGCTCCGCTGCACCGCGAGGCCAAGGACCAGGTGCTGCGGATACTGGCCAGCGCCGCCCGCTCGCACCAGCTCACCCTGGTGCTCGCCACCCACGACCCGGAACTGGCCAAGTACGCGGACCGCACCGTCGCCCTGCTGGACGGGCGACTGACCGGCCCGGTCACCCCCGTACCGCGCGGCGCCGCCGCCCTCACCGCGGGGCGCTGACCGTGCTGTACTTCCGCCTGGCCCGCGGCTACCGGCCCGCCGACCTCGGCCGCTGGCTGCTCACCGCGACCGCGGCTGCCCTGGTCGCCGCCCTGCTGCTGCGCGCGCTCGGCCGCGCCCTCGGCGAACCGACCGTCGACTCGCTGCCCCGGCTGCTCTGGTGCCTGCCACCGCTGGCGGCGGTCGGCTGGTTCGCCGCCGTCGCGGCCCGCGCCGTTCCCGCCGCCCGCCCCGAACGAATCAACGGCCTGACCGCCGCCGGGGCCGGCCCGGTCCGGATCCGGCTGCTGATCGCCGGGGAGATCGCGCTGGCCTGCACCCTCGGCAGCGCCCTCGCCCTGGTGCTCTTCCTGGTCCTGCGCAACGACATCGCCGACCCGGCACTGGCGGCCGACCTCGGCATGGGCAGTCCGCTGCCCGCCGCCGCCCCCGTCACCCTGCTGGCGCTCGTCCCGCTGGTGGCCGGGGTCTCGGCCGGCTGCGCCGTGCCGCTCGCCGACCCGCTGCCGACCGGCCGCGAGCAGACCGGCCCGACCGGCTTCGGCCCGCTCCGGCTCGCCCTGCCCGCCGGCCTGCTGCTGACCGGCCTCGCCCTGGAGCTGTACGGCCTGCGGCCGGGCGGCTCGGTGGACGGCCGCCCGGTCGGCCTGCCCGGCGGCCTCGGCGACACCGGCGTGGCGGCCCTGGCCGGCTGGAGCCTCGCCGCGCTCGGCCTCGCCCTGCTCACCGCCCCGCTGCTGGCGCTGGCGGGCCGGCTGCTCGCACTCGGCCGGCCCGCCCCGCTCCGGCTGCTGGCCGGCCGCGGCCTGACCGCCGAGGCCCGGCGGATCGGCACCCCGCTGGCCGTCCTCGGACTGGCCGGGGCCGCCGTGCTGGCCGCCTTCCGGTACTGGATCGGACGCCCCGGCAGCTCCGAGACGCTGACCGGCCTCGAGGGCCTGCTGGTGGTCGGCTGCGCCCTGGCCGCCCTGGTGGCCCGCGCCGCCGAGGTGCGCAGCGCCCGACGGGACGTCAGCGCCGCGCTGCTCCGGCTGGGCGCCGCCCCCGGGCTGCTGATCGGCGCGGCCGCCCTGCGGGCGCTCACGGCCGGCACGGTGTTGCTGCTCACCGGCGGGCTGACCGCGGTGCTCGCGGCGGGCGCGCTCGGCTGACGGTATGACAGTGGGGCCCGGACGATGTCCGGGCCCCCACTGTCATACCGTCAGATCACCCTGCTGCGGCCAGCTGGCCGCAGGCACCGTCGATCTCCTGGCCCCGGGTGTCCCGGACCGTGGTCGGCACCCCGTGCGACTGCAGCCGCCGGACGAACTCCCGCTCGTCCTCGGGGCGGGAGGCGGTCCACTTCGAGCCCGGCGTCGGGTTCAGCGGGATCAGGTTGACGTGCACCCGGTGGTTCTTGATCAACCGGCCGAGCAGGTCGGCCCGCCACGCCTGGTCGTTGATGTCCTTGATCAGCGCGTACTCGATGGAGATCCGCCGGCCGGACTGCTCCGCGTAGTTCCACGCGGCCTCCAGCACCTCGGCGACCTTCCACCGGGTGTTCACCGGCACCAGCTCGTCGCGGAGCTCGTCGTCCGGGGCGTGCAGGGAGAGCGCCAGACGGCAGGACAGGCCCTCGTCCGCGAGCCGGTTCATCGCCGGGACCAGGCCGACGGTGGAGACCGTGATGCCGCGCTGGGAGAGGCCGAAGCCGTCCGGCGCGGGGTCGGTCAGGCGGCGGATCGAGGCCAGCACCCGGTTGTAGTTGGCCAGCGGCTCGCCCATGCCCATGAAGACCACGTTGGACAGCCGGGCCTCGCCGCCGGGGATCTCGCCGGCCTTCAGCGAGCGCATCCCGGCCGCGATCTGCTCGACGATCTCGGCGGTGGAGAGGTTCCGGGTCAGCCCGGCCTGACCGGTGGCGCAGAACGGGCAGTTCATCCCGCAGCCGGCCTGCGAGCTGATGCACATGGTGACCCGGTCCGGGTAGCGCATCAGCACCGACTCGACCAGCGTGCCGTCGAACAGCTTCCACAGCGTCTTGCGGGTGGTGTCGTCGTCGCAGGAGACGTGCCGGACCACCGACATCAGCTCGGGCAGCAGCGCGTCCGTCAGCTTCTCCCGGCTCGCCGCGGGGATGTCCGTCCACTCACCCGGGTCGTTCGAGAGCCGCCCGAAGTAGTGGTTCGACAGCTGCTTGGCGCGGAACGGCTGCTCGCCCAGCTCGGCGACGGCCGCCTTGCGGTCGGCGGGGGCGAGGTCGGCAAGGTGTCGCGGGGGCTTGGCGCCACGCGGCGCGACAAAGGTCAGTTCTCCGGGCTTAGGCATGGTTCAACAAGTGTCGCAGATCGACAAAGCCCCGGATGCCGTGGCATCCGGGGCTCCGGGGCTCCGGGACCGACCGGGTGGCAGCTGCCGGCCGTCAGCTGCCGACGAAGGCGGCCAGCAGCAGCCAGACCACCGGGGCGGTCGGCAGCAGCGAGTCGAGCCGGTCCATGATGCCGCCGTGACCGGGCAGCAGCGTCCCCATGTCCTTGATGCCCAGGTCGCGCTTGATCATCGACTCGGCCAGGTCGCCCAGCGTCGCGGTGACCGCCGCGCAGCCGCCGAGGATCAGGCCCTGCCACCAGGTGCCGTCGTCGATCACGTACTGCATCAGCAGCGCGCCCGCGATCATCGACAGCCCGATGCCGCCGGCCAGACCCTCCCGGGTCTTGCCAGGGCTGATGGTCGGGGCCAGCTTGTTCTTCCCGAACTTGTAGCCGACCGCGTAGGCCCCGGTGTCACTGCAGATGGTGACGATCAGGAACAGCAGGATCCGCCGCGGGCCGTCGTCGGCCGCCAGCATCATCACCACGAAGGTGGCCAGGAACGGCACGTAGAACGCGGTGAAGATGCCTGCCGTTATGTCGCGCAGGTAGTTCTCCGGCGGCTCGCTCATCCGCCAGATCATCACCGCGAGACCGGTCAGCGCCAGCGCCGCGGCCGCCCACTGCGGGCCGGCCCAGTAGCCCGCGCCCAGCATCGCCAGGCTGCCCGCCAGCAGCGGGACCAGCGGCGTGCTGATCTCCTTGCGCTCGGCCAGCCGGCTGGTCAGCTCCCACACGCCGACCAGGACCGCGGCGGCCACCACGAAGAGGAAGAGCACCTTGACCACGAACAACGAGGCGACGATCACCGCGCCGAGACCGAGCCCCACCCCTATCGCGGCCTGCAGATTGCGGCCACCGCGCTGCTTGCGGGGCTGCTGGTCGGGCTGGGCCACGGCTGTCTCCTGCCCTGGGGCGGACGTCGGTGTCGGGTGGTGCGGCATGACAGGAGTCTGTGCCGAGGGGCCGGGTCGGTACACCGGCAGCTGCTGCGAGTGACCCGTTTGGGGTCCAAGGTCACCCGCAGCAGAGGAGTCGGGCGCCGGGGACCGGCGCCCGGAAGCGTCGTGCATCAGACCTCGAGCAGCTCGGCTTCCTTGTGCTTCAGCAGCTCGTCGATCTGCGCCACGTACTTCGCCGTGGTGTCGTCGAGCTCCTTCTCGGCACGACGGCCGTCGTCCTCGCCGATCTCGCTGTCCTTGACCAGCTTGTCGATCGCGTCCTTGGCCTTGCGGCGGATCGCCCGGATCGAGATCTTGGCGTCCTCGCCCTTGCCGCGGGCCTGCTTGATGTACTCGCGGCGGCGCTCCTCGGTGAGGACCGGCAGCACCACGCGGATGATCGAGCCGTCGTTGGACGGGTTGACGCCCAGGTCGGAGTCGCGGATCGCGGTCTCGATGGTCTTCAGCGCGGTCTTGTCGAACGGCGAGACCACCGCCATCCGGGGCTCCGGCACCGAGAACGAGGCGAGCTGGTTGATCGGCGTCAGCGCACCGTAGTAGTCCGCGAAGATCTTGGCGAACATGGCCGGGTGCGCCCGGCCGGTGCGGATCGCCGCGAAGTCGTCCTTGGCGACCGCGACGGCCTTCTCCATCTTCTCCTCGGCCTCGAGGAGGATCTCGTCGGTCACTGTCTGCTCCCTGTCCCGTTCATCTGCTGTGGTCCCGGCCGGCGCATTGCCCCGGTCGGCTGATTGCTGCTCAGGTGACGACTGCTCAGGCCCGGGCGGAGTCCTGGCTGATGAGTGTGCCGATCTTCTCACTGTTCACCGCGCGGGCGATATTGCCCTCCGCCAGCAGCTCGAAGACCAGCATCGGCAGGTCGTTGTCCTTGCACAGCGTGATCGCGGTCAGGTCGGCCACCTTGAGGTCGCGCGCGATGACCTCGTTGTAGTCGAGGGAGTCGAACTTGACCGCCTCGGGGTTGGTGCGCGGGTCCGAGTCGTACACCCCGTCGACGCCGTTCTTGCCCATCAGCAGCACCTCGGCGTGGATCTCCAGGGCGCGCTGCACGGCGGTGGTGTCGGTGGAGAAGTAGGGCATGCCCATACCGGCGCCGAAGATGACCACGCGGCCCTTCTCCAGGTGCCGGACGGCCCGCAGCGGCAGGTACGGCTCGGCGACCTGGCCCATCGTGATGGCGGTCTGGACCCGGGTCTCGATGCCTTCCTTGATCAGGAAGTCCTGCAGCGCCAGGCAGTTCATCACGGTGCCGAGCATGCCCATGTAGTCGGAACGGGCCCGGTCCATGCCGCGGACCTGCAGCTCGGCGCCGCGGAAGAAGTTGCCGCCGCCGATGACCACGGCCACCTCGGTACCGCCGCGGACCACCGTGGCGATCTCCCGGGCGATCTTGTGCACGACGTCCGGGTCGACGCCGAGGCCGCCACCGCCGGCGAACGCCTCACCGGACAGCTTGAGCAGAACCCGCCGACGGTTGCTCTCCTGCACGGTCTCCTGCGTCTCCGTCATGGACTTCTCCTTCTCCACCTACTGGTTCACAGGCGGGGCCTCCGGCGGGCACTGCCGGGCCCCTGACCTGCGCGTACACGCAAGGAGGCCACTGCCGCGGGAACCGGTACGGTGTCCTGCACGGCAATGGCCTCCTCGTCGTTCATGGTGCCGACGTGGCCCGCCCGTTGACTTCCTGGCGCTGGTCGAGCCCGATCGGCGCGTTCCTGGCTGCCCTGATGAGCGGCCGGGCGCTTCCTACCTTAGGCGGGAAGCACGGTGGAACGTGGGTCAGGCGCCGACGCGGAAGCGGGCGAAACGCTTGAGCGCGACGCCGTTCTCCTCGAGCACCTTGGCGACGGACTTCTTGTTGTCCTTCGCGAAGGCCTGCTCCAGGACGGAGTTCTCCTTGACGAAGCCGGTGACGCGACCCTCGACGATCTTCGGCAGGGCAGCCTCGGGCTTACCCTCCTCGCGCGCGGTGGCCTCGGCGACGCGACGCTCGTTCTCGATGTCCTCGGCCGGGATGTCCTCGCGGGACAGGTACTTCGGCGCGAAGGCGGCGATGTGCTGCGCGACGTCCTTGGCGACCTCGGCGTTCTCCTTGTCGAGCTCGACGAGGACACCGATGGTCGGCGGGAGGTCCGGGTCCGACTTGTGCATGTAGACGCCGACGTAGCCGTCACCGTCGAACTGCGCGAAGCGGCGGAACACGATCTTCTCGCCCAGGGTGGCGTTGGCCTCGTCCACGAACTGCTGGACGGTCTGGCCGGCGGCGATCTCGGAGGCCAGCGCGGCCTCCAGGTCGGCCGGGGAGGTGGCGGCCACGTGGGCGGCGATCGCGTTGGCGACCTCGACGAACTTGCCGCCCTTGGCGACGAAGTCGGTCTCGCAGTTCAGCTCGACCAGGACGCCGGACTTGGCACCCTCGGCGATGAGCGCGGCGACGGCGCCGTTGGAGGCGTCACGGCCCTCGCGCTTGGCAACGCCCTTCTGGCCCTTGATACGAAGCAGCTCGACGGCCTTCTGGACGTCGCCCTCGGCCTCGTCCAGCGCCTTCTTGCAGTCCATCATGCCGGCGCCGGTGAGCTCACGGAGCTTCTTGACGTCCGCGGCGGAGATGTTCGCCATGGTGTGAATCTCTTCTCGCGTCTCGCGTGTCTGCGTGGGGAGGTGCCTGGCGGGCTGGGTTCAGCCCCCGGCACGGGAGAGAGGGGCACTTACCGGTGTCGTACCGGCGAGTGCCCCTCACCCTTGGTACGTCAGGCCTGCTCGGCCTCGACGGCCGGAACCTCGGCCTCGGCGGCGGGGGCCTCGACCTCGGCGGCCGGGGCCTCGACGGTCTCGGCAGCAGCCTCGGTGGCCTCGGCGGCGGCGGGGGCCTCGACGGTCTCGTCGGCCTTCGGCTCACCCTCGAGGATGTCCTTCTCCCAGTCGGCCAGCGGCTGGTCGGCGCCCGGCTCGGCCTTGACGTCACCCTTGGCGACACCGGCACGGGCCTTGAGGCCCTCGGCGACGGCGTCGGCGATGACGCGGGTCAGCAGCGTGACGGAGCGGATCGCGTCGTCGTTGCCGGGGATCTTGTAGTCGACCTCGTCGGGGTCGCAGTTGGTGTCCAGGATCGCGACGACCGGGATGTGAAGCTTGCGGGCCTCACCAACCGCGATGTGCTCCTTCTTGGTGTCGACGATCCAGACGGCGCTGGGAACGCGCTGCATGTCACGGATACCGCCGAGGGTCTTCTCGAGCTTGGTGTGCTCGCGCTCGAGGACCAGGAGCTCCTTCTTGGTGAGACCGGAACCGGCCACATCCGTGAAGTCGATCTCGCCGAGCTCCTTCATCCGCTGAAGGCGCTTGTAGACGGTCTGGAAGTTGGTCAGCATGCCGCCGAGCCAGCGCTGGTTCACGTAGGGCATGCCCACGCGGGTGGCCTGCTCGGCGATGGCCTCCTGGGCCTGCTTCTTGGTGCCGACGAAGAGGACGCTGCCGCCGTGGGCAACCGTCTCCTTGACGAACTCGAAGGCGCGGTCGATGTAGTTCAGCGACTGCAGGAGGTCGATGATGTAGATGCCGTTGCGCTCCGTGAAGATGAAACGCTTCATCTTCGGGTTCCAACGACGGGTCTGGTGACCGAAGTGGACGCCGCTCTCCAGCAGCTCCCGCATCGTGACGACGGCCATGGCCGTGCTCCTCGGTGTTCTGCCCGGCGCGCCTGGTCCTCACGGACCCGGGGTGCCAGGTGTTCTCGGTTGTTCCGTGCCGGTCGGGCGACCGCCACGCCTGACGCCCCGACGTGCCGAGCCACCTGCGCCTGTGCGGTGACTTGACCGCGCCAGGCTCGGCGGACCGAGCGGCACTCGCACCGAGCGGGCCTCGGCTCCCCTTGCGGGGTGGCCTCTGCCGCCGGTGGCGGGGCGTGCGAAGTCGACCCGGGCATACCGGGTCGCGTGTGAAGTGTACGGGAAGCCCCGAGCCGGGAGCGACTCCGGCTTTTCGGGGTCGGGCGGGCGTCGTCGGTGGTGCTGGGGAGGGGGTCCGGGGGTGGGCTTCCCGGTGGGCTTCGGTGGGCTGGAGGTGGGCCGGAGGTGGGCTTCGGAGGCTTCGGCTGGCGGTTCGTCCGCTGACCGGTGGGCGGGGCGGCCTCCGGCGGATTCACCCCTGTGAGGGAATGCCGATGTCCCCAGGGCCGGGTTGTCCACAGGGTGGGTGGGGGTGCTGGTCGCTGACGGCGGCGGTCGGGAGCCTGCTCGGCATGGGCACTCCTCTCTTCCGTCCGCTCGCTCCGCTGCCACTGGCCGTCACCGCTCCGGGCGCGGGCCCGCTGCCGCAACCTCCGCATCCGCCGGACCGGCGGATGGTGGTGCTGCTGGTCGCGCTGCTCACCGCGCTGCTGTTCGTCGGGCTGCCGCCGCGTCCGGCGTCGGGGGTGGCCGAGGTGGTGGGGGCGGGGGTGGCCGGGGCTCCGGCGGTGGGGCCGGGGCCCGGGCGGGCCTGGCCGGTGGGCGGGCCGGGCGGTCTGCTCCAGCGGTTCGACCCGCCGCCGGTGCGGTGGGCGGCGGGTCACCGGGGTGTCGACCTGGCGGCCTCGGTGGGAGCGACGGTCCGGGCCGCCGCGCCCGGGGTGGTCTCGTTCTCCGGGATGGTCGCGGGCCGGCCGGTGGTGACGGTGACTCACCCCGCCTCGGGAAGCCCTCCGTTGCGCACCACCTATCTGCCCGTCACCGGCAGCGTGCCGGTCGGCACGGCCGTCGCGGGCGGCGAACCGATCGGTGTGCTGGCGACCGGCGTCGGACACTGCGCCACGGGGTGTCTGCACTGGGGGCTGCTACGAGGCAAGCGCTACCTGGACCCGCTGGCCCTGTTGGGGACCGGCCAGGCGAGGCTGCTGCCGTTGGACGGCCAGGTGACTCAGGCTCAGGCCCGACTCAGGTAGTGGCGCCCTTCGGGGTCGTCGCGTCCGCGCCGAGTTGGTGGGCGGGGCAGAGGCCGTGCAGCACCATCGAGACGGCGGAGTCGGAGACCGAACCGCTCCCGTCCTCGCCGGCCCGCTCGACCTGGCGCACGGCCGCCTCGACCACCCCTTGGAGCAGAGCGGCTGCCACCCGGGGCTGCTCGTGCCCGATCTCCTGCAGGGCCTGGACCACGAGGTCGACCAAGGCGTGGTGCGCCGCCCTGATCCGGCCGCGCGCGGCCTCGTCGAGTTCCAGCGCCGAGATCGCGACGACGGCGCGGTGCCGAGGGTCGGCGGCCAGTACGAGCTGGCCGCGCACATAGGCCTCGACCTTGGCGTGCGGAGTGTCGCAGGCGGCCATGCCGGCCTCGATCTCCGCCGCCCAGAGCGGGAAGTCGACCGCGCACAGCTCCTCGATGACGGCCGCGCGCGAACGGAAGTACTCGTACACCGAGGAGCGCGCGAGGCCGGCCCGCGCAGCCAGCGCGGGGAAGGTCATCGCCTCCGTGCCCCCCTCGGTGAGCAGCGTGCGGGCAGCGTCGAGGAGCGCTGCGCGCTGCAGCTGACGATGCTCGGCCACGGTGGCCGCCCGGATTTTCGGCACGCCCCTACTGTACGGAGCCCGACGAAGTTCCGGGACAGCGCCATGGGAATCGCCGGGCGTGTGATGCAGCACCCCGGCGCGCTCGCCTCGCCGTACGCCCTGCTCCGGTTTCCGGGCCTCCGGGCCTCCGGCTGGATGCGTCGGCGGGGTGCCGGCGGGGTGTGCCGGCCCGGGCTCAGCAGACCTCGGAGAGCTTTGCGCGCAGCTGGATCACCGACTTGGTGTGGATCTGACTGACCCGGCTCTCGGTCACGCCGAGCACCTGGCCGATCTCGGCGAGTGTGAGGCCCTCGTAGTAGTAGAGGGTGACCACGGTCTTCTCGCGCTCCGGCAGGGTGTTGACCGCGGTGGCGAGCAACCGGCGGAGCTCCCGGTCCTCCGCGACCTCGACCGGGTTGTCCGCGCCGGTGTCCTCCAGGGTGTCCATCAGACTGAGCCGGTCGCCGCTCTCCCCGGCCGGGTGCAGCAACTCGTCCAGGGCCACCACGTTGGCGAGCGAGAGCTGACTGAAGATCGCGTGCAGCTCCTCGATCGCGATACCCATCTCGGCCGCCACCTCGGGCTCGTGCGGCGTCCGGCGCAGCCGGGCCTCGAGGGTGGCGTAGGTGCGCTCCACCGCCTTGGCCTTCTGCCGGACGGAGCGCGGGATCCAGTCCAGCGCCCGGAGCTCGTCGATGATCGCGCCGCGGATCCGGCTGATGGCGTAGGTCTCGAACTTGATCGCGCGCTCGATGTCGAACTTCTCGATCGCGTCAATCAGACCGAACACACCGGAGGAGACGAAGTCGGCCTGCTCCACGTTGGCCGGCAGACCGACTCCGACCCGGCCGGCCACATATTTGACCAGCGGCGAGTAGTGCAGGATCAGTTGCTCCCGCAGTCTGGCGTCTCCGGTCTCCTTGTACGACCGCCATAGCAGCTCCAGAGCTGATCGGTCGTCACCTGCGGGCTTTGCCATGCTTGACGCCGACGGCTTGGCGGCCCCGCCCTCGCGCCGGGCGGCCGGGGGCCGGGACGGCGCTTGGACCGGAGTCTCCTCCGTCGTACTGCGGGGTCGCACCCGACCGGCTTGCCTGGTCACACCCATCACGCCTGGCGCTCTGCTCTGCGCCTCGGCGGCGGGTCGTGCCTCGGCCCCCGGCCCTGGCCCTCCCGAGGACCGGAGGGCGCCGGTCACCCTGTGTCCGGGAATGTGTGTGGGCATACGTTGGTCTGCGCCGTTCTGCCGAGTCATGTGCTGATAGGGAAGCCACTGCGAGCGTAGCGTGACCAAGTCACTGCACAGTGCTACCGCCACTCGGTCGTCGCTCGAACCGGTGGTGCACCCGGCGTGGCGTGCCCCTCATCGAACCCCGGCGTCACTCCTTCCTGGCGCGGCCACTGCGCACCAGCCGCCAGTGCGCCCCGCATCTCTCGACGAACCCGAGCGAGCCCAACTCGTAGAGCCGCTGCAGGACTTCGTCCGGCGAGAGCCCCGCCTCCCGGGCCAGCCGGTCCACCGGCGCACCCTCCGCCGAGGCGGGGACGGCCTCCAGCACCCGGGCCACCGGCGGGGGCAGCAGGTCCCTGGGGAGTACCGGACCGGACCGGCGTGGCGCCAGGTCGTCCCCGATCGCGCCGACCAGCTCACCGATCTCCGCCGCGTCCGTCACCAGCGTCGCGCCGCCGCTGCGGATCAGCGCGTGGACCCCGGCCGACAGCTCGGAGGTCACCGGGCCGGCCACCCCCATGGTGTGGCGGTTCAGGTCGCGGGCCCGCCGGGCGGTGCTCAGCGCCCCGCTGCGCATGGCGGCCTCGACCACCACGGTGCCCCGGGTCAGTGCGGCTATCACCCGGTTACGGAGCACGAACCGGAACCTGTTCGGGTGCTCGCCCGGAGGCAGCTCGCTGAGCAGCAGACCCTGGGCGGCGATCCGGGCGATCAGCTCCGAATTCCCCGCCGGGTAGGCCACGTCCACGCCGCAGGCGAGTACGCCGAGGGTGACGCCGCCGACCGCGAGCGCACCCCGGTGCGCGGCCGCGTCGATGCCGTAGGCAGCACCTGAGACCACCACCCATCCTCGCTCGGCGAGTTGGGCCGCGAGCTCACCCGCGACGTGCGCGCCGTACGCCGTACAGGCTCGAGCGCCCACCATGGCCACCGACCGCAGGGCCAGCATCCGCAGCGATCCGGTGCCACGGATCCAGAGGCCGATCGGTCGGCCGTCACCCAGGTCGTCGAGTTGGGACGGCCACTCGATGTCGCCCGGAATGATGAACCGGCCACCGGCGGCTTCCACTCGTCCCAGGTCCGCGTCGACGTCGACCAGTGGGAGTCTGGCGCGGTAGGCGCCGAGACGGTCGGCGTCCAGGTCGAGGTGCCCGGGAACGGTGCGGCGGTGGATGGCCTCGATCAGGGTGGATGCGCCGACCTGGCCGAGCCACCGGCCGATCACCGCGTCACCGGGCTCGATCAGGCGGGTGAGCGCGGCTCGGGCACGGCGCTCGGCGTCGACGGCCGGGCGGGGCGTCGGCTCCGCCTCCGATGGCGTGGACGGGCGCATCCTCGGCGCCGCCCGAGAGTTGACGGGGGCTGTCGGGGACTGGTTGCTACGGTTCACCTGCGCCTCCACGGTGACGGCGGGTCGGACGAGTCGGACGGATCTCGTGGCCGGTGCCTCCTGCTCGGCCATCCGATAGCGCGGTCAGGGCTCACCGCCGATGTCCGCGTCCGACTCCTCGTCGGAGTGGACGGCCGGGTCCCGGACGGGCAGCCCCCGCTGCACGCCGGTGCGAAGCACCAGGGCCGTCCGGACGTCGATGCGGGTGGGTTGCTCACGCCCCGCCAGGTCGGCCACCGTCCAAGCCACCCGGAGCACCCGGTCCAGGCCACGCGCGGTCAACAGGCCGCGCTCCAGATCCCGTTCGGCGTCGGCCAGGGCGCCCGGGGCCAGTCGCCAGCGGGTACGGAGGGTGTGGCCCGGGACCTCCGCGTTGGTCCGCCAGGGTGTGTCGTCGAGCCGCTTGGCGGCTCGCTCACGGGCCGCCAGCACTCTGGCGCCCACCGCCCGGGTGCCCTCGGCCCGGCTCGCCTGTCCCATCAGCTCCGCCCTGGTCACCGGATCCACCTGGACCTGGAGGTCGACCCGGTCCAACAGGGGCCCGGAGAGCCGGCTCTGATACCGGCTCACCATGGTCGGCGTGCACTCGCAGCCCTCGCCCCGGCGGGAATGGCGTCCGCAGGGGCACGGATTGGCCGCCAGGCAGAGCTGGAAGCGGGCGGGCAGCCGCACGGAACCCGCCGAGCGCGCGATGGTCACCTCGCCCGATTCCAGGGGCTGGCGCAGGGCATCGAGGACCCGTACCGGGAACTCGGGTGCCTCGTCGAGGAACAGGATGCCCCGGTGCGCCAGCGACACCGCTCCCGGTCGGGGCAGACCGCTGCCGCCTCCGACGATCGCGGGCATCGTGGTCGAGTGGTGCGGCGCGTAGTACGGCGGACTGTCGATCAGCGGCCGGTCGGCCGGCAACAGCCCCGCGACCGAGTGAACGGCCGTCACTTCCAGGGCCTCGGCCTGGGTCAGCGGTGGGAGCAGCCCCGGAAGCCGCTCGGCCAGCATCGTCTTCCCCGCGCCGGGCGGGCCCTTCAGGAACAGGTGATGGCCACCTGCGGCCGCGATCTCCAAGGCACGGCGGGCCTGGTGCTGACCTGCCACATCGGCCAGGTCGAGTTCGGCGGCGCGTTCTGCGGAGAGCCCCCGGACTCCGGCGCCGGGGAGCACCAGCCCGGCCAGTGCCGGATCCCTGCGGCCGACACTATGGCCGACCTCCTCCTCGGGCTCCGGAGCGCCGGTGAGGATCGCGATCAGTTGGCGCAGGCTGCGGACGCCCCGCACCGAGACGTGCGGAACCAACGCGGCCTCGGGCGCCGTCTGCTCGGCGACGATGACCTGTCGATAGCCGGCGTCGGCCGCCGCCAGCACCGAGGGCAGTACGCCCCGGACCGGCCGGACCCTGCCGTCAAGACCCAGCTCCCCGATGATCAACAGGTCCGCGATCGCGGCCGGATCGAGCCGCTCGGCTGCCGCCAGGACGGCACAGGCGACGGCGAGGTCGAAGCCGCTGCCGCTCTTGGGGACCGAAGCCGGACTCAGACCGACCGTCAGCTTCCGCTGAGGCCAGGGCTCTCCGCTGTTGACGACAGCGGCCCGGACGCGGTCCTTGGCCTCGGACAGTGCCTTGTCCGGAAGGCCGACCAGGGCAAAGGTCGCGAGGCCGGGCTCAAGATCGGCCTGCACCTCCACCACAACTCCGTCCACCCCGACCAGGGCGACCGAGCAGGTACGGGCGAATGCCATCTCAGACCGCCCCGCGCAGGTGTTCCACCAGGGCAGCGCCCTTGAGGCGGTTGACCACGGCGACCAGGTCGATCCGCACGCCGCCGGGCGGCAGGGGTGCCGGGAGGACCGGCGGGACCGGCTCAGCGGCCTGTTTGCCCCCTCGGCTGCCCTTGCCCGAACGGGCCTTCTTCGGGCCGGCCTCGGCGGCCTGCTCCGGCGGCATCGGCACGGGAAGCCCAGCCGACGACTGGATCGAGTCGGCGAGGCGAGCGAAGTGCTCGGGCCAACGCTCACCGAGCCAGCGTTCGGCGAGCTGGCGCAGTCGAACGGCCTTGGTCTGGTCGATGCCCTCGCTCGGCTGCTGGAACCCCCGCTCGGAGCGGGTCTTCACCTCGCAGACGGCGATCGTGTCCCCGTCCAGCGCGATGATGTCCAGCTCTCCTTCGGCGCAACGCCAGTTGCGCTCCAGGATTCGCAGCCCGCCCTCGGTGAGCCAGCGGGCCGCGACTTCTTCGCCGTAGCGGCCGAGACCGTTGTTGGAACTCTGCACGGCAATCACCTCCGTGCCAGGAGGCTGTCGTATCAGTCCGAAAACGGGCCAGAGTTCATGATTTCTGTGGATAACTCAGGGGTTGTGGAAAACCGAATCACCCCTGAGGGAGGTTTTTTCGGTGACCTCTGGACATCGCGGCACCAGCTGGTAGAGCGTCTCCCCGCAAGGCCGACCTCGTCGCCGTCCCGCAGGCTCAGCCGCCGAAGGAGGCGTCGTCCGAGGGCAGCTCCAGATCGCTCTTGGCCAGTTCCTCGATGTTGACGTCCTTGAAGGTCAGCACCCGCACCTTGCGGACGAACCGGGCCGGCCGGTACATGTCCCAGACCCACGCATCCGCCATCGACACCTCGAAGAAGACCTCACCCTGCACCGAGTGCACCTGGAGCTCGTAGTCGTTCGTGAGGTAGAAACGCCGCTCGGTCTCGATCACGTATTTGAACAGGCCGACGACATCCCGGTACTCCCGATAGAGCTTGAGCTCCATCTCGGTCTCGTACTTCTCGAGGTCTTCGGCACTCATCCAGGTGTCCCCTCAACTCGATACGTCCACCCCATTGTGGACCACCCGGCCCTTCCGCAGAGCCGTACCGGTCGGACTGGCGGGCCGTCCGTCAGCAACCGCTCGACCAGGTCGGCCAGCTCGACCGGGTAGACCGTCTCCTCGGTCGCCCGGAGCTCCGCCACCGTCCACCACCGTGCCGTCAGCAGCTGGGCGTGCTCCTCGGCCGCTGCGGCTGCCGGCACGCTCAGCCCGGTCTCACGCGTACGAGCCAGATGGAACCACTGGTCCTGCTCGTACTGCCGTTCCAGATAGGAGAAGGACACCGTGTCGTACGCCACCACCGGCCCGAGCTCCACCCCGGTCAGGCCGGTCTCCTCGGCCAGCTCACGCAACGCGGCAGCCCGCAGTTCCTCGCCCGGTTCCACTCCACCACCGGGAGTGAACCACCAGAACACACCCGGCACCGCCGGATCAGTGCCCCGGAAGAGCAGCAACCGGTCCACATCGTCCAACAGCAGGACCCGTGCCGCCCGGCGCCGCTCCGCCGCCATCGCCGACTCCTCCGCTCAGCCGCCCGGGCCACCTCGATGTTCCTGCTGCGCCTGCTGTCGCTGTTGCGGGTCAGGCCCGGCGAAACCGTCGCACCAGCGAGGCAAGTCCACCCGCCAGCGAGGCCAACACGATCATCGCCGCACCGGCCACCATCGCGAGCGCGGCGGGCCCCAGCGGCCCGGGCTTGGCGGCCGACGGGCCGGCCAGCCCGTCGAAGGCCACCGTACGCTCGCTCACCCCGGCCCGGTCGGCAGGCCAAGCCGTCCCCTCGACCCGGCCGAGCACCTCGTCGGTCGCCACCGTGCCGCCCGCCAGGTCGAGGTGGCTCCGGGAGTCGAGCGAGGAATCCCGGTTGTCCCCCATCAGGAAGAGCCGCCCCGGCGGCACGACGGTGCTGAACAGCTTGTCGTCGAGTTGCTGCTTTGCCAGGTACAGCTCGTCGATCGGGTGGTCGTTCACCGTCAGCCGGTGCTGCGCGTCGCAGCACACCACGGTGTCGCCGCCGACCGCGACCACTCGCTTGACCATCGGGACATTGCCCCAGAGCTGGTCCTGGAAGACCACGATGTCCCCTCGGCCCACCGACTCTCCACCGACCGACCGGGCCAGCACCGTGTCGCCCATGGTGAGGGCCGGAGTCATCGACTGGGTCGGGATCCGGTAGGGGCGATACTGCACCGCAAGCACGCCGAACGCACCGACCAGGAGCACGAAGCCGAGCCCGATCACCAGCCCCTGGACCAGCGACCCGGCGCTTCGCCGGGCCTTCGCCGGGCGCGGCGGGGCAGCCATCGGGGTCTTCACGTCGCTCATCGCCGCCACCTCCAGGTCGACCCGCAACCCACACGGGTGGGCCACGGCGGGTCCGGGAAAGCCGGCGGGCCGTGGCACGTGCGAGCAGATTACTCGCCAGTACCACGGCCCGCGCAAGACCCTGCTCCACCTCGAGGGGAGCAGCCCGAGAGGTCAGCGGCGGTATCGCCGCAGCCACCAGACCGCAGGCAGTGCGATCGCCGCACCGGCCGCGGGCGGCGCGTAGGGCAGTGCAGCGGCCGCGAGCCCCTTCTGGTCGAAGGTGTCAGGCACCGGGAGCGTCGCCCAGTTGCCGATCGGCCAGGCCACCACGAAGGCCCGTCCCACCACGTTGTCCACGGGGACGGTGCCGCCACCGGGCTGGTCCTGGTGGAACCGCGAGTCGAGCGAGTCGGCCCGGTGGTCGCCCATCACCCAGATCCGGTTGTCCGGCACCTGGACCGGCCCGAACGGCTTGTCACCGCACGGGGTGTTGCCGGGGAAGATGTAGGGCTCGTCGAGCGCGATCCCGTTCACCTTGACCGGCCCGGTGCCCTGGCATTCGACCGTGTCCCCGCCGACCGCGATGACCCGCTTGATCAGGTCCTTCTCGTTCGCCGAAGGCATCAGCCCGACAAAGCTGAGTACGTCCTGCACACCACGGACAAAGGCGTTGTCGCTCTGCTGGGCCGGCTCGTCGCTCAGCCAGCCGCCCGGGTCGTGGAAGACCACGACCTCGCCGCGCTCCGGCTCGGCGCCGAACCACGGTGTCAGCTTGTCGACCAGCACCCGGTCGCCGATCTGCAGGGTGTTCTGCATCGACCCGGAGGGGATGGAGAACGCCTGGACGAAGAAGGTCTTGATCACCAGAGCCAGAATCAACGCGATTCCGACCAGGATCGGAAGTTCCTTCCAGAAGGAACGCTGCTTCGGCTGCTTCTTCTTGGAGCTCCCTGCCTCGTCGCCGGCCGGGGCAGCCGACGCGGTCTCCGCGGACCGGTCGGAGCCGTCCAACTGCTCAGCGCCTTCGCCCTCGGGCTCAGGGCCCCCGGAACGGGCACCGATCACCAGATCCCCCACAACATCTCCTCCCTGCTGTGCGGACGCCCGCGCGTCCGCGCTCACAGTGCCGCACAGCGGGCACCACGTTCTGTGACCGGCCGTCAGGCCGCGTCAGCTCCGCCCGTCACAGGGCGATCCGACATCGGCACACCAGCACAGCCGCCGGAGGCGATCGGACCGTACACCGAGCACTCCAGCACTTCTCTACCACTCCAGGCCAAGACGCCCGTGCTCCCACACGGCAGGACGGACGAATCAGCCGACGGGCGGCGCGCGACGCACCCGCGCGCGCCTGGGCCGCACGAGGAGCGGGGTGACGCCCAACACACCCATAACGAGCGGAGGTTCCGCAAGATCCGGTTGAGTTCGAGGCAATTTAGCCCGATCAGGCTCGCTCGGGTACCGACTCGCTCCGGGAACGCTACGCCCGAACGCCTCGGTCCGCACGGGAAGCGCCGACAGGGAGGCGGGAACACCGAGTTGGCCCATCCGCTGAACCGGCCAGGCGATCACGAAGGCCCGGCCGATCACGTTGTCGATCGGGAAGGTGCCCTGGCCGGCCTCGTTCAGGTGGTAGCGGGAGTCTGCGGAGAGATCCCGGTGATCCCCCATCACCCACAACCGCCCTGCCGGGACAGTGATTTTGAACGGCTGCTTCGACGGTACGTTCCCCGCTGCGAGGTAAGACTCGTCCACCGGTGTGCCGTTGACGATCAGTCGGCCACTGGCGTCACAGCATTCGACGGTGTCACCGGGCACGCCGATCACACGCTTGATCAGGTCCTGCTCGTCGTCCGACGGCAACAACCCGACGTAGGAGAGTGCCTGCTTGGCCCCGCGCAGCGCGAAGTTCTCCTGCTCCGGCTGGTGAGCGGGCTCGAGCCAGCCGCCCGGGTCCTTGAAGACCACGATCTCGCCCCGGCTCGGCAGGTTGCCGAACCACGGTGTCATCTTGTCGACGAGTACCCGGTCGCCGATCAGGATGGTCTGCTCCATCGAGCCCGAGGGAATCACGAAGACCTGGACCGCGAAAGTCTTGAGCCCCAGGGCGATCAGCAGCGCGGCCACGGCGATCAGCGGTATCTCGCGCAGCAGCGACCGGCGCCTGCTCCGAGCGGCCCGACGAGCGGACCTGCGGCGCGCCGCGCGGCCGCGCGTGGACGAAGCCGTCGCGCCTGGCCCCGCCGCTGCGACCGGTGCTGTCTGGAGGGCGGATCGGCCATCGACCGCCACCTGGGCGGTGGCGGTCCTGACCCTACTTCTGGCCCCCATGGCCACCCGTCCCCTCCACGGCAGCGAAGCTCGCGGGCCGGTCCAACGACGTCCAGCGACCGATCGGGAAGACGATCCAGTCGGCTCGACCGATCACCCGCTTCTCGGGGACGAACCCACCGCCCGGCTCCCCCAGATGATCGCGCGAGTCCCGGGAGTCGCTCCGGTGATCCCCCATCACCCAGAGCTTCCCAGCCGGGACCACCACGTCGAACCGCACCGACGAGGGAGCATCACCGGGATAGAGGTAGGCCGACTCGTCCAACGGCACCCCGTTGACCCTGAGCCGCCCGTCCGCCTCACAGCACGTCACCCGGTCACCCCCGACGCCGACCACACGCTTCACGTACACGGAACCGTTCCCGGAGCCCAGCCCCACGGCTGACAGGAAGCGTCGCACAGCCGGCGTCTCCTCCGCGTAAGGCAGGAAGGAGCCCGTTCCGTCGAAGACCACGACGTCGCCCCGGCGGACGTGACCGCCGAACGAGTAGGCCAGCTCGTTCACCACCAGCCGGTCTCCCGGCCGCAGCGTGTTCTCCATCGAGGCGGACGGCACCGCGAACGGCCGGGCGACGAACGCGTTGACCAACATCAGCGTCAGGACGCAGACCGCGACGATCCGCAGGAGGTCACGTGCCGACCACCGTCTCGGAAGCTCGGAGTCGCTCTCGTCAGCCTCCGCGGCTTCGCCGGCCCCCTCGGCGACCGGCCCTGGGCTGCCGAGCTCAGCAGACGCCGCACCATCACCGTCTGGAGCCACGCCGCTGCCCACCCCCGCACCCACGCCCGCGGCCCCGACGCCAGCTCCCGGAGCCACATCCGCGCCGGTGTGCACCCCACCAACACCCGGACCGGAAACGGCCGCGGACCGCGACGGCGAGTCCGCACCCGGAGGTGCGGCACTGCCGTCGCGGTCCGCGACTGGTTCTTGCGTGCTCATCGGGGCAGAGCCTATCCCGAAGGGACTCCACCCAACCCGAGCGTACTGAACCCCTGGCCGGAGCCGGGGTCAGCGGATCAGCGGTCGCGCTTCTCCTTGATCTTCGCGGCCTTGCCGCGGAGGTCACGCAGGTAGTACAGCTTGGCGCGGCGAACCGCACCGCGGGTCACGACCTCGATCTTCTCGACGACCGGGGTGTGCACCGGGAAGGTGCGCTCCACGCCGACGTTGAACGACACCTTGCGAACGGTGAAGGTCTCACCGATGCCGGCGCCGTGGCGACGGATGACGACGCCCTGGAAGACCTGGACACGGGAGCGGGTGCCCTCGATGACCCGGACGTGGACCTTCAGGGTGTCACCGGCGCGGAAGGCCGGGATGTCGTCGCGCAGCGAAGCCACGTCGACAGCAGCGAGCTTGTTGCTCATGTTGCTCTCCATCGCAGGCGCCACGGGCCGCCCACGGAAGTTCGTCACAATGGGGTGTGTTGCGGGCCGCTTCGGTTCGCGATGGTCCCCCCGTGGCGGGGGCAACGCTCCACCGACCTCCACGAGGGAAGCCCGACGGCAGACAACAGTCGCCTATTCTTCCACAGCTTCCGCCAGAGACCGAAATCGGCCGAGCTCCTGGTCCCAGGCGAGCCCCAGGATGCTGAGCGCCTCGCGCTCCTTCTTGTCGAAGGCACCGAGCTCCCAGCGCTCGACCAGATCCGGCCGGTTCGCCAAGGTCCGGGCGAACGCCTGCTCCCGCCGCCAACGGGCGATCTTGCCGTGGTGCCCGCTCAGCAGCACGTCCGGCACCTCGCGCCCACGCCACTCGGCCGGCTTGGTGTAGACGGGCCCCTCCAGCAGGTCCGCCATGGCGCCCGGGGCGAAGGAGTCGTCCCGGTGCGACTCGGCATTGCCGAGCACCCCGGGCAGCAGCCGGGCGATCGCCTCGACCATCACCAGTACCGCGACCTCACCACCCGCCAGCACGTAGTCACCGATCGAGGCCTCGACCACCGGCATCCGGGTGGCGGCCTCCTCGATCACCCGACGGTCGATGCCCTCGTACCGGGCCGGCGCGAACGCCAGCCACGGCCGCCCGGCGAGCTCCTGGGCCAGCTCCTGCGTGAACGGCCGTCCGCTCGGCGTCGGCACCACCAGGGTCGGGACCTCGCCCTCCGGCCCCTCGGCGAGCACCGCGTCCAGCGCCGCGCCCCACGGCTCCGGCTTCATCACCATGCCGGGCCCCCCGCCGTACGGGGTGTCGTCGACCGTGCGGTGAATGTCCGTGGTCCACGAGCGCAGGTCGTGCAGGTGCACGTCGAGCTGACCGCGGGCCCGGGCCTTGCCGACCAGCGAGACGTTCAGCGGCTCCAGGTACTCCGGGAAGATCGTGACGACGTCGATCCGCATCTCACTCACCCCGCGCACCACTGTCGCCCGCGCCCTCGAAACCGTCGCCCACGGAACCGTCTTCCTCGGAACCCTCCTCCTCGGACGCTTCCTCCGCCCCGGAGGCATCGTCCGAACGGACCACCACCGCCTCCGCCGGGTCGATCAGCCCGGGCGGCGGGTCGATGACGGCCCGCTGGTTCTCCAGGTCGATGGTCGGCACGATCCGGGTGACGAACGGCACCAGCACCTCGGTCCCGTCCGGCCGGGTGACGGTCAGCAGGTCCTGGTACGGCAGGTGGACGACCTCGCTCAGCTCGCCGACCAGCGTCCCGTCGAGCAGCACCACGTCCAGCCCGATCAGCTGGTGGTCGTAGAACTCCTCGGGATCCTCCGGCCGGTCCTCCGGGTCGATCTCCGCGATCAGCATGGTGCCGCGCAGCGCCTCGGCGGCATTGCGGTCGTTCACCCCCGCGAAGCGCAGCAGCAGTCGGCCGCTGTGCACCTTGCCCGACTCGATGGTCAGCGGGCCGACCGTGGCCGGGTCGGTGGACAGGACCGCGCCGGGCCCGAGCCGCAGCTCGGGCTCGTCGGTACGGACCTCGACGCTGACGTCCCCCCTGATGCCGTGGGCACGGCCGATCTTGCCGACGACGAGCTGCACGGTGATCGTTCTCCTGAATCTGTACCGGCGATCCGCTGGGTCCGGTGGGCCTGAGGACGGAGTGCCGAATGACGGTGAGCCGAAAAGCAGTGGCTGGTGGGAAAGCTGAGCCGGACGGGACGACGAACCGCAGGCAACGCCCCGGCGAACCCAAGGAAACCCACAGAACCGCAGAACCGCAGATCCCACAGAACCGCAGTCCCGCAGAACCCGCGTCCCCCGGGCCGACCCGGAAATGCAGAAGGACCGGCCAGGACGCCATGCGTCCCGGCCGGTCCCACAAACCTGACGGTCGAGCGTCAGCGAATGCTGTCCACGTCGACCAGGTCGACCCGGACGTTGCGACCGCCGAGGGCGCCGACCACGGTGCGCAGCGCGCGGGCCGTGCGGCCGCCCCGGCCGATCACCTTGCCGAGGTCATCGGGGTGCACGCGCACCTCGATGGTGTTGCCCCGACGCAGGTTGCGCGAACGCACCTGCACCTCGTCGGGGTGCTCGACGATGCCCTTGACCAAGTGGTCGAGGGCGTCCTCGATCACGCTCAGGCCTCGGTGGAAGCGGCGTCGGCCTCAGCCTCGGCCTTGTCCGCCTTCTTGGCCTTCGGGGTGATGGCAACACCGGTGGTGCTGTCCTCGAAGCCGGCGACGGCCTTCGCGAAGAGGTGCGAGAAGTCCTCGACCTTGGGCTCGGCCACCAGCAGCGGGGCCGGGGCGGGCAGGCCCTTGAACTTCTGCCAGTCGCCGGTGAGCTTCAGGATGGCGAGGACGGGCTCGGTCGGCTGGGCGCCGACGGACAGCCAGTACTGCGCGCGGTCGGTGTCGACCTCGATCTTCGAGGGGTTGTAGGTCGGCTGGTAGATGCCGATCTCCTCGATGGCGCGACCGTCACGCTTGGTGCGCGAGTCCGCGACGACGATGCGGTAGTGCGGAGCGCGAATCTTGCCGAGACGCTTGAGCTTGATCTTGACTGCCACGGGAGTGGGTTCTCCTGGTGTTGACGTGGGTGAACAGCCGCTGCCACCGCGTGGGGTTGCGAGGGCGGCCGTTCAAGGGACACGCCAGCCGTAGGAGAGAGGGGTCCTGCTCGGCTGCCGAGTACTCAGCTGTCCATTCTGCCACACCGCGCCGGTCGGCCCGACCGAGGGCCCCCGCCCCCGGTTGAGCCGAGTCTCAGCACTACAGGTGTTGCAGAACGTGCGACACAGCCCGCTGGCAACGGACGGCAGGAACAGAACGGGACACTGACACGAACACCGAAGGGAACGCGGGACGGACCTGGGGTCACGCGATCCGGAACGGCTGCTGGCAGGCACCGCAGACGATCGACGCCTGGGCCAGCACCGACGGCACCACCCGGACGTTGCGGCCGCAGCCGCAGATCGCCTTGACCCGGACCCCGCCACCGGAGGAGCCGTGCCGGGCCGCCGGGCCGCGGAACGCGCGGTGCCCACCCTCGCCGTTGACGGCGAGCTGGTGTGCGCCGAGCGCGCGGTCGAGCCGCTCGATCGTTCCCGAGTACCGCTCCTGAGTCTCCGTCAGCATGGTCACCTGGGAGAAGCCGCTACTGGCGTGCGGTTCGACCGGGTGGGCAAGCCCGAGCTCGGAGGCGAGCAGCAGGAAGCGCCGGTTGTGGTAGCGCCCCGCCCGTGAGGTGTCACGGATGTCGCGGGCCGCGGCCAGGCCGTGGGCGGCTTCGTGCAGCAGTCGCTCGAAGCCGAGCTGGCTGCCGCAGGCGGAGGAGGACTCGCCGATCAGGGCCTCTGGCGAGGCGAGGTCGGGGAGGTCCTGGTGGTGGGCCTGGATGTCACTCCAGGCGGCGGCCAGTTCGGCCGCGAGGACGAGAGGCTGTGTCGTGCTCACGCTAGACCAACGATGCAGTGAGCGCCGATGTTCCGCGAGTTCCCGTTCTCCGGAAATTCCCAGCGAACTCCCAGGAATGCGCTGTCGCGCGTGAATTGCGCTGCCCGTATCTGACGCAAGACCAACCCCCTGCAACTTTGGGCCCGGCGAACCTCGCCAGGCTCTCGGCTATCGCCTCGGGGGACGGTTGCCCCCCTATGGCGAACGGCCCGTGGCGGTGTCGAAATTGACAGGGCCACGGGCCGTACACCGTACCGCTAGTTCAGCACGACCGGGAGTTGACCGGTCAGTAGTCTCACCAGACAGTCAGTCAGCGGTACAACAATCACACCGCATTAGTCGTACCCGATGACGCACAAAGACCGGACCGATCGCAATCGGTAAGCAAAGAGCCCGATTCATACGTCCGATCAGTAGGCGCGCGCCACGATCGCGACGTTGCCTTCCTGATCGTCCGTCAGCGGCACCGAACCGTCGGCGGCGACGATGCAACGGACCGACACGCCCTGCTCGGCCAGCTTGGCCTCGCCGGCCGGGCCGAGCTCGGCCCAGGAGATCCGGCCCCAGCCGGTGGCGGCGGCCTCGACGGCCTCCTCCAGGTTCGCGACCTCGACGGTGCGGGAGATCCGGCGCTCGCGGGACTGACGGAGCAGCAGCTCCTGGTCCTCCTCGAGGATGCCGGGCAGCAGCGCGGCCAGGCCGTCGATCGAGACCGGCTCCTTGCCACCGGGAATCCGGCGGGCCAGCATCGCGGTGCCGTTCTCCAGGTCGCGCGGACCGACCTCGATCCGCAGCGGGACGCCCTTGAGCTCCCAGTCCACGGCGCGGCGGCCGAACGGGGTGTCGGTCTTGTCGTCGACCACGACCCGGATGCCGGCCGCCTCCAGCTGGGCACCGATCTCGCGGACCTTGGCCAGCACCGCGTCGTCGCCCTTGATGGCGAGCACCACGGCCTGCACGGCGGCCAGTCGCGGCGGCACCCGCAGACCGTTGTCGTCGCCGTGCGACATGATCAGGCCGCCGACCATCCGGGTGGAGACGCCCCAGGAGGTCTGCCAGACGTACTCGCGCTCGGCGCCCTGTAGCTGGTACGTGGTGTTGAACGCCTTGGCGAAGTTCTGGCCCAGCTCGTGGCTGGTGCCCATCTGCAGCGCCTTGCCGTCACCCATCATGCCTTCGAGGGTGAGGGTGTTGATGGCGCCCGCGAAGCGCTCCTTCGCGGTCTTCCGGCCGAGCACCACGTCGATGCCGAGCACGTTGGTCATGAAGTCGCCGTACACGGCGGTGTGGATCATCGAGGCGTACGCCCGGGCGTCCTCGTAGGTGGCGTGGGCCGTGTGGCCCTCCTGCCAGAGGAACTCGGTGGTGCGGAGGAAGATCCGGGGGCGCAGCTCCCAGCGGACCACGTTGGCCCACTGGTTGATCAGCAGGGGCAGGTCGCGGTGGCTCTGCACCCACTTGGAGAAGTACTCGTTGATGATCGTCTCGGAGGTCGGCCGGACCACGACCGGCTCGTCGAGCTCCTTGCCGCCGCCGTGGGTGACCACGGCGAGTTCGGGGGCGAAACCCTCGACGTGCTCCGCCTCCTTGGTCAGGTAGGACTGCGGGATGAACATCGGGAAGTAGGCGTTCTGCGCGCCCGCCTTCTTGATGCGCGCGTCCATCTCCTGCTGCATCCGCTCCCACAGGCCGTAGCCGTACGGTCGGATGACCATGGTGCCGCGCACCGGACCGTTGTCGGCCAGCTCGGCCTTGTTGATGAGGTCCTGGTACCAGCGCGGGAAGTCGTCCGCCTGAGGAGTGAGAACGGGTGCCTTAGCCATGGGGCAGATCGTACGGGGCCGAAGGCCCTGACTGTGAATCGGATTCGGTGGGGGAGCACCGGGGGCGCACCCACCCGGCGCGCGGACACCACCCGGTACACCTCTGGACGCCGGAGCCCGGGGGCTGTTCGCTGGTCTCGGGGCGGGGCTTCGGGGGGCACATTGGCAACGAGCACCCAAGGACCGGATGGAGGCCGCGATGGCTTCGGCGCAGGTGACCGGCACGATCTCGGAACGATCCCGCACACCCACGTGCACCGGCCCGCACAGTCGGGCCAGGGACTGGGCGGAGATCCAGGAGCGGATGCTCGTCCCGCTCTACCAGGCCGTCCACGAGCGGTTGGAGGTCGGCCCGGCGACCTCCGTACTGGGCCTCGGCTGCCGGTCGGGGCTGGCACTGCTGCTGGCCGCCGAACGCGGTGCCCAGGTGTCCGGGCTGGAGTCCGACACCGAGCTGCGGGAGCTGGCGCAGGGCCGCCGGCTCCAGGTGCAGGAGGCTCCCCGAACGGCGGAGTCCGTCGCCCACTCGGCCCACTCCCTGGTCACGGTTTTCGAGCAGCTACAGACCGCCCCCTCCCCCACCCGGCTGGTGGCCGCCGCCGCCCGGCGGACCCTGACGGGCGGTCATCTGGTGCTGGCCTCCTGGGGGCCGCCCGAGCGGTGCGAGAGCGCCGCCGTGCTGGAGGTCGCCCAGCGGCAGGCGGGGCGCACGCCGGGCCGCGACCCGTTCGCGCTCGGCGCGCCCGGGCGGCTGGAGGAGCTGCTCTGCTCCGCCGGTCTGCGGCCGGCCGGTGGCGGGCGGGTGAGCTGCCCGTTCGCCTATGCCGATCTGGACAGCGCGGTCCGCGGGATGCTCTCCACCGGGCTGTTCGACCCGGCGCTGGCGGCGGCCGGTCCGGCCCTGGTGGTGAAGGAGCTGGAGGAGGCGCTGCACCCGTTCGTCCGTCCGGACGCCTCCGTCCGGATGGTCAACGTGTTCCGCTACGTGGTCGGTGAACGGGTGAACTGAGCGCGCCCGACGCCGAAGGGGCGCGCCCGGCGGTCGGCGCGCCCCACGGTCCGTCAGGCCGGGCCAGGTCCGGCCGGGCCGGGTCAGGCCAGGTCGGGTCAGGCCAGGTCGGGTCAGGCCAGGTCGGGTCAGGCCAGGTCGAGCACCTTCCGGTCGACCCCCGCCGCCCGGTAGGCCGCCTCCTCGTCCAGCGTCTCCGCCTCCAGCAGCGCGGCGGCCAGCTCGTCCAGCTGCGGCCGGTGCTCCGTCAGCAGCCGGACGGCGTCGTCGTAGCACTCGGCGACGATCCGCCGGGCCTCCTCGTCCACCGCGTCCAGCGTGGTCGGGGCGGCCGACAGCCCGTACGCGCCCTGGGTGTCGTTGGGTACGGCGGTGAGCCGGCCGACCCGTTCGCTCATGCCCCAGCGGCCGGCCATGCCGCGGGCGATGTTGGTGACCTGCTCCAGGTCGCTCTCCGCGCCGGTGGTGATCACGCCGTAGACCACCTGCTCGGCGGCCATCCCGCCCAGCGCGCCGATGATCCGGCCGCGCAGGTAGGGCTCGGTGTAGGAGTACCGGTCGGTGTCGGGGGTGGAGAGCGTGACGCCGAGGGCCCGGCCGCGCGGCACGATGGTGATCTTGCGGACCGGGTCGGCGCCCGGCTGCAGCATGCCCAGCAGCGCGTGCCCGCTCTCGTGGTAGGCGGTCCGCTCGCGCTCCTCCTGCGGCATCACCAGTGGGCGGACAGCCCCCAGTTGGACCTTCTCCAGGGCGTCCGAGAGGTCGGCCGGCTCGACCGCGTCCTGCTTGCGCTTGACCGCCAGCAGGGCGGCCTCGTTGACCAGGTTGGCCAGGTCGGCGCCGGTCATCCCGGGGGTGACCTTGGCGACCTGGCGCAGGTCCACCGCCGGGGTGAGCGGCACGGACCGGCTGTGGATCGCCAGGATGGCGGCCCGGCCTTCCCGGTCCGGCGGGCTGACGGTGATCCGGCGGTCGAAGCGGCCCGGGCGCAGCAGCGCCTGGTCGAGCACCTCGGCCCGGTTGGTGGCCGCGATCACGATCACGCCCTCGGAGCCGGAGAAGCCGTCCATCTCGGTGAGGATCTGATTGAGCGTCTGCTCCCGCTCGTCGTGCCCGCCCATCCCGCCGCCGCCCCCGCGCTGGCGGCCGATGGTGTCGATCTCGTCGATGAAGATGATCGCGGGCGCCACCTTCCGGGCCTCGGCGAAGAGTTCGCGGACCCGGCTGGCGCCGACGCCGACGATCATCTCGATGAACTCGGAGGCCGAGGCGGAGAAGAACGGCACGTTCGCCTCGCCCGCCACGGCGCGGGCCAGCAGCGTCTTGCCGGTGCCGGGCGGTCCGGACAGCAGCACGCCGCGCGGCATCTTGGCGCCGAGCTTCCGGTACTCCCCCGGGTTCTTCAGGAAGTCGACCACCTCGGTGAGTTCGGCCTCGACCTCGTCGATGCCGGCCACGTCGGCGAAGGTGGTGCGCTTGCCGTCCTCGGGGGTGACCGGCTTCGGCGGGGCCTTCCGGCCGAAGCCCGCCCCGCCCATCCCGCCGGCCATCTTCCGGGCCACCAGCACCCAGATCAGCACCAGCAGCAGCATCGGGGCAAGCGAGAGCAGCAGGTTGGCCAGGAAGCTGCGCTGCTGGACCACCGGCTCGGCGGTGACGGTGACGTTCTGCTGTTGGAGGGTGCTCCAGAGCTGGTCGTCGGCGAAGGCCGGGCGCTGGGTGGTGAACTCGGTGTAGTTCCCGCGGCCGCCGTCCGGTTTGGGGGCGGCGGCCTTCAGGGTGCCCTCGATCGCGTCGCCCTTGGAGTAGATCTTGGTGACGTTGCCCCTGCCGAGCTGGCTGTTGAACTCGGTGTAGGAGACCGTCGTACTGGCCCCGCCGCCGAAGTAGTTCAGCAGCGCCTCGGCGATCAGGAACACGGCCAGTGCGGTCAGCACCAGCCCGATCCAGCCGCCGGGCATCTTCCGGCGCGGCGGCGGCGGAGGTGGCGCCCCCTCGGACCGCCAGGGCTGGTCGGGGGTCTGACGAGGCGGTACGGGATTACTCACCCATCGGACAATACGGACATATGACCAGGTCGACCAAACCGCAACGCCGGTCGGCCGGGTCCGGCGGGCCGCCGCCGACCGCGCTGCTCAACGGCCCGTGGTGACCGCCGGCCACTCCTCCGCCGTCAGGGCGAACCGCTCGTGGTCGCGCCAGGCGCCGTCCAGGAACAGCATCCGGGGGGTGAAGCCCTCGTGCCGGAAGCCCAGTCGGCGGGCCAGCGCGATCGAGCGCTCGTTGGAGGGCTGGACGTTGATCTCCAGCCGGTGCAGCCCGAGCCCGCCGGCGGTCTGCGGCCCGAAGCAGCGGTCCACCACCAGGCGCATGCCCTCGGTCATCCGCCCGGTGCCCGCGTACGGCAGGTAGGAGTCGTAGCCGAGGGCGGCGTTGCAGAACCGGCCCATCACGATGTTGGCCACGTTGCACTTGCCGACCAGGTCGCCGGAGGCCAGGTCGGTGATCAGGAAGGTGCGCAGCCCGGGGCCCTGACGCTCCAGCAGTTCGGGCAGGCCGTCCGGTTCGACGGGGTTCCACCGCCCGACGTGCTCGGCGGAGCGGCGCACCGCCTCGGCGTACGGACCGGCGTCGGCTGTCATCGGGGGTCGAATCGTCACTCGCACCCCTCCATCATCGAACATGCCGGGAACAGCGCGAAGACCCGCCACCCCGAACAGCACGACGGCCCGTCACCCCGGTCGGGGTGACGGGCCGTCGGCCGTGGACCGCTCAGAGCAGGTCCTTGAACTCCTTGGGCAGCTGGAAGTCGGCCGGGCCCTTGCCCGCGCCGAGACCGAACGCGCCGCCCTCGGCGGGCGCGGCCGGGGCACCGGGGCCGAGCGCCTTGCGCTCGGCGGCGGCCGCCTCCTCCTGGGCCCGCTTCAGCGGGTTGCCGGACTTCTTCCGACCCTTGGCGGGCTGGGCCTTCTTCAGCGCCTTCTTGCCGCCGCCACCCATGCCGGGGATGCCGGGCATCCCGGGGATGCCCTTGCCGGAGGCCATCGCGGACATCATCTTGCGGGCCTCGAAGAACCGCTCGACCAGGTTGCTGACCTCGCCGACCTGGACGCCCGAACCCTTGGCGATCCGCAGTCGGCGTGAGCCGTTGATGATCTTCGGTTCGGTCCGCTCGGCGGGCGTCATCGACTTGATGATCGCGCCGACCCGGTTGACGTCCTTGTCGTCGATGTTGTTGATCTGCTCCCGGATCTGCCCCATCCCGGGCAGCATGCCGAGCAGCTTGGAGATCGAGCCCATCTTCTGGACCTGCTCCAGCTGGGACAGGAAGTCGTCCAGCGTGAAGTCCTTGCCGCCGCCCTGCAGCTTGGAGGCCATCTTCTCGGCCTCGGCCTGCGAGAAGGTCTGCTCGGCCTTCTCGATCAGCGACAGCATGTCGCCCATGCCGAGGATCCGGGAGGCCATCCGGTCCGGGTGGAAGGCGTCGAAGTCGTCGACCTTCTCGCCGTTGGAGGCGAACATGATCTGACGGCCGGTCACGTGCGCGACCGACAGCGCGGCACCACCGCGGGCGTCACCGTCCAGCTTGGACAGCACCACACCGGTGAAGTCAACGCCCTCGAGGAAGGCCTGCGCGGTGACCACCGCGTCCTGGCCGACCATCGCGTCGACCACGAACAGGACCTCGTCCGGGTCGACCGCGGCGCGGATGTCCGCGGCCTGCTGCATCAGCTCGGCGTCGATGCCCAGGCGGCCGGCGGTGTCGACGATCACCACGTCGTACTGCTTCTGCTTGGCGTACTCGATCGAGTCGCGGGCGACCTGCACCGGGTCGCCGACGCCGTTGCCCGGCTGCGGGCCGTAGAAGGCGACGCCCGCGCGCTCGGCCACCACGCCGAGCTGGGTCACCGCGTTCGGGCGCTGGAGGTCGCAGGCGACCAGCAGCGGGGTGTGCTTCTGGCTCTTCAGCCAGTGGCCGAGCTTGCCCGCCAGGGTGGTCTTGCCCGCGCCCTGCAGACCGGCCAGCATGATGACGGTCGGGCCGGTCTTGGCGTAGCGGAGGCGCCGGGTCTCGCCACCGAGGATGTTGACGAGCTCCTCGTTGACGATCTTGACGACCTGCTGGGCCGGGTTCAGCGCGCCGGTGACCTCGACGCCGAGCGCACGGTCCTTGACCTGCTTGATGAAGGCCCGGACCACCGGGAGGGCGACATCCGCCTCCAGCAGCGCGATCCGGATCTCACGGGCGGTGGCGTCGATGTCCGCCTCACTGAGGCGGCCCTTGCCCCGGAGGTTCTTGAACGTCGCTGCGAGGCGATCGGAAAGAGTGTCGAACACGTCGGTCGCGGGTCCCTTGCGGCATCGGTACGGGTACGGTCGTCGCCCCCAGGGTATCGGGCCGCTCCGGGAACGTTCCCCACCGCGGTCGAATCCCCGGTCAGCCCAGCGCCGCCTGCACCGCCGAGGCCACCTCGCGGGCCCGCGCGGCGGTCAGCGGACGGCCCGCCGGATCGGTCACGTAGAAGGCGTCCACCGCGTCCGCGCCCAGCGTGGAGACGTGCGCGGTACGGACCCGGACGCCCGCCGCGTCCAGCGCCCGGCCGATCCGGTGCAGCAGGCCGGGGGCGTCGTGCGCCCGGACCTCCAGCACGGTGGCGGTGCTGGACGCGCCGCCCGGCGCGACCGAGACCACCGGCGGCGGGGTGGCGATCCCCCGGCGGCGCGGGGCGGCGGCGTCCCGCTCGGCCAGCTTGCGGGCCACGTCCAGCGAGCCGTCCAGCGCCCGGCGCAGGTCGGCCCGCAGCCTGGCACCCTCGGGGAGTTCGCCGTACTCCGCCGCCACCGTCCAGGACAGCAGCAGCACCGGCCCCGCCCCGACCGGGTCGAGCTCGCGCAGCCCGGCCGAACGGACCGTCAGCCGGTGCAGCGCCAGCACCCCGGCCACCGTGCCGAGCAGGCCCGGCTGGTCGGGCAGCGCCAGGGTCAGCTCCACGCCCATCGGCTCGGTGGCGAACGAGTCCTGCTGGGTCTGCGCGAGCAGGGTCAGCGCCGGTCCGCCGGTGCGGCCGGCCTCCACCGCGAGCCGCTCCTCCTCGGCGGTCGGCTCGGCGTCCGCCGGGTACCAGCTGCCGCCCGCCAGTTGCTCGGCCGCCCGCTCGGCCAGCCCGCGCACCAGCGAGGCCCGCCAGCCGCTCCAGGCGGCCGGGCCGGTGGCGGTGGCGTCCGCCTCGGTCAGCGCGTGCAGCAGCTCCAGGTGCGGGAGGGTGCCGACCACCTTGGTGATCAGGTCGACGGTGGCCGGGTCGTCCGGGTCCCGCCGGGTCGCGGTGTCCACCAGGGTCAGGTGGTGCCGGACCAGCAGCGCCAGGGTGTCGGTGTCGGCCTTGTCGAAGCCCATCCGGGCCGCCACGTCCCGGACGATCACCTCGCCCGCCTCGGAGTGGTCGCCCGGCCAGCCCTTGCCGATGTCGTGCAGCAGCGCGGCCACCAGCAGCAGGTCGGGCCGGGCCACCCGACGGGTCATCGCGGCCGCCTTCACCGCCGTCTCGATCAGGTGCCGGTCCACCGTCCAGCGGTGCACCGCGTTGCGCTGCGGACGGCAGCGGACCCGCTCCCAGTCCGGCAGCAGACGGGTGATCAGCCCCTCCGCCTCGTACGCCTCCCAGACCGGGATGGCCGCCTCGCCCGCGCCCAGCAGGGTGATCAGCTGCTCGCGCGCCTCGTCCGGCCAGGGCACCGGCAGCGGCCTGGTCTCGGTGGCCAGCCGGCGCACGGTGGCGTAACCGACCGTCAGACCGGCCTGCGCGGCGGCGGCGGCCGCGCGCAGCGCCAGCACCGGGTCCTGCCCGGGCCGGGCACCCTGGGCCAGCACCGCCTCGCCGTCCTGCTCGACCACGCCCTCGGCCAGCGGGCGCCGCTCCACCGCGCCGCGGGCCACCGCACCACTGGCCCGGCCGACGCCGGTGAACGGGAAAGCCAGCCGGGAGACCCGGCGGCCCCGGCCGGTGCGGGCGGCCAGTATCCGCTCGACGGAGCGCCAGGTGACGTCCCCGGCGTAGCTGATGGTGCGGGCCGCCTCGTAGACCTGCCGGAGCAGGATGTCGGCGTCCAGCACGCCGAGCCGGGCGGCCACCTGGTCCTGCTCCTGCAGGGCGAGCCGTTCGGTGGCCCGGCCGGTGGTCAGGTGCAGCGCGTCCCGGACGTCGGCCAGCCGGGCGGCGGCCGCGTCCAGACCGTCCCGGGGGGCGTCGGCCAGCCAGCTGGCGGCGATCGCGTTCAGCGCCACCACGTCCCGCAGGCCGCCCCTGGCCTCCTTCAGGTCCGGCTCCAGCAGGAACGACAACTCGCCGTGCCGCTCCGCCCGTTCGAGGCAGGACTGGCGCAGTTCGGGAAGCCGCTTCGGTGCGGTGGCCCGCCAGTCCGCCAGGACGTCGGAGCGCAGCCCGGCGGTGAGCTCCGGGTCCCCGGCCAGGTGCCGGGCGTCCAGCAGGCCCAGCTGGGCCTTGAGGTCCTCGGCCGCCACCGCGCGGGCCTCGGCCGGGGTGCGGACGGCGTGGTCCAGCGCGGCGCCGCCGTCCCAGACGGGGTACCAGATCCGCTCCGGCAGCGTCGGGTCGATCGGGCCGGTGTGCAGCAGCAGCACGTCCAGGTCGCTGCGCGGGGAGAGCTCGCCGCGGCCGTAGCCGCCGACCGCCACCAGGGCGGTGCCGGCCGGGGCGCCGGCCGCCGCGTACAGGCCCGCGAGCCAGCCGTCGGCCAGCCGGGCGAGCGCGGTGCGGCGGGCCACCCCGCCCAGGCCCGGTTCGGCCAGCAGCCGGGTCCGGGCGGCGGCGTAGTCGGAGGGCTGGTCGGTGCTGGTCACGGCGAGTTCCCCGTCCGTCGGTGCTGCGGGACATACGCGTCCGGCGGACCGGCCGCCCCGAGGGGAGACCGGCCCGCCAAGGACCTCGGTTCGAATGCTAGATCGCGTCCGGGCCGCGCTCGCCGGTCCGCACCCGGACGGCGGTGTCGACCGGGACGCTCCAGACCTTGCCGTCACCGATCTTGCCGGTGCGGGCGGCCTTCACCAGGACCTCGATGACCTCGTCGGCCGCCTCGTCCTCGACCAGGACCTCGATCCGGACCTTGGGCACCAGGTCGACGGTGTACTCCGCGCCCCGGTAGACCTCGGTGTGACCGCGCTGCCGGCCGTAGCCGCTGGCCTCGGTGACGGTCAGTCCGTGCACCCCGTGCGCCTGCAGTGCGTTCTTGACCTCGTCCAGACGGTGCGGCTTGATGACTGCGGTGATGAGCTTCATCAGGCGTCGACCTCGGCCTTCTTCTCAGCGGTGACGGCGGTGCCGACGGCGGCGGGAGCGGCGACCGAGGCGCGGCCCAGGCTGGCCCCGACGGCGCTGAAGTCGTAGGCGGACTCGGCGTGTTCGGCCTGGTCGATGCCGGCCACCTCGACGTCCTCGGAGACCCGGAAGCCGATCGTCTTGTCGATCGCCTGGCCCAGCAGCCAGGACAGGACGAAGGAGTAGACGCCGACCACGGCGACACCCAGCGCCTGCTTGCCGAGCTGCCCGACCCCGCCGCCGTAGAACAGGCCCTGCGCGGTCTGGCCGACCTTGCCGGTGGCGAACAGGCCGATCAGCAGCGAGCCGATCACCCCGCCGACCAGGTGCACGCCGACCACGTCGAGCGAGTCGTCGAAGCCCCAGCGGTACTTCAGGCTGATCGCCGCGGCGCAGGCCGCACCGGCGATCAGGCCGATCGCGATGGCGCCGAGCGGGCTGACCGAACCGCAGGCCGGGGTGATCGCGACCAGACCGGCGACCGCGCCGGAGGCGGCGCCCAGCGTGGTGAACGCGCCGTGCCTGATCTTCTCGTAGGCGAGCCAGCCGAGCACCGCGGCGGCGGTGGCCACCTGGGTGTTGATGAAGGCCATCCCCGCGACCCCGTTGGCGGCCAGCGCCGAGCCGGCGTTGAAGCCGAACCAGCCGAACCAGAGCAGGCCGGAGCCGAGCATCACCAGCGGGAGGCTGTGCGGACGCATCGGGTCCCTCTTGAAGCCGATCCGCTTGCCGAGCACCAGGCAGAGCGCCAGGCCCGCCGCACCGGCGTTGATGTGCACCGCGGTACCGCCGGCGAAGTCGATCACGCCGTTCCGGTCCCCGAGCCAGCCACCGTTGCCGCCGTCGAAGAAGAACACCCAGTGCGCGACCGGGAAGTAGACCACCGTCACCCAGAGCGCGATGAACAGGCCCCAGGCGGCGAACTTGGCCCGGTCCGCGACCGCACCGCTGATCAGCGCCGGGGTGATGATGGCGAACATCAGCTGGAAGGCGGAGAACGCGGTGACCGGGATGGTGCCGGTGATGTCGTTCAGGCCGATGCCGTGCATGCCCAGGTAGTCGAGGTTGCCGATCAGACCGGCACCCGCGTCGGGGCCGAAGGCGAGCGAGTAGCCGTAGAGCACCCAGAGCACGCTGACGATCGCGAGCGAGATGAAGCTCATGGCCAGCATGTTGAGCGTGCTCTTGACCCTGACCATTCCGCCGTAGAAGAAGGCCAGGCCAGGCGTCATCACCATGACCAGGGCCGCACAGATGAATACAAAGGCGGTATCGCCCGCGCTGAAGCCGTCCGGCATCGGCGTCTCCTCGTGAATGAATGCCGCTCCACCCGCAGGATCCCTGTCCCGTGCCACCCGGGGTGTCGGCGATGAAGAGGAGAGTGTCGAAGGCTGATTTCGGCCGATGCGGCCAGGTGTTTCGCAGCCGTGACGGGGCGGACGGCAGCGTTACGAGGAGATGAACTCCGGCCGTGCCATGACAGAACTGGGTTACCGTACGGCCCCGTCGGACGCCGGGGCCCGGACGGTCACCGGCCGTGGGGCCACCGGGGCTGCGGGGCCGGGGGAGCCCAATCGCGTGCGAACCTGTGGTGGCCCCACGGCCGGGGTACGGGGGCGGAGTTGGCCGGAACCGGACGGTGCCGGGGCCGGCCCGGCGGTCAGCCGGTCGGGACGAACTCCGGGATGTCCTGCACCACCAGGTCGGCCAGCTGGCCCACCTCGGCGACGTCCTTGAAGTTCCGAGTGGCGGCGGCGGAGGTCTTCCTGATCCGGGTGTTCAGCCGCTCGGAGCGGACCCGGGTGGCGATGTCCACGGCCTTCTTGGCCATCACCACGGCCTGCTCCGGCTCGTTCTGCAGCAGGTGCACGCTGGACATGCCGATCAGGTTGAAGGCGTAGCTGCGGACGTGGTCCGGGTCCTCCCGGAACAGGTCCACCGCGCGCTCCATCACCGGCGCGGACATCGAGGCGTACAGCGGGCTGCGGGTGGTGTGGTACGCCAAGTCCCGGTAGGAGTGGGCGTTCTCCGCGTTCAGCTCGGCCAGCGAGAAGAACTTCAGCCAGTCCGGGTCGTTGTCGCCCCGGCCGCAGTCGCTGAAGGTGTCCTCGGCCAGCCGGGCCGCCCGGGCGCAGCGGTTGACCTCGCCGATGGTGGAGTAGGCCCGGGCCTCCATCGCGAACAGCAGCGACTGCTGGCGCGGGCTGGCGCTGTCCCGGCTGCCGTACTGGGCCAGGTGGATCAGCTCCAGGGCGTCCTCGCCCCGGTTCAGGTGGATCATCTGGCGGCTCATGTCGGTCAGGATCTGCGCGCCGAACGGCCGGTCCCCCGCCTCCTTGGCCGCGTGCAGCGCCAGCACGTAGTACTTCTGCGCGCTCGGGTGCATGCCGACGTCGTACGACATCCAGCCCGCCAGGTGGGCGAGTTCGGCGGTGAGCCGGAACAGCCGCTTGGTGGTCTGCTCGGGGTAACTCTCCTGCAGCAGGTCGGTGACCTCGTGCAGCTGGCCGACCACGGCCTTGCGGCGCAGGCCACCGCCGTTCTGCGCGTCCCACTGGCGGAACATCACCGTGGTCTGCTCCAGCAGTTGGAGCTCGGGCTCGGAGAGCCGCCCGCTGAACTGCTCGCCGCCGCCGGCCGCCGCCAGGATCGGGGTCGGGGTGCCGGCCTGGTTCGGGGCCAGCCAGCGCTGCATCGGCTCGATCAGCGCGGTGCCCGCCGTCAGCGCCAGCGAAGTGCCCAGGAAACCCCGGCGGTTGAGCATCAGGTCGCTGCGCGAGTACTCGCTGATCAGCTGGACCGTCTGCGGCGCGCTCCACGGCAGGTCGACGCCGCTCTCCACGGTGCTCACCGGGACGGCGGTGCGCAGCCCGAGGTCCTCGATCGAGACCACCGAGCCGAACCGCTCGGAGAACAGCTGGGACATGATCTTCGGAATCGGCTCCCTGGGCTGCTCACCGTCCAGCCAGCGGCGCACCCGGGAGGTGTCGGTGCTGACGTGGTGCGCCCCGATCTGCCGGGCCCGGCGGTTCACCTGACGGGCCAACTCACCCTTGGACCAGCCGCTCCGGCCGAACCACGAGGTCAGCTTCTCGTTCGGTTGCTTCTCTGCCATGGGAACGTCCCCATCCCGCCCGGCCCCCGCACAGAGGCCCCGCTCGTCTCGCCCGCTCTTGACCGCCTCATACCCGCCCGATGTGGACGGTCCGCTGCGTTCCGTGTGCTGAACGTAACGCGACAACCGCCATCCGGGGGAGCGTCACCCGAGAATCGCCACCTTTCGCCACCCCCACGAGTGAACTACGCAAGGGCACCGCGCGCTTCACTGGTAGTCGACGAAGCAGTGGCCCAACTCACCCATGACGCAGGGATCTTGACGGCCCGACAGGCCGGTTGGCCAGGAAGGGAACTCCCGTGCAGCACCGACGGTCCGGTATCCGCGACACCGACGCAAGGAGCCTCCTGGCCCGCACCGCGCGAATCGGAGCACTTCGGCTGCTGCGCGCCGCCGACGCGCGACCCACTTCACGCCGGACAATCGACGGACCGTCACATTCCCGTAACCACCGGCAATCCGAACCTGTTGGGGGAGGCATGGACAACCTCTTCGGCGAGCTGCGCTTCGGCTCCCGCCGCCGGCTGCGCGGCACCGCGTTCGAGGCGGCCGCGGAGTACACCGGCCGCTGGGGCTGGGCGGTGACCGTCGGCACCGGCACCACCCGCGCCGACGGCCGGTGCACCTGCCAGGCCGCCCACTGCGCCGCACCCGGCCTGCACCAGGGGCTCGGCCCCGCCCACACCGTCGACCCGGCCACCGGCGCGGGCGCCGCCGACCTGAACCGGCTGCGCGGCGGTGAGACCGCCCTGCTGCTGCCGACCGGCCGCGCGTTCGACGTCCTGGACGTCCCGGCCCAGCCCGGCCTGCAGGCCCTGGTCCGACTGGAACGGATGGGCACCCAGGTCGGCCCCGTGCTCGGCCTGCCGACCGGCCGGCTGCTCTTCTTCGTCGCCCCCGGCGCCGCCCAGCGGCTGCCCGAACTCCTGTACCGGATGGGCTGGGACGACACCACCCTCGACCTGGCCTGCCACGGCGAGGGCGACTACGTGGCCGCCCCGCCCACCACCCTCGGCCCCCTCGGCCCCACCCGCTGGCTCCGCCGCCCCTGTCGCGACAGCGCCGCCTGCCCCCCCGAGGCCCGCCTCCTCCTCGGCACCATCGCCTACGCCTGCCACCGCACCCGCGAACGCACCGCCGAACCGGCCTGGACGGCCTGAATCATCCTTTTGGGCAGGCGCTCCGGCATCTACGGTCAGGGGCTCGGGACTCTGCTGATGTGCGGCTCCGCCGCGTGGGCGACGCCGACCTCGGAAAAGGTCACGCGTGCGTAGGTGGTCAGGCACTTTCGCAGCTGCCCGCACGCCGGACCTCCTCGCAGTTCCCCGAGCCCCTGGGCCGTAGCAGTGGAGCGCCTGCCAAAAGCGAGGCCCGGCGTTACTCGCCGATGAGCGCGTCCACGAACGCCGCCGCCTCGAACGGCGCCAGGTCGTCCGCACCTTCGCCGAGCCCGATCAACTTGACCGGCACGCCCAGCTCCCGCTGCACCGCGATCACGATCCCGCCCTTCGCGGTCCCGTCCAGCTTGGTGAGCACGATCCCGGTGATGTCCACCACCTCGGCGAACACCCGCGCCTGCACCAGCCCGTTCTGACCGGTGGTGGCATCCAGCACCAGCAGCACCTCGTCCACCGGACCGTGCTTCTCGACCACCCGCTTGACCTTGCCGAGCTCGTCCATCAGACCGGTCTTGGTGTGCAGCCGGCCCGCGGTGTCGACCAGCACGGTGTCCGCGCCCTCGGCGATGCCCTCCTTGACCGCGTCGAACGCGACCGAGGCGGGGTCACCGCCCTCGGGCCCGCGGACGGTCCGGGCGCCGACCCGCTCGCCCCAGGTCTGCAGCTGGTCGGCGGCCGCCGCGCGGAAGGTGTCGGCCGCGCCGAGCACCACCTTGCGTCCGTCCGCGACCAGCACCCGGCCGAGCTTGCCCGAGGTGGTGGTCTTGCCCACGCCGTTCACACCGACCACCAGCACCACGGCCGGACGGCCGTCCTCGTGCTTGGCGGTCCGCAGCGAACGGTCCGCCCCGGTCTCGATCAGGCCGACCAGTTCCTCGTGCAGCAGGGACCGCAGCTGGTCGGGCGTACGGGTGCCGAGCACCTTGACCCGGGTCCGCAGGTTGTCCACCAGCTCCTGGGTGGGCGCCACGCCGACGTCGGCGGTGAGCAGGATCTCCTCGATCTCCTCCCAGGTGTCCTCGTCCAGCCGCTCGCGCGAGAGCAGCGTGAGCAGCCCCTTGCCGAGCGAGTTCTGCGAGCGGGACAGTCGGCCGCGCAGCCTGACCAGTCGGCCGGCGGTGGGCTCCGGTACGTCGAGGGCGGGTGCAGCGGGTGCCTCCGGCGGGAGCGTCACCTCCTCGACGGTCTTGACCGGCTCGGGCGTCGGGACCGCCGACTCCTCACCGACCCCGGGCTCGCGCGGGGGCGTGATGACGGGCGCCTCGGCCTTGGGAGGCAGTTGCTTACGTCGTCTGCCGCTGACGACGAGGCCAGCGATCGCACCGACGGCGACCACGGCGATGACTACGGCAAGGATCAGATATTCCATAACGGACCCAGTATCCGCGACAGACCCGTCCCCGAGAACGGGGACATTCGTCCCTTATGACGTATCAGCTGGAATTTGCACCATTTCGCCCCATGCCCACGGCGCCCGGCGGGCTCACTCCGGGCCGGGCTCCGCACCGACCGGGGCCTCCTGCTGCCGGGGCACCGCACGCACCGGACGCTCGCGGTGCTCCTCGCGCAGCCGCTGGCTGATCACCTGGGAGATCCCGTCGCCCTTCATGGTGACGCCGTAGAGCGCGTCGGCCGACTCCATGGTGAGCTTCTGATGGGTGATCACGATCAGCTGCGAACTCTCCCGCAGCTCCTCCATGATCGCGATCAGCCGCCGCAGGTTGGTCTCGTCCAGTGCCGCCTCCACCTCGTCCATCACGTAGAACGGGCTGGGGCGGGCCTTGAAGATCGACACCAGCAGCGCCACCGCCGTCAGCGATCGCTCACCGCCGGAGAGCAGCGAGAGCCGCTTCACCTTCTTCCCCGGCGGCCTGGCCTCCACCTCCACCCCGGTGGTCAGCATGCTCGAAGGGTCGGTCAGCACCAGGCGCCCCTCCCCACCGGGGAACAACCGGGAGAACACGCCCTCGAACTGCGCCGCCGTGTCGTGGTACGCGGCGGTGAACAGCTGCTCCACCCGGACGTCCACGTCCTTGACGATCTCCAGCAGGTCCCGCCGGCTCCGCTTCAGGTCGTCCAGCTGCTCGCCGAGGAACTGGTGCCGCTCCTCCAGCGCCGCGAACTCCTCCAGCGCCAGCGGGTTCACCTTGCCCAGCTGCTGGTACGCCCGCTCGGCGGCCCGCAGCCGCTTCTCCTGCTCGGCCCGGACGTACGGACGCGGCTCGCCCGCCTCCTGCCCCTCCTCCGGCAGCTGCGGCGGCACCGGCTGGGCCGGGCCGTACGCGGCCAGCAGCTCCTCGCCCTCGATGCCGAACTCCTCCAGCGCCTTGGCCTCCAACTGCTCGATCCGCAGCCGCTTCTCCGCCCGGAGCACCTCGTCCCGGTGCCCCGCGTCGACCAGCTTGTCCAACTCCCCCTTGAGTTCCCGGCCGTGCTCGCGGCCGCTGCGCAGCTCGGTCTCCCGCTCGGCCCTGGCCCGCTCCACCTCGGCCCGCTCGGCCTCGGCCCGGGCCAGCGAGACCTCCAGCCGGGCCAGCAGCTGCCGTGCCCCGGCCGCCACCGCGCCCGCCACCGCGGCCTCGTACCGGGCCCGCTCGCGCCGCTCGGCCGCCCTGGCCCTGGTCTCCCGCTCGGCCCGGGCCGCCCGGTCCAGCTGGTCGGCCCGACCGGTCAGGCCCCGGACCCGCTCCTCGTGGGTGCGGACCGCGAGCCTGGCCTCCAGCTCGGCCTGCCGGGCCTCGGCGGCGCCCCCGGCCAGCTCGTCCCGGCGGGCGCCGTCCGGCTCGTCCTCACCCGAGTCGGCCGACTCCTCGGCGGCCGCCAGGCGTTCGGCCGACTCCTCGGCCGCCGCCAGGGCCTGGGCCAGCCCCTCCTCGGCGCGCCGCACCGAGGTGGCCAGCCGTTCGGCCTCCCCCGCCGCGGCCCTGGCCTGCCCGCCGAGTCGGCCGAGTGCCCCGGCGACCCCGGCCCGCTCCTTCTCGGCGGCCCGCCGACGGGCCGCCAACTCCTCCAGCTCGGTCGCCAGTTCGCGCTTCCCGGCGGTCAGCGAGGCCAGCTCGCCGGCCAGCCGCTCGCACCGCTCGGCCAGCTGCTCGATCCGCCCGGCCGTCTCGGCCACCGCGGCCCGGGTCTCCAGCAGGCTCGGCGCCCCGGCCGCCCCGCCCTGCGCGTACCCGGCGGCCAGCACGTCGCCGTCCCGGGTGACAGCGGTCACCTCAGGTCGTGACTGGACCAGTTGGCGCGCCTCGTCCAGCCCGTCCACCACCACCGTGCGGGCCAGCAGCGCGGCCACCGCGGGCATCAGCTCGGCCGGCCCGCTCACCAGCCCGGCCGCCCCGTCCCGCTCAGCGCCGACCGCCCCGGCGGGCGCCCCGCCGATCAACAGCGCCGCCCGACCGGCGTCCTCACCGCGCAGCAGCCGCAGCGCGGCCACCGCCGCGGCCGGCCCGTCCACCGCGACGGCCTCCGCCACCGCACCGAGCGCCGCCGCCACCGCCGTCTCGTACCCGGGCTCGACCGCGAGCAGTTCGGCGGCCGGGCCGAGCAGGCCGGGCAGCCGCTCCCCCGCCGCCAGCAGCGCCCCGCTGCCGTCCTTGCGGCGCAGCCCGAGCGAGAGCGCCTCGTGCCTGGCCAGCAGGCCGGCCCGCTCGCGCTCGGCCAACCCGAGCGCGTCCCGGACCGCGCCGACGCCGGACTCCGCCCCGGCCAGCCCGGCCCGGGCCCGCTCGTACGCCGCGTCCAACTCCTCGTCCCCGGTGGCCTGTTCGTCCACCTGTGCCTGCAACTCGTCGAACTCCGCCTGCGCCGCCTCGGCCCGCAGCACCGCCTCCGCACCGGCCTCGGCCAGCCGACCGATCTCGGCCTGCGCCCCGGCCACCTTGGAGCGGGCGGCGGCGACCTGGCCCTGCATCCTGGCCAGGCCCTCCCTGCGGTCCGCGATGGCCCGCGCCGCGACCTTCAACCGGCCTTCCTCGGCGGCCAGTTCACGCTCCAGCTCACCCCGCCGCTCGACCGCCTCGGCCAGCGCGTACCGCGCCTCCTCCAGCGCCTCGGTCAGCGCGGCCTCCTCCTCCCGGACCCGCTCGGCCTCCCGCTCCAGCTCCTCCGGGTCCCGCCCGCGCCGCTCCTCGCCCTGCGCGCCGCCGGCCGCGTGCCGTACCCGGGCCTCGGCCAGCCCGACCGTCCCCCTGGTCCGCTCGGCCAGCGCGGAGAGCCGGTACCAGGTCTGCCTGGCCTCCTCCAACTGCGGCCCCAGCTGCTGGACCTGGGCCTCCAGGACCGCCTCGCGCTGCTGCGCCCGGCTCAGCTCCTGCTCGACGGTGGAGCGGCGGAGCCGGAGCGCCAGCTCGTCCGCGATCTCCGCCTCGACCGCCTTGCGCAGGGTGAGCAGGTCGTCGGCGAGCAGCCGCAGCCGGGCGTCCCGCAGCTCGGCCTGGATCCGGGCGGCCCGCCGGGCGATCTTCGCCTGCCGGCCCAACGGGCCCAGCTGGCGGCGCAGTTCGGCCACCAGGTCCTGCACCCGGTTGAGATTGGCGGCCATCGAGTCCAGCTTCCGGAGCGCCTTCTCCTTGCGCTTGCGGTGCTTGAGCACCCCGGCCGCCTCCTCGATGAAGGCCCGGCGGCCCATCGGGTCGGCGTGCAGCACGGAGTCGAGCTGGCCCTGCCCGACGATCACGTGCATCTCCCGGCCGATGCCGGAGTCGGAGAGCAGCTCCTGGATGTCGAGCAGCCGGCAGGTGTCGCCGTTCAGCGCGTACTCGCTGCCACCGTTGCGGAACATCGTCCGGGTGATGGTCACCTCGGCGTAGTCGATCGGCAGCGCGCCGTCGGAGTTGTCGATGGTGAGGCTGACCTCGGCCCGGCCGAGCGGCTGGCGGCCGCTGGTGCCGGCGAAGATGACGTCCTCCATCTTGCCGCCGCGCAGCGACTTGGCCCCCTGCTCGCCCATCACCCAGCTGAGCGCGTCCACCACGTTCGACTTGCCGGAGCCGTTCGGCCCGACCACACAGGTGATGCCGGGCTCGAAGCGCAGCGTGGTGGCGGAGGCGAAGGACTTGAACCCGCGCAGCGTCAGACTCTTCAGGTGCACGCGCCCGCTCTCCTCACCTCGGCTTCTTCCTCCGTTTGCCGACTGTATCCGGCAGTGCGGACGACGAGCGGGCAGGCGACGGTTTGGCCACGCCGGGGGTGGGCACTCTCCCTGGCAAAAGGTTCCGCGCACGACGAAGGGACGCCACGCGGGCGTCCCTCGAAAGCTGCGACCCGTACGGGAAGCTCAGTGCGCAGCAGCGTCGATCAGTGAAGACCAGGTCGTGATCAGGTGAGTGCCGGCTCCCGCTGATCCAACTCGATGCTGCTGAGCAGCGAGTGCTCGTCAGCGACAGCGATGAGTGCGTCGTTCTCGGCCTGCATCCGAATGAGCTCGGATTCCAGGTCCTGGACGCGCTGCTGAAGCCGTCGCATCTCGGAAAGCATTCGCGGGTCGGGGCCGCCGACGTACCCGAGAAGCGCCTTTGCCATGATGAATGGTCCTCCACGCTGAGTGACCGAACCTGTGCGGTATGGGTCTAGGGGGAAGGGGAGTCACGCACCCGTCCGCGGGCCGGAAGTGCTGGCTGGGCACTACGGGAGAGCCGTGTGAGCTGGGCTCACGACGGCATGACCCTGCCGGGAGAACGCATATTGGTGCGCGGGCTTTCAGCGTCTCACCAAAGACGGTACGGGTCAACACGATCACCGCACGCTACCGCGACCCTGTCACCTGCATGGCGGGGAACAACACGCCGTGCGGCCGGGCGGGGGTCCATCCGACCTCAGATGGATCACTGCTCGCTGCGGAGTCAACCACGAGTCTGCCCAGAAGGCAACCGCCTGACACCGTCACTTGCCGGGGGCCTCAGGCGTACGGGTGGTTTCAGCGGATCGCGAAGCTCTCGTACCCCTCGCCGGTCGCGGTCCAGATCTCGGTCACCCCGGTGACGGCGCCCGGGGTGCCGGGCCCGCGGAGCAGGGCCAGCAGGTGCTCGCAGTCGGCGTGGCTGCCCTCCGCCACCACCTGCACCCGGCCGTCCCCGAGGTTGCTCGCGTAGCCGGTCAGTCCGATCTCCAGGGCCCGGGCCCTGGTCCACCACCGGAAGCCGACCTCCTGGACCTTGCCGCGCACCCAGGCGGTGCAGCGGACCGGATCGTCGCTGTGCATGGGCACGACCCTAGGCGATGCACAGCGACGGGGCCGTCGCGGGTTCAGCGGATCAGTGCGACCAGCGCCCGGGCCTCGTCCGTGCCCTGGGAGAGGGCGGCCAGCGAGCCGTCCGCGAAGTGCAGGTCGACCCGGTCGGAGACGCCGCCGGTGCGGTCCTCGACCCGGCGGATCCGTCCGTACGGCAGTTCACCGAGCGGCTTGAGGCCGACGCCGACCAGGTGGTCGGCGAACAGGATGCGGCGGTCGGTGAAGGCCAGCACCGCGCGGTTGTTGTCCATCGGCGCCGCGCCCTCGTAGCCGTGCCGCACCGCGATCACGAACTGTCCGGCCTGGCTGCCCCAGCCGCCCTGCAGACCCCGGCCCCGGGTGATCCGGCGGATCACCCGGAAGAACCCGAAGACCGCCTCGAACAGGAGCTCCGCGATGACCGCCACCAGCTCGAACAGCGCGCCGAAGGCGGCCATCGCCCCCCTGGTCGCGGCCCCCGGACGGTACTTGCGCGGGACCCGGCGGATCAGGTCGCTGAGCGTGAGTTCGGCCACCGCGTGGATCTGCTCGCCCGGCTGCAGCAGCGGGGCGAACAGCGGGCGGTAGGACTCGCCGCCCAGCGGGCGCGGCTCGACGTACTGGCTCATCCGAAGGCCTCCTCGACCCGGGTCTGCGGCACCCGGTACGGCTTCGCGTGTTGGCCGCCGTCCAGCGCACCGGTGGCGGCGTCGACTGCGGCATCGTCCTTGGCCGCGTCGGTGAAGGCGCCGCCGAAGTCACCCGCGCCGATGCCGATCCCGACGCCGGTCGCGATGCCGCCCTTGACCGCTCCGAAGACGGTCTTCACCCCGCGCGCGGTGGCGAACTCGCCGAGGGTGCCGAGGTTCGGGTTGGTCAGCAGGTCCTTCGCGGTGCCGAAGCGGTTCCCCGCGCCGCCGATCTTGCGGACCGCCTTGGCCGCCTGGAGGCCCTCCTTGATGTTCTTGAAGGACTTCCCGGCGGTCTGGATCTTGCGCACCGCGTCCATCAGCTTGCCCAGCGCCGTGGCCAGCTTGCGCGACACCGAGGCGATCCGCATGACGTAGACCGACACCTCCGCCTCGACCACCAGGGCGTTGACCACGGTGGCGGCGCCGAGCGTGATGATGTCGACCAGGATCATCGCGGCCATGGTGGCGATCAGGACCTCGATCGCCTCGCGGATCAGGCCGATGACGAGGTTCTCGGCCAGTTCGCAGGCCGCGGCGGCCTGGCTGATGATCTGGGCCACCTCGTTCATGTCGGCGGCGGTGCCCTCGATGGCCTCCACCACCGTGCCCATGTGGGCGCCGAAGGCGTCGGACGCCTGGCCCTCCCACTGGCCGGCGAGCGTCGCGCCGCCTTCGCGCAGCGCGTTGGCGACCTCCTGCATCGCCTTCGCCTGGGCCTGCCACTCCTGCGCGGCGTTGGTGAGGGTCTCCAGCTCGCCGGTGACCTCCTCCAGCATGTCCATCAGCCCGAGGAAGTCCAGCGCGCCCTTGACGAACTCGTCCAGCCCGGCGTCCAGACCCTCGGAGACCGGGTTCGTGAAGCTGGGCAGCGCCTCGAAGGGCGTGTTGACGAAGTCGCGGGTCCACTTGTACGCGGCGCCCGCCTCACCGAAGGAGACGTCCGTCCCGGGGATCACCGGCCACCCCCGTAGACCGAGGCGATCGCGGTGTCGTGACTCTCGTAGTTGTCCGCCGAGTGCTGCAGGCCCTCGGCGGTGTCGGTCAGCAGCTCGCCCAGGTCGGCGAAGTTCTGCTGCTCCACCTCCGCGTGCTCCTCGTACGCCTCGTACAGGTTCTGCGCGTCCGGCAGCATGCCGAAGTCGTTCGAGTTCAGCGTCACCGAGGCCAGCCGGGACTGGATCTCCGCGATCCGCTCCGCCTGGGCCTCGACCAGCGCCGCGTACGCCCTGAGTGCGCCCGGTTCGACCCGGAAGCCTTGTTCCCCCATGAAACTGCCCCTTGCTGCTGTTCTAGCTGATCATCGTACTGATAGCTCTTTGATGATCAGCAGGCAAGGGGCTTCACACCACCCGCCTCAGAAGCCCCCGAAGTCCCCTCCGCCTCCGAAGTCACCGCCGCCACCACCGTCGAAGCCGCCGAAGTCCGACGGGTTGAAGTCGGCGCCGGAGTCGTCCCCGCCCTGGTAGCCCTCTCCGCCGGCCGCCCAGGCGGTGCCGGGCGAGGCCACCATCGAGCCGAGCATGGTGCCCACCAGCAGCCCCGGCAGGATCCCGCCGCCGAAGTAGCCGCCGGCCCACGGGCTGTACGCCGGGCCCGCGTTCCAGTACGGCTCCCGGCCGTGCTCGGTCTGCACCGTACGGATCTCCGGTTCCTGACCCGCCGCCAGCCGGGCCGCGTCCGCCGCGCAGACCGGGACGGTACGCCGGGCGGCACCCGCGGGCGCCCAGTCCGCGTCCTTCGCGGACGGGCCGTGCCGGGGGTCGAAGAAGCACGGCGGACGGCGGTCCGGCAGCGACCGCCCCTCCCGACGGGCCGTCAGGGTGGCCAGCGCGAACCGGCCGTCGGCCAGCGCCTCGGCCACCGGCCGGACCTGCTCGGGGGCGGTCGCCGCGTCCATCGCGCGCTTGGCGCCCTCGTAGCAGTCCAGCGCGTGCGCGTAGTCGGCCCGCTGGGCGTCGTCCGCCGCCGGGTCGCCCGGCGCGAAGTCCAGCCGGTCCAGCTCCTCGCCGAACGCGGTGATGTCCTCGTCCACCACCACCCGCAGCTGCTCCAGTTCGGCCCTGGCCTGTTCCTCCTTGCGCCGCTTCGAGCGCCGGAACAGCAGGAACACGCCGGTACCGGCCAGCGCCAGCAGAGCCACCGGGATCACCACCGCCGCCACCCCGACCCCGCCGCTGTCGGTGGCGGCCACGCCCTTGCCCTTGACCTGGCCGACCGCCTGGCCGACGAAGTCGGTCAACGTGCCGTTGATGTCACCGGGGTGGGCCCGCAGCGCCGCGCCGGCCAGGTTGTTCGCGGCCGCGGTGGAGATCGCCGCCGGGTCGGCGAATGCCTTGAACTCCTCGCCTCGCCAGATCGCGTACAGGCCGGTCACCCCGACCCTGGTCCGCAGGTCACGGGCCAGCGTCTGGGCCGGGTACTGCTCGTCCGCCGGGACCACCGCGACGAAGACCGGCTTGTCGGCCGCCCTGATCCGCTCGGTCAGCGCCGCCGCGTCGGCCGTGGAGAACCGCCCGGTCATCGCCGGGTCCACGTAGACCTGACCCTGTTTCAGCACCCGGGCCGCCTCCTCCACCCCACCGGTCGCCGCCGAGGCGGCGGTGGCGGGCAGCAGCAACAGGGCGGCCAGCACCAGTGCCAGGAGGGCGGCCGCCTTCGAGCGGCTGAGCTGCGTGGTTCTCATGCTTCGACGCTACTCGTACCGGTGGCCTTCGGCCCCATACCTCCGGTCGGCACCTCCCCCCGCCTTCGGGACGACCCCCGGTCCTCCTGGTGGCTGACTCCGGTGCCGGTCCGAGCGGGCATAGTGGTGCCTGATCCACTACGCCTGCCACATCCAGATCGGAGCACCCGGTGATCCTGGGCCTCGTCACCGCCGTCGCGGCATCCGCCTGCTACGGCATCGGCTCGGTACTCCAGGCGGTCGGCTCACGCCGCTCCGCCCGCGAGGAGGCGGCCGCCAACGGCCGCTCCGCCGGGGTCACCGAACACGGCGGCCCGAATCTCTCCTCCACCGCCAAGGCCGCCGTCACCTGGGAGTTCATCCTCGGCACGGTGCTCGACCTGATCGGCTTCGGGCTCGGCGCACTGGCCGCCCGGCTGCTCCCGCTCTTCCTCTCCCAGACCATCATCAGCGCCAACCTGGTGGTCACCGCCGTGCTCAGCATCAAGCTGCTCGGCATCCGGCTGAAGCGGCCCGAGTGGGCCTCGATCGCGATCCTGTGCGCCGCCCTGATCCTGCTCGCGGTGGCAGCCGGGCCCGAGGGCGGGCACCACGCGGCGATGGCCGTGCACTGGTGGCTGCTGGGTGCCTCGATCGCGATCATCGGGGGCGGTGCGCTGATCGTCCGACTCCTCGGGGCGAGCGGGGCGATCGTGGCCGGTCTGCTCTCCGGGCTCGGCTTCGGCGCGCTCGGGGTCGGCGTCCGGATCCTGAACGGCATCGAGCCCTTCGACCTCGGGAAGCTGGTCTCCGACCCGGCCCTGTACGCGATCCTGATCGGCGGGATCGGCGGGATGTACCTGCACACCATCGCGCTGCAGATCGGCTCGGTGAACGGAGCCACCGCCGCCCTGGTGGTCGGCGAGACCGTCATCCCCGGCGCGGTCGGCGTCATCTGGCTCGGCGACTCCTCCCGGGCCGGCCTCGGCTGGCTGGCCGCCTTCGGCTTCGTCCTCGCCGTCATCAGCGCGGTCGGCGTCGCCTACTACGGCCAGGGCGAACAGGACCTCTCCGAGGAATCGGAACTCACCTCGGTCTCCTAGGCAGGTGCTCAACCGGCTACGGTCCAGGGGCTCGGGGCTCTGCTGATGTGCGGCTCCGCCGCGTGGGCGAGGAGATCTGGCGCCGGGGTCACTGCGAAAGTTCCCTGTCCATCTACGCGACGATCACCTTGCAAGGGCCGGCGTCGCCCATGCGGCGGAGCCGCACAACAGCAGAGCTCCGAGCCCCTGGGCCGTAGACCTGGAGCACCTGCAAAAGGCTCAGCCCCGCGGGGGCCGCTGGCAGCGGGGGCAGAAGTAGCTGGAGCGGTTCATCCACGGCTCGCGCCGAACGGCGGTGCCGCAGCGGCGGCAGGCCTCGCCCTCCCGGCCGTAGGCGTCGAGTTCGCGGGAGAAGTAGCCGCTCTCACCGTTCACGTTGACGTAGAGGCTGTCGAAGCTGGTGCCGCCGACCGCGAGGGCGGCGTTCATCACGTCGCGGGCGTGGCCGAGCAGGGTGGCGGCCTGGGGACGGGTCAGGGTCGCGGTGGGGCGCTCGTAGTGCAGCTTGGCGCGCCAGAGCGACTCGTCGGCGTAGATGTTGCCGACCCCGCTGATCAGCGTCTGGTCGAGCAGGGCCCGCTTCACGGTGGTCCGCTTGGCGCGCAGGGCGGCGACGAACGCGCCGTCGTCGAAGCGGGCGTCGAGCGGGTCGCGGGCGATGTGGGCGATCGAGAGCGGGGTCGACTCGGGGTCGCCCGGCTCGGCCTCCTCGACCGCGAGGCCGCCGAAGGTGCGCTGGTCGACGAAGCGCAGTTCGCGCCCGCCGTCGGTGAACCGGAGCCGGACCCGGAGGTGCGTCTCGTCCGGCACCGCGGCGTCCTGGACCAGGAGCTGACCGCTCATGCCGAGGTGGCCGATCAGCGCCTGGTCGCCGCCGAGCGGCACCCAGAGGTACTTGCCGCGGCGCTGCGCCTCCCCCAGGGTCGTCCCGGTCAGCCGGGCGGCGAACTCGTCCGCGCCGCCCGGCTGACGCCGGACCGACCGTGGGTGCAGCACCTGGGCCTCGGCCACGGTACGGCCGGCGGCCCAGCGGGCCAGGCCACGCCTGACCACCTCGACCTCGGGGAGTTCGGGCACGCCTGCCGCCTCAACTCTGGTGTCAGCTGGTGGGGTTGAGTTGTTCCGCGTACTTGGCGCGGATCGCCCGCCAGGCACTCTCGGCGGCCTTCTGCTCGGCTTCCTTCTTCGACCTGCCGCTGCCGTGCCCGAAGTCCTCGCCGGCCACCCGGGCGGCGGCGTTGAAGGTCTTCTCGTGGTCGGGGCCGGATTCGGCCACCACATACTCGGGCACACCGATGCCCACCGAGGCGGTGAGCTCCTGGAGGCTGGTCTTCCAGTCCAGGCCCGCGCCCAGCTGAGAGGACTCCTCGATCAGCGGGTCGAACAGGCGGTGGACGAAGTCCGTCGCCGCGTCCAGCCCCAGGTCCAGGTAGATGGCGCCGATCACGGCCTCGACGGTGTCGGCGAGGATCGACGACTTGTCACGGCCACCGGTCCCCTCCTCGCCCTTGCCGAGCCTGATGAAGGTACCGAGTTCGAGCCCACGGCCGACCTCGGCCAGCGCGCGCGAATTGACCACCGCGGCACGCAGTTTGGCGAGCGTTCCCTCGGCGACCTCCGGGTGGAGGCGGTAGAGGGTGTCCGTCACGACCAGGCCCAGCACCGAGTCGCCCAGGAACTCCAGGCGCTCGTTGGTGGGCAGCCCGCCGTTCTCGTAGGCGAAGCTACGGTGCGTCAGGGCACGCACCAGAAGGGCGCGCTCGAGTACGAACCCGAGGCGCCCTTCCAGAACGTCGTATTCGGTCGAAGCCGGACCGCCGGCCTTGCTCCCGTTGGCAGGAGCCGACTTGCGGGGTGAGTTACTGTCCGACATCGCCCTTACACCCCGCCGATCAGACCGAGAGGACCTGGCGACGGTTGTACGTGCCGCAGCTCGGGCACGCGATGTGACCCAGCTTCGGCTCGTGGCAGCGGTCACACGCCACCAGGGCCGGAACAACGGCCTTCCAGTTGGACCGACGGTGGCGCGTGTTGCTGCGCGACATCTTCCGCTTCGGAACAGCCACGGCTACTTCTCCTGGTTCTCGGCTCCACCCTCACGGGTGTCGCTGTTCTTGATTCCGTCACCCTCGTCGCCGGGGGCGGCGGAGAGTCCCTGCAGAGCCGCCCACCGGGGGTCGGCGGCATCGTGGTGGTGGTCCGGGTCGTCGCTCAGGCGCGCTCCGCATTCGGAGCACAGGCCCAGGCAGTCTTCCTGGCACACCGGCTGCAGCGGCAGTGCGAGCACCACCGCGTCACGCAGCACCGGCCGGAGGTCGAAGAAATCGCCCTCCAGACGGTAAGTCTCGTCGTCCGACTCCTCGTCGAGGTCGTCGGCCCCGGTGGTCCGGGCGCGGGTGCGCTCGTCGGACTCCGGGTAGTAGTAGAGCTCCTGGAACTCGACCCGGAGACGGTCCTCGACCGGCTCCAGGCAGCGTACGCACTCGCCCTCGACCGCGGCCCGGGCGCGACCGGTCACCAGCACGCCCTCGACCACGGACTCCTGCCGGAGCTCGATCTCGATCTCGCTCTTCACCGGGACGGCGATGACATCGATGATGCCCAGGCCCTCCGGGGCCTCCACGGTCCGGACGATCTTGCGCAACGATCCCGGGCGACGGCCGAGCTCATGCGTGTCGAACACGAGCGGGTCGCGGTGGTCGAGGCGGTTCAAGGTGTCCTGACTTCCTGGAGGCGGCACGCATCCCTGCATGGCGCGGATTTGGTTCGATCCGGCTGCGTCGAGGCAGCAGAACAGCCCAGCAACGAACAGGCCGGAGTGGTCAGACTACCGGACACTCCGGCCTGGCCCAACTTCGGCCGGTCTCACCGGCCGCCGAGCTCCCGCAGCCGGGTCATGTCGATCATGCTGGTGTCGAAGAAGCTGGTCTCGTCCAGTGCGGCCTGCTGCGGCACCTGGGCGGTCTGCTGCGGGTAACCGTAGGCGTCGTACGCCTGCTGCTCCTGCGGCTGCTGCTGCTCCTGGTAGACCGGCTGCTGCTGCTGGTAGCCGTACGCGTCGAAGCCCTGGGTGTCGAAGCCCTGGCCGCCGTAACTGGGCTGCGGCTGCTGCGGGTAGCCGTACGGGTCGGTCTGTGGCTGGCCGGCCGGGTCGTAGCCGCCGCCGTAGACCTCGGTGTACTGCGGGGCGGCGTACTGGTCGGCCTCCGGGGCCTGCCAGCCGGCCGCCGCCGGGGTGGGCTCGGGCCAGCTCTGCTGCTGCGGGACCTCGGCCCGGTACCAGGGCTGCTCCTCGCCGTTGGCGTCGAAGCCGCCGCCACCGCTCGGGTCGAAGCCGCCGTCCGAGAAGCCGGCCGCGACCGCCTCGGCCCGGTCCTTGAGCTGCTGGGCCTCGTCGGCGGCGGCCAGGTAGGCACCCAGCTCGTCGATCGAGGCCTTGCCGAGCAGCTTGTCCCGGCCCTTGCCGACCGCCTCCAGGGTCTTGCTGAGCACCGTCTCCAGGGTGGCGAGCTTCACATCGACGTACTCGTCGACCTCGGGGCTCGGGCTGACCCGGGAGCGGAACTCCTCGCCGTCGGTCGCGTCCTCGTCGTAGGGCTGCTCGAAGACGCTGGCGTCGCCGCGCAGCTTGGTCCGGCCGCGGCCGACCGCGCCGAGCGTCTTGGTGAGCACCACCTCGAAGTTGGCCAGCTTCGAGTCGACGTAGTCGTCCGCCTCGGCCAGCTTGGTCTGCACCTCGGCCTTGGCCTCGCCGAGGATCCGGTCGGCCTCGGCCTGGGCGCGCAGCACCACCTCGGTGTCGGAGATCAGCGAGCCGCGCTCGCTGTGCGCACCCTGGATGATCTGGTCCGCCTGGGCCTGGGCATCCGCGACCACCTGCTCGTGGTCGGCCATCACCGACTGGGCCTGGGCGAGTTCGGCGGGCAGCGCCTCACGGAGCTGCTGGAGCAGGCCGACCAGCTCGGCCCGGTTCACCACGCAGGACGCCGACATGGGCATCGAGCGGGCGTTCTCCACCGCCGTGACGATCGCGTCAAGTCTGTTCTGCACGTCCACGGGGGCTTCTGTCTTTCCGTGTGCCGCCGAGCTGCGGCGGAGGCAGTGCCCTTCGGCGTGGCGCCTCCGGGCAGGAGTACAGACTGTACGTCCAGAGCGGGGGGAGCTCACAACGCCCGAGGCCAGCCGCTCGGCCGGGCGGGGGACGCTATGTGACGCTTCGCCAGCCCTGATCCGATTTGTTCGGGTGCTACTGCTTCGCCCGCTCGGCGATCCGCTCGACCAGTCGGCGGTTCACCGTCTCCGGCAGCAGGTGCGAGACGTCGCCCCCGTACGAGGCGACCTCCTTGACCAGGGTGGAGGAGAGGAAGCTGTAGGTCGGCGAGGTCGGCACGAAGAGCGTCTCGACGCCGCTCAGGCCGCGGTTCATCTGGGCCATCTGCAGCTCGTAGTCGAAGTCGCTGACCGCCCGCAGGCCCTTGATGATCGCCGGGATGCCGCGCTCCCGGCAGAAGTCCACCAGCAGGCCGTAGTGCGACTCGACCACGATGTTGCCGTACTGGGAGGTGGTCTCCTCGATCAGCGCGATCCGCTCCTCGACGGTGAACATGCCCTGCTTGTTCTTGTTGATCGCCACCGCGACATGGACCACGTCGTACAGCTTGGAGGCACGCTCGATGATGTCGAGGTGCCCGTTGGTGATCGGGTCGAAGGAACCCGGGCAGACGGCGCGGCGCATGACATGGACTCCCTTGTGGGGCCTGATGGGTGGGCTGCTACGAGTCTTCGGCAGGTCCGTTGGCGGCGCGACCGTACCAGAGGGTGCCCTCGCCGTACCGCCGGGAGCGCTCGGCCTCGAAACCCTCGGGCCAGCCGAACTCGCCGCCCCTGGTGCTGCGTTCCACCGTGACGAGTGCGTCCACCGTGAGCCAGCCCCCGGCCAGGAGTGTGACCAGCATCTCCCGTACCTCGTCGTCGGTGACCGAGTACGGCGGGTCCAGGAAGACCAGGTCGTACGGGGTCTCCGGGGCCCGTCCCGCGATCACCCGTTCGGCCCGGTCGGCCCGCACCTCGGCGCCCGGCAGGGCGACGATCCTGACGTTCTCCCGGATCACCTTCGCGGCGCCCGCGTCGGCCTCGACCAGCAGGACGTGCCCGGCGCCCCGGGACAGCGCCTCCAGGCCGACCGCTCCCGATCCGCCGAACAGGTCGAGCATCCGGGCTCCGTGCAGGGTGCCGCGCAGCGAGGCCAGCGTGGAGAACATCGCCTCCCGCGCCTTGTCGGAGGTCGGGCGGGTGGTCCGGCCGGGCAGCACGGAGAGACGGCGGCCACCGGCCACCCCGGCGATCACGCGGGTCATGAGAAGTGCGGTCCCTTCCTGGATACAGCTGCCTGGGCGCACCTGCCTGGATGCACCCGACACACGCTATCCGCTGGTCGGCCGCCGGGCGCACGCACAGCGGCGCGGGCGCCCACCGACCGCCGTCGGTGAACGCCCGCGCCACTGGCTCCGGGGCTTCCTACTCGACCGCGCCCACGATGCTCGGCGAGGCGTAGCGGGACCAGGACAGGCAGCCGTCGGGCGGGCAGTACTCGGGCTTGCGCGGGTCGTGGCCGAGCTCGCGCAGCTTGGTGCGGACGGAGTCCGGCGTCCGGCCGAAGCGGGCGGCGATCCGGGCCACCGTGTCGGCGTCGTGGAACCGGCGGGTCAGCTCCTCCTCGTGCTGGGGCACCCAGGGGGCGCCGTGTCCGGGGTAGAGCTCGCGCAGCACGTCGCGGTCGGGGATGGGTTCGGAGACGTCGGCGACGATGGCCATCGCCCGCAGCGCGCGGTTCAGCGCGATCCGCAGGTTGGCCACGTCCTCCACCGGCAGCCGGAGCTTGCCGGTGGCCAGCGGGGTGGCGGCGGCGCCCTCGCGCCAGCCGGTCAGGGTGAGGGTGACCTCACGGTCGTCCTCGCTGGCCAGCTCGATCCGGAAGACCTTGTCGCCCAGCGGAAGCTCGTTGAGATGACGGAAAGCCAAGGCGGAACCCCCAGGTGTCGTGCCGGGAGCGCACCTTGGGGGTGCGTCCCGAACAACTACATTCTCTCCCCCGCCACTGACAATTCCGTGGCCCAACGGCCCTTGGGAGAAAGGGAATTACCCCTTCTCCAGGTACTCCGCGCGGTCCTCGTCGAGCAGGCTCTCCAGGGCCGTCCGCAGCTCCGGGTGGGCGGCCAGCGTCGGGTCCTCGGCGACCAGCCGGACGGCCTCCTCGCGGGCGGTCGCGATGACCTCCTCGTCGTCCAGCACCGAGAGCACCTTGAGCGAGGACTTCACCCCGGACTGGGCCTGGCCGAGCACGTCGCCCTCCCGGCGCTGCTCCAGGTCGATCCGGGACAGCTCGAAGCCGTCCAGGGTGCCGGCCACCGCGTCCAGCCGGGCCCGGGCCGCGCCGGCCGCGGGCATGTCGCTGACCAGCAGGCAGAGGCCGGGGGCCGAGCCGCGGCCGACCCGGCCGCGCAGCTGGTGCAGCTGGGAGACGCCGAACCGGTCGGCGTCCATGATCACCATCGCGGTCGAGTTGGGGACGTTCACGCCGACCTCGATCACCGTGGTGGCGACCAGCACGTCCACCTGCCCGGCCGCGAACCGCCGCATCACGTCGTCCTTGGCCTCCGGCGTCAGCCGCCCGTGCAGGATCTCCACCCGCAGCCCGGCCAGCGGGCCCTTGGTGAGCATCTCGGCGGTGTCCACCACCGAGAGCGGCGGGCGCTTCTCGTCGCCGGCGGCACCGAGGTCCTCCGGGTCGTCCGCCGCCGCCTTGCGCTTCTTCTTCCCCGGCGCGTCCGGCGGCTCGTCGCCGATCCGGGGGCAGACCACGTACGCCTGGTGGCCCTTGCCGACCTCCTCGCGGACCCGCTCCCAGGCCCGGGCCAGGAAGTTGGGCTTCTCCACGGCGGGCACCACGTGGGTGGAGATCGGCGAGCGCCCGGCCGGCAGCTGGTCCAGCACCGAGGTCTCCAGGTCGCCGAAGACCGTCATCGCGACCGTGCGCGGGATCGGGGTGGCCGTCATCACCAGCAGGTGCGGCGGCTGCTCGCCCTTGGCCCGCAGCGCGTCCCGCTGCTCGACGCCGAACCGGTGCTGCTCGTCCACCACCACCAGGCCGAGGTCCTGGAACTGCACCTTGTCCTCGATCAGCGCGTGCGTCCCGATCGCGATCCCGGCGTCCCCGCAGGCCATGTCGAGCATCGCCTGCCGGCGCGCGGCCGTCCCCATCGAGCCGGTCAGCAGCGCGACCTTCGTCCCCAGGTCGGAGCCGCCCAGCATGCCGCCCTCGGCCAGGTCACCCATCATCTCGACGATCGACCGGTGGTGCTGCTGCGCGAGCACCTCGGTCGGCGCCAGCAGCACCGCCTGCCCGCCCGCGTCCACCACGGCCAGCATCGCCCGCAGCGCCACCAGGGTCTTGCCCGAGCCGACCTCGCCCTGGAGCAGGCGGTGCATCGGGTGCTCGGTGGCCAGGTCGGTGAAGATCTCGGCGGAGACGGTCTTCTGCCCGTCCGTCAGCTCGAACGGGAGGCGGGCGTCGAAGGCGTCCAGCAGGCCGTCCGGTACGGGCTTGCGGGCGACGGCGGGCAGGGCGGAGTCGGCGGCCCGGCGCTGGGCCAGCGCGACCTGGAGGACGAACGCCTCGTCCCAGCGCAGGCGGTCCTGGGCACGCTCCTTGTCGGCCTGGTTGCGCGGGCGGTGGATCAGCTCCAGGGCCTCGGGGAGCGGGATCAGCTCGTGCTTCCCGCGCAGCTCGGCGGGGAGCGGCTCGCCGACGTCGGCGAGGTGCTTGTCGAGGGCCACCTCGACGCAGAGCGAGAGCTTCCAGCTGGGCATCTGGGCGCTCGCGGGGTAGACCGGGATCAGCCGGCCGGCGAACTTGTCCGCCTCCGGGGTGCCGTCCTCGGCGTCGATCAACTGGTAGTCGGGGGAAGCGAGTTGGCGCTTTCCGTTGAAGACGCCGACCTTCCCGGCGAACAGGCCCTGGGAGCCGGTGCGGAGGTCCTTCTGCCGCCAGCCCTGGTTGAAGAAGACCAGGCTGAGCCGCCCGCGCCCGTCGGTGACCACCACTTCGAGGCGGTCGCCCTTGCGGGCCTTGAACGGGATCAGGGTGACCTTCTCGATCCGGGCCAGCACGGTGACGTGCTCGTCCACCTCCAGCTCGTCCAGGCTGGTGAGCTGGCCGCGTTCCACGTACCGCCGGGGGTAGTGGTGCAGCAGGTCGCCGACCGTGCGCAGCTTGAGGCTGTCGGCCAGCACCTTGGCGGTGCGGTCGCCGACCAGCTTGGTCAGAGATTCATCGAGAGCGCCCATCAGGACCTATTGGACACCACGGGGGCGACAGCCCGGGTCACTCGACCCCGATCAGCAGGGTGGCCGACTGCTGGCGGCCGTCGTAGACCACGGTGTCCACCTCGGGGCGCTGCCCGCGGGCGTGTGCGACCAGCCGGTCGGCCAGCTCGGCGGGGGCGCCCTCGCCGAGCACCAGGGTGACCAGCTCGCCGCCGGCCGCCAGCATCCGGCCGAGCAGTTCCTCACCGATGGCGACCAGGTCGGCGCCGATCACCACCACGTCGCCGTCGATCAGGCCGAGCACGTCGCCGGCCTGGCAGACCCCGGCCATGGTCCAGGACTCGCCCTCGGCGACGGCGAGTTCGGCGTACCGGGTGGCCCCGGCGGCGGAGGTCATCGCCACCACGTCCTCGTCGAACCGGCGGGCGGGCTCGTGCACGGCGAGCGCGGCCAGGCCCTGCACCGGCGAGCGGGTGGGCAGCACCGCGATCCGTACGCCGTCCTGCCGGAGCTGGTCGGCGGCGGCTCCGGCGGCGGCCCGCAGCTCGGGGTCGTTGAGCAGCAGGACCACCTCGTGCGCGGCGCAGCGGCGGACGGCGGTGACCAGTTCGGCACTGGCCGGCGGCCGGTCCGGGTCGGCGTGCAGGACCTGGGCGCCGGCCCGTTCGCAGAGTTCGGCCAGGCCGGCGCCGGTCACCACGCTGAGCACGGCCCGGCCGACGGTGGTCTCCCGCCGCTCGCCGGCCCGGGCGGCGGCCTCGGCGAAGTGGGTGATCCGGATCTGGTACGGCCGGCCGGCCCGCACCCCGGCCTCGACGGCGGCGCCCGCGTCGTCCACGTGCACGTGGACGTTCCACAGGCCGTCGCCGCCGCCGACCACCAGCGAGTCGCCGAGCCCGGCCAGCTCGGCGCGGAGCCTCGGCAGGGTCCGGTCGGGGGCTTCCAGCAGGTAGATCACCTCGAAGGCGGGGTGGCCGGGGCCGGGCGGGCGTTCGTGCCCCTCGCAGCCGGCCGGGCGGACCTCACGGACGAACTCCTGCCGGAGCGGCCCCATCGGGGTCTTGCCGGTGACGGCGTCCGAGAGGGTCCCGAGGATGGCGACCAGTCCGCGCCCGCCGGCGTCCACCACCCCGGCCTCGGCGAGGACGGCGAGCTGGGAGGGGGTGCGCAGCAGCGCCTCCCGGGCGGCCCGGTAGGCGGCGTCGGTGGCCTCGGCCAGCGAGCCCGCGCCCTGGGCGGCGGCCCGGGCGGCGGCGGCCGCGACGGTGAGCAGGGTGCCCTCGACCGGTTCGGCGACCGCCTGGTAGGCGGACTCGGCGGCCCGCTGCAGCCCCTTCCGCAGGTCGGCGGGCTCGCCGCCGAGCGCGAGCACCTCGGCCAGGCCGCGCAGCCACTGGGCCAGGATCACCCCGGAGTTGCCCTGGGCGCCGATCAGCGCGCCCCGGGCGCCCGCGCTCATCGCGGCGCCGAGCCCGGGGTCGCCCTGCTCCGCGAAGCACTGCTCGACCGCCTCGGCGGCCGACTCCACGGTGAGGTAGAGGTTGGTGCCGGTGTCACCGTCCGGCACGGGGTAGACGTTGAGGGCGTCGATCTCCTCGCGGGCCTGGCCGAGCGCGGTCAGGGCGAGGCGGCACCAGGTGCGGACGGTGGTGGCGTCGAGCGTGTCCAGCACCAGGTCTCTCCTCCGGGTGAACGCGACCCGAACCCCGGGCGGGGACACGGGTGAACGCGGTGGCAAGGGGCGATGTTGGCAGGTTATCCGGAGCGGGTGGGGATCGGTGCTGGCCGGAGGGCTGCCGGGGATGATCAAGGGCCGGACCGTGGTAGTTTCGTTGAACGGGATTCGGCGTTGTATGCTCTCCCGGTTGCCCGGAACAGTCCGGGCTCACCCCTTGAAGCGGTCCGGTCCACGCGAGTGGCCCGAGTTGGTTCAGCCGGGGTTTTCGAACGTAAATGATCTGAAGTCTTGGAGTGACTCCTGTGGCTGCCAACTGCGACGTCTGCGGCAAGGGGCCGGGCTTCGGCAACAGCATCTCCCACTCGCACCGCCGTACTCCCCGTCGTTGGAACCCCAACATTCAGACGGTGCGTGCGACGGTCGGTCGGACGCCGAAGCGGCTCAACGTCTGCACCTCGTGCATCAAGGCCGGTAAGGTCTCGCGCTGACGCGCAGACCGGTTAGCCGGTCCTCCAGATCGCCGATTCACCCTCGGGTGGGTCGGCTTTCTGTCTTACTGCCTTGCCGTGTACCGGTTGAAGGGCGGGCCCCCGGGCCCGCCCTTCGGTCGTTTCCGGAACCGGGTCAGCGCCACTGCCAGGCGTGGTCCACCGGGCCGATGCCCGCGCCCAGCGCGAAGCCGCCCTCGATCGCACCGGTGACGTACGCCTTCGCGGCCGCCACCGCCGCCGGCATCGCCGCGCCCTTGGCGAGCTCGGACGCGATCGCGCTGGCCAGGGTGCAGCCGGTGCCGTGGGTGTGCCGGTTGTCGTGCCGGGGCGCCCGGTACCAGTGCGCCGAGCCGTCGGCGCCGACCAGCAGGTCGGCGGCCTCCCCTTCGAGGTGGCCGCCCTTGATCAGCACCCAGGCCGGTCCGTGGCCGAGCAGCGCCTCGGCGGCCGCCGCCATGTCCCGCTCGCCGGTCACCTCGATGCCGGTGAGCTGGGTCACCTCGTGCAGGTTGGGCGTGGCGAGGGTGGCCACCGGCAGCAGCCGCTCCCGTACGGTGGCCACCGCCTCGGCGGCCAGCAGCGCGTCGCCGTGCTTGGAGACGCCGACCGGGTCGACCACCACCGGGGCGTCCACCCCGGCGAGCAGCTCGGAGACGGTCTCCACCAGGGCGACCGAGGCGAGCATGCCGGTCTTCACGGCCTGCACGCCGATGTCGTCGACCACACTGCGGAACTGGGCCCGGACCGCCTCGGCCGGGAGTTCCCAGTAGCCCTGGACCCCGACCGAGTTCTGCGCGGTGACGGCGGTGAGCACGCTCATGCCGTGCACACCGAGCGCGAGCATCGTCTTGAGATCGGCCTGGATGCCGGCTCCGCCCCCGGAGTCCGAACCGGCCACGGTGAGGACTCTGGGAGGCGCCGTCGAGCCGGCCACCGTGCGTACGCGAGGAGGAGCAACCATGCCCGCCAACCTACCGAACATCCGTCAGAGGACGGCTTCGGACTCCGTCCAGCGGTCCTGCGGCACGGTCTTCAGCCGGGTGACCGCCTCGGCCACCGGGGCCAGCACGATCTCGGTGCCGCGCAGCGCGGTGAAGTGCCCGAAGGCACCCTTGTGCACGGCCTCCACGGCGTGCCAGCCGAACCGGGTGGCCAGCACCCGGTCCCGCGCGGTGGGCGTGCCGCCGCGCTGGGTGTGCCCGAGGATGACCGGCCTGGACTCCTTGCCGAGCAGGTCCTCCAGCTCGTGCGCGAGCCGGGTGCCGATCCCGCCGAAGGTCTGGTGACCGTACTGGTCGACCGCGCCGTGGTCGAAGCGGAGCGTGCCGGGCATCGGCTCGGCCCCCTCGGCGACCGCGATGATGGCGAACTTCTTGCCGCGCTGGAAGCGCTCCTCGATCATCCGGGCCACCGCCTCGATGTCGAACGGCTTCTCCGGGATCAGGATCCCGTGCGCGCCACCGGCCATCCCGGCGGTGAGCGTGATCCAGCCGGTGTGACGTCCCATCAGCTCGACCACCATCACCCGCTGGTGCGACTCGGCGGTGGTCTTCAGCCGGTCGATCGCCTCGGTGGCCACGTGCACGGCGGTGTCGAAGCCGAAGGTCACGTCGGTGGCGTCGATGTCGTTGTCGATGGTCTTCGGTACGCCGACCACCGGCAGCCCGGCGTCGCTGAACATCTTGGCGGCCGTCAGGGTGCCCTCGCCGCCGATCGCGATCAGCGCGTCGATGCCGATGTTCTTCGCCAGCAGCCCGGCGTTCTCCACCGCCCAGTCGATCCGCTCCCGCTGCACCCGGGCCGAGCCCAGGATGGTGCCGCCCAGGGTGAGCAGACCGGTCACGTCGTCGTGCGAGACGGGCCGGGTGCGGCCCTCGATCAGGCCGAGGAAGCCGTCCTCGATCCCGATGATCTCGTCGCCGTGCACGTCCGTGCCGCGATGGACCACCGAGCGGATCACCGCGTTGAGGCCGGGGCAGTCTCCACCGCTGGTCAGGACACCGATTCTCATGGGGGTGTGCTCTCCCGCTCCTGGGGCAGCGCAGGCCCCCGAGTTGATGGATTCTCATACGAACCGGACACCCCGGACAGACCGGACATGCCGACAGCGACAGGCTACCCGCCCGACCTGTCGTCAGCTCAAATCCTGCGCTCCGGCACCGTTGCTCCGCAGCACAGCGTCGATGTCACTGCTCCGCAGCACAGCGTCGACCTCACTGCTCCGCAGCGAAGTGATCCCAGCCGCCGGCCCGGTCCCACGGAGCGCCGTCCACGGTGACCTGTCCACCCCGGGCCGCGCTCGCCGTGCGCACCACCTCACCGACCACACGCCATCGGGCGGGCAGCTGGACGGTGCTCGGGAAGGTGGCCACGATCGCGTGGTCCTCCCCGCCGGACAGCACCCATACAAGCGGATCGACCCCGACCGCCTGGCCGATGTCCGCCATCTGGGCAGGCACGTCGAAGTCCGCCGCGCGCAGGTCGATGTCCACCCCGCTGGCCTTCGCGACATGGCCCAGGTCGGCCACCAGACCGTCGCTCACGTCGATCATCGAGGTGGCGCCGAGGTCGGCCCCGGCCGGGCCCGCGTGGTACGGCGGCTCCGGACGGCGGTGTGCCTCGACGAAGGCCCGCGGCGAGCGGAAGCCCCGGGACAGCACGGTCAGCCCGGCGGCGGACCAGCCCAGCCAGCCGGTCACCGCGACCACGTCGCCGAGCTGGGCGCCGGAGCGCTTCACCGGGGCCCGGCCCTGCAGGTCGCCGAGCGCGGTGATGGCCAGCGTGATGGTCTCCCCGCGCACCACGTCGCCGCCGACCACGGTGGCCCCCGCCACCTGGCACTCGTCCCGCAGGCCGTCCATCAGCTCGGTGGCCCAGGTGGTCGGCAGATCGCCCGGGGTGACCAGGCCGAGCAGGATCGCGGTCGGCACCGCCCCCATCGCGGCGATGTCGGCCAGGTTCTGCGCGGCGCACTTGCGGCCGACGTCGTACGCGGTGGACCAGTCCCGGCGGAAGTGCCGGCCCTCGATCAGCACGTCGGTACTGGCCACCACCCGGCCGTCGGGCGTCTTCACCACGGCCGCGTCGTCACCCGGCCCGAGCTCCACGGCCGGGGTGAGCGGCAGCCGGGCGGTGAGCTCCCTGATGAGTCCGAACTCGCCGAGCTCGCCCACGGTCCCCTGCATCTGCCGTCCTCTCTCACTGACCTGACTCCAGGCCGCTCCTGCGCGCCCCCGCGCGCAGCGTACGCCCTCGGGCGGTACCGGGGTCTCCCGTACCCGGCCCACCGGGCGGTAGCGTGGTGATCAGACTGCCGATCAGCCCACCCCGCTGGAGGTCCCCCGTGGTACAGGCATACATCCTGATCCAGACCGAGGTGGGCAAGGCCACCGCTGTGGCCCAGTCGATCGCCAAGATCGACGGAGTGCTCACCGCCGAGGACGTCACCGGGCCGTACGACGTGATCGTGCGCGCCGAGGCCGAGACCATCGACGACCTCGGCCGCCTGGTGGTCGCCCAGGTCCAGCAGGTCGAGGGCATCACCCGGACGCTGACCTGCCCGGTGGTCCGCTTGTAGGGCCTGGCTACCATCGCGGGGTGACCCGTCTCCGGAGCCTGCCCGCCGCCGTCCGCTGGGGCGTCCCGCCCGCCGTCCTGCTGACCTGCACCGGTCTGCTCGGCTGGAGCTGGAGCCTGCCCGCCGACGTCACTCCCCCGACACCCCGTGCCGCCGAGGCGGGCTTCTGCGAAGCACTCGACCGGGCCCTGCCCGGCTCGGTGCTCGGCCACCACCGTGACGACCCGTCACCCGCCTCGCCGTACACCGCCGGCTGGGACAGCTCGCCCCGGACGGTGCTCCGGTGCGGGCTGGCCCGGCCCGACTACCTGAACGACGACCCGCTGGCCTCCGCCCCCGAGGTCAACGACGTCCAGTGGGGCATGACCCGTGACCCCGACGGCGGCTACCGCTTCGTCACCACCCTGCGGAAGACCTACGTCGAGGTCACCGTCCCCCCGGGCGCCTACCCCAACTACATCGACCCGCTCAGCTCCCTGACCGACGCCATCAAGGCCACCGTCCCCGACGGCCTCTAGGCAGGCGCTCAACAGTCGATTGCCCAGGGGCTCGGGGCTGCACCATAGGCAGGCGCCTGAGGATCTACGGTCCAGGGGCTCGGGGAACTGCGAGGAGATCTGGCGCCGGGGTCACTACGAAAGTGCCTGACCACCTACGCGACGATCACCTTGCAAAGGCCGGCGTCGCCCACGCGGCGGAGCCGCACATCGGCAGAGCCCCGAGCCCCTGGCGGTGCACCACGTGCGCCCACGCGGCGGAGCCGCACAACAGCAGAGCCCCGAGCCCCTGAGGGTGCACCTCGTGCCAAAGGTCAGCGCAGGCCCGTGGAGCGGTTCAGGGCTGCCGTGAGGAGGCGGTCGATCAGCTCCGGGTAGGGCAGGCCGGTGGCCTCCCACATCTTGGGGTAGGCCGAGATGGGGGTGAAGCCGGGCATGGTGTTGATCTCGTTGACGATCCAGCTGCCGTCGGGGAGCAGGAAGAAGTCGACCCGGGCCAGGCCCTCGCAGCCGAGCGCGTCGAAGGCGAGCACCGCCTGCCGGCGGATCTCGGCCGTCTCGGCCTCGGTCAGCCGGGCCGGGATCTGCACCTCGGAGGAGTCGATGTACTTCGCCTCGAAGTCGTAGAACTCGTAGTCCCCGTCGACCAGCACCTCGGCCGGCAGGCTGGCCCGCGGACCGTCCTGGAACTCCAGCACGCCGCACTCGATCTCGCGGCCGTCCACGCCCAGCTCGACGATCACCTTGGGGTCGTGCCGGCGGGCCTCGTCGATCGCGGCGTCCAGGTCGGCCAGGTCCTTGACCTTGGTGATGCCCATGCTGGAGCCGGCCCGGCACGGCTTGACGAAGAGCGGCAGGCCGAGCGCGGCGATCCGCTCCCGGGCGGCGGTGCGACCGGCCTCGGTCTCCCACTCACGCGGGCGGACCACGGTGTAGTGGCCGACCCCGATGCCGTGCGACTCCAGGATCCGCTTGGTGAACTCCTTGTCCATGCCGGCCGCGCTGGCCAGCACGCCGGAGCCGACGTACGGGACGCCGGAGAGCTCCAACAGGCCCTGGATGGTGCCGTCCTCGCCCCACGGGCCGTGCAGCAGCGGCAGCACCACGTCGACCTCGCCGAGCACCTTCGGCGTGGCGCCGGGCTCGCTCCAGACCACCTCGCGGCTGGCCGGGCTGCCGGGCAGCGTGACCTGGCCCTCGGTGGATTCGGAGACGGCGTCGACGTCGGGGAGCTTCCCCTCGGTGATGGCCATCCGGGACGGTTCGTCGCCGACCAGGGCCCAGCGGCCCTCATGGGTGATGCCGATCGGCAGCACCTCGTACTTGCTCCGGTCGATCGCCCTGAGCACACTGCCGGCCGTGACGACCGAGATGCCGTGCTCGGAGCTGCGGCCGCCGAAGACGATCGCAACGCGCGGCTTGGCCGCGTTGGGGGAGGTCTTTTCGATGCTCATATCGTGTTCGAGACTACCGTGCGGGTCTTTCGGCGAAAGTCACCCGCGCGGTGGTGAGTTCAGTGGCGTTCGGGCTTCGCCGACCTGGCCATCAGCCCGGCCAGCACTTCCTGGGTGGGCCGGCCGTGGTGCACCACGTCCACCACGGCCGCCACGATCGGCATGTCGACCCCGTGCCGGCGGGCCAGGTCGAGCACCGACTCGCAGGACTTGACGCCCTCGGCGGTCTGGCTGGTGGCGGCGATGGTCTCGGCGACCGTCATGCCGCGGCCGAGGTTGGTGCCGAAGGTGTGGTTGCGGGAGAGCGGCGAGGAGCAGGTGGCCACCAGGTCGCCCATCCCGGCCAGCCCGGCGAAGGTGTGCGGGTCGGCGCCCAGGGTCAGGCCGAGCCGGGTGATCTCGGCCAGCCCACGGGTCATCAGGGTCGCCTTGGTGTTGTCGCCCAGGCCCATCCCGTCGGCCATCCCGACCGCCAGGCCGATCACGTTCTTCACCGCGCCGCCGAGCTCGCAGCCGACCACGTCGGTGTTGGTGTACGGGCGGAAGTAAGGCGTGTGACAGGCCGTCTGGAGCCGCTTGGCGACCAGCTCGTCGGTGCAGGCGACCACACTCGCGGCGGGCTGCTTGTTGGCGATCTCCAGCGCCAGGTTGGGGCCGCTGACCACGGCGACCCGCTCGGGGCCGACCTCGGCGATCTCCTGGATCACCTCGGACATCCGCTTGGCGGTGCCGAGTTCGATGCCCTTCATCAGCGAGACCAGCACCGTCTCGGGGCCGAGCAGCGGGGCCCAGGCGGCGAGGTTCTGACGGAGCGTCTGGGAGGGCACGGCGAGCACCGCGAACTCCGCCCCGGCCAGCGCCTCGGCGGGGTCGGTGGTGGCCCGGACGCTCTCCGCCAGCCGGGTGTCGGGCAGGTAGTCCGGGTTGACGTGGGTGGCGTTGATCGCGTCCACCAACTCCTGGCGGCGGCCCCACAGGGTCACCTCGCAGCCGGCGTCGGCCAGGATCATCGCGAAGGCGGTCCCCCAGGACCCGGTCCCGAACACGGCGCAGCGGGTCACTTGGTGGTCTCCTCGTCGTTCCGGTGGCCCGCCGCGCGGTCCTTCTTGGCGGCGTGGTCGTCGGCCCGTTGCTGGGCCGCCTTCCGCATGTCGTAGCGCTCGGCCGGCGGCTGCTCGCCGCGGATGTCCGCGAGCACCCCGGTGATCGCGGTCATGATGTCCTCGGTGGCGTCCCGGAGCACCTCGGCGGTCAGTTCCTGCCCCTGGTACCGGGTCAGGTCCACCGGCGGCCCGGCGGCCACGGTCACCTTGTGCCGGGGGAAGAGGTTCAACTTGCCCTTACCGCCCCGGCCGTACGGCGGGATGATCTCGTGGGCGCCCCAGTGCGCGACCGGGATGACCGGCGCGCCGGTCATCAGCGCGACCCGGGCCGCGCCGCTCTTGCCGGTCATCGGCCAGACGTCCGGGTCCCGGGTGAGGGTGCCCTCGGGGTAGAACTGCACGCACTGGCCCTGCTCGACGGCGGAGATCGCGGCGCGGAACGCCTTGGCCGCGTCGGTGGACTCGCGGAACACCGGGATCTGGCCGGTCTTCTTCAGCATGAAGCCGATGAACGGCACCGAGAACAGCCCGGCCTTGCCGAGCATCCGGGGCGGCCGGCCGCTGTTGTACTGCCAGTGCGCGTAGACCACCGGGTCGATCAGCGAGTTGTGGTTCACCACCACCAGGAAACCGCCGCGCTCGGGCAGGTGCTCCCAACCGCGCCAGTCCGGCTTCACCAGGGCGGTGGTCACCGGCTTCACGAGTGCGGCCGCGAAGCGGTACCAGATCCCGTAGTCGGCGTTGCCGAACCTGGCGTACGAGCGGCGAGCCACTCCTGCTCCTCTTCCTCGGGCTGCGGCACGTGGGGTACCGCAGGTCGTTCGTCGTCCCTCGGGGCGCGGACCAGTCTCACCACTGGCCCCCTCGCTGTCGAGCGGCTTACCGGCCGCCCCGGCCCGGGAGGCGTCACACCTCGCTCCGGCCGGGCCGCCTGGTCAGCGGTCCGCCACCGGCGCGAGAATGGCGCCGATGACCCAGGACACCGTACGCCCCGCAGTGCCGCCCGTGCCCACGCCCCACCCCGAGTGGTCGTTGGTGTTGCCGGTGAAGCCGCTCGCCCTGGCGAAGAGCCGGCTGGCGCCGTTCGCCGGTGCGCACCGGCCCGCGCTGGCGCTGGCGTTCGCGCTGGACACCGTGACGGCCGCGCTGGCCTGCCCGCTGGTGGCCCGGGTGCTGGTGGTCACCCAGGACGCGCTGGCCGGTGCGCAGCTGGCCCGGCTGGGGGCGCTGGTGGTGACGGACGAACCCGGCGGCGGGCTCAACCCGGCGCTCGACCACGGCGCCGCGCTGGCCCGGCGGCTGGCGCCGGACGCCCCGCTGGCGGTGCTCTCGGCCGACCTGCCGGCCCTGCGCAGCGCCGAACTGGCCCGGGTGCTGGCGGCCGCCTCGGCGCACGGCGGGCGGTGCTTCCTGGCCGACTCCCCCGGGCTCGGCACCACCCTGCTGGCCTGCCCGCCCGGCAGCGCGCTGGCCCCCCGGTTCGGCGACGGCTCGCGGGCCCGGCACGCGGCCGGCGGCGCCGCCGAGCTCAGCCCGGACGACGTGGTCTCGGTGCGCCGGGACGTGGACACCGGGGCGGACCTGCTGGCCGCCCTGGCGCTCGGGGTCGGGCCGCACACCGCCGCCGTCGCCTGCGCTCCGGTCTGCTCCTGACGGCCGCGGGCCCGTCGCTATGCTGCTGCCATGCAGGCCACCTCGTACACCTTCGACCCAGCCACCCGCACCGGCTCGGTCCTCCTGGACGACGGCACCCCCGTCCCGTTCGACGCCCCGGCCTTCGACGCCGGCGGCCTGCGGCTGCTCCGCCCCGGCCAGCGGCTGCGGATCCGCACCGAGGGCAGCGGCGAGGCCCGCCGGGTGGTCTTCCTGACCCTGCAGACCTTCCCCGACCCGGCGGACCGGGCGAGCTGACGCCCCCGCGCCGCCCGGCCGGGCTCAGGCCCGGGTCACCTCGATCAGGTGGGACCGGCCGCCGATCGCGAAACTGAGCGTCAATTCGCCGTCGCGATCGAGGAATTCCGTGACCCGTTCGACCGCTCCGTCGCCGAGGAAGAACCGGTAGGCCTCGAACTGGTTCCAGCCCAGCGGCAGCACCCGGAGGGCCTCCCAGAGGGCGTTCAGCGCGTCCTGGAGGTGGGTGAAGGTCGCGGGGGCGGCGATGTCCTCGATGGAGACGGTGAAGGCTCCGGGGGTGTTCACAGCTGCGGCTCCTGCTCGTGGTCACGGTCGAAGTCGGCCCAGACCCGCTGCGCGGTGTCGGTCCGGTCGTGGCCGAAGCGGTCCGCCCCGGCCAGCAGATCCAGCACCGTGAGCTGCGCCTCGGCGCTCAGCCCGTCGGGCAGCACCAGGTACAGCCGCCAGCCGCCGTCCAGCCCGACGCGGATCCTGGGCCGCCCTCCGGTGGCCCTGGCCAGGCGGTTCGCCACGTCAAACACCCTGGTGGTTCGCACGCAACGACTCTCCCCGCGAGCAGCTGGTTACGGAACGTGAATCTAAGTAATTAGATTCCACCTGATGCATTAGATTGTCAACGCTGAATCACCCGCCCTGCCGAACTCGGTCGGGTCGTGCCTGCCGCCGGGAGAGCCAGATGTCACCTGCTGAGCGCCAGTACCAGCGCATCGCCGCCGATCTGCGCCGCCGCATCGACCTGGGCGAGTGGCAGATCGGCGACGTCCTGCCGTCCCGCGCCAAGCTGGCGATCGAGTACGACGTCGACCCGAACGTGCTGCAGCGCGCCCAGCAGCTGCTGATCACCGAGGGCCTGCTGGAGGGCCGCAGCGGCTCAGGCACCTACGTCCGCCGCCCGGTGCCGCGGCGCGCGATGGTCCGCTCCAGGATCGGCACCCCGGCGTCCTTCCGGGCCGACCTGGGCGAGATCGACGGCACCGGCAGCTGGGAGTCCAGCACCGGGACCAACGTCCCCGCCCCGCCCGAGGCGGCCGCCCGGCTGGGCCTGGAGCCCGGGACGCCGACGGTGCACACGGTCTACGAGTTCCTGATCGACAGTCAGCCCGTCCTGCTCGCCAACAGCTGGGAGCCGCTGGCGCTGACCGAGGGCTCGCCGGTGATCTGTCCCGAGTACGGCCCGCTGGCCGGCCAGGGCGTGGTGCGCCGGATGGCGGCGATCGGGGTGCAGGTGGAGCGCGCGCTGGAGCGGACCCGCCCCTCCCGCGCCACCGCGCAGCAGGCCAACCTGCTCGGGGTGTCGGCCGGCGACCTGGTGACGCTGATCGAGCGCACCTACTACGACGCGGACGGCCGGGCAGTGGAGACCGCCGAGCTGGTGGTGCCGGATTCGCGCTGGGACATCAGCTACGAACTCCCGATCGGCCGTCAGGGGTCCTGACCGAAAAGAGCCGTGGCGGCCCGCTCCGGGAATGACCCGGATGCGAGCCGCCACGGCTCACGGCGGATTGACCCGCCGTCGGTTGACCGATCGCCAGAACTACTTGGCGGTGGACCGGCGCGCGGTGGTCTTGCGCGTGGCGGTCTTCTTCGCGGGGGCGGTCTTCTTCGCCGCCGCCGTCGCCTTCTTGGCGGGAGCGGCCTTCTTGGCCGCCGCGGTGGTCTTGGCCGCCGTGGTCTTCTTGACCGCGGTGGTCTTCTTCGCGGCGGTGGTCTTGCTGGCCGCCGCCGTCTTCTTGACCGCCGTCGCCTTCTTGGCGGCGGTCGCCGTGGTCTTCTTCGCCGCGGTGGTCTTGACCGCCGTGGTCTTCGCCGCGGTGGTGGCCTTCTTGGCCGCGGTGCGCTTGGCCGGAGCAGCGGCGGCGGCCGTGGCGGCACGCTTGGTCGCGGCACGCTTGACGGCGGCGGTGGTGCCGCTCTTGCCCGGGGTGAGGGAGCCCTTGGGCGCCTTCTTGACCGACGGACCCTCCTTCGGCAGCTTCTTGCTGCCGCTGACCAGGTCCTTGAAGCCCTGGCCGGGACGGAAGCGCGGCACGGCGGTCTTCTTGACCTTGACCTTCTCGCCGGTCTGCGGGTTGCGGGCGAACCGCGCGGAGCGGTCGACCTTCTCGAAGGTGCCGAAGCCGGTGACCGACACCCGGTCACCGGCCACAACGGCACGCACCATGGTGTCGAGCACTGCGTCGACGGCCTCTGCGGCAGCCTTGCGACCGCCCAGCTGCTCGGCCACCGCTTCGACAAGCTGAGCCTTGTTCACGTCTTCCCCTTCGGAAACGGGCGCCGGATGATTCCATCCGTTCAATTCGCACGTTAGGTATGTATCTGCGGAGTTTCAATTACCAAACGCGCGAATCACCCTAGTGTCGCAATGGATTTGCGCGTCCGGGACCTCATCCGAGTGGCGGGCGCCCCTCGTCGAGGTCTTGCACAAAGCGCGCCAACCGCCTTGCCGCCCCCGGAAGATCGCGCTTGGCGGTCTCGGTGACGATCAACAGTTGGCGGGTGAGAGCGGTCTTTGCCTCGGTTGACACGTTCAGCGCATGAACGCGGGCATGTGCCTGCTTCAACCGCTCGGCCACCAGCGCGAAGAGCGCGGTGACTTCCGGGTCGCCCATCCCCTCCGAGGACGCTGGTTCGCAGTCCCCGTACGGAGGTTCATGGTGCCGGTGCATGCAACGATTGTGCCATCTGTACGGAGTTGCGCTGCCCGGGGGTTTATCCGGAGCTCAACTCGGGCCCGGAACAGACCGATGGCCCACCCCTCGGGAGGGGTGGGCCATCCGGCGGACCGTCAGGAATCAGGGGCTCAGAGCACCGGCAGCGTACGCGGCTTGAAGCCCGGCCTGGTGGCCTCGAACTCGGCGATGTCGCCTTCGTTCTGGAGCGTGATGCTGATGTCGTCCAGACCGTTGAGCAGACGCCAGCGGACGTTGTCGTCCAACTCGAAAGAGGCGGTCACGCCGGGGGCGCGGACCTCCCTGGTCTCCAGGTCAACGGTGATCTCGACGGTCGGATCGGCCTCGGTCAGGGCCCACAGCTGATCCACCGTCTCCTGCGGCAGCAGTACGGTGAGCAGACCGTTCTTCAGCGAGTTACCGCGGAAGATGTCGGCGAATCGGGACGAGATGACAGCCTGGAAACCGTAGTTCTGAAGTGCCCAGACCGCATGTTCGCGCGAGGAACCGGTACCGAACTCGGGACCGGCCACCAGCACCGAGGCACCCTGTCGCTCGGGCTGGTTGAGGATGAACTCGGAATCCTTGCGCCAGGCCTCGAACAGCCCGTCCTCGAATCCCGTCCGGGTGACCTTCTTCAGCCAGTGCGCCGGGATGATCTGGTCGGTGTCGACATTGCTGCGGCGCAGCGGAACGGCCCGGCCGGTGTGCGTGGTGAACTTCTCCATGGCTGCTCAGACCTCCACAGCGACGTCGGACGACAGATCGGCGGGTGCGGCCAGCCGGCCCAGCAGAGCGGTGGCGGCGGCGACCTGAGGGGACACCAGGTGGGTACGGCCGCCCTTGCCCTGCCGTCCCTCGAAGTTGCGGTTGGAGGTCGAGGCGCAGCGCTCGCCCGGCGCCAGCTGGTCCGGGTTCATGCCCAGGCACATCGAGCAGCCCGCGTGCCGCCATTCGGCGCCGGCGGCGGTGAAGACCTTGTCCAGGCCCTCCTCGATCGCCTGCAGGGCGACCCGGACCGAGCCGGGGACGACCAGCATCCGGACGCCCTCGGCGATGGTGCGGCCCTCGACGATGGCCGCGGCGGCCCGCAGGTCCTCGATCCGGCCGTTGGTGCAGGAGCCGACGAAGACCGCGTCGACCTTGACCTCGCGCAGCGGCGTACCGGCCTCCAGGCCCATGTACTTGAGCGCGTTCTCGGCCGCGACCCGCTCCGAGGGGTCGGCGAACGAGGCCGGGTCCGGCACGTTGGCGCCCAGCGGCGCGCCCTGGCCCGGGTTGGTGCCCCAGGTGACGAACGGGGTCAGCTCGGTGGCGTCGATGAACACCTCGGCGTCGAAGACCGCGTCCTCGTCGGTGGCCAGCGTGCGCCAGTACTCCACCGCCGCGTCCCACTCGGCGCCCTTGGGGGCGTGCGGGCGGCCCTCCAGGTAGTCGAAGGTGATCTGGTCCGGGGCGATCATGCCGGCCCGGGCGCCCGCCTCGATCGACATGTTGCAGATCGTCATCCGGGCCTCCATGGAGAGGCCGCGGATCGCCGAACCGCGGTACTCCAGGACGTAGCCCTGGCCGCCGCCGGTGCCGATCCTGGTGATGATGGCCAGGATCAGGTCCTTGGCGGTGACGCCGTCGGGCAGCTCGCCCTCGACCGTGATCGCCATAGTCTTGAACGGGGCCAGCGGCAGCGTCTGGGTGGCCAGCACGTGCTCGACCTGGCTGGTGCCGATGCCGAACGCCAGCGCCCCGAAGGCGCCGTGGGTGGAGGTGTGCGAGTCGCCGCAGACCACCGTGGTGCCGGGCTGGGTCAGACCGAGCTGCGGGCCGACCACGTGCACGACGCCCTGCTCGATGTCGCCGAGCGAGTGGATCCGGACCCCGAACTCGGCGGCGTTGGCGCGCAGCGTCTCCAGCTGGACCCGGGAGACCGGGTCCGCGATCGGCTTGTCGATGTCCAGCGTCGGGGTGTTGTGGTCCTCGGTCGCGATCGTCAGATCGGTCCGGCGGACCTTCCGGCCGGCCAGCCGGAGACCGTCGAAGGCCTGCGGGCTGGTCACCTCGTGCAGCAGGTGCAGGTCGATGTAGAGCAGGTCGGGCTCGCCCTCGGCGCGCCGGACGACGTGGTCGTCCCAGACCTTCTCTGCGAGTGTCCGTCCCATCGCTTTCCCTCCAGCCGGCCGCTCTGCCGGCCTTCTCGTGTGATCGAGGTCGTGTGTCCGCCCGCCCTGGTGAGGCGCTGGTCCGGACGACCTGCACGCCGGATCGTGTCCAGCATGCGGACGTTGGATGATGGTCCGAAGCTGGGTGTCTCCCGGGCTGCTCCACCAAGAGTGGCGCTTTTCCCGGAGAATTGAACTTGCGTCTCGCGGAATGAGACTGCAGTATCAGGGCATGGACAACTCTAGCGGCGTCGGCGTTCTCGACAAGGCCGCTCTGGTGCTCAGCGCACTGGAGTCGGGCCCCGCCACGTTGGCGGGGCTGGTCGCCGCCACCGGTTTGGCGCGGCCCACCGCCCACCGACTCGCCGTCGCACTCGAACACCACCGCCTGGTCACCAGGGACATGCAGGGCCGTTTCATCCTCGGCCCCCGACTCTCCGAGCTCTCCGCCGCGGCGGGCGAGGACCGCCTGCTCGCCACCGCCGGGCCGGTGCTCACACACCTGCGCGACGTCACCGGCGAGAGCGCCCAGCTCTACCGCCGGCAGGGCGAGATGCGGATCTGCGTGGCCGCCGCCGAGCGGCTCTCCGGTCTGCGCGACACCGTGCCGGTCGGCTCCACGCTGCCGATGAAGGCCGGCTCCGCCGCCCAGGTCCTGCTGGCCTGGGAGGAGCCCGAGCGCCTGCACCGCGGCCTCCAGGGCGCGCGGTTCACCGCGACCGCCCTGAGCGGCGTCCGGCGGCGCGGCTGGGCCCAGTCGATCGGCGAGCGCGAGCCGGGCGTGGCGTCCGTCTCCGCCCCCGTCCGCGGCCCCTCCAACCGCGTGGTGGCCGCCGTCTCGGTCTCGGGCCCGATCGAGCGCCTGACCCGCCACCCCGGCCGGATGCACGCCCAGGCCATCATCGAGTCCGCCAACCGCCTCACCGAGGCCCTGCGCCGCGGCTAGACCCCGTCCGTCCCGGAAACGCCGAACGGCCCCCGAGGGGGCCGTTCTTCCGCTCTCCCGCGCCCGTCCCGGAACGCAGAAAAGCCCCGGATCACCGGGGCCGTACTACTGGCTGGGGTACCAGGACTCGAACCTAGACTAAATGAACCAGAATCACTCGTGCTGCCAATTACACCATACCCCAACAAAGCATCGGGCCAGTGGGCTGCGACGCCCACCGGCCGTTCCGCTCTGGTACCCCCGACCGGATTCGAACCGGCGCTACTGCCGTGAGAGGGCAGCGTGCTAGGCCGCTACACAACGGGGGCAAACTTGGTGATCCCATGCTTCGTCAGGACCGGGGTTGCGAACTCGTCCGGTGGTGACAGTGGAGAGGATCTGGTACCCCCGACCGGATTCGAACCGGCGCTACTGCCGTGAGAGGGCAGCGTGCTAGGCCGCTACACAACGGGGGCTTGATCTCGATTTGTTGCGTACCCCCGACCGGATTCGAACCGGCGCTACTGCCGTGAGAGGGCAGCGTGCTAGGCCGCTACACAACGGGGGCTTGTACTTCGATACTGCGCTGGGGTACCAGGACTCGAACCTAGACTAAATGAACCAGAATCACTCGTGCTGCCAATTACACCATACCCCACCAGAGTTCAACCCCTGACGGGGTTTTTCTCGGCGTTGCGACCGCTGGTCTGTTCCTGGCGAGGTTTCTGGTCCCTCGCCCTGTCCCTCCCGGGCGGCGCAGAAAGAACATTACCCGACACCCGGCCCCGCTCCAAAATCCATAACCGCAGGCAGTGCCCCGAGGGGCTGCGTCGCTGGTCAACGCAGCCCCTCGGAGCGGGCCGGATCACGCCTCCGGCGTCAGCTCCAGCGCCGCCGTCAGCCGGCGCAGCGTCTCGGCGCGGCCGAGCAGCTCCATCGACTCGAAGAGCGGCGGGGAGACCCGGCGGCCGGTGACGGCCACCCGGAGCGGGGTGAAGGCGAACTTGGGCTTGATGCCCAGGCCGTCCACCAGGGCCGCGCGCAGCGCCGCCTGGATCGGCTCGGGGGTGAAGTCGGCCAGCTCGGTCAGCGCCGCGACGCTGGCGGTCAGCACCGGGCGGGCCTCCGCCGTGAGCGCCTTGGCCGCGTCCTCGGCGTCCACCGTGAAGTCGGCCGGGTCGACGAAGAGGAAGCCCGCCATGGTGACGATCTCGCTCAGCACGACCATCCGCTCCTGGGTGAGCGGCGCCACCGCGGCGAGCAGGTCGAGCTGCTCGGCGGTCGGCTCGGCCGGCAGCAGGCCGGGGGCCTGCAGGTACGGCACCAGGCGGCGGACGAACTCGTCCGGCGCGAGCAGGCGAAGGTGGTCGCCGTTGATCGACTCGCACTTCTTCAGGTCGAAGCGGGCCGGGTTGGCGTTCACCTTGGCGATGTCGAAGGCCGCGACGAACTCCTCCATGGAGAACCGGTCCTGGTCCTCGGAGAGCGACCAGCCCAGCAGCGCCAGGTAGTTGAGCAGGCCCTCGGGCAGGAAGCCGCGCTCGCGGTACAGGTTGAGGCTGGCCTGCGGGTCGCGCTTGGACAGCTTCTTGTTGCCCTCGCCCATCACGTACGGCAGGTGGCCGAAGCGCGGGGTGGAGCCGTCGCCGACGCCGATCTCGGCCAGCGCGGCGTAGAGGGCGATCTGACGCGGCGTCGAGGAGAGCAGGTCCTCGCCGCGGAGCACGTGGGTGATGCCCATCAGGGCGTCGTCCACCGGGTTGACCAGGGTGTACAGCGGCGCGCCGTTGGCCCGGACGATGCCGTAGTCCGGCACGTTCTCCGGCTCGAAGCTGAGCTTCCCGCGGACCAGGTCGTCGAAGACGATGGTCGAGTCGGGCATCCTGAACCGCAGGATCGGCTGACGCCCCTCCTGCCGGTAGACCTCGACCTGATCGGCGCTCAGCTCACGGCAGTGGCCGTCGTAGCCGGAGGGCTTGCCGGCCGCCCGGGCCGCCTCGCGGCGGGCGTCCAGCTCCTCGGTGGAGCAGTAGCAGTGGTAGGCGTGGCCGCCCTCCTGCAACTTGCGGGCGACGTCGGCGTAGATGTCCATCCGCTGCGACTGCCGGTACGGCTCGTGCGGGCCGCCGACCTCGGGGCCCTCGTCCCAGTCGAAGCCGAGCCAGCGCATCGCGTCCAGCAGCTGGTGGTACGAGTCCTCGGAGTCCCGGGCCGCGTCGGTGTCCTCGATCCGGAACACCAGCTTGCCGCCGTGGTGGCGGGCGAAGGCCCAGTTGAAGAGGGCGGTCCTGACCAGGCCCACGTGCGGGTTGCCGGTCGGGGAGGGACAGAAGCGGACCCGGACGGTCGGGTCCAGCTCGGTGTTAGCCACGCTTACAGCTCTTTTCAGCGAGAGATGACCTTATTGGCGAGAGTGCCGATGCCTTCGATGGAGACGGCGACCTCGTCGCCGACGTTGAGCGGGCCGACCCCGGCCGGGGTGCCGGTGAGGATGACGTCACCGGGCAGCAGGGTCATGGCCTCCGAGATGTGCACGATCAGCTCGGCGATCGAACGGACCATCAGGGAGGTCCGGCCGGTCTGCTTGAGCTCACCGTTGACGGTGCAGGTGATCGCCAGGTCGCTCGGGTCCAGCTCGGTCTCGATCCACGGGCCGAGCGGGCAGGAGGTGTCGAAGCCCTTGGCGCGGGCCCACTGGCCCTCGCGCTGCTGGACGTCGCGGGCGGTCACGTCGTTCGCGCAGGTGTAGCCGAAGATGATCTCGGGCACCCGCTCCAGCGGCACCTCGCGGCCCATCCGGCCGATCACCACGGCGAGTTCGGCCTCGTGCTGGACGTCCGAGGAGAACGGCGGGTACGCGATCGCCTCGGTCGGGCCGATCACGGCGGTGGAGGGCTTGAAGAAGGTCAGCGGGACGTCCGGGACCTCGTTGCCGAGCTCCTTGGCGTGCGCCGCGTAGTTGCGGCCGACCGCGACCACCTTGTTGGGCAGGATCGGCGACAGCAGCCGGATGTCCTGCATCCGGTAGCTCTCGCCGCTGAGCTGCATCGAGACGATCGGGTGGCCGGCCAGGCCGTGCACCACCAGCGACTCGGGCTGGGTGGGGTCACCCTCCACCACGCCGAAGGAGACGCTGCCGGCGGCAGGACTCCCTTCCCGGACGGAGAACCTGGCAATGCGCACGGTGGGGAGCCTCTCGGTCTGTCGGGCGCCGGCCGACCGGGCCCTGCTCGAACGGTCCCCAGGCTATCGCGAGAGGGGCGCCGACCCGGCGGTGTGCGGGTCGGCGCCCCTCGGGCGGTGCTCGGAACGGAGCCGGGCGCGGGTCAGTCGCGCGGCCGGCGCGGGGCCGGGGCGACCGACAGCACGGTGCGGCGCGGGTTGGCGGTGACCATCGGCAGGTCGGTCGCGTACTCGCGCGGGCCCTGCGAGGCGCGCAGGCCGGGCAGCTGCCCGAAGTCCTCGATCGAGGCCAGCGAAGTCCGGCGCGGATTGGCGGTCGAGCCGCTCGCGGACACGGACGTGGTGGCCTGGTTCGCCGGCTGGGACATTGCGTCACACCTCTGGGTTCGGGGCCGCTCGGAGGAGTCGGCGACGGTGATTCTGGGCAGGCTGACGCCTGGGCACAGCGCTCCAGGGTAGACGGTCCGGCGGCGGGGCAACGGATGCTCTTTCCACAGGCATCCTGATCACGGCTACATATTTCCGCTGTGATTTTGCTCACAAATTGCCGGACAATGCCGCCATCCCCGGCATTTCGCACCGACGGGCCATGCCGACAATTCCGATATCTCGGACATTCAGGAACGTCTGCGACTCCGGGGGATCCGGGGTCCAGTTGGCATGTATCCGGCGAGTGTCCGAAAAGGGTGGTATTCCGGCCCGATTGCCGCACACTCAGTGAGACGGTGCGCGCAGTGGGTAGCCCAGGACACCGACAGGTAACGCCCCTTGTTGGACTTCTCCCGCTGTGCTGGAATGCGACGGAAAAACTCGACACCGCCCCATCCGCGCAAGCGGGGAGGGGCGCCCGGTCCAGAGGTTGCGACGCCAGTGCAGGGACGTTTCAAGAGGGGCAGCGGCGCCGCGGGAGACCCGGAGTCGCGTGAGCCCGTGGCAGGCCCCCACCAGGCAACGCCGCTCACCGGCCCCGGTGAGCAGATAGTCGGCGGCGGTGAGCCCGAGCCGCAGGACGGCCCGGAGGGCACGGAGTCCGAGCAGCGCGGTCGCTCCCGGCTGCGCAACACGCTGACCCGGCGCCGGGCCACCGGTCTGCGCCGGTTCGCGATGCGCAACTGGCGGATCCGTACCCGTCTGATCGCCCTGCTGCTGCTCCCCGTGGTGGTCGCGCTGGTCCTGGGCGGCCTCCGGGTCGAGGCCTCGCTGCAGAACTCCAGCCAGCTCTCCCAGATGGCCAACCTCGCCGACCTGGCCAAGAAGGCCACCGCCCTGGCCAGCGCCCTGCAGACCGAGCGCGACATCAGTGCGGGCCCGATCACCAACGGCGGTCTCGAGCACGCGGCCGAGCGGGCCAAGGACGACGACATCGTCACCGCCCGGAAGAACTCCGACGCGCTGAGCAAGGCGTTCGCGGCCAGCTCGGACAACTTCGACGAGCTCGACCTGGCCGGTGGCAAGGCCCTGCTGCTGCAGGTCCGCCGCGACCTCAACCAGCTCGCCGAGGCCCGCAGCAACGCGTACCGGGACACCAACAACATCCAGGCGACGATCACCAACTACGACGTGATCATCAAGAACCTGCTGTCCATCACGCAGGACATCGCGATCGCCTCGAACTCGACCGAGCTGGTCAAGATCACCCGCGCCCTGCAGCAGTTCTCGCTGGCCAAGGAGAACACCTCCATGCAGCGCGCGCTGATCAGCGCCGCGCTGGCCAACCCGCAGGGTCCGAACCTGAGCCCCTCCGACGAGACCTTCGGCATCCGGCTGCAGATCTCCGAGGGCAACGCGCTCACCAACTTCACCGCGATCTACGGTGACAGTGAGGCCCAGGCGCTGAACGCCGGGATGGCCCGCAATCAGCAGATCGCCGACTCGGACCGCTACACCAAGCGGGTCCTCACCGCGAACGGCATCAAGCAGACCGACTCGCTCTCGTACAAGCTCTGGTACGACCAGGCCAGCGTGAAGATCAACGCGCAGCAGAAGAGCGAGACCAAGCTGCTGGAGGCGCTGGACGGCAAGGCCGGCGAGCTCCAGGACGCGGCCGACACCGAGGCCCTGGTCAACGGTGCGCTGATCGCCCTGGTGCTGATCGTCGCCATCGCCGGCGCCGCCCTGGTGGCCCGCGGCATGGTGCGCTCGCTGACCCGGCTGCAGGTCGCGGCCGAGGACGTCGCCGAGCGGCGGCTGCCCGAGCTGGTCAAGACCCTCTCCGAGAGCGACCCGCACGACGTCGACGTCACCGTCGAACCCGTCGGTGTCGACTCGGCGGACGAGATCGGCCACGTGGCGCACGCCTTCGACATGGTGCACAAGCAGGCGGTCTCGCTGGCCGCCGAGCAGGCGCTGCTCCGAGGCAACATCAACGCGATGTTCACCAACCTCTCGCGCCGCAGCCAGGGCCTGATCCAGCGTCAGCTGTCGCTGATCTCCGAGCTGGAGAGCCGCGAGGCGGACCCGGACCAGCTGGCCAACCTGTTCAAGCTCGACCACCTCGCGACCCGTATGCGCCGTAACGGCGAGAACCTCCTCGTCCTCGCGGGCGAGGACCCGGGCCGCCGCTGGACCCGCCCCGTCCCGCTGGTCGACGTGCTCCGTGCCGCCGCCTCCGAGGTGGAGCAGTACGAGCGCATCGAGCTCGCCTCGGTGCCGTCGGCCGAGGTCGCGGGCCGGGTCGTCAACGACCTCGTCCACCTGCTCGCCGAGCTGCTGGAGAACGCCACCTCGTTCTCCAGCCCGCAGACCCGGGTCCGGGTCACCGGCCACGCGCTGCCGGACGGCCGGGTGCTGGTCGAGATCCACGACACCGGCATCGGCCTCTCCCCCGACGACCTGGCCGACATCAACGAGCGCCTGGCCAACCCGCCCGTGGTGGACGTCTCGGTCTCCCGCCGGATGGGCCTGTTCGTGGTCGGCCGGCTGTCGCTCCGTCACGGCATCCGGATCCAGCTCCGCCCGAGCGACTCCGGCGGCACCACCGCGCTGGTCATGCTCCCGCTCGACGTCACCACCTCCGGCGACCGGCGCGGCCCCGGCCGTCCCGGCTCCGCCCAGGGCAAGCAGCAGCGCGGCGTCGGTCCGACGCCGCGTCAGCAGGGCCGTCCGAACGTCGCCGAGGCGCTGGCCGGCCGTGGTGCCGCCGCGCTCGGCCAGGGCGGCCCCGGTGCCGCTCCGGGCGCTCGTCCGCAGCTCCAGGGCGGTCGCCCCGGCGGTCCCGGTGGCGCCCCCGGCGCCGGCGGTCTGTTCGGTGCCCCGGCCGGCGCGCTGCCGACCCGGGAGGCTGGGCAGGCACTGCGCGAGACCCCGGCCGAGGGCCTGCCGCCGCGGCGCGTCCCCGGCGCCTCCGGTGCGCCCGGCCTGCCGGGCCGGACCGGCCCCGGTGCGGGTCAGCAGCGCCGTGCCCCGCAGGAGCAGGGCCCCGGTCAGGGCCGTCCCGGCCCCGGCCGGCAGCAGCGTCCGCCGGTCGGCGGGCCCACCGGGAACGCCGCCGACACCGCCTGGGCCGACCAGCCGCAGCACGGCCGGGCCACCCAGCCCGACCCGGCGCGGCGCCGTCCGCAGGAGCCGGCCCAGCGCCAGCCGTTCGAGCAGGGGGCCCCGCAGGCTCCCGTCCAGCAGCAGGCCCCGGCTCCGCAGCAGCAGCAGTTCCCGGCGCCGCTGGAGTCCGGTGCACCGGACTCCACCGCGCAGTTCGCCCGGCCGCGCTTCGAGGCCAGCGAGATCGACCCGCGCGACCCGCTCGGGCTCGGTCTGGTCGAGCCGGTGCTGCCCACCGTACCCACCCCGGCACCGCAGCAGCACGCCCCGCAGCCGCTCCCCCAGCCGGTCCAGCAGCAGCCGATGGCGCTGCCGACCGGTCCCGGCGCGGAGGACACCCAGCAGTGGACGCGTCCGCAGGACGCGTCGGCGGGCCGGCTCCGGCCGGGCCAGGACTTCGGTCAGCGCCCGCAGGCCCAGAGCCAGCAGGCCCCGCGCCAGCAGGGTCAGGGCCAGCAGGGCCATGGCCCGCTCGGTCAGGGCGGCGGCCAGCCGCTGCCCGGCCGGGCCAGGGGCACCGAGGGCCGGCCGGCCCCGCAGCAGGGTCCGGCCCAGCCCGGTGGCCCGGAGGACCGTCCGCGGTCCTACCAGCCCCGGCGGCCCGGCACCTCCGCCCCCGGCTTCACCGAGCCGGGCGCCGCCCCGCGTCCGCAGCAGCAGGCCGGTCCGGCACAGGGCCCGCAGCAGCCGCAGGCGCCCCAGCAGGAGCAGGCCCAGCGGGCCCCCGGCTTCGGGGACGCGCCGTGGCGGCCGTCCGCCAACGACGAGCGCTGGCGCCGGGCCGAGCAGGTCCGGGAGCCGTCCTCCGACGGGCTGACCATGTCGGGCCTGCCCCGGCGGACCCCGCAGGCCAACCTGGTCTCCGGCACCGCCGAGGCGGCGCCGCTGACCGGTCCGCAGGTCTCCCGCGCCCCCGAGGAGGTGCGCGGCCGGCTCACCAACCTGCGCCGCGGCATCCAGCAGGGCCGGCAGGCGGGCGCGGAGCAGGCCCAGGGGCAGCAGCCGGGCCAGGGGCAGCAGCAGAGCCGTGGCCCGCAGGGCTTCGACGGCTTCGGGGGAGGCCACCGCAACGGCGGCGGCCGGCAGAACGGTGCGCAGGGCAACCCGGGTTCCGGGGAGTTCGGCCCAGATCACCAGGAGCGTTGAGTTGAGTCAGATGAGCCAGGCCGCACAGAACCTGAACTGGCTGATCACCAATTTCGTGGACAACACCCCCGGGGTGTCGCACACGGTGGTGGTCTCCGCCGACGGTCTCCTGCTCGCCATGTCCGAAGGCTTCCCCCGCGACCGGGCCGACCAGCTCGCCGCCGTCGCCTCCGGCCTGACCTCCCTCACCTCCGGCGCCAGCCGGATCTTCGAGGGCGGCGACGTCAACCAGACCGTCGTCGAGATGGAACGCGGCTTCCTCTTCCTCATGGCAGTCAGCGACGGCTCCTCCCTCGCCGTCCTCGCCGCCCCCGACTCCGACATCGGCCTCGTCGGCTACGAAATGGCCCTCCTCGTCGACCGCGCCGGAGCCGTCCTCACCCCCGCACTCCGCGCCGAACTCCAGGGCAGTCTCCTGCACTGACGGTTCGTCAACCTCGATGCGCCGGACCGACCGACCCGGTCCGGCGCCCCAGCCGTCAGCCGCCGCAGGGCGGTTGACACCACCGCCTCGGCTGGCCTTCACCCAGCCGGAACCTGCTGCGAACGGCGGCAGCACAAGGAGGACTCATGACCCCGACACCCGCCGGCTCCTACGGCAACAACGGGTACGGCGGCGGCGGTTACGGCCCCCGGCAGTCCGGCAGCGGCAGTGGCTACGGCGGCCAGGAGTCCGGCGGGTACGAGCAGCAGCCGCTGGTCCGTCCGTACGCGATGACCGGCGGCCGCACCCGGCCCAGGTACCAGCTCGCGATCGAGGCGCTGATCTCCACCACCGCCTCCGCCGAGCGCACCGGTGGCCTGCTGCCCGAGCACGCCCGGATCGTGAGTCTCTGCCGCGAAGTGAAATCCGTCGCCGAGATCTCCGCGCTGGCCGGCGTGCCGCTCGGGGTCGCCCGGATCCTCGTCGCCGACCTGGCGGAAGCCGGTCTTGTCGCCATCCACCAGCCCGCCGCCGCGGGCGAGTCGGGCGGAACGCCTGACGTCACGCTGCTCGAAAGGGTCCTCAGTGGACTTCGCAAGCTCTAACGCGGCCGCCCCCGCCCGCGCGACCACCTCCGCGAAGATCGTCGTCGCAGGCGGCTTCGGCGTCGGCAAGACCACCCTGGTCGGCGCGGTCTCCGAGATCAACCCCCTGCGCACCGAAGCCGTCATGACCAGCGCCAGCGCCGGCATCGACGACCTCAGCCATGTCTCCGGGAAGACGACCACCACGGTCGCCATGGACTTCGGCCGGATCACCCTCGACGAAGACCTCATCCTCTACCTCTTCGGCACCCCCGGCCAGGACCGCTTCTGGTTCATGTGGGACGACCTCGTCCGCGGCGCCATCGGCGCCGTCGTCCTCGTCGACACCCGCCGCCTCGCCGACTGCTTCCCCGCACTCGACTACTTCGAAAACAGCGGACTCCCCTTCGTCGTCGCCCTCAACGGCTTCGACGGACACCAACCCCACACCGCCGACGAAGTCCGCGAAGCACTCCAACTCGGCCCCGACACCCCCGTCATCACCCTCGACGCCCGCCGCCGCGACAGCGCCAAAAGCGCCCTCATCACCCTCGTCGAACACGCCCTCCTCGCCCGACTGCGCTAGTCGTCCCACCCCGGGTCACCGAGAGTTCGTACCCGGAGGTGAACGGTCGGGTGAGAGTGATAACGGTTCGGTAGGCATTTAAAGATCGAAAGTAACTCTCCGTAGTATTCGGACCGCACTCTGCAGTATTCGGTCCGCTCTTGATAGTGAATGTCTGATTTGTACGCAGCAAATCGTGCGCGGATGCCTGTTTGTCCCCCATCCGCACACGTGCTGAAATGCCAGCTACCCCATCGCCACCCTGGCAGTTCCACCCAGCAGCGGGCTGCGGCGAGCGGGGATTAGAGAGGTTGTTGTCGAGTGAGGCGTAAGCAGCCAGTCACCCCGCAGCGGCGCTCCGAGCCCCGCGAGAACGAGTCGGGCGGCAGCGGCCAGGCCCCCGGGTTCTCGGCGTTCACGCCGAGCGCGGAGGAGCGACCCGCGGCCCCGGCGGCCAACGGACCGGCCGGAGCGAGGAGTTCCGCCGCCACGCCGGCCCCGAGCCGGTACGAGTTCCTGGCGCCCCGGAACTGGCGGGTGCCCACCCGTCTGATCGCGATCCTGCTGATCCCGGTGATCATCTCGCTGGTCTTCGGCGGCCTCCGCGTCAACAGCTCCTTCGACGACTTCGTCAAGGCCACCCACGCCGAGAAGACCGCCCAGCTCGCCAAGGCCGCCACCGAGCTGGCCCACGCGCTGGAGTCCGAGCGCGACCTCACCTCGATCCCCCTGCTGGTCGGGCTGGACGACAAGGGCGAGGTGAAGAAGTACCGGGACAAGACCGACCAGGCCCTGGCCGAGTACCGGACCGCGTTCAACGCGATCTCCGACGACGACATGCTGTCCCGCCGCGACGCCGCCTTCCAGCAGCTCGTGGTGCACCTGCCGCACCTGCGCCAGAACGCCTACAAGCCCGAGCTGTACGCGACCGCGACCCAGGCCGCGTACTCGATGCTGCTCGCGCCGCTGATGGCCTACGACAACTCGGTCGGCTTCGGCAGCTCCAGCGTCACCAGCAAGGGCCGGGCGATCTACGCCATCTCGCTGGCCAAGGCCTCCGCCTCGACCCAGCGCGTGCTGATGTTCAACCTGCTGGTCGGCATCAGCCAGAAGCGGACCACCTCGCAGGAGGAGCTCGAACTGGTCCAGCAGCTGGCCGTGGCCAGCAAGCTGGAGCAGGTCTCGGTCAACGAGTTCAACACCGGTAGCCCCGCCGAGGACGTCAAGGTCTACGCGGACGCCCTGGTCACCCAGGCGGCCACCGACCAGCGCGCCGCGCTGAAGGTGCCCGGCACCGACAACGCGCCGACCATGCAGGGCCTGATCTCGCTCGGCCTGTCCTTCGTCGGCACCGCCCGCAACAACCCGAACGAAGAGGCGAAGGCGTTCCAGGCGGCCCGCGACGCCGGTCTCACGCCCGAGGCGTGGAACCAGGCCACCGCGAGCCACATCAACGCGCTCCGCACCACCGAGACCCGCCTGCTGGAGGAGGTCGTCGGCGACGCGGCCAACATCAAGAACCGCGCGCAGACCGACATGATCCTCAACTCGGTCATCGTGGTGGTCTCGCTGGCCCTGGCCGGTCTCTTCACCGGTCTGATCGCCCGCTCGATGATCCTCGGCATGCGCACCCTGAACAGCGCCGCGCTGGAGATCGCCAACCACCGTCTCCCCGACCTGGTCGAGAAGCTCTCCAAGACCGACCCGGACCGGGTGGACACCTCGGTGTCGCCGATCCCGCTGTACGGCAAGGACGAGATCGGCGAGGTCGCCCGCGCCTTCGACCAGGTCCACCAGCAGGCGGTCTCGCTGGCCGCCGAGCAGGCCCTGCTCCGGGGCAACGTCAACGCGATCTTCACCAACCTGTCCCGTCGCAGCCAGGGCCTGATCCAGCGTCAGCTGGCGCTGATCACCGACCTCGAGAACAACGAGGCCGACCCGGACCAGCTGGAGAACCTCTTCAAGCTGGACCACCTCGCGACCCGTATGCGCCGCAACGGCGAGAACCTGCTCGTCCTCGCGGGCGAGGAGGCCGGCCGCCGCTGGAACACCCCGGTGCCGCTGGTCGACGTGCTCCGTGCCGCCGCCTCCGAGGTGGAGCAGTACGAGCGCATCGAGCTGGCCGGCATCCCGGAGGCCGAGGTGATCGGCGCCGCCGTGACCGACCTCGTCCACCTGCTCGCCGAGCTGCTGGAGAACGCCACCTCGTTCTCCAGCCCGCAGACCCGGGTACTGGTCAACGCCACCCGGCTGCCGGACGGCCGGGTGCTGGTCGAGATCCACGACAAGGGCATCGGCCTCACCGCCGAGGACTTCGCCGAGATCAACGAGAAGCTGGCCGAGCCGCCCACGGTGGACGCCACCATCTCCCGCCGGATGGGCCTGTTCGTGGTCGGCCGGCTGTCCCAGCGGCACGACCTCCGGGTCCAGCTCCGCCCCTCGGGCGAGTCGGCCGGCACCACCTCGCTGGTGATGCTGCCGCAGCACCTGACCGAGCTGGCCGCCCTGCCGGAGCCGGAGGAGCAGTTCACCGTCTCCCGGATCTTCGCCGAGCAGGAGCCGCAGGACGAGTGGAACGGGGTCGAGCAGGGCCGCAGCGCGGCCGAGCTGGGCTTCGACGACCACCTGACGGGCCACGGGGGCAGCAGCGGCTTCAGCCCCGCCCTGGAGGCCATGCAGCGCTCCCAGCGGCTGGACCAGCGCCGCCGGACCGCCCTGGAGGCGGGCCCCGGTGCGGAGCCGGTGATCGACGCCGAGGTCGAGGAGTCGCCGTACGCGCCCGAGCGCTACACCGAGGACGCCTACGCCTACCAGCAGCCGGAGCAGTACGCCGAGCAGCCGTACGCCGAGGACGCCTATCGCGACCCGTTCGGCGCCCAGCAGCCCCAGCAGCAGTACGCCGAGGACGGCTACGGCTACCAGGACGAGCAGCAGCAGTACGGCGACTCGCCGTACGGCCAGCCGTACCAGGAGCCGCAGTACGCCGAGGCGGCCGCCCAGGAGTCGTACGGGCAGCAGGAGCAGTACGGCTACCAGCAGGACCAGTACCAGCCGTACGAGCAGTACGAGGAGCCGTCCGGCCACCCGTACACCCCGGAGCCCGCGGCGCTGCCGTCGGCCGCTCCGGCGAGCACCCTCGGCTCGGGTCTGCCGCAGCGCCGTCCCGGCCAGCAGTTGGCCGGTGCGGGTGCCTCGGCCGACCGCCCGGGCCCGAACATGTTCGGCGGCGGTCAGGGCGACGCCGAGAAGCCCAACTGGTTCGCCGGTGCCAAGGACACCACCGAGGCTCCGGAGAACCGGGGCCACGAGGTGTCGGCGCTCGGCGGGTACGGGCCGACCGGCCCGACCGGCGCCCCGCGGGGTGACTGGCAGTCGCCCAACGACGGCGACTGGCAGCGCGCGAACCAGCTCCGCGAGCCGGCCGCCGGCGGGACCACCCCGTCCGGCCTGCCCCGCCGGGTACCCAAGCAGAACCTGGTCGCCGGGAACGCCAAGCCCAGCCCCCAGGACGGCCCCCAGGTCTCGCGCAGCCCCGAGGAGGTCCGCGGTCGCCTGACCAACCTGCGCCGCGGCGTCGAACAGGGCCGTAGTGCGGGCGCGGACCAGGGCAACACCGGAAGCTTCCGGATCGACCCCCAGCAGCAGAACAGCACCGATCTCTTCGGCGGCTCGAACCACCAGGAGCGTTGAGTTGAGTCAGATGAGCCAGGCCGCACAGAACCTGAACTGGCTGATCACCAATTTCGTGGACAACACCCCCGGGGTGTCGCACACGGTGGTGGTCTCCGCCGACGGTCTCCTGCTCGCCATGTCCGAAGGCTTCCCCCGCGACCGGGCCGACCAGCTCGCCGCCGTCGCCTCCGGCCTGACCTCCCTCACCTCCGGCGCCAGCCGGATCTTCGAGGGCGGCGACGTCAACCAGACCGTCGTCGAGATGGAACGCGGCTTCCTCTTCCTCATGGCGGTCAGCGACGGCTCCTCCCTCGCCGTCCTCGCCGCCCCCGACTCCGACATCGGCCTCGTCGGCTACGAAATGGCCCTCCTCGTCGACCGCGCCGGAGCCGTCCTCACCCCCGCACTCCGCGCCGAACTCCAGGGCAGTCTCCTGCACTGACGGTTCGTCGGATACCGTCCTGGTATTCGAATGACCTCATGTCCGTCCCGGGCCCCAACAGTGGGCCCGGGTTCGGGCGTTGTACGGCCTTCGCACCACCGGCAGCGGCCCCTCGGGGGTCGGTGCCTGCACCGCACCGCCGCACCTTGTGAGGAGAGGAACCGTGACCCCGCCCGACGACCGCAGCGGCCAGTACGGCGTTCCGTACCCAGGCACCGGCCATGACGCCTTCGGAGCCCCCGGCGTCGGCCCCGGTCAGCCGTACGGCCAACCCGCCTACGGCCAGCCGCAGTTCGCGCAGCAGCAGCAACAGCCCCAGCAGTACGGTCGGCCGAACCGGCCGCAGTACGACCAGTCCGCGCAGTACGGCCAGCCCTACGGCGACCAGCAGCCGCAGCGCCCGGGCTACCAGGACTACCAGGGCCCCGGCGCCTTCCCCGACCACGGTGAAGAACCGGGCCACGTCGAGGAGTTCGACGACGAACAGGACTCCGGACCGCTGATCCGGCCGTTCGCGATGACCGGCGGACGCACCCGCCCCCGGTACGAACTGGCCCTGGAGGCACTGGTTTCGGCCAATGTTTCGCCGGACCGACTGGCCTCGATGCTCCCCGAGCACCAGCGGATCTGCACCCTGTGCACCGAGGTGAAGTCCGTCGCCGAGGTCTCCGCTCTGCTCAACCTCCCCCTCGGGGTGGCGCGCATCCTGGTGGCCGACCTCGCCGAGGCCGGCCTCGTCGCCATCCACCAGCCCGCCGCCGGCGGCGAATCCGGCAACCAGCCCGATGTCACGCTGCTCGAAAGGGTCCTCAGTGGACTTCGCAAGCTCTAACGCGGCCGCCCCCGCCCGCGCGACCACCTCCGCGAAGATCGTCGTCGCAGGCGGCTTCGGCGTCGGCAAGACCACCCTGGTCGGCGCGGTCTCCGAGATCAACCCGCTGCGCACCGAAGCCGTGATGACCAGCGCCAGCGCCGGCATCGACGACCTCACCCACACCGCGGGCAAGACCACCACCACGGTCGCCATGGACTTCGGCCGCATCACCCTCGACGAAGACCTCATCCTCTACCTCTTCGGCACCCCCGGCCAGGACCGCTTCTGGTTCATGTGGGACGACCTCGTCCGCGGCGCCATCGGCGCCGTCGTCCTCGTCGACACCCGCCGCCTCGCCGACTGCTTCCCCGCACTCGACTACTTCGAAAACAGCGGACTCCCCTTCGTCGTCGCCCTCAACGGCTTCGACGGACACCAACCCCACACCGCCGACGAAGTCCGCGAAGCACTCCAACTCGGCCCCGACACCCCCGTCATCACCCTCGACGCCCGCCGCCGAGACAGCGCCAAAAGCGCCCTCATCACCCTCGTCGAACACGCCCTCCTCGCCCGACTCCGGTGATACCAGAACATCGAAAAGGGCCCGCCGTGGGTACGGCGGGCCCTTTCTGACGGCTGCTCAGTCCGTAGCGGCCGGGTCGAGCCCGGCGCGGATCAGGCCGTAGGTGTAGGCGTCCTCGAGGGCCAGCCAGGAGGCCCCGATCACGTTGTCGGCCACCCCGACCGTGGACCAGGTGGCCACCCCGTCGGTGGACTCGATCAGCACCCGGGTCTTGGAGCTGGTGCCGTGCGCGCCCTCCATGATCCGGACCTTGTAGTCCACCAGCTCCAGCTGGGCCAGCTGCGGGTAGATGTGCTCCAGCGCGCTCCGCAGCGCCTGGTCCAGCGCGTGCACCGGGCCGTTGCCCTCGCCGGTGGCGATCCGGCGCTCGCCCTTGGCCCAGAGCTTCACGGTCGCCTCGTTGCCCGGACTCCCGTCCGCCAGCTGCTCGCTGATGGTCCGCCAGGACTCCAGCGTGAAGAACCGCTCCCGGCTGCCCCGCACCTCGTCCCGGAGCAGCAGCTCGAACGAGGCGTCGGCCGCCTCGTAGGTGAAGCCGAGGTTCTCCTGCTCCTTGACCTTGGCCACCACCCGGCCGACCAGGTCGCGGTCGGCGGAGAGGTCGTAGCCGAGCTCCTTGCCCTTGAGCTCGATCGAGGCCCGGCCGGCCATGTCGGAGACCAGCATCCGCATGGTGTTGCCGACCCGCTCGGGGTCGATGTGCTGGTACAGGTCCGGGTCGACCTTGATCGCGGAGGCGTGCAGCCCGGCCTTGTGCGCGAAGGCGGAGAAGCCCACGTACGGCTGGTGGGTGGAGGGGGCCAGGTTGACCACCTCGGCGATCGCGTGCGAGATCCGGGTCATCTCGGGCAGCTTCCCGGCGGGCAGCACCCGGCGGTCGTACTTCAGCTCCAGCGCGCCGACCACCGGGAACAGGTTGGCGTTGCCGACCCGCTCGCCGTAGCCGTTCGCGGTGCACTGCACGTGGGTGGCCCCGGCGTCCACGGCGGCCAGCGTGTTGGCCACCGCGCAGCCGGTGTCGTCCTGGGCGTGGATGCCGATCCGGGCCCCGGTCTCGGCGATCACGTCGGCGACGATCTCGCGCACCCCGAGCGGGAGCATCCCGCCGTTGGTGTCGCAGAGCACCACCACGTCGGCGCCCGCCCGGTGGGCGGTGGCGACCACCGCGAGGGCGTACTCGCGGTTCGCCCGGTAGCCGTCGAAGAAGTGCTCGCAGTCGATGAAGACCCGGCGGTCCTGCGAGCGCAGGTACTCGACGCTGTCCCGGACCATCTCCAGGTTCTCGTCCAGCGTGGTGCGCAGGGCCAGTTCGACGTGCCGGTCGTGCGACTTGGCGACCAGGGTGATCACCGGCGCGCCCGAGGTGACCAGCGCGGCGAGCTGCGGGTCCTCGGCGGCCTTGCCGCCGGCCCGCCGGGTGGCGCCGAAGGCGACCAGCCGGGCGTGCTTGAACTCCAGCTCGGCGGCGGCCCGGGCGAAGAACTCGGTGTCCCGCGGGTTGGCCCCCGGCCAGCCGCCCTCGATGAAGCCGACGCCGAACTCGTCCAGGTGCCGGGCGATGGTCAGCTTGTCGGCCACGCTGAGGTTGATGCCCTCGCGCTGGGCGCCGTCGCGCAGCGTGGTGTCGAAGACGTGGAAGCTGTCGTTGGGTCGGCTACTGGCCTCGGTCATGACCCTGGGTTCTCCGTTCGGGGAGGTACTGCTGCTGTTGCCGGGATACCTGATCCGGCTCCACTGTCCAGCATCCCGCGCGCTCCCGGTGTCCCCGAACCCCCTCGTGAGGGGCCGGTGGCCGGTCCGGGCAAAACAAAAAACCCCTCGCGGATGCGAGAGGTCTGCGCGCGGGTCTGGACGCTGGTGGTCGCCCCGCGAGATGGGTTACTCGGGGACGGTCACTGCGGACCGGCGCGCCTGCTGCTAATAATCAGCGAAAGCGAGGACACCCTCGGAGTTTGGCACACCATCCGCGATGCGGCCCGCCCGTCTCGCGATCCGGGACGGTCAGCCGACCAGGTCGGCCGTGTCCAGCGCGAATCCGAACGGCTCGGGCAGCGGCAGTACGGCACCGAGCACCACCCGCAGGGCCGATGCGTAGTCACCCGCCCCGGGATCGCCGTACAGCACGAGTTCGTTCCGCTGACGGTCCACCAGGAGGTAGAGCGGAATCCTGGCAGCGGCGTACCCCTTGCGCTTGGCCTCCCGATCCTTCTCCGGCCGACTGGAGGTGACCTCGAGCACCATCAGGACACCCATCGGCTCGGACCACGACTCCCGGTCGGCCATGGCTCCGCGCTCGATGAACGTACCGTCCGGGATGAAGCGTCCTCCGGGGACGACGAGTCCGATCCCGGGCGCGAAGTCGAGATCCGCTGCGCAGTTCCGGAAGACCTGCCGGACGAAACGGCCGATCGCGATCTCATGATTGGTGTCCGGCGGTGGGGTCACGATGATCTCCCCGTCGATGAGCTCGGCCTTGAAACCCTCGGGGGTCTCCAGCGCCAGGAAGGCTTCGAGGAGGTCGTCGCCCGAGTAGTGCCAGGTCTCGGCGAAGTCGTGCGTCGCAGCGCTCATGGCCCCTCCTTCCGGTCCGCAAGGCTCAACGAGCGGGTGGTTCGAGGTTACCCACACCGGGCGCCCCGCAGTCGGCGGGACGCCCGGACGAGGGCGTCAGACGATCTTGTGGAGCCAGCCGTGGGTGTCCTCGGCCTGGCCGCCCTGGAGGGCGAGCAGGGCCTTGCGGAGCTCCATGGTGATCGGCCCGGGCTCGCCGGCGCCGACCGTCCAGTCCGCGCGGGCGGACTTGACCGAGCCGACCGGGGTGATCACGGCGGCGGTGCCACAGGCGAACACCTCGGTGAGGGTGCCGTCGGCGTTCCCCTGCTTCCACTCGTCGGTGGAGATCTTCCGCTCCTGGACCGCGTAGCCGCGGTCGGCGGCCAGCGAGAGCAGCGAGTCGCGGGTGATGCCGGGCAGCAGCGCGCCGGAGAGCTCGGGGGTGACGATGGTGGCGTCCGCGCCCTCGCCGAAGACGAAGTACAGGTTCATCCCGCCCATCTCCTCGATCCACCGGTGCTCGGCCGCGTCCAGCCAGACCACCTGGTCGCAGCCCTTCTCGGCGGCCTGGGCCTGGGCGACCAGCGAGGCGGCGTAGTTGCCGGCGCACTTGGCGGTGCCGGTGCCGCCGGGCGCGGCCCGGACGTACTCCTCGGAGAGCCAGACCGAGACCGGCTTCACGCCGCCGGGGAAGTACGCACCGGCCGGCGAGGCGATGATCATGAAGAGGTACTCGTTGGCCGGGCGGACACCCAGGCCGACCTCGGTGGCGAACATGAACGGACGCAGGTAGAGACTCTGCTCCGGCTCGTTCGGCACCCAGGACTGGTCCTGCCGGACCAGCAGCTCGACCGCCTCGACGAAGGTCTCGGTCGGCAGCTCGGGCATCGCCAGCCGGCGCGCCGACGCCTGGAAGCGCTCGGCGTTGGCGGTCGGGCGGAAGGTGGCGATCGAGCCGTCCGCCTGACGGTAAGCCTTCAGACCCTCGAAGATCGCCTGACCGTAGTGCAGGGTCATGTTCGCCGGGTCGATCTCCAGCGGGGCGTACGGGGCGAGCTGCGCGTCGTGCCAACCCCGGCCCTCGGTCCACCGGATGGTGACCATGTGGTCGGTGAAGACCCGTCCGAAGCCGGGATTGGCCAGCCGGGCCGCGCGCTCGCCGTCCGCCAGCGGGTGCGCGGAGGGCTTGAGGTCGAACGTGATGGGCGCCTGGGTGGGCGTACTCATGACTGTCTGTCCTTCACCGTGGGGTTGGTCCGGGCCGCCACCCTCGATGAGGAAAGAACGCACGAAGGCACGGCCCACTGTCGATACTCGCATCCAGAGGGCCGTGCCGAACAGCCGGTCGGCTGCTACGTGGGGAAATGCCGGCCCGTCGGCCGGATCCCCGATGCTTGGTTCCGGCCCGTCAGCCGGATACTCGGGCGGCGAGCGCGTCGCCGACCTCGGAGGTGGAACGGGTGCCGGAGCGGGCCAGCAGGTCGGCCGCGACGGCCGCCTCGACCTTGGCGGCCTCCTCGGCGAAGCCGAGGTGGTCCAGCAGCATGGCGACCGACAGCACGGTGGCGGTCGGGTCGGCCTTGCCCTGGCCGGCGATGTCCGGGGCCGAGCCGTGCACCGGCTCGAACATCGACGGGAAGGCGCCGCTCGGGTTGATGTTGCCGGAGGCGGCCAGGCCGATGCCGCCGGTGACGGCCGCGGCCAGGTCGGTGAGGATGTCGCCGAACAGGTTGTCGGTGACGATCACGTCGAAGCGCTCGGGCTGGGTGACGAAGAAGATGGTCGCCGCGTCCACGTGCAGGTAGTCGGTGCTGACCTCGGGGAACTCCCGGCCGACCTCGGCGAAGATCCGCGACCACAGGTGACCGGCGTGCACCAGCACGTTGTTCTTGTGCACCAGGGTGAGCTTCTTGCGCGGCCGGGCGGCGGCGCGCTTGTACGCGTCCCGGACCACCCGCTCGATGCCGAACGCGGTGTTCAGGCTGACCTCGGTGGCCACCTCGTGCTCGGTGCCGGTGCGCAGCGAGCCGCCGTTGCCGACGTACGGGCCCTCGGTGCCCTCGCGGACCACCACGAAGTCGATCTTGGGGTCGCCGCCGAGCGGGGACTGCACGCCGGGGAGCAGCTTGCCCGGACGGAGGTTGATGTGGTGGTCGAAGGCGAACCGCAGCTTGAGCAGCAGCCCGCGCTCCAGCACGCCGGACGGCACGCTCGGGTCGCCGATGGCGCCGAGCAGGATCGCGTCCTGGGTCTTCAGCTCCTCCAGCACCGCGTCCGGCAGGGTCTCGCCGGTGCGGTGATAGAGGCGGGCACCGAGGTCGTACTCGGTGGTCTCCACCTTGACGTCGGCGGGGAGGACGGCGGCGAGCACCTTGAGGCCCTCGGCCACCACTTCCTGGCCGATACCGTCACCGGGGACAACTGCGAGACGAAGGCTGCGAGACATGCACGCGACCCTACTCCGGCGTCCCAGGGGCTGACACCTGACGTCCGCCATTCGGACATCGGACACCGTTTCGGACATCGCTCCGGGCGGCCGGGCGGATCGCCCGGCGAGTGGGTCGGGCCCTCCTGACGGTCCGTCACCTATGCTCGGAAACGGACAATCAGGACAGACCGTCAGGAGCGGCCGCACGTGAGCGAATCCAGCCGCCGGGCCGAGGCGGCGGCGGCCGCGCTCGCGGCCGGGATCTCGATGTGCGCGTACTGCCTGGGGACGGCGCTGCACGGGAGCCACCCGTTCGGCGACCGCTCGCGGACGGCGGGCGACCTGGGCGACCGGTTCGTCCCGTTCCACGCCCACCTGTGGGACCTGATGCACGGCGACACCACCGGTGACCTGCTGTTCAACTGGAACAGCGGGTACGGCGCGCCCTTCCTGCCCGACTTCTTCGGCTACCTGATGAACCCGTTCTCCTGGCTGGTCGGCCTGTTCCCCCGGTCCGCGGTGAACGTCCCGGTCTTCCTGGTCACCCTGTTCGGCATCGGCCTCGGCGCGGCGCTGATGACCCGCTTCCTGGGCCGTCTGCACCCCGGCTCCGGCCTGCTGCGGGCGCTGCTCGCGGTCGGCTACGGACTCTGCGCCTGGGTGCTCGACGACGGCTCGCCCGCCCCGATGTGGATGTGGGGCCTGGTCTCGCTGCCGCTGCTCTGCCTGGTCGGCGACTGGTGCCTGCGCGGCCGGCACCGGGTGCTCGGCAGCCTCGCGGTCGCGGCGGCCTGGGCCGGCAACCTCCCCACCGGTGCGATGGCCACCCTCGGCGCCGGACTGGTCCTGCTGCTCCGGGTGCTGCTGCTGACCGACCGGCCGGTGCTCGCCCGGCTGCGGGTGCTGGTGCGGGCCGCCGGCACGGCCGTGCTCGGGGTGCTGCTGGCCGCTCCCGTCCTGACGGTGGGTCTGAAGGCGGACAAGGCCGCCCAGCCGGCCCCGCCCGGCACCTACGACGGGCCGCCCGGGCTGACCGACTACCTGGCCCAGCTGCTGCCCGGCGGCCGCCCGGACCACGTCCTGCCGAACGTCTCGGTCGGCCTGCTCGGCCTGCTGCTGGTGGCCGGCCTGCCGTTCAACCGCCGGGTGCCCATCCGCGAGCGGATCGGCTGGTACGCGCTGCTGCTGCTGGTCGGTGCGAGCTTCGTGTGGGAGCCGACCGTCCTGCTCTGGCACGGTCTGAGCCTCCCGACCGGCACCCCCTACCGGGCCGCCTTCGTGCTGAGCGGGCTGCTGGTGCCGGCCGCCTGGGTCTCGCTCGCCCGCCGCCCCGACCTGGTCACGCTGCTCGGCGGCGCCGCAGTGGTGGCGCTGATCGCCCTGCTCGGCCACGGGCAGAGTTCGGTCCGCACCGCGACCTGGGTGCTGCTGGCGGCGGGCGGCGGGCTGGTGCTCGGCGCGCTCCGGCTGTGGGAGCGCGGGACGGCGCGGCGGACGGTCGGCGCGGTGCTGACGCTCGGCGTGCTGGCCGGGGCGGTCCACTCGACGTACGCGGTCACCCGGCTGCCGTCCTTCCAGCCCCGGGAGACGGTCAGCGCCCGGACGCTGACCGCCCACCGGCTGATCCGGCAGGCCGAGGACTGGCCGCACGGCCGGACCGACCCAGGCCCGCACGAGTTCACCGCCAACGACCCGCTGCTGCTCGGCGGCGAGGGCGGGGCGTACGCCGCCGACCGGCTGCCCCGGACCACCGCGGAGCTGCTGCACGACCTGGGCGCGGGCTGGTACGACCAGGGCCGGCAGACCCTCGGCCCGGCAGACCCGGTCGGCCGGGCACTGTTCGGGGTGACCACCTACCTGGACGAAGGACCGGCGCCGGACGGCTTCACCGTCGGGCACTCCCCCGCCGCCCCGCTGGTCACCCTGCGGCCGGCCGGACCCGCCCCCGACACCTCCTCGGTCTGGGGCAGGCAGCAGTCGCTGCTCGGCGCCACCGTCTACCGGGTGCCGCAGCTCACCCCGGTCGCGGGCCCCGCCCCGACCCTGCACGGGAGCAGCGGCTGGTCGGTCCCTGCCACCCCGACCGACGGCGCCTGGACCACCTTCGAGGGCAGCTGCCTCCCCGGTGACCAGGTGTTCTTCCACGGCCCGTGGTTCGAGGGCACGGTGCAGGGCCTGGGCACCACGTACCTCAGCCGGGGGCGGCAGCCGACGACCGCGATGCCGATCCGGCTGCTCGGCGACGCCCCGGCCGACGGCGTGGTCAGGGTGGCGCTGCGGACCGACGCCGCCGCCCAGGTCCCGGCCCAGCCGGTCGGCTGCCTGGACCGGGCCGCACTCGGCCGGGCCCTGGCCCGGCCGAACGGCGCGACCGCCGTGCACAGCACCGGACACTCCGTCAGCGCCGAACTGCCGCCCGGCTCCACCGGCACCGCGCTGATCTCCGTCCCGGCCGTCACCGGCTGGGAGTGCGCGGTGGACGACGGGCCCGAGCGGCCGGCCGGCTCGGTGCTCGGCATGATCGGCGTCCCGCTCGGCGCCGGGGCCGCCCGGCTGAGCTGCGTCTACCGGCCCCCGGGCCTGATGCCGGGGGTCGCGCTGAGCGGGGCGGCGCTGGCGGTGCTGGTCGGTGTCGCGCTGGTCCCGCTGCTGCGCCGGAGGGCCCGGGCCGAGCGGGTTCCCGGAGTACATTGGCCCGACCACTTCGAGATCGGGGCGCCCGGTGAAGGCTCAGCTCTGGCAGCTCGTCAGGTTCGGCCTGGTCGGGCTGGTGAACACCGGCACCTTCTACCTGCTCTACCTGGCACTGCACCCCTTCCTGCCGTACTTCGCGGCGTTCACGGCGGCCTTCCTGCTCAGCATGGTCGGCTCGTTCTTCCTGCACACCCGCTTCACCTACCGGACCCGGCCGAGCTGGCGGAAGTTCCTGCTCTTCCCGCTGCCGAACCTCGTCAACTACCTGGTGCAGAGCGTCGGCGTGCTGGCCCTGGTGCAGTGGCTCGGGCTGGACTCGCGGATCGCGCCGCTGCTGGCTGCCGCGGTCGCGATCCCGGTCACCTTCCTGCTCTCCCGGCTGGTGCTGACCGGCCGGGCCTCAGCGGAGCCTGACCAGTTGGGCCCGGCGGCCGTCCGGGTTGAAGTGGTGGACCAGTAGCAGCCGGTCCGCCCCGGCCCCGCGCCGTCTGACCTCCAGGACGGTCCCGGGCTGCTCCGGCACCGTGACGGCGGTCGGGCCGCCCGCTCCGGCCCGGACGTCCAGCGCCGGGGCGAGCACGTCGACGGTCAGGGTGGGCCGGTCGCCCTGCAGGCCGATCGAGGAGAGCGCCGCCGCCGGGTCGGGGGTGCCGGGCGCGGCGAACGCGGTCCACAGGCCGTACCGGATCTTCGAGGTGCTCTGCCGGAGGCCCGGCAGCTTGGCCAGCCGGACCGGCAGCACCAGGGTGTCGCTGTCCAGCAGGCCGGTGTCGGTGTCGCCCCACCGGGCGTTCAGGGGCTGGACGTCGAGCTCCTCACCGGTCCTGGCGTCCAGTGTCCTGGCCACCAGCACGTCGCTGCCCTTGCGCCGGTCGGCGGTCACCACCACGTCGGTGACCTGGTCCCCGTCGGTGTCCAGCGAGGCCCGGACGGTGACGCCGCCCGCCGGGGTGGCGGCCGGTGCCCACAGGCTCGCGGCCAGGTAGAGGGTGCCGTTCTCCAGCGGCTCGCCGCCGACCGCCGGGGCGTCGCTGGCGGCGCCCACCGCCCGCAGGTTGGCGGCCCGGTCGCCCGGCGCGGTCACGCAGACGCCGGCCGCCTTCTCCTCCTCGCCGGCCCCGGCCGGGCAGTCCGGCCAGCGGGCCGCTTCGCCGCCCAGCGCGAAGGCGCTGACCAGCGCCCCGTGCGCGGTCGGCGCACCGGTGCCGGTGATGCTCAGCAGGGTGGTCCCGGCGGCCCGGACCTGCGGACCCGCCGTCAGCTCCGAGGCGGCGTGCGGTGCGGCGAACAGCGGCACCCGGAGCGCGGGCGCCCCGGTCTCGGCCGGGGTCAGCAGCAGCCGGCCCGACAGCTCGCCCCGGTAGCTCCTGGCCTTGCCGCCCTGCACCAGGTCGAGGGTCGGATCGGGGGCCCGGTCCAACTGCCCGGGCACCCGCAGGGTGACGGTCACCCGAGCGGTGCCGCCGGGCGGCACGGTGACCCGGTCCGGCGTCAGCTCGAAGGAGGCGCCGGGGAGTTCGGTGGCCGGCAGGTACCCGGTGCGGTACTCCAGCGGGCGGTCGGCGAAGTTGCGCAGCTCGACCTCCCGGCTCTGCGTGAGCGGCCCGGTGACCGGCACCGGACCGAACGAGAGCCCGACCGCGCCGTCCACCTCGGGCCCGGCCGCGTACGCGACCACCGGGGTGGCCACCGCGAGGTCGACCCTGGCCCGCCCGGCACCGGTCCGCTCGGGCCCGTACACCGGACCCGACCGGTCGTCACCGGCCCAGGTGTCACCGGTGGTGTTCATCAGCGCGGCCTTCAGCTGGGCCACCGTCCAGTCGGGGTGCGCGGCCCGGACCAGCGCGGCCAGCCCGGCCACGTGCGGGGCGGCCATCGAGGTGCCGTCCTCGCGCATCCCGCCGGAGCCCGCGCCCGCCTTGGCGGACCAGATGGTCTCGCCCGGCGCGGCCAGGTCCGGCTTGACCATCCCGGGCAGCCCGACCCCGCGCGAGGTGAAGGTGGTCAGGGTGTCCGTCCGCTGCGGCTGGTCCTGGGCCACCGCGCCGTGCAACGGGTTGCCGGGGGTGGCGAGTTGGACGGTGACCGGGCCGGCCTCGACCGCCCGGAACAGCCGCTCGCCGTCCGCCTTCGCCAGGATCGCCACCGGCACCCGGTCGTTGCCCGCCAGCTCGCCGAGGTGGTCGCCGTCGGCGGCGAACAGCGCACCGAGCGCGCCGGCCTCGGCCGCGTGGTCGGCCCGGGCCGCCGAGCCGCAGGCCCGGTCCGGGTCCTTGGTCCGCCAGGAGAGCAGGGCGATCCGGTCCTTGAGCCGGGCCGCGTCGGCGGCCGAGAAGGCCGTGCAGCCGTCCGACTGGTCGACCGGCAGCGCGAGCCGCCCCTGCACCTCGCGGTCCGCCCAGTGCTGGTACTTGGCGCTCCAGTGCGCCGGGACCAGCCCGGCCAGCGGCTCGGGGGCCAGCACCCGCAGGCCGTCCGCGTCGCCGTGCGGGTCGACCGAGGCGGCCACCGTGAGCACCCGGGGCGCGGTGCCCGGGCTGCCGCCGACCGCGTACACGTCGCCCTCGTTGCCCGCCGCCGCGACCACCACGGTGCCCAACGCGGCCAGCCGGTCGGCGGCGATCGCGTCCGCGTCGTCCGGGCCGCCGAACGGGCTGCCGAGCGAGAGGTTGACCACGTCCAGACGGTCCGTCAGATCGCCGTCGCCGTCCGGGTCGGCGGCCAGGTCGAGCGCCTGGGTGAGCTGGTCGGTGGAGCCGTCGCAGCCGAACACCCGGATCGCGAACAGCCGCGCCTCGGGCGCCGCGCCGGGGCCGACCTTGAAGCCGGCCGGGTCCAGGCCGCCGGTGTACGGGCCCCGGTAGGTCTGGCCGGCCGCCGTGACGCCGTACCCGGCGGCGGTGCCCGCGACGTGCGTGCCGTGGCCGTTCAGCGCGCAGTCGATCGGGTTGTCGTCCGGCTTCGGGACGCCGCCCTCGGGCGTGCCCGGGTCGTAGGCGTCGCCGACCAGGTCCCGCCCGCCGTACACCTTCTCGGTCGGGTACAGGCCCTTGGGCGCGGGCTTGGCGCCGTCCACGTCCTTGAAGCTCTGCTCGGTGCCGGGGCCGCCGAAGTCGGCGTGGGTGTAGTCGATGCCGGAGTCGATGATGCCGACGCTGACGCCCCGGCCGGTGTTGCCGGACGGACCGGACCAGACGGCGGGGGCGCCGAGCAGCGGGACGGAGTACCCGTTGACCCGGCTCTTCAGCGCGATCGGGTGCACCGCGCGCACCCCGGGCAGCCGGCCCAGCGCGGGCAGCGCGGTGACCGGGGCGCTGACCGCGATCCCGGTCAGCAGCGTGCCGGTGCGGTACAGCTCGCGCGCGCCGGGGGCGGATCGCCGTACCGCACCCGCGAGTTGGTCCACCGCCCGGGTGGCGGCCCGGCGCTGTTCGGCCCCGGCGGCCGAGGCCGCCCGGCGGACCGCGTCCGGTGACCGGCGTTCGCCCCTGGCCTGGTCGGCGGCGCGTTGCCAGGCCGGGGCGGCGGCCTCGGTGTCGAGTTCGAGCAGGACGCTGTGGCGGACGTCAGGACCGCGCTCGGCCGCCGCACCCACGGGTGGTACGGCGGCGAGCGCGAGCGAGCCGGTCAGCAGCGCGATGCCGAAGCGGAGTGCTGAGCTGGTGCGCACGGGGCTGTCTCCCCCGGCAGGGGCTCTGGCGGGTCCGCGCCGTGCGGAGCCCGATCACCCTTCCGGAGGCACCAAATTACGATCATCGCGCCGGGCAGGGCGAGCGTCGTCCCTCGTCCGGGGGTGCACTGCACTCCTGTGGGTGACGGATCGTCAGGCGTTCGGCGCAATGCCCGTGACCCGCCCGGCGAACGGCTCAGTGGCCGGTGGCGCCACCGTTGTCGCGGCGGTCCAGCGCCCGCTGCAGGGCGGCGGCGGCGTCGGGGTGCGGCTCGGCCCGGCGACGGCGGCGGGGGGCCACGGCCTGGGCGGCGGAAGCGGCGGCGTGGCGGTCTGCGGTGGGGGGCATACCGAACTCCTTGAGGTCGTGCGGGGAGAGGGTTTCGGGTACGCCGGCCAGGGGTCGCCTGCCCGAACTGCGTACGCGCACATCCGGGCCTGGCTCCCTCCAGTGGGAGGGGCGGCTCGCCGGGTGGCTCCTTCACGGTACGACCTGGAACGGGTGCTGTCTGCACGGATAGTTGGATTTCCTAGTATCTGAGACAGGACCCGCCCGGAGGACGGAAAAGGGCCCGGCCCGCCGAAGCGGACCGGGCCCTCCGACGGGTGATCAGCCCAGGTTGACGGAGCGGGCGAACCGCGCCCCGATCGCGCCGGAGATCTCGGTCAGGACCTCCTGGGAGACCTCGCTGTCGACGGTGATCGAGGCCAGCGCCTCGGAGCCGTCCCGGGCCACCTGCATGCCCGCGATGTTGATGCCCGCGTCGCCGAGGATGCGGCCGAGGGTGCCGACCACACCGGGGCGGTCCTCGTACTTGAAGAACGCCATGTGGTCGGTGAGCGCCACGTCCACGTCGAAGGCGTCCACGCCGACGATCTTCTGGATCTGCTTCGGACCGGACAGCGTCCCGGAGATGGCGATCTCGCCGCCGGCCGCCAGGGTGCCGCGCACGGTGATCACGTTGCGGTGCTCGGGCGACTCGCTGGAGGTGGTCAGGCGGACCTCGACGCCACGCTCCTGGGCGAACAGCGGGGCGTTGACGTAGGACACCGTCTCCGCCACGACGTCCTCGAACACGCCCTTGAGCGCGGAGAGTTCGAGCACCTTCACGTCGTGCTGGGTGATCTCGCCGCGGACCTCGACGTCGAGCCGGACGGCGACCTCGCCGGCCAGCGCGGTGAAGATCCGGCCGAGCTTCTCGGCCAGCGGCAGGCCCGGGCGGACGTCCTCGGCGATCACGCCGCCCTGGACGTTGACCGCGTCCGGCACCAGCTCGCCCGCGAGGGCGAGGCGGACCGACCTGGCGACCGCGATGCCGGCCTTCTCCTGCGCCTCGTCGGTGGAGGCGCCCAGGTGCGGGGTGGCCACCACGTTGTCGAAGGCGAACAGCGGGGAGTCGGTGCACGGCTCCTTGGCGTAGACGTCCAGGCCGGCGCCGGCCACCCGGCCGTCGCGCAGCGCGGAGGCCAGCGCGGCCTCGTCCACGATGCCGCCGCGGGCCGCGTTGACGATCCGCACGGTCGGCTTGACCTTGTGCAGCGCCTCGTCGCCGATCAGGCCGATCGTCTCGGGGGTCTTCGGGAGGTGCACGGTGATGAAGTCCGAGACCTCCAGCAGCTCCTCCAGCGAGAGCAGCTTGACGCCCATCTGGGCCGCGCGGGCGGCCTGGATGTAGGGGTCGTACGCCACGATCTTCATGCCGAAGGCGGACATCCGCTGGGCGACCAGCACGCCGATCCGGCCCAGGCCGACCACGCCGAGGGTCTTCTCGGAGAGCTCGACGCCGGTGTACTTGTTGCGCTTCCACTCGCCCTGCTTGAGCGCGGCGCTGGCCGGGGCGATGTTGCGGGCCGAGGCGATCAGCAGGCCGCAGGCCAGCTCGGCGGCGGTGACGATGTTCGAGGTCGGCGCGTTGACGACCATCACGCCGGCCTTGGTGGAGGCCGCCACGTCCACGTTGTCCAGGCCGACGCCCGCGCGGGCGACCACCTTGAGCTTCTTCGCGGCGGCCAGCGCCTCCGCGTCCACCTTGGTGGCGGAGCGGATCAGGATGGCGTCCACGTCCGCGATCGCGGTCAGCAGCTCGGTGCGGTCCGCGCCGTTGCAGTGCCGGATCTCGAAGTCCGGGCCGAGCGCGTCGACGGTGGCGGGGGACAGCTCTTCGGCGATCAGTACTACGGATTTGCTCACGACAGTGTGTCCTTAACTGTCCGGTTCTCCCCGCGCACGATGGTGGCGTGGAAAGCGGGGGAAGGTGGCATGCCGCGTAGATAGACGCACGACGCTGTGGGCCTGACGCGCACTCGGAAGTGTATCGACGGGCTGGCGGCCGGGCTGCTCCCGTCCGGCGAAATCACTCGGACGGGAGCAGCCTGGTTGTACAAAGGAAGTTGTCGCGCGCAGCGCGTCCCGAGAAGGGTGGCGGCGGGCGACGGGCGGGCTACGCCTTCTCGTCGACCCAGCTCATCAGACCGCGGAGCTTCTTGCCCGTGGTCTCCAGCAGGTGGTCGGCGTCGGCGCTCTTGTACTCGTTGTACTTCGGCAGGCCGGCCTTGTACTCGGCGATCCAGGTGTTGGCGAAGGTGCCGTCCTGGATCTCGGTGAGGACCTGCTTCATGGCGGCCTTGGTGTCGGCCGTGATGATGCGCGGGCCGGTCACGTAGTCGCCCCACTCGGCGGTCTCCGAGATGGACCAGCGCATCTTCTCCAGGCCGCCCTCGTACATCAGGTCGACGATGAGCTTCAGCTCGTGCAGGCACTCGAAGTAGGCGATCTCCGGCTGGTAGCCGGCCTCGACCAGGGTCTCGAAACCAGCCTTGACCAGGGCGGCGGTGCCACCGCAGAGGACGGCCTGCTCACCGAACAGGTCGGTCTCGGTCTCCTCGGTGAAGGTGGTCTTGATGACGCCGGCCTTGGTGGCGCCGATGCCCTTGGCGTAGGACAGCGCCAGCTCGAAGGCCTTGCCGGTGGCGTCCTGCTCGACGGCCACGATGGCGGGAACGCCGCGGCCCTCCTGGTACTGACGGCGCACCAGGTGACCCGGGCCCTTGGGGGCGACCATGCAGACGTCGACGTCGGCCGGGGGCTTGATGAAGCCGAAGCGGATGTTCAGGCCGTGTCCGAAGAACAGGGCGTCGCCCGCCTTCAGGTTCGGCGCGATGTCCGCCTCGTAGACGTCGGACTGGATCGGGTCCGGCACCAGGATCATGATGACGTCGGCCTCGGCGGCGGCCTCGGCGGCGGTGACGACCCGCAGGCCCTCCTCCTCGGCCTTGGCACGGGAGGACGAGCCCTCCTTGAGGCCGACCCGGACGTCCACGCCCGAGTCGCGCAGCGACAGCGCGTGGGCGTGGCCCTGGCTGCCGTAGCCGATGACCGCGACCTTGCGGCCCTGGATGATGGACAGGTCAGCGTCGTCTTCGTAGAACAGCTCGGCCACGGGGGCACATCTCCTTGCGTGGTGGTGGTGCCGGTGCGTACCTACCGTACGTGGACCCGGCGATGGTGTGGGGCGGTGCTTCAGGGTGTGAGACGAGGTCAGACCGTGCGCAGCGGTCGGGACACCGTCAGGCGCTGCGGTCGAGTGCCCGGAGCGAGCGGTCGGTGATCGAGCGGGCGCCCCGGCCGATGGCGACCAGGCCGGACTGGACCAGCTCCTTGATGCCGTAGGGCTCCAGCATCCGGAGCATCGCCTCCAGCTTGTCCGAACTGCCGGTGGCCTCGATGGTCACCGCGTCGGGCGAGACGTCGACCGTCTTGGCCCGGAACAGCTGGACGATCTCGACGATCTGCGAGCGCGTCTCGGCGTCGGCCCGGACCTTGACCAGGACCAACTCCCGCTGGATCGCGGCGGTCTGGTCGAGTTCGACGATCTTTATCACGTTGACCAGCTTGTTCAGCTGCTTGGTGACCTGCTCCAGCGGGAGGTCCTCCACGTTGACCACGATGGTCATCCGGGAGATGTCCGGGTGCTCGGTCGGGCCGACGGCCAACGAGTCGATGTTGAAGCCCCGACGGGAGAACAGCGCGGCGATCCGGGCGAGCACGCCGGGCTTGTTCTCGACCAGGACGGAGAGGGTGTGCTTGGACATGGTCATGGACTCTCTATCGGCACCAGAGGTGTTCCGGCGAAGCCGGATCGAGCAAGGGTGGCGGTGGGCGACGGGCGGGGCCGTCAGTCGAGGTCGTCGCCGAAGTCCGGGCGGACGTCCCGGGCGGCGAGGATCTCGTCGTTGCTGGTGCCTGCGGCCACCATCGGCCAGACCATGGCGTCCTGGTGGACGATGAAGTCGATGACCACCGGGCGGTCGTTGATCTCCATCGCCTGCTTGATCACCGCGTCCAGGTCCTCGGGGCGCTCGCAGCGCAGGCCGACGCAGCCCATCGCCTCGGAGAGCAGCACGAAGTCCGGGATGCGGGTGCCCTGGGCCGGGGCGGCGATGCCGTCGTGCTCCGGACCGGCGTGCAGCACGGTGTTCGAGTAGCGCTGGTTGTAGAACAGGGTCTGCCACTGGCGGACCATGCCCAGCGAACCGTTGTTGATCACCGCGACCTTGATCGGGATGTTGTTCAGCGCGCAGGTGGCCAGTTCCTGATTGGTCATCTGGAAACAGCCGTCGCCGTCGATCGCCCAGACCGCGGTGTCCGGCATGCCCGCCTTGGCGCCCATCGCGGCCGGCACCGCGTAGCCCATGGTGCCCGCGCCGCCGGAGTTCAGCCAGGTGGCCGGCTTCTCGTAGTTGATGAACTGCGAGGCCCACATCTGGTGCTGGCCGACGCCCGCCGCGTAGATCGCGTCCGGGCCGACCAGCTGCCCGATCCGCTCGATCACCTGCTGCGGCGACAACTCGCCGTTCGGGGCGGACTCGTAGCCCAGCGGGTAGGTGGTCTTCCACTGGTTGAGCTTGACCCACCAGTCCGCGTAGTCGCCCCGGTGCCCGGCGTCGAACTCGGCCTGCACGGCGACGATCAGGTCGGCCAGCACCTCGCGGGCGTCACCGACGATCGGCACGTCGACCGGGCGGTTCTTGCCGATCTCGGCCGGGTCGATGTCCGCGTGCACGACCTTGGCGTACGGGGCGAAGCTGTCCAGCTTGCCGGTCACCCGGTCGTCGAACCGGGCGCCCAGGGTGAACAGCAGGTCCGCCTTCTGCAGCGCGGTGACCGCCGGGACGGAGCCGTGCATGCCCGGCATGCCCAGGTGCTGCGGGTGGCTGTCCGGGAAGACGCCGAGCGCCATCAGGGTGGTGACCACCGGTGCGCCGGTCAGCTCGGCCAGGATCCGCAGCTCGGTGCTGGCCTGCGCCTTGTGCACGCCGCCGCCGACGTAGAGCACCGGGCGCTTGGCCGCGACCAGCATCTTCGCGGCCTCGCGGATCTGCTTGGCGTGCGGCTTGGTCACCGGGCGGTAGCCGGGCAGCGAGGTCTCCACCGGCCAGCGGAAGGTGGTGGTGGCCTGCAGCGCGTCCTTGGCGATGTCGACCAGCACCGGGCCCGGCCGGCCGGTGGCGGCGATGTGGAACGCCTCGGCGATCACCCGGGGGATCTCGGCCGGGTCGGTGACCAGGAAGTTGTGCTTGGTGATCGGCATCGTGATGCCGCAGATGTCCGCCTCCTGGAAGGCGTCGGTGCCGATCGCCTTGGAGGCGACCTGACCGGTGATCGCGACCATCGGCACGGAGTCCATGTACGCGTCGGCGATCGGGGTGACCAGGTTGGTCGCACCCGGGCCCGAGGTGGCCATGCAGACCCCGACCCGGCCGGTGGCCTGGGCGTAGCCGGTGGCCGCGTGGCCCGCGCCCTGCTCGTGCCTGACCAGGATGTGACGGACCTTCTGCGAGTCCATCAGCGGGTCGTAGGCCGGGAGGATGGCGCCGCCGGGGATGCCGAAGACGGTGTCCGCGCCCACTGCCTCAAGGGAGCGGATGAGCGACTGCGCGCCGGTCATCGTCTCCACGACGACGGCGGGCGCAGGAGCGTGGGTGGCCGGGGTGTCCCCGCGGCGGGGGGCGGCGTGCTCGGTCATCTGCCTGTCTCTTCTCGGGTTCTGCCGTCCCCGTCAGGTGAGGGTCCTGGGGTCGGGGGCCGGTCGCCGGTCCTGCCTCCATCGTCCACCCGGACGGTTGGGTACCGGGGCCGATTCGGCTGGGGTCTTGCGGTGTCAGACGGTTCCAGTGCAACAAAAAACCCCTCGTGCCAAGGGCATGCGAGGGGTGGCGCGTCGGTCTCTTCGTGCGGGGGGTGGCCCGCTCAGCCGACGCGCCCGCCAAGTACGAGAATTCGGGTGCGCATGGCACCGACCTTCCTCCCCGGCGGTGGGGCGTGTCAAGCAGGTGGGACGGCCGTCTCGCTATGCGGACCCCCACCCGGACCCCAGGACGGACCGTGGGTCGGTCTGCGTTCGGCCAGGTCGGGGGCGTTCTGATGGTGCACCACCCGGCCGCCGCCGGGCTCCGGGCGGCCACCCGATCGGGCGTCCGCCGCCAGGTAGGCCCGTCGCGCGGAGAGCCCGTTCGCCTGCTTCGGCAGCGGGTAGACCCGGCGCAGCAGGGCGCGCCGCAGCCGGTGCTCGTCCAGCGGCTGGGCGAAGGCCAGACCCTGCCCCTGCCGGCACCCCAGCTCCTGCAGCGCGGTCACCTGCCGGGGCTGGTCCACCCCCTCGGCGCCGGTCACCAGGCCGAGGTCACGGGCCAGCCGGAGGGCGTGCCCGGCCAGCGACCGGGTCAGCCGGGAGTCGGCCACGTCCTGCACCAGACTGCGGTCCAGCTTGAGCGCGTCGAACGGGAGCCGGGCCAGCGTGCCGAGCGATCCGCCACCCGCGCCGAAGCCCGCCACCGCCGTGGAGACGCCGTGCCGGCGGAGCGCGGCGAGCCGGCGGCCGAGCTCGTCGGCGTGCTCGTCCGGGCCCGTCCTGGCCAGCTCGATCACCAGCAGCTCGGCGGGCAGCCCGCTCTCCCTGAGCACCGCGACCACCGCCTCGTACATACCGGGGGCGCACAGCCGCTGGGCCGACAGCCGGATCGAGACCGGGACCGGCACCAGCCGGGGGCCGACCCGGCGGGCGGCCGCGGTGACCGTCTCCTGGAGCATCCAGCGGGCGAACCTGGTGGCCGCGTCGCCGTGGTCGGCGGTGCGCAGGAACTCGGCCGGGGTGAGCAGCAGCCCCTGCGCCGAACGCCAGCGGGCCTGCGCCTCGACGCCGGTCACGGCGCCGGTGGCCAAGTCCACCACCGGCTGGTGCAGCAGGGTGAACGAGCCCTCCTGGACGGCCACCCTGAGCCGCTCCTCCAGCTCCGTCCGGCGGTCCAACTCGGCTCGCATCGCCGGGTGGTAGAGCACCACCCGGCCCTTGCCCTCGGACTTCGCCCGGTACATCGCCAGGTCGGCGTTGCGCATCAGCTCGTCCGCCGCGGCCTGCGCGTCCGCCCCGGGGTCGGGGTCGCAGCCCGCGAAGGCGATGCCGATGCTGGCCGCCACCCCGAGCTCGGCCCCGCCGATCCAGTACGGCTCGGAGAGCGCCGAGCGCAGCCGCTCGGCCAGCTCGTGCACCTGGGGCCGGCCGAGCCGGCCCCGGACCAGGGCGGCGAACTCGTCGCCGCCGAACCTGGCCACGGTGTCCCCGGACCGGACCGCGTGCTGCAGCCGGCGGGCGGCCTGCACCAGCAGCTCGTCGCCGACCTGGTGGCCCGCGCTGTCGTTGACCGCCTTGAAGCCGTCCAGGTCGAGGAAGAGCACCGCCACGGTGGCCTCCTCGGCGTCCGGATACCCCCGGTGCCCCTCGGCCGGGCTGAGCGAGGTGCGCAGGCGCTGGGTGAACAGCGCCCGGTTCGGCAGGTCGGTCAGCGGGTCGTGGAACGCGTTGTGCTGCAACTGCGCCTGCAGTATGACCCGTTCGGTGACGTCGCGGCTGTTCAGGATCAGCCCGTCCCGGTACCGGTTGACCGTCGACTCGACGTGCAGCCACTCGTCGTTGCCGGACCGGACCCGGCACTCCACCCGGGCCGAGGGCTCGGCCGCGCCGTCCCGGCGGACCGGCCGGTCCGCCATCAGCCGACGGACCTCGCGCAGCACCCGGTCGACGTCCTCGGGGTGCACCAGGTTGAGCAGGTTCCCGCCGACCAGCTCCTCCGGGTCCCGGCCGTAGACGCCGATCGAGGCGGGGCTGACGTAGGAGAGCAGGCCGCTGCCGCCGGCGATCATGATCACGTCGCTGGAGCCCTGCACCAGGGAGCGGAAGTGCGCCTCCTTGTGGGCGAGTTCCTGCGCCAGCGAGAGGTTGTCGAGGAGTATCACGCCCTGCCGGACGATCAGCGCCAGGCCGACCGTGCAGGCCGCGGCCACCACCACCCGGTCCAGCGCGTGGCCGCCGAGCGCGTTGTAGAGGATCCCCGCGGTGCAGACCGCCGCCGCGACGTACGGGGTGAGCGCGCTGAAGGTGGACGAGACCCGGCGGCGCGGGGCACCGCCGACCGAGGGGTGCTCCCGGCTCGGGGCGAACCGGCCGCGGGTGGCCCAGGGCGCCCAGGCCAGCAGCACGCTGCCGGCGAACCAGCCCGCGTCCAGCAGCTCGCCGGAGTGGTAACTGCTGCGCAGCTCGGGCGAGGTGAACAGGGCGTCGCAGACCACGGTGACGGCCAGGCCGACCATCGCGGTGTGCACGGCGGCCCGGTTGCCGTCCCGGCCCCGGAACCGCAGCCCGACCACCAGGCTGACCAGCAGGATGTCCAGCACCGGGTAGGCCAGGTTGAGCGCCATCCGGAGCGGGTCCTGGCCCTCCCCCGCCGCGACCCGGCCGAGCGCCAGGCTCCAGCTCAGGGTGAACAGCGAACCCGCGACCAGCCAGCCGTCCAGCAGCAGGCAGAGCCAACCGGCCGCCGTCCGGGGCCGTTGGGCCAGCACGGTCAGCCCGATGATGGCGAGCGGGGCGAACAGCAGGAAGGCGTACTCGGCGGGCGAACCCTGCGGCAGCGTGGTGCCGAGCACCACCTCGTACCAGCCCCAGGTGCCGTTGCCGACCGCCACCATCAGGGAGGACAGGCCGAACAGCAGCCAGGCCGGCCGGGCCGGGCCACCGGCCGCGCAGGCGTGCAGCAGACAGGACAGTGCGGCCGCCAGGGCCGCCCCGGCCAGCCCGAAGTCGCCCATGAACAGCGCGAGTTCCGGCGAGCCCCAGCCGACGGCGGCGCCCAGGGCGTACCCGAGGCAGAGCAGCACCAACAGCAGGCCGGGGAGGCGGCTCGGGTGGAAGTTCACTCGACCTCTCCCCCACGCCTTGCCGGTGTTCCCTCTCGGGACCTTACACCACTTCCGTCACTCAATGACACGCACACTCAACTTAGAGTAATGGGGCTCGGGTGACGTTGTGCCCCACTCTTGACGGGATCGCCCCGGTTGGCCGCAGCGCACGACGGGGGCGCGCGGGGCTCGGGGCAGCTCGGCCGGGGCCGTCGGAGCAGCCCGGAGCCGCCCCGACGGGCCCGGACCTGAGGGCAGTTGACGCCTGTTCAGGCGCCGAGCAGGTGCAGTCGGTGGGCCAGCGCGGCGGCCTCGCCCCGGCTGCCGACGGAGAGCTTGGCCAGGATGTTGGAGACGTGCACGCTGGCGGTCTTCGGGGAGATGTAGAGCTCCTCGGCGATCTGCCGGTTGGTCCGCCCCTGGGCCAGCCGGTGCAGCACGTCCCGCTCGCGCGGGGTGAGGCCGAACTGGTCGGCGGGCCCGGCAGGTTGGGCCGGACGGGCGGCTGCCACCGGGTGGGCGGCCAGCGACAGCCCGGACCTGGCGGTCAGCCGGCCGATGTCCTGCCGCAGGTACCGGCCCGCGGTCGCCAGGGCCTGGACCTCGCGCAGCGGCTCGACCGCCGCCTCCCGGCGGCCGGCCACCAGCAGCGCCTCGGCCTGCCGGTAGAGCGCCTGCCCGAGCGGGCAGCCGAGACCAGTGTCGCGCAACTGTTGCACCACCGCGGCCCACTGCTCCGGGGTGTCCGTCTCCTCGGCCCGGGCCAGCTCGGCCGCCAGCAGCGCGGCCCAGCCCCGGTGCAGCGCCGTCCGGGGACGCAGCTGGGCCGCCACCTCGGCGACCCGCCGCAGCACCACCGGGCGCCCGAGATCGGCGGCCGCCGAGCCCCGCGAGTCGGCCTCTCCCGCCGCGCCCTCCACCAGCACCGGGAGCAGCCCGTACAGGCAGCCGTCGGAGAGGCCCCGGTCGGTCGGGCGTTCGGCCAGGTGGTCGAGGACCGCGAGCAGTTCGGCCCTGGCCTGCAAGGGTTGGCCGGCCCTGGTCGCGACCCGCATCGCCAGCCGGGCCATCGGCAGGTCGTGCTGGGCCTGCCGGACCTGCCGCCCGGCCACCCTGGCCCGCTCCAGGTACTCCTCGGCGGCGGCCAGATCCCCCTGGTCCAGCCGGAGTTCGGCCCGCAGCCGGTCCAGGAACGGGTGGTACGCGCGGGCCGTCGGGTCGTCCTCCAGATCGGCCAGCAGCTGTTCGGCCTCGGCCGGGTGGCCGAGTGCGAGCAGTGACTCGACCAGGTTCCCGGTCAGCAGGGCGCCGATGTTGGCGAGCAGCCCGTTCCCCCGGGCGACGGCCAGACCCTCCCGGGCCAGCGCCTCGGCCTCGGCCGCCCGGCCGAGACTGAGCAACAGGCTGGAGAGGTTGTTGAGCCCCCGGCAGAGCACGTCCACCGGGCCGGTGCGCCGGCTCCGCTCGACCGCGTCGGTGAGCAGCGCGAGCCCGGCCTCAGGCTCGCCGAAGTACGCGGACAGGTTGCCCAGGGTCATCCGGGCGTGCTGCTCGACCGCGTCGGCACCGACCTCGCGGGCGATCGCGACGGCCCGCTCGGCCAGCTCCCGGTCGGCCTCGACCGGGTCACCGAGCATCGCGTGCCCGGCGGCCAGCGCGAACACCTCGGCCTGCACCGGCGACGCCGGCAGACCGGCCACCAGCTGCTGGGCCCGCTCGATCTCCTCGTCGCTGCCGCTGCGCCGGAGGTGACCGAGCATCAGCGCGCGCTGCATCCGGAACCAGGCGGCGCGCTCCGGCTCGGCCTCCTCGTCCAGCAGCTTGAAGGCCCGCTTGGCCAGGCTGAGGCCGCGGTCCCGGTCCCCGGCGCGGCGGGCCGCCAGCACCGCCTCCGCCAGTAGGTCGACCAGGTGCAGCAGCCGGCAGGCCCCACCCGCGTGGCCGCACGGCGGGTACGTCCCGGCCCAGCCGGCGGGGCGCAGGTTCTCCGCCCCGACCTCGTCGGAGACCTCGTCCCAGAGCTCCAACGCCCGCTCCAGCATGCCCAGTTGCTCGGCGAAGGCATTCCGTCGCCGGGCCACCCGGGCGGCCTCCAGCGCGGTCGGCAGCGCCCGGCCGGGGTCGTGCGCGTGGTACCAGTAGTTGGCCAGCCGGGCGGGCAGGCCGTTGTTGCAGGCCAGCGAGCCGTCCTTCTCCAGGGCGGTGGCGTACCTGCGGTTGATCCGGTACCGCTCGCCGGGCAGCAGGTCGTCCGAGATCGCCTCGCGCACCAGCGCGTGCCGGAACCGGTACCCCTCGCCGTCGGTGTCCGGGCGCAGCACGTTGACCCCGACGGCATTGCGCAGCGCGTCGATCAGGACGTCCTCGCTCTCGTCCAGCACCGCCTCCAGCAGGGCGTGTTCGACGTACGAGCCGCCCTCGGCGGCGATCCGCAGCATCCGCTGGGTCTGGTCCGGGAGCGCCTCGACCCGGACCAGCAGCAGGTCGCGCAGCGAGTCGGTGAGGCCGGTGTCGCAGCCGTCCCGGTGGGCGCCGGCCAGCTCCTCGACGAAGAACGGATTGCCCTCCGAGCGCCGGTGGATCCGGTCCACCAGCTGCCGGTCGAGGGTGTCGGTGCCGAGGATGCCCGCGAGCTGGGCCGCCACCTCGCCGCGTTCGAACCGGTAGAGCTCCACCCGCTGCACCGTGCGCAGCCGGTCCAGCTCGGCCAGGAACGGGCGCAGCGGGTGCCTGCGGTGCAGGTCGTCGGAGCGGTAGGTGGCGACGATCAGCACCCGGGCCCGGTGCAGGGTACGGATCAGGTAGGCGAGCAGCTCCCGGGTGGACCGGTCGGACCAGTGCAGGTCCTCGACCACCAGCACGATCGTCCGGTCGACGGAGAGCCGCTCGAACAGTCGGGCGGTGTGCTCGAACAGCTGGGCCCGGCTGAACTCGTCGTTGGGCTCGGTGTCGTCGGCGCCGAACTCCGGCAGCAGGCGGGTGAGGTGCCCTTCCATGCCCTGCGCGGCCCGCTCCAGCTCGACCCCCAGGCTGCGGTGCAGCCGGCGCAGTGCGGTGGCCAGCGGTGCGTACGGCAGGCCCTCGGCGCCCACCTCCAGGCAGCCGCCCAGCGTGGTGACCACGCCGGGCCCGCAGGCGGCGGTCAGGAACTCCTCGACCAGCCTGGTCTTGCCCACCCCGGCCTCGCCGCCGACCAGCACCGCCTGCGGCTGACCGGCCGCCGCCCGGCGCAGCGCCGCGTTCAGGGTGCCGATCTCGGTGCCGCGTCCGACGAAGACCGGGCTCACCGATATCTGCTCCATGGCGCTGAGCATGCCACAGGCCGCCGACACCGTCCGAGCGGTTGTCCCGCTGCTCGGACGGGTGGCGGCCGGGCTGTGAGGGTCTGTCAGCATTCGTACCCTCAGCTCAGCCCCGGTGGAGCTGCGGGCGCGGACTCAGGGCCCGTACCCGGCGGTTTTCCAGCGCTCTGCGCAGGCCGCTGCGCAGGCTCGGGCGGTCCTCGCGGGCCACCGCACCCAGGGCCTCCCGGACCACCGCGTCGTGCCTGGCCAGCCGCTGCAGCTCCTGCGACCGGGCCTGGATCAGCTCGTACTCGATCATGGTGATGCCCCTCCTCGGCGGACCGTCCCGGCCTCCGTCGGCCGGTCCTTCGTCCTGCTGAGAGCTTCCTCCGCTGAGGGGGGTCACCACATCGGGAGCATGCCGCATGTTCCCGGCCGTCAGGTCCTTAGACGAGGACCGCCCGCCCCGTGAGTACGGAGCGGGCGGTCCCGAACGGCCTAGGTACCCCTGCTTACTCGGGGGTGACCCCCAGCTTCTCGAAGATCATGTCCTTGACCTTCGCGGCGTCGGCCTGACCGCGGGTGGTCTTCATGACCGCCCCGACCAGGGCGCCGACGGCGGCGATCTTGCCGTCCCGGATCTTGTCGGCGATCGCGCCGTTCTCGGCGATCGCCTGGTCGACCGCCGCGCCGAGCGCGGAGTCGTCCGAGACCACGGCCAGGCCGCGGGCCTCGACCACCGCGTCCGGCTCGCCCTCGCCGGCCAGCACGGCCTCGATGACCTGGCGGGCCAGCTTGTCGTTCAGCTTGCCCTCGGCCACCAGCGCGCAGACCCGGGCCACCTGGGCCGGGGTGATCGGCTGGTCGGTGAGCTCGATGCCGGTCTCGTTGGCCCGGCGGGCCAGCTCGCCCAGCCACCACTTGCGGGCCTGGTCGGCCGGCGCACCGGCCGCGATGGTCTCCAGGATCGGCTCCACCGCACCGGCGTTGAGGATGGACTGCATGTCCTGGTCCGTCACGCCCCACTCGGCCTGCAGCCGGGCCCGGCGGACCCGGGGCAGCTCGGGCAGCCCGGCCCGCAGTTCCTCGACCCAGTCGCGCGCGGGCGCGATCGGGACCAGGTCGGGCTCCGGGAAGTACCGGTAGTCCTCGGCGTTGTCCTTGATCCGGCCGGCCGTGGTGGAGCCGTCCTCCTCGTGGAAGTGCCGGGTCTCCTGGACGATGGTGCCGCCGTCGTCGAGCACCGTGGCGTGCCGGCGGATCTCGAACCGGGCCGCCCGCTCCACGCTGCGCAGCGAGTTGACGTTCTTGGTCTCCGAGCGGGTGCCGAACTTCTCCCGGCCGTGCGGACGCAGCGACAGGTTCACGTCGCAGCGCATCTGGCCCTTGTCCATCCGGGCCTCGGAGACGTCCAGCGCCTTGATCAGCTCACGCAGCTCGGCCACGTACGCCTTCGCCACCTCCGGAGCCCGGTCGCCCGCGCCCTCGATCGGCTTGGTGACGATCTCGATCAGCGGGATGCCGGCCCGGTTGTAGTCCAGCAGCGAGTGCGAGGCGCCGTGGATCCGGCCGGTCGCGCCACCGATGTGCGAGGACTTGCCGGTGTCCTCCTCCATGTGGGCGCGCTCGATCTCGACCCGGAAGGTCGAGCCGTCCTCCAACTGCACGTCGAGGTAGCCGTTGAAGGCGATCGGCTCGTCGTACTGCGAGGTCTGGAAGTTCTTCGGCATGTCCGGGTAGAAGTAGTTCTTCCGGGCGAACCGGCACCACTCGGCGATCTCGCAGTTCAGCGCGAGGCCGATCTTGATCGCCGACTCCACCCCGATCGCGTTGACCACCGGCAGCGAGCCGGGCAGGCCGAGGCAGGTCGGGCAGGTCTGCGAGTTGGGCTCGGCGCCCAGCTCGGTCGAGCAGCCGCAGAACATCTTGGTCTTGGTACCCAGCTCGACATGGACCTCAAGGCCCATCACCGGGTCGTACGAGGCGAGTGCGTCCTCGTACGAGACCAGGCTAATGACGCTCACAGCGTCCCCTTCAGTTGAGTCTTGGAGGTCCGTCAGCCCAGCAGCACGTCGTCGTCACCGAGCCGCTTGAGCTCACGGACGAGAAGTGCGGTGCCGGTGATCAGCGCGGCGGCGCCGACCAGGGCGTTGATCAGCTTGAGGGTGTCGTTCTCGCCGCGGGCCTTCTTGACGTCCTTGACGATCGAGACCGCGCCGAAGGCGCTCGTCCCGATGGACAGCCACAGGCCCGGCTTGGAGTTCTTGAAACCCTTAGCCTTCGCGATGCTGCTCACAGTGCCGGTGCCTCCTCGAGCAGGGGGTGTCCCCACTTGTCGTTGAGTGCGGCCTCGACGGCGCCGCCCACGCGGTACAGGCGGTCGTCCGCCATCGCGGGAGCGATGATCTGCAGGCCGACCGGGAGATTGTCCTCCGGCGCGAGCCCGCAGGGCAGCGACATGGCCGCGTTGCCCGCGAGGTTGGACGGGATGGTGCACAGGTCGGCCAGGTACATCGCCATCGGGTCGTCGGCACGCTCGCCGATCGGGAAGGCGGTGGTCGGGGTGGTCGGCGAGATCAGCACGTCGACACCGGCGAAGGCGGCGTCGAAGTCGCGCGAGATCAGGGTCCGGACCTTCTGGGCCGAGCCGTAGTAGGCGTCGTAGTAGCCCGAGGAGAGGGCGTACGTGCCGAGGATGATCCGGCGCTTGACCTCGGCGCCGAAGCCCGCCTCACGGGTGAGGGCGGTGACGTCCTCGGCCGAGCGGGTGCCGTCGTCGCCGACCCGCAGGCCGTACCGCATCGCGTCGAAGCGGGCCAGATTGGAGCTGGCCTCGCTGGGCGCGATCAGGTAGTAGGCGGGCAGCGCCAGGGTGAAGGACGGGCAGGAGACCTCGACGATCTCGGCGCCCAGCTCGCGGAGCAGCTCGACGCTCTCGTTGAACCGCTGCATCACGCCGGGCTGGTAGCCCTCGCCGGCGAACTCCTTGACCACGCCGATCCGCATGCCGCGGACCTCGCCGCGCTTGGCGGCCTCGACCACGGCCGGGACCGGCGCGTCGATCGAGGTGGAGTCCAACGGGTCGTAACCGGCGATCGCCTCGTGCAGCAGCGCGGTGTCCAGCACCGTACGGGCGCACGGACCGCCCTGGTCCAGCGAGGAGGAGAACGCGACCAGGCCGTAGCGGGAGACCGAACCGTAGGTCGGCTTCACGCCCACGGTGCCGGTGACGGCGCCGGGCTGACGGATCGAGCCGCCGGTGTCGGTGCCGATCGCCAGCGGGGCCTGGTACGCGGCCAGCGCCGCCGCCGAGCCGCCGCCGGAGCCGCCGGGGATCCGGGAGAGGTCCCACGGGTTGCCGGTCGGGCCGTAGGCCGAGTTCTCGGTGGAGGAGCCCATCGCGAACTCGTCCATGTTGGTCTTGCCCAGGATCACCACGCCCGCGTCCTTCAGACGGGTCGTCAGGGTGGCGTCGTACGGCGGGACCCAGCCTTCGAGGATCTTGGAGCCGCAGGTGGTGGGTACGCCCTTGGTGGTGAAGACGTCCTTCAGCGCGAGCGGCACGCCGGCCAGTGGGCCGAGCTGCTCGCCGCGGGCGCGCTTCTCGTCCACCGCGCGAGCGGCGCTCAGCGCACCCTCGGTGTCCACGTGCAGGAAGGCGTTGACCTTCTTGTCGACGGCGTCGATCCGGTCCAGGTGCGCCTGGGCGACCTCGACGGCGGAGACCTCGCCGGAGGCGATGGCGGCGGCGGTCTCGGCGGCCGTCCGCTTGATCAGTTCGGTCATGGTGATCAGCCCTCCCCGAGGATCTGCGGCACGCGGAAACGCTGCTCCTCGACGGCGGGGGCGCCGGACAGCGCCTGCTCCGGAGTGAGCGACGGCCGCACCACGTCGGCGCGCATGACGTTGGTCAGCGGCAGCGGGTGGGAGGTCGGCGGGACGTCCTGTCCGGCGACCTCGGAAACGCGGGCGACCGCGCCGATGATCACGTCGAGCTGCTCGGCGAAGTGGTCCAGCTCTTCGGCCTGCAGCTCCAGACGCGACAGCCGGGCGAGGTGGGCGACCTCCTCGCGCGTGATGCCAGGCATGCAGCGATCCTCAAGGTGAGTTCCGGTCGGACCGGGCGCTTGGTGACCTGCCCGGCCTCTTTCTTGGGGCCCATCCTATGGGCAATCGCGAACCCGCCCTCGAGCCCCGCAGGGGCTCGGGGAACGGGGCTCGTCGGCGGGGCTCGTTACTGCGGTACCGGCGGCAGGGCCGGCGGGGCGAGCAGCTCGACCTCCGGGGCGCCGGTGCGGTGCACCATCAGCCAGGCGGTGGCCTGGTCGGCCGGGAGTGCGGCGGAGACCAGCCAGCCCTGCACCGCGTCCACGCCCATGCTGTGCAGCTGCTCCCAGGTCTCGTCGTCCTCGACTCCCTCGGCGACCACGGTCAGGCCGAGCGAGTGGGCCAGCTCCACCGAGCAGCGGACCACCGCCGCGTCGTGGTCGTCGGCCACCATCCGGGAGACGAAGGACCGGTCGATCTTCAGCTCGCCGACCGGCAGCGAGCGCAGCCGTACCAGCGAGGAGTGCCCGGTCCCGAAGTCGTCCAGCGACATGCCGACGCCGTACCGCCGCAGCTCGGCGAGGGTGTCCGCGGCCAGCCGGGAGTCGTCGAGCAGCAGCCGCTCGGTGATCTCCAGCTGGAGTGCGGCGGCGGGCACCTGATGGCGGGTGAGGTGCCCGGCCACCCGGTCGGCGAAGCCGGGGTTGAGCACGTCCCGGGGCGAGACGTTGACCGCGACCTGGACCTCCAGGCCCTGCGAGCGCCAGATCGCCAGCTGGCCGACCGCCGTCTCCAGCACGTAGTCGGTCAGCCGGGGCATCAGACCGCTGGACTCGGCCAGGCCGATGAACTCGTCCGGTGCCACCCGCCCCTGGCCGGGCCGCTCCCAGCGGAGCAGTGCCTCCAGGCCGACCACCCGCCCGTCGAAGGCGACCTTCGGCTGGTAGTGCAGCTGCACCTCGTTGGTCTCCAGGGCCCGCCGCAGGTCGCCCAGCAGGCCGATCCGGTACGGCGTGTCGAGGTCCCGGGTCTCGTCGTACTGCTCGACCCCGGTCCGGCGGCGCTGGGCGTGCGCCATCGCCACGTCGGCCCGGCGGAGCAGCGCCTCGGCGTCCTGGGCGTGCGCCGGGTAGACGCAGACCCCGGCACTGGCCTCCAGCACCAGCAGCAGCCCGTCGAGGCGGATCGGCGCGGCGAGTTCGGCGATCAGCGCCTTGGCGACCCGCTCCAGGGTGTCGGGACGGCCGACCCCGGGGAGCAGGACGGCGAACTCGTCACCGCCCATCCGGGCCACCACCGGGCGCAGGCTGTGCTGCACCGGCGGCGGCAGGCTGGAGAACACGTCGTCCGGATCGTCCCGGCCGGGGTTGTGGGTGCCCGAGCGCAGCGCCCGGTGCAGGCGGCGGGCGATGTGCACCAGCAGCCGGTCACCGGCGGTGTGGCCGAGCGCGTCGTTGAGGGACCTGAACCGGTCCAGGTCGAGCAGGATCAGGCCGACGTTCCAGTCCTGGTCCCCGCCGTGCTCGGCGATCGCCTCCTGGGCGGCCAGCAGCAGGGCATGACGGTTCGGCAGATCGGTCAGCGGGTCCGTGAGCTGGTCCCGGGCCCGGTCCCGGGCGATCCGCCAGGCCGCCACCAGCACCGCCACCGGCACCGCGAAGAGCGGCAACAGCTCGGGCTCGTGCCGGTAGACCAGGACGGCGAGCGGGATCAGCGGTGCCGCACCGGCCAACAGCACGCCGAGCAGCAGGACCGCACCCGCCACCCCCTGCGGCGGGCGTGTGGGCGCGCCGCCGGTCGTACGATCCATAAGACCTGTCCTCCGTCGGGCCCGCCCCGTTCAGGCCGCCTTTCGGTGCGACACCCGGAGAGCCGGCAGGCGCCAGTCATCGGACGACCCCCAGTGGTACCGGCTGCAACCCCGGTGCCGACCGCCCCTGCTGACACAGTGTCGCTCTAAGGGTAAGCCGGTGTCCGACCGGTAAGGCGGACTTTCGGACAACCCTGGACACGCGGAAGCCGGAACGCCCCCTCGGGATGCCGCACACTGACAGAATGCCCGGTTTCTTTCGGACAGACCCCGCTGACGAGGCATCAGGAAGGTAACGGAGCCTCAGCCCTCGGCCGGGGTCTCCGCGGCCTCCTCGGCCGGGCCGGGCTCGGCCGGCTCGATGCCCAGATGGGCCCGGGCCGCCTCCGGACCGGCCGTCAGCAGGACGGCGAACCCGGCGTCGTCCAGCACCGCGAGCCCGAGCTGTACCGCCTTGTCGTACTTCGACCCGGGGTTGTCACCGGCCACCACGAAGTCGGTCTTCTTCGACACCGACCCGGTCACCTTGGCCCCGCGCGAGGTGAGGGCCTCCTTGGCGCCGTCCCTGGTGTGCCCTGCCAGCGTGCCGGTGACCACCACGGTCAGCCCCTCCAGCGGGCGGGGGCCCTCGTCCTCGGTGCTCTCCTCGACGAACCGGACCCCGGCCTCCCGCCACTTCCGGAGGATCTCCAGGTGCCAGTCCTCCTCGTACCACTCCTTGATCGCCTTGGCGATGATCGGGCCGACCCCCTCGGCGGCGGCCAGCTCCTCCTCGGTCGCCGCGAAGATCCGGTCCAGGTCGCGGAACTCCCTGGCCAGCGCCTGAGCGGCGACCGGGCCGACATGACGGATCGACAGACCGTTCAGGAAACGCCAGAGCGGCCGGTCCTTGGCCTTCTCCAGGTTGTCCAGCAGCACGGTGGCGGACTTCTTCGGCTCGCCCTTGAGATTGGCGAAGAAGGGAACCACCTTCTCCTTGCCCGTCCGGTCGTCCAGCTTGGGCATGCCGGTCTTCGGCTCCAGCACCCGGACCTTGATCGGCAGCAGCTGCTCCATGGTCAGGCCGAAGATGTCGCCCTCGTTGGTGACCGGGGGCTCCTTGGGCTCCAGCGGCTGGGTCAGCGCGGTGGCGGCGACGTACCCGAGCCCCTCGATGTCCAGCGACTCGCGACCGCCGAGGTAGGCGATCCGCTCCCGGATCTGGGCCGGGCAGCCCTGCGCGTTCGGGCAGCGCAGGTCGATGTCGCCCTCGCTCATCGGGCGCAGCCCGGAGCCGCACTCGGGACAGTGCGTCGGCATCTCGAACGGCTGCTCGGAGCCGTCCCGCAGGTCCTCGACCGGGCCGAGGATCTCCGGGATCACGTCACCGGCCTTGCGCAGCACGATGGTGTCGCCGATCAGCACGCCCTTGGCCTTGACCACGTCCTGGTTGTGCAGGGTGGCGTACTGCACCATCGAGCCCGCGACCTTGACCGGCTCGGCCAGCACCGCGTACGGGGTGGCCCGGCCGGTGCGGCCGATGCCGACCTCGATCTTGGCGAGCCGGCCGTTGACCTCCTCCGGCGGGTACTTCCAGGCGATCGCCCAGCGCGGCGACTTGGAGGTGGCACCGAGCCTGCCCTGCAGCGGGATCTCGTCCACCTTGACGACCACGCCGTCGATCTCGTGCTCGACCGAGTGCCGCTGCTCGCCGAACTGCGCGATGAAGGCGCGCACCTCGTCCAGCGTGCCCACCACCCGGTTGTGCCGGGCGGTCGGCAGACCCCAGTCGTGCAGCAGCTGGTAGGCGTGCGACTGGCAGTCGATGTCGAAGCCCTCCCGGGCGCCGATGCCGTGCACCACCATGTGCAGCGGGCGGGAGGCGGTGACCAGCGGGTCCTTCTGGCGGAGCGAACCGGCCGCCGCGTTCCGGGGGTTGGCGAACAGTCTGAGCAGCGCACCGGGGCGCTTGCCCTCCTGCTCGCGCTGCTCGTTGACCGCCTGCCGGCGCTCGTTCTCCGCCGCCAGCGAGGCGTTCAGCTCGGCGAACGCCTCGGTCGGCAGGTAGACCTCGCCGCGGATCTCCACAAGGGCGGGGAGGTGCTCGCCCTTGAGCTGGTGCGGGATCTCCTTGATGGTGCGGACGTTGGCGGTGATGTCCTCGCCGACCCGGCCGGTGCCCCGGGTGGCGGCCTGCACCAACCGGCCGTGCTCGTAGGTGAGGTTGACGGCCAGGCCGTCCACCTTGAGCTCGCACAGGTAGTGGTACTCGAGGCCGTCCAGCTCGCGGGCCACCCGGTCGGCCCAGGCGGCCAGCTCCTCGTCGTCCATCGCGTTGTCCAGGCTGAGCAGCCGCTCGCGGTGCTCCACCTCGGCGAACTGCTCGGTGGGCGCGCCGCCGACCTTCTGGGTCGGCGAGTCGGGGGTGACCAGCACCGGGTGCTCGGCCTCGATCGCCTCCAACTCCCGCATCAGCCGGTCGAAGTCGGCGTCGGTGACGGTCGGCGCGTCCTGCTCGTAGTACCGGACGCGGTGCCCCTCGACCTCGGCCGCCAGCTCCGCGTGGCGCTTGCGCACCTCCGCCGGAACGTCCTCCCAGCCCTCGACCGCCACCGCGTCCTCCAGATGAAAAATTGGCGGGTGCTACTCCGGGTTGTCCACCAGGCTCTGCGCCGCCCTCGCGCTGAGTGACAGCGCCGTCCGCGCGTACGCGGGCGAAGCCCCCGCCAACCCGCAGGTCGGTGTCACCAGCACCCGGCGGCCCAGCAGCTCCGGGGACAGCCCCAACCTGCGCCACAACGTCCTGACCCCCTGGACACTACCGGCCGGATCCGACATTCCCTGGTCGGTGGAGGGCACCACACCGGCCAGGATCACCGTGCCGGCCTCGACCGCCTCGCCCAGGTCGTCGTCATCACGCTCCGTCAGCAGGCCGAAGTCCAGCGAGATGCCGGCCACCCCGGCCCGGCGGAGCAGCGGGATCGGCACGCCCGGTGCGCAGCTGTGCACCACGACCGGCGCGTCCAGCCCCGAGACCACGCTCCGCAGCACCTCCTCGGCGACCTGCCGGTCCACCGACCGCAGCCGCTGGAAGCCGCTGGCCGTCTTCACGTCACCGGCCAGCACGGCGGGCAGCGAGGGCTCGTCCAGCTGGAGCACCACCTGGGCACCGGGGATCCGCCGCCGGACGTCCTCCAGGTGCCGGCGCAGTCCCTCGGTGAGCGACCCGGCGATCCCCAGGCAGGCGCCCCGGTCGCGCAACGCCTTCTCGCCGTTGCGCAGTTCGATCGAGGCGGCCAGCGTCCACGGCCCGACCGCCTGCACCTTCAGCGCACCCCGGTACCCCTGGGTGAACTCCTCCAGCGCGTCCAGGTCCTCGCCCAGCCAGGAGTGCGCCCGCTTGGTGTCCCGCCCGGGCCGGTCGGCGAACCGCCAGCCGCTCGGCTCGGTCTGTGCGAACAGCTCGACCAGCAGGCCGGCCCCGCGTCCGATCATGTCCGCCCCGGGCCCCCGGGCGGGCAGTTCGGGCAACTGCGGCAGGAACTCCAACGCACCGACGGCGGTCCTCGCCGCCTCCCGCGCATCCGTACCCGGCAGCGAACCGATCCCGGTCGCCGCACCGACCAACTCGGGGAAACCCACTTGAGTGCTCACCCGGCCGAGCCTATGGCACCAGGTGCGCCACCAGGGGCTCGGGGAACTGCGACGCCGACCTGTGCAAGGTGATCGTCGCGTAGGTGGTCAGGCACTTTCGCAGTGACACCCGCCGGCCACGAACCGTCGCCGTTCCCCGAGCCCCTGGACCCGAAGCACCTGCCTAGTTGCCCGGGCGGACCGTGAGGTCGGTGATCTCGGCGTCCCGGGGCAGGTCCAGCGCGGTGAGGATCGCCGTCGCCACCGACTCGGGGGCGATCCAGCGGGTCGGGTCGTACTCCGTGCCCTCCTGCTGGTGCACCTTCACCTGCATCGCGGTCGCCGTCCGCCCCGGGTAGACCGAGGTGACCCGGACGCCGTGCCCGTGCTCCTCGACCCGCAGCGAGTCCGCCAGCGCCCGCAGACCGAACTTGCTGGCCGCGTACGCACCCCAGGTCGCGTCGGCCCGCAGGCCGGCCCCGGAGTTGACGAAGACCACGTGGCCCCGGGCCTGCCGGAGCGAGGGCAGCAGCAGCCGGGTGAGCTCGGCCGGGGCGACCAGGTTGACGTTCAGCTGCTCCTGCCAGGCCTTGACCGGCAGGTCGCCGACCTCGCCGAGCTGGACCACGCCCGCGATGTGCAGGATCGAGTCCAGCTCGATCGGCAGCTCCTGCTGCCCGAGCGCCCAGGACAGCTTCGCCGGGTCGGCCAGGTTGCCGACCAGGGTCCGGCTGCCGGGGAAGCGGGCCCGCAGCTCGGCCCCGCGCCGGGCGTCCCGGGCCACCAGCCAGAGCTGCTCGCCGCGCTCGGCCAGCCGCTCGGCGACGACCGCGCCGATGCCCGAACCGGCTCCGGTGATCAGGTGCGCACCCATCAGTTCTTCTCCTCCAGCAGGGCCAGCGCCTCGGCCGGCTCGGCCGCGAAGCTGATCAGTTCGGCCAGCGGGCGGGGCAGGAAGCCTTCGGCGTCCATCCGCTCCAGCTGGGTGCGCAGACCGCCGTAGAAGCCCTCGGTGTCGAGCACCACCACCGGCTTGTCGTGCAGCGCGTGCTTCTTCAGCTCCAGCACCTCGGTGATCTCGTCCAGCGTCCCCAGCCCGCCGACCAGCACCACCAGCGCGTCCGCCCGGGCCAGCAAGTGCGCCTTCCGCTCGGCCAGGTCACGCGTCATCACCAGCTCGTCGGCGCCCTCGTAGGTCTTGTGCGCCAGGAACTCCACCGAGATCCCGACCAGCCGCCCGCCGGCCTCCTTGACCCCGTCGGCCAGCAACCCCATCAGCCCGGCGTGCGAGCCGCCCCAGACCAGGGTGTGGCCACCGGCCCCGAGCAGCCGGGCGAACTCGGCGGCGGGGGCGGTGTACTTCTCGTCGAGCGAGTATGCGGAACAGAAAACAGTGATGTTCATAGTGCCCCCAGGTCTACCAGGTGGACCTGGGCGCGGCCCATCCGGTCAGGCGCTGACCGGGCGCCGTTCGGTGCTCGCGATGGTGGCCGAGCCGAGCACCCGGGTGCCGTCGTAGAGGACCACGGCCTGGCCGGGGGCGATCCCCCGGGCCGGGGTGGCGAGCCGGACGTGCAGCTCGCCGTCGGTCAGCGTGGCGGTGACCGGGACCTCGTCGCCGTGGGCACGGAGCTGGGCGGTGTAGGAGCCCTCGCCGGCCGGCGCCTCGCCGCACCAGCGCGGGCGGATCGCGGTCAGGCCGAACACGTCGAGGCCCTCGGCGGGGCCGACCGTCACGGTGTTGTTCACCGGCGAGATGTCCAGCACGTACCGGGGCTTGCCGTCGGCGGCCGGGGTGCCGATCCGCAGGCCCTTGCGCTGGCCGATGGTGAAGCCGTACGCCCCGTCGTGCTCGCCGAGCTTGCTGCCGTCGGCGTCGACGATGTCGCCGGTGGCGGTGCCGAGGTGCTTGGCCAGGAAGCCCTGGGTGTCGCCGTCGGCGATGAAGCAGATGTCGTGGCTGTCCGGCTTCTTGGCGACGGCCAGGCCGCGCTGCTCGGCCTCCACCCGGATCAGGTCCTTGGTGGTGTCGCCGAGCGGGAAGAGCGAGTGCGCGAGCTGGTCCGCGTCGAGCACCCCGAGCACGTAGGACTGGTCCTTGGCCATGTCCACCGCGCGGTGCAACTGCCGCTCCCCGGACGGGAGATCGACGATCCGGGCGTAGTGCCCGGTGCACACCGCGTCGAAGCCGAGCGCGATCGCCTTGTCCAGCAGCGCGGCGAACTTGATCTTCTCGTTGCAGCGCAGGCAGGGATTCGGGGTCCGCCCGGCCGCGTACTCCGCGACGAAGTCGTCGATCACGTCCTCGCGGAACCGCTCGGCCAGGTCCCAGACGTAGAACGGGATGCCGATCACGTCGGCGGCCCGCCGGGCGTCCCGGGAGTCCTCGATGGTGCAGCAGCCCCGGGCGCCGGTCCGGAAGGACTGCGGGTTCGAGGACAGCGCCAGGTGCACGCCGGTCACCTCGTGCCCGGCCGCCACCGCCCGCGCGGCGGCCACCGCCGAGTCGACGCCGCCGGACATCGCCGCGAGCACGCGGAGCCGGCCATTGCCAGGGGACACGGGAGCACCGGGGAAGTCAGTCATGATGCCGTCCAGGGTACGTGTTCAGCGACGGGCCGCGGCTGCCAGTCCGGCGTTCCGGGCCCGCAGCACGGCCGGGCCGATCGCGGCGGCCAGCGCCGCGACGTCCGCCCGGGTCGAGGTGTGGCCCAGCGAGAACCGGAGCGAGGCCCTGGCCAGCAGCGGGTCGGCGCCCAGCGCCAGCAGGACGTGGCTGGGCTGCGGCACGCCGGCCGAGCAGGCCGAGCCGGTGGAGCACTCGATGCCCTGGGCGTCCAGCAGCATCAGCAGCGCGTCGCCCTCGCAGCCGGGGAAGGAGAAGTGCGCGTTGGCGGGCAGCCGCCCGGCCGCCGTCGGGTCGCCGTTCAGCACCGCGTCCGGGACCACCCGGAGCACCTCGGCGACCAGCTCGTCCCGGAGCGCGGCGACCGCCACGGCGTGCTCGGCCCGGCGGGCGACCGCGAGCTCGGCGGCGGCGGCGAAGCCGGCGGCGGCGGGCACGTCCAGCGTCCCGGACCGCACGTCGCGCTCCTGGCCACCGCCGTGCAGCAGCGGCACCGGGGTGACGCCCCGGCCGAGCAGCAGCGCGCCGACCCCGTACGGGCCGCCGACCTTGTGCCCGGTAACGGTCAGCGCGTCCAGGCCGGACTCGGCGAACGAAACCGGCACCTGACCCAGCGCCTGCACCGCGTCGGCGTGCATCGGGATGCCGAACTCCTGTGCCACCGCGACGAGTTCGTGGATCGGCTGGAGGGTGCCGACCTCGTTGTTGGCCCACATCACGGTGATCAGCGCGACCGAGGCCGGATCCCGCTCGATCGCCTCCCGGAGCGCCTCGGGGTGCACCCGGCCGTAGCCGTCCACCGGGAGGTACTCGACCCGGGCGCCCTCGTGCTCGGAGAGCCAGTGCACCGCGTCCAGCACCGCGTGGTGCTCGACCGGGCTGCACAGCACCCGGCGGCGGGCCGGGTCGGCGTCCCGCCGGGCCCAGTACAGGCCCTTCACCGCGAGGTTGTCGGACTCGGTGCCGCCACCGGTCAGCACGATCTCACTGGGCCGGGCGCCGAGCGACCCGGCCAGCGACTCGCGGGACTCCTCCACCACCCGGCGGGCCCGGCGGCCGGCCGCGTGCAGCGAGGAGGCATTGCCGACCACCCCGAGGTGCGCGCTCATGGCGGCGATCGCCTCGGGCAGCATCGGAGTGGTGGCCGCGTGGTCGAGATATGGCATAGCGGCACAAGTGTAGGGGCCCGGCCGGTCACGATTTGGCCATTGCACCCTCTGCAACGCGCCGTTAGCCTCCTGGCTCAACTCAACAGGCGAAGGGGGCGGGGCGGAATGTCGCAGACGGTGGACCGGGCGCTGACCATCCTGGCCTCGCTCGGCGACGGTCCGGCCTCCCTGGAGCAGGCCGCCGCCCGGATCGGCGTGCACAAGTCCACCGCCCTCCGACTGCTCCGCACGCTGCAGGAACACGGTCTGGTGGACCGCCAGTCCGACCAGCGCTACCGGCTCGGCGGCCGGCTGTTCTCACTGGCCCAGCAGGCCCTGGCGGGCATCGACATCCGTCAGGTGGCCGCCCCGTACCTGGCCTCGTTGAACGACCGGTACGGCCACACCGTGCAACTCGCGGTGCTGGACGCGGGCGAGGTGCTGTACCTGGACAAGGTGCAGAGCCGCTACCCCGACCGGCCGGGCAGCTGGTCCGACCCGGCCGCCCGGATCGGCCTGCGGGTCCCGGCGGTCGCCACCGCGGTCGGCAAGGTGCTGCTGGCGGATCTGCCGGAGGATCAGCTGACCGCCTTCCTGGACCGCCAGGAGTTCCCGGCCAGGACCCGCACCAGCATCCGCAGCGCGGCGGAGTTCCGCACCGAGCTGACCGGCGTGCAGCGCCAGGGCTGGGCGGTGGACCAGGCCGAGTACCAGGAGACGGTGAACTGCATCGCCGCCCCGGTGGTCGGCCCCGAGGGCACCGCGATCGCGGCCTGCTCGCTGTCCGCCCCGGTCGGGGTGGCACCGATCGCCGAGCTCAGCCGGCTGCTGCCCGAACTGCTCTGCACCGTCGAGGCGATCTCGCTGGCCTACGGCGGCTCCCCTACTCCTCGCTGGTGCGAGAACCGTTGCGGTGCCAAGCACGCGGTGCCCGCCACCCGTACCTGAGCGCCAGCATCCGCAGCACGAACGCGGTCAGCGCCGAGGCCGTCCCGGTCGCGGTGGTGAGCTGTCCGGCGCCGATCAGCACCACCACCATCGCCGAGCCGACCAGTGCGGGCACCGCGTAGATCTCCCGGTCCCAGCGCAGCAGCGCGGGCATCTCGTGCGCCAGTACGTCCCGGATCACCCCGCCGCCGGCCGCGGTCAGCATGCCGAGCGCCATCGCGGAGACCGCGCCGAGGCCGTAGTCGTGCGCCTTGGCGGTCCCGGTGACGCAGAACAGGCCGAGGCCGAGCGCGTCCAGGGTCTGCACCGCACGGTTGATCCGCTCCACCTCGGGGTGCAGGAAGAACACCACCAAGGCGGCCATCAGCGGGGTGACGAAGTACCCGAGGTTGGTGAAGGCCACCACCGGGGTGGCCCCGATCACCAGGTCGCGCATCACCCCGCCGCCCAGCGCGGTCGCCTCGGCGAGCACACAGATGCCGAAGATGTCCATGTTCTTGCGGACCGCCAGCAGACCGCCGGACAGGGCGAACACGAAGATGCCGACCAGGTCCAGGGTCTGCTGCACATCAGGGGGGAAGAGCTGCGAAGTCACCGTCAATTCTTACCGCGCCGGTCACCCGTACGAGTACCAGCCGCCCCGGTGGGGGCCGCCGGGCCCACCGCCCGGCCCACCGCGACCAGGGCGGCCACCGGCAGCGCGACGGTCCCGTCCGGCTCGGCCCAGCGGGCCGTCAGCGCGTCGTAGCGGGCCCTGATCCGCCGCACCGTGGCCGGGTCCTGACCCTCGATCAGCGAGGAGGTGAGCACCGTGCCGGTCAGCACCGCCCGCCACCAGTGGTCCGGCCCGACCCGGTGGGTCCAGCCGACCCGGTGCACCTCGACCTCGGCCAGCCCGCCGGTCCGGAGCAGTCCGGCGAACCGCTCGGGCGTCGCGTACGGCCCGAACGGCGCCCGGTCCGGCAGCCCGGCCGGGCGGCTCGCGCCGGCCTCGGCGACCGCCTGGAAGAAGACCCCCTGGGCCTGGTTGACCGTCAGCTCGTCCCAGCAGGAGAGCACCACCCGGCCGCCCGGCCCGACCACCCGGGCCAGGTCCCGCACCGCCGCCACCGGATCCGGCACGTGGTTGATCACGAACGCCCCGACCGCACAGTCGAACTCGTCCGCCCCGAACGGCAGCCCCGGCAACTCGGCCCGCACCACCTCCGGCAGCACCCGCCCCGCCTCGGCCACCATCTCCGGCACCGCATCGGTGGCCACCACCTCGGCCCCGAGCCCGACCGCCGCCAACCCCAACCGGCCGGTCCCGCACCCGACCTCGAGCACCCGGACGCCCCGCGCCACCTCGGCCTCGGCCAGCAACCGCCCGTGCAGCCCGGCCGTCATCGCACCGAAACCACCGTCGTACGTACCACTCCGCCGCGCCCACCCACTGCGCTCGAACTCCGCGAACTCCACCACGTGCCGTCCCTCGATCGACCGTCACCGGCCGTGCCGAACCACAGCTTCGCAGGTGCTCAGCCCGCTACGGAGTCAGGGGCTCGGGGCTCTGCTGATGTGCGGCTCCGCCGCGTGGGCGACGCCGACTTTTGGCAGATGGCTCGGAAGAATCAGGGGCTCGGGGAACTGCGACGCCAGCCTCGGAAAAGGTCACGCGTGCGTAGGCGGTCAGGCACTTTCGCAGTGACCCGCACGCCAGATCTTCTCGCAGTTCCCCGAGCCCCTGGATAGTGCAACTGACTCGCCTGCCAAAGGGCGCAGCCCCGTAGCCCCTGGGCGGTGGACGGCTGAGCGCCTGCCCAGAGTGCAGCCCCGAGCCCCCCGGCCGGGAGGCTAGCCTGCGTTCTCCGGGAAGTGGCACGCCACCTGGTGCCCCGCCTTGGGTGCGGCGAGCGGCGGCTCCTGGCTCGCGCAGATCTCCTGCGCCTTCCAGCAGCGGGTCCGGAACCGGCAGCCGCTGGGCGGGTTGATCGGGGACGGCACGTCACCGGTGAGCCGGATCCGCTCGCGCTGCTGCCTGCGCCGGGTGTCGGGCGTCGGCACGGCCGACATCAGCGCGTTGGTGTACGGGTGCATCGGCGCCGCGTACAGCGAGTCCCGGTCGGCGATCTCCACCACCTTGCCGAGGTACATCACCGCGACCCGGTCGGAGACGTGCCGGACCACCGAGAGGTCGTGCGCGATGATCAGGTAGGTCAGGCCGAGTTCCTTCTGCAGGTCGTCGAGCAGGTTCACCACCTGGGCCTGGATCGACACGTCGAGCGCGGAGACCGGCTCGTCGGCGACGATCATCTTCGGCTTGAGGGCGAGGGCCCGGGCGATGCCGATCCGCTGCCGCTGGCCGCCGGAGAACTCGTGCGGGTAGCGGTTGTAGTGCTCGGGGCTGAGCCCGCAGAGCTCCAGCAGATCCTGCACGGCGCGCTTGGTGCCGTGCTCGGTGGCGACCTTCTGCAGCCTGAACGGCGCACCGACGATGGTGCCGACGGTGTGCCGGGGGTTCAGCGAGGAGTACGGGTCCTGGAAGATCATCTGGATGTCCCGGCGGAGCGGTCGCATGGCCGCCACGCCGAGGTGGGTGATGTCCCGGCCCTCGAACTCGATCTTGCCGCCGGTGGGTTCGTCCAGCCGGGTGACCAGCCGGCCCATCGTCGACTTGCCGCAGCCGGACTCGCCCACCACGCCGAGCGTCTCGCCCGGCAGGACCTCGAAGTCGATCCCGTCCACCGCCCGGACCGCGCCGGTCTGACGGCCGAACAGTCCCTTGGTGATCGGGAAGTGCCGGGTCAGCCCGGAGACCCGGAGCAGCGGCTCACGGTCGGAGGCCGGTGCGGCCGAAGGAATCGTCGCCGTCTGACTGTCCGTCATGGGGTCTTCTCCTGAGGGGTGGTACGTGCTCACAGCCGGGGCGCGATCTCTTCGGTGAAGATCCGGTGGCGCTCGGCGATCGGCAGGTGACAGGCGGCGTGGTGCCCGGGAGTCGCCTCGGCCAGCGCCGGGACGTCCGTGTCGGACCGGCCGCCGGTGAGCGAGGCGTACGGGCAGCGCGGGTGGAAGGCGCAGCCGGACGGCACGTTGATCAGGCTGGGCGGTGTGCCCTTGACCGGGATCAGCCGCTCCTGGAGCGGCCGGTCCAGGCGCGGCATCGAACCCAGCAGGCCCCAGGTGTAGGGGTGTTCGGGAGCCTCGAAGAGGGTCTCGGCCGGGCCGCGCTCGATGCACTTGCCGCCGTACATCACCAGGATGTCGTCGGCCAGCTCGGCCACCACGCCCAGGTCGTGGGTGATGATGATGACCGCGGAGCCGAACTCCTGCTGGAGATCCCGGATCAGGTCCAGGATCTGCGCCTGGACGGTGACGTCCAGTGCGGTGGTGGGCTCGTCGGCGATCAGCAGCGACGGGTCGTTGACCAGCGCCATCGCGATCATCGCGCGCTGCCGCATACCGCCGGAGAACTCGTGCGGGTAGGAGTCCACCCGCTTGTCCGGCTGCGGGATGCCGACCCGGTCGAGCATCTCGATCGCCCGGGTCCGGGCCTCCTTCTTGGAGGCGCCGGGGTGGTGCGCCCGGTAGCCCTCGACGATCTGGGCGCCGACCGAGTAGTACGGGTGCATCGCGGTCAGCGGGTCCTGGAAGATCATCGCCATCTTCTGGCCCCGCAGCTGCCGCACCCGCTCCGGGTCGGCGCCGATCAGCTCCTCGCCGTCCAGCCAGACCTCACCGGAGATCCTGGGCGCACCGCGCTTGGTGCCGGTGCGGTGCAGACCCATGATCGACAGGGAGGTGACGGACTTCCCGGAGCCGGACTCGCCGACGATACCGAGCGTCTTGCCCTTCTCCAGGCTGAAGTTGAGCCCGTCGACGGACTTGACCAGGCCGTCGTCGGTGGGGAAGTGCACCCGCAGGTCGCGGACGGTGAGGAAGCTCTCCGGAGCCGCGTCACGCTGACCGGGGACGATGGTGGTGTTCTTGCTCATGTCAGCCTCACCCGGGGGTCGACCACGGCGTACATCACGTCAACCAGGAGGTTCGCCAGGATGATGAAGAAGCCGGCGAACAGGGTCACGCCCATGATCACCGGAAGGTCGCTGGAGGCGATCGAGGCGACCGCCTCGTGTCCGAGACCCTTGAAGTTGAAGGTGGTCTCGGTGAGCACCGCGCCACCGATCAGACCGCCGAGGTCCATGCCGAACACGGTGAGGATCGGGGTCAGGGTGGAGCGCATGGCGTGCTTGCCGATCACCTTGCGCTCGCTCAGGCCCTTGGCCCGCGCGGTCCTGATGTAGTCCTCGCCGAGCACGTCCAGCAGGGTGGCCCGGGTGAGCCGGGCGTACGTCGCGGCGTACAGGAAGGCCAGGGTGATCCAGGGCAGCACCAGGTTCTGCGCCCAGGCGACCGGGTCGGTGCCCAGCTCGACGTAGTCGTGCGGGAACCAGCCGAGCTGGAAGACGAAGATCGCGCTGGCCAGCATGCCGGTGAAGTAGATCGGCAGCGAGACCCCGGCCAGGGCGGTGGTCATGGTGATCCGGTCCAGCAGGGTGCGGCGCTTGAGCGCCGAGACCACGCCGGTCGCGGTACCGAAGACCAGCCAGAGCACCGAGGCACCGGCGGCGAGCGAGGCGGTGACCCCGAGCCGGTCCAGCAGCAGCGGCCAGACCTCCTGCTCGGTCTTGAAGGAGTACCCGAAGCACGGCGCGGCACAGTGGTTGACCGACACGCCGGTGCTGTAGTCGCGCCCGATGAGCAGGCCCTTCAGGAACAGGTAGAACTGCTCGATGATCGGCTTGTCGAGGCCCATCTTGTGCCGGGCACCCTCGACCGCGACCTTGTCGGCGATCTTGCCGACGTAGAGCAGCGCCGGGTCGGTACCGGTGAGCTTCGGCACCATGAAGAAGATGCCGAAGGTGACCGCGGAGACCACCAGCAGCATGGCGACGACATTGACGAGCCGTCGGATGAAATACACGAGCATTGCGGTCGACCCCGCCGGGCGCCGGTCGGACCCCCTGTAGGGGTTCCGACCGGCGCCGGCGGAGCCTTCACCTGCCCTTCGGACTAGCTGAGCGAACTACGGAAGCGGGAGCAGGGCTGGGTCACTTGCCGTCGGAGACACCCAGGGCCTGGAAGTCCACCTCGCCGAAGGCGTCGTTGATGAAGACGTTGGTCAGACGCGGGTTGCGGTAGTTCAGCGCCTTGTCGGCGACGACCGGCAGCCAGACCGCGGTGTCCACGACCTTGTGGTTGATCTTCTTGTAGATCTCGGCGGCCTTCGCCGGGTCCTTCTCGGCCGCGGCCTGGTCGAACCAGGCGTTGACCTCCGGGTCGTTGGTCTCCGGGTAGTTGCTGTTACCGGTCTTGGTGATGAACCGGCCGTCCATCAGCGGCTGCATGTAGCCGGCACCGTCGGGGTAGTCCGCACCCCAGCCGGCCACGAGCAGGCCGTAGCCCTTGGTGTGGACGGTGTCGGGCGAACCCGCGACCGAGGCCAGCAGCTTGCCGTCGTACTGCTCGACGTTGACCGTGACGTTGATGGCCTTCAGGGCGGTCTGCAGCGCGACGGCCGTGTTGACCTCCTTGGCCTTGTTGCCACGGACGGCGATGGTGGTGGTGAAGCCGTCCGGCTTGTTGCACTCCTTGAGCTCGGCCTTGGCCTTCTCGAGGTCCGGCTTGCCCTTGGTCAGGCCGAACGGGTCGTAGTCGTCCGAGCCGAGGATGTTCGGGGGCAGCATCGAGCCGAACAGCGAACCGGCCGAGTTGCCGCCACGGGCGGTCTGCAGCGCGGTGGTGTCCGCCGCGTACAGCACGGCCTTGCGGCAGTGGATGTTGTCGAACGGCGCGACCGCCGGGACCAGCGAGATGAAGCGGATGAAGCCGTTGTACGGGTTGTCCGTGTTGGCCTTCAGCGCCGGGTCGGTGAGGACCTTGGCCTGGGCGGCCTGCGAGAGACCGGTCTGGGCCCAGTCGAGGTCGGCGGTGCCGTCCAGCTGGCGGGCGTCCATGTCGTCGGCGTTGGTGGTGATCGTCAGCTTGACGACGTCCGGCAGCGCCTTGCGGAACGAGTCGGTGGCCGGGTCCCAGTTCTCGTTGCGGACCAGCTCGTAACCCTTGCCCGGCTCGGCGGACTTGAACTTGTACGGGCCCGAGGAGACCGGCTTGTCACCGTACTTGGCGCCGGTGTCCAGCTTCTGCGGCACGGGCGAGGCGGAGCCCATCGCCAGCAGGTACGGGAAGGAGGAGTCCGGCTTGGCCAGGTGGAAGATGATCGTGGTGTCGTCCGGGGTCTCCACCGTCTTCAGACCCAGCTTGTTCGGGTCCGTGTCGGTGTAGGGGCCCTTGTAGTCCTGGCCCTGGTCCAGCGAGTTGATCAGGTAGGTCGGACCGCCCGCGACGACGTCCTGCGCGAAGATGCGCTCGATGCCGTACTTGATGTCCTTGGTGGTGATCGGCGAGCCGTCCTCGAACTTCAGGCCGCTCTTCAGCTTGAAGGTGTAGGTCTTGCCGTCGGCGGCGATCTCCGGCTGCGCGGCGGCGAGGTCCGGAACGAGCTTCAGGCCCTCCTTGCCCGGCTTGCCGTCGAAGGCCAGCAGCGTACGGGCGTAGAAGCGCTCGTAGTTCCACACCGAGGCGTAGTAGGCACGGCCCGGGTCCAGGGAGTCGACGTCCGTGCTGGACCACAGGTTGAGCGTGCCGCCCTTCTTGTCGGAGGGGTTGTGCACCTTGTCGACGGCGGCGTTGAAGCCACCCTTCGAGGCGGAGTTGCTGGCGCCGTCGCCGGCGCCGCCGCCCTTCGAGCCGCCGCAGGCGGAGACGGTGAGGGCCAGCGTGGCCACCAGGGCGGCGGCGGCGAGCGTCCTGTTACGCGTCATGGGTACGGATCCTCCTGATGATGTGCGGGCCTGAGCGGTCCGCCGGGGGGTTCTGGTCCCCCAAGTGGGTGGCCGCGGGGTGGACCGGCCGTCGATGGGGGTCGGACGGCCATGCGGGATCGAGCAGTTGGAACTCGCCTCGGGGCTCAGTTGCCCTTGGGGTCGAGCGCGTCACGCAGGCCGTCGCCGAACAGGTTGAAGGCGAGGACGGTGACGAAGATCGCCAGGCCGGGGACCACCATGTAGGTCGGGTCGACCTGGTAGATCCTGGTGGCATCGGAGAGCATCTGGCCCCACGAGGGGGTCGGCGGCTTGACGCCCGCGCCCAGGAAACTCAGTGCGGCTTCGCTGAGGATGTTGGTCGGGATGATCAGGGTCGCGTAGACCAGGATCGGCGCCACCAGGTTGGGCAGCAGCTCACGGAGCAGGATGTGCACCCGGCCCGCGCCGAGACTGCGGGCCGCGTCGACGAACTCCCGTTCGCGCAGCGACAGCGCCTGGCCTCTGACGATGCGTCCGATGTAGGGCCAGCCGAAGAAGCCGATCACCAGCACCAGGATCGCCATCCGGACCCCGCTGCCCTCGAGCCCCAGCAGGGAGTTGGGCATCACCGAGACCAGCGCGATGCTGAACAGCAGCTGCGGGAAGGCGAGCAGGACGTCCATCACCCGGCTGATCGCGGCATCGACCCAGCCGCCGAAGTACCCGGCCGTGACGCCCATCAGCACGCCGATGACCACCGAGACGGCGGCCGCGAGCAGCGCCACGGTCAGCGAGATACGCGCGCCGTAGACGATCCGGCTGAACACGTCGCGACCGAAGGTCGGGTCCACGCCGAACAGGAAGTCGCCACTCATACCGCCGAACGCGCCCTTGGGCAGGCCGAGGTCGGGGTTGATCTGGTCCGGGTGCGGCTCGTCGACCGGGTGACCGAGCAGCGCGGTGAGCACCGGCGCGAAGACCGCAGCCAGGATCAGCAGCAGCACCACGACGCCACCGGCCAGCGCGACCTTGTCGCGCCTGAGCCGGTCCCAGGCGATCCGGCCCGGCGAACGGCCCTCGATCCGCTTGGCCGGTACCGCAGTTGGCGGCGGAGCTTCGGTGGTGCTCTCAGTGGAAGTGCTCATGTCTCAGTTCGTTCCCCTCGCCGACGGTGGCCGGCCCACGGTCCGGGCGCGCTCGGACGACGGGCCCGGTGGGGCCCGGGCCCGAGGCTGGTCCGGTTTCGCGTACTGGTGCGGTGGTGGTGCTGGTGCGTCGGTGCGGTGCTGCCGGCCGCAGATGCGGCGGTGTACGAAGAATGCTGAAAAGCAAGGGATTTGCAGGACCGGGTCGGCCAAACCCTTGAACCGCGTTGGGCAGACTCTCTGGCATCCGGGTTGCGCTACGCCAGACCTGACAACCGAAGGATGCCCAACTGTGATCTGTCCGCATGCACTCGTGATCTTGCCGAATAACGCTCTTCACACAGCTGTTACATGCCTGTCAAGATGCGTGCAGAGGAACAACCGGGACGTACCCCAACGACCGGCCCGGAGCAGGGACTTCACTGCCAGGGTTGATGCGGCCAATACCCCTGGGCCGGGTGGGGGCGGGCCTCCCGGTCGAAGAACGGCCGGGCGAAGGCGCGCATCCACAGCGCCACCGGGTCCCAGTCGTCGGCCAGCACCACGGTGGAGACCGGCAGGCCGGCCGGGGTCTGCGGCACCGCGCGCTGCACCAGCGCCCTCGCCGCCTCGACGGCGGGCGGTGAGGTGTCGTACAGGTCGAGGCCGATCGCCAGGTAGGGCTCACCCAGGGCCGGGCGCACCCAGGCCTGCCGGAGCGCCCTGACCGGGCGCACCTCGGCCGCCTCGCGCTGCAGCTGGGCGTAGAACAGCGGTGCCTGCACCACCGGCTCGGTCAGCTGGAGCGGGCCGGCCGGCAGCCGCTCCAGACCGGCGGCGACCCGCCGCAGGTCGGCCCAGGGCACCCCGACCCCGCCACCGGACACGTGCGGGTTGAGCCACAGGCCCCAGCGGGTCCGGTACAGCGCGTTGGCGATCTCCGGGCCGGAGATCACCTCGTGGCTGCGGGCCCAGCCGCTCGCGGCCAGCTGCTCGGGCGAGGTGACGGCGGGGGCGTAGCCGTGCCCGCCGAGCTCCATGTTTCCGTACTGGGCGTCCGGGCTGCCCGGGGTGCCGTGCCACAGCAGCATCCAGACCCGGCCCTCGGCCAGCGCGTACAGCAGCCGCTCGTAGGCGTCGAAACGGTCGGGTGCGACCTCGCCGAGGGCGCGCTCGATCGCGCCGTCTGCCGCCGCTCCCGCGCTCATGCCTCGCTCCGCCCGTTTCCGCCCGTCCGGCCTGGGCTCCGAGCGAAGCCTATTGGCCCGGCCCGACAGCCGTCATACCGCCGCCCCGTACCGGTGGGTCGCCGCCCGGCCCGGTCAGGCTCGGCCCGGGACCGCCCCGGACCTGACGTAGAAGGGACGTACCCGGCTGAGCATCCACTCCACCACCGGATCGGCCACCAGATCCAGCAGCACCAGGTGGACGCCCCACGGCGGCGGGGTGGTTCCGAGCGCCCGGCCGAGTGCCTCGTTCACCTGACCCGGATCGGCCGGCCAGCCGGCGTCCAGCTGCACCCCGATGAACAGCACCGGCGCGTCCCGCTCCACCCCGGCCAGCGCCCGACGGGCCGTCAGCACCCCGGGCAGCTCGGCGAGTTCGGTGATCGCCGCGCCCAGGAAGGCGTACGGCTCCTCGGCCGGCTCCGGCTCCCGGAGCGCCACCCTGGCCCCGTCCGGCTGCTGTTCCCAGCGCTCGCCCTGCGGGCCCCGGCGCAGCTCGCCGACCCCCTCCGGCGGCACCGGGATGCCCACCGGCGCCTCCGGGTTGACCGCGATGCCGACCCCGAGCGGCAGGCCCCGGGCGAACTCCCAGGCCGGGGCGATCGCGAACGGCAGGCCCGGGGCGTGCTGCAGGAAGGTCTCCTGCGAGGAGAACACCGGCACGTACGGCGAGCCGGCCAGTTCGATCGTCGGCAGGTCGAGACCGCTGCCCTGCGGGTCGGCGCCGGCCGGCAGCGGGATCCAGACCTGACTGCGCGCCAGCACCTCGATCACCCGGGGCGTCGCCCCCGGATCGCCGAGCGCGGCGGTCAGCACCTGCTCCAACTCGTTGACCGGCCAGCTGCCGCCGGGCGGCGCGGTGCCCGGCTCGGCCCATGCCTGCGCCCCTGTGTCGCCCGCCGGGTACCCCATCGCCGCCGCTACCGCCCCTCTAGGTCTCTGCTGCCAAGCAGCGTAGCGGTCGGACCCCCCTCCCCCCGGGGTACCGACTCGTGCCATGATGACCCCGCTGTACAACTTCACACTGGCCGCTCGAACCCGCGCGGGAGAGTCCGGACTGCCCTCGTGGCACAGGCCGGCGCCGAAGGAGCAAGTCCTCCCCGGAATCTCTCAGGCACCCCTACCGCCCGGGCGAGGCAGATCTGGAAAGTGGACACGGCCGCGCCGTGCGCCCACCCACGGTGCAAGCCGCCATCCTTGGATGTGCGGTGAAGCTCTCAGGTTGTGACGACAGACGGGGAGACTCCACCCCTGCATGCCCGTTTGCTGCCAAGGAGTCCAGTCACCATGTCCCCTCGCCTCACCGCGCTCGACGCCCTGCACCGGTCGCTCGGCGCGACCATGACCGACTTCGCCGGCTGGGACATGCCGCTCCGCTACGGCAGCGAGCGCGAGGAGCACCTCGCCGTCCGCACCAAGGCCGGCCTGTTCGACCTCTCGCACATGGGCGAGATCACCGTGACCGGCCCGCAGGCCGGTGAGCTGCTGGACCACGCGCTGGTCGGTTTCATCTCCGCGCTCGGCGTGCTGCGGGCCCGCTACACCATGATCTGCCGCGAGGACGGCGGCATCCTGGACGACCTAATCGTCTACCGCACCGGTGAGACCGAGTACATGGTGGTCGCCAACGCCTCGAACGCCCAGGTGGTGCTGGACGCGCTGACCGAGCGCGCGGCCGGCTTCGACGCGGTGGTCCGGGACGACCGGGACGCCTACGCGCTGATCGCGGTCCAGGGCCCGGAGGCGAACGGCATCCTGGCCTCGGTCACCGACGCCGACCTGCCCGGCCTCAAGTACTACGCACTGCTGCCCGCCACCGTCGCGGACCGCGAGGTCTGGCTGGCCCGGACCGGCTACACCGGCGAGGACGGCTTCGAGGTCTTCTGCGCCCCGGCCGACGCCGAGCACCTGTGGAACGCGCTGACCGAGGCCGGCACCCCGGTCGGCCTGGTCCCGGCCGGCCTGTCCTGCCGCGACACCCTCCGCCTGGAGGCCGGCATGCCGCTCTACGGGCACGAGCTCTCCACCGACCTGACCCCGTTCGACGCCGGTCTGGGTCGGGTGGTCCGGTTCGACAAGACCACCAACAACGGCGAGTTCGTCGGCCGCAAGGCGCTGGAGGCCGCCGCCGCGCAGGCCGAGGCCAACCCCCCGCGCAAGCTGGTCGGCCTGGTCTCCGAGGGCAAGCGCGTCCCGCGCGCCGAGTACGCCGTCGTCAGCCCGGACGGCACCCCGATCGGGCGGATCACCTCGGGTGCCCCGTCCCCCACGCTCGGCAAGCCGATCGCCATCGCGTACGTGGACGCGGCGCACGCCGCCCCCGGCACCGCGGTCGCCGTCGACGTGCGTGGCAAGCACGAGCCGGTCGAGGTCGTTGCGCTGCCGTTCTACAAGCGCGCCCGCTGAGACCCTTTCAGTTCCGCCCCTTCCGAGTTCCGGGCCCCGGTCCGCTCAGCGGACGGCTTCGCCCTACCCTCTTGCGATCCTGGAGAATGACGCCATGAGCAACCCCACGCACCTGCAGTACACCGAGGAGCACGAGTGGCTGACCGCCGCCGAGGACGGTGTCTCGACCGTGGGCATCACCGCCCACGCGGCCGATGCCCTCGGCGACATCGTCTACGTCCAGCTCCCCGAGGTCGGTGACACCGTCACCGCCGGTGAGACCTGTGGTGAGCTCGAGTCGACCAAGTCGGTCAGCGACCTGTACTCCCCGGCGACCGGCGAGATCGTCGAGATCAACCAGGCCGTCATCGACGACCCGGCCTCGGTCAACAGCGACCCGTTCGGTGACGCCTGGCTCTTCAAGGTCAAGGTCGAGGCGACCGACAAGCTGCTCAGCGCCGACGAGTACTCCGCCTTCATCGGCGGCTGACCACCGGTTGACGGGGAGTCGGCCGCAGCGCGGCGGCCGGCCCCTCCCTGGTCCACTGCCCTTACCGCCCACCCGTCGCCCGCCGCCACCCTTCCAGGGAACGCGCTGCGCGCGGCTGTGTTGAATGGGAAGACCCTGACATGACGGTTCTCAACCAGTCCCTGCACGCGCTCGACCCCGAGATCGCCGCCGCGGTCGACGCCGAGCTGCACCGCCAGCAGACCACCCTCGAGATGATCGCCTCCGAGAACTTCGCGCCCGTCGCGGTGATGGAGGCCCAGGGCTCGGTCCTCACCAACAAGTACGCCGAGGGCTACCCCGGCAGGCGCTACTACGGCGGCTGCGAGCACGTCGACGTGGCCGAGCAGATCGCCATCGACCGGGTGAAGGAGCTGTTCGGGGCCGAGTACGCCAACGTGCAGCCGCACTCCGGCGCCTCCGCCAACCAGGCCGCGCTGTTCGCGATCGCCCAGCCCGGTGACACCATCCTGGGCCTGGACCTGGCGCACGGCGGCCACCTGACCCACGGCATGCGGCTGAACTTCTCCGGCAAGCAGTTCAACGTGGTCGCGTACCACGTCGACTCGGCCGGCCTGGTCGACATGGCCGAGGTCGAGCGCCTCGCCAAGGAGCACCGCCCCAAGGTGATCATCGCGGGCTGGTCCGCCTACCCGCGCCAGCTGGACTTCGCCGAGTTCCGCCGGATCGCCGACGAGGTCGAGGCCTACCTGTGGGTCGACATGGCCCACTTCGCGGGCCTGGTCGCCGCCGGTCTGCACCCGAACCCGGTCGAGTACGCGGACGTGGTCACCTCCACCACGCACAAGACCCTCGGCGGCCCCCGCGGCGGCATCATCCTGGCCAAGCAGGAGTTCGCCAAGAAGCTGAACTCCTCGGTCTTCCCCGGTTTCCAGGGCGGTCCGCTGGAGCACGTGATCGCGGCCAAGGCCGTCTCCTTCAAGGTCGCCGCCTCGGACGACTTCAAGGAGCGCCAGCAGCGCACCCTGGAGGGCGCGAAGCTGCTCGCCGAGCGCCTGCTCCAGGACGACGCGGCCGCCGCCGGCGTCTCGGTCCTCTCCGGTGGCACCGACGTGCACCTGGTCCTGGTCGACCTGCGCAACAGCCAGCTCGACGGCCAGCAGGCCGAGGACCGGCTGCACGAGGTCGGCATCACGGTGAACCGCAACGCGGTCCCGAACGACCCGCGCCCGCCGATGACCACCTCCGGCCTGCGGATCGGCACCCCGGCGCTCGCCACCCGCGGCTTCCTGGCCGAGGACTTCCGCGAGGTCGCCGACATCATCGCCGAGGCCCTGCTGCCCACCTACGACGAGGCCAAGGCCGAGTCGCTGAAGGCCCGGGTCACCGCGCTCGCCGTGAAGTACCCGCTCTACCCCGAGCTGTAGCCGGCTCTTCGCCGGGAGATGTGACAGGCGACACCCGCCACACCTCCCGGCGCCCCGGGGCACCGCGCACACTGGACAGTGAGGCGGTGCCCCGTCCCATGCTCAGCGCGAGTCCGTCCACGAGACGGGCCGTCACCCTCCACGAGACCAGACAAGGACGTCACCCCGTGGCCATCAGCGTCTTCGACCTCTTCTCCATCGGCATCGGCCCCTCCAGCTCGCACACCGTCGGCCCGATGCGCGCGGCCCGGATGTTCGCCCGCCGCCTGAAGTCCGAGAGCGTGCTGGCCCAGACGGTCGGCATCCGGGCCGAGCTGTTCGGCTCGCTCGGCGCCACCGGCCACGGCCACGGCACCCCGAAGGCCGTCCTGCTCGGCCTGGAGGGCAACTCCCCCCGCACCGTCGACGTCGACCAGGCCGACGTGGACGTGGAGCGGATCAGGGCGGAGAAGCGGCTGCACCTCCTCGGGGTGCAGGACATCGCCTTCGACCCCGACACCCAGCTCATCCTGCACCGCCGCAAGTCGCTGCCGTACCACGCCAACGGCATGACGCTCTGGGCCTTCGACGCCGACGGCGCCGAGCTGCTGTCGAAGACCTACTACTCCGTCGGCGGCGGCTTCGTGGTCGACGAGGACGCGATCGGCGCCGACCGGGTGGTGCCCGACGACACCGCGCTGCGCTACCCGTTCCGGACCGGCGAGGAGCTGCTCCGGCTCACCCGGGAGACCGGCCTGTCCATCTCCGGCCTGATGCTGGAGAACGAGAAGGCCTGGCGCAGCGAGGCCGAGATCCGAACCGGGCTGCTGGAGATCTGGCAGGTCATGCAGGAGTGCGTGACCGCCGGCATGAGCCGCGAGGGCATCCTGCCGGGCGGCCTGAAGGTCCGTCGCCGGGCCGCCTCCGGTGCCCGCGCGATGCGGGCCGAGGGCATCAGCCCGGCCAACGCGATGGAGTGGGTGACCCTCTACGCGATGGCCGTCAACGAGGAGAACGCCTCCGGCCAGCGGGTGGTCACCGCCCCGACCAACGGCGCGGCCGGGATCATCCCCGCCGTCCTGCACTACTTCACCAACTTCATCCCCGGCGCCGACGACGACGGCATCGTCCGCTTCCTGCTCGCAGCCGGTGCGATCGGCATGCTCTTCAAGGAGAACGCCTCCATCTCCGGCGCCGAGGTCGGCTGCCAGGGCGAGGTCGGCTCGGCCTGCTCGATGGCGGCCGGCGGCCTCGCCGAGGTCCTCGGCGGCTCACCCGAGCAGGTCGAGAACGCCGCCGAGATCGGCATCGAGCACAACCTCGGCCTGACCTGCGACCCGGTCGGCGGCCTGGTCCAGATCCCCTGCATCGAGCGCAACGGCATGGCCTCCGTGAAGGCCGTCACCGCCGCCCGGATGGCGCTGCGCGGCGACGGCCGGCACCACGTCTCGCTCGACAAGGCGATCAAGACCATGAAGGAGACCGGCGCCGACATGAAGGTCAAGTACAAGGAGACCTCGCGCGGCGGCCTCGCGGTCAACGTCATCGAGTGCTGACGGCGGCTCAGGCCGCCAGCAGGGCCCGGACCACCTCGGCGATCCGGTCGCGGGTGGCCGGGTCGGTGATCAGGCCGTCGGCGCCGCGGGCGTCCGGTGGGACGGGGATGGTGGCGCAGGCCGGTTCGGCGACGGCCGCGCCGGTGTAGCCGAGCACCGAGGCGAGGGTGGCGGCCGCGCCGGTGCCGCGGCCGGAGGCGGCGGCGGTGATCCAGGCGGCGGGCTTGTCGCTGATCTCGACGCCGCCGACCGTCCAGTCGAGCAGGTTCTTGAACGAGCCCGGCAGGGTGCCCGCGTACTCGGGGGCGGAGATCAGCAGGGCGTCGGCCGCCGCGATGGCGGCCCGCAGCTCGGCCACCGGGGCGGGCAGCGGGTCGGTGTCGTGGTCCGGGTTGAAGTGCGGCAGCTCGGCCAGACCCTGGTAGAACGTGGTGGTCACGCCCTCGGGGGCCAGCGCGGCGGCGGTCCGCAGCACCGCCTCGTTGGAGGACCCGGCCCGCAGGCTTCCGCTCAGCAACAGCACATGGCGCGTCGTCATGCGGACACGCTACCCGCCGGGCCCTGCCCGGCAGTTGGCGCTCGCTAAAGCGGAGGCCGACGCCGGGCCCGGCTTGGTAGGTTGCCGCATGATCTTCGACACCGCCGCCATCGACTTCGCGCCGATCGCCCCGCTGCCGCTCGACGTGCGCTGGATCCACGGTTCCGTCTCGGCGAAGCACAACACCGACCCCGACATCCAGGTGCACCACTACGACGAGCACACCGTGATCCTGCGGCAGAACATGGCGGTCAACTACGAGGCCCCGTTCCTGTTCCTGCTGTTCGGCAACGAGCGCGCGGTGCTGATCGACACCGGGGCGACCGCCGAGGCCGAGTACTTCCCGCTCCGCCGGGTGGTCGACGAGCTGGTCGGGCAGTGGCTGGCGAAGCACCCGCGCCCCGGCTACGGGTTGGTGGTCCTGCACACCCACGGCCACGGCGACCACGTCGCGGGCGACGCCCAGTTCGCCGACCGGCCGGACACCGTGCTGGTGGACCGGGCCCTCGACACCGTCCGGGAGTTCCTCGGCCTCGGCCCGGACCTGGACGTTCCGGCCGAGCTCGACCTGGGCGGGCGGGTGCTGGACTGCCTCGGCAGCCCCGGCCACCACGCGGCCGCGGTCAGCTACTACGACCGGTACACCGGGCTGCTGCTCACCGGCGACACGGTCTACCCGGGGCGGCTCTACATCGCCGACTGGGACGCGTACGTCGCCACCATCGACCGGCTGATCGCCTTCGCCGACACCCACCCGGTCGGCCACGTGCTCGGCTGCCACATCGAGATGACCGACCAGCCGGGCGTGGACTACCCGTTCCAGGCCGTCCACCAACCCGCCGAACCGCCACTGGAGATGACGGCCGGTCAGCTCAGGGAGATCCGGGCCGCGCTCGACCGGGTGGCCGCCGCTCCGGGGCAGCACCCGTTCGACGACTTCGTCGTCTACTACAACGGCTGACCCGCCGTCACGCCCCGGTGCTGCCGTCCGCGAGTTCGCGCAGCAGGTCGAGGTGGCCGTTGTGCCGGGCGGTCTCCTCGATCAGGTGCAGGACGATCCAGCGCAGGTTGATCTGCCGCCCGTCCCGGACGGTCCGCCGCGCCACCGCGTCCAGGTCGGTGCCGGCCACCAGTTCGCGATAGCGGTCGGTCAACTGCCGGTAGTCGTCGAGCAGTTCGACCAGCGGCAGGTCCACGGCGATCCGCATCTCGCGGTCCGGGTCCTCGTCGGTCCACGGCCCCTCGTCCTCCCCGCCGAGGAAGACCACGTCGAACCAGTAGTACTCGACCCAGCGCAGGTGGCTGATCAGCCCGGCCAGGGTCATCAGCGGCGAGCCGGGCAGCGGGGCCTTCCGGGCGTCCTCCTGGGCGAGGTCCTCGCACTTGGCGAGCGCGGTGGCCCGGGTGTAGTCGAGGAAGGTGGCGAGCGAGGTGCGCTCGTCGAGGACGGCGGGCATGTCGGTGCGTGTCATGCCCGGGATCATGGCTGGTCCGGGGCGGACTGTCGACCGGAATTCGGCCCTCGGCGGCCGGGCCCGACTGGATAATCAAAGGCCGGGGTGGGAATCCATACGATTAGTCCAGGTGAAGTAGGTTACAAACCTTTCAATCGATTTTGCCCACATCGTGAGACCGTGCGATAGTCGAGTCATCAAGAGCTACGGCCACCCCCGACCCGGTTCGGCCGTCTGCACCGCGTGGCACGCACCCCCATGGCTTGCGCGGTGACCTGCAGGGGCCCCCACGCCGCATCACGGCGACCGGGGGCCCCGCACTGTTTTCCGGGGCCGGCCGCGCTCAGGACGGGGCGCGCTCGCGGACCTTGAGCTCGAACCAGACGCCCTTGCCGCGCGGCAGCAGATCCGCGCCCCAGCGCTCCGAGATGGTGCTGATCAGCAGCATGCCGTAGCCGGTCTCGTTGCCCGGCTCGGCGACGATCAGGCAAGGCAGCGCGCGGGAGGAGTCCCGGACCTCGACCCGGAGCCAGCCGGGGCGGCGGGTGAGCCGGAGGCCGACGGTGCGGCCGCCGGTGTGCCGGACCGCGTTGGCCATCAGCTCGCCGGTGAGGAGTTCGCCCGCTTCGAGTAACTGGTGCATCCGCCAGCCCTGGAGCACCGAGAGCACCACCCGCCGGGCCACGCCGACGAGTTCGGGACGGGACGGCAGGAAGACCTCCTGCTCGGCCGCCACCTGCTCGCAGAGCCGGCCGAAGCACTCGCGCTCGACCTCCTGCGGGCTGAGTCGTTCCAGAGTCTCCAGGGCGAGCACCCCACCTTCCGACGGGTCGTCAGTGGCCGGACCGGCCCCTGGAAGTGATGCCCACTCTGCCTCGCCCCATCCCGCCATGGGCCAATCATTGCGGAACGCAAGCGGCCGCGTACGGACAATGAACAAACGATCACTATTCGAATGGCATATGCCAAGAGCATCCCGAACGCGGCCCGAACAAGGGCTCGTACAACAGCTCGGCCCGGGCGCCATAAGGGCACCCGGGCCGAACAGTTGAGCAGGGATCAGCTCCCGGCGGGGTCTACCAGGAGGCCCAGGGCAGCGTCCAGCCGCTCAGGCCGTTGTCCGGCGAGACGGTCTTGCCCTTGGAGTTCTGGATCTTCACCACGTCGCCGACCATCGAGTCCGCGAAGTACTTCCCGGCGGTCGAGGCGTCGTCGCCGCCCTTGGTGTCCGCCATCGAGACGCAGCCGTGGCTGGCGTTGTACTTGCCGAAGGCGTTGCCCCAGTAGTTGCCGTGCACGTAGGTGCCGGAGGAGGTCAGCCGCATCGCGTGCGGGACGTCCGAGATGTCGTACTCGGAGCCCTGGATGTTGGAGACGGTGGCCGAGTTCATCCGGGTCACCTTCTCCTTGCTGGAGATGACCATGGTGCCGTTCCAGGACGGGTTCTGGTCGTCGCCCGCGGTGATCGGGATGGTCTTGGCCACGCCGTCCCGGGTGACCGTCATCTGGTGGGTGCCCGCGTCCGCGACGCTGATCTGCGAGCGGCCGATGGTGAACGGCTCGTCCCGGTCCACGTCACCGTAGACGCCGGGCGACACCTCGACGTTCTTCAGGCGGTACTTGATGGTGACCTTGGTACCGGACTTCCAGTAGGTCTCCGGCCGGAAGTCCAGCCGCTGGGTGCCGAACCAGTGCCCCTTCACCACGGTGTGGTTGCTGTCCTCGAAGGTGATGCCCTTGAGCACCGCGTCCTTGTTCTTGACCGGCTTGCCGAAGTTGACCGAGACGATCATGCCGACGCCGTACGTGCCGTTGTCGGTGATGTTGTCGTTCACCGAGGCGGTCTTCGCCGGGGTGAGCGTGGTGAAGCTGCTGGTCGAGGCGGCCACCAGGCCCTCGGCATCGGTGGCCTGGGCGCTCACCTTGTAGACCATGCCGACCGTGAGCGGCGCGCTGGGCTTCCAGCTCAGGCCGTCGGCGGTGACCGCACCGGCCACCGGCTTGCCGTTCTTGTCGGTCACCTCGACGGTGGTCAGCTTGCCGCCGGCCACCGCGACGTTCAGGGCGTCGTTGGGGTTGACGTCCTCGGCACCGTCCTTCGGGGTGACGGTCAGCACCGCGGCCGAGTTCTTCGGCGCGGGCGGGCTGGCGGCCGCGGAGGCCGCACTGTCGCCGCCGGTCGCGCCGGTGCCCTTGCCCTTGTCGTCCGAGCCGGAGCCCGAGCAGGCCGCGGTGAGCAGCAGGACGCCACCCATCGCGAGCGCGACCCCGGCCAGCCGGGTGCGCTTGGCACGGCGCTCGGCCGCGCCCTGGGTCCTGACTATCGCGGCATCGGCCGCCTGTACCGGCTTCACTCGGTCTGCTCCCCTCGGGGTGTCCACGCTCAGTACACGTTCCGGCGCCGGTTTCAGTTTCACGAAGGGCGAGGGTCGTGCCGAGTTGTTATCTGCGCCGGCCGCTCGACGGGCGAGCGGCGGCACGGCAGGCCAGGATAACCGGCGGAGATCGGTGTTCCTCCCGGGGAGGTCTGTGCTGGACCGGTGCGGGGTCGGTGGCGGTCGGTGCCCGGTCAGTGCACGCCGAGCGCGCTGCCGCGCTGCCACTGCGCCCAGGTCAGGTTCCAGCCGTTCAGGCCGTTGTCCGGCGGCACCTGGTCGCCGGCCTGCCCGTGCACCTCGATCACGTCCCCGATCATCGAGTGCTCGAAGAACCAGCCCGCCGGGGAGGAGTCCGAGCCGCCCTTGTCGTCGGCCAGACCGAGGCAGCCGTGGCTGGTGTTGGCGCTGCCGAAGACCGAGCGGGCCGCCCAGTAGTTGCCGTGCACGAAGGTGCCCGAGTTGGTCAGCCGCATCGCGTGCGGCACGTCCTTGATGTCGTACTCGTCGCCCAGGCCGACGGTCTGCGAGTTCATCCGGGTGACCGGGAACTTCTCCGAGATCACCATCGCGCCCAGGTAGGTGGAGAACTCCGGGCTGCCGCCGGAGATCCGCAGGGTCCGCAGCACCCGGCCGTCCTGCCGGACGGTCATGGTGTGCGCGTCCAGGTCGGCGGTGCTGACCATCGAGCGGCCGACGGTGAAGTGCACCTCCTTGGACTGGGTGCCGTAGTCCCCCGGCGCGCCCTGGACGTCCTTCAACCGCAGCGTCAGGGTCACCTTGGTGCCGGCCGCCCAGTACTTGTCCGGCCGCAGGTCCAGCCGCCGGTTGCCGAACCAGTGCGCGGCCACCGGCACCGGCGGGTCGGCGGTCACCGTGATCCCCCGCTCGACCGCGGCCCGGTCGGTGATCGCCCGGCTGAACCGGAGCGAGACCGGCATCCCGACCCCGACCGTGGAGCCGTCCTCCGGGGTGAAGAAGGCGGCGAAGGTGTGCTCGGGAGTCAGGGTGGCGAAGGCCACGTGCTGGGCCGCCTTGAGCCCGGCGGCGTCCTCCGCCACCGCGTCCAGCGTGTACGGGGTGGCCAGGGTCAGCCGGCCGTCCGGGGCCCAGCTGCCGTCCGGGGCGATCCGCCCGGCCACCTCGCCGCCCTTGTCGTCGGCCAGCCGGACCGAGAGCAGCCTGCCCTGGGCCACCGTCACCTTGACCGGGCCCTCGGCCGGCACCTCCTGGGTGCCGTCCCCGGGGGTCGCGCTGATCACCGCCCTGGAGACGGCCGGGCTGGGCGCGGCGACCGCCTCGGAGCTCGGTGTTGCCTGCCGTTCACTGGTGCAGCCGGTGAACAGGCAGAGCCCGACCACCACCACGACCGCCACCCGGGAGCGCATCCCGATCCTCCGTACGTACCTACCGCTGCCGTCAACCACCGTCCGGCATAACGACCCTGGGCCCGCCCGGACACGTGGGAGCAAATTCACGCAGTAGCAGCCAGAAGGTCTCGATCCAGGACAGAATCGTTCACAGTCCGTCACAGCACGGTCCGTCACGTGACAGCACTATCCGATCAGGGAACAACGGCTACGCGGGGCCCGGGACGTCCTGCGCTGGGAGGATGCGGTCGATGACGGCTTGGCAGCGGCAGGTTCAGGCGGAGCACGGTGCGATCGACCCGGCGGTGCCCTGGCCCGGCAGCTGGCAGCCGCTCGGCGCCCGCTACCGCACCGACCACGCCGGCGGCCACGGCACCAACTTCGCGCTCTGGGCCCCGGACGCCGAGGCGGTCGAGCTCTGCCTGTTCGCCGAGGACGGCACCGAGAGCAGACACCCGCTGACCGAGCGGACCTTCCAGACCTGGCACGGCTACCTGCCCGGGGTCCACCCCGGGGCCAGGTACGGCTACCGGGTGCACGGCCGCTGGGACCCGTGGACCGGTGCCCGGTGGAATCCGGCCAAACTGCTGCTCGACCCCTACGCCCGTGCGGTGGACGGGAGTTACACCGCCCACGACGCGACCTGCGCGGCCGTCCGGAACTGGCCTGAGCGCGAGGTGGCCGACACCGTCCGGGACAACCGGGACTCCGCCGCGTACGTGCCCAAGGCGGTGGTGGTGCACGACGACGACGACTGGTACGACGACCACCGCCCGAAGACGCCCTGGGCCGAGACCGTGCTGTACGAGCTGCACGTGCGCGGCTTCACCATGCGCCACCCCGGCATCCCGGCCGAACTGCGCGGCACCTACGCCGGGTTGGCGCACCCGGCGGCGATCGAGCACCTGGTCGGTCTCGGCGTCACCGCGGTCGAGCTGCTGCCGGTGCACCAGTACGCCGACGAGGACCACCTGCAGCAGCGCGGGCTGACCAACCACTGGGGCTACAACACCCTCGCCTTCTTCGCCCCGCACGCCGGGTACTCCGCCGGCGGCAGCCGGGGCCAGCAGGTCGGCGAGTTCAAGCGGATGGTCCGGGCGCTGCACGCGGCCGGGATCGAGGTGATCCTCGACGTGGTCTACAACCACACCGCCGAGAGCGGCGTGATGGGCCCCTCGCTGAGTCTGCGCGGCATCGACAACGCGGGCTACTACCGGCTGGACCGCAGCCGCCGGGGCTACGCCGACTACACCGGCTGCGGCAACACCCTGGACACCCGGCAGCCGCACACCGTCCGGCTGATCACCGACTCGCTCCGGTACTGGGTGACCGAAATGGGCGTGGACGGCTTCCGGTTCGACCTGGCCGCCGCGCTGGCCCGGGGCTCGGACGGGGTGGAGATGCACCACCCGTTCCTCGGTGCCGTCTCCCAGGACCCGCTGCTCAGCCGGGTGAAGCTGATCGCGGAGCCCTGGGACGTCGGCCCCGGCGGCTACCAGGTGGGCGGCTTCCCGCCGCTCTGGGCCGAGTGGAACGACAAGTACCGGGACACCGTGCGGGACTTCTGGCGCGGCGCCCGCCCGGACGTCCGGGAGCTCGGCTACCGGCTGTCCGGCTCCTCCGACCTCTACCAGCGCGGCGGCCGCCGACCGTACGCCTCGGTCAACTTCGTCACCGCGCACGACGGTTTCACCCTGCGCGACCTGGTCTCCTACGACCGCAAGCACAACGAGGCCAACGGCGAGCAGAACCGGGACGGCACCGACGACAACCGGTCCTGGAACTGCGGGGTGGAGGGCGAGACCGACGACCCGGCGGTGGTCGAGCTGCGGCAGCGTCAGCTCCGCAACCTGATGGCCACCCTGCTGCTCTCCACCGGGGTGCCGATGCTCACAGCCGGGGACGAGCTGGGCCGCACCCAGCGCGGCAACAACAACGCCTACTGCCAGGACAACGAGACCAGTTGGCTGGACTGGTCACTGCTGGAGGACCCGGAGTGGCGCCGGCTCTGCGAGCTGACCGGGCGGCTGATCCGGCTCCGCCGGGCCCACCCGGTGCTCCGCCAGCGGGCGTTCTTCTCCGGCCGGGCGGCGGTGCCGGGCGGGCAGAGCGACCTGGCCTGGTTCACCGCCGGGGGGCAGGAGATGACCGAGGCCGACTGGTTCGCACCGACCGCCGTGCTCGGCATGCTGCTCTCCGGCCGGGCGATGTCGGAACGCGACCAGCACGGCTGTCCGCTGACCGACGACAGCTTCCTGGTACTGCTCAACGCGGGCCACCAACCGGTCACCTTCACGCTGCCCGGCGAGCCGTGGGCGAAGCGGTACGAGACCCTGGTGGACACCGCCCGTCCGGTGCCCGAGCCCGACACCGGCGGGCCGGTCACGCTGGCCGGGCGGTCGCTGCAGCTGCTGCGGGCCGCCGACGACTGACCGGGTGGCCGGTTCTCGCCGACCGGGGCCGACAGGGGCGTAAAACCAGATGAGAAATGTCAGGTCCTCTGTCTACCCTCTCCGCGATGGCCGAGAACAAGCAGCAGAACAGATCCGACACACCCTCACCTCCCACACCCGAGCCGCCCCGTCGGTCCACGGTGCGGTCGCTGCTGCGCCTCTGGCCGTACGCCCGCACCGCCCGCTGGCGGATCGCCGGGTCGGTGACCGCCGCGCTGCTCGCCTCCGGCAGCGTGCTGCTGGTCCCGCTGGTGCTCCGGGCGATCGTGGACGGCCCGATCACCCACCACGACCTCGGCGCGCTCTGGCCGCTGGCCGGGCTGCTCCTGCTGCTCGGCCTGGCCGAGGCCGGCCTGTTCGGCATCCGCCGGGTGATCGTGGCCCGGCCGCTGGCCAAGGTGGAGAGCGCCATGCGCGGCGACCTCTACGCCAAGCTGCAGCGGCTGCCGGTCTCCTTCCACGACCGCTGGCCGTCCGGCCAGCTGCTCTCCCGGGCCACCTCCGACATGTTCACCATGCGGCTCTTCCTGGCCTTCCCGCTGGTCTTCCTGATCGTCAACTCGCTGGTCTTCCTGACCGGTTCGGCGATGATGTTCGCACTCGACTGGCGGCTCGGCCTGATCACCCTGCTGCCCGCCCTCCCGCTGGTGCTGCTCACCCGGCACTTCGAGGACCGGTACTCGGGAGCCGCCCGGCGGGCCCAGGACCAGACCGGTGACCTGGCCACCGTGATCGAGGAGTCGGTGCTCGGCATCCGGATCCTCAAGGCCTTCGGCCGGCACCGCACGATGGCCGACCGGTTCAAGCGGCAGGCCGCCGAGCTGCGCTCCACCGAGCTGCACAAGGCCGACATGCTGGCCAACCTCTGGGCGGTGATCGTCGGCCTGCCCGAGGTGGCGCTCGGCGTCGCGCTGGCGGTCGGCGTGGTCCGGGTCGCCGACGGCGACCTCTCCACCGGCACCCTGGTCGCCTTCCTCTCCACCGCCCTGGCCCTGCGCTGGCCGGTCGAGTCGCTCGGCTGGCTGCTCGCGTACGCCAACGAGGCGGCCACCGCGACCGACCGGTACTTCGAGGTGATGGACGAACCCGAGGACGACCCGGCCGCGACCGGGCACCGGCAGCGGGAGGACCAGGGCATCCGGTTCACCGGCGTCCGGTTCCGCTACCCCGACGCGCCCGCCGACACCCCCGACCTGCTCACCGGCGTCGACCTGCACATCCGGCGCGGCGAGACGATGGCCCTGGTCGGCGCGACCGGCAGCGGCAAGACCACGCTGACCGCGCTGCTCCCCCGGCTGTACGAGACCACCGGCGGCAGCATCACGCTGGACGGCCGGGACCTCCGCTCGATCCCGCTGCCCCGGCTGCGCGAGCTGGTCAGCATCGCCTTCGAGGAGCCCACCCTGTTCTCCGCCTCGGTCCGGGAGAACGTCCTGATGGGCCGTCCGGAGGCGACCGAGCAGGAGCTCGCCACCGCCCTGGACACCGCCCAGGCCGGCTTCGTCGAGAAGCTGCCCGAGGGGGCCGGCACCCAGGTCGGCGAGCAGGGCCTCAGCCTGTCCGGCGGCCAGCGCCAGCGCCTGGCGCTGGCCCGCGCGGTGGTCGGCCGCCCCGAGTTCCTGGTGCTGGACGACCCGCTCTCCGCGCTCGACGTGCACACCGAGGCGCTGGTCGAACGGGCCCTGCGCCAGGTGCTCGCCGACACCACCGCACTGGTGGTGGCCCACCGGCCGAGCACCGTGCTGCTAGCCGACCGGGTCGCCGTACTGGCCGAGGGCCGGATCGTCGCCGTCGGCACCCACCAGGAGCTGCTGCACAGCTCCGCCGCCTACCGCGAGCTGATGACCGGTCAGACCGCCACCGAACGGAGCCTGGTCCGATGACCGCCACCACCGTGCAGAGCGCCCCGGTCGAGGAGGAGCTGCCGCACCCGGCCGAGGACGAGGACATCCCCGTCCCGCCCGGTGCCGCCCGGCGCCTGCTCGGCGAGCTGCTCGGCCCGCACCGCCGCCGGATCGTGGGCGCGATGCTGGTCATCCTGGTCCAGCAGGCCGCCCTGCAGTCAGGCCCGCTGCTGGTCGCGATCGCGATGGACCGGGGCATCCCGGCGCTCCGCGAGCACGACGCCGGCCCGCTGGTCGCGGTGGTCGCCGCCTACCTCGGCTGCGCCGCGCTCTCCACCGTGCTGCAGCGCGCCTTCATCCGGCTCAGCGGCCGGATCAACCAGGACATCCTGCTCACCCTGCGCGGCCGGATCTTCCGGCACGCCCAGCGGCTCAGCCTGGACTTCCACGAGCGCTACACCTCGGGCCGGATCATCTCCCGCGCCACCAGCGACGTGGACGCGCTGCGCGAGCTGCTCTCCGAGGGCCTGCAGGAGCTGCTGACGGTCTGTCTGTCGGTCTTCTACATCTCGATCGTGCTGATGGTCATGGACTGGCGGCTCGGCCTGGCCGCGCTGCTCTCCTTCCTGCCGATGTACCTGAGCGTCCGCTCGTTCCGGCGCCGCTCGCTCAAGGTCTACCGCCGCTCCCGGACGGCGGTCGCCTCCGTGATCGTCCGGTTCACCGAGACCATGAACGGCATCCGCCCGGTCCAGGCGTTCCGCCGGGAGGCCGCCAACGAGGCCGCCTTCGGCACCGTGAACCGGCAGTCCGCCGCCGCCACCGCCGACGGCCTGCTGGAGATGGCCCGCTACGTCGCCACCTCCCGGGCGGTCGCCAACACCTGGATCACCGGCGTGGTGGTGCTCGGCGCCGTGCTGGTCACCGACGGCAGCCTGGAGCTCGGCGCGCTCACCGCCTTCGTGCTCTACCTGCGCCGCCTGTACGACCCGATCGACCAGCTGGCGATGTTCCTGAACAGCTACCAGTCGGCCGCCGCCGCCCTGGAGAAGATCGCCGGCCTGCTGGCCCACGAGCCCTCCGTGGCCGAGCCGACCACGCCGGTCGCCCTGCCCACGGCCCGGATGAAGGGCCGCCAGGTGGTCTTCGACGAGGTCCGGTTCGCCTACCGGACGGGCAAGGAGGTGCTGCCCAGCTTCGACCTCACGCTGGCCGCCGGGCAGACCACCGCCGTGGTCGGCGCCACCGGCGCGGGCAAGTCCACCCTGGCCAAGCTGCTCGCCCGGTTCTACGACCCGACCGAGGGCGCCGTCCGGCTGGACGGCGTGGACCTCCGCTCGCTGCCCACCGACGAGCTCCGGCGCGGCGTGGTGATGGTGACCCAGGAGTCCTTCCTGTTCTCCGGCACGGTCGCCGAGAACATCGCGATCGGGCGCCCCGGCGCCACCCGCGAGGAGGTCGAGCAGGCCGCCCGGGAGATCGGCGCGGACGAGTTCATCACGGCGCTCCCGGACGGCTTCGACACCGACGTCCGCAAGCGCGGCGGCCGGATCTCGGCCGGCCAGCGCCAGCTGGTCGCGTTCGCCCGGGCGCTGCTCGCCGACCCGGCGGTGCTGATCCTGGACGAGGCCACCTCCTCGCTGGACGTCCCCGGCGAGCAGGCCGTCCAGCGCGCCATGCGCACCGTGCTGGCCGGCCGGACGGCCGTGATCATCGCGCACCGCCTCTCCACCGTGGAGATCGCCGACCGGGTCCTGGTGATGGACCAGGGCCGGATCGTCGAGGACGGCACCCCCGCCGCCCTGATCTCCGGCCAGGGCCGCTTCGCCGACCTGCACAACGCCTGGCGGGACAGCCTGGTCTGACCGGCCCTCAGGAGGCCTTCCGTCAGGCCCGCTCCACCGGGATCCACAGCTCCGCGTCCGCGCTCGCCCCGTCCGGGGAGAGCCGGACGCGGAGCAGTTCCGGCCCCGGCCGGCTGCGGTACGGGTTGGACGGGAACCACTGGGTGAACACGTCCCGCCACAGGTACTGCAACGTCTGCGGGAACGCTCCCGAGCTCTCGAAGACCGCCCACAGCCCGGCGTCGACCGGCAGCGCCGCCATCCCCTCCGGCACCGCCGCCGAGGTCACCGCACCGTGGTAGTAGTCGAGTTCGGTGCCCTCGGCCCGGCTGCCGTCCAGGTTGTCGCAGACCGCGACGATCCCGGCCGGCTCCTGGTCGGCCAGCGCCGCCACCGCCGCCACCGCCTCCGGGCCCAGACCCCGGACGAACTCGGCGATCGCCGGGTTCACCCCTTCGTGCACCAGCGGCACCCTGGCCCGGTACCCGACCACCTGGAACCGCTCCTTCTCCACCAACCGGTACCGCATGCTCGTGCTCCCTTCGACGGTGAGGCGGAAGGACATCCGGGGCTGGGCGTGCAGCGTCGCGCCGGTCCGCCGGGCATCGCCCGGCCCGACCCCGTGCTGGGCCCGGAAGGCCCGGGCGAACGCCTCGCCCGAGCCGTAGCCGTACCGCACCGCGATCTCCAGCAGGGTCCGCTCGCCGGCCAGTACCTCGGCCCCGGCCACGGTGAGCCGCCTGCGCCGGACGTACTCCGACAGCGGTATCCCGGCCAGCGCCGAGAACAGCCGCCGGAAGTGGTGCTCCGAGGTCATCGCGGTCCTGGCCAGTCCGGCCACGTCGATCGACCCGTCGAGCCCCCGTTCGATCTCGTCCATGGCCCGGTTCAGCTGCTCCAGCACCCGTTGCTCCTTCGCTCTGACTGGTCCTCAGCCTAGGAAGACCAGGCCCGACCTGACCCGACATCCGGTGCCCGTTCCGGTCGGGTGGCCGTTCCGGTCGGGTGGCCGTTCCGGTCGGGTGGCCGGGCCCCGGTTCCTGGCGGGCAGCCGGTCCGTCCAGGACATGGCTGATCCCCCCACTCAACGTCCGAGTGAGGGGATCAGCTCCGCGCGAGGGCCTTACCGGAGCAGGCCCGCATTCATCCCGGGCGTCTCCGCCGGGAGCGCGGCCAGCCCGAGCTCGGCCGGGGAGGCCAGCAGCTGGTGGGCGGGCAGCACCCGGACGGTGTAGCCGAACGGGCCGGTGCGGCAGAGCTCGAGCGATCCCTCGTACCGGTACCGGCCGTCCAGATCGGGGCCGCCGGCCGGCTTGAGGGTGAGGGCCACCGCGTCGGAGATGCCGTCGCTCTCGTCCACCCGGCCGGACACCACCTGGACCTCCACGTCACCTGGCTCCAGCGCGCCGAGCGAGACCTGCACCCGCAGGGTCAGCGTCGAACCCAGCTCCTGCGCCTCGGACAGACCCTCGGTCTCCACGTGCTCGACCCGGACGGCCGGCCAGCCGTCCCTGATCCTGGCCTTCCAGCCGGCCAGCTCGCGGGCCCCGAGGTGGTCGGATCCGGCCAGCTCGCGCTGGGCCAGCGCCGCCGGCGCGTACAGCCGCTCGACGTACTCCCGGACCATCCGGCCGGCCAGCACCTTGGGCCCGAGGGTGACCAGGGTGTGCCGGACCATCGCGATCCAGGCGTGCGGCAGGCCGTCCGCGGCCCGGTCGTAGAACCGGGCGGCGACCTGGTGCTCGATCAGGTCGTAGAGCGCGGCCGACTCGATGTCGTCCCGCCGCTCGGCCTCCGGGCTCTCCGGGTCCAGGGTGGAGGAGACGCCGTCCGCGGTCGGGATCGCCCAGCCGTTCCGGCCGTCGTACCACTCGTCCCACCAGCCGTCCAGGACGGACAGGTTGAGGCAGCCGTTCAGCGCGGCCTTCATCCCGGAGGTGCCGCAGGCCTCCAGCGGGCGGAGCGGGTTGTTCAGCCAGACGTCGCACCCCGGGTAGAGGTGGGTGGCCATCGCCATGTCGTAGTCGGGCAGGAAGACGATCCGGTGCCGGATCTCCGGGTCGTCGGCGAACCTGACCAGCTGCTGGATCAACCGCTTGCCGCCGTCGTCCGCCGGGTGCGCCTTGCCCGCCACCACGATCTGCACCGGGCGGGTCGGGTGCAGCAGCAGCGAACGCAGCCGGACCGGGTCACGGAGCATCAGGGTGAGCCGCTTGTACGAGGGCACCCGCCGGGCGAAGCCGATGGTCAGCACGTCCGGGTCGAGCGCCGCGTCGACCCAGCCCAGCTCGGCGTCGCCCGCGCCGCGCTGCCGCCAGGAGGCCCGCAGCCGCTGCCTGGCCTCGTCCACCAGCTGGCTGCGCAGCGCGCGCCGCAGCTCCCAGATCTCGCCGTTGCCGATCCGCTCCAGGCCCGTCCAGCGACGGGCCTCGCCGGTCGCCATGGCGTCCTCGGCCTGCTCCTGGCCGAGCAGCCCGGCCGCCAGCCGGACCACCGCGGGGTCGATCCAGGTCGGCGCGTGCACGCCGTTGGTGATCGAGGTGATCGGCACCTCGGCGGCGTCGAAGCCCGGCCACAGGCCGCTGAACATGCCCCGGCTGACCTCGCCGTGCAGGGTGGAGACCCCGTTCGCCCGCTGGGCCAGCCGCAGGCCCATCGCGGCCATGTTGAACAGCTTGGGATCGCCGCCCGGCCAGCTCTCCACGCCGAGCGCGAGCACCTGGTCCACCGGGACGCCCGGCAGTGCGGCGTCCCCGCTGAAGTGACGGGCCACCAGCTCCCGGTCGAACCGGTCGATCCCGGCCGGCACGGGGGTGTGGGTGGTGAACAGCGTGCCGGCCCGGACCGCCTCCAGCGCGGCGGCGAAGTCGAGGCCCGCACCGACCAGCTCGCTGATCCGCTCCACGCCCAGGAAACCGGCATGGCCCTCGTTGGTGTGGAACACCTCGGGGACCGGGTGCCCGGTCAGCCGGCCGTACGTCCGGACCGCCCGGACGCCGCCGATGCCGAGCAGCATCTCCTGCAGCAGCCGGTGCTCGCTGCCGCCGCCGTACAGCCGGTCGGTCACCTCGCGCTCGGCGGCCGTGTTCGGCTCGATGTCGGAGTCGAGCAGCAGCAGCGGGACGCGGCCGACCTGGGCCTTCCAGATCTGCGCGGCCAGCGTGCGGCCGCCCGGCAGCGCGAGGTCGACCCGGCAGGGGGTGCCGTCGGGCTCGCGGAGCAGGGAGACGGCCAGCTCGTCCGGGTCCAGCAGCGGGTAGCGCTCCTGCTGCCAGCCGTCCCGGGAGAGCGACTGCCGGAAGTAGCCGTGCCGGTAGAACAGGCCGACGCCGACCAGGGGCACGCCGAGGTCGCTGGCGGCCTTCAGGTGGTCGCCGGCCAGGATGCCGAGCCCGCCGGAGTACTGCGGCAGCGCGGCCGCGATGCCGTACTCCGGTGAGAAGTACGCGATCGCGGCGGGCAGCGGGCCGGCGCCGTCGCCGGGCGCGGGTGCGCTCTGGTACCAGCGCGGCCCGGCCAGGTAGTCGCGCAGGTCGTCGGCGAGGTCACCCAGTCGGCGGAGGAAGCGGCGGTCGGCCGCGAGCGCGGACAGCCGGGCGGCCGGCACCTCGCCGAGCAACCGGACCGGGTCCTCGCCGACCGCCGACCAGACCTCCGGGTCGACGGAGCGGAACAGCTCCCTCGTCTCGGGGTGCCAGGACCAGCGGAGATTGAGCGCGAGCTCGTGCAACGGCTGGAGTTGTTCGGGCAGGACGGTGCGCACGGTGAATCTGCGGATTGCCTTCACGGCGTGCAGCCTAGACCCCGGGATATGGCTGACGGCCCGTCAACTGACGTATTACCCACCCTTTTGGACCATTGATGAGATCGCGATCGGCGCACTTGGCGACACAGGGGCGCGCGGGGGCGCATTCGGGCCAGAGCACACGCCGACCGGGCATGAACACTCAGGAACGAGCATGTTTCCAGTGTCTGATTCACCACCCCCAAACGTCCGAAATCGCCCTCTTACCGCGTCGTAGGTCTTGCCGCCGGTGTCAGGATGGACAAAGGTCGGTGGTGCGACGGGAAGTGCGATCCGGGTGGCGCCTTCCCCACGCCCACGTCCGGAACCTTCCTCCGACGATCCCTCAACTTCCTTTAGTCCATTCGGTCTCCGTGTGCCGCCGAGGCGTGCCCTGACCCGGCCCTCGCTCGTTTGCCGGTTCGGGTCGGGTCACCACCGGAGCGCGCCCGGGCGCTCGCGCGCCGGGACGCACGCGAGCAGGTAGACGGACGCCGGTCCTTCCTCACCCATGCAGTCCCCCGGCACTCCCCCGACCCGGCCCGGTCCGCGGGAGCCGCCGCCGATCTCGGGCAGGAGTCAGGCATGCACGGCGACACGCGGGACCAGGCGACCACGGCCACCGGTGGACTTGAGCCATCGTCAGAACCCGAGGCGCCACTGCCGGCGCCCCGGGCGGCCCGGAAGACGGCCGCCCCCCGGAAGACCGCCGCTCCCCGGAAGACGGCGGCCGCTCGTAAACCCCCCGCGAAGACCGCCGCCCGCAAGACGACAGAGAGCGACACCGTGATCGGCCGCATCCCCGTCCTGGACGTCTCCCCGCTGATCGACGCCGGCCGCCGCCCGGCCAAGGCGGCGGTGGGTGAACGCTTCCGGGTCACCGCCACCGTCTTCCGGGAGGGCCACGAGGCGGTCAACGCCAACCTGGTGCTCCGCGACCCGCGCGGCCGCAGCGGCCCGTGGACCCCGATGCACGAGCTGGCGCCGGGCACCGACCGCTGGGGCGCGTACGTCACGCCCACCGCGCCCGGCCGCTGGTCCTACCTGGTGGAGGCGTGGAGCGACCCGGTGGCCACCTGGCGCAAGATCGCCGGCGTCAAGCTGCCCGCCGGGATCGACACCGCGCTGGTGCTGGAGGAGGGGGCGGCACTGCTGGAGCGGGCCGCCGCCGGGGTGCCGAAGAAGGAGGGCCGGGCGCACGTGCTGGCCGCCGTGGACGCGCTGCGCGACCCGGAGCTGCCCCCGCTCAGCCGGCTGGCCGCCACCCTCACCCCCGAGGTGGTCACCCTGCTGACCCGCTACCCGCTGCGCGAACTGCTCAGTTCCTCCCGGCCGCTGCCCCTCCAGGTGGACCGGCAGCGCGCGTTGTTCGGTGCCTGGTACGAGTTCTTCCCGCGGTCCGAGGGTGCGGTGATCGATCCGGACGGCAACCTGCCGCCGGTCTCCGGCACCTTCCGCACCGCCGCCGAACGCCTGCCGGCCGTCGCCGCGATGGGCTTCGACGTGCTCTACCTGCCCCCGATCCACCCGATCGGCCGCGCCTTCCGCAAAGGCCCCGACAACTCGCTGACGGCCGGCCGGCACGACGTCGGCTCCCCTTGGGCGATCGGCTCCCCCGAGGGCGGCCACGACGCCGTCCACCCGGACCTGGGCACCATCGAGGACTTCGACCACTTCGTCGCCGAAGCCACCGCGCTGGGGATCGAGATCGCCCTCGACTTCGCCCTCCAGTGCTCCCCCGACCACCCCTGGGTCAACAAGCACCCCGAATGGTTCAGCCACCGCCCCGACGGCACCATCGCCTACGCCGAGAACCCGCCCAAGAAGTACCAGGACATCTACCCCGTCAACTTCGACCAGGACTTCGACGGCCTCGTCAAGGAGACCCTCCGGGTGCTGCGGCACTGGATGAACCACGGCGTGCGGATCTTCCGTGTCGACAACCCGCACACCAAGCCGGTGGTGTTCTGGGAGAAGGTCCTCGGCGACATCGCCCGCACCGATCCGGACGTGCTGTTCCTCGCCGAAGCCTTCACCCGCCCGGCCATGATGAGCACCCTCGGCAAGGTCGGCTTCCACCAGTCCTACACCTACTTCACCTGGCGCGAGAGCAAGGCCGAGCTCACCGAGTACCTCACCGAGCTGAGCGGTGACAGCGCCGCCTGGATGCGGCCCAACTTCTTCGCCAACACCCCCGACATCCTGCCGGAACACCTCCAGCACGCCGGCCCCGCCGCCTTCGCGCTGCGCGCCGTCCTCGCCGCCACCCTCTCCCCCAGCTGGGGCGTCTACGCCGGCTTCGAGCAGTACGAGAACGAGCCCGCCGCCCCCGGCTCGGAGGAGTACGCCCACTCCGAGAAGTACGAGCTGCGCCCGCGCGACTGGACCGCCACCGACACCCTGGCCCCGCTGATCACCACCCTCAACCGGCTGCGCCGCCGTCACCCCGCCCTCCAGCAGCTGCGCGACCTCACCTTCCACCCCACCGACAACGACCACGTCCTCGCGTTCTCCAAGACCGCCACCACCGAGGACGGTCTCACCGACCACGTCATCACCGTGGTCAACCTCGACCCACGGCACGCACAGGAGACCACCGTCACCCTGCCCTGGGACGGGCCGCTCGCGGTCCACGACGAGCTCACCGGAGCCTCCTGGACCTGGCACCGCCACAACTACGTCCGGCTCGATCCCACCACCGGGCCGGCCCACCTCCTCACGGTTCGGAGGAACCCTCAGTGACAGTCAACGAGCCCGTGCCCGACACCTTCGCCGAGACCTCTCCCGGGAAGCTCGACCCGGAGTGGTTCAAGCGGGCGGTGTTCTACGAGGTACTGGTGCGATCGTTCCAGGACAGCAACGGTGACGGGGTGGGTGACCTCAAGGGCCTCACCTCCAAGCTGGACTACCTCCAGTGGCTCGGGGTGGACTGCCTCTGGCTGCCGCCGTTCTTCGCCTCGCCGTTGCGGGACGGCGGGTACGACGTGGCGGACTACAAGTCGGTGCTGCCGGAGTTCGGCGACCTGGCGGACTTCGTGGAGTTCACCGACGCGGCGCACAAGCGCGGCATGCGGGTGGTGATCGACTTCGTGATGAACCACACCAGCGACCAGCACCCGTGGTTCCAGGAGTCCCGCCGCGACCCGGACGGCCCGTACGGCGACTTCTACATGTGGGCCGACGACGACAAGCAGTACCCGGACGCCCGGATCATCTTCGTCGACACCGAGACCAGCAACTGGACCTACGACCCGGTCCGGAAGCAGTACTTCTGGCACCGGTTCTTCTCCCACCAGCCCGACCTGAACTACGACAACCCCCGGGTGCAGGAGGAGATGATCGCGGGGCTGCGGTTCTGGCTGGACCTCGGGATCGACGGGTTCCGGCTGGACGCGGTGCCGTACCTGTTCGCCCGGGAGGGGACCAACTGCGAGAACCTGCCGGAGACCCACGAGTTCCTCCGCCGGGTCCGCAAGGAGATCGACGCCGACTACCCGGACACCGTGCTGCTGGCCGAGGCCAACCAGTGGCCGGAGGACGTGGTCGACTACTTCGGTGACTTCGCCTCCGGCGGCGACGAGTGCCACATGGCGTTCCACTTCCCGGTGATGCCGCGGATCTTCATGGCGGTCCGCCGGGAGTCCCGCTACCCGGTCTCCGAAATCCTGGCCAAGACGCCGACCATTCCCGGCAATTGCCAGTGGGGTATTTTCCTGCGCAACCACGACGAGCTGACCCTGGAAATGGTCACCGACGAGGAGCGCGACTACATGTACGCGGAGTACGCCAAGGACCCGCGGATGCGGGCCAACGTCGGAATCCGCCGCCGGCTGGCCCCGCTGCTGGAGAACGACCGGAACCAGATCGAGCTGTTCACCGCCCTGCTGCTCTCGCTGCCGGGCTCGCCGGTCCTCTACTACGGGGACGAGATCGGCATGGGCGACAACATCTGGCTCGGCGACCGGGACGGCGTCCGGACCCCGATGCAGTGGACGCCCGACCGCAACGCGGGTTTCTCCTCCGCCGACCCGGGCAGGCTCAGTCTGCCGCCCATCATGGACCCGGTGTACGGCTATCAGGTGACCAACGTCGAAGCGCAGCAAAGCAGTTCGAGCTCGTTGCTGCACTGGACGCGTCGCATGATCGAGATTCGCAAGCTCAATCCGGCCTTCGGCCTCGGCAGCTACACCGAACTGCCCTCCAGCAACCCCGCGGTGCTGGCCTTCGTGCGCGAACACGAGGGTGACCTGGTCATGTGCGTGAACAATTTCTCGCGCTTCGCACAGCCGACCGAGTTGGATCTGCGGCGGTACGGGGGACGCTATCCGGTGGAGCTGATCGGTGGCGTTCGCTTCCCGTCGATCGGCGAGTGGCCCTACCTGCTGACCCTGGCCGGGCACGGCTTCTACTGGTTCCAGTTGCGCAACCCTCACAAGCAGTGAAGTAACGATCGGTCAGATCACTTCCCTCGGGGGCGCGAAGAGAAATTTCACGCGCCCCCGAGCGATCTCTGCACCACCGCGTACGGAGAACAGCCCAACGGCCACCCACACTAAGGCGTGACACCCGAGCCCGGCTCGCGTGCCGTCGCCGTCGCGCCGCCGAAATCCGGAAGACTGACGGGCCCGGCCAGACCCGTCGGGCAGTCGGCCCGCTTCCGGGGAAAGGGAGTCATGTCCGAAACCTCCCGTTCTCAAGCCCATCTGCGCCAGGATGCCCCGAGACCACTCGGGGCGCGTGACGCGGGGGCTCGGAGGACCACCGTCGGGGTCAGCGAGCTGGTCCAGGCCGCGCTGCCGCTGATCATCGGCTGGCTGCCCAGCCAGCGCTGGTACGCGGGCAAGGGGCGCGCGATCACCAGCATCACCCCGGTGGTCGGCACCCCGCTCCAGGTCGGCGACCCCGCGCTGCTGCACCTGCTGATCCAGGTCGAGTACGCGGGCGACGGCGGCTCGTCCCAGTGCGACATCTACCAGCTCCTGCTCGGCATCCGCTCGCAGGAGCCGCCGGGGATCGGCCCCGGCGCCGTCCTCGGCCGGCTCCGCGGCGGCCCGTACGACGGCGCCGCGCTCTACGACGCCGTGCACGACCCGGAGCTGACCGGTCGTCTGCTGGAGCACCTGGCCACCGGCGACCGGTTCGGCGCGCTGTCGTTCCGCCGCACCCCGGGCCCCGGGCTGCCGGGGAACCTGCCGGGGCGGGCCTCCACCGCCGAACAGTCCAACAGCTCGGTGATCTACGGGACAGCCTTCATCCTCAAGCTGTTCCGCCGGATCAGTCCCGGCACCAACCCCGACCTGGAGCTCTCGCTGGCGCTCTCCCGGGCCGGCTCGACCCGGATCCCCCGGGTGGCCGCCTGGTTCGAGAGCCGGATGGAGGGCGCCGAACCGGCCACCCTCGGGCTGCTCCAGCGCTACCTGCCGGACGCGGAGGACGGCTGGGAACTGGCGCTCGACCAGGTCGGGCGGCTGAAGGGCGACCCGTCCCCGGGCAACTTCGCGATCGAGGCGCACCGGCTCGGCCGGGCCACCGCCGAGGTGCACCGGGTGCTGGCCAGGACCATGCCGGTGGCCCGGCTGGACCGGACCCAGACCCACCGGCTGGCCACCGCGATGACCGAGCGGCTGGACCACGCGGTCACCGCCGTCCCCGGGCTGACCAGGTACCGGTCCGCCCTGCAGGCCGCGTTCCAGGCCCTGACGGCGGATCACCTGGACGGCCTGCCGGTCCAGCGGATCCACGGCGACCTGCACCTCGGCCAGGCCATGCGCACCCCGCACGGCTGGGTGCTGCTGGACTTCGAGGGCGAGCCGGCCAAACCGCTGGCCGAGCGCAGGCTCCCGCAGCCCGCGCTGCGGGACGTAGCGGCGATGCTGCGGTCCTTCGACTACGCCGCCGCCCACCTGCTGGCCGGCACCCCGTCCGACCCGGAGCTGGCCCACCTGGCGGCGTCCTGGGCGGGGCGCAACCGGACGGCGTACTGCGCGGGGTACGCCGCGGGCGGCGGCATGGAACCGTCCTCGGCGCCCGAACTGATGCGGGCGCTGGAGATCGACAAGGCGGTCTACGAGGTGGTCTACGAAGCCCGGCACCGGCCGAGCTGGCTCCCCATCCCGTTGGCCGCGATCAACCGCCTGGCCCTGACCGTCTGACCCATCCACTCCGCAGGAGGACTCCGCCGTGACCCCGCTCGGCCCGAAGCGCGACCGCAGCACGCCCGTGCCCGCCACCTTCCTGCCCGAGCGGGCCGCCCGGCCCGCTCGGCACCGGACCGGCGCCGCCCCGGCGGCACCGGCAGCGGGCTCCGACCGGGGCACCGCGGAGCCGGTGGCGGTGGAGCCCGGACCGCTGCCGCACGCCGCGCTCCGGCTGCCGGAGGCCGGCCTGCCGCCGAGCGAGATCGACCGGCTGCTGTCCGGTGAGCACCACGACCCGCACGGCCTGCTCGGCGCGCACCTGACCTCCGAGGGGGTCTCGATCCGGGTGCTGCGCCCGTTCGCCGAACGGGTGGTGGTGCTCACCGGACAGGGGCCGGTGGAGCTGACGCACCTTCGGTCCGGCCTGTTCACCGGTCTGCTGCCCGGGGCGGCCGAGCTGCCGGACTACCGGCTCCAGGTCACCTACCACGGGGTGGAGCACGTCCAGCAGGACGGGTACGGGTTGCCGCCGACGTTGGGTGAGTTGGATCTGCATCTGATCGCGGAGGGTCGGCACGAGCAGTTGTGGCGGGCGTTGGGTTCGCATCTGCGGATGGTGGAGGGGATTCCGGGGACGGCGTTCGCGGTGTGGGCGCCGAACGCGGCGGGGGTGCGGTTGGTCGGGGACTTCAACCACTGGGACGGCACCGGTCACCCGATGCGCTCGCTCGGCTCCTCCGGCGTCTGGGAGCTCTTCGTCCCGGGCCTGGAGGCGGGCACCCGGTACAAGTACGAGATCCACACCCGGCAGGGGTGGGTGCTCAAGAAGGCCGACCCGCTGGCCCGGGCCACCCAGTGCCCGCCGGAGACCGCCTCGGTGGTCACCGAGTCGACGTACGAGTGGGAGGACGCCGACTGGCTGGCCCGACGGGCCCGGACGGTGCACCACCGGGCACCGATGTCGGTCTACGAGCTGCACCTGGCCTCCTGGCGCCCCGACCTCACCTCCTACCGCCAGATCGCCGCCGAACTCCCGTCGTATCTCCAGGAGTTGAACTTCACGCATGTGGAGTTCATGCCGGTGATGGAGCATCCGTTCGGGGGTTCCTGGGGGTACCAGGTGTCGGGTTTCTACGCGCCGACGGCGCGGCTGGGCAGCCCGGACGACTTCCGGTTCCTGGTGGACACCCTGCACCGGCACGGCATCGGGGTGATCGTGGACTGGGTGCCCGCGCACTTCCCGAAGGACGACTTCGCGCTGGCCCGGTTCGACGGTGAGCCGCTGTACGAGCCGGCCGACCCGCTGCGGGCCGAGCACCCGGACTGGGGGACGCTGGAGTTCGACTACGGCCGCACCGAGGTCCGCAACTTCCTGGTCGCCAACGCCGTCTACTGGTGCGAGGAGTTCCACATCGACGGCCTGCGGGTCGACGCCGTCGCCTCGATGCTCTACCTCGACTACTCCCGCGAGGGCGGCGCCTGGACCCCGAACCAGTTCGGCGGCCGGGAGAACCTGGACGCCGCCGCCTTCCTGCAGGAGATGAACGCCACCGTCTACCGGCGCTGCCCCGGCGTGGTCACCATCGCCGAGGAGTCCACCGCCTGGGCCGGCGTCACCCGGCCGACCGACACCGGCGGCCTGGGCTTCGGCCTGAAGTGGAACATGGGCTGGATGCACGACTCGCTGGTCTACATGTCCAAGGAGCCGGTGCACCGCAAGCACCACCACAACGAGATCACCTTCTCGATGGTCTACGCGTACTCGGAGAACTACGTGCTGCCCATCTCGCACGACGAGGTGGTGCACGGCAAGGGCTCGCTGGTCGCCAAGATGCCCGGCGACTGGTGGCAGCAGCGCTCGAACCACCGCGCCTACCTGGGCTTCATGTGGGCCCACCCGGGCAAGCAACTGCTGTTCATGGGACAGGAGTTCGCCCAGGGGGCGGAGTGGGACCACGAGCAGGGCCCGCAGTGGTGGGTGCTCGGCGAGGACTGGCCGGCCGCCGCCGACCACCGCGGCGTGCAGCGCCTGGTCGCCGATCTGAACGGCCGTTACCTGGCCACCCCGGCGCTCTGGGAGCAGGACACCACCCCGGACGGCTTCCGCTGGCTGGACGGCGGCGCGGCCGAGGACAACGTGCTCTCCTTCGTCCGGTTCGCCGCCGACGGCAGCCCGCTGGTGGCGGTGTCGAACTTCTCCCCCGTGGTCCGGCACTGCTACCGGGTCGGCCTGCCCGCCCTGGACACCGCCGACCAGCTCTGGGAGGAGACCCTGAACACCGACGCCGCCGAGTACGGCGGCAGCGGCATCGGCAACTCCCACCCGGTCAAGGCCGACGCCACCCCCTGGAACGACCAGCCGCGCAGCGCCCAGCTGGTGCTCCCGCCGCTGGCCACCGTCTGGCTCCGCCCGGCGAACTGACCGCCCGTCCGTCCCCGGCGGCCGGCCGGAAGGCCCGGCCGCCGGGGACGTTCGTCCCTTGCCTCCTTCGGGTGGTCGCGCATGCGGGCGGCCGTTCCCGGTGCGAATGTATGGTCAATGTGACCGTGCACTGAGGACGACCGGAACGGAGCTCCCACGTGGCGCGCAGCGTGTACGTGACCGGGATCGACCGAGGGGACGGCCGGCAGGCCGTCGAACTCGGGGTCATGGAACTGCTCACCCGTCAGGTGGACCGGGTCGGTGTGTTCCGTCCCCTGGTCCACGCCCACGCCCCCGGCGAGCCGGGCTCGGACCACGTGGTGGAGCTGCTCCGCAACCGCTACCGGCTGGACCTGCCGACCACCGAGCTGTACGGCCTCACCTACGAGGAGGCGGCCGCGCTCCAGGCGGCACAGGGGCAGGACGAGCTGGTCTCCACCCTGGTCGACCGGTTCCGCGCGCTGGAGCGCCGCTGCCAGGCGGTGCTGGTGCTCGGCACCGACTTCGCCGACACCAACATCCCGGACGAGCTGGCCTTCAACGCCCGGCTGGCGAACGAGTTCGGTGCCTGGGTGCTGCCGGTGGTCGGCGGCCACGACGAGGACCCGCAGGCGGTGATCGCCGAGGTGCGCAATGCCCACCGGGCCTACCGCGACCTGGGCTGCTCGATGCTGGCGATGATCGCCAACCGGGTCGCCCCCGGCGCCAAGCAGCAGATCCAGCGCACGCTGGCCGAGAAGCTCGCCATCCCCGCGTACGTCCTGCCGGAGGAGCCTGCGCTGGCCGCCCCGACGGTGGCCCAGCTGATCGAGGCGACCGGCGCCGAGCTGCTGCTCGGCGACGCGGCGGGCCTGGCCAGGGACGTCCGGGGCTTCGTGTTCGGCGGCGCGATGCTGCCGACCTTCCTGACCGCGCTGACCGAGGGCGCGCTGGTGGTCACCCCCGGGGACCGGGCCGACCTGGTGATCGGCTCGCTGGCCGCGCACGCGGCGGGCGCCCCGCCGATCGCCGGTGTGCTGCTGACGCTCGGTCAGCACCCCGGCCCGAACGTGATGGCGCTGGCCGCCCGGCTGGCCCCCGGCACCCCGGTCGCCGTGGTCCCGGAGGGCAGCTGGCTGACCGCCGCCGCGCTCACCCATCTGGAGGGCAGGCTCACCCAGGCCAGCCCCCGGAAGGCCGAGATCGCCCTCGGCCTGTTCGAACTGCACGTCGACACGGCCGAGTTGACCAGTCGGATCGAGCTCAGCCGGTCCGAGCGGGTCACCCCGATGATGTTCGAGCACGCGCTGCTGGAGCGGGCCAGGGCGGCCCGCCGGCACGTGGTGCTGCCCGAGGGCACCGAGGAGCGGGTGCTGCGCGCGGCCGAGGTGCTGCTGCGCCGCAACATCTGCGACCTCACCCTGTTGGGCGAGCCGGACGCGATCCGCCGCAAGGCCGCCGCGCTCGGCATCACCCTGCCGACCGAGGGCGACGGCGGCGACCGGGCCAGGGCCCGGCTGGTCGACCCGGCCACCAGCCCGCTCCGCCAGCAGTTCGCCGAGCTGTACGCCAAGCTGCGCGCGCACAAGGGCATGACGGTCGAGCTGGCGCTGGACGTGGTCACCGACGTCTCCTACTTCGGCACCCTGATGGTCCAGGAGGGCATCGCCGACGGCATGGTCTCCGGCGCGGTGCACTCCACCGCCGCGACCATCCGCCCCGCCTTCGAGGTGATCAAGACCGCGCCGGGTGCGGCGATCGTCTCCTCGGTCTTCTTCATGTGCCTGGCCGACAAGGTGCTGGTCTACGGCGACTGCGCGGTCAACCCCGACCCGGACGCCCAGCAGCTGGCCGACATCGCCATCCAGTCCGCCGAGACCGCCGCCCAGTTCGGCGTCGAGCCCCGGGTCGCGATGCTCTCCTACTCCACCGGCACCTCCGGCTCCGGCGCGGACGTGGACAAGGTCCGCAAGGCCACCGAGCTGGTCCGCGAGCTGCGCCCGGACCTGCTGGTGGAGGGGCCGATCCAGTACGACGCGGCGGTCGACGCGCACGTCGCGGCCACCAAGCTGCCGGGGTCGGCGGTGGCCGGCCGGGCCACCGTGCTGATCTTCCCGGACCTCAACACCGGCAACAACACCTACAAGGCGGTGCAGCGCTCGGCCGGTGCGGTGGCGGTCGGCCCGGTGCTGCAGGGCCTGCGCAAGCCGGTCAACGACCTGTCCCGGGGGGCGCTGGTGCAGGACATCGTCAACACCGTCGCGATCACCGCCATCCAGGCCCAGGGTGGTCCGGCCCAGAACGAAGGAACCGCCTCATGAGCGACGCCACCCGGGTCCTGGTCCTCAACGCCGGCTCCTCGTCGGTCAAGTACCAGCTGATCGACATGGTCGACGGCGCCCGGCTGGCCTCCGGCCTGGTCGAGCGGATCGGCGAGGGCAACGGCCGGATCGCCCACACCCCGCCCGACGGCGTCCGCCGGGAGACCGTCCAGGTCTTCCCGGACCACGGCGCCGCGCTCAAGGCGGTGGCCGAGGAGCTGGCCGCCGACGGCCTCGGGCTGGACTCCCCCGAGCTGGCCGCGATCGGCCACCGGGTGGTGCACGGCGGGCAGCGGTTCACCGCGCCGACCCTGGTCACCGACGAGGTGCTGACCGAGATCCGCCGGCTGATCCCGGTCGCCCCGCTGCACAACCCGGCCAACATCACCGGCATCGAGGTGGCCCGGGCGCTCCGCCCCGACCTGCCGCAGGTGGCGGTCTTCGACACCGCCTTCCACGCCACCATGCCGGAGTACGCGGCCAGGTACGCGATCGACAAGGCGGTGGCGGACGAACACCGGGTGCGCCGCTACGGCTTCCACGGCACCTCGCACCAGTACGTCTCGCGGGCCACCGCCCGGCTGCTCGGTAAGGACCCGGCCGAGGTGAACGTGATCGTGCTGCACCTGGGCAACGGCGGCTCGGCCTCGGCGGTGGCGGGCGGGGTCTGCGTGGACACCTCGATGGGCCTCACCCCCCTGGAGGGCCTGGTGATGGGCACTCGTTCGGGTGACGTCGACCCGGGCGTGGTGTTCCACCTGCACCGGGTGGGCGGCCTGAGCATCGACCAGATCGACGAGCTGCTGAACCGCCGCAGCGGCCTGCTCGGCCTGTGCGGCGACAACGACATGCGCGAGATCATGCGCCGGGCGGACGACGGCGACCAGGACGCGAAGCTGGCCTTCGACGCGTACGTCCACCGGCTGCGCAAGTACCTCGGCGGCTACTACGCGGTGCTCGGCCGGGTGGACGCGATCGCGTTCACCGCCGGGGTCGGCGAGAACGCCGCGCCGGTCCGCGCGGCCGCCTGCGCCGGTCTGGAGGAGCTCGGCATCGCGGTGGACCAGGAGCTGAACTCGGTCCGCTCCGGCGAGCCCCGGGTGATCTCCCCCGAATACGGACGGGTCACCGTCGCAGTGGTACCCACGGACGAGGAGCTGGAGATCGCACAGCAGTCCTTCGCCCTGGTGCACGGAGCCTGACGAAGCGTCAGCATCCCACGCCTCGGGATGCTTCGTCGGCGATCTCTCCCCATTCGAGCGGAATGCACCCATAACACGAACGGATAGACTGACCGATATGCGCCGAGCGAAAATTGTCTGCACCCTGGGTCCTGCCACGGACTCCTACGAACAGCTGAAGGCCATCGTCGAAGCGGGCATGAACGTCGCCCGACTGAACATGAGCCACGGCTCCCACGCGGAGCACGAGGAGCGGTACCGCAAGGTCCGCCAGGTGTCCGAGGACACCGGCCGCACCATCGGCATCCTGGCCGACCTCCAGGGCCCGAAGATCCGTCTGGCGACCTTCGCCAACGGCCCGGTGACGGTCGACAACGGTGACGAGTTCACCATCACCACCGAGGATGTGCCCGGGGACCAGCACATCTGCGGCACCACCTACAAGGGCCTGCCCGGCGACGTGAAGCCCGGCGACCCGGTTCTGATCAACGACGGCGTCATCGCCCTGGAGGTCGTCAGCGTCGACGGCCCGCGGGTGAGGACCGTGGTGATCGAGGGCGGCGTGCTCTCGAACAACAAGGGCATCAACCTGCCCGGCGCGGCCGTGAACGTGCCCGCGCTGTCCGAGAAGGACAAGGACGACCTGCGGTTCGCGCTGGAGCTGGGCGTCGACATGGTCGCGCTCTCCTTCGTCCGGAACGCGGGCGACATCCACGACGTGCACAAGGTGATGGACGAGGTCGGCATCCGCGTCCCGGTCATCGCCAAGATCGAGAAGCCGCAGGCCGTCGAGGCGATGGAGGAGATCGTCCTCGCCTTCGACGCGATCATGGTGGCCCGTGGCGACCTCGCGGTGGAGTACCCGCTGGAGAAGGTGCCGCTGGTCCAGAAGCAGCTGATCACGCTGGCCCGCCGGAACGCCAAGCCGGTGATCGTCGCCACCCAGATGATGGAGTCGATGATCCACGCCTCGCGGCCGACCCGCGCCGAGGTCTCGGACGTCGCCAACGCGATCCTGGACGGGGCGGACGCGATCATGCTCTCCGCCGAGTCCAGCGTCGGCAAGTACCCGGTCGAGACGGTCAAGACGATGAGCCGGATCGCCGAGACGGCCGAGGAGGAGCTGCTCTCGCAGGGCCTCCAGCCGCTCAACCCGGGCCGCAAGCCGCGCACCCAGAGCGGCTCGATCGCCCGTGCCGCCTGCGAGCTGGGCGACTTCCTGAACGCCGAGGCGCTGGTGGCGTTCACCAAGTCCGGCGACACCGCGCGCCGGCTCTCCCGCTACCGCTCGCCGATCCCGGTGGTGGCCTTCACCCCGGACGTCGCCACCCGCAACCAGCTCTCGCTGAGCTGGGGCGTCGAGGCGTACGTGACCGAGCAGGTGGAGACCACCGACGCGATGGTGGCCCAGGTCGACCAGGAGCTGCTGGCGCTGCGCCGGCTGAACGAGGGCGACACCGTCATCGTGACGGCCGGCTCCCCGCCCGGCATCCCCGGCAACACCAACATGGTCCAGGTGCACCACCTGGGCACCCGCGCGGCCCGCTGAGCCCCGCCCGCAGAACGCCCGTGGGGCGCCCCGGAGTCTCCGGGGCGCCCCACGGGCGTGACGGCTGTCCCTAGTACGGCGTGGTGTCGTTGAAGAGGTGCATGCCGGGGATCGTCAGGGTGCCGCCGAACTGACCGGCCTGGACGGCCTTGGCGCCGGTCAGGGTCAGGTCCAGCGGGATCGGGACGGTGCTGAGCATGTCCCAGAGCCACTTCGGCAGGGTGTCCGGGGTGAGCGTGATCTCGCCCAGGTCGATCGGGATCGGCAGGCCGAGCACCTCGGCCAGGTGGCCCGAGAGGCTCTCCACGTACATGGTGACCGGGCCCTGGCGCATGGTCGAGGTCGACCCCGGGCGGCTCTTCACGTGGAAGGTCTTGCCGGGGATCTGAATCGTCGACATGTCGAGGTTCTCGATGTCCACGCTCGCGGTGGTGAACTTCAGCACCCGCTTGGTGCCGGTCGGGGTCTTCACGTCGTAGACGCCGTTGAAGACCGAGCCGTGCAGCGCCAGCCGGGTCGAGCGGAGCGTCCAGTTCTGCTCCGGCACCACGTGCCCGGGGCCGGCCTTGAGGGCCTTCACCGAGCTGGTGTCCAGCGAGCAGTTCGGGTCGGCCGAGGGCGAGGGCGAGGTCTTCGCGGGCGACTTGGGCTTGGCCGCGGCGGACGGCGACTTGGCGCCTGCGGTCGGCCCCGAGGTGGCGGACGGGCTGCCGGCCGGCGTCCCGGCCACCGGTGCCGGCGGAGCGGCCGGGCTGGGCGTGGTCACCGGAGCGGCGGTCGGCTTCGCGGAACTCGGAGACGGCGTCGGGGAGTTGCTCGGCTTGGCCGGCAGGAAGATGTCCGCGATGTCGTCGATGATGCCGCTCGGCCGGGAGCCGCTCCGGGAGGCGCGCTCGGTGGCCGGGGCGGACGGGCTGGGGGTGCCGACCGGCGCAGGGGCGCTCGCGGAGCCGCTCGGCACCGTGCCGGGCGTGGTGGACGGGGTCGCCCCGGGCAGCCCGGGAGTGCCCGGCAGCGGGGTCAGCTCGCTCTGCGGGACCGGGATCTCCTCCAGCACCGTGTCCGGGGCGCTGGCGCAGTTCTTCGGGGTGTCGGCGGAGGCCAGCGACGGGATCGTGCCCATCAGCAGCGCGGTGGGGACGGCGGCCAGCGCGAACGCCCGGCCGCGCAGGCGGGAGCCGCGCCGTGCTGCGGCGTGCCGCGGGCCCGGCAGCCGGGCCCCGGCCGCCTCGTCTCGGTCGGTCACCGTTGCCCCTCCGGATCGGCGGCCTGCGGCTGGGCGGGCAGCACCTGGGTGTCGGCCGGGGCCGCGACGGGCGGCTCTCCCTGGCCAGGCTCGTGCGGGAGCGCGCCGTACGTCAGGGCGGCCTGCTCCGGCAGCCCGGCGGGGGCCGGCTGCTCACCGGCGAACTCGGCGCCCTCGACGACCGGTTCGGGCTTCAGCGGGGCCCAGGAGACCAGCAGACCGCCGGCCACCAGGCCGAGCAGGAAGCCGAGCAGGAAGCCGCCGAAGTTGGAGACCGGGATGGAGATCAGGCTCAGGATGGTGGTGGCCACCCCGCAGAACACCCGGACCAGCGGCTGGAACCACGCGGTCAGCCCGAGCGCGATCAGCAGCACGCCAATCACCAGCGAACCCGCGCCGGCCGTGGTCGACATGGCCATCGTGAGCTGACCGAGCTTCAGGTGGAAGTACGGGAAGTACAGGATCGGCCCGCCCGCCAGGATGGCCAGCAGCCCGCCCCAGAACGGTCGGGTGTGCCGCCAGGTGTGGAACCTCTCCCAGGGGGTGGCCTGGCCCTCCTGCTGGGGCCACGGGGGGACGGTAGCGCTGGACACGAGGCAGCTCCTCGGTGGTACTCGCAGGCGGGAAGTCGGAGAGGGTACGGCCGGGCCGGGGCGGTGGCCCCGCCCCGGCCGTGACGAGCGGTCGGTCGTCCGGGGACGGACCGTCAGCCGGCCTCGGGCATGTAGCACTCGATGCCCTGGCCCGCGCCCTTCTTGATGTTGAGCTTCAGGCCGTTGAGCTTGAAGGTGCCCGCGGTGGTCGCCCACGCGGTCTGCTTGACGTCGGTCAGGATCGCCTCGTCGGCGGCCTGGGCGAAGCCCCGGGCGCCGGTGGGCAGCTTGCCCTGCTTGCGGACGAGGTCGATCGAGTCGCCGTCCTTGTGCCCGAGGGTGGAGGCGTCCTGGCCGATGTTGATGTTCTTGAACTGGGCGTCCGCCTTGAGCTCGGAGACGTCCAGGATCAGGTTCTCGGCGGTGACCGGGTTCTTCGGGTCGCCACCGGCGTTCAGCACCAGGGTCCAGTCACCGAGCGGACCGAGGTTGGTCTTCACCGACTGGCACATGTTGTTGATGGTCGCCGTGTCGAAGGTCGAGATGGCGATCGGGTGCGGCGTGCCGTTGACCTCGAAGTCGACCCCGCCGAACTGGGCGAAGTTCGTGCCGGTCAGGCGCGAGGTGGTGACCTTGAAGTCCTGGCCCGAGACGCTGAACGAGGCGGCCAGCGCGTTGCTCGCGAGGCTCACGCCGATGGCCGCGGTGGCGGCGATGCTCGGAACCATGACGATCGCGAAACGCTTCCAACGGGTCTTGCCGAAAGTCTGGGACATGCGAGTCCTCCTTCTGGGACGTACATCTCCGGCCGTTCCCGGCGCGTCCCGCGCCGGCCCGGCTGGGATGGGAGAGAGCCACGTCCTCTGTAGCGGCGACAACCTACGGCCGCGCAGGGGTGCGCGGCCGGAAAGGACAGGACCCGCGCTGTTCTGGGATCTGCGGATACCCCCCTGCCCTCAGCCGCCGGCCTGAGCCGGCGACCACCCGGTGGGGACCTCTGGGGAGAGGACCGGGCGTGGCCGATCGTGCTTGAATCCCCAGCGAAGTACAAGAGGTTCGTTACTGACGGGTAATCCAACATCGGTAACTGTCGATCATGGAATCCGGGCATTTCTCACGGAGAGTGACGATCTGGCGGGCCGTCAGCTTGGAAACGGCTTGGAAACACCAGTGAAACACCCTCCCCCCGTCACCGATGGTGATGAGGAGAGGGTGTGGTCAAGATTTGATAAAGGCCCGCGAATCCCTGCGCATTGTCGCCAAATCACCCACGGCACCGCAGGTCACCGGCCGTGCCAGCAGCGGGTGTTCAGAACAGTACGCGGGCCAGTGCGGTCCGGGCGGCGCCCACCCGCGGGTCCTCGGCGCCGATCACCTCGAACAGCTCCAGCAGCCGCAGCCGGGCGGTGTCCCGGTCCTCGCCGAACGTCCGGCCGACGGTGTCCACCAGGCGCCCGAAGGCGTCCTCGACGTGACCGCCCACCAGGTCCAGGTCGGCCGCGTCCAGTTGGGCCGCGACGTTCTTGGGATCGTCCGCGGCCGCCGCCCGGACCACCTGCGGGTCGAGCTGCTCGACCCGCTGCAGCAACTGGGCCTGCGCCAGACCGAGCTTGGCCTCGACGTTGCCGGGCTGGTCGGCCAGCACGTTCCGGTACGCCTGCACGGCGCCGCCCAGGTCGCCCCGGTCCAGCGCGTCGTGCGCGGCCGAGAGCGCCGGGTCCTCCGGCGGCAGCGCGGCGGCCGGGGCCTGGCCCTCGGGCGCACCGGTACCGCCGACGATGCCGAAGCGCTGCTCGGCCACCGCGATCAACTGGTCGATGATCTTACGGACGTTGGCCTCGTTCTCGGCGCCCTGGAACAGCGGGACGAGCTGGCCGGCCACCACTGCCATCACGGCCGGGATGCCCTGGATGCCGAACTGCTGGGCGATCAACTGGTTGGCGTCGACGTCGATCTTCGCCAGCACGATCCGGCCGGCGTACTCCTCGGCGAGCCGCTCCAGGATCGGGCTGAGCTGCTTGCACGGCCCGCACCACTCGGCCCAGAAGTCCACCACCACCGGCACCTCGGCCGAGCGCTGTACGACCTCGGCCTCGAAGGTGTCCTCGCTGACGTCGAGCACCAGCGGGTAGGAGGCGGTGGGCGGGACGATGCCGTCCGCCTCTGCGGCGGCGGCCTGGCGGGCCCGCTCGGCCCTGGCCTGCTCGGCCTTCTGGGCGGCCTCTCCGGCCGCCTTCACTGCGGCGAGATCGACCGCACCGCGCAGGGCGGAGCTGTTGAGACCTGAATTCCGTGGCTGCATGGCACTATCCTCCCCCGTCCGCACCGGTGACGTGTGCCAACTGCCGGGAAAGGCCCGGGGGCCTCTCCGGTCCGGCGTCGGCGGGAGTCGCCTCCCCGGTAGTCGAAGGAGTCCGGCGCGGATCCCCATCCGCGCCCCGCGCCCACCCGATCCCCGGATCGGCGCGTGGTTGTCGCTCTATTCGCTACGAGTCGTAGCGTATCTGCACCCGGGGCCGGTGCCGCAAGCCCCTCCGGGCAACCGGGTACGTGAGCTGCCCCACTTTCGGGGACCTCCCGGGTCCCGCTACGGCCGATATGTCGCTACCGTGTGCAGCTCAAGTTACTCGCAGGTAAACCGCAAGGAGGCTCGGTGGCCCCCACCACCCGGCAGCCCACCGCCCCCGACCCCGCCGCACCCGCCCCCGCACGCGGCAAGGGACGGCCCCGCAGCGCCGCCGCCGACCTCGCGATCCTGGACGCCACCCGCGCCGCACTGGCCGAACTCGGCTGGGGCGGACTGACCATGGGCCACGTCGCGATCCGGGCCGGGGTCGCCAAGACCACCCTCTACCGCCGCTGGCCGTCCAAGAACGAACTCGTGGTCGACGCGGTGGCCAGCCTGTTCGACGACCTGGAGGTCGCCGACCTGGGCAGCCTGCGGGCCGACATCGAGGCCGTGGTGTTCCGCTTCGCCGAGCTGCTGGCCCGCCCGGAGACCCAGGCCGCCCTGCTCGCGCTGTTCGCCGAGGGCACCCGGGACCCGCTGCTCCGGCAGCGGATCAGGGAGCGGATCGTCGACCCGCAGAAGCACCTGGTGCAGCAGGGGCGGGCGAACGCTCAGCGCCGAGGCGAACTCGGTCCGGACCGGGACGAGGTGACGGCCGGTGAGGAGATCTCGATCATCTTCGACACCATCGCCGGCACCGTCGAGCACCGGATGCTGGTGAGCGGCGAACCCTGCACCCCGGAGTGGATCCACCGCTTCACCACCCTCCTCCTCAGCCCCCTCCCGGGCCTCTCGGCCGCCCTCGGCGAGTCCTGACACCTACCCAGGGGCTTGAGGCTGCGCTGTAGGCAGGCGCTCAGGTTGCACTGTCCAGGGGCTCGGGGCTCTGCTGACGTGCGGCTCCGCCGCGTGGGCGAGGAGATCTGGCGCCGGGGTCACTGCGAAAGTGCCTGACCACCTACGCGACGATCACCTTTTCCGAGGCCGGCGTCGCCCACGCGGCGGAGCCGCACATCAGCAGGGCCCCCAGCCCCTGACTCCGTAGCGGGCTGAACACCTGCCAAAAAGGTCGGCGTCGCCCACGCGGCGGAGCCGCACATCAGCAGAGCCCCGAGCCCCCGGCGGGTGCCCTCAGACCTGGTAGCGGTCCGGGGCGAAGGCGTCCAGGTTCGCGGCGACCCAGTCCGAGGTGTGGTGCAGGCCCTCGGCCAAGGCCATCCGGGGTTGCCAGCCGGTCAGTTCGCGGGCCCTGGTGTTGTCGGAGAGCAACCGCTCCACCTCGCTGCCGCCGGGCCGCAGCCGGGACGGGTCGACCACCACCTCGGCATCCCGGCCGGAGGCGGCGATCAGCCGACCGGCCAGGTCTCCGATGGCGATCTCGGTGCCGGTGCCCAGGTTGAGCACCTGGCCGACCGCCCGGTCGGCCACCGCGGCGGCCAGGAAGCCCTCGGCGGTGTCGGTGACGTAGGTGAAGTCCCGGGTCGGGGTGAGCGAGCCGAGCTTGATCTGCCGGGCGCCGGAGTGCAGTTGGGCCAGGATCGCGGGGATCACCGCGCGCGCCGACTGCCGGGGGCCGTAGGTGTTGAACGGGCGGACCACCGAGACCGGCAGCTCGAAGGCGTGCCAGTAGGAGAGCGCTGCCATGTCGGCGCCGATCTTCGAGGCCGAGTACGGCGACTGCGGCTGCAGCGGGTGCTGCTCGGTGATCGGTGCGGTGATCGCGGTGCCGTAGACCTCGCTGGTGGAGGTGTGCACCAGCCGGGCGCCGTGCCGCAGGCAGGCCGCCGCGACGTTCTGGGTGCCGACCACGTTGGTCTGCACGTACGCCTCGGGCGACTGGTAGCTGTACGGGATGCCGATCAGCGCGGCCAGGTGGAAGACCGTGTCGCTGCCGGCCACCGCGTCCTGCACCCAGCCCGCGTCCCGGACGTCGCCCGCGAGCATCTCGACCTGGCCGCTCCGCAGGTACGGCGCCAGGTAGCCGCGCTCGGCGTACGGCTTGTAGTGCACCAGGGCGCGCACCTCGGCACCGCGCCCCACCAGCAGGTCCACCAGGGTCGAGCCGATGAAGCCCTCCCCGCCGGTGACCAGCACGCGCTTTCCGGTCCAGTCGTTCATGCCGCACTCCTCGTCTCGTTCCGGTGCCCGCGGACGGTCCGCAGCACCTTGGCCGCCAGCAGGTCCGCCGCCTCGGCGTGCGTCCCCGGGTCGGCGGCCCCGGCCATCACGGCCAGCCGCACCGGGTCCGCCAACAGCGGTTCGACCAGCGCGGCCAACCGGTCGGCGGTGCACTCGGCGTCCGGCAGCAGCAGCCCTGCCCCGGCGTCGGTGAGCACCCGGGCGTTGTGGGTCTGGTGGTCGTGCGGCGCGTACGGGTACGGCACCAGCACGGCCGGTACGCCGACGCTGGCCAGCTCCGCCACGGTGGCCGAGCCGGCCCGGCAGACCACCAGGTCGGCGGCGGCGTAGGCGAGATCCATCCGGTCCAGGTAGGGGACGGCCACGGCCACCGGGTTGGCGCCGAGCCGTTCGCGCACCGCGCCGAGCGCGGCCGGACCGGTCTTGACGAGCAGTCGGACGTCCGACCTGGCCCGCCAGCGCTCGGCCAGCCCGAGGGCCGCCTCGGTGAGCCTGGCCGCGCCGAGGCTGCCGCCGTTGAAGAGCAGCAGCCGCGCACCCGGTGGCACCCCGAGCCGGGCCCGGGCCTCGGCCCGGAGCGCCGGCCGGTCCAACCCGGCCACCGCGCCGACCAGGGGCATGCCGACCGTCTCGGCGTCCGCCCCCGACGGCAGGTGGTCCCTGGTCCGGTCGAAGGCCAGCGCCAGGTGCGGGGTGAGCCGGGCGGCGAACCGGTTGGCCCGGCCCGGCACGGCGTTGGACTCGTGCACCACGCTGGGCAGCCCGGCCAGCCGCGCGCCGACGATCACCGGGGCGCTCGGGTAGCCGCCCATCCCGACCGCGACCTGGGCCCGCTGCGTCCGCAGGATCTCCCGGCACTGCACGCCGGACTTCAGCAGCGCGGCGGGGAGCAGGTAGCGGCGCAGACCGAGCGAGGCGTCGAACGGGATCATGTCCACGGTGTGCAGCCGGTACCCGGCGGCCGGGATCAGCTCGGTCTCCAGGCCGCGTTCGGTGCCGACGAAGGAGATCTCCGCCCCCGGATCGGCCCGCCGCAACGCCTCGGCCAGCGCGAGTCCCGGGTAGATGTGACCACCCGTGCCGCCCGCGCCTATCACCACCGACAAGCTCTGTTCTGTCATGACACCGGATCCTGACGAGCCGGGGTAAGAGAGTTCTAATAGCCCTGTTTGCGATGCTTGTCCGCATGAGCAGCCCGCAGAAGGTCCTGGTGGTGGACGACGATCCGGAGGTCCGCGCCGCTGTCGAGGACGGGCTCGCGGTGGCCGGCTACGCGGTCCGCGGCGCACCCGACGGACTGGCCGGGCTGGCCGAACTGACGGCCTGGCAGCCGGACGCCCTGGTGCTGGACGTGATGATGCCCGTGCTCGACGGGTTGGCGGTCTGCCGCCGGTTGCGGGCCCTCGGCGACCGCACCCCGATCCTGGTGCTGACCGCCCGGGACTCGGTCAGCGACCGGGTGGACGGCCTGGACGCGGGCGCCGACGACTACCTGGTCAAGCCGTTCGCCCTGGACGAGCTGACCGCCCGGCTGCGCGCGCTGCTCCGCCGGGCCGCGCCGGCCGAGCCCGAAGGCGCCTACGCCTTCGCCGACCTGACGGTCGATCCGGTCAGCCGGACCGGCCACCGGGCGGGCCGGGCGGTGGAGTTCAGCCGGACCGAGTTCGCCCTGCTGGAGTTGCTGCTGCTGCACCCGGGGCAGGTGCTGCCACGTGAGACGATCATGGAGCAGGTCTGGGGCGCCGACTTCGGACCGGACTCCAACTCGCTCGCGGTGTACATCGGTTACCTGCGTCGCAAGCTGGAGTCGGGCGGCGGAGCGCGACTGGTGCACACCGTGCACGGCGTCGGCTACCGGCTGGACACCGTATGAGCGCACACGCCCGCTGGCGCCGCCGTCGACCGCTGCGGACCCGGCTGGCGCTGGCCACCTCGGCCGCCGTCGCCCTGGTCACCCTCGGGGTCTGCGCCGCCGCCTTCTCGATCGTCCGCTACGAGCTGGTCCACCAACTGGACCTGACGCTCACCCAGCACGCCACCCTGGTCCAGCAGCAGTACCGGGGCCAGGGCCCGCAGACCGTCTACGGAGAGTGCGGCTACCTGGCCGCCCCGGCCTGCACCCAGATCGTCCCCGCCAGGTCCGCCGACGACCCGGCCACCGCCTACCTGCTGCCGGTCACCCCGGCCACCCGGCAGGTCGCGGTCGGACAACGGACCGCCTACTGGTCCGACATCACCGTGAGCGGCCACCCGGCCCGGATGCTCACCACCCGGTTCGGCCCCGGGCAGGCCGTCCAGGTCGCGCTGCGGTCCGACACCGTGCAGCAGGGCGTCCGGCAGGCCGGTGAGCTGATGGCGGTGGTGGCGGGCGCGGGCATCCTGCTGGCCGGCGGACTCGGCTACGCGGTGGCCCGGACCGGCCTGGCCCCGGTGGCCCGGCTGACCGCGACCGCCGAGCGGATCGCCGCCACCCGGGACGCCACCGTCCGGATCGAACTGCCGCAGGGCCGGGGCGAGGACGAGGTGACCCGGCTGGCCGGGGCCTTCAACACCATGCTCGGCGAGCTGGAGCAGTCCGTCACGGCGAGGCGCCGGCTGGTCGCCGACGCCTCGCACGAACTGCGGACCCCGTTGACCGCGCTCCGCACCAACGCGGAACTCCTCGGCCGGGTCGAGCAGTTGACGCCGGAGCAACGGGCCAGGGCGACCGCGGGCCTGCAACGGCAGCTGCGCGCGGTGACCGGCATGGTGAACGACCTGATCGAACTGGCCCGGGACGAGGAGCCCCGGGCCCTGGTCGAGACCGTCCGGCTCGGGCCGCTGGTGGCCCACTGCGTGGACACCGCACGCGGGCACTGGCCCGGCATCCGGTTCGAACTCACCGCCACCGAGGTCGTCCTGGCCGGTGTCCCGGCCCGGCTGGCCCGGCTGGTGGGCAACCTGCTCGACAACGCGGCCAAGTTCAGCCCCCCCGGGCGGAACCGTCGAAATCGCCGTCACCACCCACGAGTTGACCGTCCGCGACCACGGCCCGGGCATCGCCCCGGAAGACCTGCCGCACGTCTTCGACCGCTTCTACCGCGCCTCCGCCGCCCGCGCCCTCCCGGGCTCCGGCCTCGGCCTCGCCATGGCCCACCAGATCGCCCGCGCCCACGGGACCACCCTCACGGCGGAAGCCGCCCCGGGCGGCGGCGCCCTGTTCCGGCTCACCTTCGGACGGTAGCGGCCCGCGGCTGCGACCTTTGGCAGGTGCTCAACCGTCGACCACCCAGGGGCTCGGGGCTGTGCTGATGTGCGGCTCCGCCGCGTGGGCGAGGAGATCCGGCGTTCGGATCACTGCGAAAGTGCCTGACCACCTACGCAACGATCACCCTTTCCGAGGCCGGCGTCGCCCACGCGGCGGAGCCGCACAACAGCAGAGCCCCGAGCCTCTGAGGGTGCACCATCTGCCAAAAGGTCGGCGTCGCCCACGCGGCGGAGCCGCACATCAGCAGAGCCCCGAGCCCCTGGACAGTGCGGGTGGATGCCTAGAACATCGCGGTCTCGCGGTAGATGCCCCACTCGTCGCGGAGGGCGTTGCAGATCTCCCCGAGGGTGGCCTCCGCGCGGATGGCGGTGAGCATCGGGGGGATCATGTTCGCCCCGGAGCGGGCCGCCGCGAGCAGCTCCGCGAGAGCGGCCTGCACCGCCGCGTCGTCCCGGGCGGCCTTCCGGGCGGCCAGCGTCCGGACCTGCTCGCGCTCGACCTCGTGGCTGACCCGGAGGATCTCCAGCTCGGGAGTGACGCTGCGCGGGTGGCAGTTGACGCCGACCACGCGCTTCTCGCCCTTCTCCACACCCTGTTGATAGACGAAGGCGGCCTCCGCGATCTCCCCGGTGAACCAGCCCTCCTCGATCCCGCGCAGGATGCCGGAGGTCATCGGCCCGATCGGGTGGTCCGCCGTCGCCTTGTCCAGGATGCGCTGGAAGATCGCCTCGGCCTGCTGCTCGATCCGGTCGGTGAGCGCCTCGACGTACCAGGAACCGCCCAGCGGGTCGGCCACGTTGGCGACGCCGGTCTCCTCCATCAGCACCTGCTGGGTGCGCAGCGCGATCTCCGCCGCCTGCTCGGAGGGCAGCGCGAGGGTCTCGTCCAGTGCGTTGGTGTGCAGCGACTGGGTGCCGCCGAGCACCGCCGACAGCGCCTCGACGGCCGTCCGCACCACGTTGTTGTACGGCTGCTGGGCCGTCAGCGAGACGCCCGCCGTCTGGGTGTGGAACCGCAGCCACTGCGCCTTGTCGGTCTTCGCGCCGTACCGCTCGCGCATCCAGCGGGCCCAGATCCGGCGCGCGGCGCGGAACTTGGCGATCTCCTCGAAGAAGTCCAGGTGCGCGTCGAAGAAGAAGGACAGCCCGGGGGCGAAGACGTCGACGTCCAGACCGCGCGAGAGACCGAGCTCGACGTACCCGAAGCCGTCCGCCAGGGTGTAGGCGAGCTCCTGTGCGGCCGTGGCCCCGGCCTCCCTGATGTGGTAGCCGGAGACCGAGAGCGGCTTGTAGTCGGGGATGCCCGTGGCGCAGTACTCCATCAGGTCGCCGATCAGGCGCAGGTGCGGCTCGGGGGCGAACAGCCACTCCTTCTGCGCGATGTACTCCTTGAAGATGTCGGTCTGCAGCGTGCCGTTGAGCACCGCCGGGTCGACGCCCTGGCGCTCGGCGGCCACCAGGTACATGCAGAAGACCGGCACGGCCGGGCCGCTGATCGTCATCGAGGTGGTCACCTCGCCGAGCGGGATGCCGTGGAACAGCACCTCCATGTCGGCGGCGGAGTCGATCGCCACCCCGCAGTGGCCGACCTCGCCGAGCGACTTGGCGTCGTCGGAGTCGTAGCCCATCAGGGTCGGCATGTCGAAGGCGACCGAGAGGCCGCCGCCGCCGGAGTCCAGGATCATCCGGTAGCGCTCGTTGGTCTGCTCGGCGTTGCCGAAGCCGGCGAACTGGCGGATCGTCCACGTCCGCCCCCGGTAGCCGGTGGCGTGCAGACCGCGGGTGTAGGGGTACTCCCCCGGCCAGCCGATCCGCTCGAAGCCCTCGTACGGCTGCCCGGCGGGCGGGCCGTAGACCGGCTCCACCTGGTCGCCGCTCAGGGTGGTGAAGTCGGCCTCGCGCTTGCGAGCCTTGTCGTACCGCTGCTGCCAGCGGGCCCGACCTGCGTCGATCTCCTCGGCGTCCATCAGACTCCGACTCCACTCCGTTGCGGCCGCTGCCTTGTGGGTGCGGGACCAGTTACTTGGATGTCCTATCAATTTACTCGGACGTCCTAGTATCTGTCGATGGCCGCCGAACGACGGAGAGGCGCCCCTCCCGTGTCGGGGAGAGGCGCCTCTCGTGGCGTGACGGCGGGTCAGGCCCGGACCGGCTCCGCGTCGACGATCAGCGGGGCCACCTCGCGGGAGACCCGGCGCTCGACGAAGAACGCGGCGGTCGGCACGGTGCCGGCCAGCAGCACCCAGGCCAGCTTGCGCATCGGCCACTTCGCCTTGGTGCCGAGGTCGAAGGCGAACACCAGGTAGAGCACGTACAGCCAGCCGTGCGCGATGCCGACCGCGGTGGTGAACGCGGGCGCTCCCGACAGGTCCAGCGCGTACTTGCCGATCATGCCCAGGACCAGCAGGACCAGCAGGACACCCGTCACATACGCCAGGACCCGGTAGCGGGTCAGCACACTCTGCTTCATGGCATCGAGGGTAACCGCCCTTACCGGGCGTCCCGCGCACGGGTCGCCGACGCGGTCGCCCCGGCGGTCACTGCCGGAAGTCGCCCGCCGCCACCCGGAGCGGCCGCAGCACGTCGAAGATCTGCCGGCACTGCTCCTCGTCGTACCCCTCCAGGCCGAAGTCCATCGCCATCAGGTCCCGGGTGGCCTGCTCGACCACCTCCCGGCCCCGGTCGGTGATGGCCGCCAGCACGCCGCGGCCGTCCAGCGGGTTGGGGCGGCGGGCCACCAGGCCGGCCCGCTCCAACCGGTCGACGGTGTTGGTGACGCTGGTCGGGTGCACCATCAGGCGCTCGCCGACCTTGGAGAGCGAGAGCTCGCCGGTCCGGCTGAAGGTGAGCAGCACCAGGGCCTCGTACCGGGCGAAGGTCAGCCCGTACGGCTTGACCACGGCGTCCACCCGGCCGAGCAGGATCTGATGGGCGCGCATCACCGAGGTGATGGCCGACATCGAGGGAACGCCGCCCCAGCGGCTGGTCCAGAGTTCGTCGGCGCGGGCGATCGGGTCGAATTCGAGAGCGAGGGGCTTGGCCACCCCTCCACCGTACCGGCGGCTCCTCCGGCGGGTAGCAGGTGTCCAGGACGGCGGACAAGAGGACGCCCTGGCGAGGTCCCGCCAGGGCGCGGCACGGGGACCGACGGAACGGTGAGGTTACCTTCCGGTTCGACAACTGCCTTGTAGATCAAGGGAGTTGCCGATTCTCGACCGTCGGGGCGAATCGTGGCCCGGCGGAGCCCGCCAGGACGCACCGATTCCGGGGGGAATGTCCGACTTCGTCGGACGGGGGGATCCGGCCATCCCCCGTACCGGACCCGGTGGCGGGAGCTGGCCAACTCTGGTCCGAGACCTGTCATTTCATCAGGTGGATTGTCATGCTTCTGGCCAGCCCCGTCACGACACCGGCCGCCCCACCCACATCCGGCCGATGCCGCTTGACCGCACGGAGCAGCACGTCAGCATCCGCTCCGCCCCGCAGGCGCCAACCCATGGCGCCCCGGAGTGAGGTGCGACCGCGCACACGCGGTTGATTCCCGGAAGGAACCCGTACGTGAAGCGAAAGCTGACAGTCGGAGCCGCACTCTCCGCCACGGTGATCCTCGCCAGCGCCGTCCAGATCGGCGCCGGGACCGCCCAGGCCGCACCGACCCCGGTGAGCAGCAAGGGCTCCACCTTCCAGCGCGCCGAACTCAAGGCGCTGGCCCAGTCGTACGCCCCCGTCGTGGCGACGGCGCTCGGTCTCGGCGGCGCGGAGGCGCTGGTCGCCAAGGACGCCGTGATCGACGCCTCCGGCGCCAAGCACCTGCGCTTCGAGCGCACCTACGCCGGCCTCTCCGTGCTGGGCGGCGACCTGGTCGCGCACTTCGCGCCGAACGGCAAGGTCAGCTCGATCGACCGGGCCACCGAGGCGCAGCTCGCGCTGCCCAGCCTGACCCCGGCCGTGCCGGCCGAGAAGGCCGCCAAGCAGGCCACCGGCGCCGTGCAGGCCACCGTCGGTCTGACCATCGACGAGGACGAGTCGCCGCTCAAGGCGATCACCGGCACCGGCAGCCCGGTCCTGGTGGTCTGGGCCCAGTCCGGCACCCCGCGCCTGGCGTACCAGACCGTGGTCGAGGGCGTCCGGGAGAGCGGCGCCCCCAGTGCGCAGAACCTGGTCACCGACGCCGCCACCGGCGAGGTGCTCGCCAGCCACGAGCAGTACCTCGCGACCGCCGCCACCGGCAGCGGCAAGGGCGTGCACGTGGGTTCGGTCACCCTGACCACCAACTACACCGGTTCGACCTACGAGTTGAAGGACCCGACCCGGGGCAACACCCGCACCGTCGGCCTGGCCGGCGGCACCTCGGGCAACGGCACGCTGTTCACCGACGCGGACAACGTCTGGGGCAACGGGCTGGCGACCAACGTCCAGTCGGCCGCCGTGGACGCCCAGTACGGTGCGGTGGCGACCTGGGACTACTACAAGAACAGCTTCAACCGCCTGGGCATCCGCAACGACAACGTCGGCGCGGTCAGCCGGGTGCACTACGGCAGCAACTACGTCAACGCGTTCTGGAGCGACTCCTGCTTCTGCATGACGTACGGCGACGGCGCCTCCAACACCCACCCGCTGACCGCGCTGGACGTGGCCGGGCACGAGATGACCCACGGTGTCACCGCCAACACGGCCGGCCTGGTCTACTCCGGCGAGTCCGGCGGCCTCAACGAGGCCACCTCGGACATCTTCGGCACCATGGTCGAGTGGTCCGCGGGTCTGTCGGTCGACCCGGGTGACTACCTGATCGGCGAGAAGATCAACATCAACGGGAACGGCACGCCGCTCCGCTACATGGACAAGCCCTCCAAGGACGGCGCGTCCAAGGACTCCTGGTACTCCGGGGTCGGCAACGTGGACGTGCACTACTCGTCCGGCGTGGCGAACCACTTCTTCTTCCTGCTCGCGGAGGGCAGCGGCGCCAAGGTCATCAACGGCGTCAGCTACAACAGCCCGACCTCCAACGGCTCGACCATCGTGGGCATCGGCCGCACCAAGGCCGCCGCGATCTGGTACCGCGCGCTGACCGTCTACATGACCTCCACCACCAACTACAAGGCCGCCCGCACCGCCACCCTGAAGGCGGCGTCCGACCTGTACGGCGGCACCGCCAGCACCGAGTACAAGACGGTCGCGGCCGCCTGGTCCGCGGTCAACGTCAACTGACACCCCGTACCACCGGTACGCCGCGGCCGGGCCTCCCCCTCGGGGAGGCCCGGCCGCGGCGTTGCTACCAGGTGCCCGGCCGGGCGATCAAGGGGGCGGTCTGGCGAAGTCCCGCCAGCACCTTTTCTGGTACATACCTGGACAGCAACCTGGCGAAACACGGCCGCAATCTTCGTATTGGTCTGGACAGTTACCGATTTTCGACGGTTGTTCAGGTTCCGTTCGCGTCAAAACTCCGCCCCGGTGCCGGAATTGACCCGATTCGTCGGTAATGCCACGCAGTCGATCAGGCCATCACGCAGCGTGCCGAGCTGGCGGGAGCTTGCCAATTCTCGGCCGAGACCTGTCATTTCATCAGGTGCATTGTCATGCTTCTGGCCAGCCCCGTAGGCACCGGCCGCCCCACCCGTATCCGGCCGATGCCGCTTGACCGCACGGAGCAGCACGTCAGCATCCGCTCCGCCCCGACGGCACCAACCCATGGCGCCCCGGAGTGAGATGCGACCGCGCACACGCGGTTGAACTTCGGAAGGAACCCCGCACGTGAAGCGAAAGCTGACTGTCGGCGCCGCCCTCTCGGCCACTGTGATCCTCGCCTCCGCCGTCCAGGTCGGCGTCGGTTCGGCGGCGCAGGCCGCCCCCCTTCCCGCGAGCAGCAAGGGCTCGGTGCCGCAGCGCGCCGAACTCAAGGTGCTGGCCCAGTCGTACGCCCCGTCCGTGGCCGAGGCCGCCGGCCTCGGCGCCTCCGAGGCGCTGGTCGCCAAGGACGCCGTGATCGACGCCTCCGGCGCCAAGCACCTGCGCTTCGAGCGCACCTACGCCGGCCTGCCGGTGGTCGGTGGCGACCTGGTCGCGCACCTGGCGCCGAACGGCAAGGTCAAGTCCGTGGACAAGGCCGCCGAGGCGCAGCTCGCGCTGCCCAGCCTGACCCCGGCCGTGCCCGCCGAGAAGGCCGCCAAGCAGGCCACCGGCGCCGTGCAGGCCACCGTCGGCGTGACCATCGACGAGGACGAGAGCCCGATCAAGGAGGTCACCGGCTCCTCCGCGCCGAAGCTGGTGATCTGGGCCACCACCGGCACCCCCCGCCTGGCCTACGAGACCGTGGTCGAGGGCGTCCGCGAGAGCGGCATACCCAGCGCCCAGAAGCTCGTCACCGACGCCGCCACCGGCGAGGTGCTCTCCACCCACGAGCAGTACCTCGCGGCGGCCGCCACCGGCAGCGGCAAGGGCGTGTTCGTCGGCTCGGTCCCGCTGACCACCAACTCCTCGGGCAGCACGTACCAGCTGAAGGACCCCAGCCGGGGCAACATGTACACCACCACGCTGGCCAACAAGACGTCCGGCAACGGCACCCTGCTGACCGACACCGACAACGTCTGGGGCACCGGCCTGGTCTCCAGCACCCAGTCCGCCGCCGTGGACGCCCAGTTCGGCGGCGCGGCCACCTGGGACTACTACAAGAACTCGTTCGGCCGCCTCGGCATCCGCAACGACGGTGTCGGCGCCTACAGCCGCGTCCACTACGGCCGGAACTACGTCAACGCGTTCTGGTCCGACTCCTGCTTCTGCATGACGTACGGCGACGGCGCCTCCAACACCCACCCGCTGACCGAGCTGGACGTGGCGGGCCACGAGATGACGCACGGCGTCACCTCCAACACCGCCGGCCTGAACTACTCGGGCGAGTCCGGCGGCCTCAACGAGGCCACCTCGGACATCTTCGGCACCATGGTCGAGTTCTCCGCGAACCTCGCGGCCGACAAGGGCGACTACCTGATCGGCGAGCTGATCAACATCAACGGGGACGGCACGCCGCTCCGTTACATGGACAAGCCCTCCAAGGACGGCGGCTCGAAGGACTCCTGGTCCTCCACCCTCGGCTCGCTCGACGTGCACTACTCCTCGGGCCCGGCCAACCACTTCTTCTACCTGCTCTCGGAGGGCAGCGGCGCCAAGACCGTCAACGGCGTCAGCTACAACAGCCCGACCTCCAACGGCTCGACCCTGACCGGCATCGGCCGGGACAAGGCCGCGGCCATCTGGTACCGCGCGCTGACCGTGTACTGGACCTCGACCACCAACTACGCGGGCGCCCGCACCGGCACCCTCAAGGCGGCGGCGGACCTCTACGGCGGCACCACCAGCGCCGAGTACAAGGCGGTCGCGGCCGCCTGGTCCGGGGTCAACGTCAACTGACACCCCGCCACCTGACACGCGAAAGCCCGGGCCCCTCGGAGGGGAGGCCCGGGCTTTCGTGTCGGGTGCGTCAGGCGGTGGCGGGCTGCCCGGCGGCCGGGTACTCGCCCCGCTCCTCCTTGGCCAGCATCCGCTCGGCCACGAAGCCGCCGAACGGCAGCACCGAGAGCACGAACAGGACCGCGCCGCGCTTGGCGTCCCAGCGCTGCTTCTGCCAGGCCAGCGCGAGGAAGACCACGTAGAGCACGAAGAGGACGCCGTGCACCATGCCCATCACCGGCACGGCGTTGAAGTCGGTGGTGCGCTTGAGCACCGAGCAGACCAGCAGCAGCAGGAAGGACAGACCCTCGGGGGCGGACACGAGGCGCAGACGGTGGACGGCGCTGCTCTTCACGGCGGGTACCTCACTACGGGATCGGCGGGCTTGTGCTGCACGGGCTTGTGAACGGACGCACAAGCCGACCGTTCATTATGACCGGTCCTTTACCGAGCACCGGCGGCCGGGGGTGTGTACCGGATGTGTACCAGTGGCCCGCACCCCCTCCCGGTCGCCCGGCGACGGCCGCTATGGTCACCGCGTGGCACAGTTTCGACTCCAGGGATCAAAGGTGCTCGCCGTCGACATGACGGGCGACGCGGTCAAGGCCCGCAACGGCTGCATGGTTGCCTACACGGGCCAGATGAACTTCAAGAAGCTGAGCGGTGGTGGCAACGGCCTGCGCGGCATGGTCACCCGTCGGCTGACGGGTGAGCAGATGGAGGTCATGGAGGTCCAGGGGCAGGGCACCTGCTTCTTCGCCGACCGGGCCACCGAGGTCAACCTCGTCCGGCTGAACGGCGAGACGCTGTTCGTCGAGGCGGAGAACCTGCTCTGCACCGAGGGCAGCCTGCACACCGGCACCAGCTTCACCGGCCTGAACGGGATGGCCTCCGGCACCGGCCTGTTCACCACCAAGGTGGACGGACACGGCTGGGCCGCGCTCACCTCCAAGGGCCCGGCGATCATCCTCCGGGTCTCCCAGGGGCAGCCGCTGCGGGTGGACCCGGGCGCGTACGTCGCGCACACCGGGAACCTCAACCGCGCGCTCAAGTCGGGCGGCGGCTGGACCACGCTGATCGGCGAGGGCGGTGGCGAGGCGATGCAGGTGGAGTTCACCGGCGAGGGCCTGGTCTACATCCAGCCGTCCGAGCGGCTCACCTTCGGGGGCGACGTCTGATGCCGTTCACCAAGATCAACAGCAAGCTGATCGAGGCCAAGGTCTTCCCCGGCCAGCGGATCTTCAGCCAGCGCGGCTCGATGATCGCCTACACCGGCGAGGTCGCCTTCACCCCCAACCTGACCGGCGGTCAGGGCGGCGTGATGGGCATGATCGGCCGCCGGGTGGCCAACGAGGACGTCCCGCTGATGACCGTCGAGGGCCAGGGCAGCGTGCTCTTCGGCCACGGCGGCCACCACGTCCAGATCATCGAGCTCACCGGCGACACCCTGAACGTCGAGGCCGACCGGCTGCTCGCCTTCGACGGCACGCTCCGGCAGACCACCGTCTTCCTCGGCTCGCAGGGCGGCGTGATGGGCATGGTGCGCGGCCAGGTCAGCGGCCAGGGCCTGTTCACCACCCAGCTGGCCGGCCAGGGTTCGGTGGCGGTGATGGCGCACGGCGGCTTCGTCGAGCTGCCGATCACCCCGAACCAGCCGGTGCACGTCGACCCGCAGGCGTACGTCGCGCACCGCGGCCAGGTGCAGAACAAGCTGTCCACGTCGGTGGGTTGGCGCGACATGGTCGGACGCGGCTCCGGCGAGGCGTTCCAGCTCGAGCTGTCCGGCAACGGTGTGGTGTACGTCCAGGCGAGCGAGGAGAAGCTCTGATGTCCTACCCGCCGCAGTACCCGCCGCAGCAGCCCGGCTATCCGCAGCAGCCCGGATACGGCGCCCCCCAGCAGTACCCGGCGCAGCCGCCGCAGCCCGGCTACGGCGTCCCCGAGGGCCCGCAGGTGCACGACGCGAACAGCCTGCCCGTCAACGACAACGTCAACCCGTACGCCTTCTCGGTCGACCTGAACGGCCCGTACTACCTGCAGAAGGGGAAGATGATCGCCTACTACGGCGACGTCCGCTTCTCCGGGATCGGCCACGGCTCGATCGACCGCGCGCTCGGCCGCAACTTCAACTCCCCGCTGCACGCCACCGACTGGGTGGTGGCCGAGGGCCGGGGCAAGCTGCTGCTCGCCGACCGGGCCTTCGACCTCAACTCGTACGACCTGGAGAACGGCAACCTGACGGTCCGTTCGGGGAACCTGCTGGCCTTCGAGCCGACCCTGGCGCTCAAGCAGTCGATCATCCCGGGCTTCCTCACCCTGATCGGCACCGGCAAGTTCGTGGCCGCCTCGAACGGTCCGGTGCACTTCGTCGAGCCGCCGATCCGGGTCGACCCGCAGGCCCTGGTCGGCTGGGCCGACTGCCCCGCCCCCTGCCACCACTACGACCACGGCTACATGCACGGCGTGCTCGGCGGACTGCGCCAGCTCACCGGGCTCGGCGGCGCCTCCGGCGAGGAGCACCAGTTCGAGTTCATCGGGGCGGGCACGGTGCTGATCCAGTCCAGTGAGACCCTGATGGCCGAGCGCTCGGTCGGCGTGGTGCACCAGGAGGCCGGCGTCCCCGGCGGTGGGTACGGCGTGCCGCAGCAGCAGCCGGGGCACGGCCAGAGCCAGCTGCCGAACGTGAACATCCCCGGCGTGGGGAATCTCGGGGACCTCGGACGGCGCTTCGGCCTGTAGGTATTGCGGCTGGTCTAATTGTATAACTTTGAACAACCTCGGCTATAGTGGGTGGTATGGACTCCCCCGCCGACACCCCCGCAGCGGTCTCCTCCCCGTCGTCCTCGGCGGCGGAGGAGACCCCCTGGCTCTCCGCCAAGGAGCAGCAGTTCTGGCGTGCCCACCTGGAGGTCAGCCACCTGCTGGACTACCAGCTCGGCCGGGAGCTCCAGCCGCACGGTCTCGCCAACAACGACTACGAGATCCTGGTCGTGCTCTCCGAATCCCCCGACCGGCGGATGCGGATGACCGACCTGGCCACCGCCACCCTCCAGTCGAAGAGCCGGCTCTCGCACCAGATCACCCGGATGGAGAACGCCGGCCTGGTGCTCCGTCAGGAGTGTCCGGGCGACCGCCGCGGCCTCTTCGCCCACCTCACCGAACACGGCTGGGACATCCTCCAGAAGGTCGCCCCCGACCACGTCCGCTCGGTGCGCCACCACTTCATCGACCGCTTCACCCCCGAGCAGATCGACACCCTCTACGCCGCCCTCGCCCCGGTCGCCGAACACCTCCGAGACCTCCGCGGCCGCAGCTGACCTTTTGGCAGGTGCTTCGGAAGACTCAGGGGCTCGGGGCTCTGCTGATGTGCGGCTCCGCCGCGCGGGCGACGCCGACCCTTGCAAGGTGATCCGTGCGTAGCGGGTCAGGCACTTTCGCAGTGATACCCGCCGGCCACGAACCGTCGCCGTTCCCCGAGCCCCTGGACAGTGCAACCGAGCGCCCTGCCAAAAGCTGAGCGTCGGTTCAGCCCCGGGTCAGCCCCGCGACCAGGGTGTCCGCCGCTCCGTACGGGTCCAGCGTGCCGTCGGCGACGCGTTCGGCGAGGGCGGAGAGCTGCCGGTCGCCGTGCAGGTCACCGATCCGGGCCCGGAGGGTGGCGAGGGCGATCGCCTCGATCTCGTCCGCCGCCCGGCGGCGCCGGCGGACCGCGAGTTCACCGGTCTCGGCCAGCCAGGCGCGGTGCTTCTCCAGGGCCTCGACCACCTCGTCGATGCCCTCGCCCCGGGCGGCCACGGTCTTCACGATCGGCGGCCGCCAGTCCCCCGCACCCCGCGACTCCCCGAGCCCCAGCATGTGGTTGAGCTCGCGGGCGGTGGCGTCGGCCCCGTCCCGGTCGGCCTTGTTGACCACGAAGACGTCGCCGATCTCCAGGATGCCCGCCTTGGCCGCCTGGATGCCGTCCCCCATGCCGGGGGCGAGCAGCACCACGGTGGTGTCGGCCTGGGCGGCCACCTCCACCTCGGACTGGCCGACCCCGACGGTCTCCACCAGGATCACCTCACAGCCGGCCCCGTCCAGCACCCGCAGGGCCTGCGGCGCCGTCCAGGACAGCCCGCCCAGGTGCCCCCGGGTGGCCATCGAGCGGATGAACACCTCCGGGTCGGTGGCGTGCTCCTGCATCCGGACCCGGTCACCGAGCAGCGCCCCGCCGGAGAACGGCGAGGAGGGGTCGACCGCCAGCACGCCGACCCGCTTGCCGAGCCGCCGGTACGCGGAGACCAGCGCGGAGGTCGAGGTCGACTTGCCGACCCCGGGCGAACCGGTCAGCCCGACCGTGTACGCCTGCCCGGTGTACGGCGCCAACGCGGCCATCGCCTCCCGCAGTTGCGGGGCGGCGTTCTCCACCAGCGAGATCAGCCGTGCCACGGCGCGCGGCCGCCCCTCCCGGGCCTGCTCGACCAGCGTGGGGACGTCGATCATGCGCGTGCTCCTCGGTCACTAGGCAAACGAAGGAAGGGCCGCCGGACGCGGACGTCCGGCGGCCCCGACAGTACGTCAGCCGGTCAGGCCTTGGGCACCCGGACGATCAGTGCGTCGCCCTGGCCGCCACCGCCGCAGAGCGCGGCCGCGCCGACCCCGCCGCCGCGGCGCTGGAGCTCCAGCGCCAGGTGCAGCACCACGCGGGCGCCGGACATCCCGATCGGGTGGCCGAGCGCGATCGCGCCGCCGTTCACGTTGACCTTGTCCTCGGTGACGCCGAGGTCCTTCATCGACTGGTGCGAGACGGCCGCGAAGGCCTCGTTGATCTCGATCAGGTCGAGGTCCTCGACGCCGATGCCCTCCTTGGAGAGCGCGTGCTTGATGGCGTTGGACGGCTGCGATTGAAGCGAGTTGTCCGGGCCCGCCACGTTGCCGTGCGCGCCGATCTCGGCGATCCAGCTCAGGCCCAGCTCCTCGGCCTTGGCCTTGCTCATCACGATCACCGCGGCGGCGCCGTCGGAGATCTGCGAGGCGGTGCCGGCCGTGATGGTGCCGTCCTTGGTGAAGGCCGGGCGCAGCCTGGCCAGCGTCTCCACGGTGGTCTCGCCGCGGATGCCCTCGTCCTGGCTGAAGACGACCGGGTCGCCCTTCCGCTGCGGGATCTCGACCGGCACGATCTCGGCGTCGAAGACGCCGTTCTTCTGCGCGGCGGCGGCCCGCTGGTGGGAGAGCGCGGCCAGGTGGTCCTGGATCTCGCGGCCGATGCCCAGGCGGGTGTTGTGCTTCTCGGTCGACTCGCCCATCGGGATGGACTCGTAGGCGTCGGTCAGACCGTCGTGGGCCATCGAGTCGAGCAGTTCGATGGCGCCGTACTTGTAACCCTCACGGGACTTCGGCAGCAGGTGCGGGGCGTTGGTCATCGACTCCTGGCCGCCCGCGACCACGATGTCGAACTCGCCCGCGCGGATCAGCTGGTCGGCCAGCGCGATCGCGTCCAGGCCGGAGAGGCAGACCTTGTTGATGGTCAGCGCCGGCACGTTCAGCGGGATGCCGGCCTTGACCGCGGCCTGGCGGGCGGGGATCTGGCCGGCCCCGGCCTGGAGCACCTGGCCCATGATCACGTACTGGACCTGATCGGGGGTCAGACCGGCCCGCTCGACCGCGGCCTTGATCGCGAAGCCGCCGAGTTCGGCGCCGGAGAAGCCCTTGAGCGAGCCGAGCAGCCGGCCCATCGGGGTTCGGGCACCAGCGACGATCACTGAAGTAGTCATGAGACGAGCCCCTTCGCGCGTCAAGGCCATGAGGGTGTGGGGATGCGGCCTCAATGTACTGACCCGTAACCCGTGCGTCACCGCAGCCGAGGTGTGATCAGCGGCACGTGTCACTGCCTGGTCAACAGCGTGTCAGCACAGCTTGGGTGAATTGTGAGCAGGCTCGCACGCGACGTGCTGGCGCTGCCTCAACTCCGTGCGCTGCACTGGTACCCGCCCTTCAAACCCCTCACTCCTCCCGGAGGCCAGCCGTGCTGACCCGCATCGACCACATCGGGATCGCCTGCTTCGACCTGGACAAGACCGTCGAGTTCTACCGCGCCACCTACGGCTTCGAGGTCTTCCACAGCGAGGTGAACGAGGAGCAGGGCGTCCGGGAGGCGATGCTGAAGATCAACGACACCGGCGACGGCGGCGCCTCGTACCTCCAACTGCTGGAGCCGACCCGGGAGGACTCCACGGTCGCCAAGTGGCTGGCGAAGAACGGCGAGGGCGTGCACCACATCGCGTTCGGCACCGCGGACGTGGACGGCGACGCCGCCGACATCAAGGCCAAGGGCGTCCGGGTGCTGTACGAGGAGCCCCGGATCGGCTCGATGGGGTCCCGGATCACCTTCCTGCACCCGAAGGACTGCGGCGGCGTGCTGACCGAACTGGTCACCTCGGCGACCACCGGCCACTGACGCCGCCGGGCGGGGCCGCCGTCCTGCGGCCCCGCCCGCGACCCGTCGGTAACCTTGGAAAACCCCCACTCGCCCATTCCCCTGCGGGCCGCGCACACTACAATGCCGAAGTGCGCAAAGCTCCGGGGAGGACCGGTCCGGCGGGCACGGCCGATGGTGGGAGCAGCCGGAGCTTCGATGGCTGGTCCCGTCTCAAGGGGAGTCCACCAACCGGGCGCGGCGACGAGGCCGCCGTTCGGATCTGTCACCATTCTCCACAGGCAAGAGTTCGCTCAGGAGTCCACCCGGACGGCGGAGCGCGACATCGTCGCGCGCCGGTGCCCGACGGCTCCGACCGTGGCACCCGCCACGGCTGCAAGGACCAGCTGATCCGGCCCCACGGTGGGGTTACCGGCCGGCCGGGTCGAGGACGCGACCAGGAGATGGATGGGACCGCGGAGTGCGGGGCAACGACCGCTACGAGGCTGACGATCACCTCTCCCAGTTCGAGGCCGAGATGGATCGGACTCGCAAGGAGCGGGACAAGACCGTCCAGCATGCCGAGGACCTCGCCTACCAGGTGGAGGTGCTCCGGGCCAAGCTGCACGAATCCCGTCGGCAGCTCGCCCAGCCGCGTGCCTTCGACTCCGTCTCCGGACAGGCCGAGCAGCTTCTCCACAACGCCGAGATGCAGGCCCAGCAGCTGCGCGCGGACGCCGAGCGGCAGCTCCGGGAGTCCCAGGCGGCCACCCAGCGGCTGATGGCCGAGGCCGCCGAGCGCACCGCGCGCCTGGAGGCCGAGCTGGCCGCCCGCCGGCGCCAGCTGGACGAGGAGCTCACCGAGCTGCGTCGCAGCGCCGAGCGGCACGTCAACGAGAACGTCTCCTGGGCCGAGCAGACCAGGGTCGGCACCGAGCAGGAGTCCCAGCGGGTCCTCCAGGAGGCCCAGGCCGAGGCCGAGCGGATGATCGCCGCCGCCCGGGCCGAGGCCGCCGCGCTGGCCGACCACGCCCGCGCGCAGACCGCCGCCGACGTGGACGCCGCCCGGGGCGAGGCGCAGGCCGCCGTGGAAGCCGCGCTGGTCCGCGCCCAGAACGACGCCGAGCGCCTGCTCAGGGCCGCCTCCGAGCAGGCCCAGCAGGCCAACGCGCAGGCCGAGGCGGTCACCGGTGAGGCCCAGCAGCAGCTGGCCGGGGCGCAGGCCGCCGCCGAGCAGCAGCTCGCGGTGGCCCGGGCCGAGATCACCCAACTCAAGGAGCAGGCGGCCGAGGACCAGCAGCGGGCCACCGAGGCGCTGGACCAGGCCCAGGCGGAGATAGAGCGGCTGCGGACCGAGGCGCTGGCCGAGGCCGAGCGCGCCCGGCAGGAGGCCGCCGAGCTGCGGGCCCGCGCCGAGGCCGCCGCCGAGCAGTTGCAGATCGAGGCGGAGGCCGCGGTGCAGCGGCTGGTCGCCGACGGCGAGGCCGCCAGCGACCAGCGCTCGCAGACCGCCAAGGCCGAGATCGCCCGGATGGTGGCCACCGCCACCAAGGAGACCGACCGGATCAAGGGCGAGGCGGCCAACGCCAAGGCCGAGGCGGAGGCCGCCCGGGCCGCCGCCGCCGAGGAGAGCGAACGGCTGCGGGGCGCGGCCGAGAGCGTCACCGCCCAGCTCCGGGCGGAGGCCGAGGCGGCCGTCGTCGAGCTGCGCGCCGAGGCCGAGCGGGAGGCCGCCGCACTGCGGGCCGAGGCGCAGGCCGCCGCCGAACAGCTGGCCGCCGAGGCCCGCGAGGCCGGCCGGGCCGAGGGGGCCAAGGACGCCACCGTGCACCTGGCCAAGGCGGCCAAGCAGGCCGACGAGGCGGTGGCCAGGGCCAGGGCCGAGGCCGAGGCCACCGTGACGGCGGCCGGCACCGAGGCGGACCGGCTGCTGGCCGAGGCCACCGCCGAGGCCGAGCAGCTCCGCGAGCAGGCCAGGGCCGCGATGGAGCAGGCCCAGAACGCCGCCCTGGAGGACGCCGCCGCACTCCGCGAGCAGATCCGCCAGGCCCACGACGAGGCTGCCCAACTACGGGCCGAGGCCGAGGAGTTGCGCACCCAGGCGGTCGCCGAGGCGGACCGGGTGGAGAACGAGGCCCGGCGGCAGGCGGTGCTCCGGATCGAGGAGTCCGCGAAGACCGCCGAGGAGCTGCTGACCAAGGCCAAGGCCGACGCGGACGAGCTGCGCGCGGGCGCGGCCGCCGAGGTGGACCGGCTGCGCGAGCAGACCGAGGCGCAGGCGGTGGAGACCCAGGGCCGGGCCGAGCAGACCCTGGCCCGGGCCCGGGCCGAGGCCGAGAAGCTGGTCGCCGGAGCCGAGCAGCAGGGTCAGGACGCGATCACCGCGGCCAAGGCCGCCGCCGCCGAGAACCGGGGTGCCGCCGAGCGGGAGACCGCCGAACTCCGCCGCGAGGCCACCGAGTTCGACCAGCGGGTGCGGGCCGAGGCCCAGGCGGCCGCCGAGCAGCTGGCCGCCGAGAGTCGGGCCGCCGCCGAGGCGGCCCGGGCCGAAGCGGCCGAGTGGGCCGACAACCACCGTTCCGGAGCCGAGAGTTGGGCCCTCCAGCAACGCGGTGAGGCGGAGGCCGAGGCCACCGCGCTGCGCGAGGAGAGCCGCCGCGAGCGGGCCGAGGCGAGTGCCGCGCTGGAGCGCGAGCAGCGCGAGGCCACCGAACTGCTGGCCGCCGCCCGGGCCGAGCGCACCGAGGCCGGCACCGCCGCGGCCGAGCTGCGCGCGACCGCCGAGCGGGAGGCCGCCGAGCTGCGCGCCGCCGCCGAGGCCGCGAGCGCCGAAGCGCGGGCCGCCGCCGAGCGGGACAGTGCCGAGCTGACCGAGCGGACGGCCGCCGAGACCGCCGGGCTCCGGGCCGCCGCCGAGGCCGAGACCACCGAGCTGCGCGCCCGGGTCACCGCCGAGACCACCGAGCTGGCCGAGCGCACGGCTGCCGAGACGGCCGAACTGCGCGCCGCCGCCGAGGCCGAGGCCGACCGGCTGCGGGCCGAGGGCGCCCGTGAGCTGGCCGAGGCACAGGAGCGCGCCGCCACCGCCGTCGCCGAGGTCGGCGAGCTGCGCGCCGAGGCCACCGCCGAGATCGCCGAGCTGCGGTCCGCGGCCGAGCGCAAGGCCACCGAGCTGGTCTCCGCCGCCGAGGACGAGGCCGCCGAGACCCGGCAGTCGGTGGCCGGTCTGTACGAGACCGCCTCCCAGCAGATCGCCGAACTGCGCGCCACCGCCGACCGGGAGAGCACCGAGACCCGCGAGCTGGCCGAGCTGGAAGCGGCCGAGCTGCGCGAGACCGCCGAGCGGGAGACCGCCGAACTGCGCGCCGCCGCCGAGGCGGAGGCCACCGCCCTGCACGAGCGGACGGCCGCCGAGCTGACCGCCGACCGGGAGGCCGCCGACGCCGAGATCGGGCGGCAGCGGGCCGAGGCGCAGGCGTACGACCGGCAGCTGCGGGCCGAGGCGGACGCCGAGCGGGCGGACGCGCTGGGCTTCGCCGAGCAGCGCCGGGCCGAGGCCGAGGCGCAGGCCAGGCAGACCACCCAGGAAGCGGACGAGCGGGCCGCGGCCGCCGTCGCCGAGGCCGAGGAGTTCGCCGCCGCGCTGCGGGCCGAGGCCGAGGAGTACGCGCTGGCCACCCGCACCCTGGCGGAGGACTACGAGACCGCCACCCGGTCCCGGGCCGACGCGTACGACCGGGAGACCAGGGAGGCCGCCGAGCAGTTCGACCGGGCCACCCGGGAGCAGGCCAAGTCGGTGCTGGAGAAGGCGTTCGCGGACGCCGAGTCGCTGGGCGAGGACGCCCAGGCCACCGCACTGGCCACCACCGCCGCCGCCGAGGAGCAGGCCGACGCGATGGTGGCGGCCGCCCGCAAGGAGGCCGAGCGGATCACCGCCGCCGGCGAGGCGGCCGGGCAGACCGAGGTGGAGCGCGCCAGGACCGACGCGGACGCCCTGCTCTCCGAGGCCCGCCGGGACGCCACCGCGGTCCGCGAGCGGGCCGAGGAGCTGCGCGAGCGCACCGACGCCGAGATCGAGGCGCTGCACGAGCGGGCCCGCAAGGAGAACGCGCAGGCCATGAAGTCGGCCGGCGAGCGGGTGGACACCCTGGTGACGGCGGCTCAGGAGCAGCTCACCGAGGCCGAGGAGCAGGCCGCCAAGGCGGTCGCCGACGCCGGGCAGAAGGCGGCGAAGCTGGTCGCCGAGGCCGAGCAGAAGGCCGCCGAGCTCACCTCGGAGGCCTCCGCCGAGGCCGGCAAGGTCCGGATCTCGGCCGTCCGCAAGGCCGAGGGGCTGCTCAAGGAGGCGGACCAGAAGCTCGCCGACTCCACGGCGCGCGCCGACCGGCTGCGCACCGAGGCGGAGGAGCGGCTGCAGGCCGCCCAGGAGGAGGCCGAGCAGCAGCTCGAGACCGCCTCCGAGCAGGCCGAGAAGCGACTGCGGCGGGCCGACGAGGGGGCGGAGCGGCAGCTCGCGCAGGCGGCCGAGGAGATCGAGCGACTGCTGTCCGAGGCACGGGCCGAGGCGCAGCGCGTGACCGACGAGGGTCGCCGGGAGTTGGACGAGCTGGTGCGTCGGCGCAAGGACATCAACACCGAGATCTCTCGGGTCCAGGACGTGCTCTCCGCGCTGGAGGCCTTTGAGGCACCGTCACCGGTCGCGCAGGGCAACGGGGGAAGCAGTGGCAAGAAGGACGGGGCGCCGAAGGCCGGTGCCGGCGTGGGCGCTCCTCGTTCGGGTGGCAATCGCTCCGGCGGCGCACCACCCGATTGAGCGGACATTGTCCGTGCAGCAACGGCGTTTCGCCTTCGACACTCCGATAACGTGTCAGGATTCCCTCAACCACCTCAGCGGTTAACGACAGGAAGCCCAGAACCCCATGAGCGACAGTCACTCCCCTCACGGCTTCGACCTGGTGCGCCGTGGGTACGAGCGCGCCCAGGTCGACGAGCGGATCACCAAGCTGGTGGCCGACCGCGACTCCGCGCTGACCAGGATCGGTGCGCTGGAGAAGCGCATCGAGGAGCTCCACCTGGAGACCCAGAGCGCCCAGGCCGCGGTCAGCGATGCCGAGCCGTCGTACGCCGGGCTCGGTGCCCGGGTCGAGAAGATCCTCCGCCTGGCCGAGGAGGAGGCGAAGGACCTGCGCGACGAGGCGCACCGCGCCGCCGAGCAGCACCGCGAGCTGGCCGAGGCCGCCGCCCAGCAGGTCCGCACCGAGGCGGAGAACTACGCCAAGGACCGCAAGGCGAAGGCCGAGGACGAGGGTCTGCGGATCGTCGACAAGGCCAAGAGCGACAGCGCCCAGCTGCGCGCCGAGGCCAACAAGGACGCGCAGAACAAGCGTGAGGAGGCGGACGCCCTCTTCGAGGAGACCCGCACCAAGGCCGCCCAGGCCGCGCTGGAGTTCGAGACCAACCTGGCCAAGCGCCGCGAGCAGTCCGAGCGCGACCTGGCGGCCCGTCAGGCCAAGGCCGAGAAGCGCCTGGCCGAGATCGAGCACCGGGCCGAGCAGCTCCGCCTGGAGGCCGAGAAGCTCCGCACCGACGCCGAGCGCCGCGCCCGCCAGACGGTGGAGACGGCCCAGCGCCAGTCCGAGGACATCGTGGCCGACGCGAACGCCAAGGCCGACCGGATCCGCAGCGAGTCCGAGCGCGAGCTGGCGGCGCTCACCAACCGCCGCGACTCGATCAACGCCCAGCTCACCAACGTGCGCGAGATGCTCGCCACGCTGACCGGCGCAGCCGTGGCCGCCGCCACCCTGCCCACGGACGACGCCCTCGGCGTCCCCGCCCAGCAGTCCCGCTGACCCCGGCTCAGTACGGGCCCGTACCCCTCCCGGGGGGGTACGGGCCCGTTCCTTTGCTGCACTGTAGGCAGGCGTTCTGGCATCTACGGTCAGGGGCTCGGGGCTCTGCTGATGTGCGGCTCCGCCGCGTGGGCGACGCCGGCCTCGCAAAAGGTGGTCGTCGCGTAGGTGGTCAGGCACTTTCGCAGTGATGCCCGCCGGCCACGAACCGTCGCCGTTCCCCGAGCCCCTGGACAGTGCAACCGGAGCGCCTGCCTAGAGCGCAGCCCCGAGCCCCTGGACCGTAGGCCCGGAGCCCCTGCGGCTAGCAGCGCCGCAGCAGCCCCCTGACGACCGCCGTGAAGCTCTCCGGCGCCTCCAGTGAACTCAGGTGGCCGACGCCGGGGATGACGGTCAGTTCGGCGTCGGGGAGGGTCTCGGCCATCAGCCTGGCCTCCGCCAGCGGCGTGAGTGCGTCGTGCTCGCCCACCACCACCGCCGCCGGCACCGCGAGGGTGGCCAGGGTGGCCAGCGAGTCGGGCCGGGCGGCCATCGCCCGCTGTGCCCAGGCGACCGCCTGCGGGGAGGCTTCGGCGATCATCGCCCGGACCCGGTCGGCCAGTTCGGGGTCGACGGCCGGGCCGAGCAGGCCGTCCTCGATCTTCTCCTCGGCCAGGATCCGGACGCTGTTCCTGGCCAGCACCGCCCCGGCGATCCGCTCCCGGTTGGCCCGGGCGGCGTCGCCGTCCACCACCGCCTTGGTGTCGGCGAGCAGCAGCCCGGCGATCCGTTCGGCATGCCGGCGGGCGAAGGCCATCGCCACGTACCCGCCCATCGACAGGCCGCCGATCACCGCCTGTTCGATGCCGAGTTCGTCCAGCACCGCCGCGACGTCGTCCGCGACCAGTTCGAGCGAGGGTGCGCCCTCGGCCGGGGCCGAGCCGCCGAAGCCGCGTTGGTCGGGCGTGATCACCAGGGCGACGTCCGCGAGCGACTCGGTCTGGGCCTGCCACATCCGGGCGGACAACGGGAAGGCGTGCAGCAGCACCAGTGGGGTACCTGTGCCATGCGCGGTGAAGGCGGGGAGTGTCATGCCTCCACCGTAGAGCGGCTCGCCGATCGGCCGAGGCAGCGCGCTGGCCTGTCCGAATTGTCATAATCTGACAGAGAGTAAGGAGCGCAGATGATCGAGCTGCACGAACTGACGAAACGTTACGGCGACACCCTGGCGGTGGACAGCCTGAGCTTTCAGGTGCCGCAGGGCATGGTCACCGGATTCCTCGGCCCGAACGGCGCGGGCAAGTCCACCACCATGCGGATGATCCTCGACCTGGACCGGCCGACCAGCGGCCGGGTCACCATCGACGGCAGACGGTACGGACAGCTGAGCGAGCCGCTCAAGTACATCGGCGCCCTGCTGGAGGCGAAGGCGGTGCACCCCGGCCGGACCGCCTACGACCACCTGCTCTGGCTGGCCCAGAGCAACCGCATCCCGCGCAAGCGGGTGGACGAGGTGCTCGCCCTGGTCGGGCTGAGCTCGGTGGCGAAGAAGCGCTCCCGGGGGTTCTCGCTCGGCATGGGCCAGCGGCTGGGCATCGCCTCCGCGCTGCTCGGTGACCCCGAGATCCTGATGTTCGACGAGCCGGTGAACGGGCTCGACCCCGAGGGCATCCTGTGGATCCGCAACCTGATGAAGGGTCTGGCCGCCGAGGGGCGCACGGTCTTCGTCTCCTCGCACCTGATGAGCGAGATGGCGCTGACCGCCGAGCACCTGGTGGTGATCGGGCAGGGCAAGCTGCTGGCCGACCTCTCGATGGCGGACTTCATCAAGCAGAACTCCCGTTCGGCGGTCCGGATCCGCACCCCGCACGTCGAACAGCTGCTGACCGCCCTGCACGGGGCCGGGCTGAACGCCGAGGCCGGCCCCGAGGGCTCGTACGAGATCGAGGACGGCGACCTGGCGCACATCGGTGAGCTGGCCGCCGCCCACGGGGTGACCCTGCACGAGCTGAGCCCGCAGCAGGCGTCCCTGGAAGAGGCGTTCATGCAGATGACGGCGGACTCCGTGCAGTACCACGCGGGCTCCGGAGCGGGCCCGGTGCCCGGGCAGGACGCCGCGGGCGCCTGGGGCGCCACCTGGCAGCCCCGGGACGCCGCCGCACCGGCCGCCGGAAAGGAGAACTGAGATGGCGTCATTCCCCGCCGTCCTGCAGTCCGAGTGGACCAAGATCCGCAGCGTCCGCTCCACGGTCTGGACCCTGGCCCTCACCTTCGTCATCACGCTCGGCATCGGCGCGTTGCTCTCGCTGCTCACCAAGAACAACTTCTCCGAGTTCGCCGGCGACGGCGACACCCCGTTCGACGCCACCGGGACGGCCTTCTCCGGCATCCTGCTGGGCGAGCTGGCGATCATCGTCTTCGGGGTGCTGGCGGTCGGCAACGAGTACAGCAGCGGCATGATCCGGGTCTCGCTGGCCGCCGTCCCGCAGCGGGCCACCCTGCTGCTCGGCAAGGCGTCCGTGCTCGGCGCGCTGGCCCTGGCGGTCTCGCTGTTCACCGCCTTCGTGACGTTCTTCGTCGGCCAGTCCCTGCTCGGCGACCACTCCACCACGATCGGCTCGCCGAACGTGCTCCGGGCGGTCTTCGGGGCGGCGCTCTACCTGACCATGCTCTGCCTGTTCTCGGCAGGGGTGACCGCCATGCTGCACAACCAGACCCTGGCGCTCGGGGTCCTGGTGCCGTTCTTCTTCCTGCTCTCGCCGATCCTCTCGGCGGTGCCGAAGGTGAAGACGCTGGCCCACTACTTCCCCGACTACGCGGGCTCCCGGATGATGCTGGTCTACGAGCAGAGCGGCCAGCCGTACGGCCCCTGGGCCGGCTTCTTCATCTGCCTGGCCTGGACGGTGGCCGCCATCCTCGGCGGCATCCTGGTGCTCAAGAAGCGCGACGCCTGAGACCGCGCACCGGGCCGGGGCGCACCGCTAGTAACGCGGTGCGCCCCGGCCCCGTTGCAGGTTGGAGGTGCGGCGCCCGCGGGCCGTCCAACAGGCCCGGTGCCAGTGCCTGCGGTCGTCGACGCCGCCCCGGTGGGCGGGCCAGGCGACCACGTGGCCGACGCCCGGGGGGATCTCCTGGTCGCAGCCCGGGCACCGGTAGTGCCGCCCGGCGGTGCCCGCCACGGTCTGCACCACCCAGTCCTCGCCGTCGTACTCCTCGGTCCGGCGGAGCGAGCCGCCGAGCGGGGTGGTGGCGGGCTCGTCGGCGGCGGTGGTGGTCCACTTCCGCTGCTGGTTACGACGGGGCGACACGTCTGCACCTCTCGGTGGGCTCTGACTGGTCGTTCCAGGGTAAGGGTGCCCGGCGGCGGAACCGGGCACTACCACGGGAGCCGGTGGGGGTGGCCGGTTTCCTCGGAGTTCCACCCGATCTTCGGTCAATTGGGCCGTTCCGCGTGCCATTGGCACATGACATCGGTTACTCAACGAGTGACAAGGCGGGGCTCGCAGACCCTGCGGCACCCGAGGAGGCCACCCGATGACCAAGACCAGTCCGCTGACCGGCAGTCAGGTCGACAGCTCGCCCACTGCCCCGGTCCGCAGAAACGTGCCGCTGCCGAGCGCCCGGCAACCCCCGGCCACCGACTCGATCCGGGTCGGTGCCTTCATGCTGTCCGCCCAGTTCCCCGGCCAGACCCACGCCGAGGCGCTCGAACGGACCGTCAGCGCCGCCGTCGCGGCCGAACGGGCCGGCCTGGACTCGGTCTGGCTCGCCGAGCACCACTTCGTCCCGTACGGGGTCTGCCCGAACGCGGCCACCCTGGCGGCCCTGCTGCTCGGCCGGACCAGGCGGATCGGCATCGGCACCGCCGTCAGCGTGCTCTCCACCACCCACCCGGTCGCGCTCGGCGAGCAGGCCGCGCTGCTGCACCTGACCTCGGGCGGGCGGTTCACCCTCGGGGTGGGGCGCGGCGGCCCGTGGATCGACCTGGACGTCTTCGGCACCGGGGTGGCCGCCTTCGAGGAGGGCTTCACCGAGCGGCTCGACCTGCTGCTGCGCTGGCTGCGCGGCTCCCGGGTGGGCGCGGACGGGCCGCAGTTCAGCTTCCCCGAGGTGGCGGTGGTGCCCCGGGCCGACAGCCGGCCGGAGCCGCCCAGGCCGGAGCTGGCGGGCTGGCTGGAGGGGCGCGGCATGCTGCACCGGTTCCCCCGGCAGCGGCCGGCCGGTGCGCCGTCGGCCGAGGCGGCCGGGCCGCCGGTGGTGGTCGCCTGCACCTCGCCCGGCGGGGTCCGCACCGCCGCCGAGCGCGGTCTGCCGATGCTGCTCGGGATGCACTCGGGCGACGAGGACAAGGTGCAGATGCTGGCCGCCTACCGGGCCGCCTGGCGGGCCTGTGGCCGGGGCGAGGAGCAGCTCGCCCGGGTCGAGCGGGAGCACCTGGCGGCCGGGGTGGTGCAGGTCGCCGACCGGACCTCGGAGGCCAGGGCCAGGCTGCTCGGCGCGATGCCCGGCTGGTTCGAGTACGGGCTCGGCGCGCACCGCACGGTGGACGGCCGGGAGCGCCGGATGCGCGACCCGCGCGAGTACACCGAGCTGCTCTGCGACCTGCACGCGGTGGGCACCCCCCGGCAGTGCGCGGACCGGTTGCTGGCCACCGCCGAGCGGACCGGGCTGCGGCGGTTCGCGCTGCTCGCCGAAGGGTCGGGCGAGCACGCCGCGACCATGGACAACATCGCCCGGCTCGGCTCCGAGGTACTCCCGCAACTGGGCTGAGCAGGCCGAAGGGCCGCCCCCGGGCACTCCGGGGGCGGCCCTTCGGCCTGCTCAGCAGTCGCGCAGCTCGTCCGACTGGTTGAGCAGCTGGGCCCGGACCGAGGTGAAGCGGGCGTACCGCTCCTCGGTCGACTCGGCGGGCGCGAAGACCGCGACCCGGTGGCAGTTCTGGAACGCCAACCGGACCCCGAAGTGCCGCTGCAGGGCACCCCGGATCGCGTCGCTGGCCATCGCGCGCAGCAGCTGGCCGCGGGCCTGCTCGCTGGGCGGCGGTACCTGGTTGTCGGCGAAGTCGGTGCCGTCGACCTTGACCTGGGCAACCAGGGAGCTGATCAGCTCCCAGGCGTACGGGAGGGAGGTGCGGACGCAGTCGACGAACTCCCTCTCGTCGACCTCCCCTCTCTCGGCCTTCTCCAGCAGGGCTGGTGAGACGTCGAGCGACATGGGTTCTCCTCTCGCGGTCCACCCTGGCGTGGACCGCCGGGTGGTCTTGCCGTGTCCGTGGTGCGGGTGGTTCCGTTCTGTGCTGTTCCTGCGTGGTTCCGGTGGTGCCGCGTTTCCTGGGTCGTGCTCGCCGTGAAGGTGGCGGTACGGTGCCGTGGGTGGCCGTGGATTCGGGCCGGGCTGACGCCGGCTCAGGGCATGCCTGATGCCCCCGCGCCCGGCTGCGGGCAGCACGAAGCGCGGCACACCGGTGCCGTGACGGTGACGCGGGTGGAGCGACGACCGCTCACCACAGCGTGACAGTCCGGGTTCAGTGCGGCTGGCGAATCCGCCGTTTTGTTCGGCATTCACCGGCTGGTCGGCCAGATTGGCCGGATCCCGTCGGATCGTTCATCGAAGTTCTCCGTCCCCGTTGAGTGGAGCCCGACGCCCGGACAGTCAACTGCCGTAGTGGCAAAGGCGAGGAGCTCCGACTCCATGGTTCGCCGTCTCCGCGGGTTCATCACCCGGCTGTCGCGGTTTCGCATCAACTGGCCCCGCTGGGCTAGCGTGGTCGACCATGCGTCTTGTCATTGCCCGTTGCTCGGTCGACTATGCCGGTCGGCTCTCCGCCCACCTGCCCTCCGCCACCCGTCTGATCCTGGTGAAGGCCGACGGCAGCGTCAGCGTTCACGCCGACGACCGCGCCTACAAGCCCCTGAACTGGATGTCGCCGCCCTGCTCGCTGAAGCAGGCCGACGGCACCTGGACGGTGACCAACAAGGCCGGCGAGAAGCTGATCATCACGCTGGAGGAGGTGCTGCACGACTCCTCGCACGAGCTCGGGGTCGACCCCGGTCTGGTGAAGGACGGCGTGGAGGCCCACCTGCAGGAACTGCTGGCGGACCGGATGGAGGTGCTCGGCGCCGGCTGGACGCTGGTCCGCCGCGAGTACCCCACCGCGATCGGCCCGGTGGACATCCTGTGCCGGGACGCGGACGGCGCCACCGTGGCGATCGAGATCAAGCGGCGCGGCGAGATCGACGGCGTCGAGCAGCTCACCCGCTACCTGGAGCTGCTCAACCGCGACCCGCTGCTGGCCCCGGTGAAGGGCGTCTTCGCCGCCCAGGAGATCAAGCCGCAGGCCCGCGTGCTGGCCACCGACCGCGGCATCGGCTGCGTGGTGCTCGACTACGACGAGCTGCGCGGCATCGACGACGACAAGCTCAAGCTGTTCTGAGCCGCTAGGGGGACGGGCTCGGCGAGGCCGACGGGCTCGCCGACGGGCTCGGGGGCGTACTGGAGGCCGGGGGCGAGGGCGGCGTGCTGGTCGGCGGGGCGGGCGGGGTGCCCGGCTGGGTGGCCGGTGGCTGGACCGGCGGCCGCGAGCTGGCCGGCCCGCTCTCGGACCGGCCGGCCGAGGGCTTGCGCGAGGTGCGCGAGCTGCTCGGGGTCGGGCTCGGCGACTCCGACGGCTCGGCCGACGGGGTCGGGGTGGCGGACGGGCTGGGCGAGGCACTGTCCGTCCCGAGGTTGAGGTCCCCGGCGTAGCCGCCCTCGTTCGCGGGGCCGCTGTGGCCGGGCGTGCCGGAGTCCGTCCTGGCCAGGCTGAAGCCGACCGCCGTACCGAGCACCCCGAGCGCCAGCACGGCGGCCGAGGCCGCCAGTACGGTCCGGCGGGTGCCGCCGGTGGCCCCGGGGGTGGTCCGGAACCGGAACGGGACCTGGGCCGCGATCGCCCGGATGACGGGCCGTCGCCCGGCCGGGGCCGGTTCGGCCCCCGCCAGGGCCCGGCCGGTGTCGGCGCGCAGCAGCTCCAGCATCCGGCGGGCGGCTGCGGTGCCGCGCGGCTGGCCGAGCGCGGCCCGCAGCGCGATCGCCGCCTCCAGTGCGGCGGCGGCCTGCGGCGCCGAACCGGTGCAGAGCGCGAACACCCCCAACTCGTGGTGGAACCAGGCCTCCTCGGCCGACGCCCCGACCGCCCGGGCGGCCTCCAGGCCGATCCGCAGCACCTGCTCCCAGGCACCCCAGCGCAGCGAGAGCGCCAGCGCGGGCGCGGCGGCCGTGGCCAGCTGCAGCACCTGCTCGGGCCGGTCGGCGGCCCGGTCGGCCAGCAGGGCCCCGATCACCACCTCGGCCTCGGCGGCGATCTGCGCCGGGCTGACCGAGCCGTGCCCGACCCACCAGGAGAAGTGCTGGGCGGCGCCGTACGCGATCTCGCCGGGCGGCCAGTGCTCGCCGAGCGCGTCCAGCACCCCGTCGGTCAGCCGGTGGTGGCCGCCGATCGAGATCGCCAGCCCACAGTCCGTCAGCTCGTGCAGGGCACTCTCGCCCAGGCCGACGTCGATCAGCGCCGGCAGGTGCGGCGCGGTCGGGCACTCGCCGCCGAGCGCCAGTGCCAGGCGCAGCACCGCCCGGGCCGGTTCGGACAGCCCGGCCGCCAGCCGGACCGCCGGCGCGGCGGTCTCCGCCACTGAGGGCAGCGGCACCGAGCGGCGCAGCTCGGCCTCCAGCACGGCCGGGTCGTCCGGCTCGTCGATCTCCTTGACCAGTCCGAAGACCCGGCTGCGGTCCTCGTGCGCGGCCACCAGGGTGTCCACCTGCGCGTCCCGCTGCCGGAGCAGCGCGGCCGCCTGTACGAAGCGCAGCGGCAGGCCCTCCGACTCGAACCAGAGGTCGACCGCCCAGGCCCGCTCGGTCTCGTCCAGCTGACGACCGGCCAGCCGGCCGATCAGCGCCAAGCTGGCGGGCCGGGACAGCCCGGCCACCAGCTGGTCCTCCAGCCGGGAGCCCGGCTTCAGCTGCGGGCTGCCGGGGGCCACCGAGACCAGGAACGCGCAGTCCGGCGCGGTGGCCAGCAGCTGCTCCAGCTCGGAGCCGTCCAGCTCGACGTCGTCGATCGCCACCACGGCGCCCAACCGGGCCAGCAGCTGCCGCAGTTGGTACTGGTCGGGGTGGAACGGCGGGGCCTGGTGGGTGGCCGCGTACAGCTCCTGCAGGAGGTCCTGGGCGGTCCTGCGGTGGCCGCTGAGCCGGACCACGCCGTCCGGGGCGAGCTCACCGGCCGCGTCGGCCACCGCGGCCAGCAGCGCGCTGCGGCCGGCCCCGGCCTGACCCACCAGCCGGATCGACCGGCCCTCGGCGAGCAGGCCGAGCAGCTGGGCGACGTCCGCCTCGCGGTCGAGCAGCGGCAGGTCGGCCGCCGCACTGCCCAGCGCCAGCGGGCCGACGGCCGGGCTGGGTCCGAGCGCGGCCACCGTACGGCCGCCGGGGGCGACCGAGATCCGGCGCGGCTCGGGCCGCCAGTCGTCCGGGCAGCGCAGTGCCTCGGATCCGTCCGGACTGCCGACGGAGAGCAGCAGTTCACCGCTGACCAGGTCCCCGGTCCGGAGCCGCAGCGGCTCCTGCCCGAGCTCACCGGGTGGCTGTCCCACGATCTCGCTCCGCCCTCATTCGGCCGATTGTCTGACCGGAGACTAGAGCAGCACTGCCCCGTTGCACTATCCAGGGCCCTGCCGACGACCGCTCAGCTGGTGGCGCCGAGCGGGAGGGTGCTGCCGAACGGATCCGGCACGGCGCCCTCGACCGCCAGGATGCGGTGCAGCCGGGTGGCCACCAGCAGGCGCTGGAGCTGGGCCGGAACGGAGCGCAGCACCAGCCGGCGGCCGAGCCGGCCGGCCCGGCGGTGGGTGCCCATGATGACGCCGAGCCCGGTGGCGTCCCAGAACTCCAGACCGCCGAGGTCGAGCACCAGGTCGCCCTGGCCGCCGTCGACCGCCTGGTGCAGCAGGGCACGGGCGTCGGCGGCGCTGCGCACGTCGAGGCGGCCCTGAATGGCCATGCCGCGGTGGTCGCCGATGATGCGCATGCTCTCCTCCTTCGCCGGTCGTGTCGGTACGGCCGGAACCGGACTCCCCTCCATCATCTGACGGTGGATCAGCCGATCAGGTTGCTGGCCGCCACCAGATCCGAGGTAACTTCACCCGTCCGATGGAATAGAGGGAATATACGCAGTCGGGCTCCACACGTACGCTCGATTCCCACCCAAATCACCCGTCCGGGGCGGAGTCGTGAGCAAGCTCACCCACGACCCCGCCACCGACCGCTACTTCCCGTACGGGTAGAAGCCCTGACCGCTCTTGCGGCCCAGGTCGCCGGCGGTCACCATCCGGGCCATGATCTCGGGCGCCGCGAACTTCTCGTCCTGGGTCTCGGCGTAGATGTTGCGGGCCGCGTGCAGCAGGATGTCGACCCCGGTCAGGTCGGCGGTCTGCAGCGGGCCCATCGGGTGCCCGAAGCCCAGCCGGCAGGCGGTGTCGATGTCCTCGGCGCTGGCCACGCCCGACTCGTAGAGCTTGGCCGCCTCCACCACCAGCGCGGTGATCAGACGGGTCGTCACGAAACCGGCCACGTCGCGGTTGACCACCACGACCTCCTTGCCGACACCCTCGGCGAAGGCCCGGGCGGTGGCCAGCGTGGCGTCGCTGGTCTTGTAGCCGCGGACCAGCTCGACCAGCTTCATCAGCGGCACCGGCGAGAAGAAGTGCACGCCGACCACGGACTCCGGCCGCCCGGTGGCGGCGGCGATCCGGGTGATCGGGATGGCCGAGGTGTTGGAGGCCAGCACCGCACCGTCCTTGGCCAGCTTGTCCAGCTCGCGGAAGACCGCTTCCTTGACGTCGAGCTGCTCGAAGACCGCCTCGACCACGATGTCCGCGTCGGCCACCGCACCCAGGTCGGTGGTGGTGGTGATCCGGCCGAGCGCCGCCTCGGCCTGGTCGGCCGTCAGCTTGCCCTTGGAGACGAACTTCTCGTACGAGGCCCGGATGCCGTCCACCCCGCGCTGCAGCGCGGCCTCGGTGACGTCCCGCAGCACCACCTGGTGCCCGGCCTGCGCGGAGACCTGCGCGATGCCCGCGCCCATCAGCCCGGCACCGATCACGGCGATCCGCTGGCTGGCTACGTTGCTCATGGCTACCCCTAAGCTCCTGAAGGCGGCTCAGGGCAGGGATCACCCGCCGGAGCCGCGCCGCTCACGCGCCGGACTCTAGTGCCAGCGGGGGGCCCGTGGTGCGATCGACGGGTGTGACGCTGCTGACGTGCCCACATCGGCCCCGGCCGTCACTGCGCCACCAGTCCCAAGTCCTGTGCCAGGATCGCCGCCTGGACCCGGCTGCGCAGCTCCAGCTTGGCCAGGATCCGGCTGACGTGGGTCTTGGTGGTCGCCTCTGCCATCGCCAGCCGTTCGGCGATCTCCCCGTTCGACAGCCCGCCGCCCAGACAGGCCAGCACCTCCCGCTCGCGCGGGGTGAGCGCCTCCACCGCGGCCCGGGCCTTCGGCTGGTCGGGGCGCCCGGGCCGGGCGAAGGTACCGATCAGCCGGCGGGTCACCGAGGGCGCCAGTATCCCGTCGCCCCGGGCCACCGTGTGGACGCCCTCGATCAGGGCGTCCGCCTCCACGTCCTTGAGCAGGAAGCCGGCCGCCCCGGCCCGCAGCGCGCCGTAGACGTACTCGTCCAGGTCGAAGGTGGTCAGCATGAGCACCTGCCCGGCACCCGCCTCGACCACCTGCCGGGCCGCCGCCACCCCGTCCAGCCGGGGCATCTGAACGTCCATCAGCACCACGTCGGGCCGCAGCTCCAGCGCCAGCCGGACGGCCTGCTCGCCGTCGCCCGCCTCGCCGACCACCGCCAGCCCCGGGTCCGAGCGCAGGATCAGCACCAGCGCGGCCCGGACCGCCGCCTGGTCCTCCGCCACCACTACCCGGATCATGCCGTCTCCTTCGTCCTCGGCTCGCGCGGCAGCAGCGCCCGCACCCGCCAGCAAGCGTCCTCGGGCCCGGCCGTGAAGCTGCCGCCGAGCAGGCCGGCCCGCTCCGCCATCCCGACCGTCCCGGCCCCGGCGCCGGGCAGCGAGCGCCCCTCCCCCGGCCGGTACGGGCTGTCCACCGCGATCGCCAACTCCTGCTCCCCGTAGGTCAGCCGGACCCGCACCGGGCCCGGGGCGGCGTGCTTGAGCGCGTTGGTCAGCGACTCCTGGACGATCCGGTAGGCCGCCAGCTCCACCGGCGCGGACAGTTCCCCGCGCTCGCCCTGTTCGGCCAGCTCGAAGGCCAGCCCGGCCGCCCGGCCGCTCTCCGCCGCGGTGGCCAGCAGGCTGTCCAGCGCGTCCAGCCGGGGCGCCGCGAAGGTCTCCTCGTCGCCGGCCCTGAGCAGCCCGATCATCCGCCGCATCTCGGTCAGCCCCTGCACGCTGTTCTCCCGGATCACCGCCATCGCGACCAGCAGCGGATCGTCCGGCGCGCGGTCCTGACGCCGCGCCAGGGACTGCGCACCGGTGGCGTGGATCGCGATCGCGGAGAGGTGGTTGGCCACCACGTCGTGCAGCTCCCGGGCCATCCTGGCCCGCTCCGCGACCACCGCGGCCCGCCGGTCCAACTCGGCCAGCAGCGCGGTCTGCTCGGCCCGCAGCCGCTCGGTCTCGGCCTGGTCCCGGTGCTTGCGGACCAGGTCGGCGGTCCACACCGGGCCCAGGAAGATCAGCGCGCACAGCACCGCCGCCAGCAGACCGCCGGACACCGAGCCGTACACCGCGGCCAGCGAGCTGAGCACCACGGTGGAGAAGATCCCGGTCAGGTGCAGGACCCGGGACATCCGGGGCGAGCCGTAGAGCACCGCCGCGTACAGCAGGTCGGTGTACATCAGCATCGAGGCGATCAGCGAGCCCGCGAACACCGTGCCGACCAGGATCAGCCCGCCCAGGCTCACCGTCCAGACCGGCTTGGTCCGGCGGAACAGCTCCAGCCCCGCGGTCGCCACCAGCGGCAGCGCCACCACCCAGCCGGGGATGGTGTCGGCGCGGTCGTACGCACCGAAGGCGATCAGCAGCAGCCCGCCGAGCAGACCGAGCACCGCGATCGCCCGGTCCTCCTGGCGCGGGGCGAGATCGAAGGAGAGCACGCCCCATCTCATCACCCCGCGGCCGGTCCGGATGCCGACCGTGCGGAGGAGGGGGCTACATCGAAAGGTGCACGGACGGTTCGGCAGTACCGACGACGCCCCGGGCCACCGGGTGCGGAAGGCTGGAGGACATCACCGAGCCGGAGGAAATCCCATGATCGTCACACTCGTCCTGGCCGGCGAGATCGGCTTCTGGGTGGTGCTCGTCCTCGCCCTGACCGCCCGCTACCTGCTCCGGTGGCGCGCCGTCAGCTCCGTCCTGCTGCTCGGCCTGCCGCTGATCGACCTGGCGATCCTGGTCCTCACCGTGCTCGACCTCCGGCGCGGCACCGTGGCGACCCTGGCGCACGGCCTGGCCGCCGCGTACGTCGGCTTCTCGGTGGCGTACGGGCACTACCTGGTCGGCTGGGCCGACGGGCACGTCCGGCACCGCTTCGCCGGGGGCCCGAAGCCGGCCGGAGCCCCCCGGTACGGCGCCGCCCGGGCCCGGCACGAATGGCTGATGTTCGCCCGCACCACCCTGGCGGCCGGCCTCACCGTCGCCCTGATCGCCGCGATGACCTGGCTGACCGACGCCCCGGACCGGACCGCGGCGCTCGGCGGCTGGTACGGGCCGATGGGCTGGGTGCTGGCGATCAGCCTGGTGATCGCGGGGAGCTACACGCTCTTCCCGAAGAAGGATCCGGCCGGCCGCTGACCGTCCGTCAGCGGTTCTCGCCCGGCACCCAGAGCACGTCGCCGCGCTCCTTGTTGGCGGCCCGGGCCAGGATGAAGAGCAGGTCGGAGAGCCGGTTGAGGTACTTGGCGGTGAGCGGGTTGACGCTGTCGCCGTGCTCCTCGATCGCCGCCCAGGTGGCCCGCTCGGCCCGGCGGACCACGGTGCAGGCCAGGTGCAGGTGGGCGGCGCCGACGGTGCCGCCCGGGAGGATGAAGCTGCGCAGCTTCTCCAGCTGCTCCAGGTAGTGGTCGCAGTCGCTCTCCAGCCGGTCCACGTAGGACTGCAGCACCCGCAGCGGCGGGTACTTCGGGTCCTCCACCACCGGGGTGGCCAGATCGGCGCCGACGTCGAACAGGTCGTTCTGGATCCGCACCAGCACCGTCACGACGTCCTCGGCCAGCGCACCGGCGGCCAGCGCCACGCCGATCGCGGCGTTGGCCTCGTTGGTGTCGGCGTAGGCGACCAGCCGGGGATCGGTCTTGCTGGTGCGGCTCATGTCACCGAGCGCGGTGGTGCCGTCATCGCCGGTACGGGTGTAGATGCGCGTGAGGTTGACCATGGGCCGCAGCCTAGCGCCTCGGTTAGAGCGCGTTAACGGGGCGCCTCGGCTCAGTGGTGGTGCATCTCCGCGACGCAGAGCAGGTTGCCCTCACTGTCCTTGCAGTACGCCGCCGCTCCGCCGTCCCAGGACACCATGCCGTCGACGGTCTTGAACTCCGGCATGTCGTACTCCTCGAACACCACCCCGTGCCCGCGCATCTCGGCCATCTCGGCCTTCAGGTCGGAGACCTCGAAGCTGACCTGGGTGTGCCCGCCCCGCTCGGTGATCGGCGTCGGGAAGAGCAGGAACTCGCCGCCGGGCGTCTTGTACAGCGCCCCGCCGTCCATCTCCTCGGCCGGAGTCATCCCCAGCTTGTCCCGGTACCACTGCTCGGCCCGGCCCAGGTCGGTCACCGGCAGGGTGGTGTGGATGGTCGCTTGCGTCAACATGGTCCCAGCTCCCTCGGACGAGAGGACCCTGAATCCAGTGTGGCGCGATCGGGGGCGGGTCGCCCCCTAGGCGACGTTCACCCGCTGGCCGGGCGGCGCCGCCTCCAGCCAGGCCAGGAAGCCGGTCAGGGCGTCGTCGCTCATCGCGAGTTCCAGCGGGACACCGTTGTGCAGACAGCGCAGCACCACCGAGCCGGAGAGCAGGGCGAGCTCCTCCTGGCCCTCGGGGTAGCGGCGGCCGAGCACCTCGATCTCCCGGCGCGGCAGCACCCGGCGCGGGCGGGGGGCGTAGCTGAAGACCCGGAACCACTCGATCGAGTCACCGCTGTAACGGCCGATACCAAAAACCCACCCCTTGCCGTCGGTCACCGGGACCGGGGCTGAGGTGGGCTCGCCGTTGCTGTCGAGATCGGGCTGCGTGGAGGCGTCGGCCGGCATTTTGAGCCGGTAACTGCAGTCGAAGGTACCGCCTACTCGCTGGATCACCCGGCGGCGTACCGCGAAGACCACCAGACCCAGCACGCAGAGCGCCACGACCGCCGCGCACACCACAAGGGCGAGGACCATGCTCACCGACCTCCTCGCTACCCGCATCCCCGTTGCCGGTCGTATCAACGACGGCACTGTCCTACCAACTGATACGACAGTCCCGGGGTCACGCTCTCGCGTCCCCGGGACCGTCGGTCGTGCTGACGTACGTTCAGGCGGCCTTGCGACGACCGGCCGCGGTGAGGCGGACCTCGGCGCGACGCTCGGCGTGCGCGTCGAGCTCGCTCTTGGCGGTCTCCAGCGCGCGCTCGGCCCGGGCGACGTCGATCTCGTCCGCCAGCTCGGCGATCTCCGCGAGCAGAGAGAGCTTGTTGTCGGCGAAGGAGATGAAGCCACCGTGGACGGCGGCCACGACGGTGCCGCCGTCGGTGGTGCGGATGGTGACCGGGCCGGTCTCCAGCACGCTCAGCACCGGGGTGTGACCCGGCATGATGCCGGTGTCACCGGAGGCCGTACGGGCGACAACGATGGTGGCCGCACCGGACCACACCTTGCGGTCGGCTGCGACCAGCTCGACGTGCAGCTCAGCCAACGTGGGCTCCTAGGCTCTGGCGACCGCCGAATGCCTCGGCGATTGCGGTAAGAATAACGGGCCCGCACCCCCGGCATGAAACCAAGGACACGGAGATGACCGGGATCACAGCGAATCCTCCGGTCGAGCCGTGAGGGGTGGCCCCCAGGGACGGGGACCACCCCTCACGGTCAGTCAGCTGCTGTCGAACGGGCCGGAATTACTTCTTGGCCAGCTCGGCGGCGTTGCGCTCGAGGTCCTCGATGCCACCGCACATGAAGAACGCCTGCTCCGGCGTCGAGTCGTACTTGCCGTCCGCGATCGCGTTGAACGCCTCGATCGTCTCGGACAGCGGCACGGTCGAACCGTCGACGCCGGTGAACTGCTTGGCGACGTAGGTGTTCTGCGAGAGGAACCGCTCGATCCGACGTGCGCGGTGCACGGTGATCTTGTCGTCCTCGGACAGCTCGTCGATACCGAGGATCGCGATGATGTCCTGGAGGTCCTTGTACTTCTGCAGGATCCCCTTGACGCGAATGGCGGTGTCGTAGTGGTCCTGCGCGATGTAGCGCGGGTCCAGGATGCGGGACGTGGAGTCCAGCGGGTCGACGGCCGGGTAGATGCCCTTCTCGGAGATCGGACGGGAGAGCACCGTCGTCGCGTCGAGGTGGGCGAAGGTGGTGGCCGGCGCCGGGTCGGTCAGGTCGTCCGCGGGGACGTAGATCGCCTGCATCGAGGTGATCGAGTGACCGCGGGTCGAGGTGATGCGCTCCTGGAGGAGGCCCATCTCGTCGGCCAGGTTCGGCTGGTAACCCACCGCGGAGGGCATCCGGCCGAGCAGGGTCGACACCTCGGAACCGGCCTGGGTGAACCGGAAGATGTTGTCGATGAAGAGGAGCACGTCCTGCTTCTCGACGTCACGGAAGTACTCCGCCATGGTCAGCGCGGAGAGCGCGACCCGCAGACGGGTGCCCGGCGGCTCGTCCATCTGGCCGAAGACCAGCGCGGTCTTGTCCAGAACGCCCGAGTCGACCATCTCGTGGATGAGGTCGTTGCCCTCACGGGTGCGCTCGCCGACACCGGCGAAGACCGACACACCACCGAAGTTCTCGGCGACGCGGTAGATCATCTCCTGGATGAGGACGGTCTTGCCGACACCGGCACCACCGAACAGACCGATCTTGCCACCGGTCACGTACGGGGTGAGCAGGTCGATGACCTTGATGCCGGTCTCGAACATCTCGGTCTTCGACTCGAGCTCGGAGAAGTTCGGGGCGGTGCGGTGGATGGGCCACCGGACCTCGACCTGCTTCTCGAACTCGGCCTTGTCGACGTTCAGCACCTCGCCGAGGGCGTTGAAGACCTTGCCCTTGGTGATCTGGCCGACCGGGACGGAGATCGCCGAACCGGTGTCGGTGACGGTCGCGCCACGGACCAGGCCGTCGGTCGGCTGCATCGAGATGCCGCGGATCAGGCCGTCGCCGAGGTGCTGCGCGACCTCGAGGGTCAGCACCTTGGTGCCGGTGCCGTCGGGGTTCTCCACCTCGACGTGCAGGGCGTTGTACATGCTCGGAATCGCGTCGACGGGGAACTCCACGTCGACGACCGGGCCGATGACCCGCGCGACGCGGCCCGTCGCCGTGGTCGGCTCAACTGTGGTGGTCATTCTCATTCGCTCCCGCGGCTAGCGTCGGCGAGGGCGTTGGCACCGCCGACGATCTCGCTGATTTCCTGGGTGATCTCGGCCTGACGGGCCGAGTTGGCAAGCCGCGTGAGCGACTTGATGAGCTCTCCCGCATTGTCGGTCGCGGACTTCATCGCGCGCCGGCGAGCGGCGTGCTCCGAAGCGGCCGACTGCAGCAGCGCGTTGTAGATCCGGCTCTCGACGTACCGCGGCAGCAGGGCGTCGAGGACGCCCTCGGCCGACGGCTCGAAGTCGTACAGCGGGAAGATCTCCGACTTGGCTGGCTTGTTGTCGCTGAGCTGGACCTCGTCCAGCTTCAGCGGCAGCAGCCGGACGTCCACGGCGGTCTGAGTCAGCATGGACTCGAACTTGGTGGACACCAGGTGGAGCTCGTCCACCCCACCGGTCTCGGCGGTGAACGCCTCGATCAGATCGGCCGCGACCCGCTTGGCGTCACCGTAGGTCGGCTTGTCGGAGAAGCCCGTCCACGATCCCGCGACCTCAAGGTTACGGAAGTTGTAGTACGAGACGCTCTTCCGACCGACCAGGTAGGTCACCACGTCCTTGCCCTCGGCGCGGAGCTTGGCGCTGAGCGCCACGCCCTGCTTGATGGCGTTGGTCGAGTAACCACCGGCGAGACCACGGTCCGCCGCGATCACCAGCACCGCGGCGCGCGAGGCGCCGGGGTTCTCGGTGGTCAGCGGGTGCTTGGCGTTGGACCGGGTGGCCACCGCCGTCACCGCGCGGGTGAGCTCATCGGCGTACGGAGTGGAGGCGGCCACCGCGCGCTGCGCCTTGACGATGCGCGACGCGGAGATCATCTCCATCGCCTTGGTGATCTTCTTCGTCGCGGTGACAGAGCGGATCCGGCGCTTGTAGACCCGAAGCTGTGCTCCCATGGGTCGTTACGTCCTTTCCCTCGCTACCGGACTCAGGCCTGCTCGCCGAGGAGCTTGCCGTCGGCGGTGGTGAAACCGAGCTTGAACGCCGCGATCGCCTCGGTGAGCGCGTCGATCGTGCCGTCCTCGAGCTTGCTGGTCTCGACGATGCCCGCGAGCAGGTCCTTCTTCGAGGTCCGCAGGTGGTCGAGGAACTCGCGCTCGAAGCGGCGGATGTCCGCGACCGGGACGTCGTCCAGCTTGCCCGTGGTGCCGGCCCAGATCGAGACGACCTGCTCCTCGACCGGGAACGGCTGGTACTGACCCTGCTTCAGCAGCTCGATCATGCGCGCACCGCGCTCCAGCTGGGCCTTGGAGGCCGGGTCCAGGTCGGAACCGAAGGCGGCGAACGCCTCCAGCTCGCGGTACTGGGCCAGGTCCAGGCGCAGCCGGCCGGCGACCGACTTCATCGCCTTGATCTGGGCCGAGCCACCGACGCGGGAGACCGAGATACCGACGTTCACGGCCGGGCGGATGCCGGCGTTGAACAGGTCGGACTCCAGGAAGATCTGGCCGTCGGTGATCGAGATGACGTTGGTCGGGATGTACGCCGACACGTCGTTGGCCTTGGTCTCGATGATCGGCAGACCGGTCATCGAGCCCGCGCCCAGCGCGTCGCCGAGCTTCGCGCAACGCTCCAGCAGACGGGAGTGCAGGTAGAAGACGTCACCCGGGTAGGCCTCGCGGCCCGGCGGACGACGGAGCAGCAGCGACACGGAGCGGTACGCCTCGGCCTGCTTCGACAGGTCGTCGAAGATGATGAGGACGTGCTTGCCGTCGTACATCCACTCCTGGCCGATGGCCGAACCGGTGTACGGGGCGAGGTACTTGAAGCCGGCCGGGTCGGAGGCGGGAGCAGCCACGATGGTGGTGTACTCCAGCGCGCCGGCCTCCTCCAGGGCACCGCGCACGGACGCGATGGTGGAGCCCTTCTGGCCGATGGCGACGTAGATGCAGCGAACCTGCTTCTTCGGGTCGCCCGACTGCCAGTTGTCACGCTGGTTGATGATCGTGTCGATCGCCACCGCGGTCTTGCCGGTCTGGCGGTCGCCGATGATCAGCTGACGCTGGCCACGGCCGATCGGGGTCATCGCGTCGATGGCCTTGATGCCGGTCTGCATCGGCTCGTGCACCGACTTGCGGACCATGACGCCCGGGGCCTGCAGCTCCAGGGCGCGGCGGCCGCTGGAGGCGATGTCGCCCAGACCGTCGATCGGGTTGCCCAGCGGGTCCACGACACGGCCGAGGTAGCCCTCGCCGACCGGAACGGAGAGGACCTCGCCGGTGCGGTGCACCGTCTGACCCTCTTCGATGCCGCTGAACTCACCGAGGACGACGACACCGATCTCGCGGGTGTCGAGGTTCAGCGCGAGGCCGAGGGTGCCGTCCTCGAACTTCAGCAGCTCGTTGGCCATGACCGAGGGCAGGCCCTCGACCTTGGCAATACCGTCCATGGCCTCGGTGACCGTACCGACCTCTTCACGCGAGGCGGCGTCCGGCTGGTACGACTGGACAAAGTCGGCCAGCGCGTCCCGGATCTCCTCCGGACGGATCGTAAGCTCCGCCATCAGGCTTCCCTGCTCTCCTAGTTTGCGATCCTCGGCCCGCCATTGAGGGCCGCAAGTATTCGACTCTCGGCCGGGTCATCCGAACCGGCCGTACGATTTGCCGACTCCGAAGAGCCGACTGGTTCGACTCTCCGGCGGAGCCGGTTCCCGACCGAGGGTCGGATGGTGCTTGGTGGGTCGTCAGCCTTCGAGGGCCTGGCGAGCGCCTTCGAGGCGGCTCGACACGGTGCCGTCGATGATCTCGTCACCGATCTGCACCCGGACGCCGCCCTGGACCGTGGGGTCCACGTCGATGTTCAGGTGCACCTGGCGGCCGTAGAGTCGGCCGAGCGCACTGCCCAGGCGGTCCTTCTGACCGTCCGACAGCGGAACGGCGCTGGTGACCAGGGCCACCACGCGGCCACGCCGGGCAGCTGCGAGCTTGGAGTAGGACTCCAGGCCGTGCTCGAGGCTACGACCACGCGGGTCGGTGACCAGCGAGCTGACCAGACGGGCGGTGCCCGCGTTCACCCGGCCACCGAGCAGCTTCTTGACCAGCTCCGCCTTGGCGGCGGGGCCGGCCTTCGGCTCGGTGAGGGCGCTGCGCAGCTCGTGCGAGCCGCTGACGATCCGTCCGAAACGGAACAGCTCGTCCTCGACGTCGTCCAGCTGACCGGCCTTGTCGGCCGCGATGACCTCGGCGTAGGCGGCGAGTTCCTCGACCGCGTCCGCGAAGTCACGGCCACCCGACCAGCGCGACCGGACCAGGCCGGAGACCAGGTCGACGGCCTCGCCGGAGACCTGACCGGCCAGCAGCGAGCCGACCAGCCGGGCCTTGTCCTGACCGGACCGCGAGGGGTCGGTCAGCACCCGGCGCAGCGAGACCTCGCGGTCCAGCAGCGCCGTCACGGCGGTGAGTTCCTGGGCGAGCTTGGCCGCGTCCACCGAGGTGTTGTCGGTCAGGCTCTCGAGGTTCTCCCGGCCGGCGGCCAGGGCCTCACGGCTGGCGCCGATCACTTGGACGCACCCTGGGCCGCAGAGGCCTTGGCCTCCAGGTCGTCCAGGAAGCGGTCGATCACGCCGCTCTGCCGGGCGGAGTCCTCGAGGGACTCGCCGACGATGCGGGAGGCGAGCTGCGAGGCGAGCGAACCGACGTCCTGACGCAGGACGGCAGTCGCCTGCTTCTTGTCGGCCTCGATCTGCGCGTGGCCGGCGGCGACGATGGCCTCGCGCTGACGCTGGCCCTCCTCGCGCATCTCGGCGATCAGGGCAGCGCCCTGCTCACGAGCCTGCTCGTTGATACGAGCGGCCTCGTGACGCGCCTCGGAGAGCTCGGCACGGTACTGCTCAAGCAGGGCCTGGGCCTCGGCCTGAGCAGCGTCCGCACGCTCCATGCCGCCCTCGATCGCGTCCCGGCGGTCCGCCAGCACCTTTTCGATGCTGGGCAGGAGCTTCTTGCCGAGGATGCCGAAGACGATGAAGAAGCAGAGCAGGCCGATGACGATCTCGGGCCACGCGGGCAGAAGGGGGTTCATCTTCTCCCCCTCCTCCGCGAGGAGGAGTGCCACGGAGGCGCTCATATCTGAACCTTTCGTCGAATGGGGCTACGACAGGTAATTACGGTGAATTACTTGCCGGCGCCGAAGACGAACGGCATGACGATGCCGATGAGGGCGAGCGCCTCGGTCAGCGCGAAGCCGATGAACATGTTGGAACGGATCAGACCGGCAGCCTCGGGCTGACGAGCCATGGCCTGCACACCGTTACCGAAGATGAGACCGACGCCGATGCCGGGGCCGATCGCCGCGAGGCCGTAACCGATGGAGGCGACGGAACCGTAGACCTCAGCGAGCTGCGACATTTCATGTCCTTTGCGGGGTGGTGAGCCGGTGGTGGTTGGCCACCGGGCGTACTGGGGGAAGTGTGCAGCCAAGCGGCTGCAGAGCTCAGTGCGCCTCTTCGAGGGCACCGGCGATGTAGCTGCTGGCCAGCATCACGAAGATGTAGGCCTGCAGGAACTGGACCAGCAGCTCGAAGGCGGTCAGGCCGATGGTCACCACGAAGGAGACCGAGCCGTACAGCGCGCCGATGCTCGGGCTGAGCAGGTACCAGGAGGCGATGGAGAACATCACGATCAGCAGGTGGCCCGCGAACATGTTCGCGAAGGCTCGGACCGCGAGCGTGAACGGGCGAACGAAGATGTTCGAGAAGAACTCGATCGGCACCAGGATGAACATGACCCAGCCGGGGATACCGGACGGCCAGCACAGGTTCTTGAAGCCGCCGACGAAGCCGTGCGTCTTGAAGGTCAGGAACATGTAGGTGAACCAGACCACGGCCGCAAGACCGGCCGGGAACGCGATCGCCGCCATCACAGGGAACTGTGCGAACGGGATGATCGACATGATGTTCATGATCCAGATGAAGAAGAACATCGAGACCAGCATCGGGACGTACTTCTCGCCCTTTTTGCCGATCGTCTCCATCACGATGGATCGCTTGACGAAGTCGTAGCCGATCTCACCGACCAGCTGGAGCTTCCCCGGGAGCAGCTTCGGCTTGGCAAAAGCGGCCCAGAAGAAGGCCATCACCAGGAAGGCGCAGAGGAACGCCAGCAGCATCGGCTTGTTGAACTCGATGCTGCCGATGGTGAAGATCGGCTCGAACTGGAACTCGTTGAGGCCAGGGGCGGGGAAGCCGCAACCGGAGAACAGGTGGCACCCGGCCTCAGAGGCGAGCTGCGTTACGTCAGCACCCACCACAGACTCCTTCGTCATGACGCATGGTTACGGCAACCTCGGTGTGTCGGCGCGGCCTGCGGCCACGGTGCGGCACTGGAACTTGTTGGGTATCTCGCCGACCCTGCACGGCGTCGTCCGATGCCGCGGGATCGTTGAAGACTCGGTGAGTGCGGGGGGCGATCCGTCCGCCGTGCGGAGAGACCTGGCCACGTCCCGTACTCGTTCGTCGCGACGGACGATAGCAGTCCGTCAGGACGGCATAAACACCGCCCCCCTCGTGCGAGGGACAGCCGGAGCCGCTCACGGCTTGCTGTCCTTCTGGTCCGAGGGGTCGTTCTGCACGTAGTACAGCTTGGCCTTCATGCCTGCGCGGACCTGGAACCCGGTGAAGATCAGAACGCAGCCGAGCAGCGTGAAGGCGAACGCCTTGGTGTTGAAGAGTGAGGTGTCCTTGAACACCGCGAGCACGATGCCGACCAGCAGGATCTGGGTGGTGTAGACCAGCAGGGCGCCGGCCATCAGCATGTGCGGGTTGTTCCTGGTCAGCCGGTCGAGCGCGATCTGACCGAAGATGAAGAAGGCCAGCACCAGCAGCGTCGCAGCGAGAGCACCGATCAGGCCCTTGGTACCCACCACCGCAGTGGAGATCGCAGTGGCGACAACTCCGGCGGCCGCAGTGGAGATTGCGGCGCCGCGGAACGGGATCCGGGCGTCGTGGGACGGCATGTCGGCAGCTCCGGCGGCATGTCGAGAAACGGGGGGACGGCGCTTTGGGACGCGGTGGTGACACCGCACCGAGGACATCCGCCATGGGCAGGCCGCTCGACGGCGAGCCCGTCGAGGGAGACCGACCAGGGACGGAAGTCATCCACCTGTCAGGTCTTTCGGCGTGTTCTCGGTACTCGTGAACGGTATCACAAACTATTTGATTAGAGCTTTACCATGTAGGTGTGGCACCTGTCACACCGACGGCCCAACAGTGCCGCCGTACGGGTGAAGACAGTTGACGGCCAGTCAGCCCTGCTTCTCGCTCCGGCCGCCGACCGCGGTGGCACCGGTGCCGAGCCGGACGAGCAGCTCCTTGTCGTCGGCCGACAGCTCCGCCATCGCCGGCGCCCCGGCCGGGGTCACCTCGTCCCGGACCTCGGTCCCGGCCTCGGCACCCTTGCGGTAGCGCGGCGGCACGAAGGCCTGCACCACCCGGGGGGCGCGCGGGCGGAACCGGGGCATCATCAGCACCACGATGCCGAGCAGGCAGAGCCCGGCCAGGCCGAGCACCAGCGTCCGGCCCCGGCCCGGGACCGAGAAGGCCACCGTGCCGAAGGCGATCAGCGCGGCCCAGAAGTACATGATCAGCACGGCCCGGCTGTGCGAGTGCCCGACCTCCAGCAGCCGGTGGTGCAGGTGCTGCTTGTCCGCGGCGAACGGGGACTTGCCCGCCCAGGTCCGGCGGACCACCGCCAGCAGCAGGTCGGCCAGCGGTAGCGCGATCACGGTCAGCGGCAGCAGCAACGGGATGTAGATCGGCACCAGCTTGTGCACCGTGGCGGTCTGCGACCCGGTCTGATCGGTGATCAGGTCCGGGTCGACCCGGCCGGTGATGGAGATCGCGGCCACCGCGAGCATCAGGCCGAGCATCATCGAACCCGAGTCGCCCATGAAGATCCGGGCCGGGTGCAGGTTGTGCGGCAGGAAGCCCAGGCACATCCCGATCAGCACCGCGCTGAACAGCACGGCGGGGGCCGCGTCGTTGATGCCGTAGCGGTACCAGAGCCGGTACGAGTAGAGGAAGAACGCCAACGCGGCGATGCAGACCATGCCGCCCGCCAGCCCGTCCAGGCCGTCGATGAAGTTGACCGCGTTGACCATCACGACCACCAGGGTGACCGAGATGACCATGCCCATCGTGGGGGTGACCGAGACCGGGCCGACGCCGGGGACCGGGATCGAGATCACCGTGACGCCCTGCCAGACCATCACACCGGCGGCGATCATCTGACCGCCCAGCTTCACCAGGGCGTCCACGCCCCACTTGTCGTCCAGCACGCCGAGCAGCCACATGATCCCGGCCCCGGCCAGCAGGGCCCGGATGTCCGCGCTCTGGATGAACATGTTGCCAAGGTGGGTCAGCTGCGAGGCGACCGCGAGACCGGCGCACAGACCGCCGAACATCGCGATCCCGCCCAACCGGGGGGTCGGCTCCCGGTGCACGTCACGGGCCCGGACCGGCGGCATCGCGCCGGCCACGATCGCGAACTTCCGGACCGGACCGGTCAGCAGGTAGGTGACCGCCGCGGTCACGAACAGGACCAGCAGATACTCACGCACCACTGACCTCCTGCGCGACGGTCCGACCGGTGGGTACCGAAGGTACCCCCGTGCTTGCCCGGGATTCGAGGTGCGTCGCCACGGAGCACACCTTATTGAGTCGGACGCGCCGCGTGTGCATCGCGGTTCGCCTTCCCGGGTGTTCCGGTCCGTCAGTTTTCGCCGAGCGCGGCCGCCAGCTCCCTGACCCGGGCCCCGATCTCGGCCGTCGCACCGCCCCTGAGCAGGCGTCCGATCAGTTCACCGGCCTCGGCCATGCCCTCGACGGTCATCCCCTGGGCGGCCACCGCACCCGTGCCCAAACGGATACCCGAGGTCTCGGCGGGCGGGGCCGGATCGAACGGGAGCGCGCACTTGCCGAGCATCAGTCCGGCCGCCGCGCAGCGGCGCTCGGCCTCGACGCCGGTCAGACCGAGCGCCCCGACGTCCGCCGTCACCAGCTGGGTGTCGGTGCCGCCGGTCAACGGGGGCGCGCTGGCCGCGCCGAGCGCCCCCGCCAGGGAGCGTGCACCGTCCACCGCACGCCGCAGGTACGCGCCGAACTCCGGCGTACCCGCCTGCGCGAACGCCACCGCCTTGGCCGCCACCTCGTTCATCGCCGCCCCGCCCTGACTGAACGGGAACACCGCCCGGTCCACCCGCCCGGCCAGCTGCTCCGAGCACAGCAGCAACCCGCCGCGCGGCCCGCGCAGCAGCTTGTGGGTGGCGGCCACCGTGACGTCCGCGTACGGCACCGGGCTCGGTGCCAGACCCGCCGCGACCAGGCCCGTGGTCTGCGCCGTGTCGGCGATCAGGTAGGCGTCCACCTCGTCCGCGATCTCCCGGAAGGCGGCCCAGTCCAGGTGCCGGGGGTAGGAGATCCCACCCGCCACGATCGCCTTCGGCCGGTGCAGCCTGGCCAGCTCGCGGACCTGGTCGTAGTCGAGCAGCTGGTCCTGCTCGCGCACCCCGTACCCGATGAACTCGAACCACCGGCCGGAGAAGTTCGCCCGCGAGCCGCAGCTCAGGTGCCCGCCGTGCTCCAGCGACATCGCCAGCACCAGGTCGCCCGGCCGCAGCAGCGCCGCGTACGCCGCCAGCATCGCCGAAGTCCCGGACCGGGGCTGGACGTTGGCGTGCTCGGCGGCGAACAGCCGCTTCGCCCGGTCGACCGCGAGCAGCTCGGCGGCATCCGCGAGGGCGCAGCCGCTGTGGTGCCGGTGGCCCGGATAGCCCTCGGCGTACTTGTCCACCAGCGGGCCGCTCAGGGCCGCGAGCACGGCCGGGGTGGCGAGGTTCTCCCCCGCCAGCAGCTGCAGGCTCTCGGCCCGGCGGCCCGCCTCGGCGGCGAGCAGGTCGGCGAGTTGCGGATCGGCCTCCCGCAGCGCGGCGGGGGCGGTCCAGGAGAGCTGCACATCATGGGTGACGGTCATGGCAAAGCTCCCGGGCAGCGGACAATTCGGGCGGCATCACCCAGCGTAGGCCGGGCCTCTCCCGACGGCCCGCCCATACACCCACTAGAGCTGCACCCGCTCGAACGCCACCTTTCGGCAGCCGCTCGGGGCTGCGCTGTAGGCAGGGGCTCGGGGCTCTGCTGATGTGCGGCTCCGCCGCGTGGGCGAGGAGGTCTGGCGCCGGGGTCACTGCGAAAGTGCCTGACCAGCTACGCGACGATCACCTTTTGCGAGGCCGGCGTCGCAGTTCCCCGAGCCCCTGGACCGTAGCCGGTTGAGCACCTGCCAAAAGGCCGGCGTCGCCCACGCGGCGGAGCCGCACAACAGCAGAGCCCCGAGCCCCCTGGCGCCGCAGGCGGTTGAGCACCTGCCAAAAGGAGGGCGTCGCCCTAGTGGTTGCTGTGTACGCCGGTCAGGGCGGTCACGACCGGGTCGAGGGCGTCGAATATCTCCTCGCCGCAGTTGCGGAACATGCCGATCGGGGCGCCGTAGGGGTCGTCCACCTCGTCGGACTCGGGGGTCGCGGCGAGCAGCCAGCCGCGCAGGGCGGCGGCCGCCCGGACCAGGGCGCGGGCCCGTTCGGTGACCTCGGCGCCGCCCCGGGGGTCGGGGAGGGTGGAGGGGTCGATCCGCCGGACCAGCCGGGTGAACTCCTTGAGCGTGAAGGTCCGCAGACCGGCCGCGTGACCCATCGAGATCACCTGGGCCCGGTGGTCGAGCGTCGCGGTGAGTACCAGGTCGGCGTCGATCACGTGCTCGTCCAGCAGCTCGCGCCCGGCGAAGCCGTCGGCGCCGACCCCGTACTCACCGAGCACGGTGGCCGCGTGCGCCTCCATCGGGGCACCCTCGTGCCCCCAGGTGCCGGCGCTCTCCACCACGATCCGGCCGGCGAAGTCCGCGAGCCGGGCGTCCAGCTCGTGCCGGGTCAGCCGTTCCGCGATCGGCGACCGGCAGACGTTGCCGGTGCAGACGAAGAGGATGCGGAAGGAGTCGAGGGGCCGCGGCGAGACCGTGACGTACCCGGGTATGCCGAGGCCGGCGGAGGCGCCGTGCAGCGAGGCCGCTGTCAACTGCCGGCCTCCAGGTCCGGTACGACCTCCCTCAGCTGCTCGGCGCTGATCGCGCCGGCCCGCAGCAGGACCGGGACCTTGCCCGTGACGTCGACGATGGACGAGGCCGTCCCGAAGTCGGCGTTGCCGCCGTCCAGGTAGACCGCGACCGAGTCACCGAGCTGGGAGAAGGCGTCGTCGCAGGTGGACGGCGAGGGGCCGCCGGTCCGGTTGGCGCTGGAGACCGCCATCGGGCCGACGTTGTTGAGCAGTTCGAGTGCGACCGGGTGCAGCGGCATCCGGACCGCGACGGTGCCCCGGGTGTCGCCGAGGTCCCAGCGCAGTGACGGCTGGTGCTTGGCGACCAGGGTCAGCCCGCCCGGCCAGAACGCGTCCACGAGTTCCCAGGCCTGCTCGGAGAAGTCGGTGACCAGCCCGTGCAGCGTGGTCGGCGAGCCGACCAGCACCGGGGAGGGCATGTTCCGGCCGCGTCCCTTGGCGTCCAGCAGGGCGCCGACCGCCTCCGGGCTGAACGCGTCCGCACCGATCCCGTACAGGGTGTCGGTCGGCAGCACGACCAGCTCGCCCCGGCGGATCGCCGAAGCGGCCTCGCGCAGCCCGGTCTCGCGGTCGCCTGCGTCGGCGCAGTCGTAGCGGCGGCTCATCGGTGCGGTCCCCTCTCGGAAAACTGGCTTGTCGTCAGGAGCCGGTTCACAGCGACGCCTTGCGCGCGGTCGTGAAACGCGGCCGGTTGTTCAGGTCCCGGTGGTCGGCGGCGTCCGTCCAGCCGCTCTCCTCGCGGAACACCCACGGCACCTGCCCGCCCTGGGTGTCGGCGTGCTCGATCACCACCACGCCACCGGGGCGCAGCAGCCGGGCGGCGACCCGCTCGATGCCGCGGATCGCGTCCAGGCCGTCCTCGCCGGAGAACAGCGACATCTGCGGGTCGTGGTCACGGGCCTCGGGCGCCACGTACTCCCACTCGGTGAGCGGGATGTACGGCGGGTTGCTGATCACCAGGTCGAACCGGCCGTCCCAGGAGCGGTCGTCCTCGAACGCCCGGGTCGCGTCGCCCGCGTGCAGGGTGACCCGGGCCCGGTCGGAGCTGGCGGCGATGTTGCGCCGGGTGTACTTCATCGCGCCCTCGTCCAGCTCGAAGGCGTGCACGGTGGAGCGCGGCAGCTCCTGGGCCAGCGCCAGCGCGATCGCGCCGGAGCCGGTGCACAGGTCGACCACCAGCGGCTCGGCCACGTCCATGTCGCGGACGGCGTCTATGGCCCACTCGACCACCGACTCGGTCTCGGGCCGGGGCACGAAGACGCCGGGGCCGACCTCCAGCTCCAGGTAGCGGAAGAAGGCCCGGCCGGTGATGTGCTGGAGCGGTTCGCGCGCCTCCCGGCGGGAGATGGCCTCCCAGTACCGGGCGTCGAACTCGCTGTCCTTCACCGTGTGCAGCTGACTGCGCTTGACGCTGTGGACGTGTGCGGCGAGTTCCTCCGCGTCGAAGCGCGGCGACGGCACCCCGGCCGCGGCCAACCGCTGGGTGGCCTGGGCCACCTCGGCGAGCAGCAGGTTCATCCGTACACCCCTTGTCCGGGTCAGTTCTCCTGGGCGGCGGCGGCCAGCTTGGCCGCCGCGTCGGCGTCCACGCAGGACTGGATCACCGCGTTGAGCTCGCCGTCCAGGACCTGGTCCAGGTTGTACGACTTGAACCCGGTGCGGTGGTCCGAGATGCGGTTCTCCGGGAAGTTGTACGTCCGGATCCGCTCGGAGCGGTCCACGGTGCGGACCTGGCTGCGCCGGGCGTCCGACGCCTCCAGGTCGGCCGCCTCCTGCGCGGCGGCCAGCAGCCGCGAACGCAGGATGCGCATGGCCTGCTCCTTGTTCTGCAGCTGGCTCTTCTCGTTCTGGCAGGACGCCACGATACCGGTCGGCAGGTGGGTGATCCGGACCGCCGAGTCGGTGGTGTTGACGGACTGCCCGCCCGGGCCCGAGGAGCGGTAGACGTCGATCCGCAGCTCGTTGGCGATGATCTCGACCTCGACCTCCTCCGCCTCCGGGGTGACCAGCACGCCGGCCGCCGAGGTGTGGATCCGGCCCTGCGACTCGGTGGCCGGCACGCGCTGCACGCGGTGCACGCCGCCCTCGTACTTGAGCCGGGCCCAGACGCCGAGGCCGGGCTCGGGGGTGCCCTTGGTCTTCACGGCGACCGAGACGTCCTTGTAGCCGCCGAGGTCGGACTCGTTGGCGTCGATGATCTCGGTCTTCCAGCCCACCCGCTCGGCGAACCGCAGGTACATCCGGAGCAGGTCACCGGCGAACAGCGCGGACTCCTCGCCGCCCTCACCCGCCTTGACCTCCAGGATGACGTCCTTCTCGTCGTTGGGGTCGCGCGGCACCAGCAGCACCCGCAGCTCCTCGGTCAGCTCGTCGCGCCGGGCCTCCGAGGACTTCATCTCGGCGATGAAGTCCGAGTCCTCGAGCGCGAGTTCACGAGCGGCCTCGATGTCCTCCCCGGCCTGCTTCCAGGCCCGGTAGGTACGGGTGATCGGGGTCAGCTCGGCGTACCGCTTGGAGAGCTTGCGGGCGTTCGCCTGGTCGGCGTGGACCGAGGGGTCGGCCAGCCTCGACTCGAGGGCGGCGTGCTCGGTGAGGAGCTCTTCGACTGCCTCGAACATCGGGTGGGCCTACTTCCGCTGAAGCTGCATTGACAGGGATGGCGAGTGGGGGGAGACGCGAACGGCGCCGGTCCGAGCGCACCCATGAGTAGCTGGGTACGCCCGGACCGGCGCCGTACGGACGCTAGTCCTGCTTCGCGGAGAGCTTCTTGCCGAAGCGGGCCTCGAAGCGGGCGACGCGGCCACCGGTGTCCAGGATCTTCTGCTTGCCGGTGTAGAACGGGTGGCACTGCGAGCAGACCTCGGCGCGAATGACGCCACTGGTCTCGGTCGAGCGGGTCTGGAACTCGGCGCCGCAGGTGCAGGTCACGTTGGTGACCACGTACTCGGGGTGAACGTTGGGCTTCAAGGGGTTCTCCTAGTGTTCGGGAGGGCACCGGGTCGGCAGCTGACAGCCGCACGTGAACCGGGACCGACGGACCAGTCTGCCAGGACTGACCGCATCTTCCCAAACCGAGTGCGGACCACAGGTATTCCGGCTACCTGCGGGGAGCGGCCGAGGCCCCGCTCCGGGCGGCCCCGGCGGCGGCCGAGGGGGTCGCCTCGGCCGGATTGGCCGGCTGGCTGCTCAGCACCGACTCGGGCACCGCCCGGTCGGCGGCCAGCGCCCGCCACAGCTCGGCGGCCCGGGGTTCGGCCGGGATCACCCGGTTCGGGTCGCTCGGGGCGGTCACCACCGGCAGGGTGACCATGCTGAGGTTCTCCGGGCCGATCGGCTTCAGGGTGTCGGCGAGGCCGACCAGGGCGCTCACCGAGGCCAGGTCGGAGTCGGTGGTGATGCTCTTGGTGAGCTTGTCCCCCACCGACCAGAGCTTGGCCGGGTTGCCGAACAGCCCCATGCCCTTGATCTGGGTCAGGAGCGACTTGACCATCTGCTTCTGCAGCTCGATCCGGCCCAGGTCGCTGCCGTCGCCGACGCCGTGCCTGGTCCGGACGAAGGCCAGGGCCTGGTCGCCGTTCAGCCGGTGCGTGCCGGCCGCCAGGTGCAGGCCGCTGTCCTTGTCGTCGATGGGCACCGTGGTGGTCACGGTGGCCCCGCCGATGGCGTCCACGAAGGACGCGAAGCCGGCGAAGTCGATCTCGACGAAGTGGTCCATCCGCAGCCCGGTGAGCTGCTCGGTGGTCTTCACCGCACAGGCGGGGCCGCCCACCTCGTACGCGGTGTTGAACATCACGCTCTTCGCGGCGGGCACCGTGGCGCCGCTGCCGACGGCGGTGCAGGAGGGCCGGGCGACCAGGGTGTCCCGGGGGATCGAGACCACCTCGGCCTGGGTGTGCGCCTGGTTGACGTGCACCACCATCGCGGTGTCCGAACGGGCGGTGCCGTCGGTGTCGCCGCCGGCCAGGTCGCCGTTCTTGCCGTTCCGCGAGTCCGAGCCGAGCACCAGCACGTTGAACGAGCCGTTGGTCGAGGCCGGCGGCCGGGCGGTGCCGAGCTGGGCGTCGATGTCGATGCTCTTGATGTTCCCGTTGAGCTTCCAGTACGCGTACCCGGCCGCCCCGCCGCCGAGCACCAGCAGCCCGGCCACCGTGCACGCGATGGTCCTGCGCAGGCGTATCCGCCGGCTCAGGGTCTTGCGTCGGTGCTCGGCCATAGCGTCTCGTCCTCAGTTCTCTGGGGCTTGGTCGGTATGACCTTCATTCTGAGCATAAGGGAGTCGGATACCGATAAGTCCGTTTCACGGGTCGCCCAGGGAGACGCGAGAGCCCCGGACCGCGGTTGCGGTCCGGGGCTCTCTGGTTCCTGCCGGGAGGTCAGTCCTGGCCGGGGGTGTTCTTGGCGATCACCATCAGGAACTCGGCGTTGCTCTTGGTCTGCTTCATCTTGTCCAGCAGCAGCTCGATCGCCTGCTGCGAGTCCAGCGCGTGCAGCACCCGGCGGAGCTTCCAGGTGATGGCCAACTCCTCGCTGCCCAGCAGGATCTCCTCCTTACGGGTGCTCGACGCGTCGACGTCGACGGCCGGGAAGATCCGCTTGTCCGAGAGCTTGCGGTCGAGCTTGAGCTCCATGTTGCCGGTGCCCTTGAACTCCTCGAAGACCACCTCGTCGGCCCGCGAGCCGGTCTCCACCAGCGCGGTGGCGAGGATGGTCAGCGAGCCGCCGTTCTCGATGTTGCGCGCCGCGCCGAAGAACTTCTTCGGCGGGTAGAGCGCGGTCGAGTCGACACCACCGGACAGGATGCGGCCGGAGGCCGGCGCCGCCAGGTTGTAGGCGCGGCCCAGACGGGTGATCGAGTCCAGCAGGATGACCACGTCGTGGCCCAGCTCGACCAGGCGCTTGGCGCGCTCGATGGCCAGCTCGGCGACGACCGTGTGGTCCTCGGCCGGGCGGTCGAAGGTCGAGGAGATGACCTCGCCCTTGACCGACCGCTGCATGTCGGTGACCTCTTCCGGACGCTCGTCGACCAGGACGACCATCAGGTGGCACTCGGGGTTGTTGTGGGTGATCGCGTTGGCGATCGCCTGCATGATCATCGTCTTGCCGGTCTTCGGCGGGGCGACGATCAGACCGCGCTGGCCCTTACCGATCGGCGACACGAGGTCGATGATGCGGGTGGTCAGGATGCCCGGGTCGGTCTCCAGCCGCAGCCGCTCCTGCGGGTAGAGCGGGGTCAGCTTGCCGAACTCGGGGCGGTTGCGGCCGCTCTCCGGGTCCATGCCGTTGACCGAGTCCAGCCGCACCATGGCGTTGAACTTCTCGCGCCGCTCGCCGTCCTTGGGCTGGCGCACCGCACCGGTGATCGCGTCGCCCTTGCGCAGGCCGTTCTTGCGGACCTGGGCCAGCGAGACGTAGACGTCGTTCGAACCGGGCAGGTAGCCGGAGGTCCGGACGAAGGCGTAGTTGTCGAGGATGTCCAGGATGCCCGCGACCGGGATCAGCACGTCGTCGTCGTTGACCTGCACCTCGGCCGGGCCGGCCTCGAAGCGCTCGCCCCGGGTGCCACGGCCCCGGCGGTCGCGGTAACGACCCCGGCGGCCGCGCCGGCCGTCGCCGAACTCGTCGTCGTCGTAGCCGCCGACCGGCTGCTGCTGCTGCGGGCTGCTGCTCTGCTGACGGTTCTGCTGCGGGGCGCTGTCCTGGCCGCCGCCCTGCTGGGTCTGCTGACCCTGCTGGCGCTCGCCGCGCTCCGGACGGTCGGTGCGGTCCCGGCGGTTGCGGCGGTCCCGGCGGGACTCGCGGCTGTCGCCGTCCTGACCGGCCTGGGCCGGCTGGCCCTCGGTGGTCTCGGTGCGCTCGCCGCCCTCGCGTCGGTCGCGGCGGTCCCGACGGTCCCGGCGGGTCTCGGTCCGGCCCTCGGCGTCGAGCGTCCGGGCATCGGTACGGGTGTCGGCGACCGCGGTGGCGGTCGACTCGGCGGTGGCCGCGGCAGCGGCCTCGGCGGTCGGCGCACCGGCGGCCGAGGTGGCCCGGCGGCGGGTCCGCTCGGCGCGGGCCGGGGCGGCGGTCTCGGCGGCGGCCTGGACCGGGATCTCGATCTGGGCCTGCGGCTCGGCGGCCGGGGCGGCCGCGGCGGCCTTGGTCCGGCGGGCGGCCCGCGGCGGAGCGGCCTCCTCGGCCTGCGCGTCGGCCTTCGGCTCGGCCACGGGGGCCTCGACGGCGGCCGGAGCGGCGGCCTTGGCGGCCCGCTTGGCGGGAGCGGCCGGGGCGGCGGCGCCTGCCAGCAGCGGGTCGCCCCCGCTCTTCTCCTTGATGGCGTCAATCAGCTGGCTCTTGCGGAGACGGCCGGTACCGCTGATCCCGAGGGTCGAGGCGAGCTTCTGCAGCTCGGCCAGGACCAGGCCGTCGAGGCCCGCGGCAGCGGTACGGCGGCGCTTGGCCGGAGCCGCCGGGGCGGCGGTGTCTGACGCGTCGGCGTCGGGGCGCGCGCCCATCAGATCGGTGGAGTCGCTCACTAAGGGTCCTTCCCTGGAGCGGACGTCGGCCTGTCTGGCTCGGCGACCGGTTGTGCTGTCCTGACCAACGCTTGACTGCGTCGGTCCGAGGCGGTGATCCCCCGAATGGCGCTGCCAGTCGGGGAAGAGCTGCGATGTGCACGGTGGTGCGGAGTGGCGCGGATCGGTCTCGTGCCGGCCCCGCTGCCTGCGATACCCGGGCCCCCGTCGCGTGACGGTGGCCGGGCCCCATCCGGGCGTGCCTCTATGTGGGAGGCCGCGGGAGGGAGTCAGGTGCCGTCACGGCTTCGGGAAACGGCCGCCATTGCGCAGGCAGGCTGCGTACGCGCTGCGGAGGGCTCCCGGAGAATCGTGGTCCCGCTCGTCCACGGCCCCACTCGTGCGGACTGGCCGCAACAGCGGAGGCTCGGGATCGGGACGTGGCGCACGGCACCCCGGAGGGCACCTGGTGCAGCAATGAGGTTAACACTACCGACCCCCTGAGACATTCCCCGGCCCCGTTCTCGTCAATCGTGTCCGTGCGACCGTCTTGCTCAGCCGTCCAGCGGGAGCACCGAGGCACCGGTGCCGTCGAGCCGGAGCCGGTGGGCGGCAAAGCCGTCACCTGCGAAGGAGAGCAGTTTCTCGGCGTTCGCCTCGTCCGCGAGGGCGAGCACGGTGGGGCCGGCGCCGGAGATCACGGCCGGGATGCCCTCGGCCCGCAGGGCGCCCACCAGACCGGCGCTCTCCGGCATCGCGGAGGCCCGGTAGTCCTGGTGCAGACGGTCCTCGGTGGCGGGCAGGAGGAGCTCCGGACGGTTGGTCAGGGCCTCCACCAGCAGGGCGGCCCGACCGGCGTTGACGGCGGCGTCGGAGAGCGGGACGGTCTTCGGCAGCAGGCCCCGGGCGGTCTCGGTGAGCACCTCGGTGGACGGGATGAAGACCACCGGCACGACCAGCTCGGACGGCTCCAGCCGGACCGCCTTGGCGGCGTCCTCGTCCGTCCAGGCAATGGTGAACCCGCCCAGCAGGCAGGCGGCGACGTTGTCGGGATGGCCCTCCAGCTCGGAGGCGAGGGCCAGCAGGGCGGCGTCGTCCAGCGCGCTCGGGCCGCTGATGGTGACGGCGCGGGCGGCGACGATGCCGGCGCAGATCGCGGCGGAGGAGGAGCCCAGGCCCCGGCCGTGCGGTATCCGGTTGGCGCAGACCACCTCCAGACCGCGCGGCTGTCCGCCGAGGCGGTCGAAGGCGGCCCGCATCGAACGGATCATCAGATGCCGTTCGTCGCGCGGCAGGGTGGCCGCACCCTCACCGGCGATGTCCACCGAGAGGCCGGATTCGGCGACCCGGACCACCACGTCGTCGTACAGGCCCAGGGCGAGTCCGAAGGCGTCGAAGCCGGGGCCGAGGTTGGCACTGGTCGCGGGAACCCGGACCCGGACGGCGGCAGCACGGAACGCGGGACCAGCCATGGTGGTGGGACTCTCCTGGGAGGTGACGGCCCGGTTGGGGTCGGGCCTGCGGTGGTACGTGTGCGGGGTTTTCGCGACAGCTGCCCCGGCGGGGCGGGCGCGGCGCACGGCGCGGCCCGCTGTTGACCAGACTATCGAAGAGAGGTTCCACAGCGGTACACCCCGCACCCCTCCGATCTGCCGTGTTGCCGATTCTGGCCGGAAATTGCGCGAAATCGGGCAGCGATTCCGCCCGGAAGTCGGCGCGGTCGGGCAGAAAAGCCCCCCTCGGCAAACAAGTCGGGCCGACCCCCGAAAGAGTCGGCCCGCTTGTTGACAGCTCGTCAGTCCAACAGCCCGAGGCGGCGGGCGGCCGTCTCCGGGTCGATCGGCACGATCTGCGGCTGCGGCGCGCCGGCCACCGCCCAGTCCGGGTCCTTGAGGCCGTTGCCGGTCACGGTGCAGACGATCCGCTGGCCCGGGTCGACCAGGCCGGCCTCCGCCTTGGCCAGCAGGCCGGCCACCGAGGCGGCCGAGGCGGGCTCCACGAAGACACCCTCCTGCGCGGCCAGCAGCCGGTAGGCGGACAGGATCTGACGGTCCGTCACCTTGTCGATCAGGCCGCCCGAGTCGTCCCGCGCGGCGATCGCGTAGTCCCAGGACGCCGGGTTGCCGATCCGGATCGCGGTGGCGATGGTCTGCGGCTTGAGCACCGGGGCGCCGTCCACGATCGGGGCCGAGCCGGACGCCTGGAAGCCCCACATCCGCGGGGTGCGGTCGGCCAGGCCGTCCTTGGCGTACTCGGTGTAGCCCTTCCAGTAGGCGGTGATGTTGCCCGCGTTGCCGACCGGGAGGACGTGGATGTCCGGGGCGTCGCCGAGCATGTCGACGATCTCGAAGGCGGCGGTCTTCTGGCCCTCGATCCGGACCGGGTTCACCGAGTTGACCAGCGCCACCGGGTACTTCTCGGAGAGTTCACGCGCAAGGGTGAGGCAGTCGTCGAAGTTTCCGTCCACCTGGAGGATCTTCGCGCCGTGCACCAGGGCCTGGCCCATCTTGCCGAGCGCGATCTTGCCCTGCGGCACCAGCACGGCGGAGACCATGCCGGCCCGCACCGCGTACGCCGCGGCGGAGGCCGAGGTGTTGCCGGTGGAGGCGCAGATGACGGCCTGGGCACCGTCCTCCTTGGCCTTGGAGATCGCCATCGTCATGCCGCGGTCCTTGAAGGACCCGGTCGGGTTGGCGCCCTCGACCTTGAGGTAGACCTCGCAGCCGGTGCGCTCGGAGAGCACCTGCGCGGGTACCAGCGGCGTACCGCCTTCGAGCAGGGTGACCACGGGGGTGGCGGCGGAGACCGGCAGGCGGTCGCGGTACTCCTCGATGAGGCCGCGCCACTGGTGGGTACGACCGCTCTGGATGACGGCGTTCATGGTGCTACCTACTCCCCTTCAACCCGCATGATGCTGGCCACGTCCCGCACGCTGTCGAGCGCGCGGAGCTTGTCGACCGTCGCCGACAGGGCGGCGTCGGTGGCGCGGTGGGTGACCACGACGAGCGAGGCGTCGCCCGCCCGTCGCCCGCCACCGCCCTCGACCGAGGCGACTTCGTCGCCGCTGCCCACACTTCGGCCCTGCTGGCGCACGGTGTCGATGGACACGCCGTGCTCGGCGAAGACGGAGGCCACCTGGGCCAGCACGCCCGCGCGGTCGTCCACGTCCAGGCTCACGTGGTACCGGGTGATCACCTGGTCCATCGGCTTGGCCGGGAGCTGGGTGTACACCGAGTCGCCGGGGCCGGTGGTGCCGTTGACCTTGTTGCGGCAGACCGCGACCAGGTCGCCGAGCACCGCGGAGGCGGTCGGCGCGCCACCGGCGCCAGGGCCGTAGAACATCAGCCGGCCGGCCGCCTCGGCCTCCACGAAGACCGCGTTGTACGCCTCGCGGACGGAGGCCAGCGGGTGGCTCAGCGGCAGCATCGCGGGGTGCACCCGGGCGGTGACCGACTCGCCGTCGGCGGCCCGCTCGCAGATCGCCAGCAGCTTGACCACGCAGCCCATCTCCTTGGCGGAGGCGATGTCGGCGGCGGTCACCTCGGTGATGCCCTCGCGGTAGACGTCGGCGGCGGTCACCTTGGTGTGGAAGGCGATCCCGGCCAGGATGGCGGCCTTCGCGGCGGCGTCGAAGCCCTCCACGTCGGCGGTCGGGTCGGCCTCGGCGTAACCGAGCGCGGTGGCCTCCTCCAGCGCCTCGGAGTACCCGGCGCCGGTGGAGTCCATCTTGTCCATGATGAAGTTGGTGGTGCCGTTGACGATGCCGAGCACCCGGTTCACCTTGTCCCCGGCGAGCGACTCGCGGAGCGGGCGGAGCAGCGGGATGGCCCCGGCGACGGCGGCCTCGTAGTAGAGGTCCACGCCCGCGGCGGCGGCGGCGGCATGCAGCTCGGCGCCGTCCTTGGCCAGCAGCGCCTTGTTGGCGGAGACCACCGAGGCGCCGTTCGCGAAGGCGCTCAGGATCAGGTGCTTGGACGGCTCGATGCCGCCCACCACCTCGATCACCACGTCGATGTCGCCGCGGTTCACCAGGGCCTCGGCGTCGGTGGTGATCAGGTGCTCGGGGACCCCGGCGCGGGCCCGGCCGGCCCGGCGGACCGCGACCCCGACGAGCTCGACCGGAGCGCCGATCCGCGCGGCGAGGTCGGCGGCGTCCGTCGTCATGATGCGCGCCACCTCGGAGCCCACCACACCACAGCCCAGCAACGCCACCTTCAGCGGGCGCGTACGCATCATCCGACTCCGCTCTGCTTTCTCGGGTTTTCCGGCGGGCTCATTCGTTGGCGGTATTCGCCGCCCGCAGGGTATTCGGTCCGTACCAGTCTCCGGGACCAGCCGCACGAATCTATGGCCGGTCCATCATCTGAGACGAGAATTTCCTCATCCGATATCGAGCCGCAGGAGATCCTCCTCCGTCTCGCGGCGGACGATCACCCGGGCCGCACCGTCCAGGACGGCGAGCACCGGGGGCTTGAGGGCGTGGTTGTAGTTGCTCGCCATCGAGCGGCAGTACGCCCCGGTCGCGGGGACCGCGATCAGGTCGCCCGGCGTCAGGTCGGCGGGCAGGAAGGCGTCCCGGACCACGATGTCGCCGGACTCGCAGTGCTTGCCGACCACCCGGACCAGCATCGGCTCGGCCTCACTGGTGCGCGAGACGAGGGCGACGGAGTACTCGGCGTCGTAGAGCGCGGTGCGGATGTTGTCCGACATGCCGCCGTCCACGCTGACATAGGTGCGCAGTCCGTCGAGCGGCTTGATCGTACCGACCTCGTACAGCGTGAACGCGGTCGGGCCGACGATCGCCCGGCCCGGCTCGACGCTCAGCCGCGGTGCGTTCAGGCTGGCGGCGGCGCACTCCCGGCGGACGATCTCGGCCAGCGAGGCGGCGATCTCGGCGGGCTCGCGCGGGTCGTCCTCGCTGGTGTACGCGATGCCCAGGCCGCCGCCGAGGTCGATCTCCGGCAGCTCCACCCCGTGCTCGTCCCTGACCTGCACCAGCAGCCCGACCACCCGGCGGGCGGCCACCTCGAAGCCGGCCGTGTCGAAGATCTGCGAGCCGATGTGCGAGTGGATGCCGCGCAGTTCGAGGCTCGGGTGCGCGAGGGTGCGGCGGACCGCCTCGGCCGCCCGGCCGCCGCTCAGCGACAGGCCGAACTTCTGGTCCTCGTGCGCGGTGGCGATGAACTCGTGGGTGTGCGCCTCGACGCCGACCGTCACCCGGATCAGCACCGGCTGCCGGACGCCCTGGGCGGCCGCGATCGCGGCCAGCCGGTCGATCTCCTGGTACGAGTCGACCACGATGTGCCCGACGCCCGCCTTGACCGCCTGCTCCAGCTCGTCCGGCGACTTGTTGTTGCCGTGCAGCGCGATCCGCTCGCCCGGCATGCCGGCGGCCAGCGCGACCGCCAACTCGCCCGCGCTGCACACGTCGAGGTTGAGCCCCTCCTCGTGCAGCCAGCGGACGATCGCCTTGGAGAGGAACGCCTTGCCCGCGTAGTAGACGTCGGCACCCTCACCGAACGCGTCCCGCCAGGCGCGGGCCCGGGCCCGGAAGTCGGCCTCGTCCATGACGTACGCCGGGGTGCCGAACTCGGCGGCCAGCGCCTTGACGTCGAGGCCGCCGACGGTGACGACGCCCTCGGCATCGCGGGTGACGGTGCGGGACCAGACCTTGGGGTCGAGCGCGTTCAGGTCGCTCGGCGGGGCGAGGTAGTGGCCCTCGGGCAGTACGTCACCGTGGCGGGGGCCGGCGGGGTGGGCGGAGCGGCTCATCGTGGTGTCCTTACGAGTAGGGGCGGTGACGTGTCCTGACGGACCGTCACCGCCCCCGGGGCGCTTGGGGGTTGGCGACTACATCCGCTCGGGCGTCGATACGCCCAGCAGCGTGAGCCCGTTGGCGATGACCGTGCGCGTGGCGTCGGCCAGCCAGAGCCGGGCGTGCGTCAGGTCGGTGACGGGCTCGTCGCCCTTGGGCAGGATCTGGCAGTGGTCGTAGAACCGGTGGTAGTCCCGGGCGACCCGCTCCAGGTACTGGGCGACGTGGTGCGGCTCGCGGTGGACGCCCGCCTTGGCGAGGACGCCGGGGAACTCGCCGAGCTGGCCGAGCAGTGCGGACTCCCACTCGGTGGAGAGCAGTTCCGGCTTGAAGTCGGCGGACTTGGTGATGCCCAGCTCGGCCGCCTTGCGCTGGACGCCGCACATCCGGGTGTGCGCGTACTGCACGTAGAAGACCGGGTTCTCGTTGGTCTGGCTGGTCAGCACGTTGATGTCGAGCGTGATGGTGGAGTCCGTGGGCAGCCGGACCAGGGTGTACCGGGCCGCGTCCACGCCGATCCAGTCGATCACGTCGTCGATCGTGATGATGTTGCCGGCCCGCTTGGACATCCGGACCTCTTCGCCGTCGCGAAGCATCTTCACGAACTGGCCGATCTTGACCTCGATGTTGCGGTCCATGTCGTCGCCCGCACAGGCCGCGATGGCCTTCAGCCGGTTGACGTAGCCGTGGTGGTCCGCGCCGAGCATGTAGACCGAGACCTCGCTGCCCCGGTCCCGCTTGCTCAGGTAGTAGGCGGCGTCGGCGGCGAAGTAGGTGGTCTCGCCGTCGGCCTTGACCAGCACCCGGTCCTTGTCGTCGCCGAAGTCGGTGGTGCGCAGCCAGATCGCACCGTCCTGGTCGAAGACGTGGCCCTGCTCGCGCAGCCGCTCGATCGCCTTCCCGACGGCGCCCGAGTCGTGCAGCGACTTCTCGGAGAACCAGACGTCGAAGTGGGTGCCGAACTCGTCCATCGAGCGCTTGATCTCGGCGACCATCAGCTTGAGACCCTCGGCCCGGAAAACCTTGAGCTGCTCGTCCTCGGGCAGGTCGAGCACACCCGGCACGCCGGCCACCAGGGCCTTGGCGATGTCGACGATGTACTCGCCCACGTAGCCGTCCTCCGGCGCGGGCCGGCCGTTGGCGGCGGCCTGCAGCGAGGCGGCGAACTTGCCGATCTGCACGCCGGCGTCGTTCAGGTAGTACTCGGTGGTGACCTCGGCGCCGGTGGCCCGGAGCACCCGGGCCAGCGAGTCGCCGACGGCGGCCCAGCGGACGCCGCCGATGTGGATCGGGCCGGTCGGGTTGGCGGAGACGAACTCAAGGTTGATCTTGAGGCCCTTGAGCGCCTCGTTCCGGCCGTACGCCGGGCCGGCCTCGACGATGGTGCGGGCCAGCTCACCCTGGGTGGCGGCGTCCAGCGTGATGTTGAGGAAGCCCGGACCGGCGATGTCCACCTTCGACACCCCGGCGATCTCTCGCAGGCGCGCGGACAGGATCTCCGCGATGGCTCGCGGCGGCTTGCCGGCCGCCTTCGCGAGCTGGAGGGCCACGTTGGTGGCGTAGTCGCCGTGGTCCCTGTTCTTGGGCCGCTCGATCGTCACGTGCTCGGGCACGGCGACGGTCAGCTCGCCCGCCTCGACGGCGGCGCTCACTGCGGCCTGGACTGCCTGGGAAAGCTCTGCGGGTGTCACGCGCCCCAGCCTAGGCGAGAGGCGGTGGGCGACCGCACCCGGTTTACCCGTTGAGACGGGCGTGCTGCGGCTTTCGGGTGCCGATGTTCGCTCTGGGCGAACGTCAGCCGCTCTCACCCAGCTCCATGCCCGGATCGAAGCCACCGCCGAACCCGTAGGCGAATCGCTGCCGTGGGGCGTCCCGCCGGCTCAGCAGCATCAGCCGCCGGACCAGCGCCACCAGGTCGGCCGGGTCGAACGGCTTCCCGAGGTACCCGTCCACGCCCACCGACTCACCCTGTCGCAGCTCGGCCGGCGCGCACGCGCTCACGATCGCGATCGGCAGCCGCCTGGTCGCCGGTGCCGCCCGCAGCCGGGCCGCCGTCCGGAGTCCGTCCAGCCTTGGCATCATCACGTCGAGCGTCACGACGTCGGGCGCCACCCGGCGGACCACCTCCAGGCACTCCGCGCCATCGGCAGCCGTCACCACCTCGAAGCCCTCGAGCTCCAGGTTGACTCTGATCAGCTGGCGGATCACCTCGCTGTCGTCCACCACGAGGACCCGCCCGGGCGCTCCGGACACCTCACCGAGGGTAGCCGCGCACCCACCCACCCGTCCGGCCTTTCCCGACTTCCGTCCGCACCCGGCCGACCCACCCCCGAAACCCGTGCACGGACCACTCCCCCGGCCTGGTAATGTTCTCCACGTCGCCACCACGGGACACCAAGCAGGCCCCCGTAGCTCAGGGGATAGAGCACCGCCCTCCGGAGGCGGGTGCGCAGGTTCGAATCCTGCCGGGGGCACTTCGCAAGAAGTGCTGCAAAGGCCCAAGTTGACCATCGGTCAGCTTGGGCCTTCGTCATGTCCCGGGTGGCTCCGGGCCGTTGGGTGGTGCAGGGATCAGCCGGTGGTGACCTTGATGAAGAGGGCGGCCAGGGTGTCGCCGAAGGTGGCGGCGTAGGAGATGTCCTCGGTGTCGCCGCCCTCCTGGTAGCCGCCGATGACGCCGATCACGTGGCCGGTGCCGGCTTCGACGAACGGGCCGCCGCTGGTGCCGCCCGGGAAGTCGGGGCAGTCGATCCGGCGTTGGTGGGCGGACTGGGCGGTGGTGGGGGCGGTGCAGAGGATGGGGGCGTCGCTGCGGCTGGGGTAGCCGTACAGCCGGGCGGTGGCGGTGGGCGAGGCGCCGAAGCCGATCGGGTTGCCGCCGACCGTGGCCTGGACGGTGTGGCCGGCGGCGTCGGGGGCGATCTCCAGCAGGGCGTAGTCCTCGTCGGGGTCCCGGTCCTGCTGCCAGCCCTCGCTGGTGTGGACTGCGGTGACCTGCCAAGTCCCGTACGGGGAGCTTCCGTTGCGGTAGCCGGGGGCGAAGGTGACGCCGGTGGCCGAGGACAGGCAGTGGGCGGCGGTGAGGGCGAAGGTGCCGCTCGGGCTGTCCACCACGCTCGCCGTGCAGAAGTGGTGGCCGCCGGTGAACAGGGCGCCGACACGGGCGGATTCGGTGGTGGCCGGGGCGGTGGCGGTGGTGCCGAGGCCCGAGGAACGGGTGGCCGAGGGGGTGGGCGTGGCCGACGGGACCGGGGCGGACGACGGAGCGGGGGCCGAGGGCTTCCGGCTGGGGGACGGGGCGGCGGCGACCGGCGCGGCGGCCGGCGTGGGGTCGTCGGCGGTGTCCTCGTCGGCGTCGTCATCGCTGTCGACCGGCACCGGGGCGTCCGGCGGGACGACGGCAGCGGGGGCCGGATCGGCCGTGGGGACGGGAGCGGCCGCGGGCGTCGGAGCGACCGGGCTCTCCGCGACCGGCGGGACGACCAGAGCCGGGGCAGCGCTCGGCCCGGCCCGCCGGGCGGAGGACGGCGTGGTGGACCGGGCGGCGGCCGGCGAGACGGCCACCAGGGCGGCGATCAGTGTGCCGACCGCGAGTCGGTGCGCGGTGGTCATGGAGGCGCTCCCAGCGTCACGGCCCACGCGGCCAGTCGGTTCAGTCGATGAGGTTCGGTTCGACTATGGGCTGCCGAGCTGGGGATCGGGTGATCTTTCGCTGGGAGTGCGGTGAGAATTCTGCGACCGCCATGCGACCGCCACCCGACGGCCCCGCCGCGGACCGCCGGTCGCCTCAGTCCACGATCCGCCCGTCGTGCAGCGAGACCACCCGGTCGGCCTGCGCCATCAGGGTCGGGTCGTGGGTGGCGACCAGGGCGGTGACGCCCTGGGAGTGCACCACCGCGCGGAGCAGTTCCATCACCGCGAGGCCGGTCTCGGAGTCGAGTTGGCCGGTGGGCTCGTCCGCGATGATCAAGGCCGGGTCGTTGGCCAGGGCGCGGGCGATCGCGACCCGCTGCTGCTGACCACCGGAGAGTTCGGCGGGCCGCTGGTCGGCCTGGTCGGCCAGCCCGACCAGGGCGAGCAGGGTGCGGACCCGCTCCTCGCGCTCGGCCGCCGGGAGCTTGCGCAGCCGCATCGGGACACCGACGTTCTCGGCGGCGGTGAGCACCGGCAGCAGGCCGAAGGACTGGAAGACGAAGCCGATCCGGTCCCGGCGCAGCGCCAGCCGGCCCGCCTCGTCCAGGCCGGACAGGTCGCTGCCGTCGAGCGAGATCCGGCCGCTGGTCGGGGTGTCGAGGCCGCCGACCAGGTTGAGCAGGGTGGTCTTGCCGGAGCCCGATCGGCCCTTGAGCGCGGTGAGTTCACCCCGCGCGGCGGTGAAGGAGACCCCGCGCAGCGCGTGCACCGTGCGTGGCTCGGCGCCGAAACTGCGCCGCAGATCCTCGACCACGACCATGGGCGAAGGTGTTTCGGTCATCAGTGCTGTCCCCCGAGCGCGTTGCGGTATGACGATGCCCGATTCTGCCCACCTCGGACATGGTTCGCGCAAGGCCCTTCCACTTCTTGTTCGAATCTGACAGAGTCGTCCGCTATCCGGTACAGGGCGGCCGGAACGGGGGGAAATACACATGCTCGGCTTTGTCCTGCGACGACTGCGCGGCCGACTGCCGCTGGCGGCTGCGGTGCTGTTCACGGTGCTGATCGCCACCACGGTGCTGACCACGCTGGTGGCCTTCAACCGCACCGTGGCCGAGGCCGGACTGCGGCGAAATCTGGACGGCGGCAGCCGCGTCGACCTCCTGCTGAGCGCCAACCACGGGCTGGACACCAGGGCCGCGGACGACGCCGGGGTGACCGCCCTCGGCGGCGCGCTCTTCGACGGACTGCCGGTCACCCTGCAGACCCTCGCCCGCAGCCGCCCGTACGGACTGCCCGGCCTGCCGGGCCCCACCCGCGAGGTGGACCTGACCGTGCTGGCCGCACTGGACCGGAGCCACGTGAAGCTGACGGCCGGTCAGTGGCCCTCCGCCACCGGCACCGCCGCGAGCGCGGGGACCGCCGCGACGGTCCAGGCCGCCGTACCGCAGAGCGCGCTGGCCCGGCTCGGCCTGGCCGAGGGCGCGCTGCCCGCCCAGGTCACCTTCTCCGACCGGTACGGCGGCCGCCCGCTCACCGTCCAGGTCACCGGCGTCTACCGGGCCGCCGACCGGGACGCGCCCTACTGGCGGCTCGACCCGCTCGGTGGCCGCGAGATCCAGGTCAGGGGCTTCACCACCTACGGGCCGATGCTGGTGGACGACGGCGTCTTCACCTCCGGCCTGCTGCCGCAGGACAGCCGGACCTCGCTGCTGACCGCCGACTTCGGCACCGCCGACCCGGAACGGGTCGACCGGCTCAGGATCCGGGCCGAGCAACTGCCCGAGCTGGTCAAGCAGCACGCCCCCGGCGTCCAGCTGCAGACCGAACTGCCCTCCCTGCTGGCCGAGTTGCACTCGGCGACGCTGGTCACCAAGTCCACCCTGCTGATCGGGGCGCTCCAGCTGGCCGTGCTGGCCGGGGCCGCCCTGCTGCTGGTGGTGCACCTGGTGTCGGAGCGTCAGACCCGGGAGAACGCCCTGCTCACCGCCCGGGGCGCGACCCGGCGCAGGCTGGCGGCCTGGACGGCCGTCGAGGCGCTGCTGCTCGCGCTGCCCGCCGCCCTGTTCGCCCCGCTGCTGACCGGACCGCTGCTGCGGCTGCTGACCAGCTACGGCCCGCTGACCGGAATGCCGCTGGACCACGCCGACACCGCCGTCCGCTGGCCGGTGGCCGGGCTCTGCGCGCTGCTCTGCGTCGCGCTCACCGCACTTCCCACCGTGCTCCGGGGCGACGGCGGCCGGGTGGTCTCCCGCCGGCAGGCCGTGGTCAGCACCGTCGCCCGCTCCGGCGCCGACCTGGCGCTGCTCGCCCTGGCCGTGGTCGCGTACCAGCAGCTCGGCGCCCGCACCGGCGGCCTCTCGGTCGACGCCGACGGGCAGTTGGGCCTCGACCCGGTGCTGATCGCGGCGCCCACCCTGGCGCTCTGCGCCGGCACCCTGCTGGTGCTCCGGCTGCTGCCGTTCGCGGCCCGGATCGGGGCCAGGCTGGCTGCCCGGGGCCGTGGCCTCGGCCCGGCGCTGGGCGGCTGGCAGCTGGCCCGCCGCCCGGGCCGGGCGAACGGTCCGGTGCTGCTGCTGGTGCTGGCGGTCGCCACCGGTGTCCTGGCCCTCGGCCAGCACGCCGCCTGGCGCGACTCGCAGCACGACCAGGCCGACTTCGCCACGGCGGGCGGTCTGCGGATCTGGGGCTCGGCACTGCCCTCGCTGGGCCAGGGCGGCCGGTACGCGGACCTGCCCGGCGGCGACCGGCTGCTGCCGGTGGCCCGGGTCGACCAGTCCCTGCCGGGCGACGTGCCGGGCCGGATGCTGCTGACCGACACCGCCCGCGCGGCCGCCGAACTGACCGTCCGGCCCGACCTGCTCGACGACCGGTCGGCCAAGGACCTGTTCGCGCCGCTCTCCGAGCCGCAGCCGGCCGGGCTCCGGCTGCCCGGGAAGCCGGCCCGGATCGACCTGACCGTGGCGGTCCAGGTCGCCGACCGCCCCGCCGTGAACCAGGACATGTTCTTCTTCGACGCACCACCGGAGGCGTTGCAGGCACCCGACCTCTGGCTCCAGCTACGGGACGGCTTCGGAACGGCGCACCGCATCCTGGTCACCCAGCTCCCGACCCGGGGCGAGCAGACCGTCTCGGTGGACCTGGGATCGCTGACCGCCGCGCCGCTCGGCTCGGTCGCCGCGCCACTGACCCTGACCGGCTTCGAGCTGCTCCACCCCACCGGCTCGCGGGAGGGCGGCGGCGAGCTGACGGTCCGTCGCCTCGCCGTCGCCGACACCGCGACCGGCCCCGCCACCGCCGTCCCTGCGCCCGCCGGCACCTGGACCGCGACGGCCGAGGGCGGGCCCCCGCTGAAGGTGCTCAGCGGGGCCACCGCCGACTCGATGCTGACCCTCTCCTACTCGCCGTTCGACAACCGCCGCAGCCTGGTGCTCGCCCCCGGCAGCACCCGGTCCGGCCCGGACGTCAACGGCCTGGCCACCCGCGGCTACCTCACCGCGGTCGGTGCCAAGGTCGGCGACCTGATCAAGGTCCAGGTCGGCAGCGCCAACCTGCCGGTCCGGATCACCGGCGCGGTCGAGGCACTGCCGGTGTACGGCACCACCGCCCTGCTGCTCGACCTGCCCCGCACCGACCGGTGGCTGAGCGACCGGGGCTCCGACACCCCGCCCGTCAACGAGTGGTGGCTACCCGCCTCCGGTCCCGGCGACCGCACCCCGGCCGAGGCCGCCGCCGCCCTGCGGGCCGGACCGACCGCCCAGCAGCTGACGCTCCGTGAGGAGGACGCCGCGGCCCGGATCGGTGACCCGCTGAGCGCCGCCCCGCAGAGCGCGCTGGCCGCGCTGGCGCTGGCCGCCGCCGTGCTGGCCGCCATCGGCTTCACCGCCGCCTCGGCCGCCTCGGCCGCCGAGCGGGCCGGCGAGTCGGCCGTGCTGCTCGCGCTGGGCGCGTCCCGCCGGCTGCTGAACCGGACCGCCGCCGCCGAGCAGGTGGTGCTGGTCGCGATCGGCACCGCGGTCGGGCTGCTGCTCGGAGCCGTCCTGGTGCACCTGGTGGTCCCCTTGCTGGTGCTCACCCCGGCGGCCCACCCGCCGATTCCCGAGGTCCTGGTCGGGCTGCCGCTCGGTCAGGTGCTGGCCCTGGCGGCCGGGACCGCCGCCCTGCCGCTGCTGTCCGCCTTCCTGGTCGGCGGCCGCCGCCGGGACGTGGCCGCCCGGCTCCGGTTCGTGGAGGAGAAATGAGCACCCCGGCCCCCTGGGTCCGTACCCGGCTGCGCACCGCGCCGCTGGCCGCCCTGCTCACCGCCACCCTGGCCCTGACCCTGGTCTTCCTGGCCGCCGCGCTGCCCCGGGCGCTGGACCGGGGTGCGAACGACGCGCTGCACGGCTTCCTGAACTCGCACGGTCCGCTCACCACCAGCGTGCGGGCCACCTCGGGCCCGGCCCCGGGCGAGGACCCGGCGAAGATGCTGGACGCCACCCTGGCCGAACTCACCGGCGCGGTCGGCGCGGTGCTACCGCTCGACCAGAGCGGTCCGGTGTACGGCCGCCGGGGCGTCAAACCACGGGTGCTGCCGGATCCCGCGCTGGCCCGGCCGGAGGCCGTCCCGCCCGAGCTCGCCCTGCTGCACCTGCACGGGGCTTGGGACCACCTCCGGCTGACGGCCGGTCAGTGGCCGGGCGGCGCCGCCGCCGGGGGACCGATCCCGATCGCCATGGCGGCGGGCGCCGCCGAGACCATCGGGATCAAGCTCGGCTCGGTGATCGACGGCGACGCCCTGGGGCTCGGCCCGCAACAGGCCCGGCTGACCGGTGTGTACGCGGCCGTCGACCCGTCCGAGGCGTTCTGGGCCGGGGACGGGTGTGCCCTCAAGGCGTGCAAGAACATGCGTGACATGGGCCGGGGGAATCCCCCGCAGGCGTACTGGTTCACCGTCGGGCTGACCGGCCCGGAGGCGCTGCCCCGCCTGGCCGGCTGGGGCAACGGGGACGAGGACTTCTGGCGACTGCCGGTACAGGTGGACGCGCTGCGGTCGGACCAGCTCCGGCAGACCTCCTTCGGCCTCGCCTCGGTCACCGCAGGACCGATCGCCGCCCGGATGCCCTACACGACCGCGCGGCCCGGCCTGCGACTCACCTCCGACCTGCGGAGCCTGATCGACTCCGCCCGGGAGCGGCAGTCGGCGATCGACTCGGTCACCGCGATCGGTCCGGCCGGTGCCGCCGGGGTGGCCGCCGTGGTGCTCTGCCTCGCGGCGGCGCTGACCGCCGAACGGCGGACGGCCGAGCTACGGCTGCTCCGCGCCCGCGGTGCCAGGACCGGCGGGATCTGCCGACGCCTGCTCGGCGAAGGGGCACTGACCGTGCTCCCCGCCGCCGCACTCGGCGCCCTGCTCGCCTTCACCCTGCTGCCCACCCCCCGCGGGCTGACCGCCGCCGTCGCGGCCGGCTCCGTCACCCTGCTCGCCCTGCTGGCCTTCCCGGTCCGCACCGCCCTGCTGCTCCGCAGCCCGGCCGACGAGGCCAAGGCCGGACGCCACCGCCTGATGGCCGAACTCGCCGTACTGGCCGCCACCGTGACGGCCTGCACCCAGGTCGCCCGACGCGGGGTGGCCCCGCTCGGCGAAGGGGTCGACCCGCTGCTGGTCGCCGCCCCCCTGCTGCTCGCCCTGACCGGTGCGCTGCTGCTGGCCCGGCTCCAGCCCGTCCTGATCGGGCTGCTGGCCCGCCGGGCCAAGCCCATGCCCGGCGCGGTCGCCTTCCTCGGCCTGGCCAGGGCCGCCCGGGGCAGCGGCCCGCGCTCGCGGCCCTCGGTGCTGCCCCTGCTCGCCCTGGTGCTCGCGGTGACCTGCGGCGCGGTCGGCTCCACCGTGCTGAGCTCGGTCACCGCCAACCGGACCTCGGTGGCCAGGTACGCCATCGGCGGCGACGCCATGGTCAACGCCCAGCTGAACGGCTCGCTGTCGGCGGACTTCGTGACGGCCGCCGGCCGGCTGCCCGGGGTGCAGACCGCGGTGCCGGTCTGGATCGAGGACGACGCCAACCTGTCGATCGCCGGCGGCGGTTCGGTCCGGGTCATCGTGGTCCTGGCCGACCCGGTCGGCTACGCCAAGCTGGCCGAGGTCGCCGGGCGGGGCCGGTTCGACCCCGCCCTGCTCGCCACGGCACCGGGCCGGCGGCTGCCCGCCCTGATCAGCAGTGACCTGCCGGAGGGCGAGTTCGACGTCCGGCTGGGAATGGGCGAGACGCTGCCGGTCCGCACCGTCGGCATCACGGACGGCACCCCCGCCCTGAGCGGGACGTCCTCCACCACCGTGGTCCTGCCGGTCGGCCCGGCCGGTGAACTGCTGCCCCGGCTCGGCGGCCCGGACAAGTGGCTGGCCACCGGAGCCATCGACGACGCCCGACTGCGCGCGCTGGCCGAGGAGTTCCTCGGCCAGCCCGCCGCCGGCGACCGGCCGGGCCACCTGGTGCGGACCAGCGCCGGAGCCGTCGCGGTCCTCGGCGACGACCCGCTGCAGAACTCGGCCGAGCGGCTGTTCTGGGTCACCGTCGGCGCCACCGCACTGTTCGCCCTGCTCTCCGTCCTGCTCACGCTGTTCCGGGCCGGACCCGAACGGTCCGCGATGCTGGCCCGCCTGCGCACCATGGGCCTGCGACCCCGGCAGGGCCTGGCCCTGATCCTGGCCGAAGCCCTCCCCCAGGCCCTCTTCGCCGCCCTCGGCGGAGCCCTGACGGCGGTCGGCTGCATCCTGCTGCTCGGCCCGGCCGTCGACCTCTCCCCCCTGGTCGGCGCCGAAGTCCCCTCCGGGCTTCGGCTCACCGCCGCACCGATCGTCGAACAGACCCTCGGGCTGGCACTGCTGGCCTCCCTCGCGGTGCTGGCCGAAGCCGCCGTCACCGCCCGTCGGCAGATCACCACCGAGCTACGAGCGGGAGACACCCGATGACCACACCGCCCCCCAGCCTGGCCGAACTCCAGCGCAAGGCGCTGGCCGCCGCCGCCCCCCGGACCGTCGGGGCCGACGTGGCGATCAGCTGCGAACGGCTGGTCCGGATCTTCAGCACGGACGGAATCGAGGTCCAGGCGCTCCAGGGACTCGACCTGACGGTGACCCAGGGCGACCTGGTGGCCCTGGTCGGCGCCTCCGGCAGCGGCAAGTCCACCCTGCTGAACGTGCTGGCCGGGCTGGACACCCCCACCGCCGGCAGCGCCACCGTGGCGGGCTGCGACCTGCTGACCATGACCGGCAAGGACCGGCTGCGCTACCGGCGCGAGGTGGTCGGCTTCATCTGGCAGCAGACCGCCCGCAACCTGCTGCCGTTCCTGACGGCCGCACAGAACGTCGCGCTGCCGATGCAGCTGCGCTCGGGCCACCGGGCCGCCACCCGGCAGCGCGCCAGGGTGGCCGAGCTCCTGGAGGCCCTGGACATCGGCGAGTTGGGCCAGCGGCGCCCCTCCGAGCTGTCCGGCGGCCAGCAGCAGCGGGTGGCGATCGCGGTCGCGCTGGCCAACGACCCGGCGGTGCTGCTCGCCGACGAACCCACCGGTGAGCTGGACTCGGAGACCGCCACCGGGATCTTCGAGGCGTTCCGCACCGTCAACCGCGAGCTCGGCACCACCGTGGTGGTGGTGACCCACGACCCGCTGGTGGCCGGCGAGGTCCGCCGCACGGTGGCGATCCGGGACGGCCGCACCAGCAGCGAGGTGCTCCGCCGCACGGTGACCGACGAGCACGGCCAGGAGACGGTCAGCGAGCGCGAGTACGTGATGCTGGACCGCACCGGCCGGGTCCAGCTGCCCGCCAAGTTCCTGGCCGCCCTGGGCATGGAGCACCGGGTGGCGGCCGACCTGGCGGTCGGTCACATCGAGCTGAGCCCGGACGACACCACCGACTGATCAGCCGAGCACCGCCGCCAGCCGCTCGGGCGGGACGAAGTCGGTGTGGGTGCCCGCCGAGGTGCAGGCGTACGCCCCGGCGACCGCCCCGGCCCGGGCGCAGTCCAGCGCGGGCCGGCCGGCCAGCCGGCCGTACAGGAAGCCGGTCACGTAGGCGTCCCCCGCACCGTTGGTGTCCACGACCGGCCCGCCCGGGTCCACCGCGGGCAGGTGGTGGACGGTGTCCGGCCGGTCCCGGGTGAGCAGGTAGCTGCCGTTGGCGCCGTCGGTGGCGGAGACCAGCGCGGCCCGGCCCTCGGCGAGGATCTGCCGCATCACCTGCTCGTGCCGGCCCCGGCAGCCCGCCACCGACAGGAAGACCAGGTCGGAGTTGACCGCGTAGTGCCGGTGGTGCGGGTTGACGCCGTCCCAGTCGTGCAGATCGGTGGAGCTGGTCAGGCCGAGTCGCCGGATGTCGGGGTACATGTCCCGGTTCACGCCGGTGATCGAGAGGTGCACGTGGCGGCTGCGCTCCAGGTGCGGCAGGTAGAAGGCGGCGGGCAGCCGGAGCCCGGCCGGGTGGCGGCCGTCGTAGAAGGAGAACCGGCGGCCGGCGGCGTCCACCAGGTTGACCGAGCGCGGGGTGCCGTCGGGCGAGACCAGGTGGCTGAACGCCAGGCCCCGGCGCCGGTACTCGGCCAGGATCAGCTCGGCCTGCGGATCCTCGCCGAGGAAGTCCAGGAAGTGGGTGCGCAGGCCCAGCACGTGCGCCCCGAGCGCGACGCCGTTGCCGGTGTGCGCCACGTAGTCGCGGATCGGCGGGACGGACCGGGAGTCGGCGTCCGGGAGTTCGATGCGGTCCAGCCGGACGATGGTGTCCACGCCGGCGCCGCCGACCACCAGCAGGTCGTGTTCGGTCATGGGCCGGAGTCAACCAGGGTTCCCGGGACGTGGGCAATCCCTTGCGGAAAGATTCCGCAAGGGATTGCAGTCCGGTTCAGGCCAGCGCGTGCGCGGTGGACTCGGCGGCCTCCGCCTCGCCCGACTTCGGCCGGTGGTCGATCATCAGGAAGGCGATCAGCGCCGCCGCCAGCAGGATGCCCATGGCCACCGTGGTCGCCACCGCGTAGCCGTGCACGGATCCGGCCGCCCGGACCGCCGGGTCGCCCGCGTTTCGGGTCGCCAGCCAGCCGGTGGTGACGCTGGCCGCGATCGTGTTGAGCAGCGCGGTGCCGATCGAACCGCCCACCTGCTGGGCGGTGTTGATGATGGCGGAGGCGGCACCGGTCTCGTTCGGCGCCACCCCGAGGGTGGCCAGGCTCATGGTCGGCATGAAGATCAGGCCCATCCCGATGCCGAGCAGGATCTCGGCCGGCAGCACCATCGTCACGTAGGAGCTGCCCACCTTCATCTGGGTCAGCCAGGCCATCGCGGCCGCGGCCAGCAGCAGACCCGGCACCACCAGGTTCCGGGACGGCAGCCGGGTCATCAGCCGGGCCGCGAGACCGGTCGAGCTCAGCACGATCGCGGCGGTCATCGGCAGGAACGCGACGCCGGCCATCACCGGCGAGTAGCCCTTGATCACCTGGAGGTAGTAGGTGAGGAACAGGAACAGGCCGAACATCCCGATCATCGCCATGCCGACCGCGATCGCGGCCCCGCCCCGGTTCCGGTCGCCGATGATGTGCGTCGGCAGCAGCGGGTGCGTGGTCCGCCGCTCGAACAGGACGAAGACCGCCAGCAGGGCGGCCCCGAGCAGCAGGCAGCCGAGCACCAGCCAGTCGCCCCAGCCCCGGCCGGTCGCCTCCGAGGTGCCGTACACGATGGCCAGCAGACCACCGCAGCCGAGCACCGCGCCCGGCAGGTCGAGCTTGACCCGCCGGCTCTTGTCGATGTGGTCGTGCTTGAGCAGGTAGAACGCACCGATCGCGGCGCCGAGGGCGATCGGGATGTTGACGAACAGGCACCAGCGCCAGTTCAGGTACTCGGTGAGCAGACCGCCGGAGATCAGGCCGATCGCGGCGCCACCGCCCGCGATGGCACCGAAGATGCCGAAGGCGGTGGACCGCTCCTTGGGGTCGGTGAAGGTGTTGGAGAGCAGCGACAGCGCCGAGGGGGCCAGCACCGCACCGAACGCGCCCTGCAGCGCCCGGGCGCCGAACAGCATCCAGGGCTCGGTCGCGAAGCCGCCGATCGCCGAGGCGACCGCGAAGCCGAGCAGGCCGACGGTGAAGGTGCGCTTGCGGCCGAACAGGTCACCGATCCGGCCGCCGAGCAGCAGCAGGCCGCCGAACGCCAGCGTGTAGGCGGTGATCACCCACTGCCGGTTGGCGTCCGTGATCCCCAGCGCCTGCTGGGCGGACGGGAGGGCGATGTTCACGATGGTCGCGTCCAGCACGATCATCAGCTGGGCGATGGCGATCACGGCCAGCGCCCACCAGCGCCGTGGATCGACCGCCTGGTCTGCGGGAGCAGGTTGTTGGGACACCGTTTTGCCGCCTTCCGAGAGACTCCGGGAGAGCTGTGGGGCCAACACTCTCTCCAGGAGATCCCTCGGAAGGGCGACAAGCAAGACGATTTAGGGGTTTATGTCCAGATTTAGACGAATCAGAGCGTGGCCAGCACCTCGACCAGGTCGTCCAGTCCCAGCGACCCCTGGGAGAGCGCCGCCATGTGCCACGCCTTCTGGTCGAACACCTCGCCCCTGGCCTCGGCCGCCGCCCGGGCCGCCGCCCGGCCGCGCAGCCAGGCCCGCTCGCCGAGCTTGTAGCCGATCGCCTGGCCCGGCAGCCCGAGGTAGCGGATCAGCTCGCTGTCCAGGAACTCGACCGAGAGCCCGCAGTACCGCCCGAAGAACTCCCGGGCGTCGTCCGGCAGCATCGCCTCGCCGGGCTTGAACGGGGAGTCGGCCGGGAACTCCAGGCCGACGTGCATGCCGATGTCCACGATCACCCGCAGCGCCCGCATCATCTGGGCGTTCAGGTAGCCGAGCCGGTGCCCGGGGTCGGTCAGGTAGCCGAGCTCGTCCATCAGCCGCTCGGCGTAGAGCGCCCAGCCCTCCAGGTTGGCACTCACCCCGCCGAGGGTGACCTGGTAGGTGGAGAGCTTGTCGGCCACGTACGTCCACTGGGCCAGCTGGAGGTGGTGACCGGGGACGCCCTCGTGGTACCAGGTGGAGACCAGGTCCCAGACCGGGAAGCTGTCCCGGCCGAGCAGCGGCAGCCAGGTCCGGCCCGGGCGGGAGAAGTCCAGCGAGGGGGCCGTGTAGTAAGGGGCCGCGGCGCTGCCGCTCGGGGCGATCCTGGACTCCACCTTGAGCAGCGGCTCGGCCAGGTCGAAGTGCACGCCCTGCAGGTCGGCGATCGCGGTGTCCATCAGGCCCTGCAGATGACTCCGGACGTTCTCCTCGCCCTGGATCGCCGGCCCTTCGGTCTCCAGCCAGGCCATCGCCGCCATCGGCGTGCTGCCCGGGAGCACCTTCTCGGCCTCGGCCCGCATCTGCGCGTCCAGGTCGTGGAACTGCTCCCACGCCCACCCGTACGCCTCGTCCAGGTCCAGGTCGGACCCGGTCCAGTAGCGCACCCAGCGGGCGTAGCGCTCCCGGCCCGTGGTGTCCGGGGCGCCGGCCGCCGCCGCACCGTAGACGTCCCGCAGCCAGACCCGCAGCTCGGCGAACGCCTCGGCCGCCGTGACCGCGATCGCGGTCAGCTCCGCGCGCTGCGGCTCCGGTGCCCCCTGCACGAACTGGCCGAACCAGCCGCCGGGCTGATCCCCCGCCAGCCACTCCTCGATCTGCCCGACCACGGTGACCACCTGGCGCGGGCCGGAGAGCAGCCCGCGGGCCACGCCCTCGGTCAGCAGCTCGCGGTACTGGGCCACCGCGACCGGCAGCCGGTCCATCCGGCGGCCGATCAGGGTCCAGTGCTCCGGGGTCTCGGTGGGCAGCATGGTGAAGACCTCGCGCACACCGTGCAGCGCCGAGCCGAGGTTGCGGACCGCCCGGAAGTTCTCACCCGCCTCGTGCACGGCGAGTTCCGAGGTCAGCCGCTCCCGGAGCAG